>NZ_KB851221.1 GCF_000368265.1 Acinetobacter brisouisimilis | reverse complement strand
AAGGCTTATATGGCAATGCTTTCAAGCCCTATATCACTATAAATTCCTTGTCATATCACTATAAATTCCTTGTCATATCACTATAAATTCCTTGTCATATCACTATAAATTCCTTGCTTTTAACTACATTAAAGTATGATATAGTTGAAACTATGTTGAATATGAACAATAGTGACATGAAAAACGAACTCGTAGTTAAAGATAATGCGTTAATCAATGCGAGCTATAACTTAGAATTAACAGAACAACGTCTTATTTTACTTGCAATTGTTAGTGCTCGGGAAAATGGGCAAGGTATTACCTCTGAAACAGTGATTCGTATCAATGCTCGGGATTATGCGCAGCGTTTTGGCATTACCAACGAAACTGCCTATGAAGCGCTGAAAAATGCCAATAACACATTATTTGAACGAAAATTTTCATATCGAGAGTACCGCTCAGATGAAAACAAGGAATTTATAGTTAAATCACGCTGGATCTCTAAAATTGCATACGCAGACAATCATGGTGTGATTGAACTTACCTTTGCTCCAGATGTTGTACCGCTAATCACGCGATTAGAAAAGCACTTTACCAGCTATCAACTTAAGCAGGTGTCACAGCTCACCAGTAAGTATGCGATCCGACTTTATGAAATTCTCATATCATGGCGTGAGGTTGGCAAGACCCCTGTTGTGACTATTGAGGATTTTCGTGAAAAGATCGGCTTGGATGACAGCGAATATCAACGTATGGATAACCTAAAGCGGATTGTTATTGAACCTGCGATCAAGCAAATTAATCTATACACTGATATTCAGGTTGAATATGAGCAGTTTAAAACTGGCCGAACAATTACAGGGTTTCAGTTTAAGTTTAAAGCCAAGCCGATTAAGGACGTGATTGATGATAAAGATCAAGACACCCCAGACCTATTTAGTGGTCTAACAGAAAAACAGATTCGATTGTTTGCCAATAAGCTTGCCTATGATGATGAGTTTGCGACCAAACATGCTGAAGTTGGGGAAAGTTATGGTGACTTGGAAATAAGATTAATTACAAAATTAAATGATATTGATTTTCAGATTAAACATATGAATGACTTAAAAAGAGTTGGATTTAATATTAAATAAAACAATAACTTATTATTAAATATACAACTATTGAACATGTTTAATAGTTAATTTTTAGTTTTTTTATAATTGTTTAAAACATCTTTTAAAAAACTAAAATTCATCTATAATAATTTTATAAAAAAACTACTTGGAGTAGGTATGGCACTTATTATTACTGTGGCAAATCGTAAAGGTGGCGTGGGTAAAACCACGATTGCGACAAATATTGCTGTAGCTTTAATGAATAAAGGTAAGACGCTTCTGGTGGATGCGGATGAGCAGAGATCTGCTTATAAGTGGAATGATTTTCGTGAGAGCAAATTGGACTCGATAGCAGTTCATGAGAACTTACTTGATACCCTAGAAAAGAAAGTCGAAGACTATGATTTTATCTTGATTGATATTGCTGGGCGGGACTCGGAAGTTTTTCGTGAAGCATTATTGGTAACAGATAAGTTGGTTGTACCGACTCAGGCAAGTTTATTGGATCTGGAAGTGATTCCTTATTTGGAAGACAAGATTCAAAAGGTCAAAACAGATAATCCAACACTCGAAGCATACATTGTCATCAACAAAGCGCCAACCAATCCGAAAAGTAGTGAGATTGAACAAGCCAAAGCTTACCTTGCTGACTATCCAAACTTTAAACTTTTGCAAACTGTGATTAAGGATCGTAAGCAATTCCGTGATGCGATTGTGGAAGCGAAATCTGTATCTGAAATGAGCAGCAGTAAAGCAAAAGATGAGTTTAATGAATTTTTGATTGAGGTACTTTAATTATGGCTGACTTGGATAGATTTAAACGTGCCCGAGAGAAAACAGCTTTTATTGAAGATGCAAACTCGGATGTAAAAGCTCCAGAGTCTAAGACCAAGAAAATCACCACCCGAAATAAGAGTGAGGTTGAGCTAGAGCCAAACACTTTAAGCAATCGTGAGCGTTCACGCACGAAGCAAGGTCGTAATATTACCGTACCACTTTTCCCTGAAGAGCTAAAAGCAATTGAGGCTGCCGTTTCAAAGCTTTCTGAGCTTGGTGACACATCAATCAATGCTTTTATTCGTGAAACAATTTTAGCAAAGTGTGAAAAAATTGTTGGTAAAGATGAATATAAATCAATAGTTTCTGAAAAATTTAATGTTGTAAAAAACAAGTAGTACACTTGTTTTTTACTTGTTTAATACATGTACTTTTGTTTTATTTTAAATTTAAAGTAGTGTTATCCATTCTAAAAGTTAGAAGAGAAAAGATCTAATTTTTAATAGTAAATACCCAGAAATTGCACCAACAACAAGCCCAAATAAAGCAATATATAAATAAGAAAAGCTAAAATGAAAACTTCGATCGAAAATTAGATTAAAAACAAGAATGCCTAGCCCAGACAATCCACCCAACATGCTGCTTGTTAGGATAATATTTTTGGTTTTTTTCATCTTTGGTAAAACAGATAGGTTCATAATTAAACTATAAAGAATAGATTGAATCCCAGAAAAAAATACAGACCCCAATAAAAGCAAGGAGAAGGTTCTTGCATAAAAAACACTATCTGGATTAATTAAGAAATTTTCATAATGCTGTAGAAAGATCCAAATAGAAGAGCTAAATAATAATAAGAGTGCGGATAAAACTAATGGAATAAAAATCCCAATCACAATACACAAAAAAGTTTTTGCTAATTTCATAAATTTTCCCATTATGGAGCTTTTCTGTTTAAAATTTTTAATAGACTCAATTGGTCATCGACGTATTCAATATCTTCAATCAACAGGCACTTAGAGTTTGAGCTGATTTTGAAGTCTAAAAATTTAGGGATATGGTCATATTCAAGTCGGACTGTTACCAGTGTCTTGGCACTTTGTAATATTTTATATTTGTTTTGGTCTGGGTCATCTTGAGCAGCAGTCAAAATATTAAATTCAATATTACAGAGTCCCTGTATTTTTTCTGCGCATTTTTCATCTTTGATAATGAGGTTGGATAGCTTTTTGGAAAAGAATTGATTGAGTAGTGCAGGGCTTGCATCTTGTGTTGTATTGGATCCATCCACAGGAAAGGTTTTGTACAGGTCTTTTATTAGAGCATCGGACTTTGTGTAGCATGTGTTGGCTGAAGCGATGGTAGGCACGAAAAGTAAGGCAGTGAGTAAGTTTTTAAAGTTCATGATGATTGTTTTTTTGTTGAGTTGGTTTGATTAAGTGGTGTATTGAATATCGAGAGTGGGGAAATGGCAAGCTCATTAGATGAGATAGAATAAAATAAATTTTTAAAAACAATTAAAATACATGTTTGATACATGTATTTTAATTGTAATTTATTAAGTTATGATTATGGATAAAGTTAAGTTTAATGACAAAAATTAAAAATGTTAAAGGTGAATTTTGATTTTACCCAGCATCTTATAAAAATATAAAATCATGTTACTATATGTTTTTGCTTTAATTTATAAAAAAAACATCATGAACAACATCCAACCTAAAAAAGTATCGATACCTCTTGCTATAGGCATCTTTGTTATCTCTCTTATTTTCTCTTGGTTTACCCTGCAAAAAGGCTATAGCAAAACAGCAAAGATTGTTAGTTTTAGCTAGCTAGTTTTAACAATACTATTGTCACTCTTACTCAATTTGGGTAGTGACAGTGTTCCATCCAAGCAGGCAGTAGATTTCGGGTGTGTTAATCAAACATTTAGTTTATTTGCTGAGGTGGAAAAGGCGAGACCAAAAAATTAGTAAATAATAAAAGGAGTCCTTGATGAAAAAATTAATTTACTGGATATTATGTATTATATTTTTAATATGTTTAATTTATATATTTATATCTGCTAAAAATAAGTATTGCTATTCTTATAAGAGTTTAGATTTAACCCAAATGGATTCTTTAAAAGTACAGTATGCAAAAAAACTGATTGTCGATAGGGCTTGGGAGATGTATAGACCTGAGCCAAATTCAGATTATATTACAGATGCTGTTTATTTATCGAAATACGATATTAAAGATATGGGTATGTTAATAGATATGATTAAAAAATCAGATCGCAAAAAATCATTTGTAGAAAATTTTAATGTGATTGCTGGAGTAAAAAATCGTTTAGAGATTTTTGCAGATGGGAAAAATGTTAAATTACCTGAAAATTATAATGGCGTTTCAGATGAAGAATTAAAACAGTATAAACAGACGACCAAACATGTCTATGATATTTTAGATCCTTATATCACACCTAAATCAACAATTATTATAGTGACATATCTTGGATATGGAAGTGCCTATGCAGAAGTTTTTCCTGTATCGTCAATGGTATTTTATAAGGCACAAGATTTTCCTAAGAGAAAGATACGCATTGTGGAAGGTTATTTCAATCGATTTATTTATGCAGATAAAATCAGAAATCCAAAATATATACTTAATCTAAATTATTATGATTTTAGAGAACCTTTATTATGCTGTGATCAATACTCTATTGATGAGAAATTAACAGAAAATATTAAAAATCTATCAGAAAGCGGAAATTTAAATCAAAATGGGGAACGAATGGATTATTTTGATTATAGTGTCAATTTAAACCAATTAAATGGGGCTAATGAGCAAGACAATTCTTTTTTTAGGGATAATTTTCCTAATTATAATCACATTTATAGAAAAGAAGAGGAAATTTCTTTAGCAGGAAAGTATCGGTCAATTATTGAGATGCAACATGATGTAGGTATAAGTCTTCCAATTGAATTTGGAATCAAAGTCAATGCATGTAACTTTAAATAACAGTAAATAAGAGGAATAAATAGACCTCTTTCATAAATTAAACAGTTTAGTCTGAATCAGACAATCTTCAACATGACGTACAATTCGAGATGCTATCGGCTCTGAAACGCCATAACTTGTAGCAACGTGAAATAAGGTGAGATATTCACGCCAATACAGGTGCAAAATTCCGAGTTTGCTAATTCCTAATAAAAAAGCAGGTCATTCCTGCTTTTTTTACGCCCCCTCCAAAACATTCACCACCTGCTCATAGTCTTCCCGATCTAAAGCATAATCATCGACAGGCTTGCCGTTTAAGTCTGTTACTTCTACATGATGGACATATTGCACAAAAAGCTCACCGTTTTTTAGCTGACCTTCAAATTTCAGATACAGCAAATGATTGTCACCAGTAGCAAGAACTGCCTCATGAGCAGCAATATTCATTTTTTGAATAGAAAATTGTGTTGCGTGAGTATCTGATTGAATTTCTACTGGAGGCTTAAAGACATAAGCAGTAGTTAAACCAACAAAAGAAATGAATAACCATAATTTACTGATCTTAGTTTTGAAAGGCATGAAATTTTCTTTAGATAACCAATAAATTACCTAATAGTAACTTTTTTGGTTAATGTTTATCGATATTTTTTAACCTAAAATATCTTGTTTTGGTTAATTTATTTAAGTGTTTTTTTACAAAAAAATCGCCTTTTTTAGCTGGTAAAGTCAAGAATTAACCATGACTTTACCAAAAAATGAAATTTTAGAACGGAATTGGATAATCTACATGAAAAACTTGCCCTAAAATCTGAAAACTTTCTGTTTCCATATCTGATTTATTGAGAATAATATCTGGGTAAAGTGTCTTATCAGGATTTGCACTGACAATACGAATGCTGTCGTTAGGCATCTTAAAAAGGTGCTTAATAGACAGTAATCCACCTCTACAAATTGCATATATTGAGCCATCTCGCCCAATTGTATTTCTTGAAGTATCTAAAAAAACCCTTGCTCCATGTGGGATTGCGGGCAACATTGAATCACCATCTGTAGGTAAAACCTTTACATTACTTGGGTTTATATATCTATCTACGAGTTTGCTTTTATCAATCGTTATCATCTCAACATCTTGAACATTATCATTGTTAAAGTAACCTAAACCACAAGATGCTCTAGCATCTGTGTAGAAAGGTACTTTAACAAAATTTTGTTGACTGTTTAGGTTATTTTTATCAAAAATATTTCCCTCATTAGATTTTGATTGGATGTAATCAAGGTCAATATCTAGCTCAATAGGCTCAATTTTAAAATATTCACATATTCGTTTAGCTACTTCGTTACCAATCGATTTTTTTGGATTTTTACCTAAATATGCACTAAGTAATGGTGCTTTCATATTTAAAGCATCAGCTAATTGTCTTTGGTTCAAGCCATTACTTTTTAATAATTTTAATGTGTTATTTCTTCTTGATAGTGCAATAGGGCTTAATTCTGTACTTATATTTGCATTAAGTGAAATATGGCTATACTCAATATCATTTTTATTATTTGATTCAAAATCAATATCTTTTCCTTTTATGATCCAATCAGGTGTTGTTTGTAATGCTGTTGCTAAGAGAGGGAGAGCTGTACTGCTAGGAGTATTAGTCCCTGAAATCCACTTAGAAATAGTTCCTTTGCTTAATCCAGTTAAATTAATTAAATCTACCTGTCGCAAATTAAGCTCTTTCATTCTCTGAATAATTCGATCTCTAACTTCATACATGACATTTATTCCATGGGTTAATGTTTCCAATAGTAAACAAAAAAATTGAAGTTTTGGTAAACTTGTGGTTTACTTATTTTGGTAAACTTTTGGGTTATTGAGGTAAACATGACGGTGGATGAACTAAAGAAATATTACAAAGTTAACCGTGATTCTGATTTAGCAAGAATCTTAGAAAAAACACGGGGAGCAATCAGTAAATGGCGTTCAAAAGGTATTCCAGAAAACACCCAAGCTATTTTGCAAATTAGAACAAACGGGAAAGTTAAAGCGGATTTGAGCTTTAAAAGTAAGTAGGTAAAGAATGAGCTTAGACGCAACTTTATGGGCTTGGAAAGCCCCTGTAAACACAGCACCCCAACGCCTCGTTTTATTGTCACTGGCAGATCGGGCAGGGGAAGATCACACCTGTTTTCCAAGTTATGAACGATTGGTTCAAGATACGCTATTGAATAGAAAAACGGTTGTTAAAGTAGTCAGTGAGCTGATTGAACTCGGTCTTATTCGAGATACAGGTGAACGTAAAGGAGCAACCAAACAAGTCAAAGTTTATAAACTTTTAAATGTCGTTGGGCGTGAAGAAAGCACACCTAAATTGAAACAGTCCCAAAAACGGAACAGTACCGAAATTGGTACTTTGAACAGTCCCAAAAACGGTACTCTGAACAGTCCCAAATTTGGGACGCAGAATCTATCAAGTAACCTCCCAATAGAATCTAAAAATAAAAATAGCTGGCTTTCGCTAAAAATTTTGAAAAAAGAATTGGAGTTGGCAACAGATTCAGAAACCATCGAGCACATCAAAACTGCCAAGTGGTTTGAACGGGAACTTAGTGCATTTGAAAACTTCAATGCCGACAAAAAACACAACCCTGCGGTCATGCACTACCTGTTTGCCGACTGGTTACTTCGCAACATGAGCAAGTACCAACCGCAAACCGAAAAACCACAAGCAGGCAAATCCAGCAACAAAGCAACAGGCTTGTCTGAAAAACAAATTCAGGCATTTGCCAAAAAACTCTCACTGCTCCCTGAAATCGCAACCAAATACGCACAAGGCACAGAAACCTACGACCAACTTGCCATCAGATTGGCTCAAAAACTACAAAACCCAAGCGAAGCCAAAAAATTAGAGCCATATTTGCATCAGGTTGGCTTCTCAGGCGTTTTAAACGAGGTTGCTGCACGACTTGTACCAAAAAAGAAAAAACATGCTGTATGCGCCAAATAACGCGTATTTATGCGAACCCATACAATCACTGAATTAAAAAAGAGGAAAATCATGACTCGATGCTTATTTAAATGCCCACACTGTGGCTCACGCTTAAAACAAACCAATAGCCGCCAAGAACATGATTTATTTCGCGTGGCATATTTCTACTGCGAAAACGTATTTTGCGGTTTTACAGCACGCGGTGAATTTGCCATTACCCACGAAGTTTCACCATCGGCAATTCCAAACCCCGAAGTTAACCTGAAAAACTTACGCAATTCGGGCATTCCCAACCCTTAAAACTCCAGTTTTTCAAAAATGTATGTTTTGCAGTGAAATGCAGTATTCAAAAAACCTAAAAAGAGGACGTGAAACCTTTGAGAACATCAGCTTTAGAGCGCAATCCTATGGTGCAGCTTGGATGCAGTAAAACAGAGCCATTTAAACGAACCGCAGGTGGGTGGGCAACTGCGCGGCGCTAGGTTAGGCTGGTCTATTTGAGAATTTTGAGCGAAAAAAAGCCCCATCAAGTGATGAGGCAGTTTCGATCAATAGATGGTTTAATGTGTGCGTAACAGATTCTCTGCACCTTCTGCCAAGAACGCAGAACGAGATGCAAATCGTGGGTCATGTTTCAGACGTTCATCAATCAGCTGAATTAAACGACTTGGTAAAGTCACATTGATTTTTTTGGCTTTACCCAAGTAGCGGCTGACATCGACATCTACAATTGCCCAGATCAACCCTTTGTAATCTTCGGCATTCATAAAACGGTCAATGCTTGAGGCTAAAGGGATCTCCTCGCCATCTTCCGCCAAGATCTCTAAGTGGCCTGCAATCGCTTGCTTCACATTTTCCAAGGCTTCCTCAAAGGTATCGCCTGCGGAAAAGCAGCCTGCAATATCAGGAACTTGAACACCAAAGGCTTCGGTATCTGACCCTTTCTCAATCGCAACGGGATATAACATTTTTAATTACCTCATTGTCTAAGGCTTAAAAAGTCGATTTTGTAGCAGATCATGCCAGACCTGCTTGTTTCAAAATGCTTTTTACAGTGCCTGCTGGTAAGTCTTTTTTGGGGTGAGGTACAGTCACCAACCCCTTTTTTGTGGGGTGTTTAAAGTGATGATGGCTGCCTGTAACCCTGACTTCATACCAACCGTCTGCTTCAATCATTTTGATTAAATCCAGACTTTTCATATTCCTTTCTCTAGATTCGATGATGAATTATAACCCTAGAGTTATAAGTGTACAATAACTCTGGGGTTATAAATTTCGTAAAGGGATTTGACTCAATAAAAAAGCCCCATTGGAAATGAGGCTTTCCGTTGTTACTAATTACAATTTATGAAATGGTGGATATTCAAGGATTGAACCAAAGGTTGACTATGAAGTGCCTGTATGTCGCTTGAATTGAGTTTTAGGAAGCTTGTAAAAGTCGAGATATTTCATGGGTCGATTATGCTTGAAAAGCATTAATCTTGCAGTTAGATTCCATATCAAATTTGAATGTTTTTGACTTATAAAAGACGTCTATCTAATATAGAAAAATGAGCTAAATTATGGGTTTTGTTTTTGAAGAAATAACTGATTTAAATAAAGAAATATATCCTGAGTTAAATGGAAAATTTCCCAAAGAATGGTGTATTGATAGGGAGCGCAATATTGCTATATGGGGTGGATTGGCTGCTGGGCACTGGATGCCAATTTCTGAAGGAAATTATCATTGGAAATTTTATTTGGATATCAATCATGAGTTATTTGAGTTTATTTTAGAACCTGAGGAAGGCTCTAAAAATATAAAAGAAAAACCTTATATTATAAAATGGGATAAGTTAATTTCATGTGACATTGATGAAAGAAGTTCACTTGAAAAAGATGAAGTCATTAGGTATTTGAAGGAAGCACTGAGTGCATGGGGTGCAGGGCGTTTAGCCAATAAACATATAATAGAATTTGTTGTTAAATTTAATTTTTAAAGACAGAAAAATATTATGGGATTTATCTATACAACATTTTGAATTTTATAGTCCTTAAACCGAATGATTTCTTCACCCGAACATTCATTTACCTGTATTGTAAAATACTGAATTATAATAATTTATTTGGTTAAAGCTTTACACCGAATCAAGGTACAAAAATGAGTTTTGAAGTTGAATGGTTAGATGAACAAGCAAGAATGATCAACCATGTAAATGTGACACATTGGCTGATTGATAAGCAAAGAGACATCCAGTTTTGGATAAAAGGAAAAGGATGGCAAATACGGGTTGATGGAGATTACTCAGAAAGTATTATGCTGAGGATTAAAGGACAGCAGTTTAGGTTTGAATTATTACCAGATGCTAATTTTCGACATTATATGGATAGTGAAATACATCACTATAAATGGGAAAAGCTCTTGAGCTATACGCCACAAGGTCTACATGGTTATGCTTATAGTGAATTAGTTTCTATTATAAAAGAGGCACTTATAGTTGAAGGTGGTGGTGTCTTAGATAATAAGGATTATCCAAATTACGTGGTCGAGTTCAATTTTTAGAACGATGCTGATTGAATCAAAGGCCCATCAAATGATGGGCTTTTTCTATGCAACATTTTGAATTTTATAGTCCTTAAACCGAATGATTTCTTCACCCGCCCATTCATTCAGTTGCATCATACGCGATTGAATCGGCACGATTTCATTTTGGTAAAATACTTCAGCCGCATCCTTGATTGAGCCGAAACCACCAGTATTGGTGGGGACGATGCCCATCAGTTGTGGTGGAATACGTAGTGCCGCCAAAATATCATCATGGGTAATGGATTTAATATTGGCAAAGTCATCCTTTGCCGCAATTTCCGATACAGGAATAATCTGAATTCCATCCTTTTTACCATTAGGTGCATAGTAAAACAGGTTGCGGAAGTTCCCTGGTCCCTTACTGTCTTTTAGTGCTGTTCTGAGTTTTTCAATATCGTTGGGATCGCTGGCAGCATCATTCACATACATAATAAAACCCGCATGTGAACCGTTGTTATAGTATTTACGACGGAACAGGGTAGCTGATTCATTCAGCCATGCGCTTTGTAAGGTGGCAAGGTATTCAGGCGCACCATAAATTTCCTGATCAATATCGGTTTCGCGGATCTGACAAATCGACCCTTGTTGAAACAACCATTCTTCATTGCCCAAATAGCTATTGTTCAGCATGTAATACTGATTATTTTCCCCAACCCGCACATATTTGGCTAAAACAGGCTGAAAAAGAAGGGTTCTGTTTAAACGAGAATTCACTCGTTCAAGGTAAGCATTGCCACACCAAATAAAGTCCAGTGAAATCTGTTCAAAGGCTTTACGAGATAAAAGTGGGTGCGGTGTAAATAAATTGGCTAAAAAATTGCGTTTGAACACAATACCACTGCTTAAATAAGGTGTTGCCCGATAAGATTTAGATAAACCTGCCAAGCTAAACTGCGGTTCAAACCATCGGCCATTGAACCAACATTCCAAATAATCTGATAGCTCATTGCCATTTAACACAGGTACAGGGTCGCCAAAGGTAAAAGCTTCTGTCCGTGACGGGGCTTGTGGCATGGTAGATTGTACCGAGTCAGGTAATTGCTGAAATGCCGAGTTCATCAGCTTTTTGGCAATGGTTAAGGGATTCATTGGTAAATCTCCATAATTGATTGATTCATTGTGGTTTGTCCCTCAAGTGGTTCATTGTGAATGGCGTGCATCAGCGCCCAAGCCAGATCCGCGTGTCCAATTTCTTCGGAACGTCCTGCGGTAAAGGTCATTTGGCGCTGGCTGGCAGTCAGGGTCTTTTTAATGCTCATTAGGGATTGTGTCAGGTCTGTCCAGCCTGCATCGAACTCCAGCCGCCCATGTCGAATCACATCCATTGTTTTCATGACAAGGCGGGTTTTGACCTCTGGGGAATAACTAAACTGGGTCAGGTTTGGAAAGAATTGTTTAACCAGCTGAGCCACACCCGTACCCATGCCTGTAATATCAATCCCGATATAAGTCACCACATAACGCAAGGTGATTTGTCGAATAAATTCAGCTTGTTGGGCAAAGTCATCTCCTTTGAGTTGATGACGTTCTAGTACCCTAAACTTGCCACCCAAAACCGTTGGCGGGGCAACGACCACCAAGCCTGCACTATCTCCATTTAAAGCAGGGTCGTAGCCTACCCAGACAGGGCGGTTTGCATACGGGCGAATATGAAAAGGTTTATAAAAATCAGCCCAAACTTCCCATGAATCCACCATGCAGGGCTGGAGCATTTCAAGCGGGAAAACCGATGCGCCATCATCAATAAACTGACACATCAACAGATTTTCAAATTCCTCTGGTGAATATTCAAAGCGCAAATCATCAATATCAAATAGGTCACAACCACCCGCTTCAGCATCCAAAATGGTGACAATCTGCCGCCACATTTTGTCTTCGCATAAGCGCCCGTTTTTTAGGGCATTATGAGAAACATCAATTTTGATTTTGTGCTCTTGGGATTTGCGTTTGTTGAAGCGTTCACCTGTCCAAAAGTCATAGGCTTGGTGGGTGATGGTCGATGGGGTAGAAAAGTAAGTTTTTCGCCATTTCTTGTGTAATGCCATTGCCGAAGCAACTTTATTGAGTTCATTAAAACCGTATGTCCAGAAGAACTCATCGAAATAAAAGTCCCCATGATGCCCCTGTGCGGTTCGGGCATTGGTTCCTAAAAAAGTCATGCTTGCACCATTGGGTAACAGGATTGGATCGCCTGTCAGTTCTACATCACAGGCTTCAGCAGCAAAACCTTTAATATAGTCTTTAAAAATATGGGCTTGGGCTTTGGATGCTGACAGGAAAATTTTGTTATGACCTGTTTTTAAAGCATCAACCAAGGCCTCACGGGCAAAGTACCATGTTGCGCCAATCTGACGGCTTTTTAGAATGGTTCGGGTGCGCTGATCTGATGCTTTGTACCACTGGTATTGATAGTCAAACAGGCTTTCTTCAAAGCTGGTAATCAGTTGCTCGACTTCCGCTTCAGTAAACTCGTTTTGTTTTTTCTTGCGAGGGGCTTCATGCCGTTTACGAATATTTGGATTAAGATCCGCTTCACCACCCCCATCCCGATATTTTTCAATACGGGCAAAGCGTTCATACTGGCGCATTAACAAATCAATTTCTTTGGCATCACCACTGGTCTTTTTATTCTTAAGAATCAGGGTCATCAGTTTGACAACCAAAGCTTCCTCAATCCGATTTTCAGGCTTTTCCTTGTCCCATTCCTCACGGGTTTTCCATGCCTGAACAGTCCGCTCTTTTTCATCCATTGCTTGGGCAATATCGACAATTTTCCAGCCCAACCAGTACAAAAACTTGGCTTTGAGCTTGTTGTCGAGAATGAGTGCGAGGTTTGCAATCGGTGATAAATCGTTCATGTCCAAGGGATAGTTGCATTTTGAGTGCAACATTGGCAGCCCAATGGCTTTTTATCAGCATGTTTGAGTTCTTAAACGGAGTTTAAAAACTTTTCTCGGTTGCGACATTGCGGCTGTATTGCCCATTCTGCACCTATTGAAAAATTGCCCTCTTTCAACAGGTACAACCGTATGAGTACGCAACAAAAAAAATTGAAATCGAAATGGTTTCGAGTCGCTGTCGCTGGGGACACCACCGATGGTCGTGAAATTTCAGCCGACTGGATTACCCAGATGGCGCAAAGCTATAACCCACAAACCTATGGCGCACGTATCAATGTCGAGCATTACCGTTCAGCCATGCCGAACAGCATGTTCGGGGCGTATGGCGATGTTTTGGCGCTAAAAACTGAAAAAGTCACCATCAACGGTGAAGAAAAAGATGCGCTATTTGCTGAGATTCAACCCAATGACAACCTGATTACCCTTAATCAGAACAACCAAAAAATTTATACCTCGATTGAAGTCGATCCAAACTTTGCTAAAACAGGGCAAGCCTATTTGGTCGGTTTAGCGGTAACCGATAGCCCTGCATCACTGGGTACAGAAATGTTGCAGTTTGCTGCAGGCGCTCAGGTCAATCCATTTGCTGATAAAAAACAGCGTCCTGAAAATCTGTTTAGTGCTGCACAGGAAGTGCAGTTTGAGTTTGTGGAAGTCAGTGAAAAACCGTCTTTGATTGACAAGATCAAACAGATGTTTAGCAAGCAAGACCAGCAACATGCCGAAAATTTCTCTCAAAACGAAACTGCAATTTTAGAAATTGCAGGGCAGACCGCAGCACAAGGTCAGGAAGTGGATGCGTTAAAAGACAAATTTAGCGCACTTGAAACAGAATTTAATGAAATGAAAAACCAACTGGATCAAGAACCACAAAACCCACCACGCCCAAAAATTAGCAACAGTCAGTTTAGCCAAGATACCGATGTTGTGGATTGTTAATCCTAAGAATTTCAAAGAATTGAGTAAATACTATGCGTACACTTACCCGTCAAAAATACAACAAGGTCATGGGCGAACTAGCCAAGCTCAATGGCGTTTCTTCGGTAGAAGTTAAATTTACCGTTAGTCCAACCATTCAGCAAAAACTGGAAGATAAAATCCAAGAATCTTCCGAATTCCTAAAACGAATTAACATCTTTGTGGTGCCTGAGCAATCTGGCTCATCCGTAGGTTTAGGCATCACTCGTCCTGTGGCATCTCGTACCAATACTGACAATAAAGAACGTCAGGCAACCGATCCAACGAGCATGGATGAGCGTTTTTACTTCTGTCGTAAAACTGATTTTGATACCGCGATCAAATACGCCAAGTTGGATCAGTGGGCAAAATTCAAAGATTTTTATGCACGTTTCCGTGGTCAGATTGTCAAACGTCAGGCGCTTGACCGCATCATGATTGGCTTTAACGGCACCAGCTTTGCCAGTAATACCGATATTGTTGCTAATCCACTCTTGCAGGACGTCAACAAAGGCTGGCTGCAAAAAATGCGTGAAGAAAACCAAGCGCGTGTTCTTAGCTCAGGTGTAGCCTCAGATAAAATCACAATTGGTGCAGGTGGCGACTTTGAAAACCTCGATGCGCTGGTGATGAGCCTCAGCGACGAAATGATTGATGAAGTACATCAGGATAACCCTGATCTGGTGGTGATCTGTAACCGTAAATTGCAGGCAGACAAATACTTTCCATTGGTCAACAAAAATCAGGACAACAGTGAAAAACTGGCAGCCGATATCATTATTAGCCAGAAACGTATGGGCAACCTCCCTGTCTATGCCGTGCCATTTTTCCCGCAAGATGCCTTGTTGGTGACTACTTTCGATAACTTGTCGATTTATGTGCAAGAAGGCGCGCGTCGTCGCACCGTGATTGATAACCCAAAACGTGACCAGATCGAAAACTATGAATCTTCGAATGAAGACTATTACATTGAAGATTTGGGCTTAGCCGCAATGGCTGAAAAAATCGTGATGGCTTAAGGGAAATAATCTATGAATATTACCCGACGACATTTCCTTAAGCATCAAGCTCAAACCGCAGCCACACAGGCGAGCGAGTTTGGCACGATGCAAAATCTGGGTGCTTATGAGCAACAGTTATTGCAACTGAATAATGATCTAGCACGTTTAAAGCAGATCCAGTCCACCACCAATAAGATCAGTTTAAAGCAGGAGTTAATCCAGCAGCATTTAGCGTATGTGGATGGCATTTTGGCAGCACGTCCTAAAGTTCAGGATCTTGTGGTCACTACCATGTTGGTGTGGTGTATCGATATTGCCAACTACAGCAAAGCCCTTGAAATTGCAGCTTATGTTCTAGAGGGTAACTTGGCATTACCTGACCGCTTTGAACGTACCCCATGTACTTTTGTGACTGAAGAAATTGCCAATGCTTTCTTAAAACAACTACGCACGGAACAAGTGGTCGATATTCAGATTCTGAATCAGTTAGAAAACTTGGTGAATAACGCTGAATTGCCAACCGATGTTCGAGATATGCCTGACGAAGTACGCGCCAAGCTCTATCTAGCACTGGGCAAAGCTAACTTGGCATTGATTACAGATGAATCCGAACAAGATGCTGTCTATGCGGCTCTTGCCAAAAAATACCTTGAGCAAGCTTTGGTGCTAGATGACAAATGCCGAGGTCGTCAGGACTTGACTCAAGCCACAAAACTGGTGGAGCAGTTACAACCTGCTGTTCCAACCTCAACAGATGATGCCGCTGCATCTTAACCCGTGCCACGCACCGCGCTGGCGAACAATGGTCGTGATCTTACGACACAGTAAATCTTCATAGAGCCATTGTTCCCACCAGCGCCCTGATTCATTTAGGGGACAATCATGTCATTTGTGGCAAATGGTCATCTCAGCACGCCCAGCAGCCTTAAAATTTCTAATGGGAATTTTTTCCCTGAGATTGCTTTAGAAGATATTCGTGCCGAAGTGCGTATTGATGGCTCTGTGACGGAAGCTCGTGTCAAACAGGCCGTGCTTGAGGAAATCATCGATGTCAATCGCTTACTGGCCATTCTGGTACAGCCAAACATGCGTTTAGCCGACTTGGCAAGCACGCAACTGGATGGCAAAGCTGATACGGAAATTCTGTATTTTTCCGCAGTGTCGAATGGTGTCGCTGCCAAGATTGCCGAGAAATATAGCAGTTATGACAGCACTAATTCAGGCAATAAACGCGCTGAAGAAGTTCGCAGCAGTATTGATGAATACCGTCGCAATAAACAGTGGGCAATTCAACAGCTCAAAGGTGAAAACCATTCTGTGGTGGAGCTGATATGAGCAAAAGCATCAAGTCTATTCAGAATGACACTATCGATAGTATTTGCTGGCGTTATTACGGACGCAGCACAGGTGTAGTGGAGCAAGTCCTCAGTGCTAATCCTCAATTGGATGAGCTGGGCGTGATTTTACCCATCGGCACCGATGTGCTGCTACCTGATCTTGATTCTCCCCAAAATATCCAACACAGCATCAATTTATGGGATTAACTATGCCAGATCCAACAACAACCGTGGCAATTACCGCAGGTGCAGGGGCAGTTTCCATGCTGCCATTCGTCAACGGTGACGCACTTTTTGGTGCAGTCATTGGCGCAGCTTTTATTGCTTTTTATACTCAAAACGTCAGTTATCAAAAACGCATCATTTCATTTTTATTGTCCACGGCAATTGGTTATTTACTCTCGCCTGAAGTAGTGAACCGTACTTTGATTGATAGCCATGCGACAGGGGCATTTATGGTTTCACTGGTGGCCATCGTCATTTTACAGAAAGTTTTAGCGTGGTTAGAGGGTGCTTCTCTTGCTGATGTTTTGGGCATACTCAGTGGAAAACTGATTGATCTTGCATCCATTTTTTCCAAAAAACCGAAAGGGAAGGACTAAACCATGCTTGAAATTCTCTATTCCGTGATTGCCGTCGTTTTATACGTGTTGATTGCTTTACGCATCATCTGTTTTGACAGTAATGCCACTGTGCATCAGCGCCTACATGAAATGGTTGCCTTCATTTTGATTGCCGCGCTGTTTGGGCAAAGCATCAACATTATTTTCTATAAAGATCCAGTCACCATCTGGGATGCATTTTTTGCGCTGGTGCTGTTTGTGATTGTATTTCGGGCAAAGGGCAACATTGCTGTGATTTTTCGGAGTAAGTCATTATGATTTTAAAATTTGGTTCCAAAGGTGCTGAAGTCCTTGCACTGCAAAAAGCCCTCAGTCGTTTGGGCTATGCTGATGCAAAGGGTAAAGCACTGGCAGCCGATGGTGATTTTGGTGCAGGCACAGAATATGCGGTGATGCAATTTCAGAAAAAACTGGGCTTGGTGGCTGATGGCAAAGTTGGGGATAAGACCTTGACTGCAATTAATGGCACAGATGTCAGTAAGTTGCTTAAAGACAGCGATTACCAGCAAGCCGCTACTCGTTTAAAAGTTTCAGAATTGGCGATTCGGGTGTTTGGTGCGGTAGAAGGGCGTGGGCTAGGTTTTCTCAGCAATGGTAAACCCAAGATTCTGTTTGAACGCCATCGTATGTATGCCTATCTGAAACAAAAATTTAGCCTAAGTCGTGCCAATGAACTAATACAGAAGTATCCGAATATTGTGAATACTGCAACGGGTGGTTATCAGGGTAACGAAGCGGAATATGTACGTTTAGAGCTTGCAAAACAGATTGATGTTGAATGTGCTTTACAGTCAGCCAGCTGGGGGCAGTTCCAGATTATGGGCGAGAACTGGAAAGACTTGGGCTATAGTTCGGTACAGGATTTTGTTGATCAGCAATATTGTAGTGAATCGCTCCAGCTTGAAGCCTTTATCCGTTTTATTGAATGGAAGTCGGGTACAGTCAACAGTAAAAAAGTGACCTTGCTGGATGCATTACGCACTGAAAACTGGGATGCAGTTTTTACCCTGTATAACGGCTCGAATTATAAAAAACTGGGTTATCAAGCCAAGTTTCAAGCGGAATGGGATCATTTAGCCCCACTTTATCCTGTGCAACAGGTTGCCTAAGAGGGATTGGGCATGCAGAAACCTCAGCAACTCAAAGACTTTTTAGTCAGCAGCATTTCTGAACTCAAGGTCAATCCTGACCGTTTACTGGTGTTTGTGGATGAGGGGCATTTGCGCAGTACCTTAGCCAATGGCTTATCCTTTGAATATGCCTACAAACTCACCTTAATTCTGACCGATTATGCTGGTGATTTGGCTGCGATTAGTGTGCCTTTACTAGACTGGGTTCGGGTTCATCAATCTGAGTTGCTAACCAATCTAGATCAGGTCAAAAATGCCATTTCCTTTGAAGCCGAAATTCTCGCCAACGACAAAGTAGATCTTGTGGTGCAATTACCCCTCACTGAACGAGTTGTTGTCAAACAGCAAGATGATGGCAGCCTGAATATTAGCTATCCAGCCGAACCACAATACCAAAAGGCTCAAGATTCAACACTGGTTACCTTGTATAACAAAGATGGTTCTGTGCTGGCTGCATGGCAATCGGCAGATCCACAGCAGCATTATTCTTTATAGTGGGGACGTATGGCTGATTTGGATTATCTCCCTGAACATCTCACTGCACTTTTAGCCCACGTCAGTGAGCAAGAGCGCAATAAGCTTGCCCTGAAAATTGCCCGTAAAATCCGTGCCAGCCAGCGTTCACGGATTACGCGCCAGCAAAACCCCGATGGTTCAGGCTATATTCCAAGAAAAAACCTGAGAGGGCGTAAGGGCAAGATTCGCCAGAAGATGTTTAATCAGATTAAGAATGCTCAGTTTTTACGGGTTGAAAAGATCTCACAAGGCGTGGCAATTGGTTTTAGTGAACGTATTTCGCGGATTGCCAATGTGCATCAGTTTGGTTTAGTGGATCGGGTCGAACACAATAGTCAATCACCACGGGTCAAATATGCCAAACGTGAACTATTAGGCTTTAGCGAACAAGAAATTTCCCTGATTGAAGACAGCTTGCTTGAGCATTTTAGCTCGACATAAAGTCCTTAAATTTAATTTAAGAACTCATCCTTGCTGCAAAAATAAAACCGCTGCAACACGATTGCAGCATGAATGCAGATACTTCCCGTCGCTTGGAGAATTTGATCCGTTTGGGTCGAATTGACAGCGTTACCCCAGCCGAACCTTTCCATACCGTCACGGTCAATTTAGGCGACATCGTGACCCATCAATTACGCCTGATCAATTTACGGGCGGGGGCAGACCGAAGCCATGATTTACCGAGTATTGGTGAGGAATGTGTGGTGTTTAGCCCCTGCGGTGAGCTGGGTTTGGGCGTGGTACTTTGTGGTTTAAATAATGAAGATCACCCCACTATTTCTAATAATCCCAACATCAAGTTACGCCTGTTTGAAGATGGGGCACTGATCAGTTACGACACAGAGAACCATTCTCTACAGGCAATTTTGCCTGAAGGGGCAGAAGCGATCATCACCGCAAATTGTCGCATCAATGGCAGCTTACATGTCACCGAAGGCATTACCACCGATGGCGATGTTAAGGCTGGGGATATTTCCCTTAGACACCATAAAACCAGCAAGGTTAAAGCAGGCTCGGATGATTCAGGAGAACCTATTCCATGATGTCATGCAGCACTGGCCAGCTTTTACAGGATGAGATCGACAGCATTCAGCAATCGCTGACCGATATCCTGTCCACACCACTCAATTTACGCATCATGCGTCGCAATTATGGTTCACGCCTTGCGGATCTGATTGATCAGCCTGTGAATGATGCACTGATTGTTCAACTCTACAGTGCCATTTACACCCCGATTTTACGTTGGGAAAACCGTATCAGCATCGAAAAAATTGCCGTGTCCAACATCAGTTCAGGCGGTCTGATGATCGACCTTGAAGCGGTGCATCTGCTGTCTGGACAGAGCCTGAATTTAAACATTCCATTGAAAATGGGAGCAATCGCTTAAATGACCAGCGCAAACAGTGCCATCGACCTTTCCCAACTTGATCCCCCCGAAGTGGTCGAAGAAATTGATTATGAAGTCATTCTCAGTGCAGGCATTCAGGACTTTTATGCACGGATGCAGACATTGGGGGTGGATTATCCGCAGTTACGTGAATCTGATCCTGCCTACAAGTTAGCTGAAGCCTTTGCCTATCGGGAAATGCTGCTCAGACAACGTGCCAATTCATCCGCCAAAGCGGTGTTACTGGCCTATGCCACAGGTTCAGATCTGGAACATAAGGCAGCAGAACGCAATTTACAGCGTAAGGTGATCAGTGAAGCCAGCAGCAGCCAAGAGGCGGTACTGGAAACCGATGATGCCTTACGTACCCGTGTGCAGCTGGCGCCTGAAGGCTATACCACCGCAGGTTCGGAAGGCTCTTATATCTTTCATGGCATGAATGCCGATGTACGGGTCAAGGATATCCAGCCCGATTCACCCAGTGCTGGGGTGGTCAATCTGTATGTGCTGTCCAGCGAGAATAATGGACAGGCACAGGAGGATTTGCTCAATGCGGTCAATCTGGCGGTGAATCAGAAGCAGATCCGCCCACTCACCGATCAGGTGCAGGTGTTTTCCGCCAGCATTGTTGAATATGAAGTCGAGGCAGTGCTGGAAGTTGAGGCTGGGCCTGACTCGGATGTGATTCTACAAAAGGCACAAGCCGAACTGGCCAGCTATACCCAGCAGAGCCATGCCTTAAGTAAAGCGCCTGCCTTGTCAGGGATTTATCAGGCCCTACACCGACCAGGCGTGTCCAGTGTCGAGCTGCTCAGCCCAACCCAGAATTTTAAATTAGCCGTGGGTCAGGCGGCCTACTGTACCGCGATCAATGTCAGCATCCGCACACTGGAGAATTAAGCATGTCGAGTTTACTGCCGCCAAATGCCACTGTCTTTGAACGCTGTTTTGATCAGGCTTTTGCCCGCATTGCCGACGTGCCAATCCTGACCCGTTCTCTGAATCATCCACAAACAGCACCCCGCGTGGTCTTGCCATGGCTGGCATGGGAACGCTCGGTGGATTACTGGAACAAGGACTGGTCAGAGCAGCAGAAGCGCAACACCATTGCTGCAGCCTATGACGTGCATTGCCACAAAGGCACCATTGGGGCGTTAGAAACCGCCATGAATGCCATCGGCATCAGCTGTCGGGTGGAGGAATGGTTCAAGACCAGCCCGCAAGGCACCCCCTATACCTTCAATATCTATATCGAAATCAATCAAATCGGGGCAACCCAGAGCCAATTGGTGGATGAACTGGCCAGTGCCATTCGCATCAATAAAAACCTCAGATCACACCTGTTAGGACAAAGCGTGGTGGTTCGCAGTGATGTGACTGCCTGCGCTGCAGCCGTGTTGTGTCTGGGCTGTGAAATTGACTTTGTCGGGGTGGCAGGTTCACTGGCCCTGAACGGGTCATGGTCACTGGATGGTTCTCAACAACTGAATGGAGTAAAACGCTGATGGTGAATTTGGTCGGCAAAAAGTTATGGTCGGATGTGCGCCTGCTGGAAAGTCATGAATACGCACAGGGCGGTGAAAACGGCAATATGAATGAACAGGCCAAAGCCCTGCTCAATCGCACCGAATATTTAAGAGGATTGCTGGAGCAGCTGCAGCAGACCCAGCAAAGCCAACAGGACTGGCAAGCGCAGTTTAGCGAGCAGATCAGTCAATTGGGTCAGCAGATTAGCCAGATCAATCTCAAGCTGGAACAGCTAGGTCAGCCAAGCACTCCAGAGCAACCCAGCATCAGTTGTGAAGGGGCAACCGCACAAGTCCGCTTGATTAATGACAGTGACTTCATGCTCTACAACAGTATTTCTGCGATGATTGTGGATGGTATCAGTTATGCCAAACAAGGTTGGGGGGATTACGGTTTACCTGAAGGTATTCTCGCCATTTCAACAGAACGTCTCAATGGCAACAACACCATCAACTTTAAAAACCTAGACAGCAGCGATCATCGGATTGAGCTGGTGGGCTATACGGGAGATATTGCCGATCCACGTCTGGGCAATGATAACCCGACACTGGCACGTAACCAGAGCGGTAATGTGATTTTCTGCTTGGCAGGATTTAATCTGCTCAATATCAGTTGTGTGAATGCCACCCATCAAGTGGCTGTAAACATCGGTGTTGATGACAGTGGCGTTGACGGCCTGTATAGTGAAATTACCCTCAATCAGCAGAGCTATCGGATTGATGCAGTTGCCGATCAACGCTTCTATGACACCTTCCGTCAATATATCAGTCAAAACCTTGGGGACTGGTTGGCGGTTCGTGATTATCAGGCGCTAGATCCGAATATTGCCTATGATCCAAACTTTGTTTTTTTAGTTGAAAATATCTCGGATCAGCCCTTACGTGTACAGCTTCGTACCAGCTCAGATTCGACCTCATTAACGGGCGATGAATACGCAGATGTCGGTTTCATCACGGGTGCAGATAATGGTTACAACCCAACTGTCGGGCAACTGGATCAGAATGCCAATGCCAAGTATGGCAATTATAGCGTGTGCCTGAATCCACTCTCCGAGGTTCAGATTGAGTCTGATGCGGAAAATACCCTTCAAGCCCAACTGCTTGAGGGTATGTTGATCAGTGAGAATATCCAGCAAATCCAGTTTGCCAATGGCGATGTACTGAATCTGAATACAGGGCTGAGTAACATTTCAGCCGAACGTGCAGGTTTAGCCCTGTGTATTCTCAAAGCGGATGCAGATCAAAACAGTGATGTACGTCTGGGTGGCCCAGCGCTCTCTGAGATTGTGTCCTATCCAAGCCGTGCTTTAAACCGTATCTGGCATGCAGGTTCATCTGCGACCCAGTATCTGCCTGCCTATAAATCCATTCATTTGAGCAGCGTACCTGAGCAATGTCCGAATGTGCGTTGTCTCGACTCCATGTTCTCGGGCTGTGAAATCTTCAATGATGCCAATCTCTCCAATTGGGATATCTCACAGATTGAGTCTTTAAACTATACCTTCTGGGGAACGCTGGCATTTAACCAGCCACTCAACTGGAACGTGAGTCAGGTCACAAATTTCACAGGGACGTTTGCCTATTCGGCATTTAATCATGCGTCAATCCAAACATGGGATGTATCCAACGGTACGATGTTCTGGTCAATGTTTGAAGGCAATAAAGTCTTTAATCAATCCTTGTCAGCGTGGAATACCAAGAATGCACATAATATGAATGCCATGTTCTTGAATGCATTGCTCTTTAATCAGGATTTATCGGCATGGTGCATGGCACAGATCACGGTATTGCCTGATCAATTTGCTGCTGGCAGTGCCTTGACGACCCAGCATTACCCTGTCTGGGGGACTTGCCCACGTGGTGAAGCTTCAGGAGTCAGCGCATGAATTATCAATGCATTCATACCCGTAAAGGACTGCAACTTTTAGCACAGGCTGAAGCGCAAGGCACACAGCTACGTTTAACTCACATGGCTGTGGGTGATGGTCAGGGCTATGCGGTCAGCCCTGACCCTGCACAGAACCAGCTGGTTCGGGAAAGCTTTAGAACCCCAATCAATCGGGTGTTTCAAGACCCTGAAAATGCCAACAAGTTTACCGTGGAGATGATTATCCCTGTCAGTGCAGGCGGCTTTGTGATGCGTGAAGTCGGGGTGTTTGACAGCAATGGCAACCTGATTCTGGTGGGCAATTTACCCGACACTTATAAGCCTGTTGCCAATGATGGGGCATTTAACGATACGGTGATCCGTATTCCGTTTATGGTCAGTAATGCTTCCACGATTCAACTGCAGGTTGATCCGAATGTGGTGATTGCCACGCATAGTTGGATTCTGAATACCATCACCGCAGGCTTACTGATTGGCGGGGGCACCACAGGGCAAGTGCTGAAGAAAAAGTCCAATCTGGATGGTGATGTGGTCTGGGAAGATCCCAGCGCCAGCAATGTTTTTGTCGATACGCTGGAAGAAGAACAGCAGCTGGTGGAGCAGCAGACCCAAGTGATCTTGTCACAACTAACCACGACAGGCTTGGCAGTGTATATCAACGGGCAACGCATCAGTCAGAAAGCAGGTGTTGAGGGCTGGCAAGCCTTATCCGCCACCAAAATCCAACTGGGGCAAAGCTATGCGGCAGGCAGTCAGATTTTATGCGTGCAGAATGAGCCTTTAGGCACAGCACCTTATCCTCTGGCCCAAGCCGAGAATCTGGCCGATGTCGAGGACAAAGCCCTTGCCCGTAACCACTTGGATGTGTTCAGTAAAGCGGAGAGCCGCAGCAATGGCATGCCTGCAGGTGCTGTGGTGTACTTTGCCATGAATAAAGCCCCGACAGGCTATCTCAAAGCCAATGGCGCAGCCATTTCCCGCACGGTGTATGCCGAATTATTTGCCGAGATCGGCACCAGCTTTGGTGCTGGGGATGGGGTAAATACCTTTAACCTGCCTGATTGTCGGGGTGAGTTTATTCGTAGCTGGGATGATGGACGGGGCATTGATCTGGATCGGGTCTTGGGCAGTAAACAAAGCCAGCAACTGCAAAAGCATAAGCACCTGAGTTTTGGTGAAGCCACTGCCAACTGGGTGTTTGGCAACAGCAGTACCCGTAGCAAGATGGGTACCAGTGGCGGGGTCGACTACGATAATTATTTTTATTACACCAATGATGGCGCTGAATACAAAGAGAGTAATCCGAATGCCATTGGGGTGGTTGGTGAAGAAACCCGCCCACGCAATATCGCCTTGCTGGCCTGTATCAAATATTAAGGAGCCGATCACATGACTGAAAAAATCGTCTATCAGTATGATGCTTCAGGTTTATATCTCGGCACCACCATTGCCGATGAAAGCCCGCTGGAGCAAGGCGTGTTTCATTTGCCTGCGCATTGTACCGAAACCACTGTGCCCGCCACTTGGGCAGAGGATCAGCATCCACGCTGGGATGGTCTCACATGGCAACTGGTGGCGAAACCGAAACTCACTGTTGCAGAATCCCCTGAGCAAAAGCTAGCAGACTTTCTGAAAAATAATCCTGATGTATTGAATTTAATCCATGCTGAGTAAAAGTCTTTATTCCCTCTTTTAGAACTTTTACTCGATGCAATTTTAAAATGACTCTGTAACCCTGTGATCTGAAAAAAATTTACCAGATCACAGGTTTTTTTATGGCAGATTCCTATCATCACGGAGTGAAGACACTGGAGTTGAATGACGGTACCCGTCCGATCCAGACTGTTTCCTCCTCCATCATTGGCATGGTCAGCACCGCATCCGATGCTGACCCTGACCAGTTTCCCCTGAATACCCCCGTTCTGATCACCAATACCCAAGCCGCGATTGACAAGGCTGGTACGCAGGGTACGTTGGCGCGTTCCTTACAAGCGATTGCCGATCAAGCCAATGCCGCCACCGTGGTGGTGCGGGTTGAACAACTCAGCGGTCAGGCTCAGCAAACTTCTGCAGTGATTGGCGGCACAGTCAACGGCAAATATACAGGTATGAAAGCCTTGCTGGCCGCCGAAGCCCAGCTTGGGGTCAAGCCGCGAATTTTAGGTGCACCAGGACTGGACGCGGCAGCCGTGGCCACCAGTCTGGCGCAGCAGCTGCGGGCTTTTGCCTATGTCTCGGCTTTTTCTTGTGAAAGCAAAGAACAAGCCACAG
This sequence comes from Acinetobacter brisouisimilis, assembly GCF_000368265.1. GTDB lineage: Bacteria > Pseudomonadota > Gammaproteobacteria > Pseudomonadales > Moraxellaceae > Acinetobacter. The sequence continues at coordinate 13,598 of NZ_KB851221.1, read as the reverse complement.
CTTACCGTCAAACTTTCGGTGCACGTGAGTTGATGGTGCTGTGGCCAGACTTCTTGGGCTGGGACACGACACTCAACGCCACCAGCAGCTTTGATGCCACTGCGCGTGCTTTAGGTTTACGCGCCAAAATCGACAATGACATCGGTTGGCATAAAACCTTATCCAACGTCGCGGTCAATGGTGTGACGGGGATTAGCAAAGATGTGTATTTCCAGCTGCAGGACTCGACCACCGATGCCAATTACCTGAATGAGCATGAGGTGACCACCCTGATCCAGCGTGATGGTTTCCGCTTCTGGGGTTCACGAACCTGTTCCGATGATCCGCTATTTGCTTTTGAAAACTATACCCGTACTGCACAAATCCTTGCTGATACCATGGCTGAAGGGCACATGTGGGCGGTGGATAAACCGCTGACGCCAAGTCTGGCCCGCGACATCATTGATGGCATCAATGCCAAATTACGCGAAATGACAGGCACTTATTTACTCGGGGGTCAATGTTGGCTAGATCCAGCCATCAACAGCAAGGAGGTGTTAAAAAGCGGCAAGTTCTATATCGATTATGACTATACCCCAGTCCCACCTTTGGAAAATCTCACCTTACGTCAACGCATTACCGACCGCTATTTGGTGGACTTTGCTGCGCGAGTAACAGGATAAGACTATGGCTTTACCCAAAAAACTCAAACTGATGAACCTGTTTAACGACGGTAATTCCTACCTTGGACAAACAGGTGAGGTGACCTTACCTAAACTGGGACGCAAGCTGGAGAACTGGCGTGGCGGTGGTCTGATGGGCAACGTCAAGGTGGACTTCGGTCTCAGTGACGACATGATCGAAATGACATGGAAACTCGGTGGGATTGATCCGCTGGTGATCCAGCAATATGGCGCAGCTTCAATTTCTGCCTTTGGTTTACGTTTCGCAGGCTCTTATCAGCGTGACGATACGGGTGAAACCACAGCCGTGGAAATCTCGCTGCGTGGTCGTCATGAAGAAATCGACTTCGGCAATGCCAAACCCGGGGACGACACCGAAATGACCATGAAAACTATCTGGAGCTATTACAAGCTGAGCATTGATGGTGCTGTGGTGATTGAAATCGATATCCCGAATCTGATCTGCACCGTCAACGGGGTGGATCTGTACGCCAAGCACCGTGAAAACATTGGACTTTAATTTTGTACCCCACTGGTGATCGCCAGTGGGGTGTGATGACTTTTTTTGATTTTAGGAACATCCCATGACTGAACAACAACAGACTGAAAACCGCGACATCTTGCAACAGGATTCACAGCGAATTGATCTGGACAGCCCATTAATGATGGGCGATTTAAAGATTGAAAGCCTAGAGATTCGTAAACCAAACGTGGCGGCCTTACAGGGCATCAAGCTCAGTGATCTGGCGCAAGGCGATACTTTGGCGATTTGTACCGTGTTGCCGCGGGTCTGTACGCCGAGTTTAACCAAGGCACAGATTGCCCAACTTGACCCTGCGGATCTGGCACAGATTGGTGGAGTGTTCGTGCTTTTTTTGCAGCCGAAGTCAGTGCGTGCGGAAATGTTACGCCAACTGTAGACGATGCGATTGCCAATATTGCGGTGATCTTTCACTGGCCACCGCAGTTTTATGACGAGATGTCACTTTATCAACTGATGCAATGGCATCAAAAAGCCATTGAACGAAATGGAAATGATGCCGAATGAAACCGTTACGCCTTGAAATTCTGTTTGGATCAAAGGACAAACTTTCACCCGCGTTGCGTTTGCTGGTCAGCAGCAGTAAAGCTGCGGCCAGCGCAAGCAAACAAGCCCGTGATGAGCTAAAAAAACTCAACGACCAGCAAAAGCAGATCGATGGCTATATCAAACAGAAAAAAGCCACCGAAGACAGCGCCAAAGCCTTACAAGACATTCAAACCCGCATTAAAAGTTTACGGCAGGAGATGGCACGCAACCCATCCGATGCATTAAGCCGTGAATTTGATAAAGCCACCACACAGGCACGCAAACTCAAAGAGGCGCATAGCCAGAATCAGATCAAGCTGCAGCAGCTACGCACTGGACTGAATCAGGCAGGCTTTTCCACGCACAATCTTGCCCAGCAACAAACCGATCTGACCCGTCGCATTACCGCTGCCAACAGTTCTATCGAGAGCCAGAAAAATAAACTGGCCAATCTCAGTCGCTTACAGCAAAGTCATAACCGACTCAGCACAGGCACGCAGAAAATGGCGATGTATGGGGTTGGGGCAGCAGGCACAGGGGTTGCGGCTTTATATCAGATGCGTAAACCGATTGAGGAAAGCAAACGTCTGGATGTGGAAGAGCATCGGATTGGCTCACTGGGTTTAGGTAAGAAATCCACCCTTGAAGCCATTCAATATGCCAAGGCCATGAAAACTTTCGGTACCAGTACCTTAGATAACATGACGCTGGTGCGGGACGGCATCACCGCTTTTGCCGATGTGCATCATGCCAAGATGGTTGCACCCATGCTGGCCAAGATGAAGTTTGCCAACCAAGCCATGTATGGTGAAGAACATGGGGCTGAAAATGAAAAGAAATTCATGGACATGCTCAAAGTTATCGAAATGCGGAATGGCTTAAAAAGTGAAGCGGCATTTAAAGAACAAGCCAACATGATCCAGCAGGTGATTACCGCCACAGGGGGACGGGTACAGGCCGAGGAATGGCTGAACCTGATCAAAACGGGGGGTATCGCAGCTAAAGGGATTGATAACAAGGCGTTCTATTACAAACTGGAACCTTTAGTGCAGGAAATGTCAGGCTATCGGGTCGGGACAGCCATGATGTCTGCTTATGCCAACCTGTATCAGGGACGTACCACCAAACGGGTCGCCAACCATCTGGATGATCTCGGCCTGATTGCCGATAAACGCAAGGTTCACAATGACAAGGTCGGGCAAATTGCCTATCTGGATATTGGGGCAATCAAGGGTGCAGCGCTGTTCAAGAAAGACCAGTTCGCTTGGATGGAACAGGTGCTATTACCGACTTTAAAAGCCAAAGGCATTACCAAAGAAAGCGATGTGGTGGATGCGATTGGTAGCATCTTTAGTAACCGTACTGCATCGCAACTGTTTTCAACCATGTATTTGCAGCGGGAAAATATTCATAAAAACATGCGCCTGAATGAAGGTGCAGACAATATCGAGCAACTGGATAAACAAGCCAGAAATACCACTGCAGGTCAGGAAGTTGAAGCCAAAGCCAAACTGCATGATGCCTATTTGCAATTTGGGCAAACGATTCTGCCCATCTATACCCAAGCCTTGGTTATGGCAAGTCATGCCATGCAGGTGTTTACAGGCTGGATGCAGAAAAACCCAGCCTTAGCCAAAACACTGGGCACTGGATTACTGATTGCTGCTGCAGGGCTGATTGCGATTGGGGGGACGCTGGCCTTGTTGTCACCGTTGATTTTAACTGTACTGAGTCTCAGGTTGATGCTGTCCACGCTCAGTATTACCAGCACAGCCGTGAGTATCGCCTTTAAGGTGTTACTGAGTCCTGTCAAACTTTTAGGGGCAGGTTTATTGTGGCTGGGCAGAATGTTCCTGCTGGCAGGGCGGATGATGCTAACCAATCCGATCATTTTAGCGGTGAGCTTGATTGCAGGAGCAGCCTATCTGATTTACCGCAACTGGACGCCAATCAAGCAGTTTTTTACGGAGATCTGGTCAAGGGTAACCAATGTCTTTCAGACAGGCATCAACTCGATCAAGAGCATGATTCAGTCCGTGGATAGTGTATTTGCCAATAATCCATTGCTGACCTTCCTGTTTCCACTGATTGGTATTCCTCGCCTGATTATTGCCAACTGGTCGAGTATCCGCAGCTTCTTTGCTGATCTCTGGATGAGTCTCCAATTGGGAGCCAGTGAAGCATGGAATAGCATCAATCTGTTGTTTGCCCCGATTGGACTGTGGTTCTCGGAGCGTTGGGCGCAGATTAAAACTGGGGCCAGTGAGGCATGGGGCTTTGTCAGCCAAAGTGCTGCAAGTGCATGGAATGCCATCAGCACCGTGTTTGCCCCTGTTGGAATGTGGTTTTCTGCACGCTGGGCAGAAATCAAAGCCGTATTTAGTGGCGGGTTGGCAGGACTGTCTGCCCTGATTCTGAACTGGTCGCCCATCGGGCTGTTCTATGCTGTTTTTGCCCGCGTGATGAACTGGTTCGGGGTGGAGTTACCCAGCAAGTTTACAGGCTTTGGTCAGATGATCATTGAAGGGCTAATCAAGGGCTTAAATCAGGGTTTTGACAAGCTGCAAAGCAAGTGGCAGGAAATCAATAACTATATGCCTGACTGGATGCGTAAAAAGATGGACATTCACAGCCCATCACGGGTGATGGCAGGGCTGGGGCATTTCATCATGCAGGGGATTAATGTCGGTCTGGATCAGGGTTTTCCAAGCCTGAAAAACAAGTTCAATACGGTACTGGATCTGTTTCAGGGCAATGCCCCACAAGTCGATCTGAAAAGCCGTTTCAGCAATGCTTTAGGGCAACTGGCACAAAGCAATACTCCACGAGAAGTCTTTGACCCCATCGCCAGCATTCAATCGATTGTCACCAAAGTTAAAGCGGTGCAGCTGACCCCTGCATCGAGCAAAGCCAGCCGCCCAATTGTGATTGAAGGTGACACTATTACCGTGCAGATCCATGCCCAGCAGGGGCATTCGGTACAGGATCTTTACCAACAATTTGAACAGTTTTTACAGCGTCGTGAGCGAGAAAAACAAGCCCAAGCCCGCACACGCTTCTTTGATGATGAATAAGGATTTTAGCCATGATGATGATCTTTGGAGTATTTCCCTTTGCGATTCCCACTGCAACCTATCAACAACTGGTGCGAAAAACTGCTTGGCGACATGTCAGCAATGCAAGGGTTGGGGAAATGCCTGCCTATCAGTTTGTGGGGCGAGGTGAGGACACCATCTCACTGGAAGGCTCGATTGTGCCTGAATTTGGTTCGCCGATGAGCATGAGCGCCTTACGGATCATGGGAGATACAGGCATGTCCTTTCCCTTGATTGGCGGAACAGGAAAGGTGTTTGGTTTATATACCCTGAATGATTTACAGGAAACCCAGAGCTATTTTTTTAAGGATGGGACACCGAGCAAAATCGAGTTTTCATTAAACCTGACCCAAACCATGCGACCAGGAACGCTGATTGGTAATGTGGTCGGTAGCTTACTGGGGCTTGCATCATGACCTTATTGACCACCTTAAGCTCTACCGTCAAAGGCGTACTCAATAGTTATCCCAAAGCCATATTTAAACTGGTGGTGGATGGCATCGATATTTCCAGCAAAGTGAATAATCGCCTGATTCAAATGCGGATTGAAAATAAACGCGGTTTGGAAATTGATACGCTGGATCTATCCTTATCCGATCATGATGGTTTACTGAATATTCCCAGCAAAGGCGCAGTGATTGAAGCATGGTTAGGTTGGGATATTACAGGTCTGGTGTATAAGGGCAGCTATATCGTCAAAGAAGCCGAACATTCGGGTGCGCCTGATATCTTACGCCTGCGTGCCACCAGTGCTGACCTAAAAACCACACTCAAGCAAAAGCGCGAACGCAGCTTTGACAATATCTTGTTGGGTGATCTGATTGAAAAGATTGCCATTGAGCAAGGTTTAAAGTTTCAAGTGTCGCCTGAACTGGCCACCCATAAAATTATCCATATCGATCAGAATGAATCAGATGCCAATCTGCTGACCCGTCTTGCCGATGAACATGATGCAATTGCTACGGTGAAAAATGGCAGCTTACTGTTTATGCTCAAGGGGCTGAGCCAATCGGCATCAGGGCAGAATCTACCCACTATGCTGATCCAGCGCAATAACGGGGATAATCACCGCTATGGTTTTAGCGATGGCGGGGAAGAAGTCACAGCGGTGCGGGCATTCTATTATGATGCAAAAATGGCAAAAAAACTGGAAGTGGTGGTCGGTGACCAAAGCAATCAGAACATCAAGGAGTTGCGTCATGTTCACCGCGACAAGGACAGTGCCATATTCACCGCACGGGCCAAGCTGAATCATTTGAAACGTACCGCAGCCACGCTGAGCTATAAACTGGCCAAAGGCGAACCGCAACTGATCCCAGAGATGACCTTTTTATTTCAGGGCTTAAAAGAGGACATTGATGCGATTTACTGGTTGGCCAGCAGCGTCACCGACAATTTGGACAGTTCTGGTGGCTATACCACCGATTTGGAGCTGGAGATCTTCTTTCCAGATGCGGATGATGTCTCAGATTTGTTTGAAGACCAGTTTGTCACCGAGAAAGATAAAAAATGGACAGGGGTGGTGGTTTATTATCAGGAAGGCAGTCAAGCCATTCCGATTAAAAAAGGTGATCAAAGCCATCCGAAGCACTTTACTTATTTGTATGAAAGCAAAGCCGCCGCTCAGCAACGTGCCAATCAAGAATATTCCTTACTGGATTTAGAAACAGGCAAATTCAAGGCGCATAATCAATTGGAGATGAAGCCCTATACAGGAGTGAAAGCCCAATACACCATCGGTAAAAGCCTAGCGCCACGTTACTGGGTGACACTGGGGGATCAGTCCAATGCTAAAGTGATCAGTCATGTTTATCATAGTAAAAAAGCAGCGGAAAAGAGGTTAAAGCGTGAATTACCAAGGCTGAATGCTAGAAGGAATATGATTCGGCAGGTGAAAGCGGCAAATTAAAAAATAGAGAATCTTCTGATGGAATTCTTGAGAATCACTAAGCAAAAACGTGGAACAATGCTCAAAAAATAGGCGTGGAACGTGAAAAATCCACTAAAAAGCCCGATTGGTGAGAATCGGGCTTTAATATAAAATATAAGATACTGAATTAAAACAAATAAAACAACCGATTTTGTATAAGGTGTATTATGTTAACTTTAGAGAATCTACATTAATTTTATATATAAAAATGTAGATGTTTGAATCTTACTGATAAGCTATATATGAGTATTTTTTATTATGTCGTTATATAAATTTTTTCCAAAAGATGAAGATTTAATACAAAAAATTTTTATTAGAGACTATTTTTGCGCTATTAAATGTTCCTTACCTAAGGATTACAATGATCCATATGAACTATTTTTAGGGCTAGATACCTCTGTAAGTACTCGTGATTTAGCTTTTTATAATGATGTTATACAAGAAATCCCACAACTTCCAACTACCTGTTTTTCTAGGTCAATAGTTTCATTACCTATGTGGGCACATTATGGAAGCAACAATATGGGTTATGCTATTGAATATGATGATCAAATATTAAAAGAATGTTTCCCTGATGCATCAATAAAAAATATGAACTATCTGTCAGAACCAAGTACAAATATAGCTAAAACGTTACAAATGGCTTCTGAAACTTTAAAGCCTAGATACTTAGAGTTTCTAAGACAAACCGTAATGTATAATGCATACTTTTCAAAACTAGAAGAATGGAGCTATGAAAAAGAATGCCGTTTTGTAGAAACAGGTAATTATACTGAAAAAGTCGATTCAAACGATATTCTATTTATTCCAATTTCAGCCGTTAAGTCTATAATTTTAGGGAAAAATATATCTCAGACAAACAAAGATAGGCTAATCAAAATTTCAAAAAGATATAAGATAAAAGTTTACAACTTTAATATTAGTAAAACTTCTTCTTCACCGTTTTTAACAGATTTAGATGGTGAATCTTTTGTTTTTGACAAAGAGAAAGAAGAAATTATTTCAGCCCATAAAACATGTAAAAACTGTCCACAACCTTTATTTACAGAATCCGAGATATGTGAGATTTGTAGTATTACTGAATCTCATAAACAAGATGCTATAGATAGAAATACGTTTAGATTACTCCATTATACTGGGATACTTGACCAATACCTAAAAGGATTTAATAGGATATCTAGCAATAAATAATGATCTCACTCATTCCCCACAGCCGTCGGGCTGACAGGTGCACGTTGAGAGAGTTTCGGCAATATTCACCCTAAGAGCCTGCAAAAATTGCTTGCTCTTAAAGTATTGTCGTACACCTGATTCGGGATGACGGAGCCACGCATCGGCCGTATCTATGCAAGGGGGAATTGTGCTTTCTCTTATAGGCTGAGATTACGATTCATACATTATTAAAAAACTATAATTTTCAACCAAATCAGCTTCTATTTAACATAATGGTCGCTATACGAAACGCATTCATTTAAAACAATATAAATCAATAACTTGACCAATTTCAAAAAACCAAAAAACATCAAAAAAGCCGACTTTGAAACATGTCGGCTTTTTTATGTTCAATTCTGGAATATTTCGCCAATAAAATTGATGATTTTTAATCAAAATTAGTAATTCCATATGCTTTATAAGCCTTTTATGACCGAAAGAATCCACAATTTCTGCGGATAACCCTTGGGATAAAAATCTTGCATTATGTATTCGATCGAATACAATAAAGTAAGATAAGAAGGAACTCCCATGATTGAAATTAAACGTCTGCCTGAATTTGATGAATGGCTAGATGGTATTAAAGACAATATGACCCGAATCCGCTTGAATCGCAGATTAGATAAAGTTCAACGCGGGAATTGGGGAGAGATAAAACCACTCCGAGAAGGAGTTTGGGAAATGAAAGAGACCTTTGGGGCTGGTTGGAGAATGTACTACATCCAACATGGTGATGTTGTGATTGTCATGCTAGGTGGTGGTGAAAAATCCACGCAAAGCAAAGACATCGATCGAGCAGTCAAACTATCGAAAACATTGGAGGATTAAAATGGTTAAAGTCGCTGATTTACCAAGTTTTGATATGGCTGAGTCACTCAAAACTGAAGAAGACATTGTGATATACCTCAATATGGTTCTTGAAGAGAATGATCCTGCTGAATTAGCCCATGCGCTTGGTGTAATTGCCAAAGCAAGAGGTATGACTCAAATTGCGAAAGAAGCAGGTATTGGACGTGAAGCTCTTTACAAAGCACTTCGTCAAGATTCAGCACCTCGTTTTGATACGATTAATCGTGTAGTAAATGCACTTGGTTTAAAGCTAACAGTACAACATGCTTAAAATTTAAATAGTTTCTAACAAAAAAGCTCCCGACATCCTGTCGAGGGCTTTGTATATTTAGTTCTAGACATGCTGGTCGTATCTTAGATCTTGTTTTTCATAAATTCATTATTTTATAAATTACTAACTATTCAAATTTTTACTTTTCAATTTACCTAAGGCAATAGATATTTCCAAGATATCCAAAAGAAGTCATTCATATCTTTAGCTAGAAACTTTATATCTTCAGGAATCAATGAATCATGATATATACAAAATAAAAAATATGATATTAATTTACCTTCAATTAAGTTTATATTATTGAGTTTATTAAATTTTATATCATCTACACTATAGTCTTCATTTAATGGAAATAATGAATAAAGCCATGGCTCTAAAGAATTAATTTCTTCTATAAAAATATTTCTATTTTTTGTATAATTCCACATTAAAGATTGTATATAAAATTTATAAGATTCAGGTTTTAAGTAATTAATTCCATAAGAATACTTTTTTAAATAAGAAATTGGTACATCTTTCCATGATTTATAAGGATCAATATATTCACCATATTTTATAATTATTTCATTTATATACCTCATTTCTTCCATGCTCCATTGCTTCATAGAAAAAATATCTAGCTTATTAGCATTAAACCATGTAGCTATCGTATTGGAATAAGTATCTAAGAAATCACACTCTAATAAGCTATTTCCATCTAAAAATTCAGAATCCACAAGATATTTACTTAATAAATTATCTAATAAATTTATATATTTCATTTACTTAATTACCATATAGCCAACGCAAACTTTTTCATCCTGTCTTCATGCTTTTTTAGCTTAATTAAAGTAAGGTTGGTGAGGAATATTGAATAGCCATCAAATATCTCAACTTTAAATGACTTCCTGAAATTTAGCTCAGATAATATAAAAAAGCCCCCGACATCCTGTCGAGGGCTTTCTATATTTGGTTCTAGGCATGAGTCCTGTCGTACCTCACATCCTGATGAGTGAACATTTAAGTTCTTGAACGTCCTGTTCTTCATGAGTGCATGATAGCAAACTCAGCCTAACTACCTACTGGCAAATGTCCTGAATCCTTGTCAGTAAATGCTTACACTAAAAATTATAGATAATCAGCTCATTGCCATTATGTTCTTCATGAGCAGCTTTGCTATTCACTGACCAACGAATCTTACGATGAGTCATTGTGTAGTCTTTAAATAACTCTCGTACTTCAGGAACATCATTTAAACTCAGGATAAATTTACCCTGAACTTTATCGAGCTTTTCCTTCAGCGTATAAAAATCTTCTTTCGTCCAGATGCCTTTACCATACATGTTTTCACAGTCCCAGTATGGTGGATCTAGATAAAATAGCGTTTCAGGCCCATCCATTCTTTTTAACATATACGTGTAACTGTTGTTTTCAATCACCACATTTTGCAAACGCTCATGAATTGAAACCAGATGAGTTCTCAATTCATCACCGAGTTTGAGTCGGCTTTTTCGATCACGGGAATAAGAAAACGAACCATCCAACTGGCATCCAAATGCAGCACGGAGCAAATAATAGAATTTTGCTGCACGTTGAATATCAGTTAAGCCCCGATCATTTTTGCGCATTTCATTAAATGTCGTGCGTGAAAATAACTGCAATTCAAACTCTGCCAAGAAGGCATCAAAGTGAAATTTTAAAATACGGTACAAGTTGATCAGGTCATCATTGATGTCATTGATCACTTCAACCTGAGAGGCTGTCTTTTTAAATAATACCCATCCAGCACCACCAAAGACCTCTACATAGTTTTTATGTTCAGGCATTAAATCAATAATGGTGCGTGCCAGTTGAGATTTACCGCCTAACCAGCCGCTAAAGCTATGCCCTTTGGGATTATATTTTACTAGTTCATTGGTTTGTGTCATGGATCTTACCCGATACAGAAAGTTGCTCTAGGCAATCAGGTAAGGCACTCTGGGTGCTCATATAAGAATTGATGTTTTTACAACGAGGGCATTTAATTTCTAATTCACTAAAACCCTTCACTTTTGCCAGTAACTTGGAACAAGTTCGGCACTTAATACACAGCAAGTTCAAGAATAAAAACACTCCTTAATATCAAATAATTAACTTCAACCATTCTACCTTTTTCAAGCAACCTCACAATCCATCTATAGTTCTTAGCTGCCCTTTAAGATTTATAGCTCTATTTTATGATAACTTTGCGACTCGATACACCGTTGCTACCCCTACCCCTACCCCAACCGCTTTAGCAATTTCCTCACGGGTCATCGTTTCTACCTGCAATAACTGCTTGATTCGCTCATGTTTGGCTGTATTAGTTTTTCATCCTGAATCATGCAATTGCATGCTTGGCAGATCCACTACAATCAATTTTAAGCCCTCTGCCTTTTCCAAGTTATAGAAATATTAATATAATTTATAGTCTTTTTTTATGAGATAATTTTTTTAATAAGTGTAAATAATCTGCTATTTCTTTCTCGCCTCGTTCTAAGGCAAATCCTTCTGCATCCATATTATTCATATAGTCTCCTGTATAAGAGATTTTATAATCAATTCCATTTTCTATTAAGATTTTAACTATATTCAGATTCCCTTTCATTATTGCACCAAATAAAGGATTTCTTTCTGGTTCACTAATATCCATCTCTACATTATTTAATGATAGCAAATATTCTGTTATATCTATATGACCACTTGAAGCAGCTGTATTCAATATATTTCCACCAAATGTACCACCCTTTTTATTAGGATCTAGCCCTTGGAGTACTAAATACTTAACTATTTCTAATGTCCCACTACTAGATGCAACATGAAGCCATGTCCCAAATGGTGTATCAATAGACATAAGTTTAGGAAAAGTAGTAAATATTTCTTTTAGCGTATTTAAGTCATTATTTTTTATGGCATTCCTAATTAATGCAATACTTTCAAAATCCATAACTATTATTAATCTCCTTTTCTTCTATGCACTGAACCAAGTTGAGTTTGTTAGAGACAGTTTATCTAACTAAAAGGTGCCTACAAAATCGGTGGCTATTCATCCAGTCTATCTATACCAACTTTGCTACTCGATACACTGTTGCCACCCCTACCCCAACCGCTTTGGCAATTTCCTCACGGGTCATTGTCTCCACCTGCAATAACTGCTTGATTCGCTCATGTTTGGTTGTATTGGCTTTCTTACCTGAAGGTTTATAGCCTGAACGCAATAAGCCCTGTTTAATGCGTTCCCGACGCTTATCATTGTCCAGTCGAGCCATGGTTGCTAGCAGGTCAATCAGCATGGCATTTACCACATGTAAAATTTCGTTGGTCATACCATCCTGAATCATGCCATGTGTGGTTGGCAAATCCACCACAATCAACTTTAAGCCTTTTGCCTTGATTTGCTGCTTCAGCGTATCAAAATCGTCTTGAGAGAGCCGTGACAGGCGATCAACACTTTCAACCAGTAGAATGTCCCCCTGCTCTGACTCATTCAACAATTTGCTCAATTCAGGGCGATTGAGCTTTGTCCCAGAAAAGTTTTCGATATAGGCAACAAAATGATCCGCATAGTTTTGGCTAAACTGGATCAAATCATCTAAAGCTCTTTCTGCATCTTGGTCTTTGGTAGATGCTCTTACATAGATTCTAACGGTCATAATCAATCATTTAGACTTAAAATTTAGAGTAAAATAATAAAATTCATAAATCACATGATTTATGCTTTAAATGATAGTTTATTGATAGCATAAAAGCAAAAACGATCATTTTCTTTTTTATGTATAGTCTAAAGATAGTTAAGTATTTGAGTTGATATCTATTTTTTACGCCTAAAAATGCCCATAAATAAGTTCACTAAAGTTTTTCTCTTTGAGTGCATTTTTCTAAATGAAAGATTGTTTTTTTTCCAATCATTAAAAATTGAGATTACCAAAACAATTAATATCAACGCCAAAAAAGCTATTGAAATAGTATATAAATCCATAATTAGTCACATTTTTTATAAAGATATTGTATATATAATGATAATTATTATAAATTACAATAATTATGTATAGATTATTATTTAATCATATATTTTTCTATTTACGCTTGAGCTTTTGATAGATATATCACCTGCAGGATAGCTTCATACTCCCCCATATCTCCGCCCCAACAAACAGAAAGACTGCATCTGCAATTGTTGCTCAAAATATTAATAAATATCGTATGAAAGGCACTATTCCTAAATTTGTTAATCGTGTAACAGGCTATTAATTGGGTTAATCATTATTCAGGTTACGAATTTGGACTGTTCTCTGTATGAATAGTCCATTTTTATTTCCCAATTTTATATCACTATAAATTCCTTGTTTAATTGCTAAACAACATAAAACTAAAAGTTATCCACAGGAAAGCTCTATTTTTAATTATTTTTAAATTCTTTTAATGCTTTTAGGCTGGCTGAAAGGCTTATATGGCAATGCTTTCAAGCCCTATATCACTATAAATTCCTTGTCATATCACTATAAATTCCTTG
>NZ_KB851220.1 GCF_000368265.1 Acinetobacter brisouisimilis | reverse complement strand
CTCATAGTTAGTAGTCAATCCCTCATAGTTAAAGTCTGAAATCTTTACCACATAAGGGATACAGGGTTCCTAAAAGATTTAAAAGATTTAAAAAAATAATTAAAAAGGATCATTTTAAAAATTGCCCTATGTTTTCGCTCCGCTCAAACTCTATTGAATCTCGTTTCACTCGATTCTTGGGGCAATTTTTTGGTTTCTGTTTTCGTGAATTTGGAAAAAGCAAAAGCAACTCGGAATTCGCTTCGCTCATGAGCTTTTTTCTCGCTTCGCTCGGTCTAGACTCAATTTTCTGCATGTGATTTAAGCTATTTTAGATTTTTTTGCTTAAAAAGCGGGTTTCCAGAAAGTCTAGGCGCAAATTTTAGTGATTCGCTCGTAGACACTCGCTCTGTTAATGCATGTAGATAGCCTATTTTTGCGTTTTTAGCCTGATTTCAGGTTTTTATGAAGAGTGGTAGGTTTTTATAGAAAAATGGCTTAGATCGCAAATCAGGAGCAAATAGGTAAGCCCTGTCCATTTGAATGGACAGGGCTTGTTTTTGGAGTTTCACGTAACCGCCTAACGCCAATAAAACGCATTGGTACGTTTTCACAGTTATCAACTTGCGACTTTTCTTTGCTTGGCAAAGGGAGCGACTTTCAAACCGTTCCAACAGTTTATGCCCGACTGTCTTCTCTACTAAGTTTGATACATTCTCCGGTTATGTTTTAGTTCCATAACTACGACTTTCTAATACCCTGCGCTCGCTAGTGCTTTAACGGGTTGTTTTACATCTCTGCTAAGCATTCATCCGCTATTTAGTGCTTTCTTTTAACGACTTCTGCGCTAAGTCACATTTGGACCGCTCCGTCGTTAACTAAAAATACTAAGGTCTTTGCTAAAATTGAATGCCGCTCGTAAAGCAACGGATCGTTAAATCACATCTCTGCTAAAGTGCAGGGCTAGAAGCGATTCCTCTGATTTGAACGATGTTCAGTACCATCGGAATAACTTGGTGTTTGGTTGGCGTGAACCAACAACGGAGCCACCGTTTTTGTTTCTTACTGAATACTCATCAAATATCGAAATAATTAGCAGCCACGCCAATCATTAAAATAATTAATATGATTTTCTTCCACGCCAAAAAAGTTTGTATCATTTCATAGATACCGAGGTTGCCACGCCTCACTTTTAAAACCCTTGTCATGGTTTTAAATATTGCTCGCATTGTCTTTCGCTTCATCACCGCTCACGTTTTTATTCGCTCGAAGTGACTGGATCTGTATCAATGCTGATTCAGAATCTACTCAACAATTCTCCTTCTCTCATAAATCAAAACTTATTCCCCACTCAAGGCAGGTTTTCGCTTCAAAAAGTCTATATCACGGAGCCACCGTATATAATCATCGACCTGAGAGATTCCCATATTAGTCATCATGGTCTTTGTTGTTTGATAAAAATAAATCAATATCAATCAACGATCAGTACGCCTATCCACTCTGTAAAATAACAGTTGTTCCCGCTTTTTACGGTAAGAGTTCCAAAAACCCGTATTATTAACCATCATTCGACTTCACTGTGGGTAAAGCACTTGATCTACGCAAAGCAACATCTTCGTTATGTGTGTCTAAAAAATAAAAAAGACCGCAATGAACTTAATCAATGCAGTCTTAATTTCTTCGCGACATAACGTTTTACGTGTCACCGTTACAGGCTTGAGCTATCCAGCGATCTCATTAACCAACTTAAAACGTCATCTCGACAAGTCATTTAAGTCAATCAACGAGTACCAGAGTCTTCCAGATTTCTCCTCTGACCCCCTAGTACCTCACGATACTCTCAGCAGCCCACCTGTGCGCCATACATCATGCCCTTCGTAAAAATTGAAGCATGAAATAGGTGTTGTTAACGTAACTCTCAATCCTTGAAGTTACTCACACTCTCCATGAGACAGGGTTTGATCTAGTCACCTAGATTCCCGTTTCTATGTCGCCCAACTTTGTCTAATACCTTATTTAATAAAGATATTTTTTAGATCCGGTCAAAAGGCAGAGTCTCACTGCCTAGTGCCATTCATAGCCGCACCAACTACCTTTCGGACGTATGCAGCTTTGCGAGTTTTAGCAAACGTTGGCTGACGTTTGCACATAAAACTCACGACAAGAGTTTCATATTTTGCAGTACAGACACTATTCACATCTTGTCTACAAAATCTTGATTGGCAAGCTGAGATTAAATGGTTTCGAGCCGCAAATCAATGGAACTCTTATTTACTGTACAACCAATTTCGGGATGAAAAGTCCAAAAAAGAGCAGAAAAGCGGTAAAAATTTTTTGTAAATCATGGTGTCTCTTTTATGCTTCAACCATTACCTACATTTTTTGGTTAAATAATAATCTTGTTCTGTGTTGTGAGTTTCTGTTCAGATCTTGAAAAACTATGGCTTTAAAAGTTGTAAAGCTTGATCAAAAGTTAGTGAATGATGCTGAAGTTTACGCTAAAGCTGAAAATTTTAGCATATCGCAAAAGATCGAAAAGTGGGTGAGAATCGGAAAAATTGCACAAGAAAATGCAGATTTAACTTACAACTGCAAATTACTGAATAAGTCTGCCACCTGTTCTTGTTCGCAATCTACCAGTCACTCCTGTTGCTAGTAGACCAATTTAATTAAAATTAGGTATTTCATTAACTGGATATATTAATGTTAATGGATTTGATGTTAATGAAATAAAGCCAAAACGCTGATAAAACTCCATCGCTTTTTGATCTTTTGCATGTATTACAACAAAATTTACACCAATAATTTGAGCAACTTTTGAAACTTGTTTAAGAGCATGTGCTAAAAGTAATTTTCCAATTCCTTGCCCTTGAGCTGCTTGATCAACGGCAAAGCGACCTACAACAACACAAGGTAATGGATAACGAGGTAATCGCTTAGTAAGCACAGTATCAACTACATCGAATCCTATAGAGGTACTTGATAAACAATAAAATCCTCTCACCTGTGCATCGTCATCAATAACAACATATGTTTTACTTGTTCCTGATTTCTGATGTTGGGATGCATATTGTTTTATGAACTTATTTAAATCGTCTTGCCCACAATTAAAAGATTTTTTTTGATGATGGGTCTGTAAAACCTCAATCTTCATTTAATAAACCCATCAATTTTTTCATCTCATCATTTGCAGGGCGTGGATTTTCAAGTAAATTCATTAACATATCCCGATCAGCGTTATTTACTTTTAACTCATGATTAGATTTAAGTAATTCTTTTGCCCGTTCAAATGAGGATTGGATCATAAAGGAACTTACACTAAGACCCAATAAGTTCGCAGCTTGCTCAATCACGTTCTTTGCATCTATTGTTGAACGAACATTGATTCGTTCTGTTGCTAAGTTAGCCATATTTCTCACCAATAAGTACATCAATATGATGTACAAATTATACCATGTTAAGGTAGTACAGCAAGATTCATATTTTGTTTTGAAATATTTGATTCAAAAATAAGTGGTCTACTAGCAACAGGAGTGACTGGTAGAGTTTGAATAGGAATAGGTGGTAGATCTACATAAGAATACGCAACAACGATATCAACGAAATTTTACAGAGTCTGCAAGATGTCAAATAAAGTAATACGAGTGCATTCAAATTTGACGGAGAAAGGTAGCTATGATGTGTGTCCTAAAAAATTATATTATTTTCAATAACTTAAACTTTTAAGCACTTTTATTTTACTTTAAGTGTTTTTATTAAATAATAAATTAAATCAAATACTTATAATAATTTTAAAAGATAGAAAATTCTCGACACACATCATAGCTACCTTTAAATTAAGTTATTGATTATTTTATTAAAAACTTAATGAATTTCATGAAATAGATGTAATTTAACTTTCATTCAATGCAGCGTTTTTTGAGTTTAAACGTTTTTTTACTGCTAAATTTTCTAGCGATATCAGGGTTACGTCCTCTAATTTTTTTTATAAAAACTGGATCTTCATTTGGAGATTTGCTCATTAATTTATCATTTTCAACATACAAAACAGTCTGTGTTTTTGCTGTTGTAATAAAGCAGTCACGCAACACATGCGCTGCTGCAATCGCGATGTCACGTTCATCTTGATCACACATATTTTGTTGCCTGTTTTTTTTCAGTGATTCAATTTGATTGTAAGCCATATCTCACAAATAATGGTGATAATGTCCCATGTTCAAGCCAAGTTAAATTTTTTATTCTGAACTCATCGAGGAACAGGATGTTCCGGAACATCAAACAAAAATAATAAGTTCTCGCATCAGGATCGTGAGGGATGACAGGAGTTGACCCTAGACGCAAATACGGAAAAAGCCCCAACAGGATTTGGGGCTTTTTTCATTTCGCATAAGCGGTATTATGTTAATTTTAAAAGAACTTCATGATGAATAGTAAAACTTATATTGACTACAATAGAATCAAAATTTAATTAAAAATGGATAAATAATGTTTAAGTTTGATGATCCTCTATTTCCATTAGAAATTCTTTCTACAAAAAGCATATACATAGAAATGTATTTCGAGGGAACCATTTTAGCTAATGGAACAGGATTTCTTGTTGCCAGAGATAAGGAAAAACGTTGCGTATTTTTTACAAATAAACATAACGTTACTGGCAAAAATCCTATAAATGGGAAACATATCAGCCCCACTTTAGCTGAACCTACTCACATAATGATTCATTTTCATAAGAATCTAGATAACGCTATTGGAGAATGGCTTCCTATAAAATTACCACTTTATAGAGATGATGGTACTAAATATTGGTATGAACATCCCACGTTAAGTAGTGAGGTAGATGTAGTAGCATTAAACTTAGAATGGGGCTCTGATGTACAAAATCTTCCTTATTATCTTGATTTAGACCTAGACGATGCACCATTAGACATTTCCCCATCTGAAACTGTAAGTGTAATTGGCTTTCCTTTTGGTTTAACTAGCTATGGAAAATTTCCAATATGGTCTACAGGCTTTTTAGCACAAGAGCTAAGATTAATTAATAAAGATAATCCTCTTTTCTTAATTGACTGTAGAACACGGCAAGGACAATCTGGCTCCCCAGTAGTAGCCTTTCGGAAAGGTACGTATAGAACAATTGACTTAGAAAGTGGAAAAATTTCACAAACTATAGGAGGAAATTCCAGTGTTTGGAAATTTTTAGGTATTTATTGTGGAAGAGTAAATAATGAATCTGATCTTGGAAAGGTCTGGCATGTATCTATATTTGGAGAATTATACGACCTAGCAGTCAATGACTATGAGGAAAGAAAGAAAAAAGCTAGAGAGAAAGAACTCCTTATAGAAAAAGATGTTGAAGTAGAATAGCATCTATTTAACATAATGGTCGTTATACGAAATGCA
>NZ_KB851219.1:1978483-2385080 GCF_000368265.1 Acinetobacter brisouisimilis | reverse complement strand
AGAAGATCATTAAGAGAATTGGAAGAACAACTTGTGTGGATTTTTACTGGTTGATCAGTCGAATATATATTTCATTGATTGAATTGGTAGAAATTTCTCGAAGTTTATTTGAGCGAATTTTTAGTCAGTAAGATTAATGAGCCAGATTTAGCACTTTTAGTAAAGTGCAATGATTTTAAACTGAAGAGTTTGATCATGGCTCAGATTGAACGCTGGCGGCAGGCTTAACACATGCAAGTCGAGCGGATGAAGGGAGCTTGCTCCTGGATTTAGCGGCGGACGGGTGAGTAATGCTTAGGAATCTGCCTATTAGTGGGGGACAACGTTTCGAAAGGAACGCTAATACCGCATACGTCCTACGGGAGAAAGCAGGGGATCATTAGACCTTGCGCTAATAGATGAGCCTAAGTCGGATTAGCTAGTTGGTGGGGTAAAGGCCTACCAAGGCGACGATCTGTAGCGGGTCTGAGAGGATGATCCGCCACACTGGGACTGAGACACGGCCCAGACTCCTACGGGAGGCAGCAGTGGGGAATATTGGACAATGGGGGGAACCCTGATCCAGCCATGCCGCGTGTGTGAAGAAGGCCTTTTGGTTGTAAAGCACTTTAAGCGAGGAGGAGGCTTCTTTGGTTAATACCCAAAGTAAGTGGACGTTACTCGCAGAATAAGCACCGGCTAACTCTGTGCCAGCAGCCGCGGTAATACAGAGGGTGCAAGCGTTAATCGGATTTACTGGGCGTAAAGCGTGCGTAGGCGGCTAATTAAGTCAAATGTGAAATCCCCGAGCTTAACTTGGGAATTGCATTCGATACTGGTTAGCTAGAGTATGGGAGAGGATGGTAGAATTCCAGGTGTAGCGGTGAAATGCGTAGAGATCTGGAGGAATACCGATGGCGAAGGCAGCCATCTGGCCTAATACTGACGCTGAGGTACGAAAGCATGGGGAGCAAACAGGATTAGATACCCTGGTAGTCCATGCCGTAAACGATGTCTACTAGCCGTTGGGGTCTTTGAGACCTTAGTGGCGCAGCTAACGCGATAAGTAGACCGCCTGGGGAGTACGGTCGCAAGACTAAAACTCAAATGAATTGACGGGGGCCCGCACAAGCGGTGGAGCATGTGGTTTAATTCGATGCAACGCGAAGAACCTTACCTGGCCTTGACATACTAAGAACTTTCCAGAGATGGATTGGTGCCTTCGGGAACTTAGATACAGGTGCTGCATGGCTGTCGTCAGCTCGTGTCGTGAGATGTTGGGTTAAGTCCCGCAACGAGCGCAACCCTTTTCCTTATTTGCCAGCGAGTAATGTCGGGAACTTTAAGGATACTGCCAGTGACAAACTGGAGGAAGGCGGGGACGACGTCAAGTCATCATGGCCCTTACGGCCAGGGCTACACACGTGCTACAATGGTCGGTACAAAGGGTTGCTACCTAGCGATAGGATGCTAATCTCAAAAAGCCGATCGTAGTCCGGATTGGAGTCTGCAACTCGACTCCATGAAGTCGGAATCGCTAGTAATCGCGGATCAGAATGCCGCGGTGAATACGTTCCCGGGCCTTGTACACACCGCCCGTCACACCATGGGAGTTTGTTGCACCAGAAGTAGCTAGCCTAACAGCAATGAGGGCGGTTACCACGGTGTGGCCGATGACTGGGGTGAAGTCGTAACAAGGTAGCCGTAGGGGAACCTGCGGCTGGATCACCTCCTTAACGAAAAGACGGATTGATTGGTAAGAATCCACAACAAGTTGTTCTTCTGGTATATCGAATGGGTCTGTAGCTCAGTTGGTTAGAGCACACGCTTGATAAGCGTGGGGTCACAAGTTCAAGTCTTGTCAGACCCACCAAGTCTACAACTGAGATTGAGAGATCAAGGTTACAGAAACTTAGATATACAAATCGAAATGATAAGCTGGGGACTTAGCTTAGTTGGTAGAGCGCCTGCTTTGCACGCAGGAGGTCAACGGTTCGACTCCGTTAGTCTCCACCACGAATTCTGAAGATTAGAATTCGAGCTAAAGATTACAGAATTTAGTAAGAGAAAAACCTAAGGGTTTTAATTTTATTAACTTCTGTGATTTAAGTATCACGGTATTAGTGTGATCCGACGAGGACACATTAACTCATTAACAGATTGGTAAAATTGAGTCTGAAATAAATTGTTCAACTCATTTAATTCAAGATTGACAGTAATGCGTAAGTGTTACGGTTTAATTAAGAATTGAAATGAGAACTAGCAAATTAACTGAATCAAGCGTTTTGGTATATGAATTAGATTGAAGCTGTACAGTGATTAAGTTCACAGTACTTCAAACTGTAAGAGATTGATGAGAAATCATTGATCATGTCTTATTACTACTTGTAGGTAATAACGACTGTTTGGGGTTGTATAGTCAAGTAATTAAGTGCATGTGGTGGATGCCTTGGCAGTCAGAGGCGATGAAAGACGTGATAGCCTGCGAAAAGCTTCGGGGAGGCGGCAAATATCCTGTGATCCGGAGATGTCTGAATGGGGAAACCCACTTACCATAAGGTAGGTATTGCAACATGAATACATAGTGTTGCAAGGCGAACGAGGGGAAGTGAAACATCTCAGTACCCTTAGGAAAAGAAATCAATTGAGATTCCCTCAGTAGCGGCGAGCGAACGGGGATCAGCCCATTAAGTTATATGTGTTTTAGCGGAATGCTCTGGGAAGTGCAACCGTAGAGGGTGATAGTCCCGTACACGAAAGGGCACATATAATGATGACGAGTAAGGCGAGGCACGTGAAACCTTGTCTGAATATGGGGGGACCATCCTCCAAGGCTAAATACTCCTGACTGACCGATAGTGAACTAGTACCGTGAGGGAAAGGCGAAAAGAACCCCTGTGAGGGGAGTGAAATAGATCCTGAAACCGCATGCATACAAGCAGTGGGAGCACCTTCGTGGTGTGACTGCGTACCTTTTGTATAATGGGTCAGCGACTTATATTCAGTGGCGAGGTTAACCGAATAGGGGAGCCGTAGAGAAATCGAGTCTTAATAGGGCGTTTTAGTCGCTGGGTATAGACCCGAAACCGGGTGATCTATCCATGAGCAGGTTGAAGGTTGGGTAACACTAACTGGAGGACCGAACCCACCGTCGTTGAAAAGCCGGGGGATGACTTGTGGATAGGGGTGAAAGGCTAATCAAACTCGGTGATAGCTGGTTCTCCCCGAAAGCTATTTAGGTAGCGCCTCGGACGAATACCATAGGGGGTAGAGCACTGTTTCGGCTAGGGGGTCATCCCGACTTACCAAACCGATGCAAACTCCGAATACCTATGAGTACTATCCGGGAGACAGACTGCGGGTGCTAACGTCCGTAGTCAAGAGGAAAACAATCCAGACCGCCAGCTAAGGCCCCAAAATCATAGTTAAGTGGGAAACGATGTGGGAAGGCATAGACAGCTAGGAGGTTGGCTTAGAAGCAGCCACCCTTTAAAGAAAGCGTAATAGCTCACTAGTCGAGTCGGCCTGCGCGGAAGATGTAACGGGGCTAAAACTATGTGCCGAAGCTGCGGATTTACGCTTATGCGTAAGTGGTAGGGGAGCGTTCTGTAAGCCGATGAAGGTGGATTGAGAAGTCTGCTGGAGGTATCAGAAGTGCGAATGCTGACGTGAGTAACGACAAAACGGGTGAAAAACCCGTTCGCTGAAAGACCAAGGGTTCCAGTCCAACGTTAATCGGGGCTGGGTGAGTCGACCCCTAAGGCGAGGCCGAAAGGCGTAGTCGATGGGAAATTGGTTAATATTCCAATACTTCTGTGTAATGCGATGAGAGGACGGAGAAGGTTAGGTCAGCCTGGCGTTGGTTGTCCAGGTGGAAGACAGTAGGCATGCATCTTAGGCAAATCCGGGGTGCTCTATGCTGAGAGTTGATAGCAAGCTGTACTTGTACAGTGAAGTGGCTGATACCATGCTTCCAAGAAAAGTCTCTAAGCTTCAGTTACACAGGAATCGTACCCTAAACCGACACAGGTGGTCAGGTCGAGTAGACCAAAGCGCTTGAGAGAACTCTGCTGAAGGAACTAGGCAAAATGGTACCGTAACTTCGGGAGAAGGTACGCTGCTGACGGTGATTCTCCTTGCGGGATGAGCTGTTGGCAGCCACAGAAACCAGGCCGCTGCAACTGTTTATTAAAAACATAGCACTCTGCAAACACGAAAGTGGACGTATAGGGTGTGATGCCTGCCCGGTGCTGGAAGGTTAATTGATGGGGTTAGCGTAAGCGAAGCTCTTGATCGAAGCCCCAGTAAACGGCGGCCGTAACTATAACGGTCCTAAGGTAGCGAAATTCCTTGTCGGGTAAGTTCCGACCTGCACGAATGGCATAATGATGGCGGCGCTGTCTCCAGCAGAGGCTCAGTGAAATCGAATTCGCCGTGAAGATGCGGTGTACCCGCGGCTAGACGGAAAGACCCCGTGAACCTTTACTGCAGCTTGACATTGAACTTTGATCTTACTTGTGTAGGATAGGTGGGAGGCTTTGAAGTTGGGACGCCAGTTCCAATGGAGCCATCCTTGAAATACCACCCTGGTAATATTGAGGTTCTAACTCTGCTCCATAATCTGGAGCGAGGACCATGTCTGGTGGGTAGTTTGACTGGGGCGGTCTCCTCCTAAAGAGTAACGGAGGAGTACGAAGGTGCGCTCAGCGTGGTCGGAAATCACGCGTAGAGTATAAAGGCAAAAGCGCGCTTAACTGCGAGACCCACAAGTCGAGCAGGTACGAAAGTAGGTCTTAGTGATCCGGTGGTTCTGTATGGAAGGGCCATCGCTCAACGGATAAAAGGTACTCTGGGGATAACAGGCTGATACCGCCCAAGAGTTCATATCGACGGCGGTGTTTGGCACCTCGATGTCGGCTCATCTCATCCTGGGGCTGAAGCAGGTCCCAAGGGTATGGCTGTTCGCCATTTAAAGAGGTACGCGAGCTGGGTTTAGAACGTCGTGAGACAGTTCGGTCCCTATCTACCGTGGGCGCTGGAAATTTGAGAGGATCTGCTCCTAGTACGAGAGGACCAGAGTGGACGAACCTCTGGTGTACCGGTTGTGACGCCAGTCGCATCGCCGGGTAGCTATGTTCGGAAGGGATAACCGCTGAAAGCATCTAAGCGGGAAGCCTACCTCAAGATAAGATTTCCCTAGGAATTTATTCCTCTAAAGAGCCGTTCGAGACTAGGACGTTGATAGGTTGGGTGTGGAAGCATAGTGATATGTGAAGCTGACCAATACTAATTGCTCGTGAGGCTTGACTATACAACACCCAAGCAGTTGTATATAAAGCTCAATCGATTCATAAAACAGCAAAACAGCTTGATTAAGTTAAGCAAAACGCTAAAATGAACTGCTTAAAGTAAGACTCAACAAACCAATTTGTTAATAACTCATTTGGTACACAGTACGGTAGCAACAAGATCAACGTGATCTGAGCATAAAACCCGAAAATGTCCATAACAGTTGTGCTGGCGACCATAGCAAGAGTGAACCACCTGATCCCTTCCCGAACTCAGAAGTGAAACCTCTTAGCGCTGATGGTAGTGTGGGGTTACCCATGTGAGAGTAAGTCATCGCCAGCTCATTATTCCAGGCACCCTCAACTTAACCGTTGGGGGTGCTTTTTTATGCGTGGATTATGGGTTATTTTAAAATCCATAAGTCAGTTTAATAATGATAAATAAAATAAGTAGTACCTAAAGCTTTGCTTTTATCTAATTTTAAATTTCCCTTTGAAAGTATCTCTTGTTTTGTTCTGAATCTTTATTTTATCAAAAGCTAAGTCGATCAACTTGCAATTGAATTCTACATTCTAGCTTGCTCGCCATTTTACTTTCTATGTTCAAACAGTACGTTATCTTGATAAAAAGACAATATTATAAAGCCAAAGTAAAAGAATTCAGGATGTGTTATAGATTAGGTAGGTGTTCATAAGGTTTAGGTAGGTGTTCATAAGGTTGACGAATCTACTCATATTTTTCATTATAAAATTTATGGATTGTCAACGGTATTGTATTGTCCAATGCCATTGATCATTTGAGGATGAATAAAAGACTTGCATAGGGATTGCAACTGATACATGAATCAGATAATTATAAGGAAAAGGTGTAATGATCGAACTTATTTCTCTTAGTATCTTAAGTCTGCTGATTTTACTTGTTTTCGGGCTTCGTTATCGAAAACGCATAGATCAACATTCTGATAGTGCCTTAAAACAGCGTGCCTTGCTTAATTATAATGAACAAATTATTTATCAAAGGCTTACACAACTTTTACCACAGCATATTATTTTATCGAATGTGTCTTATCGTTCTTTGCTGACCAGTAAATACTCACATACACGGGAAAAATTTAATAATATGACTGCTGATTTTGTGATTTTAAATTCGCAGTTTCAGGCTATAGCCATTATCTCATTATGTGGTTCAGTGTTTACTCAGCATCGTGAAGATCGGTATGAAGATGCCCTATTGGAAATGGCAGGGTATCGAGTGATCCGTTACGCGGGTGTGCCTGATTTGAAAAAATTATCACGAGACTTGAATATTCAGGAAAAAAGCATGGCATTTGCATAAGGCAAATGCCATTTTGCGATCTTATGGTTTGACTGCAGTTACAGTCATTTCAACCAAAACATCAGGCGCATACAGTTTTGATTCTACACAGGTACGTGCAGGAGCATGACCTGAAACAACCCATGCATCCCATACTTCATTCATTGCAGCATAGTCCTGTTCAATATCTTTTAGGAAAATAATTACAGATAAAATATGGGTTTTATCTGTTCCTGCATCTGCAAGAAAACGATCAATATTGGCAAGGGTTTGCTGAGTTTGTGAGCGAATATCTTGAGTCGTATCATCTGCAAGTTGCCCTGCAAGATGGACTAAATTACCTGAAATTGCGACTTCACAAAAACGTGAGCTTACATGTAAACGTTCAACAGCCATAACCTTAATCTACACGGGGAGGATGAATAATTTTTGATGATACTTGACCCTTCATGCGGGCTGCAACAATTGCAGTTAATAAACAGCCAGCAGTTAAGTAAATTGCTACCAAGATCCAGTGCCCATGTGCGAGAAAGATGAGTCCTGTGGCAATAAACGGTGTAAAGCCACCACCGACAATGCTGGCAAGTAAAATAGACAGCACAATCAGCCACCAATTGAGCCACTTTGTAAGGCTAAAAAGAATGGAAATGAGGTTACTGCACCAATTAATCCACCCATAATGCACATGCGACGACGACCAAAGCGGTCAGCAATCATGGCAAAAAATGGGATGCTGAAACAGCTAATTGCACCGACTATTAAAGAGATATTCAAGAATAGCTGTGAAGGCATGTGCAATTTTTCAGTGGAGTAATTCAGTGCAAATGTGGTGACTAGATACATCGACAGCAATTCAGCCAAGCGTAGAGCAATAATATAAAAAAAGCCTTTAGGATTATGCTGAATCTCTTGAATAATCGGGAAACGTGATTGCTTTTCTTGAGTTTGGGGCGCTTGTTTTTGGTGCTGTTTAAATTCTAAAGATTCATCCTGATCGGAGCGTATCCATACCGCAAAAGCAACAAGGATAATGCTAGCGAGAAATGGAATTCGCTAGCCCCAGTCTCTAAAACCATCTTCACCAATGGATAAAATAATCAGCGATACGCAGCCAGATGCCAGCATTAAGCCCACGCCATAACCGACCTGAACGCCGCTATTGTAAAAGGCTTTTTGGGTTGTCGGTGCATTTTCTACAGCCGTGAGTGCCGCACCACCCCATTCACCGCCTACAGCAAAACCTTGAATGGCACGTAAAGTGACTAGCAGTACAGGTGCCCACCAGCCAATCTGGCTATATGTGGGTAAAAAACCGATCAGTACCGTTGCTCCTCCCATTAGAAAAACGGTGAGGAACAGCATCTTTTTACGACCCAGTTTGTCTCCAAAATGTCCAAACAGAATACCGCCCAATGGGCGAAATAAGAAGCCTACACCAAAGGTGGCAAAAGTCGACAGCGTGCCCATTATCGGGTCAATATTCGGGAAAAACTGTTGTTTAAAAACTAATGCGGCAACAATGCCATAAAGTAAAAATCATACCAGTCGACAACAGCACCCATAAAACTACTGAGAGCAGCTTTGCGTGCACGTTTTTTTTGTGTGATATTGAGAGAAGAGGTTGGGGTCATTCAAAGAAAGTCTATGCCGAACAGTCGGAGCGCCCCGCAATGCGCAAGATGATTAATCCGATGTATTACAGGGACGGCTAGTTAAAACCATGGATTAGTTTTAACCATGCAATAGCTTCATGGATAAATGTAAGCGAGCATAGCTTAATCGAAAAATGCATGCTATGCGAGTCTCTAGACCATAATTTTTTACTAAAGACCTAGATTTTAACGTCAATCCATCTCTGACCAGAATGACAGCTGAAATTTTTGTTCTATCGCAATCAGTTGATATACGCCAATGCCGATCAACCGAAAACGTAGTTGGGGAGAGAGCTGAAGCTCGGAGAGTAAAAGCAGAATGGCTTGCTGTAACTGGGCAAGGTTTTCCAAGGGGCTTTGAAAGCGTTTACTGTGCTGGACAATTTGAAAATCTGGCTGTTTGAGTTTAATGCTGACACCAAAAGCACTCAGTTGACGTTTTTCTAGACTTGCCCAGACTTTCTCAGCCAAGACTTGCCATGCATCATGACAGGCAGATAAATACAGATCTTGATCAAAAGTAATTTCTTTAGAAATTTGCTGACGTACCCGACTGGCTACGACAGGTCGCTCATCAATACCTTGCGCATACAAATGTAACTGTTGCCCATATTTGCCAAAATGTTTTTGTAAAACATGGAGTTCAATTTTTTGTAAATCACCTAAAGTATAAAGTTGTAGCTGCTCCAGTTTAGCTTGAGTCACTTTTCCGACTCCTGGAATTTTCTTTAAAGGTAAGTCATAAATAAATTGTTGAACTTGCTGAGGTTTAATGACACATAACCCATTAGGTTTATACCAGTCCGAAGCAATCTTGGCTAAAAATTTATTGGGAGCAACTCCTGCCGAAGCCGTGAGCTGCATCTGTTGCCAAATCTGTTGTTGAATCGCTTGTGCGATTTCGGTTGCTGATGCTAAACCCAGTTTATTTTCAGTGACATCTAGATAAGCTTCATCTAAAGATATGGGTTCGATTAGATCGGTATATTGCTGAAAAATCTGCTGAATCTGTGTAGAAATTTGTCGGTACAGCTCAAAACGAGGTTCTAGCACCACCACATGCGGACAGAGTTTTCGGGCTTGTGCCATTGACATGGCTGAGCGTAAACCAAAACAACGTGCAGGGTAGGAAGCTGTGGTAAGGACGGCACGTGGATGATGAGCTGCGACCACTACAGGTACATCGATTAAATCGGGACGTTCACGTAACTCGACTGAGGCATAAAAGGCATCCATGTCGATGTGAATGATTTTCCGCAGTTTAATGATGAATTACCCCTAAATAACGTAAGTAACTTTGCCATTGGGCCATTGAACCTGCATAAGCGTTTAAATCAACAGGCTGTTGAATGCCCTCGATATGCCCTTTTTGCGTATATTGCCAGAACATCCAGCCATGTTGGTCTTTGAGTTTGGGATACGCCTCATCATAGTCACGAATCCAAAGTGCGTTATGTGGCATGTGCCCCATGAGTACAATATGGTAAAAGGTTTTTGAGGTATAAATAATAGGGGGTTTGCCATAATGCTGATGCAGCAGTTGCTCCATGACTTGAATTTGTTTAAGTAGTTGTTCTTGGGTTGAGTTTTGAAGGCAATTGGCATCGTATTCCAAATCAATGACAGGTGCTAAAGCATCGGCTTTGTTGGGCACCGTGGCGATAAAATTGGCCGCCTGAATTTTGGCTTCTCGACATAAACGATAATAATGATATGCTCCGACATTTAAGCCCTGTTCGCGTGCTTTTAGCCAATTCCGCTGAAAACTTGGATCTTGGTAGTCACCCCCCTCGGTGGCCTTTAAATACACAAACTGGTATTTGTGAGGGGAAATCTTTTTCCAGTCGATCTTGCCTTGATGATGAGAGACGTCGAAGCCTTGCACGGGGTGGTCTTGCGCTTCTGCTGGCTGGTTCTGGAGTAGAACCAAGCTGATCAAACATAAGAGTAAGACCACAAGAGTAGCAGTTAAAGTTCGGACAAGGTGCAAATGGCTTTTGCGGGCAGCTTTCATGATCAAGCAGATATCTAGGATTGAGCATCTATTTTAAGAAAACTGCACCAGAAAGCCTATTTAAACTTGTGACTGATTTTGTTTTGGAATCTGCCAGAAAATCAGCATGGTCACGACATTGAGTGCGCCTAGCGTGAGCAGGGTATAGTCAAAAGCCTGAGCAATCGGTAGATGAAAAGTTGTACCCTGATAAAAGTGAATCAGCGTTCCTGTAAATGCGACGCCGATACTCATCGATAGCATCATGATCATAGACAGGAAACTGTTGCCACTACTGGCATGCTGCGATGGCAAATCTTTGAGGGTATAGGTGTTCATCGACACAAATTGAATCGAGTTGAGTGTGCCAAAAATAAAGAAATGCAGTGCACGTAACCATTCTGGTGTGGTGGCTGTGGTGAGGGTAAAACTCATGACACATAGACCTACCGCAGTGGTATTGAACAATAAAACATTGCGATAGCCAAACTTCTGAATCAGTGGGCGCACAATCGGTTTGGAAAACAGTGAGCCGAGGACGAGCGGAATCATCATCAGGCCTGTTTCAAATGGTTCAAATTTAAAGACCACTTGCATGAGTAATGGCAAAACAAAGGGAATGGCATTGCCTGCGAAACGTGCAAAGAAATTGCCTAAAATCCCAATCGCATAAAACTGATGTCGAAATAAATCACTGCGAAATAAAGCATTCTGATGGTTATGTGCATGATGAGCATATAAAAGGCTGGCAATAATTCCCGCACTGAGCAAGGCATACCCGATTGAGTGCGATGACCCGCTGCTTTTGATCGAGAATGAATCAATCCCTAAAGTTAATCCAACCATCGCGACAATCAACATTAACACGCCTGAACTGTCAAAGTGTTTCACATTTGGTTCGACGATATTGGGCAGCGCTTTGAATGTGACGAGAACGCCAAGTAACCCCATCGGAATATTGATCAGGAAAATCCAGTGCCAGCTCGCGACTTCTACCAGCCAGCCACCGAGAGTTGGCCCAATCAGTGGTCCAATGAGTCCTGCAAGGCTCATGAGGTTAATTGCAGATAGAAATTGCTCGCGTGGAATAATTTTTAATAAAGACAGCCGCCCAACAGGTAAGAGTAATGCACCACCAATACCTTGCAGCACACGGAAAAAGATCAATTGTTCTAAAGTGTTAGATAAACCACAACCCAGAGAGCCAATGGTAAAAATAATAATCGCACTTAAATAAACATGACGTAGCCCGAAACGGTCTGCGAGCCAGCCACTAAGAGGAATACAGCTCGCAACTGAAAGCACATAAGCGACAATCACACCATGCATATGCAGAGGATTTTCCTGTAAGTGCTGTGCCATGGCGGGTAAAGCTGTATTAACGATGGTGGTATCGAGAGCCTGCATGAAAAAACCAATCGACACCAAAAGAACTAATAAACGGTATTGAGGTTGTAGTGCCTGATATTTGGGCGGGCTTTTAGATTCCATACAGGAAAAACCTTATAAAAATTCATGAATTTATCGAAAGGTGATAATTTTTATTGTAACAGGAGTGTCATAAGCATTTAAGTTGTAATTCTATTTCATGGAAATGCTAAGTTATAAAAAAGCTCTGGTGATCATAAATTGATCTGTTAGGATGAGTAGAAGCAATATTCTGGAGGTCACTTTTAATGATGATTCTGCATTATTTACAGTATTCGCGAGCCTTTCGTATTTTATGGGCTTTGGAAGAGTTACAACTGACAGATTACCAGATTCACTTTTACAAGCGCCAACCCAACTTGTCTGCACCCGATGAGCTCAAGCTCATCCACCCACTTGGCAAATCGCCTATCTTGCAGGATGATCAACATGTATTTGCAGAATCTGCAGTGATTCTGGAAATTTTACAGCAGCGCTATGACCCTGAATACCAGTTCAAGCCCCGTCCTGAAGATCAGGAACATGCTTATCAGTATTTGTACTGGATGCACTATGCGGAAGGTTCACTGATGCCACTTTTGGTGTTTCAGTTGGTGATGGGCAATATGCCAGCTCATATGCCATTTTTGATTCGTCCAATTGCCAAAAAAGTCTGCAATGGCGTCAAGGCAGGTTTTTTACAGCCTCGGTTGCAAGATCATGTCGCATATATTGAAGCATATTTGGCAGAGCATGATTATTTTGCTGGAGATTTTTCCTTTGCTGATATTCAAATGAGTTTTCCTTTACAGGCAATGTCTAAGCGTATTCCACTCGATATTCCTAACATTCGGGCATTTTTGGCACGGATCCAGCAACGCGATGCATTTCAGCGAGCACAGGAAATCGATGGGCACTATCAATAGCAACTAGGGTTCTGTGTAAAAAGGCGTTATGCTTATATTTTATTTGTGGGTTTGTTGAGTCATGATCTTAGTCAGTGCATGTTTGGCAGGGAGACCTGTCAGATATGATGGAACAGACTGTCTGCATTTGAAAGTTCAACAGCTGATTCATGAACATAAAGCGATTGCCATTTGCCCAGAGTTACTTGCGGGCTTACCCACGCCACGTTTACCTGCGGAAATGGTGGGTGGAGATGGCTACGCAGTTTTGGCTGGTACGGCACAAGTGATTGATCAATCGGGACGTGATGTCACTGAACAGTATATTCAGGGGGCTTATTCTGCACTTGCAATTGCCCAGAAATATCAGGCGACACATGTTGTATTAAAAGAAAATAGCCCATCTTGTGGTAGCCAACAAGTTTATGATGGCTCATTTTTTGGTATACGAGTCGATGGCGTTGGCGTAACGACAGCTTTATTGCGTCAGCATGGGATTTTGGTACTGTCTGAAAAACAATTATCGCAACTTGCGGAATAGTAAGCTGATCGATTTATTTGGCGATGGCGAGAGGTGGGACTTCATACTCGGCAATCTGATATTGATCGCGTCCGCGATGCTTTGCCAAGTAAAGTGCGTGATCTGCAGATGTAATAAATTCAGAAATACTTTCTGCATAAGAAGGAATGATTGTAGCGACACCAATACTGAGCGTGACATAGGATGAAATTGGGCTCGAGGGGTGTGGCAGTGCGAGTTGATGCATATGTTTGAGGAGCTGCTCAGCCCATTGCTTGGCCTGTTGTTCATTGGTTTGTGGAAAAATTAATAAAAATTCTTCGCCGCCATAGCGTGCAACCAAGACATCCTGTTGGTTAGACGTGGATGAATTGAGCATAAACGCAATCCGTTTTAAGCAATCGTCGCCCTGCACATGACCGAGTGCATCGTTATAAAATTTAAAATAATCAATATCGATCATCATGGCGGTGATAGGTTTCGTATAGCGAATTGCACGTTCCCATTCATTTTGTAAAATTTCATCGAGATAGCGACGATTTGCCAAGCCCGTTAATGCATCCATTTGCGATAGTTTGGAGAGTTGCTGGGCTTGTTGTACCAATTCAAGGTGATTGTGTTCAATAATACAGTTTTTTAGAAAATGCTCACGGTGCTGCCGATCAATAAAATAGGCTAAAGACATGCCCAGAAAACTGCTAAATGTATAGGTGCGGTTGAGTAGAGTCCAGTCGATGGTGGCATTCATATGATTACTCACAATTAAGCCAATTAAACCACCTAACCAGCCAGCAATGAATGCCGTATAAAAACGTAAACCCACAAAGCCGTAAATAATAATGACGGCATACATCATGGCTGTATGGAAAAGAACGGTATTTTGTACTTCTTCCAAGCCATTGACTAATATGAAACTAATTGCAACTGATAAAGTAGAGCCAATACACACATAATAATCGAACCAGGGATTGAATGGTTTAACAAAAGACATTAACCATGCAACAAGAATAATGACCCCGACCCATCCGTAGAGCGAAATCCAGGGAGTAATTTGATCTTCTGGTAAAACTTGATAAATACCCAAAGAAAGGTAAAGATATAAAATAATAATAATAATGCCACGATAACGAAATTCATAGACTGCTTCATGACGGTAGCATTCTGTGTATATTCTTTCGAATCTTTTAGGAAACAAAAGAAAATTTAAACGAGTTTTTTTGAGTAAATCTACTTGTTCTTTACTAAGAATGCTAGAGCTTTGTAATTTCATCGCCCAATCTCACTATTTAGGAGACGTCTTTCATCAGCCAATTTTATTTCTCTTACACATCATTGAAATATATTCCAATTTTGTTATTTGAGAACAATAAAGAGAGTGTAAACCATGATTGAAGAGGTCTATATCTATTTTTTGCTTATTTTCTATTGGGTATATAATATTTCCATTAGGACTAAAATTATAACGTTATTTTAATTATGTATATAAAAAATTCTTAACTATATTTTAAATCCTTTTTGATTTTAAAATGATAATGATTTTTTTAAGATTATGTCTGATGCTATGGTATAAGGTATATTTTGAATCTAAGTTTTAGGTTTTAGCTGTTAATTAAGTTGTCAAAAAATTCTGCTATAAATATCTAAATCGGCTTCTTTCATTCTTTGATTATATTTCTCTTATGTTTGGTTGAAAGATATTTAAATATTTCGCATAGATATCAATAAAGAGACTGTAAACCTCTGTGAAAGAAGTCTAATACTTGAGTATAAGTAGTTTCAGTCGTCTAATTTATTTTTTAGATTGGCTTATATTTCTATATTCAATAAGTCAATAAATTTAATTGATTATTCAAAGCACATGTTGTATTAAAAAATAAAAGCTTAGATGAAATAAATCCAAGAGGAAGTGAATGATGACTGTTCTAAAAAATGAATTCACCCTGGAAATCACGCCTCATAATATGTGGGCGCAGAAGTTCTGGGATGAACTGATTCCTGCAAAGGAGCGTGTCAGCCAGCATCCTGTATTTATTGGTATGGCAAATGGCACACTCAGCCTAGAATGCTTTCGTGCAGCTTTATTAAATTTTTATCCTTTGGTTGCACAGTTTCCGTCCTATATGGCGCTGGCTTTGGCTAAGGCAACTCAGTTTAATGAAGCAGGTGTAGTGCCGACCCGAGACTGGCTCATTCAGAATATTAAGGTTGAAGAGCGACATTTAACTTGGTATCGGGACTGGGCAAGTGGCTTTGGTCTTACAGTTGATCAGCTTGATCATGTTACCCCACCACCTGCCATGAATGCTGTGAATCATTATCTGTGGAGCATTAACTATCGTGGTAGTCTTGCCGAATGTTTGGCTGCAACCAATTTAGCAATTGAATGGGCAACAGGTGACTGGTCTTCACATGTTTATAAAGGCATTCATAATTACCAGAACCATCCCGATGTGAAGATTGATAAACGCTCGCTGGCATGGTTACGTGCCCATGCGCATTATGACGATATTCATCCGTATGAAGCAATGGAACTTATCAAGCGCTTATGTGAAGGTAAACCTGAATTACAACAAAAAGCATTTCATGCTGCACGTGAAGGTCTGGAATATTATGCGTTGGCACTCGATGAATGTTATAAGCTTCAAGGCTGATAGGTAACTTGTGCAAGCTTCTTGATTATGGTGTTCACTTGCTTTGTTTTGTTCTCATGCAGAGCAATAAAACCGACCGATAAAAAAATGATGGTCTCAGTTTTAGTAGATCAAAATATCATGAAGTATGCTCGCTTCTCAGCTTAGATGGTGCAAAACCAAACTGCTGCTTGAAACGGTGACTAAAGTGGCTGGCTGAACTAAAACCGCATTCCAGTGCAATGTCGGTCAGGCTCATATGTTGCTGTGAAATCAAATGATAGGCTTTTTGCAAACGGCGCTGCAAAATGTATTGGTGCGGCGCCTGTTGCATAGAGTGCCGAAACATGTGGGCAAAATGGTATTCACTTAAATTGGTCTGTGCTGCCAAATCTGCAATCGTTAGTGGCAAATGTAAATTTTCTTCAATCCATTCAAGTACCCAGCGTAGTGTTGCAGGCGCTAAACCACTCTTCAACTGGGGCATCTGCCAAACAATATTGCTGTAATGTTTTAATAAATGGTTCAGTAATAAAGTGGCTGTGGTGGAGAGCTGGAGCAAATTTTCTGATTGTTGCCAGTTGCAGCCCAATAAAAAATGCCGATACAGCAAAGTAATCTGAGGATCAGTTGCAAAGGTTTTTTCATGCAGCTGAATCAGGTTCGGTTCCTTGTCCCAGACATGTGCTGCAAGATCACGCAAATGCTGATCGGTGTAATATAAATGCACAAAACTCAATTCCCCGCGAATATCCCATTCAGAATATTGTTGCTGAGGCATCAGACAGAAATGATCGGGACCGCCACCATTACGCCAGCCCTGAGCTGTTTTTTGATAACTTTCATAGCCCCCGCAAGTATATAGGCTCAAGGTATGGTGATCGCTACAGACACTGACACGATCATGCCGATTATACCAGGCAGCCAGTTGCATACCTGAACCAAGTTGTACGTGTTCAAGTAATTGGGCTTTGTGTCGTTGCAGTTGTTCTAAGGTCTGATAAGCCATATGCAGAGTCATGTGACAAAACCATTGGAAATATAGTCTAGCGATTTTTTCAAAAGGGTTAGCAAATTTTTAGAAAAAAAAGCGCAAGTTTATGCAATTTTTCCCCTGCTTTGTGCAAGCAAGCTCAGCGCAATACAAGCAAACTGACAACAGAATTGAGGAGAGTCATCGTGAATCTATTTCTGTATGGACTGGTTGTGCTGATCTGGGGAACAACATGGATTGCCATTACCGCTCAAGCCAATGTGGTTGATCCTGTGGTTGCTGTATTTTGGCGGTTTTTGATTGCGGCAAGTTGTTTATTGATCGGGCTATTGTTGACAGGGCATTTGCGCCGTTTTGCACTGCGTGATCATTTGTTTTGTGCGTTACAAGGCTTATGCGTCTTCGGACTGAACTTTTTGTGCTTTTATCATGCCATTTCTTATATTAACAGTGGTCTGGAGTCCGTCATTTTCTCGATGGCTGTACTGTTCAATGCTATTAATAGCCGTATTTTTTTCGGACAAAAAATTGCAGCACAGTTTTTCCCTGCGGTGGCTTTAGGCTTTCTTGGCATGTTTTTATTGTTCTGGCAAGACTTAAGCAGCACCCATTTTCAGGGCAATACCTTGCTTGGAATCGGTTTATGCATGCTTGGAACATATGGCTTTTCATTGGGCAATATGATCAGTACCCGCCATCAAAAACGTGGCTTAGATGTGCTAAGCAGTAACGCCTATGCCATGAGTTATGGCACCTTGTGGATGGGTTTGTTTGCTGCCTCACAAGGCATGCAATTTATACCAGCATGGAACTTACAATTTAGTTTGGCAGTGGGTTATCTGGCAATTTTTGGTTCAGTGATTGGCTTTAGTGCTTATTTTATGCTGGTTGGGCGAATTGGGGCGGGGCAGGCGGCTTACAGTACCTTACTTTTTCCTTTGGTTGCACTCACCATTTCGACCTTTTGGGAAAATTATCACTGGAGTTTAACTGCGATACTGGGTGTGATTTGTATTTTACTGGGCAATCTGGTGTTCTTTTTAGCCCCAAAATTTCGAAATTTCTCAATAAAAAAAGCGATCAACTGATCGCTTTTTTTATATTTGATTGGCTTAATGCTTCACGATGATCGAGTCGATACCGCTGTTTTGCAAAGTTTGCTGTGCAGCGATAGCTTCATTTTGAGAGGTGAAAGGCCCTGAAATGACCCGATACCATGTTTTGCCTTTTTCCGCACCAATAATGACATCGGCGGGCAATTTGTTCATTAAGATTTCTGAACGTTTAGCATCGGCACTATCAGGGTCGGTGTAGCTTTTAACCTGCAAAATATAGCTGGTTTGCGCGACGGTCTTCGGTTCAGATGCATTGCTGATTTCAGCCGTTGGCTGTGCAGGTGCTTCAACAATTACCCCAGCTTCTTGGTGTTGATTGGCAGGCACGGCCTGATCTGGAATAGGCGTGACCTGTTGTTTTGGCAACTGGTCATAAAAACGGTAGTCTTTATTGGTTTCGCCCTGTGGCTGTCCAGCATTGGTGTCGCTACGTGGATGTACGGGTGCCCACGGCTTCCACAGCATCAAAGCCACCGCAGCGCTGAGTACCATTAAAATCAGGATTAATGTACCAAACCATTTTGGAATCAATGACTGTTGTGACTGTTTTGGGCGTTCGGAAACGCCGCGTTGTGTTTTACCCCACACGTAGCAATCCTCTTAACTTACATGGATGCTGGTGCAGATACACCGAGCAACTCTAAACCGTTACGTAATACTTGTTGTACATTGACTGAAAGTAACAGACGCGCTTGGGTTAACGCTGCATCGTCACTAAGCACTTTATGTTCGTTGTACCAGCCGTGGAATAGCGCTGCAAGTTCTTTCAGGTAGTTACCGACCTGATGCGGTTCGTAAGCATTGGCTGCACGGTTAATAATATCTGGGTAAGCTGCAAGTTTTGCCAGAATTTCAGTTTCAGCTTCAAGGCTCAATTGTTCAGCAAATTGACGGGCTTGAACTGCATCGAAAGCGAGGCCTGTATCTTTGGCTTTTTCGAGCATACGGCAGATACGTGCATGCGCATATTGAATGTAATACACGGCGTTGTCTTTGCTTTGTGATACGGCAAGGTCAAGGTCAAAGTCGATGTGTTGCTCGCTCTTACGCATCACATAATAGAAACGTGCAGCATCATTACCGACTTCTTCACGCAGTTCACGTAAAGTCACGAACTGACCTGAACGCGATGACATCTGTACCATTTCACCGCCACGCCACAAGCTGACGAACTGAACCAGAAGGACAGTCAGTTTGCTTGAATCATAGCCCATGGCATCAATCGCAGCTTTTACGCGGGCAATATAGCCGTGGTGGTCTGAACCCCAGATATCCACAATGTGGGTATAACCACGCTGTAGTTTGTTGAGGTGGTAAGCAATATCTGATGCAAAATAAGTGGTTTGACCGTTACGACGTTTCACGACACGGTCTTTTTCATCGCCGAATTCGGTTGATTTAAACCAGATGTTGCCATCTTGTTCATATAAGAAGCCACGTTGGTCGAGCGTTGCAAGTGCTTCATCGATTTTTTCAGTCAGGCTGGCTTCACTAAACCACTGATTGAAAGTCACACCAAATTCGCCAAGGTCATCTTTGATGTCATCTAAAATGGCTTTTAGTGCGGCTTGATGGAACACGCGATAGCCTGCGCCGAGTAATTGTTGTGAGTTGGCAATCAAACCATCGATGTGTTTTTCTTTATCACCTGAAACAACCACTTTATTGCCGTCAGCATCAAGCTCATCTGCATATTGCACATCTTCAGGCACGTCTTTATACACGTCAGCGACTGGGCGAACATGTGCTGCGCCGTCCTGATCAATAATGCTTTGCGCGATTTCTTTGACATAATCGCCTTGATAGGCATTTTTTGGGAAAACCAGAGTTTGCCCTTGTAGTTCCAAGTAACGCAGGTAAGTTGAGGTTGCCAAAATGTCCATTTGACGACCCGCATCGTTGACATAGTATTCGCGGTCAACCACAGCGCCAGTTGCTTCAAGCAAGTTCGCCACGGTCATCCCGTAAGCGGCGCCACGACCATGTCCAACATGCAGGCTAGAGGTTGGGTTGGCAGACACAAATTCCACCTGAATGCGTTGTCCAACATTGCTTTGGGTACGACCAAACACATTTTGTTGTTGTTGAATCTGGTCAAGGATGGCAAAACGCTGATCGGCATTTAAAAAGAAGTTAATGAATCCTGGACCTGCGATTTCAGCTTTGCTGATGTCAGCAACTTCAGGCAAATTTGCCAAGATTTGTTCTGCAAGGTCGCGTGGTTTTAACCCTGCGGCTTTGGCAGCTGTCATGGCAACATTTGAGGCAAAATCGCCGTGGCTTCGATCTTTGGTTCGGGTTAGGATGCTGTTATTTTTCCAGTCAGATGGAAGAACACCCTGTTGTTGAAGGGACTGAACTGCATGATCAAGAGCTGCTTGGATTGCCGTATTCATAATGGATAGAAAAAATGTCGCAGAAAAAGGGTAAATATAGCAAATTTTGTACGTTCTAGGGAAAGACTATTTCGCCTGATTTTGTGCGCTATTGTGCGGATTTTTTGACGGGAGTTAAAAAAATCGGTTAGAATATTGTTATGTTATAACATTATTATTTTGGAGTGCTGTATGAGAAAAGCCATTCACCCTGATTATCAACAAGTTTTATTTCATGATACCAATGCAGACAGTTATTTTTTAATTGGCTCAACCTTAAAACCAAGCCAAACCAGAGAATATCAAGGGCAGGTTTATCCCTATGTAACGCTGGATATTTCCAGTGCTTCGCATCCGTTTTATACTGGTGAAGTGCGTCAGGCGAGTAATGAAGGGCGCGTGGCGAACTTTAATCGCAAGTTTGCGCGTTTTGCCAAAAAGAAAGCCTAAACCTAGTAACCGAAAACAAGTCGATTTATTTCTTGCAGAATTCCCTGCGTTTTTTGCAAGAAATAAGCAAAATCCTCAAAGACCAACTGCATTAGTCAGAATAATTCAATTAGGAAATAAGTCTCATACCATTATAAATTTGCTAAATACCATTTTTTATCAAAAAAGGCTTAAGCTAGTCGAGTATTTTGAAAAGCTAAACTTCACAATCGTGTGGTTTTAGTCAAAAAGATGAGACTAAACATGACCTCTGCTACGCAAAAAAAGCATCCACTTTATATCCCTTATGCTGGAAATACCTTATTAGAATTGCCTTTATTGAACAAAGGTTC
This sequence comes from Acinetobacter brisouisimilis, assembly GCF_000368265.1. Classification (GTDB taxonomy): domain Bacteria; phylum Pseudomonadota; class Gammaproteobacteria; order Pseudomonadales; family Moraxellaceae; genus Acinetobacter. Next base: position 2,364,125 of record NZ_KB851219.1, on the reverse strand, counting down.
TGCATTTAGCGAAGACGAACGGACTCGTTTTAACCTGCATGGTTTAATTCCCCATGTGATTGAAACTATTGAAGAACAAAGCCAACGCTCATATCAACAGTACTCTGCATTTCACGATGCCATCAATAAGCACATTTATTTACGGAATATCCAAGACACTAACGAAACCCTATTTTTCCGCCTGCTTGAAGATCATTTGGCGGAAATGATGCCGATTATTTATACACCGACCGTCGGCGAAGCCTGCCAACAGTTCTCTGATATTTACCGTCGTCATCGTGGCGTTTTTATCTCTTATCCTGACCGTGAACACATTGATGATATTTTGCAAAACGTGAATCGCAAAAATGTCAAAGTGATTGTGATCACGGATGGCGAACGTATTTTGGGACTTGGTGACCAAGGGATTGGCGGGATGGGCATTCCAATCGGAAAACTCTCCCTTTATACAGCGTGTGGCGGGATCAGCCCAGCCTATACGCTACCGATTACCATTGATGTCGGAACCAACAACCAACAGTTGTTGAATGATCCGATTTATATGGGTTGGCGTCAACCGCGTATCAGCGGTGATGAGTACTATAGTTTTGTTGATGAAGTGATTCGCGGTATTCGCCGCCGCTGGCCAAAAGCCTTGATTCAGTTTGAAGACTTTGCTCAGAAAAATGCCATGCCTTTACTGAACAAATACCGCGATGAAATTTGCTGTTTCAATGATGATATTCAGGGAACGGCTGCGGTATCGGTGGGCAGTCTAATTGCAGCGAGCCGTGCGGCAGGCAAGCAGTTAAAAGATCAAAAAATTACCTTCTTGGGCGCAGGTTCAGCAGGTTGTGGTATTGCCGAGCAGATCGTAGCGCAAATGGTGGCGGAAGGCTTGAGTGATGCTGAAGCACGTCAACGCGTGTTCATGGTGGATCGTTTCGGTTTAATCACGGAGAACCAGCCGAACTTACTGGATTTCCAGCGCAAACTAGCGCAAAAACCTGAAACGGTTGCAAGTTGGGCACAAGCCGATGAAATGATTTCGCTTCTTGACGTGGTGAAACATGCCAAACCAACGGTATTGATTGGGGTATCGGGTCAACCGGGATTATTTACTGAAGAAATTATCCGTACCTTGGCCGCAAACTGTGAACGTCCAATCGTGTTGCCATTGTCGAATCCAACTTCACGTGTTGAAGCTGTACCTGCCGATATCTTGAACTGGACAGACGGGAAAGCTTTGATCGCAACAGGTAGTCCGTTTGCGCCTGTAAATTACCAAGGCAAGTTGTATAACATTTGCCAATGTAATAACTCGTATATTTTCCCTGGTATTGGTTTGGGTGTGATTGCAGCAGCGGCAACCCGCGTCACGGATAGCATGTTGATGGCGTCAAGTAACGCTTTGGCAGACTGTTCGCCAATGTTGCAAGATCCAAATGCAGACCTGCTGCCTGAGATTGATGAGATTCAGAAAGTTTCGCATGTGATTGCATTTAAAGTGGCAAAAGCGGCGATGGATGCAGGCGTTGCACCTGTGATTAGCGATGAATTGCTGATTGAAAATATTGAGAAGAATTTCTGGAAACCAGAATACCGCCAATATAAACGTGTTCCATTTTAAGCATTAGATTTCTTTCATAAATCTCTTTTCTTTCTCTTGCGCTGCATTGAAATATATTTCAATTTTGCTCAGGGAGAAGAATAAATAGGGCGTAAAAAATTATGAAAGAGGTCCATTAAAATAGATAAAAAATACCTTGCCGATGCAGGGTATTTTTTTGCTTTAATTTTTTGCTTTTAATTAATGAAGTGACCAGCTTAGCCGTAAATGACAGTTATCACGTTTCAATAACTTGGCAACAATTATCTAAAATTGTGCTAATCATAGCAAAACAACGTCTGATGGCTGTCTGCAATTTATTTTAAGGTAAAGGCATATCGATTTTTTGAGTAATGCCATGACTAATCTAACAATTCAGCATGCCCAAGCCTTTTCTGAATCCCAAATTTATGCCGCATGGGGGCAAGGCCCTTCCAGCCGTTATGACGAACTGGCTCAGCATTTTCGCCCTGTATTTGCCAAAATTCAGGCAGGCACATTACAGCGTGAGCAGCAGCGTATCTTGCCATATGAGCAGTTGCAGTGGCTTAAAGATAGTGGCTTTACCCGGTTACGTTTACCGAAAGCGTTTGGTGGCTTTGATGCCAGCATTCCCGAATTATTTGCCTTACTGGTTGAACTTGCCCAAGCTGACTCGAACTTGCCGCAAGTGCTACGGGTACACTTTGGTTTTACTGAAGATGTTCTGATCTCTCAAGATCCTGCATTTAAAGCACGCTGGCTAAAACGCATAGCCGCAGGCGAAACCATAGGCAGTGCATGGTCGGAAGGCGGTAAAGAAAGTCGTGATCAGTTCCAGACCCATATTTACCGTGATCCGCAAGGTCGGCTGCGCCTGAAAGGACAAAAGTATTACACCACGGGCAGTTTATATGCTGACTGGATTGAAGTCGGGATTCAGGACTTAACCGGAGAGTCAGCTTCGGTGCTGGTGCCACGCCATTCTGAAGGGGTTGCGGTGCTGGATGACTGGAATGGTTTTGGTCAAAAGTTGACTGCCAGCGGCACGGCAATTTTTAATGATGTGCTGATTGATCCGAGTGAAATTTTGGTAGATGGCACGCGTTTTAAATATTCGGCGGCTTATTATCAACTGGTGCAGCTGGCGATTATTACAGGGCTTGGGCGTGCTGCCAGTTATGAACTATCGCATGCAGTTGAACAGCGTAGCCGAAACTATACCCATGCCAACAGCCAGTTTGTGCGGGATGATCCACAAATTTTACAAGTGGTTGGGCAGGTGCGTGGGGCAGCCTATAGTGCAGGGGCAATCGTTGAAAAAGTGGCGCAGAGTTTACAGCGTACCTATCTGGCGGCATTGCAGGGAAATGCCGAATATGAAGAACAGCAAAATGCACTGGCTGAACTCGAAACGGCTCAGTCGCAAACCGTGATTACCCAACTGATTTTAAATGCGTCGACGCTACTGTTTGACGCCTTGGGCGCATCGGCCTCAGATCAACGCTATGCGCTGGATCGTTTCTGGCGCAATGTGCGTACCTTATCTTCACATAATCCGCGGGTGTTTAAAGACCGAATTGTGGGTGATTTTAGTGTCAATGGGACTTTACCGCCGTATCAGTGGCGAATTGGAGATGTCAGTCAGGATCAGTTGCCCAAAGCCAGTTAAGCGAAGTGATATTTGAAATAGAGCAGTCTGAAGGGCTGTTTTTTATTTGTTCAATAGGTTATCTGCTTCATGTAAGCATTTGCTGACAATGATTCAGGCGATTTGCCAGTAGGCAGTAATCCTGAATTTGCTATGATGAACTCATCAGGAACAGGAAGTTCCAGAACATAAAACAAAAACGATAAGTTCAAGCATCAGGACGTGAGGTACGACAGGAGTCATACCTAGCAATCAAATACGGAAAACCCCGACAGGATGTCGGGGTTTTTCATTTTGTACTTAAAAAATGATTTAGCACACCACGTCTTAACGAAAGTTGGAGATCCTGAATTTTATGACGAAAAAATAGATAACCACAGCAGATTATTTCATTAACAGCAAATCTGCTAAGCAGCCAAGTTATTGTTATAAATTCACGATTTTTTTTATTTTAAGATAGCTCTAAAGATAAAAAATTGAGTTGCCCATCATGCCGAAACGAATCAGCTTTAATGCCTTTGAAATGAACTGTATTGTCCATCAGTCTCCCGGTTTATGGCGACATCCGCAAGACCGCTCGACTGAATATAAAGATCTGGAATACTGGACTGATCTGGCAAAAATCTTAGAGCGTGGCTATTTTGACGGGCTTTTTATTGCAGATGTGTTAGGGATTTATGATGTTTATCATCACAGCGCCGAGCATGCACTGACAGGTGCAGTGCAAGTGCCTGTCAATGATCCGTTACAGATTGTCCCTGCGATGGCTGCCGTGACTCAGCATTTGGGTTTTGGGGTGACCACGTCGATTTCATTTGAGCATCCTTATCCGTTTGCGCGTCGTTTAAGTACGCTGGATCACCTGACCAAAGGGCGTGTCGGCTGGAATATCGTGACTTCTTACTTGGAAAGTGGCTCGAAAAATCTGGGGCTAAAAACACAGGAAAATCATGATGACCGTTATGATATTGCCGATGAATATCTAGAAGTGCTGTATAAATTGTGGGAAGGTTCATGGGAACAGGATGCAGTACTACGCGACAAGCAACGTGGCATTTTTGCCGATTATCGTAAGGTGCATCCGATTCAGCATCAGGGTAAATATTTTAGCGTGCCAGGGATTCATATTTGTGAGCCGTCACCGCAGCGTACGCCTGTGTTGTATCAGGCTGGGGCATCCAGTCGCGGGCAACAGTTTGCCAGTCAGAATGCCGAATGTGTGTTTATCGCACCGCCGTCTAAAACGGCGGCTAAAAAAGTGGTGCAGGGAATTCGTGCCAAACTGGTCGAGCAAGGGCGCGACCCGTATTCGGTTAAAATCTATACCTTGCTTTCGATTGTCACTGACAGCAGCGATGCCAAAGCCCAGCAGAAGTTTAAAGAATACCAGTCTTACGGCAGTTATGATGGCGCACTGACCTTACTCTCGGGCTGGTCAGGCGTGGATTTTTCGCAGTATCAACCGACGGACAAAGTCGAATATATTCAAACTAATGCGATTCAGTCCTTACTGGATTCTTATGTCAATGCTGACCCGAACCGTGTCTGGACGATTGAGGAAATTGCCAACTGGAACAGTGTCGGTGGCAATGGCCCTGTGCTGGTGGGTTCAGCCGAAACCGTGGCGGATGCCTTGCAGGAATGGGTGGCAGAAACCGATGTCGATGGCTTTAACTTGGCCTATATTTTGGCGCATCAGACCTTTAGTGATGTGGTGGAATTTATTGTGCCTGAGCTGCAAAAACGTGGCGTGTACCAGACCGAATATGCACAAGGTACACTGCGCGAAAAACTGTTTGGGCAAGGGCCGTATTTACCCGAAAATCATCGTGGAGCGGGTTATCGTTTCGGTGAAAAAAATCCGATTGCTGAAGCCAGTTAATCGGCAATCAGTATTTAAAAATCCATAAGGTGATTTAACGCGCACTGATCGGATTATTTTAGAAAGTAAAACTCGACAGGCTATGTGGGAAAATACGTGGTAGGCTGAGAGTATTCTAGACCTAAAAATCATAAAATGGGCTGTATGGTACAGCCTTTTTTATTGTTGAAAAATCATGTAGTTATTTTGAATAAGCAAAGCATTTTTATCTATAAAATCCCAGAGAAAACAATGCTAATTTAAGGGCATCCAATGATAAAAAGAGTACAACAGCATGACCACCTTGAACCAAACGGGCTTTGCATCGCAAACCGCCATTCCACTCAAGTTTTTTGAGCATCAGCAAGATGCGCATGTGATTCGTTCCGATGCTGAAGCGATTGCGATTGCGCATGAACTGGCTCAGGAATTTGCTAAAGAAGCCTCGCTACGCGATCAGGAGCGCCGTTTGCCTTTGCAGGAAATTCAGAAATATTCGCAAAGTGGCTTATGGGCCATCAATATTCCCAAAGCTTTTGGTGGTGCTGAGGTCAAATACCGTACCCTTGCAGAAGTGGTCAAAATTATTTCCAGTGTCGATTCATCTTTAGGGCAAATTGCACAGAACCATTGGGCATTTGTCGAGCATTTACGTTTAGATGCTACTCCAGAACAAAAAAAGTTCTTCTTTGAACTGATTTTAAAAGGGATTCGTCTCGGTAATGCCTTTTCGGAAAAGGGCAGTAAAACAGTTGCTGACCTGACCACAAAAATTCATAAAACCGCACAAGGTTATGAAATTAATGGTGAAAAGTTCTTTGCTACAGGTGCATTGCTCGCGCACTGGATTCCGATTGTCGCGGTGGATGAGCAAGGGCGTAGTTATGCAGCGATTGTGCCGCGTGACACCACAGGGGTCGAAATCATCAATGACTGGTCGGGCTTCGGACAACGCACCACGGCCAGTGGTACGGTGCGTTTAAACCATGTATTTGCTCGTGAAGAATACGTGATTCCTGTGCATCAGGCATTTGAACGCCCAACGCCTGCGGGTGCAATTTCACAGTTTATACAGGCTGCGGTGGATGCAGGTATTGCACGTGGTGCGATTGAAGAAACCATTCAGTATGTGCGTCAGTACAGCCGCCCGTGGATTGATTCAGGTCTGGAAAAGGCCACAGATGATCCCTACACCATTGCCAATATCGGTGATTTGAAAATCAAGTTGCGTGCCGCTGAAGCAGTGCTGGACTTGGCAGGCGATGCGATTGATGTCGCGATTACCGATACGACTGAAGCGCATGTTGCCGAAGCGACCTTGCTGGTGGCTGAAGCGAAAGTCCTCACAACAGAAGTTGCACTATTGGCAACCAATAAATTGTTTGAGTTATCGGGGACACGCTCGACTTTGTCTGAGCTGAATCTTGACCGTCACTGGCGCAATGCACGAACTCATACCTTGCATGATCCTGTACGCTGGAAGTTGCATCTGGTCGGCAATTATTATTTAAATGGTGTAGAGTTGCCACGCCATCCGTGGAGCTAAGGGTTAAATCGAGTCATCTCAGTCAGTAAAGAAATTGACAGGCATTCGCCCCAACAGGCGGCTGCTTTGTCGGTAAATACGCTATCTGCTTCATGTAAGCATTTGCTGACAATGATTCAGGCGATTTGCCAGTAGGCAGTCATGTGGAATTTGCTATGATGAAGTCATCAGGAACAGGAAGTTCCAGAACATAAAACAAAAACGATAAGTTCAAGCATCAGGACGTGAGGTACGACAGGAGTTATACCTAGTAATCAAATACGAAAGACCTCAACAGGATGTTGGGGTCTTTTATTTTGTGCTTTAGGCGTTATTTACGCATGTGTTATGTCAAATGTGTAACTCGTTTTTCAAGTTGACATAGGGCATACATCTTCATAGATTCGCCACAAATTTTTTATGGTGGAGTCCTTCAGTGGGTATAAGCTTGAGTAGTTGCTTGGAAGATTTATCCGAACAACTGTCAGCACACGGGACTTCATAACATTTCGTTCTGATCTCTCGTTGTTCTGCGAGAGGTCGTCAATATGCCTCATCTACATTGATTGATAGTTGATTAATTGTGTTTTTTCATGAAACTGCATTACTTCTATTTCACAATGCATTTCGGATAACACAAGTTAAAGATTTATTGCGCCTGCTTATTGGGTTTCTCATATAAGAGGATTGTAGATATGTATCTATATGATCTGAATAACCTATTTAGAAGATCATTACATGATGTGTCTCATGTGATGTTGATTTTTCATTTTTTAGGCAAAGTAATGGTTCCTATTCCCCAGCGCAAGATCAGTTTTTGATTTGTTAACGCACGATACAAAGCTTTGTGCTTTTCATCGTGTATGAACTGATTTTTCTCCATGAATTTTACTCAAAATTCATATTTTGGAGCTCGCCATGCGCACATTTTTTCTCAAACAACTGTTTCTGAGTTTTTTAAAAGTACGTCACTTTGGGCGACATTTTCAGCGCGTTATTAGTCTGGAACATGTGACTCGTGCAAACAAAACACAATCATTTCCACCAGAGCTTACCAAAACGCTTGTTCAGTCGGCACGACATACACCTGAGCAGCTCTACCAAGAACTCAATACCAGTCTTGCAGGCCTAGATCAAAATCAGGTCGAACAACGTCAACAACAATATGGTTTAAATGAAATTCAGCAAGAAAAGCCTTTAAGCTGGTGGGTGCATTTATGGTTTTGCTACCGTAATCCATTCAGCTTATTACTGACATTACTGGCATTGGTTTCCTTTTTTACCCATGACATGCAGGGTACGCTGGTAATTGGAACCATGGTTCTGATTGCAACCATTTTACGTTTTTGGCAAGAGCAAAAATCCAATCAGGCTGCTGAAGCATTAAAAGCCATGGTCACCAATACCGCAACGGTGATTCGTCAATCTTCAGGCTCACAACAACAGATTAATCCAGCCACGTTAAATGTGCAGACCAGCCAAGAAGTTGCCATTCAAAGCCTAGTACCTGGCGATATTATTTTACTTTCTGCGGGTGATATGATTCCTGCGGATTGTCGGGTTCTGGTGGCTAAAGATTTATTTGTTGCGCAGGCTGCGATGACAGGAGAATCTTTGCCTGTTGAAAAATATGCCATTCAAAAAGATCAAGATGCAATTAACCCGCTGGATCTAGAAAACATTTTGTTTATGGGAACCAATGTGGTGTCAGGTTCAGCAACTGCAGTGGTACTGAATACGGGTGGTCAAACTTATTTTGGCGCATTGGCAAAACGCGTTACGGCTAGTGAGCAGGTCACGACATCATTTCAGTTGGGGGTGAACAAAGTCAGTTGGTTGCTGATTCGTTTTATGGCCGTGATGGTACCGATTGTTTTATTTATTAATGGTTTTACCAAAGGGGATTGGACGGAGGCCTTATTATTTGCGCTTTCAGTTGCTGTCGGACTCACACCCGAAATGCTGCCGATGATTGTCACATCAACACTGGCAAAGGGTGCGGTGTTTCTGTCGCGTAAAAAAGTGATTGTAAAGCGTTTGGATGCGGTGCAAAACTTTGGTGCCATGGATGTGCTGTGTACGGATAAAACCGGTACATTGACGCAGGATAAAATCATTTTAGCAAAGCATGTGGATATTTGGGGTAATCCATCCAAAAAAGTCCTGGAGCTTGCCTGTCTAAATAGTTATTTTCAAACTGGGCTAAAAAACTTACTCGATGTTGCCGTGCTAGAACATGGTGAAAGTCATTTAATAGTTTTTGATTTACAGACATTCAAAAAAGTCGATGAAATCCCGTTTGACTTTAACCGCCGTCGAATGTCAGTTGTGGTTGAAGATGCATCACAGCAGCACACCATGATTACCAAAGGAGCTGTAGAAGAAGTTCTGGCAGTATGTCGTTATGTCATGCATGACGATGAAATTATCAGCCTTGATGAAAAGTCGCTTCAGCATATCCACGATGTCAGCGCAGAGTTCAATGCTGAAGGTCTACGCGTTGTGGCAGTCGCAACCAAGGCAGGTTTGAGCCATCATGAATATGGCATTGCCGATGAAAATGATTTGATTCTTGTGGGGTATGTCGCATTTCTTGATCCGCCAAAAGAATCCACAGCGCCTGCGCTTCAGGCACTGTCCGAGCACGGTATTTCGGTTAAGATTTTGACAGGTGACAACGATCTGGTCACCGCCAAAGTTTGTAAAGATGTGGGATTACACGTCAATGTGATCATTCTCGGCAGTGATATCGAGCAAATGGATGATGCCGCTTTGGCTCAGGTGGTTGAGCAATATAATGTTTTTGCCAAACTGACACCTGCTCACAAAGAACGCATTGTACGGATCTTAAAACATAACGGGCATGTGATTGGCTTCATGGGTGATGGCATTAATGATGCCCCTGCCTTACGTAGTGCAGATATCGGTATTTCTGTTGATACAGCCGTCGATATTGCCAAAGAAGCTGCAGATATTATTCTGCTTGAAAAGAGCTTGATGGTTCTGGAACAGGGAGTTTTAGAAGGTCGCCGTACTTTCTCAAACATGTTGAAATATATCAAAATGACTGCAAGTTCAAATTTTGGCAATGTTTTTTCAGTCTTGATTGCCAGTGCATTTCTTCCGTTTTTGCCGATGCTGCCAATACAATTGCTGATCCAGAACCTTTTATATGATATTTCGCAAATCGCCATTCCGTTTGACCATGTGGATGATGAACTTGTACTCAAACCGCAAACCTGGCAACCTGCTGAAATTGGACGTTTTATGCTGTTTTTTGGCCCAATCAGCTCGATTTTCGATATCGTAACTTTCATCCTCATGTGGTATGTCTTTGGGGCCAATAATATTGCACATCAGACACTGTTTCAGTCTGGCTGGTTCGTGGTTGGGCTATTAACCCAGACCTTAATTGTGCACATGATTCGCACCCCAAAAATTCCATTCTTGCAAAGTCGCGCGGCAATGCCATTGATGATGATGTCATTGATGATTATGGCAATCGGGATTTATTTGCCGATGGGAGGTTTGGCTTCGTATTTTAAATTACAGGCATTGCCACCCCTGTATTTTGTATTTTTACCCTGCATCTTGATTGCTTACATGGTACTGATACAACTGATGAAACGTTTCTATTTCCGCCGCTATGGTTGGCAGTAATCAAGGAATTGTTCAGATAAAAACCATATCGATGAGGCTTTTTGCTTGACTCGAGTATCAGCCGATAACCATATTGGGTTTATGCAGAATGATGCTTTTTTGAGTGAAAATATCGGTAATGGGTAGTCGATTTACAAACCGATGTTCTTGTTGTGATCGGTGCTGTGAGTTTTGTCGATATGGCTTTATCGTTTAAATGGACATGCTGCTACAGTTCGCGTAGTTCCCCGAATTGATTATCAAAAATAGCTGAGCTGAATATGAATAACAGCTGAAACAGAATTGCTGTATTGCGTTGTAAATGCAAAGGATATCGTTTTTTAACATATCTTAAAAAACGATAAATTTGCCCGTTTTTATTATTTTACGCTGCACACACAAATGTGGATAAATAAACCTCAATAGATTTATATTTCAATTCAGGTTTATGTCCATGTCCACCACTTCAAATGCAGTCAAACCCTTAAATATTGTCGCTGTTTCAGGCGGCTTAAATAACCCCTCTAAAACCGAAGCACTGGTTCAGGAAATTATTCATGAACTCGGTCAGGCAACCCCAATCAATGTGCATTTTATCAAGTTCAGCGAAATCGGGTCATTATTGGGTGGTGCGATTTATCGTCATCAATTGCCACAGCGCGTACAAGATGATTTGGCAGCAGTTGAAGCTGCAGATGCCTTAATTGTGGGCACGCCTGTGTACCGTGCTTCATTTACTGGATTATTTAAACATTTCTTTGATTTTGTTGAACAAACTGCTTTGGTCGACGTGCCAGTTTTGTTGGCCGCTTCAGGTGGCAGCGACCGCCATGCCTTGGTGCTTGAGCATCAGTTACGCCCACTGTTCAGTTTCTTTCAGGCGCAGACTTTGCCAATTGGTGTTTATGCCACTGACCGTGATTTTACCCCTGAATACACCATTCAAAGCGCAGCCTTGCGTGATCGCATTATCTTGGCGGTTGCACGTGCCTTACCGATTTTAGAGTGGGCACCTGCCAAAGGTCAGCGTGCGGAAGTGGTGAAAGCTAAAACAGTTCAAGCCAACCAAAACTTGGGCATTAACCGACAAATTGAACAAGAAGAAGTCTTGCCTTCGGCCGCTGTGCCTGACTTGCAAGCCGCAGAATCCCGTTTACAACATAAAACAGGCAAGACCTCAATTCAGGCCGATGTTGCATAAACCACATTAGTTTCCCTAGGAGAATAAAAATATGGCGCAATCACAACAACAACTTCAGTTTGCTTACTGGGTACCCAATGTTAGCGGTGGTCTGGTGGTGAGTAATATTGAACAACGTACCGAATGGAACATTGATTACAACAAGAAACTGGCACAAACCGCAGAAAAAAATGGCTTTAGCTATGCACTGTCACAAATCCGTTTTACTGCGGGTTATGGCGCGGAAAATCAACATGAGTCTGTTTCGTTTAGCCACGCAATTTTGGCAGCAACAGAAAAGCTCAAGGTGATTGCTGCGATTTTACCAGGGCCGTGGAAACCTGCACTGGCAGCCAAGCAACTGGCGACCATTGATTATTTAACTCAAGGGCGAATTGCGATTAATGTGGTGAGTGGTTGGTTTAAAGGTGAGTTCGACGCGATTGGAGAAGAATGGCCTGATCATGACCAGCGTTATGCACGTTCAGAAGAGTTTATTCGCAGTCTGAAAGGTATTTGGACCACTGACAATTTTTCATTTGATGGCAAGTATTATCAGTTTAAAGACTACACTTTAAAGCCAAAACCTGTGCAGCAGCCACACCCTGAAATTTTCCAAGGTGGAACATCACGTGCAGCACGGGATATGGCATCACGCGTCTCGGACTGGTATTTTGCCAATGGCAACACGGTTGAAGGAATTCGTGAACAGATCGAAGATTTGCGAGCGAAAGCCAAGCAGAATCAGCATCAGGTCAAAGTCGGTCTAAACGCCTTTATTATCGCGCGGGATACCGAAGAAGAAGCGCAAGCAGTGTTGCAAGAGATTATTGCCAATGCCAACCCTGAAGCAGTGAATGCCTTTGCTGATGCCACCCGTCAGGCAGGTGCAGCCAGCCCTGAAGGTGAGGGTAACTGGGCAAAGTCTAGCTTTGAAGATCTGGTGCAATATAACGATGGCTTTAAAACCAATCTGATCGGTACGCCTGAACAAATCGCAGAGCGTATTGTGGCGTATAAAGCGGCAGGAGTAGATCTGATTTTGGCGGGCTTCCTGCACTTTATTGAAGAAGTTGAATATTTCGGGCAGCGGGTTTTACCGTTAGTGCGAGAATTGGAACAAAAACAACAACAGGCAAAAGAAGTCGCTTAAATTTGGAGAGGTGGGTAATCAATAGGCTTTTTTCATTACTGTTTATACCCTCTTTGTGTTTCTCCCAGAGGGAGAAAGTTAACGGGGGAATGAAAAAAGTCTCAGACGAGTTGAGCAACTGACAGCGCATTTTCGGATGCGCTTTTTTTATGCCTGATTTTAGATATTAATTTTATCTATGTATTAGATAGAAATTTAAGATTATTTTTATAATAAAAGCACTTGTATGATGGTCACTAGATCCATAGCACAGCGCTGATTGTGAACAAACATACGAGAAACGGCACATGATGAATTCGATTGTTTGGCCAGCAGGCTATCTTCCTGGTGAAACCGATAATTTCTGCTCCAATGAAGTGATTGTCAAAGGGCTAAGCGCCGCAGAGGTATGGCCGTATCTGGTGAATGCTTATGAGTGGCCAAGCTACTACGCCAATTCTTCCGATGTTAAACTGCCTGAAGGTGCAAAGCAACTACAAGTCGACATGGTCTTTTTCTTTAAAACCTTTGGCTTTCCTGTCGATGCCCAAGTCCTTGAACTGGTTGCACCGCAAGCAGGCGAGCCTGCACGAATTGCATGGCATGGCTGGGCAGGTGAGGTCGGTACAGCCGAGCGTCTGGATGTGCATCACGCATGGCTCGTTGAAGACTTAGACGCTGGTCGGGTGCGTATCTTGACCCAAGAAACTCAACTGGGGCAGCCTGCAAAACAACTGGCTCAAGCCAAACCGAATCCGATGATCAATGGGCATCAGGACTGGCTAGAGGGCTTGGTAGCTGCTGCCCGTCAGGCAAAAAATGGCTAATGCCTCTCATAGATTGGTGACTTTGCCAGATATGAGGAAATTCTTGAATTTTTCACACAAATACATGATTTAGATTTGAAATTTAGGCGATTTTATCGCGATTTAGAGGTTAGCATGACGGCATTATTTACTCCCTTCCAACTTAAAGATGTGACGCTACGTAACCGTATTGCAGTCCCTCCGATGTGTCAGTACAGTGCAGTCGAGGGCAAGGTCACTGACTGGCATCTGGCACATTACACCAGTATGGCGCGTGGTGGTGCAGGTCTGGTGATTGTTGAAGCGACAGGCGTGTCTCCTGAGGGACGAATTACTCCAGCCTGTCTGGGTTTATGGAGCGATGAGCACATTGATGGATTGGCACAGATTGCTCAGGCGATTAAAGCCGCAGGGGCCGTGCCAGGTATTCAGATTGCGCATGCAGGACGTAAAGCCAGCGCTAACCGCCCGTGGGAAGGCGATGACCATATTGCTGCTGATGACCCACGCGGTTGGCAGCCAATTGGGGCATCGGCGATTGCCTATGGTGAAAACTTGCCACGTGTACCACAGGAAATGAGTCTTGCCGATATTCAACGGGTTCAGGCAGATTTTGCTGCTGCTGCGCGCCGTGCAAAGCAGGCAGGTTTTGAATGGTTAGAACTACATTTTGCGCATGGTTATTTGGCGCAAAGCTTTTTCTCCAAGCATAGCAACCTGCGCCAAGACCAGTATGGCGGTGACTTTGCAGGGCGAAGCCGCTTTTTGCGTGAAACCTTTGCAGCGGTACGTGAAGTTTGGCCAGAGCACTTAGCATTGACCGCGCGCTTTGGCGTGATTGAGTACGATGGTAATGACGAAGAAACCTTGAGCGAGTCAATTGAACTGGTCAAACAGTTGCGTACTGATGGGCTGGATTTACTCAATGTCAGTGTTAATTTTAATATCCCTCAAGCCCGAGTGCCATGGGCAGAATCTGCATTTTTAGCCCCAGTTTCTGAGCGTGTACGCCGTGAAGCCAACTTGCCTGTGGCTGCTTCGTGGGGGCTAGACAAACCTGAACTGGCCAACCGTTTAGTGGAACAGCAGCAAATGGATTTGGTGATGATCGGGCGTGCGTTCTTGGCAAATCCGCACTATCCGTTGCAAGCTGCCAAAGCGTTGCAACTGGAAAAACCGACGTGGGTGTTGCCTGCACCGTATGCACACTGGTTAGAGCGTTATTAATCGTAAAGTGATACTCACGGAAAAAGTCAGCCTTGTATTAATGCCAGTCAGCTAAACCGTTGACTGGCAATTTTTAAACTTATGAGGATATCTGACTCGTGGAAATGTCATCTGCAACTGTTTGAGGCAGGACTACATTAAAAAATGCTTGTTTCTGCGAAAAATTCGATTATTTGCTGATGGTGGACGAGTTTTGTGGATGACAAGTGGTTTTGCCTACTTTTGCCGAAATAAAAGTAGTGATGAGCTCCAGAAAACTGATTTAAAAAGATAAGACGCTATTGTGAATTTATAAAATTTAAAGCTTTGATTATTAAATTCCTTAACTGATGGATATTAAGCCTTGTGCTGACTTTTTTCATGCTGTGACCAGCGGAGTGTAGAGCGCACAATTTTGTGCAAAATGTTCTTCATTCTGGCAGATTTCTAACATCAGTTGACGTAACCAGCGGTGGCGTGGGTCATGTTCGGTACGTTCATGCCACAGCGCAATTTTACTAAAACTTGGAATCTCCAGTGGCGGTGGCACAATCGCTAAATCTTTGCGTTTACACACCAGACGTTTCGGTACAGTCGCAACTAGATCGCTATTTTGCAAAATCTCAGGCAGCAATAAAAAACTCGATGCTGACAGCGTGACGCGGCGTTGTCGACCCAGTTGTTGCAATTGTTGATCGGTAATCCCTGAGAAACTGCCTTGAAAGGAGACTAAGGCATGATCCAACTCACAAAAATGATCTAAGGTTAGGTGCTGTTGCAACGCGGGATGTCCCAAACGCATCACGCTGACATAACATTCATCAAACAGATGCAGATAATGCAACTCATTGCCACAGCTATGCTCAAAAGTAGACAGCGCCAAATCAATTTCACCCTGTTCCAGGCGCTGCGCTTCTTTGTCGGTTGAAGGTAGCAAAGCGATTTGGACATGCGGCGCTCGTTGTTTGAGTGCTGCCAAAAATGGCACTAAAATGACCTGATGGGCATAGTCCGTGGCGGCTATACGTACCGTAAATTCAGCTGTGGCAGGGTTAAACTCTAGCGGTTGCAGCAGCAAATCAATCTGCCCCAAAATCTGTTTGATCGGGCAGATCAGCTCCAAAGCGCGCGGTGTAGGTACAATGCCGCGCTGCGAACGGACAAATAATGGATCATCAAAACTGTCACGTAAGCGTGCCAAAATACTGCTCATGGCAGGTTGGGTAATAAACAGGCGTTCTGCGGCGCGGGTCACGCTACGTTCTTCCAGTAAAATATCCATGGCCTTAAGCAGGTTAAAGTCAAGATGACGCAAGTTTTTGACCATCATTTCTCCCAATTTGGCAATCTGGCGCTGATTGCCCAAGTGTTGCTCTGGCAACAGTAATTCAACATAGCGCTGTCCAATCAACAGTAACTAAAAATAAAATTCAAACAAAATCAATTGATTAAAGTTGGCACAACATCTGCAAGAGTCATGTTAAACCGATAAAATGAGAATGATCACATGACCAGTTTAACTGCATTACAACAAGATTTATCGCTTGGTACCGATTATGAGGTATTGGCACAGCGCTTTCGCCCAATTTTTCAGAAAATTGCCGAGACCGCCTTGCAACGCGAGCAACAACGAGAACTGCCGTATGAACCGATTCAATGGTTAAAACAGGCAGGCTTTGGCGCGGTACGTGTGCCTGTAGAGTATGGCGGTGCAGGCGCCTCAGTCCCCCAATTGTTCCAACTCCTGATCGAACTGGCAAGCGCTGACTCCAATGTACCACAGGCCTTGCGCGGGCATTTTGCCTTTGTCGAAGATCGCCTCAATGCGCACCGCGATCATAGCCAAGCCCACTGGTTTGAACGTTTTGTGGCAGGTGAATTGGTCGGCAATGCATGGACAGAAGTGGGCGATGTCAAAATTGGTGAAGTGATTACCCGTTTATACCAAGATGATGCTGGACGCTGGACAGTCAGTGGCAAAAAATACTACACCACGGGCAGTATTTTTGCGGACTGGTTCGACCTGTTTGCCCAGATTGATGCCACCAAGCAGAACGTGATTGCGGCGGTGCGCACCTCACATCCGAATGTCACAATTGAAGATGACTGGGATGGTTTTGGCCAGCGTACTACAGGCAGCGGTACGGCGACTTTGCATGAGGTCGAGGTTGATCCAGAAAACATTATTGATTTTGATAGCCGCTTTAAGTACCAAACTGCGTTCTATCAACTGGTCTTGCTCAGTGTCTTGGCAGGCACCGCCCATGCCGCAGTTGCCGAGTTTAGCCGTCAGGTGAAGGCACGTACCCGTGTCTTTAGTCATGGCAATGCTGATCGGGTCGATCAGGACGCGCAAGTATTGCAAGTGATTGGGCTGGCATCGGCACAAGCCTATGCCGCAGAAGCTACTGCCATTCGTGCCGCAGAAGCTGCACAGCGTGCTTATGAAGCGCACTTTGCCCATGCCGATCAACGTGAGGCTTTGGAGCAACAGGCAAATATTGCCGCTGAACTGGAGTCAGCACAAGCGCAGGTTGCAATTGCACCACTGGTACTGCAACTGACCAGTGATCTGTTTAACGCACTGGGTGCCTCAGCCACCAGTAGCCAAAAAAGTCTGGATCGCTTCTGGCGCAATGCCCGCACCGCAGCATCACATAACCCACTGATTTTTAAACAACGTATTATCGGGGATTATGCTGTCAATGGCACAGAACCTATCTATGTCTGGCAGATTGGTGGGGGCAGTAAACAGCAATAAACGCTGTGACAGGATCAGTCATTTGGCTGATCCTGTTTTTAGTCACGGGAATTAAAAAAATGCCGATTTGGTAAAAACCGACTGAAGCATTTAAAAATAAATCAGGAAGATGAGCCTTAACATTTTGACTTCTGTTTTAGAATTCATCTGCGATGTCTTGTGCTTCGATTGAACTATATTTTAATTGGGTTCAGGTTTGACCTGAGGGGCATCGCTGCACAAGGGCAACCCACTTGCGCAGCGCATTGCAAAACTCGCTCAAGATCATCTTTTGCTAAAAATCTAAAAATAGCATCTTAAAAATATTGTTCTGGCTCAAACCGTTGTAGATGATATTTTCATTTCTCCAATTTTTGAGAATATCGTGATCTCACTCAGCTTAACTATAAAAACTTGGCTGAGGAAACTCGGCATTGAGCGCCCATTCTCCCAGTTCCTTGATTTTATAATCCACAGGGTCATGTAGCGTTTGCGTGCGCACATTACGCCAGAAACGGTCGAGACGTAGCGCCGCCTGAGTGGCGCGTGCGCCTGTCACTTCAAACATACGATTGCTAATATCCAGACTGACGCGGCTCGCTGCTACTTTCGCGGTAGCAACCGCAATCGCCACTTGTCCACGTTGCTCAGCGGTCAGAGCTTCACCAATCTGCCATGCGTGCTGTAACTGTAAAATCGCCTGCTGGTTTAACGCACGCACCGACTCCAGTTGTAACCAGAACTCGCCATAATGTCGCAAGATATACGGGTCTTGGTCAGCGCGTTCCACCCCAGACAAAAACCATGCTCGGCTTTGCGCTTGGGTGTATTGTTTGGCTTCGGCAAAAGCTCCTTCGGCAACGCCCAAAAACATATTGACAAAAGTCAGTTGGGCAATCAAAGGGCGCAGGCAAGCAAATGGTGTACTGAGTGGGCCAGGTTCGAGTAGTAGCTCATGTTGCTCAACGCGTACATGGCGAAAAGTGGCACTGCCACTGTCGGTTTGGCGTTGCCCCATATTGTCCCAGTCATGATGCAGTTCAATGCCTTCGCGTGCCGTTGGAATCGCAGCAAGCAACAGTTTCCCTGAGCCTTGATCAATCCCTGATGCCACCAGCATGTCGGAATCAATGGCACCTGAGCAGAAGCTTTTTTGCCCTGAAAATAAATAGATCCCATCCTGCTGATGCACCACGGTACGTTGATCTAGCGGGTTTAGGGTATTGCCCCAAAACAGTTGTTGGCTTGCAGTCTGTTGAAACCAGTTTTGCCATTGTTCAGCGCGGGCAAATAGTCGCACCGTTGCCAACAATAAATGATGAAAACCAAAGACATGTGCTAGTGAGTTATCCACCTGTGCCAAAATCCGCACGCTGTTCATGACATCGAACCAGTTACCATCTAATCCGCCCAAATTTTTCGGAATCGACAGTGCCAGCAAGCCACTTTCACGAATCAGTTGGCGCTGTACCAACGGTGAGCCGCCGTCACGGTCACGTTGTACCGCCGTTTCCGCAAAAGCATCGGCAAGGTGTTGGGTTTGTTGTTGTATTTCAGGGTTAAGTAGCGTAGAAAAATCGGGCAGGTTGATCGACATGATTTAATTCCATACAGCCAAGCAGGGCATCCGTGTGATTGCTTACCATAAAGGGCTTAGGGCGAGCAGGCAAGTTGCTTTTTTAAGCAATGCACTGACTTGGTTGGGTCAATAGTAAAAGTACTGGGTATTACAAAGAGCATGCCAAATAAAAATAAATTAATTTTCAACGGTTTGTGTTTTCTTGAATTAAGAAATAGTGTTGCTTAGACAACAGTTACTGTGACCGTGTTGCTAATGCAACAGATACGTTATCTGTAAAAAGAATAAAGATTCAAAAAATTATGATTGGATGTGATTTATCTGCCTCACTTAAAGTAAGGCTTTGATTGTCCAGTGCCTGTTTGGAGTTACCATGTCTGTTGTCAAACATCCTCATTCCCGTGAATTGCTGCATTCTGTGCGAGCAAGTGCGATGGTGTTTGAAGATCCGCAGTCACAACAATTGCTGGATTATGTTCAGGCGATTGCACCGAGTCAGGCGACTGTGCTGATTATGGGCGAAACAGGCACAGGTAAGGAGTTGATTGCACGGCAGATTCATGAGCTGAGTGAGCGCCGTGATCAGGCTTTTATTGCGGTGAATTGTGGGGCATTTTCGGAAAGTCTGGCGGAAAGCGAGCTGTTTGGACATGAAAAAGGCGCATTTACAGGCGCACATGAAGCGCGGGCAGGCTGGTTCGAAGCAGCGCATGGCGGCACGATTTTTCTGGACGAAATTGGTGATTTGTCTTTAGCCATACAGGTCAAGTTACTGCGCGTGCTGCAAGAAAATCAGGTGGTGCGTTTGGGTTCACGGCAAACCAGACAGGTGAGTTTGCGCGTAATTGCCGCCACCAATGTTGATCTGCAACAGGCTGTAGCTGCGGGTAAGTTCCGTGAAGATTTGTACTATCGGCTGAATGTTGCCAGTGTACGGCTGAAGCCGCTACGCCAGCGTCAGGGCGATATTTTGCCTTTGGCACAGCATTTTATTCAGGACTATTGTCAGCAACTTAACTATGCAACTGCGCAGTTGAGTCAGGCAGCACAGACAGCGTTACTGACGTATGCATGGCCTGGCAATATTCGCGAACTGGAAAATGCCATTCATCGGGCGTTGTTGGTGTGTCGGCAGGCATTGATTCAACCTGAAGATTTGCAACTGAGTGGTTGCCCACAAGCATCGGGATTGGTCAGCCATTTGCCAACCACATCCACCTTGCAGCAAGTTTTATTGCACTGGTTTGAACAGGGACTGGACAATCTGGATGAGCAGCTCGAAGCCGAGATTACCCAAGCTGCCTATGCTTATTGTCATAAAAATCAGATGCATACCGCGAAGTTATTGGGCATCAGCCGTAATATTGTTCGGGCACGCCTACTTAAACATGGTTTACTCAAACCGAGTGAGCGCCGCCGTGAACAGCAACAAAAAAGCCTGCCGAGCGTTGCTGCGCGGGTGTATTCATGACACTGCACAGCAATCGACTTGAGCCTAAATGATACATGCCTGACTAATGCGCTGAATTTGGGCTTCACTTAATCCCAACTGATCCCACTGGTTCATCTGATTGGTGAGCCAGACAAAATCTGAGAGTTTGGGTGCTGCCGAATGGGTCACATAGTTCTGAATAATATGCACAATGGCATGATAACGCTTGACGTGGGTATCGGGTGAGCAAGGGAACTGTATGATTTCATAATGAATCAGCATTTGCCACAGCTCGGCAAAATTTTGCAGTTGCTGAATGTCTTGCTGCGCCAACCGTAACGCTGTACCCAACGCCAGCAAGGCTTCAGGGTGGCGTTTTGCCCATTCTTCGGTCACTGCCAGAACCTTGTCGGCAACGTCAGGCACAATATCCAGTCCAGATGCAACAATCTGGCTTTTACCCAAGATTTCACCTTGGGTATTCCACGGTTCACCCACACAAAAACCGTCAATCAGACCCGTGGAGATTGCTTCGACCATGTAGGGCGGTGGCAGGGTTAGTAATTTAATTTCCTTGGCGAGATGGCTGTCGGCAAGCGCCAGCCATTCGCGTAAACAATAATGATGCAGTGAGTGCCCAAACACTTGCGCCAGACGAATCTGACGTTCGGGTAAAATCGTGGCCAGTTTATGGGCAGTCTGGCTGGCAGAGTCCTGAGCATTGATGCCCAGTTCATAGCACAGCTTCTGGCTCAGGCTGATGAATGTTGCATTTTGACTGAGAACCAGCGAGGTTTTAAAAGGAATTCCGACCTGATCCGTGCCTGCCTGTGCCGCAGGCAACATGGCTGATAGGCAGTGCGCGGCATCTAAAATGCCAAATGCCAGTCGGTCACGCAGACTTGCCCACGAAGCTTCCCTGACCAGTGTGACCTCGAGTCCAACCTGCTCAAAAAAACCTTTGTGTTTGGCCCAAAGTATGGCAACCGCATCCAGTAAAGGAATGTAGCCGATGTGCAGATGAGTTTTTTCGATCTTCATGCCGTTAATCCTTAAAAGTCTGGTTGAGCAGTTGCTGCGCCTGAATCAGTTGGCGGGCCAGATCACCCATGGAAATTCGGGCATTCATGGCATTTTTACGCAGCAGGCGAAAGGCTTCTTCTTCAGTGAGCTGTTGCAGTTGCATCATCATGTTTTTGGCTTTTTCAATGTCTTTACGATCAGCCAGACGCAGCTTGGTTTCTTTCAGGTCACTTTCAAGTTGCTGATGTTTTTTATATTGTTCAATGGCAATTTCCAGCACCGTGTCGAGACGTGCAGGGTCGACTCCATCGACAATATAGGCCGTAACTCCTGCCTGAATGGCATGCTTAATCGTGTCACGGTTATTGTTTTTGGTAAACAGTACTGTCGGCAAATTACAGTGATTGACAAAAGCTTCAATAATATCGCGCTGCGGGTGATCCATGTCGAGCAAAATCACATCGGCATACAATGCTTGTAAATCTTGCGGCTGAATGTCTTTAATCAGCAGGCATGCCACTACCTCAAAATCATGTTCAGTCAGGCAGTGCTGCAAATAGCTTGCACGAAATTCATCATCGTCGATCAAGGCGATTTTGAGTTTGGATGTCGACATAGTGGCTAGCTCAAAGGTTGGCTTGACGGGGTAGTGGGCAATTTGATCATGTCCAAGCAAAATCGGTGCCATACGGCTTGATCTTGCCATGCGTTTGGCATCGAATACAACGCTAAAATTTCGAGCCTTGATTACCTAAAAGTGCAAGATATAACGAAAAACTCCAATAAAACAAAATAATAAATAGAATGCGAGCCAGTGCGATGCTGCTGTGCAACCTCACCACTTACGCCTAGATTTAGTGCGTTTTTGTGGTGCAGTGCATAAAGTGTGCAAAAAAAGCACATACAAGCAGTCCATCATAAAAACATAAATTGATCTTTATCTATTCAAAAATAAGCTGTTTAAAGAGTTGGCATGAGATTTGCTAAGATCTAGGGCATAGATCAAAGATGATCGCCTTTATACCCAATATAACGGCCAACGATGTCCGTTCTGATGAATTCTGCTGACTGCATGGGGTGCATTCGGTGGAGACGTAATTAACGTATCAGTACGCGAGGATTGGTCATGTCGACAAATTTCGAGGCGAAAGCCGCCACTAAAATCAGTTTATTCAATTTTTCTCTACCTGCCATGCGCGCTTTTCACATGAGCTGGCTGGCATTTTTCGTGTGTTTCTTTGCTTGGTTTGCCTGCGCGCCCCTCATGCCCGTGATTTCTGGCGAATTCCATCTCACCAAAGACCAGATTGCCAACATTAATATTGCCGCAGTGGCGATTACCATTCTGGTTCGCCTGATTGTTGGCCCACTGTGCGACAAATATGGCCCACGTAAAACCTACACCACCTTGCTCATTCTCGGCAGCTTACCTGTATTTGGGGTAGCTACCGCGAACAGCTATGAATCGTTTTTATTCTTCCGTTTGCTGATTGGCGCGATTGGCGCAAGTTTTGTGATTACCCAGTACCACACCAGCATTATGTTTGCACCGAACGTGGTTGGAACAGCCAATGCTGCCGCAGCAGGCTGGGGCAATGCAGGTGGCGGCGCAACCCAAGCCTTAATGCCACTGTTGTTGTCTGCAATTGTGATGTATGGCGTTGAGCAAAGCATGGGCTGGCGTATTGCCTTACTGATTCCAGGGGTAATGATGCTGATCGTCGGTGCTTTGTACTGGAAATTTACTCAAGACTGTCCGATGGGCGATTTTAAAGCGCTACGTGAACAAGGTGTTGAAGTCGGAAATGCCAAAAAAGGTGGTTGGGCAATCATTCAGGAAGCGTCTCGCAACTACCGCGTCTGGATTCTATTTGTCAGCTACGCGGCATGTTTTGGTATTGAAATCTTCATGCATAACGTAGTGACCATGTACTACGTGCAAAAATTCAATTTTGGCTTAAAAGAAGCAGGCATGGCAGCAGGGATTTTTGGTTTGCTGGCGTTATTTGCCCGTGCATTTGGCGGCATTATTTCAGACAGAGTGGCACTAAAACGGGGTCTGGATGGTCGTACCGAAATCCTGTTTTTCATGATCTTGGGTGAAGGTCTGTTCCTGATGCTGTTCTCGCAAATGAATGCACCTGTGATGGCGATCCTGAGCATGACTTTATTTGGTTTATTCACTCACATGGCCTGTGGAGCAACTTATGCGCTTGTGCCATTCATTGATCGTAAAGCTTTAGGAGGTGTGGCAGGGATTATTGGTGCAGGCGGTAACGTCGGCGCTGTTGCCGCAGGCTTTATCTTCAAGAGCATGCCAGACCTGCAAACTTGCCTGTTTAGTCTCGGCATCATGGTGGTGGTGATTGGTTGTGTGGTGTTGTTCATCCGCTTCTCGCCTGAACATAAAGCCCGCGAAAAACAACTGTTTGAACAAGCTCTGCTTGAACGTAACGAAGCTGTTTAATCCAACCCGACAAAATCACTTTAAAGGACGCCGATGATGAAACTCGTTATGATTGGTCATGGAATGGTTGGGCACAAATTTATTGAAAGTGTGCTGGAACATAACAATGATGACCTCGAAATCACCATTATTGCCGAAGAACCGCGTTTAGCTTACGACCGCGTACATTTGACCGAATACTTTTCTGGACGCAGTGCCAAAGATTTATCTCTTGCCCGCGCAGACTTTGCCGATGCCTATGGCATAGATTTACACTTGAATACCAAAGCCATTGCCATTGATCGTCATCACCAGACTGTGACCACGGCAACAGGACAGGTCATTGCTTATGACAAACTGGTTTTAGCTACAGGTTCATACGCCTTTGTTCCACCGATTCCGGGCAACCAGCGCGAAAACTGCTTTGTGTACCGCACCATTGAAGACCTGGATGCCATTCGCGCTGCAAGCCTGAATGCCAAATCGGGCGTGGTGATTGGTGGTGGTCTGTTGGGTCTGGAAGCAGCCAAAGCGCTGCGTGACCTGAACCTGCAAACTCATGTGGTGGAGTTTGCCCCACGTTTGATGGCGGTACAAATCGATGATTTGGGTGGCAAAGTGCTGCGCCGTAAAATCGAAAATCTGGGCGTACAGGTGCATACGCAAAAAACCACTCAAGCGATTGAAGACGGTGAACATGCTTTCCATGTGATGAAATTTGCCGATGGTTCACAGCTTGAAACCGACATCGTGTTGTTCTCTGCAGGGATTCGCCCACGCGATGAACTGGCGCGCAGCAGCGACTTGGCTGTTGGTGAGCGCGGCGGCATCGTGATTAACGACTATTGCCAAACTTCGGACGAACACATTTACGCAATTGGTGAATGTGCGCTGTGGAATAACAAAGTCTTTGGTCTGGTTGCACCCGGCTATGACATGGCACGTATTGCCGCCAAGCATCTGCAACAACAAGACACCCCGATCTTTGCGGGTGCAGACATGAGCACCAAGCTCAAACTGATGGGTGTCGATGTGGCATCGGTGGGTGATGCCCATGCCATGACCCCAAATGCAGTCAGCTATTTCTATGCCGATGAAGATGCACTGATCTATAAAAAACTGGTGGTTGACCAAGCCAAAAGCAAGGTTTTGGGTGCGGTGCTGGTTGGTGATGCCACCGAGTACAGCGAACTGCTGCAAATGATGCTCAACGGTTTGCCACTACCTGAGCAGCCTGAAAGCCTGATCATGCCAGGCTTTAGTCAAGGGGCAGTCAAAGCAGGTGGCAGCGGGGTAGATTTATTGCCAGACACCGCCACCATTTGTTCATGTAACAACGTCTCAAAAGCCGATCTGTGCCAAGCCATTGGTGATGGTGCAACTTCGCTTGGCGCACTGAAAAAATGTACCAAAGCTGCAACGGCATGTGGTGGCTGTGCGCCACTGGTCACACAGGTACTCAAAGCCGAATTGCAACGCCAAGGCGTCACGGTCAACAACCATCTTTGCGAGCATTTTGCTTACTCGCGCCAAGAGTTGTATCACTTGGTGCGTGTACATGAAATCAAAAGCTTTGATGAGCTGATTCAGCAGTTCGGGCAAGGTCTGGGCTGCGACATTTGTAAACCAACCACGGCCAATATTTTAGCATCTTGCTGGAATGACTTTGTGCTAAAGCCAAGTCATGCAGGCTTGCAAGACAGCAACGACTATTACTTGGGCAACATCCAGAAAGATGGTTCTTACTCGGTTGTGCCGCGGATGGCAGGTGGGGAAGTGACGCCAGACGGCTTGATTGCTGTCGGTCAGATTGCCAAAAAATACAACCTGTATACCAAAATCACGGGCGGTCAGCGCGTGGATATGTTTGGGGCACAGTTGCATGAATTGCCGTTGATCTGGGAAGAACTCATCGCCGCAGGTTTTGAGTCTGGGCATGCTTATGGCAAGTCTTTACGCACGGTGAAATCCTGTGTTGGCAGTACATGGTGCCGTTATGGCGTAGATGATTCGGTCGGTTTGGCGATTCAACTGGAAAACCGCTACAAGGGTTTGCGCTCGCCACACAAACTGAAAATGGCAGTGTCAGGCTGTACCCGTGAATGTGCCGAAGCACAAGGCAAAGATGTGGGCGTGATTGCCACTGAAAAAGGCTGGAACCTGTATGTCTGTGGCAATGGCGGCATGAAACCTCGCCATGCCGAATTGCTGGCAGCCGATCTCGATACCGAAACTTTAGTGCGTTATATCGATCGTTTCTTCATGTTCTACATCCAGACCGCAGACCGTTTGCAACGCACCAGCGTATGGCGTGACAACCTTGAAGGCGGTCTGGATTATTTGAAAGCGGTGATTGTGGACGATTCACTCTGCTTGGCAGCAGAACTGGAACAACGCATGGCGCATGTGATTGGGACTTATCAGGACGAATGGCGCACAGCAGTAGAAGATCCAAGTGTGCGTAAACGTTTCAAAACCTTCATCAATGCCGATGAACAACGCGACCCGCACATTCAGTTTACCCCAGAGCGTGGGCAGATTCGCCCATTGAAAGCCGCAGAACGCGATCAGGATCGTATCGCGATGGTTGAAGCACAGGTTTAAGGAGAACAGCGATGACCAATCAGCAAATGCAAGAGATGGACTGGATTGAAATCTGTGCCCTTGACGACATTACCCCCAATACAGGCATCGGGGCACTGGTTGCCAGTCAGCCCATTGCGTTATTTCGTGTCGGTGACGAAGCACGAGTATATGCCTTGAGTGCGCGCGATCCGTTTAGTCAGGCCAATGTTATGCCACGCGGGATTTTGGGGGATATTCAGGGGGAGCGTGTGGTGGCATCCCCGATTTATAAACAGCATTTTAGTCTGGCAACAGGGCGTTGTCTTGAAGACAGCGAACAGCATTTGCTGGTCTATCCAAGCAAGGTGGAAGACGGTCGGGTCTGGGTGTGTAGCCAGCCGATGAAAACCTATCTGACCAGTAACGGACAACAACAAGAGAAACAGGCTTTGGTGCTGGTGGGTAATGGTCTGGCAGGCATGCGCTGTCTGGAAGATTTGCTGGATATGGCACCTGATCGTTACGAGATTACCGTGATCGGGGAAGAACCTTGGGGTAACTATAACCGCATCATGCTCTCACCTGTGTTGTCGGGCGAGAAAAAAATCGAAGACATCATGCTGCATACGCCTGCATGGTACGCCGAAAAAAATATCCGTTTTATTGCCGATGATTCTGCTATCAAGATTGACCGCAGCCATAAAACCGTTACCACACAAAAAGGTGAAATGGTCGCTTATGACCGCCTGATTTTGGCGACAGGCTCGAAGCCGTTTATTCCACCTGTGGAAGGTAAAGATTTAGAAGGTGTCTTAACTTTCCGCGACATTTACGATGTTAACCAGATGATTGAATGCAGCCAAAGCCAACGCGATGCCGTGGTGATTGGCGGTGGTCTGCTGGGGCTTGAAGCGGCCTATGGCTTAAAACGCCGTGGCATGAACGTGACCGTGCTGCATTTAACCACGCATATTATGGATCGCCAGTTAGATGCCTGTGCCAGTGCCATGCTCAAAGCCAGCATTGAAGCCAAAGGCATTCGGGTGATCACCTCAGCCTTTACCCAGCGTTTGGTGGGTAATGATGCGGGGCAAGTTACCCAAGTGGAACTGCAAGACGGCACGATTATTCCTGCCGATCTGGTGGTATTTGCCGTGGGCATTCGCCCGAATATTGCCTTGGCACAGCAGGCAGGCTTGCGCTGCAACCGTGGCGTGCTGGTGAATGACACCATGCAGACTTTCGACCCGAGCATTTATGCGGTCGGGGAATGTATTGAGCACCGCGGGCAGACCTTTGGTCTGGTGGAGCCGCTGTGGGGACAAGCCTTTATCTGTGCTTCACATCTGGCAGAACATGGCAGTCTGACCTTTGCTGCGCAACCTGTGCCGACCCAGTTGAAAGTCAGTGGTTGTGATGTGTTCTCGGCAGGCAATTTTGCGCCTGAAGATGCTTTTGAAGAAATCCTGCTGCACGATGACAAACGCCAGATTTACAAACGCATCATCATTCAGGACAACAAGGTCGTGGGTGCAGTGCTGTTTGGCGACACTGAAGATGGCATGTGGTATGCCGAGCTGATTGCAGATCAGACACCGATTCATCCGTTCAGGAATAAACTGCTGTTTGGTAAAGATTTTGCATTAAAACAAGCAGGTTAATAGAAGTTGGATTTGGCAGCGTGGAATACGGTATGAACAGCATTGCAATGGTAGAACAGCCTCAGCACGGCGACACCCAGACCACTTTTAGCACCTGCCCGTATTGTGGTGTGGGCTGCGGGGTGCAGGTCGATGTGACTCAGACTGCACACGGGCAACAGGTGGCGGTGCGTGGAGATGCCCAGCATCCATCCAATTTTGGGCGCCTGTGTATTAAAGGTAGTCATTTGGCCGATACACTGGGTTTGCAAACCCGTGTGCTTGAGCCGATGCAGGGACGTCACGCTGCACGCCGCCGTAGCAGTTGGGATGCTGCCCTGAGTCAGATTGCCGAGCGGTTTCAAGAGAGTATTGAGCAGTATGGTGCAGACAGCGTTGCCTTTTATGTCTCAGGGCAACTCTTGACGGAAGATTATTATGTGGTCAACAAATTCGTCAAAGGCTACTTGGGCACTGCCAATATCGACACCAACTCGCGCCTGTGCATGTCCTCTGCTGTAGCAGCACACAAACGCAGTTTTGGCGAAGACCTTGTTCCTGCCAGCTATGTTGATTTTGAGCAGACCAAAATGGTGGTGCTGGTCGGTTCCAACACCGCATGGTGTCATCCGGTGTTGTATCAGCGCATCATGCAAGCCAAAGCTGAGCGTGATCTGTTTGTGGTGGTGATCGACCCGCGCTTTACCGCGACCTGTGAGCAGGCGGATTTACACCTGCCGATTTTACCGGGGCAAGATGTCAGCCTGTTCAATGGTTTATTGCAGTATCTGCATCAACATGGTTATACCGACCACAGTTTTGTCGAACGCTATACTGATAATCTGGAGGTGGCTTTAGCAGCCAGTCAGGGCGAGTTAGGTTTAGCCGAACTGGCACAGCGTACAGGCATCCAACTGGACAAGTTACAGCTATTTTTTGAAAAATTTGCACAGACTGCACAGGTCATGAGCCTGTTCTCCATGGGCGTGAACCAGTCCTCGCAAGGGGTCAACAAAGCCAATGCGATTATTAACTGTCATTTGCTGACAGGGAAAATCGGGCGCACAGGCGCAGCGCCATTTTCCATGACAGGGCAGCCGAATGCCATGGGCGGACGTGAAGTCGGCGGGCTAGCGAATATGCTGGCGGCACATCTGGATCTGGATGCACCTGAGCATCAGCAACTGGTACAACAGTTCTGGCAAAGCCCGAAAATTGCCACCAAGGCAGGCTTAAAAGCCGTGGATTTGTTTGAGGCAGTGGAGCAGGGCAAGATCAAAGCCTTGTGGATTATGGCGACCAACCCTGTGGTCAGTCTGCCAAATGCCGATCAGGTCAAACGCGCCCTGGAAAAATGCGAATTTGTGGTGGTGTCGGATATTTGCCAAGACACTGACACGACCCAATATGCCGACATTTTATTGCCTGCTTTGGGTTGGGGTGAAAAAGATGGCACAGTCACCAACTCGGAGCGCCGTATTTCACGCCAGCGGGCATTTTTACCTGCGCCTGCGCAAGCCAAAGCTGACTGGTGGGCAGTGGCACAAGTGGCACAGAAAATGGGCTTTTCAGGCTTCGATTTTCAGTCTTCACATGAGATTTTCCTTGAACATGCTCAACTTTCGGCTTACCAAAACAGTGACTTGATAGGACGTGAGCAGTGCAGCACCTTCCGCTACTTTAACTTGGCTGGACTGAGTGAACTCAGCGCTGAAGATTATCAGCAACTACAACCAATTCAATGGCCCGTGTGGCAACAGCCTCAAGCGCGTGAACGTCTGTTTGAACAGGGACAGTTTAGCTTTGCATCGGGTAAAGCGAGATTTGTTGCAACCGCACCTATTGCCCCTGTCCACCCAACGAGCAGTGATTATCCACTGATTCTAAATACAGGGCGGATTCGCGACCAGTGGCATACCATGACCCGCACAGGTTTGGCACCTGCATTGGCGAGTCACCGTGCCGAAGCCTTTTGTGAAATTCACCCGCAAGATGCTTTGAAATACGGGATTGCCGAGCAGGGGCTGGTGGAAGTGTTTTCAAGCTGGGGCAAGTGCGTGCTGCGGGCGCAGTTCTCGCAAGGCGTACGCCGTGGGCAGATTTTTGCACCGATTCACTGGACAGAACAGTTCGCCTCCGATGCGCGGATTGGCAAGGTAGTCAACCCTGTAGTCGATGCGATTTCGGGTGAACCTGAATTTAAACATACCCCTGTGATGGTGCAGCCATTTCATAGTCGCTGGCAGGGCGTGTGTTTTATTCGTGAGGAATATCACACACAGGTGCGCGAGTCGATTCAGTCGGTGAGCTGGTGGAACAAGGTCACTACGCCGTATGCGGCACAGTATGAACTGGCAGGACGCCAAAGTTTTAATGACATTACCAGTAACATCAAGGCATTACTGGCTTTTAATGATGACAGTCTGGAATGGCTGGATCTCAAAGACCAGAGCCAGAATTTGTGTCATATCGTGGTGCTCAAAGACAACCGTCTGGTGGCGTGTTTGTACATTGCCGACAAAGCCTTTTTGCCCGATCGGGCATGGATTGCCAGCCTGTTTAAACGTGAGCGTTTGAGCGCCACGCACCGTAAGGCCTTGCTGGCCGCAGCACCGATGAATGCTGGCAACAGCGATGGGCCGTTGGTGTGTAGTTGTTTTAAAGTCGGTAAAAACCGCATTCTTGAAACGATTAAAACCCAGAATATTACCCATGAGAAACAGGTGACTGCGTGCTTAAAAGCAGGCGGCAATTGTGGTTCGTGTCTGCCTGAAATTCGAGGCTTAATTAAATCCTGTCAACAGGAGCTTGCCCATGACTGATGCCCATTATCCCGTGACCGATCTGGTGATTTTAGCAGGCGGACAAGCCCGCCGCATGCAGGGTTTAAACAAGCTGTTGCAGTGTTTTGACAAGCAGATTCAACTGTTAAAAATCTCGCAGAATTTTCGCGGCAAGGTACAACAGCAATGGATTAACAGCAACCGCGACCATCGCATTTATCAGCATGTAGTGCCGAGTATTCACAGCTTTCAGGATGATGAATCGGGCTTTTTAGGGCCACTCATGGGGCTGAAAAGTGCATGGCGACATGTATCGGCAGACTATGTACTGTTTGTGCCCTGCGATGTGACCTATCTGCCCAAAGCGGTACTCAGAAAACTGCATCAAAGTTTGCAGCAGCACCCTGAAGCCGAGGTGGCGTATGTGGAAATCAATGGTGCGGCACTGTATCCGTTTTGTCTGTTGAAACGCAGCAGTTTGCCAACTTTGAGCGCCCAGATTGAGCAAGGCGAATTGAGCCTGAAAAGATGCTTTAAATTGATGCAGGCGCAGGCGGTGAAGTTCCGCAAACATGCACTGATTTTTCACAGTATTAATTCATTCGACGAATTACAACAATACAAACAGTTGAATGTGTTGATTTAGTGCAATGTTGGAATATTTCTTGCATCAATACAGATCATAAAAGATGCGTTGGGCTTTGCCCGATTTGTCCATCTTCCTTTTTTAAACGCTAGGAGTGATCCGTGCATGATGCAGCCTGCCACCAGTTCGTGGATTGACCAGTTTGGTCGCCAAAAACGTAAACTGAGAATTTCAGTGACGGATCGCTGTAATTTCAAGTGTCTGTATTGCATGCCTGAACATCCCGAATGGATGGATAAACACAGCTTACTCAGTTTTGAAGACCTGTATGCTTTTTGCCAGTTTATGGTCGAGCGTGGCATCGACAGTCTGCGTATTACAGGCGGCGAGCCTCTGATGCGTCAGGGCGTGGTGCACTTTATAGAACAGTTACAATCCCTGCGCGCACTGGGCTTAAAACGTATTGCCATGACCAGTAATGGGCACTATCTACCCAAATATGCACGAGCGCTCAAACAGGCGGGTCTGGACGATCTGAATATCAGTCTGGACAGTCTCGATCCACAGCTTTTTCAGCAACTCACAAAGCGCGAGCTTGCGCCTGTCTTGGCGGGCATTACTGCGGCACAGCAGGCAGAGCTATCCATCAAGATCAACACCGTGCTGATGCAGGGCATCAACGATTCACAAATCCTGCCGTTGGTGGCTTGGGCCAAACAGCAACAACTACCGTTACGTTTTATTGAATATATGCCATTGGATGGCGATGCGCAGTGGCAACGTCAGCAAGTGGTAACCGAGCAGCAGATTTTGCAACAGCTTGCAGCGCATTATCAGATTGAGGCTTTACCGCAGGATCATTCACCTGCACGCATTTACCGTTTAGACCAAAGCTATGATGTGGGGATTATTTCCACCATTAGCCACGCCTTTTGTGGGCAGTGTGACCGTATCCGCCTGACTGCTCAGGGCGAATTATTTAACTGTCTGTTTGCGCCACAAGGCATTGCGCTCAAGTCTGAGATTGAGGCGTTGGCAGATCATTCCGATGTGGCGCGTGAGCAGTTACAGCAACGCATCGGATCGTATATTTGGCACAAAGCCGCTGGGTTTCATGCCATTCATGCTCAAGCGCATGCCCCCCGAAAAATCAGTATGCATATGCTTGGAGGCTAACATGCAAAAAATTTCCGTACAGATTGAAGGTTTTGGTGCAGTGACGCGCTGGCTGCCGAGCGAGCTTCAGCTTGAGTTTCATGCGCCTGTGCATATTGCAGCAGTGCTTGAACAACTCGGTCAGCAGCATCCGCAGGCACAAACCGCAATTCAGCAATGTGCCTGTGCGATTGGCGATAGCCTTGTTTCGCGCCAGGATGCCTTAGATACAGGCTGTACCTTGGTGTTGTTGTCACCTGTGGCGGGAGGATAAATATGGATTTTGCCCGAATTCAGAATCAGGATTTAAGTCTCGACTGTTTTGCCCCGATTGCAGACTTTCCTGCGTGTGGTGGGATTGGCAGTTTTATTGGCGTGGTCCGCAACCATCATGCAGGGCGTGCGGTTGATGCGCTGTGTTATAGCGCTTATGCGCCTTTAGCGGAAAAAATGATTCGGCAAATTGAGCAGGAAGTACAAGCCAAATATACGGTGCAGTATGTGCGCGTGGTACATCGGGTTGGCAAACTCGGTATTGGTGGTACGGCGATTATTGCGCTGGCTTATGCCGAGCATCGCCGTGAAGCGTTTGCTGCCTGTGAAGAAGCTGTAGAGCGGGTCAAGCATGAAGTGCCTGTCTGGAAAGAAGAATTTTATAGCGATGGCACAAGTCAGTTCGTAACAGGCTGCTGTATTCGTAAAGACTATAGTGCCGAGGAGCATGGGCATTCAGATCATACGCATACACATAACCACGCCCATTCCCAGCATTAACCCAATTATTCCTATTTGAGAAACATTGTCATGAAAAACGTTGCCATGAAAGCCGAGAGTTACCGGATTGCAGAAGCCCAAGCGGTGCTGTCTGCGCCGCCGCATTGTATTGAACTCTTGCGGCAGGGCAATACTGAAAAAGGCGATGCACTGAAAACCGCACGCATTGCAGGAATTTTAGCCGCCAAGCGCACCGATGAGCTGATTCCACTGTGCCATCCACTGCCGATTTACCGTGCCGATGTCGAATTTGAACTGCATGAAGCGGCGGTGACTATTGTGGCAACCGTGGAAACCATTGGCCCAACAGGAGTGGAAATGGAAGCCCTGACCGCAGCCAGTCTTGCGGCACTGACCTTATATGACATGCTGAAACCGCACTGTGAGCCAGAAGATTTGCAGATGGATCAGTGTCGGTTGCTCAAGAAAAAAGGCGGAAAATCGCATTTTGTGCGTCAGCTCAAACACAGCTTAAACGCTTCGGTGATTGTACTGTCTGACACGGTTGCCGCAGGCAAAAAGCCAGATACAGCGGGGCAGAGTGTCATGCAGATGCTGGAAGAGGCCAATTTTAGCGAGATTGCCTATCAGGTCATTGCCGATGATCCTGAGGCATTGCTGGCACTCATCGAACAACAAAAAAACCATTATCCACTGATTGTTACAGTCGGCGGCACAGGCTTAGGCCCGAAAGATTTGACCATTGAAACCTTGCAGCCATTATTGCAACGTGAAATTCCGGGCTTGATGGAAGCCGCGCGTAGCTTTGGGCAAAAACGCACTCCGTATGCCGCCCTGTCACGTGGTGTGGCAGGCTATATAGACAACAGTCTGGTGATTACCCTGCCGGGCAGTCGTGGCGGCGCGAGCGAGTCGTTGACCGCGATTTTACCTGCATTGGTACATCTATTTGATGTACAAAAAAATATTCCGCATGCGGGAGGTTATCAATGAGTGGCTGTGGCGCAGAACATGGGCTGATTTCGATTGATCAGGCTTTGGCCCTGATTGCAGAAACCATTCAGCCACTTGAGCATGAGATTGTGCCTGTCGAACAGGCCTTGCAACGGGTCTTGGCACAGGATGTACATGCGCCTGTAGCGTTACCGATTTTTTCGCAAAGCGCGGTGGATGGTTATGCACTGGCTGCACCGCAGCATCCGATTGATGCAGGGCAATGCTTTCAGGTCATCGGTGAAGTTCGCGCAGGGCAAGTCAGCGAACTACAGCTTGAAGCAGGGCAAGCGGTACGGATTTTTACGGGGGGCAAGATCCCCGAAGGCACCACCACGGTGGCACGTCAGGAAATTGTGCAGCTCCACGTGGAACAACAGATACAACTGACTGAAGATTTGGCTGAACATGCCGATATCCGCGATGCAGGCGAAGAAGTACAGGCCGGTCAGGTACTTGCCACTCAGGGACAACGTCTGGGTGTTGGTGCAATTGCGGCACTGTGTATGACGGGTGTGCAGCAGGTTTTGGTCTATCGCCAAGCCAAAATTGCGGTGGTGGTCACAGGTGATGAAGTTGCCAGCCATGTTGATGAATTACAGCAAGGCAAAATTTTCGATGCCAATACCCCGATGCTTAAAGCATGGTGTCAGCAACACGGTTTAGCAGCAGAATTTTTCTTGGTTGCCGATCAGGAAACTGCGCTGACCGAGCTATTACAAGCTTTGCAATCCAGTTTTGATCTGATCATTACCACAGGTGGTGTATCGGTCGGTGATTATGATTTTGTGCGACCTGTAGCACTGAACTTGGGGTTTCAGCAGGTATTTTGGAAAATTAAACAAAAGCCGGGTAAACCGATGTTTTTTGCCTGTGCTCAATCGGCTGAACACACTTGTTATTTGCTTGGATTACCGGGCAACCCTGCGGCAGTGTATGTGGCATTGCAAGTCTATGTCATAAGTTTGCTACGTGGTTTAGTCGGGCAAACAGTGAGTCCCGCGTGGGTCAGTGCAGTATTGCAACATGAGCTCAAGTCTGATCGCCGCGAGCGTTTTTTAAGAATGTCGGCGCAGGTCGAGCAAGGCCAATTACAGGTCACAGCCCTGAAAAAACAGCAGTCGCACATGCTCAGCAACTTATTCGAGAGTAATTTTTTGCTGCGAGTTCCTGCTGATATGTCGCTGAGTGCAGGCACATTACTCAACGGCATTTATCTGGATTAGGGTGATAGACATGCGCTTGATTTCTCAACTCAGTCTTTTTATGGCGGGAACATTCACTGCGCTGTGGGTACATGCGGGTGAGGTGAAAGTCTATGCTGCCGCCAGCCTGACCAATGCGGTGACCGAGATTGCCAAACTGTATCAGCAGCAGCATCCGAGCACTAAAGTCGTGCCTGTGTATGCGGCATCCTCAACACTTGCCAAGCAAATCGTGGCGGGTGCACCGAGCGATATTTTCTTTTCTGCTGATCAGGACTGGATGAGCTATTTGCTGCAAAAACAGGAGGTTAGGCCTAAATACATCAAGCCATTGCTACGCAATCAAGTGGTGTTGATCAGCCCGAAAAACCTGAATATAAAGGTTCAGACCAATAGTCATTTTGCCTTTGCCCAAGCCTTTAGCGGTAAGTTATGTACAGGGCAAATGGAATCCGTACCTGTCGGGAAATATGCCAAACAAAGCCTGATCAAGCTCAACTGGCTCAACAGCCTGCAAGGTCGGATTGTCGGGACAGATGATGTACGCGCTGCGCTGACCTTTGTGGAGCGCGGCGAATGTGATGTCGGAATTGTGTATAAAACCGATGCCTTGGTCAGCCACAAAGTCAAGATTATCGGGGTAATGCCTGATAACTCGCATGATGCGGTGATTTATCCTGTGGCACTGACCAAAGTTGGTGAGCAAAATCCTGAAGCACAGCAGTTTTATCGTTTTATGAGCCACAGTGTACAAGCCTTGGCTATTTTTAAGCATTATGGTTTTAGCATAAACCGCTAATAGGATGACTGCATGTTATCGCCTGAAGAACTGAGTGCCTTGGCACTCTCCGCCAAAGTTGCGCTTTGGGCGACCTTACTATGTTTGCCCTTTGCGATTGCTGTGGCATGGAGTCTGGTGCGCTTGCAGTTTCGGCTGAAATTTTTACTCGAAGCCTGTTTGCAATTGCCGATGGTACTGCCGCCTGTGGTGCTGGGTTATGGTTTGCTGGTACTGTTTGGCAATCAGGGCTGGATCGGGCATACCTTGCAGCAGTTCGGGATTCAATTGGCATTTAACTGGAAAGGGGCAGTTCTAGCCTCCATGGTGGTGGCTTTTCCGCTGATGGTACAGCCGATCAAGCTGTCATTTCAGCTGATCGACCAGCGTCTTGAGCATGTTGCCGCGAGTCTGGGCGCCAACCCATGGCAGGTGTTTTACAGTGTCAGTTTACCGATGGCAATTCCTGGCATAATCATTGGCAGCATTTTGTGTTTCAGCCGCAGTCTGGGCGAGTTTGGTGCCACCATTACTTTTGTCGGCAATATTCCCGATGAAACCCGCACCGTGCCGATCGCGATTTATTCACTGCTACAACAGCCCGATGGTGAACAGATGGCGCTACGTCTGGTGATGTTATCAGTCGCACTGGCATTTGCAGCACTGATTGCCAATCATGTGATTTTACAAAAATATCAGCGACGTTTGGGGCGAATGTAAATGCTGAACTGTCAGTTTGAATATCGCCAAGCCGATTTTGCCTTGCAGGTTGACCTTGCCAGCCAAGCCCCTGTGTTGGGGATTGTCGGGGCATCGGGTTCAGGAAAATCCAGTTTTTTCAAATGCCTTGCAGGATTGCTGCAACCGCAGCAAGGTAGAATTCAGCTCAATCAACAGACTTTATTTGACAGTCAGCAAGGACTGAATGTGCCTGTGCATCGGCGTAATATTGCCTTTATTTTTCAGCAAGCCTGCCTGTTTCCGCATTTAAATGTCTTGCAAAATATTGGCTATGCCCAGCGCTGGAAGCCATCGCAAGCATCGAAATTTGCCAGTAGTTATATTGTGGAATTACTGGGTTTGCTGCCGTTATTGAAGCGCAAGGCACATCAGCTTTCAGGCGGTGAAGCACAGCGGGTAGCCATTGCGCGGGCGTTGCTGTCATCGCCCGATTTATTGTTACTGGATGAACCGACCACTGGTTTAGATCTACAACTTCGTCAGCAGTTACTGAGTTTTTTAAATACCATTCAGCAGGAACTGGCGATTCCGATGCTGTACATCACTCATCATGTAGAAGAATTGCAGCAATTGAATGCCCCACAACTCTGTCTGGCTAAAGGGCATTTGCATTATCAAGATTGAGTGGAGAGGCGTTTGATTTGTTGTAAACGGCGACCTTCAACCCAGCGAATCCATAGACTGATCAGCCCCATAATCGCCGCAAGGGTCACTACCGCTTGCCAGCCTGCCATGGCATAGGCTTTGCTGCCCAGCCATGAACCCGACGCCATGCCCGTAAACACGCCTGTAAATAACATGGCATTTAAACGCCCGCGTGCAGTCGGTTCTAGGCTATACACAAGGGTTTGATGTGCCACCAAACTGGCTTGTAGTCCTAAGTCAAAGCCAATTGCAGCGATGGCAATCAACAGCAGTTGCGCATGCATCGACAGCATTGGTAAAACCCACATCGCCGCAAACGACAGCATTACCAGTACAGCCCCCAGTTGCGTTACCCGATGCGAGCCATAACGGTCAGACAATGACCCTGCAATCGGCGCAGCCAAAGCACCCGCTGCACCTGCAATCCCAAAACCACCTGCTGCTGCACTGCCCAAGTGATAATGCTCTGCCAGCATCACGGCAAGGGTTGACCAAAAGGCACTAAATGCCACTGAAAGCAGACCTTGTGCCAGTGCGGCATGACGCAAAGCAGGGTAGCGCTGCCACAAGTGGCGCATTGAACCGAGCAAGGCAAAGTAACCGAGCTGTGCATGCGGCTGAAAGCGTGGCAGCACGCGCCATAAACCCATCGCCACAACAAATACACTAATCGCTGCCAGTTGATACATGGCACGCCAGCCCCAGTAGGCGGCAATCACACCACTCACGGTTCTTGACAGTAAAATCCCAAGTAACAGCCCTGTCATGACGGTGCCGACAAATTTACCCTGTTGTCCCGCAGGCGCAAGGATTGCAGCACTAGGCACGATGTCCTGTGCCATGGTTGCGGTAATGCCTACCACCAGACTAAACAGCAACACACTGTAGAGACCCTGACTCAAACTGAGTACCAGCAAAGACACAATCAGCAATAGGCTTTTGACCAGAATCAGTACACGACGGTCATAACGATCGCCCAGTGGAATCAGGAAGAAAATCCCCAAGGCATAGCCGATTTGCGTCAGCATCGGAATCAGCCCCAAATCACCGACTGCAATATGCAAGTCACTGGCAAATAACGGCAAAATGGGTTGAGCATAGTACAGGCACGCTACAGCAATACCTGCACCTGTTGCCAGCATAAACACCAATAAGGACGAAACGGATGGGGTGGGGGCAGCAGCAGTCATAATGGCAATCTCTTGATCAGGGCAGGAACAGAGAGCTATTTTGGGGCAAATGGCGGCATTGTGGTAGCGGTGGTCATGGTAAAATAGTTATACGTCAAACGTATAACCATAACCAAAATGAAATTTCTTGAACGTATAAATCGGCTGGAACTACTGCATACCCTGATTCGGATTGTTGAAACGGGTTCGCTCTCGGGAGCAGCACGTCAGCTTGAAGTCTCGCAGGCAACCGTGAGTCGGCGTTTAAGTACGCTGGAGCAACTGCTTGGGGCAAAATTGCTGCTCCGTACCACGCATGCGACCAAACTCACCGATGATGGCGAGCGCTGTTATCAGCATGCCAAAAACCTGATTGATGACTGGCTGAATCTGGAAGAGGAGCTGAAACAGGTGGCGGATGAGCCTGTCGGTTTGCTGCGGGTACGTGCTCCGCATGCCTTTGGTCAACAGCAATTGTTGCTGCCTGTTCTGGATTTTTTAAAGCGTTATCCTGCACTGAATATTGAATGGCGGCTCAGTGATGCTGCACCTGATTTTTTAGCCGATCATATCGACTGTGCGATCCATGTTGGTTTTGAACCTGACCCCAACACGGTGGCCATTTTACTGGCTGAAGTGCCACGGATTATGGTGGCAAGCCCTGAACTGTTGGCACGTTCACCTGAGATTGAAAAGATTGAGGACTTGGAGTCTTTTCCCTGGATCGAACTCAGTACTTATTATCGACATGAAATTCGCCTCAAAAACCAGATGACCCAGCAAATTCATAGTGTACCGATTCAGCCACGGTTAAGTACCGACAGCTTATTTGTCCTGAAAAATGCGGCATTGCGGAGCTTGGGTGTGGCGGTGATTTCCAGTTGGCTGGCGGCTGATGCACTGACAGATGGAACACTGGTGAATATCTTGCCTGAGTGGCAAGCAGCACCGTTGCCTGTGTATCTGGTCTATCCGTGGGCGCGCTATTATCCTGCACGGTTACGCCAATTTTTAAGCCTGATGCGTGAGGTCATGCCGACCATTTCGGGTATGCAGCAACTGAAATAATCACAGAAGTCGCTATTTAAAATTGGCAATGCTGCTGAGGATTTATGCTATTTTAATTTAAGTTTGACGAATATTTTCCAAAAATTGGAGATATGAATAGGTCATCTGCAACTGTTCGAGCCAGACCAACATTTTAAAGGTACTGTTTTTGCAATATCTTTAATTAGAATATGATGTTAAGCGAGTTTTGCAGTGAGGAGCATCGCTCCGCAAGTGGGTTGCCCTTGCGTGGCGAAGTCACTCATCCCGAAAGAAAAGTAGGTCGAGCCGAAGGCTAATGCTGAAATATGTGTTAAAACTTTAAGACTCTGCTATCACTATTCATTTATTTTCAATATCTTAAAAAGGTATTGAGTAAACTTAATTTTTAGTAAAACTTTTGCCCAATCTTGGGTGAATGAATTCGTTTTGTTGGCTTGTGCCTGCGCATTTTATTGTTTATTGATTTTGTTCGAGTTGATCATGACTAACCGTGTTTCTCACCCACAGCAGCAAGCAGAGTTATCGCCATTGCACGACAGCCCGTTGCCGCTGTATGAACAAGTCAAGCAACTGATTACTAAAAAAATCCAAGATGGAATTTGGCCAGCCAACTATAAAATTCCTTCAGAAATGGAGCTGGTCAAGTTACTTGGCTGTAGCCGCATGACCATCAACCGTGCCTTGCGTGAACTGACCGAACAGCGCTTTTTGACCCGTATTCAGGGCGTGGGGTCATTTGTGGCAGAGCGACAAAGTGAAGCGGCATTGTTCCAGATCGACAACATCGCCAAAGAGATCGAAAGCCGTAACCATCGCCATCGTTCTGAGATTATTTTGCTGGAACAGATTCGTGCTAACAAGGAACAATGCCTGCAAATGCAGGTCGCGATTGGGCAGAAACTCTATCATTCGATTCTGGTTCATTTTGAAAATGACATTCCTGTGCAGTTGGAAGACCGTTTGGTCAATGCCGCGCTGATTCCCAATTATATTCAGCAGGATTTTACCCAAATCACTCCGAATGATTATCTGGTGAAACGTGTGCCGATTAGTCAAGGCGAACACATTGTGGAAGCGATTTTAGCCAATACCAAAGAATGCAAATGGCTGGAAATCAGCAAGACTGAACCGTGCTTATTGCTCAAGCGCCGTACCTGGACAGGGGAGCATATTGTGTCGAGTGCACGCCTGATTTACCCAGGTAGCCGTTATTA
Organism: Acinetobacter brisouisimilis; assembly: GCF_000368265.1. Classification (GTDB taxonomy): domain Bacteria; phylum Pseudomonadota; class Gammaproteobacteria; order Pseudomonadales; family Moraxellaceae; genus Acinetobacter. The sequence continues at coordinate 2,323,079 of NZ_KB851219.1, read as the reverse complement.
TCTGAAAGGCAAATTTACCCCGACCATGCGCTACTAAGTTGTCTTGAAAACTCATGAAATTGTACAAGTCAGATAGAATAGGCACTGAAAAATGCGCCTAAAAATTACAAAATGCTTTCGTCTAGTGCGTAAAAAACTGACGATTTTTGCTATCAAAATGACAGTGTGATGAAAATGATCATTAAAAATATTATTATAAAATAATGTCTTATTAAATTTTTTAAAAATTTTTATTCCCCTCTCTATTTTTTTAAAAAAAACTGATTTATATTTCAACTTGTATATACAAGTTTATACATATACAGGATGTAGAGAGAGTCATTTTGATGCGCTCTTTGTAGAACTTAAAGCAACGGTAGCGAGTAAATACACGTGGGAAATATGATTTCAGAACAGCTCAAGGCTGAAGCAAACCACAACAAACAGGATTTTGCCGTAGAGACTCATCTCTCTTACGCGCAGCAAAATAATAGTGCATGGATGACCTATCTGGCACAGATTGAACGGGTCAAGCCATTTCTTGGCGACCTCACCCAATATATTGATACCTTAAAAAATCCAAAACGTGCGCTGATTGTGGATGTGCCTGTGGTCATGGATGACGGTTCCATTCGCCATTTTGAAGGCTATCGGGTACAGCATAACTTGTCACGTGGGCCAGGCAAGGGTGGGATTCGCTTTCATCCCAATGTCGATTTGAATGAAGTCATGGCCTTGTCAGCATGGATGACCATCAAAACTGCAGTACTGAATCTACCATTTGGCGGTGCCAAAGGCGGTATTCGGGTTGATCCACGCCAGTTGTCAGATGTCGAGCTTGAACGTTTGACTCGCCGTTATACCAGTGAAATCAGTCATATTATTGGTCCGCAAAAAGACATTCCTGCGCCCGATGTTGGTACCAATCCACGGGTGATGGCATGGGTCATGGACACTTATTCGATTGAACAAGGTCATACAGTGACAGGTGTGGTCACAGGCAAACCTGTGCATTTGGGCGGTTCATTGGGGCGTGTTAAAGCCACAGGACGCGGTGTGTTTGTCACAGGTTGTCAGATTGCCCAGAAAATTGGTTTGTCGGTTGCAGACAGCCGTGTTGCAGTACAAGGTTTTGGCAATGTCGGCAGTGAAGCCGCGATTTTGTTTGCTGAAACAGGCGCAAAAGTGGTGTGTGTGCAAGACCACACAGGCACGATTTTCAATGAAACAGGTTTAGACACACATGCCTTGCAACAACATGTGCAGCAGCATGGTGGTGTGGCAGGTTTTGCTGGTGCGACAGAAATTGAAGCAGAGGCATTTTGGGATGTTCAGGCAGAAATCCTGATTCCTGCGGCACTGGAAGGGCAAATTACCGCAGAACGTGCAGAAAAATTACAGGCGCGTTTAGTCCTTGAAGGCGCAAATGGTCCAACCTACCCAGAAGCGGATGATATTTTGCATCGTCGTGGAGTGATTGTAGTACCTGACGTGATTTGTAACGCAGGCGGTGTCACGGTGAGTTACTTCGAGTGGGTACAGGACATGTCGAGCTTCTTCTGGAGCGAAACCGAAATTAACCAGCGTCTGGACACCATCATGTGTAATGCAGTTGCCGATGTCTGGAACAAGGCACAAGAAAAGCACTGCAACTTGCGTACTTCAGCCTATATTTTGGCATGTGAACGCATTTTGATGGCACGTAAAGAACGCGGGATTTACCCAGGAAAATAATTGAATGCAGATTGTGCCCAAGAGGCGCAAACTGGAAATGGACTCAGTTTGAATAGGGGTGAAAATTTCCCCCTATGCATCATCTGATAGCAGGCAGACTTGCTTTCAGACCTCTATGAACAGGAGCTAAGTGGTTTAGCTTCGCATAGAACAAACGCGACACAATGCTGCCGTGGCTTGCTTGGTGCATAAAATGAAATTGGCTATTTTTCAATAAATTAGAGGTTAATATGAATCAGCCAATGACGATTACCCGAAATGACTTCAACCAATGGATGGTGCCTGTGTTTGCCCCTGCCAATTTTATTTTGGTTCGTGGCGAAGGTTCTCGTGTCTGGGATCAGCAAGGTAAGGAATATATTGATTTTGCTGGGGGAATCGCGGTCAATGCATTGGGGCATGCCCATCCTATTGCGATTCAGGCGTTAACTGAACAAGCTCAAAAGCTCTGGCATATTGGCAACGGTTACACTAACGAGCCTGTTTTACGCTTAGCCAAACAACTCACCGATTCAACTTTTGCCGAAAAAGTCTTTTTTGCCAACTCAGGCGCGGAAGCCAATGAAGCTGCACTGAAACTGGCACGCAAATATGGCAATGACAGTGGTGTTGAAGGCAAAAACCAGATTGTGGCGTTTAACAATGCCTTTCATGGTCGTACCTTATTTACCGTGACTGCGGGCGGTCAGCCGAAGTATTCACAAGATTTTGCACCATTACCAGAAGGTATTCAGCACGTTGCTTATAATGATTTGACTGCGGCGGCTGCGGTGATTAATTACAAAACCTGTGCAGTCATTGTCGAGCCGATTCAGGGTGAAGGCGGTGTGTTGCCTGCCGATGCTGAATTTTTAAAAGGCTTACGTGAACTGTGTGATCGTCACAATGCCTTGCTAATTTTTGATGAAGTGCAAACTGGCGTCGGTCGTACAGGCGCATTGTATGCCTATATGAATACCGATGTTGTACCTGATGTCTTGACCACAGCCAAAGCCTTGGGTGGCGGTTTCCCAATCGGGGCGATGTTGACCACCAATGCTTTGGCGAAAGTGCTCACTGTAGGTTCACACGGCACCACTTACGGTGGCAATCCATTGGCTTGCGCTGTAGCCAATGCTGTATTTGATTTTATTAACAGCCCTGAAGTGCTCGACGGCGTGAAAGCGCGTCATCAGCAGTTTGTGGCAGGCATTGAAGCGATTAATGCCAAATATCCAGTCTTTAGCCAAGTACGTGGCGAAGGTCTGTTGATCGGCTGTGTACTCAAAGATGAATATGCAGGTCAAGCTAAACAAGTCACCAACCTCGCTGCCGAAGAAGGATTATTGGCACTGGTGGCAGGCACAGACGTGGTACGTTTTACCCCATCGCTGATTATCCCAGAAGCGGATATTATCGAAGGATTACAACGCTTTGAACGTGCTGTTGCCCGTCTCGTAAAATAAGGATATTGCCCCATGATGATCGTACGCCATGCCGAGCACCGCGATTTAGACGACATTTATCAGCTTGCCACCAAGGCAGGCACAGGCTTGACCTCATTGCCTCCCAATAAAGATATTTTGTCGGCACGAATCGAACGTACCCGTAACACCTTAAATGGTGAAGCCAGCAAACATGAACAGGGTTATTTGTTCGTGCTGGAAGACCAGTCCAATGGACGCGTGGTCGGGGTCAGTGCCTTGGAAGTCGCGGTCGGTCTGACCGAGCCATGGTACAACTTCCATGTCGGTACACAGGTGCATGCGTCAAAGGCGTTGAATGTCTATAAAGTTTTGCCAACCCTGTTTTTAAGCAATGACCATACTGGCTATAGCGAACTGTGTACCTTGTTCCTTGATCCTGATTATCGGCATAGCAACAATGGCAAATTCTTGTCGAAAATCCGTTTTTTGTTTATTGCAGCATTTCGCCAGTTTTTTCAGCAACGCCTGCTCGCAGAAATGCGTGGGGTATCCGATGAGCAGGGACGCTCACCATTTTGGAATGAACTCGGTAAGCACTTCTTTAATATGGACTTCTCTACTGCGGATTATTTAAGTGGTATCGGACAAAAAGTCTTTATTGCTGAACTGATGCCACGTTATCCACTGTATGTGGACTTGCTGCCTGAGAGCGCACGCAATGTGATTGGCAAAGTGCATCCACAAACCTTGCCTGCTTACCACGTACTGGAGGCAGAAGGTCTGCGTTATCAGGGTTATGTCGATATTTTTGATGCAGGACCGACCATTGAAGCCGAACTGGATGACTTGCGTGCCGTCAAGGATAGTCGTCTGGTGTCTGTCAAAATTGGCAGCGTCGACAGCAAAAAATCTCCTTCCCATTATTTAGTTGCAAACGATGCGTACTACGACTATCGAGCCTTGCTGATTCAAGGTCAGTTGCACGATGAAATGCTGTATTTAACCGCCGAGCAGGCACAACAGCTTGAAGTGATTGAAGGACAATCCGTACGTATTTTGGCACTTAATCCATTGGAAAAATAACATGTCAGAACAAGCTTTATATATTGCAGGAACATGGCTGCAAGGGCGAGGTACGTCCCTAGAAAAAACCAACCCAGTCACTAACAGATTGATTTGGAAATCAAATTCAGCAAATTCAGCCGACGTGGATGCCGCTTGTCAGGCAGCCCGCAGCGCATTTAAACACTGGGTGCGTCAAAGCCTAGATGCGCGGGTTGAAGTGGTACAACGCTTTGCCAGTTTGCTAGAACAAAACAAAAACCAGTTGGCGGAAGTGATTAGTCAGGAAACCAGTAAACCGTACTGGGAAACTTTGACTGAAGTGCAAGCCATGATCGGTAAAGTCGCGATTTCACTGCGTGCCTATGAACAGCGCACAGGTGAGAGCAGCACGACTATGGCAGATGGTGTGGCATCGTTACGTCACCGTCCACATGGTGTGCTTGCGGTATTTGGCCCGTATAACTTCCCGGGGCATTTACCCAACGGGCACATTGTTCCTGCACTGATTGCAGGCAACAGTATCGTGTTTAAACCGAGCGAACTTACACCGTGGACTGCCGAAGAAACCGTGAAGTTGTGGCAACAGGCAGGCTTACCGAGTGGCGTATTGAACTTGGTTCAAGGTGGTCGTGAAACAGGCGAAGACCTTTCGCAACACCATGAAATTGATGGATTATTGTTTACAGGTAGTGCCAACACAGGCTACCAGTTGAACCATCAGATGGCAGGCGCGCCTGAGAAAATCTTGGCACTGGAAATGGGTGGCAACAACGCGCTGATCGTGGAAGATTTTGAAGATGTTAATGCTGCGGTCAATGTCGCCATTCAATCCGCCTTTATTTCTGCGGGACAACGCTGTACCTGTGCCCGTCGTATTTTGGTGAAACGTGGCGCACAAGGCGATGCGTTCATTCAGCGTCTGGTTGAGGTGGCAGGCAAGCTACAGATCGGCGCTTGGGATGCTGAACCACAACCATTTATGGGTGGGGTGATTTCATCGGCTGCGGCTGAGCGCATGTTAAAGGCACAGCAAACCCTTCTGGATTTGGGGGCAACTTCATTGCTCGCCATGACCCGTTTGCAAGCGGATAGCAGCTTACTCAGTGCAGGTGTTTTAGAGGTGACAGGCGTTGCCAATCTGCCTGATGAAGAATATTTCGGCCCATTGACCTGTATTCAGCGTTATGACGATTTTGCACAGGCTGTAGAGTTGGCGAACAAAACCCGTTTTGGCTTGGCAGTGGGTTTGATTGCAACGCAACGCGCATTGTTTGACGAGCTGTTGATTGAAGCCCGCGCAGGGATTGTCAACTGGAACAAACCATTAACAGGTGCATCCAGTGCTGCACCGTTTGGCGGTGTCGGTGCATCGGGCAACCATCGTCCAAGTGCTTTTTATGCAGCGGATTACTGCGCATGGCCAATGGCGTCGCTGGAAACTGACAGCCTGAGCCTGCCTGAAAAATTAACACCAGGGTTGGTGTTGCAATAAGCCACGGAAATTGGAGAAGAAAATGTTAGGTTATGAAGTCAATTTTGATGGTTTAGTTGGCCCCACTCACCACTATGCAGGTTTGTCATTTGGCAATGAAGCCTCGACCAAACACCGCAATCTGGTGTCCAACCCGAAACTTGCGGCCAAGCAAGGTTTAGAAAAAATGAAAGCCCTGAGTGATTTGGGCTTGAAGCAAGGTGTGTTGGTGCCGCATGAGCGTCCACATGTACCGATGTTGCGTAAGCTCGGTTTTCGTGGTGATGATGCCAGCGTACTTGCGCAAGCGATGCAGTACGCACCGCAACTGCTTTCATCATTAAGCTCAGCATCCTGTATGTGGACAGCCAATGCAGCAACCGTTTCGCCGTCTGCCGACAGTGCCGATGGTCGGGTGCATTTTACCGCAGCCAACCTCAACAATAAGTTTCACCGTTCGATTGAAGCGGATACCACTTCGCAGGTCTTGCAGGCGATTTTCCGTGATGAGCAACATTTCGCGCATCATGCGGCATTACCTCAAGTGGCGCTGTTTGGCGATGAAGGTGCAGCCAACCACAACCGTTTAGGTGGCAGCTATGCTGAGCGCAGTGTGCAGGTGTTTGTTTATGGACAGCAGCATTTTAATGGTGAAGCAGGGCCGAAACGTTACCCAGCACGTCAGACCCGTGAAGCCAGTGAAGCGATTGCGCGTTTGCATCAGCTCGATGCTGCACACACAGTCTTTGTTCAGCAGCATCCTGACGTGATTGATCAGGGCGTTTTCCATAATGACGTAATCGCGGTCAGCAACCAGCAAGTGTTATTTCACCATCAACAGGCGTTTTTACATCAGGTACAGGCACTGGATGAAATCCGCCGCAAAATGGCAACGCTAGAGCAAGAACTGATTGCGATTGAAGTGCCGACCCAACGTGTTTCAGTGGATGATGCCGTAGCGACTTATCTGTTTAACAGTCAGATTTTGACCCGCCCAGATGGTGGCATGAGCATTGTGGTGCCTGAAGAATCTCGCAAAAATGCGGCAGTTTGGGGCTACCTGAATGACATGATTCAAATGGGTACACCGATTGATGACATTAAAGTATTTGACCTACGTGAAAGTATGCAAAACGGTGGTGGGCCTGCCTGCTTACGTTTGCGTGTTGCCTTGAATGAGCAGGAATTACAGGCGGTGAATCCCAAAGTGCTGATGAATGAGCAGCTATTTGGCGCACTGAATCAATGGGTTGATCGTCATTACCGTGACCGTTTAACCCAGGCGGATCTGGTCGATCCACAGTTGTTGATTGAAAGCCGTCAGGCACTGGATGAACTAACGGTATTGCTGAATTTAGGTTCGATCTACCCGTTCCAACAGATTTAGGAGTGGTCAGTGATGCAGGATTTCTTGGCAATGACGCTCAGTGGTCAATTCCCTGAGCCACAGCAGGGGCAGCAGCATGGTTTTGCTTGGCACTGGTTGGCAGAAGGGGTACTGGAACTGACGCCAGTGCAAGGCTATCACAAAGTGGTGGTGCTTTCGGCTGGTATTCATGGCAATGAAACTGCGCCGATTGAGTTGTTAAATCAACTGTGTAGCGATCTGTTTGCTAGGAAATTGGCATTACAAGTCCGCTTGCTGATCATTTTTGGTAATCCAGATGCCATGCGTCAGGGGCAGCGTTATCTGAATGCTGACCTGAACCGCATGTTTATGGGCGGGGTCAGTGAGTTTACAGAAAGCGCTGAAACTGCACGTGCCAAAGGGTTGGAGCAACTGGTGCAGCAATTTATGCAGCACAGTGACCCACAGGCGATTCGTCTGCACTATGACTTGCACACCGCTATCCGTGCATCACTGTTACCAACCTTTGGTTTGCTGCCGTATAAAAGTGAACCTTTCGATCTTGAATTTTTAAGCTCGCTGGAGGCAGCAGATTTAGATGCTCTGGTACGACACCAGAGCCTTGGACGCACCTTTAGCCAGTTGACCGCAGAAACCTGCCAAGCCTCTAGCTGTACGCTGGAGCTGGGCAAAGCCTTGCCTTTTGGCTGCAACGACCTGAGTCAGTTCCAAGCAACTGACACCATGTTGCGCAGTGTGGTGGCAGGGCAAGCTTTACCACCCCGTGGTAAACACAGTGCGATGCGTCAGTTTCAGGTGCAGTATTCACTGCTCAAGCAACATGACGACTTCAAGCTGTATCTCAGTGATGATGCCCCGAATTTTACCGTGTTCGAGCAGGGAGAGCTATTGTGTACCCAGCAACAGCAGGAAACGCGGGTGCAGCACACACAAGAATGGATTTTATTTCCCAACCCGAACGTACAAAAAGGATTACGTGCAGGGCTGATGCTGACAGAAGACACAGGCGCTTAGCACCCAAAGCTTCCGTCACAGCAGAAATGAAAAGGACTGACAGTTAATTACAGCGCAATGCTGGCTAGGAGTGGCGATGAATCGGGAACATAAAGAGACTCACGCATTAATGGGGGATGGTGATCTGTTGGGTCATCATCATATAGAGCAGGAACCGCAACTTGACCGAGCATTAAGCAATCGGCATATCCAGTTGATTGCCATTGGTGGCGCGATTGGTACGGGACTGTTCATGGGGTCAGGTCAGACCATTGCATCTTCGGGAACATCGGTTTTATTGACCTATATGATCGTTGGTTTTTTCTTCTTTTTTGTCATGCGTGCCATGGGAGAATTGTTACTCTCCAACACCAGCTATAAATCGTTTGTGGATTTTGCCACAGCGTATCTAGGGCCATGGGCAGGCTTTTTTCTGGGCTGGTCATACTGGCTGGGTTGGGTGGTGACCGCGATTGCCGATATTATTGCCATAGGCGGTTATATGCAGTTCTGGTATCCCGACTTGCCTGTGTGGTTGCCTGCCTTGGCCACTATTAGCATTTTAACCACGCTGAATTTGCTGACCGTAAAAATGTTTGGTGAAACCGAGTTCTGGTTTTCCATGATCAAGATTGTGGCGATTATTGCCTTTTTGATTTTGGGTATTAGTCTGGTCAGCATCGGTTTTGTATCGCCAAATGGTGTCAAAGCATCCTTTAAGCATATTACCGATCCAGCCTCGTTTCTCCCGCATGGCATTACGGGTTTTCTAAGCGGTTTTCAAATGGCAGTGTTTGCCTTTTTGGGCATCGAACTGGTCGGGACAACTGCCGCAGAAACTAAAAACCCTGAAAAATCATTGCCAAAAGCCATTAACTCGATTCCTTGGCGTATTCTGTTGTTTTACATTGGCGCTTTGCTGGTGATTATTTCGGTGATGTCATGGCAGCATGTTGACCCGAACCAAAGCCCTTTTGTCGCGCTGTTTAAACTGGTGGGACTAACTGCTGCTGCTGCCGTGGTGAACTTTGTGGTACTGACCTCTGCCATGTCTTCGGCAAACAGCGGAATCTTTGCCACCAGCCGTATGCTGTATGGTTTGGCGGTTGAGCAGGATGCACCACAGCGCTTTACCCGATTGTCCAAAGGTAAAGTCCCTGTTCAAGCGATTTTGTGTTCGATGGGTTGTGTGGTGGCAGGCACCACGATTTTATTTATCACGCCAAATGTCATGTCGGCATTTAATATTGTGACCGCATTTACCTCGATTTTAACTGTGTTTGCCTTCGGTATGATTTTGTTATCATATTTGGCTTACCGCAAACAACGTCCTGATTTACATGAGCAATCGGCCTATAAAATGCCTGCGGGGATTTTTATGAGCTGGGCAGGCATCGCGTTTATGGTGTTTGTGGTGGCGATTTTATGTCTCGATCATGATACCCGCATTTCATTGTTTGCTTCACCGATTTGGTTTATCGGATTATTTATTGCCTACAAATACCGCAGTAACCGCGACCCAGAACGGACTTGGGTGTTAGAACGCGGGCGTCGTATTGAGCCAGAGTCAGACTAAACCATAAAAATTGTAACTGCCTTGCTTCGTGAGCGTAGGCAGTTGCTTAAACCAAAAAAACAGACTGCTTTCATAAAACATCATAAGGAATAAAAACATCGCACAGCCAAGTTTCATGTAAGGCAATTTCAACCCGAACGCTGTATTTGATGAATTTAAGAGATATCTCCCCAAACACCCTCAAAGTTTCAATCCTTTGAGGGTTTGTTTTTTTATGCAAGATTCGTTGGGGGGAAGACTGATCTGTGATATAAATAAAATCGCTATTTATAATTAAAGTCTATATAAAGTGTTGTTTTTATATAAAGATTTCGCATTAAAAATGCAAAAGACCTTATTTTATTTAGACATCAAACTGAGAACATAACAAAAGGTGTGTGATGCAACTTATCGCAGGTGCAAATACGGTTTTACCTACTCCGTCAGTCGAACTCGTGATTCGAGCGCGTGTTCCCCAAGCCATAGATTTAGATATTACCGCGTATTTACTGGCACAGACCACGCAAAAAGTCCGTGGTGATACCGACATGATTTTCTATGGGCAAACCCATACGCCAAACCAAAGTATTCAGTTATTTGAGTCGGCGAGTCAACCTGACCATTTAACCCGAATACGAATCAATACCGCACAGCTTGATAGCGCGATTGGCAAAATTGCGATTTGTGCCACATTGACTGAGCCTGCGCATATTCGAGACTTGCAGCAACTCAGTATCGATTTACTCAGCGATGGTCATGTAGTTGCAACATCAGAGATTAATACTCAGAGCAAAACCGAAAAGGCGCTGATTTTGGCGGAAGTCTATAACCACAATGGTCGCTGGAAATACCGTTTTGTCGATCAGGGCTTTAACGGTGGCTTAAAACCTTTGGCGGAAAACTTTGGTGTGGAAGTGGCTGAGCCATCTGCAGCCCCACCGCAACCACAGCCGAGTCCGAGCGTTGCACCACCAACTACAAGTAACAATGCAAATATTTTTGGTCAGCCTGTCAGCTCGACTACGCCTACAGCACAACCGACGCCACCACCCAGTTCGATTAACCTGTCCAAGATTCGTTTAGATAAGCCCAATTCATCGATTAACCTCACCAAATACAATGGTTCATTTGGCAAGATTCAGGTCAATTTGAACTGGAACCGTTCAGGTGGCGATCGTGGCAAGAGTTTCTTTCGCAAGCTCAGTGCATCGCAGTCGGTTGATCTGGACTTGGGTGCCATGATCGAGATGCAAAACGGCGCGATTCATATTGTTCAGGCGCTTGGCAATCGTTTTGGCAGTTATGAAAAATCGCCTTATGCCGAGTTGCAAGGCGATGACCGCACAGGCTCATCCTTAAACGGTGAAAATCTATGGATCAATGGCGAACATTGGGATCAGATTAAACGTATTGTTATTTATACATATATTTACGAAGGTGCAGCAAACTGGGCAGCAACCGATGCTATTGTAAATATGCAGCTTCCCAATCAGCCACCGATTGAAGTGCCTGTCAATGAAGGCGGTTACCTCAGTACCTGTGCAATTGTGGAATTAAAAAATGTGGGTGGGCAAATTCAGGCCAACCGCCAAGTGCAATATTTTGATGACCAACAAAAGCTCGATGAACATTATAGTTTTGGTTTTAGATGGACAGTCGGGCGTAAATAGTTGAAATAAGAGGAAACAATAAAATGGCAATTACATTAAATAAAGGCGGCAATCTTTCACTTAGCAAGACTGATCCGTCATTAACCCAAGTTTTAGTGGGTTTAGGCTGGGATGCGCGTGCAACTGATGGCGTCGATTTTGACTTGGATGCATCTGCATTTTTATTGGGCGCGAACGACAAAGTTCGTGGTGAACACGATTTTATTTTTTATAACCAGCCGCGTTCACCAGAAGGTTCAGTTGAACATACGGGCGACAACCGTACAGGTGCAGGCGATGGCGATGATGAAAGCCTGAAAATTGATTTGACGCGTTTACCTGCCGATGTACAAAAAATCATTTTTACCGTAACCATTCATGATGCTGAAGCGCGTCACCAAAACTTTGGTCAGGTGCAAAATGCCTTTATCCGCATCGTAAATAATGCTTCACAACATGAAATCGTACGTTTTGATTTAAATGAAGACTATTCGACTGAAACTGCGATGGTGTTTGGTGAATTGTATCGCCACAACGGTGAATGGAAATTCCGCGCAGTAGGGCAGGGTTATGCGGGTGGTCTGCGCATGATGTGCCATCAATATGGCATCAATATCTAACTGAGCAGGTTCGATGAAACATTTTCGTTTTTCGATCATTTTCAGCATCGTCTGTCTTGCGTTGTCTGCCTACTGGGGCTTTACCCACGGGGCAGACGCGGGGCTGATGACCATGCTCAAAGCCCTTGCGATCACGGGGATTTTAGCCGTGATGGAAGTTTCACTGTCGTTTGACAATGCTGTAGTAAATGCTTCGGTACTCAAAACATGGAACCAATTCTGGCGTACCTTGTTTTTAACCGCCGGGATTATTGTTGCCGTATTTGGTATGCGTTTGTTATTCCCACTATTAATTGTGGGGGTTACGGCAGATATGAGCATTGTTGATGTTGCCCAACTGGCACTGAATGACCCGAAAAGTTACTCTGAAAAACTCTTGGCACATCATCCTGAAATTTCAGCTTTTGGTGGCATGTTCTTGCTACTCGTATTCTTAAACTTTTTGTTTGATGATGAAAAAGACTCGCACTGGTTTCACTGGTTAGAGTCGAAGCTCGCCAATTTAGCCAGTATTCCTGCGATTTCAGTATTTTTGGCACTGATTTCACTGTTGGTCATGGCGCACTTTGTACCAGAAGCAACCAAACTAGCTGTGATGGTGTCAGGGATCTGGGGCATTGTGGTTTATATTGGCGTGCAGGTGATCGGTCACTTGCTCGAAAGTAGCGATGCAGATGACGAAGAAACTGAAAATAATCAGCAAGGCACATCGATAGGTGACACTGTTGCAACCGTAGCAAAAGGCGGCATCGGCGGTTTTTTATATCTGGAAGTTCTCGATGCTTCGTTTAGTTTTGATGGCGTGATCGGGGCATTTGCAATTACCAACGATGTGGTAATTATTATGCTCGGTTTGGCAATCGGTGCGATGTTTGTACGGTCTATGACCGTCTTCTTGGTTGAAAAAGGCACACTGGATGCCTATATATTTCTAGAGCATGGTGCGCATTATGCAATTGGTGCGCTCGCATTTATTATGCTCGCCAGTGGTACGGGTGTACATGTACCTGAAGTGGTCACTGGTCTTATTGGGATTGCCTTTATTGTTTGGGCAGTTCTATCTTCAATCTCTTATAGTAAAAAACAACATTAATTTAATTTGATACAGCAGAAGGAAATTTAAATCATGGCAATTAACTTGTCTAAAGGCGGCAACATCAACTTATCTAAAACTGCACCGAGTATGAACCTTGTCGATCTTGGCTTAGGTTGGAACCCACGTGTGACCGATGGTAAGGCATTTGATCTTGACGCTGTAGCATTTTTAGTCAGTGAAAATGGTAAAGTTCGTCGTGATACCGACTTTATTTTCTTTAACCAAAAACAGTCAGATTGTGGTTCAGTCGTTCACAACGGTGATAATCGTACAGGTGAAGGCGACGGTGATGATGAAACTGTATCAGTCAATTTAGCCAAAGTTCCAGCGGACGTGGCAAAAGTGATTTTTGCAGTCAACATTCACGAAGGTCAGCAAAACAGCCAGAACTTTGGTCAGGTCGACAAAGCATATATCCGTGTATTGAACAAAGACAATGCCAACGAAGAAGTGGCGCGTTTTGACTTGTCAGAAGATGGCAGCACTGAAACTGCGATGATTTTTGGTGAATTGTACCGTCATAACGGTGAATGGAAATTCAAAGCCGTTGGTCAAGGTTTCAATGGTGGCTTGGGCGCATTGGCTGCCAGTTATGGCGTCGCTGTATAAATAAATTGTCAAAGTGCTAAAAGAGTAATCTTTTAGCACTTGAAAAATTGTTTGCAAATCAGCTGTTTTTCAAGTGCTAATCGACAAGAATCTATTCACATGGAACTCATTTCAGGGCAAAAGCTCCCGCTGAAAAATTTATTCGAACAACAGCAATTTCGGTTACGCGTTCAATTCAATACTCCGCATCCTCTTGATGTTTCCTGCTTTATGCTCGATCAGCAGGGTCGGCTTATTCATGACGATTATATGGTGTTTTATAACCAACCTCATTCACCAAAAAATGAGGTCTGCTATAGCGTGAATGGAATGATTCATGAATTCCAGATTAATCTTGCTAAAACCAACTCCAACAAGGTGGCACATCTGGTGTTTTGTGCCACGCTTGAAAATCAACAACTCAGTATGTGCGATATTCAAAGTGGTGTGGTCGAGCTGATCAATAGCAAATCTGAAGTGGTTGCCAGTTACCGCCTGCTGGGCAGCAGCTTTAAGCAGGAAAAAGCCCTGATGCTGCTAGAGGTGTATTTTAAAAATGATGCATGGCATTTGGCTGCTATAGGGCAGGGTTTTAGTGGTGGCTTGGACACGCTGGTCGAGCATTTTGGTGCTAAGGTCAGCACACCCGTAGTGCCAGTTGTATCGGGTATCTCGGCTGTAGATTTGCGTAAAAAAATTATTTTAGACAAGGTGCAGGCAGATGCTCCGCATTTGCTGGATTTAACCAAAAAATCCCTGATCAGTCTGGAAAAAAATCAGCTTATTGGCGTGCGGGCACGCGTGGCATTGGTGTTGGATTATTCGGGTTCCATGCTGGGACAATATCGCCGTGGTGATGTACAGCAAGTGCTGGATCGGGTGATGCCACTTGCCGTCAACTTTGATGATGATGCCAATTTTGAATGCTGGGCATTTGCCGAGCGGCCACTGCGTTTAAGTGATGTGTCATTGCATAACCTGCCTGATTTTATTAACTGCGAACAGGGTGGTTATAAGAAATGGCAGGCAGGAGCGTGCATTAACAATGAACCTGCGGTGATGCAGGATGTGGTGCAGTATTTTCTCAAAGAACAGCCAGATAACTTGCCTGTTTATATCATCTTTATTTCTGACGGTGGTATTGGCAGTGCGACGCAGATTAAGCGTCTGCTGCGTGAGAACTCTAACCAGCCGATCTTCTGGCAATTTATCGGGATCGGTGGGCGTGGTTATGGAATTTTAGAGCAGCTCGATAACTTAAATGGTCGTGTGCTTGATAACTGTAATTTTTTTGCCATCGACCATTTACACAGCCTCTCAGAAAGTGAGTTGTATGATCTGATGCTACAAGAATTCCCACAGTGGCTTGAACAGGCCAAAACAAAACAGATTTTAAATTAAGAGGATCACAACATGGCTGAATTTAATTTGGTTGGAACACCTGAACCTTTTTTACATGTATCACTGCGTCAGGGTGAAAAAATTTATTGTGAATCCGATGCCATGGTCATGATGGAATCGAATCTGGAGCTTGGCGGTAACCTGCGTGGAGGTTTGTTCCAGTCAGTGATGCGTAAATTCACTACAGGTGAATCGCTGTTCCAGCAAGAAATCAAAGCCTCTTTTGGGGCTGGCGAGTGTTTACTCTCCCCCAACCTTGATGGCGACATGCAGATTTTAAATATTGGCCAGCAGCAATATGTGCTGTCCGATGGCGCATTTGTGGCATCGACTGAACAGGTCAATGTCAAAGCCAAAGTCCAGACCAATTTGGGTGGCAGTCTGTTTGGTGACAATGGTGGTTTTGTAGTAATGGAAACCTCAGGGCAGGGGCAACTGTGTATTTCAGGTTGCGGTACGCTGATGGAAGTTGAGGTCAATCCGCAAAACGGTGAGACCATTATTGATAATGGTCATGTGGTCGCATGGGATTCATCATTAAGCTATAACATTGGTATGCCAAGCTCGCGTAATCGCGGCATGTTGGGCAATTTGTTAAATAGTGTCACCAGTGGCGAAGGCATGGTCTTAAAGTTTCAAGGCTATGGTAAAGTCATTATTTGTTCGCGAAATCGCAACAGTTACATTGCTTGGTTGGCGTCAGTACTCAATTTAGGCCAACGATCATAAAATAGGAAAAAACATGAGCATTAGCTTAGTTAAAGGTCAGAAAATTTCACTCGCAAAACAAGATGGTTCAAGCCTGTCAAAAATCTTTTTAGGCGCAGGCTGGGACGTTGCCAAAAGTGGTGGTTTATTTGGCATGTTTGGTGGTGGCAATAACAGCATTGATTTGGACGTATCGGCAATCACCTTTGATGCCAACAAACGCCAAGTCGACAATGTCTATTTTGGGCAGTTGCGTAGCCGTGATGGCAGCATTGTGCATTCGGGTGATAATCTGACAGGTGCAGGCGATGGCGATGGCGATGATGAAGTGGTTTATGTTGACTTAAGTCAAGTTCCATCGAACGTCACTTCGATTGTCTTTACCATCAGTAGTTTTCGTGGTCAGACTTTTGAAAAAGTGGAAAATGCGTTTTGTCGATCAAAACAGCAATCAGCAAATTGCACACTATAATCTGTCAGCCAAAGGCAACTATACGGCATTGATTATTGCCAAGGTCTACCGTCATGATGGCACATGGAAAATGTCTGCATTAGGCGAAACCTGCAACGGGCGTACCTTGCATGACATCGTACCACATGTGGTGAATTATCTATAAATTGTCATATTTGAAGCCAAGCCTGAGTTGTGATCAACTCAGGCTTTTTTAATGGCTGGTATTTGATTTTGAATCAGCTTGAAGCCAGAGATAGAAAGATCATAGTTTTATGTTTTTTAAACCAAAAATTTAAGTTGAAGATCTATATGAAAATATGAAAAGGATTGGGGAAATGTGTCGCGAAAATATGAAAAGCAAAAACTTTAAAAAATGATAGAGAGGCTGAAACCCGAACAGCAGTCTTATTTTGATTTGGGGATGATGTTGTGAGAGATGTACTCCATCTTTATGGAGTTTTCTCCTGAGAGTAAATTACGCAAAGAAAAAGGCACTTATCTTTTGATAAGTGCCTTTTGAATTTGGAGCGGGAAACGAGACTCGAACTCGCGACCCCAACCTTGGCAAGGTTATGCTCTACCAACTGAGCTATTCCCGCGTGAGGCATATATTACATTAAGTAGATTTAGAATCAACTCATTTTCTAGGTTTATTGAATTAATTGCATAAAATAAAAGCAAAATCTGAAAGATTTTAAATGCTGATCGCAATCTAAATGCTTTCATCAACTAGAAAACCCTGTGAATTTATCAAAAATTGCTATACTCAAGACATGATCTTTTTATGTAACAGGACAGTTTCTCATGAGTTTAGAGCAACAATTAATTGAGCGGTTACAACAGCTACAGCCTAGCCATTTAGAAGTGATTAATGAATCAGCAGGACATGGAGGGTATTATCCTGGAAAAGAATCACATTTTAAGGTGGTGATTGTCAGTGAGGCATTTGCAGGCTTGCGTCTGGTTCAGCGTCATCAAAAAATTTATACACTTGCCGCAGAATTACTGGTGCCTAGTGCAATCCATGCTTTAGCCATTCATGCCTATCTGCCAAGTGAATGGGAAGGTCAAGCACCTGCCAGCCCAGAATGTGCCCATGCACCTAAAGCTTAAGGATACTGCATGAATACGTTGCTCTTATTAAAAATCCTGCATGGTGTAGGCGTTGTATTGTTACTGTTGATGCTCGCGCTGAGCAGCAGACACCTATTTCGTATGCAGGATGAGCAGCTTGCCGCCAAAACACCGCGTTTGGTGATTGCATTGCAACATTCAACTTTTACGCTGATGTTGTTGACGGGAGGGGCATTGTTATGGATGAAACATTTTCAGGTGCAACCTTGGTTTTATGCTAAAGCCGCGCTATTTGTTGTTATTTTTTCTTCATTAATCAAGGCATTTCGTTGTAAAGAAGGGATTTTGCTGGTACAGCGCCGTGCAGGTATCGTGATTGCTTGGATTGCCTTGTTTGCAATTTTACTGTTGGTGAAGATCAAACCCGTATTTTCATAATTGTTGGACAGCTTTCATCACGGGCAAAAAGCTCTAGGATAGACTAGGGCATCAGACCATTAAAATAATTAGGACAAAACTATGCTGACACGTGTCATTTTCAATCAGAAAGGTGGAGTTGGGAAATCTAGCATTGCAGTGAATCTTGCCAGTCTGAGTGCCCATCATGGTTTAAAAACACTGGTGATTGACCTTGATCCGCAGTCCAATGCCAGCCAGTATCTGCTTGGAGATGCCGCCACATTTAATGGTCGCCAGCAGGCATTGGAACCGAATATTGAAAATTTTTATCAGGAAGTTTTGGGAAGCTCCAATAAAAGCCTGATCGGTAATACTCTGGGGGTGCTGCTCAAATCACGGTCACAAGGTCTGGAAAGCTATACCCATCAGTCACCTTTTAACCATCTGGATATTTTGGTGGCTAGTCCAAGCCTTGGCGCACTGGAACACAGTCTGGAAAGCAAACATAAGATTTATAAACTGCGCGATGCCATTGCCGAGCTGTCTGGAAAATATGACCGTATTTATATTGATACGCCACCGGCCTTTAATTTCTTTACCCTGTCGGCGTTGATTGCTGCTGACCGTGTGCTGATTCCCTTTGATTGTGACGTATTTTCACAACGTGCCTTACAAACACTTATTGAAAATATCTTAGAAACGCAAGATGATCATAACCAACGACTGGAAATTGAAGGGATTGTGGTGAATCAGTTTCAGGCTCAGGCAAAATTGCCGCGAGAAGTGGTACAGCAACTTAAAGATCAGGGTTTACCTGTCTTGAATAACATGTTGCCGCCTTCGATCCTGATGAAAGAATCACATCACAAGAATAAACCTTTGATTTACCTTGCACCCGAACACAAACTCAGTCAGGCATATTCGGCTTTGTTTGCAGAAATAGAACAACTTTCCTGAGGTGAGATATGAACAAATGGGCGATAGCAGCAAGTCTAGTGATTGGTATGGTATTGACAGGTTGCGCCACAACAGTCAAACCCAGTTACGTGTCGCCTACCCAGTATCAGGCACTGAACTGCACACAATTACAAAGTGAATATGACCGTATTCAGCACTATCTTGAACAAGGCGTAGAGCCAGAAAAACGCACGGGTGTCGGGGTCGGTGTTGGTGGTGGCTGGGGACGAAGCGGCTGGGGTTTTGGCCCGACCTTTTCGGTCAATTTGGGACAGTCATCTAATACTAAACGTAGTGAAATCGCCCAATTAATGGGACAGCAGGATGCCATTGTACAAGCTGCGCATTTTAAAAATTGCCGAATCTTGACAGTGAAAAGATCATGAGAATAAAAAAAGGTCGATGCTTCGACCTTTTTTTATTTTTTTAGTTTAGCTGGCTCTGTTGGTGCGAATTTTTGCCCGCACAAACTCAATAATGGCAGGAAGTAAGCTAAATACAATAATACCGAGCATCAGGTGGCTAAAGTTATCTTTGACAAAAGGATGTGTTCCAAAAAAATAACCGAGCGTAATAAATGAACCCACCCAAGCCAATCCGCCAATCGCATTAAAAGCTAAAAAGTGTTTGTAGTTCATACGACCTGCACCAGCAACAAAAGGTGCGAAGGTGCGAATAAACGGCATAAAGCGCGCAATAATAATAGTTTTTCCGCCGTATTTTTCAAAAAATACATGAGTTTTAAGTAAGTGATCTTTTTTAATAAAGCGTGATTCCATTTCAAATATACGCGGACCAATATAGCGCCCGATGTGATAGTTTAAGGTATCACCCAGCACGGCAGCGATAAACAGCAAGCCGATTAACAGCCATGGGTTCATTTGCCCTGTAGAGGCGGCTAGAGCACCTGCTGCAAATAACATGCTGTCACCTGGTAGAAAAGGCATAACCACCAGACCTGTTTCGACAAAAATAATCAAAAACAAGATGGCATAAATCCAGACACCGTATTGTTTTATAAATTCAAGAAGATGTTGATCGATATGTAAAATGAAATTGATGAGTTCCATGTGGAAGTAAGGGCAGCAAAGGATAGCTAGATGCTAGCAGCCCCTACATGGAATGTCAGTAACCAAGCTGTACCATTTTTGCGCGAGTTATAGTTTATTTTTTGATAAAGTCTTTACCATCAATAACAGCATGCCAATGCCCTTTTAGCAAATAGGGTGCTTTATCGATTTTAAACCGATTACCAAATTCAGGAGTACCGGCTTGAATGTATTGAGCATTGAGTACAGTAATTGGTGCCGTCATTTCAGATTGTTCAGTACTTTCAGATTGGCTATGTGCTGTACGTTGCTGTTGATATTGGCTTTCATGATATTGCAATTGACCATCACGCTGAATCTTGAGTTCACTATGTGGACTTTGCCAAGTTCCAATCCAGTGATCTTGGCCTTTAAAAATAGGGCTGGTTTGGGAGCAGGCGATCAGTGTGATGCAACATCCAATAATCACCCCAAGATTATGTAATCGCATAGGTTGACCTATTCAAAATTTTGTTTTGCTTGCTATGTTAAGCAATTTAATAGGGAACTCATTTCAAGATTTACATGACAAGTGTAAAAGATTTTTTTAAGTTGTGAAAAAATACAGTTTTTAAGACAGCGTAAACGTAATATTGCATTGGACGTATAGGCAACAAAAAAGGGCTCAGATGAACCCTTTTAGTTTTAGATTAAATATCTAAATTAGAAACGTACACTTGCATTTAAACCAACAGTGTCAGTATCTAAGTTGTTGCCATTTTTAGCATTTGCTTTTACATAAGTTGCACCAACTGAAATTGCTGGAGTCACGAAGTAATTTACGTCAGCACCCCAAACATGGTCATAACTGAAGCCAGGGTAATAGTTAAATCTAGAGGTATCCGCAAATGAAACACCAACGCTAAGTGCTGGAGTTAAGTATAAGTCAGTTTTTAAACCATAAGCAGCTTCGTGGTTGAAGATAGCTTTACCTTCAAAACCGATTGACATGTTTGTACCATCAATTGCGCCAACATATTTTACACGTGCTGTAGCGTAATCTTTATTACTGCTAAAAGTAGATTCGCCAACAGATTTCGCAATACCATAGTTCATGATATCAAAGGTATCAAGCGCCAATGGGTTGGTGCGTGTGTAACCTACAGCAAGCAAGAAGTTGTTCGTTGGCATTGCACCGACTTCTAAGGCATAACGGTCACCTTTGTCATCACGAGAAATGGCATTTTTACCATCTACATCAGTATGATTATAAGATGCATTTGCATATAATGGAATTGAAGCAGTATAAGGAGTACTGAAGTATCCTTCACCTTTTACACCATAAGTACCAACATGGTAATTGATGCTATTTTTTTGGTTATATTGCTCGTAGCTGTAACCAACTGATACATTTGATGCTTTGTTCAAAAATGCAGCTTCAGCTAAAGGACCTTTAGAAGCATCTACATTTTTAAAGTAGTAAGTGCCTTGCAGGTCACCAGTGTAGTTCTTATCATTGGCAGTAGTATCTACGTATTCAGACTGACCTTTTACTTCAAATTGATATGCATGCGCACCAGTAGTCATGGCAAATAGAACCGCAGCAGCTAAACCGATTTTTTTCATGTTAATTTCTCAACTTTCTAATAGACATATCTACTATTCTATTGTTACAAAATATTAAGTCAATCAATTTGACTGCATTACAATGTTTAAAAATTGTAGTTTTCTTCATCTAAATGAAATAAATCACAAAAAAATTACTTTTTAGGGGATAAATTAAAATAAAAAACGACTGTTATTAACAAATTTTAAGGTTATTAAATTTTAAATAAACGATATTTTTTAATTATATAACTTGTTTTAAATAACCAGTAAAGGATTGGTAATTTAAATTAAATTGCTAACTATAATTTATACAAACTATCAATTTAAAATTGTAAATAAATACACTTCACTATTTAAGTAAATAGATGTTGTTTATTTACTGCATACGATATTGAATCAGCAATTTTCTAGGTAAAAACCTTGAGGTTGTCGAGACGATGCTGTGAATGATTTAGGCAATCAATGTGATTGTATGATGAGAAATGCTTAATAAAAAAAGGAAGGAACAGTAATAGACGCGATTCATTGTTTCCCCCATTTTAGTTTTCTCCCAGCGTAAGGGGCATAAAATAGACTGATGAAAGACGTCAACTGTTCCTTCTTTATTTAGGCAAAATTATGCTAACAAGGGTTTTAAAAACCGCCCTGTATGGGAAATTGCAACGTCTGCCACTTGTTCGGGTGTACCTTCGGCAACGATTTCACCACCGCCAGAACCTCCTTCAGGCCCTAAATCCACAATCCAGTCAGCGGTTTTAATCACATCCAGATTGTGTTCAATCACCACAATGGTATTTCCTTTGTTGCGTAGCTCGTGCAGGATATCGAGCAGCTTGGCAATGTCATGAAAATGCAGACCTGTGGTCGGCTCATCCAGAATATATAGGGTTTTGCCCGTATCGCGTTTTGCCAGTTCGCGGGCCAGTTTCACCCGCTGTGCTTCACCGCCAGACAGAGTGGTTGCCGCCTGACCCAAACGGATATAGCCCAAGCCAACCTGCATCAGGGTATCTAACCGACGATGAATCACAGGAATAGCATTAAAAAATTCTGCTGCATCTTCAACTGTCATGTTGAGTACATCGGAAATGTTCTTGCCTTTATAACCGACTTCCAGTGTTTCACGATTGTAGCGCTTGCCATTGCAGGCATCGCAAGGCACATACATGTCAGGTAAAAAGTGCATCGCGACTTTAATCATGCCATCGCCTTCACAGGCTTCACAGCGTCCGCCTTTGACGTTGAAGGAGAAGCGTCCAGCACTATAACCACGGGCTTTGGCTTCTGGGGTTTGGGCAAATAGCTCGCGAATCGGGGTAAATACGCCTGTATAGGTTGCAGGGTTTGAGCGTGGGGTACGTCCAATCGGGCTTTGGTCGATATCGACCACTTTATCCAGATGCTGCAAGCCATCAATTGACTGGTATTTTTCCGCCGTCAATGTGGTTGCGCCGTTGAGTTCGGTTGCCGCAAGCGGCAGTAATGTGCGGTTAATTAAGGTTGATTTGCCTGAACCCGAAACGCCTGTGATACAGGTCATGACACCCAATGGCAGATTTAATGTGACATTTCTCAGGTTGTGTCCAGATGCGCCGCAAAGCTGAATGGTATTTTCAGGATTCGGTGGGGTAACACGCTGTTCAGGCACCGCAATTTTTAGTTTGCCTGCCAAGTATTGCCCAGTCAGCGAGTTTTTATTTTTTGCCAGTTGCTTAGCCGTACCTTCGGCAATAATTTCCCCGCCATGTACTCCAGCGCCAGGGCCAATATCAATAATATGGTCGGCGGCACGAATCGCATCTTCGTCATGTTCAACCACCAGTACTGTGTTGCCCAAGTCACGCAGGCGAATCAGGGTTTGCAGCAGGCGGTCATTGTCACGTTGATGCAGACCAATCGAAGGTTCATCCAGCACGTACATCACGCCCATCAAACCTGCACCGATTTGCGATGCCAGACGGATACGCTGTGCTTCACCCCCAGACAGGGTTTCAGCCGAACGCGACAGGCTGAGGTAATTCAGTCCGACACTGACTAAAAATTGTAGACGCTCACGAATTTCTTTAAAGATTTTATCGGCAATTTCGCCTTTTGCCCCTTCAAGGCTTAAGTGTTGATAATAATCTGCCGCATCTCCAATCGACATGCTCGTGATTTGTTCAATACTGTGGTCTTTGACTTTGACGTGGCGTGAAATTTCGTTCAGGCGTGAACCGCCGCAGGCATCACAGGCTGCATTGGATAAGTACTGTGCCAAGTCATCGCGAATATAGTTGCTTTCAGTTTCGCGGTAGCGGCGTTCCAGATGTGGCAGTATGCCCTCAAATGCCATGACACGACTGTGTTTTCGCCCACGTTCGTCGATATAACTCAGGTCGATTTTCTCTTTGCCTGTACCATTCAGGAATTTCTTTTGGGTATCTTTATCGAGATCTTGCCACGGGCAATTCAAGTCAAAGCCATAATGTGCAGCAACTTTTTCTAGCATGCTGTAATAATAAGGGCGTTGACGATCCCAACCGCGGATTGCCCCTTGATAAATCGACAGGTGCGGATTGGGAATCAGTTTTTCGGCACTAAAATGACTACGTGTTCCCAAACCATCACACACTGGGCAAGCGCCAAATGGATTGTTGAAGGAGAACATGCGTGGTTCAAGTTCTGCCACGGCACGGTCACACTTAGGGCAGGAGTGGCGCGCTGAAAACACGCGGTCAGGCTGTTCGCCTTTCATCCAGGTCAAAATTGCCAGATCACCACCTAAACGTAGTGCGGTTTCAAAGGATTCTGCCAGACGGTTGCCCAGATCATCACGCACTTTAAAGCGGTCGATCACCACTTCAATGGTGTGTTTTTTCTTTTTATCCAGCTCAGGCGGGCTGTCGATGTCAATGACTTCACCGTCGACACGGGCACGCACAAAGCCCTGACTTTGCAGTTGTTCAAACAGGGTACTGTATTCACCTTTGCGCTCTCGCACTACTGGTGCAAGTAGCATCAGCGCTGTGCCTTCTTCTAAAGCTTTTACCGCATCGACCATTTCCGACACGGTTTGTGCCACCATCGGTAGGTCATGTTCAGGGCAGTACGGTGTTCCGACACGAGCATAGAGTAGGCGTAAATAGTCGTAAATTTCAGTAATGGTTCCCACAGTTGAACGTGGGTTGTGACTAGTCGATTTCTGCTCAATGGCAATTGCAGGACTTAAGCCTTCAATGGAATCGACTTCGGGCTTTTCCATTTGCGATAAGAACTGGCGCGCGTAGGCTGACAGCGATTCGACATAACGGCGTTGTCCTTCAGCGTATAAGGTGTCAAATGCCAGTGACGATTTACCTGATCCCGAAAGCCCTGTAATGACCACAAATTTATCGCGTGGAATATCAAGGGACACATTTTTCAGGTTATGGGTACGTGCGCCTCGAATACGGATATGACTGTGACTCATAAGATCTCTCGGTAATAAGCAAGTAGAAACTGCTATATGATAACGATTTAAAATTGTTCAAGCTGTAACAAAACGATTTTAGGCGACAGATCATGTCGGGTAAATGAAGAAGGAAAATAAAATGTTGATTGCAAAAATATTGATTGCGCTGATTGGCGTATTGCATGTGTATATTTTGGTTTTGGAAATGTTTTTATGGGACAAGCCTCAAGGTTTAAAAGCCTTTGGTCATAGTCTGGAAAAAGCACAGCTCACCAAGGTTCTGGCACAAAATCAGGGGCTATATAATGGTTTTCTTGCTGCGGGATTGTTTTGGTCGTTGCTGGTGAGTAACCCCGATTTTTCCCGCGCGATTGCCACGTTCTTTTTAGGCTGTGTTTTTGTGGCAGGGGTTTATGGTGGTTTAACGGCGAGCAAAAAGATTATTTATATTCAGGCTGTACCTGCGCTGCTGGCTTTATTGGTGCTGCATTTTGCCTAAATAGAGACTTCATTTATAAAAAAAGCACAGGAGAACCTGTGCCATGGAGGAAAATGTGATTAAGCGCATGCAGGGGGTAATTCGCGCTCAAAAATCGAGTCGATTTGCTCAAAACGTAGCGTACGCCGCCCATGTTGCTGAAAGGCATAATGAATCACCTGTTTTTCAAGCACAGACAAGAAATGTTCATAGCTACCTGAAAAGTCATTTAAATCAAGAAAATCAAAACCATTGGCAGGATGACAGTTATATTTTCCAATAAAACTCAGCATGAAATCCTGAATAGGGCGACTGGTAAAATAAATTAGATCAGTCACAGCAGAACCGCAATGCAAGTAGCCTTGATGCAGATAGACTTCTTCATGATCAAACCAGCACTGTCTCAGAGTCACCATGGCTCGTAGCGCTTCTGTACCTTGGGTATCTTGTGGCATAAGCTCATCTCAAATAATAATTGATAATGATTATTATTTATATGCTGGTTGATTGTTGCTGCAAAAGCAAGCACGGATTGCAATAAAACATGGGCAATCACTCAATTCTTTGTAAAATGCATGCGAAGAACATTAAGCGGTGAAAGGACGATGTGGGCGTTAGTATTTAAATGTACCTTGGGTGCACTGGTCGTGTTGCTTATTTCAATACTGTCGAAAAGCAAGGCGTTTTATATTGCAGGTCTGGTGCCATTATTTCCGACCTTTGCTCTGATTGCGCATGTGATTGTTTTTCAGCAACAGGGGGCAGATGCGCTGCGCCGTACGGCTTTATTTGGTTTATGGTCGCTGATTCCGTATGCCGTGTATTTGATCATGGTGTATCTACTTGCCACCCAAATGTCAGTGCTGAGCTGTTTAAGTCTGGCAACACTGGCATGGACAATTGCGGCAGGTATTTTACTGTATGGTTGGTATTTGTGGGCTTAAAGCTCGCTGTGTTGACGACCTGTCACCGCAATCCCAATCGATGCCGTAACAATCAACAATAACGCAATCCATTGAAAAAGGCTGAGTTGTTCGGACAGTAAAACATAACCTGTTAATGCTGCGACAACAGGCGATAAACTGGTCAAAATACTATAACGCAGTCGTGCCAAATGTTTTAGTGCCACCAAATCAAGGGCATAAGGGATTGCTGTCGCTAAAATTGCAATCACTAAACCAAGCCACCAATACTGCACAGCGAACAGTTCATCGGGGTGTTGCCACAGTTCAATAGGCAATAACATGATTGCTGAAAAACTAATGGCAATACTGAGCATATGGATGCCGATATTTTGCCGAACCACTTTGTGTCCAAAATAAATATACGCTGCCCAAAACAGTCCCGCACCAATCGCAAGGCACATGCCTAGATATGAAAAGTCCGCACTGTGCCCACCCCACGGAATAATCAGAATAATGCCTAAGATCGAGCAAAATACCCAAATCAAGTCACGACGACTCTGAATGGAACACAGTGCCAAACCCAAAGGGCCAATAAACTCTAAACCTACTGCAAGACCCAAAGGTAGATGGCTGAGTGAGCTATAAAATAACAGGTTCATGAGCCCCAATGAGATGCTATAGCACAACAGATCACGCCATTTGAGTGTTTTGAATTTCGGCAAAATACGCCATGAACGAAACACCACAATCACAATTATCGAGGCAAAACACAGCCGAAATAAGGTCACACTTAATGGACTGAGATGTTCAAATAGTTGTTTGGCAAAACTAGCGCTGACCTGATAAGATGCCATTGAGAGCAACATGCAGCCTGCGGCAAAAAGTTGTGAATTCATGTGCTGCCTCGCCGAGAAAAAAGTTCATGATTGAAATGTCCTGAAATACAATCCCTGCGCCGACAATAAAGTTTATTGCAACCTGTTCATGCAGCAGGATCACGCTAAACAGCGTCCCATAAAATCTATTGCATGTCATGTCGGCTGCCCTGATCATTCTATAAAAATGCCAGCAGCAATCTGCAAAAAGTGATGTCAAGACTGAGCCATTGCATACGGTTCAGCCATTCGCTTGGCAGTCGGTAATGCTAATGTCAGCCCATAAAAATCGGAGCAGTATACAGCAGAACAATACTGTGTTCAGCATAGGTGTAGTTTAAAAAAATGCTATAAAATCATTATTTTATATTGCAAACTGCGTTTATTAATATGTTTATAAAACGCATGTATTATCCAGCCTACCAGTTTCAAAAATCCTTGCAGGCATGAACAACAGATGGATCAGAACAAGAAGGGGCAAGGCAGTCGCTGTGGCCTCTATGCGACTGCCTTGGATTGAATCTAGCTCAATTCATGTCCAAAGAATTTTTTACGAATCCAAAAGCTGACACTGACCAGCGAGATCAGGACAGGTACTTCCACCAGTGGGCCAATCACCGTGGTAAAAGCGACAGGTGATGCAAGACCAAAAGTTGCCACTGCCACTGCAAGTGCTAGTTCAAAGTTATTGCCTGCCGCGGTAAATGAAATTGCCGTGCTGCGTGCATAGTTGTTGCCGAGCCATTTACTCATGGCAAAACTAAGGAAAAACATCACGATAAAATAAATGGTTAACGGAATGGCAATCCGCAGTACATCGCTTGGCAAGCTCAGCACTTCTCCACCTTTGAGGCTAAACATGGCAACAATAGTCAACAGCAATGCCACTAGACTAATCGGGCTGATTTTCGGTAGAAACTGGTTTTGATACCAGCTTAAACCTTTAGCTTTGACCAGAATGCTACGGGTTAGAAAACCTGCGAAAAATGGAATGCCCAAATAAGTCAGCACCGCTTGGCTAATGTCGAGAAAGCTGACATCAATCACTTGCCCTTTTAGACCAAAATACGGCGGTAAAAAGCTGAGAAAGAACCACGCATAAGTACTAAAAAACAGGATTTGAAACAGACTGTTAAATGCGACCAGTGCTGCAACATATTGGTTGTCGCCACAGGCCAAACCATTCCAGACCAGTACCATGGCAATACAGCGTGCCAACCCAATCAGAATCAGCCCTGTCATATAGCTCGGCGAGTCATGCAGAAAAATCACGGCCAAAGCAAACATTAGAATCGGGGCGATCAGCCAGTTCTGAATTAAAGACAGGGCAAGGGTTTTCTTGTCCTTAAAAATTTCAGGCAGGGCAGCATAGTCTACTTTTGCCAGTGGTGGATACATCATTAAAATTAAGCCAACTGCAATTGGCAGATTGACTGAACCGACACTTAAATGATTGAGGGCGGTAGAGGCTTGTGGGAAAAACTGTGAAATGGCAATCCCTAGCCCCATAGCTAGAAAAATCCACAGAGTCAGATTGCGATCAAGAAATGATAAACGAGATTGAGTCATAGCAAACATCATGTAAGAAATTAATCACAGCAATGCACTGCGGTTGAAGTGGCTGCGGGGAAGGCATTGTTTTGCTGCAACAACGCTAAAATCTCACGACACCATGTAGGCAATTGCTCATGCAGACGGTAATACACCCATTGCCCCTTACGGCGGTCTTGTAAAATTCCCTGATTACGTAGCAGCGCCAGATGCCGTGAAATTTTTGGCTGGCTGAGTTGTAATTTTTCAGTCAGGTCACAGACACATAACTCTTGGTGTTGTGTGACCAATAACACCAGATTGAGGCGGGTTTCATCGGCAAGGCATTTAAAAAATTGTACTTGATCCATATTTTTAACCTGAGACACATTGCCCATGTTCATCAATAATCTGTTCGCCATCTTCTTTATAAAAAGCACCAAGCTGCGGTAAAGGTAAAATCTCCAGTACCACTTCAGACGGGCGGCACAGGCGTGTACCTTTTTCAGTTACAACAAAGGGGCGGTTAATTAAAATTGGGTACTGCAACATGAAATACAGCAAGGCATCATCTGACCAGTGACTCTGTTCAAGTTGCAAAGTTATGTACGGTTCGACATTTTGACGCAAGGCTTCACGCACGCTTAAGCCTGCATCGTGAATCAGTTGAATTAGCTGTTCTTTGCTTGGTGGATTTTTAAGATATTCAATGATTTCAGGTTCTATGCCTGTATTTTTAATCAGGGCGAGCGTGTTACGCGATGTTCCACAAGCAGGGTTGTGGTAAATCTTGATGCTGGTCGACATATCAAAAACTTCAGTATATGGCAGATAAGCATCTTTATATATGAATATCCATATATATGCAATTACAGATATATGACAGCTTAAAAAAGCGCCAGAATATGGCGCTATACGATTAGACAGGATCGAGTCCAGGCCAGTGTTGTTGATGATAGGCACTGTCCCAAAATAGCCATTCGAGCTCAGCACCACGACGGTAGACCTGCTGCATTTTGGCAAGTGTGTCGGCATCACAGCGCGCAGCAACTTTATCAATCGTGGCAATCACATTACGTACCGCAGCATGGAACTCTTCGCCTGCATAAGTGTCAATCCATGCCTGATAGGGGTTGTTGGCAGCCGAGTTTTCAACAATTGCCAATCCCACTTCGGCATAAATCCAGAAACAAGGCAGTAAGGCGGCCAGTACCACAGGATAGCTTTCTGACCATGCTGTTGCCAGTAAAAAAGAGGTGTAATGGTGGCAAGCCAAACTCAATGGTGTATTGGCAAACTGTTCAGGGCTAATCCCAAACTGCTGCATAAAGCCAGCATGTAAACTACGCTCCACAATAATCGCAATTTTTGCGCCTTCCGAAAACTGCATGATGTCATCGGCGTCAAAGGCTTTGGCTGCTGCGACCGCAAGAATGCGCCCATATGCCAGTAAGTAATGTGAGTCCTGAATAATATAATGTTGAAAAGCTTCCGATTTGAGCGTGCCCTGCGCCAACTCTTGGTTAAATGGATGCTGGACAATTTTTTGGTATAAGGCAAGGTTGTTCTGCCAGAGCTGCTCTGAAAAACGCATGGTCACTCCACGATGATGCGAAAACTGCAATATAGCGTGTTTTTTTTAAATAGGTAAAAAAACAGAAGCGCGTATAATATTGATTAATATTTTCTGATACGTGCGCAAACAGCATGTACTTTTTATTTTTTATAGGTCAGGTCAGGTCAGTTCATGAAACATTTTCGTTTCTCATTTATTTTCAGCATCATCTGTTTGGGAATTGCAGCGTACTGGGGCTTCACGCATGGCCCTGAAGCTGGGGTTTCGACCATGCTACAGGCGCTTTCGGTAACTGCCATTTTGGCGATTATGGAAGTGTCTTTATCTTTCGATAACGCCGTGGTCAATGCATCGGTACTGCGGAGTTGGGATCATTTCTGGAAAATGATTTTCCTTACACTCGGGATGATTATTGCGGTGTTCGGTATGCGTCTGGTGTTCCCGATTGTGATTGTCGCAGTGACGGCTAACATGAACATGATGGATGTGGTCAGTATGGCGCTCAATGATCCGAAAAATTACTCGATGCGTTTGATTGAACATCATGCGGAAATTGCAGCATTTGGTGGTGCATTCTTGGCACTGGTGTTTTTCAATTTCTTCCTTGATGCAGAAAAAGATACGCACTGGTTCAAATGGCTTGAAAAACGCCTGACAAACTTAGCCAATGTCCCTGCCATGTCAGTATTTTTAACGCTGATTGCCTTATTGGTGATGGCACACAATGTAAGCGAGAGCGAGCGTTTAGCTGTGACTTTATCGGGGGTTTGGGGCATTGTGGTTTATATCGGTGTGCAGGTGCTTGGGCATTTACTAGGGGGTGAGCCTGAAGTCGATGAAGAAGCCAGCAGTTCAGGCAATGCTGCCAATGGCGTGATCAAAGCAGGTTTAGGTGGCTTCTTGTATCTGGAAGTGCTGGATGCATCTTTTAGTTTTGATGGGGTGATCGGGGCATTTGCGATTACTTCTGATGTCATCATCATTATGCTCGGGTTGGCAATTGGTGCAATGTTTGTGCGTTCCATGACGATTTATCTGGTCGAAAAAGGCACTTTAGAAGCCTATGTTTATTTGGAACATGGTGCGCATTATGCGATTGGTGCTTTGGCCGTGATTATGTTGGCCAGTGGTACAGGGGTGCATGTGCCTGAAGTGGTCACAGGACTGATTGGTGTAGCATTTATTGTTTGGGCGGTGATTGCCTCAATTCAATATAGTAAACGCCAGCTGATTGATTAAGGCAAATTTCAGGAAAATGTATAAAATGATGGGGTACAATGCTGTTGTACCCCATTTTTATTTTTAATGCTTTGCTTGTTTTCCCCAAGAGATTACAGATTGATATGATGAATGCTTTAGAACGCCGTTCCACTTTTGCCTTAAGCAGTATTTTTGCATTACGCATGTTGGGATTGTTCATGATTATTCCTGTGTTTGCAGTGGCTGGGCAGACATATCAATATGCAACGCCTGCATTGCTTGGGTTTGCCGTAGGTGTTTACGGGCTATCTCAAGCGATTTTACAAATTCCGTTTAGCTTGTGGGCAGATCGTTTTAGTCGTAAACCTTTGGTGGTCATCGGCTTGTTATTGTTTGCTTTGGGTGGCGCAGTTGCGGCGATGTCACATACCATTTATGGTGTGATTTTAGGACGTGCGATTGCAGGGGCAGGTGCGGTTTCCGCAGTGGTGATGGCATTGCTTGCCGATGTTACCCGTGAAGAAAACCGTACCAAAGCCATGGCGGCTATGGGTATGAGTATTGGGCTATCATTTGTGGTGGCCTTTAGTCTTGGGCCGTGGCTGACGCACTTGGTGGGAATTTCAGGGCTGTTTTGGGTGACCACCATTATGGGACTTGCTGCCATAGTTATGCTGCTATTGGTGCCTAAAACCACACGTCATCATCGTAATTTTCAGCATGGTTATCTGAAGCAGCTTAAGCATGTATTGAAAATGCCTGACCTGAACCGCCTGCATTTTTCGATTTTTTCGCTACATTTGTTGCTCACTGCGATGTTTATTTATGTGCCATCGCAACTGATCCAGTATGCTGAAATTCCTTTGGCAAAACATGGTTTGGTGTATTTGCCATTATTGCTGATCGGTGTGATTTGTGCTTTCCCAAGTATTATTCTTGCTGAGAAATACCGCAAAATGCGTAGCATCTTTTTAGGTGCAATTGTTGGTGTCGTTGTGGGTTTACTGGTACTGGTTTTTGGTTATCAGTCCAAATATAGCTTGCTACTGGGTTTAGGGATTTTCTTTGTGGCATTTAATGTCATGGAAGCATTGTTACCGTCTTGGTTGTCTAAAGCTGCACCGATTCAGTCCAAAGCCACCGCCATGGGAGTAAATGCCAGTGCCCAGTTCTTGGGAGCATTTTTTGGTGGTACACTTGGCGGCCAATTATTAATGTTACATAATACCTCAACAGGTTGGAGCATTCTTGCCGCGATTGCCATGATCTGGGCATTGGTGAGTTTTGGTTTGCAGCAACCACGTTATTTATCTTCAGTCATTTTACGTTTGCCTGAGGGTAAACAAACAGATGAATGGACTAGCCAGTTGTTGGCAATTCATGGTATTGAAGAAGTGGTGGTCATGCTGGATGAGCAGGTCGCCTATGTAAAACTGGATAAGAAGCAGCTAGATGAAACTGCGCGACAACATTTAACGCACTTGTTGGGGAAAGAGCTAGTCATTTGAAGATAACTCTTATAAAGTAAAACGTAGAAACATATAGGAAGATAGTAGCGAATGCGTGGTGTCAATAAAGTTATTTTGGTCGGTACATTGGGTCGAGATCCTGAAACCAAGACTTTTCCAAATGGTGGGTCGTTAACTCAGTTCTCAATTGCAACGAGTGATTCTTGGGTAGACAAAAGTACAGGTGAGCGAAAAGAGCAAACCGAATGGCATCGTATTGTATTGCATAACCGTTTAGGTGAAATTGCTCAGCAATATTTACGTAAAGGTTCAAAAGTCTATATTGAAGGCTCACTGCGTACTCGCCAATGGACAGATCAAAACGGTCAGGAGCGCTACAGCACTGAAATCCGTGGTGATCAGATGCAAATGCTGGATTCAACCCGTGGTCAGTCAGAACAAGGCGCAGGCGATAACTCAGGTTATGGTCAACCGCGTTTTAACAATAATAATCAGCAAGGCGGTGCTAATAGTAATAACAACTACAGTGGTGGTTATGGTCAAAATACTGGCTTTAATCAGCAAGGTGGTAGCCAAGGCGGCGGTTTCAACAACTATGGCGCAGGCAATAACAATGCCCAAGGTGGTTTTAATAACAACCAAGCAGCTAAGCCAAAACCAGCTGCGGCACCAGCACCGACTGACTTAGATGATGATTTACCGTTTTAAGTTACTGTATAGCCAAGTCAAAAATCAAAATCTCTTACCCAAATCGGTAAGAGATTTTTTTATTCGCCAAAAAAAGCATGCACTTTTAAAGCCAATATCGTTACTATAGCTTCCTGCGTTTTCTTTTAGTGTCATGATGTTTGGGAAATATGAAGATTGTTCAACTACTTTCAACTTTTGATAGCGCGACCATTGAGCGTAGTCGCGGTTATATCAATGAGATAGATGCTGAACAACTTTCGGTTCAACCCCAGTCGGCCAACCGTTGGCTGATTCAGGCACAGGTAAAGGGGCAGTTTGCCTATCATACTCGCGTCACTCTCGATGCTGCTCGACAGCAGGTCTTACAAAGCCGTTGTAGTTGCCCTGTGGGTGATCACTGTAAACATGGGGCAGCGCTTGTTCAGTACGCCGTACAGCATCATTTGATTGCACCTCCTCAGATTGAAAGTGCCAGTTCGGCATGGTCACAGCGTTTTGAGTCAACCCTGAACCATTTGCAAGTGCATCCAGAGATGACGTCGGTTCTGGAAGAAAACTATTTTATTTATATTGTTGAGCGTCAACCACAAACGGGTTTAATGAGCCTGCAGCTCTACAAGGTGCGCCGTAATAAACAAGGTGAAATTCGCGAAGCCAAACAATATACCAATTATGCCAATATCCTGAATGCTCATGTTGATACGACCATGCAGGAACGTGTGTTGTTTCAAGAGATATATACTGCACAAAATACCCAAAAAAATAATCAGTTACCTTCCCATACTTTAAATTTTAAAGGTCTGCCAGCCAATCTGTTACAACAGGCCACACAGTATGGCTGGCTGTATGCTGAAGACTATAAACATGCTCCCTTGCGTTGGTCAGATACACTGTATCAATTGGATTTTACTTGGGAAACCCAGCCCGATGGGCAATCTGAGCAGTTGATTGCCGATATTTATGCACTGGGTAGCAAGAATGAATTAAAGCATGTGCCACATATCTGGATTTTGGCGACACAGCCTTTAACCTATATTGATCTGCGCCAAAATAGCATTGGTCGAGTAGAAGCCGCTTATCGTTATGACATTATTGATGATTTGCTGAATATGCCGATCATTCCTAGCCATTTGTTGGGGCAGATGGAGCAGACTTTACAGCGTTATCTAGTCGATCAAACAGTATCTGCGTACCCATTCGAGCAGAATTTACCTGAAATGCAGGGTAATCCAACAGCCGTGCTGCGCTTTGGTGATCAAGCTCATCTGGATCAGATTTTCTCGAAAAACGATTTGGCATGTGCCAGCGTATTTTTTGATTATCCTGCAGGGCGCGTTCCTGCAAATTATGCAGAAAATAGTTTTGTAGGGCAGTATCAGCAGAAGCCTGTTCGGCAAATGCGCGATTTAAAACAGGAACAGCGCCTGTTGCGCAAGCTCTGGGATCTCCTGCCGAATATCGCATGGCTGGAACAGTTGCCTCAGCTCAAATTGCCGTATGTCGATATGGCGAATTTGCTCTGTATTGATGCGCATGAATTGATCTCAGCGCTGTTGCCTGTCAATTTGATTGAAGCTCTGGATTGGAAAGTCGAACATAGCGCACAGAGTTTATTTAATCTGCAATTGGCACAGCATGTCGATGTTGCGCTGACCCAAGCCGATGAGCGCTATGAATGGTTTAACATTGGCATGACCATTCAGGATCAGCGCGGTCATAAACACAACTTGGCCGAATTGCTGGCACGCCTGATTCAGTTACACCCCAAATTACTCGATATACAACGTTTGCATGAGTTTGATGAAGATCATTATTTTGTGCTGCCGATTAGTCATGCACCGAGCTTGCTGATTTATTTGAAAGACATCAAGCCGATTCTGATTCATTTAAACCAGTTGTTTAATCAGGAAGATGATTTTCAGCTCGATGTTTATGATGTGGCGTTATTGTCACAAGCGAATGATTTGAATCTGAATTTGTATCATGCAGATCGTTTAAAACAGTTTGTGCAACGCTTGCAGCAAGGTGAACAGCAAGCGCTGGCTACGCCCGAAGGTTTCTGTGGAGAACTACGCAGTTATCAACAGCAAGGTTTGGGCTGGCTTCAGTTCTTGACCGAAACTCGCCATGGCGGGATTCTGGCAGATGATATGGGTTTGGGTAAAACTGCGCAAACGCTGGCACATATTTTATTGCAGCAGCAAGCAGGAAAATTAAACAAAACCCCTGTGCTGATTATTTGCCCGACTTCGCTGACCTCGAACTGGTTTAAAGAGGCACAAAAATTCACACCACAACTCAAAGTATTGGTGTTGCATGGGCATAACCGTCATGTGCATTTCCAGCATTTGCCCGAATATGATGTGATCATTAGCACGTATCCACTGTTGGCACGTGATATTCATCTGTTAAAAAATCAAAAATTTCATACTGTGGTGCTCGATGAAGCACATTACATTAAAAATCCGAATGCCAAAGTCTCACAAGCGGCACGGCAACTGCAATCGCAGTATCGGTTGTGCCTAACAGGTACACCGCTGGAAAACCATTTGGGTGAGCTGTGGTCATTGTTTCATTTTCTAATGCCCGGATTTTTAGGGACGCAAGATTACTTTAATCGCAAGTATCGTTACCCGATTGAGCGTCAACAGCGTGTTGATTTACAGGAACGGCTGATTTTACGCACCCGCCCATTTATTTTGCGCCGTTTAAAAACTGAAGTCGCGAAAGAGCTGCCGAAGAAAACCACCATTGAAGTCAATATCGACATGAATGATGCGCAGCTTAAGCTCTATGAGGCGCTGCGTACTGCAATGCAGAGCAATGTGCGGCGGTTACTGGCAGAGCGTGGGCTAAAACGCAGCCATATCCAGATTCTGGATGCCTTGCTGAAATTGCGTCAGGTATGTTGTCATCCGCGTTTACTGAATCTGGAAGGCATGAACAGTCATAAGATTCATTCTGCCAAACTGGATTATCTCATGGAGACCTTGCCTGATATGTTGCAGGAAGGGCGCAAGATCCTGATTTTCTCGCAGTTTACCAGCATGCTCAGCCTGATTGGTGATGCCTTGCAAAAACAGGGTATCGAGTTTGCCAAACTGACAGGGCAGACGCAAAAACGTGATGAAGTCATTCAGCGTTTTCAGTCAGGTGAAGTGCCGATTTTCCTGATCAGTCTCAAAGCAGGCGGAGTGGGCTTGAACCTGACCGCTGCCGATACTGTGATCCATTATGATCCGTGGTGGAACCCTGCCGCAGAAGAACAGGCGTCGGATCGTGCATGGCGCATCGGGCAGGACAAACCCGTGTTTGTGTATAAACTGATTATGAATCAGAGTATTGAAGAAAAAATCTTGCTAATGCAAAAAAACAAGGCACAACTGGCACAGTCGATTTTGTCGAAAAACAGCCAGATCAATGCGGCATTTAGTGAAGATGAGCTATTGCAACTGTTTGATGCCACATAAAAAAACAGCGATGTTTGGGGACATCGCTGGGGGTAAAATGTATTCTTGGAATGCTTTATTATTATTTGTCTAGAGTTTTACATAGTGAGCAGATGGTGCCGCTATGTTTGTGTGAGAACAGCACATCTGGGCGTTCATAAGCTTCATCACAGACCACACAGCTATATACGGTTGCCACAGGTGTGCCTTCTGCATCATAACGTGGCTCTTTAATCCCGTCATGATCTTGTTTGATATAGTATTTTCCACCAGTGACCAAGCCCATGACTGGAGTCAGTACAAAGGCAACCACGAGCGCAATCAGAGGCGAGTAGGCTGCAAGGGAACTGCCGAACATTCCAAAGAACGCTGCAATGGATAGACCTGCTGCGGCAAGGAAAGCCACCATACCGACTGGGTTGATGTTGTACAGCATGTCACGGCGGTATTCAGGTTCTTTTGGTGAAAGCTTTAACACATATTTGTTGATGGCAATATCGGTTGCAACCACCACCACCCAAGCGATGGCAAAGTTGGAATAGAAGCCCAAGATTTTGCCCAAGACTGCAAACATGTTGCCTTCCATCAGCGCCAGCGCAATCGCCAGATTCACCAAGACAAAGATGATACGACCCGGATAATGTTTGCTGATACGAGTGTAAGCGCTGGTCCACGCCAAAGAGCCTGAGTATGCATTGGTCACGTTAATCTTGATTTGCGAAATCACCACCAAAATCACCGCCAAAGCCAGCGCTAACCAACCCGGAAGCATGTCATGGAAAGCAGCATTGAACTGTTGTACAGGTTCAGTTGTGTTGACCCCTGGAACTTTGGTGAGTAAATAAAATCCTAAAAATGCACCGATGACTTGTTTGATCGCACCCAAAATCACCCAACCTGGCCCTGCGGAAATCACCGCCGCCCACCATTGTTTGCTGTTGGCTTTGGTTTTGGCTGGCATAAAGCGCAGGTAGTCAATTTGTTCACCAATTTGCATGATCAGTGATAAACACACGCCTGCACCGAGCATAATCGCTGCCATATCCATCGGTGCAAAGCCGTCATGACCCGTAAATTGAGCAAACTGACCGACCAGATTCGGCTCTTTGTTGATGAGGTAGGCGACAGGGCCAACCATCAAAATTAGCCACACAGGCGTAGTCCAGACTTGTAATTTACTCAAGGCTTTCATGCCATAAATCACCAGTGGAATCACCATAAAGGTCGAGATCAGATAACCTGCCCACAGCGGAACACCCAGACCGAGCAGCAAGCCCTGCGCCATGATCGAACCTTCAAGGGCAAAGAAAATGAAGGTAAAACTGGCAAAAATAATACTGGTCAGCACCGAACCAAAGTAGCCAAAACCTGCACCACGCGTAATCAGATCAAGGTCGATGTTATAACGTGCGGCGTAGTAGGCGAGTGGAATCCCTGTCAGGAAAATGATGATTGCGGCAAATAAAATCGAAAATACTGCGTTGGTGGTGCCGTAGGACATGCCAATACTTGCGCCAATCGAGAAATCCGCAAGGTAGGCAATGCCGCCCAGTGCGGTAATCGCCACCACTTTTGGGCTCCAGCGCCGAAAACTGTGTGGTGCATAACGTAAGGTATAGTCTTCTAGAGTTTCGTTGACCGCTTTTTGATGGTTACTGCTGCCTTGCAGGCTGTCGATATCTGAATGTTGAGATACGCTCATAATTGCCATCCTCCCCGATGCTGATGGTGAATTCTTGAGATGCATTCAGTGTGGCGTGCAGGGACAAAATCGAAAATACGTTATATTGCGTATCTGTACGCAGGATAAAAGCATGGTCAAAATCGGCAAATTTTGGCAAAGTGCAATGAGAGATTTATTGTCCACATTTTGTTGGAATTTGCTGCATGCCAAAATCATCCACACCACCTTCTGCACCACAACGGGTAATTCCAACACGCCGTGAGTACAACATTTGGGTGGCTGATGAGAGTATTGAAGATTTTGCCTTGCGCTACGCACCGCGCTCGGTGCGAAAATGGTCGCCGTGGATGGTGACCAATACCGCCATGTCGACGGTGAGCTTTCTGGCGATGGAAGCGATTGGCGCAACCATGCTGTGGCAATATGGTTTTAGCAATGCGTTGATGGCAGCCATTGTGGTGTGTAGCCTGATTTTTCTGACCAGTTGGCCGATCAGTTACTATGCCGCCAAGTACAATGTGGATGTGGATTTACTCACGCGTGGTGCAGGTTTTGGCTATATCGGTTCGACCATTACTTCGGTGATTTATGCCAGTTTTACTTTTATTTTACTGGCGTTTGAAGCGGCGATTATGGCAATGGCATTGGAGCTGGCACTGCATATTCCGCAGAGTGTCGGCTATCTGATTTCAGTGCTGATCATTTTGCCTTTGGTGGTGAAAGGTGTGGGTTTTATCAATAAAGTTCAAGCGATTACCCAACCGATCTGGCTGATCTTGCTGCTGTTGCCGTGGGTCTTTGTATGGTGGAAACAGCCGCAACTGCTTGAGCAAAGCATGCAGTTTGTTGGCGTTACCTCGCATTCGACCGCATTTAATCTGACGTATTTTGGCGCTGCCTGTACTTTGTTGTTTGTGTTTGTGATTCAGATTGGCGAGCAGGCGGACTATTTACGCTTTTTACCGCCGCGTGAGCAGCATCCGCGCTCATGGTTGCTGGCGGTATTTTTGGGTGGCCCCTCATGGATTATTTTTGGTTTTGTCAAAATCCTGATGGGCATGTTGTTGATGGTGTTGGCCTATCGCTATGCTGTGCCGCACACTGAACTGAGCAATCCGACCTATCTGTACTGGTTCGCTTTTCAGCAAGGCATTTCCTCGGCAGACGTTGCGCTCTGGCTGACGGTGCTACTGGTGTGTATGGCACAAATCAAGATCAACATGACCAATGCCTATGCAGGCTCACTGGCATGGTCGAATTTCTTTGCGCGTTTAACCCATAGCCACCCTGGGCGGATTGTCTGGCTGATTTTCAATATCCTGATTGCGATCATGTTGATGGAAATGGGCATCAGCCATGCGGTTGAGCAGATTTTGGGGCTGTACAGCAATATTGCGTTGGCGTGGATGGGCGCGGTGGTCGCAGACCTAATCATCTGTAAACCCTTGGGTTTAAGCCCGAAAGGCATCGAGTTCCGCCGTGCCTATCTGTATGACATTAACCCTGTTGGAGTTGGTGCATTACTGCTGGCATCTTTGCTGTCGATGCTGAGTTATTTGGGATTTTTTGGGGAACTGGCAAAAGGCTTGGCCAGTTTTATTGCACTGGGTACTGCGATGCTGAGCGTGCCGATGATTGCCTATCTGACTAAAGGTAAATATTACCTTGCCCGCCAGCCTGAACCCTTAGCCATGACTTCAGTAGCGACTTGTGTGGTGTGTCAGCGCGAGTATGAAGTGGCGGATATGGCGAGTTGCCCTGCCTACAGTGCAGAAATTTGTTCCTTGTGCTGTTCACTGGAAGCCCGTTGCCATGACCGTTGTAAACCACATGCACGTTGGTCAGAGCAATGGAAAACCTTGCTGACCCGCTATTTGCCAAGCACATGGGCGCAACGTCTCAATACGCGCCTGAGCCTGTATTTACTGGTGATGCTGAGTTTGGCACTGGCACTCGCGGTGTGTCTGAGCTTGGTGTATTTGCAGGAAAAAAGCAGTTTAGATGCCATCCATGCAGTCGGGCAGCAACAACTGTTTGCGCTATTTGTGAAAATTTACTGCATCTTGTTTCTATTGATCAGTGTGGCGGCATGGTGGCTGGTGTTGAATGATGAAAGCCGTTGTAATGCCGAGCAGGAAAGTGAGCAGCAAAATAGCCTGTTACTGGAAGAAATTGCCGCGCATGAAGTGACCTCACAGCATTTGCAGGATGCGCGGATTCAGGCGGAAAAAGCCAATGAAGCCAAAAGCCGTTATGTGATTGGGATTAGCCATGAACTGCGTACACCGCTCAACAGTATTTTGGGTTATAGCCAGTTGCTGCAAAAGCAGGAACATTTCTCGGAACAAGGGGAAAAGGCACTTGGGGTCATCAGCCGTAGCGGGCAGCATCTGACGTCATTGATTGATGGTTTGCTGGATCTGGCACGTATTGAAACAGGCAAGATTTCCCTAAATATGGTGGATATCCACTTTCCTGATTTTATTCAGCAAATTGTGCAAATGTTTCAGCCACAGATTGAGCAAAAGCATCTCAAATTTGTCTGTGAAATCAGCGAGCATTTACCGCAATATGTACGCAGCGACAAAAACCGTCTGGAACAGGTACTGATCAATGTCTTGGGCAATGCACTGAAATTTACCCGTAAAGGTCAAATCCGTTTGCAAGTCGATTACCGTTTTCAGACCGCGTATTTTACGGTTCAGGACACAGGCTGCGGCATTGCCGAAGAAGATTTACAGCGGATTTTTAACCCGTTTGAGCGCGGACGCAATGTGGTGCAGGGTGGTTTTTTAGGGACAGGTCTAGGGCTACCGATTGTTAAATTACTGGTGGATTTGCTCGGCGGGCAGCTCACGGTGAGTAGTGAACTGAATCGGGGCACGAGCTTTCATATCAAACTGTATTTGCCCTCCAAAGATTTGGTGCATCCAATTCGAAACCTGCAGAGTAATCAGATCGTCGGTTATGTCGGTGAGCGCAAACGGATTTTGGTGGTGGACAATGAAGCGGTGGATCGTGGTCTGGTCGCCAACTTTTTGCGTCCACTGGGTTTTGAGTTGCAAGAAGCCGAATCGGGGATTGACTGCCTACGCCAAGTGCCGATGTTTCAGCCCGACCTGATTCTCATGGATTTGACCATGCCGTTGATGGGCGGCTGGGAAACTGCACGTTTGCTGCGCCAAAACTACATTACCAATGTACCGATCGTGATTATTTCCGCCGATGCCAATGAACGCGCCGTTAACCCGCAAGATGCTGTACTTACAGAAGATTTTCTTTTGAAACCAATTGATCTGAATTTACTGCTCAGCAAAATTGGCGACAAACTGGATTTAACGTGGCTAAATGCCGAGCAGCAAGCCCAGCAGTCCAATTTACCACATCAGACAGAATCGACTCAGCCTCCAACAACATTAGACACGGTGAAAGCTGCTGAAATACAAACAGCGACTTCGGTACAGAGTTTGCCGCAAGCCTTAGACCATTTACAGGAGGTGCTGGGTCAGGGCTATATTCGCGGGGTGCAGCAGGCACTACAGCAGTATCAGCAGGATTTTCCCGAACAGCAAAAATTATGGTTGCAGTTGGCACAATCTGTGCAAAAATTTGACCTGAAAATGGCCAAACAGCAGCTTCAGGACTTTAGCATTGATGAATAATCATGATGCGGTGATTTTAATTGTGGATGATGTGCCCGAAAACTTGGGGCTTTTACATGAAAGTCTTGATCAGGCAGGCTATCGGGTGTTGGTCACCACCGATGGTTTAAGTGCGATTGAAATTGCCCATCGCTGTCAGCCCGACATGATTTTACTCGATGGCAACATGCCGCATATGGACGGTTTTGAAAGTTGTCTGCAACTTAAAGCCAGTCCGATTACTCAGCTCATTCCCGTAATTTTTATGACAGGGCTTTCGGAAACCGAGCATATTGTGCGTGGTTTTCAGGTCGGGGGCGTGGACTATGTCACCAAGCCGTTAAATATTGAAGAAGTATTGGCGCGAGTCCGTACACATCTGACCCATGCCAAGTTGTTGCAACAGCAAAAACAGGTAATTGATGCCACAGAAACCGCAATTCTGGCACTGGATGCGGAAGGGAAAATGCTGTGGCAAACCCAAAAAGCCGAGCTGATTTTACAGGAATGTTTGCCTGATCAAGCAGGCTTTGCGCAGGGACTCAAGCACTGGTTTAGCGAACTAAAGCAGGATAAAGACCCGAAACGCTTGATGAGCTGTACTTATGCGACACCTACCCAGAATTTACAGCTTTTGTTGCTGACGCCGTGGCAAGCCGAGCGCAGCAATCAAAACTATCTGGTACAGATTAAACTGGCAACAGCCAATTTAAGTGTGGCTGATATTTTGAAATTTTGCCCACAACTGACCCAGCGCGAAGCAGAGGTCATGCACTGGCTGATTTTGGGAAAAACCAATAAGGATATTGCGGAAATTTTGGCGCTCAGCCCACGCACTGTGAATAAGCATCTGGAACATGTCTTTGCCAAACTGGCAGTGGAAAACCGTACTGCGGCAGTGGCGTATTTGCATAGTCTGGTTCAGGATAAGGGTTAAATGAACAAGAATTTCTGCTGCTTGAATCTAACAAATTGATTCAAATAGTTTTTAAAAATCTGATAGTTTAAATATTTCAAAATGGCATCTTATTTTTTAAATCAGATGCTTGAAGCTCATCCGTTCTTTTGTTTTGCCAAAAGAACCAAAAACATTTGCCATTCGCAAAACTCGGCAAATTTCTACACTTTATTGATAAATCGCAAAAACACGATCTTTTCAAAGTATGGTTGCCTCGAACAGTTGCGAATGGCACTTCCATGAATCCAATTTAATCTAAGTAAATTTTGGATAAATGAATTTTTGAATATTAAGGACGCAGTAAGACTTTCCCTTTTTTACCAGCACTTAGACTGCGTTTGACTGCTTGCCCAATTTCGGCAAAAGGAAAAATCGCTTCAACAGGCAGTTTCAATTCTTGGCTAATAAGACGTTGGATGAGTTCGCTAATCAGGCGTTTTTTATCCGCCACACTCATGTTTTGGCTGACTTTACTGCCCCAAAAACCTTTCACGGTGGCTTGCTTAAAAATCAGATCACCCGAAGCAATTTGCATTGGCTCGCCAAGCTGAGTACCAAAAGATACTAGCGTGCCATTTTCCCCGAGCAAACTGAGTAAATCTGCGCTGGCTTGTCCGCCAATCGAATCCACCGTAGCACGAATCGGCGCACCCGCCACAATCTGCTCGACTTGCTGTTGCCAGCCACTTTGTGCTGTGGAAACTACATGCTGAATGCCCAAAGCCCGTAACTCAGCTACAGCTTCATCACGACGTACAAGATTAATGCTATGCACGCCACGCGACTGTGCCAGCATCGCAAGCGTTTTGCCGACTGTACCATTGGCGGTATTTTGAATGATCCAGTCACCTGCATTGACCTGTAAAAATTCCAGTAACATCAGGGCACTGAGCGGCATAGCGATTAACTGGGCTGCAACTTCATCGGGAATTGCATCGGGCAGTGGAATTACCATACGGTTTGGGGCAATAAAATATTCTACCCACGTACCATGTACAGAAGCCACCGCAACCCGTTGACCCACCTGCAAATGCTGAACCTCTGCACCCACAGCATCAATAATTCCGACAGCTTCACTACCACCAATTGCAGGGAAGCTCGGCTTATAACCATAGCGTCCACGTACCATCCACAAATCATGGTGATGAATCGGCGCGAGAAGGGTACGAATCCGTACCTGATCAGGCTGCAACTCAGGTACAGGCTGCTCAGCCAGATGTAGCACGTCTTCAGGTTCGCCAAAGCGATCGTGAATTAAACCTTGCATGAATATTACTCCTGAGTTGGTTTCAGCATATTTTGTAATTGCTGATACGCTGCGGCGTAAGGGGCACGTAAACGTAAATTGGATTCGCCTTGTGGGCTTTGC
Source organism: Acinetobacter brisouisimilis (assembly GCF_000368265.1). Lineage (GTDB taxonomy): Bacteria > Pseudomonadota > Gammaproteobacteria > Pseudomonadales > Moraxellaceae > Acinetobacter. Next base: position 2,278,671 of record NZ_KB851219.1, on the reverse strand, counting down.
ACCACAATCGGTTTTGCATGACTAAAGCGTCTGAAACCGTGAACGCCGTGGTATGCACCAATGCCAGATGCACCAACACCGCCAAACGGCAAGGTTTCAATCACCACATGGGTCATTACGTCATTCACCACCAACGCACCCGAGGTAGTTCGCTCAGCAAAATGCTGCTGTGCTGCGGCATCTTCCGCGAAGTAATAGGCAGCCAGTGGGCGCGGATGATCATTGATATAGTCAATGGCTTGCTGTTCGTACTGATAGGTCTTGATTGGCAAGATTGGGCCAAAAATTTCTTCCTGCATCACCAGCATGTCATCGCTGACATTCAACACCAAGGTCGGCACAATTTTACGGGTGGTATCATCGTGTGTTGTTTCTTGCGTATGTGCAGTCAGCGGAATTAAGGTTGCGCCTTTGGCTTGGGCATCCTCTAACACATGCAATAAACGCTGATAATGCCGCGGGTTAATAATCGCAGTGTAATCAGGATTGTCTTGGAAATGATTAAAGCTCTCTGCCATAAATTGCTGCGCAATCGCTACAAAATCGTGCTGTTGCTGTTCAGGCAACAACACATAATCAGGTGAAATACAGATTTGCCCTGCATTGAAGGTTTTCACCGTCAAAATGCGTTGCACCGCCTGTTCAAGCTTGGCATCAGGTGCAATTACTACAGGGGACTTACCGCCAAGTTCCAACGTCACAGGCACAAGATTTTCTGCGGCAGCACGCATTACATGCCGTCCAACTTGGCTACTCCCTGTAAACACCAAATGATCAAAAGGTAGGGCACTAAATGCTGCACCCATCTCAGCATCACCTGTGACCACACCCAGTTCCAGCGCATCGAAATATTGCGGAACCAATTCTGCCAACAGGGCAGAGGTTTTTGGCATCAGTTCAGAGGGTTTGATTAAGGCGCGGTTGCCTGCGGCAAATACACCTGCCAATGGACTAAAGGCAAGATTTAGCGGGAAATTCCATGGACTGATAATCCCTACCACACCGAGCGGTTGCTGATGGATCTCGGTACGCATCTCAGCATACGGTGCAGCGACAATCTCAGGTTTCGTCCATTCAGCCAGTTGTTCTTGGGCATAACTCAACGCAGCAACAGAAGCCAAAATGTCTGACACCAAACTTTGGTAAGCACTGCGATGCCCAAAATCTGACGAAATCGCAGCAATCAGTGCTTCACGATTTTCAATCAGTAATTTTTTGGCACGTTCCAAACGGTCATGGCGTAGTTCCAGACTGGCAGGCGCAGCTTGAGCATGCGCTTGGCGCATGGCTGCCAAGCGTTGCTGTAAGGTTGTAATATCCATCTGAAGCGCTTAAGCCGCTGGGTTCAGCAAAGCGAGTAGCTGTTCTGCAACAGCTTCCGAGCTGGCAGGGTTTTGCCCTGTCACCAAATGCCCTTCGGTGATAATGAAAGACTGCCAGTCTGCACCTTTTTGATAGTGTGCGCCTTGCGCTGTAAATTCATCTTCAATTAAAAATGGCACAACGTCAGTCAGCCCAACCGCAGCTTCTTCACTGTTGGAAAAGCCTGTAACCTTTTTACCTGCGACGAAAGATTCACCTGCTGCGGTTTTGACATATTTGAGTACTGCAGGGGCATGGCAGACCAAGCCCATTGGTTTACCTGCACGGTCAAAATATTCAAGTAGCGCAATTGAAGCGGCATTTTCAGTCAGATCCCAAAGTGGGCCGTGACCCCCTGGATACATCACCGCATCAAAGCCAGTGACATCAACCTCAGCAAGGGCATGGGTGTTTGCCAATAGTGCCTGAGCTTCAGCATCTTGCTCAAAACGACGGGTTGAATCCGTCTGGAAATCAGGTTCGTTACTTTTAGGATCAAGTGGCGGTTGTCCACCTTGAGGTGAGGCTAATGTGATTTCTGCTCCCGCATCTTTAAACACATAATACGGCGCAGTAAATTCCTCTAGCCAAAAACCAGTTTTATGACCTGTGTTGCCTAAGCGGTCATGTGAAGTCAGTACCATTAAAATTTTCATCATATTCTCCAAAATACCTTAAGCGCTCGCTTGACCAAGCATAAATTCTGTTGCCCGTAGTGCATCGTGCATTGGGTCTTTGTTTTGACTGAGTTTGCTGAGCAGGGCAGCACCGAGCCACATCTGGTACAGTACTTGTGCAGTGGCAGCAGGGTTGCTGCACAATTGCATCGAACCTTCATTAACACCGCGTTGTAGTAATTCACTGAGACGAGCTAAGAGAGCTTGCACGCCTTGGTGCATGATTTGGCGCATATCTTCCGATAAATCAGCCACTTCAGCCGCAAGTTTGACAATCAGACAGCTTTCAGCCCATCCTGTGTCGGATTGTTCTGGGTCTTGAATCCATGCCTGAAAATAGCTCAGTAACTGTGTGCGCGCTGACACTTCAGGCTGGCTCCAGAGGCTAGACAAACGTTGCCCATAGTTGCTGATATAGTGTTGCAGCAGTTCACAACCGAACACTTCTTTAGAGGCAAAGTAGTGATAGAACGAACCTTTGGGAACACCACTGGTTTTTAAAATTTCCTGCAAACCGACACCGACAAAGCCTTTGTGCAGCACCAGCTCAAAGCCTGTATCTAAAATATGCTGTCGAGTTTGTTCTGCTTTTTTGCTGAGGGTCATCGGGTTACCTATTTTAAAATAGACCAGTCGTCTATTAATTAGATTACAGTAAATTATTTTCTTGTCAATTGGGGTAAATAGGGGAACAGATATAGTTAAAAATGATGGAAATGGTTATAAATTCAAAAGCTTTAGAAAAATACAGAAAGGAACAGCATAAGATTTTTACAAAAGACTACAATTGTAGGGCGGATTCGCGAAGTGGCACAGTTTTACCATCCGAACAATTCGTGTTTAGCTCGTAATGTACTTTGTTTTCAATCCAAGAAGGCAACAATCATGGCACATGATATGCATTAAAAAATTGTTTTTAATTAATTGGATTGTTGCGTAATTTTGCTCAGTTCCTGACAGGTTGGGCTGCGAATTTCGCATTGATTTTCGTTAACGGGTTGTATCAGTTTCAATATAATCTGTTTGGCATTTTTCTTGTCTAGAGGTCTTTGTTAAACTAGATCTTTAGATTTTTCTCTCTGCGCATATGTCGGCACTTTCGCATTATTTACAACAGCAACAGTTTTGTCTGGTTCTTGAACAGATCGTGTCTAAGCGTACAGAATTACCGCCGATATCGACTTTGGCAGGCTTACCCTGTGTCATGGCATTTGCGGATCGCGTGCATGCCGATGATGATCCATCACCTATCACTTTGGCTCAGAGTGTCAGGACTGATCAAGCCAAGCTGCTGCACTTCTCGGGTAAAACGCGTGATGTTAAAGATTTACAGCAGTTTGTCGAACAAGCAAAACAGCAAAATATGCGTGATCTGCTATTACTCACAGGCGATAAGCTCAAACAGCACAACTTTGGCAAGCAAGATCCACGACAACGCACACGTTATCTAGAGTCAGTCAGCGCGTTAATGTGGGTGAAAGCGCATGCACCTGATATGTCTTGTGGTGTAGCGTTCAACCCATTTAAATATACTGAAAGTGAAGAACAAGCCCAGTATCTCAAATTTGAAAAAAAGCAGCGTGCAGGCACAGATTTTGTGATTACCCAGTTGGGTTATGATCTAAATAAAATTTTGAAATTTAAACAGTTTGTAGATGCAAGTATCCAGCCTTGCCCTGTGTTGGCATGTGTGATGCCATTGACCTATCGCCGTGCCAAATTCATGGTCAAGCAACAGGTGGCAGGCATTGAAATTAGCCCGCATTTATTGCAACACTTGAAAGCCGAGCAGCAACAAAATGCCGCATGGGCAGAGCAACGGGTTTATGCACGTGCCGCACTGCAAATCTGGATTTACCGACACTGGGGGCTGGCAGGCATTCATGTGTCAGGCTGTCAAAACCCAGAGCAACAGGCTTTGCTGGAACAGGCGTTAGCTCAGTATCAGACATGGACACTGGAGCAATGTTTGATGGAGTGGAATCATCTGTGCAAGATTGTGCGTGGTGATGAAATGCAGCCCGATTTATCGACTGCCTATCCGCAGCAGCAACCTTCAGTCCTGAAATATCAGGTTTTACAAGTTACCCATGACTGGTTATTTGACAGTGCACTGGCGCAAAAAATCGGGCGTTTTGTGTTTCAACTAGGGTTTTGGCAACAAGGATTGGCTGCCAAGAGTATTTTGGCTGTTGAATATGTCAGTAAACATGCCGCCGTGGGGTGTGAAAGTTGTGGGCAATGCCGTTTGGCTGAAACCCTGTATATTTGCCCCGAAACCTGTCCTAAAGGTTTAGCCAATGGACCGTGTGGCGGAACGAGGTTAGATCGCTGCGAATTTACGGATCGGGAATGTATTCACAGTCAAAAATACCGTCTGGCCAAGCAGGTCGGGCAGCAGGATATTTTACGTCGTGAACTGATTCCTGCTGTGCCTGTGGAATTGCGCCAGACTAGCTCATGGGTCAACTGGTTTAACCCGAAAAGCCATTGATTTTTGCTTTATTATTTGAAAATTTTTACGGCAAAATTTCTTGCAAAAAATGACTGTAAAAGAATGTAAAAAAACCAATTATGGTATTTTTTAACAAGGTATTTGCTGGCAACATCGCACATAATGAAAAAAATGGGCTAAAAAACGGATAAAACATTGGATATTGCAGTCATTGGTAGTGGCATGGCTGGGCTTGCTACTGCAAGAATTCTCAAAGATGCAGGACATAATATTACCGTATTTGAATCGTTGCCCGGACGAGGCATGGACAGTCATACGGTCGAGTTTGATGGTGGGATTATTGATGCGCCACTGCGTGTCATGAATCCGTATTTATGGAAAAATACCTTAAGTCTTGCAACTTACTTAGGTATTAAAACCTTTCCAGTGCGTACCTATATGGCATGTAGCTGGTTGTTTGAAGATAAAACCGAAACGTGGCTGACCACTTCACGTGCACCGATTGGGAATTTCCCGATCATCAATAACCGTAAAGGCTTACAACAATACGGTGTGCGTTTGGTCAAAGGCATGCTCCAGCTTAAAACTGCAATTCACCGTTTCTTTAAATCGAAAAATCAGAATATTACCCTGACTGAATTTATTAATAAAAACGATATTGAAGAAGTGTTCTGGCATGGCGCAGTGATGCCAGTGCTGTATACCATTTGTACCTGTAACCCGAAAACTATTGGCGAATGGCCAGCAAAACCATTACTGGTGTTTTTAAGCCAGTTGACCAGTGGTGTTGAATTGTTGCGTTTGCAAGGTGGTACGCCAGCTTTTGTGGCTAAGCTGATTGAAGGCATTACCATTCATAACGGCGCTGCGGTAACGAAAGTTGAGTTCAAAGATGATAAAGTCTTTGTTGAAAATCAGGCAGGTACACAGCAATTATTTGACCGCGTGATTGTAGCAACTCCAACCAATAAAATTGAAGATTTCCTCAATCCAGAACAGTTTGCTGAAGATTTACAGCTTTTAAAACAGTTCCGTTTTGAAGAAGGCGATTTAGTGATTCATACTGATGCAACTGTGATGCCACCACGTCGTAAAGACTGGGCAGTACTCAGCTACATGATGGATCGACATTTTACCCGTCAGCAATTTACGGTTTGGATGAACGCGATTGAACCGACTTTGGTGGGTAAAAACCCTGTGTTCCAGACATGGCGTCCTGTGACACCGATCGACCCGAAAAAAGTCATTTCTACAGTGAAACTTACTCGCGCAGTGGTAAATTCTCAAACTGTAGAGCTTAGTCAGGAATTACAGCGCCGCCAAAAAGCGTCAGATCGTAAAGTCTACTTCTGTGGTTCATGGTCATGTGATGGCTTGCCAATCTTGGAGTCTGCAGTAACTTCTGCGATGCAGATTGCCAAGAATCTAGGTGCGCCAATTCCATTTGTAGGATTAAAACCAAAACCAGAAGTTGCCCCAGAATTGGGTTACTAATTTGCAATTTCTGCAACGTCTACGCCAGAAACTTCCCCAGCATAAATATGCGATTAATACGCAAATGTTGGGGGATTCTGCCACGCTGGCGTGGAGTAATCTGGGCTTGTGGTCTGCACAAGCCCAAACTTATGTGCAGGCATGTGAACAGCTTGCCGAGCATCTCGCACAGAGTATTCAACTTACAGCACAAGATCGCCTGCTCGATTTAGGTTGTGGGCATGGTGCAAGCCTGCAATACTGGGCGCAGCATTATGCTGTGCAGCATATTGAAGCGGTGGAAATACAAACCGCCTGTATTGAAAAAATTCAGCAACAAGCTTTGGCCTGTGTGCATGCTGCGCATCAGCGCTCTTTTATGAATTTAAATGCTGAATGTTTTGAGCAGAAATTTGATGCAATAGTTTGTCTGGATGCGCTGTATCATTATGATTTAAAAAAATTCATTGCGCAGATTCCAGCACTTTTACAACCCAAAGGGCGAATTGGTTTTCATTATTTGTTATTCAATGACAACTGGTCAAAAGCCAGTTTTCTGAGTAAACAGCGTGATCAGTACCTGTTAAAACTTGCCGATGTGCAACTCCAACATCTAATGTACCAAACGGAACTTGAACAAGTGTTAACACAGCATGGCTTTGAGCACATTCAAATACAGATTTTGTCTGAACCTGTATTGGGTGGTTTTGCTCAGTACGTGCAACAGGAACTTCAGTTACATGGTTTTCAGCATGATCTGAATGCTTTAAAAATTCAAATGACAGCCAAATTGTGCCAGCAATTATTTCAAGAACAACGTATTGATTATGTACAGGTTACTGCAACCTTGGCTTAATTCTGGGTGATGATGACGCTATTTAGTCATCATTTTACTGGATACGTGTGAACGATTAAAAAAATAGTGCAGAAAATACCATGGCAATAAAAGATGATCTAGCCAAGAGCAAAAGGAAAGCTTTTACAACTCTCATTTGAATCACAATAAAATTTAGCTCTCAAGCAAAAATAATGCAAAGTGCCAACATAAATCTTTGAGGCAGTATCGCCGTGATTGGATTTGATCCATTAGGTGGGATTTTAAATGCTTCCAGCCAAATCACAATTTAACAACTGATTTTAATTGCATAAAAAAAGCCCCAAGTAAAAACTTGGGGATTTTAGAATTTGATGGTGCCGACACACGGATTCGAACTGTGGACCTACTGATTACAAGTCAGTTGCTCTACCAACTGAGCTATGTCGGCAACGTGGCGAGAATTTTACTGGATTTGGGTAAAAGGTCAAGCCAAAAAATGAACAATTGATTGATATGAAAAAAATAAAGAGGGCATAAGCCCTCTTTATTGAATTTTAAAATCTTAGAATGCGTAACGTAGACCTAGAGTCACGTCATGAGCATCGATTTTTACTTTATTTTCTACTTCGACAGTGTCAGAAGTGCTTTTGTTAATATAGTGAAGTCTGTTGGTAACATTACCACCATTGAGATAGCGGTAACCTAGATCTAAATGAAGTTTAGGGCTGATTTCATACGCAAACCCAGCTCCCACGCCCAATGCGATATGTGATTTTGTGTTTGAACCGATACCATCTTCAATAATTGCTGTGCTACTAGTAAGCACAGCACCTGTCTTTAATTTAGTATGTGCTAAACCAACACCTGCTGAAAGGTATGGTGTAAAACGCGAATGGTTTGTAAAGTCATAATAACCGTTGAGCATATAGCTTTGTAAGGTCAGGTCATGCTTATAGTTAATGTTATCAATATTCAAGCTGCCTACAGATAGAACAGGTGAACCAGACGCAGACGAGTGAAGTGCAGCTTTATCGTGATAGGCATATTCTACTTCTAAACGTACTGGTACGTTATATGCGGGAGCAAAATTAACACCATAAGCAATGTTGCCAGTGAAAACTGTTTTGCTATCATCACTTAATTTGACAGAGCTGGTTTCACTTTTAGAGGTTGCAAGGGTCTTATAAGTAAAAGAAGATTTATTATCGTAGTTAGAAACTGAACTTACGCCAAATTTAGCTGAAACGTAAGCAGATTCAGCCAGAGTCACGGCATGGCTAGAAACGCTAGCAGAAAAACAAGAGAGTGCGATGACTGATAATGTAAATTTTTTCATTGTTAACCTTTAGTTAGTTTAACTTGTTATTAATTTTGAATTTTTATTTTACAAAAAATATACATTTTATCAATATAAAATTCATTTTTTTATTTTTGGTCAAATAAAAAGATGACATAGAGTCATCTTTTTAAAATCTTTAATAAAAATTATTAGCTTACAAACGCATTTCAATGCCTTGTGCTGCCAAGAATTGTTTGGCTTCTGGAATAGTATGCTGACCAAAGTGGAAAATACTGGCAGCCAAAACTGCGTCTGCGCCACCTTTTAGAATCCCGTCAGCCAAATGCTGTAAGGTGCCGACACCACCAGAAGCAATGGTTGGAATCGTCACGCGGTCATTAATCGCACGCATTAAAGCAAGGTCATAACCTGCCTTGGTCCCATCGGCATCCATACTGGTAATCAGTAATTCACCTGCACCATAGTCTGCCATTTTAACCGCCCATTCAATGGCATCAATCCCTGTTGGTTTACGGCCACCATGGGTGAAAATTTCCCATTTATTCTCGCCCGTTTTCTTGGCATCAATCGCAACCACAATACATTGTGCGCCAAAACGCTGTGAGGCTTCCTGAACAAATTCAGGGTTAAATACCGCAGCAGAGTTAATGCTGACTTTATCTGCACCTGCATTCAGGAGGAGGCGGATATCTTCAACTTTACGTACGCCACCACCAACAGTTAGAGGAACAAAAACACTTTCTGCCATGCGTTCTACAGTACGATACGTGGTGTCACGTCCATGATGGGTTGCAGTAATGTCGAGAAAGGTGATTTCATCGGCACCTTGTTCGTTATAACGGCGTGCAACTTCAACAGGATCACCTGCATCACGAATATCTAAAAATTGTACGCCTTTCACTACGCGGCCATTATCAACGTCAAGGCACGGAATAATACGTTTTGCAAGCATTGTGACATCCAAATGTATCGGTCTATGGAAAGAAAGTTCCCGAGGATGGGTGACATCTTGGTAAACTATGCGCACATTCTACCAAACTTATTTTGTTTCACGCAGGTTTTCTATGTCGGTTTACACTCCTTTGAGTTTAGATGAAGTTCAGCAGTTTTCTGAGGCCTATGGATTGGAGGTGGTTGAACTCATTCCGATTCAAGGGGGTATTCAAAACACCAACTATTTTATTGTCACCCAAGATCAGAAACAGTTTGTTTTGACCGTCTTTGAAAATGAAACAGAACAAAGTGCAGGGGAACTGGTTCCTGTCCTGCAACAGTTGGCTGCACACGGTGTTCCTGTCGCTGCACCGCTGATTCATCATGATCGTGCGATTCATTATATTGTGGGTAAACCTGCACAAGTTGCACCACGGGTTTGGGGTGAACATCCTGAAACGACAACCACGGCACAAGTCGCTGAAATTGCTACAGCACAGGCGAAGCTGCATGTTGCACTACAAGATTTTCCACTGACGCGCAGTCATAGCCGTGATCATGTCTACTGGACAGCGATTGGGCAAAGCCTAAAAAACAATATGTCCGCAGAAGATGCCGCACTGATGGAACATGTCTATGCGGTATTTGCCGAATATCAGGCACAGTATCCGCAACGTCCAAAAGGCTGGGTACATTCAGACTTGTTCCGTGACAACACCTTATTTGAAGGCGATGAATTAAAAGGAATCTTGGATTTCTTTGAACTGAATTTTGATGAATTGCTGTTTGACGTTGCGATTACCATTAATGATTTTTGTAGCCAGTTCCCAAATGTGGAGTTGGACGCGGATAAATTACAAGCCTATTTAGATGCGTATCAACAGATTCGTGCACTGACTGCCGATGAACAAGCCTGCTTAAATGTGTATTTGGCCATGGCAGCCTGCCGTTTCTGGTTCCTACGTTTAAATGTGGCACGTCTCAATGCCGAGCAGGGGCGTGGCGGTGAAGATGTGCATTGCAAGAACCCAAATGAAATGCGTGCCATGCTACAGCAGCGCTTAAGTCTCGTGTCTGGAGAAAAATAAAAAATGCGTGATCAAGGGCGCTTAGTGGAATGGTTCGATGATCAGGGTTACGGATTTATTCAACCTGATGATTTAAGCAAAGCACGAGTCTTTTTGCATATTAAAGATTTTGCCCAGCGTGGCCCTCGACCGATCGTTGGCTGCGCTCTTGATTACGTGGTCATTGTAGATGAGCGTGGGCGTTTTCGTGCCAAGCAGGTGGTTTATCTCAAGGCAAGTCAGACAAAAAATACCCGTCAAACCAGTCAGTTGGTGTCTAAACCACATTCATCACTTCACCCGATTGCGATAGTTATCGGAGTATATGTTCTGTTTTTGCTGGTGGCGATCGGACTTCGGGCTTTACCAAGCTGGTTGCTGCTGTATAGCTTGCTGATCAATGCCTTGTGCTACTGGCAATATACTCAAGATAAAAGTGCCGCACAGCAAAACCAACGCCGTGTGCCTGAGCAAACCTTACACTTACTTTCATTGCTCGGAGGATGGCCTGCGGCGTGGTTTGCACAACAAAAGTTACGTCATAAAACCCAAAAGCAACCTTTCCGTCAAATTTATTTTGCTACGATTGTGCTGAATATCATGCTGTTATGTGCATTGATTGCACTGTTGCCGAAGTTCATGCACTAGATCGGGGAGAAAGGAATGTACGTTGAAGCTGAGTTGCAGCCAAAAAGAAATCTGACTTTGCTGTTGTATGTGTTATATGGCTTTGCGATGTTCTCTGCTGGAGTTTTGGCAGTTGTGGCGCTGATTGTAAATTATGTGAAGCGTGATGCAATGCAGGGGACGATTTATGCCAGTCATTTTACCTGGCAAATCCGCACAGTCTGGTGGTATCTGGTTTGGAATGTCGTCGGTGTGCTGCCATTTGGCTATTTGTTCTTTAGTTTTGATCAACCCAATGTTTTTATTGGTACATTACTGACAGCGTTTATCTTTTGGGGGCTGGTCGCAACCGTTTCATGGATCTGGATTGTCTATCGGGTGATACGTGGCGTGATTGCACTGAATGATGAGCAACCCATGTATGCAGACTAAAAAAGAGCTCTGATGAGCTCTTTTTTATGGGCTTGTGAAGAATTAGATTTTATCTTCATCGAGCAGGATTTGGGCATCGCGCAGGTTCAGTGTGCCTTCATAAATCGCACGACCTGTAATTGCACCTAAAATCCCTGTTTTGCCTTTTAATGCACGCACATCTTCAAGGTCAGTTACACCACCAGAGGCGATAATCGGTAAACCACAGTAGTCTGCCAAAGCCACAGTTTGTTCAACATTGACACCTTGCATCATGCCATCACGCGCAATGTCAGTATAAACAATGCTAGATACACCCGCATCTGCAAAGCGTTTTGCCAAATCAGTTGCTTTAAGGTCAAGCACATTTGCCCAGCCATCGGTTGCCACATAGCCTTCTTTGGCATCGATACCGACAATGATATGTCCAGCAAATTTCTTGCAGGCTTCTTCAACAAATTCAGGCTCTTTCGCTGCTTTTGTGCCAATAATCACAAAAGAAACCCCAGCTTCTAAATAATGTTCGATGGTTTCAAAAGAACGAATCCCGCCACCGATCTGGATTGGTAAATCTGGATGTGCTTTGGCAATCGCTTCAACCACGCCTTTATGAATCGGTGTACCTGCAAAAGCACCATTTAAGTCGACTAAGTGTAAACGACGTGCACCTTCATTGACCCAATGTGTTGCGGTTGCTACTGGATCGTCAGAGAAAACGGTATCGTCTTCCATGCGTCCTTGTTTCAAGCGGACACATTTACCATCTTTAAGGTCAATTGCTGGGATGATGAGCATGCTATGCACCTTATTAAAATTACAATCAGAGAATAATGGGATTTATCTTAGCAAACTATTTTTAAATCATTAATCTTTAATCACTTGGATTTTAGCTTTTCTTGCTGTAACGCTAGATAGATTTTCAGGCTGGCATAGGCATCATTGACAGCATAAGCACGTTGCATGGCCGAAAGTGGCTGCTGGCTCCAGTTGGATAATCTAACGCGCTTCGACTTTGGGAGATATTGCTGCAATAACAGTGCAACCGCAGTTTGAATCCCGACCTGATTGCGATACCCAAAGGATTTGAACTGGTGTGACAGATCAAACATTCCCTCAAGCTGTAACTGATGTTTGTGTAGCAGTTTGCGATCATTTTTCAGGCCGAAACCTACTTTTAAAATATCAGGGTTGGCAAGAAGCTGTTGCAGGGCAGGATGCTGGAACTGATGGTATGAAAATAAAAATGCGTAATGTTCAGTGGCGATCTGGATCAGATGTGGCCCAGTTTGAGTTTCACCTTTTTGAAAAGTGGGTTTGCTTTCTGTATCAAAACCAACAGCTTGAACATGCTGGGTCTGTTGCTCAAACAGCTCAAAATGTTCAGGTTGATGAACATCAATAATCTGCTGGGCATCTAAACCCTGAAAAGCAGGAAGTTGGCTCAGTGTAGTTTTGTCTATAGACATGTAGGATGACAAAAAAATCGACCTATACACTATAGGTCGATTGATCTGCTTGATGAAAGGGTTAAATATCCCATTCCACAAAGTTTTTCAGTAATTGCAGACCTGCTGTATGGCTCTTTTCAGGGTGGAACTGTGTAGCAAACAGATTGTCTTTTAAAATCGCGGTACAGAATTCAATACCATAATCACAAGTTGCAGCAACCACGGCTTGATCTTTGGGTTCAACATAGTAACTGTGTACAAAGTAGAAGCGTGCATCTTGTTCGATGTTGTTCCACATTGGGTGGCTTGGGTCAAGCTGATGAACTTGATTCCAGCCCATGTGTGGTACTTTTAAGCCTTCAAAATGTGGAAAGTGTTTGACTACACCTTCAAAAATACCGAGTGCTTCACTGCCACCATTTTCTTCAGAACTTTCCAATAAAGCCTGCATGCCGACACAAATTGCCAAGACAGGTTTGTTAAATGCTGCGTTGCGAATCACTTCATCAATGCCTGCTTCGCGTATACCTTGAATACAGTCACGCATTGCCCCAACACCTGGAAACACGATTTTATCGGCTTTTGCAATCAGCTTTGGATCGTTGGTGACATCAACTGTTGCCCCGACATGCTCGAGTGCTTTTGCCGCCGAGTGCAGGTTGCCCATGCCATAATCAAGTAAAGCAATACGGGTCATTACAGGCTCCCTTTGGTTGAGGCAATGCTGTCAGCAGCGCGCGGATCAACTTCACATGCCATACGTAATGCACGTGCAAAGGCTTTAAATACGCTCTCAATCTGGTGGTGGCTGTTTTTGCCTTTCAGATTGTCAATGTGCAGGGTCATCAATGCGTGATTGACAAAACCTTGGAAAAATTCCGAGAATAAATCGACATCGAAGGTGCCAATACGCGCACGGGTAAATGGAATGTCCATAAACAATCCTGGACGACCCGAAATATCGACCACAACTCGTGACAAGGATTCATCTAGCGGCGCATAGAAATGTCCATAACGGCGAATGCCTTTTTTGCTGCCAAGTGCCTGAGCAAATGCCTGACCGAGCGTAATGCCACAATCTTCAACCGTATGGTGATCATCAATTTCCAGATCGCCATCGCAATGGATGTCGATGTCAAATAGACCATGCCGCTTGATTTGATCAATCATATGGTCTAAAAAGGGAATTCCAGTATTTAATGTGCCCTGACCCGTACCATCGAGGTTAACCCGAACTCGAATTTTGGTTTCGTTGGTATTTCTGACCACTTCACTGATACGTTGCGTCATAGACACATTCCTCAAAAACGTCAAATTTTGCGATAAAAATAGCTGTGATACTGAACACAGCATATTAATTTGCTCAGGAGGGTTAATCAATGCCTATTACCGTACATGCCTATACTTCGATTGCCGATGAAGATATACGCAATCAACTTGAGCGTTTATACGATACCAGCCCTGAATTTAGCGACGGGCAAGATGCAATTGATCAACTTGAACACAATCTTGCTCAGTATACCTTACTTTATACTGCAGAATTTAATAGCCGTATTATTGGTGCAATTTGGTGTACGGGGAGTGGGGACGAACGTACCTTGCAGTATATCGTGGTACATCCTGCCAACCGTGGACGCGGAGTTGCCGAGCGACTGGTTGCTGAAGTTTGTCGGATGGAACAGGACAAGCAGGTTGAGCATTTTATTCCAGGTTGCGGAGCCATTCATCGTTGTCTGATGCATTTGGGTAAACTACCTCTTATTCCAAGCACACTCAAATAGTGCTGGAAAAATATGCAAATATCATTTTTTTTAAATTAAACCCTTGACGCTTGATGCATTAAAGTGTTTAATACGCCCACATTGGCGCGATAGCTCAGTCGGTAGAGCAACGGATTGAAAATCCGTGTGTCCCCAGTTCGATCCTGGGTCCCGCCACCATATTCGAAAAACCCCAAACTTAAAGTTTGGGGTTTTTTATTTGGCAATGATTTAAAAGCCATAAGATATTTATCTTATGGCGCTGGATGTATAACAATAAAATCTGTGAGTCTTATATTTTTGCTGCTTAATTTTTTAAAAATTAATTATTTAAATCGCAAAGATAAATTTTATTCAATAACTCATCAGTACTGCTTAATACCTCTTTTATTTCAGACTCGCTAGCCCATATCGAAAATGGTGAAGAATTCTCACTTGCGATTCGTATTAATTATCATTTATTATTGCGACCATCCTGGTATGTTTCATATCCAATTGTTCAAGGTATCGCCAATGCGTACGAAATTTTCTGTAAAACAAATGATTCTGGGTGTCCTTGTTTCAGCAGCAAGTATGGTGCAAGTACATGCTGCTGATGCAGAGCAGTCTTTGGTGATTAAAAATCACCGTTTTGAACCTGCAGAAATTAAAGTTGCAGCGAATCAGCGGGTTAAATTGAATGTAAGTAATCAGGATGCCACGCCTGAAGAGTTTGAAAGCCATTCCTTGAGCCGTGAAAAACGCATTCCAGCTGGAACCAATGCGGTCATTTACATTGGCCCGTTAAAACCAGGTCGCTATGAATTTTTTGGCGAATTTAATCCTGAAACGGCCACTGGTGCGGTTGTTGCCAATTAATTAAAGGGTTGGCCATATTTGCAACAGAATTAATCATTTTCAGGGCGACGTTAGAAGCGACCTTGTTTATCGGGATTATTGCTGCATCTAGAAGTGGTCTGGAAAACTGCTTACGCTGGCTGATTTATGCTGGTCTGGGCAAAATCAAGTCACACCGCCTGTTTGCTGTAACTAATGTGCTAATTCTGTGCTAGGCATGCTGCTACATGGTGTCGTGGGCTATCAGGCAACGTCAACCCAGATGCAGATCGTATTTATTTAAGTTCAATCGCCATAATTTGGTTTGCTACTAAAAACTGAAGGCATTTGTTGCTGCAGCGTAAACAGCTGGCTGTAGTCATCTCAAGGGAAAAGGAAATAAAGATGTTATTGAACAAGGGTGTCTTTCAGGCAGGAGCACTATTGAGCCTATTTTTAACAACAGCAGCTTATGCGGACCCCAGTGACTATGTGCGAACCCCGACGGTTGAGTACGGCGAACACGAAATTGATTTTAAAACAGGTGTACAGCGTAATCGTGATGGTAGTTCGGAATCTGCTTATTCTATCGGTTATGGTTTTACGCCAACGCCATGGTGGTTTACTGAAATGTATGCCAAGTATGCCAAACCAGCCGGTGAGTCGACCAATTTTGATGCTTGGGAGTGGGAAAACCGCTTTCAGTTGACTGAGACGGGCAAGTATCCAGTCGATGTTGGCTTTTTACTTGAGGTAGAGCGTCCACAAGATCGCGCAGAAGGTTATGAACTGACTTATGGTCCGATGTTTCAGACATTATGGAACCAATATCAGTTCAACTTTAATGTATTGTTCCAGAGACATGTACATGCCAGTGAAGTTTTTGACACTGAGTTACATTATCAGATGCAGGTAAAGCGTTTGGGTAATACTGAAAAACTGGACTGGGGTGTACAGGCTTTTGGTAACGTGGGTCAGTGGGATAACTGGCGCTCTTCTTCGAAACAAGAATTTAAGATTGGTCCTGCATTGTTTGGCAAAATTAAAACAGGAACTAAACAAGCGATCAGCTGGAATACTGCATTGCTGGCTGGAACAAACGATGCGACACCAAACACGACCTTGCGTTTGCAAATGGAATACGAATTCTAAAATACTGTTGAAAATTTAATCTTGTATCCTTGCTGGAAAATCAAAGCCTCAATCAGGATTGGGGCTTTTGCTTTTTTTGTATTGTTAGTTTTTTAAATATATTGATTTTTAATGTTTTATTTTTAATTTAATCAGATGTGAAGCCTAGATTATGACTAGAGGTTCGCGACTTTCTATATGAAAAATAATGGAAAGCATTTTAGTTTTTATTATAAAAACAGATATTTAAAATGAATACAATATGTTGGTCTTAACAACTCTATATGCTCCCATCATGAAATTGAAGCCTCAACTCCTTGTGCTTGTAGCAGCGCTTCCCTTCTTTGTAACCAATGCATTTGCAACCAATGGTTATTTCATGAATGCTTATAGTATGACGTCACAAGGTAATTCTGGTACATCGATTGCTAACTTTCAGGACAGTTTGACCATTGCCAGCAACCCGGCCGGTCTTAGCTGGATAGGACAACGTGTCGATGCCAGTGCGACCTTGTTTATGCCAGATCGTAAGGCAGATATTGTGGGGAATGGTGCAGGTGCAGATGGTCATTATGATGGGAACAGCCGCAAGTATTTTGTCATTCCGAGTTTTGGTTACAGTCAGCCTATTAATGATCAGTTGACTGCGGGTATCGCTGTCTATGGTAATGGGGGTATGGACACCAATTATAAAAAGAACCCGTATGCTTCTTTTAATAATACGGGTAGTGCAGGGGTGAGTTTAAGTCAGGTATTTATTTCTCCAGCGATTTCTTGGAAATATGCCGATAATCAGTCGATTGCACTGGCAGCCAATATTTTGTATCAACGTTTTCAGGCGAAAGGGATCGGTGGCGACGTCTTCGGTGGTTTTTCCCAAGATAAAAATGCCATGAGTGACCGTGGTAATGATGATTCAACAGGTGTTGGGGCACGTATTGGCTGGTCAGCCAAAGTTAATGATCGATTGACTGTAGGTGCAACCTATGCTTCAAAAATTCATGCCAGTCGTTTTAAAAAGTATGAAGGTCTATTTGCTGGCAATGGCAGTTTTGATGTGCCAGAAAATTATGGTGTTGGGCTGAACTATCAGTTGACGCCAACCCTATCGGTTGCTGCCGATTATCAGCGCATTAACTACTCTGATGTTAAATCGGTGGGTAATCAGCTCGATGTTGCACAGGTGATGGCGGGGAATACTTTTGGAACAGCCAACGGGCCAGGTTTTGGCTGGAAAGATATTAATGTTTATAAGATTTCGGCAACTTATCAGGCATTGCCAAAACTGGCTTTACGCGCTGGATATAGCTATAACGATCAGCCAGTACGAGAAAATCAAGCTTTTCTGAATATTTTGGCACCAGGTGTGGTACAGCAACATGTGAGTGTGGGGGCAACATGGAGTATTGATCCTAAGCAAGATGTGAGCCTTGCTTATACTCGTGCACTGGAAAAAACAGTACATGGTTCAATTTCGCCAGCATTTGGTGGGGGACAGGCGAATTTGAGTATGGATCAGGACATTGTTGGTGTGGAATACAGCTTAAAATTCTAGGTTGATCTTCCAGAATCAAATATCCAAATAGAAAAAAAGCACGCGTTCAGGCGTGCTTTTTTATGGTTGAATTTTCATGGCGATCAACATGAAAATTCAATACTGGGCTTAATTACTCAGCCAGCATTTTACCTGTTGTTTTGAAGTTAACGTGCCAAGAAAGTGCTTCTTCAAGAACGTGAGGAGTTTGACCACCTTTTTCACAAGCACGATCAAAGTAGTCATTCAAAGCAGCTTTATAGTCTGGGTGTGCACAGTTGTCGATGATGGCACGCGCACGTTCACGTGGAGCTAGACCACGAAGATCGGCAAGACCTTGTTCAGTCACTAGAATATCAACGTCATGGTTAGCATGGTCAACGTGAGATGCCATTGGTACTACAGAAGAGATCGCACCGCCTTTTGCAATTGATTTGGTCACAAAGATTGCAATGTTGGCATTACGAGCGAAGTCACCTGAACCACCAATACCGTTCATCATGTGAGTACCGCAAACATGTGTTGAGTTCACGTTACCGTAAATATCGAATTCAAGGGCAGTATTGATACCGATAATGCCTAAACGACGCACGATTTCAGGAATGTTTGAAATTTCTTGTGGACGGAGTACGAATTTGTCTTTGTAATGCGCCAAGTTGCCAAATACGCGGTTACCGCATTTTTCAGACAAGGTCATTGAACAACCTGAAGCAAAGGTCATTTTGCCAGCATCGATCAATTCAAAAGTACAGTCTTGTAATACTTCAGAATACATCACCAAGTTTTCAAAGCTTGAGTGTTTAAAACCTGTCAATACTGCGTTGGCAATTGAACCAATCCCAGCTTGTAATGGTGCTAGATTATGTGGCAAGCGACCTTC
Source organism: Acinetobacter brisouisimilis (assembly GCF_000368265.1). Classification (GTDB taxonomy): domain Bacteria; phylum Pseudomonadota; class Gammaproteobacteria; order Pseudomonadales; family Moraxellaceae; genus Acinetobacter. The sequence goes on along the minus strand of NZ_KB851219.1, from coordinate 2,259,980 downwards.
AGCAACTTCTTTTTCGAAGAAATCAATCAGGTGGTTTGCAATCGCCTGAGTTTCTTCATCTGGGTCGGTTACGTTAGATGGAGAGTCTGGTGTGTCATTGAAGACAATCGCTGCAATTTTTGCAGGGTCAACGTCAATACCAGTTGTACCAATACGTTGTTCAGAATAAGTTAAAGGAATTGGTTCGCGGTTTGGGCGTGGTGTTGGAATGTAAATATCATGTACGCCTTCAAAATCAGTACTTACAGAAGTATTGATTTCAACAATTACCTTATCAGCATATTCTACAAAGCTTGCAGAGTTACCGACAGAAGTTGTTGGAATGATGCTGCCTGTTTCAGTAATGGCAACAGCTTCAATGATTGCGATTTCAGGGCGTTTAATTTGGTTGCCGCGCATTTGTTCAACAGTTTCAGACAAATGCTGATCAATAAACATGACTTGACCATTGTTAATGGCTTTACGTAACGTATTGTCTACTTGGAATGGCATACGACGAGCTAGAACACCCGCTTCAGTCAACTGTTTGTCTAGGTCGTTTCCTAAACTTGCCCCAGTTACCAGGCTAATTTTTAATGGATTTGTTTTTGCGCGCTTCACTAAAGCCAAAGGTACTGCTTTAGCTTCACCAGCACGAGTAAAACCGCTCATCCCTACTGTCATACCATCCTGAATTAGTTCTGCTGCTTGCTCGGCTGAAATGACTTTGTCATGTAATGAAGCTAAGCGAATACGATCTAATGACATGTTCTACTCTCAAAAAAAATGGATTTTTAAGTTATGCAGAGGGGATTCTACCCTCTGGTCAGGTAATTTTCATGCTTGTTAGGCTAAGGTCTAATTTTTAAAATAAATATGAATATCAAGTAAATAAATGAATTTTAAGTCATTGAAATTAGTTGTTTTATTAAAAATAAATCAAACCTTTGTCTAAATAAAAGATGGTGAATAAATGATCGTTTTATTTCGGGTTTGCAATGCTTTTTCCCAGATGTTCAAAAGAGGGGTTGATCTTTTATAATTTTTCAGCTTTAGCAACAGGCAACAAAATAATCGCTTCAAACCCACCTTCAACACGATTCCGCAAAATCAGTTCACCCTGATGAATATCAACAATGCGTTTCACAATTGCCAGACCTAGACCGCTACCCTGAATGGTACGGGCACTATCACCCCGTACAAAAGGTTGCATCAATTCCTCGATCTGATCGGCGGGAATACCTTCACCATGATCTGCTACGCAAATCTTGATTTTGTCGGCATCAACACTGGCTGAAAGCTCAATCGGTTCTGCACCATAGCGTTTGGAGTTATTGATTAAATTCCCGATCAGACGTTTGAGTGATAAGCTTCGCGCCAAAATGATGGGCAGTGGTTCTGGTGTAAAGCGAATATCCAGAGGTTTAAACTGTACGACTAACTCTTGTAGCAAGGTGTTGATATCGGTATCAGAAAGTTCTTCATCTGACCCATCTCGCATATAGGAAATGAACTGATTTAAAATCGCATCCATATCTTCAACGTCATAAATCAATCCATCACGCAAAAATTCATCAGGGAGCATTTCGGCAGTCAGACGAATACGAGTCAGGGGAGTGCGTAAGTCATGCGAAATGCCTGCTAGCATAATCTGACGGTCTTTCTCGATTTGCTCAAGCGTGTAGATCATATGATTAAACGCTTGGTTAACTTCCCGAATCTCTAAAGGGCCGTGATTGGTGGCTAAAAATGGGGCTTTACCTGTTTTACTATAACTGTTGGCTGCATTTTGCAGACGTTTCAGTGGGCGGTTGAGCTGACGTACCAAAGTTAAAATAATAATGGCAGATAAAATGGGTACACCAAGAAACCACGCTAAAATCAGCTCTAAACTATAGTTCGCATAATTTTTTAAAGGTTCACGAATCCATCCACCATGCATGCTTGGGGTTTGTACCCAAATACTTGGTGTGGGTTTGAATTTAAAAAAGACCGTAACGTCTTCGGGATCTGCATTAATCGCACTTGCCAGACTTTGTTTAATGCTGTCGGTAAAAAAGTCAGCGATCGGTTTATCGACAATCGCTGGGCGCTTGCTATCATCAGTCATGAACTCAACACCTAAACGTTGATTGAGCCACGTATCGACAGAGATTTCTTTGCCGTTATTTATAATTTTAAAATTGGGATTATGGATAATTTCCGATTCAATTGCCAGATAACCTGCGTGTTGTTGGAGTTCAGGCAAGTATAAGGTGCGCCAAATGAACCATAACGACATAAACAGGCTAAAACACACCACAAAAGTCACAAGAACTGTGGTGCGCAGTGCAGCTGAACGCGGTTTTAATTTGTCTACAAAGCGTTCAAATTGGCTTCGTGGTTTTGCATAGTAACCCGAAGAATCGAGAACAATATTATTCTTCGGGTTATTTGGTTCAGCTGTCACGTAAGACCGCCCTTATTCAGCACCATCTGGAACAAATACATAACCTACCCCCCAAACGGTTTGAATATAACGGGCACGTGCCGGATTATCTTCAACCAAACGGCGCAAGCGGGAAACTTGAACATCAATTGAACGTTCCATAGCACCCCATTCACGACCACGAGCAAGGTTCATGAGCTTGTCACGGGTCAACGGTTCACGCGGATGCTGTACCAGTGCTTTAAGGACAGCAAACTCGCCTGTGGTTAAGGTGACCACTTGACCTTCACGGGTCAAGGTGCGAGTCGACAAGTCGAGTGACCAAGGGCCAAAACTCACCACTTCCATATGCTGGCTTGGTGCACCAGGCACTTCACGCACTTGGCGACGTAAAATAGCGCGGATACGTGCAAGCAATTCATTTGGGTTAAATGGCTTTGGTAAATAGTCATCTGCACCTGCATCTAGACCAGAGATACGGTCAGAATCGCTACCACGTGCAGTCAGCATAATGATTGGTGTATCAATATTGGACTGGCGTAAACGACGGCAGATGCTTAAACCATCTTCTACAGGCAGCATGAAATCGAGAACAATTAACGAAAACAACTCACGTTGTAACAGGCGATCCATTTGAGTGGCATCGTGAGCAGTTTTCACGACAAAGCCTTTATCTTCTAAAAAACGTTGTAATAAAGTACGAAGACGGACGTCATCATCTACGACCAAAATTCGTTCAACGCGATCAGTGTCGTGAAGTGCGACATCTTTATTGTCAGCAGGTACCACTAAACTCATGAAGTGCTCCCTTGATTATCATTTATATAATAGTCGATGCTTTGAGTATAATGCTTTCATAATGCTTATGGCTATGTATTAATTTGCTCAAATTAACAAATATATACAGTCGCCTAAGTTATTTTACCTAAATTTTATTCAATTGATTTTATTCGGCTCTTTTCCTCAAATCTAAGTCATATTAAGAACGGAAAAACCAAGAAACAACTGAATGATGATGATAATTTTAGTTTTTCGGCATAATTTCTGTAGATTTTACGAGCATGGTCTTTATAATCACTGCTTTTATAGTTCTTATTCCTTATGGGATCAAACACGATGACTGACCTCGTTCAGCAGTTGGCAAGCGAGCTTGCCGTACGTCCGAACCAAGTAGAAGCTGCGATTCGCTTAATTGATGAAGGTGCAAGTGTTCCGTTTATTGCCCGCTACCGTAAAGAAGTCACCCAAGGCTTAGACGATACACAACTACGTCAGCTCGATACGCGCTTGAGTTATTTGCGTGATCTCTACGAGCGTCGTGAAAAAGTAATTCAATCATTACAAGAACAAAACAAGCTCAATGATGATTTGTTGGCACGCGTCAATGCCGCAGACACCAAAAATGCGCTTGAAGAAATTTATGCACCATACCGCCCAAAACGTACCAGCAAATCGTTTAAAGCGAGAGAGGCAGGTTTAGGTGATGCGGCAGAGAAAATCTTGACTGAACAGATTGAGCCAACGGCTGCAGTCGCAGGTTTTGAACATGCCGATTACCCAGATGTCGACAGCCAACTCGATGCGATTCAGCACATCATTATTGATGACTGGGCACAAAATATTGCGCTGACCACAGAATTGAAGGCGTTATTTGCAAAAACTGCCATTTTAAAAAGCGCAGTGGCTTCTGATGAGAAAAAAGAAGTTGGCAAAAAGTTCCGCGACTACTTCGAATTTTCAGAAAACCTCAACAAAGTTCCATCGCATCGTTTGCTGGCCATGTTACGTGGTCGCCAGGAAAATGTCTTGGGCTTAAAAGTCGATGGTGAAGATGATGTAGCATTGGCACGCATCGAAACCGAATACAATCTGGATCAAATCCAGCCACAAGCGCGCCAAGATTTCTTAAAGCAAACTGCGAAATTATTCTGGCTGGGTAAAATTCGTCCGCAAATCGAACATTCTTTACTGACAGAAAAGCGTTTGACGGCTGAAGCTGAGGCGATGAATGTCTTTGCTGAAAACTTACGCCATTTGTTGTTGTCTGCACCAGCGGGGGCACGTTGTACTTTGGGTGTTGACCCTGGCATCCGTACAGGCGTGAAATTGGCTGTTGTAAACCAGTCAGGCGATGTGGTTGCACACAGCACAATTTACCCATTTGCACCAAAAGAAGATAAAGCAGGTTCAATTGCTGAGTTGGCGCGTCTTTGCCGTGAATATCAGGTTGAACTGATTGCAATTGGTAACGGTACAGCAAGTCGTGAAACCGAAGCTGTCGTTGCTGAAATGATGGCGCAAAATACTGACCTTCAATTGACCCGTATTACTGTCAGTGAAGCAGGTGCATCCGTCTATTCGGCAAGTGAGCTTGCATCACAAGAATTGCCTGAACTTGATGTTTCGATTCGTGGTGCAGTGTCAATTGCCCGCCGTCTACAAGATCCACTCGCTGAACTTGTGAAAATCGATCCAAAATCGATTGGTGTGGGTCAGTACCAGCACGATGTCAACCAGACTGGTTTGGCAAAAACTCTGGATGCTGTGGTTGAAGACTGTGTGAACGCGGTTGGTGTAGATGTGAATACAGCATCAGCAGCAATTTTGGGTTATATCGCCGGTTTAAACAAAGCAATCGCTCAACAAATCGTTGAATATCGTAAAGAAAATGGTCGTTTTGATACACGTCATGCATTGAAAAAAGTACCACGTTTGGGCGAGCGTACTTTTGAACAGGCAGCGGGTTTCTTACGTATTCAGGATGGTTCTGAGCCGTTAGATGCTTCTGCAGTTCACCCTGAAAGTTATGGCTTGGTTGAGAAAATTGTGGCTGCGAAAGCAACAACAGTGAAAGATATCATTGGCAATACTGAAATTATTCGTCAAGTCGATGCTGACCAGTTTGTTGATGATAAATTTGGTTTACCAACGATTAAAGATGTCTTGGCTGAACTTGAAAAACCAGGTCGTGATCCACGTCCAGAATTCCGCATAGTCAAGTTCCGTGAAGATATTACCGATGTTGCGCAGTTGACAGAAGGCATGGAGCTTGAAGGCGTTGTGACAAACGTGACTAATTTTGGCGCGTTTGTAGATATCGGTGTGCATCATGATGGTTTAGTACATATTTCTGAATTGGCTAATGAATTTGTTTCTGACCCGCATAAAGTGGTGAAACCAGGTCAAATCGTTAAAGTTCGTGTAATTCAGGTCGATGTAGAACGCCATCGTGTGAACTTGAGTATGCGTCCTGAAGGATCACAAGCACCAGCCAAAGCACAACGTCAACCACGTCGTGAAAACGCTGCGGAGCAGGCGGATCGTAAACCGAAACGCCCACAATCACGTCCTCAAGGTGAACGCTCACAACGTCAAGGTGGTCAAAAACCTCAAAACCATAAACCACAAGAGCAAAAAATTGGTGGTTTAGGTGCGTTGTTGCTACAAGCAGGCATTAAAGGTTCAAAATAATTTGAACTGATGAAACCTCCCTTCGGGGAGGTTTTTTTTATGGCTTATAATTAAAAAAGATTGGAAAAATAAGGGAATAACAATGATCAATTTAGAAAGTTTGCAGTTATTGGCGCGTTATAATATTTGGGCAACGACAAAATTAAGCCAGTCTTTAGCTGATGTGACGGATGCTGATTTTTATCGGGACAGTGGCTTATTTTTTCAAAGTATTTTTGGAACATTAAATCATCTTTTGCTGGGTGAACATGAATTGTGGTTTCCACGTTTTGCAAAAGGATATTCACCAACGCTGCAGCTCAATACCATTGTTGAGGATGATCGGCATGTTTTAATTCAAAAATTACAAGAAAAGACATTGAATTGGATCACATTTTTAAATGAACTTGATCCACAGTATTTGGCAGGAAATTTAAATTATCAAACATCGACAGGGCAGCCAAAGTCATTACCGTATGCAGCAACCTTGGTATATGTGTTTAATCATGGCACACATCATCGGGGGCAAATCAGCGCAGCATTGACAGCGATGGGCTATGCTTGCCCTGAGTTGGATTTGGTGTATATGTTGGTTGAAGAGCAGTAGAACTGACCATAAAATTGAAACCAAGCCTGTATTGATCAGGCTTGGTAAAAGAGCGGTTTACCAGTGTTCACCTGGAAATAATCGTGCATAAGTGCGTTGTACCCAGTTTAGTTTTTGCTGCTCACCAACAGAAGCGCTAGAACTTGGGAATAGGTTAAAGCCGATGGACATGATTTTATCGTTAATTTCAGGCGCAATCGCATACGTCAGTGAAGACAGATAACCCAAGTGTGTGGCAATTTTCTTCGGTTTTTTCACAATCGCATACGCGACTAGGTCTGCTGCCTGTTCAGGTGACAGGGTCGGTACATATTTGTAAATCTTGGTGGGTGCAATCATTGGGGTGCGTACTAATGGCATATACACCGTTGTAATGGAAATCTTGTGAGAGTGTACTTCAGCAGACAAACAGCGGCTAAAAGCATCAAGTGCAGCTTTTGACGCAACATAAGCTGAAAAACGTGTGGCATTCGCAAGAACACCAATTGAACTGATATTAATGATTTGCCCATGTTTGCGTTTAATCATGTGGGGCAAGATATTTAATACCAAACGTACAGCACCAAAGTAGTTAAGCTGCATGGTGCGTTCAAAATCATGAAAACGATCTATTGATTCGTGTACAGCACGGCGAATGGAGCGTCCTGCATTGTTAATCAAAATATCAATATGGTCGACATCGGTTAAAATTTGTTTGGCGACTGCATCAATTGCTTCCATGTTATTCAGGTCACATGGGTACACCGATGCTTGACCACCATTTTGTTCAATTTCAGTTTTGACTTCTAAAAGTTTTTCTTCAGTACGAGCGACCAAGAGTACGTGTGCACCTGCGCTAGCCAGTTTTTTAGCGACCGTCATACCAATGCCACTTGAAGCTCCTGTTACTAATGCGATTTTGCCGTGCACTTTCCCTTGGAATATTTTTTCAAGTTTTTTATCCACGTGTTTAGCCTGCCTCGATTTGATTTTAAAAAATGGGTATTTAATTATTTTCTGGAATGTTGCTTCTCTGTCTAAAAGAAACAGAACTCTAAAAAATCATACAACCAATATTGAAGGAAAAGCTAGGGGTAAGTGTATGAATTTATAAACAATAAATAGAGCAATTGCTCTATTTATTGTAACAATTTAATGATTAAAATATAAATTGTATTGGCGGCATATTTTTACTCGATCAAGGGCATTAAAAAATAGGCAAAACAATCTATTTTTTAAACAGCATTGAGTGCTTGCTCAAGGTCAGCAATCAAATCATCAATATGCTCAATTCCGATGGATAACCGTACCATATCTACACTGACCCCCGCCGCTTTTAGCTCATCGGGGTTAAGCTGGCGATGTGTTGTGGTGGCTGGGTGACAGGCTAAACTTTTGGCATCGCCAATATTCACCAGACGAGTAAACAGTTGTAAGGCATCAATAAAACGCGTACCACCTGCCAAGCCATCTTGTACCCCAAAAGATAAAATGGCAGAAGGTTTACCCTGTACATATTTTTGTGCCAGCGCATACTGTGGATGCTCAGGCAGACCTGCATAGTTGACCCATTTGACTTTTGGGTGTTGCTGGAGGTATTCGGCAATACGCTGAGCATTTTCGGTATGGCGCTCCATACGTAGGGAGAGTGTTTCCAGACCTTGTAAAATCAAAAAGGCATTGAACGGGCTAATCGCTGCACCTGTATTACGTAGAGGTACAACGCGCGCTCGGGCAATATACGCTGCTTCGCCCAAGGCTTCGACGTAGTTCACGCCATGATAGCTTGGATCAGGGGTGTTTAACGATTTAAAGCGTTCAGGGTATTGTCCCCACGGAAATTTACCACTGTCGACAATAATTCCGCCAATACTGTTGCCATGTCCGCCAATATATTTTGTCAGTGAGTGGACAATAATATCTGCCCCAAATTCAAAAGATTTTTGCAATACTGGCGTGGCAACAGTGTTATCGACAACGACAGGAATGCCATGTGCATGGGCAATTTCGGCGATTTTTTCCAGATCAATAATATTTCCCAAAGGGTTGCCAATCGATTCGACAAACACCAGTTTGGTTTTTTCATCAATGAGCGAAGCAAGTTGATCAGGCTGTTGATAATCAAAGAAACGAACTTCGATCCCTTGCTTAGGTAGGGTATGAGCGAACAGGTTATAGGTGCCACCATATAAAGTCGAAACCGATGCAATATTGTCGCCCGCCTCAGCAATCGTCTGAATCGCATAAGTAATGGCTGCCATACCCGATGCCAGCGCCAGTGCCCCAATTCCACCTTCTAACGCTGCGATACGCTGCTCCAACACGGCTGTGGTCGGGTTCATTATGCGGGTATAGATATTGCCCTGAACTTTTAGATCAAATAAATCGGCGCCATGCTGGGTGTTGTCAAAAGAATAGGATGTCGTTTGGTAAATCGGAACAGCAACCGCTTTGGTAGTGGCTTCTGGGCTATAACCTGCATGAATGGCAAGAGTTTCGTCTTTATGGCTCATGTCGTTTTCTTGTCCTATGTATTTATATTCGTTGAGTTTAAAATGTTTTAACTACAGTATGTATATGCTTTTGTGCATTACTTATCTGAATTTATGCAGTATCTGGTTGTATGAAAAATATATAGTACCGTCTTTGACAATGAATTGTCACAAACTGCTGACATGATCTAGGCGATAGTCTTATGTTTTTGACTGATTCATCGTATAATGCGAGCAATTTTTGTCGCGGTTTGCGATGTTTTGCTTTTTCAATTGAGGAGTCCTAAGTGGCCCAATATATTTATACGATGAACCGAGTGTCTAAGATGATTCCGCCTAAGCGCGAAATCTTAAAAGACATCTCTTTGTCATTTTTCCCAGGTGCAAAAATTGGTGTACTTGGTTTAAACGGTGCAGGTAAATCGACCTTGCTTCGTATTATGGCGGGCGTAGACAAAGATTTTTCTGGTGAAGCACGTGCGCAACCAGGTATCAAAATCGGTTATTTAGAGCAAGAACCACCGCTCGATCCAAATAAAGACGTTCGTGGCAACGTAGAAGATGGTTTACGTGAACCATTAGATGCTTTGGCGCGTTTGGACGAAGTGTTTGCTGAATATGCGTCTGAAGATGCAGACTTTGATAAGTTAGCGAAAGAACAAGAAAAATTAGAAGCGATTATCCATTCATGGGATGCACATAACCTCAGCAATCAAATGGATCAAGCCGCAGCTGCGTTGAACCTTCCAGCTTGGGATTCTGACGTGACTTTACTGTCAGGTGGTGAGCGTCGTCGTGTTGCGTTGTGTCGTTTGCTTTTATCTAAGCCAGACATGTTGCTTCTAGACGAACCGACGAACCATTTGGATGCAGAGTCTGTGTCTTGGTTAGAGCGTTTCTTGAAAGACTTTGCGGGCACTATTGTGGCGATTACGCATGACCGTTATTTCTTGGATAACGTTGCCGAGTGGATTTTGGAGCTTGACCGCGGTATGGGTATTCCTTACCAAGGTAACTATTCTTCTTGGTTAGAGCAAAAGAATGCGCGTCTAGAACAAGAGAATAAGCAAGAAGAGTCTTTTGCTAAAGCATTGAAAAAAGAACTTGAATGGGTTCGTTCAAATGCCAAAGGTCAACAAAAGAAAAACAAAGCGCGTATGGAGCGTTTTGAAGAGCTTAACTCACGTGAATTCCAACAACGTAACGAAACCTCTGAAATCTATATTCCACCTGGTCCACGCCTAGGCAACAAGGTTGTAGAAGTAGAAGGTATCAGCAAATCGTTTGATGGTCGCTTACTGTATGAAAACCTATCTTTCACCGTACCACCAACGGCGATTGTGGGTATCGTGGGGCCAAACGGTGCGGGTAAAACCACACTGTTCCGTATGATGACTGGTGAACAACAGCCAGATACAGGTACGGTAACGTTGGGTGAGTCGGTTAAAGTGGCGTATGTGGGTCAGATTCGTGACACCTTAGATAACAACAAAACTGTTTGGGAAGAAGTTTCTGGCGGTTTGGATATCTTAAGAATTGGCGATTATGAAATTGCATCACGTGCTTATATCGGTCGCTTTAACTTTAAAGGTCAAGATCAGCAAAAACGTGTAGGCGAATTGTCAGGTGGTGAGCGTAACCGTTTGCAACTGGCGAAAATCCTGCAAATGGGCGCAAACGTGATCTTACTGGATGAGCCATCGAACGACTTGGATATCGAAACTTTACGTGCGCTTGAAGATGCCATTTTGGTATTCCCAGGTACAGTGATGGTGGTATCGCATGACCGTTGGTTCCTTGACCGTATTGCAACGCACATTTTGTCATTTGAAAATGAACAACCTGAATTCTACGAAGGCAACTATGCTGAGTATGAAGCATACCGCTTGGCACGTTTAGGCGAAGATGCGGTACAAAAGCGTACCAAATACAAAAAAATCAGTGGATAAATGGCACTGTTAGCAATTATTGCTGGGATAGCAAGCTGCACATTATTGATTGTGCAGCTTGGCTCTCTTTTTGTTGCTTTTCGGCGACTAAATTCTCCGATACATTCTTCTATTCTTAAAAAAACACCACACATTACACTGATTCGACCACTTTGTGGTCTAGATAATTTTGCAGAAGAATTACTCTTATCCTGCTTTAAACAGGATTATCCAGATTATGACATTCTTTTTTGTGTTGCTTCCGCACAAGATCCAGTAATTCCGTATGTCAATCGGTTAATGGCCTGCCACCCTGAAAGATCAGCCAAACTTCTGATCGGAAATGATCTGATTACTAAAAACCCTAAACTCAATAACATTGAGAAGGCATGGCAAAGTACATCTGCTCAATGGATTGCGATGGCGGACAGTAATCTGTTGCTTCCACCAGACTATCTGCGTTCATTAATTTTGAGTTTTGATGAGCAAGATACAGGGCTCGTGAGTTCGCCAGCCATTGGTATTCGACCAATGAATTTGTGGGGTGCAGTTGAAGCCGCATTGTTGAATACACATCAGGCACGATGGCAGTTTTTATCCGATGCAATCGGCCTTGGATTTGCACAAGGCAAAACCTTGTTTTGGCGCAGAGATGTTCTTGATCAGCGTGGTGGACTATCTGCATTAGGGCATGAATTAGCCGAAGATGTTGCATCGACGAAACTGGTTAGAGATGCGGGCTTGAAAGTTCATTTAACACCACGCCCTTTTGCTCAGCCAATTGGTGAGCGAACATTACGTGCGGTCTGGGATCGTCAGTTACGTTGGGCGCGTATTCGTCGACTTGGTTTTTTCTGGCTATTTATTCCTGAAATACTTTTAGGATCTGTACCAGTCATGGCGAGTCTGATTTATCTGGCATATTTACAGATTATCCCTTGGATATTTCCTCCTGCTGTCTTTATTTTGTGGTATGGCGCTGAGTGGATGGTGGCGAAGCTGCTGCGTTGGCCACATAGTGCCAGAGATGTATGGGCAATGATCATTCGTGACATGCTATTGCCATTGTTATGGCTATGGTGTTGGGCGGGTCGCAGTTTTGTTTGGCACGGGAATGCAATGAGTAGCTCGGCTTCTGTCAATGTGCAAGAACATAAAGAGATGGAGCATTAATCCTTGTTTGATCTCTCAATGACGGAAACTTTAATCAAAGCACATGGTTTGTTGCTGTTAACGCCTTTAGCCGTGATTGAAGGGCCAATTGTTACCGTGATTGCAGCCTATCTGGCCCGTCTAAATTATTTTAGTCTGCTGACTGTGATTGTGGTCGTGATCATGGCCGATCTGATTGGTGATATCTGTTTTTATCTGGTCGGTCGTGGCATGGTGAAAAAGGGAAGTGTACCTCCGAAATGGATGCAGCGTTTGGGATTGAACCCAGCCAGACTAGATGGATTGGTCAGTAAATTTGATGTAGAGGGCGGAAAACTTATTGTTATTGGCAAGCTCACACATTCCGCTGGCATAGCAGTTTTGTTGGGGGCGGGAATTGCAAGAATGCGTTTTCTTCCGTTCGTTTTTTATAGCGCCGTATCTACGATTCCTAAAAGTCTTTTTTTTGTTGCAATCGGTTATAGCTGTGGAAATTTTGTTAATCGGGTTGATCACTGGATTGGAATGATCTCTTTGATGATGCTGGTTATTATTGTTTTTGTCAGCATTTTTTGGCTGAAGAGAACTTCATGAAATTAAGTTGTATTATTCCTGCCTACAATGAAGCACCTCGTATTGGAAAAGTACTGGATGCAGTCTGTGGACATGCGCTTGTCGATGAAATTATTGTTGTGGATGATCGATCGACAGACAATACGGTTGAGGTTGCACAGCGATCTGGCGTCAAGGTCATTAGTCTAGAGCGTAACAGTGGAAAAAGTAATGCGGTTGCGGCGGGGATTTCAGCTGCATCGGGAAGTCATGTGCTTTTGCTGGATGCTGACTTGGTTGGACTAACCGCATCGGACATTACGGCATTGGCTGAACCAGTCTGCTCTGGTTTGGCTGATGTGTCTTTGAGTTTGCGTGGTAATAGCCCATTGCCGTGGCAAGTGATTGGATTGGACTATATTTCAGGAGAGCGTATCTTCAGGCGTGATCAGGTGATGCAATATCTGGATGAAATCGGAACGCTTCCCCGTTTTGGGTTAGAGGTCTGGTTAAACCACTTATGGCTTGCAGATCGTTCCCGAATTAAAGTTGTACGTTGGCCTGATGTCATGAGCCCATATAAAGCGAAAAAAATGGGGTGGTTACAAGGCGGTATGGCAGATATCCAAATGCTGCGAGATATTTTTAATACCGTTCCACTGCATAAAGCGAGCATGCAAATTGTGAGAATGTGGCTTAGACAAAATAAAGTGAAAAAGAGTTTATTATCCAATCATAGTTAACTATTTGTTATATTTTAGATTTTATAGGTAGTTTTAAAGATGGTTTTAATGATGAATTGGAGCTGTCTTTCGGAAAGCATAATTTTACGTTTAATTCCTATAATTATAATAATAGGTCGCTGTTTTCATTTTTAAATTTAATTTTTCAACAATAATTCTATAGCTCGCAGGCCGTTACGCGCTGTTATGTATGGCATGGGTTTAATGATTCTATCTTGATGTATTGAATTCGTTTAGCGGTTTGTACTTGATCGAAGTATTGTCATTTTCATATAAACCTTAAAACGTGATTCTATAACATGTCATAAAACTGTTATATTCGCTCGGAATTGTTCGAGAGCTTCTGCGTTGAAACGTTGCAGTGTTTTTATCACCATCTTGCTAACTTTGTTCACGTTCCAAAGTGTTTGGAATGTGGCAGCGGCATTTTGCACCCATGAAAACCGACCAGCGATACAAAAATCGAGTTCAGCGCATTTTGGACATCATCAACTGACATCTGAGCATCTAGCACAGCATCCGAGTGTATTGAACACAGCAGATGATCCACCCGATGTTCAGGATCATAGTGATCATTTACCGTCTTTTTCACCTGTAATGGCAGCCGTGCAGGCACATACCCTTGCACCACATCATGCTTCTATGCCGATGTTGCGGCATTATGACTGGAATAATTTATACCAGTCCCCTGATTTGTTCGCTGCCAATCCACCGCCTGTTTTTGCCCCGCTATTGGTGGGGTAGCCGAAAAATCGCCCACCGTAATATTTCTTTTTACGGGGCAAAACGATGTCTTTTTCTTTCTTCCATGCACAGGCATGGCGTTGCAGCATGCTGTTTGGTGCATGCAGTATGGCAACTTCTATGGTGTATGCCGCAGATCATTCGCTAAGTTTTCAGCAAACTTTTAAAAAAGTTGAGCAATATCAGGCACAGCAAGGGCTGTGGCAGGCACGCGAAAGCATTGCCAATGCACAGCAACAACAGAGTCGTTTGTGGGGAAATCCAAGCCTTTCGGTTCAGCAAACCAGTTTTGCTTCTAGTCAGGATCGCGAACTGGAAGTCAATCTGTCGCAAAAACTGGATCTGTTTGGTGAGCGCCGTGCGGCACAGCACTTGGCAAAACTTGAGCTGAGCAAAGTTCAGCTTGATCAGCAGCTTTATCGGGCACAGTTACAACTGGCACTCAAATATCGCTGGGTGCAGTTGGCAGTCCTGCAGCAAGAACAGCAACTGACACGGGCACAGCTACGAAGCAGTCAGGCATTACTCAATGCCACCCGCCTGCGTTATCGGGCGGGGAGTATTTCCCAGTTAGATTTAGATCGCGGCTTGATGGCGCATATTGAAAATCAACAACGCGATCAGCAAGCTCAACAGGCTATTCAAATCGCCAAGCGCCAGCTGGCACACTGGTGGGGTGAAGCCAACAGTGATGCACTTGATCTTCAGCTTGAAGACCCACTCAGTAGTGCAGAAGCTGCGATCCAACAGCATCAGCAGAACAATCTATTTGCGCGTAGCTTGCAGTTACAAAGCCAGCAACAACAGGCTCAGATTCAGCATTTGCGTGCACAGGCACGCCCGAATCCAACGCTAGTCGTGGGCATGGTGCGTAGCCAAACCGCAAATCAAAACAATACCGAACAACAGTTACGGGTTGGTGTGGAGATTCCACTGACCATTTTTAATCGGCAACAGTATGCCCAGCAGATGGCGCAGAGCAAAGTAGATTATCTCAATCATAGCCAGCAGCGTTATCAGCAAAATACCGAACGCTTACTTGAAACGGCACTGTTGGAGCTACGCAATATCAATCAGCAACTCAGCTTGGTCAAAGATCAACAAATTCCATTGTCAGAGGTGATTTTACAAAAAACCTTGCAAGGGTTTCAGGCAGGAAAATACGCCATGAGCGATGTGCAGCAGGCAAATCTGCAATTGCAGCAGCAGCGTTTGCAACAGACACAGCTCTTAAAAAATGTCTGGCAAAAAGCACTGGATGCCGAGAGTTTGGCATTGGGTATCGAGCCGAGCGTGGTGGGTGCAGAAGATGCCATCAGCCAAATTCAACAGCGTTTTTCCGCGAATCTTGCAGGAGCACAATAATGTCAAATTCAAGGCAAAAATCCCAATGGTTATGGGTGGTGGCAATCGTGCTGTTGACTGTAGTGTTGGCGGTGGGATTGCTGTTCAGCAAGCAAAAATCAGCTCAGACTGAGGGTGGAACCGAGCACAGTGAACAAAAAGAAACAGGGCATGCTTCTGAGTCAGAAGGTGTGGAGTTTAGTTCGGCACAAATTCAGCAGCAAGGGATTCAACTGGCCCAAGTCAGCTATGGCGAGGTCAAGCAAAGTATTAGTTATCCTGCCACCTTGTTAGTCAATACCGATCAGCAGGCGCATGTCTCACCAAGTTTTGCCGGGCGTGTGGAACAGGTCAATGTCGAACTAGGTCAGCAGGTCAAACGTGGGCAGGCTTTAGCTACCTTATTTGTGCCCGATGTGGTCGATCAGCAAGCCAATCTGAGCATGGCACAGCAGAATTTACAGCTTGCCGAGCAGGATTATCAGCGTGAACGCCAACTGTGGCAGCAGGGGATTTCTGCCAAGCAAGACTATCAGCGCGCTTATAGTGCCTACCGCCAAGCGCAAATTACGGTGCAGGCGGCACGTTCTCGTTTGAGTGCATATGGAGTAAATGCCAATAGCCACGGGCGCTATGTGTTGTATGCACCCATCTTAGGTGTGATTAGCAACAAAGACTTGGTGGTCGGGGAAAATGTGCAGCTCAGTGATCAACTGTTTACCATTGATCAACTGGGGCAATTATGGCTCGAATTTGTGTTGCCAAGTTCAGCGCAAAACCTGCAACCTGAGCAAAAAATCCAGTTTAAGTCCTTACAAACAGGCAAGATTTTTCAAGCCCAGATTCAGAGTTTAAGCACTGAGGCGGATAAATCCTCAGGGCGTTTAAAAGTTCGTGCCAAAGTATTAGAAGCATCAAATGAACTGCGTCCAAATCTGATGGTCAATGTTTTGTTTGATGCTAAACAGCCGAAACAAGTATTGCGCGTGGCAAAAACTGCCGTGCAACAGCTTGAAGGTAAAAATGTGGTATTCCTTGCTCAATCCGAACAGGACAAAACCCATTTTCAGCCTGCTGAAGTGCAGTTGGGGGCATATTCGAGTGATGGTCAATGGGTTGAAATCCTGTCTGGGTTAAAGGCCGAGCAGCGTTATGTTTCCGCAGGCAGTTTTGTACTGAAGTCGGAAATGGAAAAAGGCGAGGCTGAGCATGGACACTAAACTGCCACAGCCTGAAGGCTGGTTTGACCGAATCATTCAGTTTGCCATTCAAAATGCCCTGTGGGTGATGTTGTTTACTTGTGCATGGATTGGCGTTGGAGTGTATAGCTATCAAAAATTGTCGATTGATGCTGTGCCTGACATTACCAATGTGCAGGTACAAATTAACTCGCAAGCCAATGGATTTACTGCACTCGAAGTCGAGCAGCGGATTACCTATCCGATTGAAACCGCGATGGCAGGCATGGTGCATTTGCAGCAGACCCGCTCGATTTCCCGCTATGGTTTGTCTCAAGTCACGATTATTTTTGAAGATGGCACCGATATTTACTGGGCGCGGCAACTGATTAGCCAGCAACTCCAGCAGGCTAAAGCCGAGTTGCCCGAAGGCATTGAACCACAGCTTTCACCTATTTCAACGGGATTGGGTGAGATTTACCAGTGGGTGATCAAAGCTGAGCCGAATGCCAAAAAGCCAGATGGGCAAGCCTATACCGCAATGGATTTGCGCGAGATTCAGGACTGGATTGTGCGTCCGCAGTTGCAGAGGGTACAAGGTGTCGCCGAAATCAACAGTATTGGTGGCTATAACAAAACCTATGTGGTTGCCCCCGATTTAAAGCGCCTGCAACAACTACAAATTCCGCTGAGTGATTTGCACACTGCATTACGAGATAACAATGAAAACCGTGGTGCAGGTTTTATTGAGGACAATGGACAACAGCTGACTGTGCGTGTCCCAGGTGTGTTGAAATCGGTGCAGGATATTGAAAATATCAGTATCGCCAATAAAAATGGCTTGCCGATCCGCGTGGTAGATGTAGCACATGTTTCGATTGGGCATGACTTGCGTACAGGTGGCGCAACTTACAATGGTCAGGAAACTGTGCTCGGCATCGCCATGATGATGATGGGTGAAAATAGTCGCACGGTTGCCCAAGCGGTGCATGCCAAAATGCAGGAGATTCAAAAAAGCCTGCCGAAAGGTGTGGTGATTGAAACGGTGTATGACCGAACGTCACTGGTGGATAAAGCCATAAAAACCGTGGCGAAAAACCTGATTGAAGGTGCGGTGCTGGTTATCGTGATTCTGTTTATATTCTTGGGAAATTTCAGGGCTGCGCTGATTACCGCCTGTATTATTCCACTGGCAATGCTGTTTACCCTGACGGGCATGGCAAAACAAAATATCAGTGCCAACCTGATGAGTCTGGGTGCGCTGGATTTTGGCATCATTATTGATGGTGCGGTGGTGATTGTAGAAAACTGCATTCGGCGTCTGGCAGAAGCACCGCACCGCACAGGCAGATTGTTAACCCGTAGCGAGCGTTTTCGCGAGGTGTTTTTGGCGGCTAAGCAGGCCCGTCGTCCACTGATTTTTGGGCAAGCCATTATTATGGTGGTGTATTTGCCGATTTTTGCTTTGTCGGGTGTGGAAGCCAAAATGTTCCACCCGATGGCGTTTACCGTGGTGATTGCCTTGGTTGGGGCAATGATTTTGTCGGTGACCTTTGTGCCTGCGGCAGTGGCGTTATGTGTGACAGGCAAAGTACAGGAAAAACCAAGCCGCTGGATGCTGACCCTGCAACAAAGCTATGCAAATGTCCTAGACCGTGCGTATCAATATCGTGTTGTGGTGCTAACCGCTGCTTTAAGTCTGTTATTACTGACAGGGGTATTAGCCACCCGAGTCGGCAGTGAATTTGCACCGACCTTGAGCGAGGGTGATTTTGCGGTGCAGTTGATGCGTGCGCCAAGTACAGGCATTGAGCAATCACTGAAAATGCAAGAGCAAGCCGAGCAGCAACTATTGCAAAATTTTCCTGAAATTAAAGCAATTTTTGCACGGACAGGTACAGCCGAAGTTGCCACTGATGTCATGCCACCCAATATTTCCGATGGTGTGATTTTACTTAAACCACGTGAACAATGGCCCAATCCACAAGAAACGGCCGATCAACTACGTGAGCGGATGTTGAAATTTGTTGCAACACTGGCAGGCAATAACAGCGAGTTTTCCCAACCGATTGAACTGCGTTTTAATGAGTTGATCTCAGGCATTCGTAGTGATGTTGGGGTGAAAATCTTTGGCGATGATATGACCGTGCTCAAGCAGGAAGCCGAAAAAATTGCCCAAAAACTGCGAGGTATTTCAGGGGCAAGTGAAGTCAAGGTTGAGCAAACTTCAGGGTTGCCTGTGCTTAACGTCGCGATAGATGCCGCGTTGGCAGCGCAATATGGCTTGTCAATCAAATCGGTTCAGGACTTAGTTGCCAGCAGTGTGGGTGGGCAAAATGTCGGGCAGATTTTACAGGGGGATCGACGTTTTGATTTTGTGGTGCGTTTGCCTGAGGAATCGCGTAGCGCACAGCAACTGGCTCACTTGCCGATTCAATTGCCCACCGGTGGGCTGATTCAACTGCAAGATATTGCCAAAGTCGAGCAGGTCTTGGGCTTGAGTCAGGTCAGCCGCGAGCAGGGCAAGCGCCGTGTCGTAGTGACTGCCAATGTGCGGGAGCGTGACTTGGGTTCATTTGTGGCGGAAATGCAGCAAACTTTACAGCAACATCAACTACCAACAGGTTACTGGCTTGGTTTTGGTGGTCAATTTGAAAATCTGGCTTCGGCAAAAGCCCGTATGCAAATCGTTATTCCTTTGGCTTTGCTGATGATTTTTGCCTTGCTGATGGCGGTGTTTTCCAATGTCAAAGACAGTTTGCTGGTGTTTAGTAGTGTACCGTTTGCCTTGTCGGGTGGTGTAGTTGCGCTGTGGCTGCGTGATATTCCCTTGTCGATGTCGGCAGGGGTGGGCTTTATTGCACTTTCAGGTGTCGCCGTGCTCAATGGTTTGGTGATGCTGAGCTTTATCAAAGAATTGCGTGAAAACTATGATGTGCATTGCGCCACTTGGCAAGGGGCAGTTTTGCGTTTAAGACCTGTCTTAATGACCGCCTGTGTTGCATCTTTGGGCTTTATTCCAATGGCACTCGCTACAGGTACGGGTGCAGAAGTGCAGCGACCTTTAGCGACTGTGGTGATTGGCGGGATTTTGTCGTCAACAGCACTGACTTTGCTGTTGTTGCCTGTGATTTATCGCTGGCTGAATGAAAAATCCAGTTAGTCATTTTAAAATAATCACGTTGGACAAATGCTGAAAATTTGTCTAACGTGGTTTTTATAACCATAAAAACAGGAGTCCCTGTATGAGTGGACACCATCATGGGCATGAGCATCATCATGCCGCAGTCAGTGAAAATAATTCCAAAAAACTTTGGCTGGCACTGGGGCTAACCAGTAGCTTTTTAATTGTTGAGGTTGTGGCAGGTTTTCTGACTCAGAGTTTGGCGCTCTTATCTGATGCAGCACATATGTTTACCGATGCTGCGGCACTGGCAGTTGCACTCATCGCCATTAAAATTGGCAAACTACCTGCCGATGATAAACGCACGTTTGGGTATCAACGGTTTGAAATTTTGGCAGCGTTGTTCAATACACTGATGCTGTTTGTAGTTGCTGTCTATATTTTATATGAAGCCTATGTGCGTTTTAGCCATCCGCCTGAAATCCAAAGTCTGGGTATGTTAGTCGTGGCAATACTGGGTTTAATTATTAACCTGATTGCCATGAAAATCTTAATGTCAGGTGTTGAAGATAGCCTGAATGTCAGAGGTGCATATCTGGAAGTGTTGAGTGATGCACTGGGTTCGGTTGGAGTAATTTTTGGGGCAGTGCTGATTTATCTGACACAATGGGTATGGGTAGATACCTTGGTTGCGGTCTTCATCGGGATGTGGGTGCTGCCACGTACATGGCTCTTGCTCAAACAAAGCATTAATATTTTGCTAGAAGGTGTGCCTGATGAAATTGATATTGAGGCGTTGCGGCAAGATCTGTTATCTCTTGATGGCGTGGAAAGTATTCATCAACTGAAAGTCTGGGCAATCAGCTCCAAGAATATTCATCTCGCGGTACATTTATTTGCGCCACAGGCGGAGCGAAATCGCTTATATCATGAAGCAACAGAAATGCTGGTACATCGCCATGGGATTCGGCAGGCGACTTTACAGATTGAAGAAAATCCATGCCTGACTCATGAACATTCACACCAGCATTAATGTTTTGGCATGATAATTACAATTGCCACTCATGGTTACAGTCACGGCATTTCCATGCTTTTTGTGACTGGAGAAACCCTTGCATTGATAATTTAAAGTTTGGAAGTTGGCGCCAAAACTGCAGACCTGAACCCACGGTCACCAAAAATACCACGCCTGTAGCGATCTGTAGGATTGGGCTTGCACCATGGGCAAAAACCGACATCACAATACAGGCAATCACAAGCAGGAGTAGTAGAAAAATCGAAAAGACCAAAATAACTAAACTTTTTGGAATTTCTGGGCGGACGGCATTGCTACCTTGGGCAACAGGCATAATTTTAGCACTTTGGCATTGTGGGCAACGATATTGCATGGACACTCCCAAATGAATTTATGGTTATTTTAGCGAACTTCATGGCAAAGCAAAAAGTTTAGTCGAAAAAAAACCACTGATCATGTCAGTGGTTTTTTAGAATTTGGCGTCCCTACGGGGATTCGAACCCCGGTTACCGCCGTGAAAGGGCGATGTCCTAGGCCTCTAGACGATAGGGACTTCTAGAGTATTCTGATATTAAGTGGCGTCCCTACGGGGATTCGAACCCCGGTTACCGCCGTGAAAGGGCGATGTCCTAGGCCTCTAGACGATAGGGACTTATCGAGGCAACACATATGAGGTTTGGTGGAGCCAAGCGGGATCGAACCGCTGACCTCTACAATGCCATTGTAGCGCTCTACCAACTGAGCTATGACCCCAGTCTGTGTGAGCGCAATATTAGGGGCATTCCACTCACACGTCAAGCAAAAAGATTACTCGCCTGTTTCAGTTGCTTCATTTTTCGGCAATTGAATGCTTTCGTTGAGTTTTTCCCAAACTTTAACTTCTTTTTTGCTCGGGCCACCGACAATTTCAAGCGCACGACGTAAGCGTGCATAGGTCAGGTCAGGGCCAATGGTGACCATAGCTTGCATCACAGGGGTTGAGCTGGTTGAACCTGCAATCGCAATAAAGAACGCTGGCATAAAGTCACGCAGTTTAATGCCCATCTGGTTTGCCAAGTCCATCAGGATTTGGCTTACGGTGTCATTGTTCCATGTGAAGGTTTTTTCTAAACGCCAGATTGCAAACTGTAAGCTTTGACGCACTTGTTCTTGGCTCAGTTTTTTGCTTTCAAACATCTCTGCGGTAATGTTTGGCATGTGGTTGAAGTAAAAACCTGCCCAGTTCACGGCTTCTGACAACAAGTTGATACGCGGCTGAATCGCGGCTGCAATCTCTTCAAGTTTTTTGCTGTTATTTTGCCAAGTCAAAATACGCTCTAGCAGTTGTACAGGGCTTAAACCTTTAATCCACTGACCATTGAGCCAGTTCAGTTTGTCTACATCAAACACTGGACCACCCAAAGACACACGGTGAATGTCAAAATTGTCCATCATGTCTTGTAAGGTGAACACTTCACGTTCATCAGGCATTGACCAGCCCATACGACCCAAGTAGTTCAATAGTGCTTCAGGCAACACACCGATGTCACGATAGTAGTTGATTGAAGTCGGGTTCTTACGTTTCGATAATTTCGATTTGTCTGGGTTACGCAACAATGGCATGTGACAAAGCTGTGGCATGTCCCAACCGAAGTATTGGTAAAGCAACTGATGTTTAGGTGCAGAAGGTAGCCATTCTTCACCACGGAATACATGGGTGATTTGCATGAGATGGTCATCGACCACGTTAGCCAAGTGATAAGTTGGCAGACCATCGGTTTTCAGCAAGATTTGCATGTCAACCTGTGCCCAAGGAATATCCACTTCACCGCGCAGTAAGTCATTGACTTTACAAATCCCTTCTTCAGGAACTTTCATACGAATTACATGCGGTTCGCCTGCTGCAAGACGGCGTTGAACTTCTTCTTGTGAAAGTTTTAAACCACGACCATCGTATTTTGGCGATTCACCACGTGCTTGTTGTTCTGCACGCATTTGATCTAATTCTTCTGCGCTGGCAAAACAGTAAAAAGCATGTCCTTTTTCTACTAACTCTAAGGCATATTGTTTATAGATATGCATACGCTCAGACTGACGGTAAGGTGCGTGTGGACCACCGACATCTGGACCTTCTGACCATTCGATACCTAACCAGCGTAGTGAATCCAAAATCATTTTTTCTGATTCAGGTGTTGAACGCAGTTGATCAGTATCTTCAATACGTAAAATAAACTCGCCGCCATGTTGTCTAGCGAAGCATAAGTTAAATAAAGCAATATAAGCTGTACCTACATGAGGGAAGCCTGTAGGAGAGGGCGCAATACGGGTACGGACTTTCATAATGGATTCAATTTTAAAATCTAATGTGGGCTATTATAACGAAAAAAGCCCCGTATAACGTGAAAAAGCAACGTAACACAAGGCTGATTTTGACGGGGAAGTCTTAAGAATTAAGAGTCGCGCGTTTGAAATAATGCTTGGAGAATTCGAGAAAAACGTTCATGTTGGTAAGCAAAGAAGCTTTGGCTTGGCTGTACATGAATGGCATTTAAGATTTTGATGCTATCCAGATCTGAATCAATGGCTTTGGTATTTTGTTTTTGCTTACTGAGTTCTTTTTCAATCAATGAAACATGGTGAGCATTTTTACCCAGTGTAATAGTGGTTTTGCTTGTTGCTTTGTCTTTATTTTCAATGACATTTGCATAGCTGCTTGTTGCGCCTAAACTTAGACACAAGCCTAAAACTACACCATGAAAATATGCCATAAAATAAAACTCCAAAAAATTAAAGCGGCTTTTTTGTTATTCCCAGCGTATTTAAATAACGCTACCACTATTTTATTAGTTGCTACTATAACGTACATTCACATAAAAGAAAGCGTATTTATTTTACAAAATACCCATCTGGTTTATGACGATATACTTAGAATCCTACATAATGGCTGTTTTAACAAAGAAATAGACTTCTTTTGTAAGCCCGTTTTATTTTCTTGTGCCTCATTGAAATAGATTTCAATTTTGCTCAAAGAGAGATAAATAAAAAAGGGGGTAACCATGATGAAAGCGATCTAGGTCATCAGAATGAATAGTCAATAGTTACATGCTAGTAGTATAGAAGGAAAACCTGAAAGCTTAGAATAAAACATTATAAATGTTTGATATTTCAAATTTATTAATAATAAGTATAGTGATCTAAAAATATTTTGAGAATAAAAAATGCGCAAACTGATTAAAGCAGGTGTAGTGACACTGCTCATGGCAACAAGTTCATGGGTTTATGCAGATAAAACCTTCCTCAATGTGTCTTATGACCCAACCCGAGAGTTCTATCAGGAATATAATCAAGTTTTTGGCCAGTATTGGCTAAAACACACAGGGGAGAAAGTTGAGTTTAAACAGTCGCATGGGGGTTCAGGTAAGCAGGCTCGCGCAGTTGCTTCGGGATTGCCAGCCGATGTGGTGACGTTGGCACTTGCCAATGATATCGATGAAATTGCCAACGCAGGCTATATCCGTAAAGACTGGCAGCAACAATTTCCACAGCATTCAGCGCCATACACGTCAACCGTGGTGTTTTTGGTGCATAAGGGCAACCCAAAACAGATTCATGATTGGAAAGATTTGACCAAGCCTGGTGTGGAAATTATTACGCCAAATCCCAAAACTGGCGGTGCGCCGCGCTGGATTTATTTGGCGGCATGGGGCTATGCACTTAAGCAGCCGGGTGGCAATGATGCCAAAGCTCGCGAACTGGTCTCTAAGCTGTATCACAATGTTAAAGTGCTTGACTCTGGGGCGCGTGGTTCACTGACGACATTTGCTGAGCGCGGTATTGGTGATGTGTTATTGACTTGGGAAAATGAAGCTTTGCTGGCACAGAATACCTTAGGAAAAGGTGAGTATCAGATTATCTATCCTTCGGTTTCAATTTTAGCTGAACCTTCTGTCGCAATTGTCGATAAAACAGTTGATAAAGACGGCAATCGTTTATTGGCAAAAGGCTATTTAAACTTTTTATATTCCCCACAAGGGCAGGCACTGGCAGCCAAATATAATTTCCGCCCGCGCAATGCCCAGGTTGCACAAAAATACGCGTATAAATTCCCGAAAATCAAATTATTCACCATTGATCAAGTCTTTGGTGGCTGGGCAAAAGCGCAAAAAATCCATTTTGCCAATGGCGGTGTTTTTGACCAGATTTATGCCAAACCTTAAACAATTTGCCTCAGGTCGCTCGGGCGACGCATTGATTTGCTGATTTTTTTAACAAAAAACGGAAATAACTATCGCAAAATAATATTTCCGTACAAAAAGCCGTTTGGAACTTGCATGAAACATGGAGATAATGTGCAATTACATTTTTAATTCTCGATTTCCGTTCGTATGTCACATATTTCTGTATTACTCCATGAAACTATAGATGCGTTGTTAGCAGATCGTCATACAGGAATTTATGTCGATGCAACTTTTGGGCGTGGTGGACACAGCCGCTTATTATTATCAAAACTCGATGCCAATAGTCGTGTATATGCCTTCGACAAAGACCCGCAAGCTTTGGCTGTGGCTGCTGAACTAGAACAACAAGACCCTCGTTTTAAAATTATTCATGCCAGTTTCGCCGATATTCAGCAAGAACTGAACGCATTGGGTCTGCATGAAGTCGATGGCATCATGGCAGACTTAGGTGTTTCATCCCCTCAGCTTGACCAAGCCGAGCGCGGTTTTAGCTTTATGCACGATGGCCCATTGGACATGCGCATGGACAATTCAAAGGGACAGACCGCCAGTGAATGGTTAATGCAAATTGAAGAAGAAGCCTTAGCCAATATTATTTTTAAATATGGCGAAGAGCGTTATAGCCGCCGAATTGCCCGCGCCATTAAACAGGCCGGGGAAATTCGTACAACGGCACAGCTTGCTGAGATTGTCAAAGTTGCCCATCCAAAATGGGAAAAAAACAAGCATGCTGCTACGCGTACTTTCCAAGCCATTCGTATTGCGATTAATAAAGAACTCGATGATATTGAACAGTTTCTACCACAAGCGGTTGATTTGCTGTCAGTACATGGGCGTTTGGCGGTGATCAGTTTCCATTCGTTAGAAGACCGTCTGATCAAGCAATTTATTCAAAAAGAGTCTACTCTGGCAGAAGATCATGGCTGGGGCTTGCCGCAACAGCGAGTTGATACGCGTCGTCTGAAAAAAATCTCACGCATTCGCGCCAGTGAACAAGAAGTAAAAAGTAACCCACGCTCACGTAGTGCATGGTTACGTGTGGCTGAACGACTAGACAAATAAAGGCACACCATGAATATAGAGGTTGTTGAAGAAAAACCAGCCAAGGATCGAGTTGTATTGAAAAAAGGGCTGACCTATTTGGTTTTGGTCTGCCTGATTTTTATCAGTGCGGTTATGGTGGTATTTGAAGTATACGAATATCGGTATGATTATCGTCAATTGAGTAGTTTGCTACGTGCAGAAGATGATTTAAATGCCGAATGGGGACGATTGCTGATCGAACAGCAAACTTTTGGGGCAACTGCCCAGATCGGGACACGTGCCGTGACCCAGCTTCGTATGTACTCACCACCACCTTCGGATACCGTGGTGATTTCTCTTCCTTCAACCGCGCAAAAAAAGTAAGGTCAGTTCAATGACTGAAAAACGAATGAATTTAAAACGTAAAACCAAGCTTTCAGTGACTGAAAAGAGCGAAATTACCTTTGATCAATGGCGCTTTTATTTGCTCTGGGGCATTGTTTTACTGTGTTTTTTAATATTGGTATTTCGTGCATTTTATGTGCAAATTATTAATAAGGACTTCCTGCAAAATAAAGCCAATGCGCTGATTTTACGTGATGAAACCATTAGGCCGATGCGCGGCATTATTAGTGACCGTAATGGTGTGCCGTTAGCGATTAGCACCCCGATCATGAAAGTGGTGATGGATCCACGTGATTATTTTGAAAACAAAAAACTCTATGATGAGATGACTGCCCCGCTTAAACCTGGCGAGCGTCGCAAACCAAAACAAAAACTGCCTGATAAAGACTTCGATCTCGATGAACTGGCAAATATTGTGGGCGTGGATGCTGACTGGCTGAAGAAGCAAATGCAGGCACATCCTCATTCACGTTACTTGGTGTTAAAAACTGAAGTACCGCCGCCACAGGCAGACTTTATTCTGGAACATAATTTTCAGGGCGTGTATACCGAAAAATCCTACAAGCGTTTTTACCCGCAACCTCAGCCAAATGCCCAAATTATTGGCTTGACCAATAATGATGGTAAAGGGGTGGAAGGTCTGGAAATGAAGCTGAATAAAAAATTGACGGGTGTCAACGGCTTGCAGATCAACATTCGGGATAAGTACGGTAACCGTGTCAAAGACCCAGAAGTGGTGAAACCGGTACAGGCAGGAGAAAACTTTACCTTAAGTATCGACTCGCGCTTGCAATACATCATGTACCGTGAATTGACTGCTGCGGGAATTGCCAATAATGCACGTTCAGCAACTGCAATTGCGGTCGATGTCAAAACGGGTGAAATTTTGGCGATGAGCAGTTGGCCATCGTACAACCCAAATGATAAAACCAGTTTAAATAATAAAGATGCGATGCGTAACCGTGGTGCAGTCGACATGTTTGAACCGGGTTCAACCATGAAGCCATTTACCATTTCTGCGGCATTGGAAAGTGGTAAATATACAGAAAATACGATTATTAATACCTCGCCAGGTTCCATGCGGATTGGTAATCATATTATTCATGACACCCATAACTATGGTGCATTGACTTTGGCAGGGGTGATTATTAAATCTTCCAACGTCGGTGCAGCAACCATTGCACTGTCTTTACCAACGCCAACCATTCCAACCTTCTTTAAACGTGTGGGTTTTGGGCAACGTTCCGCAGTACATTTTCCAGGAGAAAGTCCGGGACTGATCTTGCCATCTAAATATTGGAACATGTCTGAAATTGGTACGATGGCGTATGGTTATGGTCTGAATGCTACGGTATTACAGTTGGTGCAAGGCTATGCCATGCTAGCCAACCACGGCGTGGAAGTACCCTTAACCTTGTATAAACTGAATAAACCAGTTCAAGGTAAACAAGTGCTTGATCCAAAAATCGCCGATAAGGTCGTGCTGATGATGGAACAGGTCACCCAGCCAGGTGGTACAGCCACACAGGCACAAGTTCCAGGTTATCGCGTAGCAGGAAAAACGGGAACGGCACATAAACTCAATGCTGACCGACGTGGTTATTCAAAAAATGAATACCGTGCCTTGTTTGCAGGGCTTGCCCCTGTGAGTAATCCACGTATTGCCATGGTTGTTGTGGTGGAAAACCCACAAGGTACTTATTATGGTGGTACGGTATCTGCACCTGTATTTTCACGCATTATGCAAGAGTTTTTGCGCTTACTGGATGTGCCACTGGATAGACCCTTACAAGCCCCTAAAATTCAATAATTGGTGAGTTCATGTCGATTACTTTGCAGCAGATTTATCCTGTTGAGTCTATTCAAACTTGGATGACTCAGCCCTTTCAAGGGTTTTGTTTAGACAGCCGTCATGTTGAAGCAGGGCAGATTTTTATTGCGCTGACCAGTTACTCTCAGCCTGAAAAAACCTTGCACTTTGCTCAGGCAGCATTGCAGCACGGTGCGATTGGAATTATCGCCGAGCAGCCATTGCCACTTGAGAACTGTCTGGTTTGCCCAGATGTGCGTCAGCGCATGGGAATATGGCAAAAAGCCTATTTGCAAGCGACAGCAGCAACAGCACCCTTGCATATTTTGGCGGTCACGGGTACCAATGGTAAAACCACCATTTCACGTTTGATTGCTGAATTGATTAGCTCACAACATCAACGCTGTGCGGTCATGGGAACTACAGGTAACGGTATTTTACCTAACTTGGAGCCATCCACTCACACCACTGTGGATGCGCTTTATTTACAGGATTTATTGCATAGCTACGCTGAGCAAGGTGCAAGCTTTGCTTCGCTCGAAGCCAGTTCACATGGTTTAGAGCAAGGTCGTTTAAATGGCTGTGAGATTGAAATTGCGGTATATAGTAATTTAAGTCGTGATCATCTGGATTATCATAAAACGCTAGAAGCGTATGCTGAAGCAAAATCCCAGTTATTTGCATTTACCTCATTAAAATATGCTGTGATTAATCTGGATGATGCTTATGCTGACGTGATGCTGAATGCTGCACGTCATAATCCAGCACAACCAAAAATTTTCACCTATGCAATCCAGCAAGCTGCTGATTTTTATGTCTCAGATTTGAGCTTTAGCTTGCAAGGTGCGCGTTTTACTTTACATAGTCCGATCGGGCAGTTTGCAGTGAACAGTCCATTACTTGGACAGTTCAATGTTGAAAACTTATTGGCAAGTTTGATTGCAGCCTATGCGGCGGGGTTTGATTTATCGGCATTGGTCGCGACTGTCCCACAATTGCAAGGCGCACCAGGTCGTATGCAGGTCTTGCGCGATCAGCAGCGCTTGTTTGTTGTAGATTATGCGCATACCCCAGATGCTCTGATTCAGGTTTTGACCAGCTTGCAACGTCATGTTGAGCATCGCTTATGGGCAGTGTTTGGCTGTGGCGGCGACCGTGATCGTGGCAAGCGCCCACTCATGGTTCAAGCTGCATTGGAACATGCCAATCCTGTGC
This sequence comes from Acinetobacter brisouisimilis, assembly GCF_000368265.1. Lineage (GTDB taxonomy): Bacteria > Pseudomonadota > Gammaproteobacteria > Pseudomonadales > Moraxellaceae > Acinetobacter. The sequence goes on along the minus strand of NZ_KB851219.1, from coordinate 2,230,595 downwards.
TGTTGACTACAGACAATCCACGCACCGAAAATCCTGAACAAATTTTTGCCGATATGAAGCAAGGCATCAATTTTGCTCAGCATGAGGTGCATGAAATTCATGACCGCCGCGAAGCGATTAAATTTGTTGTGCAGCAGGCACAGGCAGGTGATATTGTGGTCATCGCAGGTAAAGGACATGAAAATTATCAGGAAATCGATGGCGTTCGTCATTGGTTTGATGATGTGGTAGAAGTAAAAGCGGCTATCGATCATCAGCACGGAATGCTTACCGCGTATTCAGCTTTGGAAAATTAACGCACATGCATACATCGACCACCAGCACTGTTCCCTTGATGCCTTGGACAGCGGCTGAACTTCAACAGGCGACACAAGGTTATTGGTATCAAGATCAACAGCCAGAGCAAGTGATTAAGCGGATTTTGACCGATTCACGACATGCCGAAGCGGGTGATGCCTTTTTGGCACTCAAAGGTGAGCGTTTTGATGCCCACGATTTTGTTCAAAATGTTGCAGCGCAAGGCTGTCAGGTTGTTATTGTAGAACACCCGATTGAGCAGCTCGATATTGCCCAATTGGTGGTTGCTGATACCCGCTTGGCTTTGGGGCATCTAGGGCAATTTCGCCGGCAACAATTTCCAGACCTGAAAGTACTGGCGTTAACAGGCAGCAGTGGTAAAACCACCACCAAAGAAATGCTGGGCAGTATTTTATCTCGCTTGGCTCCGACTCTCATTACTCGTGGTAACCTCAATAATGACTTGGGCGTACCGATGATGTTACTGGAGCTACGTCCTGAGCATCAGTATGCCGTAATGGAACTGGGCGCGAGCCATGTGGGTGAGATTGACTATACCTCAAACTTGGTTCAGCCACAGGTAGCAGGCATTTTAAATATTGGTACTGCGCATTTGGGTGAGTTTGGTGGGCGTGAAAAAATCTGCCAAACCAAATCAGAAATTTATCGCCATATTGCTCTTGAAGGTACATCAATTGTTCCAGCAGCAGATGACTTTACTACACAAATTAACGCGGCTGTCCAAACGGCAAAACGTTTAAGTTTTGGTGAAGGCGGTGATGTTTTTGCTGAGCAAATTCAATTGCACCCACAATCTGCCAGTTTTGTATTGCATACGCCACAAGGTTCGGCACAGATCGCATTGCCTTTTGCGGGATTACACAATGTGCAGAATGCTCTGGCAGCATGTGCTTTTGCACTGGCAATCGGGATTTCTCTTGATGATGTGGTACAGGGATTGCAGCAGGCAAAAGGTGCGAAAGGCCGCTTGAATTTTATTTCACATCAGCAATATGTGTTGATTGATGATACTTATAATGCAAATCCAACGTCGATGCGTGCTGCGGCTGAGGTCTTGACCCAGCAACAGGGTATTAAAGTCATGGTGATGGGGGATATCGGTGAGCTGGGCGACAGTAGTCGTGATGAACACTTTGCCTTAGGTCATGATTTGGCTCAGTTGCCATTAGATTATGTGCTTGCTGTGGGTGAATTCGCCAATGCAACAGTAGCAGGCGCAGCAGCAGAGCATTGCCATGCATTTGAAACGCAGGCACAAGCGCTGAAATTTTTAATTAATCTTGTAGAAAAACATCAACCTCAGACCATGAGTTTCCTGTTTAAAGGTTCTCGTTATACCCATATGGAGACGTTGATGGCTGATTTGATGGAGAAGCTTTAAATGCTGTTATGGTTATTTGAACATTTGGCAGGATTCGACAGTTCCTTCAAAGTTGTTCGTTATTTGACACTACGGGCTTTGCTCAGCGTATTGACTTCCTTGCTGATCGGGCTATTTTTGGGTCCTGTCATGATCCGAAAATTACGCGCCTTAAAATATGGTCAGGCAGTCAGCTCGTTTGCTCCTGAAAACCATGCCAAGAAAATGGGTACACCGACCATGGGTGGGGTTTTAATTCTGATGTCGATTGGGATTAGTACCTTGCTCTGGGCAGATTTGTCCAACCCTTATGTCTGGATTGTACTTGGTGTCATGGTGATTTTTGGGGCTGTCGGTTGGGCAGATGACTGGATTAAAATCCGTTATAAAGACAATGCAGGTTTGCCTGCACGCAAGAAGTTCTTCTGGACATCGGTCGCGTCTTTAGGTGCGGGGATTGCGTTGTATGTGATCGCGATTAATCAGCATAACCCATTGTATACACACAATATGCTGGACTTGCTAATTCCATTTTTCAAAAATCTCAGCATTCCATTCTCAGTGATTCCTCTTGGACTTGCCTTTATTGCCTTTACTTATTTGGTGATTAATGGGGCATCCAATGCGGTTAACCTGACTGATGGTCTGGATGGTCTGGCGATCATGCCTGTGGTATTGGTTGCTGCTGGGCTGGGAGTATTTGCCTATTTGTCAGGGGATACCCGTTTTGCCAATTATTTGCATATTCCTTATATCAAATATTCATCTGAACTGATTGTGATCTGTTCTGCCATGGTTGGATCAGGTCTGGCTTTCCTTTGGTACAACGCGCATCCTGCTCAAGTATTTATGGGCGATGTGGGCGCGCTGGCACTCGGTGCAATGCTCGGTACAATTGCCGTGATGGTTCGTCAGGAAATTGTATTTGCGATTATGGGCGGTGTTTTTGTCATGGAAGCCATTTCGGTATTCCTGCAAATTGGTTCTCTGCGGATGCGCAACAAACGTGTCTTCTTGATGGCACCGTTGCATCATCACTATGAAAAGCAGGGCTGGAAAGAAACTCAGGTGGTAATTCGTTTCTGGATCATTACGATTATTCTAGTGGTTTTAGGCTTAATGACGTTAAAATTGCGTTAATCCCTAATCCATAGCAAAAAAGCTGGCTTCGGTCAGCTTTTTTATTTTGCAGAAAATCGGAGTGAAAACCATGCAATTGCTGATGTGTCCTGTCTGCCGAGATTCATTAACGCTAGATGCACGAACTTGGCGCTGTCCACAGGGGCATAGTTTTGACTTGGCAAAACAAGGCTATGTCAATTTGCATGTGGTGCAGCATAAGCATAGTAAACAGCCAGGAGATACGCCTGAAGCGGTTGATGCACGCCGAGCTTTTTTATCGGCAGGATTTTATGCACCCTTACGTCAAGCTGTTGAGCATGTATTGCAGCGTTATCAGCCGAAAACACTACTGGATATTGGCTGTGGTGAAGGCTATTACACCAGTGCCATGCAAGCCCATGTGGAACAATGTGTTGGTGTTGATATTGCCAAAAGCGCTGTGCAGCGTGCAGCCAAACTTAATCAAGACGTGACTTGGGTCGTCGGGACAGGTGCAGTTTTACCTGTTTTAGATCAGTCGATTGATTTGTGTAGTAGCCTATTTAGCCCTATTCCACAGCAGGAAATTTTACGTGTCTTAAAAGAGGATGGCTTGTGTCTAGTGGTCACGCCTGCACCTCGGCATTTATATGATTTGCGAGTTGCATTATTTGAACAGGTGAATTTGCATGAGCCTGAAAAATTTGTGGCACAGCTCAGTGAAAAATTTGAACTGATTGACGCGCCTGTAGTTGAAGCTGAGCTCAACTTACAACAGCAAGACATCATTAATTTATTGGCAATGACGCCATATGCCTACAAAGCTAAACTTGAAAAGCGCCAAGCTTTAGAGCAACGAGATAGCTTGCAGGTCACTGCATGTTTTCAACTTTACCTCTTTAAAAAGAAAGCCGTCATTTGACGGCTTTCTTTCCTTAGTCCACTTTATTAATCAGTTGTTCTAAGGAATCTGGGCTAGATTTTTTTGCTGCCGCAGTAGGTTGTGCATTATTCATTTTGGGTGGTGATTTTTCTGATGGAATCAGGATTTCTTCACCTGGTAGATCTGAAAAATCTTCAACATCCTGCTTTTTGCTGACTGGTTTGGTCACAGGTGCAGGATGATACATTGGTCGAGCCAAGGGTGGTGCAATGCGGTTTTCATTACGACCAGTTCGTTCAACTGAAAGCTGTCCATGAGAAATCGGTGCTTTGGCATTTTTATCCAAAGTGACCCATGCAGGCGGTGTCCCTTCGAGTGAGCGACTCATGAAGTTAATCCAGACAGGTAACGCTGCAACACCACCGTATTCTAGGCGTCCCAATGTGGTCGGCTGATCAAACCCAACCCATGCAATCGCTACCAGTTTGCTATTAAAGCCTGCAAACCATGCATCTTTGGCATCATTTGTGGTTCCTGTTTTACCACCCAAATCATCACGTCCAATTTTTAATGCTGCTCGCCCTGTACCATGCTGAATTACATCGCGCAAAATATTGGCCATATCATAAGCTGAACTGGATTTGATAATACGCTGTGCTTGGCGGAATTCACTGTTGCTGGCATCTGTTTGTTTGATTTGTACCTGAGGCTGTTGTTTAAAAGCTTCATCGTCAGGCGTGGCTGCTTGTTCAGAGGCAGCTGTATCATCGTTATTATTGCCATTAATGCAGGAAATACATGCATATTCTGGGTTGGCTTTGTAAATGGTTTTGCCATAAGCATCTTCAATATGCTCAATAAAATAAGGCTCAACCCGAAAACCACCATTGGCAAAAGTGGCATAACCTGTTGCCATTTGTATAGGTAAAACCTGTGGTGTTCCCAGAGCAATGGTAAAGTTATTTGGAATTTGATTTTCCTGTAATCCAAAATCCATTAACAACTGACGAGCTCGATCCACGCCAACACTTTGTAATAAGCGAACAGAGACGGTATTACGAGAAAGATATAAAGCACGACGTAAAGGAATCATGCCCAAATAGCGGCCATCAGAGTTCTTCGGCGACCATTTGCCAATCGTAATTGGACTATCATCTACCATCGTATAAGGTGTCATCCCCCGCTCTAATGCCAGTGCATAAATAAATGGCTTAATAGTTGAACCTGGCTGACGCCAACCTTGGATTGCACGGTTAAATGTTGACTGGGCATAGCTATAACCACCTACAACAGCTTCGATGGCACCATTATTCGGGTTTAATGCAATTAATTGCCCTTGAGCTTTTGGAATTTGAACCAAAGACCAGACTGTTTTATTGTCATTTGGACGTAAGCGTACAATATCATCGGGTTTAACAATTTGAGATGCATGGGTTGGTGCTGCACCCACACTGTTGGCATTGCGATAAGGACGCGCCCATGACATCCCTGACCAAGGCACTGTTACGATGGAACCATCTTTTAATTCGGCTTCAAAACTGTTGCTGTCGACTTTAATGACTTTGGCTGGGTAATTGTTAGCGTAAGTAAAGAATTTTGCTAAGGATACGCCATGTGCTTCAGCACCGCGCCAGCCATGACGGCGATCATAGGCTTCTAAGCCTTCTTGTACCGACTGTTCTGCATATGCCTGACGTTTGCTATCAATCGTGGTGTAAATTTTAAAGCCAGAATCAACGGCTTTTTCCCCGAATTTTGCGACAATTTCGGCGCGAACCATCTCGCCAATATATGGAAAGCGGGTTAGCACACCGCGATCTGGCATATTCAAGTTTAAAGGTTCTTCAATTGATTTTTGATACTCTGCCTGATTGATATAACCGAGTTGGCGCATACGCCCTAAAATCCAGTTACGACGTTCAAGTGCGCGCTCAGGATTGGCCACTGGATTATATTTAGAAGGCGCTTTAGGCAGACCTGCAATCATTGCCATTTGAGCAGTGCTGAGCTGATTAATATTTTTGTTATAGTAAATTTTAGCTGCGGCAGCGATCCCGTAAGCATTTTTCCCTAAAAAGATCTTATTGACATAAAGTGTCAAAATTTCTGGTTTAGTTAGATTCTGTTCAATCTTGCGTGCCAGAAAAATCTCGGTGAGTTTACGCTTTAAAGTACGTTCAGGTGAAAGATAATAATTTTTCGCCACCTGCATGGTAATGGTCGAACCACCTGTTTGTGTATCTGAACCCGTTAAGCTTTCACTGACCGCTCGCCCCAAGCCTTTAAAGCTAATGCCACTATGTTCAAAAAATGAAGAATCTTCTGCTGCCAGAAAAGCCTGAATAAAATGGGGGGGAATCTGCTTATACTCAACAGGTACAGATAATTTTCCACCATATTCTGCAATCAGCTGATTGTCTGCTGTGTAAATTTGAATAGGTTTTAAAAGAGGTGCTTTTTTTAGACTGCTCATTTCGGGTAAGGAAGGGGCAATGTATAAATACATGCCATAAAAGCCCATTGGAATAAGAAGAATAATGATCAGTAAAAACAGAAAAATTGGATGAATTCGACCTGAACAAGATAGATTTTTCATAACAAGTAATATTTAATATGGAAAATGGGCGATCGGAGCTTGAGTATAGCTGAAGCCCAGTATAGCCGAGAAGAACCTTGTTCAGGGTATTATATGCGTCATTATGGCGACGAAATGCATTACACGACAAGGTATTATGCTATCCTAAATAAAAAATAACAGGAATAAACATCGTGCTAAGGTTATATCGTAAACCTAAAAAGGGGTTAATAGGGGTTGATATTAGTTCGACTTCTGTAAAAATGCTGGAGCTTTCTGTTAAGCATGGGCGTTATTGTGTAGAAAGCTACGCGCTTGTACCTTTACCAGAAGGAGCCGTTGTTGAAAAAAATATTATTAATCCAGAAGCCGTTGCCGAAGCTTTAGAGAAGGCGATCGAAGCAGCAAATCCATCGACCGTTAATGCCGCTTTTGCAATTCCTACTTCAAGCGTTATTCATAAAATCATCGAAATGGATGAGGATATGAGTGATGATGAGCGAGAAATTCAAATTCGAATGGATGCTGAACAGTACATCCCGTTTCCACTTGATGATGTGAGTTTGGATTTTGAAGTTTTACCAGAACCTGTGTCCAAAGCAAATCGTATCAATGTACTTCTTGTCGCAACGCGTACAGAAAACGTGGAAGCTCGCAATGAAGCCCTGATTTATGCAGGCTTAACCGCAAAAGTTGCAGATGTTGAAAGTTATGCAATGGAACGTGCATTGGGAATGTTTGCCGATACTTTACCGCTTGGTACACGTGTTATTGCTATTTTGGATATTGGTCACTCCATGACCACCTTGTCTGTCATTCATGACGGTAAAAATGTTTATACTCGTGAACATGTGTTTGGAGGCAAGCAACTTACCAAAGAAATTCAAAGTCGTTATGGCTTGTCTTATGCAGAAGCAGGACGGGCAAAAAAAGAACGTAACTTACCTGATGATTTTGAAGCCGAAGTGTTATTACCTTTTATGGACAGCATTTCTCAACAGGCACAACGCTCTTTACAGTTATTTTTCTCATCTTCACAGTTTAATGATGTTGATCATATTTTGTTGGCAGGTGGTACAGCAAATCTACCTGGTCTGGCAAAAATATTACAACAACATTTGGGTTATCGAGTCACTGTAGCGAATCCATTTTTACAAATGGGTTTTTCTCCGAAAATTAATATTAAAAAAATTGAAGATGATGCTTCCTCTCTTCTGGTTGCTTGTGGCTTAGCGTTAAGGAGTTTTGATTAATGTCAAAAATAAACTTACTACCTTGGCGTGATGAGCTACGGGAACAGCGCAAAAAAACTTTTATTTTCATTTCCATTCTTGTTGCGATCTTGGGTGGCTTTTTAGTTTTTGCAACATGGGTATATTTTGATCAAAAGCAAAGTGATCAAGAAAGTTCAAACCAGCTGATTACTTCAAGTAATCAACAGCTTGATCAAAAATTAAAATCACTCGACGGTTTACAAAAGCAAACGCAAGCCATTGTTGAGCGCATGAAACTGATTCAGAATTTACAAGCACAGCGCCCAATAACAGTCCGTTTAATTGACCAGTTAGTACGCACAGTGCCTAGTAATATGTATCTGACCAAATTTGAACGGGTTGGTGATCATTTTACTATTGAAGGTAAAGCTGAAAGCCCAAATGTTGTGGCTGATTTTATGCGAAACCTAGGTGGGTCAGCATGGTTTCGAAATGTGTTTATGAAGTCATTTGATGCAGCGACAGACAATAAATCGAACCCAACACAAAGTTCAGTCGTGCCACGCGTTGAAGCTGGATATGGCAACTTTGTTGTGACTGCTGATTTGGGTCAGATTGCACAAGCAGCAGAAGATCAAATAGCTTCAGAACCTCAAACAACGAAAGGGGCTGCGAAATGAGTCAAGAACAATTAGATGAATCAACAGGAAATGCAGTCAAGCCAGCAAAAAACAAAATGACACTGGATCGTTTTGTAAAGCAGTTTAACTCTCTGGATGCCTCTAATTATGGTGGATGGCCTGTTTCAGTTAAAATTACCTGCTGGATTTTTATTTTCCTTATTGTTTGTATTGTTGGATACTTTGTACTGATCAGCTCTAAAATCGATGCTATTACGACAGCTCAGGCTCAAGAAGCGAATTTGCTGAATGAATACAGAGAAAAAGATTCAAAATTACGTAACTTGCAGCTTTATCAGAAACAGCTGGTAAAAATGCAGGCTGATTTTAATCAGCAACTACAGCAATTACCTAAAGAATCTGAAATTCCCGGGTTAGTTGAAGATATTAACGTGACTGGTGTCACTGCAGGATTGAAATTTAAAAATATCTCTCTTGAACCTGAAGTCAAGCAACAGTTCTTTATGGAACAACCAATCTCAATTCAGGCAACGGGTGATTATCATTTATTCGGTCAATTTGCCAGTGCAATTGCTGCGTTACCGCGTATTGTGACCCTACATGACTTTTCAATTGTTGCGGGGCAGGATGACAATAAAAAATCAGATATTCCAGTTGTCAATTATACATTGCATGCTAAAACCTATCGTTATCTTGGTGTAGAAGAGCAGACATCTGCTTCTGAACCTAAAGCAGCTAAAGCAGGAGCGACAAAATAATGAATAAGTATTTTATTATTGCTTTGTTGCCAGTTTTTCTGGTGGTGGGTTGTAGTTCTCGTATTGATGTTGTCAATGAGGAAATGGCGAAAATTCGGAGTGAACCGCCAGCACCGATTAAACCTGCACCAGTTTTTGAACCTGTGCCACAGTTTGAGTATGCAGCACAAAACTTACGCAGCCCATTCTTACCTCAGTCTTTGTATACTGAGTTGAAAATTATGGCGGGCAAGCGAGTTTATCCAGATTTCTCACGTCAACCACAACCTTTGGAAAGTTTTGCATTAGAGTCAATTACGTTTAAAGGTAGTATGCGTAATGCGAATGGGCAAATTTTGGGGTTGATTCAAACTCCAGATAAACAGGTTGAACAAGTGCATGTTGGAAGCTACATGGGGCTCAATCAAGGGCGTATTACTAAAATTACGCCAACTCAGATTGACTTGATTGAGATTGTTTCAGATGGTCGAGATGGTTATATTGAACGACCACGTAGTCTTGTACTCATCGGACCTGCAGCATAATTTGGGGAATAATAATATGAAAAAATCTGTAAAAAAATTTGGGGATACGCAACGAATGAAGCCATTTATTCATCAATTTGCTTTAGGTACTGTAGCAATGGCAATGGTTCAGATTGCAAATGCTGCTGTTGCAATTACGAATGTTGTGCCTTTGCAAATTCCTGGACAGGGTACTGAAATTCGTGTCATGTTTAATGGCTTGCCACCACAACCACAAGCTTATCAGGTTGATCAGCCATCACGTTTGATTCTGGACTTTGATAAAGTAACACAAACGCTCAAGCAAAGTTCAATTCCTGTTTCAACGACTGAGGCAAGTTCTGTAGATTTGGTAGCAGATGCGCAGCGTGCTCGCCTGACTGTTAATCTCAAAAAAGCAGGTGCATTTACCACGCGTGTAGAAGGTAATACTTTTATTTTAAAAATTAATAATGCTTCTACACCACAATTAGAAAATATTGCTCCAGCCATCATTCCACCTTCTCAAGGTGTGAGTAATGTTGACTTTCATCGAGGCAATAAAGGTGAAGGGCAAGTTGTGATTGATTTGTCGAATCCAAATACGCCTGTCGATGTGAAACAACAAGGCAGTAAAATTGTTGTGCGTTTTCTTGGTAATAAAATTCCGACAGGATTGGCTCGTCGCTTAAATGTGAATGATTTTTCAACGCCAGTATCCTCTGTAGATGCTTTTAATGAAGGGCGCAATGGGGTCATTAATATTCAGGCAAATGGTAGCTTTGATTATATGGCATATCAAACCGATAACCGTTTAATTATTAGTGTCGCTAAAAAAGAAACGACAACAGTAAATGCCCAGCCTCACCTAGGTCATACATACACTGGCAAAAAGATTTCTTTGGATTTCCAAGATATTGAAGTGCGCCGAGTTTTACAGTTACTGGCTGATTTTACTGGCGTGAATATTGTGGCTTCGGATAGTGTTCAGGGTAATATTACTTTACGCCTTAAGGATGTTCCTTGGGATCAGGCTCTCGACATTATTATGAAATCCAAGAACTTAGATAAACGTAGAAATGGTAATGTGATTTGGGTTGCTCCTGTTCCAGAGCTACTTAAATCAGAAGAAGATGCCGCTAAGGCATATGCTCAGTCTGTTAAACTTGAGCCATTACAGACTGAAACCATGCAGTTGAATTATGTGAAAGCTGAAAATATCCAAACTATAAGTGCAGGTATGCGTTCTTTATTAAGCAGTCGTGGTTCAATTGTGACAGATTCTCGCACAAATACTGTGATTATTAATGATACTGCTGAGAAGATTGAACAACTTAGAGGTCTTGTGAAACAAATAGACATACCAGTGAAGCAAGTCATGATCGAAGCACGTATTGTCCGTGCAACAACAACTTTCTCTAAGTCAATTGGGGTAAAATGGGGCTTCTTCTCCGACGGTAGTACTACTGTCGCCAGTAATACAAGTAATCTTTATACGCTGCACAATAATAAATATGCAGGTACCAATGATAAAATTACGAATAACTTAAACGTAGACTTGGGCGCATCTAGTTCAAGTACAGGTTCTAGTCCTGCAAGTATTGCTTTTGGTTTAATTAATACTGCTGATAGCTTACTGACTTTAGAGCTTTCTGCATTACAGGCGGATGGTCAGGGTGAAGTGATTTCAACACCAAAAGTCATGACAGGTGATAAGCAGGAAGCGATTATTAAGTCTGGTACGAAAATTCCATATTCAACAACCAGCTCCAACTCTGGAACCACCACAACTTTTCAGGATGCTAATCTTGAGTTAAATGTCACCCCAAGTATTACCCCAGATGGTAATGTTCAAATGAAGTTGAAGATTACCAAGGATACAGTAGGGTCATTAACAAGTGCGGGTTATGTAATTGATACCAATGCTTTGCAAACCAATGTCTTGGTGAATAATGGTGAAACTGTAGTGCTTGGTGGTATTTATGAAGATACTCATCAAAATGATGTCAATAAAGTTCCGTTCTTGGGTGACTTGCCTTGGATAGGTAATATATTTAAGACGAAGACCACGAGTGATAGCAAGAATGAGTTACTGATTTTTATTACACCACGAATTGTAGATGACACTGTTTCTAGAAATCATTAATATAAAATTATTGCTGTAATTGAGAAGGTGGCTCCTTGCCAAACAAAGCATTCAATACCCTGCCAAATATTTACTTGGTAGGGCCCATGGGGGCTGGAAAGACGACTGTTGGTCGACATCTTGCAGAACTGTTAGGTCGTGAGTTTGTCGATAGTGATCACGAAATTGAGCGAAAAACAGGTGCTTCGATTCCTTGGATTTTTGAAAAAGAAGGTGAACTGGGTTTTCGTCAGCGAGAACAGTTGGTCATTGATGAATTGACCAGACGTTCTAATTTGGTGCTCGCAACAGGCGGTGGAGTTGTTACTCAATTGCCAAATCGCAATGCCTTGCATCAACGAGGCATTGTGGTTTATTTATTTGCACCTGTAGAAGTACAGTTGCAACGAACCTACCGTGATAAAAACCGTCCTTTGTTACAAGTCGAAAACCCCGAAAAACGCCTGCAAGATTTACTGACTTTGCGCGATCCTTTGTATCGGGAAATTGCACACTATGTGATTGATACTCATCAGGGAGGCGCTCGGGAACTGGCGCAAAAAATCCTGAAGGATATTGCTGTAAATTATTCAATTTAAATATTTTCTGGTTTTAATATGCAAACGTTATATGTCGAATTGGGTGATCGTCGTTACCCGATCTATATTGGTAGTCAACTTGACCCTGAGCAGTTACTAGCACCTTATGTTTTGGGTAAGCAAGTCATGATTGTCTCAAATGATACGGTTGCGCCTCTATATTTGCAGCATTATGAGCAAGCATTACACAATTTAGGTAAAACGGTTGCACATTGTATTTTGCCAGACGGCGAGCAGTATAAAAATATTGAGCATCTTAATCTGATTTTTGATGCGTTATTGTCATCTGGTTTTAACCGCGATTGTACTGTACTTGCATTGGGTGGTGGTGTCATTGGTGATATGGCGGGTTTTGCAGCCGCCAGTTTCCAACGTGGTGTGTATTTTATACAAGTGCCAACTACCTTACTTTCTCAGGTGGACTCAAGTGTTGGTGGAAAAACAGGGATTAATCATCCATTAGGTAAGAACATGATTGGGGCATTTAAGCAGCCACAAGTTGTCCTTGCTGATATGGCGCAGCTCAAAACATTACCACCACGCGAATTATCTGCGGGTTTGGCAGAAGTGATTAAATATGCACTTTTGGGTGATGTTGAATTTTTGATATGGCTTGAACAGCATATTGATGCACTTGTTGAAGGAGATGAAACTTTACTTGCTGAAGCGGTTTATCGCTCTTGTACCCATAAAGCACGTATTGTTGCCAATGATGAAAAAGAGCAAGGTGAGCGTGCATTACTTAATCTGGGTCATACATTTGGTCATGCGATTGAATCTTATCTGGGTTATGGTGTTTGGTTGCATGGCGAGGCCGTTGCAACGGGGATGGTCATGGCTGCGGATTTATCGTGGCGTTTAGGCTGGCTTTCTGAAGCAGATGTTACGCGCACAAAAAATATTATTCAGCGTGCCAAGTTACCGATAAAATGCCCTGCAATTCCACTCGATGAATTTTTATCATTTATGTCACATGATAAAAAAGTTTTGAATGGACAGTTGCGTTTAGTATTAATGCGTCAATTGGGGCAGGCAATCATTACTAAAGACTTTGATGTCGAGTTAATGCAGCAGGCAATTTTGGCAAATCAGGAAAAGGCATAAGCATGTTAGAACAGCACCCTGCAGATACAACCATAATACGTCGAATTTTATTGATCGGTGGGGGAGTCTGCTTGGTGGTTGCTGGTGCTTGTTTATTTTTAATCAATATACAGCCATTAAAACAAGCTTCTACTACACCTGTTGAAGAAGATGTTCAGCCGCAGTTTCAGGCTGAAAAATTATCTGCAATTCCAAATTTGGGCGTGATGGTCAATGAAGTGCGTCCATTGCAACAAACGACACGTGTAGTTGCTTCTGGTCAGCATAGTGCTGAATTTCGTGGTACACATTTTCTTCAGGAAAATCTAAACAATTATAGTCTGGAACTTTTTGTAACTAGTAAAGAGGAAATCATTCTAGATTTTCTAGACAAACGACCAGATCGTAATAAATTTACTTATTTGCGTTTGGCTGCTGAGCATCAACCCGAGCGCTATGTTTTGCTTTATGGTGTCTATACTGGAGAGGCTGATGCTGAGCAGCAGTTACAGTCGTTAAATTTAGGTTTACCTAAATCGATTCACCCAAAAATAGTGCAATTTAAAGATTATACTGACTGGGTAAATGATATGGGAGCAGAAGAGCTGTCAAATCAGAAGCTCTATTCCATCCAGTTAGAGCCAGCAGTGATACCTCCACCTGCGATTGTGCCTAAAGCCAAGTCGGCATCTGTTGTTGCGCCTGTTTCCCATGCTTTGCAAACGACAATTACCCGTCATGATCGGGATGGGAATGTGGTGAGTGTGACCCAGTCAGCAGGTTTAGAGGCTTCAGTACCACGTTAAAAATTCAAAATGCTATATTTTGGTGCAACTTAAAAAAAACTAACTGTGTGAAAAAAGTTCTAAAATAAGGCAAAAAATAATCAAGATACAAATAATGCACAAAAATGGTGCGTAATTTTAAGAATGTTAAAGCTGATTTGTGATGTTTTTTAAGTTTATTTATATGAAATATAAGAACTTTATATGTTAATTGTATTGTTTGGCATATTTTTTGCTTAAATGGTGCATGAGTTGAGTTAATTGTCCTTATTTTGGAGCAAAGAGATTCAATGTGGGCGTAATAGCTTCCAGTCCAGACACGACCAAAGTGTCACGCAGAAAAAGCATATTTTTGTCACAAAAGTAATGCAAGATTAGTCTAAAAAAGGCTATTCTTGAGAGCTGTCTGCGCGCTTGCTGCGAGGTCTGAGGCCTAAGCCGCCAAGGGAATTTGAAATATGTAATGCTCATTCGAGCAATGTTGAAAAGAAGGGTACGCTATGCACATGCCATCGCCAAATACTGTAGCTCCCGCTCAAGGTTTATATCAACCTGATGAGTTTAAGGATAACTGTGGATTTGGGCTTATTGCCCATATGCAGGGAGATGCCAGTCATCACCTTGTGAAAACTGCAATTCATAGTTTAAGTTGCATGACGCACCGTGGTGGGATTGCCGCCGATGGTAAAACCGGAGATGGATGTGGCTTATTATTAGCCATGCCCAAAGCCTTTTTCCGCGAAGAAGCCAAGAAACTCAGTGATGTAACTTTAAGCGAAATTTTTGCTGTAGGTACTGTTTTTCTAAATATTGACCCTGCTTTAGCGCAACATTCAAAAAATGTGCTCACCAAAGAGCTGGATGATGAAGGCTTACGAGTACTGGCTTGGCGTGTTGTGCCAACCAATACCGAAGTACTTGGTGAGATTGCATTACAATCTTTGCCTGTATTTGAACAAGTGATTGTAAACTGCCCAATGGGTGTGAGCGAAGTTGAATTCAACCGCAAACTGTTCATGGCACGCCGTCGTGCAGAAGAAAAATTATATAATGATGCTTCATTTTATGTAACAACATTAAGTTCAAATGTCATTAGTTATAAAGGTTTAATGATGCCAGCAGCAATTGCTGACTTCTATACAGACCTTGCCGATGAGCGTTTAGAATCTCATATTGTCGTATTCCATCAACGCTTCTCAACCAACACATTACCGCGTTGGCAATTGGCTCAACCATTCCGTTATTTAGCTCATAATGGTGAAATTAATACCATTACTGCAAACCGTAACTGGGCTTTGGCGCGTACTCCAAAATTTGAAAACCCGTTATTGCCAGGTTTAACAGAGCTTAATCCGCTAGTGAACTTGACAGGCTCAGATTCTTCAAGCCTCGATAATATGCTTGAGATTCTGGTTGGCGGTGGTATGGACTTGTTCCGTGCATTGCGTATGCTTGTACCACCAGCATGGCAAAACGTTGAAACTTTAGATGCAGACTTACGTGCATTCTATGAGTTTAACTCAAAACATATGGAAGCATGGGATGGCCCAGCAGGTCTTGTAATTCAGGATGGTCGCCATGCGATTTGTATGCTTGACCGTAACGGTCTACGCCCAGCACGTTGGGTGATTACCAAAAATGGTTACATGACTCTTGCATCAGAAATTGGGGTTTGGGACTACGAACCTGAAGATGTGATTTCAAAAGGTCGTGTAGGACCTGGTCAAATCTTGGTGATCGACACTGTTACAGGTAAATTGCTTGAAACCAGTGATGTAAACAACCACCTGAAAAAAATGCGTCCATACCGTCAGTGGTTACGTGAAAATGCGGTGCGTTTACAAGGTAGTCCAGAGCTTGAAGAGCATTTAAGTAATAAAGGCTTAACAGGTGACCAGCTGAAAGCGGCGCAAAAAATGTTTATGGTCACTTTTGAAGAACGTGATCAGTTATTGCGTCCGATTGCAGAAAGTGGTCAGGAAGCTGTCGGTTCAATGGGGGATGATACCCCAATGGCAGTATTGTCACGTCAAGTGCGCCATGTATCCGATTTCTTCCGTCAGCAGTTTGCTCAGGTGACTAACCCGCCAATCGACCCATTACGTGAATCGATTGTGATGTCGCTTGAAACTTGTATGGGACGTGAGCAAAACGTATTTGAACAAAGCCCTGAACATGCTGATCGTTTGATCATCTCAAGCCCAGTGCTTACAAATTCAAAAATGCATCAGTTGCGTACTTTAGGTCGTAAAGGTTACGAGATTGCTGATATCGACCTGAACTATCCTGAATCTGAAGGTTTGCAAGCTGCGATTACACGTATTTGTGAAGAAGCGGCACAGGCTGTTCGTAACGGTAAAACTTTATTGGTGATTTCGGATAAGAAAATCCGTGAAGGTTATTTACCAGCCAATGCTGTGTTAGCAACAGGTGCGATTCATCATTACTTAAGCAAAACAGGTTTGCGTACCGATGCGAACTTGATTTTGGAAACTGCAGTTGCACGTGACCCGCATCAGTTTGCGGTGATCTTGGGCTTCGGTGCAACAGCGATCTATCCATATTTGGCATATGATGTGATCAATGACTTGGTTGCAAAAGGCGAGTTGCTCGGTGACCCAATTCACGCACAAGCCAACTTCCGTAAAGGCATTGAAAAAGGCTTATTGAAAGTTCTCTCTAAAATGGGGATTTCAACCGTTGCATCTTATCGTGGTGGTCAATTGTTTGAAGCAGTTGGTTTATCTCGAGAAGTTGTGGATCAGTGCTTTACAGGTGTACCAAGCCGTATTCAGGGTGCAACATTTGTTGATCTTGAAAATGACCAGAAAAAACTGGCTGATTCGGCGTGGAAAAACCGCAAGCCAATTGACCAAGGCGGTATGTTGAAATTCGTATTTGGTAAGGAATATCACGCGTTTAACCCAGACGTGATCAATGCCTTACATAAGTCTGTACGTTCAGGTAAATACGAAGACTTTAAAGAATATGCAGAACTGGTAAATAACCGCCCAGTCACAACGATCCGTGACTTATTCAAGTTAAAAACCACGAACTCGATTACACTGGACCAAGTTGAATCGGTTGAAGAAATTCTTCCACGCTTCGACTCAGCGGGGATGTCTTTGGGTGCATTGTCTCCTGAAGCGCATGAAGCGATTGCGATTGCCATGAACACCATCGGTGGTCGTTCGAACTCGGGTGAAGGCGGTGAAGATCCTGCACGTTACGGCACGATTCGTAACTCGAAAATCAAACAGATCGCGTCTGGTCGTTTTGGTGTAACACCTGCATATTTAACTTCAGCAGAAGTGTTGCAAATTAAAGTGGCGCAAGGTGCAAAACCAGGTGAAGGTGGTCAGTTACCAGGTGGTAAAGTCAACAGTCTGATTGCGCGTTTACGTTACTCTGTACCAGGCGTGACCTTGATTTCTCCGCCACCGCATCATGACATTTACTCAATTGAAGATTTGTCACAGCTCATCTTTGACTTAAAACAGGTCAATCCAAAAGCGATGGTATCAGTGAAACTGGTATCTGAACCGGGCGTGGGTACGATTGCCGCAGGTGTTGCGAAAGCTTATGCTGATTTCATTACCATTTCAGGTTATGACGGTGGTACAGCAGCATCACCATTGTCTTCAATTCACCATGCGGGTTCTCCATGGGAATTGGGTCTGTCTGAAGCGCATCAAGCACTTCGTGTAAACGACTTGCGTGGCAAAGTACGCGTACAAACTGATGGTGGTTTAAAAACTGGTCTTGATGTTATCAAGGCAGCAATTTTGGGTGCTGAGAGCTTCGGTTTCGGTTCAACACCAATGATCGCTTTAGGTTGTAAATATCTACGTATTTGTCACTTGAACAACTGTGCAACTGGTGTCGCAACTCAACAAGATCATTTACGTCAAGAGCACTATATTGGCGAACCAGAAATGCTCATCAACTTCTTCAAATTTATTGCTGAAGAAACGCGTGAATGGTTGGCAGCACTTGGCGTTGCTTCACTGAAAGACTTGATTGGTCGTGTTGACTTGCTTGAAGTGTTGCCAGGTGAAACAGATAAACATGCACACCTTGATTTAAGTGCATTGTTGACTTCACATCCATCGGCTGAAGGTAAAGCACAGTATTGCCAAGTTCAGGGTAATGAACCTTTCGATAAAGGTGTATTGGCTGAGAAGATGATCACTGAAACGCTTCCTGCGATTGAGTCTGGTCTAGGCGGCGAGTTCTCTTATACAGTCAGCAACTGTGACCGTTCGATTGGTGCACGTTTATCTGGCGAAATCGCACGTCGTTATGGTGATTTAAGTATGGAAGCACATCCTGTCATCTTGAACTTGACAGGTACAGCAGGTCAGTCTCTCGGTGTTTGGAACGCAGGCGGCTTACATATCAAACTTGAAGGTGATGCTAACGACTATGTTGGTAAAGGTATGGCAGGCGGCCGTGTGTCGATCTTCCCACCAAAAGGTTCACCATTCCAGACCCAAAATACCGCAATCATTGGTAACACTTGTTTGTATGGTGCAACGGGCGGTAAATTGTTTGCAGCAGGTACTGCAGGTGAACGTTTCGCAGTACGTAACTCAGGTGCGTTTGCGGTAATTGAAGGTGCAGGCGACCACTGCTGTGAATATATGACAGGTGGTATCGTAACCGTACTGGGTAAAGTGGGTCATAACTTCGGTGCAGGTATGACAGGTGGTTTTGCTTATGTACTTGACCTTGACAATGACTTTGTAGACTACTATAACCACGAGTTGATTGACTTGACTCGTATTTCAACCGAATCGATGGAAGATCATCAAGAGTTCTTGCTTCGTATTCTGGATGAGCATATTGCTGAAACAGGTAGTGCTTGGGCGTATAAGATCCGCAATGAGTTTGATTTCTACAGTCGTAAGTTCTGGTTAGTGAAACCAAAAGCTGCCAACTTCCAGACTTTGTTGAAAAAAATGAAAGCTGATCCTCAATAATTCCACTACTCAAGATTGATAGGTCGGTGTGATTAACCAAGTAGGTTATTCACACTTGCCCACGGAGAGAACAATGGCAGAGCGCCTAAATAATGACTTTCAATTTCTGGATGTAGCACGCCAAGATCCAGAGAAAAAAGATATTACTGTCCGCAAAGCAGAGTTTGTGGAAATTTATAAGCCATTTACTGCGGAAATTGCCCAAAACCAAACACACCGTTGTTTAGGTTGTGGGAACCCGTACTGTGAATGGAAATGCCCAGTGCATAACTATATTCCGAACTGGTTAAAGCTGATTTCTGAAGGTCGTATTTTTCAAGCGGCGGAATTGTGTCACCAAACCAATACCTTGCCAGAGGTTTGTGGTCGTGTTTGTCCACAGGATCGTTTATGTGAAGGGGCATGTACCCTCAATGACGGTTTTGGTGCAGTAACCATTGGTAATGCTGAAAAATATATCAATGACACCGCCTTTGCTTTGGGCTGGCGTCCAGATATGTCAAGCGTGAAATGGACTGACAAAAAAGTTGCCATTATTGGTGCAGGACCAGCAGGTTTAGGCTGTGCGGACATTTTAGTGCGCAATGGTGTAAAACCTGTTGTATTTGACAAGCGCCCTGAAATTGGTGGTTTGCTGACTTTTGGTATTCCAGAATTCAAAATGGAAAAAGACGTCATGAAACGTCGCCGTGAAATTTTCCACGGCATGGGTATTGATTTCCGTTTAAATACCGAAATTGGTAAAGATGTCACGATTGCTCAATTACTTGAAGAGTACGATGCTATCTTCATGGGCATGGGAACCTACACCTATATGAAAGGTGGTTTCCCTGGTGAAGACCTTGAAGGTGTGCATGACGCACTTGATTTCCTAATTGCCAATGTGAATCGTTGTCAAGGTTGGGAAAAAGATGCGGCTGAATACATCAGTATGGAAGGCAAGAAGGTGATCGTACTGGGTGGTGGTGACACCGCGATGGACTGTAACCGTACTTCGATTCGTCAAGGCGCAGCTGAAGTTACTTGTGCATACCGTCGTGATGAAGCGAACATGCCAGGTTCGCGTCGTGAAGTGAACAATGCGCGCGAAGAAGGCGTAAACTTCCTGTTTAACCGTCAACCAATTGAAGTTGTCGGTGAAAATGGAAAAGTAACGGGCATTAAAGTTGTGACAACGCAATTGGGTGAACCTGATAGCCGTGGTCGTCGTAGCCCAGAACCAGTGCCAGGTTCAGAAGAAATTCTACCTGCAGATGCAGTCCTGTTGGCATTTGGTTTCCGCCCAAGCCCAGCTGACTGGTTTGATGATGTCAGCATTGCGATGGATGGTTCAGGTCGTGTGGTTGCTGCTGAACAGCAGGAATTCAAATTCCAGACTTCAAACCCGAAAATCTTTGCAGGTGGTGACATGGTGCGTGGTTCTGACCTTGTTGTGACCGCGATTTGGGAAGGTCGTCAGGCAGCAGAAGGTATTCTAGATTATCTTGATGTTTAATTAGCATCAAATCTGAATATCATCAAAACCCCAATTTCGATTGGGGTTTTTTGTGTCTATAAAAAAGTGGCTGTTGATAAAATAATCACATACAATAAATTGAAAATATTAAATAACAATAATACGGATATGACATATGAGCTTAATCAAACGAATGGCATTGACGATCTTGCTCGCCACCACGCTACTGGTTTCAGGCTGTGGCTATAACAGCTTGCAGGCCAAAGATGAGGCGGTCAATGCAGCATGGTCAGAAGTTGAAAATCAGTATCAGCGCCGTGCCGATCTTGTGCCAAATCTGGTCAATGTGGTGAAAGGCTATGCCAAACATGAAAAAGATGTTTTGGTCCAAGTCACACAAGCACGCGCCAGTGTGGCAAGTTTAAAAATCGATGCGCAAACCTTACAAGACCCAGCCGCTTTTCAAAAATTCCAACAGGCGCAAGCTCAACTTGGTTTAGCACTCTCACGTTTAATTGCAGTCTCAGAAAACTATCCTGATTTAAAAGCCAATCAGCAATTTTTGGATTTGCAGGCGCAACTCGAAGGAACTGAAAATCGCATAGCAGTCGCGCGTAAACGCTATATTTCAACTGTGCAGGATTACAATACCTATGTACGTCAGTTTCCACAATCATTAACAGCAAAAGTGATCGGCATGAAAACTCGCCCTAACTTTAGTGCTGAAACAGGGGTAGACAAAGCACCAACAGTTTCATTCTGATTGAGAAGGTGGCCGCGATGTTGCAGATCAGCCGAATATTGTGTTTATGGATGCTTATATGTTGGAGTAGCCAGCTCCTTTGGGCCGATGATTCTGCTATATCCGAAGCAAGTACGATTACCTTACCTGTACTGGATCAGCCTGTAATTGATCAGGCTCACGTATTGACAGCTACTGAGCAGCAAGCCTTAACCCAAAAGATTTTGACGGTATATCAGCAGCAGAAAGCGCAGATTGGCATTTTGATTGTTCCAACAACGGGGCAGCAGGATATCTTTGATTATGCCATGCGTGTTGCTGAACAGTGGAAATTGGGGCGAAGTCAGCAAGACAACGGTTTGTTGATGGTGGTTGCGATCAACGATCATCGTATACAAATTCTGACAGGTTATGGCTTGGAAGGTGTTCTACCCGATGTTGTGCTCAGTCGAATTATCCGTGAGCAAATAACCCCACTATTTAAACAGCAACAATATGCAAAAGGTATTCAGGCCGGTTTAGATGCCATTATTCAAATCCTGAATCAAGACCCAGAACTTGCGAAGCAAGCTGCTAACCAGTTAAAGCAACAGCATGCAGAAGCACTGCTTAAACAGCAATCCTATGCAAAAATGCTGTCTTATGTTGTGGTGATTCTTATCGTAGGTGTGGTTGCATCATTGATTGTTGGTGATGGGATTAGTGCAGTGCTAGCTGCGGTTGCAACTATTATTGCAGGTTGGGTTGCGAGCGTGGGGATTTTAATGAGCTTGGCAGCTGGAATAATTGTGTTTTTTCTACTCATTACTTCTCTGGCACAGCTTATTTTTCAATTTGGATTGTCTATGGCAACTGGTGGTGCAGGCTCACAAGGCGGTGGACGCTACCGAGGTGGTGGCGGTGGTTTTGGCGGTGGAGGAGCATCAGGTTCATGGTAATACAACTCAAGCGAACAGCCCATATTGTAACCTCGGCGAGATCTTTGCCTGCCTCGAGAAGCCTTAGACGTTGGTTGAAACATCTTTTTTATGTCTCAATGCGTTCTGAGTATTTTTCTACGCAGGATCGTGAGCAAATTACCCATGCTGTACAGCAGGCAGAGCTAGGGCATAGCGGAGAGATTCAGGTGGTGATCGAAGCTAGGTTGCCTAGTCATTTGGCCTATCGGTATACGACTTATAATCGAGCATGTCAGCTATTTGCTGAGCTAGGTGTTTGGGATACTGCATTGAATAGTGGTGTGCTCTTATACTTGAATTTATGTGAGCGACGGGTTGAATTGCTTTTTGATCGTGGTTTACAGCAAGCCGCTTCTCAAGAAGTGTGGGATCAGATTTGTAATCAAATGATTGAGCTAATTCAACAGGAGCAATATTTGAAAGCTATACAAATTGGAGTGGAGCAGATCGGGAAAATTTTGCAATATTTTTATGCTCAGCAATCTACTGTTACAAATTTGAATGAATTAGCAGATGAACCTATTTTGTTATAATTTTTTATATTTTTGATTAAAATTTAATCAAAAATATAAAAATAAAGTATTAATTGACAAAAAATGTCACTTTTTGCTTTGTAAGTGCTATAAAAATGCCAAATTCTAAAGATTAAAAATAGAACAAAAAATTAAATCTTTTAAAATCAAGGCTATTAAAAAGTTGGCATAGTCTGTGCTATGATTAATGGACGAACAAATTGTATAAGTAAATTATACAAACAAAATAACTTCCATGATTTTCGGAGAATGTTGATGAACGCTCAAAAGGGTTTTACTTTAATTGAATTGATGATCGTTGTTGCGATCATTGGTATTTTGGCTGCGATTGCGATTCCTGCATATCAAAGCTACATTGCTAAATCTCAAGTAACTCGTGCCGTAGCTGAATTGGGTGCATTGAAAACTGCTTATGAAGACTGTTTGAATAATGGTCAAACAGCGACTGGCGCATGTCAAATTGGCTGGACTGGTTCTAACATTCAAAAATTATTAATTCCAGCGAACGTAGCTGTTAAAACAGCTGCACCAACAAATGCTGGAACTGCATTAACAACAGCGGGTGCTATTGAAGGTCAATTTGATGCTCAAAATGGTGGCGCTTCTTCTACGTTAGATGGTAACAAAGTTCAGTGGAACCGTACAGCTTCTGGTACTTGGACTTGTACTACAAATGCTGCTAGTAAATATGCGCCTGTAGGTTGCCCAGTTGGCGGTACAGTTAGCTAATTATTGATTAACATAAAAAAAGAGTGCTTCGGCACTCTTTTTTAATTGCAGTAACTTTTTGGCATTATATACTGGACAGCATTCACTTCTGAGGAATCTGCTATATGCAAGCCTTACAAAATAATAAATTAATATTGAGTATTTTTTTAGTTTTAACTGGGGTGGTGTATTGGATTTATAGTCAAGGGTTTACAGGAGCCTTTTATTTTGATGACTTTCGTCCATTAGGAAATTTGCAACAGGTACATGATTTTCAAACAGAATTTCAGTATATCACTAATGAAACTTCAGGACCTCTAGGTCGACCAGTTGCCATGTTGAGTTTTTTACTCAATGTCGGAGATTGGCCTGATCATCCGCAAAATTTTTTTAGAATTAATACAATAATTCACTTGTTGAATGGATTAATTATCTATTTCTTAAGTTTGAAATTATTTAAACTTGTTAAGCCACAGTCAAAATATCAGGCTTTATTTGCGCTATTTACCAGTTTTTTTTGGCTTGTTTTACCTTTAAATGTGTCGACGTCTCTCATTGCTGTTCAGAGGATGGCAAGCCTGTCAGCAACTTTTGTTTTTTTAGGCGTATTGGCTTATTTGTATGCGCTGGATTATCAGGCTCAGCATCTAAAGAGAGGGCAATGGGTTGTTTATGTAGTTATTGCTATTTTTACCCTACTTGCAATCTTTACCAAAGAAAATGGCATATTATTGCCTTTATTTTTATTTGTGACTGAAATTACTTTATTTAAAAATCAAACAGAATATCAATATGGACGAAAATTACGTTTAGTTGTATTAGGTGGATGTTATTTTATTATTTTGGCTTATTTAGGTAGTTTACTGCCTCATATTGCAAATGCATATGCAGACCGTCCATATACATTTATCGAGCGTATTTCTACCGAGCCTCAAATTTTATTAGATTATTTACGCTTACTGTTTATTCCTGACATTTTTTCCTATAATCCTTTTCACGATAATTATCCGACCAATAGTTCTCTATTTGCAACATTTTATAGCGGTTTGAGTGTGGTATTTTGGTTGGCTTTAGTCATTTTAGCTGTAGTTTTTAGACAGAAGTTTACAGTTTTTAGTTTTGCTATTTTATGGTTTTTAACAGCACATATTTTAGAATCGACGATTGTTCCACTCGAACTATATTATGAGCATCGTAATTATGTCGCTGCTTTTGCAATATGTTTTTGTGTCGTATATTTAGTTACCACAATTCATGGTAAAAAGTCACAAATTTTTATGGCAGCATTTCTTTCAACATATTTAGTTATTTTGGCAGGTTGTTGTTATTTAGTGACAAAAACATGGGGTAATCAATATTATGCTGCTTATGCATGGCAATATAATCAAAAAGGTTCGATGCGTGCCACTGAACATTTGGCATTAAAATTGTTGGCAGATGGTAATAAACCTGATGCACTAATGTTTGTCAAAGAAAATACTAAGAATTGCCCTGATTGTTTAAATTCTTATGTACAACAGATGGTGATAGCTTGTTCAATGAATCTAAATAGTAGTGTACAAAGTGCACGCCATTATCTGTTGCAATACAATCGACCACTCCGCTCTGTTGCAGGTTTACCTTCAACTTTATCGAGTTTATTTGATATGGTAGAGAATAAGCAATGTAAATTGGTTGATTTGCAAACCCTGAAACAACTCAATCAAAAGTTCTTGCAAAGCCCAGAAGGTGGTATTAACACAGGCAATCATGTCGGCCTACATAATAACTTGTATATGATTGCTGTAGCGGAGAAAAATATTTCTGAACAAGAGCGTCAAATTAACCAGATATGGATGCTCTCTCATGATCCTTGGGTGGCTAATCTAAAATTAGAGTGGTTATTGCAGCAACATCAATATGATCAGGCGATTCATTTTGTACAAAAGGATTTATGCCCTTCGGTGAAGAACTCTACATCACCATTAGAACAAAGCTGTTTGCAAGCACCAAATAAAATTAAAAGAGCAATGATGAATGGTAAAAATTAGTGTCGTACTTCCTGCTAAAAATGAGGCTGGTGCAATCGGTCAAACTATTGAGCAAATTTTGGCACTACAGCTTGTTGATGAAGTAATCGTGGTAAATGATGGGTCGACTGATCATACTTTGCAAGTTGCAGAACAGGCAGGAGCGAAAGTGATTTCACATCCATATTCCAAAGGAAATGGTGCAGCGATTAAAACAGGTGCTCGCCATGCTCAAGGTGAGATTGTCATATTTATGGATGCTGATGGTCAGCATGACCCTGTCGATATTCCACGATTTATAGAAAAATTAGAACAAGGCTATGATTTGGTTGTTGGTGCTCGGCAAAAAGGTTCGCAGGCCAGTCTTGGACGTGGTTTTGCCAATGCTTTTTATAATAAGCTTGCAACCTATATGACAGAACATCAAGTAGAGGATTTAACATCAGGTTTTCGTGCTGTGCGTGCTGAAAAATTTCGTGAGTTTTTGTACTTGCTTCCCAATGGTTTTTCTTATCCGACTACCAGTACGATGGCTTTTTTTAGAGCAGGTTATTCAGTAACATATATACCAATTCATGCTGCAAAACGAATTGGTAAAAGTCATATTCATTTATTTAAAGATGGCACACGTTTTGTACTGATCATTTTTAAAATCGCAACACTTTATTCGCCATTAAAAATGTTCTTACCATTTGCACTGTTGCTTTTTGTTTTAGCTACTGGTTGGTATGGTTACACCTTGTATGAGTATAGACGCTTTACTAATATGAGCGCTTTGCTTTATACAGGTAGTACTATGATTTTCCTGATGGGACTGATTTCTGAACAAATCACGACGCTTATGTATAAAGATGATAAATAGAGGTTATCGGTGTTTAAAACCTTACAACAATTATGGGAAATACTGACACCACTCGATAAGCAAAAATTGCTTTTAGTGTTTTGCTTGGTCATTTTTATGGCAATGATTGAAGCGATTGGTGTAATTTCTATTATGCCTTTTTTGGCAGTCTTATCGAATGCTTCGGTGATAGAAGTTAATCCGTTGTTAAAGAAATTATATTTGTTAACAGCAGCACAGGATAATCGACAGTTTATTGTCTATTTGGGGTTTATTTCTTTATTTATTGTTGTTTTTTCTTCAGGCTTCAAGATAGTTACTCAATATGCACTCAATCGTTTTAGTAGTTTGCAGCGGCATTATTTTTCTACACGACTATTAAGAATTTATCTCAAACAAAAATATGAGTTCTTTATTCAGCGCAATAGCTCACTTCTTGTAAATAGTATTTTGAATGAAACGGATCAATTGGTTTGGAGTATGATCCAACCTGCATTGTTAATCTTGTCATATGGAATTGTAGCCTGTGCCATGGTTGCTATTTTATTGTTTTATGATCCCCTTATGGCAGTTTTGACAGCGATAGTATTGGTCAGTTTTTATCTGATGATTTATAAAATTGTGAAACAGCGATTAAATTTGATCGGAAAAACATTTGCTGAAGCGAGCCAACAACGTCATCAGTCCTGTCAGGAAGCGCTAGAGGGGATTAAAGATGTCATCATTAATCATGCCCAACAAGCGTATATTGATCAGTTTGAACATTATTCTCGGATTTTTTCTCGAAACCTTGCTACGAAAGATACTTTAGGGCAAATTCCTTTACATGTTGTAGAAACTGTAGCTTATGGATGCTTGATTATTCTTGCCATTACTTTGGTGATTTCAGGTAAAGATGTTGCTCATATTTTACCTGTCTTGGGATTATATGGATTTGCTGCATATCGGATGTTGCCAGCAGCACAAAATATTTATCGCTCAGTTACCCAGATAAAATTTTCTGAAAATGTTTTCAATAGTATTAAGCAAGAATTTGCGTTGGAAGAACTTATTCAACAGGAAGAAAACAAGTCAGGGTCCTTGGCTTTTAATCGAGAAATTCAGCTAAGAAATATTGAGTTTGCTTATCCTAATCGTTTGGATAAAAAGATTTTTACTGATTTTAATTTAACTATTCATAAAAATCAGAGTATTGGTATTGTGGGTAAGAGTGGTTGTGGTAAAAGTACCTTAATGGATATTTTATTAGGGCTGTTACACCCTCAGAAAGGGCAAGTTTATATTGATGATGTTCAACTTACTGATCGTAATCATGAAGCATGGTATCGGCTAGTTGGCTATGTTCCTCAAACTATTTATCTTGCAGATAAAACCATCGCTGAGAATATTGCTTTTGGTGTACCAACAGCTCAAATCGATATGGATGCGGTTATTAAGGCCGCTCAAATAGCGCAAATCCATGAATTTATACAAAGTAATTTGGAAGACTCTTATCAAACCATGATTGGAGAACGTGGTGTTATGCTGTCTGGTGGACAGCGCCAACGCTTGGGAATTGCAAGAGCCTTATATAAAGATCCAGAAATCTTATTTATGGATGAGGCCACTAGTGCATTGGATACTGAAACAGAATATGCAGTCAATGAGGCAATACGACAGCTTAATGGTAAAAAAACTCTAATAATCATTGCTCATCGGGAATCTTCAGTCAAAGATTGCCACCAGTTGATCCATTTCTAATGATTAAATTTGTGAATAGCATAAATATTGCTGCAATTACAGTTACCTATCATCCAGATCTGTCATTGTTAGAGCAGCAACTCTGTCAGCTTACAGAGTGTTTGTGGATTATTGTTGATAATGGCTCACAGATTGATGAAATCAAGCAGATAGAAAGTCTAATTCAGTGTCGAAACAACTGTGTGCTGATCCAAAATAAGTCAAATCAAGGTTTGGCAAAGGCACTCAATACAGGCGTAGATTATATAAAAACAAACTTTGAATCGGTTGAATTTTTACTCTTGCTTGATCAGGATAGTGCTTTTGATCGTGAAGCTATTAAAATATTACAAACTCATTTTTTACAATTAGAATATCAAAACAAACGAGTAGGTTGTGTTGGCCCAAAATTAATTGATTTTAAAACCCAACAGCAGCATGGGTTTCATTATATGCAGCACGGTTTATGGCAAAGAATTTACCCATCAGTAGAAGAAATCCAGCCTATAGCATGTACCAATATTAATGGTAGTGGCACATTTATGCGTTTAACGGTCTTTTGTGAATTGGGTGGTTTAAAAGAGGAACTTTTTATTGACCATATTGATACAGAGTGGTCTTTTCGTCTGATTGCTGCCGGTTATTTACTTTATGGGATCCCTCAGGCTGTTTTTGATCATCGTATGGGGGAAGACAGCTTTAAATTTTGGTTATTGGGGTGGCGAGTTTGGCCTTTACGTTCACCCTTACGTCATTATTTTTTATTTAGAAATACCATAAAATTATTGAAATTATCCTATATTCCATTAACTTGGAAATTTTGGGCATTAATAAAAATGCAAATCACGTTAATAGTGTATTTGGTTTTTAACCAACAGCGCAAAGAGCAAATTAGAATGATGCTTAAAGGTATTCATGAGGGATGGAGCAAGTGAAAGTTGGTGCCATTATTGTAACATTCAATCCCAAAATTTTCCCATTATCCAAGCTTATTCATACCTTAAAACAGCAAGCTGTCGAGATTATTATTATTGATAATAATTCAGAAAATAGAGCAGAATTGGATGCTATAAAGCATATTTATTTAGAATGTTTATCTCAAAATATGGGAATAGCAACAGCTCAGAATATTGGAATAAAAAAAGTTATTGCTTTAGATGTCGATTATGTTGTTTTTTTTGATCAGGATAGTGAAGTGGATTCTAATTTTATAGAGAATATAATGAAAAGTTATATACAGGTTAAAAATACCATAGATCCAATGATATCAATGATTGGACCAAAATTATTAAATATTAAAGAAAACTATTATTATAAAATGTATAAGTTGAATAATTTTGGGTTCAAGGAAAAAATAGATATTTCAAATATAATACTCCCCCAAAGAGTGGATTGCCTTATATCATCAGGTTCATTTTTGGCTTTGGATAGGCTAAAAGAAGTGGGGGAGATGAAAGATTCATATTTTATTGATTATGTTGATATTGAATGGAGTTTTAGGCATCTGTCTCAAGGTTATCATTTGTATGTTGCTCATAATGTAACAATGAAGCATCAAATTGGAGAGGAAAATATTTCGATTCCTTTTGGTAAAAGAATTATGATTCATCCACCATCTCGCCGATATTATCGGGTGCGCAATAGTTTCTTTTTATTAAAAGAATCTTATATTCCTAAAATTTATGCTCTCAATGAAATTGTTGGTGGGCTAATCTATCAATTGTGTATTATTGGATATTGTAAGAAACAAAAAAAAGAGCAGATAAATGCTCTTTTTCGTGCAGTTAGAGATGGCTTAAGATTTTTTTTTAAGCACACTTGAAATATTTGCAATATAGAAACGAATAGTATCTTTGATCAGAAAGATTTGATTTAGTCGATATAGTTTGAGATTTTCTTTTATAAGAAAAGCGGCGAGGTCTTGCCTAAGAAAAACATTTCGCTTTCTGATTTCAGCTTTATCAAGTGATTTGTGTGCTTGAGCAATAACACTATTAGAGTGATATCTAAAGTTATTTAAGCATTCGGAAGTATAGAAAATCTGTCCTTGAGTCAGCAGTTTCAGCCATAGCAACCAATCTCCATTGGTAAAGAGTTTTGAGTTTGCACCGCCTGTTGCAAGATAAGCTGTTTTTCTAAACAGGACTGCACTTGCATTAGGAATGGTGTTTTTGAAAATCAAAAATTTTTGAATATATGCTGAACCTAAAATACAAAAATCATTTTGAAAGAGATTTTTAAAATCAATTGAATTTGTCCAATCCAACCATGTTCCTGTAATTTCACCGACTTCATTCATGCGATTGGATTGGCTATATGCCAGTACTACATTATACTCATGTTCAAGTGGTGAAATTAGCTTTTCTAAAAAGTCTGTTGCTGCAATATCATCGGATTCAGCAATCCAAATATATTCACCTTGAGCATAATCAATGCCTGTATTCCATTGAATAAAAGTTGAGCCTGAATTTTTTGTATTGTAGATAATATGAGAAACTTTAGGATGGTGGCGGTATTGTTCGATTACATCTCTGCTTTGATCAGTTGAGCAGTCGTCTAAAATGATAATCTCAAAATTTTGGTAAGTCTGTTTTAAAATACTATCTAAGCGAGCATGTAGAAATTTATGATGATTGTAATTTGGAACAATAACAGATACTTTTATCATAATAATCTCTTTGAAAAATTAGGAATCAATGAGGTTGCTGATTTTGTTCCCCATATTTTTCCATGAAAAATTAGCAGCATAGCGCATACATTGTTGTTTTTCCAATATCGGATTTGATAGTGATGTAATAATTGCCTGAGAAAGAGCCTCATAATTTTGGTGATTGATTAAAAGGCCTGAGATTTGATTCTGAATTGCATCAACTACGCCGCCTGTTGCAAATGCAATGGTTGGTGTACCATGTGCCGCAGCTTCAATGGCAACCATACCAAAACCTTCAGGATCTTCAGGAATATGCTTTACTGGGAATACATGAAGATCCGCTAAGTAATAAAAACTCGATAATATTTCATCTTGGAAAATATTCCCTGTAAATATAACATGCTGTGCAATACCGTGTTTATTGGCTGTTGTCATAATCATTTCTTTAGATTGTAAGTTTTTATTGAGAGCTTGATTAGGAGTATCACCAATAATTACAAGAACCGTATTTGGATGAACACTAATAATTTTATGTAAGCAAAGGTCAAGGAATTCATTTATCCCCTTTCTTTCGGTTAATCGGCCTACCGAGATGAGAATTCTTTTATTATTTAGATTATATTTGTCTTTCAGACTCTGAATGAGTTTTTCATTTTTAGCTTTGGGTGGATAGGTCACACCAGGGTGAACAATGCTAAGTTTCGTTTGAGCAATCTGCTTTTGCACACATAACTGGTATGTTGGGCTGCTGTTTGCGATCACCTGATTGGCATGACGTATAAACGGAACCCAGAATAAGTTATAGATTTTATTGTTTGTGCCAATATCTAAGCCATGAATATACACAATACTTTTCTTTCTGAAGATCTTTGCTAGCAATACAACAATAGGTGCTGTTAATCCACTCCCTGCAAAGAGAATATCTACAGGTTGGGTTATACAGCAACATAAGGCACGGAAAAAACTAGAAATTAAAAAAAGCGGTAAAGGCTTTAATGGTGTTGCAAAAAAATCAATATTTTTAGGAGCAGTTGCTTCAGCAGCTTGATGGCTAATTAATGAAATGTGGTGCTGGCGCGAAAGTTCATCGGCAATATGCCAGTTTAGACGCTCCATACCTCCAATTAATGGAGGGAGGTTTCGTGTGACTATCAGAATATTTTTTTTCATCTGCAACTGATTACATGATAACTATGCTGTAGACAAAGAAAATATCATATAACGCGTTGTTGCTACTTAAATTTTATTTTCTGATTAAATAATAAAATATCCTTATTTTATAAAAAATATAGTGATTTTTTGTATAAAAAATATAAAATATGTGATGTTTATCACAGTTTATGACACTCTTATTATATTTTTACTTTAAAAATTTAGGGTAGATTAGATAAAAATCAATAAATAACCATATTTTAATTGTTTAGAACTTGAGAAAACTTTTAGGTTATTTTGTGGTTATATTTTACTCACATGTGATGCTATGTTAAATTTTAAGCATATGCTTGGGGATAACAATGAAAGGCTTTACTCTCATTGAATTAATTATTGTCGTAGCAATTATTGGGATTATGATGGTTGTTTCAGTGCCCATCTATCAAAGTTATATTGCACGCTCCCAGTTATCATCAGCTGTTGCTGAACTGAATGTTGCGCGTATTCAATATGAGCTTGTTGTTGAAGATGGTGCAACAAGTACTGATTTTACAACTGAAAATATTTTTTTGTCGCCTACGGCATCAAAATTTTGTACCTATTTCGCATATAGTGCTACAGGTGGTGTGGCTAACCCCGCATTAGAATGTAAGCTGAAAAATGTCTTATCCAGCTTGGTTGGTGAGTCAGTCTATTTGAATCGGCAACAAGATGGTACATGGTCATGTAGTACATCAAGTAATGTACCCGCCAATTTTAAGCCTAAAGAGTGTGCTTAAGTGCTAAAAGATAAAACCCGAGCAAGCTCGGGTTGAATATCTTGGTCAAACGTCCAGTTTAACTACATCCTTTGTTTGTCTTTCCATTGACAGCTCAGCATACAATCCATGTGTGAACAAATCCTTTGTCCGTTTCCATTTGCTGATGGCCCTATATTAATCGCTTGTATAAAATTACAGTAGACGCAAAAACCGTAAGATAATGTAAGTATTTTCCTACAAAGTTAGATTCATTGATCTGCTTTTAACTCATATTGTTGAATTTTGTGCGTCTTAAGTTTGATATTGCATAAAAAATGTCAGGTTGAAGCACATTGCAATAAAAAAGTGCAAAATCGCTTGCGTATAGGTGGGGTCTTCTATACAATGCGCCAATCGGTTGTAAACTGATACTTAAAACTTACTTTAAACCAGAAAGTAAGTTATGTTGATGCGGGATGGAGCAGTCTGGTAGCTCGTCGGGCTCATAACCCGAAGGTCGTTGGTTCAAATCCAGCTCCCGCTACCAAGATTCTTTCGAGAAGGCTCACATATAGGTGGGCCTTTTTGCACAATGGGCTTTGCTCGTTGTGACAGATGGGGCGAATTAACGCCCTTTTTTATTGGCGATCGTGTAGTGTCGACATCAATTGGTCAAAAAACCGTGTTTCACTACTAAAGGTTGTATCGGTGGTTCACCGATTGTTGTATTGCACAAAAATGACGAGAGTACATGAAACTATCAAATAAAACCCAAGCGTTACAAGATCTAATCGCACCTGCAGTTCATGCTTGTGGCGTTGACCTTTGGGGAATTGAATTTCTACCTCAAGGTAAGCGTTCTTTATTACGTATCTATATTGATAAACCAGCCGATGAAAATGCAGAACCTGTCATCAATGAAGATGGTGAAGTTGAGCATGGTCGTGGTGTCGGTGTAGAAGATTGTATCCGTGTGACCCAGCAGGTAGGTGCAATGCTGGATGTTCATGATCCGATTTCAGGTGAATATGCACTTGAAGTGTCTTCACCAGGTTGGGATCGTCCGTTTTTTCAATTGGCACAACTGCAAGATTATATCGGGCAACAAGTGGCTTTACGTTTAATCAGTGCTGTTGATAATCGCCGTAAATTTCAGGCAAAACTGGTTGCGGTGGATTTGGACGCGGAAACCATTCAGGTTGAAGTGGAAAAACAGCAGGTACTGGAAATCGATAGTCATAATATCGACAAAGCAAACTTAGTTTATCAAGACTAAATTATTAAGAAAATCTGAGATATAGGTGACTTATGGGTCGTGAGATTCTTACCGTTGCAGAGACGGTCAGTAATGAAAAAGGTGTAAGCCGCGAAGCCATCTTTGAAGCACTTGAACAAGCGCTTGTTGCTGCGACTAAGAAAAAATTCTACGAAGGCACAAATTCAGAAGAAGCACGTTTGCGCGTTGAAATTGACCGTAAAACAGGTGACTATCGCACTTTCCGCCAATGGGAAGTTGTAGCAGACGAAGATCATGAAATGCCTGCTTGCCAAGATGCAATTTCTGATGTTGATCCAGCGAAATGGTCAATCGGCGATATTCGTGAGCTTGAAGTTGAATCAATTGAATTTGGTCGTATTGCTGCCCAAATCGCGAAACAAGTGATTGTGCAAAAAATTCGTGAAGCAGAACGTGCGCTTATTGCTGATGCATATGCCGCTAAAGTTGGTGAGTTGATCTATGGTGAAGTGAAAAAACAAACCAAAGACGGCTTTATCATTGATTTAGGTGACAATGCAGAAGCATATTTGGCACGCGATCAAATGATTCCAAAGGAAATCTTGCGTCCAAAACAGCGTGTCAATGCGATTCTTTATGAAGTGAATCGTGAAGGTCGCGGTGCGCAGCTATTATTGTCGCGTTCACATCCTGATATGCTGATTGCTTTAATGAAAAAAGAAATTCCAGAAATTTCTGAAGAAATTATTGAAATCAAAGCAGCTGCACGTCAAGCCGGAGTCCGTGCTAAAATTGCAGTGAAAACCAACGACCATCGTATTGACCCAGTGGGTGCATGTATTGGTATGCGTGGTACGCGTATTCAGGCAGTTCAGTCAGAATTGAATGGTGAGCGTATCGATGTTGTGGTGTGGTCAGATGATCCAGCACAATATATTGCCAGCGCATTGGAACCTGCTGATGTATCAGGCATTGTCATTGATGAAGATGCAAAAACTGCAGATATTATTTTTGCAACCAGTGATCAGTTAGCACGTGCGATTGGCTCACAAGGTCAAAATGTACGTTTAGCTTCTGAACTAACTGGCTTTAAGCTTGATATGATGCTTGAAGATGAATACCGCTCACGCCAGCAAAACGAAGCGCAGCAATACCTAGACATGTTTGTAACCCGTCTGGATATTGATGAAGGCCTGGCGATGGCTTTGGTTGAAATGGGCTTTACTTCACTTGAAGAAATTGCTTATGTGCCTGCAGAAACTTTCGATGAAATCGATTTGGATGCGGACACAGTTGAGTTGTTACAAACACGTGCCAAAGAAGCCGCTTTAGCGGATGCACTGCAACAACAAGAAAATGTTCAAGAGCCAAGTGAAGCATTATTAAATATGCAAGGCATGACACAAGAGATTGCCTATGCACTTGCCGGTCGTGGCATTGTGACGATTGATGATTTAGCAGACCAAGCCACCGATGATATCGCGGATATTGAAGGTTTAAATGCTGAAACTGCAGGTCAATTGATCATGAAAGCGCGTGAATCATGGTTTAACTAGGAGGTGGTGAATGACGGACAAGTCGATTAAAGAATTGGCGCAAAATGTAGGGCGTTCAGTTGAAAAACTTCTAGAGCAAGTTCGTGATGCAGGGCTGTCACAGCGTCATGCCGACGATATTATTACTACAGAACAGCAAGATACCCTTGTCAGCTATTTGAAGAAAGTTCATGGGCAAGACAGTGGTAATGCAGGAAAAATCACGTTGAAACGTAAAACAACCAGTACCGCAAAAGTTGCAAGTACCTCAGGTAAGGCGAAAACCATTAATGTAGAAGTACGTAAAAAGCATACTTTTACTAAGCCTGACCCAGAACAGATTAAAGCTGAAGCGAAAGCTAAGCTAGAAGCTGAAACCAAAGCTCGCGCTGACTCCGATGCGCAGGCAC
The DNA here is from genome assembly GCF_000368265.1 of Acinetobacter brisouisimilis. Taxonomy (GTDB): domain Bacteria; phylum Pseudomonadota; class Gammaproteobacteria; order Pseudomonadales; family Moraxellaceae; genus Acinetobacter. Next base: position 2,194,998 of record NZ_KB851219.1, on the reverse strand, counting down.
GTCCACAAGAGCAAACTAGTCGCCAGCCTGAAAACAATGCGACAGCAAGCCTCGAAGCCATGCGCGCTGCGCACAAGCAAGATAAAAAAGTGGTGGAAAGCCCGAAAACGGCTGTGGTGGTAAAAAGACGTGGCGGTGGTGCATTAAAACCGTTACCAAAACCAGCAGAAACACTCGAACAGAAAAAAGCACGTGAAGCTCAAGCTGCACAGCTGAAAGCGACTGAAGAAGCAGCACGCCGTAAAGCTGCAGAAGAAGCACAACAGCGTACACTTGAACAGATGCGTAAAATGGCATCTAAGTATTCAACTGACGAAGCAGCTACAACTATTCGTGTAATTGATGATGCTCCACTTGCCGCTGGTCTTGTTGGTCAGGCATATGAAGATTCGTTTGCTAAAGAAGACCGCGAAATTAAACGTGGTGGCAATACCAAAGATACGCGTAGCCAGAAGAAAGGTGGACGCAATCAGGAAGAACAAAACTTCCAGAAAGCACATCATAAACGCGGTTTGAAGTTGAGCCAGTCAAATAAACACGGCTTTGAAAAACCAGTTAAAAAACAAGTCTATGATGTTGAAATTGGTTCAACAGTTGTCGTTGCTGACCTTGCACAGAAAATGGCTGTGAAAGTACGCGAAGTGATTAAAACACTCATGAAAATGGGTGAATTAGTGACTCAAGACCAATCGATTGAGCAAGATACTGCTGCACTTGTTGTTGAAGAAATGGGGCATAACCCGATTCTTGTGTCGGATACTCAGGCCGAAGACAACTTACTTGAAGCAGCTGAGCAAAAACGTGGTGAACTCAGCACTCGTCCACCTGTTGTGACGATTATGGGTCACGTTGACCATGGTAAAACCTCATTGCTTGACCGTATTCGCCGTTCAAAAGTGGCTGCGGGCGAAGCAGGCGGGATTACTCAGCACATCGGTGCTTACCATGTGGAAACACAAAAAGGTATTATTACTTTCCTTGATACTCCGGGACACGCAGCGTTTACTGCAATGCGTTCACGTGGTGCGAAAGCGACTGATATCGTGGTCTTGGTTGTTGCAGCAGATGATGGTGTTATGCCACAAACTGCAGAAGCGATTGATCATGCTCGTGCAGCAGGTACGCCAATTATTGTTGCGATCAACAAAATGGATAAAGAATCTGCTGATCCAGATCGCGTATTGAATGAATTGACGACCAAAGAAATTGTACCTGAACAATGGGGCGGTGACGTTCCAGTTGCATTGGTTTCAGCACATTCGGGTCAAGGTATTGATGAACTTCTTGATTTGATCTTGATTCAGGCTGAAATGCTAGAACTTCAAGCTTCTGAAGAAGGTGCTGCACAAGGTGTTGTTATTGAAGCACGTGTTGACAAAGGTCGCGGTGCAGTGACTTCGATCTTGGTACAAAACGGTACATTGAATGTAGGTGACTTGGTTCTTGCAGGTTCATCTTACGGTCGTGTACGTGCCATGTCAGACGAAAATGGTCAGCCAATCAAATCGGCAGGTCCTTCTATTCCTGTGGAAATCTTGGGTCTTCCAGATGCGCCAATGGCAGGTGACGAAGTTCTTGTTGTTAACGATGAGAAAAAAGCACGTGAAGTGGCGGATGCACGCGCAGACCGTGAACGTCAAAAACGTATTGAGCGTCAAAGTGCAATGCGTCTTGAAAACATCATGGCGTCTATGGGCAAGAAAGATGTACCAACTGTTAACGTGGTGCTTAAAACTGACGTTCGCGGTACATTAGAAGCCTTGAATGCAGCATTGACTGAATTGTCAATGGACGAAGTACGAGTTCGTATTATCAGCTCTGGTGTTGGTGCGATTACTGAATCTGACGTGACTTTGGCAGAATCTTCTGAAGCTGTATTGCTTGGCTTTAACGTTCGTGCTGATGCAACTGCACGTCAGAAAGCTGATCAAGACGGTATCGATATTCGTTACTACAGCGTTATCTATGAATTGATCGATGACGTAAAAGATGCCATGAGCGGTAAATTGGCGCCTGAACATCGTGAAACCATCTTGGGTATTGCACAGGTTCGTGAAGTGTTCCGTTCAAGCAAGTTCGGTGCAGCTGCGGGCTGTATGGTAATGGAAGGTGTAATTCACCGTAACAAACCAATTCGTGTCTTGCGCGACGATGTTGTGGTATTCCAAGGCGAACTTGAATCTCTACGTCGTTATAAAGATGTAGTTGAAGAAGTTCGTGCTGGTATGGAATGTGGTCTTGCCGTGAAAGGTTATAAAGACATCAAAGCACTCGACAAGATCGAAGTGTATGATGTTCAAATTGTGAAACGGAGTCTTTAATGGCGGGTAGCCAACGCTTAAAGCGCATGGCGGATTCAGTACAACGTGAGTTGTCTGGGCTTATCCGTCAGGAGCTTAAAGATCCTCGCTTAGGTGGTCTAGTGACCATCTCTGCTGTGAAAGTCAGTGCAGACATGGGTTATGCTGAAGTTTATGTCACTGTAATGGGACGTGAGCTTGGTGATGAGCAAAGTGAAGCAGCAAATAAAGAAACTTTAGATGTATTAAATAAAGCTTCTGGTTTCTTGCGTCATGAGTTGAGTCGTCGTATAAAGACGCGTATTACGCCAAGATTGCGTTTCCACTATGACAAAACCAATGCTTATGGTAACTATATGTTTGGTCTGATCGCTGAGGCAGTCAAAGACTTGCCTGAGCAAGACAAAGAATAAAGAAAAAGCCACCTTCGGGTGGCTTTTTCTTATTAATATGTACTTTTTGTAAGGTCATACAAGCTTTCAATCATATTTTTAATTATTTCCTGATTTTTAACAAAAGAATTATCTTCAATATATTTTTTAATATCATGAAGAGTATTTTTTCCATATTCTAATAACTTAATTTGTTGACTAATCATATTTATTTTTTGATCAATTAATTGATTTGAAATAATATTGCATTTTTCAGAGGGTAGTTTTTTTTCAAGTTCAATTAACTGTTTAATCTCTTCTAAAGTAAATCCCATGCTTTTTAAACATATAATTAATTTAACTTTTTGTTCATGTGTATCGTGATAATTTCTATATCCATTAGCTAATCTATCAGGAATTAGTATTTTACACTTTTCATAAAAACGTAAAGTATCTAATGAAAGTCCATGTTTTAGAGAGAATTGACGAATATTCATTCAATTACCTTTATTGTTTTATCTAAGATATTTTGATAGTATCTTTTTTAAGATTATGATTTTCAATATATTCTTTGAATGATTCATTCATTCTCTTAAAGCTTAATTGTGTAGGTTGAATCACAAAATAATTTAAAATAGGTACAAGTAACCCATTAAAATCTTCAGCCTGAATTAATTGAGTCTTATTAGCATCAATTTTAGTAAAAACAAATTGATGTCTACCATTAAATAATCCATTTATATAGAATTTACCTTCCCATTCTAGATAGTATTCTTCAAGTTCTTTTACTTCTGGTTGCATTTGAAATTTCACATTTTTGTTTTCATCATATAAATCTACAATAATTCTTTGGCCTACATGTGTTGGAAATTTATCAAAACTAAATAAAGTATTCCATTCTGGATAAGATGAAGCACATGTGAATAGTTGCCAAACATGATCTATTGGTTGATTTATAACAATCTTTGTTTCGATTCTTTTATGTCTAAATATGAATAGAAAAAACAATGCAATGATAATAAAAACTGCTTTCATAAAATAATGTCTCTATTACTAATTAAATAAGACAGTGATTCTAAGATTGGAGTTTACTCTAACCGCAAGGAAAATCTTAACCTACAAGTTAAGGCTTATAATGGTTTTTATTGAATATAAGTCTCTTATCCACGTCCATAGGTGTCCTATCAAGACCTCTAGTATAGATTCTTCGATTTAACTTCTGTCATTTTTAACGCACTATGATGCGAGAACTTATAGTATTTTCCTTGTAAAATTTTGTTTTCAGGAGATTAATATCTCGCAGGAAAGCCCCAAATCTTACTCTACTTTAATCGTGACTTAGATTCAAAAGGATGTATTCTCTCCATCAGCAAGACAAAGAGAGTATTAACAGTGATAAAAGAAGCTTATTCATCAGGTGTCTTGTTAAAGCGTTTTTCACGCTTTTGCGCCTGACGCTGCAAACGGTAACGATCCCAAGGCAAAGGGCGTTCTATCGCCTCAGGGACATCGCCACTTAAAGAGCGTAGCTTTAAATGCAGTGCTGCCTGTGCCATTAAATTTGCAGATACAGGCGCAGTAATAAATGCCAATAAGGTAATGAGCAATTCGGCAAAACCAAAATGTCCCTGAAACGCCCAGTAAATCATGGCTGCTATCAGAAAGCTTCCCAAACCGAGCGTACTGGATTTTGTAGGTGCATGTAAACGGGTAAATAAATCGGGTAGGCGAATCATGCCAATACCGCCCACTAACATAAAAAAACTACCAACCAGTAAGAAAAACGACACCAAGATTTCCATCAATAATTGCATGTTTGATTCTCCTGCTTAGTCGATCACATGACCTGTGGTGAAGTAACGTGCCAAAGCAACAGTCGACACAAAACCCAGCATTGCAATCAGAAGTGCGCCTTCAAATAGTTGCGTGGTTGTCCAGTACACACCCAGCACGATCACAAGACCTGTGGCATTGAGAAACAGGGTATCTAGCGCCAACAGGCGGTCAACAATCGAAGGGCCAAATACCAAACGTACCAGACATAACAACATGGAAATACAGATCATGATTAAGCAGATGCCTAATACATACGGCAAAATCATCATGGTGTTTCTCCTTGTTTGGCATGGAAAATTTTCAGTAAAGGCTCTTCATAGCGCTGTTTGATCTGATCAATTTCAGCTTGTGGGTCGCTGCAACTGAGTGCATGTACCAAAATGTCCCCACGTTCCTGATCGATCCCTGCGCTGACTGTACCGGGTGTTGTGGTAATAATCATTGCCAGTAAAGAATTGACCTGTTCATGTTGAGAGTCGAGCGGAACACGGAACCATTTGGGTTGCAGTTTTTCGGTTGAACCCAGTACCAGTTTTGCCACCACAAAATTGGCGACAATGACATCGTAAAGCACCACAAAAAACAGTCGAATAGCTTGCTTCGAGTCAATATGGGGAGTGTGAGTAATAAAATGCTGTAGCAGTTTGGGAATCAATACTGCCAGTAGTGCTGCCATGAGTAGGTCTGAAGCATCCAAACTATGCGACAGCATGAGCCAAGATAGCCCGACCATAACCGAAACAAAAGGGTGGGGCAAGCAACGGTCGATCCAAGGGAGTTTTGTCATGCTTAGCGCTCCACAGACTGTAGTTTCAGTTGTTCATGATCAGGTGTGTCGGGTACATCATGAAGATTGTTCAGCTGGTCATGAATCTGTTGTTGCTTGTAAGGTGAAATATGTTCGCCATGCAGCGTATTCGGGTGAATGATGGCAGGAATCAGATGGGCGTTAGCATCGGGATTTTCACCGCCATATTTGGTTTCGGGAATATATTCAGGATCAAAGGGTTGAGTGCTGATATATTGCCCATCTTGATCACGTTGCAAAATATGCTGTTGATAAAGACTTTGTTGCTCCAGTTGTAGGCTGGCTGCACTTAAATAACGTTGTACAGGTTGTGCCGCAGCAACGTATGCCACCAATATTAGCAATAGCAGATACAGCGCCATCGCATTGCCTTTGGGCGCAATTGCAGGCAGTGCTTGATAATTTCGATAAGCTTGAGTTTCTGGATTATCTTCAGGTTCGCTCGATTGCCAAAATAAAATAAAGCCGACACGAATAAACGCCACAATACTGAGTAAGCTCACCACCAAAATGCCTGCAATAATCTCAAGTTGCCATGGGTGTTGCTGAACAGCATGTAAAATAAACACCTTACCCAAAAAACCGCTAAATGGCGGTAAGCCTGCCATCATCAATGCAATAATAAAAAAGTAGATCGACAGCAGCTTTTCCTGTTTCATGCGCGGAGCAACTTTCAGGTGGTCTTTAAATTCACCGCGCTGCGCCGTAATCCAGCCACAGAGTAAATAAAATGCTGCACCAATGATTGTGCTATGAAACAGATAATATAAGCCTGCCGCCCATGCTTCTGTACGGTGTAAGCCAATCGCAATACAGATCGTACCCAGCGATGATAAAATCATAAAGCCGACAAAACGCCGTAACCGCAAGGCACCAATCGCACCAATCACACCATACAGTGAACTGAGTAATCCTAAAATTAACAAGATATCAAACAGGGAGTGATCATGGTCATTGAGGAAAATCACCGAGTTGACCCGCAAAATTGCGTATAAGCCGACTTTGGTCATCACAGTGAAAATTGCAGCGACAGGGGTGCTGGCAACCGCATAGGTTTTAGGCAACCAAAAGCCCAAAGGCAAAACCGCGGCCTTAATCGCAAACACAGTAAATAAAAGATAGCCACCTGCCTGAGCCAATGCTGCCTGATCGGGGGCAAGTGTTGGAAATAAACGCGCTACATCTGCCATGTTTAGACTGCCAACACTGGCATAAATCAGCCCAAGCCCAATCAAAAATAGGGCACTGGCGAGCAGGTTAATCACCACGTAGTGAATACCCAATTGAAAGCGTGCCTTGCCTTGCCCATGAATCAGCAAAACATAAGATGCCATCAGCAGGATTTCAAAAAATACAAACAGGTTAAATAAGTCGGCAGTTAGAAACGCACCGCATAACCCCATCAATAAAAACTGGAACAGTGCGTGAAAATAGCGCCCGCGAGCATCCCAACCCTGACTGGCATACGCAATAATTGGTAGTGCAAGCGTATAGGTCAGGAGCAGCATAAATGCCGAAAGTCGATCTAGCACGAGGACAATACCAAACGGTGCTGACCATTCGCTGAGTTGATAGACACTGATTTGCCCTGAACTTGCATGCACAAAATAGCTGATTGCTGTGATGAAGCCTAAAGCAGTCGCTACAATACTGAGCCCACGTCGCCATGTTTGACGATGATCTTTCGCCAGTTGCCCCGCACCAGGGTTGCCTAAAAGCAGCAGAATAAAGCCTGTAAATGCAGGAATGAGAATACTTAAAATAGGCGTATGTTGTTGCCAAAAATCAAACCATGTCATCATGATGCTTTATCCTCACTCGGGTCATCAGGTAACTCGGTAATTTCTTTGGAATCGACATGATCCGTCCCTGACTCATAGCGACTGCGCAGCGCCAATTGCACAATAAATGCAGTTGTGGCAAAACCAATCACAATTGCGGTGAGTACCAGTGCTTGAGGTAAGGGGTCTGTTACATGTGTAGTTCTGGTTAAGATTGCAGGTGCATTGACCTGAATCCGACCTGTGGCAAATAAAAACAGGTTCACGGCATAGCCAATCATGGCAAGACCCAGCACCACGGGGAAGGTACGTGCCCGTAGCAATAAATACACACCTGTTGCAACCAGTAGTCCTATTCCTGAAGCTAACAGTAATTCTAAGCTAATCATTGTCTTACTCCTTTGGGATAGGGCCTGAAATGTTGGTATGTCTTGAGTCACCCAAGACTGAAATCATCAGCATGGTGGCACCGACAACAGTCAGGTACACGCCTAAATCAAACAGTGCCGCTGACGCCAAATGCAGTTTGCCAAGGATAGGCAGATATACATACACATGAGCACTGGTCAAAAAAGGACGTGACCAGAGCCATGCCAGTACGCCTGTTATGCCTGCAATACTTAGACCTGTGCCAATCCAGATTTCATACAGTCGTCCAGATTTGACTTTGAGCAGTTGTTCGGCATGATCTTGACCTAGGGCAATATATTGAATAATCAATGCCATTGCCGTGATTAAACCTGCAATAAAGCCACCCCCAGGGAGGTTATGCCCACGCATGAAAATATACAGACTGACCACTAATGCGATAGGCAGCACCCATGATGCAGTCGTCCGTACCAACAGTGGAGATGGGTTAAAACGGTAGCTCAGTCCTTGGGTAATGGTGGTGCCGTGCGTACGCATCCCATCCATAAGTGATAATGTGCCAAGTGCAGCAATACCCAGTACCGTAATTTCACCGAAGGTATCGAAACCACGAAAATCGACCAGAATTACGTTAACAATATTTGAGCCGCCGCCCAGTGGTAAGGACTGCTGCACAAAAAACCATGAAATTGAATCATGATCTCGGGTCAGAATCAGCCAGCTGATCCAACCGACACCTCCACCTGCGACAATCGCTAAAATTGCATCGCGCCAGCGTTGGGTTTGAGTCGATTCATAGGGAGTCAGTTGAGGTAATAGTGACAAACTCATTAACAGCAGTACGGTGGTCACGACATCGACTGTAATTTGAGTCAGTGCCAAATCAGGTGCCGACAGCGCGACGAACACCAGAGTCACCACCAGACCGACTGCGCCACTAATCAAGACAGCCTTGATCCGTTCATGATGAAACCACAGCATCATCCAGCAGGCACTAAACAACAGTAGCCAGAGCATGATGGCAATCCACGGTGCCTGAGTGAGGAGATGCGTACCTGTACGCAGTGGTTGGCTGCACAATGGAATGAGCAGCATGACAATACTAAAACTGATGATCCAGAACAAATAATGTTGCAGCTTACCTGTTTCGGTTTTGAGCTTGACCGCACGCCCAACATAAACAACCTGCTGCATGAGGTATTCAAAAATCAGTTTGCCTTGCAGCTTGCGTAGATAATCTTCGATGTCAATATGACGGATCAGTGCCCCACGACTTAAATGCAGATAAAAGACCGAGCCGCCGACCAGCGCCACCATACTCATGAGTAGGGGTAAATTGACCCCATGCCAAATCGCTAAATGCACGCTGTGAAATTCATTGAGCTGTAATGATGCCCGAGTCACCTGATTGACCAGTGTTTCAGCAAAAAATGCTGGGAAGATGCCCACTAAAATGCACAGACTGGCCAGTAAAATAATCGGGCCACGCATACCAAGTGCAGGTTCATGTGCATGAGGATTGGGAATCTGTTCGCCGATTTCGCCATCGAAAAACACCCCATGCACCAGACGGAACGAGTAGGCAACCGCAAAAATCCCTGCCAATGTGGCAACTGCAACGCCTAAAATGAGGCTAAAACCAGACAGATGGCTGACCAGTTCAGTAAAGAACATTTCTTTGGATAAAAAACCATTGGTGAATGGCACACCTGCCATGGCAGAAGCGGTAATCATGGTCAGCGTGCCTGTGAACGGCAGTAAGTACCAGATCCCTTGCAGTTTCTTCAGGCTGCGCGTACCTGTTTCATGATCAATAATTCCTGCGATCATAAACAAGGCAGCCTTAAAGGTTGCATGATTTAAAATATGGAAAATTGCAGCTGCAACTGCAAGCGGTGAACCCAGCCCAAGCAGACACATAATCAGCCCTAGATGGCTGATGGTTGAGTAAGCCAGTAAGCCTTTAAGGTCTTCTTTAAAAATCGCAAAAAATGCACCGAGTGCAAAGGTAATAAGCCCGACAATGGTGACTAAATTGTGAAACAAGCTAAACCCGACAAAAATCTGCAGTAGGCGCGCCACCAGAAAAATCCCTGCTTTGACCATGGTCGCCGAGTGTAAATAGGCTGAAACAGGCGTTGGGGCTGCCATCGCATTGGGGAGCCAAAAATGAAATGGGAACTGTGCGCTTTTGGTAAATGCACCCAGTAAAATCAACAATAGCGCAGGAACAAATAACGGCTGCGTTTGCAAAGTTGAACCCAGCGCCAAAATCTGATCCAGCTGAAAACTACCTGCCATTTGCCCAAGCAGCATAAAGCCGCCGAGCATCGCCAGCCCACCCATACCTGTAATGATCAGTGCCATGCGTGAACCGCGCTGTGCGGCTTCATAGCGATGCCAGTACGCCACCAGTAAAAATGAGGAAATACTGGTCAGTTCCCAAAACACCAGTAAGATGATCAGGTTGTTGGACAGGGAAATACCGAGCATGGCTGCCATAAACAGCATCAGCAAGCCATACAGTTTACTCAGAGAGTTTTTTTCACCTAAATAATAATAGGCATAAATAAAAATCAGGGTTCCAATTCCACTGATAAGCAAGCCAAACAACAAGCCCAAAGCATCGAGGCGAAAACTGAAATTAATGCCAATTTCAGGGAGCCAAGCCCAGGTTTGTAACAGGGTTGCACCATGAAAAATTGAATTTGACTGACTGAGCAAAAGCCCGAAACAACTTAAGCTAATACTTATAGCGGCGAGCATGTTGAGGCGGCGTGGTGCGTGTGATAAACACGAAACCAGTCCTGTGCCGAAAAGCAGAGGTAACAGTATGATAATGGCTAACACACTTGAATCCCTAAGTTGTCAATTAGGTCATGACCTAAAGTTATGTTTCTTTTAAAAATCAGAGGTGTGCAAAGAGCATTCCAATATTCAATTTTTAAAAGCCGAAGTGCGCTCTACTAGGCTGTAACCGAGAGACCGACTGGGTTAGATGGGTAAAATATGTGCTGAAATAAATTAAGTACAAGATTATTCTACATTTTTTGACTGCTAAAACTAGCCCTTTTTAAGGCTGTTGCGCCGTTTGTCCTGTAAATGCCTATTCTGATTATAATTTTTATGTTTTATAAATTTGTTACTTACTTGTAGCCAATCGCATCTACAGTGAAGTGGGCGTAAGTGTCTGTGGCTTAAACGGAGTTTTCTGTTTAAGTTGTTGGATTAGATCATAAATATAATGGATATTTAGACTGACTTTGGCACGGGTACATGCCACATAAAGTAAACGCAATTCTTCATCACTGATTTTATGATCATGTGCATTGAGCTTAAATTGATAGTCATCTTCCAGATGTACCCGATCCCATTCCAAGCCTTTGGCTTTGTGGGCGGTAGAAATCACATAGTCCGCTTCCTGAATCGGAGTGATTTTTTCCAAAGCGCGTTTGAGTGGCGCAGTCCCATGATCATCGACCAGTTTGACGAGAGGTTTAATATCACTGCCTTCATTGGTTTCGCAGTATTCATGCACATCATGCCATGAATTAAACCATGCCAGTTCAGGCACATCAGTGACGCGTTTGCCCTGTTTTAAAATGCTCGCGGCATCAATAAAGCGGTTCAGGCGAGCATGATCGGCCTGCAAACTGACTCTCTCACCACTGACCAGACCTGCCAGAAGCAATTCCATGGCACGTGCGTTGGTACGACATAAAATCGCATCACGCTTTTTGGTATGTGGCTTGTTAAATACTGAGGATTTACGTTCAGGGTTGCCATGCAACGGAACGGTTTCTTTCAGTCCACCGAGCAAGCTGTTGGCAACCTCGGCAATCGGTTCGCCAAAACGAAATGAAGTGGTCAGGCGTGACTCTGTCAGTGGCAGCTTTTGCATGGCATTGACTGCGCCACGCCATGCGTAAATCTGTTGATGGGCATCACCGACATAAATTACTTGAGTATTTTTCTGTTGTAGCAAAATCCCGAGCATGAGCGGGTCGGCATCTTGAGCTTCATCAAATAAAATATAGTCTGCGGGAATATATGGTTCAGATAGTGCCCACAGTTTGAGATAGATATCGTGCCCAATGCCTGCCTGATGTTGTGGATTCACCGAATCCAACCAGCGGCGCTCCAGTGCAGGGTATAAATGCTGTTGCAGGGCAGTTGCATCATCGGGATGCAGCCAGCTCGGCACCTGAATATGCCGTGGAGCAGGATATTGCGAACTGGTGGCACAAAAGTAGCCCACAGCATTGACTACGATACTCGCAAGGCGACTTGGCATCAGTGCATATTTTTCGTAACGTCCCCCCATCAAACGGCGTAGGGTAATGGGTTCAAGCCGATATTCTTTGGCAAGAAAACTCGGACTCAGACGTGGCAGACGCAATTTGTCGGTAATATTGCGTGGCACACTGCGATAGGCAAGCGAGTGAAAGGTGCGGCTGTCGACATTGCGGTGAAATTTCTGTTGGGCTTCACTGGCAATGGCTTTGTTAAATGCCAGATACATGCCACGCCGTTCAGGCATGGCAGCACTAATCATTTGCAGGGTGGTAGTTTTACCCGTACCCGCGTAGGCCACCACTTTGAACGATTCGCCACGGAGCGCATGCTCAATGGCGATCTGCTGTTCGGCAGTTGGTTTAGTGGGCTGCACGATTTGCTTTTTCAACCAGTCCTGACAGACCTTGACGGCGTGCCAGTTCATTCAGCACGATTTGCGGGTCAATATCAAAATAACCGAGCATCACGATGCTATGGAACCACAAGTCGGCCACTTCATAGATCAAGTCATTCTTGTTGTCTTCACTAGCATGGCTGGCATAGTCTTTGGCAGCAATGATGGTTTCAATGCTTTCTTCGCCGACTTTTTCTAAAATCTTGTTCAGACCTTTGTGATACAGCTTCGCCACATAAGAACTTTCAGGGTCGGCTGCTTTACGCTCAATCATCATTTTACCGAGGTAATCGAGCACTTCGATGCTTTCCGCCTGTGCATTTGAAGCGGACATGGCAAGGGTATGCGGATTGCTAGAAGCGGTATTGTGATAGATCTCGCTCGGGTCTTTGAGCTGTGCATCGACAATTTCCCAACCATTTTCAGTCAGTTTTCGGTAGAAACACGACTCGCGACCTGTATGGCAGGCAATGCCACCATGTTGTTCAATTTGCAGCACAATCACGTCGGCATCGCAGTCGAGGCGAATTTCATGTACGGTCTGGAAGTGCCCAGACTCTTCACCTTTGTGCCACAGTTTTTGACGTGAACGGGAAAAATAGACCGCCTGTTTTTTCTCAGCAGTCAGCGCCAGCGATTCACGGTTCATCCATGCCACCATCAAGATTCGTCCAGTATGATGATGCTGTGCAATCGCAGGAATGAGACCTTGTTCGTTAAATTTTACTTCATCGAGCCATTGCATATTGTTCATGGAAAATCACCAAATTTCTTGCGTGGAAAAAAGAGGCTTAAATTAAGCAGGGCTATAGTGTACGGCAAAGCATTGCAATGCGGAAATATTCTTTTGATCTGATTCAACTGAAACACCACAGACGAACAGGGTATGCAAGTATCAAAAATCAACAGACAATATGCAGATCTTTAAATCTCACCTAACGCACAATTCGCCACAGCGCGATCAGACTGGCAACAACAATCAGTGGAATCGACACAAACCACGGGCTGATGATGGCGATGCTGAGTAAAATCGCGATCATGCTGCCAAAAATCCAGCTGCGTTTTTGCTGCTGTTGCATCTGTAAACGTAAATGCTGTAATTCGCGTAATTGCTTGTCTTGCCATGCTGACTGATTTTTTAAGCCATTGAGGCTGTCCACTATCAGCGTTGGAATATCCTGTGCACCCAAGAGCAAGTCAGGAATTTGCTGTCCTAACTGTTTGATATTTTTCACAGGATCCATGTTGGACTTGACCCATTCGGTCAGAATCGGTTTTGCCAGTTTCCAGATATCCAGTGCAGGGTAGAGGTCTGTACCCAAACCTTCTACATGTACCAAGGTTTTCAGCAACAGCATCAACTGTGGTGGAATTTCCAGATGGAAACGACGGGCAATATCCATCACCTGAATCAAGATGCCTGCAAAATCCAGCTCATGCATGGGCTTGGAAATCATAGGTCCCACGGTGCGGCGCATTTCACGTGCCAACGCATCCTGATCGGTGCCTGGTGGAATCCAGCCTGCCTGATGCACCACCTGAATCAGCTGCATGAAATTACCGTTCATCACGGCAAGTAGCATGCGGGCAACCGTCATTTGGTCTTGCTTAGAGAGTTCACCCATAATCGCGCAATCGAGCGCAATATAACGCGGTTGCTGCGGATTAATGGTTTCCACAAACACGTTGCCAGGGTGCATATCGGCATGGAAAAAGTTGTCACGGAAGACTTGGGTGAAGAAAATGGTCAAGCCTTTTTCTGCCAGATCCGCACGGTTCATGCCGAGACGGTCAAAGGTTTCGGTATCTGAAATCGGTACGCCCGTAATGCGTTCCGCCACCATCACATCGGTACTGTCCATATAGACATCAGGCACATACATCATGCTTGAGCCTGTGAAGTAATGACGCATACGGCGGGTATTATCTGCTTCGAGGGTCAAATCCAGTTCATTCAGAATGGTTTGGCGGTAGTTCTGAATAATTTCCGATAGATGCAGGGCACGCGCAGCTTCCAAACGGTTTTCGAGGTTATGTCCAAGCCACGTCAGAATTTCAAAATCTTGCAGAATTTGTGCGCGAATATTCGGGCGGGTGACCTTGACCACCACTTCACGTCCATCATGCAGTGCAGCAGTATGTACCTGTGCAATCGATGCAGCGGCAAGTGGTTGTTCGTCAAAACGGGAAAATAGCGAGTTGATATCCGCTTTCAAGGATTGTTGAATGCGTATTTTGGCGACATCAGCATCGAAGGGTTTGACCCGATCTTGTAGTAATACCAACTGCTGCAAGATTTCAGGGTCAATCAGGTCACGGCGGGTCGATAATAACTGACCGAGTTTGATGGCTAAAGGCCCCATCTCCTCTACAGCTTCTTTGAGCTTGAGCGGATTTTTGCCCTGTTTGCTTGACCATGCTGCAGGATGCAGGCGAATCAGTTTCAGTAAGGGGCGCGCCTTGATAGGAATGTCTTCCGCAGCAACCAACGTGTCGAGTCTATAGTGCGCAGCAATACGCCACAGTTCGAGTAAACGGGAAATATGCGGAATCATTGAAGCGGTCACCTAATCTTGTTTTGGGAGAATTGTCTGCTGTAATGCCTGAATTTTGGCTTCCAGTCGGTCAATATTTTGTTGCAAGGCACGTGTGCCTTGTTGCAGTTCGTCCATTTGCCAGCGCGGTGCAAATAAACCACTGTCTTCTTTTAAGGTATCTGCGGCAAAAAACAGTTTGCTTTGCAACGAGCGTTTCGCCAGTTGGGGTAAATGCTGAATTTTACCCAGCTCATGTGCTAGCGTTGGACCAATCCACGGCGATAAATGTGCCGCCAAGTCTGGTTCAAGGCGTTGCAAAATATCTTGCACTGTTTGCAACAGGCGAAAATCACCCTGTACAGGAATCGTACCGACTTCTTTGTCCAGTAATAATTTCAGCAGCTCAACCACATTGGCAACCTGTAAGGTGGCGTTGGCAGTGCTTGGGCTATGCTGTGGGTCGAAAGGGCGTTGTTCAAACAGGCTTGGGGTTTTGCTATGTCCTGTTGCCGTTGGCTCTAGACGTAAGATGTTTTCATCAAAAAAAACATCGACCGAGAGTTGTGGCGAGGCAATCACGACACGGAGGAGTTGCCCTTGGAGTTGATTGAGTTGGATGCGTGTAATCGCGTCAAGGTCAATCACACGATTGACCAGACGTTCAGCAGCACCTAATGCAAGAATTGACCACATCAGGAGCGTCCTCGATTAGAGTTTGAAACCACGGTGTACTGCAACAATACCGCCAGTCAGGTTATGGTAATCACAGTTCTGGAAGCCAGCTTTTTCCATCATGCCTTTTAAGGTACGCTGGTCTGGGTGCATACGAATCGATTCAGCCAAATACTTATAGCTCTCTGAGTCATTCGCCACCAATTTGCCCATAATTGGCAATGCGGTAAATGAATACAGGTCATACAGTTTAGAGAATGGTTCAAATACAGGTTTAGAGAATTCCAGAATCAGTAAACGACCACCTGGCTTCAACACACGGTACATTGATTCAAGTGCTGCATCTTTGTCGGTCACGTTGCGTAAACCAAAGCTGATAGTCAACAGATCAAAGCTGTTGTCAGCAAATGGTTCTAAGGTTTCGGCATTGGCAAGCACGAAATCGACATTGGTACAGCCTGCATCGAGTAAACGACTACGACCGACATTGAGCATTGATTCGTTAATGTCAGACAGGACCACATGACCTTGAGGGCCAACTTCACGGCTAAATACTTTAGCAAGATCACCCGTACCGCCTGCAATATCTAGAACATGCTGACCACGACGTACGCCAGACATGTTAATCGCGAAGCGTTTCCATAAACGGTGAATCCCGAATGACATCAAGTCATTCATAATGTCGTATTTGCTAGCCACCGAGTGGAACACTTCTGCGACTTTTTGCGCTTTGTCTTCGGTACGCACGGTTTTAAAACCAAAGTGGGTAGTGTCGCCGACATTGCCTGTTTTGCCCGCACCGCGTGGCAAGTTGTAGTGAGGAACTGACTCTGTAATCGGAGTGTCTTGCGGAGCTTGGTTAAGACTGGTTTGCTGACCTTGTGGTGTGCCTTCAGGAAGCGGCGAAGTTAAAAAAGGACTAACTTTATTGGAATTTTGTGTCGACTCATTTGGTGTATTTGGCGTTGGGTGTTCGTTCGACATGAGTCTCTCCTCATTCACCGGTATAAAAGAATTAGTGCGTATGATGACAGATTATGCAGAATTTTGCAGCGATCATCATGCTTGAATAGATGAATAATATACAGAAAAAAGTCTGCTTTGTGCGGGGCGATTATTGAAAAGGCTGTAGATCGCCTGTATGTACGCGGTGAATCACCTGGCGTTCCTGTGCGGTAAAATCGCGCACAAATTTTTCGGCAGACTTGAGTGGCTTCATGGCTGTAAATCCTTCATCCATAAAGTCATACATCATTTGGAAATGGTGTTTATACGCCACCGATTTACACATTTTAAAGGCTGTATGAACCACAAAAGAGCGCAAATAACGATCCAGATAATGCCCGAATTCATCCGCCATACTGAGCTGTTGCAGACGTGCCTGTGCCTGATCAAGCTGTAAATAGGTTTGGCGCATGATTTCATCATTCAACACTTGATTATGCGGATAATTGTTCTGAATATGAGCCGCAACTTGTTCATCAAGTTCAACCGCATAAATGGCGAGTAAAATCCCGTGAGTTCCTGCTTTAATGGCATTTTCAGGAATAAACTTTTCAGCTTTATGGGCATGTTTGAGTAAGCGTTCAATCTGTTTGGCCAAGGTATCAAAATCTGGTCCGCCATATAAACGGTCGACAAAGTAAGCTGCCATGAGCCGATTATTTTTTTCGGAAAATAATGCCTGATGTGAGTGCTTTAAGCGGTTCTTTTGCCATTGTTGTACATCTTGTAGGCGTTGAAATAACACAGGATCTTGATGATATTGCAATTGTTTATAGCGTTGTAGCAACTGATCTAATGCACTGAGTTTCGACATTTTTTGAAAAATTACGCAAAAAGAAAGCTATCTTAAAGCAGAGATTGCCTTCAATTCTATGCTTTTGCGCAAATTAACTGGGTGAAACTGTTACAAATGGTCTGCTTACAAAGACTTAGGATATATAACCAGCTTCGCGCCCAACCATGTTGCGTAAGCCTTGTATCAGGCTTTCAATCAGTTTTTCAATCACTAAACGTTGCCCTTTACGTGACGCATAGACCAGTTGAACTGTGCCAATATTGGATTGCCAATCGGGCAATACCTGTATTAAGTCGCCGTTTTTCAGATCTTTTTGCACACTCAGCACAGGTAAATCAGCAATACCCAAACCATCTTTGACTGCATAATAGACACCTGCCAGATCATTGCACTTTAAACGGGGATCAAAATGAAAATTCACGGTTTCACCTGTGGTTAGGTGCTGCAAATGCCACGTATACTGGTTTTTCATTAAGCCTAAAGCCAATGCTGGGTACTGCGCCAGTTCCTGATAATGTTGAATGGTATGACCTTGTAACAAGCTTTGGCTTGCCACCAGACAATGTGTGGTTTTTACCACATCGCGGACAATTAAGCTGGAATCTACATTTGGGTTGAAACTGGTGCGAATTGCAATATCGATATTGTCATGTAATACATCGACACGGCGGCTGGTCAGTTCCAGCTCAAGTTGAACTTTAGGATATTGTTGTAAAAAAGCATTTAAAATCGGGCGAATCTGAAATTGCAGCATGATATTTGGACAACTAATGCGTACCAGACCTTGAGGTTCGCTTTTTTGTTGTAACAGTACGTTTTCACTGCATTCAATCTGGTTAACGACTTTCTGGCATTCTTCATAAAACTGTTGCCCAAGTGGCGTCACCTGAAAATGCCGTGTGGTACGCTGAATCAATTTAATATTAAAGCGTTCTTCAAGTTCTAAAATTCGCCGACTGAGTTTGGATTTGGTAATTTGAGTCGCTTCACTGGCTGCACTGAATCCGCCATGTTTGACCACCAGATAAAAATAATAATAATCATCAAAAATATGCATGGCAGCCTCTTGCGTTCAGACAACTAATTGATTGTAGCGGAAGTTGTTTATTGCATATATAAGATAATCCGTCTTATTTTTATGATTTTTTGACGGCTACTTAGAATGTAAAATTATGCTCTAAATCAAGTGAGGATTCCGACATGAAAAAAGTCATTGGGCAGTATCGGACACAGCAAAAACATTGGGTGGGCGATGGTTTTCATGTCAGCACCTTATTTTCTTATGATCGTTTAGGGCAAGTGCTGAGTCCATTTCTGATGCTGGATTATGCTGCACCTGAATTTTTTAGCCCAACCAGCACGCCACGCGGGGTCGGGGAACATCCACATCGTGGTTTTGAGACGGTGACCATCGCCTATAAAGGTGAAATTTCGCATCGTGATTCGCATGGTGGAGGTGGAACCATCCAGACAGGTGATGTGCAATGGATGACCGCAGGCGCAGGCTTACTGCATGAAGAGTTACATTCGAAAGCTTTTGCCCAGCAAGGTGGTGAGCTAGAAATGGTACAGCTTTGGGTCAACTTGCCCGCCAAAGACAAAATGACTCACGGCAAATATCAAGCCATTACCCGAAGTGAAATTCCTTCAATTGTACTCGATGATGCGGGCAGTTATTTGCGGGTCATCGCAGGACAATATGCCGATGTGCAAGGCGCGGCTTTGACCTTTAGTCCTGTAAATGTCTGGGATATTCAGTTGATGGCAGGGCAGCAGCATGAATTTAACGTGCCTGTGGGGCAAACCTGTATTGTGGTCGTACGACAAGGAACAGTCTTGATCAATCAACAGTATCAGGTTGCTGATCATAGCTTTGTCCTGTTTGACCGAGACGATGCCGAACCGATTCAGATCAGTGCTGAACAGGGGGCAGGAATTCTGATTTTAACTGGACAACCATTGAATGAACCGATTCAGGGTTATGGGCCATTTGTCATGAATACCCAACAAGAAATTATGCAAGCTATTCATGACTTTAACCGTGGTGACTTTGGCGAAATGTAACGACATTCGTCAAAGTGTAAACTATGCTACAGGGTCGAAAATTTGTGTTTCGATTTTGACACTGCGCAACAAGGTTTTTGTGACGGGTGTTTTTTGGCAAACGGCCAGAAGTTTCTGACGCAACTCATTGGTTATGGGCTGAGGAAATTCAATCTGACGCTGAATGTGTTCAGAACCATCACGATGGCTTAGAAACTGAGCAGTGACCTTAAACTCGCCCAAGTTGAAACCTTTATGCTTTGCATACATGCGTAGCGTAATCATGGTGCATGCCACAAGACTACTGCATAGCAAGTCATAAGGCGCTGCACCCTGATCATGACCTTCCAGGTGTTCAGGTTCATCAGTAAAAAAGTGATGTTCACCACAATGAACCAGCCCTTTCCATGATTCAGGTAAGGTTCGAACTTGACTACGACCAACGATACTCATTTCGATGCCCTCATGTGTTCGGGAAATGCAGGTGCTTGTAAGCGTTCACCTGGATAATCGGGAATTTCTCCAAAGCGGCTGTCATGCTGTAACCAGTGTTGATGCGCAGCTTTAATCTCATCTTCGCTACGACCAACATAGTTCCACCACAGTAAAATCGGCGATTCAAAGGGTTCTCCACCAATCAGGAGCACGCGGCTATCGGCGGACAGTACCAGACTGATGTCACTTGAACCTGTTTCAAAGATGAGCATATTGTCTGTGGTCAGCACATGTCCATTGACCTGTGCCTGTCCTGAGAGTAGTAAAATGCCATATTCAAAATCGGGCTTCAGCGGCAATGTGGTCTGACTTACCTGTGCTGCATACAGGTCGACGCCAAGTAATGGGCTATAGACTTCAACAGGGGATGTATGCCCCAAAAAATCCCCGACCAAAACCCGACATTCGATCTGGTCTTTCTGTATGACGGGTAGTTCAGGATAATGCTGAAACTTGGCGGGCATATTGCGTTTGTTATCGGGTAGGGCAATCCAGAGCTGTGCCGTGTGCAGTTGGGTTTCATGAGGAGGCGTGACTTCTGTATGAGAAATACCGTAGCCTGCAGTCATGAGGTTGACCTGCTTGGGCTGGATTAGTTGTTTTGAACCCAGACTGTCAGTATGCATTAGCGTACCTTCAATCATCCACGTGAAGGTCTGTAAGCCAATATGTGGGTGTGGGCCAATATCAAGTCCCTCACCCTGAACAAACTCGACTGGACCAGCATGGTCGAGAAAGCACCATGCGCCAATCATGCGTTTTTCTCGGTGTGGCAATGCACGGGCAATGACTGTACCTTGCCCAATTTCGGCGCGACGTAAATGAAGCTCTTTTCCTTGATGCGGCATGCGATGCGTCCTTTGTTGTCAATGTCATGAGTATGATCTTAGCAAGCTCTGCCTTCGTGGCATGTTTGAATTTTATAAATCATCATCCTATAAATAGAAAAATTTATTGAAGATTAGGCTGTAATGGTCAAGTTGTGCTACATAGCTTTACTCAAAAATATTCTATAATGCGTGCTTTATTTTTCACCTGTTTTGCTCATGATGCAAAGATTACTGTTTCTTGCGATTGCGGTGCTGCTGGCATTGTCTTGGCTATCTCCATATCACTATACCCCGTGGCTGACACTATCTAGCGAATTATTAGCGTATGCGGCGGCCTTATGTACGTTGGCTTTATATATTGACAAGCCCTTACAATTGCCCAAGCTGAATGTGCCACTATTTGTGATGGCCTGTATCCCGTTTGTGCAGTGGGTATTTGGTATTGAGTTTTATTTTAGTAAGGCATTGTTATCGGCATTGTATGTTTTTGCCTTTGCCATGATGGTTGTACTTGGATTTAATCTGACTCAAGATCCCGTGCAGCGTGAAAAAGTCTTTAAAGGCTGGAGCTTACTGACCTTTGTGGTCGGTTTAATCAGCGTTGGCATAGCATTGCTGCAATGGCTGCATCTCGATCAGGGATTATCACTGATTATGCCATTACGTGGTAATCGTCCTTATGCGAACTTTGCTCAGCCCAACAATATGGCAACTTTCCTGATGATGGGGTTAATGAGTTGCCTATATCTGTTTGAAAAATGCACCTTACCCACTTGGCTGGTGACGTTAGGGGCATTATTGCTCACCTTTACCATCGCACTCAGTCAGTCTCGTACGCCTTGGGTGGCCTGTGCAGTACTCAGTATTTATCTGTTTTTTAAACTCTCCGCAGCATATCGTTTCAAGCGTTACCATGTTGCCGCATGGGTGATGATTTACATCGGTTGCTTGCTGGCAATTCCAAGTCTAAATGCGATTTTGGTGCATCTGGGGTTATCTCATTCAGAAATGTCGGATGTGATTGCACGTGCCAGTTCGAGTCATTCTCGCTTTAATATCTGGATGCAAATGCTGTATGCCATTCAGCAACATCCGTGGCTGGGCTATGGCTGGAATCAAACCAGCTATGCACAATTGGTCGGGGCAGATTTTCTTCAGCACAATGAACGAACCAACAGTGCGCATAATCTCATTTTAGAATTACTGGTCTGGAATGGTGTTATTGTTGGAACCGCGATTATTGCTTATATCGCATGGTGGCTTTGGCGACTCAACAAACAGGTGGAAAAGAGCGAGTCATTGGTTGCAACGCTGATGGTCTGCTGTGTATTGATTCATGCAATGTTTGAATTCCCTCAAGATTATGCTTATTTCTTATTACCTGTTGGCTTTTTACTGGGAGTCATTCAGGCGCAGACAGCCAAACTGAAGGCATTTTCACTATCTGCAAACTTGAATACTGCTATTTTAGTGATTGGTATTTTGCTTTACGGTTTAATCTGGCGCGATTATCTCAGTTCAATTGATGCTTTAAATCAGGGGCATAAACATTCTGATCAGGGGATTCCAGCAGTTAAACCCTATCGAGTTTATGTCTTGGATCAGTTCGATCAACGGGCTAACTGGTATTATCTGGATCGTTTTAGCCGTTTGTCACCACAACAATTAGAGCATTATCATCAAGTTGCGGTCACTACACCAACGCATTATGATTTATATAAATACGCTCAGCTTTTAGCATATAACGGGCAGAATCAAGAAGCCCAGCATCAATTAGCCTTGATCCATGGTTTATATCAGGTTGATCATCCTTATAATCAGCTCTTGCTTGACCAAGATCATAATGGTCGTGCTATTCGTAAGTGATGCCTAAGTAAAAAAGCTGCTTTATAGCCTAATGCCAGTCAGTTAAGCAATTGACTGGCATTTTCTTTTTCGAATTGATGATGCGATATGCTTCACAGAAGTGTTACCTATCATAATTCAAGATAAAAACATATTGAGGGTAAGACGCTTCCGAGATTTATCCATTCAATGAGGGGATTGACCTGTTTTTTGGGCGAGGAGTATTACTTGTATAAATTGGTAAGAATGAAGTTGATATAGTTTTATGATTTATAATAATTTATCGAGAACAGGAAGGAGATGATTAAAAATCTCCTTCGCTGATCGGCATTTATCTTTCGGCAGGTTGTTACTCATCAGACATGTTGCTCTGAATATAGTTTTCGATACCTACACTTTCTGTGAGGTCGATCTGAGTTTCCAGCCAGTCCCAGTAATTTTCTTCATGTTCTAGAATTTCCTGAACCAGATCACGTGAGACATAGTCTTGTAGTTGTTCTGACAATGCGACTGCTTTTTGCAGTGCTTCAATATTTTCTTTAACTTTCCGCACATCGCACTGCAACACTTCTAAAGTATGCTGACCGATATATAATTTACCTAAATTTTGCAGGTTTGGCAGACCTTCAAGAAATAAAATACGTTCAATGACTTTGTCTGCATGTTTCATTTGACGGATCGATTCTTTGTACTCGGCAGAGCCAAGTTTCTCAACGCCCCAGTCGTTAAACATACGTGAATGCAGAAAATATTGATTGATCGCCGTGAGATGGTGATACAACACCTGATTTAACTGATTGATAACATCGCGATTGCCTTTCATTATTATTTCTCCGCAAATAATGCAAGCCTCAACAGGGTTAAGGCAATGATAAGTTTATCTTAGCCAAGAAGTTGTATTGCTGCGAGTAATTTATCGAACGGCAAATGAAAATCACAATCACATGGTGAAGGTGAGTTTTGACACCTAAAATAAACCCACTCTAAATCAAAAGCGGACAAGGAGACGTTGCCCCTGTAATGGGGCTATGCGGCGATAGAAATCTTTGCAGCAATGGCAGCCAATTCTTCATTAATCAGGCTACGGGCTTCAGGTGCACAACGTCCACAACAAGTGCCTAAATCGAGTAAATCACGAATTTCCCGAAAACTTTCTGCACCATTGGCAACAGCATCTTTGATATCTTGGTCGGTAATTCCACGACATAAACAAACATACATGTGCGCACCCATGAAAAGATAAATACGATTACTGATATTATTGATAATTGTTATCGTTTGTCAATGGGTTTCATCTTCATATTTACAAAACTATAATTGGCTTTTTGGATGAAAAAAACCACCTGATCGGTGGTTTTATATACATCATTTTGTACTTAAGGAATGATTACAATACCATCCATTTCAACCAAAGCCCCTTTAGGTAAGCTTGCCACGCCCAACGCTGCACGTGCAGGGTAAGGTTGTGGGAAGTATTCGCCCATAATCTGGTTGACCAATTGAAAATTAGACAAGTCTGTCAAGAAGATATTCAATTTTGCAAAATCTGCTAAAGAGCCGCCAGCAGCTTCACAAACAGCCTTGATGTTGTCAAAAACACGACGAATTTGTGCTTCAATACCATCCACCAATTCCATGCTGTATGGATCTAAACCAATTTGTCCAGAAAGATACAGTGTATTCCCAACTAAAATGGCTTGGGAGTAAGTTCCAATTGCAGCAGGTGCATTTTCAGTATGAATCACTTGGCGTGACATACATGTCTCCTTTACAAATTCAATGACCTATATCATTTATATATAGCACACAATCTATGTAGGATGCGCTTAAATTATACAACTTTATGCGTTTCGCTAATCATTACAGGCGTATCTTGGCGCAGAATTCGTGGAAAACCGAAGTGTAAACGCAGCTCACGAATCACTTGAGCAATTTCCTTACGGTTATTGACGACGACATTGACATAGGTTTTGTTGTCTTGGGAATTAATCATTTCTACCCCAAATTTAGCTTTACGACATTGATAGATCAGGTCAGAAATCTGTTCGTCATTCATACTCATATCAATGCATAAATATGCGGTAAAACTCACATCATCGACTTCGTAATCACTCCACTGTAATGGCATGATATTTTCAGGATGTAGATGCTGCTCATGTAGCAGGTTATGGCAGCGTTCACGGTGTACAATCAACCCACGGCGCGATAAATGCCCTTGAATTGGATCGCCCAAAATTGGGTTACAACAGCGCGCATACTTGACATCAATACCGTCTGTACCCTGAATCAAACGATGTGAACTTGGTTCTTCCAATTGACTGTCGATGGAAAATAAATGATTGGCAACCAGTTGTGGCAGCAGATCACCGACAGCAATTTGTTCATATAAGGTATTTTTATTGTCAACATGACGCCATTCTAAAACATTGATCCAGTCATCTTCAGATAACTCATGACTAGAACTGTTAAACAGGCGTAAAGCACGGTCAAGTGCCTGTTTACCAATAATGCGCTGTTCTTCAACATCTTGATCACGCAAGATATTTTGAATCGCACGGCGTGCTTTTTGTGTATTAATGAAACTCAGCCAGTCAGGGTTCGGGCTTGCGAGCACATCGGTTAGAATTTCTACAACCTGCCCACTCGCAAGAGGGGTAGACAGAGGTTTGGTCTCTCCATCCACTTTTGCCCCAATCGCATGGTTACCTAAAAACAGGCTGGCAGCATAGGCAAAATCGACAATGGTTGCACCTTGCGGTAGCTCATGCAGATGGCCATGTGGTGTATAAACCCAGATCTTTTCCTGATGCAAATAGTCTAGCAAATCACTAAAAGTCGTTTTGGCACATTCACCGTCAATTAAGGTATTCAGGTTTTGCATAGATGCCTGAATGGCTGAGCGGCATGCTTGAGGTGCATTTTCACCGAGAACCACACCAAAACGCGCAGCCTTGCGCATGAGCTCAGTTTGAATGGTCAGGGATAGGGTGGTTTTTTCACCCTTCAATCGCATCATCAGGGACTGGTTGCCACCTGGTAATGGTCGACGGATATGGTCGTTAAATTGTAGAACCTGAAAGTTTTCCCGTAACACATCGACAAGACGGTCACAGTCGGCAATGCTGGTTAGAATAATTTCGAAGGTATGACTACGGGTAAGTTCTTGTAGATTAATGTCATTTTTAAGGAAGTGGCGAATCAGCTCAATATTATTATTTTTCTTTTTAATGCGACCTGTAATCTGATGTCGCTGTAGTAACTGTGTAAGATTTTTTTCCCAGATTTGTTGATATTCACAGCGTTTCGGTCGAGTCTGTTGGAGTGCCTGCTGAATTTTGTTGAATACGTCAAGGTCAAGATTTTGATAACACAGATATTCGAGATTATCACCCATTTCATTCATCCCTACGATACGTGCCATAGGCACAAAAATATCAAAGGTTTCTTGGGCAATGCGGGCGCGTTTATCAGGGCGTAACGCATCAAGCGTGGTCATGTTGTGATAGCGGTCTGCCAGTTTGATGATAATTACGCGTGGGTCTTGCAAGGTCGCTTGTAGAATTTTACGAAAAGAGGCTGCTTTATTGACCTGTTTGTCACTAGAGTGGGTCAGTTTGGTGACACCATCGACCAGTTCGGCAACGACTTTACCAAACTTGCTCGCAATCTCTTCTTTACTAAATTCGGTATCTTCAATTACATCATGCAGCAACGCTGCCATCAGCGTTTGGGAATCAAGTCGCATGTGCGCCAGTATGCTAGATACGGCAATTGGGTGCAGCACATAAGGTTCGCCGCTTTTACGTGTGATCCCGCTGTGAGCAAGGTCGGCAAAATCACAGGCAGCAAGCACCAGTTCGACATCTTTTTCTGACAGATATTCGTCAATAATCAGTTTCAGTTGTTGCTTGGCTTGGCTGACTTCTTCGCCTGGCATAAACCACCCTTAATTCAATGCTAAATCACAAATGGAAACGTTAGCCCTTTAATGAAAAACATTCTGTGGGTCTTGTCAATTTTTCTCACTGAAAAAACCAAAAATATTTCAATAAAGTTGATTATTTCACTCAATATTGCATCATAACAGTGCAAACAAAAAAGCCTAGTTGAACCAACTAGGCTTTTTTGCAAAAAACTTGGACTTAGAAAGTAAAGCCTTCTAGGTTTAAGTTATTTGCAGAAAGAGCAAGATCAAGGCTTGATACTTGGTAGTCTTGCTCACGTTGTTTCAAAATGTCTTTGCTTATATGGCCGGCTGCAATTTCACGTAGAGCCACAACAGTTGGCTTGTCATTGTCCCACTCTACAGTTGGTTCAATGCCTTGACGTGATAATTGGCGCGCACGTTTACTTGCCACAAGGACCAATTCAAAACGGTTATCTACATGGTCTAAACAATCTTCAACAGTTACGCGTGCCATAACAAATCTCTTGCTGAGTTAAATTTAACTAGACTGTGCAGTATAAGATGCTTTGCACATAGACTCAAGTTTTAATCAATTCTCTGGGTGCAACAATTTTTCAATCAGTTGCTGATGACGCCGAGCTTGCTGTAGCATAGTCAGGCGGTTAGCGTTGATTACGGATTCTAAATCATGTAGGGCTTTATTAAAGTCATCATTAATAATCACATAATCAAAATTGACGTATTGCTGCATGTCGGTAATTGCACAACTTAAACGATGTTCAATGACTTCTACCGCATCTGTACCACGGTTTGACAGGCGTTGGCGTAAATCAAACTGACTTGGCGGTAAAATAAAAATCTGTTTAGATTCAGGGAATAATTTACGAACTTGCTCTGCACCTTGCCAGTCAATTTCGAGTAGAACGTCATGTCCTTTTTCAAGCTGTTGCTTGACGGTTGTTTGTGACGTTCCATAGTAATTACCAAATACTTCCGCATATTCGATAAAACCACCTTCTTTCACTTGCGCTAAAAAGTGATCTTTACTGGTGAAGTGATAATGCACGCCATCGAGTTCACCGGGACGCTGCCCACGAGTAGTATGAGAAACAGAAACATGTAGATTGGTTACACGTTCAAGCAGGGCTTTGACCAGAGATGTTTTGCCAGTTCCTGACGCTGCAGAAACGACAAACAATAGACCCGACATGATATTTTTTCCTGATATGATAAAATATCTTCTCTATATTAGAGTAGAGCGCGGCTAAACTGAATAGTTTGGTCGATAAATTCAAAAAATACAGTCATTGCCTGTCAGATTGAGGAAGTTATGGAAATTGTATTGGCGAACCCACGAGGCTTTTGTGCAGGTGTTGACCGTGCGATTGCAATTGTCAATCGGGCACTTGAATGTTTCCAGCCACCAATTTATGTACGTCATGAAGTCGTACACAATAAATTTGTCGTAGATGACCTGCGTCAGCGTGGCGCGATCTTTGTCGATGAACTTGATGAAGTTCCAGACGATAATATTGTCATTTTTAGTGCGCATGGGGTGTCCAAAGCAGTACAGCAGGAAGCCGCGCGCCGTGGCTTAAAAGTCTTTGATGCTACTTGTCCACTCGTAACGAAAGTACATATTGAAGTCACCAAATATGCGCGGGAAGGCGTAGAAGCGATTCTGATTGGACATCATGGTCACCCTGAAGTTGAGGGAACGATGGGGCAATACGATAAAAATAGCGGTGGTGAAATTTATCTGGTTGAAAACGAGCAAGATGTTGCTGAATTACAAGTGAAACATCCTGAAAGAGTCGCTTTTGTCACTCAAACTACACTGTCGATTGATGATACTGCGAAAGTGATTGATGCCTTGCGTCAAAAATATCCTCATATTCAGGGCCCTCGTAAAGATGATATTTGCTATGCAACCCAAAACCGTCAGGATGCGGTGCGTGATTTAGCTGAAAAGTGTGATGTCGTCTTGGTGGTGGGTTCTCCCAACTCATCCAATTCTAATCGTTTGCGTGAACTTGCGGAGCGCATGGGAAAAACTTCGTATTTGGTTGACAATGCTGAACAGTTGCAACAAGACTGGTTCCAATCAACCACTAAGGTCGGTGTAACCGCAGGTGCATCAGCTCCAGAAATTTTAATTAAGCAAGTGATTCAGCGGTTGCAGGACTGGGGCGCAGAGTCTCCTGAAGAACTTGATGGGCGTGAAGAAAATGTAACATTTAGCCTACCTAAAGAATTAAGGATCCATGTGATACAGGCATAACCGCAAAGAAAATTCAGGCAGATAACATTTTATCTGCTTTTATAGACCTTTTATCTTGATTGTATTTTTTTTGTAATAAAAATAGTTATGATTTTAAATGGGAAAATGCTGTGCAGGCTAATAATATGATGCGTTCAGTTCGAGGTTTTACTCTGATTGAGCTTATGGTCACGATTGGGGTTATAGCGATTATTGCAGTCATTGCAGTGCCCTCATTTAACAATGTGTTGCTCAAACAGAATTTGAATGCAAGCACGCGTAGTTTAGTGATTACTTTAGGAAAAGCGCGATCTAAGGCTGCTTTGCAACGTAGTGCTGTCACTGTCGTTTTAAATTCATCTGCTGCAGATACTGACAGTACGCTCAACTGGGCAGCTTCAGGAAAATCGGCACTGATTTCAACAACAACAACAATCGTTTTTCGTGCAGATGGCATGGTTCAAGACCCAACGACAACAACAGCACCATTAAGTGCAGATATGACATTGGTCTTATGTGATCAAGCACAAGCACAAGCACAGTACTCAAAAAGAATAATCCTTTCCCGAATGGGAGTTGTACAACAAGGCGATCTTGTTACGGGGAGTTGCAATGCGAGTTAAATATCAGCAGGGGGTCGGGTTGCTTGAAGTTCTAGTAGCGTTACTGCTTTTGGCAATCGCAGTTTTAGGCTTTGTCGCTTTACAATTACGCGCTGTAGAGGCGACTTCTGAAGGGTTTAATCGAATTCAGGCAATAAATATTGCACGGGACTTGTCTGAAAAAATACGGATTAATAATTCTGCTATAACGCAATATCAAACTCAATTAGCCAGTCAAACCAATCAGGCTGCTTCTGGTAGTAATTGTTATAGTGGTTTTTGTACGCCAACAGCAAAAGCAGCATTTGATGTTCATGAAGCTTATGTACAGGCAACCAATGCAGGTATGACTTTGAATATGATCACTTGTCCTGGTACAGCAAATGGTCGTCAGTGCATTTATATCGCATGGAATAAAACTGACCCTGTAGATACAACTGCGACAACAACAGGGCATATCGCATGTACCAATAGTACAAGTTCAGGTTTTTCTTATAATGATACTTCAACCTGTATTGTGATGGAGGCATATTAAATGCAATATTCACAACGAGGGTTTACGCTTATTGAACTCATGGTATCACTGGCTTTGGGTTTAATTATTGTTGCGGCAGCAACCATGCTCTTTATTGCAGGGCAAAAAAGTTTTGCCTTACAACAAGGCGCATCTGATATTCAAGATAATGCTAATTTTGCCTTAAACTACATTACAAAAGATATTCGGATGGCAAATTTAAATGCTGTAACAGCAACCATGACAGCAGGCTCTGCAAATGGTGGCATTGTTTTTGGTACGACAAACTTGGCAGGAGTAGCATCTTCTACTGTCAGTCAAAGTGCGGTTAGCAATACATCGAATGTGAATGTCGGTAGTGATCAACTGGTTATTCAATATTTACCGACACAAGCCCAAATTGACAGTGGTTTATTTGATTGTGAAGGAACACAAGTGACAGATGCTTCTGTTTATGTAGTTGAACGTTATTTTGTGCGTCAGGATGCTAATATCAATAGCAATGAAACATCTGCAACAGCATTAGCGTTAGCTTGCGCTGCTGGGCGTTCAAATAATGTGAATGCCTTTAATAATGATAATGGTCAAATCGTTATGAAGCGTGTGGATTATTTTCATGTCTTGCTGACCGTTCAAAATAGCTCGGGTAATTTTCAAGACATGACGATTGCGCAATACACAACCAATGCACCAACTGCTCGGATTGTGGGGGTCAAGTTGGGCATTTTGGCACGTTCTAATCAGTCTGTAGGTGCAGATTCAAATATTAACTTGGCTAAATCGTTTACTCTTTTAGATCAGTCAGTGACTTTAAATAGCACGATTAAAAATGCACAAATCAAAAATTTACGTCAGATAATTACACAAACTGTTGCAATTCGTAATGCTTTAGGAGGGCGTTAATCATGATGAATCGGCGTTCTCAACAAGGAGCTACACTTATTGTGGTATTGGTGATATTACTTTTGATCATGATTATTGGGACATTGGCGATTCGACAAAGTTTGGTATCTTTAAATATTGCAACCAATAGTCAGGCTCAACAACTACTGACAGAAAATTCTGATGCTGCAGTTTTTAAGGTAGAGGATTTAAATAGCTTAAATCGACAACTTGCTGCAGATGGAATGTTCGGTTATATCAATACAGATAGTAATAAAGGTAAAGAACTGGTTTTTTGTTATCGTGGAACCCAAAGTAACTTTTTTACGCTTACAAATGCGAGCATTATGCAATGGCAAGATGGAGCGACAGCTCCTGATGGTACTTCAATCGGGGCACAAGGCTATTGTTCATCTTCATCTTCTGACAATTATTATACTAGTGGTCGTCGAGCTGTAATTACACAAATATCGATTCAGTTTGTCAATAATTCAGCTTCAACCCCTTTTTCTGGTAGTCTTGCGGGCACAGATGTTGATGTTGCTAAAGTAATTCAGCCTGAAAAAGCAATCGTGCATGCAATTTCATTAATGCCAACGCTCTCATCAGCCTCTACATCAGATATTGATAACTGTTTATCAACAAAAATGAGTAATCCTGTCGTGCCTAGCGGAGTGACGCCGTCGGCAAATGCCAATCAAAGTATTTCTCAGTGTCTTGCAGCGTTAAATGTTCCATTTACAACGCATGTATCTGAATATAATTTAACCCAAACACTTTCAAGTTCATAAGGTGGTAATTATGAAAAAACTAAAAAAATTATCAGATTATTATTGTCACCTTAGGAAATTCATGGTCTCTGGGGGAGCAGCATTACTCTCTCTATTTATGTGTTTTTCTAGCCCAGCAGTTTATGCGAGTGACATTAGTATTTATCAGGCAGCAAAGTACGGTACGATTACGCTAATGCTAATGCTAGATACCTCGGGGAGTATGGGGGATAGTAGTATTGCGACAGACTATGGCTTATCATCACGTTGTACAATATCTAGTGATACAGCTAGTGGTGGTTATAGTCGTGATTATTGTTCAGTCAGTGCAAGTAGTGCTAGTACAACTGTAAAAAATCAATGTACCTTAAATGGCTCCTCTTATCGATGCTATACTCGCGTTGATCGCTTAAAAGATGGTGTTTTTGATTTATTAAATGGGAATACATCAAAATCGATTACAGCACTTTCTGATGATAAAGTGATTGGACTCTCTACATTTTCTTATAATGGAGATGGTAATGCAGGGTATATAGTTGTGCCTGCTAGACGTTTAGATGCAACTGTAAATGGTATTACCCAAAGGCAAACATTACTCAATGCTGTATCAAATTTGACAGCGAATGGTGGTACCCCAACAGCTCATGCTTATGCTGATGTTGGTGCTTATATGATGGGTACAAATACTTTGCCAACATATACAGCAACAAATTTACCTATATATTTTAGTTATGTAAGTAGCAATAAAACATATTACCAATCATGTAAAACATATAATAGTAGCTACAATGGCTGTAGTTCTTGGAATTCGGCAACGCAGACTTCCCCATTAGGTAATGGTGGTTATACCTCAACAGCAGCTTGTAAAGTAGGCAGTAATAGTGGCACTTGTTATAATTTTACAGGTACGTTGTTAGGTTCAAATAGCTATAGTGGTTTTCCTTATTCATCTGTTGCTTGGAATAGTAATCAGACTGCGTACACAGCTCCAGATTCAATCACGAGCCAATTAACTAGTACAAGTACTACACAGTGTAGTGGGCAAGGGATTTATATCTTAACGGATGGTGAGCCAAATAACTCAGGTACAAGTATAGCGCAACCATTGATGCAAAATGCTTTGGGTGGAAGTACGAGTTATGGTAGTGCTTTAACTTGTTCAGGCTCATTAGGTGGTACTTATTTTCAAGGAGGAACTTCTAATGCAGGATGGGCATGTATTGCAGATTTTTCTCAATTACTCTTGAATCGAAATATTGATGGTTCCTCTTCAACAGTTCAAAAGAACCCTTTAGGCTTATCTATTAAAACTGCTGTTGTGGGTTTTGGTGCTGAATTTAATGGAATTCCTTCATATAGCACAGCATTAAGTCAACAAACCAATATTAGTAATATTGATAATGCAACTATCACTAGTAGTTATGTAGCTGATGTTAAAAATGCTGCAAGATGGGGTGTTTATGGTCAAGGTGGATGGTATTTAGGTGCTAATTCATCGGATGTTGTTAATAGTGTAAACAGTTTTATTAATACATTATCAACCGATATTCCACCTGTAACGACAGGCTCAGCAACTATTCCAACCGATAAATTAAACCCGACTGCTGTACAAAATTATGCTTATTTTTCGCAGTTTCAACCTACACCAGACAAAACTTATCAGCTTTGGCAGGGTAACTTAAAAAAATACAATGTATTGAATGGTTATATTACTGATGCAAGTGGCAATAGTGTAGTTGATTCTACGGGTAAGATTGTTACCAATACGGATTTATGGACAAACAGTACTTCAACTTCAAAAGCGTATGGAGGGGTGAAAGGAGTTTTACCTTTAGGTGCAAACTCATCGAATACAGCAAACCGTACGCTCTTGATTGATCGTGATAGCAGTGGAAATACGACTGGAACAACATTAAATCAAATAGATGTGAGTTATTTGAATACTACAACAGATTCTGCTCGTGGCTATTTACTTACATTGTTAGGTTTTGCTATAGATCCAAACAATTTGCCAGCAAGTACGAGTGCCTTAATTTCATCTGGTGAGTTACGCCAGATTGGCGCAGTCATGCATTCAGCCCCTATACTGTTAACTAGTAGCGGTACAATTACAACCAATACCGATGGTTCTATTGGTACAAGTAATCGTAGTGATTATGCTCTTTTTGGAAGTACACAAGGGTTATTGCATGTTGTAGATGCGATAACAGGTACAGAAAAGTTTGCTTTTGTTCCAAATGAAATGGTCACCAAACAAAAAAATGCATTTTTACAATATCAGTCAACCAGTGGTGGTACTGCAGCGCTTTATTATGGTGTTGATGCGCCATGGGAAGTATATTCAGAATATGTACCAAATGCAGATGGTAGTCTTACAGTTGGCACTGGCATGGGTGGTGCAACTGGCAAACAGATGGCATATGGTGGATTGCGGATGGGTGGGCGTAGCTACTATGCTTTGAATTTGCAGAATATTTCGAGCCCATCAATTGCTTTTCATATTGATCCAGGGACGAGTACTACGAGTAAAGTTTGGTATAACGGTAGTTCAACGACTTACAAAGAATTGGCTTTTATGGGGCAAAGTTGGTCAAAACCAAGTATTGGTTGGGTGCGATGGAATGGTTCCAAGCGCCTAGTCATGTTTGTGGGCGGTGGTTATGATGCTGGGGGTACAAATGGTGATGGTACCTTTGCTACAGATGGTAGCCGAACTGGTTATGCTGGTTATGAAGGAACAACCTATTCACAGACCAACAAAATTGGAGCAGGCATGTATATGTTTGACGCCTTAACAGGTCAGCTTTTATGGTGGACTGGGGCGAATGCAACTGCTAGCAATACAACCGCAGGTGTTCAATATACGACTGCAGCAAATATGCAATATAGTGTGGTGAGTCAAATTAAAACTGTAGATCGTAATTCAGATGGTTTGATCGATCATTTATACTTCGGTGATTTAGGTGGTCAAGTATGGCGTGTTGATTTAAATAATAATGCACCTGCAGTGAGTGCTTTTGCGAAAACACCAGTTCGCTTGCTCAATTTAAATAATGGACAATATAGTCCTCGTTTCTATGAGACGCCTGGATTTTCGACTTATAATTCTAGTGGAACTATCTTTGGTGTAGTATCTATTGGTAGTGGTAATCTTAGTTCGCCTTTATTTGATACCGCATCTTCTTCAAACTCGAATTATAATAACGACGCTATTTATAATATATATGACAAGGATGTAGCACGTTCAGATTTATATAATTACACGACAACTACATCTGGTGGAACAACAAGTTACAGTTATTCAAGCTCTATGAATACTCATGACTTAACACTTGCAACTTCTACAGCCTCACCGACAACATCTCAATTGTTACCTCTAACCGATACAACGCGTGCATCGAATGCGACTATTGTTGCACCTTATTCAACGACTGGGGGGTGGTATTACGCTTTTGCATCATCAATGATTCAAGATGAAAAAGTTTTAAGCGCACCTTTAGTTATTAATAACGATATGTATGTCACTACTTTTGATGGTAGTAAAGATGGGTTATCAGGTACTTGTGGTGCAGGTGTAAAAGGTAATAGTTTCGTTACACAGTTCTGTATGCCGTACGGTCAGTGTTCTTCAAGTGTTTATACATCATCATCTTTTATTAACCATACTAATATTGGTG
This sequence comes from Acinetobacter brisouisimilis, assembly GCF_000368265.1. Lineage (GTDB taxonomy): Bacteria > Pseudomonadota > Gammaproteobacteria > Pseudomonadales > Moraxellaceae > Acinetobacter. Next base: position 2,160,008 of record NZ_KB851219.1, on the reverse strand, counting down.
CAGGTATTGTTGCGCCAAGTGTAGGTAGTACTAATAGTACGGGTTCAACACGTACATTAGTTACAGCTAGTGGAAACTTGTCATCTAATCGTAAAATATATTCAACGAGTTTGTCTTTGATTCCACAGCGTTGGTATGAAGCCAGTCAATAAAGGAGTTGACTATGCAAAATGCTCCTTTATTTTTCAAAGATAGAGGGTTTACTCTCATTGAAATGATGGTTGCAGTGGTGATAGTCGCTATTTTAGTGGCTATTGCAATACCTAGTTATCAAGAATATGCACGGCGTTCACGTGCAGCTCAAGCGCAGCAGGAAATGCAGCGCTTAGCTATATTACTTGATCGTTGGAAAGCACGTAATTTTAATTACAAAGGATTTTCGACTACAACAACAACTGTTGCAACTACAACAAGTTATCCCTATACCATTACGATTGTAGATCCTGATGCGAGCAATGTTACTTTAACCAATAACTCGGCAGTGGGTCGCAATTGGGCTATTCAGGCAACCACAACAGATCAGAAAAATTATAATTTTTTACTGACTAGTACAGGGATACGCTGTAAGAATAAAACGTTGTCGAATGTTTCTTATACAAGTTGTGGAACTACGGTACAAGGTTCAGAGAATTGGTAATGAAAACAAAAAATTTAGGTTTTACTCTGATTGAACTGATGATTACAGTGACAGTTATTGGAATTTTAGCGGCAATTGCATATCCTAGTTATACTCAATATAAAATTCGAACCAATCGTGCTGATGTGGAAACAGAGTTGATGCGAGTAGCGGGAAGTTTACAAAGTTATAAACTCGCCAACAATAACTATGCGAGTGCAACTTTAACAGGTGTTGGAGGAACAGCGAGTTATCCAAGTACAGGAACTGCTTATTATACGGTGATGTTAACTTTGGATGCAGACAATCAAGGATATACTTTAACAGCTACTCCTATCAGTTCAACCCAACAAAATGGTAATGGAGTTGTCTGCTTAAACCAAGATGGACAAAAGTACTGGTCACAAGGGGCATCAAGTTGCAGTTTAAGTAGTTCTTCAACCTGGGACAGTAACTAAAAATAAATTCAAAACGGTGGATAACTTACGATTTGATCTTTCCTTTGGGGTGAATATCACGTAAAATACCGCCCTCTATGAAAGGGGTTTGAAGTGTTGCCGATGGTCGGCGCAGGGATAATCCGTAAGAATTATAAGGCTTTTATCATGGTAGTTATTCGTTTAGCGCGCGGTGGTGCAAAAAAACGTCCATTTTATCAAATCGTTGTGACTGATAGCCGCAATGCACGTGATGGTCGTTTCATCGAACGTATCGGTTTCTTTAACCCAACTGCTCAAGGTCAAGCGGAAAAACTTCGTTTAGATACAGACCGTTTTGCACATTGGGTTGCTCAAGGCGCTCAAGCTTCTGAACGTGTTGCTTCTTTAGCTGCTCAAGCTAAAAAAGCTGCAGTTGCTGCATAATTTTTGTAGTAGGTAGCCCATGACACCAACACAGAATGTACCCGAAGATCGTATTCAGATTGGACAGTTACGTTCAGCTTATGGATTGAATGGGTGGCTCTGGGTCTATTCCAATACAGAACCCATGAGCAATATCTTTGACTACCTGCCTTGGTACATTGAAACCAAAGCAGGTTGGCAAACAGTCGATGTAAAACGCTGGAAACCACATGGTAAAGGCTTGGTTGTTGCGCTTAAAAGTGTGAATGATCGCACTGCAGCCGATAGCTTGGTTGGCGCTAATATCTGGATTTCAAAATCGCAATTACCTCAACCAGGTGTGGATGAGTATTACTGGTCAGATTTGAAAGGCTTAACTGTGTTAGGTCTGGACGATAATGAGCAGGAAGTCAATCTCGGTCAAATCCACGAGCTGTTTGAAACAGGTGCTAACGATGTCATGGTGGTTCGTGCCACAGCTGACAGTGTTGATGCCGAAGAGCGAATGATTCCATGGCATAAAGATGTGGTGCAGCGAGTTGATCTTGAAGCTGGTCGAATTTACGTGAATTGGGGCGTAGATTACTAATCCTTTTTGCGAAGGACGAACGCAGCAGGAAATAGGGGAATCTGTAGTGTTTTTTGCAGTGATTACGCTTTTTCCTGAAATGTTTGAAGCGATTACAGCCTACGGGATTAGCGGACGTGCAGCAAAGCGCGATATTGTACAAGTCACTTGTATTAATCCGCGTGATTTTGCTGAGGGCAACTACAAACGAGTGGATGAACGTCCATTTGGTGGTGGTCCAGGTATGGTGATGATGGCTGAGCCGTTGGCAAAAGCAATCTCTCATGCCAAACAGCTTGCAGAGCAGGCAGGAGCAGTTCATGTTCCTGTGGTGTATATGTCACCACAAGGTAAAACCTTAAATGAGCAGGCAGTACAGCAGTTTGTTGAATATGACGGATTGATTGTACTGTGTGGACGTTATGAAGGGGTTGATGAGCGTTTACTCCAAAAGTATGTCGATCAAGAATGGTCGATTGGAGATTACGTTTTATCGGGTGGTGAACTCCCTGCGATGGTTTTGTTAGACAGCATTATTCGTCGTTTGCCGAATACGATGTCAGATGAGCAATCTGCAATACAAGATTCTTTTGTGGACGGCCTGTTAGACTGCCCACAATACACCAAGCCAGATCATTTTGAAGGATTGGACGTCCCAGAAGTCTTAAAATCTGGGCATCATGCCAATATTGAAAAATGGCGGTTTTTGCAACGCTATCAACGCACACTTGAACGTCGTCCCGAGTTGGTCGAGCAGGTAGAGTTGACCAAGCAGCAAAAAAAATGGCTAAAAGATGAATGAGGAAATAGCAGTGATTAATCATCACTGTCCTTGTACAAGAAGAAGCAATGCTTCGAATTGGGATTTAAACTTATGTTTAAGTCTTCTTGAATAGGCTCTTTATGCATTGAAGTGGTCAAACATAAAGAGAAAGATAATCGGGTCTATGCGATTTAGCCTCTATACCCAGTGGATATCAGACCTCTTCTGATCCACGCATAATTGGAGATACCCCATGAGCGGTAAGCATCCTTTAGTTCAAGCTGTTGAAAATGCACAGCTAAAATCTGACATCCCTGCTTTTGCACCAGGTGACACTGTTATTGTCCAAGTAAAAGTAAAAGAAGGTGATCGTGAACGTCTTCAGGCTTTTGAAGGTGTTGTCATTGCTAAGAAAAACCGTGGTTTGAACTCTGCATTCACAGTACGTAAAATTTCTAGCGGTATTGGTGTTGAGCGTGTTTTCCAAACTCACTCTCCAATCGTTGCTAAAATCGAAGTGAAACGTCGTGGTGACGTTCGTCGTGCTAAACTTTACTATCTTCGTGACTTGTCTGGTAAAGCTGCACGTATTCGTGAAAAATTGCCAGCTCGTAAAGCTTAATTCGCTTTATTTGAGTCAAAAAAATGCGCCGAATCTGGCGCATTTTTTATGCCTGTGATCATTCTAAGCGATAAAAATTCGACTGTTGAGAATAAGTACACAATCCTGCTGAAGATTGGTTAGGCTTTTGTTAAGATGGCGTGTCATTTTTTTTGATTACTTCATGTATGTCTGTTGCTAAGCCTAAAATTCAGCGTCGCCCAATTAGCGGTGTTTTTTTACTGAATAAACCACTGGATATTAGTTCTAATGCTGCATTACAAAAGGTGCGCTGGCTATATCGAGCAGAAAAAGCAGGACATACAGGTGCACTTGATCCCTTAGCAACAGGCTTATTGCCAATTTGCTTGGGCGAAGCCACCAAGTTTTCGCACTATTTACTCGAATCGGTAAAACGCTATCAAACCACCGTGAAGCTTGGGCAAACTACCACTACAGGTGATGTGGAAGGTGAGATTTTACAGCAACGTCCTGTACCTGAACTGACTCCAGAAAAAATTGAACAGGTACTTGAGCAGTTTCGTGGTGATATTCAGCAAGTCCCACCGATGTATTCAGCATTAAAAAAACACGGCAAACCGTTATATGAGTTGGCACGCCAAGGAATCGTGATTGAGCGTGAAGCACGTCCGATTACGATTTATCAACTACAATTAATTGAATTTACTCAAAATAGTTTAACTTTAGATGTGATTTGTTCTAAAGGCACATACATTCGTGTATTGGGGGAAGATATTGGTGAAGCACTGGGCTGTGGGGGGCATTTAAGTGCATTGCATCGAACGGCAACAGGTCATTTTGATTTAATTCCAAGCTATACCTTGCCCTATTTGGAAAGCTTAACTGAGGCTGAGCGCGAGGCATTGTTATTGCCTGCGTATGCACCTGTTGAGCATTTGCCACAGGTTCAAGTTCCTGAGGGGCGTAGCAAGTATTTCTGTAATGGTTTGGAAAGTAACATTGATCATGCTGCCGCAGAGCAAGTTTTGGTATTTGATGGCGAACGCTGTTTAGGTTTGGCACAAATTACTGATAAAAAGCGCTTAGTTCCTAAGCGAGTCCTTCATTTAGAAAAGTGATGATTACTGCATGGATACAATAACGATCTTAAGTCTGCTTGGGTTTGCATTTACCGCAGGAGCCATCGATGCTGCTGTGGGTGGTGGCGGACTCATTCAGATTCCAGGACTGATGAGCACTTTCCCATCAATGTCAACTGCTACGGTAATCGGAACCAATAAGGTTTCTTCTATTTTTGGTACAGCATCGGCAGCCTATACGTTTGCACGTAAGGTCAAGTTGCAATGGAAATTACTGTTGGTGATTGCGATTTGTGCCTTGATCAGCTCTTTTGCTGGTGCAGCATGTTTATCTCTAATTCCCCAATCCGTTTTGCGTCCTTTTGTGTTGGTGATGCTGATCATCATTGCCATTTACACGTTTATGAAAAAAAGTTTTGGGCAAGTGGCAGTCGATTTGCACATTACCCCAAAATTGCTGGTGTTGGCTGCTATTGGTAGTTTGGCAATTGGTTTTTATGATGGGGTTTTTGGCCCAGGAACGGGAAGCTTTTTTATTTTCTTCTTTATCCGTTTTTTGGGTGTGGATTTTCTACATGCCTCAGCCTTGTCGAAAATTGGCAACTTTATGACTAACCTTGCTGCATTAAGCTTTTTGATTCCAACTGGGCATGCAATTTTACATGTCGGTTTAATGATGGCGGCTGCCAATGTTGTGGGTTCTGTGGTTGGTGTGCGAGCTGCCATGAAGTATGGTAGTGGCTTTGTACGTAAGATTTTCTTGGTACTGGTAACGATTTTGATTTGTCGAATTAGTTATCAGACTTTTATATCGAGCTAACTTTACGTATTTTGCTTTGGATCGTTGTCTAAAGATGCTCTAAATATAAATATATTGCAGGTTTTGAAAGAGTGGCAGAGATGCCACTTTTTTTATGCTTGGTTTTGCTTGAGAGAATTGAGTTGTTGCTCTATCTTCTGTTTGCCGAGTTGAGTGGTACATGTACAGCCAATTGAGGCAATCATAATGGTGGCAAGCGCGAACCATTGTGTACAAAGTAAATGTTCTGATAAAAACAGCACACCTGATAGCGCTGCAAAAGCGGGTTCCAAACTGGTCAGCGTACCAAATAGCAATGGACTTAAATGGCGCAATGCCACCATTTCTAAAGAAAAAGGCAAAGCGCTGGCGAGGAAAGCCAAGCAAATAAAATACAGTAGATAAGGCAGCTCTAATACCTTGATTGGTGTTCCAATCCATAGTGCTATCGGGAGCAACACACAAGAGCCGATCAACATGCCTAAACACACGGTATGATTGCCTGAAATGCCCGAAGGGCGATAGCCTGTTAAAATATAAACCGCCCAACAGGCACCTGCACCAATCGCCAGAAAAATTCCAACAGGGTCGAGTGCTTGCTGCGTTTGATTCCATGGAAATAACAATAACAAACCTACAATCGCCAAGCCCACCCAGATCAAGTCATAACGATGTTTGGCATGCAGTAATGCGACACTCAAAGGCCCAATAAACTCAAACGATACGGCTATACCCAATGGTAGGCGACTTAAAGATAAGTAAAATAAGGCATTCATGCCTGCAAGTGCCAAACCATAACCGAGAATGGATGCCCAGTGAATCTGTTGCCATGCCACACGCCAAATTTGAAAAAATACAGCCAGAAGGGCAAAACCTAAAAATAGCCTTAAGGCGGAAATACTGAGCACAGGAAATGAGGCAAATAAAATTTTGGCGAGAGAGGCGCTGGCTTGTACACTGACAATCGCAATCATGAGTAGGGCAATTGACTGGACAGTATGATTATTTCTGAAAAAGCCCATGTTGAAATTATTGATCAAATGGTAAAAATATAGCGATAAAAAAGCCACAACACAAGGTTGTGGCTTTTAAAGACGGTCGGTCTAGGCTTAGAACAATACGCGAACGCGGATTGTGCCTTCAACGTGGTTCAACATCTCAAGTGCTTCGTGAGATGCAGATGCGTCAACGTCCATTACCAAGTAACCAACATCACCTTTGGTCATTAAAGACTGACCAGAGATGTTAATGCCTTGTTCGGCAAACAAGTTGTTGATTTTTGACAATACACCTGGAATGTTTTTGTGGATGTGTAGTAAACGGTGTTTACCTTCCATCAATGGTAATGCGATTTCTGGGAAGTTCACCGCAGAAAGTGTCATACCTTTGTCAGAGTAAGCTACAAATTTCTCAGCAACTTCTAAACCGATGTTCGCTTGCGCTTCCATGGTTGAACCACCAACGTGAGGTGTTAAGATCACGTTGTCTAAACCACGAAGTGGAGAAACGAATTCTTCACCATTGGCTTTAGGTTCTTTCGGGAATACGTCAACCGCAGCACCAGCAAGGTGACCCGATTTGATCGCATCTGCCAAATCTTCAATGATTACACATGTACCACGTGCAGCATTTAAGAAGATCGCACCTTCTTTCATTTTGCTGAATTGTGCTTTACCGAAGAAGTTACGTGTCGATGGAACGTCTGGTACATGTAATGTTACAACGTCAGCAGTTTCAAGCAATTCATCTAAAGAACCGACTTGGCGCGCATTACCCATTGGTAATTTAGTCACTGCATCATAATAAATCACGTGCATACCCAAGCTTTCTGCAAGTACAGAAAGTTGCGAGCCAATTGAACCGTAACCAACAATACCTAAAGTTTTTCCGCGAGTTTCAAAAGAACCTGCTGCAGATTTGTTCCAGCCACCACGGTGACAGCTTGCTGATTTTTCTGGCACGCCACGAAGTAACAGGATAGTTTCTGCAAGAACAAGTTCCGCAACTGAACGGGTATTTGAATATGGTGCGTTAAATACTGGAATACCACGAAGCATTGCTGCTTTAAGATCAACTTGGTTTGTTCCAATACAGAAGCAACCGACTGCGATGAGTTTGTTTGCAGCAGCAAACACTTCTTCAGTCAATTGTGTACGAGAACGAATACCAATAAAGTGCGCATCTTGAACAGCTTCTTTCAAAGCTTCGCCTTCAAGCGCAGTTTTACGATAGTCGATGTTGGTATAACCCGCAGCATTTAAAGTGTCGATGGCATTTTGGTGCACACCTTCTAACAATAAGAAACGAATTTTATCTTTAGGTAGTGATAGATGTTGGCTCATTACCGCTCCGCTACATAAGGCCAAATTTGGTCGCAATATGATAACATAGTGAGCAACAACTTGTTTATTTCTTGCTAGGCGTGTACACGATGAATGCTTCTGTCACTTTATCACCTGAATTACTGAATCAACTGACGGCAATTGTAGGTGAAAATCGCATCAAAACTGATGCCGATAGCTTAGGAAATTGGGGGAAAGACCATACTAAGCACTTTGACCCAAACCCTTCGGTGATTGTATTCCCATCGAGTACTGAACAAGTCCAAGCGATTGTTCAGCTTGCCAACCAGTACAATGTTGCCGTAACACCATCGGGCGGCCGTACGGGCTTGTCTGCGGGTGCTGTTGCAGCCAATGGTGAAATCGTGGTGAGCATGGACAAGATGAACCAGATTCTGGAATTCTTCCCAGCAGATCGTATGGTGCGCGTTCAGGCAGGCGTAGTGACAGAGCAACTGCAAAACTATGCAGAAGAACAAGGCATGTATTACCCAGTCGATTTTGCATCGTCAGGTTCAAGTCAGATTGGTGGTAACATTGGTACCAATGCTGGCGGTATCAAAGTGATCAAATACGGTATGACCCGTAACTGGGTGTTGGGTCTCACTGTCGTGACAGGAAAAGGCGATGTATTGCACCTGAACAAAGGCATGGTTAAAAATGCAACAGGTTATGCATTGCAACACTTGTTTATTGGCAGTGAAGGCACATTGGGTTTAATCACTGAAGCTGAAATCAAGCTTGAGCGCCAACCGCAAGACTTGCAAGTGATGGTGCTAGGTGTACCAGATTTTGATGCAATCATGCCATTGTTACATGCTTTCCAAAGCAAGATTGACCTGACTGCATTTGAGTTCTTTGGTGAACTTGCAATGCAAAAAGTTCTTGATCATGGTCATGTACAACGTCCATTTGAAACGCCATGCCCGTTCTATGTGTTGCTTGAGTTTGAAGCACCATACGAGCCAATCATGGAAAAAGCCATGGAAATTTTTGAGCACTGTATGGAACAAGGTTGGGTGCTTGACGGTGTGATGAGCCAAAGCCTTGAACAAGTCCAAAATTTATGGCGTTTACGTGAAGATATTTCAGAGTCGATTGCGCCGTTTATCCCGTACAAAAATGACATTTCAGTGCTAATCACTCATGTGCCTGCATTTATTAAAGAAATCGATGCGATTGTGACTGAAAACTACCCAGACTTTGAAATCTGCTGGTTTGGTCATATTGGTGACGGTAACTTGCACTTGAACATTTTAAAACCTGCTGATTTGACGAAAGATGAATTCTTTGCCAAATGTCAGGTGGTGAATAAGTATGTATTTGAAACTGTGAAAAAATACAACGGTTCAATTTCGGCTGAACATGGCGTGGGGATGACCAAAAAACCATATTTGGAATACAGCCGCTCTGCAGAAGAAATTGAATATATGAAAGCCTTGAAGAAAGTATTTGACCCGAATGGTTTAATGAACCCAGGGAAATTATTCGATCTTTAAGACTTGATTGAATAGAAAAATTTCTGCTAAAAGCGTATCGAAAGATGCGCTTTTTTTATATTGAGAATAGATAACATGAACATCGAAAAAAATATTCAACAACTCTTTGAACAGCGTCAGGACATTCCACTGTTTTATATTGAAAGTGGTAGCCGCTTATGGGGCATGGCAAGCCCTGACAGTGATTATGATGTACGTGGTTTTCACTTGCCGAGCAAAGCACAATATTTTGACTATAAAAAACATCGTGACCTGATTGAAATCATGGACGGTGATTTCGACTTTGTATCTTACGATCTCGACAAAATGTTTGGGTTACTGGCAAAAAGCAATCCAACTGTTTTGGAGTGGGTGCGGGCGCATATTGAATATATGAATACTTTCCCCGAATGGGATAGCTTTAAACAAGGTTTGCTTGAATGCATCGACTATAGTGCATTGTATTATCACTATTTGTCTTTGGCTCAAAATGGCATGAAAGTCATGCAAGTCGCAGATAACTTTACTTATAAAAAAGTGTTTTATTCGATTCGAGGTTTATTGTCGGCTGAATTGGCATTACAGCAAGATATGCCAGCATTGCTGATAACTAATTTGTTTGCCCAAGTTGATGCTAATGATCCGCTACGTATATGGGCGGAAAATTATTTAGACATCAAAAAACAACAGAAAGAAAAAGCGTTGTTGTCTGAGCTTGAGCAGGTTGAAATTTTAAAACAGTTAGAGATTAAGCGAACACAATTGGCAGCGAAGAATATGCCAAAATCCAATCATCGTGAGCAGCTATATCAGTATTTGACAGATTATAGTCAGCATTTAAAACAGCATTTTTATGGTTAATTGGGATGCTAAGCATCAAGACCTATCGTAAGCTCCACAAATAAAAAAAGACGATATTTAAATCGTCTTTTTTTCGAAACTGTTAAAAAACAGAGAAAAACTTAACCGAAACGACCAGTAATATAGTCTTCGGTTTGCTGTTGTTTTGGATTGGTAAAGATATTGTTAGAGGTATCTAGCTCAATCAACTTACCTAAGAACATAAAGCCCGTATAGTCAGAAATACGCGCTGCCTGTTGCATGTTATGCGTTACGATCAGAACGGTATATTTGGTTTTAAGCTGTTCAATCAGTTGCTCAACTTTTGCAGTAGAAATAGGATCTAGTGCAGATGTTGGCTCATCAAGCAATAATACTTCAGGTTTCAATGCCACAGCACGAGCAATACATAAACGCTGTTGCTGACCACCTGATAAACCTAATGCGCTTTGATTTAGTTTGTCTTTAACTTCATCCCACAAAGCTACGTCACGCAAAACTTTTTCTACGCGATTGTTCATCTCGGCTTTAGACAGTTTTTCATAATGACGGATTGCATAAGCAATGTTTTCATAAATGGTCATTGGGAAAGGGACTGGCTTTTGGAAAACCATACCGATTTTAGCGCGAAGTTCGTTTACAGAAATATTGTCGTTTAAGATATTTTGACCATCAAACAAAACCTCACCTTCAGCACGAAGTTTTGGGTAAATATCATAAATACGGTTAAACACACGCAATAACGTAGATTTACCGCAACCTGAAGGTCCGATCAGCGCTGTGATTCGGTTTTCAGGAATAATCATATTAATATTTTTAAGTGCCTGTGCTTGGCCATAATAAAAATTTAGATTGCGTATATCTAGCTTAGCCGTCTCAGGTGTTAACTGCGGCGAGGTATGAAGCACTGAATTAAACATAGGCGTATTATGCGATGGTGTATGCTGTGCGCGTTGCGCATCTTGCAAGTTGTTCGATAGAGATGGAGATGTTGTATTCATTTTATTTATCCTTTTTGATTAAGATTGTGCGAGACACAATGCCAAGCACAAGGACAAAAAAGGTCATGAGGAGTGCGCCAGCCCATGCGAGTGCATGCCAGTCATCATAAGGACTCATCGCATATTGGAAAATCACTACAGGCACGTTTGCCATTGGTTGTAATAGATTAGTTGACCAATATTGGTTGTTGAGCGCAGTAAAGAGTAGTGGTGCTGTTTCACCCAGAATACGGGCAAGTGCCAGCAAGATGCCTGTAACAATCCCTGACATGGCAGCACGGTAAAGTACCTGCTGGACAATCTTCCAGCGTGGAATACCTAGAGCCTGTGCAGCTTCACGTAGGGTGTTTGGAACCAGTTGCAGCATCTCATCGGTTGTACGTACTACAACAGGCAGAACTAAAAATGCCAATGCTACTGCGCCTGCGATGGCAGAGAAATGCCCCATTTGTCGAACCATAAGTTCATATACAAACAGACCAATCACAATAGAAGGCGTTGAAAGCAAAATGTCATTAATAAAACGAATACAAAAACCAAGTTTGGTTTCGCGTGCGTATTCAGACAGGTAAGTTCCTGCTGCAATGCCGACAGGCGTACCAATCAAAACTGCAATTGCACTCATAAAAATACTGCCAAAAATGGCATTGAGTAATCCACCTGTTTCACCAGGAGGAGGTGTCATTTGAGTGAGTAGATTTAAATGCAAAGCAGGTAGACCATTTTTCAAGGTGGTCCACAAAATCCAAACTAACCAGAACAATCCAAATACAGCAGTGAATAAGGATAGGGCTTTTGCAAGAAAATTTTTAACTTGACGGGTTTTCCAAAGCGCAGTTGACATGATTACGCTCCTTCACGGCGTGATAGACGCCCTAACATGAAACGTGCAATCGCGAGCACAATAAATGTTACGACAAATAAAATAAAGCCTAGAGCAAGCAGTGAAGACAAGTAAATACTAGAATCTGCTTCGGTAAATTCATTGGCAATGGTTGCCGAAATCGAGTTGCCTGGTTCAAGCAATGACAAACTAAGCTGATGAGCATTACCTAATACGAATGTCACAGCCATTGTTTCACCTAAGGCGCGACCTAAACCAAGGAAGATACCACCGAGTACTGCTGAGCGTGTATAAGGTAAAACAATATCCCAAATGACTTCCCAAGTGGTATTGCCGACAGCATAAGCAGATTCAATCAGTGGTGTTGGCACGGTTGCAAACACTTCACGCATAATAGAAGAAACAAAAGGAATAATCATGATGCTCAGTACAATACCTGCGGTGAGCATGCCTAAACCAATTGGTGGCCCTTGAAACAATGGGCCGATAAGTGGCCATGTACCCATATGGTCATTGACCCAAGGGTAAATGTGATCCGCCATAAATGGAACAAAAACAAATAAACCCCACATACCATAAATGATAGAAGGAATACCTGCGAGTAGCTCAATTGCTGTTGCAATTGGTGTACGGATCCACTTCGGTGCAATGTTGGTAATAAAAATAGCGATACCAAAACTGACAGGAACGGCAATCAACATCGCAATCAGAGAGGTGACTAATGTGCCATAAATGGGAACAAGAGCACCAAAATTTTTCTCAATCGGATCCCAAGAACTGTTCCAGATAAATGAAAATCCAAAGGTTTGAAAAGCTTCTTTGCCACTCCAAATCATGGAAAAAGATGCAGCAAGCATAATCAGAAGCACAAAGATGGCACAGCTTTTGACCACATAGTGAAACAGTCGATCATTACGCTGATCTTTTGAGTCTGTCTGACTATTCAGGTTCATTGTTCTATCTAGTTTCATCATTGAAAATCTTTAATTAAGAAATAGAGATAAATCCAACAAAACGAATTCTGTTGGATTTAAAAAAAGAGGCGATGTCCAGATTACTTAACGTTAATGTTTTTAATCCAGTAACCTTCAATTTGTTTAGTTAGGTTTGCAGGTAAAGGAATGTAGTCCAAAGAACGTGCATTCGCTTGACCGTGCTCAAGTGACCATTTGAAGAAGTCTAGAGCATCTTTGCTTGCTTGAGCAGATTTTGGTTGCTTATGCATGATTACAAATGTAGTTGCAGTGATTGGCCAAGAGTTAGCACCAGATGCATTGGTAATTACATTATAAAAATCAGGTGATTTGCTCCAGCTTGTACCCGCTGCTGCTGCTTGGAAAGTTGCAGTGTTTGGTTGTACAAAGTGACCTGCTTTGTTTTGCATTGCTGTGTAGCTCATGCGGTTTTGTAAAGCGTATGCAAGTTCAACGTAACCAATAGAACCTTTGATTTGCTTCACATAAGCAGCAACACCTTCGTTACCTTTGCCGCCAATACCTGTAGGCCAAGAGATAGATGTACCTTCACCAATTTTAGATTTCCAAGTTGGGCTTACTTTTGATAGATAGTTTGCCCAGTTGAAAGTTGTACCAGAACCGTCAGAGCGGTGAACAACAGAAATACGTTGGTCAGGAAGGTGCAAAGAAGGGTTCAAATGTTGGATTGCTGGATCATTCCACTTGGTTACTTTACCCAAGAAAATGTCTGCTAGAACAGGACCAGTCAAACGTAAAGCGCCTGGACGTACACCATCAATGTTCACAACTGGAACAACACCACCAATAATAATTGGGAATTGTTTTAAACCAGCAGCATTTAACTCAGCAGGAGTTAATGGCATGTCTGATGCACCAAAAGTTACAGTGCCTGCTTTAATTTGAGCAATACCACCACCAGAACCGATAGATTGGTAGTTGATTTTATTGCCTGTTTTAGCGTGATAAGTTGCTGACCATTTTGAAAGCACAGGATATACGAATGTAGAACCTGCACCCGTAATTTCACCTGCATGCGCTACGCTAATCGCAAGCGTCGCAGAGGCTACTAAAGCGCCAAATATTTTTTTAGAGAAGTAAGTCATAGATATTCCCTGTATGGAAGGTATTTCCACCTTAAGTTCATTAAGGTTGGAAGATGAGAATGAACTAAATTGAGTGTTAATTTAATGTGACTGTGTGACAGCAAAGTGACTGAAATATGTCACTTTTGTTACAGTGAAAAATATTAAAATAGAACGGTTTCTTAATTATTTTGTTGCAAAATAAATTTTAAAAATTAATATTGTTTTAAGTTTTTAATGAAAATTTAATTTTAAATCTGCAAGTTTAAGATTAAGGTTCTGTTAAAAATCAAGCATATGGAAAAATACTTTCACCCGAAATTTTTGTGGTTAATTTTCGAGGAAGGTGTGAATCATTGTGTGTATTGAACCTGATAAAGTGTGATGCGCGAACCTATAAAATGACAGGTTTTTATTCAGCCTAAAAAATATATGACACTGCATTGTATGCACTGTAATCATTCGGTCATTGCTATAAAAAGTGTTATGGTATGACTTAATAACATCTAAACTGCTGCTTATTTTATATACATACGCTGTATTTTTTATTTTGCTTGAAACCTCTCTCTATATTTTTGTCTGCTGCTCCAACGTTTGGCGCGGTTCTTGATTGAAGAAAAACGATGCAACCCATCCCAAAAACATTGAATCGTTCAACCCTGATGTTTCCGTTAGCACTCGTACTGTTTGAGTTCTCGGTTTACATTGGAAATGATCTGATTCAGCCAGCCATGCTGGCAATCACCCAAGATTTTTCTGTCAGTGCCACTTGGGCGCCTTCGTCAATGTCATTTTATTTATTGGGAGGAGGATGTGTAGCCTGGCTGCTTGGCCCACTCTCTGATCGCCTTGGACGAAGGCGAGTGCTGCTGACAGGTGTATTATTTTTTAGTGTGTGTTGTCTGCTGATTTTATTGACCCAAAATATACAGCAGTTTTTAGCCCTGCGCTTTCTGCAAGGCATTGGTCTCACGGTGATTTCGGCAGTGGGTTATGCGGCGATTCAGGAAAATTTTGCTGAGCGTGATGCAATTAAAGTCATGGCGCTTATGGCCAATATTTCTTTGCTGGCGCCCCTGCTTGGGCCTGTGCTGGGTGCATTTTTGATTGATTATGTATCATGGCATTGGGGATTTATAGCCATTGCCATTTTAGCTGCACTGAGCTGGTTTGGTTTAAATAGCCAAATGCCACGACAACAGCGGAGCATCACACGCCAGCCTTTTGTATATTTGTTCGATGATTTTAAGCGTGTATATCGTAACTCACAATTTTTAGGGCTAAGTCTGGCTTTACCTTTGGTGAATATTCCACTGATGTTATGGATTGCGCTGTCACCTGTGATGTTGGTCGATGAACTTAAACTGAGCAGTCTGGCTTATGGACTATCACAATTTCCTGTGTTTTTAGGGCTGATCGCAGGAAATGCGTTATTAATTAAAGTGATTGATCGTTTTGCATTGGGGCGAACGGTTTTTATGGGCGTACCGATCATGTTATGTGGTGCTTTATTTTTGCTAAGTGCCGTTTGGTTGCCGCAGTATGCGCTCGCGTTACTGCTTATTGGTATGACCTTAATCAGTTTTGGTGAGGGCATCAGTTTTTCAGTCATGTATCGTTTTGCCTTAATGTCTTCAAATGTATCGAAAGGCACAGTTGCAGCTGCGGTTTCTATGCTGCTGATGCTGAGCTTTTTTGTGGTGATTGAAGCTGTACGCTGGCTTTATACCCAATTCCATCTGATTGCATTTTCTGGAAGTTGTGTACTGTTGTTGAGTCTATGGTTTTTTTATCCGAGGAAAGTCCTAAAACAATTACTTGATCAGCGCCAGCAGGAAGGTCTGTTTTAGTGAGGGCTTGTAGTTATATTGATTAAAATAATTAAGTCAGGCGTGGCATTGTCTTCAAGCGCACGCCTGAGAGGTCTTACTTAATCTCTTGTATGAGTAACTGCTGGCGTAAGTGGAGTAACTCAGGCAGAGTTTCTAATAATAAACTGATCTGTTTTAAGATTAATAACAAATGATCAGATAAGTTTGCTTGCTGACTAAGTTTTTTAATTTCTTGCAATTTTTCCTGAATCTGAATTTCAGCTAGAGGCTGTTGTTGAAGTAGTACAGCATTTAAAGTCTGCTGACACCAATGCATTAATTCGAGAATCTGTGGATCTTGTACCTGTTCGCGGTGACTCCCCAGCGCTGAAATATAACTGAGCTGACTATGGCTATAAACCAGATAACGAAAGGCATGATGAATCAGGGTCGGATTGGGATGTGGTTCAGCACTCAGGCTGGAAATCATGGCAGACAGCTCGATCTGTTTATTGTGTGCAAAACGCCGAGCTCTACGATAATGCATACTGTTACTTTTACCTTGCTGATACTGCTCAACTACGGCATCCAGATACGCCAATGTGGCTTGGGTTAAGTTTTTAATATTGTTGGAAATATTTCGGAAATTCCAGTCAGGCCAAATCAGACTGACTGCTAACCATGCAATCCCGCAACCGAGCAGGGTATCAATAATTCGCGGTAAAATAATTTCATAGCCTGACCCTTTAATATTAAAAATCAGTAGCACCATCAAGGTTGCCATAAGGGTGGCCATCGAATATTTTTTGACGCGCAAATAGAAGAACAGCACGCCACAAATGACGGTCAGCAGCAGTTGTCCTTCAATACTGGGAACAAAATATAAAATGGGAATACCACATAACACGCCTAGTAGTGTACCTAGAGTCCGCATTTTTAGGCGTGACTTGGTGGCAAAGTAACTGATTTGGCAGACAAATAAACTGGTAAGTAAAATCCAGTAACCATTTCTGGCAAAAGGTAATAAAGAAATTGCATAACCCACCAGAAATACGACTGCGATGCGTACCGCATGGCGAAACAAGGCAGATTGGGGACTCAGATGTTGTTTAAGTTTTAAAACGAGATCATGCCAGCCTTGAATATCATCATCGAGTAAATTCAGATTGTCATCGAGTGTGGTCGTGTGCTGTGGCAAATGATTCAGTGCTAAAAGTTGCTGATGCAGGTTATGCAAATTATTTAAAATGAGCTGTAAATTTTTCACTTCCAGATTTTCTGGATTGAGTTGTACCCAGTCGTGCATAGATTGTTCTAAATGCTGAAGTGCCAAACTATGCTCAGGATTGACCACATAGGGTTGCCGATTCAGTACACACTGCGCAATTTGCTCGCAGGCGAGCGCATTCATGCGGATATTTTTTTGAATACGAAAAATTAAATCGCTACGGCTAAAATTGGCTTGGATCTGTTCGTAATGTAAATAATTGGAGGTTGCCTGTTCGTGAATATCCTGCGCCAGAAAGTAGAGATGTAACCAGTAAATGGTATTTTTATTGGCACGTGAGGCTTTCAGGCGTGTCAGTAGAGCGGTTTTGGTCTGATTTAAACTTTGTACGACAGCTGCATTTTGTACAGATAAATCAAACAGCAGTTGTTCAACCAAGTGCTGATGGTCGGGGTCGAAGAGCTTGGATTTGAGTTGAAGTAACTGAGCAATCTGTTGGAAACTGGTCGAGAGATAGTCCTGTACCACCAGTGTCGGTTTGAGCAGGTAAAAAATAATCGCTGCACAACTGTACCAGATCGCACCTAAAACAAAGCAGCTAGGTTGCCAGTACCAGACGTGTACTTCGCCCAAACCAAACATGGTATAAATGGACAGCAACACTGTTCCAAGCGAAATGGTAGCGTAACGCTGCCCCAAGCCGCCCAGTAAAATAAAACCTGCACTGGACAACGATAAATACAAAATAAAGAAAATAGGGTAGGGGTGTAACAACTCTAAAATGGTGCTGGTGATAAAAAACAGCACACAAACATAGAGTAAATTACGCAAGCGAATACTGAGCCGATCATCGAAATCGGTTAGGGCTGCTGCAATTGTTCCTAGGGTCACTGGGACAATAAATTGTCCCAAGTGCAAATAATATAAACCGAGTGTGGTGCCAGTCAGCACAATAAACATTTGTAAGCAATACATGATCAATGCATTGCTCAGGTAACGCTGAAGCAGGGTATAAAAGCTATTCACGTTATTGATTTTTAGGTGATTATGTCAGTATTTAGACTGGACTTTTTTCAAGTTCTTGTCAATTACACTGCGTGCTTTATGGAATCAGCCCACATGCAATCCGTTCACCGCCACCACCAAATGGTTTTGGAGAGTCCGAATAGTTATCACCACCTGCATGAACCATAATTGCCAAGCCGTGAACATCACTGAGTTTTAGGCGGGGTGCAAGTAGTTTTTGATTGGCATTTCCATTGGCATCGACCTGAAGTACAGGTAAATCGCCCAAATGTCCTGTGAGGGGCGTGCCATGATGAGCGACTTGTTGAGGGTTAAAATGTCCACCCGCAGCAAGAGCGGCACCCATCTTGCCATCTTTCATCGCAGGGTCACATGATCCTTTTTCATGAACATGAAAACCATGCATGCCTGAAGGCAGTTTGGATAAATGGGTGGTAATGACTAAACCTCGAGCAGAATCCTGTAACGTCACAGTTCCGATTTTCTCGGCAATTCCCTGTGCAGTCACAGCATTCATCGTCACTTGCTGCTGTGAGGTGTGTTTTGAAGACCAAGACTGGCAACCCGTGAGTAAAACTGAACCGAGAAGGCACAAGCCTGTGAGCTGAATAAAATGACGCATGTGATTATTATCCTGTTTTATTTTTTTACGTCTTTTATTCAAGCAAACAAAAATTGAGACATTGTTCGTAATCGGTTAGCACATGTATGAATTTGTTATACCGATATCAGTAAATGCATGGCATCACTCTGATGTTGAAGTCGAACTTTCCATTTGTTGCTCATGAATCCACTCCCGCCAGATTGCCAGTAAAATCGCCAGAACGACAGGGCCAATAAACAGCCCAATGAGACCAAAACTGGCAATGCCACCTAGAACGCCAAACATAATCAATAAAAATGGAACTTGGGTCGCCCCTGAAATCACCAGAGGACGAATCACATTGTCAGAAGTACTGACAATACAAACTCCCCAAGTTAATACGCCAATCGCTGCAAAAATCTGTCCTTGTGAAAATAACCACAAGCTGACAGCGATATAAGAGATGGGGGTACCAAATGGAATCAGTGCCAACACAAAAGTGACAATGGTTAAGAGCATCGGGTTTGGAACACCCGCGATAAAATAGCTCAGGCCTGCCAAAACTGCTTGCGCAATTGCAGTTAAACCAATGCCGTACACCACAGCGCGTGTGGTTTTGGAAATCGTTTTTAAATAATGATGAATACGGGGGCCAACGACCTTTTCCAAGGCATGTCTAACCTGATTGAGTAAGGTAATGCCATCACGATAAAAGAAAAATATGGAAAACAGTGCAAAAAATAATTTCACCAGATTACGGCTAATTTCACCCAGAACAAGGCGACCGTAGTTTAGGTGGCTTTGCAACCACAGCGTAATATTTTGTCGTAAAGCGTACGGATTGCTATTTATCTCGTCCAGTATACGTTGAATGTCATGGCCAATAATTGGAAGACCTGTAATAAGTGCAGGTAAGCTCAGATGTCCAGAAAATAATTGTTTTTGAACTTCAGTAAATAACTGTTGCCCCTCATTTTGTAAAATAAAAATTGCAAATACAAAAGGCACGCCAATCACCAAAATAATCAGCAATAACATGAGGGTTGCACTGAGGTTAGGGCGTTGCTCACCGCATTTTCTCAATATCCAGCGGTAAATTGGCCAAGTCATATACGCAATAATGATGGCCCAAACTACGGGCACAATAAAATACTTAAGAACACTGAAGCTTAAATACAGCAGGATAAAAAACAATCCGAACAATAAAATACGATGTAATAAAATAGGAGCAGATTTTTGCACGTGCATCTCAAAATTAAGGTTTTTTTAATATTCGTATATTAACTGAAAAACACGTGGCGGCAAATTGATCTACTTTACAGACTTTAAAACCATGCAGTCGGGTCGTCAATAATGGCGTTGAGTAGTGGCTGCCATTGTTTTTGAATAGTCTGATAGATTTTCTGTTGTTTATCAAAAACACTCAAACCTTGCATGGCAAGTTGCCCATAAGCACTGCGCTCAGAAATCCATGCAATCGGTTGTTGCTCGATTTTACTAAAAAAATCCTGAATATCTTTAGAGCTGGCGCTATGAGCTTTGACGCGGTTTGCCAGTAAAAGCAACTCAACTTTACCTTTACGTATGCGTTTAATTTCTTGTAAATGCTTGAGAAAACGGCGTGTACTGTCAATGTCGAAAAATGAAGGCTGTATCGGAATAATAATCGCATGGCTTTCGCTGATGAGTTGTTCAGCATGCTCACCTGACAATGCACCTGGTGCATCAATAATTAAATATTCAAGATTTTTTGGCATATCGCCAATTGATTTTTCATTGCGCCAGTCTAGCGACTGAATAGGAGAGATACTATGTTCAGGACGTTGTTTTAACCATTGTAAGCTCGATTTTTGATTGTCAGCATCGGCGAGTGCAACGCGGTAATTTTTTGCTGCAAGAGCACTGGCAAGCGTAATGGCTGTATTGGTTTTTCCGCATCCGCCTTTTTGGTTAGCAATTAATATCGTTTTCATGTCTTTTATATAAAAAATATAGGCTTGATTACTTTAGCACTTTTTCCCTGATTACGCTTATGACATGACAAAAAGTCCTAAGCCTGTTTAAATGCGTCAATTTAGACACAGGAAGCATCGTATGCCCATTTGGATTGCTATGGTCATTGGTTTAGGCATTGGCGTTATTTTGACTTATGCATTATTGTCGAACCTGAGGAATGGCAAAATTCAAGCGGAATATGAAGTCCAGATTTCAGAGCTAAAACGCAAACATCAGAAAGAATTACGCTTAGCTCAGTCACGCAGTGTCAACAGTAGCCGTGCGATTTTAAAGGGAAGAATGGCGGAGCAGTTCGCCCCGATTTTCCCTGAATTTGAATATTTACCCAGCGATGCCAAATTTCTGGGAGATCCTGTCGACTATGTTGTATTTAATGGTTATAACGCTTTTCGCGATGGAGATGGGCGTGCCGATGAGATTGAAGTCGTGCTTATCGATATTAAAAGTGGCAATGCGCGCCTGACCAAAGGACAACAGGCGATTGCCGATGCGATTAAAAAAGGCCGAATTCGCTTTGAAACCATTCGGGTCGAATTTGAGGACTAGAAAACGAGATGACAAAATTACTACGCTTTTGCGTGTAGTCGTTACCATTTAGCTGCATTTGATCAAGATGAACATTCTAAAATTCTAGAATGAGATTGATTTTTGATGAGATGAGGAGTCGCTATGCAAGCCCTAAAATTTTTCGCATGTGGTTTAGGATTGGCGCTGCTTACAAGTCATAGTTTTGCTTCAAATTCAGGTGCAGAATACAACATTGCCAATGGCTTGGCACCTGAGGTGACATGGCAGTCCATTTCGCCGCTGAAAGCCTTTCGGGGTGACTTTCGAATTTTAAGCACCAAAAGCTATAGTCAGGATGAACAGGCAAAATTTTCCCCGATTGATTATGCGGTGAGTTGGGGCATGTTTGCTGATCCATATTTTGCTAAACAAATTAGCGTGCGTCAGTATGACCGCTTTCTCAACTGGAAAATGAAAACCTTACCTGTGTCAGCAGAGCAAGCCATGCAAATGGTGTCCAATATGCACATTATTCCTGCGAACCCTGACATTGCCAAACAGATCAAGCAAGTCCAGCGTGGTGATTTGGTGCGTTTACAAGGTGAGCTGGTTGAGGTTAAAGACCGCAATCTGGTCTGGCGTTCATCATTGACCAATACTGATGTGGGTGATGGGGCTTGTGAGTTATTTCGGGTACATTCAATTCAGTGGATTGAGCGTAAAGCATTGTAAAATAAAGCTCAAAAAATAAAAAAGCATGGTATTTGCCATGCTTTTTTATGATGCAGGATTGGCATTGGCTGTATGGGATTTCCAGTATTCAAGTTGTTGAGTGGCTTGAATGACTGGGGTTTTATCGACTTTCTCAGTGGCTTTTTGATGCTGCCGCTGATCCCAGTAATCGTACATCATGCCCTGAATATAGCGACCCTGTTCCGTCTTCAGATCCAAGTCCTTGAGCATGTTTAATGCCGAATGGATCTGGTCATGCTTGCGTTGTTGGACAAATTCAGCAGTCAGTTGATTCTGCTGTTTGAGTTGTTCTAGTTCTGTACGCATGTCTTGCGTCATGTCATGAAAAGCACGGTTAAAGTTGTCGAGTTGCTGAATGTCATGGGCATCATCAGGTGTTGCAGCAAACGGCCTAATATTCTGTGGAATGGTAGCTTCACTGACAGTATGCGTCGCTGCTGAAGATGCTGTTGTTGCCGAACTGCTCTGTTCAGGCTGTTTCTGACATGCCGCAAGGCTCAGACTGCCTGCAAGCATGAATGCGAGTAGGAGGGAACGAGAAAAGCATTGCATCATAAAGTTACCAAAATCCAAACCGTATGATTTTATTATATTTTAATAAAATCATACGCATAAGTTAAATATGGAAAATGAATTTCATCATCAGGGCGTTTGCCCAAATAGTCAAAAACCACCTGCTCAAACTGTTGTTTGAGTTGCTGCTGTTGCTCGGCTGGCATCATGGCAATAAAACTGGTGGAAAGTAAACGCTTACTGACCACTTGCTCGACCCTACCATGATGCAAATGGATAAAATGCTGCTCGCTACCAAGTTTAAACCATGGCTGATTTTGAAAGGCCTTTTTCCATTCACCACTATGATAGCGTGGCGTATCGTTTTCTAGTGGTAATAAAATATCCGCAATCGCTTTGACCCACGGCACACTGGTATCACGCTGGTTCCAGACCAGTCCAAAATGCCCATGTGGCTTGAGCAGACGGTGAACTTCAGCAAGGGTTTCATGGTTGGCAAACCAGTGAAAAGCCTGTGCAGCCAGAACGGCGTCATATTTTGCCGACTCCAGTGGAATTTGGTCGCTGTAGGCAGTCAAAGTGGTGACGTCAGGATAAGCTGCCTTGAGTTGTTGCTGCATTTCAGTAACGGGTTCAACGGCAACAATATGCGGGGTGACCTGTTTGAGGTATTGGGTAAATTTCCCTGTACCTGCAGCAAGATCAATCACCTGCGACTGACTGCTCAGCTCCAGCTCACTGCGTAGCCAAGAGACAATTTGTAAAGGATAACTTGGGCGGGTTTGCTGATATAAAGCTGCACCAGAACTAAAGCCCTGCGCCGCGGCAGGATGAATAGTTGACATGATCTCATTCCTTGAATTTATTTGGTTTATTATAAAAACTTCCTGCTATATCAGGGTGAAAGTAGCATTATTTATACAATTTAACCGATTTCAACAACGGTGCTGCGCCATAATGCTTAAAGCATAGCCAGAGAGAAAAACAGCACATGAATCGATCTGAACATATTCCGAATTTGACCTTGCATGACGATTATGTAATTCCTGCCTTGGGTTTTGGAACCTATAGTCTGAATGGACATATAGGCGTTCAGACCATGCAGCGTGCTTTGGCACATGGTTACCGTATGCTGGATTCGGCATTTAACTATGAAAATGAAGGGGCAGTGGGGCAAGCGGTTCATCTTTCGGGACTGCAGCGTGATGAACTGTTTATTACCTCCAAGTTACCAGGTCGCCACCATGCATATGACAAGGCGATGGTAACCATCGAAGAGTCACTGTATCGGGCGCGGCTCAACTATTTTGATTTATATTTAATTCACTGGCCGAACCCAAATCAGGGGTTATATGTGGAAGCTTGGCAAGCCTTGATTGATGCCCAAAAAAAAGGGCAGATTAAGTCGATTGGCGTGAGTAACTTCTTGCCTGAACATATTGAAGTGTTAAAAAAGGAAACAGGGATTGTACCTGTAATTAACCAGATTGAGTTACATCCGTATTTTAATCAAGCCGAGCAATGTGCATATCATCAGCAACATGGCATTTTAACTATGGCGTGGAGCCCGTTAGGACGCGCGCGCGATGTATTTCAAGATGCAGTATTGCAAGACATTGCCCAGCAAATTGGCAAATCTGTAGCACAGGTGATTTTAAGATGGCAGATTCAGCTTGGCGTGATTCCAATTCCCAAAGCCAGTAGCGATGAAAACCAGCTTGCCAACAAAGCGATTTTTCAGTTTGAACTCAGTGACGAGCAAATGCAGCAGATCAACGCGCTGACGCGCAGCAATGGTCGCCTGAGAAATCAGGATCCTGCGGTGTATGAGGAATTTTAATCGCAGACCATCGGGATAGGGCCCATAGACCGCCCATTGGATTGTAAATGGCAGTTTGGCGGCACATGATATTCTGGATGATGTGGTCGATAATCATAGTCAGGGTTTTGCATAATAATGACTTGTGGACGACTGATTTCGACCTGTGTGTCATGGGCATTGCTATCCACAAAAAACCGTGTAGTCGATTCGACCTGTCGGGTGTGTTCGGGCACAACAATACAAGCGTTCAAAGACACACAACAGTACAGCACACTGCCTAATTTTACCCAGCCTCGCATCGCGTCACCTAGCAGATCTTAATTTTATTTTACTGTAAATGACTTTGTGTACAGGCTCAACTACTGGTGAGTTTCTGTTTCATGCAAATGATAAAATTTCTGTAAGTGTTTTACTTGGCTATGCAGTTGCTTGGCAGGCAAACGGGTTTCCTGCAATAGTGTCACCCATGCCATATGGCAGCGTTTTAGTTCACTGGTATTTTCACACTTGTCGATTTTCTCAATTAAGCCTCTTGCCAACAGCCCACCGTATTGTCGTAGAGTATCAATCATCAAGCCTTTAATGGCAGGAAAGTTGAGTGCAGTATCCAGATCGGGTGGAGGAGTCGTATCAAGCTTGAACGCTGCCTGCTGCTCTTCTTCGGCAATTTCTTCGGCTAATGTTGGTTTAGCTCGGGGCTGAGAATAGCGCTGCAAGACTTGAGAAAGCACATTGACAGTGGGGATAGCTGCAGCAATGGTTTCTGTTTCTGTTTCTGTTTCTGTTTCTGTTTCTGTTTCTGTTTCTGTTTCTGGCGCTAAATTGGTAATAAAACCCAGCTCCAGTAAATGATCAATAACCTCTGGCTGAAATAGGCGTTGGCGGCTGGCGGCGGGTAATTTATCAAAATCATCCGTACCCATGAGAAATAATAACTGACGTTGTTTGGCTGAAAGTTGTTTAGAGCGTTGTTGTAATGCTTCTTGCCCAGCTGTTGTTTTTACATAATACATTGCCCAATTTTCCCTCAATTGGAATAATCCAATATTCAAGCGCAGCATTGTGACAGCTTAATTAATTTCATTGAATTTATATGAATTGTGTTGCGAAATTGTGCTAAAACATGAATTTAATGACTTTTTAACAAAATCCATTTTGGGATGTAGCAGATTGGTTTTAAAATACAAAAATCTGACCGCGGCGTGGCAAGATGTCATATTTTGCCCTGTTTAATCTCTATTGCCTTTATACAATAGGCATTCGCCAGTCCCTTCTTTTTTGATTGCATTTTGGCAGTCGCTAATTTTTATTTTCGGTGCGTGAATGGATAAGCAAATTATTTTTGAAGACGAACAAATCCGGGTTATTTTTCTAAAAGGAAATTCCAAAGAACTGATTTTTTCGTTTGGAGATTTAATTACTCGCGCCAAAGGCTTAACGATTAATGCAGAAAAGTCGTTGGCGAAGTATGAATATAACGTGATTGGCGTAATGCCAAAAATTAAATCATGGTTTCCTGTGGCGAGTATGCAGGCGATGATGAGCGCGGTACAACCCATTCTGGACCAGTTTGAAACAGTGGTCGGTTATGGTGGTTCAATGGGGGGCTATGCGGCAATTAAATATTCTAAATTATTGAAAATGAACCGTGTGATTGCTTTTGTGCCGCAGTACAGCATTGACCCGCAGGAAATTGAAGATCGCCGTTATACTGAGTTTTTTGATGAAAGCTTGCATCAGGACATGCATATCACCACGCAAGATGTCTGCTCAAACAGTGAATACATTGTGGTGTATGACCCATACTATGCCAATGACCGCGAACATTATTTAAAAATCAAACATATCTTGCCACAGCTACATACTTTGCACTTGCCATTTACAGGGCATGAGGCGCTGTCGGTTTTGGCGAGCTCAAGTTTGCTGAATGATTTTATTCGTCATCCATGGAATAAAAACTATTTTTACCAACAAATGCGTACGGTCAAGAAAAAGAGCAAATTCTACTATCGCACAGTGATTAACAACTTATTATCGCGCCATAGTGCCGCGCTCGGACGGATTTTACGTAGTAATGATTTGCAGCTTGAGGATCAATACCTCGATGCTAACTTAAAGCAACTTATTACCCGAATTATGTTGAGCCGCCGTCAGGTCACTGAGCAGGATTTGCAAAAACTCGGGATTAAGGTCAATCTGCCACAAGATAATCATCCGACTCAGTTGCAAGACTGCTATGGTAATTTTCTGGTGTTTAATATTATTAGCAACAAGATTGAAAGTTACCCTGAAGAAGCAATTCATCTGAATTATAAATATTTGATTCCATTGCTGATTAAATCGAGTTGTATTGTCAAAATTGAACTGAACAATGAGCGTTATATTGTCGGAATGAATGATCGTCGTGTCATGAAATTGTTCAAAGAAGACGATGCCTTGTCGATGGATATGAGCCCAATCGTGGTGAAGAAATACCCTGAGTATTATGTGTTGAGCTATAAAGAGCAAAATATGCGCTGTGATAGTTTGGGTATTTGTTATTTTGTTGAGCCGCCGTTGCTTGATGAAGAGAAATTTATATTGGCATAGTCTTGAATATATAGACTTATTCGGCAGAAAAACTACCCGTTTTTCTGCTTTTTTTATGTGAAATCAATTGGTCAAGGTCACTAAAAGCGTTAATGTTGAGTAAAAATTTTCACTGCATTCAGGTTGGATGATTTTTTCTAAAAAACACAATAAAGGATGACGCATGACAGGTTTAAAAGCAGTATTTTTAGATTATGCCAGTTTAGATCAAAATGACTTGGACTTTACTCCATTAGATGCTGCTTTTGCAGCGTTGCAATTATATGAGGCAACTACGCCTGAGCAGGTCTTGCCGCGCCTTGCCGATGCTGAAGTTGCAATCGTAAATAAAGTGGTTTTAACTGCCGAAACGATTCAGCAACTGCCAAAACTGAAACTGATTTTAATTTCTGCCACGGGCACCAACAATGTCGATTTAAAAGCAGCACAAGCGCAGGGCATTGTGGTGTGTAACTGTCAGGGCTATGGCACTGCATCGGTGGCACAGCACACACTGACACTGATGTTGGCATTGGCCACCAATGTGTTGAAATACCATCAGGCAGTGCAGCAGGGGCGCTGGCAACGGGCAGAACAGTTCTGCTTTTTAGATTTTCCAATTGTGGAATTGTCGGGTAAAACCTTAGGTGTGCTCGGCTATGGCGAACTGGGGCAGGAAGTTGCTCGTTTGGCACAGGCGTTGGGAATGAAGATCTTGGTCGGGAATCTGCCGAATCGTCAACATGCAGGACGTTTGTCACTCGAAGAACTTTTACCACAAGTCGATGTACTGACTTTGCATTGTCCGCTGAATGACAGCACCAAAGATTTAATTGCTGAAAAAGAACTGGCGTTGATGAAACCGAGTGCATTTTTGGTCAACACTGCACGTGGTGGTATTGTCAATGAAGCAGCATTGGCACATGCCTTACAGCACGGCAAACTGGCAGGTGCTGCAACCGATGTTTTAACCGTTGAGCCACCTAAGCTGGGTAATCTCTTGTTGGATACAATGATCCCCAATCTGATTATTACCCCGCATTCGGCATGGGGCAGTGTGCAAGCCCGTCAGCGCATTGTGCAGCAACTCACTGAAAATGCGCAGGGCTTTATCTCTGGAAAAATCATTCGCCAAGTCAATTAATTACTGGTGGGTTGGCTTAAAGGTTTTTGTTCAATCGGGACAGGAGATGTATCGTTACGGTTTCCTGTCACCACGTCTTTGGCTTGTTGCCATTTTTTCTCGGCAGTTTGTTGTACATCACTGGCTTTTTCCTGCACGGCTTGGGTTTTTTCTGCGCCAAATTCTTTAGTATTGTCCCATTTTTGCTGAATTTTATCTGAGGCTTTGTCTGCACCGCGCTGTGTGGCATTGCCAATACGCTGCATGGTTTGTCCTGTTTTATATAAAATCACACGCCCTAAACTTGGGTTATCAGGCAGTGGCGCATTGGGAGTGCTGGGTTGAGTTTCGGTTATTGCAAAAACTGACGGTGCTGCAACAAGGCAACTACTCAATAAAAATAGTTTGATTGGGCTTAAAGGCATCGCAAGATCTCATCCTGTTGATAGTCAGCATTTTAGGATGAGATTGCACAAATAGGTGGGAAAGAGAAGAAACTCATACGATATGATAACGATTGGAAATTTTTATTATGTAGATTCTTGAAATAAGAAGATAAGAAAATGATTGCCATAATATTTAAGTTATAGATTATATTAGCTTTATGTTTTATATGGTAAAGAGTAACCAATGAAAATAAAAAAATTAGTACTTCAAAATTATAAGAGTTTTAAAGATCGTACAGTCATAGAATTTAATGATGGACTCAATATTCTTGTTGGCGATAATGAAGCTGGGAAATCCACAATTCTAGAAGCTGTACATTTATGTCTATCGGGAATGTTAGATGGAAAGTACTTAAAACACGATTTTCACCAATATTTATTTAATTATGAAATAGTAGAAGAATATTTAACAAAGATAAAAATAGATAAAGCTACAGAGTTACCTGAGTTATTAATTGAAGTATATTTTCAGCATAATGATAAATTGACTGAATTTGAAGGTTCTTTAAATTCAGAGCATAATCCTAAGGTACAAGGGGTTAGATTTGAAATCAAACTTGATGATGCCTATGCTGACTTATATCAAAATTTACTTCAATTAGAAGAAGAACAAACATCGATTCCTATCGAATATTTCCATATTCAATGGCAGTCATTTGCTAGAAAAACTATGATTAGCAGGATTGTTCCAATCAAATCTGTATTAATTGAGTCTGCAACCTCTAAGGTGAAAAATGGCTCAGATCTATATCTTTCAAAAATTATAAAAGATGGGCTTAATAAGCAAGAGCAGATAGGGCTTTCACTATCTTATAGAAAACTAAAAGAGCGTTTTAATGAGGACGAAAATATAATTGATCTTAATAATAAGATCACAGGCCATATACCAATTTCGGATAAGCAGTTATCTATTACAGTTGATTTAAGCTCTAATAATTCATGGGAAAGTCAGCTTACAACAAATTTTAATAATATTCCTTTTGATCAGATTGGGAAAGGAGAGCAGTGCATAGTTAAGACTAATTTAGCTTTAGCAAATAAGAAAACTGAAGAATCTAATTTAATTTTAATAGAAGAGCCCGAGAATCATTTATCTCATACAAAATTGAACTCTCTAGTAAAGCAAATAAAAGAAAAGGGAGAGGGTAAACAAATTATTATTACAACACATAGTAGTTTTGTTGCAAATAAATTAGGTCTAGAAAATTTAATTTTAATAGATAATAAGAAAACTAAGTTTTTTAGGGATTTACCATCTGATACTTATGAGTATTTTCAAAAATTAGCTGGTTACAACACACTCAGACTTATTCTTTGTAAAAAAGCTGTACTTGTTGAAGGCCCATCAGATGAGTTGGTATTTCAAAAGCTTTATATGCAGCAGAATATGGGGAGGTTACCTATTGAAGATGGTATAGATGTTATTAGTGTTGCAGGATTAGTCTTTAAACGTTTTTTAGAAATAGCTAAGTTAGTTAAGAAGCCTGTTGCTGTAATTACTGATAATGATGGTAAATTTCAGGAGAAAATTATTAATAAATATCGAGATTATGATGGTATTTCTCATATAAAAATTAGTGCAGATCCTAGAGATAAGCTGAATACTTTAGAACCTCAGTTTATTGATGCTAATAATGGAGATTTCTCTAAGTTATGTACAGTTATAGATTATGATGGTGAGCAAAATTTTGATGCTATAAAAAAATTTATGATCGGTGCAAAAACTGATTGGGCATTAAAGCTATTCAATTCGAATGAATTTTTAGAATATCCAAAATATATTAAAGATGTTGTTGAATGGTGTAAATCATGAAAAAACTTATGATTGCGGCGGCAGGAGCGGGAAAAACTACATATTTAATCAATCGAGCTCATGATGTGGTTGATGGAAAGGTATTAATAACGACGTTTACGATTGAAAATCATAATGAAATTAAAAAGAAGTTGATAAAAAAGTATGGTTTTATTCCCCCTTATATAGAAGTTAAAACATGGTTCGACTTTTTATTAAATGACTGTTTTAGACCATATCAATGTGTTTTTACTAAGCAATTACATTCATTAAATATTGGATTTATGTACATAGAAGGAGGGCAGTCTGCACCTAGAACTCTAGAAAAAAGCTTTTCTCATTACTTTACAAAAGATTGGAAAATCTTCTCAGATAAAGTTGCTAAATTCATAGTTAAAACACACGAGAAAAATAATGATTTAATTTTTAATAGACTTGGTAGGATTTACAAGCATATTTACGTTGATGAAATTCAAGATTTATCAGGATATGATTTTGATATAGTTACCAATATTTTAAAAGCAGTAGAAAATGTAATTTTAGTTGGCGACCCACGACAATGTACTTATTCCACAAATAATTTACCTAAATATAAGCCTTATAATAATGGTGGTGTTAAAGAGTTCTACTTAAAATTTTGGAAAAATCTATGTGAACTTGATGAAAAAACTTTAAAGTATTCCCATAGAAATGAAAAAATTATTTGCGAAATATCTTCATTGCTTTATCAGAATTTTAGTCCAACAGAACCATGTAATTGCTGTGTAGATAAGAGTGAACATTTAGGGATTTTTATAGTTCCAAAAAGTAAGATTGCGAATTATTTAAATCAATTTTTCCCGACACAACTACGACTAACTGTATCAACAAAAGTAGATCCAAGTTTTTCATGTATGAATATGGGTGTGGCAAAAGGTTTGACATTTGATCGTGTATTGTTATATCCAACGCAAGATATGCTGAAATGGTTGATAGATCCGAATCATCAATTAGCAGATGCAACACGTGCTAAATTCTATGTAGGTCTAACGAGACCAAAATTAAGCTTAGGGATTCTTGTTGACGATAAAAATGTAGCTCAGTATTCTCATAAATTCATAGTTTATGAATAAAAACCCCACTCATTTTATAGCGGGGTTTTCTTTAAACTTCAAGAAAATCAAACTTTAGTGCTGCAACACACTCACATCCGCCACAGCAGTAAACAAATGACGCAACTGTGCCAATAAACGTAAGCGGTTGGCTTTAAGTTCAGCATCATCTGCCATCACCATGACACCATCAAAGAAAGCATCAATTGGCGCACGAAGTGCTGCAAGCTTAGACAGTGCAGTTGTGTAGTCTTTTGCTGCAAGTAATGGTTCAACAACAGGAGTAACGGCTTGAAGCTCGGCAAATAATGCTTTTTCAGCATCTTCAACCAGTTTTGCTTCAACCACAGCCCCTTCAGGTGTTGCTTCTTTAGCAAGAATGTTGGCAACACGTTTGTTGGCAGCAGCCAGTGCCGCAGCTTCAGGTAATGCACGGAAGTGGTTTACCGCATTGACACGTTTGTCAAAATCTAGTGGTGATTTTGGTGATAACGCTTGAACTGCTTGCAGTACATCTACAGCAACGCCTTGGTCTTCGTACTTGGCACGGTAACGACCTTCAAGGAAAGCAACTGCATCTGCCAAAGTCTTGTCGTGATCTTTGACAATCTCGCCATAACCTTGAAGTGCAAGATTGACCAATTCTTCGATGGTTACGTCCAATTCATTTTCAATGATTAAACGTAAGATACCAATCGCTGAACGACGAAGGGCAAACGGGTCTTTAGAACCTGTAGGTGCTTGTCCGATACCAAAAATACCAACCAGCGTATCTAAACGGTCAGCAAGCGCAATCGTCGTACCTGTTTTGGTTTTTGGTAAAACATCCCCTGCGAATTTTGGCAAATACTGCTCGCCTAGCGCTTCTGCAACTTCATCATTTTCGCCTTCAATACGGGCATAGTAAGTGCCTGCAATCCCTTGAAGCTCAGGAAATTCACCGACCAATTCTGAAGTTAAGTCACATTTTGCAAGAAGCGCAGCTTTTTCAGCATCTTGAGCATTTGCACCAGTGATTGGTGTAAGTGCAACAGCTAACTTGGCGATACGCTCCGATTTGTTCCAAAGTGTACCCAACTCCGCTTGGAACACCATGTTGGCTAATTTTTCTTTACGAGATGCAAGTGGTTGTTTTTGATCTTGCAAGAAGAAGAATTCAGCATCGCTCAAACGCGGGCGTACCACTTTTTCATTGCCTTCAATGATTTGAGCCGGATCTTTGGACTCAATATTTGAAACAGTAATGAAGTAAGGTTGAAGCTTATTGTCACTGTTGACCAAGCAGAAATATTTTTGGTTGTCCTGCATGGTAGTAATCAAGGCTTCTTGAGGTACAGCAAGGAAGCGTTCTTCGAAGCTTGCACGAAGTGCAACAGGCCATTCCACTAACGCCGTGACTTCGTCACGAAGGTCAGCAGGCACAATGGCAATCGCATTGACTTCATCTGCAAGTGCTTTGACTTGTTGATCGATGATTGCTTGGCGCTCTTCAAAAGAAGCCACAACATGCGCTGCTTTTAATTTTGGTAAATATTCGTCTGCATTTGCCAAAGTAATCGCTTCAGGTGCATGGAAACGATGACCGTAACTCAAGTTACCTGCTTGGTGATCTTGAATGGTCGCTGGAATAACCTGATCATCTTTGAGCAATACGACCCATTTTACAGGGCGAACAAATTCGGTACGGCTTGCTGCTGAACGCATACGTTTCGCAATCGGTAAACGATCCAAAGCAGTTTGCAAAATTTGCGGTAAAAGGACATCCAGACTTTGACCGTGAATGTCTTTGTAATAACACACTTTTTCAACTTTACCTGCTTGGAAAGTCGATACTTGCTCAGCGCTAATGCCTTGACCACGCATAAAGCCTTCAAGAGCTTTGGTTGGTTTGCCTTCTGCATCATAAGCCGCTTGGACAGCAGGGCCATCAAAGCGTTTTTGCGAGTCGGCCTGTGCGCCATCGACATTGACAATTTTTAAGGCTAAACGACGTGGTGCAGCATAGGCTTCGATTGAAGCAAAGTTTAAACCTGCTTCTTGTAAACCTTTAACCGTTTCTGCCTGTAGGGCATCACGCAAGGCTTTTAAGCTTTTTGGTGGAAGTTCTTCACAGCCGAGTTCAAATAAAACAGTATGTTGAGTCATTATTTGTTCTCCGTTTTTGCAGCTTCTGCTTCGGCTTGTGCTTGTAACTGTGCCAAGACTTCATCACGTAAATGCGGCTCTGCCATTGGGAAGCCCAACTTGGCACGCGCTTGGACATAACTTTGTGCGATGGCACGCGCTAACGCACGCACACGTAAAATGTAACGCTGACGTTCAGTCACCGAAATTGCACCACGTGCGTCCAGCAAGTTGAAGGTGTGTGATGCTTTCATCACTTGCTCATACGCAGGTAATGGCAGCTCAGCTTCAATCAGACGGTTGGCTTCAGATTCGTAAAAATCGAAGAATTCAAACAGTTTTTCAACAGGCGCGTATTCAAAGTTATAGGTCGATTGTTCCACTTCATTTTGATGGAACACATCACCATAAGTCACTGTGCCAAATGGACCTTTTGTCCAAACCAAGTCATAAACCGAGTCAACCCCTTGCAAGTACATCGCAAGGCGTTCAAGACCATAAGTGATTTCGCCCGTCACAGGGTAACATTCAATCCCGCCGACTTGCTGGAAGTAAGTAAACTGAGTCACTTCCATGCCGTTGAGCCAGACTTCCCAGCCTAAGCCCCAAGCACCAAGGGTTGGAGATTCCCAGTTGTCTTCGACAAAGCGAATGTCGTGGGTGAGGGTGTCAATGCCAATCGCTTTGAGCGAGTCCAGATACAATTGTTGAATGTTGTCTGGGTTTGGCTTCAGTACGACTTGGAACTGATAATAATGTTGTAAGCGGTTTGGGTTTTCACCATAACGACCATCTTTCGGACGGCGAGATGGCTGTACGTAAGCCGCGTTCCATGTTTCAGGACCTAGGGCGCGTAAGAAGGTTGCCGTGTGGAATGTTCCTGCGCCAACTTCCATGTCATAAGGTTGTAAAACAACACAGCCTTGCTCGGCCCAGTAATTTTGTAAGGCAAGAATTAAGCCTTGAAAAGTATCAATATGCGAGATGGCGCGACTCATGTAGCATCCACGAATTATGAGAAAAATTGTCCCTAAGTATAAGGATTTTGTAGGTGAGTGGCAAAGACTTCTATGCAAAATTGCCGATGCTCAATGAAATGATCAGTATGACAAATAGCTGCTAAATGGCGCTATATTTCCTTCAGCCAATCAACAGATTTACTGATATTCATAAAATATAAAATAAATACATCTTTAAGTTTGGGCTTCTATAATATGGGGCTCATGCAAGTTCGTGGATAGGAAAATATGCATTTCAATCTGGAGTGGCTCAAACCGAATTTTAAACTCTTGCCTGTCAAAGAGCGTATGTTCTGTGCGCTTGGTGCATTGCTGGGATTAGCAGTTTCTTCATGGCTAAGCTGGTGGATACTAGGCGAATTTAACGCATGGTATATCGCACCAATGGGAGCATCGTCGGTATTGTTGTTTGCCGTACCTTCCAGCCCATTGGCACAGCCATGGAATATTGTGGTTGGGAATACTCTCGCAGCCTTGATTGGGGTGCTGTGTGCACAATACATTCCTGAAACAACGGTGGCATTTAGTCTGGCAGTTGCTTTGGCAATTTTTGTGATGATGAGTACGGATTCATTACACCCACCGAGTGGTGCTGTTGCCATGACTGCTGTACTGGGTGGAGCATCTGTACATCACTTGGGATTTAAATTTATTGCTTATCCTGTTTTATTAAATTCTTTGTTGCTGCTGGGTATAGCAATCGTTTTTAACCGTTGTATCGGGCGTCACTATCCACAGACCGCACAGCTCAATACCCGAAGTAAAGATCCGACACCAACACAAAAAGTCGGCATTCAACCGCAAGATATTCAAGATGTTCTGGCACACCAGACAGAACTGCTAGATATCAGTCAGTACCAGTTAGAAGACATTATCTTGCAGGCACAACAGCATGCCCAGCAACGCTCACCGCAGGCGTATGTCTGCCGCGATATCATGAGTCGTGACCTGATTACCCTACATGCACAAGATGCAATTCAGCAGGCACTTGCCAAATTCAAGCAAGTCAACCTCATGAGTTTACCTGTGGTTGATGCAACAGGTAAATTACTGGGAACCTTGGCACTCTATGAAGTGATGGAATGGTTTCAGCGCGCAGCAGATTCACGCGCACCTTGGGAGGATTTCGTTTATCAGATTATGCAGCGCCAAGTGGTCACTGTGCAGCCTGAGCAACCCTTGATTGATTTGATTCCGTATTTTGTTGAGCGTTCGTTTAATTATATTCCTGTGGTTGAGCAGCAGCACTTGGTTGGAATGATTAGCCGTGCGGATATGATTGCCGCATTACAGCAGCAGTTGCTCAAACAGTAAGCATAAAAAAACCACGATTTTCGGGGGGGGAAATCGTGGTGAAACTTTAAAATTTAACGGTATTTTTCTTCGTGTATGGTGCGAATGGGTTGTTGGTAACGCATAGATGGATTAAATATTTTTTTCTGCTTTGGGATGAGAATCCATAAAATAATATAGATCAAGATGCCAGGGAATGCTGCACTCATTACAGAAACTAAAACAAATAGCACACGCACTACATTGGCATTCCAGCCAAAACGTTCAGCAATACCCCCCATAACACCAGCAATGATTTGTTGTTTGCTTGAACGGTATAGCCCTGAGCTGCTCATGCCAGTCTCCTGTTTATATCTATGCAGTAGAATTTCACAATATTAGCAAAAACTGTTAATAAAGTCCTATTTTATATATGGAGATTGAATATACATTTTCCAACTTGCAGGCTTAGAAAAAAGGGTTAATTTCTGTAATTTTTTACAGAATGGATGCTCGTTCTGATTACAATGCCTGAAGTTGTTTTATCACCTAACAGCTCTTTATTCTTCCTAAGGCAAGCCTATGTTGAAACAGCTAAATTATTATATAAAAGCAATAACTTATTTAGCATGTATTCTTGAATGCGCTTGGCAACTGGCTGCTTGTAGTCCTCATTCTCCATCTGATGGATTGACACACTCACATCAGACGAGGGGAGCAAGTTTACCTTTACAGCATGATGTTGATGGGCAAAAACTTTTAGATGTAGCGGGGAAGAGTGTAATGCCTGTGCAAACCCCACCGCCTGAAGTGCATGATGTCTTGAATAACCAAGAAAAATCCATGGTTGGACGCTATATGGCGACCATCTCTTGCCAAGATCCAATTGCCCATTGTGATGCAGGACAGCAGGGTTCGGTGGAATATATTATTAACTTAATGGACGACGGATCAGTTTTTCGTTTGATTAAAAGTTTTGGTAAAGTTTATGCTGATACTCGCATAACTCAGAATTATCAGCATGCTCGTTGGAAAGTGATCACCGAAGATCATAAAAAATATGTTGTAGTGTATTTCAACGAACATTTATGTTTGTATTATCTAATTGATCATAAAAGAAATATTATGATGGATAGTCAGCGTAATTTTGAAATCAACAGATATTTCTTTGAGCATGGACATCCGTATACTTTAAAGAATTATTATTTGTTACGTGTCAGTAATTGATCTCAAATTTCAATTTGGATTGAGTGAATAAAAATAGATTTAAAGAATTTTAGGCAAAAAAAATCCTCTCAAAAAGAAAGGATTTTTTAGAATCTTGGTGGGTCGTCCGCGACTCGAACGCGGGACCAACGGATTAAAAGTCCGCTGCTCTACCAACTGAGCTAACGACCCATATCGTCTTGATGGAGCGTATTGTAGCAAGATCTTCAACGATGGCAAGAGGATTTTGCAAGAAAATGAATCAATTGTTTACAAAACCCTCAAAATTGCATGTTTTAGCTAAAAAATAAGCTAAAAACGATAGTGATATTGTTGAATGTTGGCAAAAATTTCAGGAGTGAGCACACAGTAGGTCTGGCTATTTGGCAAGTTAACTAGAATCGGATCATCAGATTGTTGTAAATCAAAACCTTGGTTTTTTAATTTTTGTTTCGGATATTTAAAAGTGCTGGTGGTCTCAAGCTGTTCATGAATGCGTAAAAACACAGGTACGGCGTAAGCAGGCAGAACCT
Source organism: Acinetobacter brisouisimilis (assembly GCF_000368265.1). Lineage (GTDB taxonomy): Bacteria > Pseudomonadota > Gammaproteobacteria > Pseudomonadales > Moraxellaceae > Acinetobacter. Next base: position 2,122,761 of record NZ_KB851219.1, on the reverse strand, counting down.
GTTTAAAATCTTGCCAAAGTTTAGCCAAATCAACTTCTGCCAAAACCGTTCCTGCACTCAAGGTAATACTTGCCATCCCTGCACGCCCATTAGTTTGAGGAATTTCGACTCCATACACTACAGCATCATGAATCAATGGGTGTTCACATAAGATCCCTTCGACTTCTGCTGTTGAGACATTTTCACCTTTCCAGCGGAACGTATCGCCCAAGCGGTCAACAAACTGAGCATGACGAAAGCCCAAATTGCGCATCAAATCACCTGTATTAAAATACGCATCACCTGTTTTAAATACATTTTGCAAAATCACGGCATGGTTTTTGTTGGCGTCGGTATAACCATCAAATGGAGAGCGTTTGGTAATTTTTCCAATCAATAAACCTACTTCGCCTTTTTGTACAGGTTGGCAAAAACCTTGAGCGTTGCGCACCGGCTGATTCTTTTCTTGATCATATTGCACAATCGCAAAGGGTGTAGGTGAGAAGCCGACCGTGTTGTCAAAGTTAAACAGATTGCTAAATCCGACGTTACCTTCACTAGAAGCATACATTTCCATAATTTCGCTAACGCCAAAGCGTTGTTTAAACTCATGCCAGATATTCGGGCGCATCCCGTTACCAATCATTTTACTGACTCGATGTTGACGATCTTGTGCAGAAACGGGAGCATCGAGTAAATAGCGACAGATTTCTCCAACATAACCCAGTGCAGAAGCATTAAATTTGGCAACATCTTGCCAAAACTGACTGGTGGAATATTTACGTCGAGTTGCCAGTGCCGCACCGCCAGCAATGACTCCACACCAGCACACCACAATACCTGTGGCATGGTACATGGGTAATGGTGCATAAAGAACATCATTGCAATTTAGATTGAGCATATGCCCATAGGTTCCATAGGCCAGTGCCCAGCGCCCATGGTTAAAAATCACCGCTTTGGGTAAGCCTGTTGTGCCAGAAGTATAAATATAAAATAGCCCGTCTTTGGCATAGACATGTTTGGTTGTCGTCGTATTGAATTCAGGAAAAGCATCGGCACAGCGTGCTAAATTGAGATAACCTTCAGGTGCTGTGCCTGGTTGTTTGCGCGTTTCTGTATCTGCAAACCAATATAGAACAGCATCGCTATGTAGTTCATGGCGAATAGCATTAAATACCTGTTGATATTCATCTCCTACGATCACGGCTTTGGGTTGTACCAGCCGAATACTGTGGCTAAGAACTTTGCCTGATTGCGACGTATTGACCAGAGCGGCAATTGCACCAATTTTTGCCAGTGCCAAAATGCTGGCGAAAAATTCTGGACGGTTACTCAACATTAAGGCAATGACATCGCCCTTTTGAATACCTTGTGCAAGGAAATAATGCCCGATCTGGTTTGCCCACTGGTTGAGTTGCTGATAACTCAGGGATTGTTGTTCAAATAATATAGCAGGGCGCTCAGGGTAATGTTGAGCCATTTTTTCAAAGGCAACCGCCAGACCTATTGGTGTTTTTTGACCATGTAGATAGGCCTGTTTTAACCCAGCAAGAATATGTGGCAATTTAGGTGCGATTTGAGGGATTTTGTGGAAGATGTCACGCAATCCGATCATATCTGTAGAAGATTGTTTCATAATGTTCCTACGTTTGCGGCAGATGGAAAGGAGCGTACAGTCGACGCCTTAACGTAAAAACCGCTTCTCGAAGGAAGCGGTTTAAACAATGAAAACTTATTCTGTCGGTGTGGTTGGAGTCACTTTTTTCGGTGGGCGACCACGTGGGCGACGTGGGCGAGCTGCCGCTTTGTCTTTACTCTGTTTGGTTGCGTTTTCTTCTGTTTCATCATCAGCTTTAGCTTCAACAGCTTCAACAGCTTCAACAGCTTCAACAGCTTCAACAGCTTCAACAGCTTCAACAGCTTCAACAGCTTCAACCTCAGCCGTTGCTACAGTAGTTTCTTCTTGAACGACTACTTCTTCGTTTGCTGGAGCAGCGGTGACGGTTTCAACTGTTTCTTCTACAGATGCTGGTGTCTCTACAACAGCGACTGCCGCTTCGATCACTGTAGGCTCTACAGCTTCAACCACTTCGGCTGTGACGCTAGCCGTAACTTCTGGCTGTTCTTGCAAATGCTGAACTTTTGCCAGTTCTGCGGCTTGTTTTGCCAAACGGCGACGCTCACGTGGATCATTGGCAACACGAACTTGTGGTGCTTTTGGTGGAATAAGCGGCAAAACGTCTACAGGCTCAGCTTCCGAAGTAACCTTACTTGGTAACTCAACATCACGAGTAACAGGTTTTTTCTCAGCTTCTACTTGAGTCGGTTGTTGCTCAGCTAAGCTACTGACATATTGTTCAGTAAATTTGAGCAATGCACGGTTGAAGGTTGGTACAAGACCAAACTGTTCAATCAGCACCGTACAATCTTCACCGTACACCTGACGAATCAAGCTGCCTACGTTGTACTGAGCCAATGCCGGAACTTGGCTTGGGTTGAGCTTGATTGTCGGAGCAGCGTTGGCTTTTGCTTCACGTTGTTGGCGACGGCGCATACGTGGATCGTTGCTGGCACGTTTTACTTCTGCTGGAGCAGTCGGCTTGCTTTCAGGCGTCTTTTCTTCAGGAGTGGCAATATTGGCTACAGCAGGTACAGGTTGCTCTACTTGAGCGGCCTGAACAGGTGCAGGTTGTTCAGATACAGCAACAACCGCTGCCTTTTGTGCAGGTGCTGGTCGCGCTTGTTGGGCATGTAATGCCACAATTTCGCGTGTTTCCTGTTCAACATTAACGAGCAAAGCCGTTGCTGTTTCTTGTGTACGAGGTACATCAACCAGATTGACTTTAACTTCAGTTGGAGTCGTAGCAGCTACAGCAGGGGTGTTATTTACGGTTGCTGGTTCCACGTTCAAAACGCTTGTATCGCGCTGGCGATTTGGACGTTGTGGGCGTTGTTGGTTACGGTCACGACGCGGAACGGCAGCAGCAGGTTCACTGGTAGTTTGTTCAGTAAAATTCTGCTCTTGTTGCTGACGTTTTTGTTGACGTTTTAGGTCGCGCATTTCCTGACGTGACAACTGTACAACTTCTTCATGAACCTGATTTTGATTCAGGTTCTGATCAGCAACTTGCTGTTCACGAGGTTCTTTATGCTTGTTACGTTGTTTTTTATTATTGTTATTACTGCGAGGTCCTTTATCTTCCTTCTCGATGAATTCACGTTTTTCTGGTTTATTTGTTGAAACCACAGAAGGTGATGAAAGATAAGCATTATTATTGGTCGGTGCAACAACTTCAGTTACTGGTTCTGTCATTGTGGTTACAGGAGCTGTCTGTATTTGACCAAATTGACCACGGCTAACAGCGCCATTATTGACCATCTGTTCAATTGCTGCTGCAGCATTATTTGCAGAGCGTGATTGATCAGTAGTTTGAGCCTGTTTTTGAACAAACAGGTTTTCTAGCCATGCACATGGGCTATTGGCATGAAGGTTTTTCTGTACAACGGGTGCAGGTTGTTGCACAACTTCGGCAATATTCTGAACAGTTGCGGTGTGCTTTTTGCTTTCAATCGCTTGAGTTGGCGCAGGATGTTCATCTTCCAAATGCCAGTCAGAAGATTCATAACCCAGTTCTTTTTCACTTGAGCGGGTCGCTTCAGTACGCTCGTAGCTCGTCGGTGCAAAGCCTTCAGGATTGTACTGAATTTCATAATGTGGAGTTTCTAAATGCGGATGAGGCAATACAGTAACGCGCACATTTGAAGTCTGTTCAAGATAAACGAGGCTGTGACGTTTTTCATTGAGCAAGAACGCTGCAATTTCGACAGGCACTTCAACCTGAACTTCACCATGGCGCTCACGTAACGCAATCTCTTCAATTTTACGCATGATAGAGAGTGAAAGAGAGCGTAAGTCACGTACCATACCTGTACCGTGACAGCGTGGGCAAACGTAACCAGTTGCTTCTTCTAGAGATGGGCGTAAACGCTGACGGCTCATTTCCATTAAGCCAAAACGTGACAACTGTCCAAACTGGATACGCGCGCGGTCACTTTGAGTCGCTTCACGAAGTTTTGCTTCAACTACACGCTGGTTACGGTCTTTGGTCATGTCGATAAAGTCAATGACCACTAAACCGCCAATATCACGCAAGCGTAGCTGACGTGCAATTTCTTCAGCCGCTTCAACGTTGGTATTTAATGCGGTTTCTTCAACATCGTGACCGCGAGTTGATTTTGCTGAGTTAATGTCGATCGACACTAAGGCTTCAGTTTGGTCAATCACAATCGAACCACCAGACGGTAACTTCACTTCACGCTCGTAAGCGGTTTGAATTTGGCTTTCAATACCGAAGTGTGCGAATAATGGTTCATTTAAAGTATAAGTTTTTAACTTATCGAGTTGGCGTGGCATAACTGCTTTAACAAAGTTATATGCTTCGTTAAAGGCTTGTTCGCTATCAATTAAAATTTCCGCAACATCATCACGCAAGTAATCGCGAATCGCACGGGTCACAACACCCGCTTCTTGATGGACTAACATTGGTGATGGGCCAGAACTGGCAGTGCTTTGAATTTGCGCCCAAAGATCCAGTAGGTGTTGTAAGTCCAGTTGCAATTCTTCTTGGCTGCGGCCAATACCAGCAGTACGCACGATTACACTCATGCCACGTGGTACATTGAGTGAAGCTAGTCTTTCTTTAAGTTCTTCACGCACAGAACCTGAAATTTGACGGCTAATGCCACCACCTTTTGGGTTGTTTGGCATGAGAACCAAATAACGACCTGCCAGTGAAATATAGGTAGAAAGAGCGGCACCTTTGTTGCCACGTTCTTCTTTTTCTACTTGAACTAAGAGTTCAGTACCTTCACTGATCAGTTCGCGAATGTTGTTGTTTTCACGTGGGTCACTATTGAGGTAACTGCGTGCGATTTCGCGCATAGACAGGAAACCTTGACGACCTGCACCGTATTCAACAAATACAGCTTCAAGCGATGGTTCTACGCGGGTGACATGACCTTTATAGATATTTGATTTTTTTTGTTCACGGGTACGGTTTTCGAGGTCAAAATCGTATAAACGATGACCAGTAATGAGTGCAACACGAACTTCTTCGGCATGTGTTGCATTGATCAACATGCGTTTCATGGGTGTAATACCTAATCGTTGAAGCACAACGACAAGTCTGTTGCAGTGGCGTATTTATGATGAAGAATCTTAAGAGTGACGTAGAGTTCACACGCACTCGCTTATGCCAACTTAAGGGTTGGAGTCTGATTCATTCATATAAATATGCAAAACTGCATTAATCCTTAATCGACTAAAATCACCTGAAGATTCACGGGTTCTCAGACGGTGTATTGGATGTAAAAACTTTATCTGTATGCAGCAGGTGGTGTTTTGGAACACTTGGTATACGGAATGTTCATCGTATCCGTGCCATGCCATACAGATCCAATACATCGAACGCTGAGACCTGAGTTTGACATCAGGAGACTTGTCTGATGTGTTTCAGTTTACGTTTAATAACTAGCCTAGACTAGCGACATATTTTTTGGGGTAGGCTGTTTTGCGTGCATAAAGTACAAATTAACGCAACAGCCTACAATTTTGCCGATATAATAAGCCTTCGGCGCGGCATATTCTTTTGGGACCTTTCCGAGTTTCAGCTGAGATCTACCTTTCATTATTTTGAAATGGTAGACAATTTTACTCACTTACGGTGGTATCCGTGCGCTGACTATATCAAACCTTGTGGCATCTGCCTATGGGCTAAGCTTAAGTTTATTGTGAAAAGAATAGTTTATTCGATCATTTTTCAATCATATTCTAGTATTTTAAGGTTCAACGAGTTGTATGAATACCAACCAAGAATGGCAAAGTGTGACCTGGTTTGAGGTAACTGAGCATCAAGCAGGGCAACGTGTTGACAATTTTTTATTTACACGACTCAAAGGTGTGCCGAAAAGCCGTATTTACCGTTTAATCCGTGAAAGTCAGGTTCGAGTCAATAAAAAACGTATTAAAGCTGAAACCCGCCTAGAAATTGGTGATCAAGTTCGAGTTGCGCCGATTCGCTATGAACAAAAACAAGAAAGCGATGTTCCCGTCAGTGATGGTGTTGCACAAAGTCTGCTCAGCCGTGTGGTATATGAAGATGAAGGTTTATTGGTCGTGAACAAGCCTTCAGGGATTGCGGTGCATGGCGGTAGTGGCATGGCGTATGGGCTGATTGAGGCTTTACGCACGGCAACAGGTAAAAAATATCTGGAGCTGATTCATCGCATTGACCGTGATACTTCAGGTTTGGTGATGATCAGTAAAAAACGTAGTACGTTGAAGCATTTACAGGATTTATTGCGTGAGCATAAAATTCAAAAAACTTATGCTGCGATTGTCAAAGGGCAAGTCAGTCTCGATAAACAACTGATTGATGCGCCATTGTTACGTTATGAGCTGGCCAATGGCGAGCGTCGTGTGCGCGTTTCAAAAGAAGGCAAACCAAGCCAAACTGTGTGGAAAGTGGCACAGCGTTTTAAACAGGCGACTTTGGTGCATGCATCGCCTTTATCTGGACGTACTCACCAGATTCGTGTGCATGGTCAGAGCATTGGGCATCCGTTGGTTGGAGACGATAAATACGGACATACCACGCCTTATAATGGCCCTGAAGCACGTCGTTTGTGTCTACATGCCATGCGATTAGAAATTCCAAATTACCCTGTGATTGAAGCTGAATTGCCAGAGGATATGCAGCAATTGCTTAAAGAATTGGCGAAAGGAGCTTAATGTGCAAAAACAATTGGTCATTTTTGATTGGGACGGCACGTTATTTAATTCGGTTGGGCAAATTGTGGCAAGTTTACAATTCGCAGCTCAGCAGCATCAGCAACTACTCAGTGATGATGCTGCAAAAAGCATTATTGGCTTGGGATTACCGGAGGTCATGCAAACCCTGTTTCCTGACGTACCCGAATTGCATTCTGCGATTTTGGACAGTTATGCAGAGCATTATGTGGCACATTCGCAAGCTGATCAGTGGTTCGATGGGGTCAGTGACATGCTGCATGATTTGAAGCAGCGTGGTTTTAAATTGGCTGTTGCAACGGGGAAAAGTCGTCGTGGTTTAGATCGGGTGTTGGCAAAAACCCAGAGTCAGGACTTGTTCGATATCACCCGTGCTGCTAGTGAGACGCAGTCTAAGCCGCACCCTCAAATGCTACAGGAAATTTTATCTTATACAGGCATTGCTCCTGAACAGGCAATTATGGTTGGGGATTCAAGCTATGATTTGCAGATGGCGCAAAATCTCGAAATGCCGCGTGTGGGCGTCAGTTATGGTGTGCATTCGGTAGATGTATTACAACAATATAAACCGTTAATGATTGCCGATGATGTCACGGCTTTGCATCATTATTTGGTGGATTTTGCCTAGAAAATGGGTGAAGCCATCATTTTATTCAACACGCATTGATTAAAAGCATTGAAATGATTTCATAGATAATGGGGAACGGTGATTCCTCATTATTCATAATAACAATAGGAAAATAATGAGTCGTTCCATTCGTTTGCTGAACCTTTTACAGCGCTTAAGAGAATATCGACACCCTGTCACTGCGCAAACCCTTGCTGAACACTTACAGATTAGCGTGCGTAGTGTGTATCGTGATATTGAAACTTTAAGAGCGCAAGGTGTGCGAATTGAAGCTGCCGCAGGATTGGGCTTTCAATTAAAAGAAGATTTTTTATTGCCGCCCATGACATTGGATGAGACAGAAATTGAAGCTATTTTTCTTGCATTGTATTGGTTGAAGAGCGTACCTGATCAATCATTACAATTGGCCTCAAATGCGGTTTTAGCGAAATTAGATGCAGTATTGCCCAAACATCGACAGCATTTTATGGAGCAAACAACATTAAGGGCTTTTAATGTGTGGCTACCTGTCGATATGCAAATATTAGAACAAATTCGGATGGCGATTCGGCAGCAAGTCAAAATTTCGGTAACGTATATCGATGAACAAAAAAACGAAAGTATCAGAACCTTATGGCCGTTTGCGATGGGATATTTTAACGACAAAATTGTGGTTGCTGCTTGGTGTGAATTGCGACAAGCATTTCGTAATTTTAGGGTTGATCGGGTACGGCAGTTAGTTTTGAGTCAGGACGTCTATCCTCAGTTTAAACAGCAGCTATTTCGCCAATGGTGGGAACAGGAAAAACATTATTCGACTCCTGACAAAAACTGACAATCTCGTCCTCTATATTTGAATAAGACCAATAAACAAGGAAATATAGAAATGGCACTTAAACTGTATACCAATCAGCAATCACGTGGTGTCGTGGTCGAGTGGTTATTCTTGGAACTAGGGGTTGAATATGAGCGTATTGAGCTTGCCTATAACACCACCATGAAAGCACCCGAATATTTAAAAATCAATCCATTTGGTAAAGTCCCGACACTTGTAGATGATGCTGTCGTGATCTATGAACTTGGCGCTATCTGTGCATATTTGACTGATAAATTTGTGGAAAAACAATTAGCTCCTGCATTGAATGATCCAAAACGAGGCGTGTATTACCGTTGGTTGTTTTTTATCTCTGGCCCGTGGGAATCTTTAACTGTAGATAAAATGCGAGGTTTACACATCCAGCTAGATCAAAAAATGTTTGTGAGCTATGGTGATGATCAAGATGCTTATCATGCGCTGATTCAGGGCTTGGATGAAGCAGCGCCGTTTTTATGTGGTTCACAGTTTACTACAGCAGATATTCTGGTTGCTGCATCACTATTTTGGCAATTAAAAATCGGGACGTTGCAATCTCATCCATCAATAATGCGCTATTTAGACAGTGTAAAACAAAGACCAAGTTATCAAAAGTTTTTGGCACTTATGGGTGAAGCATCCGCAGGCTCAGCCATGAACTAAAGACACAAGTTTAAAGAGAAGGGGCAAAATGGGCTAAATTTGATTTTAGCCCATTTTTTTTAATTCATTGCTAAGTCAAATTGCTGGGCAAGAACCGAGAGGAACTTTTCAACAGCCGCATTGTTATTATGTTTGCGGTGACTAACATACAGGTCAAGTGTTGGTAAATCACATTCGAGTTGACGGACTGCAACGTGATCGAGTTTGATAAATGGGTCAAGATATTGTGGCAAGATTGAACAACTCATTCCCTGTTCAATTTCGGCAATATTTTCCACCATATTTTCAGTTTTTTCTTCAATATGCGGTTGAATATTGTGCTGTTTGAAAAATGCTAGAATGGCCTGATTCATGATGCCGTAAGCACTGGCTTTGGACATAATCAAGTTCACATCATTGAGCGCCTGTAGTGGAATGGTTTCCAGCGCTGCAAGTGGATGCTGTTTTGCTAAAAATAGCGCCAGCGTATCTTGTAAAACGACAAAGTTTGCAATCTCGGGATCATCAAAAGACTGACGAGAGAATACGATATCCAGATCGCCTTTTTTTAAAGCCCGATACTGGTCATTCCCGTTGAGAATCTGTAAATCGACTTTAATATTTGGGTAGAGCATACGTAAATTGGGCAAGATTTTAGGAAAAACTCGAACTTCAGCCGTGGTAATGAAACCAATTTTTAAAATCTGCTGTTTGGATAAATGTGCTTCACGTGCCAGCCGAACGGCTTTTTCTGCCTGAGCAATGGTTAAGCGCGCTTGTTCCAGAAAGATAGCACCTTCCTCGGTGAGTTCGACTTTACGTTTGGTACGATTGAGAAGTTTGACACCAATTTCGTCTTCTAAGTCTTTGATTTGCTGGCTTAATGAGGGTTGGGCAGTGTACAGTTTCAATGCTGCTTTACTAAAATTAAGTTCTTCTGCAACGGTAATAAAATATCGAAGATGGCGTAGTTCCATTAACCAATCCAATTCTCAAGCACTTTTGTCTATGGCCTAGCAGTATAATCGAAAGTGCTGCGTTTGAAGTGTAGAAAACAATACAAAAATAAAAAGAAAAATTGATTTAAACCCTGTATATGATCTAGGGCAGAATAAATTTTCAACAATTCTCTCAAACCTGTTTCCTCTGTATCGGGTAGAGGATATATTGACAATGTGGCACAGCAGACAGATTCATTTTTTATATTATAAGCCCTATGGATAGAACGACAGCATTGCACTATGAATTGCCAACTCAAAATTGTTGGCAGCATACTTTCTTGCAGCCGAAGCTGGATTTTGAGTCGCCACAGTTTCATGCAGGACAATTTCATAATCAAGCACCACAACCACAAGGGATTAAGTTTAGTCTATTCAAATGGCTAGCAACGCGCCGTGCATTAACTTGGAGTGTTAACCGTGATCATGAATTTCAACAATTCAGCTCGGCTACTCGTGAGTTGCCACATAACCAACCTAATGCAGATATGAACCAGTGGAAAGTCTGGTTTGTTGGGCATGCGACGGTGCTGATTCAAATAGGCCCGTATAATTTCCTGACAGATCCCGTTTGGGCTGAGTTTGCTAGCCCTAAACAAGGTTCTGGGCCACGTCGGGTTTGCCCTGCTGGGATTGCTTTGGAGCAATTACCGCATATTCATGCAGTATTGTTGAGTCATAATCATTATGACCATATGGATTTAGCCACGCTAAATTGGCTGCATAAACGTTTTAATATGCCGATTTATACTGGACTGGGCAATGCTTGGTATTTGCCAAAATCTTTTCATGTGATTGAACTTGACTGGTGGCAGTCGGTGCAACTGGATGATTTCGAGATTGTTTACACGCCCGCTCAGCATGGCTCAGGGCGAGGTTTGCGTGATCAGAATCGTGCTTTGTGGGGGGGATTTTGTTTAAAGTTGCGTAAACAGTATTGTTTTTTTGCAGGAGATACAGGCTACTCAGGACATTTTAAACAGATCCATGCTCGTTTTGGCGCACCACGTATTGCACTCTTGCCAATAGGTGCATATGCCCCGCAACATGTTTTGCATTATATGCATATGAATCCACAAGACGCGTTAAAGGCACATACGGATTTGCAAGCACAGCGCTCTTTAGCCATTCATTATCGAACTTTTCAGCTCACCGATGAACAGCGTGATGAGCCTGAAGCCGCCCTTGAGCATACCATTAAACATTCATCTAAACTGATGAATCCATTTTATTGTATTCGTGAAGGGAAGCGTTTAACGGTTTAGTAGATTCAGGGTTGTAAGTTTGTAGTGCTAGTAAAGATAAAGCAGCCATCGCACTGTTCATGATCACAGGATTAAAGCCAGCAATCAGTTGATCAGGGTTAATAATAGCACTTAAGATCAACAAGCCCAGTAAGCCAAAAATACTCAGATAATGTAGATAATGGTTGCGCTGCCAAAATAAAAAAGCGCAACCAAACAGAATTTCTCCACAGCCTGAAAGACGAGTAAATAAGGTGGCAGGATGAGCTTCTAGACCTAAAAATTGCCAAACCTGAATATCAAATGCTGAAGGGAACAATAGTTTTGGTAATAAGCCCTGATAGACCCAAAGAAATGCCAGTATCAGCTGAATAAACTGCTTGGGGTGCTGAGCAACAAATTTAAGCATCATGAACAGCATGTTCCAAAAAGTGCGAACGATTTTCTTGACTTGGCAATAAACAGGATGATGAGGTTGTGCCAAATAAGTGGTAACGGTTTAGTGCGACACGTCGATATAAAAAATCTCTGATAAATCTTGGGATAAGATAACCGATATTAGTCAGATAAAAAGGAAGCCCTAGTTGTTGCATAACTTTAAGAAATGCTGAGGACTCAACATAGCGTTGCCCATCGCAGACCACAAGCATAGTCGAATAATCTTCGGTCGACATGCCATAATATTTTAATATCGCCTGACCTAATGGTGACTGCACCGAGGCTAATTTAAATTTAGATTGACGGTCATAACGAATCAGGAATTTTGCCCAGCCATTACAAAGTACGCAGATGGCATCGAATAGAATGATGTCATGTTGTTGGATGATTTTCTCGACGTCATATTGCATTTTTCTACCTAATTTATTTTAGCTTTTAATGCTTTAAATTTATCAAAAATAATCTATAAAAACGAGTTTTGTTGTTGAGAGTTTCTTAGAAAGAAAGATGCAGAATGTTGCATGCCTAAAAAAGTCAAGCACTAAAAAATTGAAATCATGTGTCAAAAAACTAGCATTTATATCTGATTTTATTTGTTTGGTTTAAATAGAAGATTTCGATTGTTTTGATTAGTTAAATCAGCTTTAGCTGGAATAAAAAAACCGCTATCTTGATAAACGTAGAATAGCTAAAAACATTGAAACAATAATCAAACTAGGTTATTGAATTCGGAGATTAGAAATGGATAAGAAATCACAAGCTTCAACAGGGAAGTGCCCATTTGCACACGGTGCAAATACATCGTTAGCCAGCTCAAATACAGATTGGTGGCCAAATTCACTCAATTTAGACATCCTTTCTCAGCACGATAAAAAAACCAATCCGATGGATCCTGATTTTGATTATGCTGCAGCTTTTGCACAGCTTGATCTTGAAGCAGTAAAAAAAGATTTAAGAGATTTAATCAATAGCAGTCAGGATTGGTGGCCTTCCGATTATGGTAGTTACATCGGCATGATGGTGCGTACCGCATGGCATCTGGCGGGAACTTATCGCAAGCAGGATGGACGTGGTGGTGCCAACACAGGCAACCAGCGCTTTGCTCCATTGAATAGTTGGCCTGATAACGTCAATACCGATAAAGGTCGTCGGTTACTTTGGCCGATCAAAAGAAAATATGGCAATAAAATTTCTTGGGGTGATCTGATTGTTCTCGCAGGAACGGTTGCCTATGAAGTTGCGGGCCTAAAAACCTTTGGCTTTGGCGGTGGTCGTTTAGATATCTGGCACCCTGAAAAAGACATTTATTGGGGCGAAGAGCGTAAATGGCTGGATGCCACCAAAAACCGTTATGACGATGATCAAGACCGTACCACATTGGAAAATCCACTGGCTGCGGTACAGATGGGCTTGATTTATGTCAATCCAGAAGGGGTAGATGGTCATCCTGATCCTTTAAAAACCGCACAGGACATGCGCACTACGTTTGACCGTATGGCAATGAATGACGAAGAAACCGTGGCTCTAACCGCAGGTGGACATACGGTGGGTAAAGCACATGGGAATGGTAAAGCTGAACTGTTAGGCGCCAATACTGAAGCTGCTGACGTCGAATTTCAGGGGTTAGGCTGGCACAACCCAGAAGGCACAGGCAATGGCTGCAATACCATGGTCAGTGGGATAGAAGGCGCTTGGACAACCCATCCAACCAAATGGGATAATGAATTCTTTTATCTACTGTTTACCTATGATTGGGAGCAACGTAAAAGCCCAGCGGGTGCTCATCAATGGGAACCGATCAATATTAAAGAAGAAGATAAGCCTGTTGATGCCCATAACCCGAATGTGCGCCGCAATCCGATTATGACCGATGCCGACATGGCACTCAAAATGGATTCTGAATACCGTAAAATTGCAGAACGCTTTTATCATGATCCTGCTTATTTTGCTGAAGTCTTTGCACGGGCATGGTTCAAATTGACCCACCGCGACATGGGGCCGAAAACTCGTTATCTGGGTACAGATGTGCCAGCAGAAGATTTAATCTGGCAAGACCCTGTACCAAGTGTTGATTACACTTTAACTGAAGCCGAAATTGATGAGTTAAAAGCTCAATTACTCAACAGTGGTTTAACTCGCAGTGAATTAATTAATACCGCATGGGACAGCGCACGAACTTATCGTGGCTCTGATTTTCGTGGTGGTGCCAATGGTGCACGCATCCGTTTGTCACCACAAAAAGACTGGGTTGGCAATGAACTAGAACGATTACACAAAGTCTTGGCAAAACTCGAAGAAATTCAGGAGAGTTTGAGCAAAAAAGTCAGCATCGCCGATCTGATCGTTTTAGGTGGTACGGCGGCAGTTGAAAAAGCTGCACAAGAGGCGGGTTTTGCTGTCAAAGTGCCATTTATCCCAGGGCGTGGTGATGCGACTCAAGAACAGACTGATGAGTATTCATTTGCCGATTTAGAGCCGAAACACGATGGCTACCGTAACTGGTTAAAACAGGAATATGCGGTTCAACCTGAGGAAATGTTGCTGGATCGTACCCAGTTGATGGGATTGACTGCCCCTGAAATGACGGTGTTGATCGGTGGTATGCGCGTGCTTGGAACCAACTATGCGGGTGCGAAAGAAGGCGTGTTTACTGATCGTGTCGGGGTTTTGAGCAATGATTTCTTTGTGAATTTGACCGATATGGAAAATACATGGAAACCTGTAGGCAAAAACCTGTACGAAATTCGCGATCGTAAAACTGGTGCAGTCAAATGGACAGCCACCCGCGTTGATTTAGTGTTTGGCTCAAATTCGATTTTGCGTTCTTATGCAGAAGTTTATGCACAAGACGATAACAAGGAAAAATTTGTGCATGACTTTATTGCAGCGTGGAATAAAGTCATGAATGCCGACCGTTTTGATGTGAAAAAATAAGCCTGAATTGTTTTTTGTGAAAAATGCCAGTGATCGTCACTGGCATTTTTTATGGATCATCTGAAGTTTTTTCAGGCACATTGTAGGGAAGTAATTATTTACAATGCTACGGGAAATTTGTGTTAAATTTAGCCCGAAAAGCGCGAAAAAAGTAGAGTCATAGAGGTAAATTGAATGGCAAAACGCAAGCAACTGCCAGAAGTTGTGATTAATAATCTGGTGGCAAAACACATGCATGAGTTCAATCAGAGTCAAGTGTTTGTCGATCGAAAGAAAAATGCGAAACGAGGCTATAGCAAACACAAAAAAGGGCGATATTCTGAAGATTATCGCCCTTTTTTATGCCTGTTTGACATGCAGTTTTGCTAAAAATTAGACATTGACCAAACGGTTAGTTTTAACCATATCTGCTAGACCATGATTTCTAAAATAATATTCGAGCCAGCTCTTGATCAGTAACGGATTATTCAGTTGTAAAACATGATCTAATAATTCCTGTGCATCACTCATCGGCACATGACAAATCGCTTTACGTACCCGCAAAATATTACTTGAGCTCATCGACAAGGTATTGAAGCCCATCGCCATCAGCAAAATCGCTGATAAAGGGTCTCCCGCCATTTCCCCACAAATACTGATCGGTTTTTCGTACTTGTGACACTCTTTAACCAAACGACATAGTGCTCGTAAAATTGCAGGGTGAAAATGTGAATATACACTTGAGACATGCGGGTTGTTGCGGTCAACAGCGAGTAAATACTGAATCAAATCATTTGAACCGACTGAGAAGAAATCCACCAGTGGTGCAAACTCATCAATTTGCAAGAGGACACTTGGTACTTCTACCATAATCCCAATTTTGGGCTTGTTAATTTTGACCTGCTCTTCTTCCTGAACTGCGACCCAGTCGCGCTCGAGTAAGTACAACACTTCTTCAACTTCACTGACACTGGTGACCATTGGCAGTAAAATATGCAGGTTATTTAAGCCGATACTGGCTTTGAGCATGGCACGAATTTGCGCCGAGAAAATTTCAGGATGGTCAAGGGTAAAACGCAGCCCGCGCCAACCCAGTGCCGAGTTTTCTTCATCTATGCTGAAGTAAGGCAGGTCTTTATCTGCGCCAATGTCGAGGGTACGCATGATGACAGGTTTATTGGCAAAGTGGCTGAGTTGCTGCCGATAAATGGCCCGTTGCTCTTCTTCACCAGGAAAGCGATCACGTAGCATAAATGGAATTTCAGAGCGATACAGTCCGACACCTTTAGCACCACGCTGTACGCCACGAACCACATCAATCATCAGACCTGTGTTGACAAATAACAGAACAGGAACACCATCAGGAGTAATGGTCTCCTTGGTCTCGTACTGTTTCAGATCTTTGGCGATCTGCTCTTCTTCTTTTTGAATTTCTTTGTAACGCTGACGCAGGCGACGTGGTGGATTGACAAAAACCCGTCCCTGATAAGCGTCAACAATCATCTCGACATCATCAATGGTATTGATCGGTAATTCTGTGACACCGACAACAGTTGGAATACCTAAAGCACGCGCGACAATGACCATATGTGAATTTGCAGCACCTTCACTTGTCACAATTGCAGCGATTTTATCCATTGGTAGTTCAACCAGTGCTGCGGTACTGATTTCATCACCAATTAAAATACTGTCTGAGCTGAGTTCGCGATGACCAGCATCGGCTTCTTGCAATGAGGCTAAAATACGTCGCCCTAAGTCTTTAAGGTCGGACACCCGTTCACGCAAATAGTCATCTTCCATTTGCGCAAACAAGGCAATATGTTTGTCGATGACTTTTTTGACCGCGCCTTGTGCCCAGTTTCCATCGCGAATCAGTTCTTTAATTTCGGCAGGTAAGGCATTTTCATCCAGCATGCGTAAGAACACACTAAACAGCGCACGTTCTTCCGACATGAGTGAATCTTGCATTTTTTCATCAAGTGACTGAATTTCACTGCGAACATTGGCAACGGCATGATCAAGGAGTTTGAGTTCATCGGGAATGTTCTCAGCTTCACGCTCAGGCACAGAGGATAAATCTGCCGCAGGATACAAAATAATGGCACGACCTAAAGCCACACCACCTGCACCTGCGACGCCTTGAAAGGTTTTGTAATTGGAAATATTACTCGGCTTACGAAAAACGTCAATGTTCCCGACCGCATGTGCATGGGCAATTACGCCTGAAAGCTGCGCGCATAGGGTGACCAAGAAAGACTCAGCAGCTTCACTAAAATCTTGTGATTCTACATTTTGTACCACCAGTACACCCATCACCTTGCGGCGATACATGACAGGAACACCTAAAAACGAATTATAAATTTCTTCGCCTGTTTCGGGGAAATACGCGTAACGCTCATGCTGTGCCGCATTGTCAAGGTTCACGATCTCTTCGCGTTGTCCAACCAGACCGACCAGACCTTCGCCGACCTGTAATGATACACTGCCAACAGATTCGGGATTTAAGCCTTTAGTTGCCATAAGGACATAGCGTTGGTTACGTTCATCAAGTAAATAAATCGAACACACATCGACATCCATAGCCACAGAAATCTGATTGACCATAATGTCTAATGACTCATGCAAACTCACGGCTGCATTGACCTCTTGGACAATGCGTCGGAGCGTGTCTAATTGCATGTTCGACATAACTACATACTCCCAAAACAATTTATATAATCAGTAATTATTAATTTATTTATAGCAGCCACCCACGAGAAAAGCATTCACTAAAAAATTCTTTTTTCAATTATTTTTTAGTGGGGTAACTGGCTACATAATTCAGTCATGGCTTTTCGGTAAACATCTCGTTTAAAGTTGATGACTTGTCCTAATGGATACCAATAACTGACCCATTGCCATTCATCAAACTCAGGTGGGTCGGCGAGATCCAACTGAATATTGTGGGCTGATGCAGTCAGCTTTAATAAAAACCATTTCTGTTTTTGACCGATACACACAGGGTCTGTGCCCGCGCGAATGTATCGATGTGGCAAACGGTAACGCAACCAGCCTTTGGTTTGCGCAATGATTTGGACGTGTTCTGGCAATAAGCCAACTTCTTCTCTTAGCTCACGGTATAACGCTTGTTCAGGAGATTCTCCAGTCTGGATACCACCTTGCGGAAACTGCCATGCATTGTGCCCAATGCGTTTTGCCCATAACACTTGTCCATATTCGTTTGCCAAAATGATCCCGACATTGGGTCGGAAACCTTCAGAGTCGATCATTTGGCTACCTAAATTTGTTAGATCTTATTGTCTTTATTTCGGGGATGGCAAAATTTGTGCATCCAACACAAAAAAAGACCTCAGAATATTGTTAAAAATTGCTATGATCTTAACGAATTTCTTTGCATTAGCGGCAACTGATTTACATTTTTTTGCTTTAATTTTCAGTTTTAACGAGAATTTCCATGAAATTGGCTTTATTTGATCTTGATCATACCCTGTTAAATACCGACTCAGACCACTCTTGGGGTGAGTTTTTAGTGAATGAAGGCTTGGTTGATCCCGTGCATCATCGCCAAATGAATGATAAGTTTTATGATGACTACAAGGCAGGGCAGCTTGACCCGATTGCATACAATGAATTCGTATTTCAGTTTTTGACCAAACATTCAAATCAGTATTTAACTGATTTGCATCAGTTGTTTATGCAAAAAGTCATTCGCCCACAAATGCGTCAAAAAGGATTTGATGCGATTCAGAAGCATAAAGATTTAGGGCATGCGATTGTCGGGATTACGGCAACCAGCGATTTTATTACGGCTCCGATTTTTCATGAGTTTGGCATCACTGAAATTATAGCCACCAATGCTGAAGTTAAAGACGGACAATACACAGGCAAAGTCGCAGGTACAGCATGTTATCAGCAAGGTAAATTGGTTCGTTTAGCGCAGTGGTTAGATGGTCGTGAGGTAGATGAGTCTTGGGCATACTCAGATTCAATCAATGACCGTTTCTTGCTTGAATATGCCACCCATGCTATTGCAGTTAATCCAGATGACCGTTTGGAAAAACTTGCAAAAGAACAGGCTTGGGAAATTCAGGACTGGTCAATCTAAATTAGAAAGTATCCAATCGAGTTGGAACAAGTGAGAATGAGCTACAATCAGACTGATTAAGCAATATTAGTCTGATTTAATGCGCTTACTGGCTTGCCATAAATCTTGATGGTGATATCGATACCAGCTTTTAAATTCAATACGCCATTGTTCAAAAGGTGGAGAAAGTTTCGGGCGTGGATCGTTGCTTAGCGTATAGGCCATCCCTTCGATTAACCATTTGGGCTTGGTCAGCATCGCAAGGTTACCCCATTCTTCGGCTTGTCTGTCGTGAATCAGTTCGTGGACAATATAAAATTCTTGCCAACCTCGTGGAGCAATGACGGTGCCTAAGTTCCCGACAGCTTTGGCGGCAGCCTTTTCCATTCCAAAAGTTTCTGCACACTTTCCTATAGAACAAAACACCATGGTCGGGCGAGAATGAAAGTTACCCACCTGACGTTGTGTTTCTTGTATTGCCTGATTATATAGTTTTTGAGCTTTGTCTTGCTGCTGCGGGTCATCAACACAGACATTTCCCTGACAAGATAAAAATGGGAGCTCGTGAGCCAATGCTACTCGCATCGGTTTTATCAACATTAAAATAAGTAGAAAAACACACGCCACGCTGAAAAGGCATACTTTCATGATTTTTTGCGCTTTGAGTAAAAGATAATTTTTCATAAATTTATGACCCAAATACATGGTGTGATTTGAAAAAATTATGGTTTTTGCATCATTTCAATCAGTGCCTGCATGGCGCGTGACTGCGTGCGTGCTGGATGCCAGACTAGACCCAATTGGCGCTGCATGTCAATTTCCAAAGAGAGTCGTTGTAAATCCTGATTGACCAAGGTTAGTGGCAATACTGACCAGCCTAGCCCAATCGAAACCAGCATGCGGATAGATTCTAATGGATTGTTACTCATGCTGACTTTGGGTTTAAGCCCTTGTTTCTCAAATGCAGCAAGAGTAATTTGACTGGTATAGGTTTTTGCCGCAGGCAGCAGGCTTGGATAGCGCATTAAATCTTCGAGTGTGAGCTGCTGCTTATGCGCCAATGGATGAAAGGGCGCCGCCACAAATACCAAAGGATCATTCCAGATGGGTTGGTAATGCAAGCGTTCATCCAGTTGTGGTGGTAAGGTTAAAAAAGCCAGCTCCAAATCGCCTGCGAGTACCTGCTCATGTGCCTGTTCCGAGTCGACAAAATACACATCCAGAGTGACATCTGGGTATTGCTGTACATAGTGCTTTAAGTGATGGGGTAAATGGTGTAGTCCAATATGATGGCTAGTGCCTATTTTGAGTCGCCCTTGTACTTTGCTTTGCTGATGGCTGAGGGTATGGTGCATTTCCCCGAGCTCATTCAGCCAGGTTTTGACTTTGGGCAACAGTGCATACGCAGTGTGCGTTGGCTGAATGCCACGACCTGCCGATTCAAATAGTGTCACCCCAAAATACTCTTCTAAACAGTGAATACGTTTGGTCACAGCAGGTTGGGTAATAAACAGTTGATCGGCTGCCAAGGAAATCGAGCCTGTTTCCATGACTTTAATAAAAGCTTCAAAAGCAGCGAGATTCATATGCGATTTCCTAAGGAATACGTGGTTTTATATTTAAGAAAAATATAGAGTATTTTTATTTCAGCATGATTTTAGAATTATAGAAAGCCGCGTATATATTTTTACTTATAGTATGCTAAAACAAGGCAAATAGGAAACTTGTTCGATTGTAGCTGTGGCATATTCTGCATCACTCGTGTTCGGTATGGCTAAAATGCTGCTTGATAGGTTGCCTATGTTATGCAGGACTGCTATAGCCTGTATTCTACAGCACTCATCGATAGAGACCTTTCATCATGAAAATAGAATATGTCCATATGTGTTGAGATTGAATTTGCAGCATGGGCATGATGATTGTTGATAATGTTCAAATTGTAGTAGCCGCTATCATAGTAGAGATTGACTTATTCCAAAAAGTTTATTGATCTATAAAAATGATAAATTAGATTTATGTAAAACAGTGCCTATAATGAAAATAGAAGATTTAATTACCCAATGTCCAATGGAGCGCGTCGACATGGCAGGCAAGACATTATATGACAAGTTGTGGGATGACCATTTGGTGAAGCAACGTGATGATGGTTCGAGTTTAATTTACATCGACCGTCATTTATTGCATGAAGTGACCTCACCACAAGCATTTGAAGGTTTACAACTTGCAGGTCGTCAGCCGTGGCGTTTAAGTGCCAATGTGGCAACGCCTGACCATAACGTACCAACCTCAAAAAAAGAGCGTGAACGGGGCGTTGCAGGGATTGAAGACGATACTTCTCGTATTCAGGTACAAACCCTCGATGACAACTGTAAGACATTTAACATTGTCGAGTTTGACATTAATGACATCCGCCAAGGTATTGCACATGTCGTTGGGCCAGAGCAAGGTTTGACTTTGCCAGGTATGACTGTAGTCTGTGGTGACTCGCATACTGCAACTCATGGCGCATTTGGTTGTTTGGCACATGGTATCGGCACATCAGAAGTTGAACATGTATTGGCGACCCAATGCTTGGTTCAAAAGAAAATGAAAAACATGTTGGTGCGTGTCGATGGTCAGTTGGGCAAAGGCGTGACCTCAAAAGATGTCGTGTTAGCGATTATCGGAAAAATCGGTACAGCAGGCGGTACAGGCCATGCGATTGAGTTTGGCGGTCAGGTCTTCCGTGACATGTCGATTGAAGGTCGTATGACTGTCTGTAACATGGCTATCGAGGCTGGTGCGCGCGTGGGCATGGTTGCTGTTGATGACAAAACTATTGAATATGTGAAAGATCGTCCGTATGCACCTAAAGGCGCAGATTGGGATAAAGCAGTAGCTTACTGGAATACTTTACATTCCGATGATGATGCACAGTTTGATACCGTTATCGTGTTAAAAGGCGAAGAGATTGAGCCGCAAGTGTCTTGGGGTACTTCTCCTGAAATGGTGGTTGCTGTATCACAAGCAGTTCCAACATTAGAACAAGCGAAAGATGACGTACAGCGTAAAGACTGGATACGTGCTTACCAGTACATGGGTTTAACTGCAGGTCAGGCTTTGGCTGATATTCAGTTGGATCGCGTATTCATTGGTTCATGTACCAACTCACGTATTGAAGACATTCGTGCTGCGGCAGAAGTCATCAAAGGTCGTAAAGTTGCAGCAAGCATTAAGCAAGCCATGATCGTGCCGGGTTCTGGTCTGGTTAAACAGCAAGCCGAAGCGGAAGGTTTGGACAAAATCTTTGTTGAAGCAGGCTTTGAATGGCGTGAACCAGGTTGCTCAATGTGTTTGGCAATGAATGCTGACAAATTGCAACCCGGCGAGCACTGTGCTTCAACTTCAAATCGTAACTTTGAAGGTCGTCAGGGCAATGGCGGGCGTACCCATTTGGTTAGCCCAGCGATGGCAGCAGCAGCAGCGATTGCGGGTCATTTCGTTGATGTTCGTACATTCTAAGGGAGTCGCATATGAAAGCGTATACAGTTGAACAGGGTATCGTTGCACCTTTAGACCGTGCCAATGTCGATACCGACTTGATCATTCCAAAACAGTTTTTGAAATCGATTAAACGTACAGGGTTTGGTGATAACTTGTTCGATGAGCTTCGTTATTTAGATGAAGGTTATTTGGGACAAGACATCAGCAAACGCCCTAAAAACCCAGACTTCGTGTTGAACCAGCCGCGTTATCAAGGTGCAAGCATTTTAATTGCGCGTACCAACTTTGGTTGTGGTTCAAGCCGTGAACATGCACCTTGGG
This sequence comes from Acinetobacter brisouisimilis, assembly GCF_000368265.1. Lineage (GTDB taxonomy): Bacteria > Pseudomonadota > Gammaproteobacteria > Pseudomonadales > Moraxellaceae > Acinetobacter. Next base: position 2,100,391 of record NZ_KB851219.1, on the reverse strand, counting down.
CATTGAGCGAATATGGTTTCCGTACCGTGATTGCACCAAGCTTTGCCGATATTTTCTTCAACAACTGCTTTAAAAATGGCATGTTACCCGTCATTTTGCCTGAAGAAATTGTTGAGCAGCTTTTCCAAGAATGTGCGGCAACAGAAGGTTATCAGTTAACCGTTGATTTGGCAGCACAAGAAGTGCGTACGCCGTCAGGTCAAGCGTTTACTTTTGAAATTGACCCATTTCGCAAACACTGTTTGTTAAATGGTTTTGATGATATTGGTTTGACTTTACAAGATGCTGACTTGATCCGTGAATATGAAGCAAAAACCAAACAGGCGCGTCCTTGGGTTTTTCAAGATTTACACGGCTGAGTCGTGACATGAAGCATGGCGCGAAGGCTCAACTATTGCTAACATATCGAATTATTTTATGTAATTCAATCTGCTGATCGGCAAAAGGTTGGGCCATTCAAATGCTAAAAAACATCGGTCGAAGTGCTTTCTGGGGTTTTTGTGCGGTGTTGCTGAGCGCATGTCAACATACGCATCAGGCGGTCGATACGATGGCAATCAAGTTTATTGCCCCTGAGCAAAGACCTGCCAATGTCAAACTGTACTGTACAGGAACAGTCAATTGTGAATTTGAACGTTTTGATAGCATTCAGATTGTGGATGACACCACACATTTGGTGAATTACGAAGCCATTAAAAAAGGCTATGTGCGTTTAAATAGTAAAACTACAGGCTATAACAATGCCTTGTTTTTAACCGTACCTGATCGACAGCATGAAGTGGTTATTCGCTTTTATCCAATTTCGATGGATCGTGCAGAGCGAATCAGTGTAATTCATCATTTTAAACCGAACACAAGCTATACCTTCAAGATGTACCGAAACCGCACCAAACAAGCGGGGAGTTTGCTGAGTGTCTCAGCACCCGATCCGCTATGTGTGGTGTTATTACAAGATCAACGTCCAATTCGCCGTTTTTGTAAGCCCTACAATGTGCTGACAGGTTTAGGCGAATTTGTTGAACAAAAATTTTAACTGGGCTGTTTAAAAAACGACAGTCGTGGGAATAAATGGAATAGTGTATGTCTAAACATATTTTAATTTTAGCGGGCGATGGGATCGGACCTGAGATTGTCGCAGCAGCAGAAACTGTACTGAATACAGTCAATACAAAATTCAATTTGGGTTTAACTTGGGAACATGGCTTGCTTGGTGGTGCCGCGATTGATGCACATGGCGAACCGTATCCAGCCGTAACCAGCGCTCAGGCACAAAAAGCCGATGCAATTTTACTTGGTGCAGTTGGTGGACCAAAATGGGACAGCATTGAACGTTCAATTCGCCCAGAACGTGGTTTGCTTAAAATCCGTAGTGAACTGAACCTATTTGCAAACTTGCGTCCAGCGATTTTGTATCCACAATTGGCAGGTGCTTCAAGCTTGAAACCTGAAATCGTGGCGGGTCTGGATATTCTTATTGTTCGTGAATTGACTGGCGGGATCTATTTTGGTCAGCCACGCGGGATTCGTGAACTGGAAAATGGCGAAAAACAAGGTTATAACACTGACGTTTATTCAGAGTCTGAAATCAAACGTATTGCTAAAGTTGCTTTTGAATTAGCAAACTTGCGTGGTGGTAAAGTCTGTTCGGTGGATAAAGCCAATGTCCTTGAAGTGACTGAGCTTTGGAAACAAACTGTGACTGCACTCAAAGATGCAGAATACCCAGAAATCCAGCTTTCACACATGTATGTTGATAATGCTGCCATGCAATTGGTACGTGCACCAAAACAGTTTGATGTGATTGTAACAGGCAACCTGTTTGGTGATATCTTGTCTGATGAAGCTGCAATGTTGACAGGTTCAATTGGTATGTTGCCATCTGCATCATTGGATGAAAATGGTAAAGGCATGTACGAACCATGTCATGGTTCAGCACCAGATATCGCAGGAAAAGATTTGGCTAACCCATTGGCAACCATTCTTTCAGTTGCGATGATGTTACGTTATACCTTCCGTGAAGAAGCTGCTGCTAAAGCCATTGAAGATGCGGTGGGTCAAGTTCTGGATCAAGGCTTGCGTACAGCAGATATTATGTCTGAAGGTATGAATAAAGTCGGCACAAAAGCAATGGGTGAAGCAGTTGTTGCTGTTTTAGCTTAAGCTTATAAATTTAAAAATAAAAAGCGCGATCTTCGGGATTGCGCTTTTTTGCGATATAAAACATAAAAAAATTAGAGTTTATATAACAAAGTGAAGGGAAAATCATGAAAACTAAACTGACTTTAGGCGTTTTACTCGCAGGTTTATCATGGGCGGCACATGCCGACAATTGTGGCCACGTGCGTAATAGTTATGATGCAGTGCATTGTAATAATAAAATGTATGTGAATGCAGATAATGAGTTAAACAAGAATTATCAGGAATTGCAGAGTAAACTCAGTACTCAGCAAAAAAATATTTTAAAACATTCACAACTGGTTTGGATCAAGGATCGTGATCAAAGCTGTTCAGGTGAGTCCAATGTCGGAACGGTAATTTATACCGTATGCCAGCTACGTAAAACTCAGGAACGTAATTCATGGCTACGAGAGCGTCTAGGCGAGTGCAAGGCAATTGGCTGTAAAAGCTCATCCTTAGAATAGAATCTTGAGTCATCGACATAGCTTGCAATATAGCGGGTTTTAACACGCTGAAGGCAGATCGTAAATTGAACGGTTTTCACAATCCAAAATATTGTCTTTAAAAATACATATAAAAAAAGCCACATTGTTGTGGCTTTTTTGCTTCAGCTAATACTTAACGTGCACGGTAAGTGATGCGACCTTTGGTCAAATCATATGGAGTCATTTCAACTTTAACATGGTCACCCGTTAAAATACGGATGTAATGCTTACGCATTTTGCCTGAAATATGAGCAATCACTTCATGACCGTTCTCTAAACGCACACGGAACATGGTATTAGGAAGCGTTTCGGTGACAACGCCTTCGAACTCAATTAGTTCCTCTTTATTGGCCATAGCCTACCTAAAAGAATAAAATAACAAGGGGCAAATTATAGACAAATTTAAGTAATAAAACAATATAAAGGCAAATAAAGCGTAGCTAAAAACAACAAAGTTAAAAGTAACAAAAGTGAATCATGCGTCTACACTTTTTTCCTGAAAAAGAGGACTGGTTGGTTGTCAGTTTGGTCAATCCTCAGTACCCTGAATCTGGCGATACAGGAATAAAAATAAGGTGAAAGTGTGGGTCAGCAAACGGATGCTTCTGTGGTATTGCGGCTTGGTTATCAGGCATTAAGGCGGGCAGGATTGTCAACAGAGCAAATTCTGACACAGGCTGGTGTTGCCATGAGCCAGTTAGAAACCAATCAGCGTACGCCAGTCAGTGCACAAAATGCATTTTGGCTTGCTGCTGAACAAGTGAGTCAAGACCCTGATATCGGGTTGCATCTAGGTGAGCATTTACCACTCTACCGTGGGCAAGTGATCGAACATCTGTTTATGAGTAGCGAAAATTTTGGTGAAGGGCTACAACGCGCACTTGCCTATCAACGTTTAATTAGTGATGCTTTTCAAGCGCAATTGGTCTGTGAAAATGGACGTTGTTATTTGACTAATGGAACACAAGCCCGCCCCAATCGGCTGCTGAATCGACATTTTTCTGAGTGTGCTGTGTCTGGGGTTTTACGCTTTTTCAAATTCTTGACTGAAGGGCAATTTCAACCGATTTTTATTGATTTTAATTTTCAGGAAGGAGCTGCGCCAGAAGAATATTTTCGGGTCTATGAATGTCCTGTCAGCCTTGGGCAAAAAGAAACCCGGCTGTATTTTGACCCTGCGATTTTAAAACATCCGCTATGGCAAGCCGATCCTGACTTGTTACAACTACATGAACAACTGGCAAATGAAAAATTACAGGAATTGGCGCGTTACGATCTGGTGGATGAAGTACGCCGTGCCATTGGTGCAACTTTAGAGCAAGGGGAAACCACACTCGAAAGTGTGGCTGCACAGTTACAAATTACACCACGCCGTTTGCGCACCTTGCTTAATGATGCACAAACCAGTTTTCAGCAGATATTATCAGCTTATCGCTGTCGGCTTGCGAAGAAACTGTTGGCAAATACGCATGAAAGCATTGAGAAAATTGTGTACTTGACAGGTTTTGCCGAGCCAAGTACATTTTATCGGGCATTTAAACGCTGGACCAATGAAACTCCGATTGAATACCGCAAACGTAAACAGCGTGACTGAACTGTTTGTCACTCTGCCCAGTTGAGCCACTGAGGGCCTAAAGCAACTTTGGGTAAATCAAATTGCTCAGGATAATACGCCTGAATAAAATACAAACCATCCGCAGGGGCGGTAATGCCCGCAGCTTTGCGGTCTTCTGCGGCGAACATCACATCAATGTGTTCCACAGGGTAGAGCTCCTGCCCAATTTCAAGTAAGCAACCCACAATGTTGCGCACCATATGATACAAGAAACCATCTGCCTGAATATCCAGAATCAGAAAAGCGCCATGCTGGGTCAGACGGCAATGTTTGACGTGCCGTACAGGCTGATTGGATTGACAGGCCGCAGCGCGAAAAGTTTCAAAGTTATGCGTCCCTTCAAACTTTTGTGCTGCTTCGACCATTTTGGCAACATTTAGAGATTGATGAATATGTGTTACCTGCTTGTGCAGTAATGCAGGACGACGAGGGGCGTTATACACCACATAGCGATAACGGCGGGCAATTGCCTTGAATCGTGCATGAAAGTCTGAATCCATGCGTTTAATCCACTGAATCGAGATGTCTTTAGGGAGCTGACTATTTGCCCCCATGATCCAACCACGATCAGCACGATCCGCTGTGCTGTCAAAATGTGCCACCATATTGGTCGCATGTACACCTGCGTCGGTACGTCCAGCACCGTGTACAATAACAGGATGATTGGCGATTTTACTTAAGACACGCTCAAGGGTTTCTTGCACACTGGCAACGCCTGCTTGTTGTGTTTGCCAACCCCGATAAGCCGTACCACAAAACTCAATACCGATCGCATAACGTTGTGAAGTCATTTTTGTATTATTCATGCCAGTGCTTCAACCAGTCGCCTGCCTGTTCATGCTGCAAATAAAGCGCTAGCAATTTGGCATAAAGATCAGCGTGACCTAGACAATCAGACACTGCAATTTGTGCTTCTTTGACCCATGCACTGACTGCATAGCGCTGATCAATACCACCTGCAGTGACCTGTGTAGTCAGTACAGGCAAACAGTTATTTTGTTTGAGTTGTTGAAAGAGCTCAATAATGGTGGAATTGGTCACTAAGTTCCCAGTTCCAAAGCCTTGTAAAATTAAAAAGTCGGGTGCCTGTCTAAGTACATGCTGAAGGTTATGTTCGAGCTGTTCCAATCCAATCGGCTGCATCATCCAGTTAAAAATATTGAGGTTTTGCGCACGTTGTAGCATCGTATCGGTAACGTGTGTGGCCTGCTGCTGTTGCATGATTGTTTGTGTTGATGCAATACCCTGAAAGGCATTGAGTTCAGTGGTATGAGCTTTTAGTGCTGTACGACCATGAAATAGTTGTTGATGGAATGCTAAATATACGCCTGTATCGACACTCAAAATATGCTCAAGTGCAAACCACAGGTTGTCTCGGGCATCGGTCTGTTCACGAATCGTTGAGCCATCTACCGTGAGTAACGGGAATTGACTGCCTGTAATAATCACATGGCAAGATTTGGCGAGCATACGTGCCAACACTGCACTGGCATAACTTAAAGTATCCGTGCCGTGAATTACGACAAAATGCTGGAAGTTTTGTTGTTGTAATTGTTGAATAAACTGTACCAGTTTGAGCCAGTCTACTGCTGTATAGGCGCTACTGTCCTTAATCTCAGGAGCAGCAAAGCATTCTATTGCCAAATTGTCTGGCAAATAGCCATGCAGGCAAGGTAAAAAGTCATGTTCTGGCATTGGGCTTAAGGGTTCACCTACACAGCCGAATGTTCCACCCATATAAATTAAAGCAATTTTAGACATGATAAAAAAAGCAGCCGAATTCGACTGCTTATGGTAAAACGAACTGCTTTAAGATGCTATTTGATTTAATAAATATTTGGCGCGATCTAATTCATCAGCATGATATTGCACTTGTGAATCTTCTAATAAAGCTCGTGCCGAGCTAAATGCACCTAAACGAATGTACTGTTCTGCAAGTGATAAGTTGAGTTTAGTATCGCTGAGTGCAGCCAATTCAGGGAATTGTTGAACTACATAATCTACAGCTGCTTTTGCTGTTTCTGGAGCAGGTTCTTCTACAGTTGCAACAGTTGATTCTATAGTGTTGCTTGGTAGTGTATCGAAACTGGTTATAGAGAGAGGCTCTGCTGCAACTTCAACTGTAGGAGTAGGAGCTATGACTATTTCAGGTTCAATTTCGGGCTGAGCATCTGGCTTGTCAAAGCTAAACACTATTTCCTGTTTTTCTACCACAGGCTGTGGTTCAGCTTGAACTTCAGTATTGACTGCTTCAAAGTTAAATGCGATATCAACCTGTTGAATTGGCTTAACTTCTTGTTCTGGCTGTTTCTCTTGGGAAACAGCAGGTTTGGTAAGGTCAAATTTAAACTCTAGAACAGGTGCTTCTTGTACTTCTTCTACATGTTCAAGTTGAGTTGTATGTGGTGTTTCATGCTGATGCTGGAAGGCTGCTTCACGATGTTCTGTTTTAGCAACTTCAGGAATGACATCCTCATTTTTACCAAAATCAAGTTTCTGGGCAAAATGTTCGGGACCTTTGCTTTCTATTGTGCGTGGTTCAATAGATAGGTGAACATGCTTGGTTGCTGCTGATTCAGGCTCATCAATTTCAGTTTTTCTGGAGTCTTCAAAGCTAAATTCAAGAGGCTTGTGTTCTTCTACTTTTGAAGCAGGTGCTGTTTCCTGAGCAGTCGTGGATACACTGTGTAATTCTTGTTCTAATTTATCAAAAGACAAGCTACTATGTGTCGGTTCAGGTTCGCTGTGTGCTTCATCGCTTAAATCATTTTTAAGTAAATCAAAATCAACTGCTTTTACTTGAGGAGTTGCTGGTTTTTCAGGTTCAACTACAGCAGTAGCAGGCGCTTCATCTGGAAGTTGAATAGGTGTGAACTGAATTGAATCTGTTCTTGCTTGCTCTTTTTTTTCTGCAATACGGTTTTCTGCTTCTCGTACAACATCATGTAAATTCAGTGAACGTAAATGAGATAATAGCTGATTAATAGAAAACTGATCATTTTGCTCAATATGAATTTGTAGCAGTAACAAATACAAATCGTGTTGTGCATTATCTGCATTGAGTGCCTGATTAATGATTGCTTCAGCTGTACTAAAGTTTTTATCACGAATCAGGTTTTCAATTTGGCGACGTAAATCAGGATCAAGTTCTTTTGGTGTTGTTTCAACAGAAAGTATGTCCTGTGTGTCAGTTATATCTGTTGTTGCCGTACCATAACGTGCTTTTGCTTTCTTTCTCGACTCAAATTTTCTTTTTGATCGACTAGAATCAGTATCTTGTTGCCCCGAGCCTCGTTTTTTAAGCACAATGGCTACAACGAGTAATAGAACAAATGGAATGATATATAGCAACATTTTTTTATCCTTGCATTCGCAACAATGTGTTCAGGCTAAAAACAGTTCTCATTAATGACTTGGCTTGTTGGCTTTTTGTTGCTGTTGCAACTGTTGCTGTAATTGCGCAAGTCGAGCATTTAATAATTGAATTTGATGGTCTTTTTGTTGCAGAGCCAAATCCAATTGAACTACATTTTTTTGTAATGTAACGGTTTTTTTACGAATTGTCATAACTTTTAATGATAATTCAGGCGCAGTTTTCTGGGCATTTTGACTATTACCTCCCATTTTACTCGAAGATGTATCTGTATTTTCGGTCACGAGTCTCATTTCTGCTTGGTCTAGGCGATATTTCGTCGCATATTTTCCTGCTGAGGTTGTTTTTGTCGTGTTCGCTGTATGAGTAGGGAGAGGTGCATTACTTAGGTTCAGGTTGGTTCCTTCTCTTAAGCGATTGATATTTCCACCAACAAAGGCATGTTCATTCAGTGCTTTAATATGTTTCATCACTTCGCCAATCGGCTGATGGCTTTGCTCGGAAATCCGTGCTGCAATACTCCATAAAGAATCCTGACGCTGCACCACATAGTGATTGTTCTTCGCAGCTTCTTTAGTTGTGGCAACAGGTGCAGGTTTTACAGGAGTTCGGTGTACAACAGGTATTTGTTTTTTGGTCTCTACCGATGTTTGAGCTGTTGCTGGTGTAGCTTGTGGTTGACTGTGCTTTTGCAGTGGCTGAGGTGAAGATACTGTTGCAGCAGGCTTGGCGGCAGATGCAGCTGTCGTTACAGGTTTGGCAGGTGCGGCAGTCGTTGTTGTCGGTTTTGTTGCTATGCTAGTTCGGTTGTTTGGTGTTGCTGTGGTTAGGCTTGGTGGCGCAGCAACACTGATTGCTAAAAGATGACTAGGTGCTGGTGGATTATTTGCTGGAGCAATTGTTGTTGTGTAGTGTCTGCTCTCAGGTAAGTTAAGTGCAATATCTTTTTCACTGACAATCTGTTTTGGAACCAAGACTTGCTCTTGAGTTGAGGCTTTAATCGGGCCTGCTTTGGCTATGAGTGCTTTAGGGGGATTATTTCCACCCAGATTTTTTTGAATTTGTTGTAAATGTGCCCCATCGGCATCTTGGACTTTTACAATCAGGTTGATATTTTTATTGGTCATGGGTTGAGATGAAGTGATGACAATCACGCCACTACTTGCGCCCGTGCGACGTACAAAGAAATTTAATCCACTCACATCCTGTTGGCTAGCACCCATACGGATCAGGTCATCAGGGTCAGCTAAACCTGCTTGAATTGCAGCATTATTGCTGGCATTTGTATAAGGAATTTCGACATATAACAATTGCCCTTGAGTTGATTCAATTTGGGCGGCGTTAAAAGTTAATGCATAGCTACTGTGTGCAGCGAAACATAAAATCAGTGCTGAAGCGAGTTTGTTATATGCAGTCATTTTCATCCACAAAATGGAACTGTTGATTGTTTTAACTATAATGTAGCTGTATGTAAATGAATTGTAAATTTTAAAGATGCTAAAAAGCCGATCTTTTCAGACCGGCTTTTCAATTTAAAATTCAAAATTATGCATTTTTATAGTCAATCAAGATGCGGAGCATGCGGCGTAGTGGTTCTGCAGCACCCCAAAGTAACTGATCACCCACAGTGAATGCACCAAGATACTCTTTACCCATATTGAGTTTACGTAGACGACCTACAGGAACACTTAATGTGCCAGTAACAGCAACAGGTGTCAGGTCAGTCATAGACGCTTCGCGGGTATTTGGAATCACTTTTGCCCACTGGTTTGACTGGCGAATCATGTCCTCGATTTCATTGAGAGGCACATCTTTTTTCAATTTCAACGTCAACGCCTGAGAATGGCAACGCATTGCACCGATACGCACACAGTGCCCATCGATTGGTACGATTTGCTGGTTACCCAAGATTTTATTGGTTTCAACCTGACCTTTCCACTCTTCCTTAGACTGGCCACTTTCCAGTTGCTTGTCGATGTAAGGAATTAACGAGCCTGCTAAAGGTACGCCGAAGTTTGCAGAAGGGAAGCCTTCACCGCGTTGCAATTCAGCAATTTTAGAGTCGATGTCTAAAATCGCAGATTTAGGATCATCTAACAAATCTTTGGTGTTGTTATACAAATAACCCATGCCTGTGATCAGTTCACGCATGTTTTGCGCGCCAGCACCTGATGCTGCCTGATAGGTCATGGAAGTTGCCCATTCCACCAAGTTATTTTGGAAGAGACCACCTAAGCCCATCAACATCAGAGAAACGGTACAGTTACCGCCTACGAAAGTTTTGGTGCCTTTGACTAAACCATCTTTAATCACGTTCAGGTTGACTGGATCAAGCACAATAATGGCTTGGTCATCCATACGTAAAGTCGATGCCGCATCAATCCAGTAACCGTTCCAGCCTTCCGCTTTAATTTTTGGGAAAATCTCAGAAGTATAGTCACCACCTTGGCAGGTAATAATGACATCCATTTGCTTCAGACTCTTAATATCTGATGCATCCATAAGTGCTGGGGCAGTCTTACCACCAAAAGCAGGGGCTTCACCACCTGCATTACTGGTAGAAAAATAGAATGGCTCAAAATGTGCAAAGTCATTCTCTTCAACCATACGTTGCATAAGGACAGAACCAACCATCCCACGCCAACCGACCAGACCTACTTTCATGTCATTGTGCCTCGGTATTGTCATAAAAAAATAAAAGGGTTTTGAGTGTATCAAAAGTCTCCCCAACTGCAAGCGCTACATAAGTCAAACAGAAAGATTTTTGAGTGAAATAACTTGTTTATGATACATACAAAACTAATAAAGATGGTCTTAGCTACTTATATTATAAAAATTAAAAACATAGCTTAAATTTAATGGGGGTTTTTCAAGGTGTTGTTTTTGCTCGGATGTTGAGTTTTTAAGCGAAAAAAATGTTGAATAATTAAGCAAATCTCACCTTGGTTCTGTGCGGGGTACGCAATAAAAAGCAGTCATAATTTTAGATCAAATAAATATCACCTTAATTTGAAAAAAGTATAACACTTACTTGGCTGATGTAAGCATATGCGTACATTCTGTACAGCAGATATCTGCTATGCAGCTTTAGGATTTCATTTTATTCTAGGTTTATCGGCACAAGGAAGTATGGGAATGGAGTATCCCGTAGGGAAGACGTGCTGAGTGGATAACATCAATGGCATGATGGCAACATGGATAGACACAATAAAAACAATAATAAGATCTGAAAACACAACCTCAATTAACCCGAACTGGATGTTCCATCTAGTTCGGGTTTTGATTTATTGGCGTTGTAGCAATTGCTGATACAAGGCAAGCGTATTTTGACACATATCCTGCAAACTAAACTGCGTCACAGGGGCAACCGTCACGGGTTTTTCAATATGTTGCTGGATATTGCGGAGTAAACTTACCTGATCATCGACCTTGATCAGTCCTTGCGGATAAATCTGCGACAGGATTTCTGCGACACCACCACGGTTCCAGCCAATCACTGGCGTACCGACAGATAATGCTTCAAGTGCCGTACGCCCAAAGGTTTCTGCCTGATTGGACAGTGACAGTACTACATCACTGAGTGCTAGCCATTCACGAATATCAGAACGATGCCCGACAAAGGTGATGTGTTCGGTTAAACCGTGTTGTTGCACGCTATTTTGCAGTTCATCCAAATAGGTTTGTTTCTTCTCATCTGCACCGCCCACGACCAATGCATGAACCTGTGGGTATTGCTGCTTTAGCTGTGTCATGAGTTGAATCAGGGTTTCATGTCCTTTCAAACGGGTAATCCGCCCAGGTAGACACAGCAGAAATTTGTTTTCGAGTTGAGGATAATCGTTGTAAACCTGATTCAGCCATTGCGCAGTTGGTTGATAGCCGTGAGGAAATGCTTTGGGGTCAATCCCACGATAAATCCGCACAATATCCTGTGGTGGGCACGCTGGATAATTTTGCCGAATGTATTCAACGACACTGTCAGATACCGCAATCACTTTTTCAGCATGCGTCATAATGGCGCTGTAACGGTTGACCGAATAAAAACCATGTACCGTGCTCACCAAATGCGGGCGGCGTGAAGCAGGAATGCCTTTTAGAGCAAAATGGGTCAGCCAAGCAGGCACACGTGAGCGTACATGGACAATATCAGGCTGATGCTGCTCAATAATTTTTCTGAGTGGGCGAATTTGCCACAGACTCGACAAGGCTTTTTTGTGAATTGGCAACTGAATATGGGTTGAACCTTCGGCTTCAAGCTCAGGCACTAAGCGACCGCCATTGGAAACCACTAAAGAAGTGTGCCCTTGCTGAACCAAAGCACGTGCAATTTCTAATGTCCCACGTTCTACACCACCACTGTTCAGTTCTGGAAGAAGCTGCATCACTTTCATGCTGAATTCCTGATTTTAATAAATTTTGTCGTAGCCTTCAGGGCGAGTTTTAAAGCGGCGATGAAACCACATGTATTGCGTTGGAGCAATACGTAGCTGATTTTCAATAATTTTATTAACACGGGTTGCATCATCGACTTCATCGTCAGAAGGTAGGTTTTCAACAGGCGGCTCAATCAAAATATGATAACGAGGGTCGGCTTCATCACCATAACGATAAAAATACAGCGGAATTGCTGCAGCCTTGGAAATTTTTAACAAGCGGCGGTGCGCCGTAACCGTTGCTGCAGGCGTGCCAAAGAAAGGTGCCATAACGCCTTGTTTTAGACCAAAATCCTGATCGGGGCTATACCAGATGGCACGTCCATTTTTTAGATGGCGAATCAGACCGCGCATATCGTCATGGTCAATTTGATTTTTATAAATCGTGGCACGCCTGCGGTAAATCAGCATGTCCAGTAACGGGTTGTTTTGCGGGCGATAGACTACATCGGGTTCAAAGTACTGCGCACAGATGTACCCGCCTGCATCGAGCAGGGTGCTGTGCGTTCCGAGTAGTAGTACTCCCTGACCTTGTTGTTGCGCATGGGTAATATGTTCCAGACCTTCAATGGTCACGCGATCTTTAAACCATTGTGGCTTATACCACGCATTTAAGGTTTCAAAAGTCCCCAGCATCATGTCCACAAAAACTTGCTTGGCATGTTGCTCAACTTCATTCCGTGACCATTCAGGAAAACACACTTCCAGATTGCGCATCGTGGTTTTGCGGCGAGACTTGAGGTATTTCCATGCCAGATTGGCAAGCGCATGTGCCAGACGGCGCTGAACGGCCCACGGTAAAATCGCAAGAAGCATAAGAAAGACAATCGCAATCCACACCCCCCAGTATTTGGGCAGTAGAAAAGACCATTGAAATTGACCAGGAATGTAATCTTGCTGTTTACTCATATGGCGATAAAAACTGAATAAAAAACTGGGTGCAGTGTATCATGAACTGATTTTCGAAATTCAACAGTTATCGCAATGGATATAAATACATGGTGACTGGTTAACGACGTTGTTCCAATAAAATGCGTACGACAAGTGCTGAAAGTACGCTGCCCATCAGCCATTTTTGTAACTGCGCCCAAGATGTGTGCAATTGTAAAAAATGGGCAATATGCGCTGCAGAAAATACAATCAAGGCATTTACCGACAGGCTAATCACAATTTGAATCAAACCGAGTGCAACCGATTGCGTCAAAATATGCCCTTGCTCAGGATGCAAGAACTGAGGCAATAACGACAGGTACATAATCGCAATTTTGGGATTCAGGAGATTGGTCAGAAAACCCATCAGAAATAATTTACTTGGTGAATTATGGTCTAGTGATTTGACTGCGAAAATGGTGGTTTTGGAGCGAAAGGCATGGTAAGCCAGATACAGTAGATAAGCTGCCCCTGCAATCCGAATGGCATCGTAGGCATAAGGAATGGCAACCACAAAAGAGGTAATGCCAAACGATGCACAGAGCATATAAAACACAAAGCCCAGCGCCACACCTGCCAGTGAAATCAGTCCCGCCAGCCGACCTTGCGAAATTGAACGTGAAATCAGGTAAATCATATTTGGGCCTGGAGTCAGTACCATCAGCAAGGACACGAGCGCAAAGGCAAGAATTTGGTTAAAACTGAGCATAGAGAGGATGATTCATCTATAGTGATTGATGTCATTATAGCGAGTGTAGTGCAAAATTTGAGCTAAAATCGAATCAATGCGCATCAAGCGGAGGGCACAATGAAAACAATCCGAATTATACAGGGCGATATTACAGAGCTGAAGGTTGATGCAATTGTGAATGCTGCCAATAGCTCGCTGCTTGGTGGTGGCGGGGTTGATGGTGCTATTCATCGCAAAGGTGGGGCTGAAATTTTGACGGAATGTCAGCAGATTCGAGCACGCCAAGGCGGCTGTGCAGTGGGTGAAGCCGTGATTACCCATGCAGGATTATTGCCTGCACAATACGTGATTCATACGGTTGGACCGATTTGGGAAAATGGCATGTATGATGAAGATCAGTTTCTTGCAAATGCCTATCGTCATAGTCTGGAGTTGGCAGAGTCCAAGCAGCTACATAGCGTGGCTTTTCCCAATATTTCAACAGGTGTGTATGGCTTTCCCAAAGCGCGTGCGGTCAATATTGCCCTAGCCACGGTGATTGATTTTTTGAAAACTTCAACTCAGGTGACTGAGGTCATTTTTGTGTGCTTTGATCAGGAAAATTACCAGCTTTATCAGCAGGAAAGTTTAAATCATGCCAAGCAGCAGAGCGATTTACGTTTGCTCTAAGTCCAAGGGAAAATAATCATGCTGGAGCTACGACCAAACTGTGAGTGTTGTAATGCTGATTTAGCCGTGGATTCGAAAGAGGTATTGATTTGTTCTTTTGAATGTACCTTTTGTTTGCTGTGTAGTGAACAGATTTTTAATTTTATCTGTCCAAATTGTGGTGGTGAATTGGTAATACGCCCGATTCGCCCAGAGAATAAGCTGCAAAAATATCCTGCATCGACTCAGCGGGTTTTTAATCCGAATTTAAAAAACAGATAAGCTTATTGTGTAAAAATCAGCATAGCAACCGCATTATCATGAGATCTGCGGATTGAAGACCTCAGTAACAAGTAAGGAGATATTGTGTGAAAAGAATAGGGCAGATGATCGGTGCTATTACCTTGAGCCTCGCGGTGCAGTCAGTTTTTGCTGCCGATTTGGGGCAGGATATGGAAACTCTAGAAAATAATTACGAGTTATTTCAAGAGACACAAAATACCCAGCAAGCGCTGACCGCATTAACTGCCATGCAGAAGGCGGTATTGGATGCTAAGCAGTCTATTCCGATGAAATTGATTGGTCAGCCTGATAACAGCCCTGAGGTTCTAGGATATCGTAAAGCACTAGATGGTTTGAATACGGAACTAACTCAAACTTTGGCTTTGGTTAAAGCTGGAAATTTGCAACAGGTGCATGAGCAGGCAATTCCTGCGATTGATAATATGAGAAAAGCTAATCATCAGAAATTTCGTTAATTGTGAATACTAAGTTAGAGAAGCAATATGCTGGGTTGTTTCTCTATTCTGTTGTGATTAAGAAGATGTTTTTCTTTTATCTCGATGTTCTAGAAAAACTGTAATGAATATAGGTAGCCAAACTGAAATACAGAGAAAAATATTGGAGAAAATAATATTACGAATTGATAAATTGGAGTTGTAATAACATATCCACCACAGTAATTCAAAGATAGAATGAAGTAGAATGCTTATAATATATAGATTGTATATTAATTTCCATTCTTGATGATATGAAATAAAAATATGATTGATTAGAGCTGTTAAAATAAGACTAATAATTAAATAAATTGTCAGGCTAATAGCTAATATAAAAGGTAAGATGAATAAAGAAAAAAGTACTACACTAAACCATTCAGTTCCCTCCATTTGTCCGCTATATTGTCCAATCTCATGTAAGAAAAATATACACCATAGAGGGCTTGTTGTAAGATGACTCCATATTAGTCGTTTAAAAAAATTGAGTTGTATAAAGTCGGATACTCCCCGAAATATTAGTGAAGCAATAACTAATAATATAAAAATCGGAATTAAAATAAGCATGCTTTAAATTTCCTATTTTAAAAAATTATTTTTTGGATGATTAATTCTGATAAAAATTATTTGTTTTTATATATTATCTTTAGGATAAATCAAGTGCCATAATCAATTATGGCACTTAAAATATCTAATAAAAAGAATGACGGATAAATTTAGCCTTTGCTCATATTTTCCAGCTCATCCCAACGCTCTAATTTTTCTAGCAGAAGTTCATCAATTTCTGCGAGGCGTTGACTGGCTTGAGTTGCTGCATCAGCATCTTTTAAGAACCATGAGCCATCAGCAAGTTTAGCAGAGAGTTCAGATTGTTCTGTTTCCAGACTTTCAATCTCGGCAGGCAATTGCTCAAGTTCGCGCTGATCTTTGTAGCTGAGTTTAACTTTTTTAGGCGCAGCTTCGGCTGCCAGTTTATCGGCTTCTGCTTTGGCTTGCGCTTTTTTCACATCAGCTTTTTGATCGACCACTTTCTCGTCAGGGCGCTGTAACAGATAATCCTGATAGCCACCGATATATTCGGCAATACCGCCTTTACCATCAAAGACCCAAGTTGAAGTCACGACATTGTCCATAAAGGCACGGTCATGGCTAATCAACAGCAATGTGCCTTTGTACTCTGCCAGCATATCTTCAAGCAACTCTAGCGTCACCATATCGAGGTCATTGGTCGGTTCGTCCATGACAATCAGGTTGGATGGCTTGAGCAATAGTTTTGCCAGTAAGATACGGTTACGCTCACCACCTGACAAGGCTTTGACTGGAGTACGGGCACGTTCAGGTGAGAACAGGAAATCTTGCAAATAACTGTAAATATGACGGCGTTGACCATTCACATCGACAAAGTCAGAACCTTCCGACACGTTAGCAGCTACTGATTTTTCAAGTTCAAGCTGATTACGCAACTGGTCGAAGTAAGCGACTTCAAGCTGTGTTCCTGTTTTTACAGTACCTGTATGTTCAATATCGCCCAAAATGGCTTTGATAAGTGTAGTTTTACCGACACCGTTATCACCAACAAGACCAATACGGTCGCCGCGCATCACCAGCGCAGAGAAGTCTTTAATCAGTGGTTGATCACCATACTGCACACTTAAATGCTCAATATCGAATACCAGTTTGCCTGAGCGCTGTGCTTCCTGAACGCCCATGTTAACCTTGCCTTGCTGGAAGCGACGTGCTTTGGATTCTTCACGCAAGGCTTTTAAGGCACGCACACGACCTTCGTTACGGGTACGGCGGGCTTTAATGCCTTGACGAATCCAGGTTTCTTCTTCCGCTAGTTTCTTGTCAAACAACGCATTTTGCTTTTCTTCAGCTTCAAGCTGTTGGGCTTTGAGTTCAATGTAACGGGAATAGTTACCTTCAAAACTACGCAGTGTTCCACGATCCAGTTCGACAATGCGCGTCGCTAGGCGATCTACAAAAGAACGGTCATGCGAAATAAACAGCAGGGTTAAGTTATTTTGTTCGAGTAAGAATTTTTCTAACCATTCAATACTTTCGACATCCAGATGGTTGGTCGGTTCATCGAGTAAGAGGACATCAGGTTGAGTAAGAAGTGCGCGAGCTAACAAAACGCGACGCTTACGACCACCTGACAAATCTGCTAAATCAGCATCTGGGTCTAAGCCCATTTTGCCCAAAATGGTGTTGACCTTGTTTTCTAAAGTCCAACCATCAAGCTGATCCAGTTTGTGTTGCAGGTCGCCCATGCGTTCGCAGGCAGCCATATCACCCAAAACGCAGGCATCGCTTGCAGTATGATATTGTTTTAAAACTTCGGCAGCTTCACCTGCACCATCGGCAACGATATCGGCAACTTTACCCGAATCCATTGGTACATCTTGCGCAAGCATGGAAATGGTTAAGCCATTTTGCACCAAAACTTCACCATGATCGGGCAATAAGCTTCCCTCAATCAGTTTAAGTAAAGTAGACTTACCCTCACCGTTGCGCCCAATCAAACACACTCGTTCGCCACGTTCCAAAGTAAAGTTCGCGCCGTCGAGAAGGGCGGGTCCACCAAATGCAAGTTGGACATCCCTTAAAGTAATATAGGCCATAGAGTTTCCTAAAATTCCAAATTGAGGAGTGTTAAATGACTAAACCACCATATGATGATCAAGCGTCATTTTCCGCACCCATTGAAGATTTGCAAGTCCGAATTGCATTTTTAGATGATTTAGTTGAACAATTGAATGAACAATTGGCTCGACAAAGCTTGGAAATTGCGGATTTGCAAAAACAATTGCAGTTTTTGTATCAGCGTGTCGAAGCAGCAGATTTATCAGAAGGGATTGCACCGTTTGATCCTTTAACCAATAAGCCGCCACATTACTAAGCCTCAATGGTGTAATTGAAACAGCATGAAGTGAAAAAAGCGCATTTATTTTTTATGGGCAGAATGTCCTAATCAGTTTAAACCTGAGCACAAAAAAAGTGATGGATGCTCTTGAGCAGGGCATTGATGGTGCTTTGAAAGCCTACTTTTATTGAACCCACATATATCTTCATAGCCATAAAAATGCGGTAGCTTGGTTAAAGCAAATTGGTTTTAATCCACAAAAATTGCAAATATGGCTGCAAAGATACGCAAGCTGACTTGCACTTGATCAGGAAAACTTGCCTTTTCTATTCAGCTTATGTAACTCTAATACAAGATGAATAAATGAAGAACGTCAGGTATGGGTCTTTGGATTACCATTATTATTGTGCTGTTTGTATTGGGTTCGGTCTTGGGTTTAAGAGTCAATCCACGTGAAAAAGCCCTTGGCATGATGCGTGATAAAGCGCGCAAGATGGGGTTGCATCCACGCTTAATTGCTGCACCAGAATGGACAAAAATACCCAAAGCCACTGAAACCCGAGCCAGTATGGTGGCGTATTACAGTGTGCTACTGCCTGAAGCAAAATTGCCATTAATGCGTGCCCGAATTCAGGACGACAAGTTTGAACTGGTCTATGGTGATGACAAATTTAAAGATTATCCCATTGCATTAAAGGGGATTTATGCTATTGATATGCAGGCGAACTGTATTGGTGCATATTGGGATGAACATGCAGACTTACATGCAACCCAACTGGAAGCAATGAAAGCCTACCTTACAGCTTTGGCTGAACTTTAAAATTTTAGAAATAGGAAACGAATACCATTATGGCGAATGCTCCTCGGTCTAGCGCTAAAACGACTACAGAACAATCCGCGAGTGCGACCAATAAGCGTGCACTGGTGATTGTGGAGTCGCCAGCCAAAGCGAAAACCATTAACAAGTATTTGGGGAATGAATATATCGTCAAGTCTTCGGTAGGGCATGTCCGTGACCTACCGACAGGCGGTTCAGCCAAAACAGGTGAGAAAAAAACCACAACCCGCACCAAGCTGACCGATGTAGAAAAACAGCAAAAAGCTCAGCAATCTCTGATTAACCGTATGGGTGTTGACCCTGAACATGGTTGGTCTGCGCACTATGAAGTTTTGCCAGGCAAAGAGCATGTCGTTGCTGAATTAAAAAAACTGGCTTCACAAGTCGATGAAATCTATCTCGCAACGGATTTGGACCGTGAAGGGGAAGCAATTGCCTGGCATTTGCGTGAAGTGATTGGTGGTGATGATTCACGTTATCGCCGTGTCGTGTTTAACGAAATTACCAAAAATGCCATTCAAGAAGCGTTTAAGCACCCAACCCGCCTAGATATTGATCGCGTCAATGCACAGCAAGCCCGCCGTTTTCTTGATCGCGTAGTTGGCTTTATGATTTCACCACTGCTGTGGGAAAAAATTGCCCGAGGGTTATCGGCAGGGCGTGTGCAGTCGGTAGCTGTGAAGCTTGTCGTAGAGCGTGAGCGGGAAATTCGTGCATTTATTCCTGAAGAATACTGGCAGGTCTTTGCAGATACCCAGTCGAAAAAAGATGATATTCGTTTAGAAGCCGTCAAACTGGCAGGAAAAACCCTCAAATTAAGAAATAAAGCTGATACGGATCAGTTGCTTGCAACTTTGCAAGGTGCACAGTACCAAGTAGCACAACGCGAAGATAAACCGACCAAGGTCAATCCAAGTGCACCGTATATCACCTCGACCTTGCAACAGGCAGCCAGTACGCGTTTAGGTTTCTCAGTCAAGAAAACTATGATGCTGGCACAGCGTTTGTATGAGGCAGGTTTTATTACCTATATGCGTACTGACTCGACATTCTTGAGTAATGATGCAGTCAATATGGTACGTGAACATATTGCTAGTCAGTATGGCGCTAAATATTTGCCTGAACAGCCAAACCGTTATGGTAATAAAGCGGGTGCACAAGAAGCACATGAAGCGATTCGACCATCCAATGTGGCTTTGGCAGGTGATCAGCTCGTTGGTGTCGAACGTGATGCGCAGCGTTTATATGATTTGATCTGGCGCCAGTTTGTTGCATGTCAGATGACGCCAGCCGAATATCTGTCTTCGACATTACTGGTTTCAGCTGCCGATATTGAACTTAAAGCCAAAGGTCGAACTTTGGTATTTGATGGCTTTACCAAAGTTCGCGGTGTCAATAAATCTGATGATGACGTATTGTTGCCTGCGGTCAAAGTGGGTGATGTGTTACAACTCATCAAACTTGACCCGAGTCAGCATTTTACCAAACCGCCTGCGCGCTTTACCGAAGCCTCTTTGGTGAAAGAACTGGAAAAACGCGGTATTGGTCGACCTTCGACGTATGCTGCGATTATTTCTACCATTCAGGAACGTGGTTACGTCAAACTGGAAAACCGCCGTTTATTCGCGGAAAAAATGGGTGAAATTGTCACCGACCGCTTGGACGAAAGCTTTAATAACCTGATGAACTACGCCTTTACAGCAGATCTCGAAGGTCAGCTTGATAAAGTAGCCATAGGCGAACGTGGCTGGAAAGAGTTACTTGATACATTCTATGGTGACTTTAAAAAGCGTCTGAATGTGGCACAGGGCGAACAGGGCATGCGCCGCAATCAGCCTGTGGAAGTTGCAGATGTGCATTGTCCTGAATGCAGTCGTCCAATGCAGATTCGGACAGGAACAACAGGTGTGTTCTTGGGTTGCTCGGGCTATAACTTGCCACCGAAAGAGCGCTGTAAAGGCACACTGAATTTAACGCCTGTTGAATCTTTGGCGATTTTGTCGGATGACGATGGTGCCGAAACTGCTGATCTGATGTCAAAACGCCGTTGTCCAAAATGTGGCACCGCCATGGACAGCTATGTGATTGACGGCGGGCGCAAGCTGCATGTTTGTGGTAATAATCCAGACTGTGGTGGTTATGAACTCGAAGAAGGCGAGTTCAAGATCAAGGGTTATGATGGGCCGACCATTCCATGTGATAAATGTGATGGCGAAATGCAGTTAAAGACTGGACGTTTTGGCCCTTACTTTGCCTGTACCAGTTGTGACAATACCCGTAAAGTCTTGAAAAATGGTCAACCTGCGCCACCGCGTGTTGATCCGATCAAGATGGAACATTTACGTTCAGCCAAACACGATGATTTCTTTGTCTTGCGTGATGGTGCGGCAGGTCTTTTCCTCGCAGCCAGCAAGTTTCCAAAAGTCCGTGAAACTCGTGCGCCGAAAATTGCTGAGTTGCGTACCGTTGCTGAACAGCTTGATCCAAAATATCAGTATTTGTTAAAAGCTCCAGATACAGATCCTGAAGGCAATACCACGATTGTGAAATTTAGCCGTAAAAATCAGGCTCAGTATATTGGCTCGGAAACGCCAGAAGGCAAGCCAACCAAATGGAGTCTTGTGTATCAAGATGGAAAATGGATTGAAGGCTAAAAGTTTTTTTAAAATTTAAAGATAAGGGCAAATTAATTTGCCCTTATCTTTTTCTAATATTTATAAAAAATGGAACATACATGGAAATAAAATCAAAAAAATTAGCAGTCTTAATTGATGCTGATAATTCTTCTCTAAATTCAATTCAGTTCGTACTAGAAGAAGTTGCAAAGTATGGAATTGCAAGTGTTAAACGTGTTTACGGCGATTGGAGTACTGATACTCTAAAAAATTGGCGTGATATTTTACTGCCGTATGCAATTACACCTGTTCAGCAGTTTGCATATACTAAAGGTAAAGATGCTACAGATATGATTTTGATCATCGATGCGATGGATTTGCTATATAGCAATGCACTTGATGGCTTTTGTATTGTGTCTAGTGATAGTGATTTTACTCCCCTTGCTTCGAGAATCAGAGAAAGTGGTTTAACGGTTTATGGTTTTGGACGTAATAAAACACCTGAAGCATTTGTGAAAGCTTGTGATAAATTTATTTATGTTGAGAATCTTGAGGCAGAAAATAAGCAAAACATATTAAAAGATAATAACGATAAGGAGAGTAAAGAATTAAATTCACAATTTATGTTAGATAAATACTCCCTGAATTTAATTTATAAAGCTGTCAAAGATAATGCTGATGATAGTGGTTGGGCATACTTAGGTAGTGTTGGAGCATATTTAACTACAGTAAAGCCTGATTTTGATACGCGAAACTATGGGTATGATAAATTATCAGGTTTAGTTAAGGCATTGGATTTATTTGAAATAAAAATGAAAGGTAGCCAAATGTATTTAAGAAAGCGAAGTTTTGGTACCTTTGTTAAATTTGTACAAAAAGCAATAAATCAAAATGCTGATAGTAATGGTTGGGCAAGTTTATTTAGTATTATTCAAGCTCTAGAAAAGTCTGATTTTTCTATCCGAAATAATGAAGAGGCAATAAGATCTATTCATGATAGTTGGATTGAATTCTCAGAGAATAATAAAATGATTAAAATTGCTAAGGCTATGCCTTAGTTTTAAGTTAAGGTTTTTATGTGGAAAAAAATTCGTGTCACATTTTTATTGTTGGTTTTACTTGTTGTAGCAGTCAACGCTTGGCGTGATCAAAATCAAAACTGGGATCGTCCGATTGTGGTGTTGCTGCACCCTGTCAATGCAGATGGTCAAGCCACAACCGAGCAATATATTCAACATTTAACGACAGAGGCATTTGCCAGTTCCCAGCAATTTTTGCAAGATTCCAGTACTTTATATCGTGGAAAAAAAGTCTATTTTATTTATCAGTTAGGGCGTGAGTTAAAGCAGATTCCTCCAAAAATCCCTGAAAATGCCAGTGTGCTACAAGTGATGCTGTGGAGCCTCAAATTCCGTTATTACGCATGGCAGCAGCATACATCGCAAGATGGTCGCCCGACCGTCACCTTATATCTAAATTATTATGATCCAGAGCAAACCACGGCCTTAAAACATTCGACTGCTCTGGAGAAAGGCAGAGTTGCAATGGTGAATCTGTTTGCATCGGGGCAACAGGCAGCGCAGAATAATATTGTATTGACCCATGAACTGCTTCATGCGTTTGGTGCAACAGATAAATACGAGCTTGCTTCTGGACAGCCGATTTACCCTTCAGGTTATGCCAACCCAGAGCAGCAGCCACGCTATCCACAACATCAGGCTGAAATTATGGGTGGGTACATTGCACTTTCAGCAACTACCAGCAAAATGCCTGAAAGTCTAACTCAAGTCATACTGAATAAACCCACTGCCATTGAAGTGGGGTGGACAAAATAAATAAGAGAATAAAATTATGCTTACAGTCGGAAATGATTTGATTCGCCATCAGCTGCATCAGCAACGTAAATGGTATTTGTTGTTCGGCTGGTTACTGGTGTTGTTTGCGGGTGTCTTGCTGTTGAGCCTGCCTTTTGCCACTTTAACGGTGGTTGTACTGTTTGGTGGATTGATGATGCTGGCAGCGCTGCTTCATGTATTGGCAGCATTCAAGTTTTTTGATGGTGGTGTGCGTTGGATGTGGTTGCTGTTTGCCATAGTGTATTTTATCGCAGGCTTTTTGGCATTTCGCCATCCGTGGGGAACAGCCATTTTTTTAACACAGGTTGTTGGGGTTGTCTTGGTTGTGGCGGGGGTACTCCGTGTTTTTAAAGCGCTTTTATTTCGTGCGTTTCAAGGCTGGGGCTGGATTTTATTTTCAGGTTGTCTCACTTTATTGACAGGGGTTTTGATTTTACTCAGCCCTAATGCTGCATTTTGGCTCTTGGGGTTATGCCTTGCTTTGGATTTGTTGTTTCAGGGCATCAATTATTTAAGTTTGGCCGCGGTGATTCAGCGTATTCCTCCAAGTTCTGCCGACATCTAATTGTCGATTGATTATTTGGGATTCATTTAAAATAAAAAACAGGCCGTCCTGATCTCGCTTTGTGATGAAGCCCGCGAAACTGTAAGTGAGCTTCAGCCAAATTTTTACAACACATCGAGAGTCTTCTAAAATCTTTGCATTTGCGTTGAAATGAATGCCTAGCGATTCATTTCATCGGTATGCGGTGTATTTTTTTGTTTATTATGTAGACAATATACTGATTCACTTTTAGATTGATGATGGTTTAAAAATTTTGATCGCGGATTCTTAATTCTGGTGTTCGTTAGGAGCATAGGTATGGTTGAAATCGAACTCAAGTTTCAAGTACCCATGATTCACCGTGTTGATGTTTCTCCGGTATTTCATAACAAAAATGCTCAGCTGATACATGTAAAAAACCAATATTACGATACTGCTGAGCGCAAATTGACTGCTGCAAAATTGCAGTTACAGTTGGTTTTACAAGCGAATCACTGGGTGCAGGCTTTGATCTGTGAAGATGCTAAGCATCTCGGTTATCTAGAACATCAAGTGAGTTTGGGTGAAACCGATGCTCCACATGTAGATGTTACATTGCATCAGGGGACGCCAGCAGGTGCGATTCTGTTGGAAGTTTTAGCTGATGAAACACAGGCACTAACCCTACAATTTGAAACGGATATTGTTCGTACCGTGCACACTATTGGGGATCAAGGTAGTCAGATCGAGGTTGCGCTCGATGTGGGCGAAATTCGTACTGAAAAAGATCATCTTCCCATCTATGAACTTAAATTTGAACTCAAAATGGGTTCAGCTGATCGATTATTTTCATTGGTGGCTGATTGGGTACAGCGTTATGAATTATGGCTAGATATTCGTTGCAGGGCTGCGCGTGGTGATCAGTTACGACAAGGGCTCAAAGCTTTGCCAGCTATACAGGCTCGTAATCCTGTACTTGTAAAAAAATTACCCGCCGAAATTGCCTTACGTGAAATGATTGCAAGTTGCCTACAGCAGATTTTACCAAATATTGCTGAAATGATGACTGAAACCAATGAAGCTGAACATGTACATCAGGCGCGTGTGGGGATTCGTCGCTTACGTAGTGCCTTACGTGTTTTTGGTCATTGGTCTAAACAAACTGATCAGACTTGGGAGGTGACTTTAAAGACGTTGTTTAATCAATTGGGTACTATTCGCGATCGCGATGCTTTGGAAGAAGAACTGCTGCCTAAGTTACGTGCAGCAGGTGCGCCTTATGTCAAGTTGCCTGTTCAGATTCAACCGCATCAACAGGAAATACACACTTTCAAAGATTCTTCTTATACGAGATTATGGCTGGCGTTGATTCAATTTATTCAAACTCCATCAGATAGTCAGCATCAGCAGAACACTGATGATAATTTGACCGAAATGACCAGTGCAGAGATTAAACACATGCATCGGCAGTTGTTAAAAGATGCTGAAAGCTGTTTGGATTTAAACGATATGATGTGGCATCGTATGCGTAAGCGATTGAAACGTTTGCGTTATTGTGTTGAATTTGTATCTTCTTTATATGATAAAAAACTGGTTCGGCAATATCTGAGTGCCCTAAGTCCTGTTCAGGATATTTTAGGGCAATACAATGATGTCCTGATTGCCGAAGCATTGTTTAAACAACAAGTACAACATCATCCACAAGCTTGGTTTGCTTTAGGCTGGTTGGCAGCCCATCGTGAACAGTTACGGCTAGAATCTGCTTCAGCTTTACAGCGACTACAATATGCCAAGGTCTTCTGGTAAGTACTTTAGCCACAAAAATCAGAAAGGTTGATGGTTGTTAACTACTTGTTTTTACATGAATGTACAACAAAGAAAGGCAAGTGGTCAATCGGGAACAGATGTGCTTGCATCTTAGGCATAAGAAATGTTGGCTATGGTCTTTGGCGTATTGGTATAAGTTCCTCACAGCAATAGAGGCGAGTTTGTTAAACTATAGCAAATCCCTGATTGAACCTATGATGTTTGCATGAGCCTTGATACCCTGATCGCAGAGTTAAATCCCCAACAAAAACAGGCTGCGACCACAACCGCAGTAAACTGTCTGGTTTTGGCAGGGGCAGGCTGTGGCAAAACCAAAACCATTGTTGCGCGAGCGGCTTATCTGATTGCGCAGGGCATACCTGCCAACCAAATGCAGATTTTGACCTTTACTCGCCGCGCAGCCAGTGAAATTGTGACCCGAGTCGAGCAATATCTGGGCGCAGCCGCGCAAGGTTTACGTGCCTCAACTTTTCATACTTTTTGCATGTATCTGCTACGGCGTAATCCGCAAGTATTTGGATTGACCCAGTTTAGTATTATTGACCGAGATGATCAGTTGATGATGTTTCGGTTACTGCGAGGTAAGGGGCGCGATAATATTTTACCCAAAGCAGCTCAATTATGTGATCTGTATTCATTTGCACGAAATACACAGGTCAAGCTTTCTGAGGCTTTAGTGCAAAAATTGCCAGAAGCATTGCCTTATCAGGCGGAAATTGCAGAGGTAATGCGCCAGTATGAACAGCGCAAGCAGGAGCGTAATTACCTCGACTATGATGATATTTTAGCGATTGTGGCAGGGCATTTGCAGCAGTCGCCTGCACTGGTGGATTGGGTCAGCCGACTGTGTTCTGTGATGCTGGTCGATGAAATGCAGGATACCAACCCATTGCAATGGTCGTTGTTAGAACCTTTGATCGGACGAGCGCAATTGTTTTGTGTCGGTGATGATGCCCAGTCGATTTATGGCTTTCGTGGGGCAGACTTTGAAAATATTCATCATTTCAAAACGCGGGTTCCCGATGCTCAAGTGCTGACTTTAGAGCAGAATTACCGCTCTACACAGGAAATTCTGGATTTATCTAACTGGTTGTTAAAAAATAGCCCGATTGAATATAACAAGCAGCTCAGTGCACATCGGGGCGCAGGGCAAAAACCACATTTACATATTTTCCCGAATGAGTTTGAAGAAGCGAACTGGATTGCTCAGGATTTAAAACAGCGCTATCAGCAAGATACTGCATGGAATCAGCACATGGTTTTGGTGCGCTCCTCCTACGCTGCACGGTATCTTGAAAGTGCATTTATTAAAATGGCGATTCCTTATCGTTTCATTGGTGGAACCAAACTGCTGGAAGCTGCGCATGTCAAAGACTTGTTGAGCTTGCTACGAGTTGCTGCCAACCCGCAAGATGATATTGCATGGATGCGGTTTTTAACCTTATGGAATGGTGTAGGCGATGTTGGTGCCAGCCGACTGACAAGCGAGCTGATTGCTTTGGGGAGCTTAGAGGCACGATGTGCACGTTTGGAACGACATGGTAAAGTGTCACAAGCTGCGATTTTAATTTTAAAACAGCTCTCGATATTACAGCATGAAGTACAACAGTGTATTGGCTTGGCAGTGGATGCCTTGACTGAACAGTTGGCACAGAATTATCAAAATCAGGACTGGACACGCCGTGTCAAAGATTTTGATTTGGTGAAGCAACTGGCACAAAAACATGGGGCTTTGGGCGAATTTCTTGAAGAATATGTGCTTGAACCGATTTCTGTTTCAGAAGTGGAGCGGGCGAGTGATCAGGATATCGTGACCCTGATTACGGTACATTCGGCAAAAGGTACCGAGCAACAGGTGTGTTATGTGCCACATTTAACAGTCAATCAGTATCCGCATGCACGCGCTCAGGGTGATTTCGATGCTGTTGAAGAAGAGCGACGTGTATTATATGTCGCATTAACACGGGCAAAAAATGAATTAATTTTAACCAAGCAGGATTTAAATCATTGGGCATACGATCAAACCGATGAGCTTGGGCGTAAAATTAGCAGTTATTTTTTGAATGATTTGCCCTCATCGCTGGTGAATGTTGAAGCGCATAAGCGTATACCTGCTGCCCAGACGGGATTCTCCCAGAAAAAACCACCAACCCGTATTACATTTGGCCTGGATTTTGACTAAGCGTCAAATACACTCAGGCAGTTATTTAAATTCACAATCAAAAGGTTTATACATGAAAATTTTAGTTCGTAACTTAGAGCGCTCGATTACTGAAGCTGAGCTGTCGGAATTATTTCAGGCTTATGGTCAGATTGATTCTTGTGTAATTGTAATGGATCAGGCTACAGGCAAATCCAAAGGTTTTGGCTTTGTGGAAATGCCACATGCCCGAGATGCCATCAAAGCCATTAAAGGTTTAAATACCTTGAAACTTAAAGGTGTTGGTATTCGTGTGAAAGCTGCGGAAGAATAAGCCAGTGTTGAAAAAGGAAGGTATTTAAACCTTCTTTTTTTATATAAAAACATGAAAAAACTATATTCAAAGTACAGTACTGGCGCTAATCTATGAATAGGTTATCTTAGATTATTGAAAGGGAATCATTATGTCTCGTGTTGCTCGCTACCATGCCGATCGTACCAATCAAAAATTATATTTTGCGCGTTTAGCATGTTTGCAAGCAGAACAAACTGATCATGTTCAACAAGTTCAGGCATATCGTGAAGCTGCGGTGTTTCATTTACATGGTGCGATTTTGGCATTTTTACAGGAACTGGTTCGTTATTATCGTTTGAGTGATATGCAGCCAACCTTAAAGTCGATCGAAGATCACATGGCGGAAAAAGGACAGGTATCACCTGAAGTGACTGTCATGCAACAATTAGCCCGAGATGGTTTTATTGCAGAGCTAAAACACGCTTACCGTATGTGCCAGTACGCGCCTGAACCGACTGCTCCAGCACCTGAGCAAGAAACATCATCCAATTTAATTATCAAAGTCACTCAAGGTCCTCAGTCATGGTTGCCAGACATTGAAATTTTGCGTGAATGGCATCGGGAGTTAAGCCGCCTGATCGATGGTTTTCGTAATGAAATGGTCGAATTTTAACACCTTGAATTTTGCATTTTTGCACCGATATAAGTTAGTGTAAATCTTTGCATTTCTGGTGCGTATGGAGGTCGTATGTCTATACAGCAATTGAAAGAGTTATTTGGTAATCAAGACGCGGTTCTTGAGCTTGTACAGCTAGAAAATGGTGAGTTGGCACTACGTAATGCGGGCTCCGAAAATGCACCTCTAGTTACGATTCAGTTTAATGATGAAGTTCGTGCATTGCTTGGTGAGAACACGGCTATGGTTGCACAGCACATGATTCAGGCAGCACTTTTGGGGCTGATTGAAAAACAGGCTAACCAATGGCAGGCTGAAGTCATGGATGAACCCCCGAAACTCTTCAGTTAATTTCAAATCCATATAAAAAACGTACAGTCAACACTGTACGTTTTTTTATATCACGGTATTGAGTTTTAATATCTAATGCTGATGCGCCAGTTCAATCTGATGCAAAATATGCTTGCTCATATTGATGGCCATTTCTTCCTTAGCATAAAACACCTCGCCAATCGCATCCGCCCGAATCACTTCAGCTTCTTCTTTATTTTCAGCGCAAACCAAAACCTGAATTTGAGGATTAAGCTGCTTGGCAATATCGACAATACGATGAATGTCGAGAATATCCATAGGCGATATAATCAACATACGTGCATGCATGATATGGGCTTGGATTAGAACGCTCGGCTCAGTCGCGGCACCACTTACTGCCGCAATTTCTTTTCCTCGCAGTTTTTCTACAATTTCACGATTTTCTTCGGCAATGACCACTTTAATATTTTGTTCCATTAATGTTTTGGTAACACGCCGCCCAACTTCACCATAGCCCACAATTACGACTTGATCACGCAAATAAGATTGATCCATTTCATCGGGCAACATTGCAAGAGGGTCACTGCTGCGTTCCAGTAACCGAGCCAGATGCGAACGTGCTCGGATCCAGCGTTGTGCTGGCTCAATTGCTGAAAATACAAATGAATTTAAGGTAATCGAGAACAAAGCACCTGCCAAAATCAGGTTTTGCGCTGAGGTGGTTAATAACCCTAAGGAAATCCCGAGCGTTGCAAGAATAAATGAAAATTCGCCAATTTGTGCCAGACTCGCTCCAACAGTGAGTGCGGTATTGATCGGATAGCGGAAAAACAGCACAAGCCCCATCGCTGCGAGGGTTTTCCCCAACATGATAATCGCAACAACAGCCAAAATATGTAAGGGCTGCTCGACGATAATATGCGGGTCAAACAGCATGCCAACCGACACAAAAAATAAAATAGAAAAAACTTCACGCAGGGGGAGTGTTTCTTCTTCGGCACGGTGGCTAAAATCAGACTCCTTGACCACCATTCCTGCAAAGAATGCACCCAAAGCCATGGATACCCCAAAAATGGCGTAAGAACCGTAGGCAATTGACACAGCACAGGCAACCACAGTCAGGGTAAATAACTCACGAGAGCCTAAGCGGACAACAAACTGCATGATCATCGGCACAAGGCGCTTACCAATAATCAGCATAAAGGCAATAAAGCCAGCAACTTTGAGTAATGTTAGCCCCAGTGTTAGCCAAATGCTGGTTGATGCTGCATGACCATGATCTAACGCTTTACCTCCCAGCAAAACGGCAGTTGCGGGCAAAATCACCAGAACCAAGACCATGACCAAATCTTCGACCAAGAGCCAGCCTACAGCGATCTTACCATTCACAGATTCGAGTAATCCTCGATCACCGAGTGATTTAAGCAGGACAACAGTACTTGCGCATGACAAACTTAGACCAAATACCAACGCCGAGCCCAAAGACCATCCCCAAAACATGGCAACAGCTAGCCCGAGTAAAGTTGCAACAGCAATTTGCAGGATGGCGCCAGGTAAGGCAATGCGTCTGACTTGGAGTAAGTCCTTGAGCGAGAAATGCATACCTACGCCAAACATCAAAAACATGACGCCTAGTTCAGCCAGTTGGTTGGCAAGGCCTAAATCAGCTTCAATGCCTGGAGTATTGGGGCTAATTAAAATCCCTGCGATTAAATAGCCGATGAGTGGGGGGAGTCGTAGTCGTGCAGAGATATAGCCACACAATAACGCTAGACCAAAACCCACAGCGAGTAAAACAATCAGGTCAACATTATGCGGCACAACTGGCTCCTCAAAAGTGTGAGAAAAAGAAAAATATAAAAATTAAAGATGAGGTTTGTTTCGTCCGTCTATTTGATTGCTCCTGTACAGCATTGAAACAGATTTCAATGTTACTCAGAGAGAAAAATAAAGAAGGTGTAAATTATTGTGAAAAAACCTATTTTATAGATATTAACCATAACCTTAAAAAAAAGGCAAAAAAAACGACTCCAGTAGGAGTCGTTTTTTCGAAAACTAAAATTATTTGATTTTAGCTTCTTTGAAAATAACGTGTTGACGGATTTTTGGATCAAATTTTTTGATTTCCATTTTTTCCGGCATAGTACGTTTGTTCTTCGTAGTCGTATAGAAATAACCTGTACCTGCTGAAGAAACTAGGCGAATTTTGTCACGCATTACGATGACTCCTTAGATCTTTTGACCTTGAGCACGAAGATCAGCTACAACCTTTTCAATGCCCAATTTGTCGATGATACGCATACCCTTAGTAGACAAACGAATACGTACAAAACGTTTTTCGCTTTCTAACCAAAAACGGTGGTGGTGCAGGTTCGGCTCGAACCGGCGCTTGGTTTTGTTGTTTGCGTGTGAGACGTTGTTACCAACGACTGGACGCTTGCCGGTAACTTGGCAAACCTTAGACATGGTGGAACTCCATTGATGATTTAGCCAACAGCAAGCCTGTGGCCAGTCATAAAACAAACAGATTGAATTTATTCAAGGGGCGTTTTATACCAAAAATGCGATTAAAAGACAAGCAATTTTGTTGAAAACACCACATGACTTGAAACGATAGCTCATGCCTTGATCATTTAGCGCAGCAAAGCTTTGGAAATCAATTTGTAAATCGGTTTATTAAACGGCGGTAGTACAAATTTTAAACTATAGAGTTTAGGATTTGACATCATCGAGCGTTCATGTGACAAATTGAAAAAGCCTTCTGGTCCATGATATTTTCCCATGCCTGATGCACCGATGCCGCCGAAAGGCAAATCATCTTGTGCAACATGGCTGAGAACCATGTTTTGACCAAAGTGTCCTGAGTGGGTTCGTTCAGCGACATAATCGGCACGAGCCTGATCAAAGTCGAAGTAGTATAACGCAAGTGGGCGCGGTCTGCGATTAATAAAGTCGATGACTTGCTCAATATCTTCATATTCCATAATTGGAAGAATAGGTCCAAAGATCTCATGTTGCATGAGTTGCATCTCGGTGGTGGCACCTGCCACCAAAGTCGGTGCAATTTTACGCTGAGTGCTGAGCAATTCATTTTTTGGATTAATTTCAATCACTTTTGCACCTGAAAGCTGGGCATCTTCCAAATAGCGGTGCAAGCGTAAATATTGCTTGTCATTAATAATCGCGGTGTAGTCTTGATTGTTGGCAATATCGGGGTACATGTGTTGTACCGCAATCTTGAAATGCTCTACAAATTCGGCAGTTTTACCTTTAGGCAAGAAAATATAATCAGGTGCAACGCAAGTTTGTCCTGCATTCCACAATTTTCCTGCAGCTACCCGTAACGCTACATCTTTCATGTGCATGGAGTGATGTACTAAAACAGGCGACTTACCCCCCAATTCCAAAATCACAGGGACTAGGTTTTTTGCAGCTGCCTGCATGACGGTTTTACCGACATTGGTTGAGCCAGTAAAAATTATTTTGTCAAAAGGCAAATGACTAAATGCATCGGAAATCACCCCGCCGCCATTAACAACAGCGACCAATTCACAAGGAAAAGCCTCTGACAAGGCTTTATCAAGCATTTTGCCAAAATGTGCAGATGCACTCGAAATTTTGATCATGGCATGATTGCCTGCAGCAAGCGCGCAGATCAATGGACCTATTGACAATAGTAATGGGTAATTCCACGGTGCAATAATTCCGACAACCCCAAGTGGCTGATATTGCACCCAGCCTTTTGCAGGTTGGTGTAACCAGCTAATGTGGCGTTTTTCAGGTTTCATCCATGCAGTCAGATGTTTACGGTAATAGCGAATCTGTTCAAGACAGGTGAGAATTTCGCCGATACGCGTTTCGCCAAATGCACGATTGCCAAAATCCTGACTGATCGCTTCAGCAAATTGATCTTGATATTTAACCAAAATTGCTTTGAGTCGGTTTAAACGTTCGATACGATCTTTTGCCGATGGCATTGGATAAAGCTGATAGGCTTGTTTTTGCTGTTGTAGAATTTGAATCAGTTGTTGCTCAATAAGCTCAGGAGAGTTTGAGGTCATGGTTTGCATGTGAGATGCCTCCTTTGCATATTGTTGATGAAAGATATTTTTAGAGTAAAAACTCTAATCAGTCAAGCGTAGAATTGTGCTAGGCTGTAACGGTTTTTGGGTAAAATTTGGTTGTAGTGAATGTCGCAAACAAAAACAGTAAAAACGAAACAGCGTATCTTAAATTTGAGTCTGCAATTGTTTAATGAGCGTGGTGAGCGTGCCGTGACCACCAATCATATTGCTTCGGCTCTCGAGATGAGCCCTGGTAACTTGTATTATCATTTTCGTAATAAACAGGAAATTATAAAAGCACTGACGGATCAGTATCAGCGTGAAACTTTAGAGATGTTGGCACTTCCGCAAAACCGCCTAGTCAATGCAGATGATAAGATTCATTACTTTCAGGTACTGAGCGAGCAACTCTGGCGTTATCGGTTTT
This sequence comes from Acinetobacter brisouisimilis, assembly GCF_000368265.1. Classification (GTDB taxonomy): domain Bacteria; phylum Pseudomonadota; class Gammaproteobacteria; order Pseudomonadales; family Moraxellaceae; genus Acinetobacter. Next base: position 2,066,826 of record NZ_KB851219.1, on the reverse strand, counting down.
TGCATCGGGATGTGTATCATCTGGCAGAAAATGATGACAATTTTAAGCAGCAGTATGCACAGTTTGCCCGACAGGTGATGCATCAAGGGCAGTGTATTTATCAGGCATTTGTTGATGCTGGACTGATGAAAATGACGACTGTAGAAATTGAGGCGCTCATTGTTAATATCTGGATTGTACTGACCAACTGGACCAATTTCCTGTTTATGACAGGGCATTTGGATGACCAGAACCAGCTCGAAGACAAATGGATCTGGCAGGCACTACGCCAGATGTTGTTTTTGGAAGGACCTTATTTACTGGGCGAAAGTCGAGCAACTTATGAGGAATTGCTGACCAGCATTGAGTCATCGGATTGGTTTACTCAACTCAAGCTCAAGGTATCGCAATAAAAAGCTATATGTGAATATTCAAAAAAAAGAGTATAATGCTCGGCTATCTTTTTTGTATGAATAAGTGATATAGAGCAACATGAACATGACCACTGCCAATACTGCACGTTTGCTGATTACTTGCGAAGACAAGCCAGGAATCGTGCAAGCTGTATCGAGTTTTTTGTATCATCAAGGCGCGAACATTACCGCACTTGACCAATATGCTACAGAAGCTCAGGGCGGGCGTTACTTCATGCGTGTTGAGTTTGAGCTTGATCATTTGCAAACCCGCCGAGAAACCTTGCTGCAAACGTTTGGTAGCAATGTAGCGCAGCGTTACGAAATGCAGTGGCGTTTGGCACTTGTGAGCGATGTGAAAAAAGTCGGTATTTTGGTTTCAAAAGTTGATCATGCACTGCTTGAGCTGTTATGGCGTCATGCACGTGGCTCACTGTCATGCGAAATTACCCAAGTCATTTCCAATCATGAAGATCTTCGTGAAGCTGTCGAAAATTTCGGTATTCCATTTACGGTAGTAAAAGTAAGCAAAGACAATAAAGCCGAAGCATATGCGCAAATTGATGAATTGATGCAAGGGAATGACTTGCTAGTTCTTGCACGTTATATGCAGATCTTAAATGAAGATTTTGTCAAAAAATGGCCGATGAAAATTATTAATATTCACCATTCATTCCTGCCAGCTTTTGTGGGAGCAAACCCTTATAAACAAGCGTATGAAAAAGGCGTGAAGTTGATCGGTGCAACAGCACACTACGTGACGGCTGAACTGGATCAAGGGCCGATTATTGAGCAGGGTGTTGAGCGTGTTGGTCACCAGTATAACGTTGAGCAACTGCGTGAACTAGGCGAAGATGTAGAGCGTAATGTACTGGCCCGTGCAGTGAAATGGCATCTGGAAGATCGTGTGATTGTCGATGGCAACAAAACAGTGGTATTCCAATAACGCAGAATTTTGCTCAATAAAAAAAGGCATGTCATGAACATGCCTATTTTTATTTATGGTGCTACTGATTCAGCATCATCTTCGCTATCGTCGTCGGCATCATCTATATCTGCATCTGATGCTTCAGGAATACTATTAATATCAATAACTTGATTTTTATCATCTAGAATATAGTGCAGGCGTCCCGCCATAACTGATGCCAGTTCCTCAAGACCTTGTTTGTTGAGTGAAGAAAACAGTTGGATGGAAAACTGTAGTTTCATTTTCTTGAGGGCTTGCTTGACTTCAATCAGTGCTTTACTGGCTGGGCCTCGGTTGAGCTTGTCGGCTTTGGTTAATAAAATATGCACAAACAGTTTACGTGAATGTGCCCACTCTAGCATCATCAAGTCAAAATGTTGTAATGGGTGGCGAATATCCATCAACAGCACCAAGCCTTGCAGACTTTCACGGTGAATCAAATAATTTTCTAGCTCTTTTTGCCAAACACGCTTCATTTCTTCAGGAACAGCAGCGTAACCGTAACCCGGTAAGTCTACGAGGCGCTGATTGGGATTGCCTAAGCTAAAAAAGTTGATCATTTGGGTACGTCCTGGTCTTTTGGACGCACGTGCCAGTTGCTTTTGATTGGTTAGGGCATTAATTGCACTGGATTTTCCAGCGTTAGACCGACCTGCAAATGCAATTTCATAACCTGTATCTTCGACACAAAGTGCGAGTTTAGGTGCACTCATTAAGAATTCGGCTTGTCGTAACCAGTTGAGAGACTGCACCGCATAACCTGTAATGGCAGGATCAGGCTGTTTTTCATAGCTAATCTTTTGTTTGGGTGCGAGTCTCGCTTTGGTGTCTTTAGATTTTGCATAACGATGCATAGATAGATTTCACGCGAGATAAAAAATGTCCTGCATAGTATAAAGCAAGCTGCACTGTGGTGCGAATTTTCAATTTTTTATAAGTTCAGCAATGAAATAGGTGAGTGCTCTGCCACACTATTGGGGGTTGATGTGTCGAGAACTTGCCCGAGCGTATAGGCGTTGAGGCTTAAATAAAATTGATCTACTGCCTGATCGAGAATGCCTTTAAGACCACATTTGGAACGCAGTACACAAGGTGGATTGTTGCATTCCACAATATTGACTTCACCTTGCAAAATTTTAACTAAATCGCCAAGGCGAGCACTGAGAGCATCTGGATTTAGACGAATACCGCCACCTTTACCGCGAGTGGTGATGATCCAGTGTTGTTTTGCCATAAAATGCACAATTTTAACCAGATGATTGGCTGGTACATACAGACAGTCTGCAAGCTCGGCAATGGTATAGGGAGCTTGGCGTGTTTGCGCAATCGTAATCAGAATGCGTAATGCATAATCAGTAAACTTATTTAATTGCATAGGTGGAAATTGGTAATATTTATGTGCAGATATTAATACTAAAGCAAGAAAAACGAAACTTTTGTTAATGACTGCACATAAATCACGACAGAATTAGTCAGCTAAAGGTGCAGATACCTGAACCTGATCACCGATTTGATAGTTTGCCAACAAGATATTAGCAACATCATATTCGCTATGATTTGCTTCAGGAAGTACTTCAATATGATATTCGGTATTGTCTTGTTGTGCTGAAAATTTGAATTGTTGAGGTTGTTCAATCCCCTGAGCAGGTACTTTGACTTTTACCGAAATATAAGCGCCTTCTTTGCCTGTAGCAACGGCATGACCATCGGTTGGTTTCAAGGCGAAGCGTTTCCCTGATTCAAGTGCATCAATCGCGGTAATTTCAAAACTGCGCCAGCCAGCCCAGCCACCTGTTTGTGTAGCCAGTTGCTCATATTTTTGTTTTTCAGCATTAATTAAAATATCGGCAAGTTGTAAATACGCCTGTTTCCATGCTTCGATCAACTCAGATTCAAATGGAACATTTAACACTTCGCTAATGGAGTGCAGCAGATTTTCACCAACAATCGAGTATTGATCAGCTTGAATATTGAGGCTGACATGCTTGTTGGTAATATGGTCTACAGCTTTAGCAAGAATACTTGGGTTTTCAATATGCTCTGCATAGGCCAAAACTGCTGCAGCAAGAGCGCGAGGTTGACGACCAGTGCTTTGGTGATCAAGGTTAAAGACATTTTTTAATTCAGGATGGTTGCCCAACATACGTTTATAAAAATATGAGGTCAGTGCAACCCCATTTTCACGAAGTACAGGAACAGTAGATTTTACAAGTTCGATATGCTCTGGAGTCATGTTGAGACCTTTATAATGGTTTTTACTATTAAAGATACTTTTAAAATATATTTTAAAAAATTAAAAAACAATAGCTATTGAAGAAAAATACAGAATTTATTTATGGATTTTTTTTTAACCAATTTATGGTTGTTGTCATGAAAGCTTTATAATAGTGAAAAATAAATAAATTTTATGAGTTTCTGCTTGGTTTTTGTCTTGCTTACCAAGCAGAATACGTAATTTATAGAGCTTGCAAAGCCTGTTCAATATCTCTAATCAAGTCTTCGCTAGATTCTAGCCCGATACAAAAACGAACCAAGACACCCTGTGCAAGATGTGCTGATTTTAAGCTGCGCATTTCGGTTAAGTCGTATAGCATCGCGAGGCTAACGGGACCACCCCAGCTAAATCCGAGCTTAAACAGTTGAAGGGCATCACAGAAGCGTCGTATGGATTCAAGCGTGTAATTTTCTTGAAAGATTACACTGACTAAACCTGCACTTTGCTGACTCGGACAAACTTGCTGCCAATATTGATGTCCAGGTGATAAAGCGTCACTTGGATGAAGGACTTGCTGAAACTGGGGTTGTTGCTTTAACCAATGTAGAATTTCTTTGGCACTATGTGATTGCTGTTCATAACGCAGTTGCATATGTGCAAGGCTACGCTGGATTTGCGCGCAGTCATCACCAGAAACAGCAATGCCTTGGGTTGCATGCATATGTAATAATTTTAAGTGCAGCTTATGTTCTTGTGTTACTACGCTGCCCATTAAAATATCCCCACCACCGCTTGGGTATTTGGTGAGAGCATGTACAGTGATATCGACAGCCAAATGCTCATCGGAAAAATCAAAAGCATTAAACGCCAGTCCTGCGCCCCAAGTATTATCAAGCACAGTCACAATTTGATGCTGTTTGGCTTTTTTAACCAGATTAATTAAGTCTGGAAACTCTAAAGTGACGGAACCTGCTGCTTCTAACCAGATTAGTTTGGCTTTTGCCGAGGGTTGAAAACTGTGATGGTCAAGTGGATCATATACTTGGACGATAACACCAAAACTTTGTTGTAAATAACGCAAATGCGCCATGCCTGGGCCATAAATATTATCAGGAACCCAAACCTCATCGCCCGATTGCAATAATGCAGAATTCACCAAATTAATCGCAGATAAACCGCTTGGTGCTAATAAGCAATAATTGCCATTTTCTAGTTGTGCAATTTTATCTGCAAGCGTATAGGTCGTTGGTGTGCCATGCGTCCCGTAACTATAATCGTAACGATCACTCCAGTGTCGATCAAAGAGCTTGCTGGTGTTTTCAAAAATAATGGTTGATGCGCGATAAAGGGGAGGCTGAATGGTTTTAATATATTGTGGCGCTAATCTTGGTGCGTGGATCAGCTCGGTTTGTGGAGATTTTTTCAAAGTTTATACTCTGCAAAGTAAAAGGCTGATATTAATTTAAGCGATTCACGTATAAAAAATAATAGAAATAAAAAAAATTCAAAAAACCTGATTTTTTCTAAAAGTTGGCGTCATTTTTGCTAATTAAAGCTTAATCATTGCAATTATAGGATAATAATGCATGAAATCAGGTTTAAAAGTTCATTACTTTCAACATATTGCAGGAGAGGGATTTGGAAGCTGCTATGATTTTTTAAAAGCCCATCAAGCTAAAATCACTGCGACCGAATTTTTTGCCTTACCTGGCGACACTTTGCTGGAAATTGAAGCGCTGCCTCAAATTGAAGATGTGGATTTGCTGATCATTATGGGCGGTGAAATGAGTGTCAATGATGAGGTGAATTACCCGTGGCTAAGGCTAGAAAAGCGCTGGATTCGACGTTATTTGGCAACAGGTAAGCCTGCCATAGGTTTGTGTTTGGGAGGGCAACTCATTGCGAATGCTTTGGGGGCGGTGGTGAATCGCCATGTGCATAAAGAATTAGGTTGGACAACCGTTTATCGTATTGATAATGTGCCCAAGCATTGTTTTGAATTGCCTAAAGAATTTAAGGTTTTACAATGGCACAGTGAAACTTTTGATCTTCCAAAAGGTGCGATTCATTTAGCGGAAAATTCCGCTTGCCGTAATCAGATGTATCAGATTAGCCATAATATTTTAGGATTTCAATTTCATCCTGAGATGACACCAGAAGTTTTACAAAAATTCTTAGATGATGATGACAAAATTGCCATTTTTGATGGTGAGCAAATTCAGCATATTGACCATTTAAAAAAATCTCCATTGCACTATTTTTTACAGGGGAATGATCTACTCAATCGGGCCATTGAATTTGTATTAAAAACGGCTTAGTGCAACTCAGAATAATTAGCCTAAATAGGAAAAAGTAAACCTACATATATACGCATAATTATTGACTGGATTGGTCGATAATGACTGTTATTATCAGGGATGAGTTAATCTGTAAATAAAACTCATAATTTAAAAAAATCAATCTGTATTTTGATACTTGGAATTGTTAAGAACAGGTTGATCGTAATGCTGGTGTTATTGGTGGGGCCTTAAATTTACTCACTCATTAAACATTTTCATGATTGCGTTATTTTAGCTTGCTCTACAACTGGTTTATGAAGTGTCGTCAGACCTGAAAAATATATGCAAAAGACATTTGCGTAATGATTGAACAGTGGTTATAATAAGCGACCTCTCAAAAAGAGAGTGGTTATTGAAAAATATAACCAAATCGTAACAGTCGTGGCATCGATCATGACCTTAGTGATTTTCACTGCCCTTGACACTTGCCCTTATAGGTGAGATGCGTCATGGGTGATTCTTTATATATTTGGCTTGGAGTTAACTGGTATGTCTAACCAGAGAATTCGTATCCGTCTTAAGTCTTTTGATCACCGTTTAATTGATCAATCAGCTCAAGAAATCGTAGAAACTGCAAAACGTACTGGCGCACAAGTGTGTGGTCCAATCCCGATGCCAACTCGCATCGAACGTTTTAACGTTTTAACATCACCACACGTTAACAAAGATGCGCGTGACCAATACGAGATCCGTACTTATAAACGTTTGATCGATATCGTTCAACCTACAGATAAAACTGTTGATGCGTTGATGAAATTGGATCTTGCAGCTGGTGTTGATGTTCAGATCGCATTGGGTTAAGACTTTCGGTTAATTAACACTCTCAAGTTAATTAGGCCGCTTTTTTAGAGGTTTATGCACATGGCTATTGGTTTAGTCGGTCGCAAGTGCGGTATGACCCGTATCTTTACAGATGCTGGTGTTTCTGTGCCTGTAACAGTGATTGAGGTTGATCCAAACCGCATCACTCAAATCAAAACGCTTGAAACTGATGGTTATCAAGCGATTCAAATCACTACTGGTGAACGTCGCGAATCTCGCGTAACTAACGCTCAGAAAGGTCACTTTGCGAAAGCTGGTGTTGCTGCTGGTCGTTTGGTTAAAGAATTCCGCGTTGCAGAAGCTGAGCTTGAAGGTCGTGAAGTTGGTAGTACTATCGGCGTTGACTTGTTTACAGTTGGTCAAATTGTTGACGTAACTGGCCAGTCTAAAGGTAAAGGCTTCCAAGGTGGTGTTAAGCGTTGGAACTTCCGTACGCAAGACGCAACTCATGGTAACTCTGTATCTCACCGTGTTTTAGGTTCTACTGGTCAAAACCAGACTCCTGGTCGCGTGTTCAAAGGCAAAAAAATGGCTGGTCACTTAGGTGACGAACGCGTAACAGTACAAGGTCTTGAAGTTGTATCTATCGACACAGAACGTTCAGTTCTTGTTGTTAAAGGTGCGATTCCTGGTGCTACTGGCGGCGACGTTATCGTTCGTCCTACGATCAAGGCCTGAGGGGAAATAACGTGAATTTAAAAACTGTTTCCGGCTCTGCTGTTGAATTGTCTGAAGTTGCTTTCGGACGTGAATTTAACGAAGCTCTTGTACACCAAGTTGTAACTGCTTATTTGGCAGGTGGTCGTCAAGGTTCTCGTGCACAAAAATCACGTGCAGACGTTTCTGGTGGTGGTAAAAAACCATTCCGCCAAAAAGGTACTGGCCGTGCTCGTGCAGGTTCTATTCGTAGCCCAATCTGGGTTGGCGGTGGTAAAACATTTGCTGCTCGTCCACAAGACTGGTCTCAAAAAGTTAACCGTAAAATGTACCGCGGTGCAATGCAATGTATCTTAGCTGAACTTGTTCGCCAAGATCGTCTTGTATTAGTTGAAGAGATTGCTGTTGCAGCTCCAAAAACTAAAGAATTACTTGCAAAGCTTAACGACTTGAACGCTCCTCGTGCATTGATCGTTACAGAAGCTGTAGAAGAGAATTTATATCTTGCAGCACGTAACCTTCCACACGTTGATGTGGTTGATGCAGCTGCAATCGATCCAGTTAGCTTGATCGCGTTCGATAAAGTTGTTATGTCTGTGGCTGCTGCTAAGAAAATTGAGGTAGAACTCGGATGAACAACGAACGTATCTATCAAGTCCTAAAAGGACCAGTATTCTCAGAAAAAGCACAAGTTTTAGGTGAAACTGCTGGTGTTCAAGTATTTAAAGTTGCACTTGATGCAAACAAACTTGAAATCAAAAAAGCAGTTGAACAACTATTTGGTGTTCAAGTTGTGAAAGTAAACACAACAATCACTAAAGGTAAGACTAAGCGCTTTGGTAAAACATTAGGACGTCGTTCTGATGTTAAAAAAGCATACGTCACCCTGAAAGCTGGCCAAGATGTTGAAATGGCTGACTTGGGCGATACCGCTGAAAGCGCAGCGGAATAAGGACGAAAATTATGCCGATTCAAAAATGTAAGCCAACGTCTCCAGGACGTCGCTTTGTTGAAAAAGTGGTTCATAACCATCTTCACAAAGGCGCACCTTATGCTCCGTTGGTTGAAGCTAAGAAACGCACTGGTGGCCGTAATAACAATGGTCACATTACGACTCGCCATGTAGGTGGTGGTCATAAACAGCATTATCGTCTTGTTGACTTTAAACGCAACAAAGATGGTATTCCTGCTACTGTAGAACGTATTGAATACGATCCTAACCGTACTGCACACATTGCATTAGTTTTGTATGCTGACGGTGAACGTCGCTATATCATTGCGCCTAAAGGCTTGCGTGCTGGTGATAAAGTACAATCTGGTAACGATGCTCCAATTCGTCCAGGTAACTGCTTACCACTTCGTAACATGCCAATCGGTTCTACACTACACAACGTTGAACTTAAAATCGGTAAAGGTGCTCAGTTAGCACGTTCTGCTGGTACTTCAGTTCAATTGTTAGGTCGTGATGGTTCTTACGCAATTGTTCGTCTACGTTCAGGCGAAATGCGTAAAATTCATGTTGAATGTCGCGCTGTAATTGGTGAAGTTTCTAACCAAGAAAACAACCTTCGCTCATTGGGTAAAGCTGGTGCTGCGCGCTGGCGTGGTGTTCGTCCTACCGTACGTGGTATGGCAATGAACCCAGTTGATCACCCACATGGTGGTGGTGAAGGGCGTAACAAAGGTATTCAACCTGTGAGCCCATGGGGTCAAAAAGCTAAAGGGTACAAGACACGTACCAATAAGCGTACGACTAAGATGATTATTCGCGACCGTCGCGTCAAGTAAAGGAATCTGACTAATGCCTCGTTCTCTGAAAAAAGGTCCATTCGTCGATGCGCACTTGTTCGCTAAGGTTGAAGCGGCTGTTGCGGCTAATAACCGTAAGCCGATCAAGACTTGGTCTCGTCGTTCGATGATCCTTCCAGATTTTGTTGGTCTAACAATTTCTGTTCACAATGGTCGTAACCATGTTCCAGTAATTATTTCTGAGCATATGGTTGGTCATAAACTCGGTGAATTCGCGCCAACTCGTACCTATCGTGGTCACGGTGTTGATAAGAAATCTAAACGTTAATAGGTGCTATGATGGAAGTAACTGCTAAATTACGCGGTGCCGCTATCTCGGCACAGAAAGCTCGTTTGGTTGCAGATCTAATTCGTGGCAAATCTGTTGCTCACGCTTTAAACATCTTAAACTTCAGCAACAAAAAAGCTGCAGTTTTGGTGAAAAAAGCGTTGGAATCTGCAATTGCAAACGCTGAACACAATAACAGTTTAGATGTTGACGATCTTAAAGTTTCTACGATCTACGTTGATGAAGGCATCAGCCTTAAACGTATTATGCCACGTGCTAAAGGCCGTGCAGATCGTATTACTAAGCGTACTTGTCACATCACCGTTAAGGTAGGGGTTTGATATGGGTCAGAAGGTTCATCCAATCGGTATCCGCCTAGGTGTTGTGAAACGTCATAACGCTAACTGGTATGCGAGTCCGAAACAATACGCTGAATACTTGCTTAAAGATTTGCAAGTTCGTGAGTTTTTAACTAAAAAACTTAAGAATGCAATGATCAGCAATATTCTTATCGAACGCCCTACAGGCGCGGCTAAAGTAACAATTAGCACTGCGCGTCCTGGTATCGTAATCGGTAAAAAAGGCGAAGACATTGAAAAATTACAGCGTGAACTTACCAATATTATGGGTGTTCCAGCGCAAGTAAGCATCAACGAAATTGATCGCCCTGACTTGGACGCTCGTCTAGTTGCTGAAGCTATCGCTTCTCAATTGGAAAAACGTGTAATGTTCCGTCGTGCTATGAAGCGTGCGGTTCAAAATACGATGCGTGCTGGTGCTAAAGGTATCAAAGTTGAAGTTTCTGGTCGTTTAGGTGGTGCGGAAATCGCACGTACTGAATGGTATCGTGAAGGTCGTGTACCTTTGCATACACTTCGTGCTGACATTGACTACGCGACTATGCGTGCAGAAACTACTTACGGTACGATTGGTGTTAAAGTTTGGATTTTCCGTGGTGAAATCTTGGGCGGCATGAAACAAGTCATGAACCCAGCACCAGCTGAGGAACGTCCAGCTAAGCGCGGTCGTGGTCGTGGTGAAGGTCAAGAGCGTCGTGGTCGTCGTTCAGACCGTGCTGCAGACAAGGGAGAATAATCCATGTTGCAACCAAAACGTACCAAATTCCGTAAAGTGCAAAAAGGCCGTAACACTGGTCTAGCACATCGTGGTAGTACAGTATCATTTGGTTCGATTGCGATTAAAGCTACTGAACGTGGTCGTATGACTGCTCGTCAGATCGAAGCTGCGCGTCGTACCATTAGCCGTCGTATTAAACGTGGTGGTAAAATCTTCATCCGCGTATTTCCAGACAAACCAATTACCGAAAAACCATTAGAAGTACGTATGGGTAACGGTAAAGGTAATGTGGAATACTGGGTTTGCGAGATCAAACCAGGTAAGATCCTGTACGAAATTGAAGGTGTGAACGAAGAATTAGCGCGTGAAGCATTTGCTTTGGCTGCTGCGAAACTTCCGTTTAAAACCACTATCGTGACTCGGACGGTAATGTAATGAAAACTAAAGATCTACGTGAAAAATCGGTAGAAGAGTTGAAAGCTTTGCTTGATGAGCAACAGCTTAACCAATTCCGTCTTCGTATGGCAAAGGCAACTGGTCAATTGGGTAAATCTCATGAAGTACAAGTTGCTCGCAAAGCGATTGCTCGTATTAAGACACTCCTTACCGAAAAACAGGGGAACGGACAATGAATGAAAAAACAGTCCGCACGTTAACCGGCAAAGTTGTAAGCGACAAAATGGACAAGTCTATTGTTGTTCTTATTGAACGCCGAGTTCAACACCCGTTGTATGGCAAATCAATCCGCCGTTCAACAAAATTACACGCTCATGATGAGAACAATACTGCTAAAACTGGCGATATCGTAACCATCAAAGAAAGCCGCCCAATTTCTAAAACTAAAGCTTGGACTTTAGTGGAAGTAGTTGAAGCAGCTGCTGAGTAATTAGACGTTCTTGTTGCATCATCGGTTAATTTCGAGTACGCTATGCGTCTTTCGAAATTGTGACCGGTGATGCTCGGTTTTGGAGTAGGGCAATGATTCAAACCGAAAGTATGCTCGACGTAGCAGACAACAGTGGTGCTCGCCGCGTACAATGTATCAAAGTACTTGGTGGTTCACATCGTCGTTATGCATCTGTTGGCGACATTATTAAAGTTACTGTAAAAGAAGCAATTCCACGTGGCCGTGTTAAAAAAGGTGACGTGATGAATGCTGTAGTTGTACGTACAAAATTCGGCATCCGTCGTCCAGATGGTTCTGTTATCCGTTTTGATGATAACGCGGCTGTTATTTTGAACAACAACAAAGCTCCGATTGCAACTCGTATCTTCGGACCAGTGACTCGTGAACTTCGTACTGAACAGTTCATGAAAATCATTTCATTGGCTCCTGAAGTTCTATAAGAGGCGATCATGGCTAAGATTAAAAAAGGCGATCAGGTTCTCGTGATCGCAGGTAAAGAAAAAGGCAAACAGGGTACTGTTTTGTCTGTTTCTGAAGACCGTGTTAAGGTTGAAGGCCTTAACTTAGTGAAGAAGCATCAAAAGCCGAACCGTGTAACTGGCGCTGAAGGCGGTATTGTTACTCAGGAAGCTTCGCTTCATATCTCAAACGTGGCAATTTTAAATGCTACAACCCAAAAGGCTGACCGTATTGGTTACCAAGTGATTGAAGGCGTGAAAACTCGCGTTTATAAATCAAATGGTGAACCAGTGGCGGTAGCGAAGTAATAGGTTGAAACGGCAATGGCCAGACTTAAAACACGTTACAATGAAGAACTTAAAGCTCAATTGCAAGAGCAATTGGGCGTTAAGAATGTGATGGAAATTCCTCGCATTACAAAAATCACTCTTAACATGGGTGTGGGTGCTGCATCAGCTGATAAAAAATTATTAGATGGCGCACTTTCTGACATGCAAGCAATTGCTGGTCAAAAGCCAGTGCTTACACTTGCACGTAAATCTATCGCTGGTTTCAAAATCCGTGATGGTTGGCCAATCGGTTGTAAAGTGACTTTACGTGGCGAACGTATGTACGAATTCTTGGACCGTTTGATCGCAATCGCAATCCCTCGTATCCGTGACTTCCGTGGTTTCTCAGCGAAATCTTTCGACGGTCGTGGTAACTACTCGATGGGTTTGAAAGAGCAAATCGTTTTCCCTGAAATCGATTTTGACAAGATTGATCGTATTCGTGGTATGGATATTACTATCACTACTACTGCTCGCACCGATGACGAAGGCCGTGCGCTTATGCGTGCATTCGGCTTCCCGTTCAAATAAGAGGTCGATATGGCTAAGAAAGGTATGATTAATCGCGAATTAAAACGCGAAAAAACTGTTGCTAAATTTGCTGCCAAACGTGCTGAATTAAAAGCTACGATTGCAAATGTAAATGCAAGCGACGAAGAGCGTTTTGAAGCGATGATGAAGTTACAAGCATTGCCACGTAATGCATCTCCTGTACGTCTTCGCAACCGTTGTGGTTTAACTGGTCGTCCTCATGGTTATTTCCGTAAGTTCGGTCTAAGCCGTAACAAATTACGTGATACTGTGATGCAAGGTGATGTGCCAGGCGTTGTTAAGGCAAGCTGGTAAGGAGCGACTAAATGAGTATGCAAGATACCGTTGCCGACATGCTAACACGTGTTCGTAACGCACAAATGGCTAAGAAATCAACTGTTTCTATGCCAAGCTCTAAATTGAAAGTTGCTATTGCAAACGTATTAGAGCAAGAAGGTTATATTTCAAATGTAGACGTTGCTGACAACGAAGGCAAAGCTACTTTGACTATTACTTTAAAATATTTTGAAGGCAAGCCAGTTATTGAAACTGTGAAACGCGTAAGCCGTCCAGGTCTTCGCCAATATCGCGGTAAAGATAAACTTCCTAGCGTTAAGCAAGGTTTGGGTATTGCAATTGTTTCTACAAGCAAAGGCATCATGACTGATCGCGCTGCACGTGCTGCAGGTGTTGGTGGTGAAGTTATTGCTTTTGTTTCTTAATAGGTGATTCCTCATGTCTCGTGTGGCTAAAGCCCCAGTAACTGTACCTAACGGTGTAACAGTTACTCAGAACGGCCGGCAGGTCGAAGTGAAAGGCACTAAAGGTACATTGTCTTTCAACCTGCATGCGCTGGTCGAGCTAGAACAGGAAGAAGGTAAACTTCAAATTGCTCCAGTTAAAGAGTCAAAAGACGCTTGGATGCAAGCTGGTACTGCTCGCGCTGTATTGAACAACCTTGTTAAGGGTGTTAACGAAGGTTTTGAACGTAAGTTGCAACTTATCGGTGTCGGTTACAAAGCTGCGATCAAAGGAAATGTGGTTAATTTAAACCTAGGTTTCTCGCATCCAATCGACTACGTATTGCCTGAAGGTGTAACTGCAGAAACTCCAACAGCAACTGAAATCGTTTTGAAATCAGCGAATAAGCAATTGTTGGGTCAAGTGGCTGCAAATATCCGTTCTTACCGTTCACCAGAGCCATATAAAGGTAAAGGTGTTCGTTACTCGGATGAAGTTGTTCTTCGTAAAGAAGCTAAGAAGAAATAAGGCGCGAGGTTCTTATGAACGAAAAGAAACAATCCCGTTTGCGTCGTGCGAAAAGCACACGCTTGCACATTCGTGCATTGGGTGCGACTCGTTTGTGTGTAAACCGCACTCCGCGTCACATCTATGCTCAAGTTATCTCAGCAGATGGTGGCAAAGTTTTAGCGCAAGCTTCTACTTTGGATGCATCTTTACGTGCTGGTGCAACTGGTAACATTGAAGCAGCGACTAAAGTTGGTGCATTAATCGCAGAACGTGCGAAAGCAGCTGGTGTAACTAAAGTTGCATTTGACCGTTCTGGTTTTAAATATCATGGTCGTATTAAAGCCTTGGCTGATGCTGCTCGTGAAGGCGGCTTGGAGTTCTAATCATGGCGAAAGTTGAACAAAACGAAGGTCTCGTTGAGAAGCTGGTTGCCGTTGATCGTGTAGCCAAGGTTGTTAAAGGTGGTCGTATCTTCTCTTTCACAGCATTGACTGTGGTTGGTGATGGTAATGGTCGTGTAGGTTTTGGTCGTGGTAAAGCACGTGAAGTTCCAGCTGCTATTTCTAAAGCACTTGAAGCTGCTCGTCGTAACATGATTACAGTTGACCTTGCGGGTACGACTCTACAACATCCTGTGAATGCTCGTCATGGTGCAAGCCGTGTATATATGCAACCTGCTTCAGAAGGTACTGGCGTAATTGCTGGTGGCGCTATGCGTGCTGTTCTTGAAGCTGCAGGTGTACATAACGTACTTGCTAAATGTTATGGTTCTACCAATGCTGCAAACGTAGTAAACGCAACTTTTAAAGGTTTGCGTGACATGACTTCTCCTGAGAAAGTCGCTGCGAAACGTGGTAAATCAGTAGAACAAATTCAAGGGTAATCGATCATGAAAACGATTAAAGTTACCCAGACTAAATCTAGCTCGCATCGTTTAAAAAATCATAAACTTTGCCTTCAAGGTCTAGGTCTGCGTCGCATCGGTCATACTGTAGAAGTGCAAGACACTCCTTCTAACCGTGGTATGATCAATAAAGTCTACTATATGGTTAGTGTAGAGGAATAAGCCATGACTCTGCGTTTAAACGAACTTGCGCCTGCAGAAGGTGCTAAACGCGAACATCGTCGTCTTGGCCGTGGTATCGGTTCAGGTGTTGGTAAGACTGGTGGTCGTGGTGTTAAAGGTCAGAAATCACGTAAGAGCGGTGGTGTACGTCCAGGTTTTGAAGGTGGTCAAACAGCGATTTATCGTCGTTTACCTAAATTTGGTTTCACTAGCCAAATCGCTTTAAAAACTGCTGAAGTACGTCTATCTGAACTTACTAAAGTTGAAGGCGACATTGTTAGCCTTGAAACTTTAAAAGCTGCAAACGTGGTGCGTCGTGATCAAATTCGCGCTCGCATTGTACTTTCTGGTGAAGTAACTCGTGCATTTACTGTTAAAGGTGTTGCATTGACTAAAGGCGCACAGGCTGCAATTGAAGCTGCTGGCGGTAAAGTCGAGGAGTAATCACTAGTGTCTATGTCTCCTAGTTCCTCAGGTCATGTTAACATGATGAAAGGTCAACCATTTCACGTGAAATATCGTGAAATTATTCGGCGGATGGTTTTTCTTATCTGTGCCTTGTTGGTCTTTCGGCTAGGATCGCATATTCCAGTACCAGGCATTAATAATGCTGCACTTGAACGACTTTTTAATGCAAACCAAGGGACTATCCTTGGTTTGTTTAACATGTTTTCAGGTGGTGCATTACAACGAATGTCTATTCTTGCCCTAGGGATCATGCCATACATCTCTGCATCAATTATTGTGCAGTTAATGTCTACAGTGATTCCTTCGCTCGAAGCTTTGAAAAAAGAAGGTGAGCAAGGTAAGCGCAAAATTAACCAGTATACACGTCAAGGCACATTATTACTTGCAGTTGTACAAGCAACGGGGATGTGTGCTGGTCTGATTAGTCAAGGGATTACCTTGACGAATGGTCTGGCATTTTATGTACCTGCAGTGAGTTCGCTTGTTGCAGGCACAATGTTCTTGATGTGGCTTGGAGAGCAGATTACCGAGCGTGGAATTGGTAATGGTATCTCAATGATTATTTTTGCTGGAATTGTTGCCAATTTACCAAATATGGTTTTGCAATTTTTCTCAGCTGATAGTCAGACAAGCATGATTGGCGTGGTTGTTTTTGCTTTGATTGCGCTTGCTGTCTTGGCTGCAATCGTATTTATCGAAAAGGCACAACGTCGTATTTCGGTAAACTATGCACAAAAACAGCAAGGTCGTCGTATTTTTACGGCTCAGCAAACACATTTGCCATTAAAAATTAATATGGCAGGGGTGATTCCTGCAATTTTTGCAAGCTCATTGTTATTGTTTCCAGCAAGTTTGGGACAATGGGTTGGAAGCGCTGATCCGAATGCTGGTGTAATAAAGCGTACACTGCAAGATTTGGCACTTGTTTTGTCGCCTGGACATACTTTGTATTTGGTGCTCTTTGGTGCGTTAATTATCTTTTTCTGTTATTTTTATACGGCACTTGTATTTAGTCCAAAAGAAGTAGCGGAAAACTTAAAACGCAGCGGAGCTTATGTGCCTGGTATTCGCCCAGGTGAGCAAACTGCTCGTTATTTAGATTATATTCTCAATCGTTTGACCTTTATTGGGGCAATATATATTACGGTGATCTGTTTGATGCCAATGATTTTACAAAGTGCCTTTGGTATGACTGTAAATATTGGTGGTACATCGCTGTTAATTGTTGTTGTTGTTGTGATGGATTTTATGGCGCAGTTACAAGCCCATTTGACTTCACACCAATATGATAATCAGACGCTCATGAGAAAAACGACTGCTCATCCGAAGGGATAAGCGCACTTAGAGGTTTCATCATGAAAGTACAGGCTTCTGTAAAGAAAATTTGTGGTAGCTGTAAAGTTATCCGTCGTAATGGGGTAGTTCGCGTGATTTGTAGCGCTGAACCCCGTCATAAGCAGCGTCAAGGTTAATTTGTAATTAAGACCTGTTGATTTCAGTAGGCGAATTGGGTTACTATCCGCCCCTCAAGATTTTTGTGGGGCGGTTGATTATCTCAACCTGCCTTTTTGGAGAAAGTGAATGGCTCGTATTGCCGGTGTAAACATTCCGGATAACAAGCATGCTGTTATCTCCCTCACGTACATTTTTGGTGTTGGTCGCCACACTGCTAAGAATATCTTGGCTGCTGTTGGTATTGCGACAACAACTAAAGTTCGTGAATTGGATGATGCTCAGCTTGATGCGATTCGTGCAGAAGTTGCTAAGGTTCCTACCGAAGGTGACTTGCGTCGCGAAATTTCCATGAACATTAAACGTTTAATGGATTTAGGCTGCTATCGTGGTCTTCGTCATCGTCGTAGCTTGCCTGTCCGCGGTCAACGCACCAAAACTAACGCACGTACCCGTAAAGGTCCGCGCAAACCGATTAAAAAGTAAGATTTCTGGAAGCTAAAAGATGGCTAAAGATACTCGCACACGCAAGAAGGTCACTCGTACCGTCTCTGAAGGTGTTGCACACATTCACGCGTCTTTTAATAACACCATTGTAACGATTACCGATCGTCAAGGTAATGCATTGGCTTGGGCTACCTCTGGTGGACAAGGCTTCCGTGGTTCACGTAAATCAACTCCGTTTGCTGCTCAGGTAGCTGCTGAAGTTGCTGGTAAAGCAGCTTTGGATTACGGTTTGAAAAATCTGGACGTCCTTGTAAAAGGTCCTGGTCCTGGTCGTGAGTCTGCGGTTCGTGCATTAGGTGCAGTGGGTTATAAAATTAACAGCATTACCGATGTGACGCCTATCCCTCACAACGGTTGCCGTCCACCTAAAAAACGTCGCGTGTAAGGAGAAACATTCATGGCTCGTTATATTGGTCCAAAATGCAAACTCTCTCGCCGCGAAGGGACAGACCTGCAACTTAAATCTGGCGTTAAACCATTTGACGTCAAAACTAAAAAGCATGCAAAAGCGCCTGGTCAACATGGCCAAGCTCGCGGAAAGCAATCTGAGTATTCACTACAATTACGTGAAAAACAAAAAGTCCGTCGTATGTACGGCGTGTTAGAGCGTCAATTTAGTAACTACTATAAAGAAGCAGCTCGTGTTAGAGGTGCAACAGGTGAAAACTTGTTGAAACTGCTTGAAAGCCGCCTTGATAACGTAGTTTATCGCATGGGTTTCGGTTCTACACGTGCAGAAGCTCGTCAGCTTGTAAGTCACCGTTCTATTACATTGAATGGTCGTCGCGTTAACATCGCGTCTATTCAAGTTAAAGCGGGTGATGTAATTGCTGTTCATGAAGGTGCTAAACAACAATTGCGTATTAAAAATGCAATTGAGTTAGCGACTCAACGTGGTATTCCTGCTTGGATTGAAGTTGATCACTCTAAGTTTGAAGGTACGTTCAAAGCTGCACCAGATCGTTCAGATCTACCTGCTGAAATCAATGAAAGCTTGATTGTAGAATTGTATTCTAAATAATCCTTGAGGTAGCAATAAATGACGCGTACTGCAAACGAGTTTCTAACTCCGCAAGCGATCAAGGTCGAAGCGGCAAGCGGGACCTCGGCAAAAGTGATTCTGGAACCTTTAGAGCGTGGCTTTGGTCATACTCTTGGTAATGCTTTACGTCGCATTCTATTGTCTTCTTTACCTGGCGCTGCTGTGGTTGAAGTAGAGATAGAAGGTGTCGAGCACGAGTACAGTACTTTAGAAGGCTTGCAGCAGGACATCGTCGAGCTCTTGCTGAACCTTAAAGGATTGTCTATTAAGCTGTTCGATCAAAACGAAGCTTACCTAACATTAGAAAAACAAGGTCCAGGAGATGTAACAGCTGCTGACCTTCGTTTACCTCATAATGTTGAATTGGTGAATCCTGAGCATTTGATCGGCACGTTAAGTGCTACAGGCGCATTAAAAATGCGTTTGAAAGTGTCTCAAGGTCGCGGTTATGAAACATCTGACTCGCGTTTCCCTGAAGGTGAAACACGTCCGGTAGGTCGTTTGCAGTTAGATGCTTCTTATAGCCCAATCAAGCGTGTGTCTTATACCGTTGAAAATGCGCGTGTAGAACAACGTACAGACCTTGATAAGCTGGTCATTGATCTTGAAACCAACGGTACAGTTGATCCTGAAGAAGCTATCCGCAAAGCGGCAACAATCTTGCAACAACAAATTGCAATTTTTGTTGATCTTCAGAAAGATCAAGCTCCTGTTGCTCAAGAACCTCGCGAAGAAGTCGATCCAATTTTGCTTCGTCCAGTAGATGATCTCGAGCTTACTGTTCGTTCTGCTAACTGTTTGAAAGCAGAAAATATTTACTACATTGGTGATCTTGTACAACGCACTGAAGTTGAGTTGTTAAAAACTCCTAACTTAGGTAAAAAATCGTTGACTGAGATTAAAGATGTTTTAGCTTCGAAAGGCTTGCAGCTCGGCATGCGCTTAGAAAACTGGCCACCAGCTAGTTTGCGTATGGACGATCGTTTCGCCTATCGTAGCCGTTAATTAAGTAGGACTATCACCATGCGTCATCGTAATAGTGGTGTGAAATTAGGCCGTACAAGCAGCCATCGTAAGGCGTTGTTCCAAAATTTAACGAATGCTTTAGTTGAGCACGAGTTAATTAAAACAACTTTGCCTAAAGCGAAAGAACTTCGCCGCGTTGCTGAGCCTTTAATCACTTTAGCTAAAAACGATACAGTAGCAAACCGCCGTTTAGCGTTTGCTCGTACTCGTAATGCAGCAACTGTTGGTAAATTATTTACCGTTCTTGGCCCTCGTTACAAAGAACGTAATGGCGGTTATCTACGTGTTCTTAAAGCGGGCTTCCGTGCAGGTGATGCTGCACCGATGGCTTACGTTGAGCTTGTAGATCGCGAAGTTAAATAATTTCGCAACAAGAACGTAGTTGTTCAGAAAAAGGTCGGTTTTTACCGACCTTTTTTTATGCAAAATTGGGTCTATAATTAATTAAATTTCAAAAAAACTGATGCTTATGACATATGAAGTTGATGTACTGATAATTGGAGCTGGAATTTCGGGGATAGGTGCGGCAGTACATTTGCAACAACATTGCCCACAACTGAGTTTTAAGATATTGGAACGCCGACAAAATATTGGGGGGACTTGGGATTTATTTCGATATCCTGGGATTCGTTCCGATTCTGATATGTCTACGTTGAGTTATCAGTTTTATCCTTGGCTTAAAGATCAGACGTTAGCAGACGGACAGTCTATTCAAAAATATTTATATGATGTCGTAGAACATTATAAATTACTCGATAAAATTTCTTTTGGGCAGCAAGTCGTTGCTGCAAATTACAGCACACAACAAAAATGCTGGCAGCTTAAAACTCAAAATGCACAGCAGCAGAGTGAAGTATGGAAAGCTCGATTTATTATCAGTTGCACTGGTTATTATAATTATGACCAAGGTTATCTTCCCCAATTTCCCAAACAACAAGACTTTCAGGGCTCTATTGTCCATCCACAACAATGGTCATCAGACACTGAATATCAAGGTAAAAATATTATTGTGATTGGCAGTGGAGCAACTGCCGTAACATTGGTTCCTGCTTTGGTAAAAGGCGGGGCAAAACAGGTGACGATGTTGCAACGCTCTCCTAGCTATGTGGCGAGAGTCTCTGCATACGACAAAACTTATCAGTATTTACGTCAGCACCTGCCTGTTAAATGGGCATATCGCTGGGTGCGTGGACGCAATATTGTATTGCAAAGAGCAGTTTACTCTATTGCACGTCGAGCACCACAATTGACCAAACGATTATTGTTAAAAGCAGTTGCACAGGAGCTGCAAGGTCAGGTGGATATGCGCCATTTCACTCCAAGTTATGCACCTTGGGATCAACGTCTGTGTGCTGTCCCTGATGGTGATCTGTTTCGGGTGTTGCGAAATGGTCAGGCTCAAATTTGTACCGATCAGATTGATTATTTTACTGCCTCAGGAATTCGATTAAAGTCTGGGCAACATTTGGAAGCTGATCTAATTGTTGCAGCAACAGGCTTACAAATACAGTTGCTTGGAGGTTTAAAGTTAACGGTTGATCATCAACCTGTCGATCTTGCTGAAAAAATGTTGTATCAGGAGACTTTGTTAAGTGATGTGCCTAATTTTGCTTTGATGATTGGTTATAGCAATGCATCGTGGACACTTAAAGTAGATATTGCAGCAGATTATATTTGCCGACTACTGAACTATATGCACAAGCATGCTTATCGAGAAGTAATGCCTATAACTGATGTAACTCAGCGTCTGTCTGGGACGGTTATGGGAGCGCTTTCTGCGGGTTATTTGCAACGCGCCGCTGAGCATATGCCGAAACAGGGGCGACGGTTACCATGGAGAATCTCACATAATTATTTACTAGATAAACTGGTACTAAAATATGCAGGTTTTCGGGATAAAAAATTAAAATTTGGTCGCTAAATAAAATCATGATGCTGGCTATTTAGTTTTTTCAAATTCTTGTTACACTACTTGGCATAACAATGGGACTGGAAATAATTATGTCAGACGATATCAGTTTAGAAGAACGCAAAGTGATCTACCGTGCACGTCGTGGATTGAAAGAAATTGATGTTTATTTTGACCCGTATGTTCGACAATATTATTTGCATGCGAGCCCTGAAGAAAAAGCTTTATTTGCAGAGTTGATTGATCAGGAAGATCCAGATTTGCTGGACTGGTTTATGGACGTTGGCGAACCGCCACGTGCCGAATTAAAAGAATTAATTATCAAGCTTAAGCATTATGTTCACCAGTAATTTAAGTTTTCAGTTAAAGCCAAGCAAAATTGCTTGGTTTTTTCAATTTGGGCTATATAGCTTGCTCATGTTGCTCTGTTATTTGACATTGGCTTGGTATCTTGTAGTGCTCGTTGGTTTGTTGGCATTACTGGCATGGTATGTCTTTATGAAACAACGACAGGTCGTTGCATTTGCACAATTAAAAGAAAATGAATGGACAGCTAAATACACAAGAACATCTCAGATTGACCATCTGAGTTTAAAAAAATTACTGGATCATGAGATTTATATTGTGTTGTATTGGCAGGAAGAGCCACAGCCTTGTATTGTTTGGAGGGATCAACTGACTTTACAGAAATGGAAGCAACTAAAAATTTTAGCAAAACTGCATCGAGCTAGTGCGCCTATAATGGCAGACTGAGCCTGAATGTAGATAAATTTTTATTTTGATGATTTTTGCTGTCCTGCAATTTGCTGCTCAAGTAGTTTGATTTGTTGTTGTTTGAGTTCGATGATGCGATCAGCATCGGTATGTTGAGCTTTGAGCGTTGCTTCTTGCTCTTTTAACTGTTGTTGAATATCTTCAAGTTTGGAGACCTCTTCTTTAGCCAAAGCAGGGTTTTTCGGTATCGGCTGTTTAAGTGTCGCATCATTCACAAGTGATTTAGGTTGTTCAGTATGTGTTGGCTGTTGTACTTCAGGTGTTACCGCTGATTCTGAAACAGGTCGGGCCATAGGTGGTGCCTGAGTTTTTGGGTGTACGGTTGCTTGTTGGGTTGGTGGAGCGGGATGATTTACAAACCATGATTGCCAAACAAATATACCCGCACAAATGGCAAAAAGGACGCCAATAAGAATCCAAAGCAATAAAGAATTTGATTTATTTGTTTTCATAATCAGGTCAATTAATGATTTGACGGGTTGGATTGGCGTGGGCGAAATTGAATTACGCCCACGTCATCAGCGACAGCTGGAGTTTCTGGTTGATCGATATGGGTTGGTCGATTTTCACTGTAACCACATTCGATGCATTCAATCCATTCATGTTCATTTTCGGTCAGCATGACAACGCGGTCTAACGCTTCACATTTAGGACATTTCGCACCTGCAATGAATCGTTTTTTCATAAAATGCTACCTTAAACCATGAGTCATGAATTTTGAGTGCATAGTTTAAGCGTTTTTAGGCGCTTTCGTCCAACCCTGATGGCGTAATAACGCATCAATTTTAGGCTCACGACCACGAAAATGCACGAAGGCATCCAAAGCTGTATCTTGACCACCCACAGCTAAAATGGCCTTGCGGAAATCATTTCCTGTAGAGGTATTAAAAATACCTTCATTTTCAAAGCGGTCAAAAGCATCACTGGCTAAAACCTCTGCCCATTTATAAGAATAGTAGCCAGCAGCGTAGCCACCTGCAAAAATATGGCTAAAACTATGCTGGAAACGGTTATAAGGTGTTGTTGGTAAAACCGCAACACGTTGGCGAATGTGGTTGAGTGTCTCTTGGATTTGCGGTGTGCTTAATGCAGGAGTATGTTGATGAATTTCTAAATCAAACAGGGCAAACTCAAGTTGACGTAAAGTTTGCATGCCTGATTGGAAGAAGCGCGCATCAAGCAATGCATTTAATAAATCCTGCGGTAGCGTTTGTTTCGTTTCAACATGTTCACTGATCAGATCCAGACTGGCTTTGTCCCATGTCCAAAACTCCATAAACTGGCTTGGCAATTCTACGGCATCCCATGCTACGCCATGTGTTCCAGCAACAGAAATATTATCCACTTCGGTCAGCAGATGATGTAAACCATGCCCAAACTCATGGAATAGCGTGGTGACTTCATCATGAGTGAGTAATGCAGGCTGCTCGCCGACAGGTGGCGTAAAGTTGCAGACCATATAGCAAATCGGTTTTTGTAATGCAGCTGCAGTTTGCATGCGGGAACGGAAATCGCTCATCCATGCACCACCACGCTTACCACTGCGTGCATAGAGGTCTAAATAAAAACCTCCTATGACTTGCCCTTTGTCTTCGATTTCAAAATAACGCACATCAGATTGCCAGACTGGCGCAGCGCGCTCCTGAATCTGAATACCATATAAGCGCTGTACGATTTCAAATAAGCCTTGTACGATTTTTGGTGCAGGGAAATAAGACTTTAAGGCTTCTTGGGATAGGTTGAATTGCTGCTGTTTAAGTTTTTCTGAATAAAAACTGCTGTCCCAAGGTTGCAGTTCTTCAATCCCATCTTGTTGGGCTATCGCTTTGAGTTCCGCAATTTCTTGCAAGGCAGGTGCGCGCGCATGTTCAGCCAGCTCATTTAAGAAGTCAAAAACCATCTGAACATTTGGCGCCATTTTGCTGGCAAGGGAATATGCTGCATAATTTTCAAATCCGAGCAGTTGAGCCATTTCCTGACGTAGACTCAAGATCTCTTGCATGATTTCAGAGTTGTCAAATTCGGTATGTTCAGATTGCTCAGAGGCACGTGTAGTGTAGGCTTTATATAACTCTTCGCGTAAAGCACGATCTTGAGCATACGTCATGATTGCCAAGTACGATGGAAAATCCAGCGTAGCGACAGGCTGGTCGAGTTCATGCTGCTGACCGTATTGTTTAAGCAGGGCAATGCTGCTGTCTGGTAAGCCTTTAAGTTGTGCTTCGGTTAGAGGTTTAAAATAGGCTTGGGTTGCATCTAATACATGGTTAGAAAAGTCTGATGCAAGCTGTGACAAACGTGCTGAAATTTCTGCATAGCGCTGTTTCGCGGCACCTTCAAGTGCAACACCTGACAGTTTGAAATCGCGTAAGCCAAGTTTAATGGCACTTTGCTGTGCGGCACTTAAGCTAGAAAATTCGCTGCGGTCATTTAAATGCTGATAAGTTTGGTATAGCGCTGTGTGTTGACCGAGCTGTGTATAGTATTCGCTTAATGCAGGCAAGAGTGATTGATAGACTTCCCGAGTTGTCGCATTGTTCATCACTGCATTTAAATGTGACAAAATGCCCCATGATTCATTCAGATTATTTTCAAGCGAGTCCATTTGCTGGAGTACTTGAGTTTGGGTATTAAAATCATCAGGGGCTTGAGTTAGCTCAACAAGAAACTTTAACCCATCTTGGATATGCTGTTGAATCTGTGTTTTTAATGTATCGAGGTGGATTTTGTCGAACTGGGGAACGGGAAGGGTTGCTTGTTGTAATGTCATTGTCTGAGCCATAAAAAATATAAACTATATTGCTAGATTTAAGGTTTAGGGCAGAGGAAATCAAGGGAAACTTTGTCTGTTCTGAACTTATATCCATAAATTTAGTTTATTTGAGTTGAATCAAGATCTGTTTGAAGCAGATTTCACCATAATGTGAATTTACTTCATCTGAATATTACGCAATGCTGTCTTTAATACAGTAACGCTAAAATAAATAGAATTTTTTAAATCTACTTCTTCATCAAAATCGCTTGTTCTTTTTAGTGTTGAAGTGTGAAAAAAGTAAAAGAGCCGAAGCTCTTTTACTTAGATGGGTTAATCCTGCCGAGATTTAGCGTTAGCTTTTTTCTTCTTCACTTTATCTTTTTTCTTGGTTTTGTCTTTGCTTTTAGTCTCAGCTTTACCAGAGGATTTCTTGTCCGATTTTTTGTTGTAAGAACTCGGTTTATTTTTTTCCTTTTTCTTACGAACAGGCTGCTCACCATCTTGCTGCTCTGTTGTAATTGCAGTCACCTGATTATTAAAGACTTGCTCCTGTACCTCTCGAACAACAGGTTTTGTGGCACGTGGCGCGCGGCTGCGAATGGCACGGCCTGCGTGACTAATTTGCTTGAGTAATTCAAAGTCAATCTTACGTTCTGCAAGATTCACGCCAGCAACTTTAATATTGAGTTCATCACCTAAACCAAAAATTTGACCACGGTTTTGTCCAATTAAAGTTTGGCTAGCAGGGTCATAAATAAAGAAATCATCACCGAGTTGGCTAATGTGAATCATGCCATCGACATATAGATCTTTAAGCGTGACAAACAAACCAAACTCAGTGACTGCGCTGATGATGCCAACAAACTCTTCACCTAGATGCTGTTGCATATAATGACATTTCAGCCATGTAGTGACGCTACGCGATGCTTCATCGGCACGGCGTTCAGTTTGTGAGAAATGTTCACCTGCATCATCAAGGGCAGCACCAGACAAGGCATACTTTTTCTGATGCAAATGTGCTTTGATCGCACGGTGTAATAACAAGTCAGGGTAGCGACGAATTGGCGAAGTAAAATGAGTATAGGCTTCATATGCCAGACCATAGTGTCCTGCATTTTTTGCGCCGTAGAAGGCTTGCATCATCGAGCGTAATAACACGGCATGAATGCTGGGTGCATCAATGCGGTCTTTGGTCGCTTCAATGACTTTCTGATAATCCGCTTGAGTTGGCTGTTCAGGGAAATGAATACCTAAATTTAGCAATTTCACAAAGTCACGAACTTTTTTGATACGTGAGAATTCAGGTGCTTCATGTACACGGTACAACATTGGAATGTCATGTTCCAAGGCATACTCGGCTGCTGCGACATTGGCAAGCAACATACATTCTTCGATTAACTTATGTGCGTCATTACGGCTACGCGGCAAAATTTCTTTAATGCCACCTAGCTCATCAAAAGTCATATAAGTTTCAACAGTTTCAAATTCCATCGCATGGCGATCTGCACGCAAGTCTTTTAAAATTTGATAAAGCTGAAACAAAGTATTAATTGATTTGTGAATTTCACGGCTTTCAGGAATCGCTTGTGAATCACCTTCTAAATACTGGTTGACTTGGTTGTAGGTTAAACGCGCTTTAGAATGCATTACTGCCGGGTAGAACTCATAACCTGTCACGCGCCCTGTACGAGAAAGTTTCAGGTCACAGACCATACATAAACGGTCAACATGTGGGTTCAGTGAACATAAACCATTGGAAAGTGCTTCTGGCAGCATTGGCAAGACAAAATGCGGGAAATACACGGATGTGCCACGTTCCTGCGCTTCATGATCCAGAGGTTTTTCTAAACGCACATAATGGCTGACATCTGCAATCGCGACCACCACACGATAACCACCACCTGGGCGTTTTTCTGCATAGACTGCATCATCGAAGTCACGTGCGTCTTCGCCGTCAATTGTCACTAAAGCCAAATCGCGGACATCAACACGCCCTTGAACATCTTTGGCTGAAGGTTCTTTAAAGCTCGCAGCTTCTTGAAGAACATCTTCAGGGAATTCGTATGGCAATCCAAACTCTAGAATAGTTTGTGGAATAATAATTTCGGTATCTGCTTTGTCCGCCATCGACTGTACAATATGCCCTGTGGCAAATTCTTCGCGGGTTGGATAAGTGTCGATTGCGACACGTAAGCTATCACCGACTTTGGCTTGAGCATGTTCGATGAGTTGCTTTTCCAAAGTAATCGGTTGATGGTTATTTGGCGTGTTAGGTTGAATGAAATATTCCCCCTCGTGCTCGGCAACTTTACCAATCAGCTGTTTGACCCGATGCTGTACAACCTCAGTAATATGCCCCCATGCTTTACCTTTACGATCTACGGAGGTTTGGCGTACCTTGACACGGTCACCATTAAAAACCAAACGTAACTCACGTTCAGGCAGAAGCAGGTCATCTTGACCGTCAATATGGGCTGAGCCTAAACCTTTACTATTAATATAAACGGTGGCTTCGTAACTCGGTTGATCTTTAAGCAGTTGGAACTTTAAGCCGTCCTTGCCCAGTTGACCATCACGTACCATTGCACTTAAACGGTGACTCAGTGCTTCGATACTTTTCTCATCTTGCAGATTAAAATGATCAACCAGTTCAGCATGTGATTGTGCTGTTTGTAATTGTTCAAGGCTGGTTAAAATTAAAGTACGGCTAGGAATCGGATTGTCGTAACGTTCCGCTTCCGCTTTGGCTTCAGGATCGACCCAGTTTTTCATCATATTATATAGCTTCTTATCAGCAGATAGGTTTAGCATAAGTCATGCAGAAATAGACTGCACGTAAATCATTGCAAGAATGTGTTGAAATGTCAGTTTTTATGCGTGCAGAGCTAAGTACAAACAATTTTAACAAGAAAGTCGCCTAAAAAATCAGCGTGTTGTTTGAAATCGCTTAAAAAATAGGTGATTGAGTTAAAAAAATAGAAAAAATAGTAATCTTGACTTGAACAGCTGCGCTTTAGTTTGTATTATTGCGTCCTGTTACGGTGAGATGGGTGAGTGGCTGAAACCACGTCCCTGCTAAGGACGCATACGGGTAACTGTATCGAGGGTTCGAATCCCTCTCTCACCGCCATTTACTTACGCGCTCATAGCTCAGCTGGATAGAGCACTTGGCTACGAACTAAGGGGTCGGGAGTTCGAATCTCTCTGAGCGCACCAACTTGATAAATTACCGCTTTAAAAGCGGTTTTTTTATGCCTGAAATTTATAAAAAATAAGTTACCTATAAAAATTACCCAATCGACAAACTAGAGCCTAGAACAGCAGGAACAGCAATTTTTTCAAACAGTTTTACCCAATTTGCTACATGTCCAGCAACAAATCGCATTGCATCAACAACAAGGTGATCAGGTAGTCGTGGATGATCTTCTTTAGATGTGTATTTACAGCAGTGGTGCCAGTAGTCGGGATAGGCCTGATCTGTACCCACTCGAAGTTCAGGCTGGGTATTAGGCGAATTGCAACAAGGCGATTGTGGTTATGCTGAAAAAGCCCGACGAGTGCAGCAGCAATATTGTCTGAATGATTTTGATCTGGTTTGTGCTTATGTAGATAGTCCAAATGACCATGCTGTTGGCACTGGCTGATAAAAAATTATCAGTGGTGGGAAGTTTTTAATTGAGTTGTATTTTTAGCCAGTAATCACTCGTTTTGCTTAATAACTATGCACTTATCATTAATCTGTCAAAAAAGACTAGGTTTTTTGCAAAAAGTGCGTATAATGCCCATCCATCAAGACAATGCGCTCATAGCTCAGCTGGATAGAGCACTTGGCTACGAACTAAGGGGTCGGGAGTTCGAATCTCTCTGAGCGCACCAACTTGATAAAAACTGAAAAAACCGCATTGATTGCGGTTTTTTTGTGCCTGCTATTTGTGGTTTATGCAAATGTTTTAAAACGATCAGCATCATCCATAAATGCTTTTTCACCTGCTTCAGCTTCAATTGAACCAAACACCAATTGCGCACGTAATTTCCAGTGTTCAGGTACAGCAAATGTTTGTGCCACTTCCTGATCAATAATTGGATTGTAGTGTTGTAATGATGCGCCAATATTTTGTTCAGCTAGGGCTGACCATACTGCAAATTGGGCAATGGCAGTTGAATGCTCTGACCAAATAGGAAAATTATCAGCATAAGCGGTAAATTGTTCCTGTAAGCCTTTCACTACATTTTGATCTTCATAAAATAAAACAGTGCCTGCGCCTGCAGAAAAGCTTTGAATTTTTTGTTGAGTGGCAGCAAAAGCCTCATTTGGCACAAGTTTACGCAATGTTTCCAATACGATTGACCAAAAATTTTCATGGGATTGACCAAATAAAATCACAGCACGTGAAGACTGTGAGTTAAATGATGATGGGCTGGCTTTGATGGCATTCTGGATGAGCTGCTCAATTTCGGCAGGAGATTGGTTAAGGTTACGACCAATCGCATAAATTGAGCGGCGTTTTTCCATGATTTCTAAAAAAGATAAAGCTGCGATTTCAGTTGAAGATTCGACAGGTTTATTGTTTAAACCAAAAAGTTTAGCAAAGAAAGACATTCGGTTATTCCTAAAATATGCGGTGCTTGAGATTTATTGTATAGTTTTACATTTATGGTTAAATAACATATTTACAATTGAATGTTCTATTTATGCAATGATCGGGAGGCTGTTGCAAAATAGCACAGAGATTGATTTTAAAAGCGGAGGGGATTGTGGTCTAATAGTGATACTTTCTTGAGTATTTGCAGCATGTTATGACAGATCAGAAACCTGCCTTATCTTTGCGTTATGCCCTAAATTTAGAAGAATCACAAGATGGTTTTGGGCTTGCAACTTTTGGTAAAAAACAAATTACCCGTTTTCTTACACCACTCATTAGTTTGGGAATTATTGTCTATGGCTTTTACATCGGTTTTTCTGGTGTAGGTCGTTATTATGTCGGTCTGGGTGTTTTCTTTTTAGTTTTACAAATTGCGATGCGTTATTGGTTGTTGCCAACCTTGTTTAAACGTCAGTTCGTCAAATATCAGGCTGCCAGAAGTGAGCAGGGTATTGATCTATATCAGCATTATTTTGAATTATATTCGGGTGGGCGTAAGCAGCAGTATCCGTATAGTGAAGTTCAAAATTTTGCTCAAGGTAAACTAACGTATATGCTGGAACTTAAAACCCGTAATGTGGTGATTGTACCAAAACGTGCTTTTGCCCAATCTGATGAACAGCGTCTTTTTGAACATAGCTTTAAAAAATAAACGAACTAAGAGAGCAAAGGAAGTCGTATGAGTTATCGTCCAAATAAAATCGTTTGTGTCGGCCGTAGTTACGCAGATCATGCTAAAGAATTGGGTAATGCCGTTCCAGATCGCCCAGTACTGTTTATTAAACCTGCCAGTAGTTTGATTGGTTTGGACGATGGAGTTTCATGGAATGAGGCGCTTGGTAGTTGTCATCATGAGTGTGAGTTGACTCTGCGTATAGATCAGACTTTAAAGGCGGAAACTGATCCAGTAAAAGCCCTTGAAGCGATTGGTGCGGTGACTTTAGGTTTGGATTTAACTTTACGTGATTTGCAAACAGAACTGAAAAACAAAGGTCAGCCGTGGGAGCGTGCCAAGTCATTTGATGGTGCTTGTGTGCTTGCCGATTGGGTCGATGTCAGTGAAATCGAAGATTGGAAAAATGTACATTACACACTAGAAGTGAATGATACTGTTCGCCAGTCAGGCGATACGGCATTTTTATTGTTCCCGATTGGGGAAATGCTGTGTGACATGAGTCAGGCGTTTACCATTGAAGCAGGTGATGTGGTGATGACAGGTACACCTGCGGGCGTTGCAGCGCTTACAGCAGGTGATCAGCTTACGATGACACTCAAGGGTAAGACTCAGGATTTTGTTTGGAAAACTTTCGTTAATGCCTAACTGATGTATATTGAAAAAACCGAGTGTGATCACTCGGTTTTTTTATGCAAGGTAATTTGTGTTGTAGTGTCATTCGCTTCAAACAAACTCGACAGTGGTACTGATAAATGGCTGCTTAAATAATCATCTGCATTATTGAGGAGTGGAGCGAGTTGTTTTACCCATTCATCATCATCGTGGATATTGCAGACATCCTGACGCAGTGGAAGGGTAAATGGCAAGGCATTGTAAAAACTCCAGAAATCGACCTGAGACAGATTGCGAATCAGTGCGTATTCATCACCATCGATACGTTTAATCAGATGTTGACGTTGCAGCAGTTCAACATAAGCAGGCCAGCGTCCAATTTCACCTCGGCCCAAAATTTTTAAAGCTTCTTTATCGTTGACGGTTTCTCCTAGTTTTTGCTTCTTGTAAAACATTTCTAAAATGTCGAGCAGCATAATGACAGGATGACGTTTCTGGCGATTACCCGTGCTAAATGAGGTGAGCGCAAAACTGACTTCAACACCGAGTAAGACAATATTCCATGATAAATAAATCCATAACAGGAAAATTGGCACAGCAGCAAACGCGCCGTAAATGAGTTCATAACTGGTAAAATTTGCCATCATGAAGCCGAAAAAACTTTTCAGTAACTGAAATACAGTGCCGCTGAATAATCCTGCCATTGCTGCTGCTGTTATAGGTACGGAGCGATTGGGAATGGTCCAGTAAAGAATAAAAAAACCAAGTATAATCAGTATGTAAGATATAAATCCTAAAAAAAGAGTGCCATCGATTTCATAACCCACAAAGTTATTACTGAGAATGTTGAGTGATGCAACGGTTGAGGAAATCACAAAAGCACTGCCAAGCAGAATTGGCCCAAGTGAAATAATTGTCCAGTAACGCATAAAACCAATGATGCCACCACGTTGCTGCTTGACTCGCCAAATGCGGTTAAAAGCTTCTTCGATACTGGTCAGCATCATCAGTGAGGTCATAAATAAAAACAGAATACCAATGGTGGTCAGATTGCTAGATTTTTCAGCAAAAGAGTTAAAGGCTTGGTCAAAGGCAATGCTGCTTCGGGGAAGAAAATTACTATAAATTAAATGTTGTACCTGCTGCCGAGCAGGTTCGAGTGCTTTAATTGATGAAATGATCACGAGAAAAACCGTGAGCATGGGAACAACAGCAAACAAAGTTGTATAGGTGAGCGATGCCGCTTTGTCACGGCAGCGATCATTTTCAAAACGCATAATCGTAAATAAGATAAATTGAAACCATTTTTGTTCATAAAATGGTAAGCGTGTCATGAGTTTTTGCATAACCTAGACCTAATTGTTTTAATGCGCATTTATTATTCCTCTAAGGCTACCAAAAAATTGCCAAAATACCTTATAGTTTTCTTTTTTATTATCTTTCAGACCTAATGCAAGCTTATATTTTAGTACTTTATTACAGCAAATATGGTTCAACCAAAGAAATGGCACATTTAATTGCCGATGGAATTGAAGCTGTCGGGATGTCTGCCAAAATTCGTACTGTTCCGCAGCTTGCAACGTCAGTTGAAGTTGCCGCACCGAGTATTCCTGAAGATGGCGATATTTACTGTAGTTTAGATGATCTTGCAGGATGTGCTGGTTTGGCGCTCGGTTCACCAACGCGTTTTGGTAATATGGCCAGTGAAATGAAATATTTTTGGGATCAAACCACGACTTTATGGCTGAGTGGTGCATTGCATAACAAACCTGCCTGTGTGTTTACATCATCGGGTTCCATGCATGGTGGGCAGGAAAGTACTTTGTTGAGCATGTTACCGCCATTGTTTCATCATGGCATGATGATTTTGGGATTAACCAATGCACATCCTGCATTGTCTAATACCAAGTCGGGTGGGACCCCGTATGGTGCAACTCATGTCAGTGGCGCACGTCATGATCAAGGCTTAACTGCGGAAGAAAAAGCTTTATGTTTTGAGCAGGGTAAGCGTTTGGGTGAAGTAGCAATCAAGCTGCTGGGTGGGCAATAAATCGCTCAGCGCCGAGCAATCAACAGTGGATTCAATTTTGGGCAAGCATTCCAATTTAAATCCACCATATGGTCAAAAAAAAGAGCGAA
This sequence comes from Acinetobacter brisouisimilis, assembly GCF_000368265.1. Taxonomy (GTDB): domain Bacteria; phylum Pseudomonadota; class Gammaproteobacteria; order Pseudomonadales; family Moraxellaceae; genus Acinetobacter. The sequence goes on along the minus strand of NZ_KB851219.1, from coordinate 2,033,734 downwards.
TAAATCGCTCTTTTTTTATTTAATCTCTGACGAAAGTTACCTGACTATCATTTAATGACTCGACACGTGCGAGTGATTCAACACGGTAGCCTTTTTCCAGCAATAACTGACGTCCAGTTTGGAAGGATTTTTCAATCACAATACCAATACCAACGACTTCCGCTTGGGCCTGATGGATCAAATCAATCAAACCGAGCGCAGCTTGACCATTTGCCAAGAAATCATCAATCACAAGAACTTTATCAGTTGCATGTAAGTACTTGTTTGAAATGGCGATGGTACTGGTAGTCTGTTTGGTAAATGAATGTACCTGAGCTTTGTACAAATCATTTTTCAGCGTTAAAGACTGATGTTTACGTGCGAAAATCACAGGAACACCAAGCTCTAAACCTGCCATGACCGCAGGTGCGATACCTGAAGCTTCAATGGTAATGATTTTGGTAATCCCTTGATCTTTAAAACGAGCAGCAAATTCATGCCCGATCTGTTGCATCAACACAGGGTCAATTTGGTGATTTAAGAAAGCGTCTACTTTGAGAACTTGATCAGATAGAACGATACCTTCACTTAAGATTTTCTGTTCTAGTGCTTGCACAGGGAGGAACCTCTAAGGAACGGATGCTTTTTTAAGCAAAGGCGTATTTTAAAAAGCATCCGAAAAATTGCAAGTCAAAATTGCAAAAATGCGGTTATTGGGTCGCCCCTTGATAACCTGTGAGCAGAATTCCATACGAGCTACGACCATCATTATGTGCGACTTTGACTGGTAAATAGTCCAGTTTTGGTGCTAACCAGAAAATGGTATTACGCTCATCTTTTCCATGATCCAGTTTGACTTTAATGGTGCTAAATGTGCCGTAAGGTGTTACAAGATTTTCCGTGCCCAGTTTAATAAATTTGCGTTGGGCAACGCCTTTAGCATCGGTAATATAATAGTTGTTTTTCAGCCCCGTTTTTTTTAAGTCTTCACGAATTTGTACTTCGGCATTGAGTTCATCTAAAGCACCTGATTTCCATGCAAAAGAATTTGCTTTACCTTTACGATTGGTCGCAATGGTTTTTCCTGCAGGATTAAAATGAATTTTAAAGGAGTCTGACAGCCCAATATAATTAGCATTACGGGTAAAACTATTGGAAATCACATGATCATCCAGTAACGAGAAGTTACTGGTTTCGGTTGCTGATGCTAAAATACCTGCTTTTGCTGCAAAGACATACGTCCAGTTATTGCCATTTTGTTGAAGGATCCGTGTTGCAGAACCCATATTGTGACCATTATAGGAAAATTGATAGGTGGCCTTAAATGGACTGAGTGCCATGGCTTGGCTTGAGCAGATCAATGCTGCTCCAGCAAGTACAACGGCAGATAAAGAGGTAAGTTGTTGCTTGAGCATAAATATATCCTGGAGCTTTTAATATTTTATGGTGATATAAGTTAATCTGAAAAACTGGATCAATCGCATATTTTTTGTATGTTTATGATCACATTATGTGGTTGTTTTGCTTACAGGTGTTGTTTCTGTGTCGTCAGTACTGCTGCTAACTTTTCTAAAAAGTGCTTCCAAATTAACATTACCTAAAACCACCAGTTCTGCTTCACGCAGTACTGCATGATTGACATGGACTTTGGCTAAGGTTTCAATAATTGACGGGTTTTTACCCAACCAGCGATTTAGATCAAGATAGAGTAAATCATCTTTCACTTCGACAACATTGAAGCGCTGCAAAATCGTACCTAGCGGATCTTTATCCAAGACCTTCTGATAAAAAAACAGGGCAAATTTAAAGCCTATTTTTTGTAAAATATTTTTAAATTTGGCTTCAATGACTTGAGTCTGGCTGATTTGCTCAAATACGAGTAACTGCGTATCTTTGTTCAGTTCCATTTGTAAAAGCTTTAAATCAACTGACAGAGTAGTATCTAAGCCTTTAACATTTAGTGTGGCATACAGGCGTAGCCAATCATCATGCACGTCTGCATGCAAGTCCTGTAAAATCTTGACGTTATCGGTCACAAAACGTTTGAAGGTTGCATTTAAAAACACTTGTGATAATGCAAATTCGCGCTCTTCTTCAATAAATCCCCCAGCCTTACGGTATACCTCGCGGATACGTTTAGAAAAATTGGAAATTAGCGTCTGCATAGATCCGGTCCAAAAAATAGTTTTTTATACTGGTTGCAATCTTATTGAATTAGATGAAAAATTCACATCTATTTTTTATACTCGTTCATTGCAAAATGAACATTTGATGTTTTTGTGCAAAAAAGAGTATAAAACTGCATTTTTCTCTAAAAAAATCGCATATTTATATGTTACGTGTATTTTTGGCAAGTTTGGTCGTTTTAATGTTATGACAAAGCAACACTCGATTCAGCAAAAAATAACACTGTCTTGGTGGCAAGATTCAGTATTTATGGTGGCAGCCATTTCAGCGTTGCTACTGCATTTGGTTTTGCTGTGCATACGTTTTGCCATGCCGCAAGCCGATCAGTCTTTGCATCAGGAAATTGCCGTGACGATTCGACCAAGCAAAGAGGCTGTTGAAAAAGCAGACTTTATTGCACAGGCCGATCAACAAGGTTCAGGCATTTTTCGACAAAAACACCGTACGTCAACCAATCTTGCTCCAGCAGATGAGTCTCAATCGGCAGGAGATCAGCAATTACAACAACTAGAAATGGTGAAGCAGCAGCGCGAGTTAAAATTTGAAGAAAAAGTACTGATGACGGTCTTGAGCTGGCAAAAGCAAAGTGAGGATCAGCACCGTAAAAAAGCCATGGATGAATTACAAAGCCAGTATCAAGCTAAGGCCGCGATGGTTGCCAGCCTGGAAGCACAATATTTGCAACGTCAGCAGGATTTTAGCCGCCAGCAAAAAATTAAGACAGTCGACGGTATTCAGGCAAAGCGTGATGCGTCTGCTGCATACTTAAATAAATTTCGTGAAAAAGTTGAATTGTATGGCAACCGTTATTACCCAGAACAGGCAAAACAACAGCACTGGTCGGGTGAGGTTTGCCTCATGGTGATTCTCAACAGTGAGGGTGGGGTGCGTGCAATTCACTTATTGCAAAGCTCTGGGCATGCTGTTTTAGATGAGGCAGCAAAGAGTTCTGTACGCCGTGGTGCGCCTTTCGGGCGTTTTGATGCCAGTATGAAAGATATTTCTGAGCTACGTATTGTTCGGACGTGGCGCTTTGATCCTGCTGAGGCAGAGTTTGAAGTAAAATAAAAAATCGGGAGTAAATCTCGATTTTTTATTTTAAGTTGCGATGTTGGTACTGGCGCTGTATTTCACAGACTTCAACGCTATAGTGCTTATACCAGCGTTTCTGTCCAGTTTGTTGAGCCACTATATGTTCACGATCTTGTTGCCAACGCTGAATACTTTTAAGGTCAGACCAGTAAGAGAGCGCTAGCTCTTGTCCATTTTCCGTATAAGACCCAAACTTGAGACAGCCATATTCAGACAAGGCTTTTTGTCTTAGATGTTGTGCAAGCTGGCTGTATTCATGATCAAGCTGTGCAATCTCAGCTTTGAAAATCACCACAAACATCAGATTGCACTCCAACGAATTTATAGATCTTGATAGGGATTATCTAAACTGAGTTTACTGAGGATCTCAACTTCGAGATTCTCCATTTCTTCAGCGTCCTGTTCGCCAGTTTCATGGTCATAGCCCAACAAATGTAGCGTGCCATGTACAAGCATATGGGTAAAATGAACCAGAGGTTTTTTCTTTTGCTGATCTGCTTCATGAAGCACAACAGGAATACAGATCACCAAATCACCTAATGGGAAAGCGTCCAGCATCGGGAGTACTTCTTCAGGAATATCACTGGGAAAAGATAAAACATTGGTCGGTTTATCTTTTTGGCGATACTGCAAATTCAGCGCGTGGCTTTCTGCGTTATCCACACAGGCAATGCCGATCTCACAATCTTGCTGCATGCCGACATGACGTAAAGTAGTCTCAATGACTTTTTTTATATAACTGCGTTTTAGCACCAATTCAGGTGCTAAAACGTCTTGTTGTAACGAAAGATTAAGTTTCAAAATTTGTCCTTAAGCGTCCTGATGCTGAGCATCTGCTGCTACATCATTTTCCTGAACTAGAGCTTCGTGACGTGCTTTACGTGCAGCACGTTCTTCAGCACCAATTCGGTGTTGCTCACTGTCCCAGCCTTCATACGCCTCGACAATTTTTTGTACCAGCTGATGACGCACCACATCACGTGAGTGGAAGCGGGTAATATGAATTTCGGTCACAGGTTCAAGTACACGTAAAGCATGAGCTAAACCTGACTGCTGGCCACGTGGCAAGTCAACTTGAGTAATATCACCTGTAATGACGGCACGTGAACCAAAACCTAAACGGGTGAGGAACATTTTCATTTGTTCAGGTGTGGTGTTTTGGGCTTCATCCAAAATCACGAAGGAATGATTCAAGGTACGACCACGCATGTAGGCCAAAGGTGCAACTTCAATCACTTGGCGTTCAATCAGTTTCGCTACCTTTTCAAAGCCTAGCATTTCATACAATGCATCGTAGAGTGGGCGTAAATACGGGTCAATTTTCTGGCTTAGGTCACCAGGTAAGAAACCCAGTTTTTCACCTGCTTCAACCGCAGGTCGAACCAGTAAAATACGCTGGATTTCATTACGTTCCAGCATATCGACGGCTGCGGCAACGGCTAAATAGGTTTTACCTGTCCCCGCAGGGCCAATACCAAAGGAAATGTCACTTTGCAAAATACGTTGTACATAGCGTTTCTGATTTGCACCACGTGGGTTAATCCGCCCTTTTCGTGTTTGCAACCAGATACTATCCAACCCAGTATGTTCCTGACCCTCATCATCCATGAGATCACGCTCGGTCTGGCTACCTTGAATCATCATGTGTAACTGATCTGCACTCACGGAAGAGGACAGTTCTGCTTCTTCATGCAGTCGCTGTAGGAGAGTTTCTGCTCTCTCCACCGCTTCAATATCCCCATCGATATAGAAAACATCACCTCGATGAGTAATTTGGACATCTAAACGTTGTTCGATTTGTTTCAAGTGAGCGTTATAAGCACCCAACATGCTTTTTAAACGCTCCATTGAAATACCCGGAAAAGATACTGTACGTCGGATCGCTGCAGTCAAGACAATTCCTTTAAGTGTTGTTTAGTCTATAGCCCTACATTACGCCACGTCAGGCTCAAGATTCAAGAGCTCTCCATAGACTAAATTTAAAGTTTTGATTTCAGTAATCTCGATTTCTGCAAAACGACCCAACCATGCTGCATCGCCAATAAACGTGACTAAGCGGGTATTGTCTGCCGTGCCGACTAACAGGTTTGGATCTTTCTCTGAAACATTTTCGATCAGGACGCGTTGAACAGTACCCAGCATGGCATCTGTCTTGTCGATACTGGATTGCTTAATGACTTTTTGTACCTGTGCCAGACGCTCTTTTTTCACGTCTTCAGGTGTCGTGTCTTCAAGCTCTGAAGCAGGTGTGCCTGGGCGTTTAGAGTAGATGAAACTATAAGAATGATCGAAATCTAAATCTTTAATGAACTGCAAAGTTTCAGCAAAGTGTTCATCAGTTTCACCTGGGAAACCGATAATAAAGTCACTCGATAAATGCATGTCTGGGCGGATTGCACGTAACTTTTCAATTTTATTGATATAAACATCAATCGTGTGGTTACGTTTCATTGCCTGTAACACTGCATTTGAGCCGCTTTGTACCGGTAAGTGTAAATGCGACACCATTTGTGGCAGGTCACGGTAACATTGGATCAGGTCATCCGAAAATTCAAGTGGATGAGATGTTGTGTAGCGTAAACGGCCAATGCCCGGAATTTCCGAGACCAAACGCAACAGGTCGGCAAAAGTACAGATATTGCCATCGAAGGTTTCACCCCGATAACCATTGACGTTTTGTCCAAGCAGGCTGATTTCACGTACGCCTTTTTCTGCAAGTCCTGCAATTTCTGCCAAGACATCGTCCAGTGGGCGTGAAACTTCTTCACCACGGGTATACGGTACAACACAGAATGAACAGTATTTTGAGCAGCCTTCCATAATTGAAACAAAGGCTTTGTAACCTTCAACACGCGGTTCAGGCAAGAAGTCGAATTTTTCAATATCAGGGAAGGAAATATCGACCAGTTTAATTTTATCTTGCTTTGGTTTTTCAATCTGCTCTTGGTGCTGATCCAGCATTTGAGGTAAACGGTGCAAAGTTTGTGGCCCAAAAACCATATCGACATACGGCGCACGTTTTTGGATGTTGTCACCTTCTTGTGATGCGACACAACCACCCACACCAATAATCAGGTCAGGATTTTTTTCTTTGAGTTTGCGCCAGCGCCCAAGTTCACTGAATACTTTTTCCTGTGCTTTTTCACGAATCGAACAAGTGTTCATCAGTAAGATGTCGGCATCTTTCGGGTCATTAGTGAGCTCGTAACCATGTGAGTCGCCGAGCAGGTCTGCCATACGGTGACTGTCATATTCATTCATTTGACACCCTTGAGTTTCAATGTACAGTTTTTTGACTGTGCTTGAAGCATCAGAGGTGTGCAAAGGCTGGGTGACAGTGTTTTCTGAGGCAGCTTCGGCACGTGCTGGAATGAAGGTCTGAACCGTCATGTAGGCTCCTGAAAAATAGGGCTAAGTGATCAGATGCTGAGAAGCATGATGCTGAAACACTTTGGCAGAGAATAAAAGGAGCGATATTTTAGCATTTTTTGTTTTGAAGCTATAGCTCTTTTAGTTTTTCCCAATCAGTAGAAAATTGCTGATTATTTGTGCAAAATTATTACATAACATAACAACAACAATGCATGTATTAACATTAAACTGAGGGCAAAAATTGCAGGGCAAGCGAAGGTGTATTCGGCTATATGAACAGATTGCAGGTTTTATGTGCAACAACATATCAATTTTATGGCCGTTTACTTGCCTTGGGATGTGTTTTGGGGACAAGTTGTGTCGCATCTGCTGCCGAAGAGCAGTTTAATGATGCATTACGAGCTGCCAGCTCAGGAAATACCGCATTATTAGACCAGTATTCTGCCAGTATGCAACAAGATAGCTTGGGATATTATCCTGAATATTGGAAGCTTAACATGAGCTTAGGTTATCAACCTTCAGGTAATATTATCGACTTTGCCAAACGTTACCCACAGTCGGCGATGGCTGAAAAACTTGCCGCAGATTATGTCGAAGAAAAAGTTAAACAAGCTGATTATAATAATGCTCGACCTGTTGTTCCTTATGTGACTAATCCTGATCAGGCAGAAAGCTGTGCAGTAGCACAGGTACGTGCGAAGTCAGATGATCCACTGGTTTTTGCTGAGTTTAAAGATCTTTGGTTAAATACAGGGAATTTACCTGAATCTTGTCAGGGTCTTGGGCAAATGATGTTGACTAGTCCCTTGATGAGCACACAAGATAAACAGCAGCGCTTGTGGGGTGAGTTACGTGCTGGACAAATAGGCAAGGCGCAAGTGACAGCGAGTGCTATGGGGTTGAATCTATCCTTGGCACAATTCAACCAAATTCAAAGTAATCCATTAAATTATTTATGGTCAGCACCTAAAAACAATGATGCGGACTATGCCTATCTGATTTTTGCGCTTGCCCGCTTGACTGAGACCGATCTTGATTCGGGTTTAAGTGCCACCAATCGTGCTGCGGAAAATGTGCCTGAAGCTGTACAGAAATATTTGTATCGAACAGTAGCTTATATTGGTGGAACCACCGTACTCAAAAATAATTTTAACCGCATTGTCTTGAACTATTTTGATGCCAGTTATGGTGGTTTGCCATTTAGCCCAGAAGAAGCTGAAGTCTATGCGCGCCAAGCTGTACGTTTTGGCGCTTGGGACAGCGTGATGCGTGCTATTGGCAGTATGACCATCACCCAGCAGCAGGAAGATCGCTGGCAGTACTGGTTAGGTCGGGCTTATGAGCAGCGCGGCGATGCCAATTCAAAACGCATTGCGATGGGGATTTATCAGCGGTTGGCACAAAGTGGTGATGATTATCATAACTTGTTAGCGCAAGAGCGTTTAGGTAAAAATTATAACAAACGTGAACAAGCTCAACCTTCAAGCCGCGATTTTCAACGTTTAGATCAAGATATTCATTTTCGCCGTGCATTTACCCTGAAAAAAATTAATGCACCCGACAGTTATACTAACCGCGAATGGAACTGGGCAGTACGTCAGGCATACTTGCGTGAAGATGATGGATTATTGCTAGCTGCTGCTCAGCGTGCTGCTGATTTGGGGTGGTATGATCGGGCAATTTATGCTGCGAACCGCACAGTGAAGAAACATAATGACAATTTGAGCTATTTGACACCGCATCAGAATACCGTGCTGAGTTATAGTCAAAATGTTAATTTAGACCCTGCCTGGGCTTATGGTTTAATGCGTCAGGAAAGTCGTTTTGTGACTCATGCACGTTCCAATGTTGGAGCGGGAGGTCTAATGCAAATTATGCCTACAACTGCGAAACAAGTCGCAAAACAAATGGGGGAAACGTATAATCCTGCAGTATTAACGGACATGAATACCAATATTCGTTATGGCACATATTATTTATCAATGATTCAAGGGCAGCTCAACGGTAATGCTGTCTTGGCAACAGCAGGTTATAATGCTGGCCCAAATCGGGCACGCCGTTGGCAAGCCAATACGGGGACAATCGCTGCAGATCAATATGTGGAAAGTATTCCGTTGTCAGAAACACGTGATTATGTAAAAAATGTGATGACCAATGCAACGCATTACGGTGCAGTGCTTGGTCAGGGAATACAAAATATTGGTAAATGGATGCGTGCTATTCCAGCACGTATAGAGCAATAAATCTGAGAGATGTAAGATTTTGGTTTTCTACATGGCTAAACAAGGATGTCTAGAGCATTCAGCTTCTCTAATCGTGAGTTTATTGATAGCTATTGGTTTTTTGGTTATTTTCTCTTCAGCCCATGCACAGCCAACCCTAAACCCAAGCCGAGGCTACATTTTACATGTTCAAATGACACCTGCCGTTTGTGCGCTTGACCCTAATCGTAAAAAACAGCGCAAATGTTTAGAGGGTTATGCTCTGACAGTTGCAGGTTTGGTTCCTGAAGGTCGTTATACGGGGTGTGAAACCACTAGCTCGGCAATTTTACCGCCGTTACAAGCCAAGGTTGTTGCGCGTATTATTCCTGATGAAGTATCCCGTATTCAGCTTTGGCATAGTGTTGGTGACTGTATGTCTATGTCTGCGACACAGTATTTTAGAACAATTATTAACTACGCCCAGCGCTTAAAAATTCCTGCTGTTCTAACTGATGCTTCATCACATACGATTCAGCGTCAAACCTTGTTGGCACAGTTTCTGAAACTTAATTCAGGATTGCCTGCCGATGGGATTGAATTTTCCTGTCAAAATAATCATGGAACAACTTTATTGACCCATGTGAGTGTTTGTTACAATAGCAATGGTTCTTATAAGTCATGTACAAGTCATGAACTGTCTAACTGCCCGAAAAATTTCACGATTCAGGGAACGTATTAGTGATGGTGATGATGAGTCATCTGAAGCTCATTTGATGGCTTTAAAAAGATAAAAATACTTGTCAGATACCTTCAGGTTTTTGTTTTGAGCAAATTTAGCTATTAATAAGCCTAATTTTGTTTAAATTATCTATCAGACTTTTGTTGCAAATCATTCTATTTTTTATGCAGGACTCGCAAGATTGGAGTACAATTATTGCCGTTTATGATTAACGATTAAATGGAAAAACTGTTTAATCATATCAACGATCCTCAATTGGAGATAATTAGATGAAGCAACCCGTTCGTGTTGCCGTTACTGGCGCTGCAGGTCAAATTGGTTATAGCTTGTTATTCCGTATCGCAAGCGGCGAAATGTTAGGGAAAGACCAACCAGTTATTTTACAATTGCTTGAAATTCCAGTTGAGAAAGCTCAACAAGCGCTTAAAGGCGTGATGATGGAACTTGATGACTGTGCGTTCCCATTATTGGCAGGCATGATCGGTACTGATGATCCAAAAGTTGCATTTAAAGATGCTGACTATGCATTATTGGTTGGTTCACGTCCACGTGGTCCAGGTATGGAACGTGCTGACTTACTTAAAGTAAACGGCGAAATCTTCATTGGTCAAGGCAAAGCACTTAACGAAGTTGCGAGCCGTGATGTTAAAGTGCTTGTTGTAGGTAACCCTGCGAACACTAACGCTTACATCGCAATGAAATCTGCTCCAGATCTTCCAGCGAAAAACTTTACAGCTATGTTGCGTCTTGACCACAACCGTGCGTTGACTCAACTTGCTCAAAAAGCTGGCGTTGCTGTAGCTGACATCGAAAACATGACAGTTTGGGGTAACCACTCTCCAACAATGTACGCTGACTACCGTTTTGCAAATGTGAACGGCGAAAGCTTAAAAGACAAAATCAACGATGCAGCATGGAATAAAGACGTATTCCTTCCTACAGTTGGTAAACGTGGTGCTGCGATCATCGAAGCACGTGGTTTGTCTTCTGCCGCTTCTGCTGCAAATGCTGCAATCGACCATATGCATGACTGGGCGCTTGGTACAAACGGTCAATGGGTAACTATGGGTATTCCTTCTGACGGTTCTTATGGTATCCCTGAAGGTGTAATGTTCGGTTTCCCTGTAACAACTGAAAACGGTGAATACAAAATCGTTCAAGGTTTGGAAATTGATGAATTCAGCCGTGAACGTATCAACTTTACGTTGAACGAGCTTGAAGAAGAGCGCGCAGCAATTGCTGATATGCTTAAATAATTAAAATTTAATCTTCAAGATTAAATTTGAAAAAAGCACTCCATTTTCGGGGTGCTTTTTTTATGGCTTTACACGAATTCAACTGAGTATTGCTCAACAAAAGTGCAGTAATTCCTTAGAATAAAAGTATGTCGCTCTGGAGAATAAAAAAATGTTTGAACAACAACCAACACTAAAATTACTGTTTCAACAACTCGGCTTGGCTGCAGAAGCAGAAGCGATAGAGGAGTTTGTCACAACACATCAACTGGCACAAAATGTTGATCTAGCAGATGCTCCATTCTGGAGTGCATCGCAACGCGAGTTTTTACAACATCGTTGTGACCAAGATGATGAATGGGCAATTGTTGTCGATGAACTCAATGAACTATTACATACAGATGCTCAATATCCTTTGGCTTGATATCGACAACTAAAAAACCTCTATGTGTTGTGTCATAGAGGTTTTTTTATTTAATGGAACTGCGTTTTAATCAATTCGATAAACCAGATTTCCTTACGCAGTGGTTTAAAGGCTGGATGTGTGTGTAGAAGCTCATGATCATATTCGGAACTGACAACATATTTACGCAGCCAGTGCTTGGTAAGCGCCTGTTCTTTTTTTACCATTGAGGCATATGCTAAGAAGAAATATAAATCACCGTAGGGTAAATGAGATAATGGTTTTAAAATTTGCTGGGTAATCAGTGCGAATTTATTATCCTGACTGAGCTCAAAATAGATCATATATGCTTTGGCAAGCTGTAAAGATAAATCCACATACAATTGGATCGAGATTTCTTCAAACTCGATTCGAGCCTGTTCCAAAATAGCCAAAGCTTCGTGTAAAAAATAAAGCTGTTCTTGACGATTGTGGCTGAACGTTACCAGCTGCAAGCGTAAATTACCGCGTTCCAAAGCCAGTTCGGGGCTATTGGCTTCTAAATAAAGTTGGTCGGTTTCCCCGATCCGCGCAATAATCTCTTGGCTATTATTCGACATACTTCAATCCTCAATCGCTTATTTGCAGTATATGCGGGTATCTCGACACTTTTAAAGTGAGAAAATATTAACTGTGGTGACTATGACCAAATCGAGTGATTGCTACGCATCCATGCTGTAATTGACAAGCGCTGCTGTTTCGCCGCCAAGACTTCATGCAATAAATCACTTTGAAAAAGCGCAATACGATTTGGCTTAGGTTCTAAAATATGCCAGTTTTGCTGTTTATCTTGCAGGCGTAATTGCCCACCCCAGTCTTCATGCCATTCTGGATGCAAATACAATACCGCCGAAATCATACGATCATTCTTTTTCTGAGGGTTGTCTCGGTGTAGGGCATAAAATTCACCTGCGTTATAACAGGCAAAGTGCGCTTCCACTTCGCGAATCCCGAAGAAAAATGCCTGATTGAGTTCTTGAGCCAGATGCATCAGTGTTGTAACGTGTTGTTCAGCAATTGGCAAATTGTCATTGATCCATAAAATATGATCACTACGAATCTGGCTGACTACACCATTTTGAATGGCAGCATCCCGAAATTCATTTAAATGGTGCATACATTCCTGATGGACTGACTGTAAATATTCTTTAGAATACGCCTGATCAATCACACTGAATCCAGTGTCATCCAAATCATTGATAATTTTATTAATATCCCAAAGGTTTGATAAAGTTTCAGCCATAATTCTCCAAAAAATCTAATCATATAAAAAAGCTGAGCCATTTTAGAACAAGTGCCCAATCCGCATCGATGTTTTTTTCATGTTAAGATAGCTGTTGATTTTAGGAATTGATACAAACATGAATTATCGTCACCATTTTCATGCTGGCAACTTCGCGGATGTCATGAAGCATGTACTTTTGTTACAACTTCTGACGCGCCTGAATGCAAAAGATAAACCTTATCGTTATATTGACACGCATGGCGGTGCGGGAAAATATGACTTGTCAGAAGCGCCTGCCCAAAAGTCAGGGGAATACCTTTCAGGCATTCATCGTCTGGTGCAATTGCCCTCAATTCAGAAACGTCAAGCACCCGAAGCTGTGCAGCAGTATTTGAATTTGGTTGAAAGTATGCGTGCCGAAGACGGGCGTGGTGCTTACCCAGGTTCACCATGGTTTGCTTTGCAAGGTATGCGTGACATTGACAAAGCCACCATTTTTGAAATGCAGCGTGATGTGTTTGATCAATTACGCCACAATATTCGTGACAAACGTGCAGGCTTGCATGAGCGTGATGCTTATGAAGGATTGCTCGGTGTGATTCCACCGAAAGAAAAACGTGGTTTGGTGATGATTGACCCACCTTACGAATTAGAACGTAAGGATTTTCCTCAATTGGTTGAGCTGTTGGTGAATGCCTATAAAAAATGGCCAACAGGCGTATTTGCGGTATGGTACCCAATTAAAGATCGCCCGATGATTGAACGTTTTGAGAAAAAAATGAGTAAAACGGGGATTCGCCGTCAGCTCGTTTGTGAAATCTGTGTTTGGCCAGATGATACCCCAGTAGGCTTAAATGGCTGTGGTATGTTGATTATTAATCCACCTTGGCAGTTTGCTGAACAAGCAGATCAAGCATTACATTGGTTACTCCCACATTTGCGCATGCAAGAGAACAGTGGTTCAGTTGCAGTCAAATGGTTAGTGGGTGAATAATACATACGGTTTTAATCAAACAATATTGGGGAAGCAACAACATGACCAATGTGCCCAAACACAACGGAGATTGCTCAGATGATGCTTATGATGGGCTAACATTTGAAGTCATCGAAGAAGAACATACGCATGAAGGGCAGCGCATCAAGCGGCGCGGGATTTATTTATGGCCTAACCTGATTACAACAGCAGCATTGTTGTCTGGATTTTATTCGATTATTTCGAGTATGGACGGCCAATTTATACATGCGATTTATGCCATATTTCTTGCAGCATTGTTCGATGGGCTTGATGGTCGTGTGGCGCGTGCAATTGGTGCACAAAGTGCTTTTGGTGAACAATTTGATTCACTTTCCGATTTGATCGCTTTTGGTCTTGCTCCTGCAATCCTGATGTATAGCTGGAGTTTGCACGGTTTGGGGCGTATAGGTTTGGCTTGTTGTTTTGTCTATACTGCGTGTGCTGCCTTTCGTCTAGCACGTTTCAACGTGCAAATCGGCGTGGTCGACAAACGCTACTTTATTGGTGTTGCCAGTCCTTTAGCTGCAATTTTAGTGATCTGTTTGGTCTGGGTGAGTCGCGATTATTCATATGTCTTCCATGTCAAAGAATTATCCACTCAAATCGGATATGCGATTTTTATGGTTGTGGTTGGCTTGCTGATGATTTCCAATATGAAGTATTACTCGTTTAAACAGATGGATCGCAGACGCGTTCCTTTTGTAGTAATGTTGCCTGTAGTACTGATTTTGGCTGCAATGACCTATAACATTCCTGTAGGCATACTGGTGGTTGCAAGTATTTACGCGCTTTCAGGGATTGTGACTACTTTTTTAGCTAGGAAAAAAGTAACATAAAAATAAACACCGAGCTCAAGGAGGTTGTAATGAAGTGGAACAGTTTTTCCAAGTCTGCCAAACAGCCTCCAAGCCTTGCAAAATTACAATGGTTGCCAAACGTCCAATATAAAACACTACATTATGGTTTGGTTTTTCTGAATTTACCTCCGCCACTCTATTATCTAAATTTCTTAACTTTGCTTGGCGTTCCCAATATTCCCGTTCTCTATAATCCATCTGAAATTGCTACAACAGAGCTAGATACAGCTTTGGTGTTTAATTCTTGTAGCCTAAATCATTTGAGTTGTTTGCATAGCTATTCAATTCAGGATGATTGTGGGCAAACACCAGAGTTTCTGGACTTCGCACAAAATATAAAAATTATTAAAAATTCAAATGGCTTAAAGCTGATTCAGCAACAGAGTGAATTACAGTTTGAACTCAATATTCAGCTGCATGCACCTAAGTATAAAAATCATCTATTCAATTTGGGTATTGCAGAACAATGGCTTTGCCCGATTGAGATGCACGGAACATTGAGTGATAAACATCAATACTATCAAATTCAAACTACAGGGTTATGGAGTTATGCCCGCACAGTTCAGCTACCATTCTGGAACTGGCATTTTTATACACGACAAATTATACAAGTTGAACAGTGGCAATTTATTTTTTATCAGGTCCGTAACCGATTTAATCAAATTATTCATAGCAAACTTATAGTTTTTGACTTGCAGCAGCAAAAAACTCAGGTATATAACCGAGATGTAGAATTTGAAATTGCCAGAGTCTATCCTAAGGTTATAACTCCAAATGGTCTGAGTATGTATTTGCCACGCGAATTTTCATGGCATTTACAGCATTCTCAAATTCAATTACAGCTTTTTGCAACGGCACGAGGCGATTATAAGTTTGGATTTGGTGCAGGATATGTTGGTAGCTTTAGCTATCGGCTCAAATTTAATCAGAAAAATTACCAATCTGACGCGGGGTATTGTGAATATGTCGATTGCCGTGCATTGAAATGGCAAGAAATAGACCGATCTGAAAAAGAATTTTTATTTTATTTAGCTCAAAATTTAGCCTTTCAGCCATTAAAAACCCCGAAATAGGTTAAAAAAGAAACAGGTGGAGATAAATATTGAGAAAGGGGGTTGCGTTAGAATGGTTATGGTCTATAATGCGTATCCATCGGCGGTGATGCAGATAAAAACTTGTTGATTAACAAGGATTTAGCTTGATAAGTTAGATTTTAGGTTGATTGAATGAGTTTTAAAAATATCGAAATTACCTGTTGACTTTATCATAAAATAGAGTAACATAGCCGACCTAGCTTGATGATGACGAATCATCGAGAAGATCATTAAGAGAATTGGAAGAACAACTTGTGTGGATTTTTACTGGTTGATCAGTCGAATATATATTTCATTGATTGAATTGGTAGAAATTTCTCGAAGTTTATTTGAGCGAATTTTTAGTCAGTAAGATTAATGAGCCAGATTTAGCACTTTTAGTAAAGTGCAATGATTTTAAACTGAAGAGTTTGATCATGGCTCAGATTGAACGCTGGCGGCAGGCTTAACACATGCAAGTCGAGCGGATGAAGGGAGCTTGCTCCTGGATTTAGCGGCGGACGGGTGAGTAATGCTTAGGAATCTGCCTATTAGTGGGGGACAACGTTTCGAAAGGAACGCTAATACCGCATACGTCCTACGGGAGAAAGCAGGGGATCATTAGACCTTGCGCTAATAGATGAGCCTAAGTCGGATTAGCTAGTTGGTGGGGTAAAGGCCTACCAAGGCGACGATCTGTAGCGGGTCTGAGAGGATGATCCGCCACACTGGGACTGAGACACGGCCCAGACTCCTACGGGAGGCAGCAGTGGGGAATATTGGACAATGGGGGGAACCCTGATCCAGCCATGCCGCGTGTGTGAAGAAGGCCTTTTGGTTGTAAAGCACTTTAAGCGAGGAGGAGGCTTCTTTGGTTAATACCCAAAGTAAGTGGACGTTACTCGCAGAATAAGCACCGGCTAACTCTGTGCCAGCAGCCGCGGTAATACAGAGGGTGCAAGCGTTAATCGGATTTACTGGGCGTAAAGCGTGCGTAGGCGGCTAATTAAGTCAAATGTGAAATCCCCGAGCTTAACTTGGGAATTGCATTCGATACTGGTTAGCTAGAGTATGGGAGAGGATGGTAGAATTCCAGGTGTAGCGGTGAAATGCGTAGAGATCTGGAGGAATACCGATGGCGAAGGCAGCCATCTGGCCTAATACTGACGCTGAGGTACGAAAGCATGGGGAGCAAACAGGATTAGATACCCTGGTAGTCCATGCCGTAAACGATGTCTACTAGCCGTTGGGGTCTTTGAGACCTTAGTGGCGCAGCTAACGCGATAAGTAGACCGCCTGGGGAGTACGGTCGCAAGACTAAAACTCAAATGAATTGACGGGGGCCCGCACAAGCGGTGGAGCATGTGGTTTAATTCGATGCAACGCGAAGAACCTTACCTGGCCTTGACATACTAAGAACTTTCCAGAGATGGATTGGTGCCTTCGGGAACTTAGATACAGGTGCTGCATGGCTGTCGTCAGCTCGTGTCGTGAGATGTTGGGTTAAGTCCCGCAACGAGCGCAACCCTTTTCCTTATTTGCCAGCGAGTAATGTCGGGAACTTTAAGGATACTGCCAGTGACAAACTGGAGGAAGGCGGGGACGACGTCAAGTCATCATGGCCCTTACGGCCAGGGCTACACACGTGCTACAATGGTCGGTACAAAGGGTTGCTACCTAGCGATAGGATGCTAATCTCAAAAAGCCGATCGTAGTCCGGATTGGAGTCTGCAACTCGACTCCATGAAGTCGGAATCGCTAGTAATCGCGGATCAGAATGCCGCGGTGAATACGTTCCCGGGCCTTGTACACACCGCCCGTCACACCATGGGAGTTTGTTGCACCAGAAGTAGCTAGCCTAACAGCAATGAGGGCGGTTACCACGGTGTGGCCGATGACTGGGGTGAAGTCGTAACAAGGTAGCCGTAGGGGAACCTGCGGCTGGATCACCTCCTTAACGAAAAGACGGATTGATTGGTAAGAATCCACAACAAGTTGTTCTTCTGGTATATCGAATGGGTCTGTAGCTCAGTTGGTTAGAGCACACGCTTGATAAGCGTGGGGTCACAAGTTCAAGTCTTGTCAGACCCACCAAGTCTACAACTGAGATTGAGAGATCAAGGTTACAGAAACTTAGATATACAAATCGAAATGATAAGCTGGGGACTTAGCTTAGTTGGTAGAGCGCCTGCTTTGCACGCAGGAGGTCAACGGTTCGACTCCGTTAGTCTCCACCACGAATTCTGAAGATTAGAATTCGAGCTAAAGATTACAGAATTTAGTAAGAGAAAAACCTAAGGGTTTTAATTTTATTAACTTCTGTGATTTAAGTATCACGGTATTAGTGTGATCCGACGAGGACACATTAACTCATTAACAGATTGGTAAAATTGAGTCTGAAATAAATTGTTCAACTCATTTAATTCAAGATTGACAGTAATGCGTAAGTGTTACGGTTTAATTAAGAATTGAAATGAGAACTAGCAAATTAACTGAATCAAGCGTTTTGGTATATGAATTAGATTGAAGCTGTACAGTGATTAAGTTCACAGTACTTCAAACTGTAAGAGATTGATGAGAAATCATTGATCATGTCTTATTACTACTTGTAGGTAATAACGACTGTTTGGGGTTGTATAGTCAAGTAATTAAGTGCATGTGGTGGATGCCTTGGCAGTCAGAGGCGATGAAAGACGTGATAGCCTGCGAAAAGCTTCGGGGAGGCGGCAAATATCCTGTGATCCGGAGATGTCTGAATGGGGAAACCCACTTACCATAAGGTAGGTATTGCAACATGAATACATAGTGTTGCAAGGCGAACGAGGGGAAGTGAAACATCTCAGTACCCTTAGGAAAAGAAATCAATTGAGATTCCCTCAGTAGCGGCGAGCGAACGGGGATCAGCCCATTAAGTTATATGTGTTTTAGCGGAATGCTCTGGGAAGTGCAACCGTAGAGGGTGATAGTCCCGTACACGAAAGGGCACATATAATGATGACGAGTAAGGCGAGGCACGTGAAACCTTGTCTGAATATGGGGGGACCATCCTCCAAGGCTAAATACTCCTGACTGACCGATAGTGAACTAGTACCGTGAGGGAAAGGCGAAAAGAACCCCTGTGAGGGGAGTGAAATAGATCCTGAAACCGCATGCATACAAGCAGTGGGAGCACCTTCGTGGTGTGACTGCGTACCTTTTGTATAATGGGTCAGCGACTTATATTCAGTGGCGAGGTTAACCGAATAGGGGAGCCGTAGAGAAATCGAGTCTTAATAGGGCGTTTTAGTCGCTGGGTATAGACCCGAAACCGGGTGATCTATCCATGAGCAGGTTGAAGGTTGGGTAACACTAACTGGAGGACCGAACCCACCGTCGTTGAAAAGCCGGGGGATGACTTGTGGATAGGGGTGAAAGGCTAATCAAACTCGGTGATAGCTGGTTCTCCCCGAAAGCTATTTAGGTAGCGCCTCGGACGAATACCATAGGGGGTAGAGCACTGTTTCGGCTAGGGGGTCATCCCGACTTACCAAACCGATGCAAACTCCGAATACCTATGAGTACTATCCGGGAGACAGACTGCGGGTGCTAACGTCCGTAGTCAAGAGGAAAACAATCCAGACCGCCAGCTAAGGCCCCAAAATCATAGTTAAGTGGGAAACGATGTGGGAAGGCATAGACAGCTAGGAGGTTGGCTTAGAAGCAGCCACCCTTTAAAGAAAGCGTAATAGCTCACTAGTCGAGTCGGCCTGCGCGGAAGATGTAACGGGGCTAAAACTATGTGCCGAAGCTGCGGATTTACGCTTATGCGTAAGTGGTAGGGGAGCGTTCTGTAAGCCGATGAAGGTGGATTGAGAAGTCTGCTGGAGGTATCAGAAGTGCGAATGCTGACGTGAGTAACGACAAAACGGGTGAAAAACCCGTTCGCTGAAAGACCAAGGGTTCCAGTCCAACGTTAATCGGGGCTGGGTGAGTCGACCCCTAAGGCGAGGCCGAAAGGCGTAGTCGATGGGAAATTGGTTAATATTCCAATACTTCTGTGTAATGCGATGAGAGGACGGAGAAGGTTAGGTCAGCCTGGCGTTGGTTGTCCAGGTGGAAGACAGTAGGCATGCATCTTAGGCAAATCCGGGGTGCTCTATGCTGAGAGTTGATAGCAAGCTGTACTTGTACAGTGAAGTGGCTGATACCATGCTTCCAAGAAAAGTCTCTAAGCTTCAGTTACACAGGAATCGTACCCTAAACCGACACAGGTGGTCAGGTCGAGTAGACCAAAGCGCTTGAGAGAACTCTGCTGAAGGAACTAGGCAAAATGGTACCGTAACTTCGGGAGAAGGTACGCTGCTGACGGTGATTCTCCTTGCGGGATGAGCTGTTGGCAGCCACAGAAACCAGGCCGCTGCAACTGTTTATTAAAAACATAGCACTCTGCAAACACGAAAGTGGACGTATAGGGTGTGATGCCTGCCCGGTGCTGGAAGGTTAATTGATGGGGTTAGCGTAAGCGAAGCTCTTGATCGAAGCCCCAGTAAACGGCGGCCGTAACTATAACGGTCCTAAGGTAGCGAAATTCCTTGTCGGGTAAGTTCCGACCTGCACGAATGGCATAATGATGGCGGCGCTGTCTCCAGCAGAGGCTCAGTGAAATCGAATTCGCCGTGAAGATGCGGTGTACCCGCGGCTAGACGGAAAGACCCCGTGAACCTTTACTGCAGCTTGACATTGAACTTTGATCTTACTTGTGTAGGATAGGTGGGAGGCTTTGAAGTTGGGACGCCAGTTCCAATGGAGCCATCCTTGAAATACCACCCTGGTAATATTGAGGTTCTAACTCTGCTCCATAATCTGGAGCGAGGACCATGTCTGGTGGGTAGTTTGACTGGGGCGGTCTCCTCCTAAAGAGTAACGGAGGAGTACGAAGGTGCGCTCAGCGTGGTCGGAAATCACGCGTAGAGTATAAAGGCAAAAGCGCGCTTAACTGCGAGACCCACAAGTCGAGCAGGTACGAAAGTAGGTCTTAGTGATCCGGTGGTTCTGTATGGAAGGGCCATCGCTCAACGGATAAAAGGTACTCTGGGGATAACAGGCTGATACCGCCCAAGAGTTCATATCGACGGCGGTGTTTGGCACCTCGATGTCGGCTCATCTCATCCTGGGGCTGAAGCAGGTCCCAAGGGTATGGCTGTTCGCCATTTAAAGAGGTACGCGAGCTGGGTTTAGAACGTCGTGAGACAGTTCGGTCCCTATCTACCGTGGGCGCTGGAAATTTGAGAGGATCTGCTCCTAGTACGAGAGGACCAGAGTGGACGAACCTCTGGTGTACCGGTTGTGACGCCAGTCGCATCGCCGGGTAGCTATGTTCGGAAGGGATAACCGCTGAAAGCATCTAAGCGGGAAGCCTACCTCAAGATAAGATTTCCCTAGGAATTTATTCCTCTAAAGAGCCGTTCGAGACTAGGACGTTGATAGGTTGGGTGTGGAAGCATAGTGATATGTGAAGCTGACCAATACTAATTGCTCGTGAGGCTTGACTATACAACACCCAAGCAGTTGTATATAAAGCTCAATCGATTCATAAAACAGCAAAACAGCTTGATTAAGTTAAGCAAAACGCTAAAATGAACTGCTTAAAGTAAGACTCAACAAACCAATTTGTTAATAACTCATTTGGTACACAGTACGGTAGCAACAAGATCAACGTGATCTGAGCATAAAACCCGAAAATGTCCATAACAGTTGTGCTGGCGACCATAGCAAGAGTGAACCACCTGATCCCTTCCCGAACTCAGAAGTGAAACCTCTTAGCGCTGATGGTAGTGTGGGGTTACCCATGTGAGAGTAAGTCATCGCCAGCTCATTATTCCAGGCACCCTCAACTTAACCGTTGGGGGTGCTTTTTTATGCGTGGGAAAAAAGTATTTAGTATTTGGGGGTGCTTTTTTATGCGTGGGAAAAAAGTATTTAGTATAAGGCTATAACTACAAATAACTGTTAATGTGCTATTAGCTCATAATCGAATCGTCTTTACTATGAATTCATTTAATATATTTGATTCACTTCCAAAAGATCTAAGTTCAGAAGTGTTTGAGGACATTGTTCGTTCGTCAACAGTAAGAATTGAGCGTATAATTTCAAAAGGGCATTGTTCACCAGATATAGGTTGGTACGATCAGGATGAGAATGAATGGGTCATGATTGTTGAAGGAAAAGCCACCTTGGAATTTGAGAATGGTTCAAAATGTGAGTTGTCCACTGGCGATTACATAAATATTCCTGCCCATGTAAAACATAAGGTGATCTGGACGAATCCAAATCAAATTACCATTTGGCTTGCTGTCTTCTATAAGTCGTAAACAATGCCATCAAAAGCTATTTTAGTGGCTACTCTTAACTCGAATATTAGATTTTCATTGAATTTATATAAAAATACATTAAAAAATAGGTTTTTAATTTTAATTCGAAAATTAAAATCAAAAAATAGGTATATTCAATAAAGCTTAACTTTTTCACCCTTAGCTCCTAAGAGTAATTTATGAATCGTTTAGATATTTTTAAAAGCAGCTTAATATAAAGGGAGTCTAAATTTTAAATCAATTAATCAATTACTTTTCTAATTATTAAAAAATAGTCGAAACGTCAAAAAACTCCTTACAGAACATTTAATTGCCGCCGAGCATGCTTCAATGCAGTTCTTAGACCCTCTTCCAATGTTGGATGATAAAACGGTTTTTCTAAAATCTCATCAATTGTGAGCTGTTCGGAAATAACCCAGTTGAGTAAATGTGCTAAATGTTCGGCAGCTTCGACCAGTAATTCTGCACCAAGTAACTGGTTATTTTTTGGGTCAATATATACCTCAACAGCTCCTTGATTTTTGCCTAGAACCAAAGCGCGTGCTTGTTTTGTATAAGAGGCTGTACCAAGAATAAAAGGAATATTTTTTGCTTGAAGCTCTTTATAGCTTTGTCCTACACTTGCCATCTCAGGAGAACAGAAAACAATGTTTAGAGGCGTTAAAGTCTTAATATTTTGAATATTTGGGTAATTTAAGCAGTTATGTACAGCCATTTTACCTTCATGCGCTGCTTCATGCTGTACGGGAGTCGTTGTCGCTGCATCACCAACAATAAAAATCAGGTAATTGCTAAGTTGTCGGGTTTTTTCATCAATCGGGAGTTGTTTGATATCCTGAAAACTTGCTTCAATATTTGCAAGTTGCAGGCTTGGTAGCAGTGAGCCTCGACCTGTAGCATTTAACAAATAATCTACATGAAGTGTTTGAGGTTGTTGTTGCTGTGTATATTGAATCTCAACCTGCTGGTCAGCATTCAATTGTACGGTGTCTGGTAAGGTTTCAAATAGAATATTCAGCTCTTTGCTGAGTTCTTGTTGAGCCAGTTGTTGTAGTGTTGGGCTGGTTAATTGCCCAATGCGTTTACTCCGTGCAAAAATGGTGGTTTTCACACCTAAGCGCTGCAAGGCTTGTGCTAGCTCAATAGCAATAATGCCACTTCCCACCACAGCAATAGATTGAGGAAGGGTATCGAGTTCAAAGATTTGGTCTGAGGTGAGATGACGTTCGCCTAGAGCCGTTTGCCATGCTGTATTGACATTCGGTGTGGAGCCAACTGCGAGAATAAAACTTTTCGCCTGGTAACGTTGTCCATTCACCTCAATTGTTTGAGCATCTACAAAATGTGCTTGTCCATTGATTTTATGTGCAGCATTCCAACTGTCGACATCTTTGAGTGTAGCATCTGTAAAACGATCACGTAATTGACGTACATGTGACATAACTTGATCAGTTTTGGCCGTGATAGTTGCCTGAATGGCAACCCGATCTAGATGTTGTGCTGCATGGAGTTGATTGGCGCAGGAAATTAAGACTTTACTGGGCATACATCCAACACGGGCACACGTTGTGTCCCAAGCACCTGCATTAATAATTAACAGGTTTTGCGTGTATTTAATTGCTTCTTTATAGGCACTAATACCTGCTGTACCAGCACCAATAATAATCAAGTCGTACATGTTGTTATTCTAACGTATGGATTCCTTTATAAAACTATAAAAGATATTCACTTCTTTCAGGTAGCAGATTGCATTTTTTAACAATACTGCGTTTTAAATGCTTGTACCGACCATAATACTGGCTCTTGGCTTGGTGGTATCCATGCTATTGCAGGCGGTGAGTAATATCAGACAACTTAAGCTGATTACAATCCATTTCATGATCGTGATTCTCCAAATCTGCATTTAAAATTCTCCTGTATTGCAAGGTTGCAATACAGGGAGTCTGGATTTAATCGTCAAGCAAATCCATTTGTTTCGCAAGTTGGTATAAGTTGTTTGAACGGTTACCTGTACGACAGAACATTAAAATCGGTTTTGGTAACTCATTGTAATGATTTGCAAAAGTACGTACATCTAGCTCTGTGATTTGCCCTGCAACAACAGGTTGATAGACATAGTCTAAACCTGCTTGGCGTGCAGCTTCTTCGATTTGTGCACTGGTTGGCTGTTCAGCACCACCTTCTAAATCTGGGCGGTTGTTGACGATAGATTTAAAGCCTTTTTCTACAATTTGTGCAACGTGTTCAGGGGCGATCTGGCCTGCAAAACCGACATTTTCAGTCATGCTTAACTCCAACTGGGTTTGATTTTGATTGGTTTATCATAGCATTAACCTTATTGTGATAGCGCAAACTCTCGCTGTAATTTGATGATGAAACGTTAAATCAGGTTAAGGTTAGGTGATTTTTTCTTGGGCTAAGTGTTTTAATTTTGAGGTTTTACCCTCATTGTTATAGCAATAAAGATAATTGAGGAGATTGGCTCATGATCGTGGTATGCCCAAGCTGTTTAGCCAAAAATCGTGTGCCTAAAGAAAAACTAGCAGCACAGCCACATTGTGGTCAGTGCCATCAGGTTTTATTGCCATTGGCACCGATTGAACTCAATGAACAAAATTTCAGTACAATTTTACAAAACAGTGATTTGCCGATTTTTATTGATTTATGGGCCGATTGGTGTGGTCCATGTAAGATGATGGCACCACATTTTACTGAAGTTGCTAAGCAGTATCCCAATGTGATTTTTGCCAAGATTAATACCGAGCAGAATCCACGCTTAAGTCAGGCATTTCATATTCGTAGTATTCCAACATTAGTTTTGATGAATAAAACCAACGAAATTGGTAGAATAAGCGGTGCATTACGTTCTAGCGAATTAAAGCAATGGCTAGATCAACAACTAATGAAATAGGGAGCAGAAGTGCCAAATTCAAACATAAAACCAGAAGGGATATTGTCATTACAAACCATTGCTATGCCAGCAGATACTAACTGGAGTGGTGATGTTTTTGGCGGCTGGATTGTTTCGCAGATGGATTTGGCGGGAGCAATTCATGCCGAGCGTTTTAGTAAAGGACGTTGTGCTACGATTTCTATTCATGAAATGACTTTTCTCGTGCCTGTGAAGGTCGGTGATGTCGTAAGCTGTTATACCAAGATTCTCAAGGTTGGTAATACCTCAATTCAGATGCAAATCGAAGTTTGGGACAGCCATGATAGCTCACGTGAACCGAAACGCATTACCCAAGGGTTATTTACCTTTGTTGCAGTCGATGAAGAAGGGCATAAGCGCCAGATTCCAGAAGAAGCCAAACAGAAATTTTTAAGTCAGACAAAAGCTTAAATATGAGATGTTAAAAATCCCCGTAAAATGAACTAC
This sequence comes from Acinetobacter brisouisimilis, assembly GCF_000368265.1. Classification (GTDB taxonomy): domain Bacteria; phylum Pseudomonadota; class Gammaproteobacteria; order Pseudomonadales; family Moraxellaceae; genus Acinetobacter. Next base: position 2,008,585 of record NZ_KB851219.1, on the reverse strand, counting down.
GGGGATTTTTTATACAACAAGGTTTAATCTTTAAAGTTGTTGAACTGCAAAGGTAGACCAAACTGTTGTTCGCGAAGGTAGTTCATTACTTGTTGTAATGTATCGCGCTTTTTATCAGTCACACGAATTTTATCGCCCTGAATTGAAGACTGCGCTTTAATACCGCTCTCTTTAATAGATTTATTAATTTTTTTCGCAGTATCTGAATCTAGCCCATCTTTGAGCTTGATCACCTGTACAACGTTTTTGCCAGAGGCTGCGGCTTTTTGTGGGTCAAGTGCCTGAACATCAATTTTACGTTTGTAAAAGTGGTTTTCGAGCATGCTATAGACCTGTTCACATTGGAAATCACTTTCAGTCGAAATTTTAATTTCTTTTGATTTTTCATTGAGTTCAATGGAAACATCCTGACCACGAAAATCAAAACGTGTTGCAATCTCTTTTTGTGTATTTTGTACAGCATGATTGACTTCAAATAGCTCAAGTTCAGATACAATATCAAATGATGGCATGTTGAGACCTTTACAAATGGATGAAATATTTGAGATGCTAAGAGGGTTTTCTTCATTTGCCAAGTGTTGTTTATATCAAAGGAGTGCGCAATGATCCGTAAACAAGAAATTACAACATTTGAGTTCCCAGAAGACGCGGTCATTTGGGATGTTCGTGATGCTGCTGCCTATGCAGAAGGTCATATCAAAGGGGCAATCAATCAGCCTATTAATGACTTGAATATCAGCTGCTTAACTCAAGTGGGTGCGGGTCAGCCAATTTATATTCTTTGTGGCGGCGGCAGTAAAGCCCCACGTGCAGCTGAAAAACTGGAGGGTTTTGATAGCGGTCGTGAATATGTGATCCTGATGGGTGGAACACGTGCAGCAAAAGAGGCGGGTCTACCAATCGAACAAAATTAAAGCAAATAAAAACCGCACCTTAGCTAAAGGTGCGGTTTAAAGAAAAATAATCATAATAAATTTTACAATTCTTTTTTCTCGTCGGTTTTCACTTCTTTCACAAAATAGGGCTTTTTGACCTTCAATTTTTTCTGAAAGCGTTGTAGCTGTAATTTTTGACGTAAAGTCATTGGTACAGGACAAGCCTCTCCAAGAATCTCAGCTGCTAAAATCTCAGCACACAACGGTGCATATAAAAAGCCTTTTGAACCTAATCCTGCAAAGCTATACACTTCACGTTCAGCATTTGGTTTACCTAGCAATGGAAAATAATCCTGACTTTGTGCACGTAACGAGGCACGTCCTTGCCAAGAGTTGATCGCTGGTAGCATTGCGGCATATTCTGGGCTGAGCTGCTGCAATAATTCCAGATTATGCTGATGGTCAGCTTCAAGAACATCAACATCATCCCGCTGTGGATGAAACGATGCGCCTAGAATCAGTTCTTGCGCATTGAGCTGCATACAATAACCACCATAGCTATACGCTTGATCTGTCGCTAAAGGTTGCGCTGCATTGTTAACCCAGCTGACTTGCCCACGAATTGGTTTTAGTCCAGGGTAGTTTTCAAAGAACTGGGCATTATCTAGCGCACAGCACACAATCACGTGATCTGCTTCAAGCAATACAGAGAGCTGTTGATCCAGCAACTGAACTGGTGTGTTATGACTCAATGCTGTGATGTGCTGTGGATGAAAATGAATATTCTTATGTGCCAAAATCTCATCGCGCAGTTGATGCGGGGACACGGCACCTGCCTGAGTTAAAGTAATCCCTGAGAACACGCTGTTCAATTCAGGATGCGTTTGTGCTGTCAGTAAACCTTCAGGATATTGGTCAGGCAGTTTTGCCAGCTCACCATTGGCTTTGAGATCAAACTGGCTGACCTGTAACGGGCGAAAGGCTTGAAATTGCGGATAATGCCGTAGGGCATATTGCCAGCTCACCAACATCAGATGTTCATGGCTTTGTTGAATCGGACAAAGCTTTGGATTGAGCAAGGCTAAAGGATTACCTGAGCCGCCTGAGAGTGGACCATTACCATCAAACAGATGTACCTTGTGACCGCGCTGTGCAAAAGCCCATGCCGTAGATAAGCCTGCAATCCCCGCGCCTAAGACTGCAATGGTCTTTTGAGTCGGTTTGGGTTGTGGCTGTTGCGAAGTCTGTTCTTCGGCGGCCCAAATGCCTTTGAGCATTTCCCGTTTGTGCATAAAACCGCGTGGACGAGAGATCTGTATGCCATGCTGTTTTAAGCCACGTTTGAGGATACCTGCAACACTAAACGAGGCAAAAGTTGTACCGACATCTGACAGCCGGATAATTTGATCCAGTACATTTTGCTGCCACAGTTCAGGATTGCATGAAGGTGCAAAGCCATCTAAAAACCAAGCATTGACCTGACAGGTTTTCGGCATAATCGGAAACACGTCTTCGGCATCGCCGAGCCATAAATCGAGGCTAAAGCGTTCTTCTGGAAAATTAAGGTGATGACAGCCTGAAATCGGTAGGGGATATTGGGCAAGTAGCTGCTCAGCCAAAGGACGTAGCTCTTCCCATGCATTGAGCGCTCGAATCAAGTCAGTTTTGGATAGTGGAAATTTTTCGACACTGATGGCATGCAAATGGCTGTGATTATTGGGGCGTACTTGCTGCCACAGTTGCCACAAGGCCAGAATATTTAAACCTGTACCAAAACCTGTTTCACCGACACAAAAATATGCATAGTCATCAAGCTGTGACAGACGTTCAGTTAAATCATTGCCATTGAGAAAAACGTGGCGAGTTTCGAGTAAGCCATTGTCTTTGGAAAAATAGACATCGCCAAATTGTTTGGAAATGGGTACATCAATGCCATCGACCTGCTGCCAATCCAGCTCAGCCGTTTCAATTGCACTAAACATGCAAAATTACCTCAGATTTACCACTGGCGACGACGTTTGGTATGAATATAACTTGCGAGCAGAAAGCCGATTAATACCCCAACGCCCATGGTCGCTGCACCATACATAAAGATTTGAGCACTACGTTCACTTTGTAACACCTGAACCTGTACATTTAAATTGTCATTTTTAAGCTGGAGGGCTTGGTTTTGTGCTAATGCATCCAGATTAGCTTTTTCCAATTGCTGCATACGCGTCGATTGGTTTTTGACTAATGCTTTAATGCGAGCATCTTCTTCGGCTTTTTTCTGGGCAATTTGTGCAGGTGTCAGCTCCATAATTGGGGCAGGCTGATTGAGTTTGGCAGCCGCAGGTTTAGCTGCGGGCTGTGCGAGTGTAGCAGGTTTTTGTGTTGTCGGTGGGGCTGTTGCTGTTGTACCCGTGGGTGCAGCAGCTTGCGGCTGAGTTGCTGTTTCAACAGCCCATGCTGAAGAACTAAGCAGAAGCAAGCTGAGTAAGCTTGGTACAACAACACGCATGATTTTATCCTTTTGGGAAAACTTGAATGAAAGGTTTAACGTCAACCTGACTATAAACCCCTGCTTTGAGATAAGGTTCTTCTTTCAGCCAGTCGTCGAGATCTTCACGAGAATCAAAATCAACGATCAGGGTGCTGCCATAAAATCCCGCTTGTGGATTACCTGGCTGTTTGGGCATAGGGCCCGCAAGAATCAGACGACCTTCAGCATTGAGCTGTTCAAGGCGAGCCAGATGTGCAGGACGGGATGCAATACGTTGTTCAAGAGTACCTTCATGGTCGGTACAGGATACTACAAATAAAGCCATAATCTTCTCTGATTTACTCTTCTGGAGATTTGAAATGTTTTCGTAATACGACAAACTGGATAATGATAAAAGAAAACATCACGATCATGTCACCAAATGCAGTAAATTCTCCCCAATATTTGCCATGTGCAAATAAAAATGCGAAGAACACATGTAAACCTGACATCACCACAAACATTGCTGCCCATGCATAATTGAGTTTTTTCCATGCCGATGAGGTCAGTTCAAGGATCGGGCCGAACATGCGCTGAATCAGGGTATTACGATCTTTGGTAAAAAATGGAGAGAGTGCAAATGCACCTGCAAAGACCAGATTTAAAAGTGCGGCTTTGAGACGAATATAAAAATCATCGCTCAAGAGTAAGGTGACGCCCCCAAAAATCACCGTCATAAACAGCACGATCCATTGTTGTTTATCTAAACGGAATTTTTGGAAAACAAATAATGCACCGTAAACCACTAACATGGAAATAATCAGACCTGTGGTTGCTGCCAGAATATTATTATTGTCGATCCCGCCTGGTGAACCAATCAAAGTGAGTAAAGGATGATGTTTGTCGGTCGGATCAACAGTCTTATATAAGTAAAAGAAAATAATGAGCGGCACAAAGTCTAAAAGTGCTTTCATGTTAGAGTATCTAATCCAGTTTCAAGAATGGCATAGTATAAAATATGCAGGTGATAGATTTACATACACATAGCAACATTTCTGATGGGACTTTGTCACCAGAAGCGCTTTTGGCACTGGCTGCCGAACGTAATATTGATGTGCTTGCCTTAACTGATCATGATTCGATGCAGGGAATTGAACGGGCAAGACAAGCGGCTGAGCAATATGGCATCTCGTTAATTTCGGGTGTGGAAATTTCCAGCCAGTGGTCACGTCCTGCCACCAAGAAAAGCTATAGTGTGCATATTATCGCGCTGAATATGCAAAATCCTGAACCTTTAGAATATGTTTTAGAACTGCAGCAGAAAATTCGGGCTGAACGTGCCCAGCGTATTTGCGAAAAATTGCAGCAATTGGTCAAAATTGATTTATATCCTGAAATTTTACTGGAAGTTGAGCAACAGCCTGATCGGATTACCCGCAGCCATATTGCCAAAGCCTTACTCAAAAATGGTGTGGTCAGCCGTTTGCAGCAAGCTTTTGACCGCTTCTTAAAAGAAGGTAAACCTGCGTATGTCAAGTTTGATGGTTTGAGTATTCAAGATACCGTACAGTCGATTCATGAAGCACAGGGTTTTGCGATACTGGCTCATCCGACCCGTTATGATTTGTCTGCGACCAATACTCGATATTTGATTGATTTATTTGCCCAGAGTGCAGGAGATGCCGTTGAACTTGCACCTGAAATAGACTCACTGTCGACTCGGCAAATGGTTGATCGCATGATTGCGCAAAACAATTTAAAGGTCTCTATCGGTAGTGATTTTCATGGTGAACATATGCCATGGCTCAAGCTTGGACAAGCACCACGTCCAAGACCTGAACAGGTGGGGATTTGGGAGAGTTTTCGTTAAATCTGGACCTATGGTTTTCAACGAATTAGACAAAAACAATGATTGAAGATATTCGTTATTTAATTATTTTTGCCAAGATTGCAGAATTTGGCTCGATTTCAAAAGCAGCAAAAGTTCTGGGTTTATCGAGTGCTACACTCAGTCAGCATTTGCATAAACTCGAAAAAAATTTAGCGTGTGCATTATTCTACCGCAATACGCGAAATATGACCTTAACCCATGATGGTGAACGACTGTTAGAAACAGCAAAGTCAATCTTGGAGCTGTATGAAACAGGAATGAGCGAGTTTAAGCAGCGCTCACTTATGACCAAGCAGAAGTTACACATCTCGATTCCTGCCGTGTTTATTCACGGACAATTTATGCGATATGTCATGGCATTTGCTGAACAGTATTCCGATTTAAACTTACAGATTACCTGTGATGATCAGCGTAGCGATATTATTGAAGAAAATATTGATGTCGCATTTCGGATAGGTGAATTACCGAGTAGTGCATTTAAAGCCAAATATCTGTTTGGATTGCCACGCCGTATTGTGGCGACGCAAAAATTTATCGACCAATATCCACCTGTTCAACAGCCAGATGACTTGCAACAGATGCGATGGATTGGTTTGAGTATGCGCCCTAATTCGAGAAGGCTTCAGCATGGTATGACGGGTGAAGAAGTTGAAATTTGCTATCAGCCACAAGTTTATGTCAATAACGTGGAGGCGTCATATGCATTGGTTAAACTACATGCAGGGCTTGCTGCACCACCTGATGAATTAACACAAGCAGATCGACAAACAGGACAAGTTGTCGAAGTCTTACCCGAGTGGAGATTGCCACCACTCAGTGTGTATGCGGTTTGGCATGCAAATGTTCCTATCAGCGGTATTGCTTATACCTTGATTCAATATGTTTATCGAGCATTTAATCCTTCAGTAGCTGAAGCAGCATCGAGAGAGCCACAATAATCAAAGCTCCGCCCATGATGACATTTAACATGCCTATGCGTGTGGGGTGCGTGACAATATGAGCCAGTTTTTGCCCGAACATTCCCCATAGTAGTAAACAACCGTAACACACTAAAAAATACAGACTAATAAAAATGATTAATGGCGCAGAGCGATCTGGGACAGAAAAAAGTGTGACCCCTGAGGCACATGCAATCCACGCTTTAGGGTTAAGCCATTGCAACAGAAAACCATGATAAAACTTAGGTGCTGAATGTGGGTGAGTGATTTGAATCTGTGCGGATGAGCTTAAAATTTTGTAGCCTGTATAACCAATAAATAGCGCTCCCACCACTGCTAAGCCCTTAAACGTAAACGGATAAAGTATGAGGAGTTTGGAAAAGCCAAACCCCATCAAAATCAGCAGCAATGTAAATCCGATGGTTGCTCCTGAAATGAAAGGCAACGTTTTTTTCACCCCGTAAATCAGACTGGATGAAAGAATGGTGATATTTATAGGGCCAGGTGAAATGGACATGCTGAACGAGAAAATCAGCATACTGAACAGGATGGTGGCTTGCATGGCGATCTTAATTTTAAGGAGAAAGATCAAGCATACAAAGCCACTCAAAAATGATTAGGGGCAATTCATCAAAAACAGATTTAGATTTTTTAAAGATTGAGATGAAAAGTACAGGTTACAGATGTTTCAATTAATTTTGCCCATTATTGCCCCAGCGCAGATAGGCTTCACGCTGACTGAGTAATTCATAATAACGCTTCACCTGTGGGTAATCTGGTTTGTCAAAAGGAGTTAAGTACCAACGCTGTACCGATAACCCAATTACAATATCGGCTAAAGAAAAATGTTCGCCTGTGATATAGGCCCCTGTTTTTTCCAGTTGTTGCTCAACTATCTTCATCATTTTGCTCCATGCCTGAATGCTTTTTTCCACCAGCTTTGGATCTTGATGTTCAGGCGAATGACGAAACAAATTCATCAGGGCATACGTCCAGCTGTTATTCAGCTCAATGCCTTGCCAGTCAATCCATTGATCGATGATGGCACGTTGTTTGGCATTGGTTGGATAAAGATTTTGCCCCACATAAGCATTGGCTAAATAGCGAATAATTGAATTGGACTGCCAAAGTACAAAATCACCATCAATGATCACAGGAATGGTGGCATTAGGGTTGAGTTTGACAAACTCTGGTGCTTGAGGTGACTGAAAACCACGTCCCCAATCTTCACGTTCATAGGCAATATTTAATTCATCGCAGAGCCAAAGCACTTTGCGGACATTGATCGAGTCTGCCCGACCTAAAATTTTAATCACAGCATCATTCCTTGAGTGGTTATTGGAGTGAAAAAATGCTCATGTGAGCATTTAATGATTTTTTATAGCAAATTGTGATTGTCTACCTGAATCGGGGCAGGGATTGGCTTACCCAGTGAGCTCAGTAATTCACGCTCGATGAGGCGTACAATCGAATCTAGTGGTAAATCGTTGTCTTGAGTGCCAAACGGCTCCTCAAGTTCAGCGCTGAGCATATCGAGCCCCAAAAACAAATACGCCAGAATCCCGACAAATAGTGGTGTCCACAAGCCTAAAATTGACTCTAGACTAAAAGGCAGCAGAAAGCAGAAACAGTACACGGTACGGTTCAGCAACACTGAATAAGAAAAAGGTAAGGGGGTGCTGGCAATTCGGTCACAGCCTGCCTGAACATTGCCCATATCTACCACATGACTGTTGACTTGTTGATACAAAATATCGCTAATTTCGCCGTCTTTGAGTGCTTGCATCAGCTCCCACTGAATCAGCCCCAATGTATATTGTGGTGCGTTCAGATGCTGATTGAGCCGTTCCACAGCATGTTCATTTAAACGCCCTGTTTCAAGTAGTTGGGTCGGGTTGGCAGTTTGATGGCGCAAACGGTCACGTAGCATGTTGGCAAATACAATCACATGGTGAATCACCCGTTCGCGGCGTGCATGTGACAAGACGCGTGTATCGCGATCCATATGGCGGGCATTGGCAATCAGTGCACCCCAGAGCTTGCGACCTTCCCACCAACGGTCATAGCAGGCATTGTTACGAAAGCCCAAAAAGATCGACAGAATGACCCCAAAAATGGTAAAGCCAATCGCAGGGACTTGTGGCACATGCAGCATGCCATAATAGGTCAGTGTTGCAGTCACTGTTGAAGCCAGCATCACTACCGCTAAAGACGGTAGGACTTTGGGTAAAATCGTCCCTCTCCAAGAAAATAACAGGTTAAAAATATTACTTTTATCACGGATAATCATAAGGTTTCTATCACTTGTTCAGCTCTGAAGGAGAAGGCAAAAGCTGTTGCTCCGCGAAAGAGAATGAACCTGTTGGTGAAATAATGCAATGGTCAAGTAATTGGATTTCAAGCAGTTGGCAGGCGGTAGCAATCTGCTTTGTCAATTCATAATCGGCAGCTGAAGGCTGCGCCACACCAAAGGGATGGGTGTGGGCAATCACGATATGTACAGCGTGTTGAGAGATGGCATAGCGCAGCAGTTGATTGATGGAAATGCTGCAGTGTTGTAGTGAACCAAAGAATAATTTCTTAAAGTCGAGTTTATGTAATTCGGCATCCAGACACAGCACCGCAAACACTTCCTGTTTTTCACCTTGCAGTTCATAGCGTAAATAGTCCATGACCAAGGTCGATGAATCCAGTGCTTGGCGCAGTGACCGATAGCTCTGGCTCAAATAACGCCGTCCCAGTTCCTTGACTGCCATAAGCTGTGCGTATTTTGTTGGACCAATGCCGTGAAAATTGGATAAATCGTTCAGTGAAGCATCAAAAACAGGCGCAAGCCCTTCAAAATGCTGAATCAGAACACGGGCAAGCTCTACGGCAGAATATTGCTGTGAACCTGAGCGCAGAAAAATGGCCAGTAATTCGGCATCGGATAAACTGCTCGCGCCTTGGTTTAATAATCGTTCGCGTGGGCGTTCCTGTTCAGGCCATGATTTAATGCTAGATAAACTCATATTTTTTAATTCTAAATAAATCGTTGTTGTTTTTCCCATGACTTGGGATTCGTTATATTTAATGCTATTGTGAGCGCCACTGCAACACAAAGGTAGCCCCTCGTGAGCTTTGATGTAAGCGTAATTTCAAGCAAAAACATTCTGTTGGCTGTAACCGGCGGTATCGCTGCATACAAAAGCGCCATTCTGGTTCGCCGTCTAAAAGACTACGGTTTTAATGTCCGTGTGGTGATGACTCATGGCGCGCAAGCGTTTATTACCCCACTCACTTTTCAGGCACTTTCAGGCAATACGGTACATACCGAATTGCTCAATCCAGAAGCTGAAGCGGGAATGGGGCACATTGAACTGGCACGTTGGGCTGACCTGTTACTGGTTGCACCTGCTAGTTGTGACACGCTGGCCAAGTTTGCACATGGTCTAGCCGATGATCTGCTCAGCACCTTATATCTGGCAATCAAAGCGCCTGTCTGGGTTGCTCCTGCCATGAACCAGCAAATGTGGGCAGCCAAAGCCACCCAGCGTAATTTGCAGATGCTGGTTGAAGATGGTGTGCATGTGATTATGCCTGCGGCAGGGTCACAAGCCTGTGGTGATGTTGGTTTGGGACGTATGCCAGAACCTGAGTTTCTGGCAGAACAGGTCAAACTGTATTTTCATCAGACCCAGCGTGCAATTGCTGAAAAATTTGGTTTACTGGCAGGCAAACGTGTGATGATTACCGCAGGGCCAACCCGTGAAGCGATTGATCCTGTACGTTATATTTCTAACCACAGTACAGGTAAGATGGGTTTTGCTTTAGCCAGTGCCTGCTATGCTGCAGGGGCAAAAGTCACTTTAATTGCAGGCCCTGTGAACCTCGATACGCCAAATGGTGTGCAACGGGTGAATGTACATTCGGCTTTGGAAATGCTGGATCAAAGCTTGCAGCAGCTTGAATATGGCTGTGATATTTTTATTGCCACGGCTGCGGTGGCAGATTACCGTGTGGCGCAGGTTGCCGAGCATAAAATTAAAAAATCGGGCGATGAACTGGATGTTTCATTGATTAAAAATCCCGATATTGTCGCAACTATTGCTCAGCAGCAGAAACGCCCGTTTATGGTCGGTTTTGCCGCAGAAACCCGCAATGTTGAAGAATATGCCGCAGGCAAACTGGTGGCGAAAAAACTGGATATGATTGCCTGCAATGACGTGTCACGTAGCGACATTGGTTTTGCTTCCGATGAAAATGCCATGACGGTATTTTTTGCACAACAGCATGCGTTACCAAAACGTGACCTTGCCAAAGCCAGTAAGCAGGAAATCGCACAGCAGTTGGTTGAAGCGATTGCGGATGCTTTAGTGCATTAAGTTCCGACTTTCTCAAGCCATAAAAAAAACGCATCTGTCATGGATGCGGTTTTTTTATTTCTATGAAAATAAATTCATTCGGTTCGCGCTCTTAAACGCTGATTCATACGATATAACCGCCCAAGCAACAGCACACATGCCACCGCCAAACCTACAATCAGACTAATCCAGATGCCCTGTGGCCCCATGTGCTGATAGCGAATCCAGTAAATACTCAGCGGTAATGCCACCACCCAATAGGCCAGTAAAGTAATCCACATCGGGGCTTGGGTGTCCTGCATCCCCCGTAGACAGCCTGCGGCACTGACTTGCCATGCATCCATCATTTGATAGGCGATACAGAAAAACAGCAAATACACCGCCACCTGTGCCACGGCAGGGTCACTGGTATATAGCGCCGTAATCTGGTTGTGAAACAGGGCAATAAAACTCATGGTTAGACATGCTGTAGCTGTCGCTGTCATTAGCCCCAGTTTTTGCACTTTACGCATGCCTTCCCAGTTTTTCTCGCCATAATACGTGCCGACGCGAATGGTCAGGGCAATTGCCAGTGACATCGGGATCATAAACAGTTGTGACGTCACCGAAATTGCAACCTGATGCGCGGCAATAATGGTATCGCCGAGGGGGCTTAAAATAATTGCACCCGTTGAGAAAATGCTGACTTCAAAGAATACCGCCAAGCCAATGGGTACACCTAAGGCCAAAATACGTTTTGGGATGGCTTTGTCGAGAGTTTCCCAAACGCCGAAAATTTTATGAGTTTGATATTTTTTTGCTTTCCAAATATAAACCGCCAAAGTTGCCAGCATCAGCCATTGTAAAATCGTGGTAGCGAAACCACAGCCCGCACTGCCTAAATGTGGAATCGGGCCGATGCCATACATAAAAATATAGTCAAGCGGAACGAGAATCACCAGAGACAACAAACTAATCACGGTTACAGGGCGCGGATAGCCCAGTGCTTCAGAATAACAACGTAGTGTCGTGTATAAAGTGATCGCAGGCATACCAAAACCAACAGCATGTAAAAACAGGCTGGCTTTAGGCATCAAATCTAAAGGAACTTTAAATAACGGTAATAACAGCGGCATAAACTGGAGCAGTAACATGGCTAAAATGCCAAGTAGCCCTGCAACCCATAATGATTGGCGGACAATATGTGGAATCTGATGTTCTTGCCGAGCGCCCAGTGCTTCAGCAACCAAAGGCGTGGTTGCCAGTAAAATCCCTGTAAACATCAGCATGACAGGAATCCAGATCCCGACACCGACTGCAATCGCAGCTAAATCGCTGGCAGATAAATGCCCCGCCATAATGGTATCAATCAGCCCTAAACCCGCTTGGGCAAACTGGGTAATCAGAATCGGGATCATAAGACTAAACAGGCGTCTGAGTTCCACACCTGTCGAAGGAGTTTTTAGCACTGAAAATACTCAAATAAATTAGCGTTGTAGAGTAAGTAATACACCGACAAAAATTGCGACGGCTCCGCAAACACGTTGCCAAGAGATCGGGACACGTTCATTACCAAACCATGCAAAGTGATCCAGTAAGATTGACATACTAATTTGACCAAACAGTACCAAACCAGAAAAGGTCAAAAAGCCCAGTTTAGGGGCAGTATAAATGCTCATGCTGATGGCATAAACCCCCAAACAGCCACCAAACCACAAATACCACGGTAACAGACTCAAGGTCTGCCACTGCGGATAATTTTTGGTAAAAAATAGCACCAGTAACAATAACGTCAGTGTGCCAACACTAAACGAAATCAATGCGGCATGTAGCGCTGACTCTAAGTGTTCACGTAAGGCACTGTTGATGGCAGTTTGAATGGTCATGGCAATGCCAATGCCAAAGGCAAGCGGACACAACCATAACAGATGGACTGTAAGTTTCATGGTTGCTCCTTGCTGTTGTTATTTTCATTTCAGTGTAATTTTCATTTCAGTGTAGCATTGCCGAGCGGCTTTTATGCGTCAGACATGCTAAAATCCGCGATGGTTTTTTCTCATTTTAGGCTGAGTTCTTGAGCTTGTTTAATCCGCAAAATATTCCGTTGTCGCTTTACATTCATATGCCGTGGTGTGTGCGTAAATGTCCGTACTGTGATTTCAATTCACATGCTGTACCCGATGGTAAATTGTCACTGGATTTGGAACAGGAATATTTACAGGCATTGGTTGCAGATTTTGACACGCAGATTGAATGCGCACAGGGACGTGAGATTCAGAGCGTGTTTATTGGTGGCGGAACGCCGTCACTGATTTCAGCGGCAGGTTATCAGTGGTTATTTACTGAGTTAAAACAACGTCTGAATTTTGCTGCTGACTGTGAAATTACCTTGGAAGCCAATCCAGGCACACTGGAGCATCAACCTTTTGCCGATTATTTACAGGCAGGCATCAACCGTCTGTCGATTGGGGTACAAAGTTTTGACAATACGCATTTGCAGTGTTTAGGGCGTATTCATAGCGGGGACAATGCAGAAAAAGCCATTCAGCAGGCGAGAGCAGCAGGTTTTGAACGGGTCAATGTGGATCTGATGCACGGTTTGCCGCAACAAACCCTTGAGCAAGCCTTACTGGATTTACGCTTGGCGGTGGAATGTGGTGCAACGCATGTGTCTTGGTATCAGTTGACGATTGAACCGAATACCGTGTTTTTCCGTACCCAGCCATGTTTACCTGATGAAGATGTGTTACTTGAGATTCAACAGCAAGGCGAAGATTATTTAAAAGCCCAAGGCTTTATTAATTATGAAGTGTCCGCATGGCGTAAGGAATTACCTTCACGACATAATCTGAATTACTGGCAGTTTGGGGACTATCTGGCGATTGGGGCAGGTGCTCACGGTAAAGTGACTCAGCCCGATGGCATTTACCGTTTCCAAAAAAGCCGTTTACCTAAGGATTATCTCGCCAAAGTGCCTGCACCTGCATTGCAGTGGCAACGCATTGAAGCAGAAGAGTTGCCTTTTGAGTTTATGATGAATGCATTGCGTTTAAACGAAGGTGTTCCGAGTGAGTTTTACCAGCAGCGTACAGGGCTGCCATTTTCCAGTGTTGCAGCAAGCGTTGAAAAGTTACAGCAACAGCAGTTATTGGTCACAGATGCTGAACGACTGGCATGTACCGACAAAGGGCATTTATTTTTAAATAGCGTGCTGGAAGAGTTTTTATAAATTCTGCAATTCATCAGTATGGTGTTAAATATTTGATAAAAATAATCAATTGTCATGATCTGATGCTGATAAATTGATATGAGATCACTGCTGTTATGTTACTTTTTAAAAAAATTAACCAAAAACTTTGTCATCCACAAAACTTGTTCAAAACTTTCATCTATCTGACTCTATTGCAAAAACAATATATTACAGATACCCAGCAGGTTGTGGATGACATCTCGCACAAGTAAATGATGAGATGAATTTAATAGCAATAAATTGGTTATTCTTTAAAGGGACTGGCATACATAGAATTAAGAAAGAGGCAAACAGCCCCTTTATCGTATTTATGTTTTAACGCTTACTGAATGCCAGTTTCAGCGCAAACAAGACAAAAACAGCCCCCGTAATACGGTCAATGCTCTGCACGATTTTTGGCTGTTTCAGATATTTGGCAAACGGTTGTGAACCGAGAATCAGGAAAGTTGACCAGATCAGCGTCAGTACAATATGAATCAGCACCAACAACATGATCCACGCTGTTGCAGCATGCTGGTTGGGTACAAACTGCGGTAAAAATGAAATATAGAAAATTCCGACTTTAGGGTTTAGCAAATTACTCAGACAGCCTTTGAGTAACCAGTTTTGCTGCGTAGTTGTATTTTGCTCCAAATTACCCAAGTGCTGACGCGGGTTGCGCAGCATTTGTACCCCGAGCCAAGCCAGATAAATCGCGCCTGTCCATTTCAGTAAGGTAAAGGCAACAACCGAGCTACTCAGCAATGCACCTAGCCCACAGGCAACCACCAGCCCCCAGACCAAACACCCCAGATTAATTCCAATCGCGGCTTGTAAAGCTTTTTGCCGACCTTCCACCGTAGCCGTACGCAAAATCAGCGTTGTGTCCAGCCCAGGGGTAATCGTCAGTAAAGCAATCGCAATCAGATAAGAAATCAGCAGGGTAGTCACAAGGTTGTGTGTCCTTTAGGTTGGGAAAATGATTGTTACTTTGATTTTAACTGGATTGAACAAAATCGCAATTCTGTGACAACTCATGAAAGGTGTCTGTTTACAGCAAAAAATATTATCAAAAATAATCTATTAAGTAGGAAATGCTTCGGGCAGAATGATCCGAACGATAAATTACAACAGTATTTAGGAGCTTTTCATGACTGCTCAATCCGTGATTTTGCCATTACCTTCAGATCATGCGCGTTTTCTTGTGGTTCGTTTGAACCAGCTCAGTCTTCATGATTTAAAAAAACAACTAGAGAAATTTTTCTCGGAACGAGATCGTCTGATTACTCAGCATCCGAATGAACAAATCAAAACCGCAGTGGCTTTTGGCCCTGACTTGTGGAGTCAGCTGCATAGCACCACACCGGCAGGATTCAAGCAGCTTGATCCACAAGCTGGTGCGTTTAACATGCCTGTACAGCCTGCTGATGTGCTGATTCATATTGCCAGTCAGCGTACCGACATCTGTTTTTCTTTGAGTCAGACCTTCTTTAATGGCATTCAGGGCAAAGTCGAAGTTCTTGATGAACGCGCCTGTTTTCGCTATCTCGATGGACGTGATTTAACGGGTTTTATTGATGGTACAGAAAATCCACAATTTAAGGATGACCGTGAAGAAACCGCATTACTTGGGGCAGAAGCAGGTGAGTTTGCAGGCGGCAGTTTTGTCTTTGCCCAGCGTTATGTACATGATCTGGATAAATGGCGCCGTTTAAAAGTCGATGTTCAGGAACAGGTCATCGGACGCACCAAGCTTGAGTCGATAGAACTGGACGATGAAGCTAAACCTGAAAATGCCCATATTGCCCGTACTGTGGTTGAGGATGATGAAGGTGAAGAACTTGAGATCTTGCGTCACAGTCTACCGTATGGAGATGGGCATGGTGATCAGGGGCTATTTTTTATTGCCTATACCAAAGATTTGACTCGTATTGATCGGATGTTGCAGCGCATGTTTGGAACCAGTGGCGATGGAATTCATGACCGTTTATTGCATTTTGTGACTGCGGTGGACGGTGCTTATTATTTTGCGCCATCAGAGCGGTTACTGGAACAAGTACTCGATTTAGACGATTAAAGTGATCTAATAAAATAAAAAGAGCGCATTAAGCGCTCTTTTTATTTCGAAATCATGGTTTAGTAATCAAAACTAAAATGTTCGACAGGTAAGCCAATCAGACTTTTTGATGGGGTCACCGCAGATTCGGCATGTCCTTGGGCACGTGGCAAAATACGGTCAAAGTAGAAATCTGCCACTTTGATTTTGGCTTTATAAAACTCGATGGTTTCTGCACCGTCACCTGCTTCGATTTTTTCAGAAGCAATCGCGGCTTGTTGTGCCCAGAAATAGGCCATCATCACATAACCTGAGAACATCAGGAAGTCGACAGAGGCAGCAGATACTACATCGCGGTCTTTACGGGCTGCCAAGAAGATTCGTACAGTAATCGCATTCCACTGTGCGCAAAGTTTGGTTAAATCCCAGATAAAGCGGCGCAAGTATTTATTACGGGCATGCCGTCCTGAGAATTTCAAAATCTCGGCAGTATAGTCACGAATGATTTTACCTTTAGAGGAGAGCAGTACTTTACGACCAATCAAGTCGAGTGCCTGAACGCCAGTTGTGCCTTCATACAAGGTTGAAATACGGGCATCACGGACAATTTGCTCCATACCCCAGTCTTTAATATACCCATGTCCACCAAAGACCTGCATGCCATGATTGGCTGCTTCAAAGCCCAGTTCAGTCAGGAAGCCTTTTAAAATCGGGGTGTAAAAACCGAGTTTGTCATCATAGGCTTCGAACTCTGCCTGATCACCACGTTTCAGGGCATCGTTCATTTTGTCGGCAAGCTGTGCAGCATAATAGATCATGGCACGCCCACCTTCAGCGATAGCTTTTTGGGTCAACAACATGCGACGGACATCGGCATGGTGAATAATCGCATCTGCTGGTTTGTCAGGGTCTTTCTTACCAGACAAGGCACGCATCGACATACGCTGTTTGGCATATGGCAGCGCCCCCTGATAAGACAGTTCAGCATGGGCGATCCCTTGTACCGCTGTACCAATTCGTGCTGTGTTCATGAAGGTAAACATGGCATGCAAGCCCTTATTGGGTTCGCCAATCAAGAAGCCTTTAGCTTGGTCAAAATTCAGCACCGCAGTTGCAGATGCTTTAATTCCCATTTTATGTTCAATTGAGCCGCAATTTACTGCATTACGCTCGCCCACACCACCATCGGCATTTGGCAAGAACTTTGGCACAATAAACAGGGAAATACCTTTAGTTCCTTGTGGCGCATTCGGTAAACGCGCTAGAACAATATGTACAATATTTTCAGTCAGGTCATGTTCGCCTGCTGAAATGAAAATTTTGGTACCTGTAATATCATAACTGCCATCGGCATTAGGTTCAGCCTTGGTTTTGACTTGCCCAAGGTCAGTACCACACTGCGGCTCGGTCAAACACATGGTACCACTCCATGTTCCTGCAACCAGATGTGGCATATAAGTGGTTTTCTGCTCAGGCGTACCAAACTGCATAATGGTATTCATACAGCCCATACTTAAACCCGGATACATGGTAAATGACCAGTTGGCTGTACCCATCATTTCGGATTTAATCAGATTGAGTGACATGGGTAAATCTTGCCCACCAAATTCTTCAGGGTAAGATAGTCCTTGCCAGCCACCTTGGACAAACTGATCGTAGGCTTCTTTATACCCTTTTGGTGTGGTGACGACACCATCTTTAAAATGACAGCCTTCATCATCACCTGTTTGATATAACGGTGAGAGGACATTTTCACAATAATCTGCCGCCCCTTCCAAAATCATATCGACCGTGTCTTGGTCAATATTTTCGGCATTGGAGAGGGTTTTATAGTGCTCAGGATAATGAAACACCTCGTTCATAAGGAAACGTATGTCACGTAGGGGCGCTTTATATGTGGTCATAAGGCAAATATCCTAATTTTTATTGCGTTCTGATGGATTTCATTATTCATAACCGTGTACTAATTACATTGATAGCCTGACTTGCAAGTGCTGTCAATAAGGCAAACTCGATGGATTGAATTACATAAAGCTATTATTTGTATATTATTATTTTTGTTAAAGTATCTCCTAAAAATCGCACTATAGCGATAAGTCGATATAACAAGACGGAAAAACAAGTGATGATGAAATTACAATATTTAACATGTTGTTTATTTGGTTTAAGTTTGACAGGTTGTTCACAGTATTTTGTTCAGTCACCTCAAAAAACGGAACAAATTCAGGAGCATACTGTACATGCAGTCAGTGCAATTTATGAGAATTCGGGCTTTGATTTCAAAGGCAATCTCAATTTTGACGTACAAGATAGTTTATCTGTATTAAAGAGAAAACCTGAATTAAATCATGAGTTAAAAGACAAATTAAATCATTATTTGAGTGCACAGCAAATCAATTTATCTGCCGAGCAGCGGCAGCAGCTTGAGTTTGCCTTGCTTCAGGAACAACTGCAAAACGGCAAGCAAAAGTGGTCACGTCTGCTTACAACAGGTTTCAATTTCTTACAAGATTTTCAGGTGAATTATCAGGGTGGTGTTGATTATCGCGATCAGGTGGCAGGCATGAACCTGACGGCTCGTTATCAGACCCCAAGTTTACAAATGCAGCTTAGTTATCCGCTTATTGTTGACTTGAAACAGGCCAAATTTTATACCAACGTTTTTGCATTTATGCCATTTTTGGCTGCCCCAGAACAGCGTGACCAGTTGATGTATTTTGACCTGTCTAAATTTAAAGGTCAGTTCAATCGGCTGGATATGCGCTTGTTGGTCGATTACCTAAAACAAAGCAATGCGTTGCCTTATATTTTGGCAACGCCAGAACAGTTGACTCATGTTAGTGTAAGTGCCGCTGAACGTCAGCAGGGTGTTGTCGAAAAAATACAATTGCATACCTCTCTTGAGGAATATGTTGCGCAAAGCCTGAGTTATACCACAGTCAATAGCGCTTATTTGACTCAGTATTTGCTCAGTGAAAAACCTGTCAGCGCAGAAGTCAAACCAGTCGATTTAAACCGTATGACGCCACAAGAGCAGGCAGATTGGGCCTATGCTTTATGGAAAGATCATGCGGCAGTTGAAACTGAAAATTCTGGTGCGGCATATACTAAAGATCAAGAGCCTACAGCAGCTGTTACAGCTCATGATGATGCAGAAGATGTAGCTGAAGTGGATCATCCGATTGCTGCAGCTGCTGAAAATGAGCCAACTGATGCAGCGGATAGAGCGACAACAGCCACATCGGCAGAACCAGCCGATGATCAAGCAAATGTAGCAGCTGAAAATGATTCAGTTGAGCTTTCTCATGAACAGTGTGTTGCATTACAAAAGCAAGCGAAGGCAGTGAGTGTAGGACAATATCAAACCTGTCTGGATGAAGGTCTTGATCTGTTTGCAAGTCAGACACAAGATGACCAACTTGCAGAACAGTTGGCCAAAACAGGTACAAATGTATTTAAAGTTGTGGAACTGTTTAAAGGTCAGTCAACGGACAAATTTGTTAGCGCTACAGATTTTAAAATCCAGTGGCAAGCCAAACAACCTCAAATTCAGGCGTTACTGGCAAACGTAGAACAGCGTAATCCGTTAGTGATTGAGATCGGCATTGACCGTCAGGGGCGTGCTGTCACCACCAATTATCAGGCACAATTAAAAGCCGATTCGATCAATAAGACTTTACATATCCGCTCGAATAACCAGTGGAGCAATTATGGTCATCCGAAAAATATTGACCGTGAGGGAATGCGTAAAGCCAAATCCTTTGACGAAGCGGCGCAAGGCACGGTATTACAGGAAAAAGCTGAGCAATTTAAACGGCTATTTGGGCAACACAGTTGGGATGAGCAAATTCAGCAGCTTGCTAACCAAGCTTATGCACAAAACCATTCCTATATAAAAACCTATCAGCTTGTGTATGGCATGTTATTGTCGCTGAAATATCCGAAAATCATGCAGCATTATTCGGCGCAAGACATTCAAGAGATTGCACTGGTCATGGCGTATTATGACGGTCAGGAAAATGGTAGCTACACGCCAAAAGGTCAGGAGCTGGCAAGAATCAAACTGCTGATTAAAAAACACCAGCTCAATTCAAGAACATTCTATAAAGTTGATGCGACACCGATTGTGAAAAAAGCGCAGCGTCAGGCAGGAGTGAGTAAGCAATGGGCAATTATTCAGAAATCGTATAGCACTCCTGAGTCGCGTTTCGCCAAGCTATATGAAGTCAGCTATTTAACCGCACACAATGAGGAGCAAGCCACGAATGATTTGAAGCATCTGGCAAATCGTTTGGGTAAATTTTATGTGCAGTCACGTCAGAAGTCACCGAACCTGAGCAGTATTCAACAGGTGAGTAGTACTGAATATTTATATATGGATCAAGATGTATTTAAGTCTGTGTATGTGCAAATTCTACAAAGCTCAAAACAGAAATAACAACGCAATCACATGGCAGGCAACCTTAAGGTTGCCTGTTTTTTTTATCGGGTTTAGAGGAAATCTCGCAGTTCGGGTTTTACACCATTCCAGATTTCAAAGGCTTCAACCGCTTGACCAACCAGCATGCCAAAACCATCGCTATATGGGACTTGGCGCTGTGCGGCTTGATCGAGAAAACTGGATGGTTTGCCGTATGCCATTTCATAAGCATGGCTGAATTTTAACTGCTCTGGCAGTTGTAAAGCATCGCCTGACAGGCTCGCAGATGTAGCATTAATCACCAAGTCGAAGTCGCCGCTTAGCTGATCTAAACCAGTGGCAGATAATTCGGTATCGGGTACAGCGTGTTGTAAGTCAGTAATCAGTTGTTCTGCGCGAGCCAAAGTACGGTTGGCAATCACGATTTGTTTTGCACCCGCTTGGGCCAATGGATAAATCACGCCACGGGTTGCACCGCCTGCACCTAAAATCAGAATTTTACTATTTTTAAGTGACCAGCCTAGCGCCAAAATGGCATTGACTAGACCCTGACCATCAGTGTTGTCACCGTGCAGTTGTCCATCTTGCATCCATAAAGTATTGACTGCTTTGGCAATTTTGGCACGTTCAGTGAGCTGTTGACACAAGGCAAAGGCTTGTTCTTTAAAGGGTACGGTGACATTTAAACCGATACCACCTGCCTGAAAGAAATCTTGAATGTTGTGTTCAAAGCCATCAAGAGGAGCAAGACGTTTATTGTAAGTGAGATCGATACCTAATTTTTGGGCAAAGGCATGATGTAGTTCAGGAGAGCGCGAATGTTCAATTGGATTACCAACAACAGCAAACTGTTTGCTCATGTTTTGATGTCCATGCGGTGAAAAAATTGCCCTCAATATACGTGAATTTTCACCTTGAAAAAACTAAAAAGCCTGTTTATGGATTGCAGATGCCTTCAATTTTTTCCCAGAGTAGTGCCAAAACTAGACTGATGAGAAGCATACTTAGCATAATGCTGAAAAGAATGGATACGCTGTCAGAAATGTGGTTGTTAAATGTGAATGTAGCTGTCATAGAACAGATGAGTAGGGTTAGTGTGAGAACAAAAAAACTAGCTTTGTGATTATGAAATAGATTAAACATGGTGACTCTCATTCCTCGATGAGGTTGTATTACAGCAGATAAATTTTAAACTGATATGACAAAAATATCCTGAGTCTTTTGTAAGAATAATTATTATTTATAGTGGAAAAAGGCAGTTAAATTTAACTGCCTAAAAAGCCTTACATTTATAACTCATTGAGCCAGTCATGTGGTTGCAGATAATACTCAGTTAAACGTCGTTCAGGTGAGTTTTTTTCCCATTCAGGGCGGTATGACCATGCTGCTAGGTTAGGTAGACTGACTAAAATAGATTCAATCCGCCCCCCTGTTTGTAGCCCAAAAAGTGTACCGCGATCATACACCAGATTAAATTCTACATAACGCCCACGTCGGTAGAGTTGAAACTCACGTTGTGCTTCGCTATAGGGTTGCTCGCGGTGTTTTTCAAAAATGGGTAAAATTGCATTCAGGTAACCATTACCCACAGCTTGCATATACTTAAAGCAGGTTTCAAAGTCCCAGCAATTTAAATCATCAAAAAATAAACCACCGACTCCTCGCTGTTCATCACGATGTTTTAAATAAAAATAATCATCACACCATTGTTTATGCTTGGTATACACATCTTCCCCAAATGGCTGGCACAGATCATGTGCTGCCTGATGCCAGGCTTTAATGTCAGCATCGTCTGGGTAAAATGGGGTAAGGTCATAACCGCCACCAAACCACCACACAGGATCACGACCTTCGGGTTCTGCGACAAACAGGCGCACATTGGCATGTGATGTTGGAATGTGCGGGTTTTTAGGATGGATGACTAAAGACACACCGAGAGCCTGCGCTTTGGCGCCTGCAATTTCAGGATGGCGAGCAGTCGCTGATTCGGGCAGTTTGTTGATATTGATGTGTGAAAACATCACACCGCCTTTTTCAATCACTGTGCCGTTTTGTAGCACACGGGAGCGTCCACCACCACCTTCAGGGCGTTGCCAGTCATCAATCTCAAATTGGGCAGTACCACCGCCTGCTTGTTCTTGTTGTTCAAGACGCTCACAGATTCTTGCCTGCAAGTCGAGCAGAAATTCGCGTACACGCTGAATATCGACTGAAGTCGGATGCTGCATCACAATCCTCATTTAAAAGAGCAAATATGGCATACATCAAAACATAGAAATGTCAAAAAATTAAGGAATTTTAATTTTATACAGGAAAATCAAAGTGTTTTGGTCGGAATAATTGGAGTGTTTTGA
Organism: Acinetobacter brisouisimilis; assembly: GCF_000368265.1. Classification (GTDB taxonomy): domain Bacteria; phylum Pseudomonadota; class Gammaproteobacteria; order Pseudomonadales; family Moraxellaceae; genus Acinetobacter. The sequence continues at coordinate 1,986,039 of NZ_KB851219.1, read as the reverse complement.
TTGTAAAATAGCAGTTGTGTCATGTCGTTATTGCTTGAAATCTTGTCGGTAGCCAATCAGAATAAACATGCATTTAGGATCAATCTTTCCAAATTTTGCCTGTTGTGGTCAGCAACATCACCAAGAGTTGAGTAAATATGGGTACAACCTCGTTAATTCAAAAATATAATGTTTCAGGACCACGCTATACCAGTTATCCAACTGTGCCGTATTGGGATAATCAGGCATTTTCACTAGAGCTTTGGCAGCAGACTCTAAAACGCGCCTTTGATGAATCCAATGCCAGCGAAGGCATTAGTTTGTATATTCATCTGCCATTTTGTGAAAGTTTATGTACCTTTTGTGGTTGCCATAAACGGGTCACCAAACGCCATGAGATGGAACAGCCGTATATTCAGGCAGTACTCAAAGAATGGGATTTGTATTGTCAGTTATTACAAGATCGCCCAATCATTAAAGAAATTCATTTGGGTGGCGGGACGCCGACTTTTTTCTCAGCAGAACATTTGCTTGAGCTGATTCAGGGGATTTTAGCCAAAGCCGACATTGCTCCACAGCACGAATTTAGTTTTGAAGGGCATCCTAACAATACCACCCGTGAACATCTGCAAACCTTGTATGATCTGGGCTTTCGCCGTGTCAGCTACGGGGTGCAGGATTATAATTTAAATGTGCAAAAAGCCATTCACCGTATTCAGCCGTTTGAGCATGTCGAGCAGGTGACACGTTGGGCGCGCGAAATTGGTTATGAGTCGATTTCTCACGATCTGGTTTTTGGTTTGCCATTTCAAAGTCTGGAAGATGTGTTAAACACCATTGAAAAAACCAACAGTTTAAGCCCAGACCGTTTGGCATTTTACAGTTATGCACATGTGCCCTGGATTAAGGGGAATGGTCAGCGTGGTTTTAAAGATCAGGATGTACCCAAAGATGATGTGAAACGCACGCTATACGAAGAAGGTAAAAAGCGTTTGTTGGCGCATGGTTATCATGAAATTGGTATGGATCATTTTGCTCTGGAACACGACAGCATGTATCAGTCGTTTCAGCAGGGCAGTTTGCACCGTAACTTTATGGGTTATACCTCATCGAAAACTAAAGTCATGATTGGTTTGGGGTTGTCTTCGATTAGTGATAGTTGGTACAGCTTTGCGCAAAATGAAAAAACGCTCGAAGACTATTATGCACGTTTAGAGCAAAATCAAATTCCGGTATTTAAAGGGCATATCCTGTCGCAGGAAGATTTAATCATTCGTCAGCATATTCTGAACTTGATGTGCACATTTAAAACCTCTTGGGCAGAGCCAAGCATGGCATTTCCTGAGTTACCTGAAGTCCTCAGCCAGCTTGAAGAAATGCAGCAGGATGGCTTGTTGACGCTTCAGCCACAAGGCATTCAGATTAGTGAGCAAGGTAAGCCGTTTATTCGCAATATCTGTATGGCGTTCGATTTGCATCTAAAACGAAAACAGCCGCAGACGCGAATTTTCTCCATGACGATTTAAAATTGCACAAATAGACTTCTTTCATCACTTTTTTATGTTTCTCTTTATGGGAGAAGCATAAAGATGATCTAAATAGGTCTGAAAAGGGCTAGTGTAAAAAAAGAGCATTTAAAAATGCTCTTTTTATTTGCCTGAAGTGGCTTGTGTGTAATGTGGTGACTTAAAAGTCATCTTCTTTATACATGTGTGACATACGGTCATGTTTGGTTTTTAAGTATTGCTGGTTAAATGGATTTAAACCCACAGTCAGTGGTACACGATCAACCACATCAATGCCCAGATCACGCAAGGCAATCAATTTAAGCGGGTTATTTGTAATCAATTTAACTTGGTGTACCTGTAGATGATCAAGCATGATTTTACACATGTCATAGCGGCGGGCATCGGCAGGCAAGTTCAGCATCAGGTTCGCATCGACTGTGTCATGCCCCTGATCCTGCAAGGCGTAGGCGCGGATTTTATTGGTGAGTCCAATGCCGCGACCTTCCTGACGCAAGTATAAAATGACCCCTTGACCTGCTTCATTAATCATGTGCTGGGTCGCTTTAAGCTGCGGGCCACAATCGCATTTTAAGGATGAAAATGCATCGCCTGTAAGGCATTCGGAGTGAATGCGCACTAAAACCGGTGCAGTTGCTGGCATATCCAAACCTTTCCATAAGGCGACATGTTCTTCGCCTGTTTCAGGGTCTTGAAATACACTAATATGAAATTCACCAAATGCGGTTGGAAGTTTAGAAGTAGCAACAAAAGCAATCGGCACAGTCAAACTCTTTCGTCATCAATTAGTCGAACAAAGTATAGCGCAATGATCAGATATTGATAGCTTGAGCATACAAAAATTACGCCAATCAAATTATTTTTTTGTAGAAAGCAAATAATAATAGTTGAATATCTCTATCATTTTTCAGGATAATCACAGCCCTGTCTAGGACAAAAGCAATGTGTAAGACTACATCAAAAGACATGTGGCTCATTGAAAACAACGTTCGATAAGGTAGAATTATCGATTTAACGCAATATACCTAGCTTAGGATTTGCCAGGCTCTAGAAGGCTTTGCCACATATGTTGTATACAGAAATACCAACTCAACGTCCTGTTACGCCGTTGTTGAATGCGATTGATCATCCGCAGCAATTACGTCAGCTAGATCAAAGCCAGCTCGAACAAGTGGCGGATGAGTTACGTCAATATATCTTGTATGCGGCAGGACAAAGTGGTGGGCATTTTGGTGCAAACCTGGGCGTGATTGAACTGACCATTGCACTACATTATTGCTTCAATACTCCGCAAGACCGTTTGATTTGGGATGTGGGGCATCAGGCATATCCACATAAAGTGTTGACGGGGCGACGTGAACAACTGACCACCATTCGTAGTAAAAACGGTCTGGCAGCATTTCCTGCACGTGATGAATCTGAATTTGATACTTTCGGTGTGGGACATTCGTCGACTGCGATTTCTGCGGGACTTGGTATGTCGCTGGCATGTCGCTATCAAAACAAACCGCGTGATGTGGTGTGTATTGTCGGTGATGGTGCCATGACCGCGGGTATGGCATTTGAAGCCATGAATGATGCAGTAGCACACCAAGCTGACTTAATTGTGATTTTAAACGACAATGATATGTCGATCTCATGCAGTACAGGTGGTTTTGCCAAGCATTTGGCAGCCATTTGGGAGCAGGGGCAACTGGTCAATATTAATGCCGATGGCGATGCAGTGATCGAACCGCATCCTGAGTGGGCATATACCTCACGCTTGCATCAGTCTGCAACTCAAGAAGCAGATAACCTGTTTAAAGCGATTGGATTTGAATACTTTGGCCCATTTGATGGTCATGATGTTCAGCAGTTGGTTCAAGTCCTGAATGCGTTGAAACAGCGTAAAGGACCTCGTTTGGTACATGTCTATACCAAAAAGGGGAAAGGTTTTGCACCCGCTGAAGCCGACCCGATTGGTTATCATGCCATTCCAAAACAAGTGGTTATGGTCGCTCCAGCCAAGAAAAAGTCAGCCCCGAAATATTCCGACGTTTTTGGGCAGTGGTTATGTGATGAAGCTGCACAAGACTCGCGTTTGCTTGCCATTACTCCAGCAATGTGTGAAGGCTCGGGCATGGTGAAGTTTGCTAAGCAATATCCTGAACGTTTCTTTGATGTTGCGATTGCTGAGCAACATGCTGTGACGCTTGCAGCAGGTATGGCATGTGAAGGTTTAAAACCTGTGGTCGCGATTTATTCGACCTTCTTGCAACGTGGTTATGACCAACTTGTCCATGATGTTGCCTTGCAAAATCTGGATGTGACCTTTGGGATCGATCGTGCTGGTTTGGTGGGTGAAGATGGACCAACGCATGCAGGTGCATACGATTATGCGTATATGCGGACCATTCCGAATTTGGTGATTATGGCGCCAAAAGACGAAAATGAATGCCGCCAAATGCTGCATACTGCCTATGCTTACGAAGGACCTGCGGCGGTACGTTACCCACGTGGCGTAGGCGCAGGTGTAGAGATCGAGCAGAAATTGACGGCTTTACCAATTGGTCAGGCGGAAATTGTGTTTGAACTCAACAGCCAGCATGACGATAAAATCAGTATTCTGGCATTTGGTAGTCGTGTCATGCCTTGTCTGAAAGTTGCAGAAAGCCTTGCGAAGCAGCTTGATGTTGCTGTTACAGTCGTGAATATGCGTTTTGTCAAACCACTGGATGAAAACATCATTCAGCAACTTGCAGCAACCACAGCTTTGTTCGTTACTGTTGAAGAGCATGCTGTCATGGCAGGTGCTGGCAGTGCCGTTAATGAATATTTGGCACAAGCCCAGATTGTAAAACCTGTATTAAACTTAGGTTTGCCAGACAGCTTCTTGCATCAGGCAGAGCATGCACAGATGTTGCACGATTGTGGACTTGATGCAGAAGGTATTGAGCAGTCGATTGTGCAAGCATGGAAAAAAGCCGTACAAATCGCATAATTTTTTCTGGTTACACATTTCGAAATATTTTTTAGCAAAAAGCGCAGAGATTTGTTAAAATGCCTGCGCTTTTATGCATTATTCTTTGTCAAAATCTTCTTGTATTTTTAGTGGGTGTTCAATGGAACCTATGGTGGTGATGGCTGCGCGTGCGGCTCAAACAGTTGGTCAAGAGCTTTTAAAAGCGCATCAAAATCGTCATAAACTCGATTTACAAGTTGAAGAAAAAGGCATCGACGGTCCTGTAACACGTGTTGACCGTTACCTAGAACAACTGACTATTGATACTCTTCGTAAAAGCTATAAAAACCACAGCTTCCTAGGCGAAGAGTTTGGTATGCAAGAAGGCAAAGGTCACGATGCAGACTGGTGCTGGGTAATCGATCCTTTAGATGGCACATTAAACTTCATCAATGGCGTTCCACATTTCTGTATTTCTATTGCGGTACAACATAAAGGTATTACTCAACACGGTGTGATCTATGATCCTGTGCGCGATGAGTTATTCTCTGCAAGCCGTGGTCGCGGTGCGATGATGAACCAACGCCGTATTCGTGTAAATGTTCGTGATAGCCTAGAAAGTACCTTTATTTCTGTTGGTCATGCTTACCGTGCTAAACGTAATGGCCAAGTCATTTCTTATGCAAAACAACATTTTGATGCATTGCTTGCCGTGACTGAAGCAGGTGCACAATTCCGCCGTACAGGTTCAGCAGCACTTGATTTAGCTTATGTCGCAACAGGTCGTTTCGATGGTTTCTTTGAACTTGGTTTGAAACCATGGGACATCGCAGCAGGTGAGTTAATTGTGAAAGAAGCGGGCGGTACAGTCGTAGACGCGCGTGGTGGTACAGACTCTATGGATAATGGTCAAGTGTTGGCATGTTCAATGAAAATGTTAAAACCATTCATGCAAGCTGTTGTGCCTGCCTGGGCAGATGCAGCTAAATAAGATTGAATATCAATCTACGAATATTTAAAAAGTGACTCGTAAGAGTCACTTTTTTTATGGGAACAAAAAATCATGATCTGACAAATAAAAAATGTTCCCACTGATGATTTTAATAGATAAGCTTGGATAGATGGCAATCATTTTATCTGTAATGCTTGCTTTGAGTGAGAGAGGGCATTTGTAATAGAAACCACGAATTGAACTATAACAGGCAATAATGTACATCCAATACATCAGAAGATCCCTTGTTTTTGAAATTTAATTTTAAAAATTATCATAAAATTCAAATACTTTAATTTAATGACATAAAAGCCAATCAAAAAGGGTGACTTTCTAAAATTTTCTGCTATAATTCTCAGACGCACTTAATTTTCGTTCATTACCTGAACATTATCTTCTAATCATTGTATGCGCGTCTTGTCCATAGAGAGGACATATCCTTCGCGCCCCAATCGCTTAAGCGATTCCTTCAGGTTTGCGGCAGTAATCATGTGTGCGTTATATCCACATCGTCGTTATTCGGATCGCTGCTGAATTCTTATATTTTCAGCTCTAATTGCTGTACCGCTTTTTGCCGATGTCCATATTGTAATTTATTAAATGGAGCACCCACTTCAGGGTGAATACTCTCTATGAGCAAAACTTTTGCTGATTTTTCCCTCGATGAGTCATTAACACAGGCTCTTGAAGGTTTAGGTTTTACTACGCCAACTCCTGTACAAGAACAAGCTATTCCTGCTGCACTTGAAGGTAAAGACCTTCTAGTATCAAGCCAAACGGGTTCTGGTAAAACTGCTGCATTCTTGCTTCCAACTTTGAATGCGCTTGCAAATCAAGAAACTTTCGTACCGTTTAAAGAACGTATGAAAGCAATTACTCAACCGTCAATTCTAGTGATTTCTCCGACTCGTGAGTTAGCACAACAAGTATGTCAAGATGCGATTGCATTGGTTCGCCATATGAAGGGCGTTCGTGTTGCTGCAATCATGGGTGGTATGCCTTTTGGTAAGCAAATTCAACAGCTTAAAGGCGCGCAAGTGGTTGTTGCGACTCCAGGTCGTTTACTTGACCTTGTTAACCGTCGTCAAATCAAACTTGATAAAGTTGATTCGTTAATTGTCGATGAAGCTGACCGTATGCTTGACCTAGGTTTCTCTGAAGATCTAGAAGCAATTGGTGAATTAGCAGCTAACCGTAAACAAACGTTGATGTTCTCTGCAACTTTTGCATCGCGTATTATTACGCTTGCTGAACGCATGATGAATGATCCGATGCGTATTGCGATCGAAACAGGTCACTCTACAAATACAGACATCACTCAAACATTGCATTGGACTGATGGCTTTGAACACAAGAAAAAATTATTAACTCACTGGTTATCTGATGAGTCAGTAGATCAAGCAGTTGTGTTTGCTTCAACTCAAGAAGACACAGATATGCTGGCTGAAGAGCTTGCTGAAGCAGGTTTATCAGTTGTTGCACTTCATGGTGCAATGCCACAAACAGTTCGTAACCGTCGTTTACGTAGTATTCGTGAAGGTCGTGCAAAAATCCTTGTTGCTACTGACGTAGCAGCACGTGGTCTTGACGTACCAACAATTTCACACGTAATTAACTTCGGTCTTCCGATGAAAAATGAAGACTATGTACACCGTATTGGTCGTACAGGTCGTGCGGGACGTACAGGTAATGCAATTACTTTAGCGACTTACCGTGAACGTGGTAAAATTCGCGCTTTAGAAGATTTCTTAGATGCACGTTTAAGTGTATCTGAAATCGAAGGTCTTGAGCCATCTCCACCTCCTGCACGTAGTGGTCGTGATGGTGGCGGTCGTGGTCGTGATGGCGGCGGTCGTGGTCGTGGCGGTCGTGATGGCGGTCGTGGCGGTTTCGGTGGTGGTCGTCGTTTTGAAGGCGAAAGCAACTTTAAACGTCGTGAAGGTGGTGAAGATCGCCCGCGTCGTAGTTTTGATGACAAACCTCGTGGTGAACGCCCAGCGTTTGGTGGTGAAGATCGCCCACGTCGTGATTTCGGTGATCGTCCAGCTCCACGTCGTGAAGGTGGTTTTGGCGACCGTCCACAACGTTCGTTTGATGACCGTCCAAAACGTGATTTCGG
>NZ_KB851219.1:1729514-1978473 GCF_000368265.1 Acinetobacter brisouisimilis | reverse complement strand
CGTGATTTCGGTGATCGTCCAGCTCCACGTCGTGAAGGTGGTTTTGGCGACCGTCCACAACGTTCGTTTGATGACCGTCCAAAACGTGATTTCGGTGATCGTCCAGCTCCACGTCGTGAAGGTGGTTTCGGTGATCGTCCACAACGTAGCTTTGGTGACAAACCGCGTTCTAATGATGACAACCGTGGTAACCGTGTAGATTACAAGCCAGCTCGTGATGGTGCTGATCGTCCGCGTCGTGATTTCGGTGATCGTCCAGCTCCACGTCGTGAAGGTGGTTTCGGTGATCGTCCACAGCGTTCTTTCGATGATCGTCCAAAACGTACTTTTGGTGGTGAAGAACGTCCACGCCGCGAGTTCAACGCAGACCGTCCTCGTCGTGAAGATGGTGAGCGTCGCCGTAAATTTAACGACTAATTTTCGTTAGAATTTATTGTAAAAAGCCAGTTTTCTAACTGGCTTTTTTACTGAAAGTTATTTTTTAAAGATTGAAGAAAGTATTAAAAAATAGATTATTCTTTATGAAAATAATTATATTAATAATTTACTTATGTCTTATTTGATTGAATTAATTACCTATATGATACAGACAAAAATATACCTTTTTTACACGATTTATCTCGTCCATTGATAAAATCTTCAACTTTTTCCGTTGCGAAAATGGTAAGCTACGTCACGTAAAATCTATAGGTAAATTTTAAAAATCTTCTATCCTATGAAGAGTTCACTTGCTGTGAAAATCAAGCAGGAATTTGGTCCATTATGAAAAATACAGTAGCTGTGCCAGAGGATTCATTGATTGATATCAAGAATCTGAGCTTTAAGCGAGGCGAGCGCGTCATTTATGACAATGTCAATCTTTGTATTCGCCGTGGGCAAATTACTGCCATTATGGGACCTTCAGGTACAGGTAAGACAACTTTATTACGTCTGATTGGTGGGCAGTTGACTCCCGATCAAGGTTGTGTCCTGCTCGATGGCAAAGATTTGTCAGAAATGTCGCGTCATGAGTTGTTTGCTGCACGTGCGCGTATGGGAATGCTATTTCAAAGTGGTGCATTATTTACCGACATGACTGTGTATGAAAATGTTGCTTTTCCACTTCGTGCACATACTAAACTGCCAGAAAATCTGATTGCTGAGCTGGTGGCGCTGAAATTGGAGTCGGTTGGTTTACGCGGTGCTGAACAGTTGATGCCTTCTGAGCTATCTGGTGGGATGAACCGTCGTGTAGCATTAGCTCGCGCCATTGCACTTGATCCTGAACTCATCATGTACGATGAGCCTTTCGCTGGGCAAGACCCAATTGTAAAGGGTGTTCTGACTCGCCTGATTCGTTCATTGCGTGAAGCACTGGATTTGACAACGATTATTGTCTCGCATGATGTCGATGAAACCATGTCGATTGCAGATTATATCTATATTGTTGCCGAAGGCATCATTCAGGGGGAGGGTACGCCACAAGAGCTACGCCAACATCCTTCTGCATTTGTACAACAATTTTTAAATGGGCAGGCTGAAGGCCCTGTCGATTTCCAGTTTAGCCATCAGGCATATTTAAGCCAAGAGGTAAGTTCATGAATGCTATAGCCTTATTGGGTCGACGCGTGATTGAACGTGTACATGGAATTGGTGTGGCAACATTGATGTTGCTCCAAATTATTTGTTCAATGCCAACCCGACTCGGGATACGTTTATTTGTTTATCAAATGTACCGTGTCGGGGTGATGTCCTTATTGATTATTTCTGTATCTGGCTTGTTTATCGGTTTGGTCTTGGGTTTACAAGGCTACAATATTCTGGTGAATGTCGGTAGTGAAACCATGCTGGGTACGATGGTGGCATTGACCTTGCTGCGCGAGCTTGCCCCTGTGGTTGCAGCTTTGCTGTTTGCAGGGCGAGCAGGTTCTGCATTGACCGCTGAAATTGGCTTGATGAAAGCCACCGAGCAGTTGTCGAGTATGGAAATGATCGGGGTGGATCCACTCAAACGTATTGTGTCACCACGCCTGTGGGCTGGGATTGTCAGTTTACCGATGCTGACCGTTATTTTTGCTGCAATCGGGATTTTTGGCGGAAAAATGGTGGGCGTAGATTTTCTGGGTGTAGATGAAGGCTCTTTCTGGAGCGGCATGCAAAACTCAGTAGAATTTCAACATGATATTGTCAACGGCATCATTAAAAGTGTGGTATTTGCCGTGATCTGTACATGGATTGCTGTATATCAGGGATATTTTTGTGAGCCAACATCAGAGGGTATTTCCACCGCAACAACGCGTACAGTGGTGTATTCATCTTTGTGTATTTTAGGTTGTGACTTTGTGTTGACTGCGGTCATGTTTGGAGGAGTGTAATGAAGTCCCGTTCAAGTGAGCTGGCCGTAGGTGTACTTGTTATTCTATTCGGCTTGGCATTGTTTTTCTTGGCAATGAAAGTAAGTGGTTTGTCAGGCAGTACTTTAAGTAAAAGTTATGAAATGACCGCCACATTTGACAATGTCAATGGTCTGAAAGAGCGCGCTAAGGTAACGATGAGTGGTGTGACCGTAGGGCGTGTCGAATATATTGACCTTGACCCTGTAACGCGCCTTGCCAAAGTGACGTTTGAGCTGGATGGTAATAAAACGACTTTTAATCCGACTCAATTACAGACTGTAGAACAAAATGCTCTAGAAGAACTGCACTATAGTGATGACTATCAACATGCAAATGCTACGAAACAAAAAGTAATGGAACAGCAACTGTTGAGTAACATGAAGTCCATCACCAATATTGACCAAGATGCTTACATTATGGTGGCAACCAATGGTCTGCTTGGGGAAAAATACCTCAAGATTGTACCAGGTGGTGGTTTGAATTATATCAAGCGTGGCGGTGTGATTAGCAATACCCAAGGGACGATGGATCTTGAAGACTTGATTGGTAAGTTCATTACAGGCATGTCTGGTAAGTCATCTACAGGTACAGCCGCAGAGACTAAAACGGCCTCTGAACCGAGCCAAACAGCTGATCCACAGACTTCATTCACCCAATAGCAGAATTTAGAGGAGTAAGACGTTGAATACTTTATTTAAACAAACCCTTACAGCAAGCATCTTATCTAGCGTGATTGCAGGAACTGCGTTTGCAGCACCTGCTGAAGCACCGCCAGTATTTGTAAAACGCGTTGCAGATGCTTTGATTAGCCGTTTAAAAGCAGACCATGCCAAATTGCAAAGCAACCCAGCATCTGTCAATGCAATTGTGAAACAAAACCTTGACCCATATGTTGATGCGCAGTCATTCACCCGTATCGTAATGGGAACTTATGCTGCACCACAAAACAGTACCGCACAGCAACGTGCAGCATTTGAACATAATTTGCGTCAAAGTCTAGTTCAAAACTATGGCTCGGCTTTAGCAAAATATAGCAATCAAAGTTATAGTCTACGCCCTTATAAACCTACAGGTGGTGCATTCCCTGTGGTCACCATTGACTTTGTTAACCAAGGGCAAAAAACCCCTGTATCATTCCAGTTGACTGATAATAATAGCCAATGGAAAATCCGTAATATTAATGTGGCTGGGATTGATTTGGGCTTACAATTCCGCAACCAGTTTGCAGCAACTGTAAAACGTAATGGTGGCAACATCGATAAAGCGATTGCGACCTTTAAACCAGATGCTGATGCTGCGGTGAAAAAATAAGATAGGTGCATTGTGATTGAGCTTAAACATCAGCAATTATGCCTGTCAGGCACGATTAATTTTGAGAATGCAGCCGAAATTTACCAGAAAGGTCTGGCGCTAATTCGCCAGCAAGCACATTTTCCTGTGGTGGTGAATCTGGAAGGGTTACAGCTTGGTAATACACTTGCGCTGGCAGTTTTGGTACAGTGGTTACGCCAGACGCCAGAACAAAAGGGACTACATTTTCAGGCAGTTCCAGTCAAAATGCTCAAGATTATTGAAGCCTGCCATTTACAGGATGATCTGATTTTGTTGAGTTAAAGCATGCAATATAAAAAAGCATCCAGATCGGATGCTTTTTTTATATCCATTTTTTCCAGCGGAAATAAGCAGTTGGAAGAATAAATGATGCAACGATAATGATAGAGACAGCAGTAAAGCTGAAATCTCCATGCGCAAATGGTAGAACAGTCGTATTCATCCCATAGAGACTGGTGACCAGCATCGGTGCTGTGAGTAAACTAGGTAAAATCGAGAAACGACGAATCGTATCGCTTTGTTCTGAGTTAATGAAGCCTGATGTGGTATCGAGTAAGAAACGTACTTTCTGGAATAAGAACGCTGTATGTTCAACCAAGGAACGCACATCTTCACTCATCTCCCGAATTTCACCATCATAAATATGGCTACCTAAAGCGCGTGGGCGAGACAGAAAACTGAGAATACGGCGTAAATCGATCAAACACAGTTGCGCTTTTCCGAGCATGTCTTCTTGTTGTGCCAAACGAGTGACCATGTCATCAAGGTCAAGCACTTGTTCGCGGTGGTGGTTATTGAGAACTTCGGTTGAATATTTTTCTAGATCTTTATGAATATCTTCCAAGATATCAGCAAGCTCATCAAGCTTGGCTTCGAATAATCCCAGTAAAATCCAGACAGGGTCTTTATAGTCTACTTCGTAATCGTTGCGGCGCGCGCGAGCACGAAATGCACGAAACGACACCAGTTTCTCACCACGAAGCGTAAGCAGGCGCTGTTTATTTAAGATAAATGCAACAGTTTGTACCGTTGCCAGCATATGATCATGCTCATCACTTTCATTATCGACCTGATAGTTTTTATTTTTCGTTAAAAAATAAGTACTGATATGTAAAATTCCATCATCATCGCGATAGAATCGAGCAGATGAGGAAATATCTTCAAGCGATTTGAGTGTAGGCAGATTCTGTTCATAGGCATCAATAACCCATTGTTGCTCCTCTTGTGAAGGTGCAATCAGATCAATCCATACTAATTCTGGGTGTAAGTCGAATCCACCATTAATGGTCGCATCTTCGAGACTCCCACGCTCTGTTGCGTAAAAAGCTTCAAGCATCGGTGTCTTTCTCCCTTGGATAGGTCGGGGGTAAAACGGTGGGTGTATTTTAGACAAGGAATTGCGGAAAAACACTGATCAGTTCGTTATTTTGCTAAAAAAAATTCGCTTTAGTTTATTTTTAATACATGACAGATCAATAGTAGGTCAATTTTATGAATTCAATCGCAATCTTTTGTGGCTCTAAAGCAGGTAAAGATTCAATTTTTGTAGAAACTGCGCAACAGGTTGGGCAAAAAATTGCCCAACAAGGTAAAACTTTGGTTTATGGTGGTGGGCATTCTGGGTTAATGGGGGTTGTTGCTGATAGTGCTTTGCAAGCAGGTGGAAAAGTCATTGGTGTGATTCCTGAGGTGCTGGTAAATCGCGAATTGGCGCACCCGCATTTAACCGAATTGTATGTGGTCCGCAACATGCATGAGCGTAAAACAAAAATGTCTGAGCTTGCCGATGGGTTTATTGCCTTACCTGGAGGTGCGGGTACACTGGAAGAAATTTTTGAACAATGGACGTGGGCTCAGTTAGGAATTCATTTAAAACCGTGTGCATTTTTAAATGTGATGGGATTTTACGATCCGTTACTATCCATGATCCAAGCGACGGTCAGACAAGGTTTTACCCATTCTCGCTTTGCCGATACCTTGTTAATTTCGGATCAGATTGAAACTTTATTGACCCAGTTTGAACAGTATCAGCCACCACAGCCAAAATGGGGAATGAATGAAAGCGTAGCATAACGGCTTGCTATGACTTGTCATCTACTTGAATAGACTCGTCATGATCCATTTATCCAGTTGCTGCCACCCCAAATGTTGATCAGCTTGGTGCCATGTTTCGTTAAGCTTTGGGGTTTGCGAGGCAAACTGCATAAATCTGCTGGCAACCGAGTTGCTGTAATTTTGTATGCAATGCCTGAATTGAGCTACCCGTCGTGATGACATCATCCACAATCAGCACGCGGCGGTAACGTACTTTACTGGGGACTTGAATCACGAACTGCTGTTCAATATTGCTGAGTCGTTCCAGCCGGTTCAAACCTTTCTGATGTTGTTGATCTTGCCGTAGAATGGGTTGCCAGATTGGGACATTCAGTCGTTTGGCTAAATGCTCTGCCAAAAGCAAGGCCTGATTATATCCCCGTTCGATCAAACGTTGCTGTGAAATAGGCATGGGAACAATCGCTTGAACTTTGGGAAATTTAAGCTGATTCAACATATGATTAAATAACGGCAGATAATGCAGTTGCTGTTCGTATTTGAACTGTTGAATCATCCGATCAAGCGGGTATTGATAATAAGCTGCGACCTGAATTTGCATTTCTTGGCGATGAATATGCTGTTTGAGCCATGGCAACTGTTGCCAGCAATCCTGACACACAGAAGTTTGGGTCGCCCGATCACTTTGGCACAGGCTACAGCTCAACACAGGTTGCAATAGCCGAGACAATTTAGACATAAGCATAGCGCGGTGCCTCAGGTAGCCAGCGTTTTAGCAGGGGTTCAACCAGTTGCGGATACTTTTGCATGATTTGCTGCGCTACATCATGGGCTTGATTGAGCAAATGATCATCGCGCTCCAGTTTGGCAACTCGAAAACCCAGATCACCTGTTTGTTTGGTTCCAAGCATTTCACCAGGCCCGCGTAGCTCCAGATCTTTTTCCGCAATGACAAACCCATCATTACTTTCCCTCAAAATCGACAGGCGTTCATGTCCGTTTTTTGATAGCGGGGTTTTATAAAGTAACACACAAAAACTGGCTAAAGCGCCACGTCCAACCCGCCCGCGTAACTGATGTAATTGCGATAAACCCAGTCGTTCTGCATTTTCAATGATCATCAAGCTAGCATTGGGTACATCGACCCCGACTTCAATCACTGTCGTGGCAATCAACAGTTGCAGTTGGTTATCTTTGAACTGCTGCATCACGCGCTGCTTGTCATCGGCTTTCATTTTGCCATGCACCAAACCAATTTTCAGTTCAGGAAAACGTTGCTGAATTTCCAGATAGGTCGCTTCAGCTGCTTGGGCATCGAGAGTTTCCGACTGTTCAACCACGGTACAGACCCAGTAGGCTTGTTTACCTTCGGCACAGTTGTTGGCAATGCGTTGCAGCACTTCTTCACGGCGGTCGATTGGAATGGCAACGGTTTGAATCGGGGTGCGCCCAGAAGGTAGTTCGTCAATAATCGAGGTGTCTAAGTCACCGTAGGCGCTCATCGCCAGTGTACGGGGAATCGGGGTAGCGGTCATCACCAGTTGATGTGGTGTGTATAGGGCATCGCCTTTGTTACGCAAAGCCAAACGCTGATCGACCCCGAAACGATGTTGCTCATCAATAATCACCAACCCGAGTTTGGCAAATTTCACATTGTCCTGAAACAGGGCATGCGTTCCGATGACCAGTTGTGCTGCACCTGTGGCAATCTGTGCTTCGGCTGCGCTACGCGCTTTACCTTTTTGTTTACCTGACAGCCATGCCACATTCAGCCCTAAAGGCTCAAACCAGCGTTTAAAATTCAGATAATGCTGCTCTGCTAGAATTTCAGTGGGTGCCATTAGTGCCACTTGCCAGTCGGCTTCGAGAGCATGACACGCTGCTATGCCTGCAACCAGTGTTTTTCCTGCACCGACATCACCCTGTACTAAACGTAACATTGGCTTGTTTTGTTTTAGGTCATCAGCGATTTCTTTAGATACCCGTTTTTGTGCATTGGTCATTTTAAACGGCAGTCCAGCCAAAAGCTGTTTGGCAAGGACTTTACTGCTGGGTAGAACAGGCGCTTGGATTTGCTGAATATAGGCACGACGTGCAAGCAAACTCAGTTGATGTGCCACCAATTCTTCAAAAATCAGGCGTTGTTGTGCAGGATGTGAACCCTGTGCCAGTTGTTGCATGTTGGCGCTGAGAGGTGGCTCATGAATATAAAACAGTGCGTTTTTAAGCGCGTAACCGTTGCAAAACTGGCTAGGAATCAGTTCAGGCAAAGCATCACTATGCTGTTGTAAGGCCTGTTTGACATATTCTCGTAGTTTGGCTTGGGTTAAACCATCGGTGCTGGGATAAATCGCAGTCAGTTGGGTTTTGGGTAATGGCGTATGTGCATGAATCGCCTGAATTTCAGGATGATACAATTCCAAACCGCGCGCGCCAACACGGATTTCGCCAAACACCCGAACCCGATTGCCGACTTGTAAGGTATTGGTCAGGTTTTTATAGATATGATAAAAACGCAAGGTGACTTTGCCAAAATCATCTTGCAGTGCCACGGCCATGGACTTACGTTTTCCCGCAGGAAAATCGACGGATTGCACCACACCCTCGATCAAATAGCTACGTCCAACTTGTAGTTGGTTCATGGCAATAATGCTGCTACGATCTTCATAGTCACGTGGTAAGTGAAATAGCAAATCGTCGGTGGTGAATAGATTCAGTTTTTCCAAGAGTGCAGCGGTTGCCTGACCCACGCCTTGTAATTGATGAATTAAAGCCATGTCCCTCCAGCTTAGGTCATGTCATGCATATTGTATTTATTGGTTATGGTAAAACATCTCAACGCGTTGCAAAACAGCTATTTGCGCAAGGACACCAGATTAGCACAATTAGTCGCAGCCCGAAAACCGATCCGTTTGCCCAGCATTATGTTCAAGATGTTCATCATTTAGATTTATCAACCTTCGCCCCGATTGACTGGGTGTATGTGTTGCTTAGCCCTGAACAGAGTAGTGTTGAGGGTTATCAGCAGACTTATGTCGATTCGGTTGCGCCAATTGTGGCAGCGCTACGCTCACATCCTGTCAAAAAAGTGGTGGTGGTGTCTTCTACCCGTGTTTATGGCGAAAATGCGGGAGAAAGTATTGATGATGATAGTTTAATCCAACCGAGTGATGAGCAGGGGCATTTACTGCGGGAAATGGAGCTGCGCTGGCAGAAAGCATACCCTGAACAGAGTATCATCATTCGTCCAAGCGGAATTTATGGAGACAGTGTCGCGAGGATGTGCAAGTTGGCACAGAATACCCGAATTTATCCAAATACCCACTGGAGTAACCGTATTCATGCGGATGATTTGGCAGGTTTTTTGGCGTACCTGACCCAGTTAAAACAACATCAGCCAAGTTATATCGTTACCAATCCTCAGCCGATTCGATTGCATGAAGTGATTGCATGGTTTCAGCAACAATTGGGTTTGCTGCATTTAACCGTACAACAGCCTGAGCAAGTTTCGGGTAAGCGCCTGTATGCAACACGCTTGCAGCAGAGTGGTTTTCAGTTGCAGCATGCCGATTGTTTTCAAGATTATGCAGCGTTGTTGGCACAGCAGCCACGATGAATTAATTTATTTGAAAAGATGTAAAAATGAACTCAAAGATTTGACATTTGGCAGTTACAGCGGTGAAGAATAAATGCTTTAGTTGGTTCTTATAAAATTAAAATGGCATCTTATCGTTTTAAGTCCAATTCTTAGAGCTCCTCACTACTTTTGTTTCGGCAAATGAGAAGCCAAGCTTCGCAAGGAAAACCATCTTGCGGAGCAATGCTCCTCACCACAAAACTCGTTCACTATAAGCAATAATAAAATAAATCGCAAAAACAACAATTTATTAATCTAGTCCTGCCTCAAACAATTGTGGATGACGTATCCGTGTATCAAATAATGTGATGAATTTAAAATGAAAAGTGCCAGTCAACTAACTGACTGGCACTAATTCAAAAATGCGGTTTTTTGAAGTTCGAAGGCTTATTTTTTCTTACGTTTTGAACGGCGTTTGGCATTGTGCTCTGCCATCGCTGCCAAGGCTTGCTGTAACTCATCATCGCTAAAAGTGGTGATGTGGCGCAGCATTTGACGAGTGGCATCGTCCAAGACCAAGTTGGCATACTGAGCAACACGACTAAAGTTTTCGTCGTATTCCAAGAAGCCTTGTTCATTGGTTTTAATATAGTTTTGCTGAGTCAACACTTTGAGGAAGCTTTGGAATAATGCCTTATCAAAGAACTCTGGTGAATTGAATTCAAATAGCACTGACAAACGCTGCCCGAGTAAGTGACTCAAATCTTCAACCTGTTTTGCTGAAATATTGCCTGAGCCGCGTTGCGTGATTAGCGCCAAAGTCATGTAGTAACGTTCCAGACTTTGTTTGACAGGTGCCATCATCAGCACCAATTGATTATGCGCTTCCGAATTTGGTGTTGGGCTATGCAAGTCACCCTGAGCATTGCTTGAGATCAGACCCGCTTGAATCATGGCATCGGTATAGGCCTGAATGGGTTGATTCAGCTCCGATACATCCCATTTCATAAACAGTTCAGCTTTTAAGAATGGATACAGCGTACAAATCACATTGCCTAAATCTTCGCGGCTGATTTTGCCGTTGAGTTCTACCAAAGATGCAATCAGTGATGGCAAGACAAAGGCATGCAAAACGTTATTGCGGAAGTAAGTCAACAATACCGCTTGGTTGTCTTCTACGGTAATAATATCGCCAAGTGCATGTTGCACACGTTTGAGCAATTTGAGTTTCAGACCATAACTGATCATCTCTTTGCCTGACAAAGAGGTGACTTCACTGCGCGCATCGTAAGGCAATCGAGTTGCCAGATGACGATAGGTATCAAGCTGTTTAATAAACAGTTCTTCATCGAGAGTGTGTTTATCATTTGCCAGTAAAATCAGTGACAATAGTGAAACAGGATTGATCACCACCGCATTGTTAATTTTTTCCAAGATCGCATGAGCGGAACTGGTGACTGCATCCGACACCACAGCAGGAATTGGCTCATCATTCTTTTCAATACGAATCTGGTCAGCATTGTGCGCTTTGAGCAGGTCATTCAAAAATACAGGTTCTCCAAAGTTAACATGTACCTTACCGAAAATGCGCTCGATTTTACGCAAGGTTTTGACAATCCCAATCAGCGACTCGGCTTCTTTTGGTTTACCCTGCATTTCGCCAATATAGGTTGAACCTTCCATGAGGCGTTCATAGCCAATATATGTCGGAATAAACACAATCGGTTTGTTGCTGGTACTGCGCAAATGACTGTGTACTGTCATCGCAAGCATGCCTGTTTTTGGCGGTAGCAAACGTCCCGTACGAGAGCGCCCACCTTCAATGAAGTATTCTAGTGGTGTATTTCGCGATACGATACTATATAAATATTCTTTAAATACAGTAGTATATAATCCATTTCCGCGGAAAGAACGGCGAATAAAGAACGCACCACCACCACGTAATAGTTGACCGACAAAAGGCAGATTCAGGTTATCGCCCGCAGCAATGTACGGTACCATCAAGCCACGACGATGAATAATATAAGACAGCAATAAATAGTCGATGTGACTACGGTGACATGGGGTATAGACGACTTCATAGTCTTTTGCCAGTTCACGTACCGTGTTGAAATTGTGTACCTCAACGCCATCATAAAGCTGTGTCCACAGGCGGGTCAGTGCCATATCGGCAAAGCGTACGGTTGAATAAGAATAATCCGATACGATTTCATTGACATAGCCAATAGCACGGCGCTCAGCTTCAAACATGCTGATTTTGCCACGAATACTTTCACGGCGAATGGCTTCTTGAACATCGGGTGCCTTGACCAAAGACTGCATCACGTTACGACGATCTGACAAGTCAGGGCCAAGTACGGCTTCACGTTGGCGATCAAGATATTGATTCAGTTGATTAATGATATATGTTGCAGGTGACAGGTTCGGACGTTGCTCTTTGGCAAAGTTAACCAGTTCACGTAACGACTGTTCAGGATGAAATTCAATAAAGGACTGGCGACCATGCACCCCGATATTAATCAACTGCTTGAGTGTACTTGGTGTGGCCCATGTATCAGTAAACAGCAGTTTAAATAAAGAATCTTCTTTGTCTGGTGACCGCCCCCACAAAATGGTCACAGGCACTAACTGAATGTCCAGCTCAGGCTGTTGCTCAAGCATTTCAATCATGCGCAATAGGCGTGGGGGTAAGGTTGGCGCACTGGCATTGAGCAAATAGTTATGGTCTGGTTGCTGTAAAAAGAACACCGAGCTTTTTTCCGCTGTATTGCCCAATTGTAAGGGTTCTAATGCAGGCGGTAATTTGAGTCTGCGGGTTTCACTATCGACCACCAGCGCATTACTGCGTGAGTAATTTTGCAAGACATAGCAAACAATCTTTTGCGGTTGAGCCGCAACTTCGCCACTTTCTGTGGATACAGCAGAAGTCGGTGGAACATCGCCAAGAACATGTGGAGTCACCACAAGATCAATAATTTTGCTTGATAGTCTACGGTACATCTGACCAAAACTATTCTTGGACATAGAAACTCCTACTTCAACACAAAGGCAAAGTGATAAAAACAAACAGGATGAAGGGTGATGAGATGGAACAAATCGAACCTTTCGCCAATTTTAACCAAAATGTCGGGCTTTGCGCACAAATTACGTTGAAAAAACGTAGTTTCATGTCATTGAAATCAGAAAAATATTGATCTTATGGGTTTTTCTTGTGGTTTGGTTGTATAAAACTCACTAAATTATATCTCTACCCGTGCCATTGTTTGGGATTGTGGCAAAATAATCAGTAGATTTTTATGGTCCTAAAAACCGCTTAGTTAGGTAATTGATGATGACACTCACCCAAGAATTAATTGATTTGCTCAGTTTAGAAAAACTTGAAGAAAATATTTATCGTGGGCAGAGCCGTAATCTGGTTGGTAAACGCGTCTTTGGTGGTCAGGTGTTGGGGCAGGCATTGCGTGCAGCATCGTATACTACCGATCGCCCTGCACATTCGTTGCATGCTTACTTTCTGTTTGGCGGAGATGTCGAAGCACCTATTATTTATGAAGTGGATCGTTTACGTGACGGTAAGAGTTTTGTTAGCCGTCAGGTACGTGCGATTCAGCATGGACGCACTATTTTTACCGCTATGGTGTCGTTTACCACACCAGAAGAAGGCTTAAACTATCAGCGTCATGCACCAGATGTGCCTGCACCTGACACTCTGCAAAATGAAAAGCAGATTAAGCAAGGTTTGCTGGAATTTGTGCCTGAAAATGTGCGTAACAGTTTTATGCGCGATCGTCATGTCGAGCTGCGTCCCGTCGAAGACATTCAAAATCCATTTCGCCCGCAGCCACAGCTTCCACATTATTCACATTATGTGCGTACTCATGAGCAAATTAAGGCAGAACAAGACAGCATTGCCTTGCATCAGTCGATTGTGGCGTTTTATTCAGATTTTACCCTCATGACCACGGCATTACGCCCACACGGCTTAAATTATCTATCGCCGAGTTTGCAGTGTGCCAGTATCGACCATGCGATTTATTTCCATAAACCACTGCGTGCGGATGACTGGATACTGTATGAGATGGAAGCAACCGTCAGTGCCAGCTCACGTGGTCTGAACTTTGGGCGTATGTGGCAAAATGGTGAGTTGGTCTGTAGCACGGTACAAGAAGGCTTGATGCGTTTACGTGAAATTGAAACGCAATAAAATCAGCAGGCTAAGGTAAAAATTTGCCTTAGCTTTTGTCCTAAACCTGATTTACATATTTAAAATAGCACTCGATTCCATATCTTTGCCATGCCATAGTACTCAATCGCTTAAAATAAGAACCGAGGCAAGATGAGTTTAAATACCAAGATTTTTATTGCAGCCTTGATAGGCATTGCCTATGGTTTGTTGCTGCGGTTTTATCCAGATACGACATTCTTTAATGGCAGCTTATATGTACTGGGCATAGTCAGTGGTATTTTTATTGGTTTCCTGAAAATGTTGCTTGTCCCACTGGTATTTTCTTCGATTGTGATCGGGGTTGCCAGTCTGGAGTCGGGGCATCAACTGGGCAGGGTCTGGAAAATTACCTTGCTCTGTAGTTTGACGACCATGAGTCTGTCGTTATTTCTCGGCTTACTTGGTGCGCATTTATTTGAAGTGGGCAAGGGGCTAAATGTTGCCCTGTTCCAAACCGCGATGCAGCAGCATCCACCTACAGCACAAAATCTGGATGCTTCCTCATTTTTGGTGAACTTTGTCCAAAATACCCTGATTAACCCATTTAAAGCCTTTAGCGATGGCAATGTCTTGTCAGTGGTGATTTTTTCCATGCTGATTGGTCTGGCACTGGTGTATGGTGGCGAGCGCTTTGCGGGGATTCGCCGTTTAAGTCATGAGTTTTTTGAACTGGTGATGATGCTGGTGGGCTGGCTGATGAAGCTTGCGCCAATTGGAATTTTGGCGCTGCTGGCTAAACTGATTGCCAAAGAAGATTTGTCGGTACTGAGCCGTTTGGCAGAATTTGCTGCGGTGGTGACGGGCACCACCTTGTTTCATGGCATTGTGGTCTTGCCGCTGTTACTGTGGGTTTTTGGCAAAATGTCGCCGTGGAAATTTTTCAAAGGTGCACGTCTGGCAATGGTCACGGCATTTGCCACCAGTTCCAGTTCAGCGACTATGCCACTGAGTATGAAGTGTGCACAGGAAAATCTGGGTGTACGTCCACAGATTGCAGGTTTTGTGATTCCGCTCGGTTCACATCTCAACATGGATGGCACGGCGCTTTACGAAGCGG
This sequence comes from Acinetobacter brisouisimilis, assembly GCF_000368265.1. Lineage (GTDB taxonomy): Bacteria > Pseudomonadota > Gammaproteobacteria > Pseudomonadales > Moraxellaceae > Acinetobacter. The sequence continues at coordinate 1,963,855 of NZ_KB851219.1, read as the reverse complement.
CAGCAGCATTGTTTGTTGCCAATTTAATCGGGCTGGATTTGCATTTGGGGCAGCAGATTATTGTCTGTTTAACTGCCATGATTGCTTCTTTGGGGGCGCCTGGTATTCCAAGTGCGGGCATGGTCACCATGATTATGGTGTTACAGTCTGTCGGTTTACCTGCCGAAGCCATTGCGATTTTACTGCCAATAGATCGTATTTTGGATACCGTTCGTACCGTTGTCAATGTACAAGGCGATATGATGGTGAGTGTGGTGGTCGATCGTTATACCCGCATTCCTCGTGATCCAAGTTAGCTTGATACAAGATTGGAGAAGATTGTTTTTGTCAGGCAATCTTCTCCCAAAAAATTTATCTGAAATTGAGTTCTTTTCATCACTATGCAGTTGTGGCTTAGCATCGCTCAAGAACCAAATTGTTCAGTATGATGCAGTAAGCAGAAGAATCTGGAGCGTAATAAAAACCAGATTTTTGAGTGAAATGTTGGAATTTATTTTAGTTTTAGAATGCTGATTTTATAAATTTACCCAAGTGAATCTTCATGACTTGGGTCAATATAAACAGCAAGCACGAGATCTTCAGCATAAGCGAATCAGATAGACTACACTACCCAATTTGCACTCCCACATCATCAGAACCATGACTCAATCTCAACAACCTGTGATTACCGTTGCCGCCGCGATTATTTTTAATACGCAAGGGCAGGCACTACTGGCACGTAAACGTCATACCGAATTTTTTATGCAGGTCGGTGGCAAGCTTGAAGCCAACGAATCGGCACAGCAAGGTTTATTGCGCGAGATTCAGGAAGAAATTGGTGTGGCTGCACGGATTGTCAAAGACTTAGGCATGGTTGAAACGGCTGCTGCCAATGAAGCCAATCATCGCTTATTGGCGCATTTATTTCATGTCGAGTTACTGGGTGAGGCTCAAGTGTCTGCCGAACTGGCAGAAATTCAATGGGTGAATGTGTTTGCACCGATTGACTTGGCACTTGCACCGTTGACAGAACAATATGTTCTGCCTTATATCCGACAGCAGTGTGCTGAGTCTCAAAACTAGTGGAGCAAGTGGTTAATTGACTCCTGAAATTGAGTTACGCTGTGCCACTTTCTCTTGAAGCTGCTGTTTTTCCTGTGCTGATAAAAAGGCGATACTCAAACCGTTCTGCTGTGCTTTTCGGATTTGTGCTTCAGACAAGCCTGCCTGTGGCGCTGCCTGTAAATATTCATGTTGAATATCAATGCCTTCAACCGCTGGGTCGTCGCTGTTAATGGTGGCTAGAATGCCGTGTTCAAGAAAGGTTTTGAGCGGATGCTGACGAATATCAGCAACGGTACTGGTTTGCAAATTTGAGGTAATGCAGGACTCAATCCCGATCTGATGTTCAGCTAGATAATCCAGTAATTTTACATCTTCTACAGCTTTGACCCCATGTCCGATACGGGTTGCCCCGAGGGTTTGAATGGCTTGCCAAATACTGCTTGCGCCTGCGGCTTCGCCTGCATGGATGCTGATGTGCCAGCCTGCATCACGGGCTTGTTTGAAATGCTCGACAAATAATTCACCTGGAAAGCCCAGCTCATCACCTGCCAAATCTAGCGCAGTAATCTGATCACGATGAGTCAGTAAGGCATCCAGTTCTTGCTGGCAGCGTGCTTGCCCAAAGGTACGACTCATAATGCCAATCAGTTTAGCAGGAATATTAAAGTCACGGCTGCCTTGCTGAACGCCATCAATCACGGCCTCGATTACGCCAGCCAGTGGAAGTTGATGGCTCATCGCCATATAAAAGGGTGAAAAGCGCAGTTCAACATAGTCCAAACCTTGCTGCGCTGCATCTTGCATATTTTCCCATGCGACACGGCGGCAGGCTTCCAAATCACCCAAGACTTTTACGCCCCAGTCCAGTTTACTTAAAAAGCTGAGCAGGTCAGGTTGATTGTCCATGACCTGAACATGGGGTAGCAGTTCGGGCAGGGTGTTGGCAGGCAGTTGTATTTGAAATTGTTGCCCGAGTTCTAAGATGGTTTGCGGGCGGATGTTGCCATCAAGGTGGCGGTGTAAATCGGTGAGCGGGATATTTTTATCAATCATTATTATTCGCCTAAAGGTTTATCCAATCAAAAAAGCGTGATGTTCTCACAGCATAATCGCAAGTGGATTCATCACGCTAGTTGAAAGGCAGCAGGCTTTAGTCAATTTTCTGTAACTGATCTCCAACAGCTGCAAATAAACGACTGAGGTCTTCTGGTTTGCTGTTGAACATTGGGCCAAACTGCAAGCAGTCTCCGCCAAAACGCACATAGAAACCTGCTTTCCATAGGGCTGTGCCGACTTCAAACGGGCGAATGCTTGGGTCACCATCGCGTGCCGCCAACTGGATCGCCCCGATCAAACCACAGTTACGAATATCGACCACATGTTTTGCAGTTTTCAGGTCATGAATCACGCTTTGGAAATGTGGTGCAAGTGCAGCTGATTGCTCAAGTAATTGCTCTTGTTTCAGCAATTCTAAAGTTGCTAAACCTGCGGCACAGGCGACGGGATGACCTGAGTAGGTATAGCCATGCGCAAATTCGACAAAATGCTCAGGTGTGCCTTGTTGCATGAAAGTGTTGAAAATTTCATCTGAAGCAATCACGCCACCCAAAGGTACAGCGCCGTTGGTGACTTGTTTGGCAAAGTTGAGAATGTCTGGAGTCACACCAAAGTATTCAGCCGCCGTCCATTTGCCCATACGACCAAAACCTGTAATCACTTCATCAAAAATCAACAGGATATTGTGTTGGTCACAGATTTCACGCAGACGTTGTAAATAACCTTGTGGTGGAATAATTGCACCCGCAGAACCAGACACAGGCTCAACAATCACCGCAGCAATGTTGGAAGCATCATGTAGTTCAATCAGTTTCAGCATTTCATTGGCAAGCGCCACACCGCCTGTTTCTGCCATGCCTTGGGTAAATGGCAGGTCAGTTTGTAAGGTATGTGGTAAATGATCGACATCCATAAATTGTCCGAACATTTTACGATTACCACCGATACCACCTAGGCTTGTCCCTGCGATATTGACGCCATGATAGCCTTTGGCACGACCAATAAATTTGGTTTTGGTAGGCTGTCCTTTAATGCGCCAGTAAGCTTTTGCCATTTTGACCGCAGTATCGGCTGACTCTGAGCCTGAACCTGTAAAAAATACGTGGTTGAGTGGATCTGGGGTCAATGCAGTAATTTGTTCAGCCAACTGAAATGAAAGTGGGTGCGCGAATTGAAATGCAGGCGCGTAGTCGAGTGTGCCAAGTTGTTTGGCTACAGCATCCTGAATCTGGCTGCGAGTATGTCCAGCACCACATGTCCATAAGCCAGATAATGAATCGTAAATACGGCGACCCTGATCATCAATCAGGTAATTACCTTCGGCTGCCACCACAAAACGCGGGTCTTGTTTAAAATTACGGTTGGCGCTAAATGGCATCCAGTGCGCATCGGAATAATGAGCTTGAGTGTGGCGAGCATCAGACATGTGGGCATCCTTGAAAAATCCTGAGAAATACAGCTTACATTGAGTAAATAGATGAGATAAATTTAAGCTAACTCACGTTTAGATTTAGAAATCCTCACCTAAATGAAAAGCAAAACCCTGAACCAAGTCACCGACTCTGATATCAAGCTATTGAAGGTTTTTCGGGCTGTTGCAGAAAGTGGCAGTTTTTCAGCAGCCGAGAGTGCTTTGGGCATTACCCGTTCGGCGATTAGCTTGCATATGAGTACACTGGAAAACCGTTTGGGCATGCGTTTGTGTCAGCGTGGGCGTTCGGGTTTTGCCCTGACCGATGAAGGCAAACATATCTTGAGTTATAGCGAGGCATTGCTGACCTCGATTGAGGATTTTCGTCAGCATGTCAATCGCTTGCATCACGAAATCAAGGGTGAGCTGAAAATCGGTATCATTAATAATCTGGTGACCTTACCGCAAATGCAGATTACCCATGCTTTATCACGCCTCTATCAAAAAGGGCCGAATATTCAGATTCATCTGAGTATGAGCACTCCGATTGAAATTGAAAAAGGCTTAATGGACGGGCAATTGCACGTCGGGGCATTGCCAATGATCAGCCCGCTTTCGGGTTTGGAATATAGTGATTTATATGAAGAAGCCAGCTATCTGTATTGTAGTCATGGTCATGCCTTGTTTCATCATGTTGGGCAGGTGAGTAGTGCCGAGCAACTGAAAAACTGGGATGCCGTGGTACCGAATTATCGGCTATCTCAAAATGCGATTGAAATGCAGCAAGCCTTAAATGCCAAAGCCAGTGCCAGTGACCGTGAAGGCATTGCTTTTCTGATTTTAACAGGGAAATTTATCGGATTTTTGCCTGAACACTATGCCAAGCACTGGGTTGAACGTGGCATGATGCGTGCGGTTTTGCCTGAAGAAATGCATTATTTTTCTAATATTTGTATCGCAACGCGTAAGGGGCGACGCGCCAATTTTATTTTGGATCTATTTTTGCAAGAACTGAAAGTTCAAGCTTAAGTTTTTTATTTTATGTGAAAATTTTAAATTTTGAGAAAGGATAGTTGAGATCACATAAAAATTTATAAAGTCGTTGTCGCACATTCAAGGTCATTTCCAAGCATTGCGATTTAGAAACTGAAAAGTTTTGTGATGCCGAATGATAATGTGTTTCTGTCCCAAGCCACTTGGCTACTTCCCATTTGGGTAAAATCATCGGGATCTGATAGAAGCGGTAACACCATTTTTTTGATGTTACCTTAAAAAAATTATGGCTTGATTTGTTCTAAACCCTGATCTTCAATAATCTGAGTTGCTTGTGGCGATTTCACGAATAGAATCAGTTCTTTCGCTAGCTTTTCATGTTTAGAATTTTTGTCTATACCTGCTGAGAAGACAGTCACTTTTTGATAAGGTGCAGGAATAGGCCCAACTAATTCAACCTGTCCATATTTACCAGTAAACGGCTTAATTTCGCTGATCTGCTGGAACCCAATATCAAATTGTCCTTCTGCAATACGCTTGGCAACCCGATCACCGACCACTTTTTCAGCCTTACTGCGAATGACTTTATATTCGACAGGGGGGAAGCTTGGGAAAACATCTTTTTCAAGATGCGTACCGCTTGCACTGGCAGAGTAACCAATATGTTTTGCAGTTAACAAAACTTTTTCGAAATTTTCTGCAGAGCTGATATCGGGTTTTTTAGCACCCTTCGGGATAGCCATACCAATGCTGGAATTGACCAAAGCGCTTTGAGAATTTGGATCTACATAACCTTTTTCTGCGAGCTTGTTCAGTTCAGGAGCAGCCAGTACCACCATATCAAAATGTTCACCACGATCAAGTCGATTTGGGATTGCCGTTGGCGATGCGCCCATAGACGAACCAGAAGATAGATGAACCGTATGACCCGTTTGTTTTTCAAAGATTGGAATGAGTTTTTGCATGGAGGAATAAAATCCACCTGAGCTAATCACTTCAAGTGTATCTGCATTTGCTATTGTTGATCCTAAGCCTAAACCAGCGAAGCAAACTATCGTGAAGAGATGAGACTTTTTCATAAGACCTCACGTGAATTGAAAGGGAGTCCAACAGGTAGAACCGAGATCTACCTGACTGTGAATCGAATTAAAAAATAGACTGTCTTAAGTTCTGACTTTTACAGGTTCAGCTATAGCATCAGGATGCTTCTGTTTAGAGCTATGACATAAATATAAGCTTGAAAGAAGGCTACATACCGCTGCGAACATGAGCCAGAAAGCTGGTGTGCTGGCATTACCTGTATGTTCGACAAGGAAGGTACATGCGATAGGTGTCATGCCCCCAAAAATAGCGGCTGCTAGACTAAAAGCGAGAGAAAAACCGACTGTCCGTACACGTTTTGGCATGACTTCTGCCAGTGTTGCAACCATCGTCCCGTTGTACATACCAAAGAAAAATGAAAAGTAAGCAAGCGTAATGAGTAAGTGAGAGAAACTGACATCATTGACCAACCAGCTTAAAACAGGATAACTTGTAAAGATGCAAAGTATGGTAATTCCGACAAGAACTGGACGACGACCAATTTTGTCTGAAAGCAAGCCACCCATAGGCAACCAGAAAAAATTCGACAAACCCACACATACGGTTGCTAAAAGACTGTCTGTCACTGACATTTCTAAAGTGCGTTTTGCATAAACGGTAGTGTAGACCGTTATAAAATAAAAAGTTGTTGTGGTCATGGCACTCATTAGCATGCCTGCAAGGACAATGCGCCAGTTACCCAAAATAGTTCTGAAAATTTCCTTTGAAGTCGGGTGATTTTTTTGAGCCTTAAAGTCCTCTGTTTCTTCTAAAGTACGGCGGAATATAAAGATTAATGGAATAATCAAGCAACCGATAAAGAAGGGAATGCGCCAGCCCCATTCACCCACTTGTGCATGGGTTAAAACCGTATTCAGCCAATAGCCGAGTAAGGATGCAAACACAACGGCAATTTGTTGGCTGCCAGACTGCCAGCTGGTAATGAACCCACGATTTTTATCTGTTGCAATTTCAGCCAGATAAATAGACACACCACCAGATTCAACACCCGCCGAGAAACCTTGTAATAAACGCCCAATCACCACTAAAATTGGAGCGAGAATTCCGATGGTTTCATAACCAGGTACAAAGGTAATGAATATTGTTCCAATCGCCATGAGACTCAATGTAACGATTAGTCCTTTGCGTCGACCTACTTTATCGACATAAGCACCAAGAAAAATAGCGCCTAAAGGACGCATCAGAAAACCAGCAGCGAATACTGTAAAGGTCATCATTAAAGAAACATATTCATTTTCAGAGTGGAAAAATTTTGCTGCAATATACGTTGCATAAAAACCAAAAAGAAAAAAATCGTACTGTTCTAAAAAATTACCACTCGTAACATTCAATATTTTTTTAAAAGTAGCCCAGTGTTTACTATTGCTATCCATAGGAGACCTCCTTGGTCTGACAAAATGGAAACACTCACAACATCTGAATCTGAGACCGTTTATTCCCCCTCATATAGATAAAATGAGGTTCAAGAAAAGTCTTCGCGGAGCCATTGTGATGCCTTGTTTCCAGTTCAAACTACACATTTACATTCTGTTAAACAGAAATACATTCACCATTCAAAGGAAAATGTAATCGCAAATGGTCAAGGGGAGTGAGAGCGCAAAGTTAATTGGGTATTTAATAAAACTAATGGGTCGTTAGAAAATGATTTCAGAGCAGGGCCAGTTTTGATTTTGTATCAGTTCTTTAATACAGGCTTTTATTGCTGATTTTGCAGCTAAAGCGGCAGGAGATAACTCATTTTCAGCGAGGCTGACCAAATAGTTGATTCGTTCAATTTCAGGGTCGATGACTTTGAGTAACTGCAATTTATGTTTGTATTCTTGTAAACAGGCACTACCAGGGCGGATGCTGGCAAGTTCTAGATGAATAAGGCTGTCCATAAGTAAATGCAAGCCATCAATTTCATATACGATATTTAATTGCCCAATCGAATGATCTAATAATTTCCTTAAACTATGTCGTTGGCGGGGAAGAACTAAGGGGATATCACCGATCTGTTGTGCTTGGATTGTGCCACTGGCGAGACATTCATGCAGCCCATATTTTTCTAGAAATTCCCGTCTTCCCATCAAATACATCTGTTCTTTGACTAAGGGTTGTATTGCCCACTGTTTGTCGATTTCATTGGTAAAGATAATTGCCAGATCAAGCTGACGCGAATTAATGGCTTGAATCAAGTTACCTGAGAGTGTTTCAACAATTTCAAGGTGGATATCCGGGTAGCGTTCAGACATTAATTTCATTAAAGGTATGCCTAATAAAGCAGTAATGGTCGGTGGAAAACCAATGCTGACATGACCTGAGAGCCTTGCAGAATGTGCAGCATCAATGGCAAAGTTGATCTGTCTGAGAATTAACTGGGAATGTTTTAAAAATGCAATACCAGCGGGTGTTGGTGTTACTCCAAAAGCATTGCGCTGCAATAAACGGATACTTAATTCTTGCTCCAGTTTGCTGATTTGTTGGCTAATCGCGGATGCACCCACATCTAGTTTTTGAGCTGCTTTTCCGATGCTTCCTGCTTCAACGACAGTTGAAAAATATTTTATTTGCTTGATTTCCATAATGAATATTTCACTATTTATTCATAAATTATATGCTTATGATGCGGCTAGTCCTGTAACGAATATTTATATTAACAGCGCGGAAGCGAAAGTTGTCTTAAAATTATTCAATATGAGCTTGAAGCATTTCCGTAGCGTAAATTTCAATCGTATTCGCCCTCGTAAAAGCAGCTAATTAACGCACGCATTTTAGTGACTGAAGCTTCCGAGCAGATTTTATTTTTCATCCATGATGTAGATGATTGTAATTCTTCACCGATACTTGCAAGGTTTTAAGCATGGTTTCAGTGTCAGACACATTCTTCAAACAAATGTGACTCTATTTAAAATTTTTACCCATAGTTTCGCTATGGGTTTCTCATTCGCTCAATTCGGTTATAAATCCTTTTATCACCATAAAGTTGATGTCACGATGATTGTTGATTTATGCATTAGTTGGCAAATTTAGGCCTCAATTTCCAGTTCCAAAGCCAAATGCGTCATACGGTTTAGTCTGGAAGATAAATCAATAACTTATTTTTGTGATAATTGAAAAATGCTTGAAATGCCTAATAAAATTTAATTTTTTGCTAAAATGGTAATAAGACGCTTTTTTAGTTTTTAATATTTATTTGATCATCTGTTGTGAATAACCATCCAAATTTTACTGCTTTGAAGAGAAAAAATCGTTAAAACCGTGAGTAAGCTCCCACGGTTTTATTTTAAAGAGGAATGATCAACCAGACAATTGAGTTTTCAATTGATTGGCAAGTTTTAATTATCGTAATTTGGATAATCTGTATAACCTTCAGCCCCGCCACCATATAAAGTTGCAGGGTTTAACTCAGTCAAAGGCAATCCATTTTTTAAACGCGTCACTAAATCAGGATTGCTAATGAATAATTTTCCAAAAGAAAAGAGGTCAGCTTCATTCGACTGCAAATGGGCATTCGCAAGTTGTAAATTATAGCCATTATTGGCTAAATAGGTCTGTTCAAAACGGCTACGAATAGCAGTGTAATCGAAGGGTAAAATATCACGTGGTCCACCTGTAGCACCTTCAACGACATGTAAATAGACGATTCCTAGTTGGTTAAGCTGTTCAGTAATGTAATTGTACTGAAGTTGAGGCTCACTGCAGCTGATCCCATTGACAGGGGAGACAGGAGATATGCGTACACCTGTGCGTTCAGCACCAATTTCTCTGACTACGGCTTGAACCACTTCAAGTAATAACCGAGCTCGATTTTCGATAGATCCACCATATATATCAGTACGTTGGTTGGCACCATCTTTTATAAACTGTTCAAGTAAATACCCATTGGCAGCATGGATTTCAACACCGTCAAATCCAGCAGTAATCGCATTTGCTGCCGCTTGGCGAAAATCCGAGACAATGACTGGAATTTCGTGTAATTCCAATGCTCGGGGTTCGGATACGTCAGTAAACGTATTATTTACAAAAGTCTTTGTGTTTGCCCGAATGGCTGAGGGTGCTACAGGGCTAGCTCCATTAGGCTGCAAATCAATATGGGAAATTCGCCCAACATGCCATAATTGAACAAAAATTTTTCCACCTTTGGCATGTACAGCATCTGTTACTTTTCGCCAAGCATCAATTTGTTCAGGAGTATATAACCCAGGGGTATCTTGGTATCCTTGGGCTTGTGGAGAAATTTGAGTTGCCTCAGAAATAATAAGTCCTGCGCTAGCACGCTGAGCATAATAATCAGCAGCAAATTCGCTTGGCACTAGCCCTTTTCCTGCACGGTTACGAGTCAACGGAGCCATTACAATGCGATTGGCGAGTTCAATATTTCCTAATTGATAAGGACTAAAAAGAGTTTTGTCTGTCATGTCATACCTCTAATATAATAATGTTGATGAACCAAAAATAAGCGTTTGTAAAATTTGTTATCAGGTCTGTATAGGGCATCGAAAGTAAGGCACGTGGTTGTAGCATGTGCATATAACGTTCCATCAGGCCCTACTATTCGCCCTTCAGCAGTCGCTGTTTGACGTCAGACATGGACGATTTTCCCTCTGCTCGTATACGTACCGATTCACTTTGAGTTTGTCTGATTGATATTCACTATTTGTGATCTAAGCAATAATGCTTTGATGCTTTACACCATTGCTTAAAATAGGGATACGGGTTTGATCTGAAGTTATAATTTGACTAACAGAATCTAACAGTTGGATTTGATCAAGTGATAATACAACATCAATTGCACCTAAATTACTGTCTGCTTGCTGTAAAGATTTTGGTCCAATAATCGGAATGGTTCCATGTGTACCTGCCCAAGCAATCGCCACCTGATCAGCAGAGGCATTTAATTCACCAGCAATCGAAAGCACTGCATCTAAAATTGCTGTATGTTGCATCGAGTTTTCTTGCTGAAAAACTTTACCGCCAAAGCCGTCTTCGCGACCTTTTTCTCCTTTACGATATTTACCTGTAAGCATTCCACCACCTAAAGGAGACCATGTCACCATCCCTAGTCCTAGTGCTTGAGAAGCGGGAATTAGGTCTGCTTCAGGCTCACGATAAACTAAACTATGCTGGAATTGGGCCGCTGCAATCGGCACTGTATTTTTAAGTTCAGCAATAGTTGCTGCACGAGAAAGACGCCATGCTGGAAAATTTGATAGTCCAGCATAGAGAATCTTTCCTGCACGTGCCAAATCTTCTAGCCCTCTTAGAATTTCTTCGCTAGGTGTAACATTATCAGGGTGGTGTACCCAGTAAAGATCAATATAATCCGTTTTTAATCTGCGTAAACTTTGCTCAACCGAATAAAGCATTGCTTTGCGGCTATTTCCTTTATGCAGTTGATTGGTGTCATGCGAAGCACCATCGGAAAATTTAGTGGCTAAGACAACCTCGTGACGAATACCTTGTAATAAGTCACCCAGAATTTGCTCTGATTGCCCAAATTGATAAACATCGGCTGTGTCTATGAAATTACCACCTGCATTCAAATATGCATCCAGTATTAATTTAGCTTCTTCTGGTGAGGAACCATACCCCCAGCCAGTACCGAAGTTGCCAGTGCCTAAAGCAATTTGTGAAACATTTAAACCTGTTTGCCCAAATAATTGATAATTCATATTTATTTCCTTTCTTATTCAGAAATTTTTAAAACGACTTTGCCTTTTGCCCGTCCAGTATTTACATATTGGAAAGCATTTTTAATCTCGCTAAATTCATAAGTTTTATCGACTACTGGATTTATTTTCCCAGACTCAACTAACTTTGAAATTTCAGATAACTGTTGGCCATTCGGCTGCATAAACAGAAATGAATAGGTGATATCGCGTTTTTTTGCTTTATGACGAATGGACCAACTTAAAAGCGGAATAACACATTTGAGGAACCAGTTTGCTTTGATTGCTTCAGCAAAAGCACGATCAGGTGGACCAGAAATACTGATAATACGACCACCACGTTTAAGAATATTCAGAGACTTCTCTAAAGTTTTTCCCCCTTGCGTATCTAAAACAAGGTCATAGTCGTTAAGTACTTGCTCAAAATCAGTAGCTTTGTAATCAATGACCGTATCTGCACCTAATGCCTTGACCCAGTCCATATTTTTTCCACTTGTCGTAGTCGCGACAGTTGCACCTAAATGTTTGGCAAGCTGAATCGCAATTGATCCGACACCTCCTGAACCAGCATGAATCAATACTTTTTGGCCTGCTTTAACATTCGCAATTTCGACTAAAGCTTGCCATGCAGTCAACGAAACAAGTGGAAGGGACGCTGCCAGTTCCATAGAAATATTTTGAGGTTTGAGTGCAAGTGATGATTGCTGTACGACCGTGTATTCGGCAAATGCACCATTCAGATCTGTCTTTGCATAGACTTCATCTCCAGCTTTAAACTGGTCAACATTTGCGCCAACTTGAACCACTGTACCTGAGAAATCATTGCCTAAAATAAAAGGAAATTGAACGGGCAGAATTGCCTTAAATTCACCTTCTAAAACTCTTAAGTCGAGTGGGTTAATACTTGCTGCATATACTTTAATGAGTACGTCATTTTCTGTTAGGGCAGGTTTGGATTGTTCGCCCAGTTGTACATCATTGATATTACCGTAATGGGTAATGTAGGCTGCTTTCATCTTAGGATCTCTATTTTTTGAATTTTGTTTTAACGTTTTATCGGCATCATTAAACTTTCAAGCTGCGTTGAATTAATTTATCAAAGACCTTTACTGGGGCAAATTTTCGTAAATTCTTTAAATATCTTGCTGTTGTGCCTGAGGTATAGCGGGGCAGTATATTCTGACTGTTGATTACGGCTAAGATGGTGTTGGCAACGATACTAGGATCATCGGAATTGCGAATTGTTTCTATCATTTGTTGATGCAATTTCTCACGAATTTGCTCATAAGCTGTGACTTGGGCATCTGCTTTAAGTAAGTTCATTCCCAAAGAAGTATTGGTATAAGCAGGTTCAATGAGTGACACGCGAATCCCGTGCGATCTTAACTCATGGTCTAATGATTCTGAATAACCCTCAAGCGCATGTTTTGATGCCGAATAAAGTGCGCCAAAAAAGTTAGTTTCAAAAATAGCTTGAGCTTGCTGCATTGAGCTTTCTTCAGCACCGGCAGGCGCAATAGCAAACCCTGCATTATTGATCAGTACATCAATATGTCCTTCAGTTGAAATCACTTTTTCTATTGCTTGAGCAACAGAATCTTCTTGATTTACATCGAGTTCAATCATTTGAAACTTATATTTCGATGCATTATTCGCACGTCGGCTTGTACCATAAACAGTAAATCCTTCAGCATGTAAAAGCTCTGCCGTTGCTAAACCTATACCTGAAGATGCACCTGTAATCAGAATTACTTTAGCAGCCATATCATGTTCCTTAATCGAATAGTGAGAGGTTATTGCTTGAGCAGTTTTCCTCGTTTTCATCATCATAATCTAAAAATAAAATAGTTACTACTAAAAAGATAGTGACTATTTGAAATTACTCCTGTATTGTTGGTATTAAATTGATAGTTACTATGTGCTGTCATCAAAGGTAGCGCGTAGACCAACCCGAGATACGAATGAATCAGTGAAATTAGGATTTTTATTCTTATGCTGGTTGTTTAGATACAAAGCTTATTTTAGGAAATGAATCATGAGTAATTTGCTCAAAAAGAGCCTGTTTTCAATGACCCTTGCGTTAACAAGTTCAGTTTATGCAGATGTAAATACAGCGATGACCCCGAATTCAGAAGTAACCGTAATGGTAGAAAAACAAGATCAATGGATTAATGTTCCAACTCAATTTATCTCAGCAAATGGTATTAACTTCGCATACCGAGAGTATGGACAGCAAAATGGCGGCACACCGGTGATCTTCTTAAATCATTTAGCTGCTGTGCTAGACAATTGGGATCCACGAATCATTGACGGTATTGCAGCAAAACATCATGTGATTGTTTTCGACAATCGTGGTGTTGGGGCTTCTACTGGTGAACCAGCACAGTCAATTGAACAAATGGCAGATGATGCGATTACTTTTATTCAAGCGAAAGGATTTAAACAAGTTGATTTATTTGGCTTCTCGATGGGCGGCATGATTTCACAAGAAATTGTTCTTAAACAACCCAAATTGATTCGTAAAATGATTTTATCGGGAACAGGCCCCGCTGGTGGAACTGGAATCAGTACAGTTGGACGAGTTTCAAATTGGGATTTGGTACGTGGAATGGCGACTCGCCAAGACCCTAAAGTCTATTTATTTTTTACTCGTACAGACAATGGCAAAGCTGCTGCAAAAGAATTTGTGCAACGCATCAATGAACGTACTGAAAACCGTGATAAAGAAATTACGATTTCTGCGTATCGTGCTCAGCTTAAAGCATTAAAAAAATGGGGTAATAAGAAACCAGTCGATCTCTCCGTTATTCAACAGCCAGTATTGGTGGCGAATGGGGATCATGATCGTATGGTTCCAACGGTAAATACCTATGATTTGGCAAAACGTCTCCCAAATAGCTCACTCATCATTTATCCAGATGCTGGCCATGGTGGAATCTTTCAGTTTCATCAAGATTTTGTAAAACAATCACTTACATTCTTAGCTAAATAAGAACTTAAATTTAGGACAATGACGATGACAACAATTACACACCAAACAGCCGAGACTCAATTCATTGAAATAGATGGAGCAAAATTTGCCTATCGTCGATGGGGTAACGCACATACACAGCAACCGCCGCTATTTTTTCTTCAGCACTTTCGAGGTGGTTTAGACAATTGGGACCCAATCATTACCGATGGGTTGGCAGCAGGGCGAGAAGTCATTTTATTTAATGGTCGAGGAGTAGCTTCATCTACAGGTCAGCCACGCACTCGTATTGAGGATATGGCTGATGATGCCGCCGCAGTGATTCGTGCATTAAATTTAAAACAGGTAGATCTACTGGGTTTTTCACTGGGAGGATTTCAGGCACAGGATTTGGTTCGTCGTCATCCCGAGTTGGTCAGAAAATTAATGCTTTTGGGAACAGGGCCAAGAGGGGGTAAGCCACGTGGCGATGATCCAGATGTGCCGGCTTTAGTATTGAAGCATGCAACCAGCGCAGAGCCTTCTGAACAGGACTTTCTATTTTTATTCTTTGGTCGATCACCAAAAGCAATTCAAGCAGGTCGTGATTTTTGGCAACGCCGCCATCTGCGTAAAGATCAGGATCCAGCCAGTTCAGTTGAAGTCATGCAAGCTCAGATTGAAGCCAATATGCACTTTTTACCGAAGCTTGATGAGCAGGATCCATTTGCTCATTTGCGAGAAATTAAACAACCCACTTTTATTCTTAATGGTGTGGATGACGTGATGATTCCAACCATAAATGCCTATCACATGGCACTGAATATTCCAAATGCACAGCTATTGATTTATCCCGATGCAGGACATGGCGCACAGTTTCAATATCCAGAACGCTTTGTTAAGCATGCAATACAGTTTCTAGATGAGTAATTCATTAGCCCCCCTGAAACACTTAATTTTAAAATTGATAAGCTGAGAAATTAAATGATGAGATTCAAACTATTACTGTGGATGCTGACTAAGTTGCTACAACGGGCTGTGAAAACCAATCCGAAATGTGCAGCGTATGTGAATGACAAAAATGTCACCTTTCAAATTCAGACTGCAAGTGGTGAAGGGCGCTATTTTGAAGTCAAGAATGGCAAGATCTGTTCTCATGCAGGACAAACCGAATCACCCAGTTTTACCTTTACCTTTAAAACAGGCAGTAAAGGTTTTGCCGTGCTATCAGCTAAAGACAGTGTAAATACATTTTTAACAGCCCTGAGAACACAGGATCTTGTGATTACAGGAAATTTTGTGGATGTGATGTGGTTTCAAAGTTTAGTGGACTTTATTCAGCCTCATCCGCAATCCTCTTTGACTGTGTGAGAGAAGCTTATGACTGATCCGCAATTAAAAACCAATCTCTTGAATCAGCCTTTAACATTGCCAAATGGCTTTAGCATTCCAAACCGCTTAGCTAAGGCTTCAACCAGTGAAACCTTAGCCACCTATTCAAATAATCCAACCGAAAAACATGTTCGGTTATATCAGCGTTGGGCTGCATCAGGAATTGGCATGATCATCAGTGGCAATATTATGATTGACCGACGTGCCTTAGGTGAGGCTGGTAATGTTGTCGTTGAGGATGAACGTGATTTTGCGATTTTACAAAAATGGGCAAAATCCGTGACCGAGCAAGGTTCTCAATTGTGGGCACAGTTAAATCATCCGGGAAAACAATCAACGAAAGGGTTAAATGTCCGTACTATTTCTGCATCGGCAGTGCCGTTTGGGCCAGAAATGCAATCTTTATTTGCGACGCCTGATGAAGCTACACATGCAGAGATTATAGATATTATTCAGCGCTTTGGTTGTAGCGCAGCGATATGTAAAAAAGCTGGGTTTAGTGGCGTTGAGATTCATGCTGCACATGGTTATCTCATAAATCAGTTTTTATCGCCTTTGCATAATTTAAGAAATGATGAATGGGGCGGTACGCCAGAAAAACGCCGTCGTTTTTTAATGGAAGTTTATGCAGAAATCCGTAAACAAGTCGGTAAAGAGTTTCCGATTGCGATTAAGCTTAACTCGGCAGACTTTCAAAAAGGCGGATTTACCGAACAAGACTCGTTAGAAACAATTCGGGCTTTAGCCAATGCAGGCATTGACCTCATTGAAATATCAGGCGGCACCTATGAATCTGGTGTAGCTAAAGCGCCCCAAAAAGCATCAACAATTGCACGTGAAGCTTTCTTTATTGATTTCGCAGAAAAAGTAATAAAACTTGTAAAAACACCACTCATGGTTACAGGTGGTTTTCGAACCGTAGAAGGCATGAATCAAGCTTTGCAGTCTCGAGCATGTGATGTTATTGGGATTGCGAGAATTATGGCGATTGAACCTGATGTACCTAAATATTTACTGGCAGGCAAAAATGGTCTTCAGTCGGTGCATCCCATCAAAACAGGCATTAAGAAGGTCGATAATCTAGGTATTATGGAAGTACTTTGGTACACCCAACAATTAAAACGCATGGGTAAAGGTAAAGAACCAAAACCTAGCGAAAGTGGTTTATGGGCATTTATTACATCGGTTTTACTCAGTGGTTGGGGAACTTATGCAACCCAACGTAGCAGAGCAAAATAACCTATTTACTTTACATTAGCCCAATAAAAAGCACGCCAATTGAGTGCTTTTATCTATTTAAATTATTCGTTATTTTTGACTAATTGGACGGGTACCAATTTCGGCACCAGTGATTTGATCAATAACAATTGGTTTAATTTCAGTGCCTTGTTCTGCATCAATGAAAGTCACCATTTTCTCAGGTTGCTCATAGGGTTTATATTTTTTGCCCCATGCGCCTATCACAAATAAAACAGGTAAAAAGTCTTTACCAGCTTGAGTGAGTACATATTCTTCACGTGGTGGGTGTTCTGAATATTGCCGTTTTTCGAGCAAGCCTTCATCGACTAACACAGATAACCGTTTAGTGAGCATTGTGGGAGCAATGCCTAAGCTTTTACGAAACTGGTCAAATCGAGTAAAACCTGCATGTGCATCTCTTAATATCAGCATGCTCCATGAATCGCCAAGAACTGAAAGACTTCTAGCGATTGGACAGACCTCAAGACTGGTATTTTTACTCATAAGAATTAATAAGTTTAATTGTAACTACTAAATGAATAGTAACATGTTTTCTTCATCAGGCATACGTTATTAAAATGATTAGAGGCGGTACTAGATTGGCACTGTGTCAATCTAGTACAGTCCCAATAAGCATATGCAGATTATGAAATTCTGTCTCTTATTTAAAGATCTTTTGAAAAATTATCATCATTAAAAAAAAGTCCATCTATGTAGATGGACTTTTTACAAGGAAATTTTATTTGTCGCTAAAGAAAACTTAGATGTCGTCTTACGCGTTTTCGTCATGCGACACATTGTTTGTCATTTCGAGTTTATTAACTTCAAAGACTTGAGTGTGGTTGCGACGCACAATGACATTGATCAGCGACACAACCAATGACATTTTGAAGCTAAAGCGACACAACTGATGTCATTTTGGCAATTTTTAATCTAATGCGTATGGTATATTTTTATAGAGGTGGGATGATAACTCATGGCTAGGAAATTTCTTAACAGCTTTTCTCCATACTCGTCTTGCATTTTTATAATCGCCATTATTCCAATGTATGCCTCCCATATTAAACCAAGCTAATGCATACTCTGGATTTAAGGAGATTACTTTTTTATAAGCATTAATTGATTCTTTTGTTTTGCCTAACTTTTCATAAGTTGACGCTAATTGAAACCAACTCAAGTCATCAGGTTGGATATTTAAAGCTTGTTCTAGTAAGAATGGAAGACTTTCTTCCGGACGATTGAGAAATAGTAATGCTGTACCTAAGCAATACCCGAATTCACCTTTTTCTAGATCATAAGCCTTTCTAAAACAGTACTCTGCTTCATTCCAATTGCTATTGTCCTGTGCCCAATGACCAAGTCTATCCCAAAGAAATGCAGCATCTTCGGTTTGAATATATTGAATTATAGATTCAAAATGAGACTTAAACGCAGAATAAGTGAATCCGATATTTACGGATTCTGAGCGTAAATAAAATTGATTCAATAACCATTCTCTAACTCCATATGGGCAATTAGGATATTTTTTTAGATATCTATCCCAAAATGAGATACTTCGTTTGGCATTGTCAATATCATTACGCCCAAATAATGCAACTTGTTGAGCGCACCATGACCATATCCATTCCCCGCTACTGGCTGTGTTACTAAGTAATGTATTGATCTCTCGAAATGCTGAACGACCTTCTTTTAGATTAAAAAGAGCATTAACTCTCCAGCCTAAAACTGAGAATTGTTTCTCAGTTGTTGGTTCATCAAAAACTATTTCATCAAAGTGTTTTAAAGCTTCCTTGTATTGACCATTCTTCAAATAGAAATTGCCTAAAGCAAAATTAGCTTCTGGAAGGTGGTTATTGAAAGTAATGGATTTTTTATAACAAATAATAGCTTCAGCTTGATTTCCAATATTGTTATAACTTGAACCTAGATTTTTATAACACATAGCTAGTAGCTGGTTATCATTATGACTCAAGTCATCTATAGCTTTCTTATATGCAATGATTGCATTTTCATTAATATCTAGTACAGAGTATCCATTTCCAATTGAGTATAAAAGACTTCCAGTACTGAATTGTCTAGTTTCTAACTTGGATTCTAGATAGGTAATTCCTTTTTGAATTCTATCAATATTAGTTTTTTTCTGTGCCATACCAATATTAATTTCAGCCATATAGCAAAATACAAGTGCATTATGCTCTGATGGAAAAAGTGCTAGAAATCTATCAAAAGCATCACTTATTATTTTATCTTCACCACTGTCATAAAGGGTTGAAAGTAAAGATATTGCAAGTTCTTGATCTTCAGGAATGTGCAGATCAAAAGGTATTGTTTTTATTGTACTAACCATCTCAATAGGAGACGTAGTAATTTGTTTAATTCTATTATTTCTTAGTGCATTAGAATTAGCTTTTGCAAGTTTTGCTAGGGATTCTAACCTTTGAACAGTAAGTGAGTCAGTGAAATTTACAGTAATAGTTTGTTGGGTCGTCCATTGTTGTTGAGAATGTTCATATTGGCGTAGTACAGTATCTGCATAACAAAATTTCAGGGTATTTGTTGGAATGTGATAGCAAACAAAAAATGAATATCGTTGAGAGATTAGATAGTTCAGATTAGTTCTGCTTATATCTATGCTGATAGAGCCATCTTTATTCAAAGCTTTTTTAGTGCCCTTTAGCTGAACATGGATTCTAACGTTTGTAGCATTTCCATCATTAACTACTTCTAATTGACAGTCTGTACCATAATCCTGCGTATCCTTTTGTTGGATCATGAAACATTCAGATTCATCTATACATTTTTCAAAAGCAGCTACAGCTTTGCTCTCTATAATATGATTTGAATGCCTTTTAGGTAAGTCATCTAAATATTTCATTTCACGACCTATTGGATTATTGGTTTAAAGTAGATATTCATTTTTGAGTTCATTAGCGGAAATAATATTTATAGAAACTTCTCCGCTATCATAAACTTTACGTATTAATCCAAATTTAACTTCTTGTGGGACAGCAAAAGCGAGTAATCCCTTTAGCTTATATTGAGGCATACCAAATACGGCATATCTCTCTTTGTCTGGTAATTGGTTATGATAGAGTTCAGCATGTTTTTTAGAAAAAAATAAAGGAATATCTGCTGGAGAGTTTTGGGGAAAAGCATTATACGTGCCAGTGCCCATAGTAGAATTATTGGAAAGTTCGCCAATAAACCAGAAAGGTTCACCTGTACAATTTGGTTCAGGAATTAACTTAGTTTGTATGTTACTAGCTAATAGTTGAGGAATTGTTGGAATATCTTCTCCATTTAATATGAGAATGCCATGTCTTTCTGCAACTAGTTTTGCCCCAGATTGGAGCCCAGAATTAGAGATAATTACCCCTACAATATTTTCCCCAATATTTTTAATTTTTTGGTGAAATTCTAAAATTTGACCTTGACTGATTGGTTTTTTCCAATCTTTGCACTCAATAGCAACTCTATGTCTTACTCCAACTTTAATAAACTCATAATAGATATCAATTTCATATGATTCTCCAGAAGAAAGACGAAAAGTTGTATTTTGTGAAACTTGAACTTTTTCTCCTTTTAAATTTAATAATGTGTTGTAAACGTAATGGATATAACTTTCAAATGTAGCGCCAGATTTCAAAATAATCTCGATGTTTAATTTAGATAAAAATTTTTAAGATACACATGTTTTTCATATCAATTTTAATATATCAGATCTTTTAAAAAGCCTTACTTTTTTATCTGTTTTACCAAAATAGTAAGGCTTTATAAGTTCTTGATTCTGTAGGTTAGTGATATGAGAATGACGCATTCCTAAGAGAGAGCTTGCCTCAGCACCAGTAATGTATTCTTCTTTTAGCTTTAAAACTTCAGCTAACTCATTCTTATTGATAAGTTTCCAGTAAGTTAGATCTTCAATGTTGAAGAAGCCTGTATTGCACCAATATTTTTTCATCCAGTTCATGGGACAATTTAATTGCTTTGCTGCATCTACATTGGAAATATAATTTTCGCTATTGAGTTTGTTCTTCAGACTTAATAGAGAGCTAGCTTCAATTTGAACAGATAAAGGGTTGTTCTCATTTTTCCTAAGAATTCCTTTTTGAACAAGTACAGCAACCTTATTGGGGCTGATTTCTAAGAGTGCGGTAGCATTTTTTAAAGAGTAATAATCCTTACTATGCGATATTTCATTTAAGGTATTTTTTTGCCTTCCAGAACGAGTCGGATAACCTTTAATCATAATTAAGTCATCTGGCTTTATATCTTGGACATCAGTCTTTAAAAAAATATTTATTGCAGTTGAATCTATATGTGGACCATTAGTAGGAGTAATACCTAAAGCCCCTAATTTTTCCACTAGATTAGTTGGAGATGCCTTTAGCTGTGTTGCTAGTGGACTAACGAGTATGTAATTTTCTTTGAATTTATTCACCTTTTCTTTTGAATATTTTTTGAAAGCCTGTGGTATTTCATTTGTATTCTCTAATTTGAACCATCCAGCTTTTGCTAGTTTTCTAGCAATGTCATAATTGATATCTAACAACTTAGCAACATCCTTTAATTGCACACTATCATTGTCTACGGGTGCTTCGATGCTAGTGAGAAGTGCAGATTTAGGTTGAGAATATGTATCAATTAAGAAGTGTTCTATGTCTCTGCTAGCAATATCTCCTTTGTACAGTTCTTTCTGTCCAAGGTTCAAAAAGTCATTTTCTATCAATTTCTCAAGCTCAAATCGAGAAATATTTAAGATCAGTTGTATTTCATAATTTCTAAGATTTCTGGAAATACTATTTTCACTAATTCTATATTCTGAAAAATTCTTTTCGGTGATTTTAATATGCTTGTTGAAAAGTTTTTTATGTTTTAGAAATGGTAGCAATAGAATACGTGGATGAGAATTCTCACTTCTATTGTTAATATTTTCACTTAATTTTATGGCAGAAGTCTCTGGGTCAGAAAAATATTCATATACTTTAAAAAAAATATTTTCATTTGTATTGGAATTATCATCTTTTAAGAAAGAATTGAATGCTTTCCAGCATGATGCAAAATCTGAAAAAACTTTATTTGAACTATGAGTTAATATGTCAAGAAACCAATAGACACTTTCCATTGATTTTACTTTCTGTACAGGTCCTTTATCTAATTTAAAACCGCAGCGAGAACAGTTTAGAACTCCTGTTTTGGGGAGAAGAAAATTCTTACATTGAGGACAAGAATAAATTAACAAACAAGAATGTATTGGACATGCATGTATAGGCTTTAATGTCCATATTTTTCTAAGATATGCTTTTTCAGAAAGACAAGTGGGACAGTAGCGTAAACCTTCTAATTCTAATAATTCATGGGGGACTTCAATTGTTCCAATCATTATAGGAGATCTATTGGTTGGCCTTGATCTTTTAAAAGCTAGAAATTTATAAGAACTATCAAGATTTAATGCTTCTAAGACTTGAGTGAAGCGTTTCATATCAGAAATATGATAATTCAAAGACTGACGAATGATAGATTTATACTTTTCTTTGCCTATTAAATTAAAAATTGAACTATGTGCATTGAGTTCTGCTGTTCTTAACAAGAAACTCATTGGTGACTCATCTTCATGAGGTATTGCTTGTATTAAAAGAGGATTTCGCATAATTCTGACTATTAAATTAATGAGATGATTTGTGAAATGTTCATTTCAAATGGATTTTTATTTTGTTTGCTAATGTAGAGCGTGATGCCTAATTTCCATGCATAACTGAAATCAAGGGGAGTTATTACTTGCCTATTATCATGTAGAGCATGTGCGATACTTTCTCTAATCAGGCTCATTACGTATGAGTGATAGCCTTTTGTTGCTAGTTGAATTTGCATGCCTACGAGCTGGCTATTTAGAGGTGGTGAGAAAGTGATATTTTGCTTATTGAGTGTTCTTGCAACTTCAGCAAGAAATGCAAACATGCTCCCGCCATTTGAAGGATCAACAGTTAATGGATTAAGGTGGTAAATGAATGGGAATCTACGAGCAATTTGGCTATCAACTTGAAGTAGTGGGACAAACTCAGGTAAGCCAACTAAACAAAAACTAATTCCAGTTCGGTTTACTAGAGTTTTAAGCCAATTTCCAGTAGTTCGATTCATTCTTGTAGATGTCGGTTTACGCTCAAATAAATGGTGGAATTCATCTAAGAATATAAGCTTGGTTTCGCATTGTGCGAGTAAATAAATCAGTCTGCTAGTTAGGTATTCAGTAGTACCATATCCATTCTCATAAGTTGGATCACCGAGCTCTTTGAGTATCGTTATTGCTAAGGCTTTAACTGTGGCAGGCGATGGCACTTCTACATAACATACAGGGATGATATTTTTCTTATGATCCTTCTCAATTTTTTCTGTACGAGGCATAAGACTCAAGATTGTTTTACAGAGGGTTGTTTTTCCAAGTCCTCCTTCAGCAAGAAGCATACATCCAACTGGTTCGCTAAATGAAATACTTCTTTTTACGCAATCTTGTATGCCTGTGAAAGCGACCATGAATTCATTGGAAGTGATAACAATATTGTTAATCGATCGAATTTGTTCAAAACGATTCTCAAATTTTTCCATGTTTAAATACCTCCAATGAACCAAATTGATTAATTGGTGTAGGTACATTTATTGTGGAAGCAGGTTGTTCAGCAATATCCTTGTCTTTTGAGAATAGTTGTTCTTCGATCCTCTGTAGCTGCTTCGGAAGTTCAAGAGTAAGTGGTTTCAATCTTGGCTTTCGTCTCACAAGATTAGTTTGAATCTCATGCATAAGTTTATACAGATAATATAAATCGGACATCGGACCAATTTTTTGTTTGTCAGATCGAGATTGGATTTTTTTTAGTTTTTGAACTTCAAGATGGGTTATTCGTGTTAATCCAAATGTATAGTCTTGATTGGTTGAATCTGCTTGAATGACTACATCTTTCTTGTTGGGATCAATGATAAAAACTTCATTTAAATTTAAATCATCTATAAGCACGGTAACTTTTTTTATGCCTTTAGCTTGTAGTGTAGTTAGAGCATGTGAAAAATAACTAATACCATCTACACGTACTTGACCGTGATTAATGCTTCTTTCAATAGGCCTACGGCATAAAATTTTTGCATCTATATCTGTAAGAAAACTAGGTTGTATATCTTCAATGGCATCTTGCCACATAATGATAGGTGAACGTCCTGTCGTGTGATGGATAGATCGGTGATAAACCTCATGAATCCACGTATCTATATATTGTTTTAATTGTTCTAAAGTTAATTGTGCAATTTTACTTGAATTGTATTCACCTCTATTCGTTGGATTGGAAAAAGTTGTTCCCGGTAGTTTTTGTATAATCCCATGTGTGAGCGTACTAAAAAAACGTTCAATATGAGGTTTGTTATTAGGTGTGCCTACTTGGGAAGGAGTCAAAGTAATTTTCAGCTGTTCACATACTCGTTCGAGAGCATTGTTTTTAAACTCCACACCATTATCTGGAATGACGATACTTGGGATTCCTCCTGGTAACTTTTGGTTTGGCCGAGTAATCATATCTTTGATGACTTCTAATGTAGTTGCAGCACTAGGGGGATACATATTTATATAAGTGCCGACAATGGCTCTAGAGTAGATATCAATTGCACATGCGAGAAATGGTCGGCCTAAAGCAAGTTTCGTCTTCGGATCAATAACGATTAGATCTAAATAGTGTGTATCAATTTCGACCATATAAAGAGCAAAAGGACTAACAATACTTTTGCCAGCAGCTTGAAATTTTTTCTTCGCTATTCGGGACCCTTTTTTCATTTTAAATTCAATATAAGGATCTAATTTTTTGATATGTCGCTGGATACTACGAAGTGTTGGTAACTGTTCTAATGGGATGCCTTGTTCCATGAATCGACTAAGCATATAGGCAAGTACGTCTTTACCACTTCTGTATTCAGGCTTTAAATAAACTTCATTAATTGCTTGATTTAGAATTTGATAAATTTCAGGAGGGAATCTTAAACTACGATTACCTGAATATTTATTTTGTAAGCACAGTTTATTCTGAGAAGAATTTCTATATTTATTGATCCATCTTGCCACAGTACGGCACGAAGGTGGGTTAAGGTCATTAATGTTGGAAGCTATCTGGGGGATTAATTCGGAAAGCAGCTTAATACTTGTAGGGTGCTCCAATAGTTGTAATGCATTGACAACATAGCGCTCTTTGCGATGAAGTTCTGAGCTATATTTGGGGTTGATTATGAGTTTCTCAGGTGCAAATACACATAAAATTTCACCTAATTTATAGCGGCTTTCGAATTCGGTGGGTGTTATTGAAAATGATTTTCCACCAGCTATAGCAGCATATCGAATAGCATTATAGGTTATAGATCCGATTTCAAAAATATAGTCGGGATGTGCTTTAAAATAAAAACGAAAACCAGATTGAGGTATAAAAAGAGAGTTTTCCATATTAATAGACCTTTCGACTATTCATATTTTCTGAGCGGAGCTTAATTTTTTTATGAAAAAATAAATAATCAGCTAGTTCTTGTTTAAGACCTATTGATTCAAGTGTTTTGTAGACTTGCTGTGAGGTATCAAATTCTTCGAAATTTAAGTGACGTAAGGCGTAATTGATTTCGAGGGTGTTCCAATTGAATCTATGTCCTCTTTGATACCAGTAAAGTAGCTGCGAAATTTCTGATTCACTTGGTAAGTCTATGTGATCTATTAGCTTAAAAGTAATATCAATCGAGTGGAGTAGATCAGATAGTATTGCAAAGCGATTTAAATCATCTGTTGATAATGATGCTATGGATGGTTTGACTTCATGAACCTCATAACTACCTTTTATTGTTTTAACTAAAAAATCTGGAAAACAATATTGTTCATTGATAAGTAAAATTTTTAATGCTTGTGAGCGATAATTTATGATGTTGGGATTTTGTTCTAAATGTATCGCATGTGCCAGTTCAAGACGGCTTTCTAGTGGTATTGCACCGCAACACTTTTGACTAGGGAAAAGGGAAGTTCGACGACCAAAAGCACCTTGATAGATTTTACGTTGCCCGTGAAGTGTAGCTGCTACATTTGCTGTTGATTCAAAGGCAATCCTGATTTGTTCAAGGATATTTATTTGAATATCAGTTTTTGAAAAAACTTTTTTATAAGACATATCTGTTTATCCAGAAGTAAACCTATTCTCAATAGATATTTGAGAATGAGTTAATCTGTACTATTACGATTGAATAGCACTTACTTGACTGGTGACGATATAGAGAAGATACTATGATTCTCAGGTCTTTATATGCTTCTATATAAAGTCACAAACGGATCCTTTTGGGGTCCGTTTTTTATTGATTTTTGGTTTAGTTTTTCATGATGACTCCATAATAATTTTTTGAAAAATGAAAACTTAGTGGTTATGGTTCGGATCTAAAGATGAGTTTCTTTGGTTTGCTAGCCATGTAGCAACATCTTTTACTAACGCATATTTTCCACGACGATTTGGGAAAGTGAAAATAGGAATAGGAACAGTTTTACGTGTTAATGCTTGACGAAAAGCATCTGTGGTTTTGTAACCTAAAGCAATTCTTAGAGCATCATCAGCTATTAGTGGGCCGTAACGGTCAAATAGTTCTTTTTCTATTGTTGTTGCATCAACGATGAAATGGTTTTGCATAGGGTGTCTTGTATTGTCCTGTCACAACAGAAGCATATATCTTTTAAAAAAAGTTGTGTAGAAAGTAAAAACAGCTCAATCTTTTACTCTATACGAATTTCTAATTTATTGTTTTTAAATTATAAATAACTATAACTAGGATTTTTTTTGAGATTGACTAAAAAATGAAAAATACAAAAATGGAAAAAAGAAGTGAGTTAGATATCGTTCGAGTTTCATTATGGTATTGGTATCTCAGGGTCAATTTATCTAAAAATTCAGATTATCAAATTGAAAAAGTAATTGAGCCAGATGCTTTTAATAAAAATAAGCATGGTGATGCTTATCATAATAATAAATGGCGAGGTTATCGCTTAGGTAAACATACTCCAAGTCCTATACTTATAGGCCAAGCAGAATCTCATGTACAAGGCAGCTCTATGCTTCTTAAGCATACTCTTTGGCAAGTCATGAATAACTCCATTAGTATTGAATCGCTGTTAAGTGATGAGCTTAGAAATCTATCGTGGGAAGTCCAACGTATTCTTTATAAAGCTAACAAATACGATTATGGGAGTGCATTAGTCACGCACCTATCAAAAAGAAAATTACGCCAGCTAGAGTGTTTAGCTGGATTGGATGCATTGGCAGCACAGATAATTTTTTTTAAATTGGCTGTTCAAAGGGAAGAGGATACTTCTGCATTAAGTCAGTCTATTTATAGGACTTTACTTATTATTTGTACTGAACTTCCATTTTTTAATTATCGTGAGCACTTTATTTCCTTAGTTAATTGGAATGTCTTTTCTTTAGTTAGCTCAACAAAGGAAGTATTAGGTAAAAGTGCTGTATATAATTTCTCGAAAAATGTGAGAATTTTGATAAGTCTATTGTTAGCAATGGAAGATAAGGGGATAGTAGGTATTACAAGGAAGGAAAGTATAAAAGCATTATCAGATCTGTTGCATGAAAAACAAGTTTTAACTTTGTTTGAAGGGGTTAATATTTTGACAACAGATGCAATCTGAACAGCTTCGAATGCAAATTATCTTTGAAATTTACATTCGAAATTTTTAATGGGAGCTATTGGATCGTAAAGAATAGGTGGGTTAAAAGCTCTAAATTTCTAGACGCTTAGATAGTTTTTCTTCCGCATACATCTGCTTTAGAGCTAAATTTTCCTGTTCTAACTTATCTAAACGAGTGAGAATTTGCTCACTTACGTCTAAATAGTTTGCTTTCCAGCGATAGAGAGTTGCCACACTAATTTGATATTCCTGACAAACCTGTTCGATAGTGGCACCAGCTAAATGTTTTTTAACAATGCTATTGATTTGAGTTACAGAAAATTTTTGCTTCACATTGAGTTCCTAAACTATCGTTCAATCATTATCCAAAATAAAAAATCAATAAACATATGGAGTTAAATGATAATATCCTATTTTGGGATATTTTAAATTGTAACTGATATTGAGCCATGCGCTCAATACACGATCCTAGGTATCAAGACCTAATTAAGAAACTTATAGAACTCCGAGAGTCTAAACATGTGACTCAGGTTGAACTTGCACGTCTTTTGAATAAGCCTCAATCTTATGTCTCTAAAGTTGAAATTTTGGAAAGAAGACTGGATGTGATTGAATTAATGGATTGGTTGCAAATTCTGAAAGTAGAGCTAACAAGTTTTTTAAGTAACCAAACTTAAATAAAGCGTTATTAATTTTATAAATAGATAACCTGAGTAGTTACCAAATTTTAGCTAAAAATCCTATCTAAGTTGCTATTAAATATAATGAAATATTGATTTCTCTTTGGTGTTTTGTGATACTTGAATAAGTTTAATCTGACTTTTAATTTAATTATGAAAAAGAAAAATAGCTCTGCCGATAAAGGAAAAACTTTTGAACTCTTTACTAATAAAATGATGGAGTTTGGTAAACAAAAAAATGATATCAGGAATAATAAAAAAAATTTAGAGGCTGAAAAAATAATACCAATTCCAAACTATGAAATAGATCTCATAAGAATAATGAGAGAATATCATCCAATAGATGTTTTTAAGACTATTTTAATAGCTGAAAGTTGGGTACCGAATATTAATCATTTTATTAAATTTTCACTTTTATTTGAAATTTTTTTTACTATAAGTAAAGATGATTTTATAGGAAAAAGAATCGAAAACTACGAAGATTTTTCATTTTTTTTGACTAAGGTTTTCAAAGTTTTACCTCATAATCCAATGATGGAAGATTTTTACCCTGTAGGTGATTGGGGAGAAGTAAAGCTTCAATTAGGAGAAAAATCATATAAGATTTTTTATGGTTCACCTCTATCTGATAATTATGGTTTTCTTAAAGGTTTTGAAATTAGTTACTTAAATAACCCCCAAGCTATGGAGGATTTTAAACAAATCATTGAAATACAAAATAGTTTAATTTCTACTATAAACATACTAGTCGAAAAAAATAATGAAGATGATAAGTTAGAAATTCCAAATAATATTTTTTGGCTAAAAATGATGGATTGGATTGATAACTTTAAAATAAAAAAAGTAAATAGTGAACTAATTGTTAAAAATGGAAATATTAGAAAGAATAAAAATTTTTATGAAAGATATATGGAAGCGGATGTAAACCCATATTGTTATTTTGAATATGAAGAAATGATATATCCATTTTCATTAAGAAATCATATTGCTGTAATAGTTGAAAATTATTACATTAAAGAAAATGTATCTTCAGAAATAACTTCCTTAAATATTTCAAATTTTTTAAATGATAATATACCTAATCTTTTATGTGGTTCATTTAAAGTCCGTAATAATTCAAAAGTTTTACCTTATAATTTTTGCGGTGCTTTTCAAAGTGAAAATAATACCTATTTTATTAACTGCTTATCAGTTGATGAATTTAGCAACTTTAAATCAATTAAAAATAACTTAAAAAAAATGATGGATACAAGTGATTGGGGTATTCAGAAAATTTATTCTCCTCTTGGTTTAAAACCAAAGGACGTAGATGGGAGTGATCTAAAATTTAATAATATTAAATTTATTTTTGTTTTAAGTGACTTAACTACATTAAGTAAATTTTTGGATGTAAAGTTTGAAGAAAACATCAAGTTCATTACTATATATGACTTTGTCTCAATAATTGACTCTTTACAGTCTAAAGAGGATTTAGATGGCTTTATAGATTTTCATAATTTATACACACCCAAAACTTTATTTTTAGGCTTTAATTTAGATGGATATGCTAGTTATCAGGCAAGTTATGGACTGTTGGAAGATGGGGCGGTAAATTTCAATTTAATACATACTGACACACATTCTGCACATTACTTCAAATATGAGTCTTTAAAAGAAATGTATTCTGATCTAAGTAATTATTTACCTAATTCAGATAGCAAATGGATTTCAAAAAGTGTTTATGATGATAATTATTGTTTCCTTGCAAAGAATTACGATTCTTTAGTATGGTTATCATTATTTGATAACTATGTTATTCATTTCTTATTTGATTTCAGAATCGTAGATAAAAACATCATAGAGTTAAATCCAAAAGTTTTGGAGTTGTTTTGTGAGGCAGCTGCTGATGCATTTTCTCAACGGAAATCAGCTTTATCATCTCTAATTTTGACAAAAAATATAGTATTTCAAATTAAAGTAGGAAATATAATTCAAGAAAACTCAGATATTTTGAATAGTAATTTTTATGTAAAACATGAGTTATTTAAAAATAGTATTGATTGTTTAGTAATTAATATATATTTAGATCTAAGTTATTGTTTTTATAAATTTCAGTCAAGCGTTGATGCTGCGTTTCAAACGGAAATTTGTATAAAAACTCTTGAAATCATTAATGAATATTTAAAAGTAGAAGATTTAAGTTTTATTATTTCAAAATTGTATGAAACGACTAATTGGCCTTTAAGAATGACAATGGGCCATCTAAAAACTCGTTTTGATATTGTAGAAAAAAAGCCTAGAAATGTAAGTGAGTATCGATTTAAGTTGGCTAGGCAAAAAATTGCTTTCATACTTAAAAATAATGATATTGAACCAAATAAATATACAGATAAGGACTTAGCAAAGTCTATAATTAATAGTGCTGCTGATGAGCTAAGAGCTTATATACACAATATTATAAAAAATAGAAATACATTATCAATTTTAGAGATTGCTTTGGATGATTATTCTGCATTAGTAACTGATAACTGCATCAGCTTTTTAAGACAGGAACAAAGTTTAAAACATCAAGTAAGCTACAATAGGGCTGAAAGGTTAGCCGAGTTGGATTTTGATTTTAAAAGAAATTCACAAAATCATAGATACTTGATTGAATGTACATTAATGTTGGGCAATGATAATACACAGCCGATAATAGAAGGTGAGTTTCTAGATTTAATAGCACATATTCATTGGTTGTTAAACTTATACCATTCTAGTGACGGCTTGCATTTTGGAATTGGAGTAGAAGGCATATATGTCGATAATACTTATATACCAGAAATTTATATACCAGAATCCACCACTGAACTTGAAAATAAATTTCATGAAGAATTAAGTTCTTATAAGCTTGGGATAGGTTTAAATTCTGAAGATGAATTGGAATCTATTATTCAAAAAGATGAGTATAAATTAATCAATGAAGCTTTTTATCAGGATTTGGATTTTGGCTTTAAGAATTTATTTACAGTTTTATACAGTCTATCTAATTGGTCAAATATAAAAGAGATAAATCCTCAAACCTATTACAAGGTTGAATTTGAAGAGTTAGTAGAGTCTATATTTAAGAACTTCACAGTAGAAGATGTAACTTTAAATGAAGTAGAAAAAATTATTCAATTCTTAATAATTGATAATGATAAAATCAATCAATTAGAAGGGGTTGCTGATAGGCACTACGATGTTCCAGTAGGTGATCATAATAAAAGAACTAATAGAGTTAATATTAAGCCATTAATCAAATTAAATAATACAATTATTTGGTCTCCAACCTGCACCTATAG
The DNA here is from genome assembly GCF_000368265.1 of Acinetobacter brisouisimilis. Taxonomy (GTDB): domain Bacteria; phylum Pseudomonadota; class Gammaproteobacteria; order Pseudomonadales; family Moraxellaceae; genus Acinetobacter. The sequence goes on along the minus strand of NZ_KB851219.1, from coordinate 1,932,346 downwards.
ATCTTTAGGAATTTGGACAAACCATACTACTGATGGATATCTTCCAGCTGATTTTAATTTCCCTAAAGTTAAGGATCTTGTTTTAAAGTCTAAAACATACTTGGAAAAGCAATTAGAAACTAAGGCATTTGATGTTTTGTCGAGAAGAACGAATTATATTAAACATGGTATTGATCTGAAGAAAACTTTCTTTAAAGATGAGCAGTACCCAGATATCGGAGATTATGATGTATTGGCTTACTTCCCAGATTCAAATAAATGGGTAATGGTTGAGTGTAAATATAATCAGCCAGCTTATTGTTTAAAAGATATGAATCGTCTAAGGGTGAAGATTTTCGGTAAAGATGAGTTAGATACTAAGTCGCATATATCAAAAGTAAGAGGTAGATATAATTTTCTACTGACTGACTATGATCGTATAAGAAAATCTCTTAATTGGCCTCAGCCACTTAAAAACAAAAAAATTGAAATTACTAATCTTTATATATCTAAGAATACATATTGGTGGTTCAGGTACCCTCCTTATGACGTAGATCTTAATTTTGTACAGATAGACTTCCTAGAGCAGTGGTTAAAAGACAATTTTGATGATTAAGCTCTAGTAATTCAAACTTGATTTGAAAATTATTCGATATCAAATATATTTGTCATTTTAAGTTTGAGCTAATATTCTTAATTAAATAGAAAAGGTAATTTTCAAATGAAAGTTCCTTCTTAAATTTTTTAATATACTTTGCTGAAAAAATAGAGCCTAATGGCTCTATTTTCGCAAATGACAACTTATGTGTCGCTCAATGACATTTTATGCGTCGCAAATGACAACTTATGTGTCGCGTGACGGTTTTAAATACTTACCAGTTTAATGCGCCACCTGTTTGGTAGTCGGTCACACGCGTTTCAAAGAAGTTCTTTTCTTTACGCAAGTCCATCATCTCAGACATCCACTGGAATGGGTTATTCACACCAGGGAACTGTTCAGGCAAACCAAGCTGATTCAGACGGCGGTTACAGATGAATTTCAAATATTCTTCCATCATCGCTGCGTTCATGCCCAATACGCCACGCGGCATGGTGTCACGCGCATATTCGATTTCGAGCATAGTGCCTTCAAGCAACATTTGAGTAACTTCTTGCTGGAACTCGGCTGTCCACAATTGCGGGTTTTCGATCTTGATCTGGTTGATCATGTCGATACCGAAGTTTACGTGCATTGATTCATCACGCAAAATGTACTGGAACTGTTCAGCAACACCGTTCATTTTGTTACGGCGACCCATACTCAAGATTTGAGTAAAGCCACAGTAGAAGAAAATGCCTTCAAGTACACAGTAGAATGCAATCAGGTTACGCAATAATTGTCGATCAGTTTCAAGTGTGCCTGTTTGGAATGTTGGATCACTTAAAGACTGAGTATATTTCAAGCCCCAAGCTGCTTTACGCGCTACACTTGGAATCTCATGATACATATTGAAGATTTCACCTTCATCCATACCTAAAGATTCAATACAGTATTGATAGGCGTGGGTATGAATCGCTTCTTCAAATGCCTGACGCAAAATGTACTGACGACATTCAGGGTTAGTAATCAGACGGTAAATCGCCAAGACCAAGTTATTGGCAACCAAAGAATCTGCTGTAGAGAAGAAACCAAGATTACGCTTAACAATAACGCGCTCATCTTCGGTTAAGCCATCTTCAGACTTCCAAAGTGCGATGTCATGGTTCATGTTGACTTCTTGTGGCATCCAGTGGTTTGCACAACCATCCAGATATTTTTGCCAAGCCCATTCGTATTTGAACGGAACGAGCTGGTTCAAGTCAGCGCGACAGTTGATCATGGCTTTATCGTCAACCTGAACACGACCTGCACCTGTTCCTAAATCTTCTGCACCTGCGTTAATATCAAGATGTTTTAGGGATTCAGATGCTCGAGCCAACGAATCGGCTGAATCTGTTGTGGCACTGGTATTGGTTCCAACGGGTTGAGCATTTGCCACATTCGGCGACGATGGCTGCGAATCAGATACCACTTGCGAATTAGGCGTTTCTTGCGGTTGGACGGGCGCAGACTTGGGTTCTGGTGTAACCGGTTTTTGCGAATCATCTTCAAAATCGTCCCAACTAAGGATAGACATAATCATTCTCTCTTCGTTGTTTATATCTTTTATGACACCTTACAGCGAAGATGTCCCTACTATACGCTTATTCTGCGTAAGCAAAACTAAGTTTTGTCGATTGCTGCTTTGATTTTGTTCAAAAAAGCAGTCTGCACTACTTGTTTTGATTACGCTGTTCTTTACGTACTTTGTAAATCACATAAGTAATCGGTATACAAAACACAATGTAGGTAAAGACATATGCCAGCAAACCTAATTCATAGTTTCTAGATAAATGTTCAAACATAGCCTTTACCTTAATTGAAAATTGAGCAAGCCACTCAAGTGAGCGACTTGCAATAAGAGATTATTGGCAAGCTTCGCAATCTGGATTGTCGATTGAGCAAGCTTGTGGTACTGGCGCTGCCTGAGAGAAACCTTCTTCAGCAACTACTTCCGCTTTTTTCTCAGCCACAACAGGCGCTGCTACGGCAGCTGCAACCGTTGCCGGTTTTACTGCGTTCAACGCACCTGTATTGATGGTTGATTTCTCAGCCGAAGTTGCACCTAAAGCACGGAGGTAATAAGTAGTTTTTAAGCCACGTAACCAAGCCATTTTGTAAGTGATGTCAAGTTTCTTACCATTTGCACCCGCAATATACAGGTTCAATGATTGAGCTTGGTCAATCCACTTCTGACGACGTGATGCAGCATCCACAATCCAGCGTGGCTCAACTTCAAATGCTGTAGAGAACATTGCTTTCAAGTCTTCAGGAATACGTGAAATTTTTTGTACTGAACCTTCGAAATGTTTCAGGTCGTTCACCATCACGCTATCCCACAAACCACGTGCTTTTAATGCACGAACAAGGTAAGGGTTGATCACGGTGAATTCGCCAGACAAGTTTGATTTCACATACAAGTTCTGGAAAGTCGGTTCAATCGACTGTGATACGCCACAAATGTTCGAGATAGTTGCTGTTGGAGCAATCGCCATCACATTTGAGTTACGCATACCGTCTTTTTGAACTTTGGCACGTAAGCTGCTCCAGTCTAAACGCTGAGTGCGATCGACTTCAAACATGCGTTCAGGACGTGATTTCGCCACGATCTCTAAAGAGTCGATTGGCAAGATACCTTGATCCCAGAGTGAACCTTTGAAAGTTGAATACACGCCACGTTCAACCGCAAGATCACTTGATGTTTGAATGGCGTAGTAACTGATCACTTCCATCGATTCATCAGCAAAATCAACCGCTTCTTGTGAACCGTAAGCCATGCCCATTTCATACAAGGCATCTTGGAAGCCCATGATTCCCATACCCACTGGGCGGTGTTTCATGTTTGAGTTCTTGGCTTGTGGTACAGCGTAGTAGTTGATGTCGATGACGTTGTCGAGCATACGCACGGCAGTTTTAATGGTACGCGCCAGTTTTTCACGATTAAGCACGCCGCCTTGTACGTGTTGCACAAGGTTGACTGAACCCAGGTTACATACCGCGATTTCATCTTCGCTGGTGTTCAAGGTAATTTCAGTACACAAGTTTGATGAATGCACTACGCCAACGTGTTGTTGTGGTGAACGTAAGTTACAAACGTCTTTGAAAGTAATCCACGGATGACCTGTTTCAAACAACATCGATAACATTTTACGCCACAAATCTTTGGCACGAACTTTCTTGTGTAATAAGTTGAGTTCTTTGGCAGTGTTTTCGTAGTGCGTATAACGCTCAACAAATGCATTACCTGTCAAATCATGTAGATCTGGCACGTCAGAAGGGGTGAACAGTGTCCATTCTGCATCTTCAATCACACGTTGCATAAATAGGTCAGGAACCCAGTTTGCAGTGTTCATGTCGTGGGTACGGCGACGGTCATCACCTGTGTTTTTACGAAGCTCTAGGAATTCTTCGATGTCCAAGTGCCAAGTTTCAAGGTAAGCACATACCGCACCTTTACGTTTACCACCTTGGTTCACGGCAACAGCTGTATCGTTCGCCACTTTCAGGAACGGTACAACACCTTGTGATTTACCGTTTGTGCCTTTGATGTATGAGTTCAAGGCACGTACAGGTGTCCAGTCATTACCTAGACCGCCAGCCCATTTAGACAACATGGCATTGTCACGGATTGCACCGTAAATGCTGTAAAGGTCATCGGAAATGGTGGTCAAGTAGCAGCTCGACAACTGTGGGCGTAAAGTCCCTGCGTTAAACAGAGTTGGTGTTGACGCCATGTAGTCAAAGCTAGACAATAGGTTATAGAACTCAATCGCACGATCTTCACGGTTGTCTTCATTGAGTGCAAGACCCATTGCTACACGCATAAAGAACAATTGTGGCAGTTCGTAACGTACGCCATCTGAGTGGATGAAGTAACGGTCAAATAATGTTTGTAGACCTAAATACGTGAACTGGTTTGAACGCTCAGGCTGAATTGCCGCAGCAAGTTTCGCCAAGTCAAAGTTCAACAGTTCAGGGTCAAGCAACTCAAGCTCAATACCTTTTTTCAGGAAGGTTTCAAGCGCGTCATTTTCTAGTGTATCGGTTGGCAAACCTAAGAATTCTAAGCCTGTAGCGACCAGCTCGTTACACAACAAGCGTGCAGTCACATAAGTATAGTTTGGCTCTTGTTCAATACGGGTACGGGTTGCCATCATCATGGTGGTGGCGATATCGCTTGCTTTTACACCGTTATAAAGGTTTTTTACGGTTTCATCGACAATTGCCTGAACATCAATCCCTTCAAGACCTTCTGCTGCTTTTGTAATTGTTGCAGTCAATTCGGTCAAATCTAGAGGCTGTAACTGACCTTGAGCATCTAGGATTTGTAAGGTTGGGTGATGATTGGCATTGGTTTGCTGACGTGCAGTCGCACGTTGCTCACGATAAATGACATAGGCACGAGCAACTTTTTGTTCGCCAGTACGCATTAACGCGAGTTCAACCTGATCCTGAATTTCTTCAATATGAATGGTGCCACCTGACGGTAAACGACGGTGGAAAGTGTTCATCACCATTTCTGTTAACTGTGCAATACGGTCATGAATACGGCTTGAATCTGCGCTTTGCTGACCTTCTACGGCTAAAAAGGCTTTTCCAATGGCAACAGAAATTTTTTCTGCATCAAAATGGACAACATCGCCAGTGCGTTTAATCACTTGCAGTTGACCTGGTGTTGATGAGATTACGCTCATGTCAGTTTAGCTCCATTTCTCATTCGTTATTATGTCTATAGACCATTTGAATCGGGTACATGAACCTCGATATTTGAGGGATAAACACAAGATTTAGTGGTTTAAAAAGAATTAAGGCACAAGATACGGGAAATTTTTTTGAAGATCAATATTGACATTTTTTTAATTCTTTTTAAATTTTTTTTTAATTTTTGCGATGGAATTTGAGCTGTTTTAGATACAAAGACATAGCGTATTTTGCTCAGGTTGCATAGCATAACAAAGTCCATTCCAAATTGCTTATACAGAACGCAGCAAAGTAATTAATTGATCATAAAATAGCGCGACCAAGCTCAGGTAAATCTGTAACACGCGTTACTTTAGCTACACGATATGGGCAATCATGGAAATAAAAATATTAAATTTTTCAATAATTAACCAATTTATTACAATTTACCCTGTAGATGTATCAGTTTGGTGAACGGCATCTTGTTTACAATGTAAACATGTGTATATTGCAGAATATGAATTAGCGTATCTGTTTGAATAACTAATAGCTAATATTGACAGAATTTAAGGGGCAAAATGATGAGCCAAGAAGAAAAGTTACCGAAAATCTTGATTGTAGAAGATGATGAACGCCTAGCACGCCTTACTCAAGAATATCTCATCCGTAACGGACTCGAAGTGGGTGTTGAGCCTGACGGTAATCGTGCAATTCGCCGTATTATTAGTGAACAGCCTGACCTTGTGGTTTTGGATGTAATGTTGCCAGGCGCAGACGGTTTAACGGTATGTCGCGAAGTGCGTCCACACTATCACCAGCCGATTCTTATGTTAACAGCACGTACCGAAGATATGGATCAGGTTTTAGGTCTGGAAATGGGTGCAGATGACTATGTCGCAAAACCTGTACAGCCACGTGTCTTGTTGGCACGTATTCGTGCCTTGCTGCGCCGTACCGATAAAACTGTTGAAGATGAAGTGGCTCAGCGCATCGAATTTGATGACTTGGTGATTGATAACGGTGGTCGTTCAGTCACTTTAAATGGCGAATTGGTTGACTTTACCAGCGCCGAATATGACTTGTTGTGGTTACTGGCTTCAAATGCTGGTCGTATCTTGTCACGTGAAGACATCTTTGAGCGTTTACGCGGCATTGAATACGATGGTCAGGATCGTTCAATCGATGTGCGTATTTCACGGATTCGCCCAAAAATTGGTGATGATCCAGAAAATCCGAAACGTATTAAAACAGTACGCAGTAAAGGGTATCTCTTTGTGAAAGAGACCAATGGTCTCTAATGGAGATTATTGTCGTTGACGCATGACAACCTCTTTCATCTGAGATGAGAGAGGTTATTGGTTTGATTTAGACATCCTGAACAAAGGACGCTTCATTCGTGTTTAAGCACAGTATATTTTTGCGAATTTACGCAGGTGTCATCATCCTCGTGGCGTTGGTGGCTGTATTTTGCTATTTGCTAGTACAAATTATTAATTATCAACGTGCGCAAGAATATCGTGAATCTTTAACCGATGGCATTTCCTATGTGATTAGTCAGGGGGTGGAGCGTCAGCTGACTTTACAGCAAAAGAAAGACTGGATTTCTGATGCAGCCGATTTACTTGAACTTCCGATTTCTTTGGTCGATCGTTCTAAAGTCGAGTTGTCTCGTTCGGAAACCAAACGGATTGAAAATGAACAGGCTGTGGTGCGTTACGATGCGCAAAGTATGGTTGCGACTTTATTTTTAGCATTGCCACATGACCAAAAACATTATTTGTACATTAAGGTCAATAAAATTGGCGAGCGACAAATGAAAGCGCTCCCGATTTTTATTTTGGATTACTTAATTTATTATCCAGGTCAGGAAAAAGAATACCTCGAAAAAATCCATTCCCATTTTTCATATCCAATTGAAATTAGTTCGATTCTGGATTTGGGGCTCGACTCTGAACAGATTGGACGGTTACGTCAGGATCAGAGCATTTTGTTATATCGTGACAGTGCCACGATTCGCGGAACAACTATTTCGATTGTTTCGCCAATGCCGAATAACCCTGCTGAAGTGTTGGTGATCGGTCCTGTACCCATGTTTAACTGGATGCCATTTCAACTCGCAGCAGGCATTACACTGTTGAGTTTATTTCTGTTGAGTTTGGGCGTGTATGGATTGATTTTGCCGCTACAGCGTAAGACCAAGCAAACTATTAAGGCCCTGAACCAAATGAAATCGGGGGATTTGTCGACCCGACTCAATGTTGAAGGCACAGATGAAATGGCAAGTTTGGCATCAAGCTATAACGATATGGCAAGCCATATTCAGCGTTTGATTGAGGCACAGCGTGAACTGATGCGTGCGGTATCGCATGAACTGCGTACTCCTGTAGCGCGGATCCGTTTTGGTATGGAAATGCTGGCTGAAGACGATGATTATGATTCACGTTTGAGTCAGGTCGATATGATTGATAAAGATATTGAAGCACTCAATACCTTAATTGATGAAATTATGACCTATGCCAAACTTGAGCAGGGCACGCCATCTTTGGATATTCAAAGTATTCCGATTGCGGATGTACTGGCACAGGTAGCAAAAGAAACGGAAGCCTTAAAAACCCAAAAGATAATTGAGCTGCAAGCACCAGACCTCAGTGTCGTTGCGGATGCTGAACGGCGTTATTTGCACCGTGTCGTGCAAAATCTGGTGGGGAATGCGGTGCGTTATTGCAATGAACGAGTACGCATTAGCGGGGGAATTCGCCCCGATGGTCAGGCTTATGTCTGCGTTGAAGATGATGGGCAGGGTATTCCTGAACAGGATCGCGAGCGGGTGTTTGAAGCCTTTGCTCGTCTGGATGATAGCCGAACGCGTGCTTCGGGTGGCTACGGTCTAGGATTATCTATTGTCAGTCGTATCGCCTTTTGGTTTCGGGGTAAGGTTGAAGTTGACCGTAGCCCTGAACTTGGCGGCGCGCGTTTTATCATGACATGGCCTGCCAAACAGAAATTACAAACCAAAAATTAAAGTGCCGCAGCAGAGAGCGGAGCATTTCGGCTTTGCCCTTCTGCGATGAGTTTATCAGCCATTTCTTTGGCTTGTTTTGCGACACAAACCGTCGCCCAATCACACAAAATTCTAGCGTTCAGCGCAAGTTCTATTGGGAATCTAAAACCGAGATGACTATAATCATGCTCCAAGCATAGGAGGTTCACATATGTCATCAGCAAGTCAACTCAATGACAAGCAACTTGAAGCCATGAAATACACTCAAGGACCCTTGTTAGTACTTGCAGGTGCAGGCTCAGGCAAGACCTCGGTGATTACCCGAAAAATTGCCTACTTGGTACAGCAATGCCGCATTCCCGCGCATCGCATTACTGCCATGACCTTTACCAATAAAGCTGCACGTGAAATGAAAGAGCGTGTCGGTAAATTGCTGAACCGTGAAGAATCCAAAGGCTTGTCGGTGTCGACTTTCCATACCTTCGGTTTGAATCTGCTGCGACTTGAACTAAAACATTTACCACTCAAAGCCAATTTCTCGATTTTGGATGCAGATGACTGCAAACGCATTCTGATTGACCTGATGCATCAGGACAATTTATCTGGTGCAGAAAGCAAGGAACTGGTCGCAAAGGCAATGAAGAAAATTTCCGACTGGAAAAATGATCTGATTTTGCCTGAACAAGCACCGAGTACCTGTGAAACCGAAGACGATGTGCGCTTTGCCTATTTATATCAACTGTATGAGCGTAACTTGCGTGCCTACAATGCAGTGGATTTTGATGATCTGATTGTTTTGCCAACCCGCCTATTACAAGAAAATGCCGAAGTGCGCGACAAGTGGCAAAACCGTGTGCGTTATTTGCTGGTCGACGAATATCAGGACACTAACACCGCACAGTATATCTTAGTGAAATTACTGGTTGGTGTGATGGGGCAGTTCACCGCTGTGGGTGATGATGACCAGTCAATCTATGCATGGCGTGGAGCAAAGCCTGAAAACATGGCATTGCTCAAAGAAGATTTCCCGAATTTAAAAGTGATTAAACTGGAACAAAATTACCGTTCCACCAGTCGCATCTTAAAAGCTGCCAATGCCGTGATTGAAAATAATCCGCATATTTTTGATAAAAAATTGTGGAGTGACAAAGGGCATGGCGAAGTCATCCGTATTATTACCTGCCGTAATGATGATGATGAGGCCGAGCGCGTGGTCAAGGACATCATGACGCATAAGCTCATGAACGGTAAAAACTGGAAAGATTACGCAGTGTTGTATCGCGGTAATTTTCAGGCGCGGGTACTAGAAACCCAACTTCGCCAAATGCAGATTCCGTATAAACTCTCAGGCGGAACCTCATTCTTTGCGCGTAGTGAAATCAAAGACATCATGAGTTATTTGCGCCTGATCATTAACCCTGAAGATGACAGTGCGTTCTTACGCATCATTAATACTCCGAAACGTGCGATTGGCCCAGTGACTTTGGAAAAACTGGGTCTATTTGCTCAAGAAAATCATTTATCGTTGTTAATGGCGGCAGCCGATCAGCGTTTGGGGATGGTGCTGAGCAAAAAAGTCTGTTCGCAATTGCATGAGTTTGCCCAGTTTATGGCGGATTACACCCGTGAATTGCTCGATGACGATCAGCCAGTACCGATTGTCCGTCAGATGATTACTGAAACAGGTTATATCGACTATATTCGCGAGCAATCGGCAACGCCTGCACAGGAAAAAACCAAGCTGGATAACATCGAAACCTTATACACCAGTATTCAAAGTTTGATTAATCGTGCTGAAGATGTCGATGAAAAAAATATTGAAAGCGTAATTCGTAAAATGGTGTTGCTGGATATGCTGGAGCAACAACAGGAAGAGGAAGACACTGACAAAGTCAACTTGTTGACCCTGCATGCAGCAAAAGGTCTGGAATTCCCATTTGTTTATATGATGGGGCTCGAAGAAGAGCTACTTCCACACAAAAACTCGATTGCAGCGGAAACGGTAGAAGAAGAACGCCGCTTAATGTATGTGGGCATTACCCGTGCGCGTCAGGGTCTGACCTTAACTTTGGCAGAGCAGCGTAAGGCGGGCGGGCAGATGAAACAGATGACCCCAAGCCGTTTCTTGGATGAATTGCCACAAGATGAACTCGACTGGCTCGGGCGCAAGAAAAAGACACAACAGGTCCATGTTGATCCGAAAGAACAGGCAAAAGTTTATTTGGAAAATTTACGTGCCATGCTCAAGCATAAGCACTAATGTTTTAATTGTTTAGGAAAGTATATGAAAGTTCAGGTTAAAGTTTTAGACAAGCGTTTAGGTCAACAGTGGGCAATGCCAAGCTATGCGACTGCAGGTTCGGCAGGTCTTGATTTACGTGCATGTCTAGATGAAGCCATCCAGATTGAGCCAGGTCAAACCGTATTGGTGAAAACAGGTTTAGCGATTTATATTGAAGATACAAATTTTGCAGGTCTGATTTTGCCACGTTCGGGTTTAGGTCATAAACATGGCATTGTTTTGGGTAATTTGGTTGGTTTAATTGACTCTGATTATCAGGGCGAATTGATGATTTCAGTGTGGAACCGTGGACAGCAAACTTTCACGCTTGAACCAGGCGAGCGTTTGGCTCAGTATGTACTCGTACCTGTGATTCAGGCTGAATTTGAACAGGTCGATGAGTTTGCTGCAACTGAGCGTGGAGCAGGTGGCTTCGGTCATACAGGTCAACATTAAAATTAATCGATCTATTGGAATAAAAAGACTTCGCTGAGGTGAAGTTTTTTTAACTCTTTAGTCAAAAAATAGCATTTTCTCGTAAAATAGAGCAAACATCATATTTACAAAGTACCGCATTCTCCCACACAATTTATTCATGATTGATCTAAAAAAAAGTATTTTATGCAGTTAAACAAAAATGATTTTCCTGCGCATATTTTTCGTGCCTATGATATTCGGGGCAAGTTGAATGTTCTGACGCCAGTTGTAGTACAAGCAATCGCTGAAGCATTATCCCAACAATATTTACAACATCGGGTAATAACTGTGGTATTGGGCTATGATGCCCGTTTGACCAGTCCAAGTTATGCAGCCATTTTAGAACAAACTTTTAAAAAGAATGGCTTGAATGTGATCGAATTAGGCTGTTGTTCCACTCCATGTTTATATTTTTTCGCTATGCAGCACGGCGGTAATGGCGTGATTGTGACGGCAAGTCATAACCCAAAAAGTGACAATGGCGTTAAATGGATGTGTCAGGGAGACCCTTCATCTCCTGAACAAATTCAACAGGTTGCATTGTTAGCACAGCAACATTATCAACAGCAGCAATGTGCGATTTCATTTGCAGATCAGCCACATCAATTTATTGAGTCGTATAAAGCTGAATATTTGCAGTATTTACAACGCGATATTCATTTGGCTCGGCCACTGAAAGTTGTAGTTGATGGTTTGTATGGTTCTGCTGGGCAGTATGCTGTAGCAATTTTGCAACGCTTGGGTTGTCAGGTGATTGCTCTACGCTGCGAAGCCAATGGCGAGTTTCCTGAGCATGCACCTGATCCATCCACGGCCAAGCATTTGGAAAGACTCTGTCATACAGTACGTGAGCAGGGGGCTGATTTGGGCTTTGCTCTCGATGGAGATGGCGACCGTGTGGTGATGGTCGATGAAACGGGAGCAATTTTACGTGCTGACCGTTTATTGTGCCTATTCGCCAGAATGTGCCTTGAGCATCAACCGCAACGTGAAGTGGTGTTTGATGTGAAATGCTCAAGTTTAGTGATTCAACAAATTAAGCACTATAACGGTATTCCTCACATGTTACGTACAGGTAGTACCTTCTTGCGTAAATATATTCGGCATTCCAAAGGGCAGGCAATTTTTGGTGGGGAATATGCTGGGCATTATGTGTTTAATGATGGACGTGGCAAAGGCTATGATGATGGCTTGTATGCAGCACTGCGTGCGATGGAATATTTAACCCAAAGCTCCACTCAGAAATTTTCAGGGTTATTTGCACAAATTCCTGAGCGTTATGCAACTGAAGATACCTATATCCGTACTTATCAGCATCATCCTGTCGATGTATTACAAGATATTGAGCAACAAAGTCATAAAATTACAGCACATTTGACGAAAATCGATGGGGTTAGGCTTGATTTTGATGATGGTTTTGGCATTATTCGAGCATCCAATACTGGCGAATATTTAACAGTACGCTTCGATGCCAGTAGTGCATCGCGTTTAAATGAAATTCGCCAAAACTTTGCATATCTGCTCAGCGAAAAATATCCAGAAATCGCGCACGATATTTGTAACGCGCAATAAGGAGAGGCACATGCCACACCAACACACTGGCCTCGACAAAGCACAGGTTTTAACAGAAGCTTTGCCGTACATTCAACGTTTCTCAGGAAAAACCCTTGTGGTCAAATATGGCGGCAATGCCATGACGGATCCTGAGCTTGAAAGCTCTTTTGCGCGAGACATTGTGTTGCTTAAAACTGTTGGCTTAAACCCAATTGTTGTACACGGTGGCGGGCCGCAAGTGGATTCATTGCTCAAGCGTCTGGGGCAAGAGTCAGACCGTATCGATGGTATGCGTGTGACCGATGCTGCGACCATGGAAGTGGTGGAAATGGTGCTTGGCGGTAGCGTCAACAAATCCATTGTAAATCTGATTAACCAGCATGGTGGACGTGCCATCGGTTTGACAGGTAAAGACGGTAATTTACTCCGTGCCCGCAAGCTGTTGATGAAAAAACAGAATGAAGATGGTTCTGTAAAAGAGATTGATTTGGGCATGGTCGGTGAAGTCGTAGGTGTGAAAACCGATGTTTTACAGATGTTTACCCAAAGTGACTTTATTCCTGTCATTGCACCGCTCGGTGTTGATGAACAAGGTAATACTTACAACATCAACGCGGATTTGGTCGCTGGTAAAGTGGCTGAAGCCTTGGGCGCAGAAAAACTGATTTTGTTAACCAACATCAGTGGTGTGCTTGATGAAAATAAAAATCTGCTGACTGGTTTAACCACGCATGAAGTCGATCAGTTGATTGAAACAGGTGTGATTTATGGTGGCATGATTCCAAAAGTCAGTTGTGCGCTAGATGCAGTCAAAGGTGGTGTGGTGAGCGCACATATCGTTGATGGGCGTGTGCCACATGCAACCTTGCTGGAAATCTTTACCGATCACGGGGTTGGAACACTAATTACCAACCGTGCCAAATCTGGGCATCCGCAAGTTTAAATCCAAAGAACCGCAGAAATGCGGTTTTTTTTTGACTCAAAAAATTATTATTTGATCTTTTTCATCCATCAAAAAATCAATAGGAACTAGACATGTATGGTGGTGGGGTTGTAATTTTATTATTATTACTTTTACCATTCAATTATTGGGTGAGTAAAAAGATAATTAAAGAGAAAATTTTAATATTTAATTTAATCGTATTTTTAAACCTATTTTTTTATTTTTATTGTTTGTTTTTATCAGATTTGGTTGTCGATTTTTTATCAGTGAGGTTTTTTAATGCAAAATATCCTGTTTCTGATGAGTTTCCGAAAGCTTCAATGATGATCGCAGGACTTCTTGAAGCATTTATAACCACAACAATCATTCATTTTATTTGGAAAAGACTCAGCTTTTATAAGCTGATCTATGTATTTTTAATCGCTTTTTTTCCAGCGATGACTTGTATAATCGTTCGTTGGTTATTAACAAGAGATCTTTGATATTTAGGAAAAATCAAAAGAATTTCTCGGACATGCTTATCCAGTATATTTATGAAATAAGTCTAGTATTTACATTATTTTTCATAAAGACAGTGAAAAAACGCATTTGCAGATCGAGACTGCATCCGTTACATTGCCTATAGATGTATTTGATTGTAAGAAGATTTAAGCATGTGCCAGCTACTCGGAATGAATTGTGCGACACCCACCGATATTACTTTCTCGTTCCGTGGGTTTTCACAACGTGCAGGGGTGACCTCTGACCACTGTGATGGTTTTGGCATTGCTTTTTTTGAAGATAAAGCCTGCCGCTTGTTTGTCGATAACCAGTCTGCGGTCGAGTCACCGATTGCTGACTTGATTCGCAATTATCCGATTAAATCCCGCAATGTGATTGCACATATCCGTAAAGCGACGCAAGGTAAAATTACCCTTGAAAATTCTCATCCATTTATGCGCGAATTGTGGGGACGTCACTGGATTTTCGCACATAATGGCGATCTGCATGGGTTTCAGCCTGCGCTGAGTGGACATTTTACGCCTGTTGGCAATACTGACAGTGAATATGCATTTTGCTTTTTGCTCGATCAGCTGGTGGAACGTTTTGGTTATCAGGAACCTTCGATTCAAGAAATTTTTCAGGTTTTACAGGAGGTTGCTCCACAAATTGCAGAGCATGGCACATTCAATTTCTGTTTATCCAATGGTCAAGCGTTGTGGAGTTATGCCACCACCAAATTGCACTGGATTGTACGTGAATATCCATTTCAACATGTACAGCTGATTGATCTGGATGTCGAAGTTGATTTTAGTGAAGTAACCACACCAGAGGATCGTGTTGCCGTTATTACTACAGAACCACTGACACAAAATGAACAGTGGACAGCTTTTCGGGCAGGAGAAATGATTTTATTTCAGCAGGGGCGCCCGATTTTACATGCCATGACCACCGTACAGCGCTTGATTCGTGAAGCGCAAGACCCTTCTTTGCGACGTATCAGTAAAGCTGATTTATATTAGATTTTGCGAATTATTTTTTATATTTGGTAAAAACTAAATATATAAGCAATTGAATTGATTAAAAAATACTTGATTCTTTTAGTTGGGTATATGAGGTTTTGTGAACTTAATCAAATAATTAGTGAAAAGTGTTGTAATTCTGAGAGTATTACTTGGTTTTTAGTTGATCATTTTTTATATATTATGCCTCGAAAATGAAATATGAATGCGTTAGGTGACCTCACTATGAAGATGAATTGGCGCTCTGAATACAATACTGGTATTGAAGTGATTGATGATCAGCATAAACGTATTCTCGATTATATTAATCAAATCGAAGATGTGCGTTTTACTCACGATCGCAATCAAATCAAAGTAGTATTGGATAATATTATTGACTATACCCAGTCTCATTTTACCTTTGAAGAAAGTCTGCAAGAAGAGGCAGCCTATAAGTATCGTGTGCCACATAAGCGCGTACATGACTTATTTATTAAAAAAATTGAAACCTATCGCGATCGTTTTATGATGGGGCAAGCCATTGAAGATGAGTTGCATCAAATTTTGACAAAATGGTTGATTAATCATATTCAACACGATGATGCCGATTATGTTGGTGCAGTTAAAGAAAACATGAAAGGCATTATTCGCGAGCATGAAAAGAAAAAAGGCAAGAACTGGTTCGCACGGTTCTTCTCATAAATAATAAAAACAATACACTAGAATAATCATAAAAAACTACAGCTTGCTTTATGCGCCAAAAATCATTGCCTCGGCAATGATTTCTTTTTTCTACAAACTTTGATTTTCAGCCATGACAAAGGCAAAATAGCTCATTATTTTTAACTTCGGATGCAGGACAGACCTATGTCACGATGGTTATCGCCACTGATGGCGTTTTGTTTATCATTTATGTTGATTACCACGCTTGCGCCAGTGGTGGGGATTCAATTGGATCGGCAACTGGATTTCTGGTTGCTGTGGCTGGTCATGATGGTCGTACTGGCATTGCCTTTTGCCTACATGGAAGTCGCACTGGTTAAACGCGCGAAGACAACGGCCTTGCAAGCGTTGATGGCCTTGACGCGTGAAGCGGATGCTTCAGCATATTGGCGTATTGCAGGTTGGTTGGCTGTGGTGTTTATGCCATTTTTAGCAGGAGCACTGATTGCCAATGCGAGTCACTCCTTAACGCATTATGTTCAGCTACCTATTGCAGAAAATATTGTATTTGCGATTTTGGCGGTAGTTGCTGTTGCTGCATCATTTTTGCCACGCCTGATATTGGTTGGTATGAGTGCAGTTATGCTGCTGGTTTCACTGGTTTTGAGTCATATCTTCCCGTTGAACTTAACTGCATGGCATATAACCGCAATTCACTTCTCTGAATGGGGCTATGCGGTGGTTCTCGCACTGGTTGCTACAGGGCTGGGGTTAGGGGTGTATGCGCAGACCAGCTTGGTACAAATCAAAGATGCTGAGCAAGCCACTCCCAATGCTTTACCTGTTTGGGTCGCACAAGTGCTTGCAGTGGTACTTTTTGGCTTTTTTGCGGTACAAGCAGAACTTCCAGCGATTACCATTTTAGTGAGCGCAGTGGCTGTCGCTGCTGGGTTTGTACAATTGGCGCGTGAACAATTACAGCAACGTCAAATTGCGATGGTTGTGCAATGGGCCATTGTTTTAGTTGCAATATTGACATGGGCATGTCTTGCAATTGTTCCAGTACTCAATACTGTACTTATGCTTTGGGGATTATTGATTTGTCTGATTTACGCGTTTTTTGCCGGTTGGATCATGAAAATCAGCCATTTGCGTAAATCACTGAATTTCAGTCAGGAAGTGACTTATAACCTGTGGCGTATTTCCGTGCGTATTGTTGCGCCTTTAGCAATCGTATTGGCAATGGTAGCGATTGTGCTGGGGGCAGTGTAATGCAGCAGGTTTGGGTTGCCTATGCAACCACACAGCAGCAATACTATATGACGGTTGAATTTCAGCAGGGGATGACTGTACAGGATGCGATTGAGCAGAGTGGTCTTACCATGCAAACTGACCTGCCGCAGCTTTTACAGGTGGGAATTTTTGGGGTCAAAGTTAGTCTTGAGCATACCTTGCAGACAGGTGATCGGGTGGAAATATACCGCCCATTGCTAATTAATCCTCAAGATATTCGCCGTAATCGTGCTGCGAATCATCCCGTCGGACGCTATCAGAAAGGAAATCGGTTTAAACGATCTTCTTAATAAAAGAAAACCCCAATCAGATTTGATTGGGGTTTTCTTTTACCGTATCGATGCATCAATGGATCGATTAGGGTTGTGCAGACAGGATTGCATCTTTTGAAGGTGGTAATCCTGGTTGTGCATCTGGAAGGGTGTCTAAGCCTTCAATTTTGGTGACAATACCTGATTTATCAAAGAAAATATGCAGATGCTGACCATGAGCTGCTGGAATCTTGGCTTTTTTCGCATAAGTTCCTGGGATATAATTGTAAACATAATCCCAACGTTCTGGATTAAGTGGGTCAGTAATGGTTGGGCTACCAAGTAAGAAACGAACTTGTTGGTAACTCATGCCAACATGTATCTGAGAAGCTTGGGCTTTTGTTAAAGGTGTCCCTTGAGGAATATCTATTTTATAGACACAGCCGGCAAGCAATGAACTGACGAGTAAGGTCGTCAACATAATTTTTTGCATTTTTGCTACACTATCCAAATCAATTGTGATGCATTTAATCTAGTGATAGATCATACTGCATATAAACTCTGTTGCATATTCCAACTTAACAAATTGTTGAGAGACTTTTTCATGCCCATTTCGAATCAAGATTTGCGTAAAGCAGGACTTAAAGTAACCCTTCCAAGAATTAAGATATTGGAATTACTTGAAAGCTCAAAACAACACCATTTGAGCGCTGAAGATATTTATAAAACATTACTAGATCAAGGTGAAGATGTTGGTTTAGCAACCGTGTATCGCGTGTTAACACAATTTGAAGCTGCCGGCATTATTCAACGTCACCATTTTGAAAATAATCACTCGGTTTTTGAAATTATGCAAGAAGATCATCACGATCATCTTGTATGCCAAAATTGTAATAAAGTCCTTGAATTTACAAACGATGTTATTGAGCATGAACAGCATGAAGTTGCAAAAGAGTATGGTTTTACGCTTACAGGGCACTCGTTGAATTTGTACGGTTATTGCGATGCAACTGAATGTCAGGATGCGTCACGCAAGAAATAATCCCTACATAAATATAACAAATAAAAAAGGCATTTCTTGAAGAAATGCCTTTTTTATTGATGACTTACTGACCATCAAAGGTGATTTTGCTGCTTGCATTGAAGAGTTGGTTTGCACCACCATCCTCTGAAAGCTTGATTTGTAAGCGTAGATCATTTGGTGAATCGGCATGACGAAGTGCGTCTTTATAACTAATTTCACCTGCTTTATATAAGTCAAACAAGGCTTGGTCAAAAGTCTGCATTCCCAGTTCGCGAGAGCGAGTCATGAGAGCTTTAAGCTCATGTATTTCGCCTTTACGAATATAATCTGCCATCAATGGGCTATTAATCATAACCTCAATCGCCGCACGGCGCGATTTACCATCAACCGTTGGTACGAGTTGCTGCGCTACAACTGCGCGTAAGTTGAGCGATAA
Source organism: Acinetobacter brisouisimilis (assembly GCF_000368265.1). Classification (GTDB taxonomy): domain Bacteria; phylum Pseudomonadota; class Gammaproteobacteria; order Pseudomonadales; family Moraxellaceae; genus Acinetobacter. The sequence continues at coordinate 1,913,664 of NZ_KB851219.1, read as the reverse complement.
ATCCAGATAAATCTGCTCGTGGCGTTCTGTTTCAAAGAAGTGAATGATCCGCTCAAGGGCCTGGTTGGCATTGTTGGCATGCAGTGTCGCAAGTACTAAGTGACCAGTTTCAGCAAATGCAACGGCATAGTCCATGACTTCCTTGGTACGAATCTCACCAATTAAGATCACATCAGGGGCCTGTCGTAAGGTATTTTTGAGTGCAACTTCAAAAGAGTTAGTATCAATACCAACTTCGCGTTGAGTGATAATACAGCCAGCATGCTGGTGTATAAACTCGATAGGATCTTCAATGGTAATAATATGCCCTTTGGAGTTATGGTTACGGTGACCTAACAATGCAGCCAAAGAAGTCGATTTACCTGTACCTGTAGCCCCTACAAAAATAATAATGCCGCGCTTGGCCATGACCAGTTCTTTAAGAACAGGTGGTAACTTTAATTCTTCAACACTTGGAATTTTGTGTTCAATGCGGCGCAGAACCATACCAGGTAAATCCCGTTGGTAAAAGGCACTGACACGGTAACGTCGAGTTTGTTCACGGTTAGTAATGGCGAAGTTACATTCCCGAGTTTCACTAAATTCTTTACGTTGCTTTTCACTCATGATGGAATGAATGAGCTGGTCAGCTATTTCACCTGTCAGTTTAGTCGATGAAATGGGAGTAAGTTGCCCATTGATTTTCATTGATGGTTCAACATCTGCGGTAATGAACAAATCCGATGCTTTTTTCTCACTCATCAGGTTGAGTAAGTCATTAAAATCCATGGCCATGGCAGTTCCTTCGCTGAATTACATAAAGCTGTCTGGTTGTTTGGCGGCAGTACGTGCGACATCCTTGGTAATCACACCCTTTGTGACAAGGTTTTTGAGGCTTTGATCAAGCGTGATCATGCCTTGATTAGCACCTGTCTGAATTGCTGAATACATTTGTGCCACTTTGTTTTCACGAATCAGGTTACGAATAGACGGTACACCCAGCATGATTTCATGTGCTGCAACACGACCACCTCCCGTTTTTTTCAGCAGGGTTTGTGAAACCACTGCCTGTAAAGATTCTGACAGCATGGCACGAATCATATCTTTTTCTTCAGCAGGGAATACATCAATCACACGGTCAATGGTTTTTGCCGCAGAGGTGGTATGTAGTGTTCCAAATACCAAGTGACCAGTTTCAGCGGCAGTTAGTGCCAAACGAATCGTTTCTAAGTCTCGCATCTCACCGACCAAAATAATGTCAGGGTCTTCACGTAATGCTGAGCGTAATGCCTCGTTAAAGCCATGCGTATCGCGATGTACTTCACGCTGGTTGATCAGGCACTTTTTAGACTGATGTACAAATTCGATTGGGTCTTCGATGGTTAAAACATGATCATAACGGTTTTCGTTAATATAGTCGATCATTGCTGCAAGTGTGGTTGATTTACCAGAACCTGTCGGCCCTGTGACTAGCACAATACCACGAGGAAATTCACAGATTTCCTTAAAGGTATTGCCTAGACCCAGATCTTCCATGGTTAAAACTTTTGATGGAATGGTACGAAAAACGGCACCTGCGCCGCGATTCTGGTTAAATGCATTGACACGGAAACGAGCCACTCCAGGAACTTCAAAAGAAAAGTCCGTTTCAAGGTATTCTTCATAATCATGACGTTGTTTATCATTCATGATTTCATAAATCAAGCGATGGACATCTTTATGCTCTAATGCGGGAAGATTGATACGACGTACTTCACCATCAATACGAATCATCGGCGGTAAACCTGCAGAAAGGTGTAAATCCGATGCCCCATTTTTTGTAGAAAAAGCCAGTAATTCTGTAATATCCATTCTTGCCCCAAAGGTTTCGTTATTTTTGTAAAATAATAACGGCTTTCAAAACATCTAACCAATACTTTCCACCGCAAAACATGAAAAAAACCTTGAGAGATGCCTGTTTATGAATCATTACCAAGAATCTCGTGATGTTGTATTGCAACAAATACAACATGCATGTGCACAATCCCACCGTTCAGCTGATAGCGTTCAATTGCTTGCAGTGTCGAAAACCCATCCGAGCGATGCTTTACGTGCCATGTATGCAACAGGTCAGCGAGCTTTTGGCGAAAATTATTTGCAAGAAGCACTGGATAAAATTGAGGCGTTGCAGGATTTGGCGATTGAATGGCATTTTATTGGGCATGTGCAGCGTAATAAAACCAAACATCTGGCTGAAAAATTTGCATGGGTACATGGCGTTGATCGCTTAATTATTGCTGAACGCTTGTCAAGTCAGCGTTTAGATTCTGATGAACCATTAAATATTTGTTTACAGGTGAATATTGATGGTCAAGACAGCAAAGATGGTTGTGCCCCTGAAGAGGTTGCAACATTGGTTGAGCAGATTAGCCAGCTTCCTCATTTGCGTTTACGTGGTTTGATGGTGATTCCTGCACCCAATAATCTGAAAGCATTTACCGATGCACAGACGCTATTTGAACAAGTCAAAGAGCACCACGTTCACCCTAACGACTGGGATACGTTAAGCATGGGCATGTCGGGCGATCTTGAAGCAGCAGTTGCCGCAGGCTCAACCATGGTTCGTGTCGGAACAGCATTGTTTGGTGCGCGAGATTATCAAAAATAACCATACAGATCAGGTGCGATGAGTCAGGCAAAAATTAAATGCGCGGTCTTATGAATGTAGTCGTATTGTTTGGGAAAACTGAAGTCAAAATGCTGTGTGGTATTGACCAGATTGACTCAAGGCTTTTAGCTCGTTTCAATGGGCTAGGGTGAATGCACACTGATGGACGTGTTTACACAATTGGGATTTCCAGCCGTTGAAAACACGTTGTTTGGGAGGCGCACGATTTTGACGACAGCCTTTGCGGAGGAGGGATGTTGTTGCATCGTACGTTTCCCATGAACATCGAATCTATTGTCTAGCCCACAATTTCAATCTTACTTGCCCCTGAACCGAGTGGCTGCACTTGAATCTGTACAGGGATGCGTTCATGCATGTCCTGAATATGCGAGATCAGTACGACTTTGCGCCCCTGATTTTGCAATTGGTCGAGTGCATTCATCACCATGTGTAGCGATGAGGCGTCTAAGGTGCCAAAGCCTTCATCAATAAACAGCGATTCGATTTTCATGGAACCTGATGCCATATTGGCAATCGCCAGTGACAAGGCAAGCGCGGTGAGGAAGGATTCACCACCAGACAGTGAGGCAACCGAACGTACTTCGCCATCCATATCATGGTCAATAATGGCGAGGCTAAGCGAGTGTTCTAGGCGCTTGAGCGTGTAACGCTGTGACAGCATCGCCAGTTGTTGATTGGCATATTCAAGTAAAATATCCAGATTATATTGCTGAGCCAAATCACGGAATTTTTTGCCGTTGGCATCTCCCATTAAACCTGAAATTTTACCCCAGCGATGTTCCTGCTGCTGAATTTGCTGAATCTGTTCGAAAAATTCTTGTTGTTTCTCTAGATTGCGCTGATGTAGTTCCAGTTTGAGTTTGAAGTTATCGCGTATGTCTTGTGTTTGTTGCAGGGATTCAAGCAACGCTGTGAATTCGGTTTGCAGTTGAGTTAGTCCAATTTCAGGCTGATGGCCCAAATGTTGTTGTAATTGCTCTTGAATGGCTTTTAGTGCTGCCTGAGCATCTGCCAATGCTCGCTCGGCATCTTGAACGTCTCGGCGGATCTGCTGGGCTTCTTCAGGCGAAATGTGCTGTAGCTGGGAAAGTAATGGCTGATCAAACTCTGCATGTTGTGTTAGCCATTGTTCGATTTCAAGGGTCGCAGCCTGATGTTGCGCCGTCACCTGAAGCAACTGAATGTTGAGCTGATCAAGTTGCCGTTGCTGTTGATCAAATTTTTCGCGGGCTTGCTCGAAACTTTGGCGAATCTGGTTAAATTGAAGCTGTAGATTTTGGCGTTGTTCATCATGTTGAATCAACCATTCATGTGGTTTTTCAATCTGTATTTGCGTCATTTCAAAAATCAATTGGGTCGCAAGTTCTTTATTTTCTTGCCCTTTACGCTCACATTCAGCTTTCTCTTTTTCTGCCTGTTGAATTTGCTCATGCTTGGTCTGAATTTCATGTATTTTTTGCTGTAGAAGTCGAGTTTTGTCATTCAACTGCTGATTCAGCATTTCAATATGCTGTAAAAGCTGGCTGCGTTGGTTGAGCTGCTGCACCATTTGATTGGCAATCTTTAGAGGGTGTTTTTGCCATGCATCACGTTGCTCTGTCGTGAGTAGATCGAGCAGATATTGGATCGTCTGCTCGGACTGCTGCACAATCGAAAGCTGCTGTGAAATCTGCTGAATCTGTTGGGTCAACGCACGTTGCTGTTTTTGAGTATCATCAAGTTGTCGGATCGACTGTTCGATCTGCTGCTTATCGTGTTGAAGTGTTTGAATGATTTGTAAAAGTTTCTGCTGGGTGAGTTCTGGTGCTTGGCTGAAATCAATGTCAATTTGAGCTTGAATGCAGATCTGACTCATGGATTGCTGAGTTTTTTCAAGCTCAGCAGTTAACGCATTTAGGCGGCTTTGATTTTGCGTGAGCGCCATATTGTGCTGTGCATGAATCTGCTGCGCCTGTTGCCAAGCCTGCAACTGCTGCTGTTCCAGTTGAATAGCTTGTTGTTCTTGCTGTTCCTGTAAATTCAACAGCTCACTGGAAAGTGCAGATATATCTGTTTTAAACGGATGGTGGGTACTGCCACAGACCAAGCAGGCTTCGCCTTCAATCAATTGCTCACGTAGCTTTTCAATGTTTTCAGTATGCAACAGGCGTTGCTGCTGCAAGATGCGTTGTAACTGTTCTCGTTTCAGTTTATGGATTTGATATTGCTGTTCAGTGTGCTGAACCTGTTGTGTACTTTGCTGAATCTTTTGCAAGAGTTCAGTAGATTGCTTTTGAACAGTATCTTGTTCTAAACGAAGCTGAACATATTGCTGAAATTGGGTATTGATGAGAGCCAATTGATGGCTTTGAACAGAGGTTTTCTCGGACGTTGTTCGTAGTTGTTCAAGTTGTTCATCAATGGTTTGCTCATGACCAAATTGCTGTTGCAGTGAAGCAAGCTGTTGTTGTTTTTGACTTAAATCTGTTTGTGCAGTTGTAAGTTCGCCATATTGCTGTTCGAAGCTTTGCAAATGCTGAATAAAGCGTTGTAGTGGTGCGATATGTGCAGACAGTCCTTGATCCAAACTTGAAAATTGTGCGGTTTGTTGTAGCTGTTGTGACCCTTGCTCAAGCTGTATCTTGAATTGATCACAATTCGTTTGCAATTGAGTCTGTTGTTGTAATAACGGTTGTAAAGTTTGTTGCAAACTTTCTAGCGTGGATTTGGCTTTAACAAATTGCTTGCCAATAAATTCGCGCTCTTGAATATAGGTTCGGACTTTCTCAAGGTTGGACAGATGTATTTGTTCAAACGTATGCTGAGCTTTAAATTGTTTATCCACATTATCAAACACAGTTTTTTCTTGTTCAAAACCGTGTTTAATGACGTTGAATTTTAGCTGGCAGCTTTGAATTTGCGGTTGTAACTGATACAGTTCCGCCTGAGTTCTTTGCTGTTGAATCACACTCGGGCGAATACTAGCAAAGGTTTCCAATTGTTTAAGCTGCGTGCGTTTTGAACCCAACGCATCAAATTTTTGTTGTTGCTCAGTTAGATGCTGCTGGCGGTGTTGTACATCCTGTTCGAGCTGCTGCTGCTGGGTAAACCAGCGCTGATATTGCTCAAGTTTTATCTTCTCAGCATTGAGTTTTTCATACTGTATATTGCTGTGTTGCAGTTGCTCGGTCAGTTCAGTCACAGCTTCATCTGACAAGATTTCAATATGTCCTAAAACATTTTCCAGTTCTTTGCGCTGCTTGGCAATGTCACGGGTTTTTTCAAATGCCAATTGCCCGATTTTGGCAAAAATCGCCGAGTTGGTTAGATACTCAAGTAATTCACCGCGTTCACTGTCGCGAGCTTTTAAGAAAGCCGTGACTTCAGATTGGGCTAACAACACCGCACGGGTAAATTGTTCAAACGACAACTGGGTAATATTTTTGATACTGTCATCGACGGCTTTGGTTTTATCGGCAATCACCACACCATCGCTCAGGCAAGTCAGCGAACGCTGTACGCTTTGCAATTTGCCCGTAGGGTTTTCACGGGCGCGCTTGAGTTCCCAACGTGCCAAATAACGTTTCTGATCGGGTGCAATAAAGCTCACTTCGGCAAAACCATGCCCCGTGCCGCGCCGTAGCACGGTTAAAGGTGAATTAGATAATAATTCTGAACCGTCGACATCACGAAGTTTGCCATCGCTTTCTTTGAGGCGTGGAATTTTATTAAATAGAGCAAGGCACATCGCATCCAAAATGGTTGATTTTCCTGCACCTGTTTTGCCTGTAATTGCGATCAGCCCTGCATTTGCCAATGGCTGACTTTCAAAATCAATCCACTGTTCACCTGCCAGCGATGCCAGATTTTTTATGCGAATAGATAAAATTTTCATGGCAAATCCTTAAGCAGAGGTTTCATCATCAAGTACATGTTGGGCTTGTTCAACCAAACTCATAAAGTCTTTGAGTACGCTGTCATCGGCATCGTAACCTTGTTTTTGCCACAGGCTGCTAAATAGTTTTTCGGGAGTCGGCGGTTCTAGACTTATGTTTAAAGCCTGATCTTGTTGCTGTTCATTTGGCAAATACTGGCGGGAAATCTTGACCAGTCGATAACGGTTTTTTGGCAGGGCATCTTCAAACTGTTGGCGCAAATTTAAAGCAGGCGGTTGGGTGGTACTGTATTCAATATCCACATATTCACGTTGCTCAATCTCCTCAATTTCGCCGTGCGGCAAAGCTTGTAGCTGGGTAAAGACTTCATCGAGACTGCCGCGAATGGCAATCAGGTTGATGCTGCGTGGAATGGCTATTGCGTCAAAAGTACACGGCTGTTCAGGATTTTTTGGATCAATTCTGACATCAACTACCTGATGATTATAATGAATTTCGCTAAAAGATAAGGGGATCGGCGAGCCGCTATAACGAATATGTGCTTGTCCGACTTTTTGCGGTTTATGCAAATGTCCCAGTGCCACATAATCAATTGCACCATCAAATAATGCAGTAGAAAGTGCTTCTTCATTGCCAATGATAATTGGGCGTTCCGAGTCTGACGTTTCTGCACCTTGCATGTGCGCATGTGACATGACAATTAATGCCTGTTCAGGTGTTTTTCTTTTTTGTGCTTCGCCAATCAGGGTACGATGTAGATATTCAATTGCAGATTGGCTGGTGCTGGTCTGGTCGTTCAGGCCTGTAATTTCCGCAGAACGTAGAAAAGGCAGTGCCACACACCATGCCACAATATTTTTTTGGGCATCATAAATCGGCAAAATCAGGCGCTCGGTATTTAAGCTTTTGTCATCGTTCCAGCGAATTACACCGACAGCTTTTGCATGGTATTTTTCCAGTAAGGGTTCGACCTGTTCGATTCGATAACCTGAGTCATGATTACCCGCAATCATCAGGGTTTGCATCTGTGGTGCAGCCTCGTGTGCATCGGCAAGGAATTGATAGAGTTGTTTTTGTGCCTGTGAGCTTGGATTGATCACATCGAAAATATCACCTGCAATCAGCAGAGCATGTGGTTGTTTTTCTTTGATTTGTTGAATGAGCCATGCCAGAAATTGTTCATGTTCATAGTGGCGTGAATGGTTATAAAAGAATTGCCCCAAATGCCAGTCTGAAGTATGAAGAAAATGCACGCTCATAAAGTTGGAAGTCCTGCGAATGAATGCCCATAAGGTAGCATAAAGCTGTATGCAAGGTGCAGAATACGCACCAAGATTGAAAGTGACTTTTTTTACGGTAGTTGAATTGGATTGATTGAATCCATTTTATTTTTATTGATTTTTTTCTGGATATATTGTGTTTCGATGTTGCTATCTCCATATTAATTTATAGGTAAGATATTTCGTAGATTGCTTAAAACGAGTGGAAAAATATTCTGAAAAAGAAAAGACCAACGATTCGAGTGATATAAATCGTTGGTCTAAGATACTTCGTACAACGGGTTATTTTTATGAAGTTACCCGAGGCAAAGATTGTTGATGGCAGGTGACTGAAGAGACGTTTTCGCTGATGCCGTGCAAAAACGTCAACAACAGACCTTGTACCCTATATAACGTCAGTGTTTGAGTAATGGTTGACAAGAAAGTTTAAAAAACTTTAAAAAAACTCAAGTGGTCTAATTTGTGATCAAATATTGGCAGGCATGCTATATTTTAGAGCATCTCATCTAATAAAAATGAATAAAGGAAAAACTATGTCTGCTGCAACTATTTTGATTACAGGTGCTTCGGGCTTTATTGGTGGGCATTTGTTACCGTATTTGTTAGAACGTGATTATCGGGTGATTGCCCTGAGCCGTAAAAATCGAACGTCAGACCACCATAACCTGCGCTGGGTTCAGAAACTCAGTCAGGTCAATAATGAAATGATTGACTATGTAATTAATCTGGCGGGAGAAAATATTGGTCAGCAGCGCTGGAGTACAGAGCGCAAAGAGCAACTGATTTATAGTCGGGTTGAGACTACAACACAATTGTTTCAGTGGCTTAATCACCAGAAGCATCAGCCAAAACTGGTGATTTCAGGTTCAGCAGTAGGTTATTACGGGATTGATGAACAGCAACAGTGGCAAAAGATTTGCGATGAAAATACTGAGCCCCAAGACATTTTTATGTCAGAACTTTGTCAGCAGTGGGAACAGGCAGCTTTAGCATATCAAGCGCAGTACACGGTTAAAATTATCCGTTTAGGCGTGGTCTTTGCCGCAGATGGTGGAATTTTGCCGCAGATGCTTCAACCGATAAAAATGAAACTGGTTGGAAAAATCGGACATGGTCGTCAGCCTGTGACATGGGTGCATATTGCCGATGTACTCAGTGTGATTGAGTTTCTAATCACTCATCAGCCACAGGCACACGTTTTTAATGTGGTTGCACCTGAACATTCGACCCAACAGCAGTTTGCCGAGTGTGCTGCCAAATATTTACAGGTTCGTCCATTACTGACAGCCCCAAGCTTTGCTTTTAAGCTTTTACTGGGTGAGCAATCTCAACTGATTTTAAATGGACAGTTTGTCCAACCCAAAGCTTTGCTTGAAGCAGGCTATCATTTTCATTATCCAACTCTGGATTTGGCGTTGCAGCAATTATTGGCGTAATTAGGCGAGAGCATTTTGTATGAGGCGCTGCGGCGAATACGCTGCTGGATCAACCAAAGTGCTTTGTTGCAACATGAGTTGACGCAGTAGGCGCGCAGAAGCAGGTCCCATGCACAAACCATTACGGAAATGTCCGAAGTTGGCCCATAAGTTGTCGACCTCTGGCATTTGCCCGATGTAAGGCACGCCGTCTGGGGAGCTTGGACGTAAGCCTGCCCATTGATCGACCAGTGGAAACTGTGCCAGTTCTGGCACCATTTCAAATACCGCATCGACAATATTTTGCTGAATATGGGCTTTCGGTGTGTTGTCAAAACCAAAATCATTCATGCTTGAACCACAGACAATATGTCCGTCACGCCGTGGAATCAGATACATGACCTTATTCATACACATGGTTGGCAACCAGTTTTCTGGTGTTTTAAATAGTGCCATTTGTCCATGTACAGGTTTGACTGGAATGCTTAAATTGAGTGGCTCAGCCCAAGTTTGACTCCACGCACCTGTGGCAAGTACCACCTGATCAGCTACAAATTTTTCGCCATTTTCAGTGTGAATTGCTGTGACTTTCTGATTTTGAATCTGTAATTTTTGAATTGCACAGTTTTCCACAAATTTGATTTGAGGTTGCTGTTTTAAATAAGCAATTAAAGACTGCAACAGCCGTGGGTTTCGCACATTGGATAAATGTGGGAAATACAATGCCTGCTGAAACTGTTCCGATACACGTGGATTGACCTGATGTAAGTGTTGCCCCTGTAGTAACTCTGCATATTGCATCGGTTCCTGATAGCGCTGCGCATAGCTTTGCCCAATGGCAAAATCTTCAGGGTCAAAAATCAGCATACCAGTATGCTGAATCTGAAAATCAATCTGGGTGATGGGATACAACTGTTCATTGTATTCCTGATAAAGCGCCTTGCCATATTGAGCTAGCTGGTTGACCGCAGCAGGGTAGCGCCACGGGTACATCGGCGACAAAATGCCACCACCTGCCCATGAGGCCGCTTTGCCTGCATGTTGCTGATCAAAAATCGTGACGGAACAGCCGTGTTGAATCAGTTCAAAGGCTGAGAGTAAACCACTTACACCCGCCCCAATGATGGCAATCTGCATCGTGCGCTCGATCTATCTAGGAAAATGAATTATTGCATTTCTTTGAGTTTTTGCGCAGCGACATCGGCAAAGTATGTCCAGATCCCATCTGCACCTGCACGGCGGCAGCACAATAATGATTCTAGAATCACATTGTCACTGAGCCAGCCATTTTGAATCGCACCTGCAAGCATGGCATATTCACCACTCACCTGATACACGAAGGTCGGAACACCGAAGGTATCTTTGACTTCACGCACGACATCGAGATATGGCAAACCTGGTTTGACAATCACCATGTCTGCACCTTCCTGTAAGTCTAGAGCAATTTCATGCAAGGCTTCAGCGCGGTTGCCGATATCCATTTGGTAAGTGTATTTGTTGCCACCTTTTAAGTTACTCGATGAACCTACAGCATCACGGAATGGGCCATAAAAACTTGAGGCGTATTTGGCAGAGTACGCCATGATATTGGTATAAATGAAGTTATTTTGTTCGAGTGCCTGACGAATCGCGCCAATACGTCCGTCCATCATGTCACTTGGTGCGATTACATCAGCACCTGCTTCGGCATGACTGAGTGCCTGTTTAATCAAGCAATCTACTGTTTCATCATTTAAGACATAACCATTTTCGTCAATAATACCATCCTGACCATGCGTAGTATAAGGGTCAAGTGCGCCGTCAGTAATCAGCACCATTTCTGGTAATTCTTTTTTGAGTAAACGGCAGGTGTTTTGAACCACACCATCTTCACGCCACGCGGCTTCAGCAGTCAGGCTTTTGTCTTCTTGTGGTGTAACAGGGAACAGCGCCAGTTTAGACACTCCAAGCTCTAAAAGGCTTTCCGCTTTTTTCAACAGCAAATCAGGCGATAAACGCTGAATGTTTGGCATACTTGGAATGTCTTCACGCTGGTTTTGTCCTGGCAGTACAAATACAGGGTAAATTAGGTGGTGTGAAGTAATTTGAGTCTCACTGACCATCGCTCGAAGTTGATCATTCTTACGGATACGGCGCATACGGGTGGCAGGAAATGCAGGGCGATTGAACGTATAAGTCATAACAATCTCGATGTTCAGTATTAAACTTGGGGGCTATTGTAGCCCTATAATGAGGCGTTTGTACAAGAACATATCATCATTCAAGGAATAACTCAGCATGGGTCAAGCAAAAAAAACATGGACAGGGCAACTGGATATTTCATCTGAAAATCAGCTCTCTGCAATCTTGCAGCAATTGTGTGATGCCTTTAACCATTCGCCTTTTTTACAACATAACGGGATTTGCATGCGGGTGGTGGATGATCAGATTCAAGGGCATCTGAATATGCAGCCAAACCTGATTGGCAATGTGGCTTATGAAATTTTACATGGTGGTGTGGCGGCCACCTTGCTCGATAGCCTTGGCGGTGTGGTGGCAATGGCAGAATTATATAAGCGTGCCGATATTCAGCATCGAGAACAGGTACTTAAACAGATCGAACGTTTGGCAACACTGGATTTGAGGGTAGATTATCTGGCACCTGGTCGTGGGCAAGCATTTATTGCTCATGCAGAAGTCTTAAGAATGGGCAAAAAAAGTTGTACAATGAGAATGTCTATGCAAAATGACTGCTCAGTCACTATCGCGGTGGCCATTGCTTCTTATGCTTATTAAATAGATGAATATTAATAAATATTGATTAATATTAAAACTTTAGATTGTGTTTTTATGTGCTAGAAACCTATTAAAATAAGGGGTTCTGTTGCACTTTGTACACGTTTTTACGAAAAAAACAATCTTGTATTTTTATAATCAAAATGTGATTTTTACCCGATATAACGAAGCAAACGATTCAAAAAATCAAGACTGGGTATAGTTCAAATACATTTCCTGAGCCGATTGGTGAAGCCTGTGCACAGCTGAGATGTATTTGAGGTGTTCTGATCACAGTTTGAGTTAATTTAGGAATATGTGATGACAGATGTCTCCAATAATACACCCGAGACCCAACCGCCAGAGTCAAATTCTGAACCAGCCATGCAAGCCAAACGCAAAAAAATGCTTGGCTTTTTGGCACTCATATTGGTTATTGCAGCGGTACTTTATGCAATTTGGGCAATCTTTTTCAATAATACGGTTAATACCGACAATGCCTATGTAGGCGCTGATACTGCTGAAATCACGTCAATGGTGACAGGGCAAGTCTCACAAGTTTTGGTACAAGATACTCAACAAGTGCATAAAGGCGATATTTTAGTACAGGTCGATCAACGTGATGCCAAAATTGCACTCGCACAGGCAGAAGCGGCATTGGCAAAAGCCAAACGTCAATATCACCAGACTCAAGCCAACAGCAGTTCTTTAAATTCACAAATTTTTGTGAGTAGTGACAGCATTAGCAGTGCGCAGGCACAGGTTGTCAAAGCACAGGCAGATTATGACAATGCACGTCAAGAGTTAGCTCGTCGTCAGGCACTTGAGCAAACAGGTGCGATTTCTAAAGAAGAGCTGACCTCATCACAAAGTGCAGCAAAAACTGCACTGGCTGCATTAAATGTTGCTAAAGCAGCGGTGTCACAAGCCGAATCGAGTCGTAAAGCGGCACAAAGTAACTTGGCTGCCAATGAAGCCTTGATTACGGGGGCAAGTGAAAACACCGCACCTGATATTTTGACTGCACAAGCCCAAGTCCAACAGGCATTGCTTGATTTGGAACGCACGTTGATCCGTGCACCAGTCGATGGTGTGGTGACCAGCCGTAATATTCAGGTCGGGCAGCGGGTTGCACCAGGCACTGTGCTGATGAGTGTCGTGCCTATTTCACAGCTGTATGTTGATGCCAACTTTAAAGAAAGCCAGCTGGCCAAAGTCCGTATCGGGCAAACTGCAACGCTTACCTCTGACTTGTATGGGAAAAGTGTGGTCTATCATGGCAAAGTCATGGGCTTTTCGGGTGGAACGGGTTCAGCATTTGCCTTGATTCCTGCGCAGAATGCGACAGGTAACTGGATTAAGGTGGTACAGCGTTTACCTGTACGTATTGCACTTGATCCAAAAGAACTAGCCGCGCATCCACTACGTGTCGGTTTGTCGATGAATGCTGATGTTGACCTCAGTGCGAAGTAATTGCTTATGAAAAATGCCACTCCTTTTGCTGAGTTGACAGGAGGGCGATTACTGCTGGCAGCATTTGTAATCGCGCTGTCAAACTTTATGGTGGTGCTTGATACCACCATTGCCAATGTCTCAGTCACCCATATTAGTGGTGACTTGGCAATTTCAACCTCGCAAGGCACATGGGTGATTACGTCCTATGCAGTTGCTGAAGCAATCTGCGTGCCGTTAACAGGCTGGCTGGCTGGGCGTTTTGGCTCGGTACGGATTTTTGTTGCTTGCCTGATCGGGTTTACCGTATTTTCCTTACTGTGTGGTTTGTCCAACAGTCTTGAAATGCTGGTGTTTTGCCGAATTGGGCAGGGGCTGTTTGGTGGTCCACTTATGCCAATTAGCCAAGCCTTGCTGATGCGTATTTTCCCACCTGAAAAACATGCCCAAGCTATGGGTTTATGGGCAATGACCACCGTGGTGGGGCCGATTTTGGGGCCGATTCTAGGAGGCTGGATCAGTGACAACCTGACATGGCACTGGATTTTCTTTATTAATTTACCTGTCGGGATTATTTGTGCACTCGCCGCGATTCGAATACTCAAACCTGCGGAAACCCCAACTACACAGTTAAAAATAGATGGGATGGGCTTGGGGTTACTGATTCTTTGGATTGCTGCCTTACAGTTGATGCTCGATCTGGGGCATGATCGTGACTGGTTCAATAACGGCATGATTGTGGTGTTGGGATTGATCGCAGCGATTGGTTTTGTGGTGTTCCTGATCTGGGAATATACGGATAAGCACCCTGTGGTGGATATTCGGATTTTCAGGCATCGGGGTTTTTCAATTGCAACGTTGACACTGGCGTTTGGTTTTGCCGCTTTCTTTGGCAGTATTGTGATTATTCCACAGTGGCTACAAAGCAACATGGGTTATAACGCCACGTGGGCAGGTTATCTGACCGCAATGATGGGCTTTGGTAGTTTGACCATGTCGCCGATTGTGGCAAAACTTGCCAGCAAGTTTGATGCGCGACTACTGGCGTCTTTCGGTTTTGTGCTGATGAGTGGCGTGACCTTGCTGCGGGCTTTCTGGAATAATGAAGCGGACTTTATGGCACTGGCATTACCACAGATTATTCAGGGTTTTGCTGTCCCATTTTTCTTTATTCCATTGTCCAATCTGGCATTAGGTTCAGTGTTACCGCAAGAAATTGCATCGGCAGCAGGATTGATGAACTTTGTAAGAACCATGGCAGGTGCACTGGGAACCTCATTAGCAGTGACCATTTGGGATGATCATAGCAAGATTGCCCGTAGTGAAATGGTATCTAGCTTGCATCCCGAAGGAACGGTACGAGCACTTGAAGCCAGTGGTATGAGTCATTCAACCATTGTGGGCACCATTGCGAATTTAGTCGATAAAGAAGCCTCAACCATTTCGGTCAATCATGTATTTTTAATTTTTACCTTGGTCTTTTTGGTCGGGGCAATTTTGATTTGGTTTAGTCCGCGTGCTAAAGGCAATGTCGAGGGGGGGCATGCTCATTAAAAGAAGCCAGTCATTCGACTGGCTTCTTTTATTTTAATTTAAATCTGAACGCGCACGTTGCAAGGCCCGATGCCACTGTTGTAGCTGGCTCTGGCGCTGATCTACTGAGATTTTTGGCTCAAAGCAACGATCAAGTTGCCAAGACTGGGCAATTTCCCCGACATGGGCAAACACGCCAATTTTCATGCCTGCCATAGCCGCTGCTCCCCATGCAGTGGCTTCACGCATTTTCGGGCGCATTACAGGGACATTGAGAATATCTGCCTGAAATTGCATTAACATGTCATTTTGACTTGCACCCCCATCAACCCGTAATTCTTTTAAGGGTTGAGATAGATCCAATTGCATTGCTGTGAAAACATCAGCCACTTGAAAGGCGATTGCTTCTAGGGCAGCGCGAGCGATGTGGGCTTTGGTGGTGCCACGCGACATACCACACAGTAATGCACGTGCATCACTGTCCCAATAGGGCGCGCCCAACCCTGTAAAGGCAGGTACTAGCACAACACCATCGGTGTCTTTGACCTGAGACGCCAGTTTTTCCACTTCTTGGCTGCTTTTAATGATGCCCAAGCCATCACGTAGCCATTGCACAATAGCGCCTGCCATAAATACACTGCCTTCGAGAGCATAATGAGTTTTATTGTTGCAGGTCCATCCCAGTGTAGTGAGTAGCTGATTGTGACTGTATTGCAGTTGGTTGCCTGTATTGAACAGCATAAAACAGCCTGTGCCATAGGTATTTTTTGCCATCCCTGCTTCAAAACAGGATTGCCCAAACAACGCAGCTTGCTGATCACCTAAAATCCCTGCAATTGGGATATTGCTACCGAGTAGACCTTGTGCAGTATCTGCAATATAGGCATCAGAATGGATGATTTTGGGTAAAACACTGGCAGGAATATCAAACAGTTCAAGTAGCTCTTCATCCCAGATTTGGCGACCGAGGTTCATGAGCATGGTGCGTGACGCATTGCTGACTTCAATTACATGTTCTGCACCTTGAGTCAGATTCCATACCAGCCAGCTGTCAATTGTGCCAAATGCTACATGCCCTTGCTGTGCTAGCTGGCGTAAACCATCAACATTTTCTAACAACCATACCAGCTTGCCTGCACTAAAATACGGGTCAATTTGAAGGCCAGTTTTTTTGTGAATTTTGTCAGATAACTGTTGTTGAATTAACTGGTTACACCATGCAGTAGCACGACGGTCTTGCCAGACTAAGGCGGGTGCGAGCGGCCTGCCTGTACGTTTGTCCCACACCACAGTGGTTTCGCGTTGGTTGGTAACACCGAGTGCCCGAATATCTTTCGCAAGAATCTGAGCTGAAGCTAAAGCCTGCTGTACCACGGCAATTTGGGTGGACCAGATTTCATTAGCATCTTGTTCGACCCAGCCCGAGTGGGGTGTCTGAATGGAAATTTCGCGTTGTGCGATGGCATGAACTTGCCCAAGTTCATCAAAAATAATCGCACGGCTTGAGGTTGTTCCCTGATCGAGTGCAAGTAAGTAGCTCATTAACAAAACCATCGTATCGTAGGGGGATAACAAAAATACTAGCGTAACCCTATAAAGAAAGATATCTGCCTGATGTTTGCAAATAGAGATAGATCAATTAAGCTTTAACGTGATTTAAAATAAATTGTTACCATAAGATGCATGCGATAAAAAAACTTAAGTTGAATCAAAAACTCACAGATTTAGATGTCCTTGAAATTGATAGTCCATCTTGTCGAGCTTGCATTGCCTTGCAGGGGGCGCAAATTTTACAGTATCAGCCCAAACATCGTGAGAACTCACTGCTTTGGTTATCTAAAGCCAATACAGGACAGGTCGGTAAAGCATTGCGTGGCGGCATTCCGCTATGTTTCCCGTGGTTTGGCGCGCATCCGCAAGGGTTACAGCCCGCACACGGTTTTGCACGTAACCTGATTTGGGAATTGCAAAACGTGAGTTATGACGAAGCTCAAGTCATTCACCACGCAGATTTTATTTTACAAGACTCGCCTGAAACTCGAAAAATCTGGTCATATGCTTTTCGTTTGAAATTGCGAATTTCTTGCGGGATATCTTTAAATCTGGATTTACAGGTCGAAAATATCGGGTCGCAAGCTTTTGAATTTAGTTTTGCATGGCATAGTTATTTTCAGGTTGATCAGATTCAGCAGACTGAAATTTATGGTTTGCAAAACGCTGAATTTATGGATCAATTGCAAAGTAATCAGCGCTTTTGTGAAATAGATGCTGTGACCTTTCAACAAGAAACTGATCGAATTTACCCGAAAGCATCGGGTCATTATCAAATTGTACAAGTACATGTTCAACCAATTCAGATTGCTGCACCCAGCTGTGCCAGTGTGGTGGTCTGGAATCCGTGGCAAGATAAAGCGAAGCGTTTGGGTGATATTGCCGAGGGCGACTGGCAGCATTTTGTCTGTGTAGAATGCGGACAGATTGCCAGTGAAACTGTACAATTGGCGGCAGGTTCAAAAGTAGATTACCAGCTAAAAATTACAGATATATAAATAGAGAAAAGCTCACTGGTAAGAGTGAGCTTTGGCATGAATTTTTTGCGCTGAATTCATGTGAGCAAGGTGTTAAAAAACACTCAAGTTGCGCGATTATAAAAGCCTCTAGAACCCAAGAAAACTCTATTTGTATGACACACTATCCTATTTTTTGATCTATTTTGGGTATTCTTTAGGCAGAAAACTTGGGGTTCGAGTTTTTAAAATATCAATAATTTATACTTTATTGAAAAATAAAATAATAATGGTGTTTGCTTCATGCGATGAGATAAAGAAATAGCAAAGCAATTCTTCTTTCCCTGAAAATAACGGCATAGCGCTTAAATAAATTTATGAATGATACTATCGGGCATTCTATCTGGCGGTGGTACAAGGCCTGTCATATTCATACAGTGGATATGACCCTGATTTTAAGTTTAAGATTTGTGGATTATTTGCGGTTTGGATATGAGTTAAAACCGACCAGTCGAGTAGTAATACTTGTCGTATTTGTGCCATTTATGGTGGAAATTTTGCTTTGGTTGAAGTGGTGGAATATTTGATTGTGCTTGGTAGGATAGAGAGGGGATTTTTAACTGTCTAGTCATATGCTCAAAAGCAGAGTTTTAAAGCTTTGATCTATAAGCAGATTATCCTCTCTCATAGATCAACATCCTAATGGGAGTTAAAATGATCCAAGTGGATCGCTTTCATAAATTTTGTTGGCAATTGTCGTCACACATTTCATATAGAGAAAAGGAAAAATCATCAGAACCAAAAAAGCTAAAAAGCTGTGGTCATAATAGTCTTTTAAAAATAAAGCTGTACTGATGCTCAAGATAATCATACTGACCAGACCTACTTTCAAAAAAGTATCTTGGGTTTTTGGGAAAATTTTTTTCATAGCAGATGACCCTCTAGAAAATGTCGGCGATAATTAAAGCAAATTTCTAGGAATTTTTAATCAAGAAAATGTAACCTAATGCAAATAAACCAGAAAAACCTGAAAAGTAAATAATCATTTTAAGGGCTTATTTTTATAATAGATAAATCATAGGTTGAAAGTATTTAACTGTTTTATATATAGATTTTATTAATTTTTTATTTTTATAAAAAACCAATCAGCCTCGCCTAAACGATTTTATATAAAATAGAATATTTCTTGATTTGCTGTGTTATTGATTGAAAAGTCATACATTGATACATTAAATAGATGAGGTTTATTTGTGATAAAAGAGCATTCAAACTCAACCAAAAAGAAAAAGACTAGCCATCCTGCAACATATTGTTTTAAATGGATTGGATAGAAAAACTATATATTTTTTGTGTACATACTTCATTTAACTAGCCATAACGATCTCAATAGACAGAGAGTATAAATATGAAAGGTACGTTGCTCGATTTTAGTATTCAATATAATGAAGGCATAATTAACGGCGAGGATAATAAACGCTACAGTTTTATTGGTGCAGAATGGAAAGAACAGATCGCCCCTGTTCGAGGACAGCAGGTTGATTTTTTGGTCAATGAACTTGGCCAAGCTGTGGGAGTTTATTTGGCAACACTTGGAACGCCATTTCAACAGTCACCTGTATTTCAGGAAGGCAATGCACAGTTACAAGAAGAACAAAATTATGGTTTTTTTGATTGGGCAATGAAATGTTTAAAAAATTATACCAATTTCTCAGGTCGTGCTCGACGTAAGGAATACTGGTATTTTTATCTATTCCAGATTTTATTGGGTTTTATTTTAGGCCTGATTTTGGCGATTATTGGGCTCAGTGAAAGCCAGATGAATATTTTTACAGGGCTTTTAAACTTATTTTTCTTTTTGCCTGCGCTTGCCGTTGGAGTGCGTCGTTTACACGATGTTGACCGTTCAGGCTGGTGGATGTTGATTGCTTTTACCATTATTGGTTTGATTCCACTGTTTATTTGGATGGTAAGTGAAACCAAACCTGAGCGTAATCAATGGGGAAGCCCCGCGAAATAAAGGTTCTTTAGCAATAGAAATCTTTTATAAGCTGAAAACTTACAGATACATGCTGGGATACACGGTGAGCAATACTATATACAGTTATGTTCAGTTATACGTAGGCAAGAGATGGCGTCAATTGAACTCGACTTATAAGTTGTTGAATATAATAAATATGTTTAGGTTGGTGATTGCTTGGGATACAAACTGGGATACAAATTAACTGCTGTTAGGCTTTTTTTAGCTTTTCTATCTGCCTCCTGATTTAAGCAACAATATTATTTTTTGACCATTTAAAAACTTTATTGGATTTAAAATCCGAAATTCGGCTGTTAGCAATTGTTATGCCTTATTAGTGGAATAAACACTATCCCTCGCGCCCGCGCGCGTTTCTTGATTCTGCATCTTTTCAATACTGGTGGGTTGTGTGTTTTCGCATCCTCAAATTGAGGATATTAAAAATCACTCATGGTACGCACTCTCAAGTACGCAGCTTGGTACGCATAGAAAACCCTCTTTCATGGGGTTGTTTTCTCAAATCGCTATACGCGCGTAGTTGTCACTAAACTCATTACGAAAAATAACGTTTTTAGATGCCAAAACCATCGCGCGTAGTTGTTGCGTAAGTCCTTGTTCGATACTGCTCCGAAAACTCTTTTTTAGGGCGGGAAATTGGTCTTTCATAGGGTTGTTTCGCAAAGCGCAATTTTGCGCTTTGCTTTGAAAACAATACGGTAGCCAATTAAATGCCGTGAATGGTTGGGCAATCAGGTTTCTGCCAGTTTTGACGAAAACCTCTGCTGCTCCATAAATTTGTGGTTCAGGTACGCCGTGTCTGCTTTCATTGAAAGGGTGGGGATGTTGACAATTGTTGACATCCAAAACCTTATAAAACCTAATATCGGAACTATAGAAAACTTTAGGTTGTTAGTGAAAGTTAGTATTAGAACCTGATAAAACCTGACATTAAAAATCAAATTCCACTTGGTCGAATTTGAAATGTGAGCAAATTTGCTCATATTCCACATTTGAAGTGGTGCATTTAGATCGGGCATTTACTTGGATGTACTTAGATGAAAAGCTGCCAGTTTCACATTTTACTTAGATGTACTTAGATGGAATGGTGGACATTTCAACTTTCACCAGTGATGAAAGTTAAGGGAAATACACCTTTTGATTTTTACCTTGTTGTACCTTGTTGGATGGTGAGATTTTTTAAACTTTTCCTTGATGTACCTTGATGAAATGGGTTTTCCTTAAAATCGTGGTAAACATTGCTGTGTATAGCTTACAGGAGGTTTTGATGGTCTTTTGATAGAATGCTCATCAAGGAAAATTAATAACGTGCTGTAAGTCTAATTTTGTACGACGTAGAACGACAAAACAGGTTTTTTACGTTGACGTACGTTGACAGATTGACATTTTATATAAATGAGCCAAAGCGTTTACATGTATGGCATTGATAGGTGTTTTAACCTGTTTATGTCACCATGTCGTCAACGTAAATTTACCCTTACGTACTCTTACGAAATGGACTTATTTTGTTTGACGTAGCATGACAAAACCCTGTTTTTACAAAATAGCTGTAGCCATTTATTTATAAGGCTTTGAGCATGTTTTTTGCTTGGTTTTTGAGGTGGTGTTGTCAAACAAAAAAGCCAGTACCTTGTAAGACTGGTTAAGTTTGCTGTAAGTCCCACATTATATTTTCTACTTTTTAAAAATTAAATTTAACAACAAAATTTGGATGCCACTTCGTATTATTAGCATAGCCTCCCCCCCATGCAGCCAATCCCTCTCTCAATAAACTAACCACATAATCATAGTCAAAACTATGCAAATCAGAAGGTGTATATGAAATAATAGAATCCCAAACAATGATATATGGCTTATCCAAAACACTACTCGAACCACCTCCTGGAGATAATAAGAAATAAATAACTTTTAAGCCAATTCTGAGTCGAGCTAGTTTTTTATTATTACCTTCTGCCAACTCTTGCCAGTTTCCAGCATTACTTACCCACAAACTTACATCACGCTCCTTGTCAATATACCAATCAGCACGCCACCCTTGTAACTGCTTAGAAAATTTAATCTTTTCATCTTCAGTTAAAATTCCATGAACAAAACCCATTATTTAGTTCCTTTCGCTATATTTATTAAGTCATAAGTCTATTTTACTAAAAGTCACTTTTCACAACATAGTTCAGATAATTCTTATTCTCTAAATGTTTCATTGACGATACGAGTCAGCTCTTGCCTGAGTACATCACCTTGTAGTCCCGAAGTACAATGTTCAATTTCAGTTAAGGTTTGTGCTTGATCAAGCATGTTAAAGCACATCGTTCACATCAACCCAAAGGTCATAACTTTTCATATCAGAGAATATTCCAATTTCCTGACATACTTCGATTGCCTCAACAATATGCTGTAAGAGTTGCTGCCTATCCATATTCACGTCTTCAATGATTCTAAGGTCAGTAAGTTTTTGTTTGGAATAATAATGTCCGTCTTCTATTTCTTTATATTTTAAAATTTCTTTGGTGAATTTTAACAATCCTCCATTCACACCAAATATCCAAACTGAGATATGGGTATCTACTCCTAACTCATGTCCTTTCCAAGAACGAACTAAGAACATTTTTTGCTCTCGGTCAATTGTCCAATATCTTGCATCTTCAAAATATGGAATAGCATAATTATCTAACCCGTAATCCAAACGGTCTTGTTCAGTAATTTTTGCGTTAATAAAACCGATTGTATTGTTCATTTTTTGATGTCATTCAAACTATTTAAAATTAGGACTTGTGTTTGATCGAGCATGTTAAAGTACCTCGTTCACGTCAACCCAAAGGTCATAACTTTTCATGGAAGAAAATATTCCTCTCTCCTGACACACTTCCATTGCCTCAACAATATGCTGTAAGAGTTGCTGTCTATCCATATTCACGTCTTCAATGATTTGAAGGTCACTAAGTTTTTGTTTGGAATAATAATGTCCGTCTTCTATTTTCTTATATTGTAAAATTTCTTTGGTGAACTTCAACAGCCCCCCATTGATACCAAAGACCCATATCGAAATATGAGTATCCACACCTAACTCATGCCCCTTCCAAAAACGAAATAAGAACATTTTTTGCTCTTGGTCAATTGTCCAATTTATTGCACTTTTAAAATATGGAATAGCATAATCATCTTGCCCATAATCCAAACGATCTTGTTCAGAAACTTCTGCATTAATAAACCCCATTGTATTGCTCCTTTCGCTATATTTATTAAGTCATAATTCTATGTTGAACGTGGTCAGGCTGCCACCATTGGGGAAATTCTTGCTCTCAGGGTCACGACCTAATACACCTCATAAGGATTACTTTGTTCACGTTTGGCATGGTGTCTATTCTCTATTTTTATATCTAATCTAGGGAAAGTCGGGAAAGTAGGAAAGTTGCTTTCTAAGATATTGATAAATAATATTTAAACACTTTCCCTTAAATAAAATCAAAGGGGAAAACAGGGGAAAGTGATGGGCTACTTTCCTTATAACTTTCCCTCAATTTCCCACTGGGAAAGTAAAAAGGGAAAGTGTTATCATAAATAAAAACATATACTTATGTGCTTACTTTCCCGCTTTCCCTACTTTCCCCCATTTAGTAATATAGGGTTAATCCTTATCACTCGTTTACCGTTATCTGTGACCTGAATATGATTGGTTGCAACCAGTTCATTGATAGCCAACTCGAAAGTATCTTTTCTTCTCAAGTCCTTTGGGTTGCATCGGCTTTGGGCAACTTGATAAATGATATTGTCCACTTGCTGCTCAGTGCATTTCTTGATAAGCCATTTAAGCAACTTTTGTGCGTTACTTTCTTCGCTCACTTCAATCTCTGCATAACGTGACCATTCCCCCAGTGAGTGCCGAACAATGTCACATGCACCTGATAGGATGGTGGCATCAATCTCCTGCTGCCCCTCGAAATAGGCAAATACAGTCGCTAAACGCCGTGCAAGTTGACTGGCGCGACTGGCAAAGGCTTGGAGGTACTCATAACGCTGTCCTTTAGCCTGTAGTCGCTCCACCTCATTGTAAAAGGATAAATCAATCTGCTTTGCCTGCTCATTCATGCTCATCACAAAACGCCCATCATGCAGTTCATGCCCTGTTTGAGGTTGTGGGCAGTCATCCAGTAGATAAGCGCAGCGTGTCCAGTAGACAACAAGCCGATGATCAAGATGAGCATTATTAGATTGGTGGCTTGTATCTTGTAGCCGTGTGCCTGCCAAGTTTTCGGGAATGGTCAGGATAAAGCGAGGTAAAAAGCCCTGTCCCTTTAATACAGGGTCTTTGAGTGCATCGGATAAAACCTCATGCTGTCCCTGTAAATTAAAGGTTAATCGGACATCATAAGCCCGACCACTGCCGTTAAGGTTTGATTTAGATCGGGTACGTTCAACTGTGCCGTCATCAAACAGCTTGGTATAGCCCCCCAGGGCATGATTGCGCGTGTCTGACTTCATAGTGTGGCCACCAAAGAATTGCGCTGCCTCATCACTGGAAATGGAGGCATTTTTAATGATGCCATCCACGTATAACCCTGCAATGGATTCTAGGGTGATGTCACTGTACAGGGTGCTAGGGTCATTTGGTGGGGGATTCTCCACGCCGTAGGCTTCACGGTCTTTTTTGTTTAACCCTGCTTGTCCGCTTCTCCATTGCTCAAGGTCACGGCGATATAGGTCATATTGTTTACGTTCATGCTCGATAATGGCTTTGTCTGCTAGTTTTCGGCTTGTGGTCTTACGGCTGCCACTTTGTCCCTCAGTCAGCAAAAACAGGCTGCACGGCTCACCATGAGGGTTATGCTTGTCAGGTGCATTGACATAGCTCTGGGCGATATGTGACATTGCCCCGATGACACACTGGGCGGTCATGGCGATAGGGGCTTGCACATGCTCAGAAATTGCCATTGCTGCTAACTTTGCCAATGGTGGGAGGGAATCTATAGGATAGGGTGCATTTATGGCTGTATTGCCTTGTATGATGGGAATAAGTGTGTCCCACTCACTTGATTGGCTTCCCATAATTAACCCTGTAATTTCTGCATCCAGTTCGCTTTGATTGGTGGTGATGTCGCACGGTATCTGTAGGGCAATAATATTCACGCCTGTATCTCGAAAACGCCGTTTATAGTTCAGTAGCTCATGAGTAGAACAAACAAAATAGATCTGTTTTGCCTCTAGGCTTAACTGCTTTAATCCCTTGTCGGTGATTTTATGGTGATGATAGACGGCATAACTGGTGATAAAGGCAAGGGCGCTATCTTCTGTGACCAATAAAGGGGAATCCTTGAGTTTTTCACAGTTAAAGAAATTGCCACCATTGCAGGCATAGCTACTGTTTTCTTGATTGTGTTCAACGTCATAGAAACGAGCGCCAACCAAATTTAGGCTATAATCGTATGTGTCCCAAACGGCATGATGGAAAAAGTTATCTCCCTCAAAATCATCAATCACCGATTTTTTGATTTCAGGGGGACACCCCCCAAAGATTTTAACCATTGCCTGTTTTACTGGGTCACTGGAAAGTAAGGTGACTGTGCTTTCTTCTAAAAGCGTCACAAGGTCAGATTGTGGCGCTTTTTCATTTGTCCCATGCTCATTAAAATCAAACGGAATGGTGGTGTCCCAAGTGGGTTGTGTATTCATTCTTCACCCTCCTGATACCCGAAAGCCATTGGTAAGAGATTTTCAATCAGTTCAAGTTTGGTTTGAACCTCATAGATCAGGTTGGCGACAATTTCACCCTTGATGGTTAAGTCCTTGCCATCCTCAAAACAGTTCCATGTTGCGACTGAAATATCCTTAGCCCGCCCAACAAGATCCACAATGACATCTTGGGCATTGATATGGTTTGCATCTTTGTGGGGTGTGAAAAACTCGCTTTGAAGCCCAAGTTTTGAAAAATATGGTTTGTTCTGTGAATTTGGTTTTTGATTGATTTGATTAGGCATGAGTTATGCCTCCTACTAATTTTGAGTTGAGATTCACGCTAATTTGAGAGATTAGGGTGAGGGGATTCACTCTCGGCTTAGTAGAACCGCCCGACATATTCGGCAAAACCTTATTTTGTCGTGTCATCCCCTCATAGAGGGATTGCAGCCTTGTGTGCATGGCTGTAATGCTTGCGCCCTTTGTTTCGTGCATAGATTGAGAGCCTATGCAGAATTTAGGCACAATAAAACCACAATGACGCTGTGGGGTGACGCTACTAAGTTTTGAGAGGTCTACAGCATAAGCGGATTTACTACAGCTTGCAATGAGAAACACGGCTATAGCCCATACCGCAACCAATAAACCTAAGTCTTTAATGATGGTTTTCATAACATGACCTCTCTATTGCACACGGTTGATATGAATATTTGAGTTCACCAAAACGCCCTCATTGGATAGCCCAATGGCGTTACGGTTGTCCATCATTCGCAATAGGTGCTGTTCGGCTTCCTCAAAACTCATGCCTAAATGCTTGGCAATGTCCTCTAGGCGATACATCGGTTTGCCGTCATCGGTGTAACCGCTTACTGGTGGCAGTAGGTTTAATTCTTTAGCTTTGGCATCCATTTCCGCCTTGATATGTTCAGGGGTGTAATGCAGCGTTAAAAGAAATGCTCGTTCAGTGATTGGGTGGTCATCGCCGTATTGCTTCACCATGTTTTTATAATGGTCAAAGGCTTTGAAAAACTCAGGGTTTACAGGTTTATTCATTGCATAACCCCTTAAATGCAAGTTGTAGATTGTTTTTACATGTGGCGATTCTTAGGTTTAAATCTCGCATTACATAACGATGATTGGCTAATCCTGTGCCGTGAAATGAGCCTTTTACCTTTTGGGTCTTTGCCTGCATACATAACCGATTCAATTCATCAAAAGCGGTTTGTCGGGTTGAATAGCTACCAGTCTTGCGGATAGTTGGCAGTACCTCGGCAAATACCCAGTTTTGGAAATTCATTGCTTCGGGCTTGTTTGAACGGAATATGATTCGGTATAAGTTCGGCTCATTTATAAATTTGAGTTTCTGAGTACCGCCATTGGTAGGGATGTGGCAATCTGCCATACCCTTTTCATCTAATGCACGTAGTAACCGTGATGTACGGCTCACAGATAAAACATGACATACGTCCGTCAAACAAAATAACGGCTCATTGTTGGCATCAAAGGCAATACGAACCGAACTGGATTTAAAATCGAAATGGGTTACTTGGTTCATGCCTGTAACTCCTTTAGCTCATAACGTGCATGTGTGCCTTTGCCGTTTAGGTTGGCTTCGTTGTGGGTCACAATGTCATGCCCTGATAAGCGTAATCGCTGAATAACGGCGCTCAGGCGGTAGCAATCAAAGTGATAGATAGCTTCTGCCTGCGAGAGGGTCTTGCCCTGTTTTAAGTGGCTTAAAACTTGGGTTTGATGGGAGGTGTTTGGCATAGATCAAGCCTCCATTTCTGAATGGTTGGCTTTTTGGTTGTTATGCCATGCGACTAGATCGGCATAGTCGAAATAGACAGGACTTTGACGATTTGAGCCTTGCTTGTATGGCTTCGGGAAAGCAGGGTCTTTTTGGACAAGTTGGCGCAAAGCATCACGTTTAATGCTTAAAAGTTCACATGCTTGATTGTATGTAATTCGGATAGGTTGCATTTACTTAACTCCACATAACGGCTCTTGTTGGAGTAAGAAGACAATAAAAATATTGGGGTAGTGAAGCATCAAAGGTGTGATAGCAACCTTGAAAAATTGCTGTCACACCAAAATAAAATAATGATTTTTATGGTTTTATTGGGGTGATACCTTTCATTCTATTTTATTGATTCCGTTTGGTGTTACCGCCACCTTTGGCTTTGGGGTGACGGCATATTTTATCTATGGCTGTTTGGATATAGTCACTATCCATTTCGGGGTAATGTTTTGCTATCCATGATTTTACCGTAACTTGCTTAGGGGCAAACTTATTGTTATCGGGGTCGTAGCTTATCCAAAACTCATTAACAACGCCCTGAATAGCTTCTAATGCTGGAGTTGTATAAGTTGGCTCAGGCAATAAAATAATATTGTTGTGGTCTATTGGTTCAGGCTGTTGATATGTAACTTGTTGAGCTTCGATAGTAATGGTATTTTGCTGTGGTGGTTCAAAGTAGCCATTATTTTTAAGCCATTTCTTTAGCTCATCCCTATGAATTTTTGTTTCACTTGCGAGTATTGAGCTAGTGTCATCAAGACTGATTTTAGCTTGCTCCACTGTTTCGCTCCAACAGCTATTGTAGTCAATGCGCTCAATTCTTATTAATGGTGATTTAATTTCTTGTGTACAAATAGCCTCTATTAATGACCTTATTAACATTAGAGCATGTTGCCAATTTATAGTTTTTTCATTAAGTAGTTTTTGGCGAATTTCATAATCAGTAAGATGATTATATTCACAAGGTTCTATACCTGCCGTTAATAATGCAGATTCTGCAATAGAGAACAATTTCACTGTATTCCAATGGGAAAGATCTTGATTGCCTCTTAATTGATGTAATTCTCTTATTGTCGCCATTTTATTATCAGCCTCCCAAAGCATCCCCCAATAAAACTGTTAAGCCAATCGAATTGGGTGTTCGACTTTCGGGAGCTAACCTAGGCTTAACTAAAACATCATAATTTATATTTATTCATATTGCTGCATATACAGCTAATTAGTACGACTAATATTGTCGCTATGCTTTCTTAAATTGAATGACCGTATCATCTGCCAATTGTTCTAAATGGTCGGCGTACCATTGCATTAAATGCTTACGGTTATTGAGATATTGGGCTTTGTTATATACGCCTGCCACGCCATCTTTAACGTGTGCTAAAGCTGCCTCGATGTGTCGTTCATCAAAACCTTTGTTATTGAGTAATGTACTGGCAATGTGTCTAAAGCCATGAGGTGTTTGTCTGCCCTCATAACCTAAACGCCGTAACGCCATGATGAAAACTGTATCTGATTTGGGTTTATTCTGATTAGATCGGCTAGGAAAGAGATATTCAGATTCACCACGAATGGACTTTAATTCATTGAGCAAATTTACTGCTTGAGTCGGTAATGGAATGACATGTTCACGGCGTTTCTTCATCCGTTCTTCGGGGATATTCCAAAGTCCCTCATCAAGATCAAACTCATGCCATTGAGCTTCCCTTAATTCACTGGGGCGACAAAACAGCATCGTAAGCAGTTTTAAGCCGATACGAATATCAGGGGTAGGGTAGTTATCTATGGCTCTCAATAATGACGGTAGTTCTTTTTCATCAACATGAGCCATATTCTCTTTTTTGCCTGAATCTAGGAATTTATGCAGCCCCTCAAGTGGGTTATAGTCAATACGCCCAGTGACTTTGGCATAATCGTAAATATCACGGCACATGGTGCGAATACGTTTCACCTGTTCATAGATTTTTTGCTCTTGTTGGATACCTTTTAAATGTTCCATCCATTCAATCGGGCGAATGGATACAAAGAGCCGTTTACCGAAAGTAGGGTAGATATGCTTTTCTAATGCGCCTCTGTTTCGGGTCATGGTATCGGCAACCCATGTATTTTGTTTGGTGTCTATCCATTCTCTAGCCAGTGCTTCAAAGGTGGAATTATTTTCTTCGAGTTCTTTGGCTTTACGCTCTTGCTTGGTGATGATGGGATTTTCACCCTTACCAATATCGGCAATTAATTCTTGGGCTTTCTTACGTGCCAGTTGTCCGCCGATTTCAGGATAGCCCCCAATACCTAGCCATGACCACTTACCGTTAGGTTTCTTGTATCTGAGTTGCCATGACTTATTGCCATCGGGCTTTACACGAAAATATAGACCGTTGCCATCTAGTTCTCGATATTCTGTTTGTTCTGCTTCTAGGTTGGCTAGAACAGTGTCGGATAATGGACGGCGTTTTATTTCTGTACGCTTCATTGTCTTGTATCCCTATGGTTTCAATTTTTTATCAAGGATACACGCTGGGATACACGGCGAGCAATACTATATACAGTTATAATTCGTTATGTACAGGCAAGAAAAAAGGCTTAAACCCTTTAGATTTAAGCCTTTCCAACTTATACATCGTCATATTACGGCATATAAATTTAAGTATATGGTGGAGATGGCGGGAGTTGAACCCGCGTCCGCCAGTATTACGCTCGAGAATACTACATGCTTAGATATCGTCTATTGTTTTAGCATTAAGTGACCCGACGAACAGGGTACAAAACGCGATCCTCTTAGTTTGGTATAAAGCCCCGAGGCTTGACTTTATACGGACTTGTGTGCGTGCGCTTCAGTCGGACTCTCTAACCACAAGTATTCGGAGAGGCGGACAAGCTGCCCTTAGGCAGCTAGAGCGTATGATTCGTCGTTTGCGACTAAAAAATGCAAATTTGATTTACGAGAGAAAATGCGCTCTCGGCATGCATCTATGAGTTTCATCACCAGCGTCGAAGCCAAGAACATCCCCATAATGATCTAGGAATTATAACATAACAATCGAAGAACTGATAATTTTTATTATATTCAGCCATCCTTGCATAATGATCAATACTCGATTTATTACAGAAATCGATTGGAAAAATGATAATTACGTTATAATATAACAAATATTGAGTCGTTTTCATTGTTAAATTTTTATGGTTTATTAGAGACGAATAAATTATGAAAAGAGGTTGAAAATGAAAACACTTCTCATTTATCATATTGAGACTTAATCGTTCAACTCGATAGTTGTGATTTGTCTATCAAGATAAGTCATACGCCACAGGTTATAGTTGTGTTATGAGTCATTCTCCTGCATTGAATTTAGATCCTCACCCTAGTGATCGTATGAAAAAGAAAATACTTGCGACATTTATTGCCGTTGTGGTTGGGCATGTCGGCGTATTTTGGGCGTTGGGTCAAATGAAAATTCAGGAGTTAAAGCCAGTTCATAAACAACCACTACAAGTACGTTTTGTTAAAATTCAACAACCTTCCAAGCCGTTACCGCCAAAACCAAAAGAAAAACCAAAGCCCCAGGAAAAACCAAAAGAGGTCAAGGAAGTCAAAATTGTTGAAAAACAGTTGCCTCCACCACCTAAAAAAGTTGAAAAAATTCAACAGGTCAAGACTCAAGCACCAAAGCAGGCTGTAGAGCAACCTATTGTGAAAGCTCCGCCTGCACCTGTAGTCACCACGACAAAATCCGCCATTACTAAACCAGCACAACAGTCTGCACCACAACCTGTTGCACCGCAGCCCAGCGCTCCTGCTGCTGATCCATCACCAAAAACTGTGAGTATTGGGGGAGGGTCTGGTGTTGAATGGAAATATGGGACAGATAGGATTACACGTGGCTTAAATGAAGTTGTAGAAGATTTTTTAAATAGTAATACTGACGATAGCCTAAAAGGTACTTTTGTCATAAAGCTAAGAATACATGCAACGGCAAAAGGTACGATCACTGATGTTGAAATTATTAAGTCATCAGGAAATAGTAAGTTGGATCAAATGGTGAAACGTTATATTTCAAGACAGAGCTTTAAGCCTTATGCGCATGATTTTATTGCACCTCAACCTTTTGCATTAAATCTGAATTAAATTTACGGCTAATTTATGAAATCAGGAGTTCGAGCATGAACTTTTCAATCTACTGGCAAAATGCCGATGCAGTAAGTAAAACGCTGTATTTCGTACTCATTGTAATGTCGATTACAACGTGGACGGTTTTTGCCTTACGTTTAATGGGTACACGTCACCTTAAACAACAAGCCTATGCTCAACTCGAACAAGCGTTGACCAAGCTTAAAGCTAAACTTGCACCTTTGGCATTTGATCAGCGTAAGGCAGTTGCCGAACAAGCTTTACTGCGTCAAATTTCTGAAGAAAAAACTTCAGCAGAAAAAGGCGTTGCTGTTCTGGGGACGATTGCTTCAATCGCACCATTTGTAGGACTATTTGGTACGGTTTGGGGAATTTTTCACGCATTAGCGGCTGTTGGCCGTAGTGGGCAAGCTGGTTTGGCGCAGGTTGCAACTCCAGTGGGGGAAGCACTGATCATGACAGGTTTAGGCTTAGGCGTTGCGATTCCTGCAGTACTTGCCTATAACATCTGTGTTCGTGCTAACCGCTCTTTAGCACATGCGCTACAAGATAAAGCACATACTTTGCTGATTGACACCATGTTGCAACAAGATTCTGCTGCACAAGGCAATGCTGCTAAAGCAACTCAACAGAATTATGCTGGAGGTCAAGCATAATGGCTTTTCAATTGGGTGAAGATCACGATACTGGCATGAATGAGATGAACCTCATTCCGCTAATCGATATTATGCTGGTGTTGATGATTATTTTCTTGGTGACGGCAACCGTTGCGAATCCATCGATTCCTTTGACTTTACCCAAGACCACAGCGCAAATTACCACACCTCCACCACAGGCAATTACCATCAGTATTAATGCTAAAGGTGAAGTGGCGTGGAATGATCAGATGATCAGTTTAGATGATTTGTCTCAGCGTTTTCATGCTGCAGGTCAACAAGCACAAAAACCAACTGTACAATTACGTGCTGATAAAGAATCACGCTACGATACAGTAGCGCAGGTCATGTCACGTGCAAGCGAAGCTGGGCTGAGTGATATTGCTTTCGTCAGTGAAAACTAAATCATGCTGAGATAAAAAAGCGACATT
Organism: Acinetobacter brisouisimilis; assembly: GCF_000368265.1. GTDB lineage: Bacteria > Pseudomonadota > Gammaproteobacteria > Pseudomonadales > Moraxellaceae > Acinetobacter. The sequence continues at coordinate 1,881,485 of NZ_KB851219.1, read as the reverse complement.
TAAGTCGCTTTTTTATGCTTTAAGCAAACTTTGAAACTTACTGCGTAATTTATTTAACTTTGGGGGAATGGCAAAATTACAGTAGCCTTGGCTTGGGTTTTTAGCATAGTAATTTTGATGATAATCTTCCGCAGCATAGAAAGTTGGTGCGGCCGTTAATTCGGTTACCACTTGAACGCCTTCTGCTTTGAGTTCATCAATAAACTGTTTAGCCTGCTGTTTTTGCTCATTATTATAGTAGTAAATCACTGAACGATATTGTGTGCCAATATCATTGCCCTGACGGTTTAATGTAGTTGGATCATGTGTTGCAAAAAACACAGTCAATAAATCAGTGTAGCGAACTTGTTCTTCATCAAAGTCAATTTTTACAACTTCCGCATGTCCAGTATTGCCACTGCATACAGCTTCATAGCTCGGTTCAACGAGATGACCACCTGCATAACCACTGGTTACCTGTATAACACCACGTAACTGTAAAAAAACGGCTTCTACACACCAGAAGCAGCCACCACCAAATAACGCTTGTTGCATATCTAGATCCTTAAATGAACTTAAAAAATTAGTGATTTTGAGAATTTAATTCCATAATCACATGATTAGATTGATCTTTTAATTTTAAGATTTGTTTTTCTACACTAAAGCTTGTCACTTTTGCTAATGCCAAATGAAATTGATCACTGATTTGCATATTGCCTGCACACATCATTCTAGTTGATGCTAGAGGGCCTAAGTGTAAATTATTGCCTTGCAACTGATAACTCCCAAAAATTCGGTTACAACCATCGCTACCTTTGACCTGTTGGCTATTTGCATCAAAACTTAAAGAAGGTTGATGAGCGAGTTCATCAGCAGAGAGAGCATGTCCTTGAATATGTGTGACTTGCCAAATCACCTGCTTTGCTTGAAGTTCTTGCTGTTGTTGTAAAATACTTGCTGAAGTTTGGTAAGGTACGCTTGAACATGCTGAAATGACACCCAAGCTGGTAAAAAGAGTCAATAAAATAAGTTTTTTCATTACAGTAGTTTAATCCTATTTAAGCAATTTTTTTAAGTATATTTTTTAAAAATGCGACTAAAAAGTATTATATGAGGTGAATTATGTTTATAAAAAGTAAAATGTGACACAGGTATTATGATTTACATTTCATCTGAATTATTTCTAAAGCTCTTAAAAAGTGTGATTTATGTGTTGATTAAATGCTATTCATATTAGGCTGTATTACAGCCAAAAAATTAAAACAGGAGTTGTTTAACTAAACAATAATACAATTTTTATTGGGGCATTAGCAGCAGTTTCTATTCCAGCTCTAGCTGCGGATAGCGTGTTAAAAGATGCTATGTATCTGCAAAAGTGGGCCTAAATATTACAGACTTAAATGCCGATAAAATTAGCTCTACAACTTCACCAATATCTTATGATTTATCTTCAGACGATAAACAAAATTTAGCTGTTGGAGCGATTGCCTTTGGTTGGAACTTGGAACCAAGTTTACATGTGCCAGTACGTACAGAGCTTGAATATTCAGCTCAACAAGACCACCAGTTTAATAGTAAATCAGCAGATTCCTACTATATTAATGATGCTGTGAAATTATAACAGCAAGCAGTCATGTGGAATACTTACTTTGATTGGAAAAACTCAAGTAAGTTTACGCCATATTTTGCAGTTGGTGTTGGTGCAACCCGTATTCATACAAAAGGAATACTTTCTGATAATTCTGTATCAGATCAATTTTCTTATGATTTCGCCACAATTTCAAAAACTGATATTAACTTTATTTGGTCTGTAAGTGTCGGTACTTCAATATGATTACTTCAAACCTAGCAGCTAATTTTTCTTATAAATATATCGATTCAGGTAAGTTAAAACAGTATTACAATGACTTTGGAACTGATGCCGAATCAAGTTATAACTTACATGCGCACAACCTTGCATTGGGTCTACGTTACTCATTCTAATTTGAGTTTGTAGCATCTAGAACTAAAAGAGGAACAAATTGATTTGTTCCTCTTTTTTTGGCTTATTTGGTATAAGTTGCAAACTCAAAAGCAACACCCGATGCTTCATCGAGATGTTTTTCGCTACTTATCTTGTGAAACTCGCTTGGAATTTCAGGGTAGTAGGCATCACCTTGTACATCAAGTTCAACATGAGTTAGCTCTAAACGATCTGCAATTTGCATGGTTTGCGCAAAAATTTCCCCGCCACCAATCACAAAAATGCTTTCAGGTTTTTCACTTGTAGCTACGTCAGATAGTGCTTGAGCAAGTGCATCTTCGATGTTATGCGCTACTTTGACCTTGTCAAAAGACCATGATGTATCGCGGGTAATCACCCAGTTCACACGTTTGGGTAATGCGCGTCCCATAGATTCAAGGGTTTTACGCCCCATCACGACCACACCACCTTGAGTAATGGCTTTAAAGTGCTTTAAATCTGCAGAAATATGCCAAGGTAGGGCATTGCCTTTACCAATACAGCGTTGTTGATCCATCGCCACCACGTGGACGATTTCGATTCCTTGAAAACTCATACAGCCACCGGTGCTTTAATTGCAGAATGTGATTGATAATTAACAATTTCGATATCTTCAAATTTGAACTCAAAAATATCTTGAACTTCAGGGTTGAGCTTAAGCTGGCACAGTGGTAATGGTTCACGTGTTAACTGTAGGCGAGCTTGTTCAAAATGGTTGGCATATAAATGGGTATCACCACCTGTCCAGATAAAATCACCGACACCTAGACCACAGACTTGAGCCACCATATGGGTCAGTAGGGCATAGCTGGCAATATTAAATGGCACGCCCAAGAATACATCGGCACTACGCTGATACAATTGGCAAGACAGTTTGCCATTTTGTACAAAGAACTGGAACAATGTGTGACATGGCGGTAAAGCGACTTGCCCAGCTTCTTGCGGATTCCAGCCCGAAACAATCAGACGACGTGAATTTGGATTGGTTTTGATTTCGTTAATTAACCACTGAATTTGGTCAAAGCCATCTTTTTGGTAGCTGCCATCAGCATTTTTGCTGGCGCCAAAGTTACGCCATTGGTGTCCGTACACAGGGCCAAGTTCACCTTCAGGGCGACCAAAACGTGCAGTTTGGTCTGCGGTTGCCCATTCATCCCAAATGGTGACTTTGTTGTCTTGTAAGTACTGGACGTTGGTATCACCTTTTAAAAACCATAACAATTCAATCGCAATTGAGCGGAAATGAACTTTTTTGGTGGTCAGTAAGGGAAACCCTTGATTGAGGTCAAAACGCATTTGATGACCAAATACAGAACGCGTCCCTGTCCCTGTACGGTCGCCTTTGTCGCCGCCGTTGTCCAGAATGTGCTGTAGTAGATCAAGATACGTTTTCATAAAATTCCTATAGAGCTGAAATGTTACGACCTGATGTGTCGTACTATGGCAGGTTGAGGATTTTACCCTAATATAGAACTTTGAATAATGTTTTTTAGCAAAAATGCCGATGCCTCTATCATACTAATGATATCAAAAACCGATGCCAATGACATTGGGGCATTCTTGGTTTAATCAGTCAGAGCGTTTCGCTCGGTTTTGATAAATCGACATAATAAATAGACCTAAGATCATAAAGCCCAGCCCTTGACTGAGCCATGCCCAAAGCGCATTGCTCGGTTGTAAACCAAGTGCAGTCAAACAGCCTACAGGTAAAATCCAGACCAGTAATTTGGTATACGGGCGGCGCGCACCAAATTGGTAAATCAAATGCATAAAAACCCCAACAACGACACAGATTCCGACCCAAATAGAAGGTAAGGCCGACACTTTGGAAAGGAGCGTTGTCATCACACAAATGGCGATGGTTATCATGAGTTTAACGTTGCGGGTACAGCGTTCAGAATACCAAAATTGCAGCATAATTAAGATTCAGTTGAAGTAGATTTTGACAAACGTGCCAGTGGTGAAAAAATAAAAACACTCAGTGCCATAAAAGCCAGCCCTTGAATGCCTAAAATCAGTAAATCATCCATGGTTTTCATAAACAACACTGCCAAAATCAGTGCAAGTGGAATCCATGTGAACACACGAAATAAAAAACGACTTGGGTCATTTTTTGCAATTTGCAAACGTGCATAACGGCAAATCAAAAACACCAACCCTGTACCTGTAAACATCAGAATCACCACAGATGGGAGTGGTTTATACAGATATAGGCCCACAGTGATAGTAATCATCATCAATAAAATCAGAATTTTACGCGCAAGTGTGGTGGTGGGTTCAAACCAGAATTCGAGCATATTGTGTGGAAAAAATGACGAAGGAGATGTTGCACTTTAGCATAAAAAAAGGGACTTTCGCCCCTGATTGTATGATGTGGCGGTGCCTTTATTTATTGACTGTCCAATCATAAATTTTACGTTGATAGGCAAATGCCAAGAGCAGTAAGCCTGCAATAATCATTGGGAAAGAGAGCATTTGCCCTTTGGTCACCCAACCGAACAAAATAAAGCCCTGATCCGCATCGGGTTCGCGGAAAAATTCCATAAAGAAGCGCGAAAAACCATAACCCATAAGAAACAGGGCAGATACTGCCATACGTGGGCGTGGCTTGCTGCTAAACCACCATAAAATAATAAATAACAATAACCCTTCACACAGCGCTTGGTAAATTTGTGAAGGATGGCGCACCAAATGCAATGGGTCGGTTGGGAAAATCATGCCAAATGGATAATTGGGATCAGTCACAGGGCGACCATATAATTCACCACCAATAAAATTACCAATCCGTCCAAACATTAAGCCTGTTGGCACACACGGCGCAATAAAGTCCATGGTTTGAAACCAGGTTTTTTGGTATTTTTTACACCACAGTAGCATGGCGACCATCACCCCGATAAAGCCACCGTGGAAACTCATGCCACCTGTCCACACTTGAAACAGCCAAAGTGGATGGGCGATGAATTTATCAAATTCATAGAACAACACATAGCCAACCCGACCACCGAGCACGACACCTAACGCCCCATAAAAAACCAGATCAGATACCATCTCGGCTGTCCAATCAGTACGTTGTTTTGCCCGATAGTTGGCAAGTCCCCATGCACATAAAAATGCCAAGAGGTACATTAACCCATACCAGTGTACTTTGAGCGGGCCAAGCTCAATCGCAATTGGATTGATGTTGGGATAGGTCAGCATGACTATTCCTTTCATTTCTGTATGTTTGGCAAGATTCTAGCCGATAAACCTTAAAAATGTTGTACATTCAATGTGTAAAGATACAAAGGATCTGTTATGTGTATTGTAGCGCTGGCGTGGCAAGTGGTAGAAGGTTTACCTATATGTTTATTGTCTAATCGGGATGAGTTCTATATCCGTCCAACCCAGTCCTTACGACACTGGCAAGATAGTCCGATTATTGCAGGGCAGGACTTGCAGTCGGGTGGAACATGGATGGGCATCACCGAAATGGGGCGCTGGGCAGTAATCACCAATTATCGGGATGCTTCAGATCAGCGAATCTATCCGACTTCACGCGGTGAGATTGTGGCAGATTATCTGGCATCGGATTTACCACCGATTCGTTTTGCTCAGCAATTGGAGCAACGACAGCAAGATTACGCAGGGTTTAACCTGATTGTGGGTGATCGGCAACAAGCCGTATATATGAGCAATCGCGGGGAAGCGCCACAGGTATTGGCGCATGGTGTATATGTGATGTCCAATGGCCTCATGTCGGAGCACTGGGCGAAAACCCAGCATTTGCGTCAGCGCTTTGTACAAGAATTTTTGCCGCTCTTGGCATTGCCTGAGGTATCCGAATCAGACTTGCAACAGGTGGCTTGGGATATATTGGAAGATCAGCGGCAGCGCTTGCCTGAACAGTTACCACAGACAGGCATTGCTCAGGAGCTGGAACAACTGCTGTCATCGACTTTTATTGCCAGTCCCAACTATGGCACACGCTGCTCCAATTTTTTACGCTGTTTTCAGCAGCATGTTATTTGGTTGGAAAAAACTCAGCAAGGGCCACAGCAAGGAAAGATTCAATGTCTCGAGTTTAGCTACTCTGGTTGATTAGGCATTGATGAAATGCAGAAAATTGACTCAAATGTGCCAGTGATTTATGCCTGTAAATATATATATTTTCAGAATGCTTTCTATCTGATTTTTTGTGCTCTAAAAGTTAATAAAACAAAAGCTGAAAATGAAAATTCATAGCATAGATAGAGCAGTGAAATAGATCTGTTTTAAAGATCATCAATAATTTTATAAGAAATCAACCCTGTTATTTCTGGGTGGGAAATTATTTTTATATACTGAAATAGCTGTCATCAATAAGGATATTGACGATGATGTGGGGAAAAATCGCACTTGCGATGAGTGCATTTGCAGCCAATTCAATTTTTTGTCGTTTGGCATTAGCAGACCGAATGATTGATCCATACAGTTTTAGCATCATTCGAATTGTCAGTGGAGTACTGGTACTGGCAGTATTGCTGGGTTCGGTAGAAAAACTTAAACCCCAGCGGGAAAATTGGAAAGGCGGGTTGTGCTTAACAGGCTACATCTTGGCATTTTCAGTTGCTTATATGCAACTTGAGGCAGGTTTAGGCGCACTGCTACTGTTTGGTACAGTGCAAATTTCTATGGCGCTGTATGCAGTGTATAAAGGTGAAAAAGTTACGTGGTTCAGAGGCATAGGCTTATCGGTTGCTTTTTTAGGTATTTTACTGCTCTTTTTACCTGCGACACATGCACCGTCTTTATTTTATGCTTTTATGATGATACTGGCGGGGTTAAGCTGGGCTGGATATAGCCTGATTGGAATGTCAACAGCTCAACCTATGGTAATGACTTATAACAACTTTATTTGGGCAGTGCCGATCTGTTTGCTATTGAGTTTAGTCCAAATGCCCAATCTGTATATTCACTGGAATGGTCTGGCTTTAGCCATCATTTCGGGCGCATTCACCTCAAGTCTGGCGTATGTACTCTGGTATGATTTACTGAAACATCTTGATCGGATGACGGCAAGCACCTTGCAGTTGAGTGTCCCGTGTTTGGCATTGCTGGCAGGCGTGATTTTTCTCAATGAAACTTTGAGTTTGCGCATGCTGTTTGCCACTATCATGGTCTTGAGTGGTATAGGTCTACTGATTTTTGCGGGGCGTAAAATTGCTGTTGTACAGTAAATCGTTAAAAAATGACTAAGTTTCTCCAGCGTTTATGGTGGAGTAGGTGTTGATTCTAATCAGGGTGCTAGATTTGCTTTTATTGGAACTTTCCAGTAATTTCAGAAAGTGCTTTTATCTACATTGAGGCATAAAACACACAGAATAAGGAGATCAGGGTGAGTCTACTTTTACCAACATTGGCATTTATATTGGGTTGGCTCACTGCATCATGGAAATCTGCTGAAGCGCTGAAAGTCTTTTGCTCTCGTATCTTGGCACGATTTTTTATCCCTTTTGTGATTATTTACAACATGGTTTACTACCAGACAGGTAGTTTAAGCCTGATGCTGTTTAGCTTTAGCTCAGCTTTCTTGGTATATCTGGGTTTTGTTTATTTCTTTAAAGATCGGCTCATTGCACTCTGTGCCAGTTATGTCAATTTAGCATGGCTAGGTTTTCCATTTGCCTTGGCGATTTTTGGGCATCAGATCAGTTCTGCCATGATTGCGCTTTATGTTGGCGGCTCATTGTTTGGCAATATTTGGGCGGTCTCTGCGGTCAGTTCAGCACCGCAAAATACAGCCAGTTTAATGAAAAAAGTGTCGTTGTCGCCGCCTGTGATTGCCCTAATCATTTCTGCGATTTTGCGTTTATTACAAGTACAAAACTTTTCAGAACCAAGTTGGGTGCTGCATTTGTATCAGTTTGCCAAAGTGGGCATGGTGTTCACTGGCATGTGTGTACTGGGGATGTGGCTTAGACATACTCAAGTGGCAAAAGCTGATCTGTGGCACAGCGTTCGTGTGATGCTACCGAAGTTGGTATTTGGGGGGATCATTTGTAGTGTGAGTTATTACTTCATTCCCGTTGAAACTTTTAAAGAATATATCGGGTTGATGTTCTTTTTATTCTGTTTACCGCCTGCGGCAAATATTGTGGCACTTGAAACCCATTATCAGGGCACTGGCTATTCGGCACGTTATATTGCGGCAGGAACGATTGTTAGTATTGGTATAATTTTACTGTATGGACTTGTGTGGCGGCTACTCAAGGGTTAAAAACTGAGTTTAACCCTTGAATTGATTGGTGATTTAAACTTGAGTCAGGCTTTTGCGGAACAGTTGCATGGCTTGACCACGGTGACTGATCTGGTTTTTCTCGGCTTTACTTAGTTCAGCACTACTTTTTCCAAGTTCTGGGAGCCAGAACAATGGGTCGTACCCAAAGCCATTTTCACCACGTACAGCATCTAAAATTTCACCTGTCCAGATGCCTTGGAAAATTTTCGGTAAAGGGTCTTCGGCATGTTCAACCAAAGCCAGCACACAGACAAACATGCCTTCTATGGCTTGTCCTTCTTGACGAAAAGCGTTTAAGTCGCTCAGTAATTTTTGGTTATTGGCAGCATCATTGCCATGTTCACCTGCATAGCGTGCCGAATAAATACCAGGCGCACCACCGAGTATAGGCACACAAATGCCTGAATCATCCGCCAAGGCTGGTTTACCTGAAATTTTTGCAGCATGACGCGCTTTAATAATGGCATTTTCTACAAAACTTAAGCCATCTTCGACTGCATCTTCAATATTTAGACGACCTTGAGGAATAATTTCAACAGGTAAATTAAGCTGTTGGAATAGCGTTTCAAATTCGGCAACTTTGCCTTTATTGTTGCTTGCAAGTACCAATTGACCCGCATTGAGCCATGAATGAGTAGACATATCAGTTTTTAGATCAGCATAAATTAAATTGAATTTTAAGGCGTTTATATCGAATAGGGTAGTGTAAATCGCTGTATTCTGAAAGTCGAAAGAGGTGGCTCTATTTTATTCTGAAGTTACTACAAAATTTTTGAGGTCTTTCAGGAATTCTTTAAGCACAATATTTGGTTCAGAAGGTATATGTCCTTCAAAACTTAAATTAAATTGATCATCATAATAATCTAATAAATCATATAGATCTTGATTTTTTAAAGACTGGGATAAGTACAAAATTTTTTGAAGGAAAGAAAATGTATCTTGAGTTTTGACTAAATCTACATTCTTTACAATATATTCATTTAAAAGAAGATTTACGTATTCCTTTGTTAATTTCGTATTCAATAAGTTTTTAGATAACTGTTTGAAATAGTTTGAAACTTGTTCGGATGTAGATAGGAAACATATATCTAGCGCTAAATCATGAGATGGATTGTCTTCCAAAGTCTCAACTGCCCATCTTTGGATTTCTTCTGCTGTTATTATTTCCAATTCTAATTTTGCTTTGAATATTGCCTTTTCTATATCGCTCATTTGAAGTCAATCTAAGAAAATGAATGTTATCACTATAATGAAAAAACCGACTATCACAAGTCGGTTTTTTATCTCACTCAATAATTTTAGAGCAAGATTACTGTGCTTGAATCCATTTGTCAGCGCGGTCAACTGCCTGACGAATTTGTTCAGGTGTTAAGTTGGCTGCCAAAGCAGTTTTCTTGGTTTGTGACATATCAATCACTTTGTTGTCTAACATACCATCACGGGTTGAAAGTTCGTACCATTGATATGCATTCATATAGTTTTTATTGTGTTCTTCAATAAGCGCCAAGTTGAAGCTGGCACGGTTGTCGCCGTGGCTGGCTGCTTTTTCAAGGTACTGACGCCCCAATTTTTCATTTTGACTCGTACCAATGCCTTCAACCAACATACGACCGACATTGAGCTGAGCCGCAGAAACACCCTGATCGGCTGCTTTTTTATACCAAGTAAATGCCTGTTTTGGGTCTTTAGAAACTTCACGACCATATTGATAACGGGTTGCAACATAAAATTGTGCTGCGGCCTGACCTGCTTTCGCTTCATTCAGCAATTCGTTAAAGCTCATGGTCGAATAACGTGCGGCCAAAGCCGATGTTGATTGCTGTGATGGTAGGTAATCAGCATGAACCTGAGTACTTAAAATACCAAACAAAATGGTGCTAAAGAATACTTTTTTCATAGGGCGCTTACTCGATAAATTGCGACTTCACCAAACAAATTTGGAATATGTTTACTGAGTAAACTATCTTTTTGATTCCCATTTACGGCGAGTCGATTAATAATCCTAATCTGATTTTCAGCACACAGTGCTTCAAAATCACGGAAAGTACATAAATGAATATTCGGCGTGTTGTACCACATGTAAGGTAATGTTTCCGAAACAGGCATCATTCCTTTAAGTGCAAGAAAAGAACGAGTCTTCCAATGCGCGAAGTTTGGAAAAGTAATAATTGCCTGTTTGCCCACACGCACCATATCTCTTAAAAGAACATCAGGTGCATCAACCGCTTGCAACGCTTGTGCCATAACAACATAGTCAAAAGACTGGTCGGCAAAGCGGTGTAAACCCAAGTTGAGGTCTTGTTGTATAATATTTAACCCTCGACTGATCGCAATTGCAATCTTTTCTTGGTCGATTTCTAGTCCGTAGGCACGAATTTGATGCTTTTTACTCATATGAGCCAAAAGCTCACCATCACCACAGCCCAGATCAAGCACACTTGAGCCTGGTTTGATCCATTTTTCTGCGAGTTGCTGATCTAAACGCATTACACGGTCTCCTGTGGTGGGGTGCTTGCCAGATGTTCTTCACCACCCAAGAAAGCTCGAAGGGTTTTAACATACAGTGGAATCGGGAATAAGAACGAGTCATGACCTTGTTCAGCCTCAATATCGAGGTAGCTGACAGGCTTGTGATTGGTGATGAGAGCATTGACAATTTCCTGAGAACGCTCAGGACTAAAACGCCAGTCGGTGGTAAAGGACACCACCAAGAAACGGCATTTTGTATTTGCCATGGCTTTGGTCAATGAAGATTCATATTCACGCGAAGGATCAAAGTAATCTAAGGCTTTGGTCATAATCAGGTAGGTATTGGCATCGAAGTTACGACTAAACTGCTCACCCTGATAACGCAAATAACTTTCGACCTGAAATTCGACATCGAAACCATACATAAATTTGCCTGACTTCAGGTCACGACCAAATTTCTGTTTCATGGCTTCTTCAGACAAATAGGTAATATGTCCGACCATCCGCGCCAAAATCAGACCACGTTTCGGATAGCTGTCGTGCTCTAGATAGCGCCCATGATGAAAATCTGGGTCAGATAAAATAGACTGACGGGCAACTTCGTTAAAGGCAATATTTTGCGCTGAAAGTTTTGGGGCACTGGCAATAATGACACAATTTTTTAAGCGATCTGGATAATCGACCGACCATTGTAAGGCTTGCATGCCGCCTAAAGAGCCACCAATAATCGCATACCAAACTGAAATACCTAAACGGTCAGACAGCATGGCTTGAGTTTTGACCCAGTCCCGAACCGTGACTAATGGAAAATCTGGACCATACGGTAGATTGTCATTTTCGGGGTTGGGAGAGACAGGACCTGTTGAACCATTACAACCTCCAATATTGTTCAGTGCAATGACACAAAACTTGTTGGTATCAATGGCTTTGCCTGGTCCAATACAGGCATCCCACCAACCTGGTTTTTTATCATCCTCATGATGATAACCAGCAGCATGATGATGACCAGAGAGTGCATGGCAAATCAAAATTGCATTGGATTTTTCCGCATTTAACGTACCATAAGTTTCAATCATAAGATCAAAACGAGGTAAGATTCGACCACATTCCAGTTGGAGTGGTTGTTCGAATTGGTACTTTTGCGGGACGACCAAACCTACAGAGTCAGCTGAAAAAGACACGAGTGCAAATCGCCTTATATTTTGGAATTATGAAAAAATAAAAGGATACCAACTTGGGTATCCTTTTAAAATGTTTTTTTTAAGATTAAACAGCTTCAGAAATAATATCGCTGGTGCTAAGCAAGCCTTGTTCAATCAAGCTATTGGTACAAGCGAAGATGGCTTCAATGGATGATGTAACGGTGTTGTCATGAATACCTGCGCCAAATGCACTTTTACCTGTGCCTTTGACCTGTAATTCAACTAAGGTAAGTGCTTTAGCATGTGAACCTGAACCGATACTGCGTTCTTCATAATTCAAGACATCAATCGGCAATTGAAGTGCATTGACAATTGCAGAAATTGGGCCATTACCTTCGCCACGTAAATGCTGAGTTTCGCCGTCTATATCAATTTCAACATCAATAATCTGATTGCCATTTTCATCAGACAATTTGTAGTTTTTAGCGACGTAATTTTTGTCTTTAATGCTCACATAAGTTGTTTTGAACAAGTTCCAGATTTCATCTGCCGAAATTTCTTTAGCAGTTGCATCTGTATGTTGTTGAACCACTTGGCTAAATTCAATTTGCAAGCGACGCGGTAACACGACGTTGTAGTTTGATTCAAGCAAGTAAGCAATACCACCTTTACCTGACTGGCTATTGACACGAATCACGGCATCATAGTCACGTCCCAAGTCTTTTGGATCGATTGGCAAGTATGGCATATCCCAGATTTCTTCGTTTTTCTGGAAGTCAAAACCTTTTTTGATCGCATCTTGGTGAGAACCTGAGAATGCGGTAAATACCAAGTCACCTGCATAAGGATGGCGTGGATGAACTGGCAAACCAGTACATTCTTCTACAGTCGCAATCACTTCATTAATGTTGGAGAAATCCAAGTTTGGCGCAACACCCTGAGTGTACATGTTTAAGGCGATTGCAGCGACATCGACGTTACCTGTACGTTCGCCATTGCCAAATACACAGCCTTCTACACGGTCAGCGCCTGCCATAATGGCAAGTTCAGATGCTGCGATACCGCAGCCACGGTCATTGTGGCAGTGAACTGAAATCAACACGCCGTCACGACGTTCAATATTGCGGTGCATCCACTCGATCTGGTCGGCATAGACATTTGGTGTCGACACTTCAACGGTCGCAGGCAAGTTCAAAATCACTTTGTTATCTGGACGTGCATCCCAAATTTCAGTTACAGCATCACACGCCGCTTTAGCGACTTCTAATTCTGTTGCAGAGAAACATTCAGGGCTATATTGGAATACCCATTCAGTTTCAGGATACTGTGCTGCATATTCTTTCACTTTGGTGGCTGCATTGATGGCTAAAGCACGTGCGCCTTCAACATCGACATTCAAGACTTTTTTACGGAAAGTCGGTGAGTTGGAGTTGTAAATATGCACAATGGCACGTTTGGCACCTACCAATGCTTCAAAAGTGCGTTGAATTAAATGATCACGAGCCTGAACCAAAACTTCGATGTAAACATCATCTGGAATATGATTTTCTTCAATCAACTTACGTGTGAAGTCAAAGTCAATTTGTGATGCAGACGGGAAGCCAATTTCAATATGTTTGAAGCCAATTTTCACCAACATCTGGAACATTTTGAATTTCTGATCCATATCCATCGGTTCAAAAATGGCTTGGTTACCATCACGAAGATCGGTACTCATCCAGATAGGCGCTTTTGTGATTTCATTATTCGGCCATTGACGATCAGGTAAATCGACGCGCTGGTACATACGACGGTATTTTTTGCTTGGGTCAGCCAACATCATGGGGGTAGCTCCTTGCATAGCAGCATATGCCGAGGGGTAATTGGGCAATCTACTATATTATTTTGTGTTTAAACGAAGTGAATTCAACTATATTTCAGTTTTTTTGCACTGAATGAGCAAATAAAATTTATATGCGCGCAAAGCGCAGTTCAAACCACAGGGCAGATGCTATCGCAAATAACATTGGCATAATACCTCGGGTACATTACTCAATATAATCATTATAAGTCTGCTGTATAAAAAATATTTTTCGTTTTTTGCAATTTTTACACAATGCCTGAAAATTTTTTCTCGTTATTGAGTTAAAAATGCAAATAAAATCTAATTTCCCAAAGTGATCCGAAGATATTTTCGGGAAATTAGCGAGATTACTTTATAGTTCTGCCCACATGCGAATCAAGTTGTGATAAATATTGGTGAGTTTCATCACTTCAGCATGCGTATCGCCATGTGCAGCACGCAGATTGCGGATACTTTCGTCCAAGTTGAACAATAAATGACGTTTGCTGTCTTCACGAATCAGGCTTTGTACCCAAAAGAATGAGGCAAAACGTGTGCCACTGTGAATGGTGCTAACTTCATGCAGACTGGTCGATGGGTATAACACCACATCACCCGCAGGTAGTTTAACTTCATGATAACCGTAAGTGTCTTCAATCACCAGATCGCCACCATCATATTCATCGGGTTCACTTAAAAACAGCGTACAGGACAAATCTGTGCGGATCTGGTGACTAGTGCCGCGAATCAGGCGAATGGAGTTATCGACATGAAAGCCAAAAGTTTCACTTTCATCGTAACGGTTAAATAAAGGCGGAATAATATGATGGGGGAGTGCGGCTGCCTGAAAAATCGGGTTTTTCCAAATGGCTTGGATCACTCGCTCACTTAAAGCATGCGTCAGTGGATCTTGTTCTGAGAGCTGCTGATTACGTTTGACTGAGGCAGATAATGTGCCTGCGGTCACTTTGCCACCGACCCAGTTGGCAGTTTCCATCAGACGACGAAATTCTGCGACTTCTTCTTTTGATAATACGTTTGGAATATGATGAATCATAATAACTCGATACGTTGTTCAAAAATAAAAAAGACCATTTCCAGTGTATACAAGAAATGGTCAGAGATTACAGTGTCAAATTAGTATTTGAAGTTGATTGCAAGTACAGCATTACGTCCATCACCTTCAATCGCATAGTGAGCTGCCTGAGCTGAAGTGAAGTAGCGTTTATTGCTGATATTGTTGACATTCAACTGAATATTTACATTCTTGTTTACATCGTATTTTGCCATGGCGTTATAGATGGTATAAGCAGGTAAGTACTTGTTACTTGAAGTATTTGCATAAACCTGATCTTTATATTGAGCGCCAGCACCAATGGTCAGCTTTGGTAACACTTTATAGGTTGTCCAAAGTGTCGCGCTGTTTTTTGCAACAAATGGCAATGGCTTGCCTACCGTTGCGGCTGCATTGTAGGCAGCTTTTGTGAGTTCACTGTCCAAATAGCTATATCCGGCAGACATATCCCATTTATCGGTAATCTGACCTTTGAGGTCGATTTCAAAACCATTGACACGGCTGCTACCCACATTGGAATAGGTGTTTGCATCGGTCAAGACACGGGTATTTTGCTTTTCGGTACGGAACACGGCAGCCGTCAGGTTGGCACGATTGTTAAATAAATCCCATTTGGTGCCAAGTTCAACAGTACGTGCTTCTTCTGGTTTGAGATCGTCATAACTTGCTGAAACTGAATCTGCACCATCACCTTGGTCAATACCTACAGGGTTTGCAGAGGTTGCAAAACTTGCATAGATACTGCCATTTTCTGCTGGTTTAAAGACTAGGCCCACTTGGTAAGAAAAGTAATTTGAATCGCTTTGTAGAACCGTGCCAGCAGGAATTGTGGTGCTTCCACTGGTCGTATTTTTATAATATTTACGCTCTGTATCGAATTGATCCCAACGCACACCCAGATTTAGTAGCCATTGCGGATTAAATTCAATGCTGTCCAGCGCATAGACTGCCGCATTTGTACTACGTGTGGTGTACTGGTTTTTGATGCTTCCGAGAGTATCGGTATATAACCCATTGGTTGGATTGTTCACAGAGGTACACCAGCCACCGATATTCGTGGTTGTTGGTGAACAGTCAGTGCTGTGTACGGTTGATGTTGTACCTAAGCTGTTGGTAAAGGTGTGTACACCTTGTTCAGATGACTGATAACTCCATTCTGTACCGATGTTAAACGAGTGTTGTAAGCTACCTGTATTGAATTTACCTGTTAAGGCTAATTGATCGCTTACAGCATCAGTGTCGACAATGCGGCTGAGTGCTCGACGGGAAATCGTACCGTATGCCGCAACGTTACCTTTGGAATCATCAGGGTTGGTATAGACGTAGTCAGATTTTGATTTGGTGTATGATGCGGTATTTGATAACGTCAAATTGTCATTGAAATCATGTTCAAGTTTGAATGTTCCAATGTGGTTTTCACGCTTGTCAAAATCACGATTTTTCCAGCCATAATATGTACCTTGTTTCACATAAATTGGCTTGCCACCCGTAGTTAAAAATGGAATACCTGAATCGGGTTCATCGTAGCTTTGTAGGTAATAATAACTTAGAGTTCCACGTGTGGCTGTACCCAGTCCCCATGCAAGACTTGGGGCAATCCCGACACGGTTATATTCTGCGCCATCGATTGCACCTGGTTTATCATTTTGATGACCCATAACCACAACACGACCTGCAACGCCGTTGCCAAAATCTTTGTTGGCATCCAGCATAATATGACGATAGTTGTCTGTACCACCTTGAATTGAACCCTGATATTTGTCACCCTGATGAGCCACTTTGCTAATCAAGTTAATACTGCCACCAACACCGCCACCACCAGAAATTGCAGAGCTTGAACCTTTGGTGACTTCAACTTGTTCGATGGCAAACATGTCACGGTTTTGTGAAGTCGCGTTACGAATACCGTCTACATAAATTGAACTTTGGCTGCTGTAACCACGGATATAAGGCATATCGGTAAATGGCGTACCACCTTCACCTGCACCTAAGGTAATTCCTGGCTCATTAGCAAGTGCTTGTAGAAGGGTATTGGAGTTGGTGTCTTTTAATAATTTTTGTGAAATAACTGCAACAGATTTTGGGGTATCGAGTAAAGGCGCAACATATTTTTTATTTGCAGATTGCTTAACTTTAAAACCATCTTTTGTAGCCACCGCATGACTATAAATGGTGGGTAATTCTGCTGTTTCATCGGCTGCAATGGTCGCCGTAGTTGCCATAAGTGAAAGTGATGAGACAATTGCAGAAGAAACAATCTTCTTACGGGTTCGGATAAACGACATAATGAAAGGCTCTATAATTTTAGATGCTAATAATTCGCTAAATGTTAATAATTCTTGTTTGTAATAACACTACTTTACAATAGAAAAAAACGATTAAAAATGTGAATTAATTGTGCATTTTTGAAGTAAGAGTTTACGTATTGAAGTTAAGTATTTGAATTTAATTGTAAATTGAAAATATGAATTAGAATCTTGAAATTAAGTGTAA
The DNA here is from genome assembly GCF_000368265.1 of Acinetobacter brisouisimilis. GTDB lineage: Bacteria > Pseudomonadota > Gammaproteobacteria > Pseudomonadales > Moraxellaceae > Acinetobacter. The sequence goes on along the minus strand of NZ_KB851219.1, from coordinate 1,864,247 downwards.
ATAATAATGATTGTCATTTATTTTAATCTAAATGCTGTATTGAAAATGAATCAAGACCTGCTCATTACATAGAACTATGTGTGAATAAGCCATATATTAGCCTTGTCAAATCGTGATTTTAGCTTTCATGATAGGGGAGTTGATGGCCTTATATTAAAAACCAATCAACTCTAAAGTTAAAAACTAAACTGATGGCAAACGTTCTAAGAAATCTGATTAAAAATAGTTGCTAATAAAAAATCAAGATTGATCATCTGAAGCTTGCTGTTCATCCTCAGGATTTTCTAATTTGTTCTCGGCAATTTTTGCAGCTTCATAACCAGCAATTGCGCTAGCAGCCTTTTCAAGAAGGTTAGCATCTGGGTCAAGCTTATCAACACCTTGTTCGGCGATGATTGCACCCGCAATTTTCCCCACTTCATCTAAAATACTCATAGCCTTTCTTCTCCAGAAGGATTTCTCAAGATTGCAGTCTAATCAGATGAATTGTAAGTTGTGGTGTAAAAGCGTTGCACTTTAAAAGATTTATATGGTGCATAAGAAGAAAATTGCTACTTTTTGATGAGTTTTAAGTTTAGGTTAATTTTTCTCATCATGAGATTTGCTGATACTCGCCATCAAATAGGCATAAAAAAGTGAAAAATAGAAGATGACGCTAAAATATTCTCGAACCAAATTTTGTATATCGTGTCGTGATGGCTTATAATAGGCGACTTTGAAAATTTGCTACTACTAACTAGATATTGAGGAAGCCATGCAAGTAACGACTGAAGCGGTTTCGGGCGTTGCCCGTCGTTTAAATGTATCTGTACCGACGAGCCGTGTTAACGAGCAATTTGAAGCTCGCTTAAAACGCACTGCCAAAACTGCGAAAATCAACGGCTTCCGTCCAGGTAAAGTACCTGTAAATGTTGTACGCCGTGAATATGGCGCAGGCATTTATCAAGAAGTTGTAAATGACATCATTCGCGATACAGTATTTGAAGCAATTCAACAAGAAAAAATCAATGCTGTAGGTATGCCTAACATTGAGAAAGTTGAAAACAAAGATGATGCTTTAGTTTTTGAAGCGACTGTTGAAGTTTATCCAGAAATTCAAGTTAACGCGTTTGATACTTTAGAAGTTGAACGTAAGCAAACTGAAATCAACGACAAAGACGTTGATGTCATGATCGAAAACTTGCAAAAACAACGTCAAACTTGGGCTGTGACCAAAGGTATGGCGAAAAAGGACATGCAAGTAACTTTCGATTTTGAAGGTTCTATTGACGGTGAAACTTTCGAAGGCGGTTCTGCACAAGACTTTAAACTTGTTTTAGGTTCTGGTCGCATGATCCCTGGCTTTGAAGATGGCATCGTGGGCATGAAAGCTGGTGAAGAGAAAGTAATCGATGTTACTTTCCCTGAAGATTACCAAGCTGAAAACCTTGCAGGTAAACAAGCTCAGTTCAAAATCACTGTTAAGCAAGTTGAAAAGCCAAAACTTCCAGAAATTGATGCTGAATTCTTGAAAATCTTCGGTCTGACTGAAGAAGAAGGCGTTGAAAAATTAAAAGCTGACGTTCGCAAAAATATGGAACGTGAAGTGAAAAATGGTCTTCGTAACCAAATTAAAGCAGCTGCATTTGATGCATTGGTTGCTGCAAACGAAATCGAAGTTCCAAATACTATGGTTGCTCAGGAAATTGACCGTCAACGTCAACAAATGATCCAGCAATTCACTCAACAGTTTGGTGCAGAAGGTGCGAAAGCATTTGATTCTAGCTTGCTTCCAGATGACTTGTTCAAAGAGCAAGCTGAAAAGTCAGTTAAACTTGGCGTATTAGTAAGCAAAGTATTGGCTGATGCTAAACTTGAAGTTGATCAAGCACGTGTTGAGTCTTACATCGAAGACATGGCTTCTTCTTATGAAGATCCAACTGAAGTGATTGAATACTTCAAAAACGATGCAAAACAACGCCAGCAAATCGAAGCTGTTGTGTTAGAAGACCAAGTTGTAGATTTCATCTTGGCTTCTGCTAAAGTAACTGACAAAGCGGTAAGCTATGAAGAGTTGTTGAAAGAACAGCAAGCTCGTCAACAAGGCTAATCCTTTGACATAAAAAAAGGCGCGCTTGTTGCGCCTTTTTTTATGCTGTAGAAAAATTGTTAATACAGTGAATAATACGTGTAATCCGATTATTTATCTGTTATTTAGATAGGGAATAGTTTTGCAATTTTGGCTTTTATCGCGCATATTGTTGTCATGGTTTAAGTCATAAAAATTTAGGAATAAATAAACGTATGTATGTTCCAAACATAGAAAATGCTTTAGTTCCAGTTGTTGTTGAACAATCCTCACGCGGTGAACGCTCATTTGATATTTTTTCACGTTTGTTACGCGAACGTGTTATTTTTCTTACGGGTGAAGTTGAAGACAACATGGCAAATTTAATTGTTGCGCAGATGTTGTTTTTAGAAGCAGAGAACCCAGATAAAGATATACACCTTTATATTAATTCACCAGGTGGTTCTGTAACGGCAGGTATGGCAATTTACGATACCATGCAGTTTATCAAGCCTGATGTTTCAACGATCTGTATGGGGCAGGCTGCATCTATGGGTGCATTCTTGTTAAATGCAGGCGCTAAAGGTAAACGTTACTGTTTGGAAAATGCACGTGTCATGATTCACCAGCCACTTGGTGGTTTCCGTGGACAGGCATCAGACATTGAGATCCATGCACGTGAAATCCTGTTTATTAAAGAGCGTTTAAATCGCTTGATGGCAGAGCATAGTGGTCAAGATTATGAAACCGTTGCACGAGATACAGATCGTGATAACTTCATGACCGCACAGGCTGCTAAAGAGTATGGCTTAGTTGATGCTGTATTAACTAAACGTCCATAATGTAAAAGATTATTTATTGGAGAAAATATGTCCAACCATCCTCAAGGACAAAAACATTGTTCATTTTGCGGTAAAACGCAGTCTGAAGTCGGGAAACTGATTGCAGGCGAGGACGCATACATTTGTAACGAGTGTGTGGACGTATGTCTTGACTTGGTACAAACCAGTCAACAAGTCGACTCAGGTGACTGGGCAAGCCGTCCTTTGCCAAAGCCACATGAAATTCGCGCAGCGCTTGACCAGTATGTCATTGGTCAGGATATGGCGAAGAAAACCTTATCTGTGGCAGTTTATAACCACTATAAACGCTTAAAAGTGTCACAAACAGGGCATAAGCACGACGATATTGAGATTGCAAAAAGCAATATCTTACTCGTTGGTCCAACAGGATCAGGTAAAACCTTACTGGCTCAAACTTTGGCGCGCTTGCTTGATGTACCATTTGCTATGGCAGATGCAACGACACTGACCGAAGCTGGTTATGTGGGCGAAGATGTTGAAAACATTGTACAAAAGCTATTGCAAAAAGCGGATTACGATGTTGAGAAAGCACAAAAAGGGATTATCTATATTGATGAGATCGACAAGATCACACGCAAATCAGAAAATCCTTCCATCACTCGTGATGTATCGGGTGAGGGTGTGCAGCAAGCCTTATTGAAAATGATTGAAGGTACTGTGGCATCGATTCCACCACAAGGTGGGCGTAAACATCCGCAGCAAGAATTCATTCAGATTGATACCTCAAATATTTTGTTTATTTGTGGTGGCGCATTCTCTGGGCTGGAAAAAATTGTTCAGCAACGTCAGGAAAAAGGCGGGATTGGTTTCAATGCTGAAGTGAAGAATAAAGATGACAATAAAAAAGTCTCTGAATTGTTCCGTCAGGTTGAAGCGACTGACTTGGTTAAATTTGGCTTAATTCCTGAGTTTATTGGTCGTTTGCCTGTTATTGCAACATTGGATGAACTTGATGAAAAAGCTTTGATTCAGATTTTGACTGAACCAAAAAATGCATTAACCCGTCAGTATCAACATTTGTTTGATATGGAAAATGTGGACTTGGTGTTTGAAGAATCTGCGTTGCATGCTGTTGCGAAAAAAGCGCTGGAACGTAATACGGGTGCACGTGGTTTGCGTTCAATTCTGGAAAATGTTTTGCTCGATACCATGTATGACTTACCAAGCCGTACAGACGTAGGCACAATCATTATCAATGAAGCTGTGATTAATGATAAGGCTGAACCAGAAGTTAAAGCTGAGCGTGTACATACGGCACAACAGTCTTTGACTGAAAAAACTGATTTGAAGATTATTGACTCAAAATCAGCCTGATTCAGTTCCATAAAAAAACGCGCATGATGCGCGTTTTTTTATGCTTGATTATTTGCTCGAGGCTTTTTTCGGTAACGGTTTAAGGACATCAGTAATCTGTTGGGTCATCTGCTGTTGAAATTTTTTATCTTGGGTGAGTTTTTCAGTAGCTTGATTAATTTGCTGGGCGGTCTGTTGCAAAATAATCGGCATTTTTTTGTTAATAGACTGCCCTTCAGGAGATTTTAAGAAGCGGATATAGGCTTGAACCTCTTCTTCAGATAACTGCTCTGTATAGATATTTTTAATTATTTCAATAGGTTTTGCTTGCTGCAAAAACACTTCTACCGTGTTTACAAAAATCTTGGAAAGTTTTTGTGCTGCAACTTGATCTTGTTCGGTGAGAGTTTGATGTCCTGTGTAGTTTTTAATGACTTGCTCTGAATGTTTTTGGAAATACGGTGCGTAGTTTTTCACCGTTTCTTTTACCAATTGTTCGGCATTGGAGAGACGTATCAATTCTTGTACAGAAGCAGGTTGTGCAGGCGTTGCAAGCGCAGTTTGACTGATGCCGTAGCAGCAAACGCAAGCCAGTATAAAGCGAATAATAGGTTTTTTTGACATGATGTTTACCTTAAAGCTTTGAATGATTTTTAGAATGAATAGATTATCGTAATTAAAGAATATTTAAGTCTAAACTATTTTTATTGGGGTTGGGATGTGGGGGAGGCGCAAGCATAGAGATTACGCCTGAGAACTGAGTTTAATTAGAATTATTCACTGTCGATACCTAGGACTTTAAATAGACCATGATTTACAGCGCTATTGTTCATCATGTTGTGAACCACGACATTGTAGGTTTCTTGGCTTAGCGTTGGCATTTTGGCTGCTAGGGATTGCCCTTCAGGGGTGCGATAAAAACGGTTCAGTGCTTGGACTTCTTCTTCGGACAGGTTTTTTTGATAAAGCTGTTTCAGTTGTGGTTCAACATCTTGCCAGAACTGCTCTTTATTTAGACCGAGCGTTTGCAGTTGTTGTGGCTTGACCATGGATTGAGTATTTTGTTTTATTTGCAAGATATCAAAGAGTTGATCAATCGATTTGGGAGATGCAGGCTGTGCATGGCTCGAGTCAAAGAAAAACATTCCTCCAAGTAAAGTTAAAATCTGACTAATACTTTTGAGTTGCATGTGAAACGACCTTATGGTATTCGGTATAAATAGGACTTGTGTAATGTTACATTTTTGAGTGTTGAACAGGCCCTAATAATTTAAATAAAAAAACACGCCATGCGGCGTGTTTTTTGATGTATTTCGGTTAACCCGCTGTTGCATCTACAACAGGAATCTTACCGATTTTCTCTTGCCAGATTTTTGGTGCAATCGCATGGATTGATGTACCGTTAACATCGACAGCAACAGATACAGGCATATCTTCAACCACAAACTTGTAGATTGCTTCCATACCCAAGTCAGCAAATGCAACCACTTCAGCTTGACGAACAGCTTTAGAAACCAGATATGCAGCACCACCCACTGCCATGAGGTAAGTCGCTTTGTTATCTTTAATGGCTTCGACAGCAGCAGGACCGCGGTCTGCCTTACCAATCATGCCGAACAAGCCAGTTGATTCTAGGACTTGACGAGTGAACTTGTCCATACGTGTTGCAGTTGTAGGACCAGCAGGACCAACCACTTCATCGCGTACAGGATCGACAGGACCTACGTAGTAAATAAATTTACCTTTAAGGTCTACAGGAAGCTCTTCACCGTTGTTTAACATGTCAACCATGCGTTTGTGCGCAGCGTCACGACCTGTATAGATTGTACCGTTAAGAAGAAGCGTATCACCTGGTTTCCAAGAGTTCATTTCTTCTTGAGTAATGGTGTCTAGGTTGACACGTTTAGATTTAGAAGCATCCCAAGTAACTTGTGGGTAGTCTTCAAGTTTAGGTGCCTGAATATGTGCAGGACCTGAACCATCAAGTTGGAAATGTGCATGGCGAGTTGCAGCACAGTTTGGAATCATACCAACTGGTTTACCTGCAGCGTGACAAGGGTAGTCCTTGATTTTGATATCAAGTACTGTGGTTAAACCACCAAGACCTTGTGCACCAATACCCAAAGCATTTACTTTTTCGAAGATTTCGATACGAAGCTCTTCCATCTTGCTTTGAGGACCACGACGAAGCAATTCGTCCATGTTGATTTCTTCCATGAGTGCTTCTTTTGCAAGCATCATGGCTTTTTCAGCAGTACCACCGATCCCAATACCGAGCATGCCAGGTGGACACCAGCCTGCACCCATGGTTGGAACAGTTTTAAGTACCCAATCCACAATTGAGTCAGATGGATTCAGCATCGCAAGTTTTGATTTGTTTTCTGAACCGCCACCTTTGGCAGCAACAGTAATATCAACTTTGTTGCCAGGTACGAGTTTGTAGTGAATCACTGCTGGCGTATTGTCTTTGGTATTTTTACGACCAAATGCTGGATCTGCTAAAACTGATGCACGAAGTACGTTGGTGTTTTCTAGGTAACCTTGGCGTACACCTTCGTTGATTGCATCATCAAGACTCATGGTTAAATCAAATTTAACATCAAGCCCTACATCAACAAACACGTTGACAATCCCGGTATCTTGACAGATTGGGCGATGACCTTCTGCACACATACGCGAGTTAATTAAAATTTGTGCGATTGCATCCTTAGCGGCTTGGTTTTCTTCACGATCATACGCACGGCTCATCGCCTGAATAAAATCTTGCGGATGATAGTATGAAATAAACTGTAAGGCATCCTTGACCGAAGTGATCAAGTCATCTTGTTTGATAATGGTCGTCATATCAAAAGTCTCTTGAGCGGGCTGTTAGCTAGCGGGCTAAATTATATGACAAAATGAGCAGTCTGTGGGCAGTTTTGCCGAGATTTTGATCCAAGGTCGAATACAAGTAAAAATATAAAAATGAGTTGAAACTTTAACAACAGGAATATCGTCCCGTGACCCAAGAACATCTTGCTGAAAATATTATCGAAATTTATCGTCAATATGTGCAGCAATGAACCAAGCTGTGCGGAACTGATTTATAAAAAGATATGGTGAAATGTTTGGGGAAGGCACTTTATCATGCCAGTTTGCAAGTGATGAATACTGAATATTGTTGCAGCAGTATTGTTTTGAGGTCGTAGAAATGGTTGTTGAAGATGCTAAATGTACAGGGCATCCATTTGGATAGCATAAAAGCAGAAGCAATAAAAAAGCCACTCAAGATGCTTGAATGGCTTTTCTAATTTTAACTGGCGATTAAGAGGCTTTTGCTGCTGTTTTTGCTTCAGCTTGCTGTTCTGACTGAATCGCAGTTAATGCAATCGTAAAAACAATGTCGTCAACCAATGCACCACGTGACAAGTCATTGACTGGTTTATTTAAACCTTGCAGCATTGGACCGACACTCACCACATTGGCAGAACGTTGTACCGCTTTGTAGGTGGTGTTACCTGTGTTAAGGTCAGGGAAAATAAACACATTGGCACGACCTGCTACCTGTGAATTCGGTGCTTTAGAGCGTCCGACACTTTCAACCGAAGCGGCATCGTACTGCAATGGACCATCAATCAATAAGTCTGGACGACGTTGTTGTGCAATCGTAGTCGCCTGAGCCACTTTTTCCACGTCAGCGCCTGCACCTGATGTACCTGTTGAGTAGCTGATCATGGCAATACGTGGTTCAATGCCAAAAGCTTTGGCAGAATCGGCAGATTGAATGGCGATTTCGGCCAATTGCTCGGCAGTTGGATCTGGGTTAATCGCACAGTCGCCATAGACATAGACTTCATCTGGCAACAACATGAAGAATACAGAAGAAACTAAAGAGTACTCAGGGGCTGTTTTGATCAGCTGGAAGGCTGGGCGAACGGTATTTGCAGTGGTATGTACTGCACCAGAAACCAGACCATCAACCTGATCGAGTGCTAGCATCATTGTGCCGAGAACAACGGTATCTTGTAGTTGTTCTTCCGCTTGAGCAGCATCAAGTTTGCCTTTACGCAATTGTACCATCGGCTCGACATATTGCGCACGAATGCTGTCAGGATCAACGATTTCCAGATCGCTTGGCAGTTCAATATTGCGTGCTTTGGCCACTTCAAGAACCTGTTCTGGTTTTGCGAGCAAAATACAGTGTGCCAAACCACGTGACTGACAGATTGCCGCAGCTTCAACGGTACGTGGTTCATCACCTTCAGGAAGCACAATACGTTTTTTCGCTGCAATTGATTTTTGTACCAACTCGTAACGGAAAGCCGAAGGAGATAAGCGTGATTGGGTTGCAGCTTCACTGTGTTGAGTTAACCATTTTGGATCAAGATGGCTTGAAACAAAACGAGTCACTTGCTCTGCTCGTTCTAAATCATTGGTTGGAACTTCATTGCTCAGGCTTGCGAGGCGCTGCGCGGTTTCTAGTGTATTGAGTGAGGTATGTAAAATCGGTAAGCCCTGCTGGGTTGCCGATTTACAAAACTCTAAAACCTGTGCATTTGGCGCTTCACGTTCAGTCAGAATTAAACCTGCAACTGGCACGCCATTTTGCGTTGCAAGGCTGGCTGCCAAAATTACATCAATGCGTTCAGATGCGCTGATAATTAGCTCACCTGCGACAAATTTATTCAGTTCATGTTCAATGCTAGATGCAATTAGACTCGTGTGCAGCACGCGACGTTTAGCGGCATTTCCTAGATTAATCCATGTTGCCTTGATGCTGCTTGCAATATCAAGGGTACGTGGCACGCTGAGGGTATTGCTAAATGGAACTAGACCCACTATAGGGAGTGCTGTTGTACCAATATAACGATTGAATTTTTGTAGCTGAGTAGTGAACTCGGTAATTTCTTTTTCAAGGCGTAGTGATGTATCGAGTGCCACTGGAATTTGTGCTGCACTTTCAGCCAAGCCTTTGGTACGCATAAATAGCACGCCTGCAGCACGTTTGCTTTCTACACCGCCAAAGTGACGTAAGCTCGCTTCAATTTTTTCTGCAGTTTGTCTTGGCTGATTTAAATCGGCTTTGCTCACCAAAACGACTTTGGCATCGAGCGCTTTTGCGAGCTGTGCATTAAGCTCATTGGCAAAATAATCTTCGGTAGTTGCCAGTAAGCCTTCGACAATAATGACTTTATGCTGTTTCGCTACTTCACGATGCAGCCGAACTGCATCTTCCAGTAATTCATCAATTTCACCTGAGTTGATCGAATTTAAGATCTGCCGATGCGTAATTGATGGTGTGGCTTGTGTTTGAAAAAGCTGTGCATATAAAGCGGCTGTACGGTTATGGTGCTGGTCTTGTTCCTGACAAAAAGGTTTGAAAAAACCTGCTTTAATGCCGCTACAGTCCAGTGCATAAATCATGCCGAGGCAAGCGGAGGTTAAACCCACGCTTTCCTCGGTTGGAATAAGAAGAAGGGTATTCATAAAAACACCTGATTGTAATTTTATTGATTAAGCAATCGCTGCGTTTGCCTCACGGCTAAGCTGTTCTACGACGTGCTCGGTTTCTTTTGCGATACGGCCTTCCTCATCAGTTGGGATAACCCAGATTTGAGGACCTGCGCCTGCATCGATACGGCCTTCAGTACCACGTTTTAGAGTATTGTTTTTCTCTTTGTCGAGATTGAAACCAAAGTGCGGCAAATATGCCATGGTTTTTTCACGAATATACGCTGAGTTTTCACCAATACCACCTGTGAAGAATAAACCATCAATACGTGGTAGGCCACAGCTCAGTGCTGCTAAAGATTTTGCCAAACGGTAGCAGAACACTTCAATGGCTAAAGTAGCATCTTCATTGCCTTGTTCAGAAGCTTCGATCAAGGTGCGCATGTCATTTGAAAGATTGTTCGATAGACCAAGTAAGCCGCTTTCCTTGTTGAGCATTTTATCAATTTTGAAAATGTCCCAACCGAGGTTGCTTGCCAGGAAGCTATGAATACTTGGGTCAACATCACCACTACGCGTACCCATAACCACACCTTCAAGTGGAGTAAGTCCCATAGAAGTATCGACGCTTTGGCCATTCCAGATCGCGCAGGTTGAGCTACCATTGCCTAGGTGTGCAGTTAACCAACCACCTTGTTTCAGGCTGCCAGCAAGCTCAGAACCACGTTCTGAAACGTAGGCATGGCTAGTACCGTGGAAACCATAGCGACGCACGTTATGGTCGGTAAATAAGAATTTTGGTACAGCATAGCGGTAGGCATGTGCTGGCATAGTTTGGTGGAATGCGGTATCAAATACTGCAACTTGTGGTAGTTCAGGGAACAAACGCATAGTTGCTTCAATCCCAACCAAGTGGGCAGGGTTATGTAATGGCGCAAGCGGAGTTGCTTCACGAATACGCTGAATAATATCTGGTGTTAATAAATGCGCTTTGGTTAAAGTCCCGCCGTGTACGACACGGTGACCAATCGCTTGTGGATTATAATGAGAAAGACGTTCTAGCAAGGTCTCTAGCGCTTGTTCATGGTTGGCATTCGGAATAGCCAGCTCAAGGGGTTGACCACCCGCAGTAATTCCTTTGATGCGCGCGTTTTCTGAGCCAAGATTCTCTGCTAGCCCGTAGATACGATCTTCACGGCGTTCTGATACCAATGCATATTTAATGGAAGAAGAACCGCAATTAATCACTAAAACAGATGTAGACACGTCATTATTCCCAATTTTAATTGAAATCATATTCCTGTTCATGATCCGTGCTAGGAAAGAACCTGACTGATCGAATACATTATTTTTAACATGGGTTATTTTTTAGTCCAAGCTAGACTTTAGCCGATACGACTTTAGAATTATGATGGTATTTTTATTGATTAAGCCTAGCATTATCAATAATTTATCTAAATATTCTTTAAAATTACCCATATTCTTTTTAAAAATTACCAATATTTTTTTTAAAAATATTTAATTCTCAAAGCAAGTTTACTCACTTTGAGAATCTATCTCTATCTATTTCGGCTGCTTATTGGCGAATTTGACCATCCCCAAGCACAATCCATTTTTGTGAGGTCAGACCTTCTAGACCGACAGGGCCTCGAGTATGGATTTTGTCGGTAGAAATGCCAATTTCTGCACCTAAACCATATTCAAAACCATCGGCAAAGCGGGTTGAAGCATTAATCATCACTGAGCTTGAGTCAACCCGAGCAAGGAACTGACGGGCCAACGTATAGTTTTCAGTGACAATCGCATCGGTATGGTGTGAACCATATTTGTTGATGTGGGCAATCGCATCATCCATATTGGCAATCACTTTCACCGCAAGAATTGGTGCAAGGTATTCGGTGTACCAGTCTTCTTCGGTTGCAGCAATCACTTGCTGACCCAAAATCTTCTGCGTCTGTTCACAGCCGCGAAGCTCAACTTGTTTTTCAGCATATTTTGCGGCAATCGCAGGTAAGAACTGCTCGGCAACGGCTTGGTGTACTAACAGGCTTTCCATGGCATTACATACGCCATAACGGTGAGTTTTGGCATTGAAGGCAATCGCAAGCGCTTTGTCGAGATCCGCTTGTGAATCGACATAAACGTGGCAGTTACCATCTAAATGCTTAATCACAGGAATACGTGCTTCACGGCTAATGCGTTCAATCAGCCCTTTGCCACCACGTGGTACGATCACATCGACAAATTCAGTCATGGTAATGAGATGACCTACTGCTGCACGGTCTGCAGTTTCGACGACTTGTACCGACGTTTCAGGTAAACCTGATTGTTGTAAACCAAGCTGAATGGCGTGTGCGATGGCTTTGTTAGACTGAAGTGCTTCAGAACCACCACGCAAAATAATGGCATTGCCTGATTTGAGCGCCAAAGATGCAGCTTCCAAGGTCACGTTCGGGCGTGATTCATAAATCATGCCCACGACACCTAAAGGTACGCGCATTTTACCAATCTGAATCCCAGAAGGACGATAAGCTAAATCAGTAATCTCGCCAATCGGGTCGGTGAGCTGAGCCACATCTTTTAGACCTTGTAACATTGCTGCAAAGCGTGCGGGGTTAAGCTCTAGACGGTCAAGTAAGGCGCTGTCGAGTTGATTGGTACGACCATTTTGCATATCAATTTGGTTAGCTGCCAAAACTTCAGCTTGTTGTTGTACCAAGGCATCATGGATTGCCATAAGCGCTTGGTTTTTGGTTTTCGTCGAAGCGCTCGCTAATGTTTGCGAGGCTTGGCGAGCCTGTTGACCGACGGTCTGCATGTACTCCGCAATAGACTGTTGCATAATATTAAGATCACTTAAAAAATCATCACTGATAGTAACAGTGTTATTTAAAAAATAAAACGCCTGATGATGCAGGCGTTTTGAGGAAATTTAAGTACGAATTGTACTGTTTTTGAATTCTTCAATGCGGTGTTTGACCTGTAACCACTCTTCACCCAGTGCTAAATTTTCGCTGATATTCAATACTGGAATCTTGCCACGCATACGTTCCAGACGTTGTTGGTTAGGTATAGCAAAATCTTGAATGCTGTCGAGAGCAACAATTGCTGCTGCACGGTCATTACAAACCAGTCCCATATCGCAGCCTGCATTTAATGCTGCCTGAATTCGGGCATCTGCACCACCTGCGACACAGGCAGCTTGCATACTTAAGTCATCAGAGAACAAGACGCCATCAAAGTGAAGCTCTTGGCGTAACACGGTTTGAATCCAGTGTTGAGAAAAGCCTGCAGGATTGGCGTCGACTTGCGGGTAAATCACATGTGCAGGCATGAGGGCATTGAGGTCAGGCATGAGCTGAATAAAACTCTGCATGTCATGTGCATAGATTTCTTCATAACTGCGCGAGTCAATTGCTGCAGCAACATGTGAATCGGCTTTGACTGAACCGTGACCTGGAAAATGTTTGCCTGTGGTTGCCATCCCTGCAGCTTGCATACCCTGCATAAAAGCGCGTGCTAGTGGAGCAATGTCTGCGATATTTTTAGCGAAGGCGCGGTCGCCAATCACATCGCTAATGTCATTTAAGTCCAGCACGGGTGCAAAGCTAAAATCGATACCTACTGCTAAAACTTCTGTTGCCATGAGCCAGCCACATTGCTGTGCTAAGGTTAGGGCATGTTCAGGTTGCTCAAGAAAAAGTTCGCCAAAACGTCCCATTGCAGGCAATAATGTAAAACCCTGTTTCAGGCGTTGAACGCGCCCACCTTCTTGGTCAACGGCAATCAAGATTTCAGGGCGAACACTACGAATATGATCGGTCAAGGCACGAACTTGTTGTGGTGACTCAATATTACGTGCAAACAGGATTAAACCGCCCACTTGAGGGTTTTTCAGTAATTCAATATCTTCTAGAGTCAGGGTGGTTCCTGCGATATCGAGCATCAACGCGCCAATCATAAGAGCTTCCGTTACTGGGTGAATGCAAATAGAGATTTAATTTTGCAATGATTTGCTACATTTTGTCAGCACAGAATATGATAAAACTACACGACATGGTACAAAGACTTTGATTAAGATCATGAATATTCAAGTCTAATTAAATATTATTGCTATGTAATTTTTGGTGAAATCCAAGGAAGCACGATTAATATATGAAACTTCAAACAATCGCTTGCGCAGTTGCACTGGCAACAGGTGGTCTATTTTTTACTCATGTGATTAATGAAGCGGCTGCTGCGACCAGTGCGGATTCTGTTGTATCGTCAGTACAACCAACTCAAGCACAGAAATTGGTGACACGTCAGCTTGCAACCTTGATTGATCGCCAACACTATCTGAATATGCGTCTCGATGCCAATACGTCCAATCGTATTTTAGGCATGTATCTTGATAGCCTAGACCCAGACCATACGATTTTCTTGGCATCTGATGTTGCCTCGTATAAACAAAAATATGGTGCAACCCTAGGAGCAGCGCTTAAAGCTGGTGATTTAACCGCGCCTTATGCGATTCATGCCCAGTATCGTCAGCGCTTAAAAGATTTTTATAGCTATATGCTGGCTGAGCTGAAAAAACCACAAAACCTAGAACAGAAAAATAACTATATCGACACTGATCGTGAAAAAGCGCCGTATTTTAAAACAGAAATTGAGCAGCGTGATTACTGGCATAAAATGCTGCTATCACAGCTAATCAACCTGACGATTAGCAAGCAGGAAGATCTGGCGAAACAAAAAACTCTTAAAGCAGACCCTTCTTTGGCGCAGGGGCTGGATTTAAGTTCTGAAGATTTAACGCCTGAGCAAACGCTAACCAAGCGTTATACTCGCCAGTTAGAGCGTATAGGTCGTAGCAAGAGTGACGATGTTCTGGATAAAATCCTGAACTCCATGACACTGACTTACGATCCACACAGTAATTATTTCCCACCTACTGATGCAATGGAATTGAATCGTCAAACCACCTTGCAGTTAGAAGGGATTGGGGTCTCGATTCGACCTGAACGCGGTAATGAAGACTATACTAAAATTGAAACCATTGTAGATGGCGGGCCAGCGAGCAAGTCTGGTCAGGTCAAGGCGGGCGACCGTATCATTGGTGTTGCCCAAGGCGGTGACAAGATGGTTGATGTAGTTGGCTGGTCGAGTCAGGAAATTGTCGGATTGATTCGTGGTAAGCGTGGCACCAATGTCACCTTAAAACTATTGGGTGCAGGTGCGCCAATGAGTCAGGCACGTACAGTGACTTTGTCACGTGATGTGATTAAAGAAGATGATCAGGGCGTGCAATCACGTGTTGTGAAAGTTAACCGTGATGGTAAACAACATACTTTTGGTGTCATTGAAATCCCATCGTTTTATCTCAACTATCGTGCACGCCGTGATGGCGCGGACTATCGTTCAGTATCCAAAGATACCAATGATGCTCTGAAAGCACTTTCAGCACAGAATGTTGAAGGGATTATTATTGATTTGCGTAATAACCCTGGTGGTTCACTTGAAGAAGTGTCACGTATGATTGGTCAAGTGATTAAGTCAGGTCCAGTTGTACAAATTCGTGATGGTAATGGTAACGTCAACGTCTTTGAAGATAATGATGCGGGTCAACAGACCTATGCGGGACCTTTGGCCGTGTTGGTGAACTTGGCATCGGCTTCGGCAAGTGAAATTTATTCTGCTGCAATTCAGGATTATGGCCGTGGTATTATTATTGGTAGTACAACGACAGGTAAAGGTACCGCGCAAGTTCAGCTAGACTCTTTGGCTTATGGTCAGGCAACGTTGACTCAGCGTAAATTTTATCGAATTACGGGTGGTAGTACGCAAAATAAAGGTGTGATTCCAGACATTAAACTGGTTGATATCTGGAATGATGAGTTTGGTGAGCGTAAAGCCAAAAATGCCTTGAAATGGGACACAATTCCAACAGCACCATTTAAGCGTGAAGGTGTAATCAAGCCGTATTTACCTGAACTAGAAAAACTTTCAACGCAGCGTGTCACTCAAGATCCTCAGTTTAGCTATTTGGAAGCTCGTCGTGCGCTTGCCAAGAAAACTGATGATGAGAAACGCCTGCCTTTGAATCTAGATCAGCGTAAAGTTGAACTTGATACTTTAGAAAAGCAGACTTTGGATGCTGAGAACTTACGCCGTCAGCAAACAGGGCTCACACCGTATAAAGACTGGAGCAGTTATCAGGCATCGCTTGATGCGCTCAGTGAAACACGTGCTAAATTGAAAGCCAATCTACGTCCAGCGTTACCCGAGGAAGAAGCTTTTGTGACTGAAGCAGCCAATGTATTGCTTGATTACGCAAGATTGCAGCAACAAAAATCGGGCAATTAATTAAGCCATAATATAAAAAAGCTCGGGAATTAACCGAGCTTTTTTATAAATATAATCAGGTAAGTTTGTAAAAATATCATGAATTAATTTAAATAAATTTCAAAATAAAGGGTAATCTTTAATTTTTCTAAAAAATTAAAAATAAGTCATTTAATACCTAAATAAAAATAACCTGCATGCCGATTAATAATAAAAATTATAGGTGAATCTATAGGTTTCTTTCACGAGTTGATTTAATTTTTATTATACATCATTGAGATATGTTTCAATTTAACCCAGTAATTAAAAGAAAAAGAGTGTAAATCAAACCATTACGAATGAAGGATTGTGTAATTGTAAGTTTTAAATGTTAGTTTGACATCTTATAAAAAATGGTTTTTTGATACTGCCACCAATATGAAGCAAAGTAAATTTTTAAGATATTCTTGAATAAACCGACTTAGGCATATTTTTTTAAACTAAAACAGATTACTATAAAATATAAATTCGATTTTGAAATAACCATGATATTTACTTTGAATTTGCATTAAAAATGATTCTGTTAACATCTGATCATATTTTTTTCAGGTTTTTATGAATAGGCTTTTGAAAAAGAAGCAGGTCAATTACAAAAACAAATTTGGGTATATGAAATGACAGAACTCAATGATCACGTCAATTTTGTTGTGGGTGCTATGATTGTAGCCATATTGATCTGCTATGCCATGATTACATTACAAGGGGTATTGTTTAAATTTTTTTTGTATCAACAGCATAGGAAAACCATCATTTTAATGAATGTTATTTTTTCTGCATTCGTTGTGTGGTCTTTACAGTTTTTTGGTATGTGGATGATACAACAGTCAGATGGCGTTCTTATGCATAAATGGCTGTTACTCCCATCATATTTAAGTATGTTAGTCGCTGCGCTAGGCGCTACTTGGTTACTGATGCGGCCTAAACTTGAGCGTTATGCTTTAGGTTTGGGGGCTATTGGCATTGGAAGTGGTGTTTTTTTGATGCATTATTTTACCATGATGACCTTCATTCCTTCAAAACAGGCATTTCAATATGATGCCTTGTGGATTGGAATTTTAATCATGATTGCGGTTTTTGGATCTGGAGTGAGCTTATGGTTAGCTTTTAGGTTAAAAAATGTGCAAAATAATGCCTTTATCTTAAAAATAGCTGTCGCTTTTATGGTGGCTTTTAGTATTGTAGCAATGCACTACGCGGGCATATGGGCGGCGCATTTTAATATAAAAAGTAGCCATGTACTTCAAACAACAACATCTGGTCATATTGTGATACTAGGTATAGTAATTGTTGCCTGCCTAATTCTGATTGCTGCATTTTTTGTGGCATTACTAGAATTAAGGTTGGAAGAACGAAATCGTCAACTGACAGAAGTTCATAAAGAGTTAACGCACTTAACAACGCATGACACTTTGACTCAGTTACCGAACCGTTTGTATTTAAATGATTATGTCAAAATGATTTTGGCTGAGCATCGTTTGCATCGTCAGCAAATTGCGGTGATCTACATTGACTTGGATCGTTTTAAATCCATTAATGATGCATTTGGTCATCATGTGGGGGATCAGTTGTTGGTGCAATTTGCCAATCGCATCACTGAGCAAATCGCAGAGCGCCAGACCTTGTTACGCATTAGCGGAGATGAATTTTTGCTGATTGCTGAGCATTCTTCTGTTGCACAGGCAGAACAATTAGCACAAAAAATTCTGACCGATATTCAGCATGGTTTTAGTATTGCAGGACGTAATATTAATATTACGGCAAGTATCGGTATTGCCATGTACCCTGAGCATGGTGAGCATCTGCAAGAATTATTAATGCATGCAGATATTGCGATGCAGGCATCTAAAGAGCAAGGGCGTAATACCTATAGTGTTTTTAATTACAATATTGAGGAATATGAAGAACGTCATCAATCCAAACTGATTAATGATCTCTTTAAGGCAATTGAAGAAGATCAGTTTGTTTTATTTTATCAGCCGAAATTTAATAAATACCGTAAAATTTGTGGTGTTGAAGCATTAATTCGCTGGCAGCATCCTAAAATGGGACTGCTTGGTCCAAATATGTTTATCCCCTTGGCAGAAAAAACAGGATTAATCATTCCTTTGGGATATTGGGTCATGGAGCAGGCATGTAAACAGATTCAATTGTGGGAACAACAAGAACAAAACTTTTATCCAATTTCGATTAACTTGTCCGCAGTTCAGGTTGAGCATAAATCACTGATACAAACTTTAAAGCAGTATATTGAAGAATATCAGATTGATACAAACCATTTGATTATCGAAATTACTGAAAGCACTGCCATGCATCATATTGACTCAAGTATCGAGATTTTCCAGAAAATCCGTAAGTTAGGTGTGAAACTCTCGATTGATGACTTTGGTACAGGCCACTCAAGTTTCTTATATTTGAAAGATTTGCCAGTCAATGAACTGAAAATTGATCGGGCTTTTATTAAAGATTTACATCGTGGTTCAAAAGATGAACTGATTTTAGCCAGCTTGATTCAGCTCACCCGAAATTTGGGTTTAACCATTACGGCTGAAGGCATTGAAACTGAAGAACAACTGGAAATTCTCAACCGTTTAGGCTGTCAGCAATTTCAGGGCTTTTTATTAGGAAAACCATTTCCTAAAGAAGTGTTAGAACACAAATTTGGCATATATACCAGTTAAGAAATGCCAAGGCAGTTAGATGGTTTATAGACTGACTTCATTTCTACAGCTGGCTTTATATCGTTAAAAGTGAGTCGAACCAAGATTGGGTATCGTAGGGAATACATGAGATTGATGATGTGCGCCCTAGAATATTCATGAACCCATTTAAGGGTAGTTCAGCGAGTATTTAGCATTATCAATAGTCTGAATTAAAAAATGATGGATGAAGTCTATTCATTTATAAGAGTGAATAGTGTTTTCAATGATGCTATAAATCGTCTCAAACTCACTATCACTTAACCAAGCCGAATTAGAAATACTAAAACACCTTTGCGTAAAACTTTCTGCTTGCGGCAAAGATGTATTTAAATGAGCGAGATTAGGATATTGATGTATCGCTCGTACAAATAATTTGGTTACACCCAAGCCTTGCGTCCATAGCTTGGCTAAAATGGCATGTGCTAACTCAGGTCGATCTGCAAGTAATAAAATAAATGGAAAATTAGAGCTACTTTCAGCTTGTTCTTCAAAAACCTGAATGTGAGGTAATTGTTTGAGTCTTTGAATTCTAGATCTTGCCTGATGCTGTGCTTTGTGCCAATGCTCAGCTAATCGGGATATCGCAGAAGCAGCAACCTGACTTCTCCATTGACCTAAGCGATGAACCGAAATGTTATTTTGATCGAAATTATCTCCAACAGCCGTAATTTCATCATTATTTTTTAAAGCACGACGTAAATGATTTCCATAAATCAGGCTAAGTGTTGAAGGTCGATACAAAAAAGTATAACCGACCAACTCGATCATCCTTTTCAATTCCCAGTCTTTGAGCACAGGCAAATCTTGACATGCGGCATGTAATTTTTGCTGCAATTCTGGATGTTTACTAAATAAGATCCCACCTTCTGCGCTGGTGAGCCCCTTACCGAAAGCAAGGCTAAAAAAGCCGATGTCTCCAAATAACCCAACACTTTGATGATGATACTGAGCACCCATGGCTTGGGCTGCATCTTCAATCATATAAGTTTGATGTTGATCTGCGATGTGTTGAATACCTTCCAAATCACAGACTAAACCTGCTATATGGGTGGCAATAATTGCCAATGTGTTCGCGTTTGTTTTTAATGCGAGTTCGTTCAGATCATAATCAAAATGATCTTTTTTCAGATCGCATAAAATAGGCGTTAAACCAAGCTTTTCTATGGCTAATGGTACTAATGGGCATGTCCAGGCAGGAATAATGACTTGGTTTTTTTGAGGATGCATCGATTGTAGCGTCTTTAACGCAACCATCAAGGCAACAGTTCCTGAGCAAGTCAGCGCTGGCGTCGGTATTTGTAAAAGGTTGGCGACTGAACTCGCCAAATCATATTTATGCCCAAAAGAAACAAGATCCCTAAATAAAATAGGTAGACCATTTGTAGGAGGGATCTCTGTGCTCATAATTTAAGAATGGATGTTATACGGGACGTTTTCTACATCTGCTTTAGATTCATCTCTAGCTAAAAAGAAGACACCAGAAATGATAAATAAAGCGCCGATGATTTTAATTAAAGTGAGAGGTTCATTAAAGAGCCAGATTGAAAGTATCGTGACACTAATCAATTCGAGGTGTGAAGCTGCAAAGGCAGGGCCGACTGGTGCATATTTTAATAGTGTCATCCAGGTAAAAAATGCGCCGATATAGCCGACAAATGCCCCATAAATCCAGGGATGGGAAAATACTCGAATCAGCCAAGGAAGGTCAAATGAAAGTGGCATGGCATGCACAGATGCAAATTTGAAACTGATCTGTGCCAGAGTATCAAACATCATGAGCACTAAAAAGCCAATAATATAAAAAGATTTCATGCGCCTAACCCTACAATAGTGACGCCAATCGAAATTAGAACGACACCTATTAATCTATTTCTGGATAATTTTTCTTTAAAAAATAGTCGTCCGGCCAGCATAATCACCACAATATTGATGCTGCCTAGCATGATGCCATCAGATAATGGCACAAGAGATAAAAAGGCAAGCCAAGCAATAAACTCAAAAACGTAACAAAAAATTCCAATCCAAAGCCATGGTCGCTGGAGCATGGCTTTCCAGTGTTGCATACCCGCGTGTTCTGCACTTTCTGAAGCAGCTGCTTTAAAAGCAAGCTGCCCAACGGTATCAATTAAAATAGTGATAATCCATGCGCCAGTAACCAGTGGACTCATGCAATATTCTCTAATTCATGATCCAGTTGTGATGACTGGACGGATGTTTTAGGGGGGCTTTTGATGAATTGACTATCAATATTTCGTATAAATTTTAACGATTCTTCAATCACCTGCTTACGATCATTATCAATCGTAATCATGTGGTAACTATTTTTAAGCCAGACGACTTGTTTTAATCCTGATACACGATCATAGATGATCTGGCTATTGCGACGATGTGAAATATCATCATTATAGGCGTGTAGGCAAAGAGAGGGCGCTGTAATTTTACGCAAGTTTTTTCTGACATTGCGTGATAAGCGCTGCAACTGATATAAAGAATGCCAAGGATTACCAGGTAATCCAGCTTCACTACTATCACCACTATTCATTGCATTTACGATGCGAGCGCGTAGAGACTCGTTACAAATACCGTAAGGTTCAGCTTCATCAAATGTATTATGACGACCGATGTTTAAATGATAAACAATTGGCAGTGCAATTGGTGCAGCAATTTTTGACCAAAGCGGAATACTCCAGCCATCATACTGAAATGTGGGGCTATAACAAATCACACCATTCAAAGGATGTTCAGAGGCATATTTTAAAGCCAGTAGTGCACCCATAGATAAGCCGCTGACATAAATTTGGTCAACGTGCTGTTTAAGTTTCTCGGCACCCTCACATACGCTAGCATACCAGTCTTCCCAACGGGTTTGAACCAGATCTTCGATATCACCACAGTGGCCTGCCAGTTGAACACCGTAAACGCTGTAACCTGCCTGATGAAATGAACGGGCAATCCCACGCATTTCATTGGGTGTGCCTGTTAAACCATGAATCAGTAAAATACCAGTACGATTACCAGAAAGAAAAAATGAATTATCTGAAATCATACTGTCACCACGGCTAAACGACCATGCTTTTCATCGTTATGAATCAGTTGCACCAATTGCTCCTGAATTTCAATAAACGATTTAAATGCAGTATGTTCAATGCTTTTCCCAATACAATGATTAATCAGGGATTTTTTTGCAAAAACATAATCTGCTGTTTCCGCAAGGCAAAAGTCTGAACGACCATCACCAATCAAAATGATCTGTTCCTGGAAATGTTGTTCGGCTACTTTACATTTACATGTTCCACTTTGACTGATACAGCGTGGATTTGTATTTGGAAATTCAAGTTTCCAGTTGCGCTCGCTTACTTGAACCAAGTGATTTGCAATAATAGGTAAATGTGCAAGATCATACTTTTTTAAAATATATTTAATCACGACATCCATGCCATCACTCACAATGGTTAATGGAATCTTGTGTGCGGTTGTCATGTTTACAAAATCAATAAAACCTGTATCAATTTCAATATTATCTAGGCATTGATAGAGTTCATTTTTAGACATGTCGAGTAATTCAATCTGACGCTGCATACAGATCTTAGAGCCAATCTTCCCTTGTTCCCATTCTTGTTCTATTTCTACCCAGCCTGGTTTTGCAAAAGTTTCTAATAATTGGTCCGTTGTATCATTTAAACTAATCGTCCCGTCAAAATCACATAAAATATGCCATTGAGCCGAAGAAGGGAGATTGTGACGGATAAGGGACATATATGCCTCACAGCGTTTAACTATTTTTTCTTCAGCAGGTTGAAGAAAATTTGATTTGCAACATATCGCTTAAACCTTAAATATTCCTTATATCTCAGGTCAAAATCTAAAAAGTCTAGGTGGTATTTATGTTTGATAACTAATGTGCTAGAAGCTAAATATTTGAAAAATTAGTATATATTTTGGAATTATGCCAAATAATGAAATATATAGAATATTTGAATGAAATTTTTATTTTTGTATCCAATTTGTGTCAAATGATTGATAAAAAGAATAATAGATATATTTTGAGCATCAATCAAAATTTGGTCTAATTTTATGATTAATTTATTTGTTAGAAGCAATAAGATATATTTTTTTATCTTAATAGGACTAAATTCTTGGTGTAATTATAGCTATGCAGGGGAGCCTGTTGCTCTGAGTGTAGGGCTGAATACTTCTCTGGATTTTCAAGCCTATAAGGGAAAAACGGCTTGGATGAGTGTTTTACCGACTGCTTTCTATGACAATAAAAAAATTTATATTGAAGGTGACGAGCTCGGGGTCTATCTCTTAAATAATGAGCAGAATCAATTCAGATTAAATGCCTATTATGATGATAGTTATTTTAGCCCTTCTGGAAAATTAAATGCTTTAAGAACAAGAAAATGGTCTGTCATGTCTGGTGCAAGTTATATGCGAATTACGCCATTTGGCGGATTTAAAGCACAAATAGGTACAGATATTTTATCTCGAAGCAAAGGAACCGTAGCGACACTTTCTTATTTAGCTGAATTGAATACTGGGAAATGGTCTTTTTATCCAGAGATTGGTTATCAGTGGAGTAATAGTCAATATAATGATTATTACTATGGTGTGACTGCATCGGAAGCACGTAATAGTGGGGTAACCGAATATCATCCTAAGGATAGCCTTCAGCCCTATATGGATTTGAACTTTAATTATAATTTAAATAAAAAATGGAATGTTTTTGGCGGGGTGAATATAAATTATTTATCAAATCAACAATATAGAAGTCCTATCGTTAGAAATCGTATAGATTTTTCACCTTCTTTAGGGATAGTTTTTAAATTTTAAGCTGAATTTCAGAAAACTGCTTTTAAATTTTGCGCAGTAGAAATGAACAAATGTGCTTCTATTTCGGTTGAAAAGACCAATGGAATACATCGAATAATTGAACAGTAAACATACGGTATAACTACCCAAAAGGATAGGTCTCATGACAATTAATGAAGCTCAACTATTAGCAGATGAGGCAAAATATTGCTCTCATGGAGATACTGTTCATTATGTAAATCCCCCAAAGATTTTTACAGATTGTCAGGGTAGTTATGTGTTTGATGATCATGGGACGCCATACCTTGATCTACAAATGTGGTATTCAGCAGTTAATTTTGGTTATAAAAACCCACGCCTAGATCAAGCATTAATTAATCAAATTAATACATTGCCACAAATTGCAAGCCAATATTTGCACCCGACAAAAATTGAACTCAGTAAAGTGCTTGCTGAAGATATCTTGAAGAAAACAGGGGTGCAGGGCCGTATCCATTATAACGTTGGTGGTTCTCAGTCAATTGAGGATTCTCTTAAGTTAGTCCGTAATTTCTGCAAAGGCAAAAGCAGAATGTTTGCCTTTGAAGGTGGTTATCATGGACGTACATTAGGTGCGTCATCGATTACTTCTAGCTATCGTTATCGCCGTCGTTATGGCCATTTCGGTGAACGTGCTCAATTTATTCCTTTCCCATACCCATTCCGTCGTCCAAAAGGTATGACACCAGAAGAATATGCAGTCAAACTGGTTGCAGAATTCCGCCGATTATTTGAAAACGAATATCATGGTGTTTGGGATCCAAAAGTTCGTGAAAGTGAATTTGCAGCGTTCTATATTGAAACAATTCAGGGCACTGGTGGTTATGTCATTCCACCAATGAATTTCTATCCAGAACTGAAAAAAGTGCTGGACGATCATGGTATTTTACTTGTGGTTGATGAAATTCAAATGGGCTTCTACCGTACTGGTAAACTATGGTCATTTGAACATTTTGATATCACACCTGACGTCGTTGTCTTTGGTAAAGCACTGACAAATGGTTTAAATCCATTGGCAGGTGTTTGGGCAAAAGAAGAAATGATCAACCCTGTCACTTTCCCAGTAGGCTCTACACACTCAACATTTGCTTCAAACCCGCTAGGTACAGCGGTTGGTCTTGAAGTTATGAAAATGCTTGCTGAAAAAGACTATGAAAAACAGATCATGGAAAGTGGTGCTTACTTCCTCGAAGGTTTGAAAGATCTTCAAACACGCCACTGTGAAATTGGTGATGTTGATGGTTTAGGTTTGGCGCTTCGTGCTGAAATTTGTCAGACTGATGGCTTTACTCCAAATAAAGAGTTGCTTGATAAAATGGTTGATATCGGCTTATCTGGTACGCTTGAGTATGAAGGCAAGCAATGTGGTCTAGTGCTGGATGTTGGCGGATACTATAAAAACGTTATTACATTTGCACCAAACCTTGAAATTTCTAGAGCTGAAATTGATCAGGCAATGGTATTGCTAGAGCAATTATTAGTTCGTGCAAAAAAAGAGCTTTAATCTAAAAAAGTTTAGCTAGGCAGTATGCATAATCTATTTTATGTATGCTGCCGAACATATTCTTGAGATTAAAAAAGAATAGTTGAATGATCATTTGGCTATTCTTTTTAATATTATAAATATACTTCATCAATCTTATGGTTATGGTGAATTTAAGTATATTTGGAAACTGATATTTTTTTACACTTATTGGGTTGAAATGAATAAGTTAAAAATCATATTAACTTTTGGTTAAAACGTATTGAATAAATATGAGTGTAGAAATTAATCTTAATCAATTAGAGCCAAAATCTTTAATTGACGCCTTTTTAAAATATCCACCAGAAACTTTTGAGATGCGAAGCTCAAAAGAGGATTTGCCATATTTTACGACGCAGTTTAATTTATTAACTACATTAGATATACCTATTCGACAAAAAATTGAATCTATATTGGGATATAAATTTTGGGGGGAGTTACTTTATCTCTCCACGTGTTTCATCGGGACAACAGTCACAGAGTACACGGTTTTACCGCAAAATTATCAGATTGATGAAATTGTAGAAAATCTGAAAAAAAAATCAAAAAACAACACATTAACTATTATTAAAGATTTGCCATTAAATTCGCCATTATTAACACAACCTGAGAATCAATATAGCCAAAACCTAATTCATGCTGCTGAGAAATTAGGTTTTCTATCTTTAGAAGGCCAGGCTTTGGCTTATGTTGTAATTGATTTTCAAGATCGTGAAGATTATTTATCTCGATTTTCTAAAAGTCGGCGAAAAAATTTAAAAAGAAAACTAAAAAGTCTGGATGAGCTAAGATTAGAAGTTGTAGATACAGGGTCTGATATTTTTAAAAATCACGATTTTCGTGTGCATTTATATCAACTTTATTTGGCTGTTTATCATCAGAGTGAAATTCATTTTGATTTGTTGCGTTCAGAGTTTTTCGATGAAATTTTACAAGACCCGAATAGTGGCGGAAAAGTTTTTCTCTATTGGAAAGATGATATTTTAGTGGGTTATAATATTTGTTATGAATATAAAAATAATCTCATCGATAAATATATTGGTCTAAATTATGCATTAGCGACCGATTATAATTTGTATTTTATTAGCTGGTTTGTCAATTTGGACTATGCGAAGAAACATAATTTAAAATTCTATATCGCGGGTTGGACTGATCCAGAAGTGAAATCAAAACTTGGGGCAAGTTTTACCTTTACGCGGCACTTGGTCTGGATTCGTCAACCTGTACTCCGTTTTATTTTAAGAAAGATGCGCCATTTATTTGAGTCGGATACGCATTGGTATGAGCAATCTCAGGAGTCAAAATCATGAACAATCAGCATATGCGGCAGTCCATTGTTCTCAATTTTGATGATTCGACAGGGATTCCTGAAAATGCATTTAATCTCAATCTGAATTCTTGGCAAGAGATGATTCGCTTTGGTTGTAAGTGGAATCAGTTTCATCAGCTCTCTAGTTATTTAACGGATCAGTTACCTCAAAATACAACGTTGGGTTGCACATTAATTGGGAGTGGGGACTATCATCACATCACTCAATATTTGCTCAATAGACTCAAAGATGCTGAACCATTTCACTTAATTGTTTGTGATAACCATCCAGATAATATGCGTTACCCATTTGGGATTCATTGTGGATCTTGGGTGTATTGGGCGAGTTTATTACCGCAGATTGCACGTATCGATGTGATTGGTATCGGTTCAAGCGATATTGGTTGGAAACATGCTTGGGAAAATCATTGGTCACCACTTCGCCATGGGAAGCTGCATTATTGGAGTATTCAGCAAAACGCCAGTTGGACCCGATGGATTGGAGCCTCAGGCGCCTGGTTTAATTTCCAAAACCCAGATGATTTAATGCAAGAATTTTTATCACAAATATCATCGTTAAATTTAAAAACCTATCTCTCTATTGATAAAGATGTTTTATCAAAAGATGTGGTAATGACCAATTGGGATCAAGGGTTTTTCTTAGAGCATCATTTAAAAGATTTAATTACACAGCTTAAAGGGAAACTTATTGGGGCAGATATTACAGGTGATATTTCAGAATATCGTTATCAAAGTTTTTTTAAGCGCTTTTTAAGTGCATCTGATGGTCAGAGTGAAGAGTTATTAGAAGAAAATATTAAATTGTTTCAAATTAATCAAAAAAAATTAAATAAAGCTTTAATTGAAATGATTAATCAAAGTTGGGTGAATGATTGATTTTGTTAAAATATAAATTGAAGTAAATAACTCGATATCAAAAATATAGAGCATATTTAATTTTACTTATTTGATTTACTTATTGAATTTTAAAATATATAAAAACATTGATATTTATCGAATCTGTCAAGTCTTTAGCTATTAGAAAAATAAGAATATAATCTCGAATAATCCAATTTGGATAGTAAGAGTATGTCAAATAAAAAAATAAGTAGCCTTGCACTGGCTGCTCTAGGGGTCGTGTATGGAGACATTGGTACCAGCCCGCTCTACTCATTTAAAGAAGCCTTTTTACATGGCCTTGCTTTAAATGAACTAAATATATTATCGGTTTTATCAGCATTCATTTGGTCGGTTCTTCTGATTGTTACTGTTAAATATATTAGCGTGGTGATGCAATATAATAATAATGGTGAGGGGGGCGTTTTATCACTATTAGCATTAGTTTTGAAAAAAATAAAACCAGGCTCTAAACAAGCTCGTGTAGTTTTATTACTTGGGTTATTTGCAGCGGGTTTGTTTTATGCTGATGCTTTTATTACGCCTGCAATCTCTGTGCTTTCAGCAATCGAAGGGACAGAGCTGATTACCATACAGTTCAAATCATGGATTATTCCAATCACCATTAGCGTATTGATTATGCTTTTTTTGTTTCAGCGTTATGGAACCCAAAAGATTGGAGGATTATTATTTGGGCCAATCATGATTATCTGGTTTTTAACGCTTGGTATATTAGGTTTAAAAGAAATATTTATAAACCCTGCTGTACTATATGCTTTTAATCCATTTTATGCAGTGCAGTTCTTTTTTAATCAACCCAAGGAAGGCATATTTTTATTATCAGCAGTATTTTTAGCATTAACTGGTGGTGAAGCTCTATATGCCGATATGGGGCATTTTGGTGCACGTGCGATTCGTGTCGCATGGTATGGTTTAGTTTGGCCAAGTTTAACTTTGAACTATTTGGGGCAAGGTGCTTTATTAATGCATGAGCCTAGTGCAATTAATAATCCATTTTTCCTGCTTATGCCTTCATCAGGTTTAATCTTTTTAGTTATTCTTGCAACTTTCGCAACGGTTATTGCATCACAAGCAACTATCTCGGGAACATTTTCACTGACATTAGAGGCATCTCGGTTAAGTCTTTTGCCCCGAATTAATTTTTTACACACATCTGATCAAGAAAAAGGTCAGGTCTATATTCCCTTTATTAACTGGTTAATGTTGCTAGGGGTTCTGTTTCTTGTTATTACATTTAAATCATCAGGGGCATTGGCATCAGCCTACGGTCTTGCTGTATCAGGAACGATGTTAATTACAACGATTCTATTGATTTATATGCAACTGCTATATAAAGCGTCTTATTTTAAATTATGTTTACTCGGGTTGTTCCTGATTATTGAAATTGGTTTTGTTATTTCAAATTTGACCAAAATTGCAACAGGCGCTTGGTTGCCAATTTTAATTGGATGCGTAGTATTTTCGATTCTCTTTATTTGGCAAAAAGGAATGCATTATTTAAAAGAAGAGCGTCGGAACCAAAGTTTGAATTTGGATATATTGCCTAATATATTAAATCAGGGAATTCATAAAGTTAGTGGGACTGCTATTTATTTAACTTCGGATAAGGATCTGATTCCAAATGCTTTACTGCATAATTTAAAGCATTATCAAGTTATCCATGAATATAATATTTCTTTAACTGTTGAAACCTTGAATTCTCCTTATGTTCCTCAAGAAGATAAAGTGAAAGTGAATGAAATTTTTGATAATTTCTATCAAGTCACAGTTTATTTTGGCTTTAGAGAATATCCTTATTTAGTTCCATTGATTGAAGGGTTAAAGTTACATGATTGGAAGTTTGATTTAATGTCAACAACCTTTTTTGTTTCAGATACCATTATTATTAATAATGGGAACTTTTTAAATCATGTCGAATTTAATGTATTTAATATATTGTTTAGACAGGCTGGTGAAATTCATCAATATTTTGGATTGCCACCGAATAGGACAGTTCAGTTAGGCACACAGGTCGCTTTGTAGGATTAAATAATTTTATTCACGATCAGTATTTAAGAAATGAATAAAAAAGGTGCTTCAAATATTGGAGTGCCTTTTTTATTGAGTAAGGCTTGTTTTATTCATCTGTTTTTTATGTTTATAGAACAATAAAATAGTATCAATCATAAGGAAAGGCGTTTAATCAACACAGCTATTTGCTTGGTTTAAAGTCTTTCGATGCCAATTCGGCTTGAGTTGAATTGATCGATAATTGATGGCGGTTCTCGTATTTCAGCGGATCTACTGATTTTAATTCTATCTGTGACAAAATTTACATCTATTTAATTTTTAGATTATTTTGAAATGCTTAGACGAGTGAATACTGCAAAACAGGCAATATGCTTTCAAAATTTAATTCAATATGAACCGTTTAGGCAAATCAACAATCAATCAACAGAAATTCTTAAATCTGCTACAATGGCGCCAATTTTGAATCCTTATATTTTCTGTTTTGTACTCATGTTTAAATAGGTACAAAACTGCGTACATATTGAAGATTGCTCTCATGTTTAAAGATGAATTGGTGGCTCAGGTCGCCCAACGCCGTACATTTGCTATCATTTCCCACCCCGATGCGGGTAAAACCACGATGACAGAAAAATTGCTGTTATGGGGGAAAGCCATTCAGGTTGCAGGAATGGTGAAAAGCCGTAAGTCCGACCGTGCAGCAACTTCTGACTGGATGGAAATGGAAAAAGAACGCGGGATTTCCATTACCACCTCCGTGATGCAGTTTCCTTATAAAAACCATGTGATTAACTTACTTGATACCCCAGGGCATGAAGACTTCTCAGAAGATACTTACCGTACTTTGACGGCGGTTGACTCGGCGTTGATGGTGATCGATGGTGCAAAAGGGGTCGAGGATCGAACTATCAAATTGATGGAAGTCTGTCGTATGCGTGATACGCCGATTATTTCTTTCGTCAACAAAATGGACCGCGAAATTCGCGAACCTCTAGAGTTACTTGATGAAATTGAAAACGTGCTGAAAATTCAATGTGTGCCGATTACCTGGCCATTGGGGATGGGGCGTGATTTCGCAGGTGTATACAACTTATTAGAAAATAAACTTTACGTATATAAAGCTGGTTTTGGCTCAACCATTACCGATATTGAAGTCCGTGATGGTTATGATTATCCTGATATTCGTGAAAAAGTAGGTGAATTGGCATTTGCTGCATTTGAGGAATCACTCGAATTGGTGCAAATGGCAAATGAACCGCTAGATCGTGAACTGTTCTTGCAAGGCAAACAAACCCCCGTCCTGTTTGGTACGGCGTTGGGTAACTTTGCAGTAGATCATGTCCTAGATGCATTTATTCAATGGGCGCCAGAACCAAAAGCGCATCCAACGCAAGAACGTCCTGTTGAAGCAAGCGAAGAGGGTTTCTCTGGGTTTGTCTTTAAAATTCAAGCCAATATGGATCCGAAACACCGTGACCGTATTGCTTTTATGCGTATTTGCTCAGGAAAATACGAAAAAGGCTTAAAAATGAACCATGTTCGCCTTGGTAAAGAGGTACGTATTTCAGATGCCTTAACCTTCTTGGCAGGTGAACGTGAGCATTTAGAAGAAGCGTGGCCAGGTGACATTATTGGTTTACATAACCATGGTACGATTCAGATTGGCGATACTTTTACCAGTGGTGAAAACCTACATTTCACGGGGATTCCACACTTTGCCCCAGAAATGTTCCGCCGTGTACGTTTGAGAGATCCATTGAAGTCGAAACAGCTGCAAAAAGGTCTCAAAGAGTTGTCTGAAGAGGGCGCAACACAAGTGTTTATGCCACAAAACAGCAATGACCTGATTGTGGGCGCGGTCGGTGTACTTCAGTTTGACGTGGTTGCTTACCGCCTGAAAGAAGAATACAAAGTGGACTGTATTTATGAGCCAGTTAACATCAACACGGTGCGTTGGGTCGCTTGTGATGATGAAAAGAAATTCAATGAATTTAAGAAAAAAGCGCATGACCAATTGTCTGTCGATGGCGGTGGGCATTTGACTTATCTTGCACCGAGCCGTGTGAATTTACAGATCATGCAAGAGCGCTATCCTGATATTCAGTTCCGTAATACTCGCGAACACTAAGTTGAGTAATATTAAAAACAGCTTCTTTTGAGAGGCTGTTTTTCCAAAATGGATCAATGGACTAAATACATGAAACAACAGCAAACAGTCATCATGGCAATCTTGTCGAGCGTATTGTTACTGAGTGCATGTCATAAAGAACCTGCCAAACAACAAGAACAAGCAGCCAGCAGCACACAAAATAGTAATCCCGATGTGTTGCCTTATCTCGATATTCAGACTAAACGCGCTGAATATGCATTGCCATTTTGCGAAAAGAAAAACTGTATTGATATTGATATCCAAAGTTTAGTTACTAAAGATACGTGGCTTAATCATTGGATTACGACAAATCAGAGCAAAGTGGTACAAGCCCAGATTGATTTAAAACAAAACTTAAGCCTGCAACAGGCGATTAACGCTTATGTGAAAAAGTCAGATGCCTGGCAACATGAATTTTCAGCCAATCAGCCATATCGGTTACATATACAGACCCGTGTGGCTTCCCAGCGTAATCAGTATGTTTTGCTCCAGATGCAGGTGAGCAGTCGGCAGGCAGATGTCGAAATTAAAGAACGCCAATACTTCTTTGTTGCTGACCGTAAACTGCAAAAAGACCTGAGTATTTTGGATGTGATTGAGCCTAAACAACAGGTGGCATTTGATGTGATCGTTCAAAGTGCCTATCAGCAATGGCTGAAAAAACAGACCAAGAATGTACAGCTCGCTGCGCCAAAAAAATTGCACTGGGGACAAGCTGACTGGTTTTTCGATGGTGAAGGCGTAGGGTTACATTACCGTGCCAATGAAATTGTGAAAGATGCCAAGCAATTGGAAATTTTCCTGAACAAGCCGCAAACCCAGCAAATGCTCAAAGCTGATGTTTTTCACAAAATGTTTTAAAAAACAATACAACACTGTGAGCGAAATAGCGTTATTTTAATTTAAAGCATGACAATAAAGGCGGCATTGATGTTGCATAAAAATCTCTCGATCCTATTCTCTGTATCGGTGCTTAGTGCGAGTTTATGCTTGAGTGCCTGTCAGAAACAAAATGATGATGCCGAGCAGTCTGTCTCGGCTCCGAAAGCGGTTCAGGTAAAACCCAAACCTGCACCATTTGAGTTTACTGCCAATTTAGACAATATCCCTGTACAGCTTCCTGCCTGTGAAGGCAACAATTGCCCTGAGTTTCAAGTGCAGCGTTTAAAAACCAATTATGCCTTTATTGATCAGCAGGTGGATGCGGCAATTATTGCGACCTTACGCGATACTCTGGATTTAAGCATGGTTAATCCAGCAGCTTCGGAACTTGTGGCATCAGAACCTGAAACGACCGATGTGCATCAGCAAGTGCAGCAATATGCCAAAGCTTTTTTAGCACTGGATCAGGAACTGAAAAAGATCAATGCCAATCCGCAAATCAGTTTTCATGTTCAGCCCAAAATTTTGCGCAAACAGGATTATTTGGTTACGGTACAGCTCAATTCGGATAGTTTCTTGGGTGGAGCGCATGGTGCTGCCGCACAGCAATATTTAATGTTTGATTTGAAACATCAGCAGCAGCTTCATTTGAATGACATTTTATTGCCAGATCGTAGAAATGCTTTGTTAAAACAGTTGCATCAGCAGTTTGCACAGTGGGTCGAGGCGCAAAAACTGGCAGACAATGTTCAAGAATATGAAGATGCTTGGCCATTTAAACTCACGAATAATTTCTATCTCAGCTCGCAAGGTTTGGTGCTGCAATATGCCGAATATGAAATTGGACCTTATGTGGTCGGGATGCCAAGTTTTACTATTCCATACGCACAGTTAAAAGGGATTCTTAAACCTGAATATTTACCAAAACCAGAGATAACGCAGACCAAAACTGCCAGCAAAGTTCAGCATTCAACATGAGTTTGGCTTTATTTGATACTCATACCCATTTCGATGTTCCCGAGTTTGATCCAGATCGGGAAATCTTGGCACTGGCTGCGAAAAAGGTTGGGGTGAAGGCTTTGGTGTTGATTGGGTTTATCGCATCACGGTTTGATGATTTATTGGCGACATATCAACAACTTCAGCAGTGGAGTCATGTGCCGCAAAGTTATCTGGCGCCTGGGTTACATCCATTTTATATCGAGGAACATCAGCCAGAACATTTACAGCATTTAGAGCATATGCTGAGACAGCAAACCTGTGTGGCGGTGGGAGAAATTGGTTTAGATACCTTTTTAAAAC
Organism: Acinetobacter brisouisimilis; assembly: GCF_000368265.1. Taxonomy (GTDB): domain Bacteria; phylum Pseudomonadota; class Gammaproteobacteria; order Pseudomonadales; family Moraxellaceae; genus Acinetobacter. Next base: position 1,830,609 of record NZ_KB851219.1, on the reverse strand, counting down.
AGCATAAACAGCCTGAATTATTAGAAAAACAAAAACAGTATTTTACGGCGCAACTGGAACTGGCACAGCAGTTTGACTTACCTGTGTTATTGCATATTCGTAAAAGTCATGCCGATGTTCTGGCACTGTTAAAAAAACAGCGCTTTCGGCAAGGCGGGATTGCCCATGCTTTTAGTGGTGGTATCGAAGAAGCCAAAGCTTTTATTCAGATGGGTTTTAAGCTGGGTGTTACAGGGCAGATTACCAACCCGAATGCGAAAAAACTGCATCAGGTGGTGCAGGCTGTGGGTGCTGAACATCTGGTTTTGGAAACCGACTGTCCTGATATGACGCCACTTTGTTGTCAGGTTTTAAGCGAGCAGCGCACACGCAATACGCCTGTGAATTTACCTTTTGTACTCGAAGGTCTGGCACAGAGCCTGAATCTGCCTGTTGAGCTTTTAGCTGAAAAGCTTTGGCAAAATACCTTAGATGTTTTGCCGCTTGCAAAGACCAACATGCTCTAACCAAAACAGAACACTTCTCCAGTTAAATCGGCATAAAGTAAAGAAGAAAGGACGCCTAAAAATAAAATGCCGAATCGGAGGATTCCCGTATGGCTCATGCTAAATCTAAATATAGTCACATTAACAGTTTTCATGCATTACAAACCTTGCAGGTGGGTACGCACAGCTATCAGTACTTTAGTTTGCCCAAAGCCGCTGAACGGCTTGGCGATTTAAGCAAACTGCCAAAATCATTGAAGGTGTTACTGGAAAACCTCCTGAGATTTGAAGATAACCATACGGTTACCAGTGCCCATATTCATGCGATTGTGGATTGGTTAAAACAAAAAACCAGTGAACAGGAAATTCAGTATCGCCCTGCACGTGTGCTGATGCAGGATTTTACGGGTGTGCCTGCGGTGGTCGATTTGGCTGCAATGCGTGCAGCAGTTGCCAAAGCAGGTCAGAACCCTGACAAGATTAATCCGCTGTCACCCGTGGATCTGGTGATCGATCACTCGGTAATGGTTGATCACTTTGCCAGTAGTCATGCTTTTCATGATAATGTTGAAATCGAAATGCAGCGCAACGCCGAACGTTACCAGTTCTTACGTTGGGGGCAGTCGGCATTTAATAATTTTAGTGTGGTGCCGCCAGGCACAGGGATTTGCCATCAGGTCAATCTGGAATATTTGGCGCAAGCGGTTTGGACAGCCGAAGATGATGGGCAAACTTTTGCCTTCCCTGATACCTTGGTAGGGACAGACTCACATACCACCATGATCAACGGCTTGGGTGTATTGGGTTGGGGTGTCGGTGGAATTGAAGCCGAAGCAGCGATGCTCGGACAACCGATTTCGATGCTGATTCCCGAAGTGATTGGTTTTAAACTCACAGGAAAATTACCTGAAGGGATTACCGCGACGGATTTGGTGCTGACCATTACCCAGATGCTGCGTAAAAAAGGTGTGGTGGGTAAGTTTGTAGAATTTTATGGTGATGGCTTAGCAGATTTGCCACTGGCTGACCGTGCGACGATTGCCAATATGGCACCTGAATATGGCGCAACCTGCGGTTTTTTCCCGATTGACGAAGTGACCTTGGAATATCTACGTTTAACTGGTCGCCAGCCTGAACGGATTGCACTGGTTGAAGCCTATAGTCAGGCACAGGGGTTATGGCGTTACGCAGGTGATGAACCTGAATTTACTGACAGTTTAAGTCTGGATATGTCCAGTGTTGAAGCCTGTTTGGCAGGGCCGAAACGCCCGCAAGATCGGGTGCTGCTGTCGAATGTCGCTAAAACTTTTGATGAAGTCTTAGAACTTAGTATGAAGCCCGCCAAACAGGATAAAGAAAAACTTGAAAATGAAGGTGGCGGTACAGCCGTTGCTGCACAAACCGCCAGTGTGCAAAATAATGCGCCAAGCTGTACGCTCAATGGTGAACACTTTGAGCTCAAACATGGTGATGTGGTCATTTCGGCAATTACTTCATGTACCAACACCTCCAATCCAAGCGTTATGCTGGCAGCTGGGTTACTTGCAAAAAAAGCGATCGAAAAAGGCTTGCAGCGTAAACCGTGGGTGAAAAGTTCTTTAGCACCCGGCTCTAAAGTGGTGACAGACTACCTTGATGCTGCAGGATTGACCCCGTATCTCAATCAGCTAGGTTATCAGTTGGTCGGTTATGGTTGTACCACCTGTATTGGTAATTCTGGACCTTTACCTGAAGTGATTGAAGAAGCGATTCAATGTCATGATCTGAATGTAGCATCGGTACTTTCAGGTAATCGTAACTTCGAAGGGCGGGTGCATCCACTGGTCAAAACCAACTGGTTGGCATCACCACCGTTGGTGATTGCATTTGGGTTGGCAGGGACGATTCGTATAGATTTAACCAAAGAACCACTGGCGACCAACGATCAGGGGGAAGCAATTTACCTCAAAGATATTTGGCCGACTACAGAGGAAATTACAACGGCATTGCGGCAAGTCAATACGGCAATGTTCCACCGTGAATACGCACAGGTGTTTGAGGGAGATGCCAGTTGGAAAGCAATTCAGATTCCTGAAAGCCAAACCTATGCGTGGGATGATAGTTCGACGTATATTCAGCATCCACCATTTTTTGCAGACATTGATCAGCCTCCTGCACCAATTGACAATATTGTCGATGCCCGAATTTTGGCGGTGCTGGGCGACTCGGTCACCACAGACCACATTTCACCTGCGGGCAATATCAAAAAAGACAGTCCTGCAGGACGTTACTTGCAAGCTCATGGTGTTGAGCCGAAAGACTTTAACTCCTATGGTTCACGCCGTGGTAACCATGAAGTGATGATGCGTGGCACATTTGCCAATATCCGCATTAAAAACGAAATGCTAGGGGGGGAAGAAGGTGGCAACACCATTCATATCCCGAGCGCTGAGAAACTGGCAATTTATGATGCGGCAATGCGCTATCAGCAAGAACATACACCACTGCTGATTATTGCAGGTAAAGAATATGGGACAGGTTCATCGCGTGACTGGGCTGCCAAAGGAACTAATTTACTTGGCGTAAAAGCCGTGATTGCTGAAAGTTTTGAACGGATTCACCGCTCCAATCTGGTAGGCATGGGCGTGTTGCCACTACAGTTTGTTGATGGGCAGACCCGTCAAAGCCTGAATTTGACAGGGCGAGAGATTATTTCGATTTCAGGGCTTTCTGATCATTTACAGCCACATCAAAGCTTACAGGTCCATGTTAAACGTGTTGATGGTTCGCGTGATCAGTTCGAAGTATTGTGCCGAATCGATACGCTGAATGAAGTGGAATATTTTAAAGCAGGTGGGATCTTGCATTATGTGTTGCGTCATCTGATCGCGTCCTAATGTTGGACTTCTTTCAGCAAAATTTACAACCTCTTTATTTTTCTCCTATAAGGATAAACACAAGGGATTGATGAAAGAAGCTTATTGATGTTCTAGAGAAAAAGCGCCAAGACATTCTCGGCGCTTTTTTCATTCCCTCTAGATTGCAAAAAGCAGTAAAATAGCCGCCCTGTCTTTTAATTCTTGAAATGTTAGCGCTATGACCGATCTTGCTCATGATGAATATGACCGCCGTTTTGCAGGTGTTGCCAAAATTTATGGTGAGCCGAATTTCAATCAGTTTGAACAAAGTCATGTCATGGTGATCGGGATTGGCGGTGTGGGCAGTTGGGCAGTAGAAGCCTTGGCACGTACAGGCATTGGGCGTTTAACACTGGTCGATATGGACGTGATTGCATCATCCAATATTAACCGCCAGTTACCTGCTATCAGCTCGACACTGGGGCAGGACAAAGTTGCGGTGATGGCAGAGCGTTGCCGCCAGATTAATCCGCGTATGCAGGTTAACGTCATTGACGATTATCTGAGTCCTGAAAATGTTAAAGAACTTTTGATTGATGTGCCTGATGTGATTCTGGACTGTATTGATGATGTCAAAGCTAAACTTGCCTTGATGCTGCATTGTCGTTTTAACAAGATTCCGTTGATTGTGTCAGGTGGTGCAGGGGGCAAACTCGATCCACTGAAAATCCGTGTGGCGGATTTGTCCAAAACAGAGCAAGACCCGATGCTGGCAAAACTGCGTACCCAGTTACGCAGTAAAGGCATTTGTAAAAAGCCTAAAGAGAAGTTTGGCATTACCTGTGTTTACTCGATCGATAATCCGTTTTCCAGCGCCGATGTTTGCCCAAGTGCAGGCTTGCGCTGTGGCGGCTATGGATCTGCAGTAGTAGTAACGTCAAGTTTTGCCATGATTGCGGTGGCTGAAGTGCTGAAAAAACTCGAAGCACTACGTAAAAAATCAGTTTGATGTCCGATTTGTACATACATTCGCCGTAGAGCTGTATGCATATTTTTTGATTACTAAACGCGTCTTTTTAAATGTATAGAGCAACATATTTACAAAAATGGAAACAAATGGTCAGCAGTATCAACATGCTCGATACTGCTGACAAAAATATTTAAAGCTGCGCTTCTCGTAAATAATCTTCAGTGCGTTTCATCGCTGCCTGAATGTTCTCAATCGCCTGTTCAACATCAGCAAAGGTTTTTGCATTGCCGCCACTCAGTGCCTGACGCCATTTGCGTGCGCCAGGTAAGTTTTGGAACAAGCCTAAAATATGACGGGTGATAATCGACAAAGGCGCACCTTCGGCAAGACGTTGCTGAATGTAAGGCAACATTTGCTGCATGATCTCAAAACGGTCAGGCATGTCCAGATTCCACAACTCGCCCAGTTCTGCCAGCAAATATGGATTGTGATAGGCTTCGCGCCCGATCATCACCCCATCAACATGTTCTAGATGGGCTTTGGTTTCAGCAACGGTTTTTATCCCGCCATTAATTTCAATAAACAGGTGAGGACGATCTTGTTTTAAGCGGTAGACATCTTCATAGCGTAATGGGGGAACTTCACGGTTTTCTTTGGGTGATAAGCCTTTGAGTAATGCAATACGGGCATGTACCACAAAATGCGTACAGCCTGTTTGAGCCACGGCATCAACAAAATGTAGCATTTCCTCATAAGACTGCATGTCATCAATCCCGATGCGGTGTTTGACATGTACAGGGATTTGCACTGCATGTTGCATGGCTGCAATACATTCTGCGACCAGTTCAGGTTCTGCCATGAGACATGCACCAATTTTATTGTTTTGTACGCGGTCGCTTGGGCAGCCAACATTCAGGTTAATTTCATCATAACCCCAGTCTTGTGCCATTTTGCTACAGGTCGCAAGTTCTTTGGGATCTGAGCCGCCCAGTTGCAGCACAATCGGGTGTTCTTGCTGATTGAAGTTTAAATGACGTGGTGCATCACCATGAATAATCGCGCCCGTGGTCACCATTTCGGTATAAAGCACGACATTTGGGTTAAACAGGCGAGCAAAATATCGATAGTCTTTGGTTGTCCAATCCATCATCGGCGCAACACTGATGCGGGGAGTCTTTGTGGTTTCAAGGGTTTCTGTTATATTCATTTAAAATCAACCTATTAAATCAGTGTTGCTTGAAATTATTCACTTCTATTTTAACCTATTTCTCACTTTTTAAAATTTGATTTACGCCATAATTACGCCATAATGTGTTTGATAAATTTATGGCGTAAATTAATGGGAACAATTACACAACGTAAATTAGTTAATGGAACTATCCGCTATCGTGCTGAAATTCGTATTAATCGTAAAGACTTACCTATTTATAAGGAAAGCCAGACTTTTGGGTCAAAGAAAGTTGCAGCAGGCTGGATAGCAAAGCGAGAAGCTGAAATAGAAGAAAATCCTGAAATCCTGTTTGGTCAAGAAGAGATCATTGACTTAACTCTAACTGATGCCATTACTAAATATTTAGCAGAGGTGGGTAATGAGTATGGTAGAACAAAGACCTATTCACTAAAACTTATTCAGAAGTTTCCAATCGCGCGGCATATTATCACAAAAATTAAATCTACTCATATTGCAGAGCATGTTGCATTAAGGAAAGAGGGGATTCAGCATATGGGCTTAGTTCCTGTTGCTGCGAGTACTCTTCAACATGAGCTTTTACATATTCGTGGTGTTTTATCTCATGCTTCTGTTATGTGGAACATAGATCTTGATTTAAATGCTTTTGACAAAGCAACGTCACAGCTTCGGAAAACACGCCAGATTTCTTCTAGTAGAAAAAGAGATAGACTTCCTACCAATGATGAATTACTCCAACTAACTAAGTACTTTGCTGATAAATGGTCTAGAGCACAATATAGTTATCCCATGCATTTAATTATTTGGTTTGCTATTTTTTCGTGTAGACGTGAAGCTGAAATTACACGTATGGAGCTGAAAGATTATGATGCTCATAATCAAGTGTGGAAGATACGTGATTTAAAAAATCCGACAGGATCAAAAGGTAATCATAAAGAATTTCATGTACTAGAGCCATGTAAAACAATTGTTGATCTTTTAGTTAACCCAGTTGTACGAACTAGAATGTTAAAAAGAGGGTATTCACAAGAGTATTTCATTCCTCTGAGTCCGCGAACCATCGGAGGAGAATTTAGAAGGGCATGTAAGCTTTTAGGAATTGAAGATTTAAAATTTCATGATCTGAGACATGAAGGATGCACACGCTTAGCTGAGCAGGGCTTAACTATCCCCCAGATTCAGCAGGTAAGTTTGCATGATTCATGGGGGAGTCTTGAACGTTACGTCTCAGTAAAGAAAAGGAAAGAAACTATAGGTCTAGAACATGTTCAAGATGTTCTTCCTGTAATTTTATAAAAATCATCCAGTTGTGATTTATATGTTTCTTCTAAAACAAAAGCTAGATCAAAGATGTCTACAAAATATGGGGATTTCTGGCTTTCATCAATTTTATAGCAAACAAAAGGAAACTCCATTTTTTTTGCTTTCTCAAATAATTTTGCTTTACTTAAATGTGAATAATAGATAGCCCCTACTTGTTCTAGGGTTGGGGTTATTGTTCTGAATTGAAGAAATAAATAATCTGAAGTTTTAATAGGTGTTTTATTCATAACCATATCCATTAAGTGTAAGATAAATATATATTTATTTCAAATCTTAGTGCTATACGCTAGCAGGATGAAAGCAAGATTTTCGATATCAGCTATTGTAAAAAAATGAGAAAAGTGAACAATGTCGAAAAAAGAGTAACTTTTTTCGACGTTCATATGCCTAAACTTACTGAAGTACAAAATATTGCAGTTACAATAATGGACTACTTATATTTGCATGATGTAGTTTCGCTAGTTTCATTTTCTGAAAAGAAAATTAAAGCCTATACAAGTCTTTTAGGTGCTATTGATGAGGTAAATGAAAAGAGGAAACATGAAAATCAAGATTCTGAAATATATAAACATTTTTTAATTTGTTGTATTGAGATCTTAGCTTCTGGGAAAGCTAAAATAAATAACTTGGATGAAATGGAAATTGTAAAAACTATTTATACTGCATTTTTAGAAAAAATAGTTGATCATAAATTCTCAAAAGAAAATTTTTTATCAGATATGAATGACTTAGTAAAATATTATCATCCGCTAACATTAGATGATAAATTATCATATAAATTTGCTAGTCAAATGCTTTATTTTGAATACGATAACGTTACTATCAGTACATTTAAAAAATTTTTAGACTTAAAAATTTTAAATTCAGATAAATATCAATATATTAAGGCTGAGAAGGGGAATGATTTTTTTGATAAAGTCTTTTTGAGGGCAATGTTATTTCTTGAGTTTGAATCAACAAAAAAACAAATTTACATTCAAAAAATTTATTATAAGAGAGGATTTTCTGTAAGCTTAAGAAGAAAAATTGAGGATATTGAAAAGGCATTTTTATATGTAAAATCAATAAAAAAATCTGAATCTTTAATTGGAATTAAGTTAAAAAGTATAGTGAATATTAATTTAAATGATCATAAAGAAATACAAGAGTATTTGAAAAATCTAAATGATAGACTTGCATATAATAAATTATTTTTTTATAACATTCCTTCTTGTATTGGTTTAATGGGGTGTTGGTTTTTAATTTACTTTAAAGAAACAGATTTGAAAAAACCTATTTATCAAGAAATATTTTCTGATTTTATTTTTGGAGATAATGGTAAAACTACATGTGCCAAAGATGCTAAAAATATAATTTTAAAATATGGGCTGACTCTAACAGAAAGAACATTAAACTCGTACTATGATAAATTTTATCCTTTTTATAACTTTATTAGATTTTTAGTTGATGAATTAATTAATAATAGAAAAAATGTAATTTTATTTAATGATATTGTTGATGAACTTCTTTATAAATCAATAATTGATTCAAATTTTGAATTAAATCTTGGTGTCGTGATTAATCATTTAAAAAGAAAATAAAACTAGTATGAATATTTGAATTGCTGACCTTGCAGGTCAGCAATTCATTCTGCTTTAGTAAATAGGCTTTCCTTGTTCATTTAAACAGGTTTTTATATATGACTCATTTATTAATTTTTCAATCATATTTTCCTCACTCAAATTATTTTTAAAAGAAAGTTGGTGTAATGCTTCTCTCGCCTTTTTTGTAAGAGCGTAATGGTTTGTTTTTTTAATTTTTTTATCTTCTCTATGCTTTCGTTGATACCAAGCATTTGATAATTTTCGACGAAGAGCATAATGAATATTATTATCTTCAATATAGATTAAATCAAATATTGAATTGATAAGTGTTTCATACTCAGATTCATCTACTGAATCTTGTCTATATTTTCGAAACTCTAGATGATCATTAATATAATCCTTTGCCCATATGAAAAAATTGGATTCAGCAAAATTAAAGTGTTTATTGAATTTAGAATAAACATTATCAAATAGATGATAAATATCATCTATTTTTCTTGGGTTCTCATAAAAATCAGGAAATGTGTAAACTAAATAAAGGAATTTAAAATATAAGTTTTTTATATATTTAATCTCTCGTTCTCGCACTTCTTGGCACATAATATGGCATGCAAAATTTAAAAATCTTTTATTGTTTTTAATGAGATTGTAATCGATTTTAGAACTCTTAATAGCTAATTTATATTCTTTTAAATCATAAATAAAATTATCAATAGTTCTCTCATCTTGATACTGAAAATGATTAAGTATATTTTTTTTAATGTCATTGAGTTCTTTTAAGTTGTTTAGAGTTTCAATGTCGTCTTTTATTGCATCAGCTACATTACGTGATAGCCCTTTATTGTAGAGATGAAGTAACCAGATAAAGTCTTCATCACGGAGTGGGTTTAATTTTGACTTTAAATCATTGTATGCTGCTAGATTGTTCATAGAGTATCCTACTTTGAATTGGCTTACGTAATACTTTATTTAATGTTATCAGTATATTCTAGTAATTTTTCCGTGTTATTTAACGCTATTTTTGACTATTTTTTTAAATGCTTTTTATAAGAGAAACGAATAAAGAAATAGATGATAATTTTGATGGAGATAAGTCTGATAGATACAGTGAATGAAATATTGAGTTTCATTTAGTTCCTAACAGGTATTAAAGGATATGGAATTCTAAAAAATAATCACGTCGGATAACTTTATCTTTCTAACCTATGTGCTCTTGATCATGAATCACTTGATATATGCTTTTTTTATCCAGTAGATGAAGGTTTTTCCGATAAAAAGTGATGGGATTAATTTTTTGAAATGGGTGTAATGATATGATTTATTTAGCTAGTTATTTATATTGATTTATCTCTATCCTTTTATCTAATCATTCAATTATCCATTTATCGTGATTGTTTAAATTAATTTATTACATGATTGACTTCTTTTATGGTACTTCACTGTAAAGGAAATCACATGTTATTGGAAATTAATGAATCTAGTTTGCTAATAGAGATTGAGAATTTTATTCAGAACTGTTTAGTTGTGTCTCGACAACCTAGATCTTTCTATTTGGAATTTAGTCAGTTATTAAAAAACTTTGAACAGATCTATGATTTAGATTATTGCTATTCTGGTTTGATTGAGTGCTTTTGTTATTTTCTATATGAGTATGAAATAGAATTATATAGTGCTTATCAATTAGAAGGCTATTTAAAAGAAAAGCCATTTAAACAGTGGCAACAATATTTTAAATCTGCAAAAAAGAAATATGATTATGAAATGCGCCAGCATCGTTATTCTGAACGATTAAATGTTCAGAAGCTTGAATCACGTTTGGATGAGCTGGTAGAAGATTATTCTGCACTGTTAGTGGTGCGAGTCGATTTAAATTATCGTACTCAAGTTACTATTCAGCAGGTTTCAGATGATTTAAATACTTTTCGACGTGAGTATGATCAAACTGAATATTCAGAAGATACCTTGCTGTTAGTTTGGGCATTAGAACAGGGTGAGGTAAGAGGTGGTTATCACTGTCATGTTGCTTTGATTTTAAATGGTCGAAAGCGTAGCGCTGCATGGCATATTTCTAAAGCGATTGGCACATTATGGGAAAAGGTTACTGATCATCAAGGTGGTTATTTTAATTGCCATCGAAAAGAATATATAGAGCAATATGATCGAAGAGGCAGTACAGGGGTTGGTATGGTGTTTAGTCAGCTTTCCCATCAAGTCCAGAATATGTATCAAGTTATGGCATATTTAGCCCGACCAGAAAAGGCACAGTATTTAAGAGTCAAAACCTCAGCCAAGATGCGTAGCTTTGGCATGACACAAGCAAAACCGAAGATTACTCGAAGAAACAGGTGTCGAGCTTAATCATCTTGATTGAGTAAAATAATGAGGTAGATGGTTTACCTCATTATTTAAAAGACTGAATGCATCAGCATGATCAATGCATACTGTTACATGAGATTGGTTCTGGATCACTGATGTAGGTTTCAAAGGCAAGATGATGTTGACCTTGTGCTTTTGCAGGATATTGCGCTCTAAAGCGAATACATTCCCCAACACTGAGATTATCCAGCAGCCAATTCTGAGCAACCGATGTGCTATGCATATCAAAGCTGACCGTACCTTGATTGGTCGTGATCACTTCTTTGTAATCAATCTCAGCGGTGCGTCCCGTAATTAAAAATGAATACTCATGTTTGTAGTCAGCACTGGCAGGTCGATAAGCTGGTTCAGATGATGCCGATGCGGTTTGTACCGTTTCTCCATCTTGGATAATCGGGGACGGTGTAGTTGCTGGAGTGGCTTTGGCTGGTGTTTGACTGTTGATGATCCGTTCAATGGCAACATCAATGCTTTCCCCAAAGTCTACCTCCTTATCGTAGCGTGCATCACTTTGGAACCATCTTAAATAAAAGCTTGGACGCTGCTGTTCTAGGTATTCAATTTTGTGATCCACCAGTTGAAGCAGTTCTTGATAACCTGCTTCGCCCACTTCCTGTTTTGCCTTGTCTGGTTCAGCAGTTATTCGATCACGGAACAGTTGTAAGCCTGCGATGGCATGTCTGATTCGGATGTCGTTACAGCTGACTGAATTATCCGCAATACATTCCTTGGCTTGCATACTGAGTTTAGTGTAATTGAGTTCACTACAGCCAACCAATAGGCTGATCATGCTGGCTAGAATAAGTGCTTTATTCATGGCTTGATTTTTCCTATGGATGGTCGTTATGGATTAAAAGTCCAATTGCCTTGGTCTGTTGCAACAGTGACTTCAATAATCTTACTCTGACGACAACGCGTACCCATCTTCAGGACACCTCCAAAGCTTAAGACTGCATGGGTATTCGGTTTCATGTCAGAAAGCATTTGGCAATTACCACGGTTGACTGAAATTCCATAAACTGCAAGTCGATCAACCGTGGATTGAACATTGACATTGGTGAAATAGTTGGGTTGACCGACATCAGGCTCCAATGAGATTCGTACAGGTGAGCCTTGTGCTGCGCTCTGTTGTGCATTGTTTGCTGGGGTATTCTGAGCTTCTTCCAGCACATTCATACACTCGTTTTTAATACCAGCTCCAACTTCATTCTTATCAGAATCCCAAATCACATCTGTGTCATCACAGCCGAGGGTATTCTGAGAGGCATTCTCTTTAAAGCGAATGTTCCATGTATAGTTATATAAGCCTTTGTTGTTTTTATCCTGATTGATGAACTTGATGTGATCCACTGAAATTACGGTATAAGCATTGGGGGAGTCCTGATCCAGTACTTGCTGCAACGCCGCTTTACCATTGCTTTCAATGGCCATTTTTCCGACCTCAGATAAAGGAATCCCTGAAGGTGGAGTGGCTTCGGTCTGGACTTGGCTGGCAGCTGTCGTTGTGGCATGCTCTGTTTTTGAACAGGCTTGTAGTGATAAACCGCACATCAGCAAAAGTGCGAGTTGGGTTTTATTCATGAGTTTTTATCCTGATCAGGTTGTTATTATTCAGTGGTGAATTGTGTTGGTAGACCATACGCATTTGTTTCAGCATCACTGTCTTGGATTGCCCAAAACAAGAATAAAAAAACCCCGACTATTGGAACGGCAACGATACAGACCCACCAGCCTGAGCGTCCAATATCATGCATACGACGCACACTCACTGCGAGGTTAGGGAGCATGACAATTAGCATGGCAAGCGAAGCAAGATTTTGACTAATGAAATGCAAGAAGATACTAAGGAGCACGCAGAAGAGTTGAAAGTACCAAAACTCACTACGTACGGAACGCCCTTTAAAGTCCGCAAATTTTTTAAAGCAGTTCAGGATTGCAGTGTGATAGTGGTTATCTGTGGCTTGTTCTAATCCTTTAAGGATCTGTTGACTTAAAACTGATGAAGTCGAAATTGATTCGTGAGCTGTTTTATTCAGTGAGGACGGTTGTGCTGGGACAGGCGCATCAATATAGATGGCAATCGCTTGCTGATCAGCGCTGACCTCAAAGTCTACAGGAGTGCCACGGACAGGATTGATCTGTTCTTTCCATTGTTGCCCTGTGAATGGATAGCGTAAGCCATTATCACCCAAGATCACGCCTGTATTGTCCTGAATGGAGAAATCCAGAATTTTGCCTTTCATTATATGGGGTATCCTTATTCTTTGTATTTGCTTAGAAATAAACCCACAGCCAGTCATGCTTTTGCTTAGTTATAAATTGAATCGATGACATTGGGCTGAATGGGCTGTTCCATCCCGTACAGGCGAAGCTAAAAAGGCTTGAGTCCATCCAAGTGCCATTGACCAAAACCGATGAGTCAGGCAGCAGTGCAGGATTCCCAGCAGTTGGTCATGTAAAGACCCAATGCAGCGTTGTTATTCTCAAGATGCTTTTTACCAAGCTGAATGGATGTCTGAGCTGCGTGACCCGTTAATCTGTAAAGGGAAGTGCAGTCTTGTTGCAAGAAATGGGAATACGAATTGGATATTGAAGAAGAATAGTCATGGCGACTCCTTAGGTAATAAGAAGTTCTACCGAATCACTGTCAATTGATTATGGTGGCAGAACGAAAGGGGGTTGACAGACTGAACCTAAGAATCAGCACACTCGAAAGTGTCCCCCTCCCGTTCTACCGCAGAGGGAGCACGAGATCGCGCACTAAAAGTAAGGAACCTTTAGTGTTCTTAGGAAACGGTCTGTCAAAACCGACTGACGATGTAGGTCAGCCAGCAAATCATAATCGGAGTTCTGGGTAACGTCAATTTAAAAACAATTCAGATATATATCATCTAGATGAGAATCATCCTTCTTTATTTGGGTTGGCCTAACAGGTCAGCCCTTTTTTATTTCTAGAGGTTTATCGCTATGAGTATTTCTTGTCCTTATTGTTATTCCAATCATGTAACTCGTGTCATTCAAAACCAGACAGCTTCTGGTTCATCGAACGGCAGCATGTTCTCATCATCTGCCTCCTTTGCCACGATTGGTGCATCCTTGTCGAAATCATTGCCTATCCCGATGTCCCCTTTGCTTGGTGGAATCGCAGGTGCAGTAGTGGGAGGTCTGTTGGGCAGTCTGTTTGATGATGCACCTAAGCAGGCACCCAGCTATCAGTATTTTTACTGTGAAGATTGTGGGCGTAGTTTTCAGTAATTGAATCAGGAGAAAAACAGATGGCACATTTAGTTGAAAATATGGCGTATGTTGGTGAAACTCCATGGCATGGTCTGGGTAATTCATTGACACCCAATCAGCCGATTGAAGTCTGGGCACAACAGGCAGGTATGGACTGGCGGATTGAATCCTCCGATGTTAGTTACATGGCTCAGAACGAACGTGGACAGAATATTATTCTGCCGTATGAAGAACAACGGGTGTTGTACCGTTCCGATACGCATGCCCCTTTATCCGTGGTCAGTCAGCGTTATCAGGAAGTCCAGCCCTTGGAGATTTTGGAATTCTACCGTGATCTGACTGAACAGGCAGGTTTTGAACTGGAAACCGCAGGCGTACTGAAAGGTGGTAAGAAATTCTGGGCATTAGCCAAGACTGGACAAACCTCTATGCTCAAAGGCAAGGATGTTAGCAATGGCTATATTCTTCTTGCCACGGCTTGTGATGGGACACTAGCGACCACGGCACAATTCACCTCAATCCGTGTGGTCTGTAACAATACTTTGGCAATTGCCCTAAAAGGACAAAGCAGTAGTGCGGGTGTAGTCAAAGTTCCACATAGCACCAAGTTCGATGCTGAGAAAGTGAAACAGCAACTGGGCATTTCCGTTCGGGCATGGGATGAACACATGTATGAAATGAAACAGCTCAGCCAACGTAAAGTCACCCAAACTGAAGCAGCAGCCTATTTCGATGCCGTGTTTAACAATAACAGTCTGAGTATTGCTGATCAGGACGACAGCATTATTCAATTTTATCGCAATGTTGCCAGCCAAGCACACAGCCCTACGACAAGCAAAACGGAGAATAAAACTGAACCGAATGGGCGTGCTATGTCTAAAGTCATGAGCATGTTTAACGGGCAGGGACGTGGTGCTGAACTGAGTTCAGCCAAAGACACAGTTTATGGTTTGCTGTGTAGCATCACCGAGTTTGCAGATCACGAACGTCGAGCCATGAGTCAGGATCACCGTCTAGATTCGGCTTGGTTTGGTGCAGGTGCAGCCCTGAAACAACGCGGATTGGAACAAGCCTTACGCTTGGTTGCCTAAGCTTATTCTAGCCTAAGCCATATTGAACTTAATCAAGACCCATACATCTATATCAAATATCGCCTTAGCCGACTTGCGTCGGCTAAGGCTTTTTTATGCTCAAAATTAAGGAATTCATCATGAATCAACAGATTAACCCTTCGCTCTCTACAATAACATCCAAGCATAACAAGTCATTTGTGGCACCAAAATTGTTGACCGCAAAACGCTTTGTGGATACCCGAAAGCTCAGTCAAGCCGAATGGCTAGAAGTGCGTCGACAAGGCATTGGCAGTAGCGATTGTGCCGCAGCCTGTGGGCTGAATCCGTATATGTCGATGTTAGAACTGTGGATGATTAAAACTGGACGCATCCAACAAAACCTTGAAGATGATCATCAGGGGCATGCACCCTTGTACTGGGGTAAACAGCTAGAACCCTTAGTCGCGGATTACTACAGCCTGCATACCCAGTATAAAGTCCGTCGGGTCAATGCCGTGTTACAGCACCCTGATCCTGACAAGCATTTTATGCTGGCGAATCTGGATTATGCCGTAGTGGGCAATCCTGACGTACAGATTCTGGAATGTAAAACCGCAGGCGAACATGGCGCAAAACTCTGGCGAGATGGCGTACCGCTATATGTGTTATGTCAGGTGCAACATCAACTGGCGGTGACAGGTAAACAGGCGGCTCATGTTTGTGTGTTGCTATGTGGGCATGAAACCAAGATCTTTAAAGTCAGCCGTAATGAATCAGTGATCATGCACATCATTCAGGCTGAGCGTCAGTTCTGGGAGTGTGTGGAACAGGATATTCCACCATCAGTCGATGCCAGTGCCTCAGCCGCCAAAGCCTTGCAATTGCTTTATCCCAAACATGTGCCACTGAGTACGACTGATCTGTCTGAAGATGCCGATGCCAATCAACAGTTTGAACAGTTAATTCAACAGCGCAATTTGATTGAACAGCATCAAGAGCAATTCGATCTGCTTAAGCATCAACTACAAGCCAAGATGCAAGAGGCAGAACGTGCCGTGTTTCAGGGTGGATCTGTGACTTGGAAGAAATCCAAGGACAGCATTAGCCTCGATACAAAAGCCTTGTTGCAACAGCATCCTGAATATCTACAGCAGTTTCCACAAAGCAAGCAAGGCAGTCGACGCTTTAGCTTGTATCCCTCAGCCTGTTAAATCCCCCAATGTAAAAAATCCGCAAAGTCGCCCTGCTCGCCCTTTCCTCAATATGAGGAAAGGGCATTTGGACAGCTCTGCGGGATGAATTCATCCATGGAAGCTTGGCAACTCTGTTTATCCACGAGATAGACATCAATCAATGTGTCTCATGCAGTTGCCGTGTTGCTTCTAGATAAAACCACAGTTCTGTAATTAAATAGTGAGAAAACAACATGATTAAAGGTTTGATTATTACTCCGCCTGTACTGGGTCGTATCAGTATCGGCAAAGTAGTAGAAAAGAATGGCAAACGTCTGCCTGAAAAAGACGATCAATTTACCATTACCAGTCAGATTCACAACAAAGAGGGTTGGGTCAAACATCCTTTAGATGAACAGCTTCGTGCCAAAGCTCCTAATCAAAAACTCAGAAGTATTCCAGTGCGGATGCTGTTTGATGATCCTGAACTGAATTTACGTGCCGAATATACCTTGTTTGACCGTCAGACGGGGCGACCCGTGTGTATTGGGGATGGGGAAAGCTGTCAGCGTCGAACAGGCAACGGGGTTGAACAACATCCTTGCCTATCGCCTGATCTATGTCCGTTAGCCCACGGCGGACAGTGCAAGCCTTATGCCCGTTTATACGTCAACTTGGATGAACAGGATGAGTTGGGTAGCTTTGTGCTGAGAACCACGGGCTTTAATACGATTCGTACCTTAACCGCACGGCTGCGTTACTACCATGCAGCCGTGAATGGTTTGCTCTCCTGTTTGCCATTACAACTGACTTTAAGAGGTAAGAGCACCAGTCAAAGTTATGGCACACCGATCTACTATGTTGATTTAACTTTAAGGGAGGGAGTCAGTTTGCAACATGCCATCATTGAAGCCAAACAACTGCAACAGGAAGCCCAAGCCTGCGGCTTTCAGCAAGAGTCACTCGATCAGGTAGCAAGACAGGGTTATGCCAATGCAGTATTTGATCGGGATGAGGGTGAAGGTGGGGTAGAAGTTGTGGAAGAGTTTTATCCTGAGCAGCAAGATGGCTCATTACGAGCAGTAGTTAGTCTGAATCAGGTGATTACGGAGATTCAACAAGGTTTGCAGCAATCAGTAAGTAAGCTTAATTAAATTAAAGGATTGGAAAAAGTGGAACTTTTAGTAGGTTGTGCTTTTTTCACGATCATATCAATCACAGAAATTCTAAAAGGATTATCTTGTCATTGTATATCTCGTTAAAATAGCAGCACTTAAATTTTTTTACTATTTTTTTTTGTTAAGTGCATAACTTTTAATAAGTCTGAGATATGTTAACTTAACAGGATTGTTTAACATTAAGTACCAAACTAAAGTAGTTATCTAGTTTACAAGATGAGGTTGTTAGTGCATGAGTATTACAGTTGAACAAATTAATCTTTGGCGTCAACTTCCCTCGGAAACGCAAAATTTAGAATTTAAAGAAGCAAAAACACAATATGATACTAAAAAATTATCTCGATACTGCGTTGCGATTGCAAATGAGGGGGGTGGTCATCTAATTCTCGGAGTCAAGGATAAATTACCTCGAGACGTAGTAGGAACGCAGGCTTTCCATGATCTTGTTGATATAGCTGGGAAATTATTTACTTGGGTTGGCTTTCGCGTTGATATAGAAGAAATTAATCATCCAGATGGCAGAATATTAGTATTTATTATTCCACCACGTCCTAGAGGAACAGCTTATCACTACGAAGGTGCTTATCTCATGCGTTCAGGTGAGGAACTCGTTCCTATGTCTGAAGACCAGTTGCGTAAAATTTTTGCTGAAGGACAGCCTAATTGGTTGGAAGAGATTGCACTTAAAAATATATCCGCTCAAGATATAGTACAACTTTTAGATACACAGACTTTTTTTGAATTATTGAACCTACCATATCCAACGGATCAATCAGGTGTTATTGAAAAACTTATTAGCGAAAAGCTGATTGAGAAAACAGATGTTGATTTTAACATATTGAATATTGGTGCAGTATTATTGGCTAAAAATCTTAAAAAATTTAGCCGTATTCAGAGAAAAGCAACTCGAGTAATTGTCTATAAAGGGGAATCAAAATTAGAAACACTTTCTGACTTAACTGGAGAAAAAGGTTATGCAGTTGGTTTTATTGGGCTAGTTCAATATGTCATGGGCAAATTGCCTCAAAATGAAATCATTAAAGATGCGATCCGTAAAGAAGTGAAGTTGGTACCAGAAGTGGTTATTAGGGAACTACTAGCGAATGCCTTAATTCATCAGGACTTTGAAATGACAGGTGTATCACCTGTGGTAGAAGTTTTTTCTAATCGTGTAGAAATTTCTAATCCTGGCGAACCAATTGTACCTGTTGAACGGTTCATTGATGGTTATCAGTCTAGAAACGAACGATTAGCAGATATAATGCGTCGGTTTGGTATTTGTGAAGAGAAAAGTAGTGGTATTGATAGAGTAATTGAATCAGCCGAGATTTTACAATTACCAGCTCCTGAATTTCTTATAAGTCATAAAAGAACAATAGTTGTTATTCATGGGGAAAGAGCTTTCCGTGATATGAGTGGTAGTGATCGTGTTCGAGCATGTTATCAGCACTGTGTTCTACAATATGTCTTAAGAAAACAAATGACGAATCAGTCACTAAGACAGCGTTTTGGTGTATCAGAAGGAAGCGCTAATATTATTTCTCAAATAATTTCTTCTGCTGTCGAACAAAATCTAATTAAGAATGATCCGAATGCCCCTGACTCTAGGCGCTATGCTAGATATATACCATTTTGGGCATAAAATCTTATTTCATCGCAAATCGAAATTATTCTTAAATTGTCTTCAAGATTATGATTTTCAATTTATTTTTTATTTCATTTCAAATCAGTGTGGTTGTTTTGAATGCGGTAACTCAACTATGAATGATACAGATTCTAAGTCATTATTAGGATACATAATCTTATTTCATTGCAAATCAAAGTGACTTTTAATTTTAATCTTAAAATGTTGATTAATATTAGTTTTTTTATTTCATTGCAAGCTGATAAAAAATGCTAGATAGGTGAATTTGATCATGAATGAAATACAGCTAGAAAACTGATTTCTAATTTTCTCATAATGGCAGGAAAATTATTCATGGTATTGATGTTGCCTTTGATAGCAAAAATTCTTTATGCAAAGACTATACAGATTTTACTTGAAGCAGATTTATAGGCATCAATTGAATGCTTAAATTCACATTTGCCTACAAGTTGTTTTGAGTAACTATTTCCAACTCAGAAAGCCTAGACTTAGTGACCAATAACCGTGCTTTTTATCATATATTATTAGAAGAAGTCTTTGTTTATTATAATGTTTCATCATGCTTTTTTGTGGGCTGTGATCAAGCTATTATGGCAGTCTAATATACAAAAAGGAGTACAGTACGAGTGTACTTGTTGTGAATCAGTCAATTTTATGTCAATCAACATAACAGTTAGCTAACTCTCAAAAACTTATCATTCAATGGCTATGTGTAATAGCCTTCAACTAAATGAAATTATGAGTTATTTTTTTAAATGTACTATACTTTATCCTTAGATTTTATGTTTCCGGATAAAGTTTTTTGATATAAGTTTATACCTTAATTGTAAATTGTATTAATATTTCATTTAGTTAGGGTTTTATTAGGTTAAAATCCATTAAATTTTAGAGTCTTATGTTTTTTTAGGGGGTGTAAATTGGATAATGAAAAATCAATAATGCTAAGTGATTTATATTCTATCATTATCGAAATCGAGAGTAACCTTGCT
Source organism: Acinetobacter brisouisimilis (assembly GCF_000368265.1). Classification (GTDB taxonomy): domain Bacteria; phylum Pseudomonadota; class Gammaproteobacteria; order Pseudomonadales; family Moraxellaceae; genus Acinetobacter. The sequence continues at coordinate 1,810,573 of NZ_KB851219.1, read as the reverse complement.
AGGGTTTGTTATAAATTTACCCCTATTGATGAATTTGAAAAAATAGATGTAATCGATAAAATGCAACTTATTTACTGGAGTGAAATCATACAAAGGCTTCATTTAAGTGGAGTAACGACTATTTTAAGATTAAAAAAATGGTATGAAGCAATTGATTGTGCATACAAAAGTAAAAATTATTATGGTTTTTGTGCTTCATTGAGGGGATTGCTTGAGGCTTGTGCTGACTCTTTTTATTCTATTGGAAAAGTACTCATTCCTATATCTGAGAACTTCTCCCATATCAAACTTGCTTTAGAAGGGAATGTAGAAAAGGTATTAATTTCGCATGAACTTGAAAATGAGCTAATTCACTATATTTATGGAAGAAAGCTTTCTGAGAATGAAAGAGGTGAATTTCAAGATAGTCATAAGGCTAAGCAAGTAAGAGAATACTTGAATTCACTTCAAAGTGAATCATTGAATAACTTATACTCAGAGCTATGTCAAGTTTCTCACCCCTCATTAATGTCTTTCGCACCTTTTTTGATAAGCACATCAGATGAAGAATTATGTTTACATAATCTATGTTTGGATGAAGAACTTAATAATAAAATTTTAGATGAATATAGAGCAACTATTTATGATACTACTTTGTTTGCTTTAGGACCCTCATTGTGTAGCTTGAAGTTGGTTAATTTATTGGCAGGTTCATTTTTAGAAGCACTTAAGACAAATGATAAAGCTCTTGAAACTATTCATGAATATAGTTTATGGATAGAGTTAGAGAAAATAATTAATCGCTAATATGGTATGGCTACCATAAAAATTTTCTTCTGTTTTAGAAGATAGGATCAGGATTTCTGGAGAATAAGTAATTTTACTAATGTCTGAATAGCCACCGATTTTGTAGACATCTTTTAGTTAGATATTGAACTGCCACCACTCTCCTAGACAAATTTAGTCTATTCTTTTTGCATAGGAGAGAACCTTATGAGTGGACGACGATATACCCCAGAATTTAAAGATGAAGCAGTAAGACAAGTTACTGATAAAGGTCATAGTGTTGCTGATGTTTAAGAACCACCACTCATAGTCTGTATGCCTAGATTAAACGTTATGTCCACAGCAGCCTAAAAATACAGAATCTGGTGATCCACTTGCAAAATTAGCAAAACTAAAAAAGAACTTCATAGGTGGTCACTGAAGAAAGAGACATATTAAAAAGCCGCAGTGTACTTCGCAAGCCAGTCCAAGTGAGGTATGCCTTTATTCAGGACAACCAGCACGTATGGTTGATCCACCGTTTGTGTTGTTCAACTCTAAATATTCATCACAGCTGCTATTACGCATGGTTAAAGCAACCCACCAGTAAAACTGTGAGAAAATGGCAACAGTTTTCAGGATTGATTACACTAAACAGTTCTGGCCGGAATCTGGTGGAATTTATGGCTATCGCAAGATTCATTGTGATTTGAAAGATGCTGGTGAAAGTTGCGGGATTAATTGAGTACATTGGCTGATGAAAGCAGATAGACTTAAATCACAGTGTGGTTATCGTAAGTGGTGCATATATTTGAGAGCAGACTCTCAACTTTCCAGCTTAGTAGTCTGAATAAAATATAAAGTTATTAAATTTTTGATAAATATTTACACCTTTTTTACGCCATAAATTATATTTTATTTTTTAATAAATTGATTTTAATAAATATTTAGAGCATTGTTGTCCAATCCATCATCGGGGCGACACTGATGCGGGGGGGTGCTTAATTTCAGTGCTTTGCGAGATATTCATTTAAAATCAACCTGTTGAATCAATACGACATTAAGAATATGAAGAACCACTATTTTAGCCTATTTTATGTTTGAAAAATGAGAGTGACCTATCACACCAAGCTGTTTTCCAAATGAACCCACGCTTACCTTCTAAAAATGATCAATTACAATGGTTGATAAAAACCGAATTTGAAATGCAAGAAGATGAAAGATGAAGTTGCAAACCACAAGCTAAAATCGTGAAAACCTGAAAAAGGAATAGGAAAATACCGTTACTCAATCTTTAGAAAATGGCTTTATGTATAAAACAACACTCTGCTGATTTAAGCGTATTCAGGGCTTTTCAATTGCGCGGCATAGTATCACAAAAATTAAATGACTCATATTTTGGAGCATACTGCATTGAGTAAAATGGAATTTACGCATCTTCTTATTTTTCGAGTGAATTGCACGCCTGTATCAAGGCGATACAAAGTAGCTCGAATTCAGCGTTTCAAAGTTACTAGAAGCTGAGTCGGAGTCTACTTAGACTAAAACAATGACCACAAGTGATGATCATTGTTTTTAGTGAATTTTAGCCTGATTAAAAATCATTTTTTGTCTAGTGACTGAGAGGGAGGATCCTCTTTTGCTGTCGGGTTGGTTGAATCACAAGGTTTATTTGCTTGCTGTTTGGCTTTATCTAACAAATCGGTTAATAGCCGTTCTGCAGGTTGGCGACCACCCAGACCGAAAGCTAAAGCAAAGGCAACAGCCACCGAACCCAAGGTTAAACCAAAGGCCAGATTTACAATCGAATCGGCAATACCCATCGCGCGTAAACCCATGGCGATGACTAAGCCTAAAATGAGGATGCGGACTAAGCTGCCTAGCCAGCGGGAACAGTTATGTTCTCCACGTTGCAGTGCATTGGCAACGATATTCGCTAGCCAGAAACCAATCACCAGAATCACCGCACCCAATAGAATATTGCTACCAAAATGAATAAACATTGAGATCAAACCGCTGACTTGCTCCAAGCCTAAACGGTGCGCTGCTTCAGAGATTGCAAACAACATGGTGAAGAATATAATCAGTGTACCCACCGCGCCTGAAATTTTAGTCGTGCCTAAAAAACGTTGCATATCCAGTTTGGCAGGAATCTCATCTACACCCGTTCCAGCGACCAGTTCACTCACTAACTGTGCAACAAAACGTGACACCACATAGGCAATCACCAGAATCAAGCCTGCAGCAATGATTTGTGGAATGGCGTTCATGATTTCAGACAGCATCGCTGTTGCTGGTCGTGAAATGGCTTGAATACCTAAAGCCTCAAAAGCAATAATCAGTGCGGTAATAATAATCAGGGTGAAGACAAAAGAACCGAGTAAATGGGGCAGATTGCCTGTTTTGAATAGACCAATTTTTTGCGCCTGTGTTTGAATATCCAAACTGCGTAGCAAGCCTTCAACCATGCCACGTACAACATTTCCCAGAATGTAGCCAACAAAGACAATCACACCTGCAATAAAGATATTTGGCAGGAACAAGACGACTTCATTCACCATATTTTGTACTGGCATGAGTAAACCAGTTAGACCAAGAATCGACAAGACGATTGGAAGAAACAGTAACAACACCAGCCAGTAAACAATATCTGCAATATTTTGGCTGATTGGGCGAACACCGACTTCCTCACTGAGCTTTTCATCAAGTTGGGTATGGCTCAAAATACGCTGTAAGCCCATCCGAATCAGTTGAGCTAAAATCCATGCAATAAAACCGACTGCAATTGCTGCAAGTAGGCTTGGAATAAAATCCAATACTTGGCTCAACATATGACTAAATGGCCCACTGACACTGTTCAGATTGAGCACATTCAATGCAGCAATAACTGCAATGATCATAATGAACCAGAACACGATCTTGGAAATAATCTGTTCAATATCAGGAAAACTGGCTGTATTTTGCGTCGTTGCGGAAGAAAGTCGATGATTGGTATTGAGCTGATGCAGAAGTTTTTTTACCCCAGCAGCGATCAGTAAAGCGATCACCCAACCGAGAAGTAAAATGACCACAACCGCCAAGATGGGTTGGAACTGATTCCAGTAATATATGGCGTCAGGATGCGATCCCTGAGGGCCTCCAGTGAAAAGATTATTCATGTTATTTAATCCTCTTATGTCGTCATTTATTGCTTATTTCCTATTTGTAGAGATATTGATTTTGCTTTTTGTCAGAATTGAGCACTAACTCACTTTTACCTTAGAATTTGTTGTTTTTTTAAGCAATGTTATTGGTTGAAAATGCAACAAAAGCGCTGTAAACGGATACAAAGGCGAAGCATGCAGATGCTCATCGCTATGTTGCAGGAATCCAAGCCTCAGCGATTTCAAAAAGCATCGGTGGAAATAGCCCAAGAATTCAAGATGGGCTGTTTATGATGAATAAACACATCTAATCAATCTGGTTTGGAATTTTCCTAGCTAAAAATAAGATGGCTTTGGAATATTGATCCATCGTTTAAGTTGCGGTGTGTTGCGTGTAAATAATCGAAAATATAACTTAGGTCTATATAGAAATTTTGGCATTGTTTATGCTTAAATACGCGCATTACAGGAGAGAAGTCACCCATAGGCTCGCCGAAGGAGCAACGACCCCGGAAACTCTCAGGCAAAAGGACTGTAATCTATCTCAAAAATCTGGAGAGAAATCACTCGCATAGTGTGATTCACCGAAGGAGGAAAATTTGTAGCACTGTCTTTTTTGCTACAAGTTGAAGCTCTCAGGTACATATACAGATGGGGCATATTTACTCACTTATGGAATTGGGTGGTCATATGTCGCATCTCGCAACTGACATGTTCAGCGTTCTTAGTTGTTACAACTTCCGTACTTTCCCATTAGGTTTTCAATTACTGCCTTGAATATCAAGGTGGCCTGGTTGCATGCTGTCTTTTATTTTTAGCTATGCCCAGACTGTAAAGCATTGTGCTTTTGTGTATTTGAAAAATGAGTAAATTTTCTGCAATTAATTGCCTTTTAGGGTGAAGGACTGAGGAATTTGTCATGGCGTCAACAATTCGTTTTACCACTGAGCATGAATGGTTACGTTTAGAAGAAGACGGTAGCATTACCGTAGGTATTACTGAGCATGCACAAGATGCTTTGGGTGATGTGGTTTATATTGAACTGCCTGAACTTCAAGCGTACAGCAAAGGTGAAGAAGTTGCTGTGATTGAGTCAGTGAAAGCTGCGAGTAACATTGATATGCCATTATCTGGCGAAGTGTTAGAAATCAATGAAGCATTGGTTAATGCACCAGAAACTGTCAATGAAGATGCCATGGGCGCAGGCTGGTTTTTCCGTATGAAAGCCGACGACAGCGCAGCATTTGCTGAGTTGTTAGATGCAGATGCTTATGACGCGTTTATTCATTCTTAAGGGGTTGGCATGAGCATTAATTTTAACAATACCAACAGTTTCGTTAGCCGCCATATTGGGCCAACGGCAACTGAACAGCAGCACATGCTGAATGCACTGGGTTATAGCGACCTTGAAGCATTGATTGCAGCAGTAATTCCAGATTCAATTAAAAACACGAGCGTGCTTGAAAGCACTGATGGTGTGAGTGAAGAACAGGCTTTGGCAGAACTTAAAGCCATCGCTCAGAAAAACCAGATTTTCCGTAGCCATATTGGTCAGGGTTATTACCCGACTCATACGCCTGCGCCAATTTTGCGTAACTTGCTGGAAAATCCAGCATGGTATACGGCATATACACCGTACCAGCCTGAAATTTCTCAAGGTCGTCTTGAAGCGTTGTTAAACTTCCAGACCATGATCGCGGATTTGACAGGTTTGTCGATTTCAAATGCATCTTTGTTAGATGAAGCAACCGCTTGCGCAGAAGCCATGACTTTCTGTAAGCGTGTGTCTAAAAACAAAAAAGCCAACAAATTCTTTGTATCATTGCACTGCCATCCACAAACTCTAGATGTTTTACGTACCCGTGCTGAGCCACTCGGTATCGAAGTTGTGGTGGGTGATGAGCAACAAGTTGCTGACTTTGCAGAGTTCTTCGGTGTGTTATTACAATACCCTGCAAGCACAGGCGAAGTGTATGACTACGCAGCTTTGGTTGAGCAAGTACACAGTGTAAATGCTTTGGTTGCTGTGTCTGCTGACTTGTTGGCACTGACTGTATTGAAAGCGCCAGGTGAGTGGGGTGCTGATGTTGCAATTGGTACAGCGCAGCGTTTTGGTGTACCAATGGGTTTTGGTGGTCCACACGCAGCTTACTTTGCAACTAAAGATGCCTACAAACGTGATATGCCAGGTCGTGTTGTAGGGATGTCAATTGACCGTTTGGGCAAGCCTGCACTACGTTTGGCATTACAAACGCGTGAACAGCATATCCGCCGTGAAAAAGCGACCAGTAACATCTGTACTGCTCAAGTGTTGCTTGCTAACATTGCCAGCATGTACGCAGTTTATCATGGGCCACAAGGCTTAAAAGAGATTGCTGAACGTACACACGCTTTAACTGCAATCTTGGCACAAGGTTTGAAACAGTTGGGTGTCAATGTTAGCAATAGCGCATTCTTTGATACCTTGACCTTGACTCAGGTTGATGCAGCAGCCGTGCTTGCAGCTGCACGTGCACAAGAAATCAACTTGCGTGAAATTGATGCAACTCAAGTGGGTATTTCACTTGATGAAACTACAACACCTGAACACATTGCTGCACTTTGGGCATTGTTTGCACAAGGTCAAACTGCACCTGAATTTGAAGCTGTTGCGGCAGCTTACACCTCTGCATTGCCAACTGCATTACTTCGTGAAAGCGCGATTTTACAACACGCAATTTTCAATACGCATCATAGCGAAACTGAGTTAATGCGTTATTTGCGTCGTTTGGCAGATAAAGACTTGGCACTTGACCGCAGCATGATTCCACTCGGTTCTTGTACCATGAAGTTGAATGCGGCCAGCGAAATGCTGCCAATTACATGGCCAGAATTTGGCAATCTGCATCCATTTGCACCACTTGAACAGGCGCAAGGCTATGTAGAAATGGTCAATCAGCTTGAGCAAATGCTATGTGCGGCAACAGGTTATGATGCGATTTCGCTTCAGCCGAATGCGGGTTCACAAGGTGAATATTCAGGCTTGCTTGCAATCCGTGGTTATCATGCGAGTCGTGGTGAAGGTCAGCGTAACATCTGCTTGATTCCACAGTCTGCGCACGGTACTAACCCTGCAACTGCGAGCATGGCGGGCATGAAAGTTGTAGTTGTTGCATGTGATGACAACGGTAACGTTGATGTTGAAGACTTGCGTAGCAAAGCTGAACAACACAGCCAAGACCTTGCAGCCTTAATGATCACATACCCATCAACACACGGTGTGTTTGAACATGCGGTACGTGAAATCTGTGACATCGTACATGCCAATGGTGGTCAGGTATATATCGATGGCGCAAACATGAACGCAATGGTGGGCTTATGTGCACCAGGTCAGTTCGGTGGTGATGTATCACACTTGAACTTGCACAAAACTTTCTGTATCCCACATGGCGGTGGTGGACCAGGTGTTGGCCCGATCGGTGTCAAAGAGCACTTGAAGCCGTTTATGCCAGGTCATAGCTATCATTTAAGCCGTAAAACCAATGCAGTGAGTGCTGCACCGTTTGGTAGTGCCAGCATTTTACCAATCACATGGATGTATATCCGTATGATGGGTGGTCAAGGGTTGCGTCAAGCATCGGCAATGGCAATTTTAAATGCTAACTACGTGGCAAAACGCCTAAACGCAGCTTACCCTGTATTGTACACAGGTAGTCATGATCTGGTTGCGCACGAATGTATCTTGGACTTACGTGGTCTGAAAGAAACCAGTGGTATCACAGTAGATGACGTTGCAAAACGTCTGATCGACTTTGGTTTCCATGCACCAACTATGTCATTCCCAGTTGCGGGTACGCTCATGGTTGAGCCGACTGAAAGTGAAAGCTTGTACGAGCTTGAGCGCTTCATCAATGCCATGAACAAAATTGCCGAAGAAATTCAGCAAGTGACTACAGGTGAGTTGGACGCAGAAGATAACCCGTTAAAAAATGCGCCACATACGGCACAAGAATTGACTGGCGAATGGGCACATCCATATTCACGTGAACAGGCAGTTTATCCACTACCTGAATTGGTGGAAAGCAAATACTGGTCACCTGTTGGACGTGTCGATAACGTGTATGGCGACCGTAACTTAATCTGTGCTTGCCCAAGCATCAGCAATTATGAGGACTTAGCATGTCTGAATTAAAAAATACGCCATTGGCGGCGCTGCATATTGAGCATGGTGCAAAAATGGTGCCGTTTGCAGGTTACAACATGCCTGTACAATATACAGCCGGTGTGCTTAAAGAACATTTACATACCCGTGAACATGCAGGTCTGTTTGATGTATCTCACATGGGACAAGTGTTTCTACGTGGTGAAAATGCAGCGCGTGCGCTAGAAAGCCTTGTGCCTGTGGATATTGTGGACTTGCCTGAAGGTATGCAGCGTTATGCGTTGTTTACCAATCCACAAGGTGGCATTTTAGATGACTTGATGGTGGCACGCCTGTCTCAAGACGAGTTGTATTTGGTGGTCAATGCTGCGTGTAAAGAGCAAGACTTGGCACATATGCGCGCGCACTTGTCGGGTCAATGTGAAATTGTCGAGCAATTTGCCGAGCGTGCTTTACTTGCATTGCAAGGTCCAGAAGCTGCAACTGTTTTAGCTCGTTTAAACCCTGAAGTTGCAGAAATGCGCTTTATGCAAATCAAGCGTGTACAGCTTAACGGTGTTGAGTGCATCGTAAGCCGTACAGGTTATACAGGCGAAGATGGCTACGAAATTTCAGTCGCGAGCGGTGATGTAGAAGCCTTGGCAAAAGCCTTGATTGCAGAGCCTGAAGTCGCATTGATCGGTTTGGGTGCACGCGACTCACTACGTTTGGAAGCAGGTTTGTGCTTGTATGGTCATGATATGGATCAAACTAAAACTCCTGTTGAAGCAAACCTACTGTGGGCGATCTCTAAAGTTCGCCGCGCGGGTGGTGAGCGTGAGGGTGGTTATGCAGGTGCTGCAACTATTCAAGCGCAAATGCAGCAAGGTGTTGCTCAAAAACGTGTTGGTTTCCAAATTTTAGATCGTATGCCCGTACGTGAAGGTGCGGAAATTGTCGATCAGGACGGACAAGTGCTTGGACAAGTGACCAGTGGTGGTTTTGCTCCAAGTTTGGCAAGCCCGATTGCGATGGGTTATGTTGACATTGCTCATGCCAAAGAAGGTACAGAGCTGTTTGCTAAAGTGCGTAATAAACTTGTAGCAATGAAAGTGGTGAAAATGCCATTTGTTGCACAGCGCTATTACCGTGGTTAATTAAGTGTTAAGAAAAAAGCCTGATACTTGTATCGGGCTTTTTTTTGGGCAGTTATTTGAAAAAAATGAATCTTTTGCCGCAAAATTGCTGAAAAGTAAGCCTGATTGATAAATGCTGCGACCAGTCATAGTGAAGAATTGATGTGAAAAACGGATTGGCGTATGCTTAAATAAAATACTTAGCCAAGGTTAAAGCGATGTATTTATTAGAAGAAATTTTTAAAAAACATAAGCATCTCTATTCAGCGAATTTTAATTTGAGAATGCAACGGGGATTAAGTTGGTTAAGAAAAGCCAAAGAGCTTGATGATGATGCAGATTTGCGTTTTGTCAGTTTGTGGATTGCTTTTAATGCGATTTATGTAGAAAACCTGCAAGATGTTTTTGATGAAGATCAACAGCACCTCAGACAGTTTCTGCTCAGATTGCACCAGTTAGATCAAGAACAGCGTATTGAGCATTGTGTTTGGGAGCGTTGTAGTCAGGCGATTGCGGATTGGTCAAATAATCCGTATGTTTATCAAAAACTCTGGGATTTTCAAAACCAGAATATTGATGAGCAAAGCTGGAAAGTGCATTTTCATGCAGATCAGCAGCGAGTCCAGCATGCCGTTGCACATAGAGATACAGTGGAATTGCTGCTGATTATCTTTGATCGGTTATTTACTTTGCATAACCAAATCATGCATGGCGGCTCAACCTGCAATAGTGTGCTTATGCGTAAACATCTAGATACCGCCAGCCAAATTTTAATGACCTTGCTCAGTCGGTTTATGTTGGTCTTACTGGAACATGGGCAGGCGCTAGATTGGAAAAAACCATTTTACCCCGTGATTCAGGTCTGTTGAGAAGCTTGAGTACGTTTGCCATAACAGACAAAATCAATCAGGGCAAAGCTGCTACAAAATACAGCGAGCCCTAAACCCACCCAACAGGTATAGACCCAACCGCCGTGATTCCATGCATAAGTACCCAGTGCTGAACCTGTGGCTGCACCTGAAAAATACAGCGTCATATAAATCGAGTTCAGGCGAGATTTGGCCGTAGGGCGGATGCGGAAAATAATGTTTTGGTTGCATGAATGTACAAAAGCAAGTCCTAAGTTCGTCGTTGCAAATCCCAGAATATAGAGCCAAATACTGTGGCTTGAATAATAAAACATGAGCCAGCTACAGAGCAGTAAGATACAGCCCAAACCCGTAAACAGATTGCCATAACCCCGATCAGCATACTTCCCGACATAACGCGCTGAAAGTGCCCCAAACACACCGACCAAACTGACCATGCCAATCAGTGAATCTGCCAGATGAAATGGAGCGGCAGATAAATACATAGCAATGGTGGAATAAATCACACTCATGGAGGCGAACGCACCTGCGCCAATGTAGGCACGAAAGTTCAGGCGGCGTTCTTCGATCATCAGCACAGCCATAGACTTAAAAATTTCCAGATAAGACATTTGCTGGCGCATGACATAAGGCAATTCGCGTTGTAACTGATACGCTAAAATAAAAATTAAAATCGCACTTAAAATATAAATCAGTTTCCAGTGCACCAAATTCGAGAGTAGCCCAGACAAACTGGTGGACAGTAAAATTCCTACCAGTAACCCACTCATTAAGAAACCAACCACTTCACCGATTTTTTCAGGTTTGACAGCCATCGTTGCAAAGGGAATGAGCACCTGTGCGGCAACTGAAAACAGTCCTGTCATCATTGTGCCAAGCCAAAGCATGGGAAGGTTGACCGCACAGGCACACAAACATAAGCCGATACCTGCCAGACACATCAGCCCAGGAATGAATTTGCATTTATTGGCAATATCCCCCAGTGGAACGATCAAGAGCAAACCTAAAGCATAAGAGAGTTGTGCCAGTGTCACAGTCAACTGGGCTTGTGCAGCACTAACTTGAAATGATTGCTGAATGGAATGAATTAAAGGTTGGCTAAAGTAGTTGGCACCCGCAGTTAAGCCGCAAGCCAGTGCCATCAGCCAGAGCAATTTCTTGTTTTGACTAATATCGAGAGTGTCATGCATAAACGACCTCGGGGAATTAAACAGTATACGCAGTTGCTTCAACTTCAAACAACATGGCGGTTAAAGCGAGTCCTGAAACAGGAATTAAAGTACACGCAGGAAAAGCCTGATTACGCCATAGTTGCTGCATAATCTCAATCAAAACAGTATGTTTTTCAGCCGAGTGTTCCACAATCAAGACGCGCAGCACCGCAATATCTTGCAGGGTGGCATCAACAGCATGTAAGGCAGATTCAAGATTGTGAAAAGCCTGCCAGACCTGCTCAGAAAAAACGGGAGATAACTCTCCGTGGATGGTCTCTCCACCTTGCCCAGCAATATGTAAAATTCGTTGGAAATTCTGAACTTCAACCACATGACTGTAAGCAAAGGGTTGTGGGTTGTAGAGGATTTCTGGATTTAAAATGTTTAAACAGGGTGTTTGAGGTGCTGATGTTATTTGCATATGCATGATCCTGTGTAAGATTGAGTCATGCTAGTATCAAAGCTCAAGTTAACTTGAGGTCAAGAACAAATGTCAGAAAATTCGATGCAGGTATTTATTGGTATTGGTGAACTGGCAAAGCGTAGCGGGGTTAGTGTCGCAAGCCTACGTTTTTATGAAGAAAAACAACTGATCTGGAGCACCCGAACCAATGGTAATCAGCGCCGTTATTTACGCGGCATGCTACGTCGGGTCGCGATTATCAAGGTTGCACAGTCAGTCGGTATTTCTTTAGATGAAATCAAACAGGCTTTTGCAGTCCTGCCAGATCATCAGGTTGCCTCCAAGCAGGATTGGCAGCGCATGTCGAGCCTGTGGAAGACTCAACTCGATGAAAAAATTCAAACCTTGTTACAGTTAAGGCAGCAATTGGACTGGTGTATCGGCTGTGGTTGTTTGTCTTTAGATCAATGTCCGCTACGTAACCCCAATGACTGTTTGGCAGAACAGTCTGCTGGTGCACATTTTCAGCAGATTTTTGCACTACTGGACGCTAGTGTTTCAAGCGATGCTTGCTCAGACTAATCAGCATAATTCCAATAATATTCAGCGCACAACCAAGCCATTGCCATGCATTGAGATGCTCATTTAAGAATAATACTGCGAGCAAGATAGTCAAAATTGGGCCAATCGCGGCAATCATGGCGGACTGTGATGCACCAATACGGGCAATACTTTGCATTAATAGCATCGTAGGAAGTACCGTAACGAATAAACCTAACCCAATTCCATAAGCCCAAACCCCTACAGGAAGCTGTGCCAAGAGATGCAAAGGTTGTGGTATTGCCAGTACAAAATGAACCAATGTGCCAATACAGGCAATACTCAGAGCCAGTCCTGTGAAATTTGAAGCGCCAAATTTTTCAATTAAACGAGGGGTGAGTAGTAGATAGCAGGCGAATGCAACGGCACTGGCAAATACTAAACTTGCCCCTAACCAAAAATTGCTCTGCATTGGTGCATGATTTTGCTCTTGGAGCATCACAATGACCGTGCCTCCATAACTTAGCAAAATGGCAATATACGCTTTTAGTCGTAAAGGTTGTTTGTAAATTAGGCTCGATGCCAGCACTGTGAGTGTTGGATACAAAAACAAGATAATCCGCTCTAAAGAGGCGCTAATGTACATGAGACCGATAAAGTCCAGCCAACTTGCAAAGTAATACCCTAGCAAGCCTGCAATGACTAAAAGTCCCCAGTCTTTGGGCTGAAGAGCCTGTCTTTGCTTGCGAAAATACCATGCCATAAGTAGAAAAAAAGGCAAAGCACTACTCATGCGAAGCGCCATCAAGACGGTAGCATCAACCTGAGATGACAAGGCATAGGCTTGTTTAATAAAAATGGCTTTTGAGCTAAATAAAAATGCAGCACATAGCGCAAAAACTGAACCGATTTGGTTGCGTGAGAATGAAATAGGCATGGAATAAGATGAAAAACTAACCTTCATTGAAATGAAGCAAAACTTTCCTATTTTATACTCTTGGGTCACGATTAATAAGCATTAAATGGAAATATCATCATTTATTAAATAAATAATGGGTGGTATTTTCGAAAAGTTTGATTAGAATCCAAACAACATGCAGAAAAAATGGGAGAAACATTGCAGTTTGCGATGTTTTTAACACACAAACTAGCCTGAGGAACATGCTCAATGCAAATCGGAATTCCTATGGAGACAGTTGCTGGAGAAAGTCGAGTCGCAGCGACTCCAGAAACTGTAAAGAAGTTGGTTGGCGCTGGTCATAGCGTTGTCATTCAAAAAGGGGCAGGGCGCAAAGCGGCCTATCTTGATGATGCTTATACGCAGGTCGGCGCGACAATCGCTGAAGATGCCTATCAAGGCAGTCAGATTATTTTGAAAGTTCGTGCACCCCAAGGGGATGAAATTCAGAAAATTTCAGCAAACACAACGGTCATTGCGATGTTCGATCCGTATCGCAATACTGAACTTGAACAGTTTGCAACCCAACAGATTTCAGCATTTGCATTGGAGTTATTGCCTCGAACGTTATCTCGTGCACAAAACATGGATGTTCTCTCTTCTCAGGCGAACTTGTCAGGCTATAAATCGGTACTGCTTGCTGCAAATGAATATCAGCGTATGTTCCCGATGCTGATGACGGCTGCAGGTACAGTGAAGCCTGCACGCGTGGTGGTGATGGGAGTCGGTGTTGCAGGTTTGCAAGCCATTGCAACTGCCAAGCGTTTGGGTGCTGTGGTTGAAGCTACTGATTTGCGTCCAACGGCTAAAGATCAGGTTGAGTCTTTGGGTGGTAAGTGGCTCGATGTGCCAATGTCCGAAGAAGAACAACAGCGCGCTGCCGATGCGGCGAAGAATGGTTATGGTTGGATGCCAGGTGAACAGTACATCAAGGATCAGGCTGCAATTGTCGATAAAGCAGTGGCGAACGCAGATATCGTGATCACCACAGCATTGTTGCCAGGACGTAATGCACCACGTCTGATCAAGGCAGAAACCATTGCCAAAATGAAAGCAGGGTCTGTGATTTTGGACATGGCAGTAGAAACTGGCGGTAACGTTGAAGGCTCGAAAGTCGGTGAAACCGTGACCACTGAAAATGACGTGAAAATTCTGGGTGTTCCAAATATCCCAGCTACGGTGGCAACAGAGGCTTCGGCTCTATATGCCCGCAACGTTTTTAATTTCCTTGAAACACTTTTTGATAAAGACAAGAACTTCTTGATCAATCAGGAAGATGAAATTCAAAAAGCCTTATTGGTTACTCATGGCGGCACACTGCTGTTCAAGCGCGGTTAAGGGGAATTCTCATGGTTGAAACCATTACGATTTTTGTGTTGGCGATTTTTGTCGGTTACTACGTGGTTTGGGGTGTAACGCCTGCATTGCATACGCCGTTGATGGCGGTGACCAATGCCTTGTCATCGATCATTGTGGTTGGTGCGATGCTACAAACAGTGGGCATGCCTGCGCTTGGCATTGATGCCAATGTGCAATTCCAAAGCATCAATGTGGTCAGTGTGTTGGGTGCGATTGCGGTGTTTCTTGCCAGTATTAATATTTTTGGTGGCTTTGCAGTTACTGCGCGCATGCTGGAAATGTTTAAACCAAAGCAAAAAAATAAAGAGGGTGGCTAAATGGAATTTATTCGAGCGAATGCGGATTGGTTCTACCTGATTGGTGCTGTCCTGTTTATTTTAACGCTACGTGGTTTGTCTAGTCCGAAAACTGCAATTACGGGTAACCGTTACGGCATGATCGCCATGGCGATTGCAGTCTTGAGTACCTTCTTTATTGCCGACCATCCTGTGGTCTGGATAATTGGCGGTGCAATGGTGCTTGGTGCGGTAGTCGGGATTGCCCGTGCACGTACCGTTCCCATGACACAAATGCCAGAAACCGTGGCGTTAATGCACTCTTTGGTGGGTTTATCTGCGGTGCTGATCGCAGTTGCGGCAATCTTGCACAACAACCAAGTCTCTGCATTGTTTGCACAAAATGAAGCGGCATTAACCGCAGCAGGCGTAAAGCATGCACACATGAGCAAGGTTCACTTGTTTGAATTGTTTGTGGGCTGTTTTGTTGGTGCGATTACCTTTACGGCATCCGTATTTGCTTACGGTAAGCTGGCTGCGAAAAAATGGGCAAAGACCATTGCAGGTGCATGGGTGAAACCTGTACAGGCGACCTTATTTGCTGCCATGTTGGTGTGTGGTTTCTACTTCTTTAGTACAGGAAACATGCCTGCATTCTGGGCAATGACCGCACTTGCGCTGGCATTCGGTTGGGTCTGGATTGCACCTGTCGGTGGTGGTGACATGCCAGTGGTGGTCTCACTTCTTAACTCATTCTCAGGTTGGGCGGCGGCAGGGATTGGTTTTACCCTTGAAAACAACATGCTGATCGTGGCAGGTTCACTGGTCGGTTCTTCAGGTGCGATTCTGTCTTACATCATGTGTAAAGCTATGAACCGTAACATCCTCAATGTCTTGTTTGGAGGGGCAATGGGTGGTGCGGCAGTTGCAAGTGCAAAAGCAACAGGTGAACAGGCACAGCGTAACTACCGTTCAGGTTCAGCAGATGATGCAGGCTTCCTGATGTCAAATGCCGACAGCGTGGTGATTGTACCGGGTTATGGTATGGCGCAAGGGCGTGCACAAAATGCAGTAAAAGAACTGGCGAACTTGTTGAAAGAAGAAGGGGTTAAAGTCCGCTTCGCGATTCACCCTGTGGCAGGTCGTATGCCAGGTCACATGAACGTATTGTTGGCAGAAGCAGATGTTGCGTATGAAGACATCTTGGAAATGGACGAGATTAACTCTGACTTTCCTGCAACAGATGTAGTGTTGGTTATTGGTGCGAATGACGTTGTGAACCCGGCAGCAAAAGATGATCCAGGTTCACCAATCTACGGCATGCCAATTCTGGAAGCGCATAAAGCACGTACCATTATGGTAATCAAGCGCTCTATGGCAACAGGTTATGCAGGTCTGGACAATGACTTGTTCTATAACGAAAAAACCATGATGGTGTTTGGTGATGCCAAAAAAGTGGTGGAAGATATGGCTAAAGCCATTAATGGTACAGGTCACTAATTGAATCTGATGTTATAAAAACCACCTTCGGGTGGTTTTTTATGCAGTAGAGTCTGAAACATATGAACTGATTAGACTTTTTTTATTAGTCTATGGGTTCTTCCTGTCAGAGAAATATAAAGAGGATATAAGCATGGCGAAAAGCGTTTATTGATGTGATGAGTCACGATTCAAATCATAAAATTTTGTGGCTATTGATATTATTTAAAATCTGGTTTTGATATGTAAATTCTAGGTTTGATTCCACACATTGATTTGCATTTGTTTTAACATCAACATCTATATAGCATTTCCTCGCAAATTCATAACGGAATGAAGAGTCAATGGAACTTAGACAACTGCAATCATTCGTTACGATTGTTGAACAGGGTAGTATCGGCAAAGCTGCGCAAAAACTCGATGTTGGTACTTCAGCTTTAAGTCAGCAAATTTCAAAATTAGAGTCTGAATTATCGACACGTTTGTTACAGCGTTCGGCATTGGGTGTCACCCCGACGCCTGCAGGACTGGCATTTTTAAAACAGGCACAGTTGGTTTTACGCCATGCTAATCAAGCTGTCGAAGCTGCACAGTCTTCTCGTCTGGTTGGTTATGTCAGTGTCGGTTTTCCACCAAGTACAGCATCCATTTTTGCTGTTCCTTTTCTTAAAATAATGGCTGAACGCTATCCCGATATCAAAGTACATCTGGTTGAAAGTTTATCGGGGAATCTGGTGCAATTAATTAACTCCCGACAGCTTGATATCGCCATTATTTTTAGTCAGGATATTGATAAAAACTGGTTTTTACAGCCTTTGGTTTCAGAATCGATGTTTTTAATTGCCAATGATGATTTTTTTAAAATTTATCATTTAGAAGATTATTTAAAATTAGGTAGCATTCCCTTAAAAGCTTTAGCGAAACTACCGTTGGCTTTACCAAGCACCAATCATGGTTTAAGAAAATTGGTTGAACAGCAACAGATCGAGTTGAATGTAACCTATGAGATTGATGGTTTAAGTCTGCTGATGAATACAGTTTCCAATTTATGCGTGGGAACCATTCAACCAGGCAGTGCTTTTATCAATCATCGCCATCAGTATTTAAATTTTTTAAAAGTGGTCGACCCGTCGATAGACCGAACCAATTATTTAATTAGCTTTCCTGAAGATGAATTATCACCTGCAAGTTTGGCAGCTAAATCTGTGATTCGTTCATGTATTCATGATTTGATTGAGCAAGGTGTTTGGCCAAGTGCGAAGGAAGTTTAATTGCTTGGCATATATGTGGACTATTGAGGTTCCATGGATGCTTGTGATGATTCTTAGGTGCGAGGTATTTAAGTATTTTGAAGTAAGAATAAGAAAATTGAGAGATGCTTAAATGAGTCGTTTGACCAATAATGCTGCTCATGTATAGATAAAATGTCACAGACTCTAAATATCTTCGAGCATCAATTTGATGCAATAAAAAACATATTTTATTTTTAAATATAAATAATTTGGTGTTTAAATAAATTAAACACCCCATCGCTTTTGCCTCCTTACGGCATGGTACATTTTCGCTTAAATTTGTCCCAAATATAGAGGGATGAATCGCATGTATGATGTGCTTGTAATTGGTGGTGGCAATGCCGCTTTATGTGCAGCAATAACTGCGCGTGAAGAAGGTGCGTCAGTATTATTGCTTGAAGCAGCGCCTAAGGAATGGCGCGGCGGTAATTCACAACATACCCGTAATTTACGCTGTATGCATAATGCGCCACAAGATGTGTTGATCGACGCTTACCCAGAAGAAGAATATTGGCAAGATTTGCTCAAAGTCACAGGAGGTAAAACCAATGAAGAATTGGCGCGCCTCGTCATCCGCAGTACCGAAACTTGCCGCGAATGGATGAAAAAACACGGGGTTAATTTCCAGCCGCCACTCTCTGGTGCACTGCATGTAGCACGTACCAATGCCTTTTTTATGGGAGGCGGTAAGGCTTTGGTCAATGCGTATTTTCGAAGTGCGGAAAATCTCGGTGTTGAAGTTCGGTACAACACCAAAATTAAAGAATTAGAGTTGGACGGTAGTCGGTTTATTGCAGCAATCGCTGAGGATGGAACACGATATCAAGCAAAATCTTGTGTACTTGCCGCTGGTGGTTTTGAATCAAATTTAGAATGGCTACGTGAGGCTTGGGGACAAAATGAAGCGGGTGAATGGCCTGCCGATAATTTTATTATTCGTGGAACACGTTTTAATCAGGGCACTTTACTCAAATTTATGATTGAGCAAGGTGCAGATGTAATTGGTGATCCATCTCAATCACACTGTGTTGCTGTGGATGCCCGTGCGCCACTTTATGATGGCGGGATTTGTACGCGTATTGACTGTGTATCTCTCGGTATTGTGGTTAATCAAAATGCAGTGCGCTTCTACGATGAAGGTGAAGATTTCTGGCCTAAACGTTATGCCATTTGGGGGCGCTTAGTGGCGAAACAACCGCATCAAATTGGCTTCTCCATTATCGATTCAAAATCAGTTGGGCGTTTTATGCCGCCTGTATTTGAAGGCCGTAAAGCCAATACCATCCGTGAACTTGCGACGCTGATCAATCTTGATCCAGACATGCTGGAAAAAACCGTCAACGATTTTAATCAAGCTTGTGTCGTGGGTGAGTTTAATCACACCATTTTAGATGACTGCCATACTGAAAATTTAAGTCCAGCCAAAACGCATTGGGCAGTGCCTTTAGATTCTCCACCTTATTACGCCTATGCCTTGAAACCAGGGATTACATTTACCTACTTGGGAATGAAAGTCGAAAAAGATTCGGCTGTGCGTTTTAATCAAGTCCCGAGTCCGAATTTATATGTGGCAGGGGAAATGATGGCTGGAAATGTACTTGGACAAGGTTATACCGCAGGTGTAGGCATGTCGATCGGTACGACATTCGGGCGTATTGCAGGAAAAAACGCAGCACTTTCTGCTTTGAAAAAACCTGCTTTCAATAAGGAGGTTGTTTAATGAATGCCCAATCAAAATCTTTAATTCCTGTTGTACAGCTCACAACCAATGAAGAACAGGTTAAACAGGCTTTGCAAATTTGTAACGCTTGCCGTTATTGCGAATCATTTTGTGCTGTATTTCCAGCAATGACAAAACGTTTAGAGTTTAATCAGGCTGATATTCATTATATGGCAAATCTTTGTCATAATTGTGGGGCGTGTCTACATGCTTGCCAATACGCTCCGCCGCATGAGTTTGGGGTAAATATTCCTCAGGCGATGGCACAAGTTCGTTTAGAAACATATCAAAAATTTGCGACACCTCATGCCTTTGGTAAATTGTACCAAAAAGCAGGAATCACGATTGTCAGCCTTTTGGTTGTTGCTTTTATCGCCTTTATGTTGCTTGCTTCTACATTGCAGGGCAATGATTTATTTGGTCATTATCAAGGTAATTTTTACGCGATATTTCCACATAATTTCTTGGCGGTAATTTTTGGTTCAGTATTTGTGGTGGCATTTATTTTACTGTACTTTGGCATACGAAAATTTTGGAATCAAACCTCTGAAGTGATTGCAGGGGGTGTTGAACAACCTGATATTTTACAAGCCACTAAAAATATCTTAACGCTAAAATACCTGGATGGTGGGCATGGTAAAGGCTGTAACGAAGAAGATGATCGTTACACACTTGCTCGTCGTCGATTTCACCATTTCACCATGTATGGTTTCCTGCTGTGTTTTGCAGCCACACTGGTCGCAACAGCCTATCACTTTTTATTGAATATTCACGCGCCTTATCCATTTTTGAGTGTGCCAGTCATTTTAGGGACTTTGGGTGGGTTAGGTTTAATTATTGGCCCTGCGGGATTGTTATTTCTGAATTTGAAACGTGATCCGAAGCATGGTGACCCAAAACAAAAACCAATGGATCGTGGATTTATTTTTCTTTTACTGCTGATCAGTATCACGGGTTTGGCGCTACTTGGATTACGCGATAGTTCGTGGATGGCACTTTTATTGGTTGTGCATTTGGCAACCGTCATGACCCTGTTTTTAACCATTCCTTTTGGCAAGTTCGCACATGGTTTTTATCGTAGTGCAGCCTTGCTTAAATTTGCTGTTGAAGAACGTAAAAGCAAGAAAGTCAAATAACCACACGCCGGTTCACTGAAATTCATTCACAAAAACTCAGTGAACCATCAAATGATTTTACAGGTAAATAAAAATCAGGGAGGTTTGCTATGTCCGTGTGGGCTACAAAACAAAAGACATTAAAGAAAATCTTAAATGTCACCAGTGGTAACTTTTTAGAGCAATATGACTTTTTCTTATTTGGATTTTACTCTACGTATATCGCAGCTAAATTTTTCCATTCTCATAATGAATATGTCTCTTTAATGATGACATTTACCGTTTTTGCTGCTGGGTTCTTAATGCGACCTCTAGGTGCGATATTTTTAGGTTCTTATGTTGACCGAATTGGTCGTCGTAAAGGGCTAATTTTAACGCTAGGGTTGATGGCTTTAGGGACGATTTTAATCACGTTTGTCCCCGGTTATGATCAAATTGGAATCATTGCACCGCTTTTGGTCGTAATTGGTCGTCTGCTGCAGGGTTTTTCTGCAGGTGTGGAAATGGGTGGGGTTTCTGTCTATTTGGCGGAAATTGCAACTGACAAAAACCGTGGTTTTATTACCAGTTGGCAGTCTGGCAGCCAACAAATTGCGGTTGTTTTTGCTGCAATTTTAGGTTTTTCAATCAATAAAATGCTCAGTGTAGAGCAGGTCAGTGATTGGGGATGGCGTATTCCATTTTTCATCGGTTGTTTGATTATTCCTCTGATTTTCTTTTTGCGCCGTAATTTAGAAGAAACGGAAGCATTTAAAGCACAAAAAACACATCCTACAAAAAAAGAAATTTGGGATACGATGCTTAGTAACTGGAAAATCGTTGTTGCGGGAATGATGCTGAGTGCAATGACAACTACGACTTTTTATTTTATTACGGTATATACGCCAATTTATGCAAAGCGTGCGTTAAATATGTCAACAACAGACAGTTTGCTTGCTGCGGTGATTGTAGGTTTGTCTAACTTTGTTTGGTTGCCAATAGGAGGTTATGTTTCAGATAAAGTTGGGCGTAAACCAGTGCTGGTTTGTATCACTGTACTGGCCATCTGTACTGCGTATCCGGCGTTAAATTGGTTGATACACCATACTACTTTTAGTCATTTCATCATCACTTTGCTGTATTTTTCATTTTTCTTTGGAATGTACAATGGCAGTATGGTCGCAACATTGGCCGAAGTGATGCCTGCGCGCGTGCGTACAGTAGGTTTTTCACTTGCATTTAGTTTGGCAACGGCATTATTTGGTGGAATAACTCCAATGATGAGTACGTATTTAATTGAAAAGACAGGTGATGCGAGTATGCCTGCGTTATGGTTGATGTTTGCTGCATTATGTAGTCTATTGGCGAGTTTTTACTTATGTAGACGGTTGCCAAATCGAAAAGAAAAAAGGGTTTATACTGAAGCTGTTTAAAGTAAAACATCTTTGAGAGTTGTTTTTACAAAAATTGAAGGGTCTGATTAAGCTACTTTAAAGGACTGAGTTCAGTATTTTACGAGCTTGGTTCTTTTAGTTTCAGCTTGATGCAGTTGAATAGATGTAACAAGACTTTTTAATTTTTATTGAGAATAATTATTAATAAGTTTAATATTTGCAAATATTTTTTACGCTAATACTTTGTAGATTTTATGAAAAAAATCCCTTTGTTTATGCCAACTAGTTTGGCTTTGGCACTTATGGCTGTGATGCAGCCTGTTTTTGCAGATGAAAATGTTCTCCCAACCATCACATTGAATGTAATGAAAGCCCTAAAAAAAGACAGTTACGTTGCAACCACCACGCAAAGTTTGAAGTCTGAGCAGCCACTGTTTAAAACAGCAAAATCGGTGTCTGTGGTGACGCGTGAACAGATTGAAGAAAAGCAAGCCATGAACCTGACTGATGTGATTCAGAGTGTGGCAGGGGTAATCTCAGCACCATTGGGTCGCCGTGGTTCGGATGACTTTATTATCCGTGGACAATTGTCCTCCGATGCGATTTATGTTGATGGCCTGCGTCAGGCACAGGCTTCTGATGTGGCCAGTAATATTACAGGCTTAGAGCGTGTTGAAGTGGTGAAAGGGCCAGATTCGATGGACTTCGGGCAAACTGCACCAGGAGGAATTGTAAATCTGGTGACCAAACGACCTGTCAAAGATAATTTTAATCAGGTAGATCTGCGCTATGGCAGCAATAATCTGCGTCAAGTTGGTTTTGATACCAATCATACCGTAGAGGGTTCGGACAAGGCAGCATGGCGTTTAAATGCCACGTATTCCGATCAGGATGATCCAACCGATCACGTTTATTTTAAAAATTTCTATATTTCGCCTTCTTACAATTTTGATTTAGGCTCACAAACCAATTTGTCAGTGATTACCAGCTATAGCCATAAAGAATATGTGCGCCAGCAAGGTTTGCCTGTCTATGGCAGCATTTTGCCAAACAGTAATGGTGAGGTCAGTCGCCATTTGTTTATTGGTGAACCGAGTATGGATCCCTATATTTCGGATACGTATCGTGTCGGTTATAACTTTAAGCATGTTTTTGATAATGACTGGACATTTAAACAGAACTTTGCCGTCCAAAAATCCCGTTTAGATGGTCAGGTGGTCTTTATCAGTAAATCGAGTCCGACCAGTAGTAGCATTACCCGTCAAGGGCGCGATCAGCAATATGATGATCTGAATGTGAGTATTGATAACAATATTGCCAAGACTTTCGATATCGTCAACATGCAGCATCATATTATGCTTGGGCTAGATGCTATGCATGACACACGTGATCTCTGGAACTATAACTGTAGCATTACGTCTTTAAATATTTATACACCAAGTTATACCAGTAAAGATTGGTGTGCGACCAAGACATTACGCAGTGACAGTGTTGAGACCACGCTAAAAACTATGGGGCTGTATTTTAGAGACCAGATTGATGTGACGGATCAATTCAATGTGAATCTGGGCTTGCGTCATGACTGGGCATCGGTCGATGCAAAAAGTCATGTATCTGGCTCAACGAGCGGTAAAAACAGTCAGGCATTTTCTGGCAGCATCGCAGGGCTTTATACCTTGAATGACTGGGTTTCTCCATATGTGAGTTATTCGACTTCTTTCTTGCCTGTGACCGATGTAGATGTAAATGGCAATGTCTTTGATCCTGAAAAAGCCAAACAGTATGAAGTCGGCTTTAAATTTCAGGCACTTGATCGGCGCTTGCAGGCCAGTTTGGCATGGTTTGATTTGACTCGCTTTAATGTGGTCTCAAGCGATGCCAATGGCGATAATTACCAGACAGGTGAGGAAAATACCCAAGGGATTGAAACTGAGCTGACTGCACGAGTGTTACCGAACTGGGTGATCAGTGCGAACTATACTTATTTGCCAACAGCCCGTATCGTGGAGAGTGAGACGACCAGTTATATTGGTGGGCGCTTAAACAATGTGTCAAAGCAAATGTTTAACTTGTCTACCCGTTATGAATTTAACCAAGGGGCGTTGCAGGGTTGGTTTATTGGTGGTGGTTTGCGTAGCGAGTCGAAGAAAACCAGCTATAAGTATAATTATACCATTCCTGGTTATGCATTGTTCGATGCTGAGCTGGGGTATAAGGCGCGCAATTGGCAAGCCAGTGTCAATGCAAAAAATATCTTTAACACTGAATATTATGCAGGTGGTATCAGTAACTATGTGGTGGCTGTAGGGGATGAGCGTCAGGTCAATTTAAATCTGCGCTTTAAATTTTAGAGTGCATAAAAAAGCGACTCAAGTGAGTCGCTTTTTATTTATTTTTATGCTACTGACGCATTGGGCACGCGCCATAAGCTTTCTAAATCATAGAATTTACGTGCTGTTGGAAGCATGACATGTACCACAACATAGCCGAGATCAATTAAGATCCATTCAGCATCGCGTTCGCCTTCGATTCCGATTGGGCGGAAGCCTGCTTTGCGGGCTTCTTCTGCGACATTGTCTGCAAGGGCTTTTACATGGCGAGTTGATGTACCGCTAGCAATCACAATCGCATCTGCGACATTGCTGATGCTGCTGACATCAAGTTCAATAATATCTTTGGCTTTAACATCTTGAAGGGCATTTCGGATGACCTTCAGGCAAGCGCTCACAGTTTGAGTTTGTGTATCTACCACAGAGTGGTTGTGAGAATTAGAAGCGCCGGGCGATGGTTCTAAATTCATAAGAGGTATATTTGTCCTGACAATTACTCACTGTGAACTATAGCCTTTTTACGAGAAAAATTCAAATTTTGTCGCGAAATGCTCAGGATATATTTGCAAAAAATTGTGTTTTCCACCCAAAGCTTTGCTCAGAATGATTGCTCGGTTTATATTCAGCAGCAATATAACCCTGATACGAGCTGTGTTTTAGCCAGTAAAAGATTTTGTCATAGGCAATTGAACCTGTATTGGGTTCATGACGGTTTGGGCAGTCTGCAAACTGAATATGTCCGATTTGGGCAATATTTTCCTGTAAGCCTTCAAGCACATCTTCGCCCATCATTGCCATGTGATAACAGTCATACTGCATTTTCAGTGCAGGGTTATTGACTGCATCCAGCATATCCTGAGCCTGAGCAATATTTTGAATCAGAAAGCGTGGCATATCTGTGCCATTGACCATTTCAAACACAGGTTGCACATGGTAGTCCGTCAAAACGTGACAAGCCAGTTTGAGATTTTTCGATAAAACTTCAAGACAGGGCAACAGGTCGGCATCGTAAGGTTGTTTGCCTGAGAGAATATTAACGCTTGGCACATTGAGTAACGTGGCATAGCGTGCAGCTTGCTGTATCCCATGAAAAAACTCACGTTCACGACCTGGAATTCCCGCCAGTCCAAGTCCGCCCTGCATGAGGTCGCCAGCAGGAGCATTGATCAGGCATAAAGACAGTTGGTGTTGTTCGAGTTGTGTGCGAATTTGCTCGACACTAAGCTCATAAGGGAATTGAATTTCCACATGATCAAAGCCGTGTTTTCGAGCCAGTGCGAAACGCTCAATCAGAGGGACTTCAGTAAAAATCATGGACAAATTAACAGCCAGTTTACTCATGTTTTAGCCCTCCGTGGTGGCAGGATGTCGTACCTGCTCAATGATGGTTGATAAATCCTGCTCGGCATAACCATGTTGTTGATGGTCTTTGAGTTGCTCTAAGGCACGTTGTGCAACAGGAATATCTAATTGGTATTGGTTTGCTAAAGATACGGCATTTTGCAGATCTTTGCTTAAAGTCTGTACTTTCCATTGTACAGGTTGATACTGCGCTGTTGCCATACGTGGCGCTAAAATTTGAAAGGGTTTGGAGTCGGCAAACCCATTGGCAAGTGCAGGGGCGAGTAAGCGGGTATCGACCCCAGCTTGGGCTGCTAGTGCGACAGCTTCAGCAATCAAGGTACTATTGGCAGCAACAATAAGCTGGTTACAGATTTTGGTGGCTTGTCCAGTTCCTGTGTCGCCCATGCGTGTCACTCGCTGCGAAAGTGGCGCATAAATTGGCTGTAATTGTTGAATCAATTCTGCATCACCGCCCGCAAAAATGACCAAGCTGCCTTGTTCTGCACCTAATGTACCACCAGAAACTGGGGAATCAATCCAGTTGATTTGTTGCTGTGCGGCAAGTTGTGCCAGTTCAATGGTTTTGTTGACCGACAGGCTGGAGAAATCCACAATAATCTGACCTGCCTGCAAATAGGGCTGCATTTGCTCAAATACATGCTCGACTGCAGTATCATCGGCAAGGCAAAGTAAAATGACAGGGTATTCGGCAATTTGCTTGAGGCTGAGCAAACTTGCACCTTGTTCAAGTAGTTCTGTACAGGCAGCAGGACTACGATTCCAAACTGCGACCTGAAAATTGGCAGAGAGCAATCGGCTTGCCATGCGGCTACCCATCAGTCCCATACCTAGAAATGCAATTTTTTGTGGACATCCAGTCATTGTTTGTTCTCTATATTTAGTCTTGATATTGGCGTTTGAGATACTTGATATCAGGTGTTTTATCTTTCAGTCTAGCCAGTCGACTATTTTTACCAAGAATGAGCTTGAGTTGCCAAATTTTTTCGAGGCGTAATGCTGTTTTTACAGGTTGATGCAGCATGCTGTTGAGTACGGCTTTGGCTGCCATGACTGCATCTGGAGAGCGCAGGGCAATTTCTTGTGCCAAGGCTTCTGCATGTTGTAAAGGAGAAGCATCCAGATGGCTGACCAACCCAATTTGTTTGGCATAACTGGCATCAAAAGTGCGTGCGGTAAAGGTCAGCTCTTTGGCGAGGTCAATGCCAACCAAGCCTTTTAGAGATTGGCTCAGCCCCATATCAGGCACTAGCCCCCAACGGCTTTCCATAATTGAAAATTGAGTATCAGGATGGCTAATCCGAATATCCGCAGCCAGTGCTAACTGCATGCCAGCGCCAAAACAGTAACCCTCAAGCGCAGCAATCACAGGCACGGGCAACTGTTGCCACACCAAAAAAGCTTTTTGAAACAGGCTTTGCTGGGGTTTAATCAGCTCCCATAAGGCAAAGGCACGTTGCTGGGGGGAATTTAAATCGCTCAGGTCAATGCCTGCACTAAACACCTGTGCTTCACCTGTCAAAATCACTGCCCGTATGTTGCGATCTCGACGCAAACGCTGTCCTGTCTTATAAAGCTCTTTGAGTAAGGCAAAACTCATCGCATTGCGTTTTTCAGGGCGATTCAAATACACCGTGACAATATTATTGTTGTTTTCTATACGTAGTAGAGACATGTTTGGCTTCATCCTGAGGTCAATTTACTTTGAGTGTAGCAGAGCTGCACAGTCGGTAAATTGACAGATGAGTCATTTATGCAGAATGCTTAGTGCTGCATGTTCGGTCTGACTAATGATAAGGGTAAGCTCATCAAAGTGTTTAATGGTTTCCTGAATAAATGCCTCATCAGCAACACGGCGCTCTTTACGTAAAATTGAAACAAACTGTTCAAATTCGCCTGAAACCAGCTGAAGTTTTGGGACGCCTACATAGCGAGTCGCACCATACAAACGATGTAATACATGCTCTAATTGTGGAAAGTCTTCCATTTCAATCAGTTGTTGCATTTCATTTAGCTCGGTTTTAAAACTGTCCACCAGCATTTGTAGTAAATCCAGCGCCAGATCTTCTTTGTTGGCTGCCAGTTGTACACTTTGCTGCCAGTCCAGAATCTCAGGATCAAGATGATCAAGCGCGGTATTGTGCACAGGTTTATTGTTGCCTTCTGTAAAATGCTGACTGGTGTGTTGAGTTAAAATCTGAATCAGTTGTTCGATCTGAATCGGTTTTGACACATAGTCGTCCATACCGACAGCGAGCAGTTTTTGTTTTTCATCGGCAAGAGCATGTGCAGTCAGGGCAATGATCGGGAAGCGTACATTTTCAAGCGTGGATTCCAGTGAACGAATTGCCCGCGTGGTATCAATCCCAGACATGACAGGCATTTGAATGTCCATGAAGATCAAGTCAAATGGTTTCTGTTTTTTATCCAGACGCTGCTGAATTAGATTAAGTGCATCTTGTCCGCTAAGTGCCTTGGTGGTGGTTACATTAAGTTCACCCAGTAACGCTTCAAGCACAATCAGGTTGGGCAAATGGTCATCTACTGCCAAGACATGCAAGCCCTGACCATCAAAAGATTCTTTATCTTCTTCTTCAAAATTAATCTGGTTGTTTAAAAGCTGAAGTAGCGCACTGCGACTGAGTGGCTGATACAGTGGCGTAGCGCGGAATTCACTCAGAATGTTCGGCTCTAGCGACATTTGATAGCCATAAACCGCTAAATGTCCCTGATAACGGGTACGGATTTCTTTGAGTAATGCATGAGTATCGCCACCATGATCGACCACCACCCAAGTGTATTCATCGGCAGGCAAATGATGCAGGCGGCTAAACAAATCTAGCAGTGAAAAAGCTTCGGTATGATTGGCGTGATAATTTTCTAAGTAATGACGGAAAATATTGGCAGTGGCTGGGTGCGACAAAAACGACACCACATGCACATGGCTAAAGTCAAAATGAGGTGCTTCCTGTTCATCATCCACTTTAAATTTGGCCGTAAACCAGAAGGTCGAACCTTTTTCAGTAGGCGCGCGCTCTTGGTTATCTTCAAAGCCAATCTGACCATGCATCAAATGCACCAGCTGTTTGGAAATGGCTAAGCCTAAGCCTGTACCACCAAATTGGCGGGTCACAGAAGCATCGCCTTGCGAGAATGATTCAAACAGTTTTTTACGGTCATTGCCACTGACCCCAATACCGCTGTCTTGCACACTAAAATGAATGATGCATTCGCCGAAGTCGTCATGTTCCATCCGCGCACGCACAATAATTTCACCTTCAGGGGTGAACTTGATCGCATTGGAAATCAGGTTGGTCAGAATTTGCTTAAAGCGCAGCACATCGCCAATCACTTCATTTGGCAAGTCGTTACCGAAATAAAAGGCAATGTTGATATTTTTTTGCGATGCCAAAGGCGAGAGCATGTCCATGACATCAAACATGGCACTTTCAAGTTCAAAAGGTGCTGTTTCTAACTCAAGTTTTCCCGCATCAATTTTAGAAAAATCCAGAACATCGTTAATCAGCGCCAGTAGGTGCGCAGAAGATTTTCGGATGGTTTGCAGATACAGGTTTTGTTCATTGCTGAGGTTATTTTGACGTAACATCAAATGAATAAAGCCATCAATACTGTTTAGCGGAGTACGCAATTCATGACTGATATTGGCTAAAAACACCGATTTGGACTGGTTGGCGGAAACGGCTTGATCGCGTGCTTGGCGATAAGTAATGTTTTGTACTTCGAGCGTGTCGAGCGTGCGACGTAAGTCATCTTCAGTTTGCTCGGTGTGTTCACGCAACTCTAAAAAGCTGTAGTGCAGACGCTTAAGCATGTTGGCAAGGTCTTTTTGCAGTGAACGCAATTCACCACTACTGTTAATGGCAACAGGTTGATCGAGATTGTCCGCATTTAAACGTTGTAGTTGCATCCGTATTTCATACAGTGGCGCAATCCAGCGGCGCGAATAGAAATTTAGACACATCATTAACAATAATAATGTGATAAATACCGTAATTAACAGAACCGTAATCACGCGATAGTGTGCGATTTCTAAGGGTTTATTGTCCAGTTCAATCACCAGCCATGCAGGCTGTGCGCCTGCTGGAGAAACTTTGGCAGCATAGATGGTGTTGTGATGGAAATGCACAGGGCCAATGAAACCGCTATTGGCGGTGATTTTCGGCCAGGTCAACTGGGGTTGATAGCCTATGCTGAGTAGCGTTTTACCATCTGCCTGTAACAGGGCTGCACGTTGCAAGTAAGGCTCATTGAGCATGCGCATTAAGATATTGCGAGCTTTTGGTTGTATTTCTGGTTTTTTTTCAACTGCATAGGTGAGTAGTTCGGCAGTTTTTTGGTAGCGTGACAAGATGGCAATCGCAACATGACGCTGTTGACTGCGTGCCGATGCCGATGTTTCTTGAATGACTAAAATACTGCCAACTGCAGCAATAATGGCAATTGGAATAAAAATAAGCGCAACCAATTGCCCATAAGCATGATTAAGTTGCAGCCGTTGTAATAAAGATTTTTTCAGTTTTGCCATAACCAATGCAATTTATTCCCCAACCTCGGCATATTAACATGCTTTGCCTAAGCTGTTATGGCTTTCATGATTTTCAGAAAAAATGGTGAAATGAGTGCAGTAAGGAGTATTTTTTCATACAATATGCCCACCTCGATCTAGGTACATATTATGAGTAATTACAATCCAGACTTTTTCGCAGATGAATTCTTGTTAGATCATTACGTTGGCAAAACCCCATTGGTTCGTTTACAGCGTTTAGCCTGTCATACCAACGCCACGGTACTTGCGAAACTGGAAGGTAATAATCCCGCTGGTTCAGTGAAGGATCGCCCTGCTTACAATATGATTATGCAGGCAGAAAAACGTGGGCAAATCAAAGCAGGTGATACTTTGATTGAAGCGACCAGTGGCAACACAGGCATTGCGCTTGCTATGGTTGCTGCCATGCGTGGCTATAAAATGAAGCTCATCATGCCAAATAGTATGAGCCAAGAGCGTAAAGATGCGATGCTGGCTTATGGCGCTGAGCTGATTGAAGTGACCCCGCAACAAGGTATGGAAGGCGCGCGTGACCTGGCAATGCAGATGCAGGAACATGGTGAAGGTCTGGTGTTGAACCAGTTTGGTAACCTTGATAATCCAGAAGCCCATTACCTCACGACTGGCCCTGAAATCTGGCAACAAACTGCTGGAAAAATCACGCATTTTGTCAGTGCAATGGGTACGACAGGCACGATCATGGGTGTGTCAAAATATTTAAAAGAGCAAAACCCTGATATTCAGATTGTCGGTTTACAACCTGAAGAAGGTTCAAGCATCGCAGGGATTCGCCGTTGGCCTAAAGAATATCTACCTACAATTTTTGATCCTTCACGCATTGACCGTATTATTGATATTCCACAAATTGAAGCTGAAAAAACCATGCGTCAACTGGCGCGGGTTGAAGGCATTAGTGCAGGAACATCATCAGGTGGCGCGGTGTGGGCATCATTAAAAATAGCAGCAGAACAACCTGATGCGGTCATTGTGTGCATTATCTGTGATCGTGGTGACCGTTACCTGTCTACAGGGTTGTTTTCTGTAGAAGATCAAGAATAGAGAGTTTGCATGCGCTTACCCGTTTTAGTATTCGATATTGAAACCATTACCGATTTAAATGCGGGAGCGCATTTGTATCAGTTGCATGATTTGTCGCAAGATGATCTGCAACAGGCTTTAAATAAATTGCGCCGCCAAGAGCATGGCAGTGATTTTCAGCGGATTCCATTGCATGAAATCGTGTGTATTTCAGGGTTATGGTTCGATGAAAAAGGTTTAAAGTTGTTTTCGTTTAATCGAGAGCATGATTCTGAAGCCAGTATGTTGCAGAAATTCCTGTCGATTTTTGAAAAACGCCATCCTGTTCTGGTGAGCTGGAATGGTTCGCAGTTTGATTTACCTGTGATTCTGTTTCGTACCATGTATCATGGCTTGTCGGCGCCTGCGTTGTTTGATCAAGGTGAAATCGACAGTCAAAAACGCTTTAACAATTACCAAAACCGTTATCACCATCAACATGTCGATTTGATGGATGTGATGGCGATGTTTAACGGACGTAACTTCCAGAAACTCGATGATATTGCGCAGTTGCTGGGTTTCCCTGGTAAACGTCAAGGTGCGGGTTATTTGGTGCCTGAACAAGTTCGCCAGCAGGCATGGGCAGAGTTGACCCAGTATTGTGAAGGCGATGTATTAAACACATGGCTGATTTATTTGCGCTGGATGCTACTCAAAGGGCAGTTATTGGCAGAAGATCATCGCCAGTTAGTGAACGCGACGATTCAGTATTTAGCAACCCAGCCCCAACAGCAGGAATTCTTGGCACAATGGCAGAAAACTGCCCAGCGTACGCCATTTACTTCTGATTTTTTCCCAGTTCAAGATTAGGTTTTTGTTTTTGAAACAGCACACCCAAACTCGCAGCGCTTCTTCGGAAGTCTACACTTTTCAAGTGGAATCTTTATCGCACGAGGGACGAGGGATTGCACATTATGATGTGCAGTTAGGACATCCAGCACACAAGCATGGCAAGAAAGTATTTATTCAGTTTGCTTTACCTCATGAACAGGTCAAGGCAAAAATTACCCATCAAGCCAAGCGCTTAGAAGAAGCCGATACGCTTGAATTGGTATCTGAACCTTCTGAACAGCGTATCACACCTATTTGCCCGCATTTTCAGCATTGTGGCGGCTGTAACTTACAGCACATGCATCCTGATGAGCAGATTCGTTTTAAACAACAGGTGTTGGCATCGCATTTACAGCATTTTGCAGGCATTGAACCTGAATTTTGGCTTGAACCCATTCGCTCACAGCGCAGTGACTACCGCCGTCGTGCACGGATCGGCGTGCGCTATATTCCGAAAAAGCAGCAATTGGTGATGGGTTTTCGTGAGCGCCAAAGCAATCGTTTAATTGATATACAACATTGTCCTGTACTTGATCAAAAACTCGACCAGTCTTTGCCTGAACTGAAAAAATTACTCGAAAGTCTAAAAGGCAAAGCCGATATTGGTCATATAGAATTGGCAATGGGAGATGATGAAATTGCATTATTATTACGTCATACCAAAGCTTTAATTCAACCAGATGTTCAAAAACTTCTAGATTTTGTCCAACAGAAAAATTGGCAACTGTATTTGCAACCCGAAGGTATTGACAGTATCCATCGGGTCGATGCGGCACAGCCAATGCGTTTGCATTATCGTTTAGAGGCTTTTGATGTCGATTTTTCGTTTGCGCCGTCAGATTTTACGCAAGTAAATGCGACAGTGAACGCACAAATGGTAGAATTGGCATGTGAATTGCTTAAGTTGCAGCAAGGTGAGCGTGTGCTGGATTTATTCTGTGGCTTGGGGAATTTCTCTCTACCACTGGCACGTTGTGTAGGTCAAACTGGTCAGGTGGTCGCTGTGGAAGGCAGTGAGGACATGGTTCAGCGTGGTACAGAAAACGCATTGCATAATGGGTTGATGCAGTTACGTTTTTATTCACATGATTTAACAAAAGACTTTTCACAGCAAGCTTGGGCGAAACAAGGATTTGATGCATTATTAATTGATCCTCCTCGTTCAGGGGCAGAGCAAGTGATGCATTATATTTCCAATTTTAATGCAAAACGAATTGTTTATGTCTCTTGTAATCCTGCCACGCTTGCCCGTGATGCTGGTATCCTTATACAACAGGGATATCAACTGAAAAAAGCAGGCGTCATGGATATGTTTACTCATACAGGTCATGTCGAGTCGATTACCTTGTTTGAGAAAGTAGATTTGATGAACGACGATAATGAATGACACAATAAAAGGAGATAGGTATGGTCACAGTACGTGAGCAGTTACCTGAACGACTCACTCAGTTGTCAGAAGAAACGACTGTCGAACATGCCCAACAAGCGCGAAATGATTTAGCGGACTGGCTAGAGCGCGTACGTCACCATTTGGATGGGGCGAAATTGACCCAATTGGAGCAGGTTGCAAGGCTAACTTTACAAAAAGAACTAGAAACTACGGTAAGTCACCGTAGTAATACCTTTGCCACAGGGATCGGAATGGCAAATATTTTGGCGCATTTGCATGTCGATGAAAATACGCTGATTGCTGCTGTGCTCTATCGAAGTGTGCGTGAAGGTGTGACTACACTTGATGAAGTACTACAGCGCTATGGTGAAGGTGTACTCAGTTTGGTCAAGGGTGCATTGTCCATGGGGAAACTTTCTGAGCTGATCGAAAAAAACAAACGCTTAGAAGACCACTTTAATAATAACCAGCGCGAACATTTGACAGGCATTTATAAAATGCTGATTTCGGTTACCGAAGATGTTCGTGTGGTGCTGATTAAACTTGCCGAACGAACCTACGAGCTGCGTGAGCTAAGTAAATCACCCAAAGAACGTCAGGAACGGGTAGCGCGTGAGATTTTAACCATTTACGCACCACTGGCACACCGCCTCGGGATTGCCCAGTTAAAATGGGAACTCGAAGATTTAGCCTTTCGCTTTTTAGCGCCAGATCGCTATAAAGAAATCGCCACATTGCTCAATGAAAAACGTTTAGAGCGTGAACAGTATATTCAGTTTGTCATCAATCAGCTCAAGACTGAACTGGCCAATGATGGAATTGAAGCCGAAATTACGGGTCGGGTAAAACATATTTACTCGATTTACCGCAAAATGAAGAGTAAAAACCTGAGTTTTGACCAGTTGTATGACATTCGTGCATTGCGAGTGCTGGTCAAGGATGTGCCTGAATGTTATCACGTTCTGGGAATTGTTCATCAAATTTGGCGGCATATTCCACATCAGTTTGATGACTATATTACCAATCCTAAAGCCAATGGCTACCGCTCTTTACACACCGCCGTGATTGCAGAAAATAAATCACTGGAAGTACAAATCCGTACTTTGGAAATGCATAATGAAGCCGAGCTTGGGGTTTGTTCTCACTTCAACTATAAAGAAGGTGCGAAAAATACTGATTTCTCGTTTAATCATCGTTTGCATTCATTGCGTGCGGTACTTGAGCATTATCAGGAACGCAACGAAACCAGTGCGCATCCTAAAGATGAAGATGATTTTGATAAGTTACAGGATTTTGAAGACTTTGAGAAAATCTATGTCTTTAGCCGTGATGGTGACATTAAAGAGTTGCCGCGTGGTTCGACTGTACTCGACTTTGCTTACCATGTGCATACACAGGTAGGTAACCACTGCTATGCAGCACGAGTCAATCAGCGTTATGTGCCGTTGACTTATACCCTTAAAACAGGGGAACAGGTTGAAATTCTGACCAAAAAAGACCGTGACCCAAATCGCGACTGGTTGGTTAGCTCTTTAGGGTATATTAAGACTGCACGTGCGCGTGACAAGTTACGCCACTGGTTTAGACAGCAAGACCGCAGCAAAAACTTGGAAGTGGGGCGTGAGCTGCTCACCAAAGAATTGCAGCGTTTGGCGATTCATCCGAAAAGTATTGATTTAAATGAATATTGTGGTCATTTTAATGTCAAAACGGGTGATGATCTTCTGATCGGTTTGGTCAGTGGTGACATTAGCCTGCATGCGTTGATGAATCAGGTCAATCGCCACATGAAACTGGATCAGGATGAGCCTGAACTGGTGTTAAAGCCTGCTCTGAATCCACGCGCCAGCCACACCTTGTCAGCACATGGTATATTGATTGACGGTCTGGATAATGTCGAGTTGCATATTGCCCAATGTTGTCAGCCTGTACATGGTGAGCCAATTGGCGGTTACATTACGCTGAATCGCGGTGTTAGCATTCACAAACTACAATGCTTAGACTACGTTCGTATGATTGCTCAGGAACCAGAACGTGCAGTCGATGCAGATTGGGAATTGCAACCAACCCGTGGTCAGAGCGTTCAGATTGTGATCGAAGCCTATGATCGTCGTGGTCTATTGCGTGATTTGACTCAGGTGATTTTTGCTGATCAGATTAACATTCGTCAGGTGAATACTATTTCCGAAGCGGATGGTATTGCCAATATGAAGTTGTTGATTGAAGTAAAAGGCCTGTCGCAGTTATCTCGCTTGTTGGCACGTTTAGAGCAACAGCCAGGTATTATTAGCGCACGTCGTTTGGTACAGGGTAACTAAGATCCAGTTTATACAAAAAAGCCAACATAATTGTTGGCTTTTTTCTTGGCAAAATTTTTATTTTGAGAGGGTAACATGCCAATTGAACAGTTATTGAAGATCATGCAGCAACTACGTGAGCAATGTCCTTGGGATCGTGCACAGACGCCGCAAAGCCTGACACGTTATGTGATTGAAGAAGCTTATGAAGTGGAAGATGCAATTCGTCAGGGTTCAATTGATGAGATTCGTAATGAACTGGGCGATCTGTTGTTGCAAGTCGTGTTTCAGTCGCAAATGTATGCTGAGCAGCAGGCATTTAACTTTGATGATGTCGTACAGGCGATCATTGATAAGCTGATTCGTCGCCATCCGCATGTATTTCAGAAAGAACAATATGCCAATTTAAGCCCTGAACAAGTCTCAGAGCTTTGGCAGAAAATTAAACAACAAGAAAAACAGGGACAAACCCAGTCATATTTGAGTGATATTAAGCATGGGCCTGCCATTTCTCAGGCAGAGCAGATTCAAAAAAAGGCAGCAAAAATTGGTTTTGATTTTGCAACGACGCAAGATGCGTTAAGTAAAGTCCATGAAGAAATTGGCGAACTGGAACAAGCCATTCAGCAAAATAATCCTGATGAAATACAGGCAGAATTTGGTGATTGTTTATTTTCTTTGATTAATGTTGGCCGTAAACTAGAACTCTCGGGAGAAATCGCTTTACTCTCAACGATTCATAAATTTAGAACACGATTTGCTTTTATAGAAGATCAGGCTCGGCAACAAGATCGTTCGGTACACGACATGAGTCTTAGTGAGATGGATCAGCTGTGGGAGCAAGCAAAACAACAAACATCATCATGAGTTAAAATATGATAAAAACTTTAAGTTCATTAATTTTGAGTTTTGGCTTGGCGTGCTCGGCATGGGCAAATAACAATACACAAAGTTATGACCAGCGTTATATGCAATGGAAACAGCAGCAACAGGTACAATATCAGAGTCATACTCCGCAGACCGTGCATGGAGCGCATCAGGTGAGTCTCAACCAAGCCTCGGCAGTGGAGTTGCAGAATAAACTCACAGGTGTGGGTGCAAAGAAAGCGCAGGCAATTGTTGAATACCGCCAGAAAAATGGCAAATTCAAAAGCATTGATGAACTTAAAAATGTTAAGGGAATCGGGGATAAGCTATTTGAGAAAAACCGTGCATTTTTGCTGTTATAACTGCTGAAAAAAGCCACAGATTCAACGGCAAATTCATATTTGCCTGAATGAAGAATCAAATTGCCCTTTATTGGTCTATGCTCTATGATTAGCAACGATTGAAAATTTTAACTCCAGACGTAGGAGAAAGCGTCTTTTGCATACCTTACGCGCGTCAAAATATGGTTTATCCATCAAACAATTACCTCCTTCTATATTAGAAGTTATTGATGCTCTCACCAAAGCAGGTTATCAGGCATATATCGTCGGTGGTGGCGTTCGGGACTTGATGCTCGGGCTACATCCGAAAGATTTTGATGCGGTAACGAACGCTACACCAGCGCAAGTCAAAGAAGTGTTTGGGCGTCGTTGCCGAATTATTGGGCGACGTTTTGAGTTGGCACATGTCTATGTTGGGCGAGACCTCATAGAAGTTGCAACCTTTCGTGCACCACCGAAAAAAGCAGTTACCAGTGCACTTGGCATGATCCTACGTGATAACAATTGGGGAACCATCGAACAAGATTTTGTTCGTCGTGATTTCTCCATTAATGCGATGTACTATCAGCCACGTCAGGGTGTGATTTTAGATTTTTGCCATGCCATTGAAGATGTAAAAAGTAAAACTTTGCGCTTATTGGGTGAACCAAAGCTACGCTTTGAAGAAGATCCTGTGCGAATGTTGCGTACATTACGCTTTGCAGCCAAACTCAATTTTAGTATTGCACCTGAAATCTTGGACGTGTTTACCCCTGAAATGACGCAGTTATTACGCGACATTTCTCCGCACCGTTTATATGATGAATCGCAAAAGCTCTTTACCATGGGGCATTTGCAACGTGTTTTACCATTACTGATCGAATTTGGTTTATGGAAACAGTTGTTTGCTGAAGTCAGCACAGATGTGACAGAGTTTATTGCCTTAGCCGCAAAAAATACCGATCAGCGTATACAGATTGGCAAAACCATTAACCCGGCATTTTTCTATGCCGTGTTGCTTTGGCGCAACTTTCAGGAACGTACTGAGTTTTATCTGGCAAAAGGTGTAGTTGCAGCTGAGGCCCGCGCGCAAGCAGGTTTAGATGTACTTAAACGCCAGTCAACGCGTACCATTATTCCACGTTTTGCTGAAACTTTTATTCGTGAAGTCTGGGAAATGCAAACGCGTTTGTTGAGTCCAAAACCACAACAAATTGAAAGTTTAGCAGGGCATGCGCGTTTCCGTGCAGGCTTTGACTTTTTATTGTTGCGTGAAAAATCAGGTGATGATACTACGCAAGGTATGGGGCAGTGGTGGGAAGCCTATCAGGATATGACCACAGACCAAAAAGAAGTGGCTATTTCCCAGTACAATCGCCAACGTGCCAAGACCCGCCGTAAACCGCGTACAGAAGATGTAGAGGTTGATACTGCAATTACACCTTTGGTTGCAGAAGCAGCACCAACTCGCAGTCGCCGTTCACGTAACAAGTCCGCACAAGCGCCAGCTCATTCATCTGCAAATACAGCCGCAGGTAATGCGAATGGTGTTGATGTGAACCATCCGATTTTAAAACGCAAACGGGTACAGCGTGATTTAAGCCAAGTGATTTTTGGGCCAACACAATGACAGTAACCAGTTATATCGGTTTGGGCAGCAACTTGGGTGATTCTCTGCATATTCTGCAAGAAGCCATCGCAAAACTGCGAACTTTAGGCGATGTTCGAGTCTCGCAGTTGTACAGTACCCCGCCAATGGGGCCACAAGACCAACCCGATTATTTGAATGCAGTTGCTGAGTTGAAAACCGATTTGGCACCACTTGCATTATTGGATCAATTACAGCAATTTGAACAGAATGCTGGTCGAGTGCGTTTACGTCGCTGGGGTGAGCGTACTTTAGATTTAGATCTACTGTTATATGGTCAAGAGAAAATTCAACATGAACGCCTCACTGTACCGCATGTGGGGCTGTTATTGCGCGATTTTGTGGTGATCCCACTATTAGACTTAGATGTAGAGTTAACTGTTGATTCGCAGTCACTGAAACAGCTCGATATTGTTCAGACATCCATCTTAACCCCGATGCTGAACCGCAATTGGGCTGATGTGTCACAGCAGAATCAACCTCAGGATGAACAAGAGGACGCTGAATGATTAGTCTCCATGATTTAAGACAATTGAAAGCACAAGGTAAAAAGTTTTCTTGCTTGACTTGCTATGACGCCAGTATGGCAAAAGCAATGCAAGTTGCAGGAATTGATAGCATTTTGATTGGGGATTCCTTAGGAATGACCATTCAGGGGCACGATTCGACTTTACCTGTGACAGTTGCAGATATGGCATATCATACAGCAGCAGTGCGTCGTGCTAACCAGCACGCTTTTCTCATGACAGATTTGCCTTTTATGAGTTATGCCACACTGAATGACGCACTGCAAAACTCCAGAATGGTGATGCAGGCTGGCGCACAGATGGTCAAAATTGAAGGTGGTGCATGGCTTGCAGATACGGTCAAAAACTTAACCCGTAACGGTATTCCAGTCTGTATGCATCTGGGACTCACGCCGCAGTCAGTGCATGTCTTTGGTGGTTATAAACTACAAGCGAAAACTCGTGATGCAGCCGATCAATTGATTGAAGATTGTCGGTCTTTGGTTGAAGCAGGCGCTGCCATGTTGCTCTTAGAATGTGTGCCTGCACAGTTAGGCAAAGAAGTCACTGAACTGTTCCCTCATATTCCTGTGATTGGGATTGGTGCTGGAAAAGACACAGATGGGCAAGTGCTGGTTGTACAAGACATGTTAGGATTAACTTTTGGGAAAGTTGCCAAATTTGTGCGTAACTTTATGGCAGAGCAGTCAGGTGAACATGCTATTGTCAATGCTCTGAAAGCCTATCATCAAGCGGTGCTTGAGCAAAGTTTCCCAAATATTGAACATACTTTCCAAGTTGAGTTGTAATCATGAAAACTGAAACGACCATTCAGGGGTTAAATGCAGCGCTTAGTCCAGCACGTACTGCAAAAAAACGCATTGGATTTGTCCCAACCATGGGGAATTTGCATGAAGGGCATCTCAATTTAGTTCGCGAAGCGAAAAAATTGTGTGATGTTGTTGTGGTCAGTGTTTTTGTGAATCCAATTCAGTTTGGACCGAACGAAGATTTTGATAATTACCCACGAACTTTAGACAAAGACAGCCAGTTAGTTGCTGATGTAGGTTGCGATATTGTTTTTGCACCGAGTGTGGAGCAAATGTATGGCAAGCAGCCATTTTTAACGAACATTAGTGTCTCAGGTATTACTGCTGATTTGTGTGGTGCATCGCGCCCAGGACACTTTGATGGTGTTGCAGTTGTGGTTAGCAAGTTATTTAATATTGTTCAACCCAGCTTGGCATTTTTTGGGCAAAAAGACTTTCAGCAGTTGGCGGTTATTCGTCAGTTGGTGCAAGATTTAAGTTTCCCGATCGAAGTGATCGGTGTACCTATCACACGTGCTGCTGATGGTTTGGCGCTTAGCTCACGTAATGGTTATTTGACCCCTGAGCAACGTGCAATTGCACCAACAATTTATCAAAGTTTGAAACATGCTGAAAAGGCTTTGCTAGAGGGTGTGAGTCTGGATGCCGTTTTGGCTGAGATAAAAACACAACTTACGCAGGCAGGTTTTGTCGTTGATTATGTTGAGGCGCGTAGCCCAACGTTGCAAATGGTCACAGACTTTAAGCAAGATACTGTGATCTTTGTGGCAGCAAAATTAGGCACAACGCGTTTAATCGATAATTTGATTGTCAAATTTGTTGGATAACATTGTCTAAACGCAATGAGGAAAGCAGTGTCATGAAACGTATTTTAATTGTCACAGGTCAATCAGGTTCAGGAAAATCCTCTGCGCTACAGGTGCTCGAAGATTTGGGCTATTACTGTATTGATAATTTGCCGTTGGCACTGCTTCCCGAAATTGTCGCCAAACTGGATCATGAAAATAATCTTGAACAATTGGCGCTTGGTGTAGATGTTCGTAGTACACAAGCGGATTTTCAGGAATTTGATCACGTTTTTGAACAATTACAAAAACATGGTATGGTCGATGTGATTTATTTGACCACGCAGGATCAAGGATTGATTTCGCGTTTTAGTGCGTCACGCCGTCCTCATCCACTTGCAACACGTTATAAAACTTTGCTGGAATGTATTGCAATAGAAAAAAGCCTGTTGCTGCCAATGCAGTTTCGTGCAACAGTCAATATTGATACTACAGACAAAAGTGTGCATGATTTAAAGCATACTCTGTTGTCCAAACTTGGACAGTCAGAAGATATGGTTGTGATTTTACA
Organism: Acinetobacter brisouisimilis; assembly: GCF_000368265.1. Taxonomy (GTDB): domain Bacteria; phylum Pseudomonadota; class Gammaproteobacteria; order Pseudomonadales; family Moraxellaceae; genus Acinetobacter. The sequence continues at coordinate 1,769,452 of NZ_KB851219.1, read as the reverse complement.
ATCATTTGGTTATAAACATGGCATTCCACTTGATGCTGACTATGTTTTTGATGTCAGACACTTGCCAAACCCGCATTGGGATTTAGAATTACGAAAATTCTCTGGTCTGGATACCCCGATTCAGGAATTTTTGGGGGCAAATGATCAAACCAATGCCATGTTTAGTGATATTTATCAGTTTTTAGCAAAATGGCTTCCTGCCTTTGCAGAAGGGCATAGACATTATATTACCGTCTCCATTGGATGTACGGGTGGGCAGCACCGCTCAGTTTATATGGTGGATAGACTTAGAAAAGCACTGAAGGCGAACTGGTCTATTCAAGTTTTACATAGAGAAATGAAGCATTGGTCATGATTGACACGACAGTAGATGTAATTAATAAACTTGGTTTACATGCACGTGCCTCTGGCAAATTAATTGAAGTGACCACCAAATTCCGCTCTTCGATTCAGGTAGGTAAGGGCGATAAATTGATCGATGCAAAAAACATTATGGCATTGTTAATGCTTGGTGCTGGAAAGGGAACAACATTACGCATTGTTGTAGACGGACCAGATGAAGAGAAAGCCTTAGACGAAGTTCTGGCACTTTTCGCAGCAAAATTTTATGAGGCAGATTAAACGTGGCACGACGACCGCAACCGCAACAACGCTATACCGAAGAAGATTTTGAATCTTTAGATGGTCGTGCAAGCAAAACTGAACAAAAGAAAGCTGTACAGCGCATGGCAGCTTTGGGTGAACGATTGGCCGCGCTATCCATTAAGCAAATTCAACAACTCCCTGTTGAAGAGCGTTTAATTGAAGCGCTGCTTGATGTACAAACCATTAGCTCATTTGAAGCACGCCGCCGCCAATTTCAGCGGATTGGTAAACTGCTTCGCAATGAAGATGAAAGCCTGATTTTATCGTATCTAACTCCGCAGCAAGGGGTAAAAAAACAGGTACAGTTGCAACGCTGGGTTGATCGTATGATTGAGCAAGGCGATAGTGCGATTCATGAATTTAGCAAGCAGTTCAATGCAACTGATAAACACACTTTGCGTCAGCATGTCTTGCGTATTTACCGCGACAAGCAACTTGAAGCAACGGACGAAGAGCTTGAAGTTTCACGTCAGAAGTTGTTGAACTATGTACAGCAAGTTGGACTGCTCTCTGATCAGGGTAAATCAAGATAAATAAAGCGACCTTTAAGGTCGCTTATTTTTTTGTGTTGAATTTAGCCTGTTTGCTGTTCTGCACGTTGTTTTGCCCATTCTCGCAAAATAAATTTCTGTAACTTACCTGTCGAGGTTTTTGGGATTTCGGTCATCACAATATCTTTTGGTAACTTATAACGTGCCAGATATTGTTTGCAGTGTTCAATCAGTTGCTCTGCACTGAGTTCATGACCTGTTTTGACTTCAATAAAAGCACAGGGCACTTCCTGCCAATAAGGATCGGGTTTGGCAACCACCGCCGCAGTTAAAACAGCAGGATGCTGATAGAGTACTTCCTCAATTTCAAGAGATGAAATATTTTCTCCACCTGAGATAATCAGGTCTTTAGAACGGTCCATAATTTTGGCATAGCCATCAGGCTGACAAACCGCAAGATCACCCGTGTGAAACCATCCGCCAGCAAAAGCTTCTTCGGTGGCGTGTGGGTTTTTTAGATAACCTTTCATCACAATATTGCCACGGAACATGATTTCGCCCATGGTATGCCCATCATGTGGTACGGGTTCCATAGTTTCAGGATCAATCACTTTCATGGCATCTTGTAATGGGTATGGTACACCTTGACGCGAATGCAATTGCGCTTGTTCCTGAATAGATAACTCACTCCAGCCTGCTTGTGAAGCACAAAGCGCAGAAGGGCCATAAGTTTCAGTCAGACCGTAGACATGAGTGACATTAATACCAATATTGCGCATTCCTTCAATGATCGCTGCGGGTGGTGCTGCACCTGCGACCATGACTTCTACTCGATGGTTAAACGTGATCTGTTTGTCTTTAGGGGTGTTAATCAGCATAGACAACACAATCGGTGCGCCACAGAAATAATCAACCTTATGTTGGGCAATCAGCTGAAAAACCTGTTCCGTGTCGACTTTACGCAGGCAAATATTGGTGCCCCCGTTGGCAGCCATTGTCCATGCAAAACACCAGCCATTGCAGTGAAACAATGGCAGGGTCCATAGATATTTGGCGCGTGGAATCATGCCACTGGCAATGATGTTACTGGCGGCATTAATGTATGCGCCCCGATGATGATAAACTACACCTTTGGGATTGCCTGTTGTGCCTGACGTGTAGTTAAGACTAATTGCATCCCATTCATCGTTAGGTAAATGCCATTCAAAATCGGCATCTCCCTGTGCGAGCCAAGTTTCATACTCAATAAAACCAATATCCTTTGCAGCACCATCATATTCGGCATCATGCACATCAATCACGAGGACCTGATGTTTAACCAAAGCCAATGCTTCTTGCGCCAGTGTCGAAAATTCACTATCAACCAGCAATAGTTTGCTTTCGGCATGGTCTAGCATAAATGCCAGTGTTTTGGCATCGAGGCGAGTATTGAGTGTATTGAGTACAGCGCCAGCCATGGGAACAGCAAAGTGCGCTTCAATCATTGCAGGAATATTGGGCAATAACACCGAAACTGTATCATTTTTCCCGATACCGAGCTGATTGAGCTGGTGAGCAAACTGGCGACAGCGCATATATTTTTCACGCCAAGTAATCTGCCGTGTCCCATGAATTATGGCGGCTTGATGCGGGTAAATATGAGCCGCTCGTTCCAGATAGCGTAGTGGCGATAATGCAACAAAATTTGCTGCATTTTTCGGTAACTCATCGTATGCACTGACTGCCATGTCAATTGCTCCTGTCGTGTTGTTGTTATATCGTTTTGACTATTTTGCATACACATTAGATGAATTCTGCGGTAAAAATTAGCCCTGCTTTAGTCTTAAGTGTGCTGGCTGGAGGGTTTTATTTTAGGCCTGAGGATTGATATGGTTTAAAAAAATTATAGATTGAAATACAAAGGTTTCTTAAATAGCACAAGACGTGTAGAATCATAGGGGACTTTTTTAGCCACCGTTTTTATTTTGAGGTTTTCCTCGATTTTAATCTCGCGGTGACATGCTCTATTGTGCGGGGCATCACTCCTTAAGGATTTATTTATGCCAATTATCACATTGCCAAATGGCGATCAAAAAGCTTTTGATCAAGCTGTATCCGTTATGGATGTCGCTCTAAGTATCGGACCTGGACTGGCGAAAAACACTGTTGCAGGCCGTGTGAATGACCGCTTGGTTGATGCATCAGATTTAATTACCGAAGATGCAACGCTGCAAATTATCACGCCTAAAGATGAAGAAGGCGTCGAAATCATTCGTCACTCGTGTGCGCACTTGGTTGGTCACGCAGTTAAGCAGCTTTTCCCAGAAGCAAAAATGGTGATTGGTCCTGTCATTGAAGAAGGTTTCTACTATGACATCTGGATGCCACGTCCATTTACATTAGATGATATGGCTGCCATCGAAGAGCGTATGAAAAAGCTCATCGACCAAGACTATGATGTCATCAAAAAAATGACCCCGCGTGATGAAGTGATCGCAGAATTTACTGCACGTGGTGAAGAATACAAATTACGCTTGATTGCGGACATGCCAAACGAAACGCAAATGGGCTTGTACTACCATCAAGACTATTTGGACATGTGCCGTGGTCCACACGTACCAAATACAAAATTCTTAAAATCATTCAAGCTCACTAAAATCTCTGGTGCTTACTGGCGCGGTGATGCGAAGAATGAACAGTTGCAACGTATCTACGGTACAGCTTGGGCGGACAAGAAACAGCTTGCTGCTTATATTAAACGTATTGAAGAAGCGGAAAAGCGTGACCACCGTAAAATCGGTAAGGCACTGGACTTGTTCCACATGCAAGAAGAAGCGCCTGGTATGGTGTTCTGGCATCCAAATGGCTGGACTATTTATCAAGTGCTTGAACAATACATGCGTAAAGTTCAGCAGGACAATGGCTACCTTGAGATTAAAACACCGCAAATCGTAGATTTCACTTTGTGGGAAAAATCAGGTCATGCGGCAAACTATGCCGACAACATGTTTACGACTCATTCAGAAAGTCGTAACTATGCTGTGAAGCCAATGAACTGCCCATGTCATGTTCAAGTGTTTAATCAGGGTTTGAAATCTTACCGTGATTTACCAATTCGCTTGGCCGAGTTTGGCTCATGTCACCGTAACGAACCATCGGGTTCATTGCACGGTATTATGCGTGTGCGTGGCTTTACTCAAGACGATGCGCATATTTTCTGTACCAAAGAACAAATTGGTCAAGAAGTTGCTGACTTCATTAAACTGACTTTAGATGTATATAAAGACTTTGGCTTTGAAGAAGTGCAAATGAAACTGTCTACTCGCCCAGAAAAGCGTGTGGGTGATGATGCACTTTGGGATATGGCAGAGAAATCTTTGGCAGATGCGTTGGATGCAGCAGGTCTTGATTGGGACTTGCAACCAGGTGAAGGTGCATTCTATGGTCCGAAAATTGAATTCTCATTGAAGGACTGCTTAGGTCGTGTGTGGCAGTGCGGTACAATCCAATGTGACTTTAACTTACCAGAGCGTTTAGATGCGTCTTTTGTAACTGAAGACAATGAACGTGATCAACCTGTGATGTTACATCGTGCAATTCTTGGTAGTTTTGAGCGTTTTATTGGTATACTTATTGAACACTATGCCGGTTTCATGCCACCTTGGTTAGCACCTGTGCAGGCTTGTGTCATGAATATTACTGATTCTCAAGCCGAAGCATGTCAACAAGTCGTGGCAAAACTCAAAGAAAATGGTTTACGTGCCATTTCAGACTTGAGAAATGAGAAAATCGGCTTTAAGATTCGTGAACGTACACTGGAGCGTATTCCGTACCTTTTAGTTCTTGGTGACCGAGAAGTTGAAGAGGGTACAGTCAATGTTCGTACGCGCTCAGGAAAAAATTTAGGTACTATGTCAATTGATGCTTTCATTGACTTGGTGAAATCTGCCGTAGCCGAACGTGGCCGGTACATTGTGGAGTAAGAAAGATTAAACAGCCTGATCGTAACCAACAACAAGGTGGTAAAAGCAATCGTCCAGCATTGAACACTGAGATTCGTGCCAAAGAGGTACGGCTTATTGATGCTGAAGGTGAACAAAAAGGGATTGTTTCATTAAATGAAGCATTGCGAGCTGCAGAAGATGCTGATCTTGACCTTGTTGAGATCGTTGCAAATGCAGAGCCACCTGTTTGTAAAATCATGGATTTCAACAAGCACTTGTTTGATCTTAAGCAAAAGCAAAAAGATGCAAAGAAAAAACAACATCAAGTGCAAGTGAAAGAAATCAAGTTGCGCCCTGGAACTGATATTGGGGATTATAACGTTAAGCTACGTGCGATCCTCCGTTTCTTGGAAGAAGGTAACAAGGTTAAAATTACCTTGCGTTTCCGTGGTCGTGAAATGGCACACCAACAACTGGGTCTAGCTCAATTACAAAAAATTGAAACAGACGTGGCTGAATGGGGTGTTGTTGAACAAGCACCAAAAATGGAAGGTCGCCAAATGGGCATGTTACTTGGACCTAAAAAGAAAAAGTAATCGCTTGGTTTGACGTAAAAAAGCATCGCCAGTTTTGGCGGTGCTTTTTTTATTCATGCGATTTTCGCTGAGTTGATGTCATGATTCTGTTAAGATGCAATTGAGTATAATAAATGTAATATTTATGACAGTATCAGCTTTTAATTGACTGTAATTATTAATTTAATTCTCATAATATGATTTTAATATTTGTTTTTATCTTGATATATTGATTATTTTTATCAGTTTTATAGTTTTAGACCTTTCATAAAAACATGATATAACAGGCAAACCAAAACAGATGCACTCAAATAAGCAAAGGAATTCGAATGATTGATGTATATTATTGGGGTACACCCAATGGTCATAAAGTAACAATCGCGCTTGAAGAAATGGGAATTGAATATCAAATTTTCCCGATTAATATCTCAGAAAATGATCAGTTTCAACCAGACTTTCTAAAAATCTCTCCCAATAATAAAATTCCTGCGATTGTTGATCAGAATGGTCCGCGTGATGAGCCTATTTCTGTGTTTGAATCAGGTGCTATTTTGCAATATCTTGGGCGAAAAACGGGATTGTTTTATCCAACGGATGAGCAGCAGCGCGTTGAAGTAGAACAATGGTTGATGTGGCAAATGGGTGGCTTGGGACCAATGCTCGGGCAGAATCATCATTTTAACCGTTTTGCCAAAGAAAAAATTCCCTATGCGATTGACCGTTATATCAATGAAACCAAACGTTTATATGGTGTACTTGAAAAGCAGTTAATTGGTCAGAACTATGTGGCAGGAGAATACTCAATTGCAGATATGGCAATTTTCCCGTGGCTATGCCGTTATGAATGGCAAGGTATTGAGTTGGATGAGTTTCCAAATGTAAAAGCTTATATGCAACGTATGAACGCCCGTCCAGCGGTTCAAAAAGCATTGTCGATACACGTATAGTTTTTTACTTATCCGCCTTGGGTCTCATGAGTTATTGGTTGTTGTTTATCTCTGCTTTTGGGGCTGCAACGTTACTTCCTTTACAGTCAGAAGCTGTGTTGATGACTTTACTGGTGCAAGGTCATCACGATCCTGTATTGTTGTTGTTCGCTGCCAGTGTTGGCGATGTTTTAGGTTCATGTGTGAATTGGTGGTTAGGGCTTTAAATTGAGCATTTTAAGCATAAAAAATGGTTTCCAGTGTCTGAACCTCGTCTGAAACAAGCACAGCAGATATACCATCAATATGGTTTTTATTCATTATTATTGAGCTGGACACCAATTATTGGTGATCCGATTACCCTGATTGCAGGCTTGATGCGGGAAAATTTTTGGCGGTTTTTGGGAATAGTGACAATTGCCAAAACTGGGCGGTATATATGTCTGTATGTTTTATATTTAGGCATGTTTGGATGATTTGAGGGAAAAGATATTCCTTTCCCTCATGAAATTAATGTTGAGAGCTTTTATTGACATCCACATCAAATAGTTCAGAGGTTTTAATCCAGCTTACAATGACGACAGCGAGAGTCATGCATCCCCCGAAAATGGTTGCGGTGATGGTGCCCATGTATTTGGCCGCCAAACCCGATTCAAACGCACCGAGTTCATTACTACTAGAGACAAACATACCGTTGACTGCAGCAACGCGGCCTCGCATATTTTCTGGTGGGTAGAGTTGTAAAATTGTCTGGCGAATAACAACCGAAACGCTGTCACAAGCACCCGTCATGAGTAGTGCAAACAGTGAGAGCCACATATGGTTTGAAAAAGCAAACATGAGTGTAAATATACCAAACCCTGCCACAGCCAAAAGCATATTGCGCCATGCATGTTGAGTTGGAGGAAAACGAGTCAGCAAGAACATGGTGATGAGTGCTCCAATCGAAGGTGCAGCACGTAATAATCCCAAGCCTTCAGGCCCTGTCTTTAGAATATCTGAAGCGAAAATGGGCAGTAATGCGATGACGCCACCAAACAATACTGAAACCAAATCTAGCGAGATTGCCCAGAGTACAATTTTGGTATTCCAGATAAAACGGAAGCCTTCTTGCATACTTGACCAAAGCGCGGCTTTCTCCATCGCAGGAAATTGGCGTTTTTGGAGTAAATTCACCAAACAAAAGCAGGTAAACATCAACACTGCAACGGTCAGTAAGCTGGTTTCACGCCCTAACCCTGCCAGCATGAAGCCGCCAAGCATTGGTCCTAAAATCACGCCACTTTGCCAGCCAATCGTGGTCCATGTTGCCCCATTGGTATAGAGTTCACGTGGAATCAGAAAAGGTTTCAGTGAAGTTGCAGCGGGTGAATAAAACCCACGAATAATCCCAAAACCAAAAATAACGCTATAAATTCCCCATTTGAGCATTTCAACTGAAATGAGCTGGGCATCATAACGATGAAATAGTGTCCACAGAATGAGAGGCAATGGGAAAGAGAAAAATAGACAGATTTTCATGATGGTCTGTTTATTGAACTTATCCGCAAAATATCCTCCCCATAAAGACAGGCTAATAAAGGGGATGGCTTCTGCCAGACCAATCATACCGAGGGTTAGCGGGTCTTTGGTAATCTGATAAAGGCTGTATCCGACAATCACTTCCTGAATGAGGATACCGAGCGTTAAACAGAGTTGGTTAATCGTAATAATAGAAAAATCGCGATAGCGAAGTGCAGCAAAAGCATCCTGTTTTGTGTGCATGATATTAGAATATAAGCGATATAAAGAAGTCGATTATAGCGACATTGAACTAAGATTACTCTCATGATTTGAGATTTTAACTATTGAATATGGTGAAAATTGATATAAATTTTTAAGATAAATTCATCCATCATATTCACGAAAAATAATGTGGCAGGGTGGTTAGCTTTATGCTGACTTTGCAGGAGTCGATGAGCGTAACAGCTGAATAACACCGTGTTTATCACAGCCTGATTTTTCTCTGTAACAGAGATGCATCTCTAGCATTGGTTGAGCATACCTTGGCAATATGACAGATTTAAAAAATAGTCTCTCAAATCTATGACAAATTTTGTCTGAAGAATGGCTAGGTCATGTCAAAAATTAACAGGAGAAATGCTTTTGTTTTGAGCAAACTTACTATAAAATACTGCCTTCCTTACCTGCAGGTCGTTATTGCAATGGTGCAAACGAGCCGAACAGGTGCTTAAAGAGGTTGTTATGGCTAAGTTAAAAACTCGCCGTGGTGCAGCTAAACGTTTCAAAGCGACTGCTAACGGTTTCAAGCGTAAACAAGCGTTCAAACGCCACATTTTGACCAAAAAATCTGCTAAGCGTATTCGTCAGTTGCGCGGCTGTGTAATGGTTCACGTGAGTGACGTTGCTTCAGTTCGTCGTATGTGCCCATACATCTAAGGAGATTTATAAATGGCTCGTGTAAAACGTGGTGTAGTGGCTCATCGTCGTCACAAAAAAATTCTCGCTCGTGCTAAAGGTTACTATGGTGCTCGTTCACGCGTTTATCGCGTAGCGTTCCAAGCGGTAATCAAAGCTGGTCAATACGCTTACCGTGACCGTCGTCAGAAAAAACGTCAATTCCGTGCTCTATGGATTGCGCGTATTAACGCTGGTGCTCGTCAAAACGGTTTGTCTTACAGCCGTATGATCGATGGCTTGAAAAAAGCTCAAGTGATCATCGACCGTCGCGTGTTAGCTGACATCGCTATGCATGATGCAGTTGCTTTCGCTGCTTTAGCTGAAAAAGCTAAATCTGCTTTAGCTGCATAAGCTTAGAGATTCAAAAAAAGACCGCATTTTGCGGTCTTTTTTATTGGGTAAAATAATCAGAACAAATCTACTCGATTCCTTCGGGTTGATCTAAAAACGAGAATAATCAATATGAATGACCATTGTTATCTAGATAACCTAGTGCTTGCTCAGCAGCAAGGAAATAAATTCAAATATATCTACTTTTGGGGACATACACCAAAAGACCAAAATATTGTTGATAAAAGCTGTTTTAGTCAGTGGTATCCAAGTGCTTTTGAGTCAGATGGAACCTACTATGCTACGGCTGAGCATTATATGATGGCGCAAAAAGCCAGATTATTTCATGATGATGCGATTTTTGAAAAAATTTTACAGGCAGAACATCCCAATCAAGCCAAAGAACTTGGGCGTTTAGTTAAAAATTACGATGAAAAAATCTGGTTGAAGCATCGTTTTCAGATTGTAGTACAAGGAAATATTACCAAGTTTTCACAGCATGCGGCTTTAAAAGATTTTCTGTTGGCAACAGGGGATCAGATTTTAGTTGAAGCTTCTCCAGTCGACAAAATTTGGGGGATTGGTTTGGCCCAAGAGCATGAAAAAGCACAATATCCTGAACAATGGCAAGGTCTAAATTTATTGGGTTTTGCCTTGATGCAAGTCAGAGCTGTATTCAAGTAAAAATGAGGATGGCGTAGTGAAATCAGCTGTGCCATCGTGCTTTATTTGTTGATGGTAATGACTTTAACTTCAACTTTTTTGCAGTCTTTATCGATACAAAAACCCGAGAACCAGATCTCTCCACTTTCCCCAATCATCACGCCATGTGTGTTTGCAAACAAGTTTTCATATTTTTGTTCCTGAATAATTTTGACCAGCATTGGATCAAAGATTTCATCGTAACGTTTGAGTAAGTCTTGACGTGATTTAAACGTGGTTTTCTTGCCATTTAAATTGATTTTGATGGGATAGTTGATCATTGCAACCACTTGGTTTTTATGATGTTCATAGGTTGCAGTTTGAAAATCTTTTAAAAACTTCAGATAAGGCTGATGCTGACCATATAAAAAATCGAGGCGTTGATTGACTTCATGGGCGTTATCTGTAGCTGAGGAAGTGGGTTGTGCCCAACTGGTAAGAGGTAAACTTAATACAGCAACTAGACCAAAACGGCTTAAACGAGAAAAGTTTATCTGCATAGTTTTATCCTTTTAGTACCCAATAAGATGAATATCATCGATATGGGTTTTTTATAATTGTTGTAGATTAAAAGAAGGTTAAGTCAATCAAAAGATTGGCACATCTTTAAGATATACCAATCTGTCATCTCATTAAAAACCAAAATAATATGCCAAAGCACAAATCAACACTGTGATAATCACTAAAGCAATCACATTTTTATTTGAAATCTGATGCTTATGCTGTTCGCTGGTTGTTGCTTTATGCAGATGTAAACCAGAATGGGATGCTGTTTGAGCTTGTGGTGCTGGCGCGTCAAATGGTGTTTCAGGTTCTATGACTTTACGCTGTGCTGTTTGGTAGTGATTGGCAGTTTTAACAATAAATTTGCTGAATAAATCATCAAGTTTTACTGAAAAATGCTTAAAGGCGCGCTGTTCATCGACCGATGTAAAGGCCTGATTTTCTTCCTTATGAACTGTCGCTTGCTCAGCTAGATCAAGTTCTAAAGCTTCAAGTTTGATCAGTAATTCATTACTTAAACTCGCCTGATATTGTGCAGGAAGGAGTGCTGATTTTTCTTCTAGGTCTATCGCAATCTTTTGTGGTTGGGTCAGATTAAAGCCTGTGTAGTGCTGTTCAATAAAGCGTTGTTGCTGAACAGTCTGGGCATAAGTGGTATTGAAGAGTTCTTGGGTAAGATATTGCTGAATCCTTTCCCAATCAGGGGCTTGAAGGTCTGCCTGAATTTTTTTGTAGAGTTTGCTATTTAATTCAAAATTCCAGAATGTTTCTTGGCGAATCGGGCTTTGCTGGGAAGATGGAATGAGAAATTCCTGTTCGGCATTGAACCATTCTGCCAGTTCATTACCAAATACCCATGCCATTTTTTTCTTTTCATGATGACTGACAATAAAATGTGAATAGGGGAGTAACTCAATATTTGGGTTTGGGTTTTTTTCATCATTAAGCATGCTTGAAGCATGTAGGCTGAGACGAGTTGCTCCCTGTTTTTTTAGGTTTTCTAACCAAATTTGAAAATGCTGGGCAAGCAAATGCTGTGACATGAGGTCACGAAACGCAAAAGCATGTTCATCAAAAATAGGAAGCTCTCGCCACTGTTGCACACTGAGACCATGAGACAAATATTCATTGCCATAAGTCACTAAAGTCAGTTGTTGTTTCCAAATCGGGTCGAGTGCCATAGTGTTTCTCAGTATTACCGTTGCAATATTTTATACTTTTTACAAATCAGGATGGTATTAGAATTTTCATCGTGTACAAAGCTCATCAATATGCTGAAAAGCTGTTAGAATGACAAGTTTAATTTATTTTTTAACATTGATGCTTTGAGAGAAATTATGTCACTGGAAGCCCTGACCACTGAAGCGCTGGATGCAATTGCTGCAGCTCAAGATCTTGCTACACTTGACCAAGTACGGGTGCAGTTTACAGGTAAGAAGAGTCAGCTTGCAGAGCAGTCAAAAGCCTTAGGAAAAATGGATCCTGAACAACGTAAAGTTGAAGGTGCAAAAATTCATGCTGTTCGTGAAGCAATCAATAATGCTTTGACTGAGCGCCAAACTGCATTACAACAACAAGCTTTAGCTGCCAAATTGGCGAGCGAAACCATCGACATTACCTTACCGGGTCGTGGTCAGAGCATGGGTAGTATTCACCCTGTGACGCAAGTACAAGAGCGTATTTGCCAGTTCTTTACCAAGGCAGGTTTTACCGTTGCAACAGGCCCTGAAGTTGAAGACGATTATCATAACTTTGAAGCGCTCAACATTCCGGGACATCACCCTGCGCGTGCCATGCACGACACCTTCTATTTCGATGCATCGCATTTGCTACGTACCCATACGTCTGGCGTGCAAATTCGTACCATGGAAACCACACAACCACCGATTCGTATTGTCTGCCCAGGTCGTGTTTACCGTTGTGACTCTGACCAAACACATTCACCGATGTTCCATCAAATTGAAGGGCTGTATGTGGCAGAAAACACCAGCTTTGCTGAATTGAAAGGCTTGTTGGTGAACTTGTTGAATGAATTCTTTGAGAAAGATTTGAAAGTACGTTTCCGCCCATCTTATTTCCCATTTACTGAACCAAGTGCAGAAGTGGACATTATGGATGAGCGTGGTCGCTGGTTAGAAGTTTTGGGTTGTGGCATGGTGCATCCAAATGTTTTACGCTCAGCAGGCATTGACCCTGAAAAATATAAAGGTTTTGCCTTTGGTCTAGGTGTAGAGCGTTTTGCAATGTTGCGTTATGGTATCAATGACTTGCGTATGTTCTACCAAAATGATGTGCGTTTCTTGCGCCAATTTGCTTAAACAGATTTTTTAAAATCCTCTCCTAAGCTCTTCTTTGAAAAGAGGAAGCACTCCGCATTAAAGAATGAAATTTTCCGGCAATGTGGAAGTTGGACTAGAGAGGGGATTAAAGATTTTAGATATATAGGTTTTTTACGAAATGAAAATTAGCGAAAACTGGCTGCGCACATGGGTCAACCCAGCAATCGATAGCAATACATTATCTGAACAACTGACCATGCTCGGCTTGGAAGTCGATGAGCTTTCGCCTGTAGCCAAAGCATTTACAGGCGTTGTGGTGGGTGAGGTACTGACAGTAGAACAACATCCAGATGCAGACCGCTTACGTGTAACTACAGTGAATATCGGTTCAGGTGAGCCATTACAAATCGTGTGCGGTGCGCCAAACGTGTGTGTAGGCATGAAAGCACCTGTTGCAACCGTTGGTGCAGTTTTGCCAGGCGATTTCAAAATCAAAAAAGGCAAGCTTCGTGGTATTGAATCACACGGTATGTTGTGTGGCGCTTCAGAGATTGACCTTGAAGATAAAATCGATGGTTTGCTTGAACTGCCTGAAGATGCGCCAATTGGTGTTAACATTCGTGAATACTTGAAACTTGATGACAACGTCATTGATATTTCAATTACACCAAATCGTGGTGACTGCTTTAGTATCCGTGGGATTGCCCGTGAAATTGGGGTAATTAACCAATTGCCAGTGACTCAGCCTGAGATTCAACCTGTTGCAGTTACCATTGCAGATGAAAAAGCAGTTGTTGTGACTACACAAGGTGCACCACGTTATTTGGGGCGTGTCATTAAAAATGTCAACGTGAAAGCAGCGACACCAGAATGGATGGAGCAAGCCTTGACCCGTTCAGGTGTGCGCACGCATAGCATTTTGGTGGATATTACCAACTACGTCTTGCTTGAACTTGGTCAGCCAATGCATGCATTTGACTTGGCAAAACTTGAAGGTACGATACAGGTTCGTCAAGCAACAGCACAAGAAAAACTGCAATTGCTCAATGAGCAAGAAGTGGAGCTGAATGAAGATGTCATGGTAATTGCAGATGATGCAAAAACCTTGGCAATCGCAGGCATCATGGGTGGTCTGGCATCGAGCGTGACCGATGACACTCAAGATATTTTCCTTGAAAGTGCATTCTTTAACCCGCTTGCAATTGCAGGACGTGCGCGCCGTTTCGGTTTGCACACTGATTCATCTCAGCGTTTTGAACGTGGCGTAGACTTTGAATTGCCAATTTTGGCAATGAACCGTGCCTCACAGTTGATTCAACAGCTTGCAGGTGGTGAATTTGGTCCTGTAACTGTAGCTGAACAGACAGACCTATTGCCAAAACGTGAAGCGATTGAACTGAATCAAGCACAAGTGGATCAATTGCTGGGTTATACCGTGGCAAGCGACTTTATTACCGATGCTTTAACCCGTTTAGGCTGCGCAGTAACGGTCAAAGCACAAGGTGAGTGGTCAGTTGTACCGCCATCACACCGTTATGATATGGCAATCTACCAAGACTTGATTGAAGAAGTGGCACGTATTCACGGCTATGACAACATTCAAATCAGCTTGCCAAAAATTGATGTGCAATTGGCGACATATCAAGACCGTTTTGAATTGGCTCAATTACGTCAAACCATCGCAACTTTGGGTTACCAAGAAGCGATCAGTTTTAGTTTTGCTGATTTGAAATTGGAAAAACAACTCAATCCAAATGTACAGCCATTGGCATTGGCAAATCCAATTTCGAGTGATTTGGCAGTCATGCGTAGCACTTTGCTATCGAGTTTGATTCCTTGTGTGCAGTACAACCTGAACCGTCAGCAAAACCGTGTACGTTTCTTCGAGTTAGGTCTGCGCTTTGATTATCAAAATGCAACCAATATTGATGAGCTTAAACAAATCCCGACGCTGGCGTTAATTGCGGTAGGTTCGTCTGCACCAGAGCAGTGGCATGTGAAAACTCAGCCAATGGATTTCTTTGACCTGAAAGGTGAAGTTGAGCAAATTCTTGCGGCTGGACGTGTGAATGTTGAGTACCAACGTTCGACTCGTGAATGGCTACATCCTGGACAGTCGGCTGAAATTGTGGTTGATGGTCAGTCAATTGGTTACTTGGGTCGTTTGCATCCATCATTGGAAAATGAATTGGATTTGGGTACAACTTGGGTGGCTGAACTCGATCAAACGGCTGTTTTGCAATCTTATGTATCTAATTTTACAGAATTATCACGTTTTCCGTCGGTTAGACGTGATATTGCGCTTTTAATTGATGATAAGATTGAGGTAAAAGAGATTCAGCAGTTAATTCAACAAACTGGTGGAGAGCTTCTCGATTCAACGTGGTTGTTCGATGTATATACTGGACAAGGGGTTGAGGCTGGTAAGCGATCGTTGGCATTTGCTTTGTTGTGGCAACATGCTTCGAGAACACTAGAAGATGCTGAAATTAAGTCAGGTATGGATCACATCATTGAAGTGTTGCAAAACACTTATCAAGCAACATTGAGGGCGTCATGACAGCATTAACAAAAGCAGAAATGGCAGATCATTTAAGTGAGCTTACGAATTTAAACCGTCGTGAAGCCAAACAAATGGTTGAGCTATTCTTTGATGAAATTAGCCAAGCATTAATCGCTGGCGAACAGGTTAAACTTTCGGGGTTTGGGAACTTTGAGCTACGTGACAAACGTCAGCGCCCTGGTCGCAACCCGAAAACGGGCGAAGAAATTCCAATTTCTGCGCGCCGCGTAGTCACCTTCCGTGCTGGTCAGAAGTTTAGACAGCGCGTGGGTAATGAAATCGAACAAGACTAATCGAGTCTTGGAAAGAGAAGGGGTGATTGATTCACCCCTTATTTTTTATAAATAATGCTGCTTAACCCAAGCAACACTTTGCATCAGCTGTTCTTCTAAAGACGATTGAGATGCATGATGCACTGTATATGATTGATTTGGTGTTAGTGGTTCAGTACGTAGAAACTCGAGCATTTCCCGAGAGAGATTGAGGTGCTGGGCAAGTGGTTGCCATCTGAGTAGTGTTGCTAGTATTGGAAGTGGAACACAAAAGCGAGGAGGCTGGATTTTGAGCTGCTTTGCAATCAATCTGACAACGTGATGAAAAGATAAACTTTGCGGATGTACCAGCAGAATTTCCTGTTGATAACTCGATGTATCCTTTAAACACTGAGTAATGCCCTGAACTACATGATCTACACTTACCCACGGTAAGGTGTGTTGAGCTGAGCCAGGAAGAGCAAGCATTTTACCTTGATTAATCTGTTTAATAATTTGGGTAAATACCTGATGCTCTGCCACTTCGCCAGTGCCTTGAGCACCTATTAGTGTCGCTGGATGAATCACTGTCCAGTCCAGTTTAAGCGCTTGAGCAAGTGCTAGGCTACGAAAATGCGCTTCAATTTTTGAAGCTTCATAGCTACCCAGTTGGTTGTAAAGCAACTGCCAGTTACTTTGCAGTGGTTGTGCTGGATCAATGCCATATTGCTGCAAGTATGTTTGTAACGTCAGCATATAGCCTGAAATCAGTATGACTCTCTGTAGTTGTGTCCGTTCTTTTAAGAGTTGGATGAGGGTTAAACTGCCATTAACATTGGTCATTTGAGCTTGCGCCGCAGTTAAATTCCATGCAAATAAAACACCTGTGTGGATCAATGTATCTACTTGAGTTAAATGCTGCCAATCTGAAGTGGATATAGCCAAATCACTTTGTGCTAAATCTCCTTGAATACATTGTAAATAAGCAGTATCACAGCCTTTCTCTTGTAGCCATTTGCATAAGCTAGGCATCTGCTGTTCAGGATTGCGGAGTAGGGCAATCACGTCTTGTTTTTGCTGTAATAATTCTAATAGTACAAATCGTCCTAAAAAGCCTGTCGCACCTGTGATTAAAATCGCCATAATTTTTCCTGTAGGGTTATATTGCGATTTAGTCTAAACTGTGGAGTCCACTCTATAGTCAAGAAGAATAATCATGCTTATTCATGCATTAGGAAAACGAGTAGGCTTAAGTCGAGATGCGCTACGTTTTTATGAGAAACTGGGATTAATTGAGGCTCAGAGAGCTGAGAATGGCTATCGCCATTATTCTGAACAGATGGTTTTTCGTTTAGAACTGATTCAGTTAGCAAAGTCGTTGGGGTTTCAATTGAGTGAAATTGCAGACTTAATCAAAATACTGGCAATACAAGAACAACTTTCTGCTGAACAGTTACAAGAGTCCTTAAAAGGAAAACTTGTAGAAGTTGAAGAAAAATTACAGCAATTGCATACGTTAAAAGAATTACTAGAAGGGATGTTACAACAGCAGCTTTGTCCTATTCAGCTTAACTGTATCCAAAATTTAGGCATAAAAAAAGAGAGTCATTAGACTCTCTCTTTTTTCACTAGATTCGGATGAATTAGTGAGAAGCTGGAGCAGAAGCTGGAGCAGAAGCTGGAGCAGCATCAGATGCAGCAGCAGCAGTAGCTTCAGATGCAGCAGCAGTAGTAGCTTCAGATGCAGCAGCAGTAGTAGCTTCAGATGCAGCAGCAGCAGAAGCTGGAGCAGAAGCTGGAGCAGCTTCTTGAGTTTTCTTAGCACAACCAACGAAAGCTAAAGTTGTAACAACAGCAGCTGCGATAGCAATTTTCTTGAATAACATGGCATCACTCTCATAAATTAGAGACAAAAAAAACCTAAGCAAACTTGTTTGTGCTTTAATTATCCCTATACGTTCGATAGGTAACAACGCATGGAGCAAGTTTGCTGGCATGACAATATGCTATCACTGCACATATTGAATTACTACTGCTGAATGAAAAAAAACGCAAAAAAAACGGGTTTTTTAGGGGGTGTTTTAACAGAAAATAACAATAAAAAAGAAAATTACATTTGGATAAATGATGGAGTAACTATTGAAAAAAGCACAGACTTTTCTTTGAGGTGAAATAAATGAAAAAATGAGTAAAAATAAATTTTAACAAATAAGTAAAGAGATTGTGAAGATATGTAATTGTTGTCAACTTCAAGCCACTAAAAGCGTTAGTGGCTTGAAAATAGCGGATGAATTATTGTTTACGTTTCATTTGTTCAAAGAAATCGTCATTGGTTTTGGTTTCTTTCATACGATCGAGTAAAAATTCCATTGCTGTCAACTCATCCATTGGATGAAGTAGTTTGCGTAGAATCCATACTTTGCGTAGGTTGTCTTCACTCATGAGGCGTTCTTCGCGACGAGTACCTGATTTTTTCAGGTTCATGGCAGGGAAGACACGTTTTTCAGCAATACGACGGTCAAGCGTAATCTCTTGGTTACCCGTACCTTTGAATTCCTCATAAATCACATCATCCATTTTACTGCCTGTTTCAATCAATGCAGTTGAGATGATGGTCAATGATCCACCTTCTTCAATATTACGTGCTGCACCAAAGAAACGTTTTGGACGTTCAAGTGCATGGGCATCTACACCACCAGTTAAAACTTTACCTGAAGATGGAATAACTGTGTTGTAGGCACGTGCTAAACGAGTAATCGAATCGAGTAGGATGACGACATCTTTTTTATGTTCAACTAAGCGTTTGGCTTTTTCGATGACCATTTCGGCAACTTGTACATGGCGCGCTGGTGATTCGTCAAAGGTTGATGCAACAACTTCACCGCGAACTGTACGTTCCATTTCGGTGACTTCTTCTGGGCGTTCGTCAATGAGTAGAACAATCAAGAAAACTTCTGGGTTATTGCGTACAATTGATTGAGCAATGTTTTGCAACAACATGGTTTTACCCGCTTTTGGCGGTGCAACAATAATTGAACGTTGCCCTTTACCAATCGGTGCGATTAAATCAACAACACGAGCGGTTAAATCTTCTGTTGAACCATTCCCGAGTTCCATGATCAGTTGTTCTGTCGGGAAAAGCGGGGTTAAGTTTTCAAATAAGATCTTGTTACGTGAGTTTTCAGGTGTATCGTAGTTAATTTGGTTAACTTTTAATAATGCAAAATAGCGCTCGCCTTCTTTTGGAGGGCGAATGGTTCCTGCAATTGTGTCACCTGTGCGCAGGTTAAAACGTCGAATTTGAGACGGGCTAACATAGATATCATCAGGTCCAGCGAGGTAAGAACCCGCTGCTGTACGTAGGAAACCGAAACCATCAGACAAAATTTCTAAAACACCATCGCCAAAGATTTCTTCACCGTTCATGGCATGACGTTTTAAAATCGCGAAAATAATATCCTGTTTACGGTTACGCGCCATCCCCTCAAGGCCCATAAACTCAGCAATTTTAATGAGTTCGCCAATCGGTTTTTTCTTGAGTTCAGTTAAATTCATAGGTGGTCAGTGTGTGTCGATGTAAGAACATCTAGAGTAACGATTTGGAAGTAAATGCAAGAGTCAGCCGCATGCAATGAAAGTTGCACAATAAACGCAGAATCTGGTTAGTTCATTGTTCGAAAATCAAAATAAACAATTGCAGTGCCGAGCGGCGATCTTTTGTTGTGTTGCAAGAAAGGACTTGCTTAAGGCTTTGCCTTCCTTGAGCAATAAGAATATAAGTGACATCTGGGGAATTGTCAATTTACACCAAACAAAATACGCAAAAAATGGCGTATTTTGTCGGATTTTTTAGATTTAGATATTTTCGTCGATAAACGCAACAAGACGTGAACGAGGCACAGCACCGACTTGTTGAGCAACAACTTCACCATTTTTGAACAACAATAATGCAGGAATATTGCGAATGTTGTAGTTCACAGCAGTTGCTTCACAGTTGGTGACGTCAACTTTAACAACTTTCACTTTACCTTCGTATTCGCGAGATAAGTCTTCTAAAACAGGAGCAATCGCTTTACAAGGACCACACCAGCCAGCCCAAAAATCTACAAGTACAGGTGTTTCAGAATCCAGAACGTCAGCTTTGAAATCTGCGTCTGTGGTATTAACTAGGTTAGACATACAAATGCTCCAATATGATCAGTTGTCAATAACAGTCTTTATTTATATAGATATATAAGTATTACACAGCTATTTTCAACATCATAGTCTGATGAATAGTTGCATTCTCGGATGCCACTGGTTTTTTGTCTAATGGATCATCACGATTGATTTAATCGACAGTAGCAATAATCATGAAAATCTAGTGAAAAACTGGCTGTTCAGCCCGTAAACTGCTTTTCAATTTGCGGTGAGTGAATTACTCTAAGCAGCAATTAAGTTGATTTGTTATGCACAATGTCTGATTTTCTGATTGATGAAGAATTGCTCGCTGCAATTGATATGGGGTCAAACAGCTTTCACTTGGCAATTGCCCGTGTAGATCACGGAGAAGTTAAGAAAGTTGTTTCAATGTCGGAAAAGGTACAGCTTGCTGCTGGATTAGATGAAAATAAAAATTTAACCGAAGCGGCCCAACAGCGTGGTTTAGCGTGTTTGGCACGTTTTGTCGGACGTTTAAGTTCAGTACAACCGAATCGGTTGCGTATTGTGGCGACCAATGCGTTACGCCAAGCTAAAAATGGACATGAATTTATTCAGCAAGCAGCTGAAATTTTGCCAAAACCAATTGAAATTATTGCTGGGCGTGAAGAAGCACGTCTGATTTATTTGGGTGTCTCACATACCATGGCTAATGGTGGTCGTCGATTGGTGATTGATATTGGTGGGGGATCAACCGAGTTTATTATTGGCGAACGATTCGAACCTTTATGTACTGAATCTTTGCAAATGGGTTGTGTGGCTTTCACCAAAAAATATTTTGAAGATGGTGAAATTAATTATAAAAATTTTAATAAAGCGTTTGTTGCCGCCTGTAAGGAACTTTCTGCGATTGCCAACTATTTTAAAGCAGAGGGTTGGGATACGGTTGTTGGTTCAAGTGGAACAATTAAAGCGTGCCGCCAGATTATGGTCAACATGGGCTGGAGTGATGAACAAGAAAGTGTGACTCGTGAAGGCTTAGAAAAACTCAAAGATAAATTGCTTAAATATAAGCATGTTTCAGAAATGGAATTTTCTGGCTTAAAAGAAGATCGCCGAGCAGTTTTGCCAGCTGGGGTTGCTATTTTATATGCAGCGTTTGAAGTTTTGGATATTGACCATTTGATGTATTCAGATGGTGCATTACGTGAAGGTGTGATGTATGACCTTCTGGGTCGTTTTAAGCATGAAGATATCCGAGATCGTAGTGTACAGGCACTGATTGGTCGTTATAGTGCTGATCCAAAACAAGCGGAACGTGTCGTAAAAACTGCTCAATTTTTATTTGACTCAGTTGCGAGTAAACTAAAATTAACTAATGAAGACAGTGACTTAATTCGTCGTGCAGCTTATTTGCATGAAATCGGTTTAGCGATTAGTCATGGTGGATATCATCGTCATGGTGCATATTTGTTGCAGCATTCTGATATTCCTGGTTTCTCGCAAATTGATCAAAATCATCTATCACATTTGGTTGGACATCACCGCCGTAAATTGCGTAGTGAAAGCAAAATGGATGTTTTAAAGGTTGGGGGACAGTCTTTAGTTTATCTTTGCTTGCTGCTTAGACTGGCTGTTTTACTCAATCATAGTCGTAGTGATCAGATGCTTCCTGCCATTGAATTAGAGGTCTTGGATGCGCAACAATGGCAATTAACTGTTTCTGGCGATGCGAAACAATGGCCATTACTGGTTGCAGATTTGCACGATGAGCAAGAGCAATTTAAGCATTGGGACATTGATTTGATCATTCAGTCGGAAAAATTTATTGATTAACTCGATTCGGTTAATTTAAGGATAATATTCGACCTATGAAAAATAAATCTGCTCAATCTAAAGCATGGAAAACTGTACAAATCGCACGTCATCCTGACCGCCCACAGTTTTTAGACTATGCAAGTGAACTATTTGATGAGTTTGATACATTGCATGGTGACCGAGTTTTCGGTGATGATGGTGCAATGATTGGTGGTTTAGCGCGTTTTAATGGCCAGCCAGTCATGGTGGTTGGTCAGCATCGTGGTCGTACCACTCGCGAGCGTTTAAAACACAACTTTGGTATGTGTAACCCAGAAGGTTATCGTAAATCACAGCGTTTACTTGATCTTGCTGAGCGTTTTAACTTGCCTGTATTTACCTTTATTGACACCATGGGTGCTTATCCTGGTGTGGGGGCAGAAGAACGTGGTCAAGCAGAAGCGATTGCAACGAGCCTTGCCCAGCTTTCTCGCTTAAAAGTGCCAGTGATTGCGACTGTACTTGGTGAAGGCGGTTCAGGTGGTGCTTTAGGAATTGGGGTTGCTGACCGTGTGATCATGTTGTCACATAGTATTTATTCAGTGATTTCACCTGAAGGTTGTGCATCTATTTTGTGGAAAACTGCTGAGAAAGCTGAACAAGCCAGTGAAGCGTTGGCATTGACTGCTGACAAATTACAAAAAATTGGCATTGTGGAACACATTGTTGATGAAGGCGAGGGCGCGCATTTAAATCCTGACCAAGTCATGGAAAACTTACGTGAAGTGCTCACTCAGACCTTGGCAGAATTACAACCGATGGATGCTGAAGCACGATGCGAAGCACGTTATCAACGTTTAATGAAATTTGGAAGCAGCAACTTAGGTTTAGCATCTTAAGAGATGCTGACCAGTATTTCTCTCAGCAGAGCTTTCTAATTGGATGTAGCGGCGGCATGGATTCCATGCTGTTGCTATATTTGATGCACTCACTCTTTCCTCAGCGTGTTCGCGCCATTTATATTGATCATCAATTACAAGCACCGAGTCAAACTTGGGGTGTAATGGTTGAAGATTTTTGTCACCAGTTTAATATTCCTTGTGTTGTTCAGGCTGTCGAAGTTGCTTCTGGTAACCTTGAGCAGCAAGCACGTCATGCGCGTTATGCTGCCTTTTTACAACATAAGCAGACGAATGAAGTATTGGTTCTGGCACATCATCAGCAAGATCAGGCAGAAACAGTGCTTTTGCGGTTATTGTCAGGAGCAGGCGTGGGCGGTCTGGCAGCGATGCGTGCTATAGATGTGCGTGATGATTTCACCATCTGGCGACCTTTACTGGATATTTCCCGTGAACAGATTGCACAGTGGGTCAGCCAGTTACAGCTTCCTTATATTGATGATCCTACCAACGCTGATCCACATTATGATCGGGCATGGTGTCGTACTGAGCTATGGCAAATATTGCAACAGCGCTTCCCGCAAATGCAGTCGGCTTTGGCTCGTAATGCACAATTAATGCAGGATGCAGAGGATATTTTACAAGAGGTTGTACAACAAGACTGGCAGCAATGTGGTGATCACACACGTTTAAACTTGAATACCCTGCAACAATTGACACCTGCACGGCAACGACAATTACTGTCTGCATGGATGAAAGGAGAACTGACTTATCGCCCGAGTTTGGATGCTGTACTGCGTTTGCAGCAAGAAGTAATTCAGTCGAGAGCCGATGCGCAAGCTTGCCTGTTTATTAAGCCTTATTATTATGTGCGTTTTCAAAAGCAGATATACCGCTTAACCACGCAGCAGTATTTATGTAAGCAAACAGATGTGATTCCAGTGCAACAACAAGTTCGATGGACAAAACAACAGCCTGTTACATTGATTTCAGGTGAATATACTTGTCGTGAGTCGGAATATGGCCTATCTCCTGAATTGTTAGATACACCGCTTATGCTGTATCCACGTGTGGGGGGAGAAAAGGTTCATTTGTATGGTCGAGTAGGTGCATGGCCACTGAAAAAAGCCTTGCAGGATGCACAAATTTTTCCTTGGTTACGTCATCGGGTGCAAATTTTGGCAAAAGATGATGTTATTCTAGGAGTCTTTACCCCTCAGGGATTTTGGCTTGCACAGTCTTGTTACTGTCAGCATGGTGGATGGCAGCCAAAACTTATCCATGAGTAATAAAAACATTGTCGAGTATGAGCATGAACAGCGCTTTAAATTGCAATATCAGTTTTATCGGTGGCGGAAATATGGCTCAAGCCTTAATTGGCGGGTTAATTTCACGTGGTCTTCCTGAAAATCAGATCCAAGTTGCAGATCCCGTTGAGCAAATTCGTTTAATCCTGCAAGAAAAAAATATTGCGGTATTTTCTGATAATGCTAAAGCAATTGAAAATGCAGATGTGGTCGTGCTTGCAGTGAAACCACAGGTTTTAGCAGATGTTTTAAAACCATTACACGGCTTGTTTGAAGGTAAGTTAATTATTTCTATTGTTGCAGGCGTGACGATTGAGATCATTGCAGCTTTGACTGGAACGCAGCGTATTGTGCGGGTCATGCCAAATACTCCAGCACTGGTACAAACAGGTGCGCATGGTATGTATGCGGATGCTTCGGTGAGTCAAGAAGATCGTAATTTAACGGGTAAAATCTTAGCAGCAACAGGACTAGGGCTTTGGGTAAATACTGAAGCACAAATCGATGCTGTAACAGCAGTATCTGGCTCAGGGCCTGCATACTTTTTCTATTTGATGGAAAGTATGATTCGCGCTGGCAAGAATATGGGGCTAGATGAAAAAGTCGCTGCTGCATTGACTTTGCAAACTGCTTTGGGTGCTGCACAAATGGCTATCAGCAGTGATAAGACGCCTGCTGAGCTGCGTAAAAATGTGACATCACCAAATGGTACAACCCAAGCTGCTCTTGAAGTGTTTGATCGTGCACAGGTTTCACAAAGTATACAGACAGCATTGGCTGCTGCTCAAAAACGTAGTCAGGAATTGGCTCAAGAATTAAGTGACAGTATCAAATAAATTGAAAGGTAGGAAAAGTAGCCGATGGGAATGACTTCGACGCTATTTGGTATTTTGATGAATGTCGCAATTTTGCTGGTGTTCTTAAGATTCTTAATGCAATTAGCGATGGTAAATCCATATAACCCTGTAGTTTTATCTACCATTAAAGCCACTAAAATTGTAGATATTTTTAGCTCGATTTTTCCGACATTGGCAAAAGGACGGGTCAATCTCGCTGCTTTGGTTTTGTTGGTGATGATTTATTTGTTAAAAATCGTGGGCGTGGCATATTTGTCAGGTGTTATGCCGCATGGCGCAGTTCATCTGGTTATTTTAACTTTTGTGACGATGATTCAGGACTTAATTACGTTTTGTCGTTATCTGATTTTTGCTACGATTATATTGGGGTGGGTGGTATTATTTACTCAGTCAAACTCTCCGTATATTGAAGTTGTTCAAGAACTTGCAGAACCTTTGCTTGCGCCGTTTCGCCGCATTTTACCGAATATGGGGATGATTGATTTATCCCCGATTCTGGCATTTTTAGCATTATATATCGCTGAAGCACTTATGAATGAAGTGGCCCGAGTATTGCTCATAGGACTGTAACAACAGCATCTAAAATAAAAAACCAGCATGATTGCTGGTTTTTTATTGTGTGTGATACCTCAGACTTGATCGTTAACATTCACATCTTTAGTTTCACGAATAAATAAAAATGCCAGTAGAGAGAGGATTGCTGCCGCAGATAAGTAATAACCTACAGTGGCTAAGCCATAATTTTTTGCCAGTTCGGTGGCGATGAGCGGAGCAAAAGAAGCACCCAAAATACCCGCCAAATTAAAGGTGAGGGCTGAGCCTGTATAGCGCACTGAAATTGGAAATTGTTCAGATAATACTGTTCCAATTGGGCCGTAGGTCAGACCCATAATGCTTAAGCCGATACATAAAAATATAAACACAGCAAACAGGCTGCCCGATGCAAGAAGTGGCGCAAAGAAAATTCCAAAAACCGCAGCAATTGCACAAACCAAAATAGACGTGGTTCTACGTCCAAATTTTTCAGCAAGTACCGCAGATAGAGGAATTGTTCCTGCAAAACACAAGGTTGCAACCAACTGAATTTCAAGGAACTGATTACGAGTATAACCCAGTTCGGTAGTTCCCCATTGCAATGCAAAAACTGTAGTCAGGTAAAACACGACAAAGGTACAAATTGCAGCAACCGTACCTAAGCAGAGCGACTTGAAATGTTTGGTAAACACATCTTTTACAGGAATATTGACTTCTTTTTGCTTGTCTAAAACCTTCTGGAAGGCAGGGGTTTCCTGTAGTTTGAGTCGAATATATAAACCCATAAAAACAAGAACAGCACTAGAAACAAAAGGAATCCGCCAACCCCATTGCATGAACTCCGCATTCGACATGCAGGCACTGAGTAGTAAAAATGCGCCAGTTGCTAAAATAAATCCGACAGGTGCACCCAGTTGAGGAAACATGCCATACCAGGCGCGTTTACCTTCAGGGGCATTTTCAGTGGCAAGTAAAACTGCGCCGCTCCATTCACCGCCTAGTCCTAAGCCTTGCCCTAAACGACACATAGCCAGTAATAGGGGGGCAACTAAGCCAATTTGTGCATAAGTGGGTAATAACCCGATGCTGATGGTGGAGATGCCCATCGTCAGTAAGGCAGCAACCAGTGTGGCTTTACGCCCAATACGATCACCCAAATGCCCAAATAATGCTGCACCAATCGGGCGAGCAATAAATGCAATCGCAAAAGTGGCTAAAGACTGAATGCGAGCAACGCTTTCATCGCCACTCGGGAAGAAAAGATGCGGAAAAATAATCACCGCGGCAGTTGCATAAATATAAAAATCAAAGAACTCAATGGTTGTACCCACTAAACTGGCTAACAATACGCGAGTTTTCGAGTTTACGGGTACAGCCTGTGCTTCTGCTGTTGTAGATGTCGATGACGCCATAATTCAACCTTTACTTAAAAAACAGACATGGTTAACAGCGTAATCTTTTTAAAAAAATATCTAATTTTTTAAAAAAATACGAAAGACACCACACTTTTAAGCAGGGTTACTACAACTAAAAGATGGGTGTTAAGAAAAAGCGTATAGATAGACCGCCAGGAAATGTGATCCTGCGCCAATCAGTACAAAAATATGCCAAATAGCGTGGGTATATCTTACCTTTTTTAGGGCATAAAACAATGCACCCACCGTATATGCTAACCCGCCAGTAATCAGGAGCATTAAGCAGCCATGGGGTAAATAACGCTGCATATCATCCATCATCAATACAGCAAACCAGCCCATCAGCAAGTATGCAATCAGTGAAACCTTATTAAAACGATGTGCCATACAAAGCTTAAATACCGTGCCAATGGCAGCAATTGCCCATAAGGCAATCAGTAAATAGTGTGCTTTGGTAGTGGGAATACTTAAATATAAAAAAGGCGTGTATGTCCCTGCAATTAGATAATAAATCGCGGTGTGATCCAGTTTTTTGTACCAGTGACGTTTGGTTTCAGTTTTTGCCCAGTGGTAAAGCGTTGAACATGCCAACATTAAAATCAGGCTGAATGCATAAACCCATAAACTGAACCATTTATCCATACTGAGAAAAGCGCTTTTATACAGCAATAAAGTACTGGCGAGGATAGCAATCACTACACCAACCCCATGAGTTAAGACATTGAGACGCTCTTCTGAGGGGTCGTAATTGGTGACATTTGACATTATTTTAATGATAACCTGATTAAAAATACACTTGTATATTAATTCAGTTTTGCATTTAAGGTAAGAACAATTAGAATGGATTTGTAAATTTCTTTAGGTTGTGATTATGTCCACACTGACTCAGCGTTCTGAACAGGAACAACAATGGCTTGCCGAGTTGCAGGCGGCTTTAACCGATCATCATTTTCAGCGTTTAGTATTGAGTCAGTACCAAGGTGAAATTGCAGAGCTTGAAAAGATCAATTTTCGTGTCATCGAAATTCAACAGCAGCCTAAACTCTGTGCGGTTTATCAATATAAAACCCAAGATGTCACTAAAAATTATGATTTTACTGAGGCTTATAATTGCATCTCAGAATTGCTTGGCAACTGTAAACAAGCCAATCTGTTTGTTGATGGTGAAGAGTTACAGCTCAAACGTACCAAGAAAAAAGTGATTTTGACACGTAGCCAAAAGCAAAACACCTCGATCTCCCAGCAAGCGCATAATCGTGAAAAACAGCGTTATATTTTACAGGAACAGGCATATTTGCAGGATTTGGGAATTACTGATCATAAAGCCCAACTTGTGCCAAGTATGGCAAGAAAGTGGAAGCAAATTAATAAATTTATTGAAATTTTTTCCAATGCGATTGAGCAGATTACCCCAGAAGATCGGGCATTGCATGTGGTGGATTTTGGTTCGGGGAAAGGTTATCTGACTTTTGCTATGTATGACTATTTGCAGCAGCAAGGTTTACAACCCAAAATTACAGGCGTGGAACTGCGCGATAATTTGGTCGAATTTTGTCAAAAAGTTGCAGATAAAAACCAATTTAGCCAACTCGAATTTTTTCAGGGCGATGTGCGCAGTTACCAGCCTGAGCATCTCGATGTGATGATTGCATTGCATGCCTGTGATATTGCCACTGATTTTGCCATTCACTGTGGCATTCGTCTGAATGCTTCGGTGATTATGTGCGCGCCATGTTGTCATAAAGAGTTGCGCCCACAACTGAAAAGCCCTGAAGTGCTGAAACCGATGTTGCACTATGGTATTCATCAGGCACAGCAGGCAGAAATGCTGACCGATACCATTCGGGCGTTGCTGCTTGAAGCCTATGGTTATGAAACCAAAGTCTTTGAGTTTGTGTCTTTAGAACATACCAGTAAAAATAAAATGATTTTGGCGGTACGCCGTAAATCGGTGAGCGTACCTGATCCTAAAATCATGGCGCAGATCGAGGCTTTGAAGCAGATGTATGGCATTGGGCAGCATAGCTTGCAGCGATTACTGGAAAATGAATTGGTCGATCAGGGTCGGGCAGGCTGTCGCTGCTAAGCTCGCAGCAGCTGTTGCCAGTCCTGTATGGCGCGATAACCCGCTTCAACACCGACCTGATAGCTATAACGTAAACGCTTCGGGTCTTGGCATAGGCGATTTGCCATGTATTTGTGTTCGGGCGGGTTAATCTCCAGAATTTTGAGCGCTTGCGGTTTGCGTAAAAATTCGACGGACTGATTGTAGTGTTCGCCCCGTTGTTTCAGGCTTTGGGCAAAACCATGATGCTGCACGAAACGAGAAAGTAAAGCATCTGTTTTTCGACCTTGTTTGGCATAGTGTCGAGGTCGGGTGCGAATTACCATCAAGGCATCCATTTGAGGGTGTTGTGCTGCCCACTGCACAGGTAGAGCATCGGCAACACCACCATCAAAAAATGGCTGTTGCTGTACCCAAACAGGTTGTCGTGTAATAAATGGAATAGAACTCGAAGCCCTTAAACTATCGAGTAATGTCTCGGGTTGGGCGCGCTGATAATGCGCCTGACCTGTATGGGCATGTGTCAATACAATGTAAAATTCGGGATGATTTTTGAATAATGTCGCAAGATCTAAAGGATTTTCTTGTTCCAGTACATCCCACATCCATTTAACATCCATCAGGTCACCACCTTTGAAAAAGCGTTTGAGCTGAATGAATTCTGGGCGTAAAGTCTGATCCAAAAAGATCTCTAAGTTACGTCCTTTTTGCTGAGCGAGATAACTTGCTAGAGTTGTCGAGCCTGATGAAACGCCGACATATAAGCGAAAAGGATTGAATTGTTCTGTCAGAAAGGCATCAACTACACCTGTACTGAAAGCTGCTCGCATCCCGCCACCTTCCACTACCAAGGCGCTAGATTGAATAGCATGATTCATATCGTTTTGATCTGTTTGGTCAAAATCGTATTATGCAATAGATTGGATTTTTATGGTTTTATGTCGTGTGATATGCAGAGTCATTCTTGAAGGTAAAAATAATCTCAGGCATTTAACCTGAGATTATTCAATTGCTTATATTTATAATGAACCGTGTAATTGGCGATATAGACCTGGGGTAACGCCAGTCCACTTTTTGAAAGCACGGTGGAAGGTACTGGTTTCACTAAAACCGACCTGCTGTGCAACATCTTCCAGAGTGAGATTGGGTTGCAACAGTAAATGAATCGCGGCATCGCGTCGTAAAGCATCTTTAACACCCTGATAGCTTTTACCTTCAGAGGCTAGGCGACGACGTAAGGTTTGTGGTGAAAGGTAAAGCATTGAAGCCACGTCATTTAATGTTGGCATTTCTTCGCCAATATGACTTTTCAGCACATCACGAATACGCGAAGTCAACGAGTTAATATTTTTAAACTTTACTAAAAGCTGTGCAGGGGCAACTTTTAAGAATTCTTCCAGCGTTTCTTCATTTTGGCGAATCGGTAAATCGAGATAATCGGCGGCAAAAGTGATTTCGGTACGCGGTGTATCAAACTGCATAAGTGGTGCAAAGAATAACGCATCGTATTCATCAGCTTGCTCTGGACGCGGATATTCGAAATTGACCCGTTCCAAGGAAATGCGACGATCAATTAACCATGATGCCAAGCCATGCCAAATCATCAGCATGCTTTCCGTCATAAAGTGGTCTGGGTCGAGCTCTCTTGGAATTAGCGGGACTAGGCGCGCTTCGTGTTTATCTCGTTCAATCGCAATAAACCAGTCATCACGAAATAAACGGTAAAACTGTTCTGATAGTTCTAAAGCTTGACCTAAAGTTTTTGCATGAATGATCAACTGACACATCATGGCAAAAGTGCCTAAACGGCGCGGTTCTGTGGAAAAACCAGCATGTTCGTCTTGGGTCACCATCCATAACATTTGAATAAAACGTGTGTACTGTTCGGGTGAAACACGAGCTTTAGGTTGTTTGAGTAATTCAGCTTCGATGCCGACATGTGAAAGGAGGGTTTCGACATCCATGCCCAGTCTTTTCACACCAGTCAAAGCTGCATTCACGAAATGGATACTAATCGTGTCGCGGCTGACATTGATTCCTTCAATCGCTTTGATATTCACAAATAATTGACCTAAATGAAGATAAAAAATTATTAAGGCAATTTGCATTGTCTGTAAAGGGAAATTTATTTTAATTGCTGCAAACTGGTGCTGACATGGCGGAATATGACATTGTTTTTATCAAAAGTTGCACACTTGGTGATTCAGTTTGAAATAAATGTCTTGTATAAAATATTAAAAACTTGAGTATAAGAATTGGTATTTTTTAAACAAATGGATTTGCACTAAATTTGTGCTTAATTTTAACGCAACCATTTTTTTAAAAAATTTAAAAAATCATAATCAAAAAATAAGCAGTTGATTTTTATTACTCTTTAAAAATAATTAATTTTTTTAAGTATTTAAAAATAAAATATAGTTTTGCTATTCTGGTTGCCTGACTGAGATAGCAAAACACTCAACATTTATTACAAAAATAATAGTATCCTACGCGTTTCGATCAACAACATAGAGTTTTCAATGTTGCGTAGATTTGCTTTTATCTCTCAAGTATCCATGTGTTCTGTCATGGTTTCCCTTGCTGCTCAGTCACATGCTGCTGATGCATTCAGTACCGAAAGCCCATATATGTTGGGTGATTGGAATGGGCAACGGGCAGCCTTAAAGGAACAAGGATACGACTTCTCTTTTGGTTATACAGGAGAGTTGGCTAATGTGCTTGATTCAAAAAATACATCAAGCCATGGCACTGAATATTCAGGTCAGGTGAGCTTAGGCGCTCATTTGGATTTGAACAAAGTCTTGGGTTGGCAAGATACAGAAGCTCAAGTGACTGTGACTGAACGTCATGGGCGTAATTTGAGTAATACCTCGGATGCTTTGAATGGGCAGCTAAGCTCGGTTCAGGAAGTTTGGGGACGTGGACAAACTTGGCGTTTAACCGATTTCTGGATCAAACGAAAATTCCTTGATCAAAAGCTAGATGTCAAAGTCGGACGTTTTGGTGAAGCTGAAGAATTTAACAGTTTTAACTGTGATTTTCAGAACCTTGCACTCTGTGGCTCGCAAATGGGCAACTGGGCAGGTGACCAGTGGTATAACTGGCCAGTTAGCCAATGGGCTATCCGTGTGAAATACCAGTTACAACCCAACCTGTTTGCACAAGTGGGCGCATTTGAAGTAAACCCTGAAAACCTTGAACGGGGTAAGGGCTTTAACCTCAGTACAGATGGTTCAAAAGGCGCATTAATTCCTGTGGAATTGGTTTGGCAGCCAAAATTGACTGCTGCACAGTTACCAGGTGAATACCGTTTGGGCTATTTCTATAGCACAGCAGATGCCAGCAAATTGAATTCACAAGCACAAGACATTGCCAACACTTCAGCACATAAACAAGGTGGTTGGGTGTCTGTGAAGCAGCAATTAACCACACATCAGGGCGATGTGAACCGTGGTTTGACTGCTTGGGCAAATTTCACTTTCTTTGATGATGCAACCAATGCTGTGACCAACATGCAAAACTTGGCGATCAGTTATAACGGCTTATTCGATGCTCGTCCGCAAGATGAAATTGCAGTGGGCGTTGGACGTATTCATAAAAGTGCACAAGGTTACAGCAGTGAATATGATGCCGAATTGTACTATGGTATTCATGCAACCAACTGGCTAACTGTGCGACCAAACATCCAGTATGTTCGTCATGTGGGTGCTTTGAAAGACGGTAACAACGCTTGGGTCGGTGGTATCAAATTCGTCACAGCCTTCTAATCTGACAGAACGTTCAAATCCTTATTGCACTGCATGTGCCTAGTTTTGTGCAAAATATAAACAAAACTGGGCTTTTCTCTCACAATGCAGTGTGTTCTTGTTAAATGAAAATCATTATTTCATATCAAGTAAAAGCCTAGGGCTTTTGCTTTGGTACTGATTTAACCAAAATATCGAGGTGTGTTTATGACTCAACCCTCACAACGCTCAGGGTTTCAAACTTTGATGGCAATTGCGATTGCGCTGATTGGTTTGATTCTACTGGCTGGCGGTGCTTATGCCGCATTCTTAGGCGCTTCTTTTTATTATGTGATTGCGGGAATTTTATTACTCATTTCAGCAATTTTACTCTTACGTAATTCTGCGGTTTCCTTATTGGTTTATGCAGCGCTTATGCTTGCCACCATTATTTGGGGGCTTTGGGAAGTCGGTTCGGACTTCTGGGCATTAGTTCCTCGTTATGACATCTTGGGTGTAATCGGGATTTTACTGTTGTTGCCTGCGGCAACGCGTGGTATTCAACAACCTGTTAAACCAAGCCGTATTGCCTTGGGTTCAACTCTCGTTATTGCCATTTTAGTAATGGTGTATTCGATCTTTAATGATCCACAAGAAATCAACGGCACGATTACCAACCAACAGCCTGCAAAAGCACAGGCAGTCTCAGGTGTTGCTGAAAGTGACTGGCCAGCATATGGTCGTACTCAAGGTGGCGTGCGTTATTCTCCACTGACTCAAATCAATGATAAAACCGTCAAAGATTTAAAAGTGGCATGGACATACCGTACTGGTGACTTGAAAACGGGCAATGACTCGGGTGAAACCACCAATCAGGTGACGCCAATCAAGATTGGCGACAATATGTACATGTGTACCACGCACCAGTTCCTGATCGCACTTGATCCTGCAACAGGCAAGCAAAAATGGCGCTTCGATCCGAAATTGCAAACGAATCCAAGCTTCCAGCATTTAACTTGTCGTGGCGTATCATATTTTGATGCCAACAATACCCAAGGTTTTGCAGCAAGCTTGCAACATAAAACTTCAAGTTCAGCGCAATGCCCACGTAAAGTTTTCTTGCCAGTCAACGATGGTCGTTTGATTGCGATCAATGCGGATAACGGTCAACGCTGTACTGACTTTGGTCAAAATGGTGAAGTCAATCTGCAAGCCAATATGCCGTATGCTTATGCAGGCGGTTACAACCCAACTTCGCCACCAGTCGTGACAGGTACAACCGTAATTATTGCGGGTTCTGTAACGGACAACTACTCTAACAAAGAACCTTCGGGTGTAATTCGTGGTTACGATGTCAACACAGGTAAACTGTTGTGGGCGTTTGATACTGGTGCGCAAGATCCAAATACTTTACCGGGTCAGAACACAAACTTTGTCAACAACTCACCAAATGCGTGGGCACCACTGGCATATGATGCCAAACTGGATATTGTCTATATTCCAACAGGTGTAGGTACGCCTGATATTTGGGGTGGTGACCGTAATGAGTTGAAAGAGCGTTATGCCAACTCGATGCTGGCGGTGAATGCAACCACAGGTAAACTGATCTGGCATTTCCAAACCACACATCATGATTTGTGGGATATGGATGTACCGTCTCAGCCATCACTTGCCGATGTCAAAACCAAAGATGGTCAAACTGTTCCTGCGATTTATGTATTGACCAAAACAGGTAATGTATTTGTCTTGGATCGCCGTACAGGTCAAGCCATTGTGCCAATTCATGAACGTGCCGTACCGCAAACGGTTGAGCGTGGCCCGCAAACTGCAGGTGAACGTTATTCTGCAACCCAACCATTCTCTGATCTGGATTTGGCACCACAAGGCAAATTGACTGATAAAGACATGTGGGGCGCAACCATGTTTGACCAGTTGATGTGTCGTATTGAGTTCAAGAAATTGAATTACAATGGTATTTATACGCCACCGTCAGTCAACGGCACGTTGGTATTCCCAGGTAACTTGGGTGTGTTTGAATGGGGCGGCATGTCGGTTAACCAAGACCGTCAGGTTGCAGTCATGAATCCGATCGGATTGCCATTTATTAGCCGTCTGATTCCTGAAAACCCAAACCGTAAAGAAACTGCCAAAGGTGCAGGGACTGAGCAGGGTATTCAGCCAATGTACGGTGTACCGTATGGTGTGGAAATTAAACCATTCTTGTCACCAGTGGGCTTGCCATGTAAACAGCCTTCATGGGGTTATGTTGCAGGCGTGGATTTAAATACCCATCAAGTTGTTTGGAAAAAACGTATCGGTACGATTCGTGACAGCTTGCCGAAATTATTCCAATTGCCAGCACTCAAAATTGGTGTGCCTGGTTTGGGTGGTTCGATTTCAACTGCAGGTAATGTCATGTTCGTGGCAGCAACTCAAGACAACTATATCCGTGCTTACAATGTCAGTAACGGAGATAAACTTTGGGAAGCGCGTTTGCCAGCAGGTGGACAGGCAACGCCAATGACTTATGAAATCAACGGTAAACAGTACCTTGTGATTATGGCAGGTGGTCATGGTTCATTTGGTACCAAGATGGGCGACTATCTGGTGGCCTATGCATTGCCAGATGCCAAATAATCTTAGCTATAAATAACTGTAAAAAATGCTCACTTCGGTGGGCATTTTTTATGCATGAATGTATTTCTTAATAAAAGTAGGGGAAAAGTAGGCGAAGTGTGTGAGTTAAATTTGTTAAAAAATAGATGAACTTTAAATAAGTATATTTTTATATTTATCAGAGTCTTATTTAAATTTGATCTTGGTGATCAGATCAAGAGCACTAATTTTACTCCTTAGTCGTATTAGTGCTGGGTCATAACAGAAGGATGTAATAAATGGCTTATGCTACAGTCAATCCATATACGGGTGAAACTTTAAAAACTTTTCCAACTGCAAGCAAGGAAGAAGTGCTTGAAGCGATTGATCAAGCCTACAACACTTTTTTAAGTTGGAAAGAAACCAGTTTTGAACAACGCGCTGCAATCTTAAATAAAGCAGCCAGTATTTTGCGCAATGAAACCGATAAATATGCACAATACTTAACTTTGGAAATGGGTAAGCTATTTACTGAAGCAAAGCTTGAAACCATCTTGTCGGCTGAAATCTTAGAATATTATGCCAAGCATGCTGAAAAACTATTGGCGCCAGAAAAACTCCCAACTGATGCGCAAGGTGTTGAAGCGACACTGTACCATGAACCACAAGGTGTATTGCTTGCGGTGGAGCCTTGGAATTTTCCGTTCTATCAAATCGCACGTATCATTGCGCCACAACTATCGGCAGGTAACACCATCCTGTTAAAACATGCGTCAAATGTTCCGCAAAGTGCCAATGTGTTTGAAGAATTGATGCTTGAAGCGGGTCTGCCACAAGGTGCATTTAAAAACTTATATCTTGCACATGAACATACTGCTGTGATTCTGAATGATCGCCGTGTCTGTGGTGTCGCATTGACAGGTTCTGAAGCAGCAGGCGCAATTGTGGCTGCGGAAGCAGGTAAGGCACTGAAAAAATCAACTTTAGAGTTGGGTGGTGCAGATGCTTTTGTTGTACTTGAAGATGCTGATTTACAAAAAACTGTGGACTGGGCAGTGATGGGGCGTCACTGGAATGCAGGTCAGGTCTGTGTTTCGTCTAAACGTCTGATTGTGGTTGATGCAATTTATGACCAATTCTTGGCATTGTATAAAGAAGGTGTGGCAAAACTCAAAGCAGGCGATCCAATGGATCCTGAAACCACGCTTGCGCCATTGTCTTCACAAAAAGCAGCAGATGATTTGAAAAAACAAGTCGAAAAAGCCATTGAAGCGGGTGCTGAGGTTGAAGTAATTGGTGCACCAGTACCAGAGCAGGGTGCTTTCTTCCAGCCACTTCTCATGACCAACTTGCATGAAAATAACGAAGCACGCCATTGGGAGTTCTTTGGCCCAGTAACACAGCTCTACCGTGCCAAAGATGAAGCTGATGCGATTCTCATTGCCAACGATACGCCATTTGGTTTGGGTGGTTCGGTATTTACCCAAGACCATGCACGTGGTGTTGAAGTTGCAAAACAAATCTATACAGGCATGGTGTTCATTAACCATCCGACCATGGTGAAAGCGGATTTGCCATTTGGTGGGGTTGCACACTCAGGTTATGGTCGTGAACTGATCGGTTTAGGCATTAAAGAGTTTGTGAATCATAAACTTGTTGGTGTAGCAGATATTGATGCACCATTCTAAATAGCACTGAAATACAGGTTTTAAAAAAAGCTGATCTCGATTGAGGTCAGCTTTTTTATTGCAGAAAGCTCTTTATCAGTAAAACCGTTATTAAATATGTAAAAAAAGCATTTTGTTGATGAATTAAAGCCCTTTATGCTATGGCAGTTAAATTGAACTTACTAGCTGAACGCCATGTATTTATATACTGATTTCGATCAGCAACTGGTGAATGAACGAGTTGCACAATTCCGTGATCAAACAGAACGTTATCTCGCGGGAAAATTGACCGAAGACGAATACCGCCCATTACGTCTACAAAATGGTTTATATGTACAGCGTTATGCGCCAATGTTACGTATTGCCGTGCCATATGGCTTAATGAATTCAAAGCAATTGCGTAAAATTGCAGATATTTCTAAAGAATATGACCGTGGTTATGCTCACGTATCGACACGCCAAAATATTCAGTTGAACTGGCCAGCGCTTGAAGATGTGCCAGATATTTTAACTGAATTGGCAACGGTGCAAATGCATGCCATTCAAACTTCAGGAAACTGTATTCGTAACACAACAACTGACCAATATGCGGGTGTTGTGGCAGGGGAAATCGCTGACCCGCGTCCAACCTGTGAATTGATTCGTCAGTGGAGTACATTCCACCCTGAATTTGCATTCTTGCCACGTAAGTTCAAAATTGCAGTATCTGCACTTGAAGAAAAAGACCGTGCTGCAACGTCATTCCACGATATTGGTGTATATATCGTGAAAAACGAAGCAGGTGAAATCGGCTATAAAATCAAAGTCGGCGGTGGTTTAGGTCGTACACCAGTGATTGGTAGTGTGATTCGTGAATTTTTGCCACGTGAAGATTTGATTGCTTATTTGGATGCCGTGTTACGTGTTTATAATCTGCATGGTCGCCGTGACAACAAATACAAAGCGCGTATCAAAATCTTGGTGAAAGCCATGACGCCTGAAGTGTTTGCTGAAAAAGTTGAAGCTGAATTTGCACATACGCGTGAGCCACTGAAAATTCAACCAGAATTCTTGGCGAAAATGGATGCGGTATTTACTCCATTTGCCTATCAGGATTTGCCTGACGAAGATTTCTCTGAATTGTTTGCGCAATATCCAAAATTCAAGCAATGGTTTAATGTCAACACCAACGCACATAAAGTTAAAGGCTATCGCATTGTGACGATTAGCTTAAAACGTGCAGGTATTGCACCTGGGGATATGACTACGGAAGAAATGCATTTTATTGCAGATCTTGCAGACAAATACACCTTTGGTGAGTTGCGTACCACACATGAGCAAAATATTTCTCTAGCTGATGTACCGCAAAAAGATGTATTTGCATTATGGCAAGCACTGGAAAATGCCAACATGGCACGCGCACATATTGGTTTTATTACCGATATTATCTGCTGCCCAGGCGGTGATTTCTGTTCATTGGCAAATGCGAAATCAATTCCAATTTCTGAAGCGATTACTCGTCGTTTCGAAGACTTAGATACTGTATATAACTTGGGTCGTTTAGACTTAAATATCTCAGGTTGTATGAATGCCTGTGGTCATCACCATGTCGGTAATATTGGTATTTTAGGTGTTGATAAAAAAGGCGCAGAGTTCTACCAAATTACTTTGGGTGGTAACTCAGACCATGACGCATCAATTGGCGATATCTTGGGGCCTTCTTTTGCCGCAGATGTTGTGCCAGATGTTGTTGAGGAAATTCTGAATACTTACCTCGACTTACGTCAAGATGGCGAAGAGTTTATCGAAACTTACCGCCGTGTGGGGATTCAACCGTTTAAGGAGCGTGCATATGCTTAATTTAGCCTTACCTGTGCTATTTAAAGATGGCACGATTCAAGACAATACTTATCAGGCGGTTGCTGAAGATGGCACAGTGCCACAAGGTGATGTGGTTTTGACTACAGCTCAGCTTGAACAATTGAGTCAAGTACAAGGTAAAAAAGCTTTGTATATTACAGTCAATGACTCGCCTGAAACACATCACTACCCATTAGAGCAGCTTGATAGCATTTTTATTGAGTTTGCTGGTTTTAATGATGGTCGCGGTTATTCATTTGCTGCATTGTTACGCCGTCAAGGTTATCAGGGTGAATTACGTGCTGTAGGCGATATCTTCAAAGACGTTTTAAACTATTTAAAACGCTCTGGCTTTGACAGCTTTGTGGTCAAAGAAGGCAAAGATATTCAAGAAGCTGCGGCAGGTTTGCAAGACTTTACCAACCCGTACCAAATCTCAACAGCAGTTCCACAAGCAGGTTATCAAACTGGTGCTTAACTGCTGAAGTAAAAAAGCTGGATTCGTTCCAGCTTTTTTTATGTCTAAATTTTCAGATGAGACAAAGTGGAGTGTTAATCATAAGAAAACAACTCGCTTGGAATCCAATCTAGCAACTCAAAGGTGTTTCATCACGTACAATTCCTGTCATACTTAAAATAACTTTGCTGTGTGGTGAATTATATTGACTGCAATAAAGAAAGCTACCAATTGAGCCTCGAGGCAAGCCAGTATCACCTTGAAAGACCAGACTAGGTGAACCTAAACTGCCTTGCCAACGTAGATTGCCATAGCGAAGCTGCATCGGGTAAGTATTTAGCAATTTTTCATGCGTTTCTCTGCTGCGATTTTGATTTAAATCGAGAAAAGAAATGAATCCTGTTGTCCAAGCATTCTGACTACAACTTTCAAAATCTTCGCTGGCGCATACCACAACATTATTATGATATAAAACCGCATGTTGTTTGGCTTGTTGTAAGTGCATGCGTAATTTAACAGGAATGAGTTGGGCTTCTTGTTTTGCTTTGGTATTATGGTAAAAAGGTATGACCATCATAGATAGAATCGCTAAAATAACAATTGCAATCGTAAGCTCAAATAGGCTAAATCCACCCTTTGTAAGATTCATTGACTTATTTCCATGTTTATTTTTTAGTAGTAAAAATATGAAAAATGAGATGTTTTTTATACATTCGACTTTATTTAGTATAATATGTAAAAATATATGTATTAATCTTGCATTCAAGTTTACTGAATTACAACGGAAATTGTAAGGAAATTTGTCAATAATTTGCGAATAGAGTTGTTAGCTGACAGTCAGTTGATGAAAGTGTAAGATTAGCTTAAATAATAATCAAGATATAACATCTTGATAAGAAAATAAAAATTTTGAGCTAAGCTTAAAACAATTGTTTTATCTGGAGGATATCCATGAAATTAAGTCGTATTGCAGTTGCTACCTTGCTTGCAGC
>NZ_KB851219.1:1727960-1728609 GCF_000368265.1 Acinetobacter brisouisimilis | reverse complement strand
CAATGAACCGTCGTGTATTTGCTGCGATTACAGGTAGCCGTACAGTGATTGCTCAACCGACAGCGCCAGCAGCTCAATAATTTGAGTTGAGGTGACAAAAAAGCGGCTCATTTGAGCCGCTTTTTTGTCATTGGTATTTTAATAGGGGAGCCATGATTAATGAGCCGAAGATAATAGAGTAAATAATGATGTTATTAAAAACTAAAATAAACTGAATATTTTTTAAATATAACTAAAAATTATACTTGGTTATATAACTATTATTGTTCGGTTATATACGTATTTACATGGTTGAGTTATTTTTATGTAAACTATTGTATTTGTTGTTATTTCTTATATAGTTTTTTATGGGGTAAGTTGTTTGTAACGACATTATATAAATTTCAAAGATTTAATTTGTAAATTCAATGCAAATTAGAATAATAACATTTGAGAAAATAGCTTAATCTAAAAAAAGATGCCCCTAGTTATGCTATTCAAGTTTAAATTTTCCGAATGAGCTTGTATTATACAAACTCGAAACTTTAAAAGACTGAGATGTAAGAATATCTCAGAAAGTAAATAATTTAGGTTATACCTAAAACAATTGTTTTATCTGGAGGATATCCATGAAATTAAGTCGTATTGCAGTTGCTACCTTGCTTGCAGC
>NZ_KB851219.1:1655402-1727205 GCF_000368265.1 Acinetobacter brisouisimilis | reverse complement strand
CAATGAACCGTCGTGTATTTGCTGCGATTACAGGTAGCCGTACAGTGATTGCTCAACCGACAGCGCCAGCAGCTCAATAATTTGAGTTGAGGTGAAAAAGAAAGCGGCTCATTTGAGCCGCTTTTTTTATAGCCAATACTTTGCTTTCAGTTCATGCTTCATGGCTTTTCGCATTCGGCGATGCTCTGCTTTCGGCTTTTCACTTTCATGGATTCCACCTTTATGTAAAAGGGGAGAAAGTGCAACAGGGTTACGTGCTTTAATTTTAGGCATGGTTTTCAGTTTCATTGGTTTAGCCTTTAATACATAAAATCTGTTTCAAGGTGTGGACAACGTCAATCAAATCGCTTTGATAAGCAATCACCTGATCAATGTCCTTATAAGCACCTGGAATTTCATCAATCACACCGCTGTCTTTACGACATTCGATGCCTTGAGTTTGCTGAATCAAGTCTTGCTGACTAAACAAAAGTTTGGCTTTGCTTCGACTCATTTTACGACCTGCACCATGTGAGCAGGAGCAAAAGGATTCAGGGTTACCTTTACCTCGAACAATATAAGAACGTGCTCCCATTGAACCCGGAATAATGCCAAGCTCATCTTCACCTGCGCGAATGGCACCTTTACGCGTCACAAAGACATTTTCACCAAAGTGAGTTTCTTGACTGACATAATTGTGATGGCAGTTGATCGCTTCTTTGGTCATCTGAAATGATGGCAAAATCGGGCGAATGGCTTC
The DNA here is from genome assembly GCF_000368265.1 of Acinetobacter brisouisimilis. Classification (GTDB taxonomy): domain Bacteria; phylum Pseudomonadota; class Gammaproteobacteria; order Pseudomonadales; family Moraxellaceae; genus Acinetobacter. Next base: position 1,726,466 of record NZ_KB851219.1, on the reverse strand, counting down.
TAAAATCAGCCGCATCATTTCACGTCGGTTTTCATAGGCATAGTTTTGTGCCCATTCCACAGCTTCCACGTAGTCATTAAAACTATTGGAACCTTCTGCAAAATAGCTCAGATCTTTGTCGGGTACATGTCCAAAGCGTTGTTGAGCTTCTTTCTTTGCCAATTCAATAAAATACGTGCCAATCATATTACCTAAACCACGACTACCCGAATGCAGCATGACCCAGACATCTTGATTTTCATCCAGACACAGCTCTATAAAATGATTGCCACCACCGAGTGTCCCAAGCTGTTTTTGCCAAGTGGCGTCAAACTGGCGTAGCATGCGAACCAAGCCAGGGTGTTTGGTAATGATTGGCTGTAAGCGTTTTTCCAGTGGCGTTAAACTTGAGGCTTTGGCCTTGACCTGCTTGTGCATGGCAAAACCTACGGGCACTTTACGTTCAATGGCATGACGTAAAGGCGACAGATTATCAGGCAGTTGATGTGCTTTTAAACTTAGGCGTATTGCGTTCATGCCACAGCCAATATCCACGCCAACAGCTGCAGGAATAATCGCCTGTTTGGTTGGAATGACGCTACCAACAGTTGCTCCCTTGCCGACATGTACATCGGGCATGACTGCAATATGCGAATGAATAAATTGCAGTTGTGCCATTTTGCTGAGCTGTTCGATACTTTCATCATCGATGTCTTGGGTGAAAATCTTCACAGGCACACCATAGTGCCCCTCAGCATTTAAAATTTTTTGAATGCTCATTTTGTTTTTTCTCAAATTATTGTTGTTTTGTCCGAATATCAGGCATAAAAAAACCTAGCGAATGCTAGGTTCTATGCATTCGGACAGATGAGATTTGTACACCTGTCCGTGAGACGACATCGTGCCAAATCAGTTATGTTGTAAGCTCGCTAGTACTGGCATGATGTCCTCCTCAAAATCTATCCGTAGTGGATAGTGCCGAAATTCAATATCGGCGAAATAATAAACTTAAAAAATCAAATGTCAAGACAATCATAACTCATCATCTCGCATTGGTTTCACATCCATTTCGTTGTAAGGGATGAGCTTGGTCTTATAGATCCATTTATAACTTAACCATACAGCTAAAAACAGCGGGAGGGTAATATAAGTCGCAAGCAGGCTTAACCAGTCAATTTTTGCACCCAGTAATGCCTGATAATTTTGCCCTAAGATAATGATTGAACACAAAATAAAGGCAAACCATGGTGCAAATGGGAAGAATTTTGCACGATAAGCCAAGTCCTTAATTTTATAACCTTGAGCCACATAACCTTTACGGAAACGATAATGCGAAATTGCAATCCCTAGCCAGACAATAAAGCCACACATCCCTGACATATTGAGCAACCAGTTATAGATTTCCTGTTTACCCATAAAACTCGTGAGGAGTGATAATGCTGCAATCGCAGTGGTCGCATACAATGCACGCATTGGTACGCCACGTTTATCGAGCTTTGCAAACCAGCGTGGAGCACTGCCTTCTTCTGCCATATCCCACAACATACGGGTAGATGAATACATTCCCGAGTTACCCGCAGATAAAATCGCAGTTAGAATCACTGCATTCATCAGACCTGCAGCAAAAGCAAAACCTGCTTTTTCATACAGTAGGGTAAATGGAGACAGGGCAATATTGTTGCTACTCGCTGCCTGAATCAGGCGTGGATCGTCATAACTGACTAATGTACCGATAATGAAAATACAGACAATATAAAACAGCAGAATACGCCAGAATATCTGTTTGATTGCCAGTGGAATGGTTTTATGTGGATCTTTAGATTCACCCGCAGCAACCCCAACCATTTCAGTGCCTTGGAAGGAAAAACCTGCAATCATGGCAACTCCGACCATGGCTTGGAAACCACCAACAAATGGTGCGTCTTTATGTGTCCAGTTGGCAAAAGGCAGGGCATTCGGGGTCAGCATAATTTTTAAAATGGTCGCGAAACCAATAAAAATAAAAATAATGATGGCAATGACTTTGACTAGGGAAAATACAAATTCACTCTCACCGAAAGTTCTGACTGACATGGCATTAATCGTGAAAATCACAATTAAAAACAGCAGGCTCCACCAAAAACCCGGGATTTCAGGGAACCAGAATGCCATGATCCACTGGGCTGCAACCAGTTCAAATGCGACAGTAATCGCCCAGTTGTACCAGTAGTTCCAGCCCAGTGCAAAACCAAAACCTTCTTCAACATATTTGTTGCCGTAAGTAAAAAATGCACCTGAAGTTGGGTTGTGAGTTGCTAGTTCGCCAAGGCTGGTCATTAAGAAATAAATCATAATCCCGATCAGGACATACGCTAGTAACGCGCCGCCTGGTCCTGCAGTACTGATGGTCGAACCTGAAGCTAAAAATAACCCTGTTCCAATAGAACCACCAATTGCAATCATATTCAGATGGCGAGCACTTAACTTACGCTTTAAGTGCGCATGTTCATTCATTTCGCTCATCTAGTTTCCTTATCTGTTTGTTGCACAGGCATATAACACCTTAAAGCCTTGTTGATCAGTTTTCGTGTCGCAATGCCCGAAATACTGCTCAATTAAAATCGGATAATTTAAAAAACGGTTTGCCACAATCCACAATTCACCATGCCCTTGAAGATGACACTTTGCCTGTTTGCATAAATCTTCACTGACGGCATAGGAGGTGTGAATTCCCTGATGAAAAGGGGGATTACTCACTAAAGCATCGAGCCCAGTCGGGGCATCTTGAATACCTGTGACGGCATGTAACTGGATCTGGCTGGTAGAAATGGCATTGTACTGACAAGTCAATTCTGTTGATTTCAATGCAAATGCATCGACATCGAGCGCATGAACGACATTGTCAGGGTTCAGCTTTGCCAAATAGCAGCTAATAATGCCTGCACCACAGCCAAAGTCGGCGAGTTTACCCGATTTGACTTGGGGGAGGTATGGTAAAAGCACTGCTGTACCAACATCTAAATGGTCTTGACTAAACACACCCGGCAAAGCGCAGATTTTTAGTGTTTGATCTTCAACTTGAATTTCATAGGTTTTGAGCCAAGCTTCGAGCGGTTTTTCCTGCTCTTGTTGTTGTAGAATCAGTTGCCACAGTTGGCAGTGACGCGCACTGTCGAGTTTGAGGGTCTTACCATAGGCTTGTAACTGTTTGGCTGCACGTTCCACGCCACCTTTTTTCTCACCCACCAGAAAAATGGATTGCCCAAGCTGCATATGGCTCGCAACCTGATGGATGATATAACTGAGCAGCTCTTTGGATTTTGGAACAAAAATCACGACTTGATCAAAATTCTGCTCAGGAAATGTCACAGCAAAGTGGCTGTCCAAACCTAAAGCCAGATGCGCTTGATGATCAGCAAAATTCCATGTCCAGATACTCCCTTGTACTGTGTCGCGCAGTTCAATCAGGAGTTGATCATTGGGCGCATGAATAAATAAAACGCGATCTTTGAGTTGATCTTGCTGGCGCAAGACGACTTCACTTCGAGGATCCATGATGACACCCTACACAAAATAAAATGTCCAATCCGCATATCACTGGGATTGGACATTGTTAAAAAAAATTACTGTTCTGTTTGGTCAGGCAAAATCAAGTTGAGCAATAATGCTGCGATACCGCCAGTTGCTACGCCAGAACTGAAAATATTGCGCATAAGTTCAGGCATATGCTTTAGAAAATCAGGAACTTGTGCAATACCCAGCCCAAGTGCTAAAGAAATAGCAATGATCAGTAACGCGCGGCGGTCAAGCTTAATACCTGCCAGAATATTGATGCCTGACGCGGCAACTGCACCAAACATCACCATGACAGCGCCACCGAGAACCGCTTCTGGCACAGCTTGTACCATGCCTGCAATTTTAGGAAATAAACCCAATAAAACCAACATGGCTGCAATCCAGATGCCGACATAACGGCTTGCGACACCTGTCAATTGAATCACACCATTATTTTGTGCAAACACAGAGCTAGGGAAGGTATTGAAAATCCCTGCGATCAATGAGTTAAAACCGTTGACCAATACGCCACCCTTGATGCGCTGCATCCAGGTTTCACCTGTTACTGGTTGTTTGGAAATTTTACTGGTTGCAGTAATGTCACCAATAGCTTCGAGTGAAGTCACCAGATAAATAAAGGCAAACGGTAAAAACAGTGACCAGTTAAAACTGATGCCAAAATGCAATGGTGTTGGCAACTGGAAGGTCGGTGCTTGCTGGAACGCAGTAAAGTTCAAATGCCCCATAAAGCCTGCCAAGATATAACCGATCACCAAAGCCAGTAAAATTGCTGAGCTTTTGATCCAGACCACAGGAATACGATTGAGGACAATAATAATAGCGAGCACTACACTGGACATGATCAGGTTGTCGCTATTGGCAAATGTGCCGTTTGCCATGGCAGCATAACCACCGCCCATGCTGACTAAACCTTCTTTGATCAAGGTAAGTCCAATCAGTAAAACCACAATCCCAGTCACCAGTGGTGTAATCAGTTTTCTGACCCATGGCAAAATGCGTGATACGCTCATTTCAATGAATGCACCCGCGATCACCACACCAAAAATGGCGGCCATCACCTGTTGATACGGTGTGCCATTGGCAATCATCATGCTGCCAATCGCCATAATTGGGCCAATAAAGTTAAAACTGGTGCCTTGTACAATCAGCAAACCTGCGCCCAGAGGGCCAACTTTTTTAGATTGCAGAAAAGTCGCAATGCCTGAAATCACCAAAGACATCGATAAAATCATGGTGGTTTCGTGTGCAGGAACTTTAAGCGCCCCACAGATCAGTAAACCTGGCGTTAAAATCGGAACAAGAATTGCAAGCAGATGTTGCAAGGCTGCGAAGAACGCAATCCATGGTTTTGGCTTGTCATTAAGCCCTAAAAGCAGATCAGGTTGAGGATGGGAATGGGGAGATATATCTAAATCCGACATGGAATTGTAATAAATAATAAGCAAGATATCGCTATTCTAATCGAGTTACATCCCTTTACAAACTAAAAAGCGGCTTGTCTGACGAAAAAAGTGTTGTTGTCAGGCAACTGTCACTACTCAATGCTAGTGTTTTTTTGTATAATTTGCCCTCAAATTTAAAGCGTATCGAATTTACATGTCTGATATTAAAACTCTCCGTAATATTGCCATCATCGCGCACGTCGACCATGGTAAAACTACTCTCGTAGATAAACTTTTACAACAATCAGGTGCACTCGGTGACCGCGCGGGTGAGATTGAGCGTGTTATGGATTCGAATGCGCTTGAATCAGAGCGTGGTATTACTATCTTGGCAAAAAATACGTCGATTACTTGGTTGGACAAGCGTACTGATACGACTTACCGTATCAATATCGTGGACACCCCGGGACATGCTGACTTCGGTGGTGAAGTAGAACGTGTATTGTCAATGGTTGACTGCGTATTACTTCTTGTGGATGCACAAGAAGGCCCAATGCCACAAACTCGTTTCGTAACGCAAAAAGCGTTTGCACGTGGTTTGAAACCAATTGTGATCATTAACAAAGTTGACAAGCCAAGCGCGCGTTGTGACTGGGTTATTGATCAAGTTTTTGATTTGTTTGACAACTTGGGTGCAACTGACGAACAGTTAGACTTCCCGATCGTTTATGCTTCAGGCTTACGTGGTGTTGCAGGTCCATCACCAGAAGAATTGGCTGAAGACATGACCCCGTTGTTTGAAACGATTGTTGACATCGTTGAACCACCAGCAGTTGATGTTGATGGTCCATTCCAAATGCAGATTTCATCACTTGACTATAACAGCTTTGTAGGTGTTATCGGTGTTGGTCGTATTCAACGTGGTTCAGTAAAAACCAATACTCCTGTGACTGTGATTGACAAAGAAGGCAACACACGTAACGGTCGTATTTTAAAAATCATGGGTTACCATGGTTTAGAGCGTGTTGATGTTGATTCAGCATCAGCGGGCGACATCGTATGTATTACAGGTATTGATGCACTTAACATTTCAGACACGATTTGTGATCCGAAAACTGTTGAAGCATTACCGCCATTGTCTGTAGACGAACCTACAGTATCGATGACATTCCAAGTAAACAATTCACCATTTGCTGGTAAAGAAGGTAAATTCGTGACTTCACGTAATATTCGTGAACGTCTAGACCGTGAATTGATTCATAACGTAGCACTTCGTGTAGAAGATACTGAAAGTCCAGACCGTTTCAAAGTTTCTGGTCGTGGTGAACTTCACCTTTCAGTATTGATCGAAAACATGCGTCGTGAAGGCTTTGAAATGGGCGTATCGCGTCCACAAGTAATCATCAAAGAAGTTGATGGTGAAAAACAAGAGCCATACGAAAACGTAACATTTGACGTTGAAGAACAGCATCAAGGTGCTGTAATGGAACAAATGGGTTACCGTAAAGGCGAAATGACCAATATGGAAGTTGACGGTAAAGGCCGTATCCGTATTGAAGCAACTGTTCCTTCACGTGGCTTGATCGGTTTCCGTTCTGAATTCCTAACCATGACTTCTGGTACAGGGATCATGACGTCAAGCTTCTCTCACTACGGTCCTGTTAAACAAGGTACTGTTGCGAAGCGTCAAAATGGTGTATTGATTTCTATGGTTCAAGGCACTTGCTTGGGCTATGCGCTATTTGGTTTACAAGACCGTGGTCGTTTATTTGCTAAACCACAGTTGGAAGTTTACGAAGGCATGATCGTAGGGATTAACTCTCGTTCAGACGATATGGCTGTAAACCCAACTAAAGCGAAACAATTAACCAACGTCCGTGCGTCTGGTACAGATGAGGCTTTAACTTTAGTCCCTGCAATTGAATATACGCTTGAACAAGCGCTTGAATTCATTGAAGATGACGAATTAGTTGAAGTAACACCAAAATCAATTCGTATCCGTAAGCGTTATTTGACTGAAAACGAACGTAAGCGTAACCGCGATAAATAAGTTCTCTTAAGTCATAAAAAAACCGCTAATTTTAATTAGCGGTTTTTTTTGTATAAGATTTTCTACAAAGGATTGGCAATTTTTTAAAACCAAGTAAATTAAATGGAAATACATATACATAATATATATACCGCATCATATAAGTCATATGAAAAGAACTGGAGATTTAAATGAGTATTTTAAAAGAATTTCGTGAATTCGCGGTAAAAGGCAATATGATCGACCTTGCTGTGGGTGTCATCATTGGTGGCGCGTTTGGTAAAATTGTCGATTCCTTAGTTAAAGATATTATTATGCCGATTATCACCCTGATTACAGGGGGAGGCGTTGACTTTACCCAAAAATTTATCATATTGGGCAAAAACCCCAACAATTTACAATCTCTGGCTGAGATGCAAAAGGCAGGAGTTAACGTACTGACTTATGGTAATTTCTTAACCATCCTGATTAACTTTATTATTCTGGCTTGGGTTGTGTTTATTATGGTGAAATTGATTAACAAAATGCGCCGTAAACAAGAAGCAGAAGCTGTGCCTGCACCAGTGGCAACACCTGAAGATATTCAATTACTTCGTGAAATTCGTGATGAGTTAAAAAAGAAAGCATAATCTTTTATAACTAAAAAAGCAGCGATAACCAAGCTGCTTTTTTTATGTATGATGACTCAGTTTTTTGTAAAATGAATCCGCGAGAAGATCAATAATTCTGCTGCATCAGGATGGGGAAAATGAACCAATTATTTACTTATGGCACATTGCGTCCAGGGCAAGCCAATGCACATATTCTGGGAAATATGGGTGGAAAATGGCAAATAGGCTATGTACGTGGTGTTGTGCATACTCTGGATTGGGGGCCTGATCAGGGTTTGCCTGCGTTAGTGCTTGACCCACAATCAGAAAAAATTGAGGGTTTACTTTTCTCTACAGACCTGTTGGCAGATAACTGGAAAATGCTGGATGATTTTGAAGGGTTTCAGTATCAGCGAGTCATGGTGGAGGTTGAACTTGAGTCTGGTGATAGGGTTCAGGCATGGACATACCAAATGCATCCTACAGCCAAATCTGCACACACCTAAAATTAAAAAAATGATGCTTAAATCTCGCTGTGTATTTAAGCATCATACTGATTTAAAAATTCATACGAAATTTGATTTCCAGTAAATGAAAACCAAACTGGCTTTTTATAGGGCCGTGCAATACTCGTTCAGCCGCAGTAAATACCAGTTTATCAATCACAGGCACCAGTTGCCCTTTTTTGACTTCACCCAGTTCACCGCCACGTTTTGCTGAATTACAAGTTGAGTATTCTTTGGCAATTTTAGAGAAGTCACCCCCTGACTGAATTTTTTTCTTGAGCTGTTCGGCAAGCGTTTTATCCTTAACCAAGATATGACGTACGATTGCAGTTTGCATAGATTGAACCTCCTGACAGATTATGACTTTGCGGTTTTTTTAAGGGGTTGGCACTGTGGGCAAAACACACTGGCACGTTGTCCCAGTTTGATATTTTCTAGTGTGGTTTCACAGTTGACACACATTTCACCTGCACGCCCATAAGCCAATAAAGTTTGTTGAAAGTAACCATTTTCCCCCATGGCATTGGTATAGTCGCGTAAGGTGGAACCTCCCAAATCAATGGCAAAGTTTAAAATGCGTTTGATTTCCACCACCAAGGCACTGATTTGTTGTTGGCTCAGGCTAGATGCAGGCTGTGCTGGATGAATCCCCAGATTGAACAGGCTTTCAGTTGCATAAATATTGCCAACGCCCACGACAATATGATTATCCATCAGTGCAACTTTGATACCAACATGCTTGGATTTAAATTTTTGAATCAAATAATCGGCATTGAAAGCATCAGTCAATGGCTCAGGGCCGAGTGGGTCAAGCAGCTTATGCTTGGATTCTTCGTTGAGCCACAAGATACAGCCAAAGCGACGTGGGTCGTGATAACGTAGTTGTTGTTCGCCAAAATCCAGAATGAAATGATCATGTTTGCGCAGTTCATTCTGAGCACCGCAAATCCGAAAACTGCCTGACATACCCAAATGCCACAGCATGCTATCTTGTTCGAATTCTGCCAGAATATATTTGGAACGCCGTTGTAATCCCAACAGTTTTTGACCACGTAGTTTGTCAACATCCTGTGGAATTGCCCAGCGTAATTGTGGTTGGCGCACTTCTACACGTTGTACGGTTTGCAAAAGCAAAGGCGCTAAACTATTTTTGGTGGTTTCGACTTCGGGTAATTCAGGCATACGGCTACAATAACAACAAGAAAACGCATACTTTAGCATGCACGAAGAAACAGGTATATCCGCAACTTGTGTTCGGACAGAGGCATTACTACAATACAAGGCAGATTTGCCACTCAAAATATAAACTTGTCAGATTGCTGACTTTGGCTGTTCGCAAAGCATCTTGTTTTGCTTGAAATTTTGACTGCCGCCATGATGCTCCCCCAAAGATTTAGGATGAAAATAATGCGTAATATGCATGCCAGTTTTGCTGTGAAAAGTGCCATGTTGTTGATGACAGTATGCGTATGCCGAAGTTTATATGCTGAAGATGAGGTGGCCATCCAAGAAGATTTGCCAATCATTAAAGTTGAAGCGACACATACCGATACCAGTTATGCCAAAACACCAGCTTCGGTTTTTCGGGTGAATGCGCCAAAGCAACAAGACAATATTGGGGTGAACCTTACGGAAGTGGTCAAGGGAATTCCAAGTTTACAACTGAATAATCGTGAGAATTACGCACAAGATTTGCAGCTTTCCATGCGAGGTTTTGGGGCGCGTTCGACCTTTGGAGTGCGTGGTATTCGTTTATATGTCGATGGTATTCCTGCCACTATGCCTGATGGTCAGGGGCAAACCTCGAACATCGACCTGAAAAGTCTGGATCATCTTGAAGTGCTGACAGGACCATTTTCATCTCTGTATGGAAACTCTTCTGGCGGTGCGATTCTGGCAACCACCAAAGAAGGTCAGGGACGTGACTCCGTGACGATGGGCTATTCGGGGGGGAGTGATCAGCGCAGTAACAGCTTGATTGTGTTGCAAGGCGGTGCACATGCTGAAAATGAGCCCGCTTATGTGATCAGTTCTTCGTATTTCGATACCGATGGTTACCGTGAGCATAGTGCGGCAGATAAAGTACTGAACAATGCCAAACTGACTTGGAATTTGAGCGATGGCAGCAAAATCAACTGGGTGACCAACTACGTTAAAATCAATGCCGATGATCCAATGGGGCTGACACGTGCTTTATGGGAGCAAAACCCAAAACAGGCAGTGAGTAGCGCAGAAACTTACAACACCCGTAAGGAAATTGAGCAGACTCAAACTGGCGTAACGTGGACAAAGCCGCTAGATGATCACAATGAACTGTATGCCATGACTTATGTTGGCAACCGTCATGTGATTCAGTATCAATCCATTCCTAAATCGACCCAAGCCAATGTTAATAATGCCGGCGGCGTGATTGATTTTGACCGTAATTATTATGGGGCAGATTTCCGCTGGACAGGCAAGGAACTTCTGCCGAACACCAGCATTAGTGCAGGTGTAGCGCTTGATGCCATGGATGAAGACCGCAAAGGCTATGAAAACTATAATGCCGCAGGCACTTATGGGGTGAAAGGTAATTTGCGCCGTAATGAAGACAATACTTTGTGGAATATTGACCCATATCTTCAAGCATCATGGCAGTTTTTACCGACTTGGCGCTTAGATACAGGCGTGCGTTATAGCAACGTACATTACAAGTCAGATGACCATTATTTAAGTAATGGCAATGACAGTGGCAAAACTGAATACTCGAAAACTTTACCTTCAGCAGCGCTGAGCTGGCAGATTGTTCCTGAATTACTGGCTTATGTGAGTTATGCTAAAGGTTTTGAAACCCCGACTTTTACCGAAATGGCATATCGTACCGATGGTGCAGCAGGTTTTAACTTTAACCTGAAACCGTCGAGCAGCGATAACTATGAAATTGGCTTAAAGTCAAAAAATTCTTGGGGATATTTCACACTTGCAGCCTTCCAAAGCAAGACTAAAAATGACATTGTATCTTATGCAACAGTCAATGGTCTGGCAACTTATCAGAATGTCGATAAAACCCAGCGCCAAGGCGTAGAGTTTTCTTGGAATAAAAATCTGTGGAAAGATCTGAAAGTACAAGCAAGCTACAGTTATTTAGATGCTACCTTTGATTCGGATTTCAGCTCATCATCGGGTATAGTCAAAAAAGGCACGTATATTCCTGGAATTGCCAAAAATCAGGCTTTTGCACGCTTGGCATGGCAGCCACAAACGGGCGCGTTTGCAGGCATCGAAGCACATTATATGGATAAAATCTATGTCAATGATGCGAACTCCGATGCAGCGCCAAGTTATACCGTTACTGCAATAGATGTCGGCTACAAATGGAAAATGCAGGACTGGGCAATCAATACCTATGCTCGAGTCGATAATTTGTTTGACCGCAATTATGTTGGTTCGGTGATTGTGAATGATGGCAATGGGCGCTATTTTGAACCTGCACAAGGGCGTAACTGGAGTGCAGGTCTGAGTGTTACCAAACAATTTTAATGAAACAGGGGAACTGTCTTAGATGTCAAAATTATTCGAAACCATTCAGTTTGCTGATCTGAGCTTAACCAATCGAGTAATCATTGCACCGATGTGTCAATATTCTGCGACTGAAGCAGGCGAAGTCAGCTATTGGCATGAACAGCAGTGGGCAAATTATGCCTTGTCTGGTGCTGGTTTGTGTATTGTTGAAGCGACAGCGGTACAAGCTGAAGGGCGGATCAGTTATGCTGATTTAGGCTTGTGGAATGATCAGCAGCGTGACCAGATCAAAGCGTTACTGGCTAAGGTCAAAAGCATTTCCCCAATGCCGTTTGGGGTGCAGTTGGCACATGCAGGGCGTAAGGCTTCTACAGACAAGCCGTGGCATGGTCGTGGACAATTTGCACCTGAGCATGTGCATGGCTGGCAAACAGTTGCGCCGAGTGCTGTGCCATTTGCTGCGCAGGATCTTGCACCGCATGCTTTAACACTTGACGAAATTCAGATTGTAAAACAGGACTTTGCTGCCGCAGCGCAGCGCGCTGTAGATGCAGGTTTTGAACTGATAGAAGTTCATGCTGCACATGGTTATTTGCTGCATCAATTTCTGTCGCCGTTGTCGAATCAGCGCCAAGATCAATATGGCGGCAGTCTGGAAAACCGCATGCGTCTAACACTGGAAGTTCTGGATGCAATTTTACAGGTCGTGCCGCAAGGTTTCCCTGTCGGAGTACGTATTTCGGCAACTGACTGGATGGAGTCACAAGCAGAAGCGAGTTGGACGCTTGAGTCGAGCATTGAACTGGCTCAGCAGCTTGAAAAAACAGGTGCAGCATATGTGCATGTTTCCAGTGCAGGCTTGCATGAAAAACAACAGATTGATATTGAACCTAACTATCAAGTGCCTTTTGCGAGCGAAATTAAACAGCATGTAAAGATCCCTGTGATTGCAGTAGGTTTGATTACCGAGGTTCAGCAAGCAGAACTGATTGTGCGTCATCATCAAGCCGATGCAATTGCCTTGGCGCGTGCGATTTTATATGACCCGCGCTGGGTCTGGCATGCCGCAGCTTCTTTGGGCGAATCTGTTCAGATTGCACCCCAGTATTTGCGCTGTCAGCCGCATGGTTTTAAAAACCTGTTCCATGCGTTTGCTGAAAGCAACGCGTAAGGCTCAGGTAGAACAGATTGGTTTTTGAAATCTTGTTGCCCATGTCTCTGCTCATGGGCACGGGCTATGCAAGTGTTAAGTTGGGTTTATTGACTGCCGAGCAGATTAAGGGCTTAGGTGGCTATGTCATCAAGATTGCACTACCCGCGCTGATCTTGCATTCCCTTGCCAGCAAAAATCTGCATGAAATCTGGTTGTTGCCCTATTTGCTGGCATATGCAGGTGGGTCACTGATTTTATATGCACTGGCATACTGGATTTATAAACGACACTTTCACCATTCCCCGACCCAGACCGCAGTCCTGTCCATGGGCGCATCAATGTCCAATACGGGATTAATCGGGAGTGCAATTTTACCGTTAGTGTTACCCAATCATGCTGTGATTTATCTGTCATTGACTTTAATGATCGAAAGCCTGCTGATGATACCCATGGTGTTGTTACTGGCAGAAGCAGGTCTACAGACGCAGCAGCATCCTTCTAGAATGTTGTATCAGGCATTAAAAAATTTACTGAAAAACCCTTTGGTGATTTCGATTATTTTGGCAATGCTCGCAGTGATCTTCGAGTTAAGGCCACCTGAAATACTCGATAATATGCTGAATGTTTTAGGAAAAACAGCACCTTCTCTGGCGCTTCTGGTGATTGGAGGTAGTTTGGTTGGCATGCAATTGCGAGCGCTCGATACGCAAACGATTACGTTGGTGTTGCTGAAAGTAGTGTTGATGCCGAGTGTTATTTCCTGTCTATTTTTTCTTTTGCCTAATGCTTCTATAGAAATGCAACATGCCGCGACCTTGATTGCAGCTTTGCCGATGCCAATCGTATTTGGTATTTTAGGGCAAATTTATGGACTGGAGCAGCGCGCCGTTGCTGCACTAATGCTCAGTACCCTTTTAGGTTTTATCGGGATTAGCTTGCTGATTGCCTGTTGGTGGTAGATGGGTTGACCCATTAAATTGTCTGCGGTTACTATGCAGCAAGCGATTTTTCGTTCTATTTTTTCAGAAACTTCAATCATGATGATGTGCTTTGCGATCAAAAAGCTGCTTTTAAGTCTGTGAAAAGTCATTTGAAAATTCTCATGATCTAATCCAAGAGCGACAGAGACGAATTAACCAAAAGGAAGTGTAATGGCTCGACCACGTTTTTTACCCGATAATTTTAGTCTGATGATCATTGGTATGGTGGTCTTAGCTAGCTTTGCACCGATTCATGGTCATGCTGCCAGTATCTTTGGGCAACTCACCAATTTTGCCATTGCATTATTATTCTTTTTGCATGGGGCAAAACTGTCTCGTCAGGCGGTTATGGATGGTTTGACGCATTGGCGCCTGCATTTGTGTATTTTTACTGCCACTTTTGTCATGTTCCCAATTTTGGGCTTGTTGCTGAAACCCGTGATTGAACCATTACTGGGGCATGAGCTGTATCTGGGTATTTTGTACTTGGCGCTGTTACCGTCAACGGTACAGTCATCGATTGCCTTTACTTCAATTGCTAAAGGCAATGTGCCTGCTGCATTGTGTAGTGCATCGGCATCCAATATTTTCGGGATGTTTATTACTCCGTTTTTAGTGAGTCTGTTCATTGGTCAGTCCTTGTCACATCATGACACAGGCTCATCCAATGCTGTGCTGAATATTGTGTCACTGCTATTGGTTCCCTTTGTATTGGGACAAATTTGTCGCTCAAAACTTTTCCCATTCATTAAGCAACATGGTGTTGTGGTCAAATGTGTTGATCAGGGCTCGATTTTGATGGTGGTCTATGCTGCATTTAGTGAAGCCGTGATTGAAGGAATTTGGCATCAGGTGTCAGCTCAAACGCTGGTGGGCTTGTTTGTGGTGTGTGGTGTGTTGCTGGCAATCGCAATGCTACTCATCCATTTTTCCAGCCGTGCTCTAGGCTTTAATCAAAAAGATCAGATTGCGATTTTATTTTGTGGTTCGAAAAAGACTTTAGCCAGTGGCGTGCCGATGGCGAAGATTATTTTTGCAGGTCAGCCGATTGGTTTAATACTGTTACCGCTGATGCTGTTTCATCAAATTCAGTTGATTGTTTGCGGTATTATTGCCAGCCGTTTTGCGCAGCGCGATGAATCTTTGGATGACAAATAAAAAGTACCTCAGCCACGAAGGCTGAGGTTGTTTCAGTTACTGTACTGAATCCAGTAATTTATTGATCTCATCTGCACTGCGTGCACCAGAAATACGCTGACCATCTTTTAGGAAGAAGGTTGGTGTACCATCAATACGGAGTTTTTTACCAAATTCTAGGTTTTTCTGTATCGGTGTTGCGCAGCTCGCTTTATCGTTTGGTTGTTTGCGATCCAGAACGTAGCCTTCCCATGCTGCATATTTGTCTTTTGAGCACCAGATTTTCTGTGCCATAGCTTCTGCATTGGGATGCAAGTTCGTCAATGGATACAAGAATAAATAAACCGTGACGTTATCGACTTGTTTGAGTTCTTCTTCTAGTGCATGGCAGTATGGACAATCAGGGTCGCTGAAAATATACAGTACGCGTTTACCATTGCCTTTGACATGTTTAATTGCCTGATTGAGCGGTAAAGTTTTCACATCGATTTTGGTTAATTCTTGTTGGCGCTGTTCGGTCAGGCTGACTTGGTTTTTTAGATCAACCAAATTGCCGATAAAGAAATAACGTCCTTCATCATTGGTATAGACGATTTCACCATCCATATAGACTTCATAGATGTCTTTAATTGGTGTCGGTTGAATCGATTCTGGTATAACGTCTGGATAATTTTTTTGCAGGTTGGCTTTTAGTGTCGCAATATCTGCATGTGCCATACCGATTGTCATAAGACTAAGTCCGAGCGCGGCAAGGAGTTTTTTCATAAAGTGACTCTGAAGGATGTTATGAGGAATACGGGTGGAAGAAAACGAATGCAATTTACACAATTTTTGAGTGTGCGGCTTTGAGTAAAAGTTTTTGTTTCACCCAAAGCCTAGGACGTATTCTACTGTGGACGAGCGACATCGGCACTGAACTGTGCAGGCAAGTCAAGCACCGTCAAATTCAGTTCGGACAGTGCAGCAGGTTTAGCAACCACGAGTGCCTGAAAACCTGTTGCAGTTGCAATGCTATTGACCACTTCAACATCACTATGTAATTGGCTTGCAATAGCAGGAACATCTCCTGTTCCTGCAACTAAGTGTAGCCAGTGTTTAGGTTTGGCTTTAAACCATAAACGCGCCACGATTTCCTGACCTAAATAGCAGCCCTTGTCATAATCGACACCTTCACGTTGATGCAAACGTAGTTCTTGCGGTTGAAACTTATGTGCAGTGGCTTGGCAAATATAGGCTTGTCCTTGTGCAATCGCGTGTTGTTGCCATGTTGTGATATCTGTAGGTTGTGTAGCAAAGCTTGTGCTGGTCGCAGTGAGGGTAGGGAAAACCTCACCTACAGTGCTTAACGTCATTTTAGAAAAAGCACCATATTTTTTAATATGTTTGGCAAATTCTTCACTTTGATCTTCAATGACAACAATTTCAAAATGTTCAGCATCAAGTTTAGTGAGCCATAACCCAAACTGGATACGACCTTTTAAATCACAGATAGCCGTATAGCGAGGTGTTTGTTCTGGGAGGCGTTCAACATGCAACGTGACTTGACCTTGCAGAAATTTTTGCGCATCTACGCCGTTGAGTTGATATTGAATAAAAGCTAAATCACTCATCTTGTTCTCAAAATTAGGTTTTGACTATAGGAGCTATTGTGGCGGATTTTCTGGGAAAATTCAGCCGTAGATTGTTATGTTTCTGCGCAAAGCCGAAAAATAGACAAAATACATGCTGAGCCGTTTGAATACAGTCATTGTTGTGTCGAGAAATAAAGCAATTACTACATAAATCAGCAAAGCTTTTACAGCATCTAAATAGCGAATCGGTTACATTAACGCACTTTCTTTGGTGGTAAAAAAATAGGGCAAAGTTGCGGTGAAAAAGCTCATTGTTACTCTTAGTGTCGCGGTTGCATTGTTCATAGCGGCATGGTTGGCATCGCCTTACTGGATGCTGTATCAGCTCAAGCAAGCTTATGAAAACAATCAGCCTGAACGAATTTCTGCATATATTGATTATGAGGCGGTAAAAGAAAGCCTTAAACCACAAATGAATGCACAATGGTTCGCTGCAGATTTAAATCAAGGGCAGCACCCATCCTGGAAGCATTTGGTGGAGCAATATCTGGGTGAACCGATTACCGATGCTGTGCTTGATCGTGTCGTTACGCCGAAGACCCTGATTTTATTATTACAAGGTAAGCAGTTGGCACAATCCCTATCCATTCATCACAAGACTGAAGACAATAGCTCAAATATCATAGAAGCAAATATGAGTCATACAGCATCTGATTCTGTATCGACAGCGAGCAGCAGCGAGTTGCAATATCATGCAGGCTATCGCGAT
Organism: Acinetobacter brisouisimilis; assembly: GCF_000368265.1. Taxonomy (GTDB): domain Bacteria; phylum Pseudomonadota; class Gammaproteobacteria; order Pseudomonadales; family Moraxellaceae; genus Acinetobacter. The sequence continues at coordinate 1,709,314 of NZ_KB851219.1, read as the reverse complement.
TTAAACCATTTTGTGATTCATGTGGTGCATTTACAGGGTGCAGACACCCAGTTTATTTTTACCCGTGATGGCTGGCATTGGAAAATGACTGATATTGATCTGGGCTTGGGTACACAGCAGGCATCTTAATGGGTTTTCATGACTTCTACCGTATGAGTTCACATGCTGTGATTACTAATCATCAGCAACAAGTATTACTACTGAAAGCGACATATGCTAATCAGGCATGGGGCTTACCAGGCGGTGGTCTGGATGTTGGAGAAACCATTCATCAGGCTTTAATACGTGAATGTCAGGAAGAGCTGGGTTGTACGGTTGAAATTGCCTATTTGAGTGGTGTGTATTATCACAGTGCCGTCAATTCACATGCCTTTATTTTTCGTTGTTATTTGCCTGAGCAGGTACATATTCAGTTGAGTGATGAGCATTCAGCATATCAGTGGTTTAATCTGGATGAATTAAATGCGATGCAACAAAAACGGGTGCGGGATTGTTTGAATTTTCAGGGGATGGTGCAGAGCGCGAGTTTTTAAATGAATCATAGCCAGTAGACTGACTATGATTCAGTATTTCAGGGTTTATTCTTCTAGAAAAACGGTAAAGCTTTCGACTGGCTCGCGTGGAGTAATAAAAGTATTCACGATTTCATTTGGGTCAGCGTAGCCAAGCGCAACGGTACAGACCAGCTCTTCGTCTTCAGGTGCGCCCAGTTCTTCTAGTACAATCGGGTGAAAGTGGTTCCATGCTGCTTGTGGGCAAGTGTCTAGACCACGGGATTTCGCTGCTACCATAACATTTTGAATCATCATGGCAATATCCATTTTTGAGCCAATGCCCATCGCTTTGTTGACGGTAAAATATAAACCCACAGGTGCATCAAACAATTTAAAATTACGTAATTGCTGTGCAGCCATTTTTTCTTTTTCGCCGCGCTGAATATTAAGCAAACCATATAAGCCCCAGCCATTGGCACGACGGCGGTCAATAAATGGTGAAATCCATTGCTCAGGATAATAAGCGAAAGTTTCTTTATATTTTTCAGCAAGCTCAGGATGCTGGTTCACTTCAATTTGAGCCTGACATACACGCTCAACGATTGCATCACGTTTTTTACCTGTGACGACATAGACTTTCCATGGTTGAGTATTGGTACCCGAGGGTGCGCGGCTTGCAACGGCTAAAATATCTTGAATAAGCTGTGGTTCAACAGGGGTGTTTAAAAAAGCACGTACTGAATGGCGTGAAGTAATGGCATCATCGACGTAGCGAACTTGCTCCAAGTTCATAAGTACTCCTGTAATCTCATGAGTTAATGATTTTTTTAGCACTATAAACGATAGCATTAGGCAGTGGCTAGAGAAACCCGTAAGGAATTATGCGGATGATTGTCGAAAAACTATCATCTGTTTTTTTTGAATAAATGGTCAGGTTTAACTGACTGTTGTTACGAAGGAAATTTTGATTTAAATTGAAAAAATATAGAATATTTGTTGTTTATTTATACTAAATAATGAGATTGCTTGTATAAATAATAGTAAAAAATAGTTTGAAAAATAATCACTAAAATGGTGCGAAATCCTAAAAATAAGTTGGTTTTAAGTTTCATATCGGTATAATTGCGTCTTTTTTTGGTGCAAGAGATTTTTTTGGTGCAGTTTTTGCAGGGTGGGAAATTCTTCATACTGTTTTATTCTTAATCTTTTCTAAAGATTTTATTGATTTTGACTTGTGCCAGTCAAAAATTTTTTGTTGATGGCTAAGCAATTTTATTGTGTAGCACGGCTTAGATGCGGCGCTTTATGATGAGCATATATGGCTCAATAATAATGCTGACTATCACTCAGACTTTTGTAAGGGAAATTAGTAAACTCTTTCATGGACAATACATAATCGCGAGCGAATATCAGCCAATGATATATTGCCAACCTATGCAGAAAGAGTATTGAATTCTCCAACGAGTGATGCCCGTATGATCTAGAAGGACGTCTGAATGAATTCGGAATTAAATGCATTTCTCATGCGTTGGGTTGCATACTTTAATGACCCATTATGGAATTTCTTGGTAATTTTGCTACTTGCAGTTGGCTTAATTTATACCGTTGTAACAGGCGGTGTACAGATTCGAATGTTTTTACAAAGTATTCGGGTCATGAAAGAAAGCCGTCAACCAGGACAGGATGAACATGGGATTACTCCATTTCAGGCTTTTGTTACAGGTTTGGCGAGTCGCGTTGGTGTGGGGAACATCGGTGGGGTTGCTATGGCAATCGCAATTGGTGGGCCAGGTGCGGTATTTTGGATGTGGGTTACTGCATTGGTGGGCATGAGTTCAGCATTTGTTGAGTCCTCTTTAGCACAGTTGTTTAAAATCCGTGATGAACACAATGCACAGTTTCGTGGTGGTCCTGCCTATTACATTACCAAGGGCTTAAAGAGCAAGCCGTTCGGGATTATTTTTGCGCTAGCAATGATTCTGGCATACGGTTTTGTATTTAACTCGGTGCAAGCCAATGCCATGATTGATGCTTCTTCGCATGCTTGGGGCTGGGACAAAGCCAATATTATTCTTCCACTTGGTGGTCTTAACCTGACTATTTCTTGGGTCGGTTTGGCTTTGGTTGCGATTACTGCACTGGCTATTTTTGGTGGGATTAAACGGATTGCACATTTCGCCGAAATGTTTGTACCGTTGAAAGCAGGTCTGTATTTGGCGCTGGCTTTTTATATCTGTATTAGCAATTACGACCTGATTCCGCACATTTTCTACCTGATTTTTAGTAAAGCATTTCAGTTCGATGCTGCTGCGGGTGGTTTCTTCGGTAGCATGGTGTCTATGGCGATGATGCAAGGCATCAAACGCGGTCTATTCTCGAATGAAGCGGGGATGGGGTCGGCGCCAAACGCGGCAGCGGCATCGGATGTACAACATCCAGTCAACCAAGGGTTGGTACAAATGCTTGGTGTGTTTGTCGATACTTTTGTGGTGTGTACCAGTACTGCGTTGATCATTCTGATTTCAGGCGTTTACACTAATTCAGGTTTGCAAGGTGTTGAATTGACTCAGCATGCTTTGGAAACCCAGATTGGGCACTATGGCGGTGACTTTCTTGCCTTTATCCTGTTCCTGTTCTGCTACTCTGCAATTTTAGGCAACTATGCTTATGCAGAAAGTAATGTGCAGTTCATTAATAACAGCCCTGTGGTGATGTTTATTTTCCGCCTAATGGTACTGTTTATGGTGTACTTCGGCGCGATTACCAGCGTACCTTTAGTTTGGTCAATGGCAGACTTGTCGATGGGTATCATGGCAACCATCAACTTAATTGCGATCTTACTCCTCATGCCATTCTTGCGTATGATGCTGAAAGATTATCGTGCACAGCTTGGTCGTGGTGTGAAAGAACCAGTATTTAAACTGGACAGCCATCCAGAATATAAGAAAAAGATTGATACCGATATTTGGTAAGATCCAGTCGAAAAAGCCAGTGTTATCACTGGCTTTTTTTGTTTATAGCATATTGCGAATTTCCTGAGCGCAATGTCTGAGTAATGGCAAAATACTCTTGATCAAATAGTTTTCATCAATCCGTTGTTGTTGCCCAATGCAGTTTAGCGCGGCAATGGCTTGTCCCTGAGCATCAAAAATAGGAACCGCAATTGCAATAATCCCAAGCTCATGCTCCTCTTGTGAAATACAATAGTCCTGTTGGGCAATCTTCTCGAGTTCCTGTAAAAATTCACTTTCATTGGTCATACTAAATGGTGTGAGACGTTTTAAACCATAGCGCTGTACCCATGCTTGGCGTTCACTTTGGCTAAGTTGTGCCAAGAGTAACTTACCTGTTGAGGTGGCATGAGCAGGCAGGCGATGCCCCAAATGCATGCCGTAAGGGTTAAGGCGCAAGCTATCAGGTTGTGGTAGAAAGCTGCGGGCAATCGGTACGACTTCATGTTCATCCAGCACTACGATCGAAAAAGTCTGATTGGTCTGCACGCTCAGCAAGTTGAGCAAAGGTTGCGCGATTTTAGGTAGGTGTGCAGAACTCAGATAGGCGCTTGAGAAACGAAGCACACGTGGCGTTAACCAGAAATAATGCTGATCACTATCTAAAAACCCTAAAAATTTTAAGGTCTTGGCATAGCGCCGTGCCGCTGTGCGGCTAATACCCGTGCGTTGGGAAATCTGGGTGATATTCAGGCGTTGTCTTTCTATACCAAAGGTTTCAAGTACGATCAGCCCTTTAGCCAAGCCTGCAATATAGTCTTCCTGAGCAATCTGTTCCCCATTTACTGCTTGGAGATATGCCTGTTGTTCCATGGCAAGTATATCCTATTTGAAAATTGTCCGATATTCGGACAACTGTATTGTATATCGGGCATTTTCCTATTCTAGACATAGAGTGATCTGAAAAAACAGCTTAATTTACTTGCAGAATATTAATTTGATAGGGATATCATCATGAAAAATCTCAACACTCAGGTTGTGATTATTGGTTCAGGGCCTGCGGGTTTGTTACTTGGGCAGTTGCTATATAAAGCTGGAATTGAGCATATTTTGCTGGAACAGCGCAGTGCTGAATATGTGGCAGCGCGTATTCGTGCAGGTATTTTAGAACAGGTTTCTGTTGACCTTTTACATTTGGCAGGTGTTGATCAGCATCTCAAACAGCAAGGTTTGCCACATTCAGGTATTGAGATTTTGAGTCATGGTACAAAGTATCGTATTGACCTGTCAGGATTAACACAAGGCAAACAGGTGACGGTATATGGTCAAACAGAAGTGACTAAAGATCTGATGCAAGCGCGCCAACAGGAACAGCTCAGTTCATTTTATGAAGCACAGAATGTGCAAATTCATGATTTCGATAATGCACCAAAAGTCACTTTTGACTATCAGGGGGAGCAGTACCAGATTGATTGTGAGTTTATTGCGGGCTGTGATGGTTACCATGGTGTTTCTCGCGCCAGCATCCCACAAGAGCGTATTCAAACCTTTGAAAAAGTGTATCCTTTTGGCTGGTTGGGTTTACTGGCAGATGTGCCACCTGTTGCAGATGAGCTGATTTATGTCCAGTCAGAACGTGGTTTTGCATTATGCAGTATGCGCTCAAATACCCGTAGTCGTTATTACTTGCAAGTACCTTTGACCGATAAAGTGAAAAACTGGTCAGATGAACAATTTTGGGAAGAGTTAAAACGCCGTTTAGACCCTGAAAGCCGAGAAAAACTGGTGACAGGTGCTTCATTGGAAAAAAGTATTGCGCCGTTACGGAGTTTTGTCACCGAGCCAATGCGTTTTGGTAAGTTATTCTTGGCTGGAGATGCCGCACATATTGTGCCGCCAACAGGAGCAAAAGGTTTAAACCTTGCGGCTTCAGATATTGCATATTTGGCCAGTGCTTTAATTGAATATTATCAGCACGGTTCAGAGCAAGGTATTGAGCAGTATTCGGAGAAATGTTTACAGCGCGTATGGAAAGCGGAACGTTTTTCTTGGTGGATGACGAATCTACTGCATGATTTTGAAGATGATACTGCCTTTGAGAAAAAGCTGAAACAGGCTGAATTGAACTATGTTTTAGGCTCTGAAGCAGGGCAGGCAACACTGGCAGAAAACTACGTGGGTTTACCATGTGAAGTTGAGCATTTACAGCAGTTGTTTGCCGAGGGAAATTGCCAGAAAGCTTCATAAGGATCGCATTAAATTGGCTAACTTTTCAGAAGCTCTGCCTGTAGCCAATTAAACGGCAATATAACGATATCCTAATGATATCTATCATAAGGTTTCTATAATTTTGCTCAACCTTGAGTTGGGCAAAATACATGATGAGTTAACGTGTGAATATATTCTACTTATTGCGCTGATGGCACTTATAGTCATTCAGTATTTTCTATGAAAACTTATGCATTAAGCCACTTTTTTAGTTGCAAACTACAGAAAAATAGTTAATTTATAGTCAAAACATTAAATTTTGCATATTTGCTGAACAGATGGTGTTGAAACTTGTTGACGTGATTTAAAGAACTGTAGATAATGCACGCACAGTTTACGGCTATGTAGCTCAGTTGGTTAGAGCACCGCACTCATAATGCGGGGGTCACAAGTTCAAGTCTCGTCATAGCCACCATTTTTATAAACCATGCATCACTGCATGGTTTCTTTTTTTGTGCCTGACGTATGCCTAAGATATAAAAAAGCCCGAACATAAATTCGGGCTTTTTGTATTTTTTTAATTAGATACCAGCTTTCCAGCCATTTACAATTGGGTAGCGGCGTTCACGGCTAAACGCGCGTGAGCTAATACGTGGACCAATTGCACCCTGACGGCGTTTGTATTCATTGCGATCAACCAACTGAATGACTTTTTCTACAGTTGCCTGATCAAAACCGCGAGCAATAATGTCCGCTTGGCTGCTGTCTTCTTCAATGTAAGCATATAAAATGGCATCAAGCACATCGTATGCAGGTAATGAGTCTTGATCTTTTTGGTCTGGACGAAGTTCTGCTGAAGGTGGGCGAGTAATGACACGCTCAGGAATCACTGGAGTTTCACTGATACTGTTACGGTATTTTGCCAATTCAAATACAATGGTTTTGTACACATCTTTAAGAACCGCAAAACCGCCGACCATATCGCCATACAGTGTGCAGTAACCTACAGCAAGCTCAGATTTATTGCCTGTAGACAGGACTAAATTACCAAACTTGTTCGACAAACCCATGAGTAAAGTGCCGCGTGCACGTGCCTGAAGATTTTCTTCGGTCGCATCGGCAGGGCGATCACCAAAGAAAGGATACAGAGTTTGCATAAAGCTATTCACAATCGGGTGGATTTCTGCAATCCCGAATGTAATCCCTAAAGTTTTTGCTTGTTCCGCTGCATCTTCAACACTAATTTGCGAAGTGTAAGTATATGGCATCATCACAGCTTGAACTTTATCTGCGCCCAAAGCATCAACTGCAATCGCTAAGGTTAAAGCAGAGTCAATCCCGCCAGATAAACCTAAAATAACACCAGGAAAACCTGAACGTTGAACATAGTCACGGGTTGCCATGACTAGGCTTTGATAAATCTCAGCCATGGTGTCGAGTTCAGGAACAAGAGTTTGCTTAGTGTAAGCAGCCTGTTCTGTATCGAAGTCTACATAGTAGAGTTCTTCTTTGAAGCTTGCAGCACGTAAAACGACATCACCATTGCGGTTAATTGCAAAACTTGAGCCATCAAAAATCAAATCATCCTGACCACCCACCTGGTTGCTATAAATCAGGTTGATATTTAGCTCATTAGCCACTTTAGCCATGGTGGTTAAACGGTGCTGTGGTTTACCCACTTCGTAAGGTGATGAGTTGAGTACAAGTACACTGTCGACATTGAGTTGGCTCAATTGCTGTACGGTGTTAAGACTCCAAATATCTTCACAAATCAGTACACCAAATTTATGTCCTAAATATTCAAAAATCAGGTGTTGCTGACCTGCGGCAAAGTAGCGTTTTTCATCAAATACACTATAGTTCGGCAAATTCTGTTTGTTATAAATCCCCAGAATTTCACCATCTTTCATCACGGCTGCTGAGTTAAAACGTTGTCCATCTTCAGTATGATGAACAAAGCCAAACACCATCACGATATCTTTGACTTTGCTCAGTTCAGCCAACGCAGCTTCAGTGCGTTTTTTTAGACTAGGGCGCAAAAATAAATCTTCTGCAGGGTAACCAATCATGCTGAGTTCAGGAAATAAAATAATGTCAGCATGCTGTTGTTTGGCTTGGTTTGCCTGTTCGATCATTTTCTGGGTGTTGTTTTCAATATTGCCAATATGTGGAGAGAATTGAGCAAGGGCAATTTTAAAATTTTTCATTCAAATAAAATCCTATTCCTATAGGGCTTACATCAGGCTGATTTATAAATTTAATTGTTCAGCGTAATGTAAAGTATAACAGGGATATACAGTGGCGTTCAGGTAGTTATACTATATACGAAACACAGCTTAGATTGATCTTAAATCTAAAAAAATTCTGCCAGAAATACAGAAAAACCAACATTTTTGCTCAGTTTTAATAAAAAATCGACCCTAGTGAATATAGAATAAATTTTTCTATGTCAAAGCCTTATCTTTAAAAAATCCAGACTCGCAAATTTTTAGCCAAAACAAAATAAATATAGTAGACTGGCGCGAGTTTAAAAGGCTGATCATTTTAACAGCCATATTGGGGTTGCTAAGCAGAGAAGGTTAAGTTTGCTAAGAACTGGATTTGTACTTGCACTGAGTGCAATGTTGCTGCAAATCGCCGTATTTTTACAGGCGCTGCTTCCGGAAAATTTTCAGATTTCTCCGGTATGTGCCACTGTTTCCGATGCATTAGCCCTTACAAATCATAGCAATGCCACCCAAATGGATATGTCGATGGCTGATATGTCGCATATGCAGGGTATGCATATGTCGTCCCACGCCTCGGTGCATGACAAGCATCAGCACGACCCAAACCATGAATGTCTTTATTGTAAAGTTTATGGGCACATGGTTGCCTTTCTTGATCTGGAAATTAAAGAAGTCTTCGAACGTCTGCAAGTTCGCCTGATTGCTTTTCAAAAAGCTTTTAAGCATATCTATTTCGTTTTACAACGACTCTTTCTTATTCCACAAGGGCGAGCGCCCCCTCTTTTTGCTTAAACAAAATATTCAATACAAGGTATTTGTTCTTGAGGAAACCCTCAAGAATTTTGTTTATGACATAAAAGAGAAAATTCATGTCACAGCCGAAATTTATTTTACAATCGCTTGCGGTTGCAGTCGCACTTGCTTCAAATTTTGCTCAAGCGGAAGAAACCACAGATCAATCATCGATAACGACAGATGAAATTCAACTTGCTCCAATTGTAGTCACAGCAACAAAAGGCAAGAAGGCTAATGGTTTGGTGGTAGTTGCTGATCCTAAACAGCCAATTCAACCTGTTCCAGCGACCGATGGTGCGGATTATCTCAAAAGCATTGTAGGATTTAATGCCATTAGCAGCGGTGGAACCAATGGCGATGTCACATTCCGAGGAATGTTTGGTTCACGCATTAAAATGCTCACCAATGGGACTGAAAAACTTGGTGCGTGCCCTGCACGTATGGATGCGCCAACCTCTTATATTTCGCCTGAAACCTACGATAAAATTACGGTGGTGAAGGGCCCAGAAACGGTACTGTATCCAACCCCAGGTTCAGCCGCAACCGTACTTTTTGAACGCACTCCACCAAAACTGAGTAGTGAAAAACCGTATCAGGGAACGGCTAGTGTGCTAGTTGGTTCCTATGGTCGTTTAGATCAAAATTTTGATGGAACATTAGGTGATGAAACCAAATATTTGCGCCTAACCACCAGTCGTTCAACCTCAAACAGTTATAAAGATGGTAATCGCAATAAAGTCCCATCGGCATGGGAGCGTTGGACAGCAGACATAGCGATGGGATGGACACCCGATGACGATACATGGCTGGAACTCAATGCGGGTACAGGAGATGGTTACTCTGAATATGCAGGGCGTTCCATGGATGGGGTGCAATTCAAGCGGCAAAGTTTAGGTTTTCATGCGGAAAAGAAAAATATCAGCGAACATATTAAAAAAATAGAAGCGCAAATCGACTATACCGACAATGACCATGTCATGGACAACTACAGTTACCGTAGCAATGCGGGAGTACGAAGTTCAATGGAACTGGCTCGCCAAACACTCAATTCACGCTTAGCGATGACCACCGAGTGGGGGAGATTGAGTGTCGTGAGTGGTGTGGATTCGCAACATTGGAATCATGGTGGAGATATGAAAAGCACCATGATGATGATGAATAAGCCTTATATGCGTAATATGAAATATCAATCCTATGGCGCATTTAGTGAACTGACCTATCATTTGAACAACAGTAATCAGTTGGTGACAGGGGCACGTCTGGATCGCGTGGCAATGACCACATCAAAAACCAATATCATCACCAATCCAAGTGAACGCACTGAAACCGTTCCAAGTGCTTTTATTCGCTTAGAAAATAGTTTGCCAGATTCTGGCATTAAAAATTATGTTGGTTTAGGTTATGTTGAACGAGTTCCTGATTTTTGGGAATTGTTTAGCACTAAACTCTCTTCTGGGGCTTACAGTATTAATAACATGGATGCTGTAAAAACAGAGAAAACGACACAGCTAGATATTGGTTCACAATGGCAGCAAGGAAAATGGAATGCTTGGGCATCGGTCTATGCGGGTATTGTGAAAGATTTTATCCTGATCCAGTATGCCAATCCGAGCATTTCACAGTCTTATCCGACTGTGCGTAATGTTGATGCAACGATTGCAGGGGCAGAAACAGGGCTGGGATATCAATTTACCCCGCATATTCAAACTGATTTGAGTGTTATGTATGCATGGGGTGAAAATACTTCCGATCATACGCCGTTACCACAAATTGCACCTCTGGAAGCTCGCCTTAATCTACGCTATGTACAAGACCATTACACATTGGGTTTATTGGTACGTTCGGTTGCCAAGCAGAATCGTTATAGTTTGTATCAGGGAAATATTGTTGGTTATGACATGGGGGAAAGTAAAGCCTTTACCACCATTGCGCTCAACGCAACCTATCATTTGACTCAAGGTGTTGACCTGTCTTTGGGTGTCGATAATCTCTTGAATAAAGCCTATGCTGAACACTTAAATAAAGCGGGGGCGAGTGCTTTTGGTTATGCCGCAAATACGCAGTTTGACAATATCGGCCGTAATTATTGGGCGCGAATGAGCTTTAAATTCTAACGCAAAATTTTTTCAACTTGTAACAAGGTAAATTGTATGGAAAATTCACAAGGTAAAAGCACTTCAAAGGTTTGGCGTGGTGTCATTATTGCTGTGATTTTAGGTATGACCTTTTTGGGATTTTTATATTATAGCGTTGCATCCGATAGCAATGATATCAATCGCTACTCTCAGCAATGGCGCTCTACGGGTGATGAATCTTCAGCATCTGCACAACATGATATGTCCAATATGAAAGATATGGATATGTCGAAAATGAGCGAGCATGATATGGCAAATATGCAGCATGATGCGCCTGCAAGTTCAGCAAAACAACCTTAAGTCAGAGGTATAGAAACTTGTTTTTAGTGTATTTAGAGCAGTTTGTAGCTTGTATTAAGTCAAATTACAGTCTCTTAACCGATGTTGCCATTCAATAATCTGGTTGATTGAGCTGTTTTATACGGCGGATTTTACTGCCACTAAAGCAGGTTTCTTCTGCAATGTTGAGCTAGCTTCGCGCAGCTATGCGCTGTTTATCACGTGATAAAAAATTGGGTGAGGATAATGGACATAAAAAATCAATCCATTCATCAGACACAGGATTTGCGATTGGCACAGCAAATTGTATTGGCACGTAAGCGTATTCAAATTACTCAGTTACAACTGGCACAAATCTTGGGAGTTTCTGTCAGAACACTGGAAAGTTGGGAGCGTGGAACACGAAAACCATCGAGTGCCGCACAGACGTTATTAAAACTCTTTATTCATAATCCGAGTTTTGTTGTTCGTTATTTGACATATTAATTCAGTATAAAAAAGACCGCAAAATGCGGTCTTTTTTGTCGTTTGCTGCTTTCCTTGAGGAAATTAGCGCTTGATGTCGCGTTGAGTTTCGCCAGTGTAAAGCTGACGAGGGCGACCAATCTTGTAAGGTCCGCTGTGCATTTCTAACCAGTGGCTGATCCAGCCTACTGTACGTGCAAGAGCGAAGATTACTGTAAACATTTCTGTTGGGATACCAATCGCTTTAAGGATGATACCTGAGTAGAAGTCTACGTTTGGATACAAGTTACGTTTAATGAAGTATTCGTCAGAAAGCGCAATACGTTCAAGCTCCATCGCAAGTGCAAGTTGTGGATCGTTGATGCCAAGAGCAGCAAGAACTTCGTCACAAGTTTCTTTCATCACTTTCGCGCGAGGGTCGAAGTTTTTGTAAACACGGTGACCGAAGCCCATGAGTTTAACTTCTTTAGTTTTCACTTTTTCCATGAAGCCAGCAACGTTTTCTACAGTGCCGATTTCGTCAAGCATCTTAAGAACAGCTTCGTTTGCACCACCGTGAGCAGGTCCCCAAAGTGCAGAGATACCAGCAGCGATACATGCATATGGGTTTGCACCAGTAGAACCAGCTAAACGTACTGTAGACGTAGATGCATTTTGCTCATGGTCAGCATGAAGCGTAAAGATACGATCCATTGCTTTAGCAAGAATAGGGTTTACTTTGTAATCACGGTCTGCAGGAGTGGCAAACATCATGTACAAGAAGTTTTCCGCATAGCTCAAGTCATTGCGAGGGTACATAAATGGTTGACCCACTGTGTACTTGTAGCTCCACGCTGCTAGCGTAGGGATTTTCGCAATTAGGCGAACTGCAGTAATTTCACGATGATTAACATCTTCGATGTTTAAATTATTGTGATAGAACGCAGACAATGCACCCACTACACCAACCATGATTGCCATAGGGTGAGCGTCACGGCGGAAACCATTATAGAAACGACTTACTTGGTCATGAACCATAGTGTGGTTACGAACTTTTGCATCAAATTCTGCTTTTTGTTCTGGCGTTGGTAATTCACCATTTAAAAGCAAGTAGCAAGTTTCTAAATAGTCAGCTTTAGTCGCTAATTGATCGATTGGGTAGCCACGGTGTAATAAAACGCCTTTGTTACCATCGATGAATGTGATTTTAGATTCACAAGAAGCGGTAGCCATAAAACCAGGATCGAAAGTGAAATGACCTGCGGCTAATACGTCTTTAACGTCAATAACGTCTGGACCTAATGTGCCGCTATAAATTGGCAGTTCAATTTCTTTTCCATCAAGTTTTAAAACGGCTTTCTTGCCAGTTGCTTCAGACATTCAATAGATCTCCTGTCCTGGTGAATGTTGATCTGATACGTATTAATTGTATTTTAATGAACGTAATCAGGGGGATAAACACGGACAAAGCTTATGCCTTACTAAAAAATTGTCAATAATACTTTGGATTAACTTTTAACCTCTATGTTAATAGCCTCCATGCTGTATACATCCAAATTTGTAGTAGCGTTCTTTTGTCCGACATAAATGTACAGCAAGCAGCGGCGAAAAATACAGTACATATTGCAATTATTATGTGGAAAAAGAGCCAAAAAGGCTTAAAAGTGTCTAAAAAATAATCATGAAAATACCTAAAGTCTATAAAACACGGTTATTTGCTGTCGAAATATTTGGTAAAACATTTATTGGTAAAAAGTCATAATCAATTTTCACGAAGCTATGCGCTAGATCACATATTTAGCTCAATATAGATGAATGTACGTACTCTCATAGAAAAAAACAATGATAAAAAGCGACAACTTAGTAAAGTTTATTCATGAGCAGTATTTATTTTAAAAATGGTTGTTCTTTGAGTGAGTGATCTTCAAATTGGGTGAAAAACTTAAAAATGGCGAAAAGGTATGCAAAAAGTTGGTTGTGTATCTCCTCAGATAAATGTTCCTTATTCTTTTTTATAATATTGGTCTTTGGTTGTAGGGTGAAATTTGGAAAAATTTTCTGGAAGTGATGCTGAATTTTAAAATTCACTTATAAAAATAATAACATAGCAAATAAATAGTGGAAAAATACAAGGAATTTGTGAAGAATAAACTATGTAAATGATTCTTATTTATAATATAAATTAAAATTGTAGGCATTTAGGTTGTTTGAATTTTGTTAGTTTGCGTTCTATAATCAAGTGTCGTTTAAAAGTTTAGGCATTTGCTAGCCTAACGATGCCAGCTTTCCTTCGAATTAATCAAACAAACTCCGGATGGAGTTTCTACTTACAGGATGCCCGCTGTGAAAAGCAACAGACCTGTCAATTTGTCCATGGGGCAGGTGTTAGCGGTTAACTTACGCTCTCCCGTGGCTATTGCATCAATCTTGCACCGTTTATCTGGTGTCATCGTATTTTTGTTGGTTCCAGTACTTTTATGGATATTAGATAAGTCACTGTCTTCGCCAGAAGGCTTTACTTATGTGAAAGAACAAATATTTGGGAATTTCTTAGTACGATTCATTGTTTGGGTTTTTGTAGCAGGTTTAATCTACCATTTTATTGGTGGTATTAAGCATTTACTCGCAGACCTTGGTTTTAATGAAGAACTACAAAGTGGTCGAGTTGCAGCTACAATTTCATTGGTTCTATCTGTGGTAGCAATTATCGCAGCTTTTATATGGATCGTATTCTAATGAAAAGTGCTACAGGTTTAACAGGTTCAGGTTCTCGTGATTGGTATCTCCAACGTGTGAGCGCAGTTGTTCTAGCAGTTTATACAGTCGTGATTTTTGGATGGATTTTATTCCACGGCGGCTTTGGCTTTGAACAATGGTCTGGCTTTATGATGACTTTGCCAATGAAAATTCTTTCATTGCTGTCAATTTTATCATTGGTTGTACACGCTTGGATTGGTATGTGGCAAGTCTTTACTGACTATGTAACTACTCGTCAAATGGGTCCATCTGCTAAAGGTTTGCGCCTAGTATTAACGACTGCAGTGATTATTGCTGTGTTTGTGTATGCGATCTGGGGTATCCAGATTTTCTGGGCGAATTGATAGGAAAAAATCATGGGCGCGATAACCCCTAAAGAAGATTATTCAAATATCCAAAACCTGACTTTCGATACTGTTATCGTTGGTGGTGGTGGTTCTGGTATGCGTGCTGCTTATCAGCTAGCTCAAGCTGGTTTGAAAGTTGCAGTATTGACTAAAGTATTCCCAACACGTTCGCACACTGTTGCAGCGCAAGGTGGTATTGGTGCATCTCTTGGTAACATGCAAGAAGATAACTGGCACTATCACTTTTATGACACTGTAAAAGGTTCAGACTGGTTAGGTGATCAAGACGCAATCGAGTTTATGTGTCGTGAAGCGCCGAAAGTTGTTTATGAACTTGAACACATGGGTATGCCATTTGACCGTAACAAAGATGGTACGATCTATCAGCGTCCATTTGGTGGTCACTCTGCAAACTATGGTGAGAAACCAGTTCCACGTGCATGTGCAGCAGCTGACCGTACTGGCCACGCGCTTTTGCATACGCTTTATCAAAGCAACGTGAAAATGGGTACTCAATTCTTTGTTGAATGGATTGCACTTGATTTAATCCGCAATGAAGAAGGTGATGTTCTTGGTGTAACAGCAATTGACCAAGAAACAGGTAACATTGCAGTATTCCAAGCAAAAGCAACTTTGTTTGCTACTGGTGGTGCTGGTCGCGTGTATCGTGCATCAACAAATGCATATATTAATACTGGTGACGGTCTTGGTATGGCTGCACGTGCGGGTATTCCATTGCAAGATATGGAATTCTGGCAATTCCACCCAACAGGTGTTGCAGGCGCAGGCGTACTTCTTACTGAAGGTTGCCGTGGTGAAGGTGCGATTCTTCGTAACAAAGATGGCGAACCATTCATGGAACGCTATGCACCAACTTTAAAAGACTTGGCGCCACGTGACTTCGTTTCACGTTCTATGGACCAAGAAATTAAAGAAGGTCGTGGTTGTGGTCCTAAAGGTGACTATATCTTGCTAGATATGACTCACTTAGGTGCTGATACCATCATGAAACGCTTGCCATCTGTATTTGAGATTGGTAAGAAATTCGCGAACGTTGATATCACTAAAGAGCCAATTCCAGTTGTACCAACAATCCATTATCAAATGGGTGGTATTCCAACCAATATTCATGGTCAGGTTGTACTTCCTGAAGCAGCAACTGCTGAAGAATTGAATGCTGGATACGACAAGGCTACTGATACTTATCATGCCAACAATCAGCGTAACTTCGTGAAGCCAGTAAAAGGTTTCTATGCGATCGGTGAGTGTTCTTGTGTGTCTGTACATGGTGCAAACCGTTTAGGTACAAACTCATTGCTTGACTTGGTTGTGTTTGGTAAGGCTGCTGGTGAACATATTATTGATTATGTAACCAAGCATCATGGTGATGAATACGCGCCACTTCCAACAGATGTTCTTGTGAGTACTTTGGCTCGCGTCCGTAAATTGGATGAGTCAACCAGTGGTGAAAATGCTCAAGACGTTGCTGATGCAATTCGTGACATCGTTCAAGATCACGCAGGTGTATTCCGTACTCAAGCATTGCTTGATGAAGGTGTAAAACAAATCCTTGCGTTAGGACCACGTGTGCGTAACATTCATTTGAAAGACAAATCAAAAGTATTTAACACAGCACGTGTTGAAGCACTTGAAGTTGAAAACTTGTATGAAGTTGCAAAAGCGACACTGATTTCTGCTGCTGCACGTAAAGAATGTCGTGGTGCGCATACGGTTGTTGATTATGAGTTACCACCAGATCACCCAGAGTATCCATACGGTCGTCGTGATGATGACTGGATGAAACATACTTTGTGGTATTCATCTGACAATCATCTAGAATACAAGCCAGTGCGTTATAAGCCGCTGACTGTTGATGCGATTCCACCAAAACCACGTACATTCTAATCGGGAGTATAAAGATGAGTAGAGGTACTCGTACATTCGAAATCTACCGCTATGATCCTGATAAGGATAAAGCGCCGTACATGCAAACTTTCAAGCTTGAGTTGACAGATAAGCACCGTATGTTGCTTGATGCTTTACTAGCTTTGAAAGTGCAAGATGAAACACTGACTTTCCGTCGTTCTTGTCGTGAAGGGATTTGTGGTTCAGATGGTGTGAACATCAACGGTAAAAATGGTTTGGCTTGCTTGCAAAACCTGAATGATCTTCCTGAGAAGATTGTGATCCGTCCTTTACCTGGTTTGCCAGTAATCAAGGATTTGGTTGTTGATATGAATCAGTTCTATGATCAATACAACAAGATTCAGCCATTCCTGATTAATAACCAGCCAGCACCACCAAAAGAGCGTTTGCAATCTCCTGAAGAGCGTGAACACTTAAATGGTTTGTATGAATGTATTTTGTGTGCATGTTGTTCAACTTCATGCCCATCATTCTGGTGGAACCCAGATAAATTCTTGGGTCCTTCAGCATTATTAAATGCATACCGTTTCATTATTGATTCACGTGATACAGCGACTCAAGATCGTTTGGCTCGTTTAGATGACCCATTCAGTCTATTCCGTTGTAAAGGAATCATGAACTGTGTATCAGTTTGTCCTAAAGGTTTAAACCCAACAAAAGCAATCGGTCATATCCGTAGTATGTTGTTAGACCAAGCGGGCTAATTAGATGTACAAAAAAGCGCACATTGAATGATGTGCGCTTTTTTTTATTTGTAGTGGGAGTGTTAAGTTGAGTTGCCTTGTAATTGCATGTTTTTGATGGATCGATCAACATATATCTCTGTTTTGTATTTATATATTTTGATGCGTGATGAGAGGTATGTGGGAAAAAAATTAAATCAATTGGGATAACATGTTAGCATTTAGCAAGTCACTATATTAAAAAAAATAGTGAAAAAAAAGAGCTATTATTTTCGTAATGTGAGAAAATAGCATTGTTAAAAAGTAACAGGAAAACGTTTTAGAAAAGCTAAATCGTGTATTTATCTTTATCTAAGACGATTTGCAAAAAATTGCTCGGCTTTTGGTCGGGTATAAGATGAGTGATGATGCCAGGTATGGGCGTTATAATTCATTGTGCCTATAAGGTAGGTTATGCTTATTTTATAAGCACGAATATTCCTGATGATGAAAGTCATCGGGCATGGTGTCATGGTTACCAATCTGACATTATCGATCATGGATTGCTTCACTGAGTAATCTGTAATATTTTTGCAATAGGAAATGGGTCCAAAAATGCAAGAAGTTGCTGACGCATTGCGTCTTGATACTGAACTTTCCGCTGATAGTGCAGCGTATATCGAAGAACTATACGAGCAGTACCTAACTTCTCCATCATCTGTCAGTGAAGACTGGCGTCAATATTTCGATAAATTCCCAAAAGGCGACCAACCACACGGAACTGTGCGTGAACAATTTTTATTACTTGGTCGTAATTCAAATCGCGTACAGTCTGTTGTGCAAAGTACCGTAAGCACTGAGCATGAAAAACGCCAAATTGGTGTTTTACAGCTTATTTCTGCTTATCGCAACCGCGGACACCAAAAAGCGAAGTTGGACCCTCTCGGTTTAGCAAAGCGTGAAGACGTTCCTGATTTAGAATTAAATGCACATGGGTTGACTAAATCTGATCTAGATACCGTATTTAACACCGGTAATCTTGCGATTGGTAAAGATGAGGCAACTCTTGGTGAAATGGTTGAAACCATGCAGTCGATTTACTGTGGGTCTATTGGTGCAGAATATATGCACATCGTAGATACAGTAGAAAAACGCTGGATTCAACAGCGCCTTGAAGGTGCACGCGGTCAATTTAGCTTTACAGCTGAGCAAAAGAAACATTTCTTGGAGCGTTTGACTGCCGCTGAAGGTTTGGAAAAATATCTCGGTAATAAATTTGTAGGTGCAAAACGCTTTGGTTTGGAAGGTGGTGAAACCTTCATTCCAATGGTCAATGAAATTATTCAACGTGCAGGTACAGTGGGCTGTAAGGAAGTGGTTATTGGTATGCCACACCGCGGTCGCTTGAACTTGCTTGTGAATATTATGGGTAAAAACCCTGCTGACCTATTTGGTGAGTTTGAAGGTAAAGCACTGACCAAGAAAGGTTCTGGTGACGTAAAATATCACCAAGGTTTCTCATCAAATGTGATGACACCAGGTGGCGAAGTTCACTTGGCATTGGCGTTTAACCCATCACACTTAGAAATTGTTGGGCCTGTAGTTGAAGGTTCTGTTCGTGCACGCCAAGTTCGTCGTAAAGACATTGGTGGTGATGATGTGTTACCTGTGATTGTTCACGGTGATGCTGCATTTGCAGGTCAGGGTGTGAACATGGAAACTTTCCAAATGTCACAAACCCGCGGCTATACCGTTGGTGGTACTGTTCATATTGTTGTGAATAACCAAGTTGGTTTTACAACATCTGATCCGCGTGATGCACGTTCTACCGAATACTGTACTGACATTGCGAAAATGGTTCAGTCACCAATCTTCCATGTGAATGGTGATGATCCTGAGGCAGTTGTATTTATTGCTCAACTTGCACATGACTTCCGTCATACATTCCGCAAAGATGTTGTAATTGACTTGTTCTGTTACCGTCGTCGTGGTCACAACGAAGCAGATGAGCCATCTGCAACTCAACCTGTGATGTATCAGGTGATTAACAAGAAAGCGACTACACGTACGCTTTATGCTGATCAACTAGTACAACAAAAAATCTTGGATCGTGCTGAAGCAGACAAGATGGTTGAAGACTACCGCGCTGATTTGGAAGCAGGTAAACATGTTGCCAACGCATTGGTACTTGAGCCAAATACAAAAATGTTTGTGGACTGGACACCTTACTTGGGTCATGACTACACAGACAACTGGGATACATCTTTTGATATCGAACGTCTAAAAGCGATTGGTACAAAAATGCGTCAGCTTCCAGAAGGCTTTGAAATGCAACGTCAAGTTTCAAAAGTAATTGACGAACGCTTGAAAATGCAAACTGGTGAAACGCCTTTAAACTGGGGTGCTGCTGAAACTTTAGCGTATGCAACTTTGCTTGATGAAGGCTATTTGGTTCGTATCAGTGGTGAAGACGTTGGTCGTGGTACATTCTCACACCGTCACGCTAAACTACATAACCAAAAAGATGGTTCAGTTTATATTCCGCTTTGTAATGTTAAAGAAAACCAACCACGCTTTGCGCTTTGGGATTCATTGCTTTCTGAAGAAGCAGTTTTGGCATTTGAATATGGTTATGCAACTACATTGCCAAACAGCTTGATCGTTTGGGAAGCTCAGTTTGGTGACTTCGCCAACTGTGCGCAAGTGGTGATTGACCAGTTCATCGCATCTGGTGAAACCAAGTGGGAACGTGTTTGTGGTTTAACCATGTTGTTACCACACGGCTTTGAAGGTCAAGGTCCTGAGCATTCATCTGCACGTCTAGAGCGTTATTTGCAGCTTTGTGCAGAAGACAACATGCAAGTGATCACACCGACAACGCCTGCACAAATTTACCATGCATTGCGTCGTCAGGCTGTTCGTCCAATCCGTAAACCATTGATTGTGATGTCACCTAAGTCATTGCTTCGTCATAAACTTGCAGTATCTAACCTAGATGAATTGGCAAATGGTCAATTCCAAACTGTGATTGATGAAGTTGATCAAATCAACAAAGCAGACGTAACCCGTATCGTATTCTGTGGCGGTAAAGTGTATTACGACTTGCTTGAAAAACGTCGTGAAGCTGCGCTAGGTAATGTTGCGATTGTTCGTGTAGAACAGTTGTATCCATACCCAGAGCAACGTATTGCTGAAGTTCTTAATGCTTATCCAGATGCAACAGAAGTTGTTTGGTGTCAGGAAGAACCGAAGAACCAAGGTGCATGGCACTTTATTGCCCCATTCTTATACGAAACAGTATCAAATGTTGGCAAACAAGCACGCATTAGCTTCGCAGGTCGTGATGCTTCTGCAGCCCCAGCATGTGGTTCACCATATTTACATGCAAAACAACAAGCTAAATTAATTCAAGACGCGCTTGCGATTGAAGCCTAATCATCAGGAGAGACTAAAGAATGGCAACCGAAATTAAGGCACCAGTATTTCCAGAGTCTGTAGCAGACGGAACAATTGCAACTTGGCACAAAAAAGTTGGTGAACCTGTATCACGTGACGAAGTGATCTGTGATATTGAAACTGATAAAGTTGTATTGGAAGTTGTTGCACCTGCTGATGGTAGCTTAGTTGCAATTGTGAAAGGTGAAGGCGATACAGTTCTTTCTAGTGAAGTAATTGCTCAATTTGAAGCAGGCGCAGTTTCTGGCGCTGTAGCTGCAGCACCTGAAGCTGTACAAAGCGAAGAAAAAGCTGCACCAGCAGCTGCTACAAGTGCTGCATCTGTTCAAGACCAAGCACCTGCAGTGCGTAAAGCATTAAATGAAACAGGTATTGCTGCTACTGACGTACAAGGTACAGGTCGCGGTGGTCGCATTACCAAAGAAGATGTTGCAAATCATCAAGCAAAACCAGCTGCTGCTAGCGTAACACCGTTAAGCGTTGCAGTGGGTGAGCGTATTGAAAAACGTGTTCCAATGACTCGCTTACGTAAGCGTGTTGCAGAACGCTTACTTGCAGCAACTCAGCAAACTGCAATGTTGACAACGTTTAACGAAGTGAACATGAAGCCAGTGATGGAAATGCGTAAACAATACAAAGACATCTTTGAAAAACGTCATGGTGCACGTTTAGGCTTTATGTCTTTCTTTGTTAAAGCAGTTACTGAAGCACTTAAACGTTATCCAGCAGTCAATGCGTCTATTGACGGTGATGATATTGTTTATCATGGTTTCTACGACATTGGTGTTGCTGTATCTTCAGAGCGTGGTCTAGTTGTTCCTGTACTACGTGATACTGATCGCATGAGCTATGCTGAAGTTGAAAATGGTATCCGTGATTTTGCTTACAAGGCACGTGATGGTAAATTGGCAATCGAAGACATGACTGGCGGTACGTTCACCATTACCAATGGTGGTACATTCGGTTCATTGCTTTCAACTCCAATTTTGAACCAACCGCAAACAGGTATCTTGGGTATGCATAAAATCCAAGAACGTCCTATGGCGGTTAATGGTCAAGTTGAAATCTTGCCAATGATGTATTTAGCGCTTTCTTATGACCACCGTATGATCGATGGTAAAGAAGCTGTAGGCTTCTTGGTAACAATCAAAGAATTGTTAGAAGAACCAGCTAAACTTATCCTAGACCTTTAATTTTTACGAATAATATAAACCAAGGCAGAGCGATCCTTTGTCTTGGTGCATGGAGATAAACATGTCTCAGCAATTTGATCTTGTTGTTATTGGCGGCGGTCCTGGTGGTTATGAAGCTGCAATTCGTGCTGCTCAACTGGGTTTTAAAGTCGCTTGTATCGAAAAACGTATTCATAACGGTAAGCCATCTTTAGGCGGTACTTGCTTGAACGTAGGTTGTATCCCTTCTAAAGCATTACTTGATTCTTCACATCGTTATGAAGATACAGTGCATCATTTGGCTGATCACGGTATTACTACTGGTGAAGTAAATTTTGACCTTGCAAAACTTCTTGCTCGCAAAGACAAAATTGTTGACCAATTGACTGGCGGTATTGATCAATTGCTTAAAGGCAATGGTATTGAGTGGTTAAAAGGTACAGGTAAATTACTTGCTGGTAAAAAAGTTGAGTTTGTTTCACACGAAGGTGAAACTCAAGTTTTAGAACCAAAATATGTGATTCTTGCTTCTGGTTCTGTGCCTGTAAATATTCCTGTAGCTCCTGTAGATCAAGACTTGATCGTGGATTCAACAGGTGCACTAAACTTCCCTGAAGTACCTAAACGTTTAGGTGTAATTGGTGCTGGTGTAATCGGTTTAGAACTTGGTTCAGTATGGCGTCGTCTTGGTGCTGAAGTTGTTGTGTTTGAAGCAATGGATGCATTCTTACCAATGGCTGACAAAGCAGTAGCTAAGGAATATCAAAAAATCTTGACTAAACAAGGTTTAGATATCCGTGTTGGCGCTAAAGTTGCTGGTACTGAAATTAACGGTCGCGAAGTGACTGTTAAGTACACCCAAGGTGGCGAAGAGAAAACTGAAACTTTTGACAAATTGATCGTTTGTGTAGGTCGTAAAGCTTATGCAGAAGGTTTGTTGGCTGAAGATTCGGGCATCAAATTAACTGAGCGTGGCTTGGTTGAAGTGAATGACTGGTGTGCAACTTCTGTTGAAGGTGTATACGCGATTGGTGACTTGGTTCGTGGTCCAATGCTTGCACACAAAGCAATGGAAGAAGGTGTAATGGCGGTTGAGCGTATTCATGGCCATGCTGCACAAGTGAACTATGACACAATCATCTCAGTAATCTATACACATCCAGAAGCGGCATGGGTTGGTTTAACTGAAGAACAAGCGAAAGAAAAAGGTCATGAAGTAAAAACTGGTCAATTCGGTTTTGCTGTAAATGGTCGTGCTTTAGCTGCGGGTGAAGGTGCTGGTTTCGTTAAATTCGTTGCTGATGCAAAAACTGACCGTTTATTGGGTATGCATGTTATTGGACCTGCAGCATCTGATATCGTTCACCAAGGTATGATCGCACTTGAGTTTGTATCTTCTGTTGAAGATCTTCAGTTAATGACATTTGGTCACCCAACATTCTCTGAAGTTGTTCATGAAGCTGCACTTGCTGTAGATGGTCGTGCAATTCACGCGATTCAGCGTAAACGTAAATAATTAGATGAATTAAATAATCTAATTGGAAAATGGCGGTTAATATAACCGCCATTTTTTATTTCAAAATATTGAAATATATAAATTTAATAGAATAAAAATTACTTATTATTTATCAATAAAATACCTAAACTTTATAATATTTTTGAAAATGATGCTTAATTTGTAGTAAAGAGTTGAGTTCCCTGAAAATTTCCACTACAACTAGAATTAGACTTCAGCATGATGCTGTCGTAGCTCGCTTATCGAGATGTATTTTAAAAAAAAGTACATGCAATAAATATAAAAGGTACACAAATGAATTTACATGAATACCAAGCCAAGGCGTTACTTAAGAAATATGGTTTACCTGTTCAAGAAGGTATCTTAGCAACATCTCCCGATGAAGCCGTTGCAGCCTATAAAAAACTGGCTGGCAAATTTGCAGTCATTAAAGCACAAGTACATGCGGGTGGGCGTGGTAAAGCAGGCGGTGTAAAAGTTGTTAAATCCAAAGATGAAGCTGCCGAATATGCAGGGCAAATTTTAGGCACACGTTTAGTCACTTACCAAACTGATGCTTTAGGTCAGCCTGTCAATAGCGTACTGGTTTGTGAAGATGTTTATCCTGTAGAGCGTGAATTGTATTTGGGAGCAGTTGTTGACCGTTCATCACGTCGTGTCACCTTTATGGCATCTACTGAGGGTGGTGTCGAAATTGAGAAAGTGGCTGAAGAAACCCCTGAAAAAATCATTAAAATCAGTATTGATCCTTTAACTGGTTTATTGCCATTTCAAGCGCGTCAGGTCGGTTATGCATTACAGTTAAAAGATGAACAGATTGATAGTTTCACTAAACTGATGCAAGGCGCGTATCGTGCATTCGTTGAAAATGATTTTGCATTGTTTGAAATCAACCCACTATCTATATGTGAGAATGGTGAGATTTTGTGTGTTGATGCCAAAATTGGCATTGATTCTAATGCTGTATATCGAATCCCTGAAGTTGCGGCACTACGTGATAAAACTCAGGAAAATGAGCGTGAACTCAAAGCATCTGAACATGATCTGAACTATGTTGCACTTGAAGGCAATATTGGCTGTATGGTCAATGGTGCAGGGTTAGCGATGGCAACCATGGACATTATTCAGCTTTATGGTGGAAAGCCTGCCAACTTTCTAGATGTTGGTGGTGGTGCAACCAAAGAACGCGTGATTGAAGCGTTTAAAATTATTTTGGCAGATCATTCTGTTGAAGCTGTATTAATCAATATTTTTGGTGGGATTGTACGTTGTGACATGATTGCTGAAGCGATTATTGCAGCAGTTCAAGAAGTAAATGTCAGTATTCCAGTGGTGGTTCGCTTAGAAGGTAACAATGCTGAGCTTGGTGCAAAAATTCTGGATGAATCGGGGTTAACCCTCATTTCGGCTAATGGTTTAGCCGATGCAGCACAGAAAGTGGTTGCAACATTACAACAAGATCAGAATCACTGAAGGAATATTGCTATGAGCGTGTTAATTAATAAAAATACAAAGGTTTTGGTTCAGGGCTTTACAGGTAAAAATGGGACATTTCACTCCGTACAGGCATTAAATTACGGCACAAAAGTTGTGGGTGGGGTAACGCCAGGCAAGGGCGGTCAGACGCATCTTGATTTACCTGTATTTAATACCATGCAAGATGCCATGCGTGAAACACATGCAGATGCTTCAGTGATTTATGTGCCTGCACCCTATGTACTGGATTCAGTTGTAGAAGCAATTGATGCTGGAGTGGGTTTGATTGTCGTTATTACGGAAGGTGTGCCAACTTTAGATATGCTCAAAGCCAAACGTTATTTGGAAACTTGTGGGCAAAATACGCGTCTGATAGGGCCAAACTGCCCAGGTATCATTACACCTGAACAATGTAAGATCGGCATTATGCCAGGGCATATTCATCGGGCGGGACGTATTGGAATTATTTCCCGTTCAGGAACTTTGACTTATGAAGCGGTTTCTCAGACCACAAAACTCGGTTTAGGTCAGTCAACTTGTATAGGGATTGGTGGAGACCCGATTCCTGGTATGAATCAGATTGACGCTTTAAAACTATTTCAGGATGATCCAGATACCGATGCAATCATTATGATTGGTGAGATTGGAGGGACTGCTGAAGAAGAAGCAGCGGAGTATATTCAGTCTAATGTGACTAAACCTGTGGTTGGCTATATTGCAGGGGTTACTGCGCCAAAAGGCAAACGCATGGGGCATGCAGGTGCGATTATTTCTGGCGGGAAAGGTACTGCCGAAGAGAAATTTATGGCATTTGAAAAAGCTGGAATCGCTTATACTCGTAGCCCTGCGGAAATTGGTACAACCATGCTCGAAGTTTTAAAAGATCAAAAACTGATTTAAATTAAAATTTTAGACTGATTTTAAAATTCAAGTTTTTACGGGTTAGAAACTTGAATTTTTTTATGCAAAACCAAAATTTAGATAAAAAAATACGCAATGGTTGGGGTGACCACTGCGTAGAACAACGAAAAACTGAAAACAGTTCCGTAAAATGGAGAAATGTCATTTAGCTGTAACAACTAAACGCTATAAGAGCAGTATATAAAAAAGCTGACTAAAATAATAGGCTTTTACGCAATTTAACTGTTAAATAACGTAAAAAAATGACGCTTTTTGTTGCATGTTTTGCACATTTTTAACAAAAATGGTCACTTTTGGTCACGATTTTTTGTCGTAATGCTCAAAAACGGAACATTCCAAGCCCATCTTTTACTTCATCTAGTGTCGTTTGAGTAATGACCTGACACTTTTGTGTACCCGCTTTCAAAACATCCATAATATAGTCAGGATCTTTAGAAAGTTCATTACGACGTTCACGGATTGGTGCAATCAGTTCTTTTAAAATACCTTCAAGGCGTTTTTTCACTGTGCCATCGCCTAAACCACCACGACGGTAGTGAGCTTTCAATTCTTCAAGTTCTTCTTTATTTGGATCGAAGGCATCTAAATAAGTAAACACCACATTGCCTTCAACTTGACCTGGGTCTTCAATGCGCAAGTGATTTGGGTCTGTATACATTGCATTCACTGCTTTTTTGATGTCTTTGTCTGTGGCATTTAACACAATCGTGTTGCCCAAAGACTTGGACATTTTGGCTTTACCATCGAAGCCAGGCAAGCGTCCTACATTGGATAACAGTGCTTTACATTCTGGTAGTAAATCACGTCCGATCTGGCGGTTAACACGACGTACAATTTCGTTAGTTTGTTCGATCATTGGAATCTGATCTTCACCAACAGGCACAACAGTTGCTTTAAATGCAGTAATATCAGCAGCTTGAGCAACTGGATAGCATAAGAAACCTGCAGGAATATCGCGCTCGAAACCACGCATTTGAATTTCTGATTTAATGGTTGGGTTACGCTCTAAACGTGCCACAGTCACGAAGTTCAAATACAGCATGGTGAGTTCATTTAATGCTGGCAGATGTGACTGAACGCAAATCGTGGTTTTACTTGGGTCAATACCAACAGCCAAGTAATCTGTAGCAACTTCGATGACATTGCGACGGACTTTTTCAAAGTTATCGGCATTGTCAGTTAGGGCTTGTGCATCGGCAAGTAAAATGTGCTGATGATGCGTGTCTTGTAAGCCCACGCGTGAACGTAGTGAGCCAACAAAGTGACCTAAATGCAGTTGTCCAGTTGGTCGGTCACCTGTCAAAATAATTGGGCGTTGATCTGCTGTTGTCATGAGATATCCTAAACGCTGTGCTTTGATCGTTTTTTAAAAATGCATTTATTGTAAGGCATAAGCGGAACGATGTCTTATGACAAAACTAAGCAATTGCTTAAGATTGTTGGTTTTCATGCATCAACATGCTGAAAAATACAAAAACACTTTACAATATTGGAAAACCTTCATACTGGATAATATATGGCAAGTAGCCTACTGCTGTTATTAGATGATATTGCAACGTTACTCGATGATGTTGCCTTAATGAGTAAAACTGCAGCACAAAAAACCGCAGGTGTTTTAGGGGATGACCTTGCGTTGAATGCTCAACAGGTTACAGGTGTTAAAGCCGAGCGTGAATTACCTGTGGTTTGGGCTGTAGCGAAAGGCTCATTATTAAATAAATGTATTTTGGTGCCCGTGGCACTGATTGTCAGTATTTTTGCTGCTTGGTTAATTAACCCTTTATTGGTGATAGGTGGGTTGTTTCTGTGTTATGAGGGTATGGAAAAGGTGCTGCATAGCCTACATACCAAGAAACATACCGACGTCAGTGAAATCCCTGAAATGCCGGATGATCTGGTGGCCTATGAAAAAGATAAAATTAAAGGAGCAATCCGTACCGATTTTATTTTATCAGCTGAGATTGTGGTGATTACCTTAGGCACAGTGGCAACAGCAACTCTGATGAATAAAGTCATTGTCATGAGTCTGATTGCGGTGGTGATGACGCTGGGTGTATATGGACTGGTTGGTCTGATTGTCAAAATTGATGATATGGGTTTGTATCTGACTCAGCAAGGTAAGGCATGGCAAACACGTGTTGGCAATTTGCTGTTGGCATTTGCTCCTAAACTGATGAAAGCCTTGTCTATTATAGGAACCATCGCGATGTTTTTGGTGGGTGGCGGCATTATTAATCATGCTGTTCCGTTTGCACATCATTTGACTGAGCATGCGACCAATCAGGCAGAAGTTATTCCAACTGTTGGGCAGATTATGGGAAGCATCACTCCGATAATGTTAAACATGGGTTTGGGCATCATTGCTGGGGCAATCGTTCTTGCTGGAGTTACCGTATTGAGTAAAATTTTCACAAAAGCCAGTTAAGGAACGGGATGTTGTTATGGAGTGGTTCGATCATGGCTTGCATACACAAGACCTGTCAGCCTGCGATACTTTTCAACATGCTTTATAGTGAGTAAATCCTATGCGTTGGCTCAGTTTGTTTGTTGGGTGTTTAAGTTGGGTATTGTCGGTTTACGCTGTTGCACAGCAACCGATTGAGCAGCAGATCTTGGTGCAAGGTATACAACGCCAGTACCTTGTACTTGATGCACATCGCCAGAAACCTGCGCCGCTGGTAATGGTGTTGCATGGTGGCGGTGGCAATGCATCACGAATGTTGCAGCGCTGGCAGTCAGTTGCTCAACGTGAAGGCTTGATTGTGGTTGCACCAAATGCAGAGAAAGCGACATGGAATGCACTAGGTTGTTGTGGTGATGCCCAACAGCAGCAAAGTGCTGATGTGGCGTTTATTCAGGCGATGCTGAAAGAAGTTGAGCAACGAACTTCGGTTGATCAACATCGTATTTATGTGGTTGGTTTTTCAAATGGCGGTATGCTGACTTATCAATTGATCGCACAGCAGCGAGCACCTTTTGCAGCTGCGGCTGTGGTTTCTGCTGCGATGTTTGCTCAGCAGCCACAACCTAAGACTCCATTACCTCTATTGATTGTACATGGCATGCAGGATCAAGTTGTTCCAATGATAGGTGGAATGAGTCAAGTCCGTTTTGTGGCACGTGCCCAGACGCAAGCCTTTTTACCACTCAATCAAACCATTGATATCTGGAAGAAGACCAACCAATGTCAGGCAAAAGACCTAAAATCAAATACAGTAGCATTTGAATTTTGGCAGTACCATGCTTGTAAAGCAGATTTACAGGTGTATTTACTGAAATCTAAGGGACATACGTGGTCAACAGTAGAAGATGCAGATGGTATTGACACGACTCAAGTTATTTGGGATTTTTTAAAGCAGCATCATCACTAATGAATTAATTATTTGAAATATAAAAATATTTTATTTATCAAAAATTTTTTTGATTTTGTGGCGTAGTTTTTTTATTTCATTTTTAGTCTAAAAAGGTGTAAAAATTTCCATTTATATGTGTGATTGTGTGGTATTTTCCCCAAAAATAACAAAAAATATGTAAAATGATTCAGACGTCTTTTTTCGTCGCAGAGCTTTTATTTATGTAAAAACAAAATCAGTCTAGTGATATAGGGGGCTTATGGGTAGTTAT
Source organism: Acinetobacter brisouisimilis (assembly GCF_000368265.1). GTDB lineage: Bacteria > Pseudomonadota > Gammaproteobacteria > Pseudomonadales > Moraxellaceae > Acinetobacter. The sequence goes on along the minus strand of NZ_KB851219.1, from coordinate 1,679,923 downwards.
TTTATTTTACAGGTCTTTACAGTTATTTTTGCCCTATCTATTGCAACCACAATTTTCAACAAACGTATTTTAGGTTTTCCTCAAGCGATTGGTGTGCCTATCGTATCGGCAATTCTTGTCTTTATTTTACAGTGGGGTGCAAGCCTGCTGAGTGGTAATCATTTTATTACCATTAATATTCATAATATTGAAAATGCAGTTCGCCACATCGATTTTTATGATTTTTTAATTAATGGCGTGATTTGTTTTATTTTAACGTCGTCAGCATTAAAGTTTAAAATTTCTGATTTGCGTAATCACTGGAAACCGATCAGCATTTTGGCCAGCATTTCACTAGTACTGTGTGCGGTCTTTTTTGGTGGCATGCTATTTGGTTTTCAGGCGTTGATCGGACATCCTGTGCCAATTGCCATACTATTATTGTTAGGCTCGGCTTTGGGGGCAACTGACCCGATCGGGATTAAAAGTGTACTCAGTTCAGTACGTGCACCGCATCATCTGATTGTAAAACTTGAAGGTGAATCACTGTTTAATGACGCGATGTGTATTGCTGTATTCATGACTTTGTTGAATGTGATTCAGGGTAAAAACTTTACGCTGATTGGCACATTAGAAACCTTGCTGTATGAAATTGTTGTCGCGGTCTTGATCGGTTGGGCGTTTGGGCAAGGAATTTTACGTTTACTGCGTGGTAAACATGAACCAGAGTCTCTCATTTTGACTACGGCACTGTTGGCATGTGGTTCATACTTGGTGGCGTTATTTGCCCATGCTTCAGCGCCGATTGCCTGTGTGATTGGTGGGTTGATTGTTGGTAATCGCTGGCAGGAAATTCTATCTGAAACCGCAACTCGCGAAATTAATCATTTTTGGCATACGGTAGAGGGAATTATTAATTCATTCCTGTTTACTTTAATTGGTCTGGAATTATTTATTTTGGATTTGAATGCCAGCATGATTCTGGGTGGGATAATTGCGTTTATTGTGCTGCATATTTCCCGTTTTGCTGCCAATTTTTTATCTTTTGCCTGCTTCCCAAGTTTTCGTAGGAATAGTTATAACGGCAGTCTGACAATTTTAAGCTGGGGTGGGGTACGTGGTGGTCTATCACTGGCTTTGATTTTGGCAGTGGCAAACCATCCTACTCTTAGTCCTTATAGTAGTATTCTGATTGGCTATACTTTTATTGCGGTGCTACTGTCAGGTGTGGTCTGTGGTTTAGGATTGCCTGCGGTAATGAATGCATTTTATTATAATCCGCATGAAGAAACGGAAGGGTTTAAGGGCTGGTATCAGCGTTTGTGTCATAAAATGAATCGCAAGGGTATGAAGTATATTGTCGGGGAAGATGCCAATGGCAATGAAACCATTACTGTGTATAACCCTGAACAGATTGCTGATGTGAAAGCGGATGATGGTGTGGCTGCTTTATATGATCCAAGCAAGATGACAGAGCGCAACCTGCTAGAAAACCCTCACAATTTCTAAGTGTTAAAGCCATCTTTAAGATGGCTTTTTTTATCGGAGAGACTTCTTATGCAAGTCGAGTTGTATCGCCAGATTCTAGAAGTGGTTGCGCGTATTCCACAAGGAAAAGTGGCCAGTTATGGACAGGTGGCTAAAATGGCAGGTTTGCCACGACATGCCCGATTGGTCGGGAAAGTTTTGCAGAGTCTTGAGGAACACAGCGATATTCCCTGGCATCGTGTTGTGAATGCACAAGGTAAAATTAGTCTGAGTCAGACCAATGCTCAAGGAGAAAATCTGCAAGCCATACGCTTGATTGATGAAGGGGTAGTTGTTATGGATGGTCGAATTAAATTAAAAATATATCAGTGGGGAAATTGAGATTGAGTGTAATCTAAAATGCTTTTAAGCAATATAAAAATATGGGAAAACAAGAGTCATTTGATCAATATATACATCATTCAGCTAGTTTAAGCAGCCGTTAACATACGGGCAGATTTGACTGTTTATCAGGCTAGAAGGGCGGTCATTAAAATAATTGTTTTGATTCAGATGGGTTTACCATAAACCAAGCGCAATCATATTCCTTTCGTGTTTATTCTCGCTGGTAGATACCAGCAATCCTTACAGGGTTCTTTTGAAGTTTATGCTGAAGTAATAAGTTAAAAAAAGGAAGTACTTTGTACTTCCTTGATTTTTTATAGATATTCTACGTTAACAATTTCGTATTCTACTTCACCCTGAGGTGTAACGATTTTGACTTCATCGCCTTCATTTTTGCCTAGAAGACCACGGGCAATCGGTGAATTCACTGAAATTTTATTGATTTTAAAATCTGCTTCGTCATCACCTACGATTTTATAGGTTTTACGTTCTTCTGTATCTAGGTTTTCAATGGTGACCGTTACCCCAAACACAACGCGACCATTTTGCTCAAGATCATTCACATCAATCACTTGGCAAGCGCCGAGTTTACCTTCGATGTCCTGAATACGACCTTCACAGAAACCTTGTTGTTCACGAGCAGCATGATATTCTGCATTTTCTTTTAAATCGCCATGTTCGCGCGCTTCAGCAATTGCTTGAATAATACGTGGACGCTCAACAGTTTTTAAATGCTGTAATTCTTTCTCTAAAGCTGCTTTGCCCTCAGGCGTCATTGGATAACGTTGCATTTTAGTCCCTCTAAATGAAATGGGATAATACCGTTTAAAAAAAGAAAAATCCCGCCACCGATTAGGTGACGGGACTTATCGGATCAGGAATTAACTTAACTTTTGTAAATCTTGCAAGCGATATACATCCATTGGTAATTGGATCGCAAAGGCTTGGCAAACTGCTTCTGCACCGCTAATCGTTGTGGTGTAGTACACTTTACCTTGTAATGCCGCACGGCGAATTGCAGCAGAGTCATACTGCGCACGTTTGCCTTCAGTGGTATTGACAATAAGGTGTATTTCACCATTTTTCAAGCGGTCAACAATATGTGGACGACCTTCAGTGACTTTGTTTACACGCTCACACTCAAGACCAGCCTCGCTGAGTACTTTATATGTACCAGAGGTTGCAACCAGTTTGAAGCCATATTCAACAAAGCGTTTTGCAATATCAACCACGTGTTCTTTGTCTGAATCACGAACAGACAAGAATGCATGTTTAACTTCGCCTTCGGTAGGTAAGCCTGGTAAGCGTTCATTTGAGCCTAAAACAGCTTTATAGAATGCTTCACCAAAAGATTTACCAACGCCCATCACTTCACCTGTAGATTTCATCTCAGGTCCAAGCATTGGGTCAACACCAGGGAATTTAGCAAATGGGAATACCGCTTCTTTGACAGCAAAGTGAGTCGGAATAATCTCTTTGGTAAAACCTTGAGATTCTAAAGACTGACCAGCCATACAACGAGCAGCAACTTTCGCTAAAGATTCGCCAATACATTTAGATACGAAAGGAACGGTACGTGATGCACGAGGGTTCACTTCAAGGATATAAATGTCGTTGCCTTTGACTGCAAACTGGACGTTCATCAAGCCGATAACACCAAGTTCTTTTGCCATTGCAACAGTTTGACGGCGCATTTCATCTTGGATTTCTTGAGAAAGCGAGTATGGCGGAATCGAGCATGCAGAGTCACCAGAGTGAATACCCGCTTGTTCGATATGCTGCATGATACCTCCAATCACGACATCTTTACCGTCAGATACGCAGTCAACGTCAACTTCGATTGCTGAATCTAGGAAGTGGTCAAGCAAAACAGGCGCTTCATTAGAGGCCTGAACTGCTTCACGTAAGTAACGTTTCAACTCATCTTCGTTGTACACGATTTCCATCGCACGGCCACCAAGTACATAAGATGGACGAACAACCAGTGGATAACCCACTTTTGCAGCTTCAGAAATACCTTGTTCAGCAGATTTTACAATGCTGTTACTTGGTTGACGAAGTTGTAGACGTTGAATCATTTGTTGGAAACGTTCACGGTCTTCTGCACGGTCAATTGCGTCAGGAGATGTACCGATAATTGGCGCACCAGCTTCTTCTAAAGCACGAGCCAATTTAAGCGGAGTTTGACCACCGTACTGTACGATAATACCTTTTGGCTTTTCAGTACGTACGATTTCAAGGACATCTTCCAAAGTGATCGGTTCGAAGTACAAGCGATCTGATGTGTCATAGTCAGTAGAAACTGTTTCAGGGTTACAGTTCACCATGATGGTTTCATAACCGTCATCACGCATTGCAAGCGCCGCGTGTACACAACAGTAGTCAAACTCGATACCTTGACCAATACGGTTTGGACCGCCACCAATCACCATGATTTTGTCACGGTTTGATGGGTTGGCTTCACATTCTTCATCGTAAGTTGAATACATGTAAGCTGTGCCTGATTCAAACTCGGCTGCACACGTATCCACACGTTTGTAAACTGGATAAACACCCAGATTCCAACGCTGCTTGCGGAATTGTTTTTGTGAAATACCCATCAAGTTTGCAATACGTAAGTCAGATAAACCTTTACGTTTGAATGAACGGATATTGTCAGCAGTTAAGTCACCAAAGCCTAAAGATTTCACTTGAGCTTCAGTTTTAATGATGTCTTCGATTTGAATCAGGAACCAACGGTCAATCTTGGTTGCTTCAAACACGTCATCAAGAGTAAAACCATGACGGAAGGCATCTGCAATATACCAAATACGCTCAGGGCCTGGGACTTTAAGCTCTTTAAGAATTTTATCTTTCGCGCCTTCAGCACCAATAGCAATTTGCTCATCAAAACCACAAACGCCAACTTCAAGACCACGAAGTGCTTTTTGTACTGATTCTTGGAAGTTACGACCAATCGCCATCACTTCGCCCACAGATTTCATCTGTGTAGTCAATACAGGTTCAGCTTGAGGGAATTTCTCAAAGTTGAAACGTGGAATTTTGGTCACGACATAGTCGATCGCAGGTTCAAATGACGCAGGTGTTACACCGCCAGTGATGTCATTTTTAAGCTCATCAAGGGTATAACCAACCGCCAATTTCGCAGCAATTTTTGCAATCGGGAAACCAGTTGCTTTAGATGCAAGTGCAGATGAACGAGAAACACGAGGGTTCATCTCGATCACAACCATACGACCATCTTTCGGGTTAATACCGAATTGAACGTTTGAGCCACCTGTTTCAACGCCGATCTCACGAAGAACTGCAATCGATGCGTTACGCATGATTTGATATTCTTTGTCAGTGAGTGTTTGTGCAGGTGCAACGGTGATTGAGTCACCCGTGTGTACGCCCATTGGGTCGAAGTTTTCAATCGCACAGACAATGATACAGTTGTCGTTTTTGTCACGAACAACTTCCATTTCGTACTCTTTCCAACCAATCAAAGATTCATCAATCAATAATTGTTTAGTTGGAGAAAGGTCGAAACCGCGTTCACAAATTTCAATAAATTCATCTTTGTTGTACGCGATACCACCACCTGAACCACCCATCGTGAATGATGGACGAATGATCACAGGGAAGCCAAAACGTGATTGAATTTCTAAGGCATGTTCCATGCTTTCTGCAACATCGGCACGAGGACATTCAAGTCCGATTTTGCGCATCGCAATATCAAACAATTTGCGGTCTTCGGCTTTTTCAATCGCTTCTTTGCTCGCACCAATCAATTCAACATTGTATTTTTCTAAAATACCATGTTCATCAAGTGCAAGTGCGCAGTTCAATGCTGTCTGACCACCCATTGTAGGGAGAACAGCATCTGGGCGCTCTTTCTCAATGATTTGTGCAACAGTTTGCCAAGTGATTGGCTCGATGTAAGTTGCATCTGCCATTGAAGGGTCAGTCATAATGGTGGCTGGGTTAGAGTTCACCAAAATAACGCGGTAGCCTTCTTCACGAAGTGCTTTACAGGCTTGTGCACCAGAGTAGTCAAACTCGCAGGCTTGACCAATCACAATTGGACCAGCACCAATAATTAAGATGCTTTTAATATCCGTACGCTTAGGCATTATTCGCTCCTTAATTACTTCTTAGCGGCTTCGATAAGTTCGATAAAATGGTCGAACAGTGGAGCACAGTCATGTGGACCTGGGCTAGCTTCAGGGTGACCCTGGAAGCTGAACGCTGGTTTGTCTGTGCGGTGGATACCTTGCAACGTACCATCAAACAACGATTTATGCGTTGCTCTTAAGTTGGCTGGTAAGGTGTCTGCATCGACTGCGAAACCGTGGTTTTGCGAAGTAATCATCACTGTACCCTTTTCAAGGTTTTGTACAGGATGGTTTGCACCGTGGTGACCATGACCCATTTTGATGGTTTTTGCACCAGAAGCGAGGGCAAGAATTTGATGACCTAAACAAATACCAAACACGGGTAAATTTGTCGTTTCAACAATAGTTTTTACAGCTTCAATTGCGTAATCACATGCCGCTGGGTCGCCAGGACCATTCGACAAAAATACGCCATCAGGATTTAATGCCAGAACTTTTTCTGCAGGAGTCTGTGCAGGTACAACGGTCAATTTACAACCGCGGTCTGCAAGCATACGTAAGATGTTGGTTTTGACACCGTAGTCATATGCAACGACATGATATTTTAATTCAGGTTGTGAAAAGCCTTGACCCAAAGCCCATGAACCTTCAGTCCATTCAAAGCCAGTTGGATCGCAACATTCTTTGGCAAGGTCTAATCCATTTAAACCGCCAAATTCACGTGCTTTTGCCAAAGCTTGTTCTTCAGTAATATTTTCACCAGCAAGGATGCAACCGTTTTGTGCACCTTTGTCCCTTAAAATACGTGTTAATTTACGGGTATCAATATCTGCAATTGCAACAACATTGTGCTGTTTTAAGTACTCAGCCAAAGATTGTTCAGCACGGAAATTGCTATGTAATAATGGGAGATCGCGAATAATCAAACCGTTCGCCCATACCTTATGGATACGACCCGATTCAGAATCTTCTGCGTTACAACCCGTGTTTCCGATATGTGGATAAGTTAAAGTCACAAGTTGCTGTGCATAACTCGGGTCAGTAAGAATTTCTTGATAGCCAGTCATGGCTGTATTAAAAACGACTTCACCAGTCGTACATCCCGTAGCGCCGATAGAGGTACCTTTAAAGATAGTTCCATCTGCGAGGGCTAAAATGGCGGGGGTGCTCAAACCAAAGCTCCTGAATTTTAAGCTGTAAAAAAGCGAGTAGACATAAAAAAAGATGGCTGCCTAAAAACACGCCCTCCTTTGGTCTGCTCGCTTGTAACTTAAAAACATATTGTACGCATCTAAGTAGATAAAGTCCACGTATTTATAAATAATCAATCAGGCGCAAGCATTGTGCTAAACAATCACATTGTATGGCAAAAAAAGCAATGTCATTATGTGAGAATTCGTGAATTGTTAGACAATTTTGTGGTGAAAAAAACGACAGTTTGTTAGATTGAAAAATATCAACAAATAAATATCTTTGTGAAAAGGAGTTAACTCATGGCGACAAAAACACCGCTACAAGAAAAAACAGAACAGCTGGAACAAGCCGTAACAGATGTCAAAACCAAAGTCGAAGGCAAAGTTCAAGAGGTTAAAGCCAAGGTTGAGGATAAGGTTGAAGACGTTAAAGTCAAGGTTGAGAGTAAGGTTGAAGATGTTAAAGCCAAAGTTGAGAGTAAGGCTGAAGCTGTCGAAGTAAAATTTGAGGCAGTGAAAGAAAAGGCTGCTGAACAGGCTGCCCAGCTTGAAGCAGAAGCTAAAGAGGCTGGAGCATCATTTCAGGAGCAAGTTAAACAATTGAAAGAGGACTTCCTTGTTCGTTTTAATGATTTTCGGGATAAATTCACTTTGTCACAAGACGATCTTATCGAACTAAAAGAAGTGATAAAAATTGAATTTGCATCTATTGTGGAAGAATTTTCTAAACTTTCAAAAGAAGTTAAAGACGATGTTTCACAGCTTTCTACAAAACACAAAGATCATGTAACTGAAACTTTGCAACGTACAAAAAACAATGCAGTAGAAGCATGGCATAAGGTGAAAGAAGTTGATGAGAAAAAAACGACTGAAGAAGAGCCTGTAAAAAAAGAGAAAGCAACAGAAGACGTGAAATAAAATCTGAAAGGAACAACGGGTAAAAATGCCCGTTGTTCTATTTAAAAAGTATGAATCCAGTCATGTTTATTGTGAAAGTCAGGCTGCGGACTGCTGTGCTGCATAGCGTAAAAATGCATGCCTTGTTTTGTATCGAGTATCGCAGTTAAACCAATAAATAAGTCATGCCATTTCAGTTGATGTTTTTGCATAAACTGAGTTAAATCAAGTGTGGCGCTCAGCCCATAATGTGTGCGCTGTAACCCGATAAGCTCAATATCGTGTGCCATTTGCGGCGGCATATCTTCTGGATAGCGATATTCTTCAAATTGATAACATTGCCAAGCTTGGGATGGAGATAGGTTTATTTCACGATAATAATCTTCATTTTGAACCCCAATAAACAGCTCAAAACAAGTCTTCTCCCAAAGAAAATCTTGTCGAGGATGTGCTGTTTCTAGGCTTGGCCAGTTGATCAGTTGTAAGGGGTCACGTAGCCAAAAGCCAAGATTTAAAGTGTAAGGTGCCTGATACTCAAGTGCACCAACCAAAGAAATCTCATGAAAACGTTGAAAAGCTTGTAGCTCGTAACTGGCCATACCAAACTCTGATTTAGTTAGCTAAATGTGCGTGACGAACGAGATTCGACAGCTTTGGATTTTGTTTCGCAGCTTTTTTGTAAAGTAGTACAATTTTACCAATTTTTTGTATCACTTCAGCTTGTGTTGCCTGAGCAAGTGCTTCAGTAACTTCGGCACGTGCATCGCGGTCTTCACCAGCAATTTTTACCTTAATTAATTCATGATCAGTTAATGCACGAACAGTTTCTTCAATAACGCTGTCGGTTAAACCTTGTCCACCAATCATGACCACAGGATTTAAAGCGTGACCAATTTGACGTAAGCGTTTTCGTTCTTGAATTGATAGTATTGCCATGAAATAAACCTAGTTTTTGAAAAGCGCAGTAGTATAGCAAATTGTAATCCGAACCGTATAAAAAACTTGGGTCTAATCACATAAATACATATTTTTTGATGATTAATTTCTTGAAAAAGTATGTTAAATTGGCGGGCTTAGTCGCTTAGTCCTCAACCGAGGAGCACAAGTGTTTTTTATTAAGACCGAATTTAAAACAGCAAAAGTTTTAAATTTTTTAAATTAACGATAAACAGCATCAAAAAAAGTCATGTGTTTCGATGCAGATGCATACTGCAAGTAGAACATTTTTTTCGTACAATGCATACTTAATGTTTTTAAATATAGATGATTATGGCAACACGCATTACCAACCAAAAGTTATCTAAAAGTAGTCGTGCGTGGATGAGAGAGCATTTAGACGATCCTTTTGTGAAAAAAGCACAAAAGGAGGGTTATCGCGCACGCGCCGCCTATAAGCTTCTTGAAATCCAAGAGAAATATAAAATCATCAAACCAGGTATGACCGTCGTTGATTTGGGGGCTGCTCCTGGTAGCTGGTCGCAAATTGCGGGCAAACTCGTTGGTAATAAAGGTTTGGTGGTTGCTTCTGATATTTTGGAAATGGATGCACTCCCAGATGTAACTTTCTTGCAAGGTGACTTTCGGGAAGAGGAAGTTTTCGAAAAATTGTTAAATATTTTAAATGGACGTCAAGTTGACGTTGTAATTTCAGATATGGCCCCCAATACATCAGGTAATAGAGCTGTTGATCAACCCCGTCAGATTTATTTGTGTGAGCTTGCACTCGATTTTGCTCAAAAGGTTTTAGGATCAAAAGGGCAATTTGTAGTCAAAGTTTTCCAAGGTACGGGATTTGACGAGTTTCGTAAACAAGTAGTCGATAGCTTTGATGTGTTGAAAACAGCGAAGCCAGAAGCATCCCGCGCACGTTCAAAAGAAGTTTTTCTGATTGGGCAGGGACGCAAAAAAACATCGCAATAAAGTTGACTTGCCAAGTCGATAAAAATTGTGCATGTTGTACAATTCAAGGTAGCTTGAGTGTGTGACTCGCTTATTTGAGAATAAATCACCCTGAATTATATAGGGCATGATTAAATTAGATTGATGATATGGGAATAAAGCTTTGAGCGATCTCTTCAAAAACGCCGTGTTGTGGCTAGTGATACTTGGAGCACTGATATTAATTTTCAGCAATATCAGTGATCACAAGAAACCGTCAGAAATGAACTATTCTGAGTTTGTTGCTGCGGTAAACGCAGGCCAAATTAAACAAGTCACTATAGATGGCGAAAAAATCACTGGCGAAAAAAAGAATGGTTCAGATTTTGAAAGTATTCGCCCTGCGGTTCAAGACCCTGAACTTATGCCAAGTTTGATCAAAAACAATGTTGTGGTTGAAGGTACTGCACCACAGCGTCAAGGTGTTTTGATGCAACTACTCATCGCAAGTTTCCCTGTGCTTTTGATTATTTTGTTATTCATGTTCTTTATGCGTAACATGGGTGGTGGTGCAGGCGGCAAAAATGGTCCAATGAGTTTTGGTAAATCAAAAGCAAAAATGCTTGCCGAAGATCAAATCAAAGTGACTTTTGCTGATGTTGCTGGATGTGATGAAGCGAAGCAGGAAGTTGTTGAGATTGTTGACTTTCTTAAAGACCCTGCAAAATTCAAACGTTTAGGTGCATCTATTCCAAAAGGTGTATTGATGGTAGGCCCGCCAGGTACAGGTAAAACTTTACTTGCCAAGGCGATTGCTGGTGAAGCGAAAGTACCATTCTTTAGCATCTCAGGTTCAGATTTTGTTGAAATGTTTGTGGGTGTAGGCGCATCACGTGTACGTGATATGTTTGAACAGGCAAAACGACATGCTCCATGTATCATCTTTATTGATGAAATTGATGCAGTCGGTCGTCATCGTGGTTCAGGTACAGGTGGTGGTCATGATGAGCGTGAGCAAACCTTGAACCAGATGCTGGTTGAAATGGATGGTTTTGAAGGCAATGAAGGCATTATTGTCATTGCTGCAACGAACCGTGCAGACGTTCTAGATAAAGCTTTACTTCGTCCAGGACGTTTTGACCGCCAAGTAATGGTTGGCCTGCCTGATATTAAAGGTCGTGAGCAGATTCTGCATGTGCATTTAAGAAAGTTACCATCGGTTACAGGTGTAGATGTAAAAATCTTGGCACGTGGTACTCCTGGCTTCTCAGGTGCTCAACTGGCAAATCTTGTGAATGAAGCTGCATTATTTGCTGCGCGCCGCAATAAAAATACGGTCGACATGCATGATTTTGAAGATGCTAAAGACAAGATTTATATGGGGCCTGAGCGTAAATCGATGATTATTCGTGATGAAGAACGTCGTGCAACGGCTTATCATGAATCTGGACATGCGATTGTGGCGGAAGTTCTACCTGGTACAGATCCTGTGCATAAAGTAACCATTATGCCGCGTGGTTGGGCATTAGGTGTTACTTGGCAGTTACCTGAACAAGACCAAATTAGCAATTATAAAGACAAAATGCTCAATGAGATTTCAATCTTGTTTGGCGGTCGTATTGCTGAGGAAATCTTTATTCATCAACAGTCTACTGGTGCATCAAATGACTTTGAACGTGCAACAAAAATTGCCCGTTCAATGGTGACCAAGTATGGTATGTCTGACAAGATGGGTGTTATGGTCTATGAAGATGATAGCCAGCAGTCTTTCTTTGGTAATATTGGTAGCCGTACAATTTCGGAAGCAACACAGCAACAGGTCGATGCAGAAGTTCGTCGTATTTTAGATGAACAATATAAAGTGGCTTGGGATATTCTTGAGAATAATAAAGATAAAGCCCATACCATGGTGAAAGCATTGATGGAATGGGAAACCATTGATCGTGATCAGGTGCTTGATATTATGGAAGGTCGTGAACCACGACCACCAAAAGTATATGTTGCAGAGAATCCTGTATCAGATCTTGAACCACCAAAAGATGGTCCATCAACTCCACCTCCATTACCTGTGTTGAGTTAATGATTAAAAAGAGTCACTTCGGTGGCTCTTTTTTATTTTAAACTTAGCACGAATTAATTTTGAGTTTGAACTATGCACTATGTACCTTTGTCTCAGCGCCAGTTGAGATGTGGCATAAAACTTTTAGATTTATCTCAGCCACATGTTATGGGCATTTTAAATGTTACGCCCGATTCATTTAGCGATGGTGGGTTACATAATTCAAAGCAACAGGCAATTGAACATGCGCTACAAATGATCGCTGATGGTGCAACAGTGATTGATATTGGTGGTGAGTCTACGCGCCCAGGGGCAGCAGTTGTTAGTGTAGAGGAAGAGTTGGCACGCGTGATTCCTGTTGTTGAAGTTTTGGCAAAAGAAGATGTGATTTTATCGATTGATACCAGTCAACCAGAGGTCATGCGACAAGCTGTAGAAGCTGGTGCACATATCTGGAATGATGTACGTGCACTTACTCGCCCGAATGCACTAGAAATGGCAGCAGAGCTGAATATCCCTGTAATTTTAATGCATATGCGGGGTGAGCCAACCACCATGAATCAGTTGGCAGATTATCGAGATGTGACAGCAGAAGTGATTGCTGAGCTAAAACAAAAGATTGATTTAGCAATTCAGGTCGGTGTTGCACCTGAAAATATTATGATTGATCCTGGTTTTGGTTTTGCTAAAAATACAGCACATAATTTACATTTGTTAAATGAGTTATGGCAATTGCATGAACTGGGTTATCCAATTTTATCTGCATTATCCCGAAAACGGTTTATTGGTGCTGTAGTTGAGAAAACTGATGCAAAAGCTCGAGCTGTAGGAAGTGTAGCAGGGCATCTGCTTTCGATTCAGCAAGGTGCTTGCATGGTGCGTGTACATGATGTCAAGGCAACAGCTGATGCGATTAAGGTTTGGCAAGCGATGCAAAACTGGCAAGAATGGGTATAAGTGAATTGGTGGTGCAAATCAAAAGCTGAATGTAGATGAATCTATCAAAATGCCACTAGAAGCCCAAACATTTACATTGTGAAGTTTGAAAAAACTTCATAATGCGAATAACCCTAAAATTTTAGATACACATAGCCATCTTTTGGGACTGCCACCATTCTCAAACTCTAGTTGTTGATATAGAACAGAAAATGGTGACTGACCTTGATTTAATGAAGATTATTCACCGCTAGAGAGATAGTTTTCATAAAAGCGAATTGTTTTGGGTATTAGTTTTTAACTGATTTGCACGTCTATCAGGATAATCGAGTATAAATCGCACATGTAATTCAACGCCTGTTTTTAGTGTGGCGTCATCAACAATAAAATTCGGGCTATGATTAGGTGCAGCTTTACTCATATCTTGGTTTGTTGGAGTTGCCCCAATAAATACAAATAAAGAGGGCATCAATTGACCATAATAAGCAAAGTCTTCACTGGCACTTGCATTATTTTTTAAATAATGTGTTTTTTCAGCTCCAACAACTTCTTTAAATGTCGGGATCATTAACTCTGTCAGAGCCTTATTATTGGTAGTCACAGGCGCATAAGCTGATATTTTGACATCTGCGTTGACATGATTGGCTAGAGCAGTGTATTTGATCATCTCAGGGAGTTGTTGAATAATATTTTGTCTAATATTTTCATTGTTAGAGCGAATTGTTCCCAACATATCAACTTTTTCAGGAATAATATTTCCAGCATTTCCAGACTGGATACTACCGATACTAATGACACCCATTCCTTCGGTTAAATTTGTACGGCGACTGATCATCGTCTGTAAGTTATTGATAATTTGAGCGGAGCTTACAATCGGGTCATTACTGAGCCAAGGCATAGAACCATGCGCCTGTTTTCCTGTAACTTGAATACTTAAATTATCTGCACTATTCAAGATAGCGCCATCTTTGTAATAAATATGTCCACTTTGCAGACCTGATATCACATGCATTCCAAAAATAACCTCTGGTTTCGGATTGGACAGTGCTCCATCTGAGATCATTTTTCTGGAACCAATTTGATCTCCTTGGCTAAAATTATCAATATCTGCACCGCCTTCCTCAGCAGGTTGAAAAACAAAAACAACGGTTCCTTTAATTTTATCTTTATTCTTCGCTAATATTTTGGCTGCGCCGAGGAGCATTGCAGTGTGTGCATCATGGCCACATGCATGCATGACGGATACTTCTTTTCCTTGATAGATTCCCTTTTGTTTGCTGGCAAATGGCAACCCTGTTTTTTCTTCAATTGGTAACGCATCCATATCTGCTCTCAATGCCATCACAGGCCCTGCTTGAGCACCTTTTAAAATTCCAATGACTCCCGTTTTGGCAAAGCCTGTTTTAACTTCAATTCCATAAGATTTGAGTTCTTTTTGTACAAGCGCAGAGGTTTGAAATTCCATATTTCCCAATTCTGGATGCGCATGAATTTGGTGTCTTAATTGAATGGTTTTGGCTTCATTCTTTAAAGATGCATCTTTCACCCAGTCAGCAAATGTATTTGAACTGAGTAAAAGCAGTGGTGTCATGAAACAAATTAATTTTGATTTTAAAAGCATTTTTTTCCCTTTGGTACTTCTGACCTTCCTTGATGCGAAATTCTATTATGTCAGGTAAATTGCCAGATAAAATAACCTTATAGGTTGCTTTAAAATACTTAAAAGATATGAATGTCGAAAAAATATAGGGGCAGATAACCTGTATTAGCCCCCATAAAAACGGACAGTTAACTCGCCAATTTTAGCGATAGAAATTCTTGAGGGGATTCTATTTTTAATCCCATGTTGGGCAAGTGCAGTTTGCTAGTCAATATATATTGCAAGATCGGCTAAATTTATCATCCAAGATGCTTTTTGCCTAAACGGTAAGCGTCTGCTGAACCCTACTTTTTCTGACTCATTAATACCTCGATAGTGTCTACTAAAATTTAAGTGGATGCCTGTTTATGGATTTAAAGATAGTTATAGGCAGTACACCAATGCTAAAAAAGCCCCGCTGAACCTTTAAGACTGAATTTAAGCATCAACGTATTCAGCAATGCCAGCAGCCAGACACATCAGAGAGAACTTACAGAATATGTCTCTAGTAATCCAATTAATGTTTGTACGAGTAGAACAGCTATGGTCGGTAATGCCAGTTTTAGCATTACTTGGGTTATTGGGCCATTTAAGATCGCATGATTTAAATCGTGTGTACTTAACGACTGATGTACTGATTGTTCTCGCATAACAGATTCTCGCTTTATGAATTACTTGCTCATGATCGCAATCGAGTTGTCTTAAAATTTTTGAGGTTGCCAGCCGCCACCTAATGATTTGTAAACTGCTACAGTAGCAAGGGCTGAATCAGTTTGTGCTTGAAGTTTTCTATCTGAAAATTGCAAAGCACTTGAATCTGCTTGTAATACTTCTATTTGACTGTTAATCCCTTTTTGATAGGCAATTAGAGCGATTTTCTGTGCATGCTTTAATGCATTTTCTCCATCTTGGAGAGCCATTAACTGCTCTTGTCGTTTGGACAATCTGAGGAATAACCGGAATTGGTTTTACTTCTGCTAGTTCTGCTCGGTGAGTTCCAGATACGGTTCCAAGCATGACATCGAGAGCATTCATGGCAATGTCTAAATTTATTCCAAGAACTGGAATAACAGCTTGAACTTGAGCAACATTCGCTTTAGCTTGCTTGACCTGAAATTCGGAAGCTAATCCTTTGCTGTATAAAAGATTAATGGTTGAAAGAAGTTGTTGTTGGGTTTGTAATTGTTGATGGGCAATGTCTAATCGAGATTGTAAGCCGCGAATATTAATATAGATATTGGCAGTTTGAGCTGCGACCATTAAACGGACTGCTGAGGCTCCTGCATTCGAAGCCTGATAATTTGCAAGAGCAGCTTCACGATCTCTGCGAAGGCCTCCAAAAATATCTAACTCCCAAGTTGCACTTAAATTTGCATCATAAGAACTACCATGTCGGTCAAAATCTGGCATTGAATTTAAAACTTGCCCCAAAGGTGTTTCAACAGATTGGTAAACTTTAGTTGCTTGTGCGCCAACAGTACCTATTGGTTGTAAAGAGGCATTAGCTGCTGATAATCCTGCTTGAGCTTGAGTCACTCGAGTATATGCTTGGGCCAGATCAAGATTTTGTTTTAATGCTAATGTGACATATCGAGTAAGTTGAGGATCGTTAAAACTTTGCCACCATACGGCAATATCAGCTTTGTTATTGTCATTTGATGAGTTTAAGGGTGTGTCAAGGTATTGCTCGGGTAGAGGTATTAGGGCGTTTATAATTAGGACCTACGGTACACGCAGTAAGAGTACTTACGATGATGGGTAGGAGGGCGATAGATCTAGATAACATATTTCCCCCGAGACTAGATTTTGAACAATAGTTTAATTGTGACTATAATACAATTTAGTCACTCATTGTCAATATCAGTTCACAAGAGTTAAACTGCCACTTTCAGATAAAGGTTTAAATTGAAAATATGAGTAAAGAAAAAAGTAGTTATCCTGTTTCGAAGCGAGGACCAGAAGATCATGATGTAAGAGATCAAATCCTGAGTGCTGCTACAGAGCATTTCAGCCGCTATGGTTATGAGAAAACTACAGTTTCTGATCTCGCAAAATCTATAGGTTTTTCTAAAGCTTATATTTATAAATTTTTTGAATCTAAACAAGTGATTGGTGAAATGATATGTGCCAATTGTTTACGTGAAATTGAAAATGAAGTTAATACAGCCATTAAAGAAGCTGAATATCCAGCAGAAAAATTAAGGGTGTTATTTAAAGTGATTGTTGAAGCAAGCCTTCGTTTATTTTCTCAAGAGCGTAAGCTTTATGAAATTGCCGCTTCAGCCGCGTCTGAGAAATGGGATGCTACAGTCGCTTATGAAAATCGAATCCTTAAAGTACTACAAAACATTATTCAAGAAGGTCGTCAAACAGGTGATTTTGAAAGAAAAACGCCAATTGATGAAGCAGTTAAGGCTATTTATTTAGTCATGAGACCTTATCTACACCCACTACTTTTACAACATAGTATTTCATATAACACCGATGCTCCAGTCTTGCTTTCTAGCCTTGTACTGAGAAGTTTATCGCCATAATAAACTTGTGACTATTGACTAAATTGGTCACTTGATTAAAAATGAGTCTCCTGATTAATTTCTTAAGGGGGGCTCAAATATGCTTTATCGTCGCCTTATTCCGTTTACAGCAATATGTATATTTCCTTTTTTCTTGCTCGGTTGTGCTGAAAATACGCAATCTGACCCCCGTACTTCGGCGCCGTTAGTACGAGTTGCAACTGTACAAGACGAAATCACTTCTGATTCAAGAGCATTCACAGGCACGATAGGGGCACGGGTAGAAAGTAATCTTGGTTTTCGTGTCTCTGGTAAAGTCATCAAACGATTTGTTGAAGCAGGGCAGACAGTAAAGCGCGGTCAGTTACTGATGCGTATTGATCCAGTTGATTTAGAACTTGCTGCCAAAGCCCAGCAAGAAGCTGTGGGTGCAGCTAGAGCGCGTGCAGAACAAGCAGAGAAAGATGAAGCCAGATATCGTGATTTACGTGGAAGCGGGGCTATATCTGCTTCTGCCTATGATCAGATTAAAGCAGCAGCGGATACAGCAAGAGCGCAGCTCAGTTCGACTCAAGCTCAAGCTAGGGTTGCAATAAACGCAAGTCATTATGCCGATTTAATTGCGGATGGTGATGGTACGATTATGGAAACATTGGTCGAACCCGGTCAGGTTGTCAGTGCGGGTCAAACAGTCATTCGCTTAGCTCATTCTGGTCAAAGAGAAGCAATCATTCAGCTTCCAGAGACATTACGTCCTGCAATAGGGGCTATTGGTCAAGCTACACTCTTTGGTAAAGAAAATATAAGTGTCCCAGCTAAACTTAGACAGTTATCGAATACAGCAGATCAACTCACTCGTACTTTTGAAGCGCGTTTCGTATTAGAAGGCGATTTGGCAAACGCTCCTTTAGGTTCAACGGTTACTGTTCGTATTGCCAATCAAACTCAGAGTTCACAACATTTTTTACAAGTTCCAGTAGGTTCCTTAATTGATAAGGGCAAGGGAGCTGGGGTATGGGTAATTAATGTAAAAACTCAGAAAGTAACATGGCGTCCCGTTGTTGTTAAACAGCTTGATGATGAATATGCCTATGTCACTGGCAATATTCAAAGTGGAGATCGAATTGTTGCTTTAGGTGCGCATTTGCTTCGAGAAGGTGAATTGGTACGTATTGCATCACAAGCGAGTCATCCTTCAATAGGAAATGAAGGGGACCACTCATGAGTGAGAAAGGTTTTAACTTATCGGCCCTTGCTGTACGTGAACGTGGTATCACGCTATTTCTGATTTTTTTGATTTCAATTGCAGGCATCGTTGCTTTTTTTAAATTAGGTCGAGCTGAAGATCCAGCTTTTACAGTGAAGGTGATGACCATTGTGACAGCTTGGCCTGGAGCAACTGCTCAAGAGATGCAAGATCAAGTTGCTGAAAAAATCGAAAAACGGATGCAGGAGCTGCGTTGGTACGATCGAACAGAAACCTATACCAGACCAGGCTTAGCTTTTACGACACTGACTTTACTTGATAGTACGCCACCATCACAGGTTCAGGAGGAATTTTATCAAGCAAGAAAGAAAGTAAATGATGAGATGGGTAACTTGCCTGCTGGGGTTATTGGCCCACTCGTTAATGATGAATATGCGGATGTAACCTTTGCTTTATATGCTTTAAAAGCCAAAAATGAAGCGCAAAGATTATTAGTGCGTGATGCAGAAACAATTCGGCAGCAGTTACTTCATGTGCCGGGCGTAAAGAAAGTCAATATTATTGGTGAGCAATCTGAACGTATCTATATTGAATTTTCACATGAGCGTTTGGCAACACTAGGCGTAAATCCGCAAGATGTATTTGCTGCACTGAATAATCAGAATGTACTTACTCCAGCGGGTTCCATTGAAACCAAAGGTCCTCAAGTTTTTGTCAGATTAGATGGTGCTTTTGACAAATTACAAAAAATTCGTGATACCCCTATAACGGCTCAAGGTCGTACCTTGAAATTGTCAGATATTGCGACTGTTAAACGTGGTACGGAAGATCCTGCAACATTCATGATTCGTAA
Organism: Acinetobacter brisouisimilis; assembly: GCF_000368265.1. Taxonomy (GTDB): domain Bacteria; phylum Pseudomonadota; class Gammaproteobacteria; order Pseudomonadales; family Moraxellaceae; genus Acinetobacter. The sequence continues at coordinate 1,660,800 of NZ_KB851219.1, read as the reverse complement.
TGGTGGGGAACCGACCTTACTGTTGGGCGTGGTGATGCGCGAAGGATGGAATGGCTTAGATCTTGGCAAATCATTAGAGAAAGAAGTCGGATCGATTAACGAAGATTTACCTTTGGGCATCAGTTTAAACAAAGTAACTGATCAAGCGGTCAATATTAGCTCATCGGTAGATGAGTTCATGATTAAGTTCTTTGCAGCATTACTTGTGGTGATGTTTGTAAGCTTTATTAGCATGGGGTGGCGCGTTGGCGTTGTGGTTGCTATGGCTGTGCCGCTTACATTAGCCATTGTTTTTGTAGTGATGTTAGCAACGGGTAAAAACTTTGACCGAATTACACTTGGCTCTCTTATTCTTGCTTTAGGGCTTTTGGTTGATGATGCCATTATTGCCATTGAAATGATGGTTGTGAAAATGGAGGAAGGCTTTAGTCGTGTTGCAGCCTCGGCCTATGCATGGAGCCATACAGCAGCCCCCATGCTTTCAGGAACATTAGTTACCGCTGTAGGATTTATGCCAAATGGCTTTGCTCGATCTACAGCGGGTGAATATACCAGTAATATGTTTTGGATTGTGGGTATTGTACTTATTGCCTCATGGATTGTTGCTGTAGTTTTTACGCCTTATTTAGGTGTGAAAATGTTGCCTGATTTTAAGAAAGTTGAAGGTGGCCATACTGCAATTTATAACACACCACGATATAACCATTTTCGTCAAATTCTTGAACGTGTGATTGCACGTAAATGGATTGTTGCTAGCAGTGTTATCGGGTTATTTGTTTTAGCCGTAGGCGGAATGGCTTTGGTGAAAAAACAATTTTTCCCAATCTCTGACCGACCTGAAGTACTAGTCGAAGTACAGATGCCTTATGGTACATCGATTACTCAAACAAGTGCTGCGACAGCAAAAGTTGAGGCTTGGTTATCTAAGCAACATGAAGCAAAGATTGTGACCTCGTATATTGGTCAAGGTGCACCTCGTTTTTATTTTTCGATGGGGCCTGAGTTACCAGATCCATCCTTTGCCAAGATTGTGATACGAACTGACAATCAAGAAGAACGTGAAGCATTAAAACATCGCTTAAGACAAGCTATTTCCAATGGGCTTGCTTCGGAGGCGCAGCTACGCGTAACACAACTTGTGTTTGGACCCTATTCGCCATATCCAGTGGCTTACCGAGTTTCAGGCCCAGATCCAGAAAAATTACGTGTAATTGCAGCTCAGGTTCAGCAAGTTATGAATGCTAGCCCAATGATGCGAACTGTAAATATGGATTGGGGAACTCGTGTACCAGCCTTGCATTTCACATTGCAACAAGACCGTCTACAAGCAGTGGGTTTAACATCAAGTTCAGTCGCACAGCAATTACAGTTTTTATTAACTGGTATTCCGATTACATCTGTACGTGAAGATATTCGTACAGTGCAGGTGATTGCTCGTTCAGCAGGCAATATAAGACTAGACCCTGCAAAAATTGGTGATTTCACACTGACTGGAGCAAATGGACAGCGTATTCCTTTATCACAAATTGGCAAGATTGAAGTACGGATGGAAGAACCTGTCATACGCCGACGAGATCGGGTGCCAACGATGACTATTCGTGGAGATATTGCTGAAGGATTACAACCACCAGATGTATCTACTGCAATTACCAAACAGCTTCAACCAGTCATTAAAGATTTACCAAAGGGTTATCAGATTGTAGAGGCAGGTTCTATTGAAGAGTCAGGTAAAGCCACTAAAGCCATGCTTCCTATTTTTCCGATCATGTTGGCAATGACACTACTCATTATCATTCTTCAAGTGAGGTCTATCGCTGCAATGATTATGGTGTTTTTAACCAGCCCGTTGGGATTAATCGGCGTGGTGCCAACGCTTCTGTTATTTCAGCAGCCCTTTGGCATTAATGCATTGGTCGGGTTGATAGCATTGTCTGGAATCTTGATGCGTAACACGCTCATCTTAATTGGACAAATTCAGCAAAACAAAGAAGCGGGGCTAGATCCGTTGAATGCAGTGGTTGAGGCTACAGTACAACGCGCCAGACCTGTAATTTTGACAGCTTTAGCAGCTATTTTGGCTTTCATTCCTCTGACTCACTCAGTGTTTTGGGGAACCTTAGCTTACACACTCATTGGCGGAACGCTTGCAGGAACTATCTTAACCCTAGTTTTCCTACCGGCAATGTATTCGATCTGGTTCAAGATTGGGGCTAAACCAGCAGTTTAATGATCAGATTTTCAAATTTAAAAAGTTATTGGAGTTCATATGTCAAACTCAAAAGTGGTTGTAATTACAGGTGTCTCGTCCGGTATTGGACAAATTACGGCAGAAAAATTTGCTAAACTTGGCCATAAAGTTTTTGGAACAGTTAGAAATAAAGTAAAAGCTCAACCTATAGAAGGTGTTGAGCTTGTTGAGATGGATGTGTCAGATGAAGATTCTGTCCAGCTCGGGATTCACTTTATTATTGAGCAAGCTGGGCATATTGATATTTTAGTTAATAATGCTGGCACAAGCTTAATTGGTGCAGTAGAGGAGACCTCAATAAAAGAAGCAGAATTTTTATTTAACACAAATGTATTTAGCATTCTTCGTACCACACAAGCGGTATTACCTTATATCTGAGATTGACTTGAAGTGTTCCTTCAGAACCTTATTGAGATGTTCCTACGCTTATGTTGGCGATGCCGGGCGCGGCACGTATAAACCTCTTGTCAGTCACTTGGTCAACCAAGAACTTCGCAAGGTTACCTCTGGAAAGCTTTGTGCTGAGTTTGGTCTTTCCATACCAACCCACATTCACACTGCCATCGGTAGGGCCATCTTTAAGGTTCGGGATGCGTACCAGTGTCCAGTCCAAGTCCGAATTGGCAATCAATTCGCCAGTCGCCTTGATGTCCTCATAGCCCTTGCGCGCGATAATCTTAAAAAGCAGCGCGAACGCATGGGCTTTGAAGGTAAAGCTATCCTTCGGATCACGATAGGCAGCGGTAGAAATCTGGATAAGACGGCGCACGCCTGCATAATGCATCGCGGCGATGATATTGGCTAAACCGTGCATGACTGGTTTATCACCTTGCACCTTGAGGCCGTTGGGACCAAGGGCACTAATCACCACATCAGCACCATTGATGCACTTTGCAATGGCATCTTGGTCACTCAAGCCGCCGACAACAATTTCTACTCGCCCCGCGAACGATTCGAGTTTCTTGGCGTCACGTGTATAGACTGATAGTGAGTAGCCTTGCTTTAAGGCTTCTTCGATAATGTACCTTCCAGTCGGCCCAGTCGCACCGAACAGTGCGATAGTCGTCATGCTCATACTGCTCCAGCCAAAACTGCCTGTACGGCTTTCTCGGTGTTTTTAATGGCAGTTTTTGCTGCGTCGGGGCCAGAAACCGTGCCCTCAACACGCACTACTTCAACGTCGGTCAGGCCAATGAAGCTGAGCATGTGCAGCAGATAGTTGGTTTGGAAATCGAACTGTGCCCAAACACCTTCTGAGAACACACCACCCGCGGCGGTTACGAGATAGACCTTCTTGCCAGTCAGCAATCCTTTGGGTCCTGTATCGCCATAGCCGAAGGTAACGCGAGGCCAAGTGACGTGATCAAACCAAGCTTTGAGTTGCGAGGAAGGTCCGAAGTTAATCATTCCAGAACCAAGCACAACTACGTCAGCAGCCTTTAATTCATCAACCAACTCTTGGGCGATTCCTACTGCTTCAGCTTGCTCGGGTGTCCGGTCATCTGACGCCATAACGCGGCCTTGAATGTAGGCCGACGTAATGTGTGGCGGTGGATTCGCGGCGAGGTCACATACCGTTAGTGTGCTGCCAGAACGAGCTTTAATCCCTTCGGCAATCTTGGTTGCGAAGCGGGTGGATAGGCTGTCGGCGCCGCGTGGACTAGATGTGATTAATAGAATATGACTCATGATAGCTCCTAATGTTAAAATAATTACTAGGTAACTAATAATTACTGAATTACTAATTGGTACTATTCATGGTATATTCACTATTCAATCTTCACAAGAAGGCACACTCATGTTACCTAGTCACACCAATTTTCCTGATGAGATGCCAGACCCTAATATAAATGGGTGTCGCGCTACCCGCGAAATTCTGGATCGAATTGGAGATAAATGGAGTCTTTACATTATTGCATCGCTTGCTAAAGGCACGATGCGTTTCAATGAGTTAAGACGTGGTATCGATGGTATTTCCCAACGAATGTTAACGTTAACTTTACGAGGGCTTGAGCGTGATGGATTAGTTAGCCGAACAATGTATCCAACAATTCCACCACGAGTTGATTATGAGTTGACTGAATTGGGCCAAACATTACTGGTGCCTGTAATGGCATTAGTGTCTTGGGCGGATAATAAGCAATTAGCCATTGCAGAAGCTCATGAACGTTTTGATAAAAGGTCTGATATTAATTAAATTTATAAAAAAGGTTCTTAAGAAGAGATCTAGATAAGAGAAGCAGAATTTTTATTTAATACAAATGTATTTAGCATTCTTCATACAACACAAGCGATATTATCTTATATGCGAACACAGCATTATGGAAGAATCATAAATATTAGTTCGGTATTAGGTTTTCTTCCTTCACCATATATGGGGTGATGTCGGGTGATCTGGTTGTACACATGGCGCCACCTGCGAATCAGATTAATCGGTTGATGGTCGATTTACTTAACTGGCTGAATGACAGTGAAGAACATCCCTTAATTAAAAGCTCTGTATTTCATTATGAGTTTGAGTTCATCCATCCATTTGCAGATGGTAATGGGCGTATGGGGCGATTATGGCAAACTTTAATTCTCAGTCGATGGAATCCTATCTTTGCTAATATTCCAGTAGAAAGTCTGATTTATCAGAATCAAAAAGCTTACTATGAAGCTTTACAGGCAAGTACGGATCAAGTTGACTCAACTCCTTTTATTGAATTCATATTGCAAATGATTTTAGATGCAATTCTTAGTTCAAATGAAACCGCTCAAGCTAGCGATCATGCTACCGCTCAAGCTAACGTACAAGTTACCGATCAAGTTAAGAGTTTGATTTTAATAATGGAAGACGGTGAATATACTTTGGCAGAGTTGATGCAATTTTTGGGCTTATCTCATCGTGCAACATTTCAGCAGAATTACCTTAACCCTGCAATTGAAACTGGATTAATTCAACGAACAATTCCTGATAAGCCAAAAAGTCCAAAACAGAAGTACAGATTAAGTTAATAATGAGAGAGCTGTAGATTGTTTTCTATACTCTCGACTTAAGATAATTTGTTTTATCTTCAGTAATACATTTTCAATCGAATTCATTGCCTTGCGTAAGTCATGGAATGTAAAAGTGATTCCTGATTCCTGATTCCTGATTCCTGATTCCTG
>NZ_KB851219.1:1123869-1655392 GCF_000368265.1 Acinetobacter brisouisimilis | reverse complement strand
TGATTCCTGATTCCTGATTCCTGATTCCTGATTCCTGTGCAACTTTCAATCTTGCAGCTCTTCGGTCACTAATATGAGATTATCCACCACGATCGGTAAATACTTATAGATGATTATTCGCTCGTTTTTTACGTTCCTGCATAATTTTCCATAGTAAGCTACCCATTGGTAATGGTTAAGTCCTCACCATTTTTAGTGTCGGTAACTGTAATCGTTCCATATTTGAGATCAATATTTTTCCATTCTAGGCGTTCGGCTTCATTACGTCTAAATCCTGTTAATGCAAGAAGTAATAAAAAGTCTTGGTTGGTATAGGCTCGAAAATCGTCATTTTGCTCCCCAACCCAAGATGATGTTACTACTGCTTTGACCCATGCATGATGTTGATCTGATCTTACATATGTTCTTCGGCGCTTAATCCTATTCAATGAGTTATTTTGAGTAATGATTTTGGCGGGGTTTTCTGTCGTTATGATCAACTCATCCTTATCATTTAAATAATGCTTAGAACAATAGTTAAAGAGGGCGTGAAGAAATTTAATTGATAAGTTTGCTTGTGCTGGACTATTTTTGGATAAGTCAGAAAAGCGTTCCTGAACCATTTTTTTAGTGATCGATGTAAGCTTTAAATTATTCCAATCCTGAAAGTAGCTATTTATACAAATATCGTAGGCGATCAATGATGCAGATGATAAAGCCTTTTTCTCTTTATAAAATTCATAAGCATCTTTAAGTGTTGGGATTTGCTTATTCTTTGCAGTTTCTTGCTTGATTTTGGTAGATGTCTCCTGTTTTAGTGTATTTGGATCAATCCCCTTGGAAATCATGAGTAAATATTCACGTGCTTTCTCTTGTGCCTGAGCAACAGTTCACACTCCATGTTGCCCTATAGTAGTACGGCATGTTTTACCTCCGGGTAATTTCTTCTCAACAATATAACTTTTACTTTTAGTTACACGTAAAGCAAAGCCCTGTAGCTCAGAGTCTTTGTAGAAAACTTGCTTATCTGGAGAGAGTGGAAGGTTTTCAACAAATGTTTTGGTGAGCTTATATTTGTTTGTAGTCATGACTGAACGGTACTTATGACATAAGTATCGATAATAAAAAATGAATTAATATCTCTAGGGACTACATAGTGGCTACATTTTAGATTGTTTGAGGGGTTAATAGAATTTTATAAATTTTAATACGATATAAATTATTATTTTTATTTAAAAAATAGTACTCCGAAGATGCCGCTGCATGTCGTCACCCTTGAACCCTAAAGTTCAAGGTGGACACGACGCACACTTGCTGGGTTTCCTACTCTAAGGCAGGCATACACTCTAAATATGCAGAACGTAATCCTAAAAAAAAGATATCGGCTCAGGGGAATTCGACGCGCTGGCAAACATCTCAGAGACTATAAACAGTATAACCAATAACAAGAAGGATGCAAATTCCTGATACCAGTTCATTGTTAAGTTGTTTTTCAAGTGTTGAGGATTTGTGCGGTTATTCCACCATTTCTTCAACTTCAGTTAATAACGAGCTGAGAATTCGTTCGCAATGACTATATTCTTGTAGAGATTTATTCAATGCAAGAACTTCCTGCATGAGCTCTAAAGCAACCATAATCACCAGTTTATTGTGTTCAACACGAGGAGCATTACGGCGAAATTCCTGAAATTTCTCGTTCAGTAATTCAGCTGCTTTTTGTAGGTCGGCTTTCGTTTCGGAAGTTGTAGCGAGACGGAAAACCTGTTCGATAATACGTAATTCGACAGTGACAGCTTCACTCATTACGAATTTTCCTCATTCTGTTCAGCAGGGTTGGCAAGTTGCTGAATTTCTTGTGTGTATTGATCTTGCTCTGTACCTAGGACAGACAAACGATGAATGATGGCTTCAACTTTGGATTTTGCCTGTTCGTTCTTTTGAATCAGACGCTCCTGTTCCTGTTTTAAGGATGTAATTTCCTGTTGGGCATGTTTATAGTCATTTTGCAGTTTTTCTTTAACGACACGTAATTCATTGCGTTCGTTAAGAATTTCCTGAAAACGATTTTTGAGATCAGTACAGCTTTTTTCCAGACGGTTATAACGATCGGCTAGCGTGGTTGCATCTTGATTGAGCTGTTTATATTGAGACTGCAAGGTGCCTAAATGATCCTGCAAACTGTCAATCTCATCCTGCTTTTGCGTGATGATGCTATTTTTTTGCGTCAAATGTGCATGATATTGTTCATCGCTTTGCTGCTTTGAGGCAAGCAAAGACGTATTTTCACGCTCAAAATGTGCTAAACGGTTTTTCACTACCGCAATGTGTGCCTGAAGGCGCTTTAATTCTTCTAACATAACGTGGTCGCACAGTGCTGCAAACAAAGGTAATATATACGAAGTATAGAGATTGGATAAACGAATGCAAGACGATATTTCTGGTTGGTCTGAGTGGGAACGCAATTTTTCTTCTATTGAAGAAGTTTCAAGCCCAAGTGAGTTACATGGGCTATTGACTGGTATAGTTTGTGTGACACAACCACCAAACCGTGATGAATGGTTACAAATTCTGGCAACACTCCATGTGCCAGCACCAAATGAAGATGCATTGGTGCTTCTGAGCGATGAAGCAGAAGATGTTGCTCATGCATTGTCTGAAGATGAACTCGACTATTTACCATTACTGCCAGATGATGAACATATCTTGCAAGAACGCGTACAAGCGCTCGCTGACTGGTGTGCAGGCGTGGTACTGGGTTTTGGGTTGGCTTCTGGTCATCTGCGTCAAGATGAAATGGAATTGATTGAACATTTACAAGAAGTTGCAGCAGTTGAGTTTGAAGATTCAGATAATGATGAAGAAGGTGAAATCAGTTATCAGGAATTGTACGAATTTGTACGCCTGATCCCTGTGAGTCTTTCGATTGGGCGCAAGAAAGTTGAGATTGCAGAGACTCCTCTGCTTCAGCAGAAACAGCAAAAAGCAAGCCCTGTTGTTGAAATGTTTACCCCACATCGTCCAAGTTAATTGGATGATGTGTAGCATCTGATTATATTGATAAAGAAGAACATCATGAAATTGACTCAAATTGATTTTCAACAGCGTCGCGCCCAACTTGCCAAAAAAATGGGAGCGAACAGTATTGCGATTATTGCAACCAGCCCTGTGGCATACCGCAATCGCGATGCAGACTATAAGTTTCGTGCAGATAGCAGTTTCTTTTATCTGACGGGTTTCCCTGAACCTGAAGCTGTAGCCGTGATTGAAACATTTGAGTCGGGTGATGAATATAGCTATAGCCTGTTTTGTCGTGAACGCAATCGCGAGCTTGAGATCTGGAATGGGTATCGGGCAGGGATTGATGGTGCAATTGAAGATTATGATGCTGATGAAGCCTATGCAATTGATCTGCTAGATGAAGAAATTATTGAAAAACTGCTAGATAAAGATCGCCTGTATTATCGTATCGGGCATCAGGCAGAGTTTGATGCACGTGTTAGCCAGTGGTTAAAAAAGGCCGATGCACAGCAGCGTCAGGGGCATGAATCTCCTGCACAGCTGATCCAGCTTGACCGTATTGTTGACGAAATGCGTTTGATCAAGTCCATGCAGGAAATCGAACTGATGCAGATTGCATCGAAAATCAGTGCAAAAGCGCATATGCGTGCCATGCAAAAAGCTCGCCCTGACATGATGGAATATGCACTTGAGGCAGAACTGAATTATATTTTTGGGCAATACGGCTGTGTACCATCGTATAACAGTATTGTCGGTGGTGGCGCCAATGGCTGTATTTTACATTATGTGGAAAATAATCAACCGCTTAAAGATGGTGATTTGGTCCTGATTGATGCTGCTTGCGAATATGAATGTTATGCCTCAGACATTACCCGAACTTTTCCTGTTAACGGTAAATTTTCAGCAGAGCAAAAAGCGTTGTATGAAGTGGTGTTAGCTTCACAATATGCGGCAATTGATGCTGTAAAAATTGGCCATTCATACCGTGAGCCGCATAGTATCGCCACTAAAATTCTAACTGAAGGCTTGCTGGATTTGGGGTTGCTCAAAGGTGAACTGAACGAGCTGCTTGAAACCGAAGCGTATCGTCAGTTTTACATGCATGGGACAGGTCACTGGTTGGGTATGGATGTGCATGATGTGGGTACATACAAAACAGCGGGTGAATGGCGTGCTTATGAAGCGGGCATGGTGGTGACAGTTGAGCCAGGGCTTTATATTGCTCCCGATGATGAAACAGTCGATGAAAAATGGCGCGGCATTGGTATTCGGATTGAAGATGATGTCGTGGCGACTCAGCAAGGGCCGCGTGTACTGACTTCAGATGTGGTCAAAGATATTGATGATATTGAACATTTAATGGCCGAAGCACGTTAGGGCGAAGAGGAACTCAAAAATGCAACAACAAGTCATTATTGTTGGTGGTGGAATGGTGGGTTTGAGTTTGGCATTGATGTTGGCAAAAACCAATATTGCAGTCAAACTACTCGAAGCGATTCAATATCCTCAGTTTATTGAAGGACAAGATCTTCCATATCACTCCAGTTTTGATGCGCGAAATAGTGCCTTGTCACGTCGTAGCGTACAGATTTATCAGCAGTTGGGTTTGTGGGATGCCTTGCAACAACATGCAACGCCGATTTTGCAGGTGCATATTACCGAGCAAGGCAGTTTTGGTAAGGCTCGTCTAGTAGCTGAACAGGAAAATGTCGAAAGTTTCGGGCAGGTCATTGAAAATGCATGGCTTGGGCGAGTGCTACTGACCCAAGTCCGCCAGCAACCACTCATTGAACTGATTGATGGCGTACAAGTGACTGCATTAACTCAAGATGCAGAGCAAGTGACTATTCAGGCACAGCGTGGCACTGAGCAACTAGAATTTACCACTAAACTGCTCATCGCTGCTGATGGTCGAGATTCTTTATGTCGTCAGGCGCTTGGGGTGGGTGTCGATGAACATGATTATGATCAAGTTGCGATAGTCACGACTGTACAAACTTCAAAATCGCATCAGCATGTTGGATTTGAGCGTTTTAGTCCTTTAGGACCTTTAGCCTTGTTACCTTTACCAGGTGAATATCGCCGTTCTGTAGTCTGGCCAGTGAAAAAAGGCACAGAGCACGAATGGCTTGGCGAGGAAAATGATCAGCATTTTCTAGATGCTTTGCAGCAAACATATGGTGATCGCGCGGGACGTTTTGAAAGAACAGGCAAACGTTTTTGTTATCCGTTGTCACAAGTGTTAGCACATCAGCAAGCTGTTGGACGTGTTGTGATTATGGGCAATGCTGCACATACGTTGCATCCTGTGGCAGGGCAAGGTTTTAACCTGTGTCTGCGTGATGCCGATGTATTACTCCGTTTTATTCGCCATCAACTGGCAGTATCCGACGATATTGGTGATGCAGGTATGCTTAAGGCCTATGAGCAATCTCGTTTAAAGGATCAGCAACGGGTCATCAAATTCTGTGACAGCGTAGTACGTGGTTTTAGTAACAATAACCCTGTACTCAAAGTCTTGCGTAATGCAGGGTTGATTGCATTTGATGTGATTCCTGGTGTGAAGCCTTTGGTTGCCAGTTATGCGATGGGGTTAAAAGCATGAGCCAGCATGATGTGGTGATTATTGGTGGTGGATTGGTCGGTGGATTAACGGCATTGCTATTGGCACAAGGTGGAGTACAGGCGACCGTACTGGATGCAGCCCCAATTCTGGATGCAGAAAAAGTACTGGCTGAGCCTAATCCACGAGTGTTGGCGCTGAGTCATGCCACCATGCATTTGCTTGAACATGTTGGTGTATGGGAGTTACTGGCACGGCATATGCCTTATACAGGCATGCAGGTCTGGAATCAAAATGGCTATGGCGAAATTACTTTTGGGCAAACCAGTCCAAGTTTTCCAATTGCTGAGCAATGGCTCGGTTCAATGGTTGAGCCGAGTGTATTGAATTTGGCCATTCAGCAAAAAATGCAGCAAGAGATTCACGATTATCGTACACAGGTCAAAGTGGCACGTCTGGAACAGCTACCGCAGGGCTGGCAGATTACCCTGCAAGATGGCAGCACACTACAAGCCAAACTGGTGATAGGGGCAGATGGTGCAAACTCATTTGTACGTGACCAAGCCATGATTGGTTTAGATGTGCTGGATTATCATCAAGCTGCGATTAGCTGTGCCATTAAAACCACACAGCCACATGATTATGTTGCACGTCAGATTTTCTTGCCGACAGGCCCCTTGGCCTATTTGCCAATGTGCAGTTTGAAGCCTGAAGAGCAGGGTTACTGGCAATCCATTGTCTGGACATTGCCTGACGACTATGCTGAAGAATATGCCAAACTCGATGATGCTGCATTTATGCGCTTGTTAAATCAGGCAAGTCTGCACATGCTGGGTGAGGTCGTGGATGTGACGGCTCGAGCACATTTTCCCTTGAAAGCCCGTTCAGCCGAACATTATGTGAAAGCAGGTCTGGCTCTTGTGGGCGATGCGGCCCATGTGATTCATCCATTGGCTGGGCAAGGGGTGAATATTGGCTGTCTGGATGCTGCTGTACTGTGTGATGTATTGTTACATGATTTGTCACGTGGTGTTTGGGCACATGAGCAAACCTTGCGCCGCTATGCACATTTGCGCAAAGGACAAAATGAGGCCATGATGCACAGCATGTCAGCAATTGGTTGGTTGGAAAGTTCCGAGTTGAGTTTATTGATTTGGGCGAGAAGTTTAGGTCTGAAACAGGTACAAAACTATCCATTTGCCAAAGATCTATTTATGCAGCAGGCTAGTGGTGTGAGCACGTTAAAACCAACTCGTTATGCAGTTGTGTGACTACTCGGTGGTTTTTTGTCTAAAAACTGAGAATTTTTTAATTTACCCTCTTTGCGATTGGGGAATAGATTGATACATTTCTCCCTAATCGTTGAATGCTGAAAACAGTTCACACAATGCATAATTTGGGGAGTTACTCATGACGGATGAAATGAATAATTACGACGATGCAGATGATGCAGTTGTCGATGATGATGAAGCAAAAGCTGCCGAAAAAGGTGCGAGTGCTGCTGAAGATAATGTCAGTGATATGGATCTCGCAGAAGCAGAGAGTTTGACTGTTACGGCCAAACTAAAACAGCGTCAAGCTTTGGAAGATGAAATTGCTGCATTTCTAGCACGCGGTGGGCGAATCACTGAAGTCCCACCAGATGATGGTACACACGACTAAAAATAAAAAAGCACTAGCGTATCTAGTGCTTTTTTATTACCCAACGGTTGTCAGAATACTTCATAATGGGTGTGAAATTATAAAAATAACTTGGACACGCCATGAATTTGCCTTTGCATACATTATATGAAACTGTTGAATTCAAAGATTTGATCGCTGTACTGGCGGCTGCGTTGGGTTGTGGGTTATTGATTGGTTTAGAGCGTGAACGACATCAATTCCAAGAACAAAAACAAGAATTTGCAGGATTGCGCTCTTTTTGTCTGAGTGCATTGCTGGGAGTATTGTGTTTTTCTTTTGGCATAGAAATCGGGGCTGTTGGTGCGGTACTGGTGGGCAGTCTGGCATTGTATACGGTGTGGGTACAAAAAGAAGATCATGGTGTGACTACCGAACTTGCATTTTGCATGACTTACTTTATTGGGGCGCTGTGTTGGTGGAATATTGCGATTGCTGCCAGTGTGTCGGTGACAGTAACCATTATTTTATGGGCAAAACAGGATTTGCATGGCATTGCCAGTTCTTGGATTACTGAAGCAGAACTTCGTGATGGTCTGTTGCTTTTAGCCTTAACGCTGATTGCTTTGCCACTGATACCGAATCAACCTTTTTGGGGACCTGTACTCAACCCTTATCTAATTGTGAAGCTATTGGTTTTGATTTTGGCGGTACAAGCATTGGCGCATTTGGCACAGCGATTATTCTCCAATAAGCAGGCCTTGATTTTATCGGCATTTGCATCGGGTTTTGTATCCAGTACGGCAACGATTGCCAGTCTTGGGGTTCAGGTGCGAACCAGACAAGCGAATCCGATTCATCAGGCCGCTGCAGCACTGGTTTCGTGTATATCTACGTTGATAGAGCTGTTATTGATTGTAGCAAGTACAAGTTGGGTTTGGTTTAAGCTGATTCTGTTGCCTTGCGTCATCGCTGCGGCAATTTTAGTATTAGCCGTATTTTGGTTGCTGCGATTCGGCGGAAAAAACCAAGAGCAGGGTTTTGATGCGAATCCTGCAAATTCACGCATGTTTAGCCTCAAGCAAGCCAGTTTAATTGCTGTGATACTGACGCTTATTCAGGTGGCAGTTTATGGTTTGGGATTGTTACTGGGGCATGCAGGGCTAATTGCAGGAACATTACTGGCTTCGTTTTTTGAAATACATGCTGCAATTGCTGCATTAGTGTTGCAGGGTGCACCAAATTCAGCACAAGGCGGCATTTTATTATTTGCATTGATGGCAGGTTTGTTGATGCATGCCGTTGCCAAGAGCATCAATGCAGGGTTATCTGGTGGCTGGAAATATGTACTGGCTTTTGCGCCAGTACAGATTTTGCATATGCTGGTTTTGGTGGTCTTGATTTGGTCGAGCATTCACTTCTTCTAGTTGCATAAGTGAATGCATCATAAGATGCTTAATCTTCAGATTGAGTCAGTTCTAATGCACGCTGATAAGCAATTTTTTTCTTTATACCAGTGAGATCAGCAACAATTTGTGCTGCGACTTTAACAGAAACGTCTTGCAACAAGCGTTGTAACCACTCGTCGAGTTTGGCTTGGCTTAGGTCTTTCTCAGTGCTTGCGCCACCAACAACCAGTACAATTTCACCTTTTTGCTGATTATGGTCTTGCTCAATAAATTTGACCAATTCACCCAGTGTCATTTTCTTAATGGTTTCAAAAGTTTTGGTAATTTCTCGGGCAAAACCTACTGCACGATCTGCACCAAATACTGCTTGCATATCTTTGACACACTCTAAAATACGATGTGGCGCTTCATAGAAGATCAGGGTTTGAGTTTCATCTTTGAGTTTTTCGAGCTGACTGATACGTTGTGATGACTTGGAAGGGAGAAAACCTTCAAAGCTAAAGCGGTCACTTGGTAAACCTACTGCACTCAGTGCCGCAATTGCCGCACATGCCCCAGGGATAGGAGTCACCCGAATACCGTGTTCTTGTGCAGCACGTACCAATTTAAAACCTGGGTCGCTAATGAGTGGTGTGCCTGCATCGCTAATCAAAGCAAGGTTTTCACCATTTTTTAATTTTTCAATCAGTTGATGAATTTTACTGGCTTCGTTATGATCGTGGCAGGCAGTGAGTGGTGTTTCAATATTAAAATGTTTGAGTAACTGTGCGGATTGGCGGGTATCTTCGGCTGCAATCAGACTTACAGATTTCAGAACCTCAATTGCACGAAAGGTCATGTCATCTAAGTGCCCAATGGGGGTTGCAACAACAAATAACTGAGCACTCATATATTCTCCGACACAATAACTAAAAAGCGTAGTTTACCTGATTTTTCAGTGTATCTGAGTCATTCGTATAATTAGAGTCAATCATTTGATATGAAAAATAGTAATGCTTTTGGAATTTGGGCAGAACAATTGGCACAGCGCTATTTGCAACAACAAGGCTTTACTTTACTGGTACAAGGTTACTGTTGCCGTTATGGTGAAATTGATTTAATCATGGTGAATGCTGAGCAGTTGATTTTTGTAGAAGTCAAAGCGCGTGCTTCCACAACTTTCGGCGAGGCGAGTGAAAGTATTTCTTTAAATAAACAGCGAAAGGTTATTCGGACAGCTGAGCATTTTTTACTGGAACATGCTGAATATCAAAATTTCTCCTGCCGTTTTGATGTGATTTGTATTCAAGCGCAGCAACAAATTGCAAAAATGCTACAGCAAGACTTTTCTCAGCTCACTTATGATTTGGACTGGATTGAAGCTGCATTTACTTTGGATTGAGAGTTCTTTAAGCTGTATCGAGATTGCGAAGCAGATTATTGAAAGATAGAAGAATATAGTGACAAAGGAGTTTTTCTGAGTGTCTAAGCGTATTGTATTGGCATTATTATGTGCTGCAAGTTTATCGGGTTGTGCAAGTTTTGTTGCAGGAGGAACGGGAACGACCCCAGTGGGGACACAAAGTGGTTCGCGTTCGCTCGGGCAAATCGTGATTGATAAATCAATTGAACGTACTGCATTGATTAATTTGTATAAAATAGATGCACGTTTTAAGCAGTCACGCGTGAATATCAAAAGTTTTCATAGCAGTGTCTTGCTGACAGGGCAAGTTCCTGACGAGCATTTGAAACAACTGGCTGAAGACAATGTCAAAGCCATGAGTGATGTGAAATCGGTACATAACTATATTACGGTGGGTAACCAAATTAGTTATTCAACGATTTTGCAAGATGCTACCGTAACGGCAAATGCACGTGCATTGATTGCAAAAGCCCCTGTAGTTTCAGACAGTAAAGTCTTGGTGCATACAGAAAATGGCGTGCTCTATGTGATGGGCCGTTTGAATAATGGTGAAATTGCAGACTTAAACAGTGTATTATCCCAAGTCGGGGATGTGACCAAAATTGTAACCTTGATTGATAATATTGACCCATCTAATGTTCAACCAAGTGTGCAAACTCCAGTTGCAGTTGACTCCAATAACATGTCCCCGACAACAGCGACAGCAACACCTTATAATGACCAATAAATCCGAGTTATGTTGATTTCATCCCGAACGCGTCAAAGCCTATTGCGTACCATCAGCCAGACTAAACAAAAGCTGGCTGATTTTCGTTTCTATGATTTGGCAAGTCAAACCTTGAATCGTTGTACATCACGCCGCAGTTTTGAGTTACAACACAATCTGGCGTATGGCTTAAAGGCACGGCAGCGCCTAGATCTGTATCGCGCCCGACAACCACGTTTAAGCCGACCATTATTGGTTTTTGTGCATGGCGGTTCTTGGGCACATGGCAATAAAGCTGATTATGTGTTTTTAGCAGAAAGTTTTACTCGGGAAGGCTTTGATGTCGCGATCATCAATTATCATCTTGCGCCACAGCATATTTTTCCGAGCTATATTGATGATTTGGTCTTGGCACTCAATTATCTACATCAGCAACAGGCCCAGTTTCAGATCTCAACTGAAAATCTGGTATTGATGGGGCATTCAGCAGGCAGTTTTAACGTGATGTCTGCACTGTATCATCCGCAAAGTTATGATCTGACTTGTCGGGAAGGGATTAAAGCCGTTGTGGGGGTGGCAGGTCCTTATCATTTTGATTATAAAGGTGATCAGTATGCAGAGCCTGCATTTGATATCCAAGTGCCTTATCAAGAAGTCATGCCGTATTATTTTGTAGAATCTAATCAGATTCGGCATATTTTGCTGCTTGCAGCAGCAGATAACCTAGTCGGTGATTACAACACCTTTGACATGCATCGCCGTTTAATCGAGGTGGGTAATCACAGTGAAATCTTCACGATTCCTCGAACAGGGCATATTAGTATTATTGCAACGGTGTCGAGCTGGTTTAGCCGCTACTTTCAAACCAAACAGGTAATCTTAGAGCAGCTCAACCAGATTTTTCCGCCACATTCAGACTAAAGTGCGTGCCCTTGGGTAATATGCATAATCATGCGATAAGCAATACTGCCTTCATGTGGAATTTCAGGAAGTTGCTCAAAATGGAAAAATTGAGCATCCTGAATTTCCTCTTCCTGTAACTGGATATCACCGCTTTCGTATTCAGCATGAAACGCCAGCATCAGGTTGCTTGGAAATGGCCAAGGCTGGCTCGACAAGTAACGTACATTTTTGACTTTAACGCCGACTTCTTCGAGCGTCTCACGGGCAACAGCCTGTTCAAGTGTTTCACCTACTTCAACAAAACCTGCGATTAAGCCATACATGGTTTTTTGACGAACTGACTTTGCTAGCAAAAGTTGGTCACTACCTTTAGTAATAATGGTAATGACGCAAGGCTGGATACGTGGATACTGATGATAGCCGCAGTCTGGGCATACCATGCAGTATTCGGTCGCATGAGCATCAGTTTTTTGCCCACAGTGGCTACAGAAACGGTGGTTTCTGTGCCATTCGAGAAGTTGTAAAGCACGGCTAGCTTGTTCGAATTCTTGTATTGACCACTGGGTAATCAACTGACGAATCGGGATAAGCTGAAAGCCTTCAGGGATGACTTCATCTTCTTTTAAGTCTCGGGCAATCACTTGATCTCCCGAGTTAAAAAGTAAATCACTTGCCAATTTCTCAACTTTTGGAAGTTGTAGATTTTGGTCGACTAACAACTGTTGATTTTGAAAAATATAAGCAATTGATAATTCAGACATTTAGGCTACACTTTTTAATCGTTGGCTACTGTTAAATGCAACATCAAACATACGATACATGATTGGATGATGATGATGCAGCATTTCAAGCAACATATCTGCGCTCGCACAAACATCCAATAGATGTCTGATTTGTTCTGGCTCAAGAGCTTTTTCTGCTGCAACTTGCTTTTCAATGAACACAGCGCAATTTAAGAATGCATAATATAAGTTCTCGTAGTGCAACAAGAACAACAGAGCACCTGCAATTTCTCTAAAATGGCTGGCAAGATTTTCAATTAAGATGCTGTCATATGACTGTGCATAACCCACTACGCTTTGGCTTGATAGATCCACCAGAGCTTTCAATTCATGCACTAGCGTTTTGTAAGCATTCTCTAAACGATCAAGTGCAATATTGGGGTTATTGACTGGATATTGCAGTAAATTTGAACGGTACTGACGAAGCAGTAAACCTAAGTCATTCAGTGCAATCAGTAAGCTATTCATGAGTGCTTGAGTAAACTGCTCATTTTGAAAATCTTGTGCAGAATGTAATTGCTTAAGCGGTTCGGCAAGCTGCTGGCTGGTGCTAGACAGGTTTAAAACACTTAATGTGCGACATACATTTAGCAGTTGCTGCTTGATTTCTGATGTACGTTCGTCATTAAAATTCGTGTAATTAAACTCAATATCTTTATGTAAAACTGTAATTTCATCGTTGAGCAGGTTACACACAGTACGTATGGTTTGCTGATCTGGGCCAAATAGCTGTTTTCTGTACAAATATAGCTCAGAATCAGACAAGATTTCATCGCTGATCTTGAGCTGTTGACGTAAATAGTCCGAGTGTTGGTTGTCTTGAGTAATACACAAAGTCAGAATATCTGATACATCTTCAACAGAAACGCTAAAACCGAGTGGTTGCTTTAAAAATTGGGCAATCTGAGTTTCAAGATTGATCAGGATGCGTAAACGCGGTTCGGTCAAAAGCGTATCATTCAAATGAGCCAGTACAATCCGTACAAGATTCCAGTACTGCTCACTTTGAGTTTGCTGGGCAATCCCCGAAATATATTGGCCGACCAGTTTAAAGCCTTCAAAATCTAACTTTTGCGTTTTTCTTGTAAGCACCTTTAACAAGCAGTTTTTGTATAAGCGGTGAATATGTTCGCTTTTTTCAAGAGCAGCTTGCACTGGAAGATCAAGCTTAGGAGTTATGCCACCCAGTTGTTGTTGAATCTGATAACCTTCACGAGTGAGTGGTTTATTCAGTGAAAGTTCGAGCTGGTTAAGGCTTTGCAATAGAAACTGTGGAATGGTGAGCTGTTTGACACAGCTAAATTCGATATAGCATTTTAAAGTGGTGACCCCTTCACTTAAATGCTGGATATCGCTAGTCACAATTTGCTGTGGGTTGCTCATGATCTTGCGCATAAGCTCGGCGCTATATTGAGCAATTTTGGCGATGTCGGGAAGGTCAATTAATAATAAAATTTGAGAACATTGCTCAAGTTGAAGAAGTGCATCGTCAATCCCAAAAGGAAGTTGCTGCTCTTCAACTAATGTTGCGACCGCAGACTCAACCAGTTTAATTGAATTGTCGACCTCATTTTTTATAATTAATAACGCAGTTGGATCAAAATGAATTGAGGTTTGGTAAGACATAAATCTGCACCTGTCCTTTAATTATGCTGTGTCTTGTCGCAGTGAGAGTTAAGCCACTGATGCTATTTATAATAATATAACTGAAAACAGTGGCAGTGAAAGGGTTTACCTTCATGAAAACTGTATTTTATTTCGCAAATAAGCAAGGTTCCCCATGTTTCTCCTGATATTGCTGAACCCAGTTTTCATGAGCCTGATCTTCTTCCTCGGAAGGCAAAATCACAGGCAGAGTAACATTAAGTTGTACTCGGCGAATAGAGGTATCTGTTTGTTGGTCACTATGCGATAGGGCATCCATATCAAAAGACACTTGCCCACCGGTCATTGCAAGGTAAACGTCAGACAGAATTTCTGCATCGAGTAACGCGCCGTGAAAGGTACGGTCGCGCGCTGGAATTTCATAACGTCGGACCAATGCGTCGAGAGAGTTTTTCTGTCCAGGGTGTTTGCTTTTTGCTAAAGCAAGAGTATCAACAACCCCACAGACATCAGACAATGCGGGTAACCCGACACGCTGAAATTCCATGTTAAGAAAGTTCATATCGAAGTTAGCATTATGCGCAATAATTTCAGCCCCCTGAAGATATTCAAACAGGGTATGGGCAATTTCGGCATATTTGGGTTTATCAACCAAAAACTCATCGGTAATCCCGTGGACTTGTGCCGAGTCACCTACAGGTTTTTCAGGGTTGATATAAATGTGAATCGAGCTACCAGTGAGTTTGCGGTTGATCATTTCAATCGCACCCACTTCAATAATCCGGTCACCATTTTGATAGTAAAAACCAGTAGTTTCGGTATCGAGAATAAGTTGGCGTGGTCCGTGCTGTTCGAGTGTTGCTTTAGTAATTTTGATGTGCGGGTGCAGGCTGGAGCCTTTTGCTGTATCCATTTGTAATTCTACGGAGCTAGCTTGCAACTGTTCAGAAAGTATTTCATCTTCTTCTTCAGCCAGTTCATCCTCTATAAAATCTAAACCAAAGGGGTCATTAAGCAGCCAATCGGTTTCAGGCTTTTTTTTATCTTGAGCGGGTTGTTTGAGCAAGGCGAGGGTCTGGTCGGCTCCGAGGTTGGCAAGCTGATCGGCTTTTTCATTACCTGCGTGACCCGCGTGACCTTTAACCCAATTCCATTCAATGTCACGCCCCTGACAAACTGCATCGAGCTGTTGCCATAAGTCTGGGTTTTTAACGTCCTTCCAGTTCTTTTTTTTCCAGCCATGAATCCATTCGGTAATGCCTTGTTGGACATATTTTGAATCTGTCCAAATAATTAGTTTGGCATCTTTGGCACAAAATTTAATGCCTTCAATGGCAGCCGTAAGCTCCATGCGGTTATTGGTTGTTTCGGCTTCACCACCACAAAGTTCATGTTGTATGCCATCAATTAAAATATATGCGCCCCAACCACCTAAACCGGGATTGCCACGGCAAGCGCCGTCTACGTAAAGCGTGATTGTCTGTGACATGATACAAAACCCAAACTCAATAAATTACAAAACTGCATTATTCTAACGCGCAAAATAGCGGGATTCAGTAACTGCTGAACATTTTTTAATTTCTTGTAACATTTATATGAATATCTGCGTAGCATAAGCCTTGTGTGATCGACATGCTTAAATACAATGGCTATGTGAATATTGCAAGTCTCACGATTTTGTTTGGAATCATCTATGTTTAAAACTACCACAACATTGTGGCAACTTTCTGCACCGCAATTTTTTAAAATTTCTTTTTTAAGCTCAACTGTCGCCGCAATTGTTTTAAGCACAGGCTGTAGCTCTACAACAACGACAAAGCAACCAAGCAAATCCAAACAAGTCGGTGCTGATTATCTAGATTCAGATTCACTTGATTCATTAGAGGACTTATTGTCCGCAACCGATATGAGTGCCGTAGAAGGCGATCGCTTACAAATTTTAAAACATGGCGATGTCTGGAAGCGAATGACGGTTGGTTTCAAAATGGATGAAACACATTGGGACCCACGTATTGAAGCACAGCGTAACTGGTTTGTATCGCGCCAGCCATATCTGGATAGAATGAGCGCGCGTGCCAGCCGTTACTTGTATCATACTGTCAAAGAAGCCGAGCGCCGTGGTATGCCGACTGAGCTGGCATTGTTACCAGTAATTGAAAGTTCATATGACCCTGCAGCAACCAGTTCTGCATCGGCAGCAGGCCTATGGCAGTTTATTCCAAGTACTGGGCGTATTTATGGTTTACAACAAAGCGGAACGTATGATGCACGTCGCGACGTGGTTGAGTCGACCCGTGCTGCTTATGAATTTTTAGGCAGTTTATATAACCAGTTCGGTTCTTGGGAACTGGCTTTGGCAGCCTATAACGCAGGCCCTGGACGAATTCAGCAAGCGATTAACCGTAATCAGGCACTCGGTTTGCCAACGGATTACTGGTCATTGAAATTGCCACAGGAAACCATGAACTATGTACCACGGTTTCTGGCAGTTGCTCAGATTGTAAAAAACCCAAGAGAATATGGGGTAACTTTACCACCCATCGCGAACCGTCCACACTTTCGTGAAGTCAAAGTTACTCCTGGCGTGTCATTAAATGATGTTGCTGCAACAGCGGGTTTAAGCCGTACCGAATTGTATGCACTTAACCCAGGTTATCGTGGAGATGCTGTTGATCCGGTAAGTCCCGGACGTATTTTGATTCCGTCGGATATTAGCCCTGTGGTGGATAAGCGTCTGTTGGCATTAAAATCAAGCTCAGGCGGATTTTGGGCAAGTAGCAACACGGTCTCACGCCCAGCAGATCAGGTGCTTAGACCAACGCATATAGCACCTCCTGAAATTAAAATAAACAATACAGCTGCCGTTGTAAGCAATCAGCCGAGCAGTAATGTTGTGGTGAGTGCGGCAACTCGTACTCCAGCAACAGCTAAAAACATTACCAGCATTCCGCAGACGACAGCCAGTAAAACCAGTCGAATCACCACGCCACAAAATGCAGATGCTTTAGCTGCATTTGCGAATAATGCCGATGTTCCAAGTGCGCCGCGTATTCCTGTTGCAGTGACGACAGCAAGTAATGTTAAAAATCCAATCTCAATTGAGCCGCCGATTTCGGATCAGGAAAAAACACAGATTCAAACCGAAATTAAGCAGCAAGATGATAAAGCGCAAACACTGGCAAAAGTGCTGCAACCGCAAGCTTCAACCACTGAAAAACAGCAGGTGGTCGATGAAATTAAAGCGATTGCTCCAGCAGGTACAGAAATTGTTGACCCGTATGATGGCAAGATCAAGTTAACTGCAATTCAGACCAGTTTGTCTGTCGCAGAAAAACAGGGTAAAGAAGTCAGTAAAAGTTTTGCCTATCCGAAAGAGCTGGCAGAATCAGTTTCTCCTGATTCAGATGAAGCCAAGCGTAATCAAGGTAAGAATGTTGTAAAAACCGATACAGATGTCGTTGTGGTTGCGCCGAAAGGTAAGAAAAGTAATTATAGAGTTGTCGCTGGAGATACTTTAGCAATTATTGCCATGAAAAATGGCGTGTCTTGGCGTGATATTGCCAAATGGAACCAGATTGATCCAACTGCACCGTTATTTGTTGGTACAGTTCTGTATTTATATGATGCCAAACCACAACAGTCAGGCACAACCAACAGTGGCAAGACAGCCCATCCAAATAGCTACACTGTAAAACCAAATGACAGTTTGACTGGAATTGCAGATCAGTTCGGTCTTAGCCTGAAAGATTTGGCTGAATGGAATAACTTGTCTGTGACCAGTAATGTCATGGTTGGGCAGAAGTTGATACTGAAACAGCCAATTGACAAGTCAGCAGATTCTTCAACGGTTGTAGCGCATAATAAAAACAAGACTGCCAAAATTAAAACCAAGGTTTATAGTGTCAAGCATGGCGAATACTTAAAAGTAATTGCAGACCGATATGCCTTATCCGTACAAGAGTTAGCAGATTTAACTCTTGGGTTGAGCGTTGGCAGTAATTTGTTGGTCGGGCAAAAAATTAATGTACCGCTACATACAGTTAATCATAGTGATGCTGATCAGGCGTCGACTCAAGATGCCAATACAAGTAAAACCATTAAAACCGATATTTATAAGGTTCAAAGTGGTGAGTCGCTTGGAATTATTGCCAATAAATTGAATATGTCAGTGGCTGATCTGGCAAAACTCAATGATCTTAAACTTGACGCTCCAATTTTTGTGGGGCAAGCGTTGAAAGTCCCAGCAGGTTCACTCAAGGCAAATACAGTAACACCGACCCAAGCGAGTAAAACACCTGAATATCATATTGTGAAACGTGGTGAATCCATTGCTTCAATTTCAGGTAAATATGATATTGCGCAGGATACGCTGGTTGAGTTAAATCATTTGGGTAAATCTCCAAATATTCATCCTGGTCAGCGTTTGAAGCTGATTGGTGAGCTTGCTAAAGTCGTTGAGAATGATGGCGCAGATACACCCGATACTTACACGGTTAAACGCGGTGAGTCATTGGTGAGTATCGCAAAATTGTATCATCTGCAAGTGAGCTATTTGGCACAGATCAACAACCTTTCTACGGCTAGTAAAGTACATGCAGGGCAACAGTTGAGATTGACTGAAGAGTTGCCGAAGAAGTCAGAGAGTAATAATGTCAGCCTACCAGACAGTTATCGAGTGAAAAAAGGGGATACTTTAGCCAGTATTGCGAAGAAATTTCATTTGCAAACCAACTATCTGGCTGAGCTAAATGACTTGTCGAGCACGAGTAAGGTACAGGCAGGGCAACAGCTTCAGCTGACTGGAGAAACGACGAAAAAAGCCAGTGCTAAGCCGTCAGCCACCGTAAGTGCCAAGGCAAAATCCAGCAATACTGCCAATACAGAAAGTTATGCCGTGAAGTCGGGTGAATCCCTGAATGCGATTGCTAGTCGTTATGGATTAACTGCGAAAGAGCTTGCAGATATTAATGACATGAATGCCAAAGCAGGCTTACGCCGTGGACAAACCATTTTGATTCCAAAGCAAACGATGACTTATAAAGTCAAGTCAGGCGATTCGCTGATTCGTATTGCCAATAAATACAATATGGATGTCAAAGAACTGGCGCAAATGAACGATCTGGAACCCAATGCTCAATTACGTTTAGGAAGTACGCTGAAAGTGCCAAACTCTTAAGTTAATGATATAAAATCCCTCGGTTGAGGGATTTTTGCTATAACAATAACATGCAGTGATTTTACTGCAGATTCATCAAGGTTGAAATTGCGTGAAATTTGCTTATTGGGCAAGTGCATTACTGCTGAGTCAGGGTGTATTGGCTCAGGTTCAGACCACCGCTTATATTGCGATTCATACGCGCCCTTTATATAGCAATGCGTTCAGTATGCCATACGCGAACCCGAATGCGCCCAAAGGGGGTTATTTAATTCGCCCCAGTAATGGCACGTTCGATAACCTGAACAGTATGAATGGCAAGGGTACTGAAACCGATGGTGTCAATTATCTGTTTGATAGTTTGATGTCCAATTCGCTAGATGAACCTGCGGTGATGTATCCCTTGCTGGCCGAGAAAGTGACTTTTGATCCTGAAAAAACCCATTTTGTGATTTTTCATTTGAACCCGAAAGCACGTTTTGGTAATGGTCAGCCTGTCACTGCACAGGATGTAAAGTTCAGCTTTGATACGTTTCAACACAAGTCTAATCCTGGGCTGCAAATGTATTTGGCAGATTTGGCGAAAACAGAAATGTTGTCCAGATATCAGGTGAAATGCACTTTTAAATCACCGAATAATCCTGAAATGCCCTCGATATTGGCAAGTTTGCCGATCTATTCACAGGCAGACTGGCAGCACAAGGATTTTACCCGCGTCACGATGTTGCCGATTTTAGGCTCGGGGCCTTATAGCATTGCACAGATTGATCCAGGGCGCAGCATTACATATAAACGTAATCCCGATTATTGGGCAAAAGATTTGCCTGTGAATCGTGGACGCTATAACTTTGACCAGCTCAAATATATTTACTACCGTAATCTGGATATTGCCTTTGAAGGATTTAAGTCAGGGCAATATACCTTGCACGAAGAATTTACGGCGCGTAAATGGGTCACCCAATATAATTTCCCTGCCTTCCAGTCGGGTATGGTCGTGAAATACCGTTTTCAGCACCATAACCCGATTACCGCGCAAAGTTTTATGCTGAATACTCGCCGTACACCACTCAATGACATTCGCTTTCGACAGGCACTGACGTATGCGTATGATTTTGAATGGCAGAATAAAGCTTTGTTTTACGGTCAGTATCAACGCTTGCAGAGTTACTTTGCCAACAGTGAGCTGGAAGCAACAGGGAAGCCGACGGCTGCCGAGCTTGCGATTTTAAAGCCGTGGTTATCTAAATTTGATCCGATTATGCGACAAGGTGTTCTAGTTAACTGGAAGTATTCGGTGTCAGATGCCAGTGGCTTTAACCGTAATAATTTACTGGTCGCACGGCAAATGTTGCTTCAGGCAGGTTATAGGGTTAAAAATCAGCAATTGCTAGACTTGAAAGGTCAACCGATTCGTCTAGAGTTTCTGATTCATCAGGATGGTTTACAACGTACCCTAATGCCATTTGTGCGTAACCTGAAAAAACTGGGAATTACGGTCAGCATACGTCAGGTCGATGTTCCTCAGTATCTGGAACGGATGCGCCGTTATGACTATGATCTGACTACAGGTGGAATTCCGCAAAGTCTGACGCCTGGTAATGAACAGTCGCAAATGTGGGGCAGCGCGGCAGCAGATCAGATTGGCAATTATAATTATTCAGGGATTAAAAACCCTGCGATTGATGCTGTGATTCGAAATATGCAGCAAGCCCCCAATCGTCAGCAACTGGTGCTGTATACGCATGTGCTCGATCGGTTGTTGCGTGCAGGTTATTATCAGATTCTGACTTATGGTAAAGGTGAAAACTGGTATGCCTACTGGAATATGTATCGTCAACCCGCAGTGAAACCAAAACTCTCATCAGGAATCGATTACTGGTGGACGGATGCCAAACAGGCACAAAAAGTCACAGCTTATCTACGTCAGCATTAAGAATAAGGAGATCGGATGGGCACGTATATTCTGAAACGGCTATTACTGATTATTCCTACGCTGTTGTGTATTTTGCTGATTAACTTTGTGGTGATCCAGATTGCCCCTGGTGGGCCTGTAGAGCAGGCAATTCAGCAAGCTGAAAGTTTTCAGGGGGTGAATAAAACTGTCGCGGGTACAGAAACCCTTGCCAGTGCCGATACGCACTATCAGGGGGCGCGCGGTTTAAGCCCTGAAATGGTTGAGCAAATCAAGGCACAATACGGTTTTGATCAACCCGCGTATGTACGTTTTTTGAAAATGCTGAAGGGGTATCTGCGCTTTGACTTCGGTACCAGTTTCTTTAAAGACAAGCCTGTCACACAGTTGTTGTGGGAACGCATGCCAGTCACTGTTTCGCTGGGGCTATGGAGCACTTTGCTGATTTATCTGATTTCGATTCCCTTGGGTATTCAAAAAGCCAAACGTCATGGCATGCTGTTTGATAAAACCACATCATTGTTGCTGGCTGTTGGTTATGCCGTGCCGACCTTTGTTTTTGCGATTCTACTAATTGTATTTTTTGCTGGTGGCAGTTACTGGCAATGGTTTCCGCTACAGGGACTGGTGTCAGACAATTTTGCCCAACTGAGCCTGATGGGTAAAATTCAGGATTATTTTTGGCATATGGCACTGCCACTCCTAACGATGGTGCTGGGTGGCTTTGCCAGTCTGACCTATTTAACCAAATATTCGTTTATGGAAGAAATGGGTAAGCAATATGTCTTGGCGGCACAAGCCAAAGGCTTGAGTGAAAATCGGGTGTTGTATGGGCATATTTTTCGTAATGCCATGCTGATTGTGATTGCGAGTCTGCCTGAAGCTCTGGTGGGCATGTTTTTTGTAGGTAACTTTTTTATCGAAATTATTTTTAACCTCGATGGGATTGGATTATTGGGGTTCGAGGCAATTAGTCAGCGGGATTACCCTGTGATCTTTGGTACACTGTTTTTATTTACCTTGCTGGGGTTGGTACTGCGTTTGGTCAGTGATGTGCTGTATCAGGTGATTGACCCACGAATTAACTTTGATGCACGGGGGATGTAAGCATGTCACCAATGTTGCAGCAGGGTCTTCAACGCTTTCGGCAAAATCGGCTTGGTTTTTTTTGCCTGATCATTTTTTTAATTGTTTTTGTGCTGTCGAGCATGGCTGAGCTGATTGCCAACGACAAGCCTCTATTGGTGTGTTACCAGCAACATTTCTACTTTCCTGTCCTAAAAAGCTATCCCGAAACGACCTTTGGTGGTGTATTTGAAACCGAAGCTGATTATCGTGATCCAGCAGTACAGCAGATGATCAATACTCATGGCTGGCAAATCTGGCCAGTTGTGCATTATTCCTATCAAACGCCTAATCTGGAGCTGGCTGTGCCTGTGCCTTCACCACCCACCTTGGAAAACTGGCTGGGTACAGATGATCAGGGGCGGGATGTATTTGCCCGATTGCTCTATGGGTTGCGCGTGTCTTTGCTGTTTGGTTTTGCACTGACCTTATTTTCGGCAATAGTGGGTATTTTGGTGGGGGCGATTCAGGGCTACTATGGTGGCCGGGTTGACCTACTAGGACAACGCATCCTTGAAGTCTGGGGCGGTTTGCCGATGCTGTTTATGGTCATGATTCTGGTCAGTATGTTTACCCCAAATGTGTACTGGTTATTTTTGATCATGCTGATTTTTGGCTGGACAACACTGGTCGGTTTGGTGCGTGCTGAATTTTTACGTGCTCGGCATTTGGACTATGTGCGGGCAGCACGGTCACTGGGTGTACGAGATGGTCGGATTATTTTGCGGCATATTTTACCCAACGCGCTCAGTTCAAGTTTGTCGCAGTTACCGTTTATGCTGACAGCCAATATTACAGCGCTGACAGCACTGGACTTTTTAGGCTATGGCTTGCCTCCCGATGCAGCCTCGCTCGGAGAGTTATTGTTGCAAGGGAAAAATAATCTGAATGCGCCGTGGCTGGCTTTGTCGGGCTTTTTTAGTTTGGCATTGGTCTTATCGTTACTGATTTATATCGGGGAGGCAGCGCGTGATGCATTTGACCCAAGACGCAACTAAACCTCCGATTCTGACCATTGAGCAGTTATCAATTTGTAATGCTCAACAACAGCCGCTTCTGCAAGATTTCCATTTGACCTTGCATGCAGGGGAAACGGTGGCATTGGTGGGGGAAAGTGGCTCAGGCAAGTCCATCAGTAGCTTAGCAATTCTAGGTTTGTTGCCCCATCATTTGCAGGTTACAGGGTCAATTCGGTTGCATGGGCATGAAATCCTCAATATGTCTCAAGCCCAGTTGCAGGCATTGCGTGGGTATAAGGTCGCCATGATTTTTCAGGAACCAATGACTGCGCTCAATCCGTTGCATCGGGTGGAAAAACTGATTGGAGAAAGCTTGCTGCTGCAAGGATTAAGCAAACAGCAAGTCCAGCAACGCGTGATCCAGTTGCTTGAAGATGTCGGCATGCCCGAACCTGAAAAGAAGCTCAAACGCTATCCGCATGAACTCTCTGGTGGTCAGCGGCAACGGGTCATGATTGCGATGGCGCTGGCATTAGAACCTGAAATTTTGATTGCTGATGAACCGACAACAGCACTTGATGTGATGTTGCAGGCACAGGTGTTGCAATTGCTAAAACAGCTTCAGCAACAGCGCCATATGGCCATGATTCTGATTAGTCATGATCTGGCTTTGGTACGACGTTACGCAGACGATATTGTGGTATTGAATCGTGGCAAGATTGAGGAAGCAGGTTCAGTACAGCAAATTTTTGAATCACCTCAAACCCACTATACCCAGCAATTGCTTGATCATGACTTTGGTCAGGCTTTAGCCGTGCAATCGAATCGAGCGTTACTGGAGTTAAAACAGCTTGGTGTCCGGTTCCCGATTAAACAAGGTTTGCTGAATCGGGTGAAAGATTATGTCGTCGCAGTTGAACCACTGGATTTATATTTGGCTGAAGGTGAATCGATTGGCATTGTTGGTGAAAGTGGTTCAGGCAAAACCTCGTTGGCACTTGCAATTGCACGTTTGGTTGAGAGTGATGGGCAAATTGTGTTGTTGGGTCAAGATCTGAATCATTGTAATGAAAAGCAGTTGCGACCTTTACGTCGCAATTTTCAAATGGTGTTTCAAGACCCGTACAGCAGTTTAAATCCGCGTATGACAGTCGAACAACTGATTGCAGAAGGTGTAAGTTTGCTGAATTTATCTCAGGATCAAATACAGCAGCGTATAGAACAGACATTAGAACAGGTTGAATTGCCAATAGCATTTAAGTCACGTTATCCACATCAGTTGTCAGGTGGTCAGCGCCAGCGCGTGGCATTGGCCCGTGCCCTGATTTTGCAGCCGAAACTGATTATTCTGGATGAGCCAACTTCGGCACTGGATCGAACCACGCAAAAAGCTATTGTGCATTTGCTGCGCCAATTACAGCAACAGCTTGAATTAAGTTACCTGTTTATTAGCCATGATTTACAGATTGTTCGTGCGCTGTGTCAGCAAGTTATGGTCTTGCATCATGCCAAAGTGGTGGAGCGGCAGACAACGGAACAATTATTTTTACAACCGCAGACTGAATATACTCGGCAATTGATTCAGGCGAGTCAGTATTGAAAATGCTTTATAAGATAAGTGTAGACTGAATAAATGTCTCGAATATTGATAGAGGGCAAGTGTTGGCTTGAGAGGTTCAATGCTGTTTTTGATATCTCATTATAATTTTAGCTTGATGCCAGATGTACATGTATAAGACTGAGGTTCTACACTGAATTTAAAATCTTAGAAAATAAAGGAAAAACAAGATGATGATGATTTTTGGAATAATTATTGTAATGGTCTTGCTTTGGTTGGCTTTAGGCGCATTAAAAAAGCAAAATAATCAGCGAGAGCGCAATCCGATTAAAGGTAAACGCATTTTAACGATGAATGAGCAGCCTACATTTTTAAGGTTAAAAGAAGCATTGCCTGAAAATATTGTTTTGGCACAAGTTGCATTCAGTGCGTTTATGACTGCAAAAGGATATGCAACGCGCAACTTGTTTAATCGAAAAATTGCTGATTTTGTGGTTTTAGATCAACATTTTAACATTGTTGCGATTGTTGAATTGGATGACTCAAGTCATCAGGGTAATGAAGCCAAAGATGAGAATCGAGATGCACTTATTGCAGAAGCTGGCTATGAAGTCATTCGATATAAGCGTACGCCTGATATTCAACAAATTAAAGCAGACTTCTCAAGACTTGCAAATCAATAATTTATACAGGGTTTCTTGTATGGAAAGTACATATGTCCTATAAAAGAAAAAGCCCAGTAAATTAATACTGGGCTTTTTCGAATTTGGCGTCCCTACGGGGATTCGAACCCCGGTTACCGCCGTGAAAGGGCGATGTCCTAGGCCTCTAGACGATAGGGACACATCAGAAGGTGCGCGTATAATAGGGGGGATTTAAAAGTATGTCAAACCTTTTTTCTGAAAAAATATGAAAAATAGTTATGAGTGAATAATAAATCATCTCTAAATGCTATTTTTATGATTTTAGAGCATTTTTTAGTCTGGAGCGGGTGAAATAGCTACATATTAGGGAGCAGCATGCGCCTGAAATTGTGGCATGTCATATAGCAATTCTAAAATACGCCGAAGTACTAGAGGGTGCTGCAAATAACCTGTAATTTCATGAGGTTTATCCACAAATGTTGTAATCAGCTTATTGTCGATTTGTGGGTGAAGGTCAAACATCGGAGGGAGCATTGGAAACGTGGTCAAGTAGTCATCTTCAGAATAAAAATTGTGCCAGTCCCCACTGAGTACTTTTGGTCGTTGTACAGGATGAGTTAAATGTTTTTGAATCACGTTGAATGGTAAAGGTGATGCCAAGGTAATAAAACGCTTGATCTCATAGTGAACAGACAGTTCATGCAATAAATTGTAAGCAATCACCGTCCCCAGTGAATGGGCAATCACAATATGCCGCTGGTTAGGTTCAAAGCAGGTCAAAATGCGTTCATGTACCTGTTGCTTGAATTCTGGGTTATACCAATATAAATAGACCTCGCATAAAAAACGTTGAATTAATGATTCATGCAGGTCTGGAAAATGATTGAGTAACATCACCATTTCTTTAAGCATGCGGTCTTTGGCAAGTTGTGACAGCATAAAAAAACGGTTTTTGAGTGAGTAGGGGATGTCATCGTGCGGCAAAAGAGGAATCTCTTCGAGAGCCTGTTTTAGTGCATCGCTGCGTTGTTGGCGAATACGCGGTAGTCTGGCAAAGAAAGACCAGTTTGGGTGTAGGGTTTCCATATTGATGGCTTTGCGATGATTAAACACATCTAAAATATCGCCATAAAAGGGGAAAGCGAGATCAAGTTGATCGACATTGATGCTAGGTTCAATTTTATTCATGCCTGTATTGAACACGTTGAGCCAGTACTCCTGAAATGAGCATGCGTCAAAATTTTGCTGTTTAATGCCATGAATAAAAATTATTTTCATTAAATTAATCGTATTGTTTTAATAAACTATTGTATTTGATTATAAAAACAATATAAAAAAAGTGTAGCAGAGCTACACTTTTACAATAAAACACAGTTGTCCTGTTAGCCCTGTTAATTAGTCTTTGTCTCGGTATAAGAAGTAGTAACTTACATAACACAAAGCAATAAAAATCAGGCAACTATAGAAACCAGGCAGCATGGAACTGTCTTGCGTCATACTGATACAGGTAATCACACAAAACACAAAACCTAAAATAGGAGTCAGTGGAAACCATGGTGCGGCAAAACGCAAATCGGCAATAGTGTGTCCAGTCTTGTACCATTGACGACGGAAGTTGAACTGGCAGACACAGATCGCTGTCCAGACAATCACCATGGTAAATGCAGCAACACCGAGCAGGTTTTTAAAGATAGTCTCTGGTGCAAACTGTTCTGACAATAACCCAGGAATTGCGCCAAACATGGTGACAATAATCGCGGTAATGGGTGTGCCATGCTTGGTGAGTTTCGAGAACATCGCAGGTAGTTGGCGTTTGATCGATAACGCCCACATCATGCGCGATGCAGCATATAAGCCTGAGTTTGCAGCAGACAACAACGCGGTAATAATCACAAAGCGAATAATATCTTCAGCATATGGAATACCCATATAACTAAATACAGTCACAAATGGACTATTACTCACATGAGCTGCGTTTAAACCTGCTTGTTGATACGGTAGTAATGCACAGATCACTACAATCGTTCCGACAAAGAAAATCAACAAACGCCAGATTGCAGCATTAATCGCTTTGGGAACATTATGTGCAGGGTCTGCCGTTTCACCTGCGGCAACCCCAATCAGTTCTGTTCCTGAGAAGGCAAAGTTGACAATCAGCATGGTGGCAAAAATTGGCATTAAACCTTTTGGAAACCAGCCTTGTGCCAGCAAATTGCTAAACAGCGGTGCTTGTGGTTCACCATGATAGGAAACGACCCCAAAAATTGCCAACAGACCCAGTAAAATAAAGCTCACCACGGTCACGACTTTTACCAAAGCCAGCCAGAATTCAGATTCAGCGAACATGCGGGTAGAGCTAATATTTAAAATAAAAATCAGTGCCGCAAAAATCGCAGTCCAGATCCACATGGAAACATGTGGAAACCATTCCTGCATGAGCAGTGCTGCGGCGGTAAATTCTGTACCGAGGGTGGCCGTCCAAGTGAGCCAGTACAGCCACGTAATCATATAGCCTGTGGCAGGTCCAATATATTTGTTGGCGTATTCACCAAAAGAACCTGAAACAGGCATATGTACAGCCAGTTCGCCTAAGCACAGCATCACCATATAGGCGATTATACCGCCAAGAAAATAAGAAATAATGGCACCTACAGGCCCCGTTTGTGCAATGACTTCACCCGACCCTAAAAATAGACCTGTGCCAATGGCACCGCCTAATGACAGCATAACAAGGTGTCGAGTACTCATAGCGCGTTTGAGTGGCGCAGAATTGCCCTGATGCGACGCATCATTCGGAGAGTGAGATGACTGCATGGGAAATGAGAAATACAAAAAATGAAGCGGGTTATTGTAGAGAAAACCATTAAATGTGCAATAGCCGTCTATTTTTTGTGAAATGCATAATATCTCAAGCGATTTATCAACATAAAACCCTAATAGTTTGAACGAATGGATCAAAAATCAACATGATATAATAAAGATTTTTATTCATATTATTTTATATGTTCGCCATTTTATTCAGCTCTGTTTTGCCTATTGTTATGGCGCTGCTATTGGGGAGTGTAGCTGGAAAGGTTATGACTGCTCCGATCAAAACATTGGCAGTTGCAAGTATTGGTTATCTGGTCTGGGGCTTGTTGATCGTAATTGGCTATCAATTTGCAGATGTGCTGTTTCAACCTGATATAGGATGGAAAGTGTTACGTGAAAGCTTTATTTACGCCAGTATTTTATCAGCCAGCAGCTTTTTATTATTACTTGCCCGACCAGTTGAACAACAGGGCAATATAAACCCAAAACGTAATTTTCGTAGTTTACTCAAGCCTTTGCAGGAATGCTGTATTGCCATGCTGATGGTAGCTATGGGAATGCTGAGTTATTTGTTCTTGCCACATGATTTGCGCGCGGCACAATTTTCACATGCTTTGCTGTTGATTTTAATTGTATTGATTGGAATTGACCTATTTACAGTACGTTTAGCACGCTTAACAAGACATCAGATTTGGGTGCCATGTGCGATGCTATTGGCGATTTTTATGGCTGCTTATATTGCCCAGTGGTTGTTGCCACATTCATTTACAACTCTGCTGACAGTTGCCAGTGGTTTTGGCTGGTTTAGCTTGTCGGGTTCACTGGTGACAAACTTATTGGGTAAGGAAATGGGGAGTTTTGCTTTATTGACTGATTTGATACGTGAATTTTATGGCATTGTGTTGTTATTTTTATGTGGGCGCAGCTTGCCTAGAAGCGTGATTGGTGTTTGTGGTGCAACCGCAATGGATTCAACCTTGCCATTTATTAAACAGAACTGTCGTAGCAGTGATGTACAGATGGCGATTTTTAGTGGTTTTATTTTAACGCTGCTTGCACCATTTTTAATTGTGCTGTTTGCGTCATTGTAATGATGGAATCATTAAATAGATGGCGTCCCTACGGGGATTCGAACCCCGGTTACCGCCGTGAAAGGGCGATGTCCTAGGCCTCTAGACGATAGGGACGTTTTGAGGATGGCGGTATCTTATTGATCCGCCAGGAAACTGTCAAGCAGGTGCGGTGACAGTTTGTTTAAAATATAGCAAAACAGTTCAGCAGTTTTCTGCGTATCGTATAAAGCAGAGTGCGCTTCTTTACCATCGAACTCAATGCCTGCCTGAATGCACGACTTTGCCAATACCGTTTGCCCGAACATCAGAGCACTCAGTGTTACGGTGTCGAATACGGAAAAACTATGGAACGGACTTTGGTTTTTAGTCCCTGTACGAGCAACTGCTGCTTGTAAAAAGCCCAAGTCAAAATGTGCATTGTGACCGACTAATACAGCATGTGTACAGTGTTGAGCACGACGTACTTCGGTTAATGCCTTAAAAATCCGCTTGAGTGCTGACTTTTCATCTTCTGCCATTGCCACACGGAGTGGACTAAATGGATCAATGCCAATAAAGTCCAGCGAGCGGCGATCCAGATGTGCACCTTCAAACGGATTAATATGTGCGTGCAATGCTGTACCTGGTACAAACTCACCTTGTTCATTGTAAACAATCGGAATACAGGCAATTTCGAGTAAAGCATCGGTTTTGGCATTAAAGCCTGCAGTTTCAACATCAACAACTACAGGTAAAAAACCACGAAAGCGCTGACCAATTAAGGGTGCAGTAGAGTCGGTCACACTTTTCTCCAATGAATGGTTTTTCCAGCGTGAAGCGGAATAATTTTTTGATTTTCTAGATAGTCGAAACTTTCAGGAATCACTTGATCTTCTTTGACAAGGGTAATGGTACTGGTGTTGCGTGGCAACCCATAAAAATCTGCACCAAAGAAGCTGGCAAAGCCTTCAAGACGCTCAATTTTCCCAACTTGGTCAAATGCTTGAGCATATAACTCAATTGCTGTTGGTGCACTGTAGCAGCCCGCACAGCCACAGGCATTTTCTTTGGCATTTTGGGCATGTGGTGCGCTGTCTGTACCCAAGAAGAATTTTGGATTACCGCTGGTTGCCACTTCAAGCAAAGTTTTTTGGTGGCTTTGGCGTTTTAAAATTGGTAAACAATAGAAATGTGGTTTGATACCACCGACGAGCATGTCATTACGGTTAAACAATAAATGCTGTGGCGTAATCGTTGCCGCAATATTGCGGTCTTGTTCAAGCACAAACTGAGCAGCATCGCTGGTGGTAATATGCTCAAGTACGACTTTAAGTTCAGGGAACTGCTTTAAGATCGGCGAAAGAACTTCATCTAAAAAGCGTTTTTCACGATCAAAAATATCGACATGAGAATGAGTCACTTCACCATGCAGTAGCAGGGGAATCTGATGTTTTTCAAGTTGCTCAAGTACGGCATAGACCTTACGGATGTCGCTCACGCCATTGTCAGAGTTGGTGGTTGCACCCGCAGGATACAGCTTGATGGCATTGACATGCGCTGACTGCTTAATTTTAAGCACTTCGCTCGGTGGCGTATGATCGGTAAAATACAACACCATGCGCGGGTCGAAGTGAATGCCTTCTGGTACATGTTGCAAAATACGTTCACGGTAGGCTTCGGCTTCTTCCACGGTCTTTACAGGTGGAACAAGGTTTGGCATACAAATCGCGCGTGCAAATTGCTTGGCTAAGTCAGGAACAGTGCGTTTTAGGGCTAAGCCATCACGCAGATGGGCGTGCCAATCATCTGGCTGGACAAGGGTTATCGTTTTCAAGAGATATTCAAGCTAAAAATAAAACAAATGATAATGCAATTTACTGCAGAATGGTAATTTTCAAGACAGAGAAATCTATGAAGAAAAGCATTATCTTGCTAAAAAGTATGCTAACTTTAAAGCTAACCTAAGCTGGTTTTCATTTCATTATGCTCAATAATCAAAACATAGTGACATTAAAATTACAAAAGCAATCTATTGAAACTGTTTTAGTCATGCATGAACAGCGGGCAGGCGCTTGTCTACCTGAACCATATGAAACCGAGTTTTGGGCATATCATCAAAAAAGAGCTGCGAACGGGTTTCTAAATTTTTACAAACTTGGTGGCATAGTTTATCTGTTTTTTAGCATATTTATTATCTCTCGTAATTATTCCATTATCCCATCGGTTTATTTACAACATGATTTTTGGCGTAGTGTAGTGAGTGTTCTGAATGGCGGAATCTGTTTGCTAATTTTGGTGTTAGCTGCCCGCCACCCCAAAGCACAGACGTATTTTCGTTATTTTGCATTGCTGGTTGTGGGTTGGACAATTTTTCTGACAGCTGTCTTAACTTTATCTCAATATACATCATCACTAAGACAGCAATTTGTTTTTATTATTTTTATTTTTATTTTTGGTTACATCATGACAGGGGTTAAGCCTCTGCATATGTTTATTGTAGGGCTGCTTGCTAGTGCTGCTATTTTTGAGATGCTCTTTTATTTGCATATTTCATTTGATTCAGTAGTTTTGATTCGGGTATTTTTTGGTAGTAACCTGATTGGTTTTGCAATTACCAAGGTGATTAATCACCAAGAGCGCGGTAGTTTTTTAAAGACCAAATTAATTGAAGTCGATCAGGAAATTTTAAAAAATTATAATAACCAGTTGTTAAAGTTGAGTCAGTGTGATGGTTTGACTAGCATTGCAAATCGTAGAAGTCTCGATGATGCGCTAGAGCGCTATTATGCATCGGCACAGGCTGAACATTGCCCATTGGCAGTACTGTTTATCGATATCGATTATTTTAAGGCATATAATGATCATTACGGGCATTTGCAAGGTGATCAGGTTTTAAAATGCATTGCACAGGTGATTCAGCGTACGATTCGGCATCAAGATTTTGTCGCGCGTTATGGGGGAGAAGAATTTGTTGTTCTGCTACCAAACTCCGATGTAGATCAGGCGTATCTTGTGGCATCTAGAATTTCCATAGCAGTAGATGAATTATCCATTCATCATGAAAAATCAGAGATTAACCCGTACATTACCATTAGTGTAGGGCTTGCAGTCTATACAGTTGAATATCCTATTTCTGCAAATCAGTTACTTTCTTTTGCTGATCAGGCACTGTATCGGGCGAAGGCTTGCGGTCGTCACCAAATTTGTCGGCATGTGATTTCAGATGAATATCATAATGTTGAGCCAAAACAAAAAGCCACCTAAATATAGGTGGCTTTTTTGACTAAAAATAAAATCAATTATTTGCTTTTATTTTCAAGTTGAGGAACTGCTGAACCTTGTCCAAGAGACAACAAGCCAGTTTCAGTATATAAACCTAATTTGGCACGTGTGTCAGTAATGTCGAGGTTACGCATAGTCAACTGACCGATACGATCCATTGGCGTGAACATTGAGTTACCTTTCTCCATAGTTAAACGCTCAGCTTCATAAGTGAGGTTTGGAGATTCAGTGTTCATGATGGTGTAGTCATTACCACGACGAAGTTCGATGGTCACAGTACCTGTAATTGCTTTTGCGACCCAACGCTGTGCAGTTTCACGAAGCATAAGCGCTTGAGAATCGAACCAGCGACCTTGGTACAATAAACGACCCAAACGTAAACCGTTAATGCGGTATTGTTCGATGGTATCTTCGTTGTGAATACCAGTGACTAAACGCTCGTAAGCCGTGTGAAGAAGTGCCATCCCCGGAGCTTCATAGATACCGCGAGATTTTGCTTCAATGATACGGTTTTCGATTTGATCCGACATGCCTAGACCATGACGACCACCGATACGGTTCGCTTCAAGGATCAATTCAACCGGATTTTCAAAGCGCTGACCATTAAGTGCAACAGGCATACCTTCTTCAAAAGTTACAGAAACTTCTTCAGGTTTGATTTGAACTTCTTCTTTCCAGAACGCAACGCCCATAATCGGGTCTACGATTTTGATGCCTGCATTGAGGTATTCAAGATCTTTGGCTTCGTGAGTTGCACCCAACATGTTTGAGTCAGTCGAGTAAGCTTTTTCTTTTGACATTTTGTAGTCAAAGCCGTTGTCGATCAGGAATTGTGACATTTCTGCACGACCGCCCAACTCATCGATAAATTGTTGGTCTAACCAAGGTTTATAGATTTTAAGGTTAGGGTTAGTCAACAAACCATAACGGTAGAAACGTTCAATGTCGTTACCTTTATAAGTTGAGCCGTCACCCCAGATGTTCACATCATCTTCTTTCATGGCAGTGACAAGCATGGTACCTGTTACTGCACGACCGAGTGGTGTAGTGTTGAAGTAAGGAATACCACCAGTGCTGATATGGAACGCGCCACATTGAATTGCCGCGATACCTTCAAGCGCAAGTTGCATACGGCAATCAATCAAGCGTGCTTTTACAGCGCCGTATTGTTCTGCTTTTTTCGGAATGGCATCGTAGTCATCTTCATCAGGCTGACCCAAGTTTGCAGTATAAGCATAAGGTTCAGCGCCTTTTTGTTTCATCCACAATAAAGCTGCTGAAGTGTCTAAACCACCAGAAAAGGCAATACCAACTTTTTTGCCTACTGGTACATGCTGCAAGATCGTTGCATTATCAGTCATTGCTAGTCCTAACTTATGAATAGGTGCCGCGAATTGGGCTACCCTGAAAATTTGTAAACATTTTATTGTAGCACTTTTCACCACAGATGTTTTTGCTAAAAATACCGATGAAAGCAGATTTCATGCAGCAGTTTTGACTAAAAATAGGGTTAAAGAACAGCTCAAATAAAGTTTGCCGAAAAATTGCGAACTTGAAAAGTAAAAATCCGTGACAGGACACGGATTTTGCGGCAAAACAGTACAGATCGAATTAGACGGTATAGCGTTTGCTTAATCCCCAGTCTGCCAAAATACGCCGATAAGTGGCCGATGAGCGATCAGCTTCAAAGTGGGCTTCCATGCTCAAATCAAGCGGTAGTTCTTCAGGTTTTTGCGATTCGATCATGTCCTGATCTTCGGAAAAAATCTGCGCATTAAAGTCATAGACCGCTTGCAAGTCGCCTGTGGTATCAAAGTCGCGGGTCAATGGTACAAACAAACGGGTTTTATTGTGAGATACAGGACAGCAGGCATTTAAGATTTTTAATACGCCTTCGTTCGGAAAATCAATGGTTAATATCGCTGAAAATGGCGGATAGACGTCAAAGGTGCGTTTCCATAAAAAATCATCAGGCGCGAGGTGTTGCAAACCATGTGGATAGTTGCTGACATTGCTGATGTACTCGGTGTGTAGACCGTAATCCGTTTTTACTGTTGAATATTTGGGCACAACAGGATTGTCACGACTGGCAAAGGCGTTGTGGTGTACCCAAGCAAAATGTGCCACGTCAATAAAACCTTCTAGTTGCCGACCACTGGAACCTGCAATATCGACAAAGGGTGGCAAAATCGCCTGATGTCCAGGTTGATCCCACGTGTCGAGCACAGGAAAATTGGCTTTGCTTTCGTCTCGACTGAGCAGACTCGTCCAAATCAGCCCATATTTTTCTACCACTGGAAAACTGGTCAGTGAAAAGCGATCTGAAATTTTGGTTAGATCAGGCTGTGCAGGAATTAGTGTGCATTTACCTTCGCTGTTGTAGCGCAAACCATGATACGGGCAAATAATTTCTTCACCTTCCACCCAGCCTTTGGTGAGTGGGACACCACGATGCGGGCAAATGTCGCGAACTAACCGAATCTGCCCAGTTTCGGTTTTATACAAAGCCAATTTGACATCAAGTAGCGTGACTTGCTGTGGGGAAGTGCTGACATCTTCAATGCGGGCCACAGGATACCAGTGCTGTGCCAAAATATCCCAATCGTTGCTGTCAAATTGGCTGTAGCAGGGTTTGTCGAGCAGTTGCGTGACTGGAATGGCATTCATAGAGCCCCCTAATTTTTCAATCATTGTTTATAGATCCAGCTCAAGCACTGGGCTTTTGGCTCGTGAACAACATAAGGCAATGTATTGTTCGCTAGAATTTTTTTCACTGTCGCTTTGTACGCTATCTCGGTGGTCGACTTCGCCCGCCACTACGCGGGTCAGGCAAGCACCACACATGCCCATTTCGCACGATAAAGGAATATTGATTCGATTTTTAAGCAAAACATGAGCGATACTTTGGTGCTCAGGCACATGAAAAATTTGTCCTGAACGTTGTAGTTTAATTTGGAAGCCTGTATTTGTGGCTGTATCGAATGGTGATGTTGGCACTTGTATTGGGTGAAAAGCCTCTAAGTGAATCTGTTCAGCTTGCCACCCCAACTCTAAGGCATAGTGCTGATAGTCCTGCATAAAACTGTGTGGACCACAAAAATATAAGCGTGTATTGGGTTGGGGTTGTTGCAAGCTTGGAGGATGTTGCTCGCGTAGGCTTTCACCGAGTGAACTGTATAACACGTGAATCTTGCCAAACTTAAAACCTTGTCGCCAACGGTGAATAAATGCGAGGTGTAGTGGCGTTTTCACACAATAATACAGTTCAAAAAATTTACCTTGAGCTTCAAGTTGTTCTGCCATGGCTAAAATCGGGGTAATGCCAATCCCTGCTGCAATCAGCAAATATTGTTCCGCGGCTTTGAGAGAAAATTGATTACAAGGCGGCGAAATTTCAATATATTGTCCAACGCGTAAATTTTCATGAATATATTGCGAGCCACCGCGAGAAAGCTGTTCTTTTTTTACACAAATCACATAGTGTTCTCGCTGGGTGGGACTACCAGTCAGAGAATATTGCCGAGTCAGATGATTGGGTAAATAGATATTAATATGCGCACCTGCTTGCCATTCAGGTAAGTTTAAAGGCTGAACAGGCATCAATGTGATTGCCAGATTGCCTTCCCCTTGGCGAGAAATACTGTCGACGACGACTTTTAATTTGTCCATGGGCTTGTCCTTTTTATTGTACCTATCTAGAAGCTAGCAAGATTTAAACCAAAAAGAACTCGCCAAAACCGACTTTTTTAAACAGCGCCGAAACATTACCGAACTGCGATCTGCGGGAATATGCGCTTCTAGACTCAAATCTAGCGGTAAACGTTCAGGTTTTTGGTTTTCGACCATCAAGCGATTTTCTTCAAAGATTTTCAGGTTGTAGTCAATGATGGCCTGTTTATCATCCGCAAGGTCAAAATTTTTGACTAAAGGTGCAAACAGGCGAGTTTTTCGGGATGAAATAGGGCAGGCTGTATTCATAATCACCATTTTTCCACCATTGCGAAAATGAATGGTCAAGGTGGCGGTAAAGGAGATATGTAACTATTTATGTTATGCAGCAACTTATGAAAAACATGCAACAGGTAGATTTTGACTCTATCTAAGTCATGCCACTGTGTAAAATAGCCTGCTGATGCGTTTAACCTACATCATGATGATCTGGTTTTTTATCTCAAAATAGGGAAAATCCTGCTGATAATTTATACAAATTACTTTTAAAATAAAACAGATAGCCTAAATAAGAATATTTTTGACGAAATAATATGCGTTTGATTGGACTGGATTAAAATTTTCCTTGAAATCAAAGATGAGTCTTTGTATTCTTACGCACATGGAAGCGTGGCAGAGCGGTTTAATGCACCGGTCTTGAAAACCGACGAGGGTGTGAGTCCTCCGTGAGTTCGAATCTCACCGCTTCCGCCAAATTCGAAAAGCCCTTGCAGAGATGCAGGGGCTTTTTTATTTCATATATTCTCGAATAATAAATATAATAGAAGTTGGTATATTGTTGATATTAATAGAAATTAATAACCCGTTGTGAATAGGGTGAAATAATGTGAGTAGGTGATTTAAAACTTACCAAAATAAAAAATTCAGTCTCAGAAGTTCATATAAAATTCTGAGACTACGCTGATATTAGTCAATATTAGTTATATTTTTCATGGTTTTCAGGTAAAGCTTCACTTGAGTTTTTGCTGTTATTTGCCAATGATTTGAATTTTTAGCCAATCGAATCCAGCTACCCGTTGGGAATGCCTGATGATTGATGTCTACTGTGCCATCTAGAATTAAGATTTCAGTGAATTGATCTGATTCAATGTGTAAAAGGTCGTTCATAGGAATTTGGCGCAGTTCTACTTTTTCATTTTCATTTTGAAAAAGGGGACAAATTCTTTGACCATTTTCAGTATGCCAAGCTTCAATCAGATTTGTATTGACACGAATAGTTTGATCATCATCGCTGCTCATTTGGCGTAATTTGACGAAAATTACAGCGCCATCGTGACTAAAGGGTTGGTGAGATGTTCCATCGGGATTACGTAAATACCATCCTGCTGGGTAGTCATGACCTTGCTCGGAAAAAGTGCCATCAAGTACAAGGATTTCTTCGCCATTTGGGTGGTTATGAGGTGGAAAAATAGAAGATGGTGCATAACGAACAATACTTGTTGCTCTTGCTTTTTCTGCGCCAATCCGATCAAGCATGACTCGGTCAACACCTTTTTGTGGCGAAGGAATCCATTCATATTGTTCAGGTGTCATCATGACTGATTGAGAGAAATCAGCGTTAATCAACATAACTAATCCTTTGTCCAAGTTTTACAGGACATGCATAAATAAATTTCGAAATTTTAAGGATATGCTAACTGAATGTCTTGCCATGTGCTGGTATTTTGCTGCTATAAAAATAGAAATGAAAAGGCAATCATGCTAGCAAACTAAATTATCATGGATGAACATAGCCTAACGCCCACAGGAACGTTATCATGAAGCTATCTTAAATTGTGGTGATCATGCATGAACATTGTTGCAGATGAAAATCTGGCATTTACAGACTATTTCTTTGCCGATCTGGCAGATATTCAGCATCATGCAGGGCGAACCCTGACACAGCAAGATCTTATAAAAACCCAAGCACTGCTTGTACGTTCTGTGACTCAAGTCAATGCCGCATTACTTCAGGGCACGCCTGTCGAATTTGTAGCGAGTGCTACGATTGGTACAGACCATCTCGATATTTCTTATTTAGAACAACAAGGTATTACCTGGGCAAATGCTGCAGGTTGCAATGCACAGGCAGTCGCTGAATACGTAATTACGGCACTGTTAAAACTCAAACCTGA
This sequence comes from Acinetobacter brisouisimilis, assembly GCF_000368265.1. GTDB lineage: Bacteria > Pseudomonadota > Gammaproteobacteria > Pseudomonadales > Moraxellaceae > Acinetobacter. Next base: position 1,617,064 of record NZ_KB851219.1, on the reverse strand, counting down.
ACTGATTGATGCCGCAGACAGTTTTTGTTTAGGAATTGTTGGATTGGGCAATGTCGGCACACGTCTGGCAGCCATGGCCAAATTGCTCGGCTGGAAAGTCTTGGGCTGCGACCCATTGGTACAGCGTGAGCAGATTGAACAGGTCGATTTAAATACATTACTGCAACATGCCAATGCTGTTTCTTTGCATGTGCCAATGGTGAAAACAGGGCAACACCCAACTTACCACCTCATCAATGCAGAGCGTTTGGCACAGCTTGCACCTGAGACGATTTTAATCAACAGCTCTCGCGGTGCTGTGATTGCCGAGCAAGATCTCATGGCAGACATTCGCCAAACGCAGCGTAAAGTAGTGCTCGATGTGTTTGAGCATGAACCGATGATTTCACAAGAACTACTCGACTTGGTGACTTTGGTTACGCCGCATATCGCAGGGTATAGCCTTGAAGGTAAGGCACGTGGTACACAAATGATTTACGAGGCATTTTGTAAAAAATATCAACTTGCGATCAATAAAGACTTTCGTAGTCAGTTGCCTGCTTGCGAGCCATTTTTCCAGGGGAAGGACTTAAAACAGGCTTTAGTAAAGCACCTATCAGAAATTTATGATATTCAACAGGATGATGCCAACTTGTGTGCCTGCGTGGTCGATGGCTGGGTACATCAACCTGCGTTTGATGCTTTACGTAAAAATTATCCATTGCGCCGTGAATGGGCTGCGCATGGAGGGCCACAGGCATGAGTCAGACCTTCCAACCGACATGTGATGTTCAAGCTCTCAAAGCCCGCGCCAAAATGTATCAACGCATACGTCAGTTTTTTGCTGAGCGAGATGTATTGGAAGTTGAAACGCCTGTATTGTCGCAGGCAGGTGTGACCGATGTGCATTTGGCTTCTGTGCCTGCATTACGCCATGTCAATGGTCAGCAGCAAACCCACTATTTACAGACTTCACCTGAATTTTCCATGAAGCGGTTGCTAGCAAGCGGTAGCGGTGCGATTTTCCAGATCTGTAAGGTGTTTCGCGATGATGAACATGGGCGCAAGCACAACAGTGAATTTACCATGCTGGAATGGTATCGCCCTGCATTTAGCCTGACTGATTTAATGCATGAAACTTCTTCATTGTTGAATGTGTGTCTGGCAGAGCGTTTTTCTGAATTACGCCCGATGGTGCTGAGTTACAAACATGCTTTTCAGGATCGTCTAGACATTAATCCGTTACAAGCTACATTACAGCAGCTTAAAGACACCGCACGTCGTGTCGGACTGAATCTGGATTTGGGCGATGATCGACTTGTCTATATGGACTTACTGTTTTCCCATATGGTCGAGCCAAGTTTAGGTTTCGATACACCTGTATTTTTAACCGATTTCCCACCTGAAATGGCATCACTGGCGAAAGTTAAAACTGATGGCGATGGTGAACAGGTTGCCGCACGTTTTGAGGTGTATATTGAAGGTTTGGAACTGGCAAATGCTTATGATGAGCTGGTCGATGCCGAGGTATTGCGTCAGCGTTTTGTGGCAGACAATGCCGAACGTGCAGCGCAGGGGTTAACGGTCATGCCAATCGATGAACATTTGTTAGCTGCTTTACCGCACATGCCAGAATGTTCAGGTATTGCGTTGGGAATCGACCGTTTATTGATGATTGCTCAAAATAAATTGAAGCTTGAGCAGGTGATTACCTTTCCTGCCGAGATTGCTTAAGTATTAGAAAAACAGCCATCAAAAAGATGGCTGTTGTTGTTTCATATGTTCATGTTTTAACTGTGCCAATGCATCTATACGACGTTGAATCAGCATTTCACCAATATCAGCGCCTGTAATGTGAGCAGGCAAGTCTTGTGCTTTAATATTTCGCACGCATTCAATTGCTGCATGTAAATAGTCTGCTTGCGGGTAAGGACGCAGTTCTAAGCCTAAACGTCCACGTGCATCACATTCACATGCTTGTATAAATGCCTCAACGCGCTCAGGGCGACGTAAAACATCAAGCCGTTGTAGTAAACGCCATAGTGTTCCTGGTTTTAAGGTAAATGCCTGATGGCATTTTAAATGTTCTTTGCAAACTACAATCGCCAATTGCTTGGTACTGGCTGGCACTTTGAGTCGGTCACACAGTTCGGTGACAGGCTCAACTCCGCGCTGTTCATGCAAGATATGCCGCGGTAAAACATCTTCTGGCGTTAATGCTTTACCCAAATCATGTACCAGTACAGCAAAACGGACATCTAGGCTATAGTTGGCTTGGCAGGCTTGTTGCAAAGACATTAGTGTATGAATACCACAGTCAATTTCTGGATGGTATTCAGCACGTTGTGGAATGCCAAACAAGGCATCAATTTCAGGAAACAGGATTTTTAATGCACCACAATCCCGCAAAACTTGAAAATACACATCTGCATGTTTTTCCATTAAAGCGCGCGATGTTTCTTTCCACACTCGTTCTTCAGTCAAGCAACTTAACTCGCCAGATTTGGCTAAATGCGTCATCAGTGCCAAAGTTTCATCGGCAATTTTAAAACCATATTCGGTATAGCGTGCAGCAAAACGCGCTACGCGAAGCACACGGAGCGGGTCTTCGCTAAAAGCATCAGAAACATGACGTAGTACTTTATTTTCAAGATCTTGCTGGCCACCATACGGGTCATAGATGTTGCCTTGAATATCTTGTGCAATGGCATTGATGGTCAGGTCACGTCGAATTAAATCATCTTCGAGGTTAATCTCTGGTGAAGTGAAAAATTCAAATCCATGATAACCATGTCCTTGCTTACGCTCAGTACGAGCAAGTGCATATTCATCTTTGGTGTCAGGATGCAAGAAAACAGGGAAGTCCTTCCCAACAGGTTGGAAGCCTTGTGCGATGAGTTGTTCGGGTGTCGCACCCACCACTACATAATCTTTCTCGTGATAGGGGTGCCCAAGTAACTGATCTCGGACAGCACCACCTACTAAATAAATTTGCATGAAAAAACCTCTATTCTTAAAGCAATCATGCAACAGAATAGAGGTTTGTACAAGTCTAAGCTTTGGGCTTAAAAATGTGTTTAAGCGTGTTGATCTTGCTGAATTTCAGCGACTGTTAACGCAGTCATGTTCACCAAACGACGAGTCGTTGTTGTTGGTGTTAAAATGTGAACTGGTTTTGCAGCACCAAGCAAAATTGGACCAATCGTTACATTGTTACCTGAAGTAGATTTCAACAGGTTAAATGAAATATTAGCTGCATCTAGGTTTGGCATAATTAACAAGTTTGCAGAACCCTTGAAGCGTGAGTTCGGGAATGCAAAATGACGAATATTTTCATCAAGTGCTGCATCACCATGCATTTCACCTTCAACGGCAAGGTCTGGTGCTTGTTCAGCAAGTAGGCGATACACTTCACGCATTTTCTGCGCGCTTGGATCATCTTGGTTGCTACCAAAACTTGAGTGTGAAAGTAACGCAATACGTGGTTCAATACCGAAACGACGAACTTCAGCAGCAGCCAAAATTGTCATGTCAGCCAACTGTTCAGCTGTTGGATTGGTATTGACATAGGTATCAGCAATAAACAGGTTGCGATCTTCGAGCATTAAGGCATTTAGCGTAAAGAAGTTGTTCATACCTTCTTTTAAACCAATCACATTGCGCACGAAGTCCAAGTGAATGTCATAGCTACTATACGTACCACAAAGCATACCGTCTGCTTGACCAAATTTCACCAGCATTGCTGCGATCAGTGTTGAGCGACGACGTGCTTCACGTTGAGCATACTCAATCGTTACGCCTTTACGTTGCATGCTATTGTAATAGTCTTTCCAGAACTCTTCGTATAATGGGTTTTGCTCTTGATCAACGATTTCAATGTTTTCACCGTTTTCTAGACGCAAGCCCAACTGTTGAATGTTCGCTTCAATAACTTTGGTTCGACCAACCAAGATTGGGAATGCCAAACCTTCATCCACGACCACTTGTACTGCACGTAATACGCGAAGATCTTCACCTTCAGCATAAGCAATACGTTTTGGTGCGCTTTTCGCTTGTGCAAAAATTGGTTTCATTACAAATGCTGAGTTATAAACAAACTCAGACAACTGTTGACGGTAAGTTGCGAAGTTTTCGATTGGACGAGTGGCAACACCAGAGTCCATTGCTGCTTGCGCAACTGCAGGGGCAATTTCCAAAATTAGGCGTTGATCGAGTGGACGAGGAATCAGGTAGTCACGACCAAAAGCTGCTGATTTTTCACCATAAGTTGAGGCATCGGCTTCAACGTGTGCCATACGGGCAATCGCATGTACACAGGCAATTTTCATTTCTTCATTAATAGTGGTTGCACCAACATCAAGCGCACCACGGAAGATATATGGGAAACAAAGTGCATTATTGACTTGGTTTGGATAGTCAGAACGGCCTGTTGCCATAATGACATCTGAACGTACCTCATGAGCATGTTCAGGTAAAATTTCTGGATCTGGGTTTGCCAAAGCAAAAATAATCGGGTTTTTAGCCATCTTCTTCACCATATCTTTGGTGAGAATACCTGCTGCAGAAAGGCCAAGGAACATGTCTGCACCTTCCATGACTTCATGTAACTGAGTCTGTGGAATATCTTGTACATAATGTTTTTTAGAGTCGTCTAGACCTTCACGTGATGTGGTTAATAGACCACGAGAGTCGGCAACAGTAATGTTTTCTTTACGTGCGCCTAATGCACAAAGTAAATTTAAACAAGAAAGTGCGGCTGCACCTGCACCTGAAGCAATAATTTTGATTTCTTCAATTTTCTTGCCTGTTAATTTCAATGCATTGAGTGCTGCTGCACCAACAATAATACTGGTACCGTGCTGATCGTCATGGAACACTGGAATGTTCATGCGTTCACGCAATTTTTTCTCAATGTAGAAACATTCTGGTGCCTTGATGTCTTCGAGGTTAATACCGCCGAATGTCGGTTCAAGTGCTGCCACGATATCGACAATTTTGTCTGGATCGTTTTCGGCAATTTCAATGTCAAAAACATCTACACCAGCAAATTTCTTAAACAGGACACCTTTACCTTCCATCACAGGTTTTGAAGCAAGTGGGCCAATATTACCTAGACCAAGAACGGCGGTACCGTTACTGACCACGGCAACGAGGTTACCACGTGCTGTATATTTAGCTGCTGTTGAAGGGTCACGCGCGATTTCTAAACATGGCGCCGCAACGCCAGGTGAGTAAGCAAGGGCTAAGTCGCGTTGGTTAACCAGTTGTTTGCTTGGCGTAACACTGATTTTACCTGGGCGTGGAAATTCATGATAATTTAAAGCTTGCTGTTTTAGTGTTTGGTCGTCCATTTGCATCTCATTTACAACAGTTAATCCAGTAACTTAACGGTCCTGGCACAAAAAAAAATCTAATTGACTATATCATTTGTTTTTGTTTTCGCACAGTTACAACCAGCGAAAAATTCCTATGTTAATGATGTTCGCTATAAATTTTAGTTATGATGGTGTGAATTTGCTGTGAAAAGTCTGTAAATACTGGCTGGCATCAGCTTTATTGAGTGGTTTGGCATAATAAAAGCCTTGCGCAATGTCACATTGTTTTTCACGTAAGAAATCAAGTTGTTCTTGGGTTTCAATTCCCTCAGCCACAATTTTTAGATCCATGGCTTTACCCATTGCAATAATCGCATTGATAATCGCATTGTGACGTTTCATATGCATATTTTGCACAAAGCTTTTATCAATCTTTAAGACATCAAATGGAAACTCGGTTAAGTATGCCATTGATGAATAGCCAGTCCCAAAATCGTCTAAAGACAGTTGAATATGACGCTGCTTAAGTTGATGTAAAAGATTATGAATATATTCACTATTTTCAATCAATGAAGCTTCAGTAATTTCAAACTCAACATATTTACCTGCTACCTGATAACGGTTCAGTGCCGTATCAAGATGTTCTACGAGCTGCCCGCGATACAACTGTTGAGCATCAATATTGATCGAGAGAAAAACCTCAGGTAATCCTTGATCTTGCCATTCACGCAGTTGAGCAACCGCAGTAAATAAAACATATTCGCCAATATCAGAAATCAAACTGGTTTGCTGTGCTGCAGGTAAAAATTGGGTTGGATGCAATAAGCCTTTTTCTGGGTGATTCCAACGAATCAGTGTTTCAAAGCCTACGATTTGATCATTGTGAATATAGATTTTGGGTTGAAAATAAACTTCGAGTTCTTGATTTCGTAGTGCTTGGCGTAATTCATTTTCCAGATTCACATCTTTTTCATATAGGCTGTCATGTGACTTGGTGTAATACTGAATTGTATTGCCACCTAAGCGGCGCGCATGATTCAGTGCTTGTTGGGCACAGTTATTCAGCTGCTCAAACTGACTCGCATGTTCAGGATAAATCGCCACGCCAATTGATAACGTAATAATTAGTTCTTGTTCTGCAATTTTAACTGCCTGATGAAAATACTGACGAATCTGCTCACAGATGGTTTGGATACTCGGTTGAACATGATTGAGCTCATACACGATGACAAAATCATCACGGCTCAAATAGGCAACCATTAACGCATTTGGATTAGATAGGCGTAGGCGCTGAGCCACGAGTTTGAGCAATTCAGATGTATTTTGGTTGCCTAGAAATTCATAAAGTGCGGTAAAACGATCAATAGACAGACGAATAATGGCAAGCTGATGAATGCTGTCGCTATTGGTAATTAAAAATTGATAGATCTTATAGTTGTAATAAAAGCGGTTGGGTAGATTGGTGACAATGTCGTAATTTTCCAGATAGGAAACGCGTCGCTCTTGTTGTTTGATCTTGGTCAGATCTGAAAAAATACCGACATAGTTGACAATCCGCTGTTTATTATCTCGAATCGCATTTAGGCGTAAACGTAGACTTAACTCTTTTCCTGAAATAAATTTTTCTTCAAATTCACCATCAAATTCAGCATTTTTAAGCAGTTGCTCCGTAATCGAATAATGAAAACTACGTTGTCGTGGGCGATAGTTATCAGTAATTTCAAACAGTTGCTTGCCAAGGACTTGTTCGATCGTTAAATTGGACAGGGTAAAGAAATAAGGATTGGCTTCTACATAGCGTAATTGTTCATCCAGCATCACAATTCCTGTTTCCACATGCGTCATAATATTGGCCGCTTGCTGAATTCGATCATGGTCTTGTTTTTGGCGATCAATATTTTGGAAAATTCCGATCATGACCATAGGTTTTGAGGTTGCTGGATTGTATTGAATGATTTTACCTCGGTTGATCACCCACACCCATTTATCATTTTCATCTTTAACACGATATTCACACTCAAAAATTTCAGTTTCATGATTAAAGTGCTGATGTAGTTTTTCGATGCATAAGGGAATATCTTCAGGATGTAAGGCTTGGGTGAGATCTTTTTCGAGTGAACGGAATTCTAGTTTTTTAACATGGGTATTATTGATTTCAAATGTACCCTTTATCAGGTTCCATTCCCATGTGTGCACTGAAGCAATCGAATTGGCCATTTCAATCGTTTGTTTTTGTTTTTCTAAAGTGTGTGTACGCTCATGAATGGTTTGCTCAAGGCTTTGGGAATATTCTTGGAGTTGGTTTTTAATATTTTTTGAGTGTTGCATTTCCTGTTGTAATTCATTGCAAACACGTTGTGAATATTGCACTTGCTGCTCTGCATTGCGAATCAATTGCTCATTACGTATAAATAATTTTGCCAGTTTCCGATGCATGCGATTGAGAGCGAAAGCACTAACACAAATGACTGCCAAAATAAAATCAAAAGCAAAATAAAATAACTGGTTAAAAACCTGCTGGTTGCTCGGTTGCAGGAGCAAAATTGGCGCAATGGCAGGGATGGACACCAAGAAAAAATAAGATAAACGTTGTGTTAGATAGATGAGGCAGAAAATTAGGCAACTCAGGATTAAGCTTAAAGATAAATATAATGTGTCATAAAATAGAATTGAGTCATAATTGCTGGGGAAGTAAATATGTAGTAAATAGACCCCAACTCCAATGGAACAACCTGTTCCTGCGCTAATGAGTTTATTGCTTAAATCTATGGTGCTTATGTGAAGATTTTTTTTTCTCACAAATTTATGTAAGAATACAAAGCAAGGAATAAAAAATAGACTACTACAGAGCGCCCAAATGCTGATGTAATAAGCTTTATCTAGATATCTCAAATAAAAATTTAAAAAAATAAAATTACAGACAATAAAGGTACTTACCAGCAAATAACGTAGATAATGTGCAGATTTTTTAATCTGACTCGATGCGATTTCTTTAGAAAAATCATTATTTTGAATAAATGGCATTCGAAGTCCGTTTTCATCAACGAAATAGCAAGTAATCGTACTAACATAGTATTGTTTAAGACAAATGTATATGACTGAGTACGATAGAAATGTGATTTCCTTATGTGCTATAAAATATAATTCAATATGGCTAAAGCGACAACGGGCGCGGTTTCGGTACGCAAGACACGCTCGCCAATACACCAGTTTTTAAAACCTGCAACATTGGCTTGGGTAATTTCATCCTGACTGAGACCACCTTCAGGGCCAATCAATAGCGCAAGATCAGGTGTAGCCTCTTTAGCGATATCAAAAGCGTCGGTATCGGGTGCAAGTACGAGCTTGGTGGCAGGCAGGGAATGGCTAAACCATTCTTGTAATGAAATGGGTGCAAGCACTTCAGGTACAATATTTAAACCACACTGTTCGCATGCTGCAATTGCAATGGCTTGCCAGTGATCGATTTTTTTCTGATCACGGTCATATTTCAGGCGCATTTCACAGCGTTCGCTGGTAAGAAGTTGAATTTTGTGTACGCCCAGTTCAGTCGCTTTTTGAATCGCATAATCCATGCGATCCCCTTTGCTCATCACTTGCCCGAGAACCACCTGAAAATTAGGTGCGCGGTTGGCTGGTTCAAAAGACACAACCTGAATAAAGGCATTCTTTTTATTAATTTCAGTGAGTTCAACCAAATACTCGCCACCTTGCCCATTAAACAAGATGGCTTGATCGTTTAATTTTGCACGCAGAACGCGAACCCAATGATGAAACACCACTTCAGTCAACTCAATAGACTGACCCACTGTTAATGATGCTTCAATAAAAAAACGATTACTCATAGGGCTCGTGACCTGTTACAAATTAAGCGAGTCCAAGATCCGTCACAAGCTGACGATTTGGCTGGATATGGTTCATGGTATAAAAATGCAGGCTTGGTGCACCACCAGCAATCAGACGTTCACAAAGCTTGACGACAACTTCGTGACCAAATTCCTGAATACTCTTGCTGTCATCACCATAAGCTTGAAGCTGCTTGCGAATCCAGCGTGGAATTTCTGCGCCTGTTCCATCAGCAAAGCGAATCAGGTTGCTGGCATTGGTAATTGGCATGATGCCTGGTGCAACTGGAATATGCACACCCAGTTTGGCAATACGTTCGATAAAATAGAAGTATGCATCTGGATTAAAGAAAAACTGGGTAATCGCTGCATTGGCACCCGCATGCACTTTTTCTGCAAAGCGTTGAATGTCTTGGTCAAAACTTTCAGCTTGCGGATGCATTTCAGGATATGCTGCCACTTCAATTTTAAAGTGATCGCCAGAATGTTCACGAATAAAACGAACTAAGTCTTGTGCATAAGGTAGTTCGCCTAAACCCACCTGACCTGATGGTAAGTCACCACGCAATGCCACAATACGGTCAATACCTTGAGATTTATATAAATCTAAAAGTTCAGCAATACGGGCTTTGTCATCACCAATACATGACAAGTGCGGTGCTACAGGTGTGCCTTTACCGTTAAAGTCACTGATAGCAGCAAGAGTGCGTTCACGAGTCGAACCACCTGCACCATAAGTGATAGAGAAAAATTCTGGATTTAGTTGCTGTAAGTCTTGATGTACAGCACGAAGTTTTTCGGCACCAGCATCAGTTTTTGGTGGGAAAAATTCAAAGGAGATCGGTACGCGTTTAGTCATTTCAAATCCTTTTTATCAATACTGTTCTTGAATATTGATCCTCATCCTAACCATCTCCCTATACAAACAATGAAGCGTGGCTTTTATTGTTTGTGCAGGAGAAGACCTACCTCAATCAAGGAAGTGCCTCTCCTAAACGGAGAGGTTAGGAGAGGTCTAAAACTTAGTATTTGTAAGTGTCAGATTTGAATGGACCTTCAACAGGTACACCGAGGTAATCTGCCTGTACTTGAGTCAATTGAGTCAATACGCCACCAAAACCTGCAACCATCGCTGCGGCAACTTCTTCATCCAGTTTTTTCGGAAGAAGTTCAACACGGATGTGTGCTGGTTTTTCTGCTGCAGGAAGATCAGCAAATTTTTCAGCAAATAAATGCATTTGAGCCAAAACCTGATTGGCAAAAGAACCATCCATCACACGTGATGGGTGACCTGTTGCATTACCAAGGTTGACTAGACGACCTTCAGATAACAAGATGAGGTAATCATTTTCATTTTCTGAACGATATACTTGGTGTACTTGAGGTTTTACTTCAACCCACTTGTAACCGCGTAAGTAGTTGGTGTCGATTTCAGTATCAAAGTGACCGATGTTACAGACTACAGAACCCGCTTTTAAGGTATCTAACATTGCTGAATCACAAACGTGGTAGTTACCAGTCGTTGTTACGATCAAGTCAGTGTTTTCAAGCAAATCAAGGTTGATGTCTTCTTTTTTACCTGTTTGTACGCCATTTTTGTATGGAGAAACGACTTCGTAGCCGTCCATGCAGGCTTGCATTGCACAAATTGGGTCAACTTCAGTCACGCGAACGATCATGCCTTCTTGACGTAAAGATTGAGCTGAACCTTTACCCACGTCACCATAACCAATCACCAATGCACGGCGACCAGAAAGTAACATGTCTGTACCACGTTTGATCGCGTCATTTAACGAGTGGCGGCAACCGTATTTGTTGTCGTTTTTAGACTTGGTGACAGAGTCGTTGACGTTGATTGCAGGAACTTTCAAAGTACCGTCACGGAACATTTCGTGAAGACGTTGTACACCTGTTGTAGTTTCTTCAGTGATCCCGTGGATACGCTCAAGAAGCTCTGGGTATTTGTCATGAACAAGTGAAGTCAAGTCACCGCCATCGTCCAAGATCATGTTGGCATCCCAAGGTGTGCCATTGACATTGATTTGTTGCTCTAAGCACCAGTTGTATTCTTCTTCAGTTTCGCCTTTCCAAGCAAAAACAGGAATACCGCGGGCAGCGATTGCAGCAGCAGCATGGTCTTGAGTCGAGAAAATGTTACATGAAGTCCAACGAACTTCTGCACCCAATTCAACCAGAGTTTCAATCAAAACAGCAGTTTGAATGGTCATGTGGATACAGCCAAGAATTTTGGCACCTGCAAGTGGTTTTGCAGCAGCATAGCGTTTACGCAAGCCGATCAAGGCTGGCATTTCAGCTTCAGCAAGTTTGATTTCTTTACGACCGTAGTCAGCAAGATTGATATCGGCAACTTTATAATCAGTAAATGAAGCATTAACCGCGTTCATCACGATCTCCTTTTTAATAAAACAATTGTTGATCATTCAGTTCGCGGATGCCGTTGTTGGCTAAATTGAACATTTAACCGATCGTCGAGCCTGGCGATTTTACATTTTGTGCCTGTAAAACGTCGCAGCATCCCTCGACTAGCGAAGTATTGTACTTGGATTCTAAAAGTGTTCCAAGTTGAAATTGCTTAATATCTGATTGGTAAATCTTAAAAACACTTCAAAATCGTAATTCGTTTATTAGTAAGTTTAAATTTTGAAAATACACGTATCGCAGGATATAACACAGCAAGCAAAACTTGCCCAGAATCAATAAAATCAGGTTTCTGAAACCTGTACTGCATAAATACACGATGAACGCAATTGAAAAAGATCAACTCAACGCCGTTAAAAGCTACTGAGCAACACTTTGTTCCTCAGTAGCACAGTGACCTGTTATTTATGTGCAAGTGAAGATATTCGGTTTTGTTCATCAAGCAATTTTGCCTCTACTTATAAAATAGGAGACATAAAACAAGATGATCAATCATGAAGAATTTATGATTGAGTTGCTTGGTACTCTTGAATCACTTCAAGCACAGCACGAAAAGCTTCTTGAGCAGCGGGCGCGCCACAGTATGGCAAGCTGTGTAATAAGGTTTCCTGAATTTCTGCAACACTACAACCGTTATTCAGCGCGCCACGCACATGGCCTTTCAGTTCGGTTGGAGATTTTTGTGCAACCAACATGGCGATGGTAATCAAAGAACGGTATTTGCGCGGCAAAACTCCTTCGCGTTGCCATGTTGAACCCCAAGCATGTTCATTAATCCAGTCCTGTAAAGGTTGGGTAAATGCAACGGTATTGTCTTGAGCGCGTTTGACAAATGCTTCGCCCATCACTTCCGTACGAACTTTTAAGCCATTTTCATAATCTTGCTGTGCCATGTTGTTTGACCTGTAAGCTGAGTAAAATCTCACCTTACACCGAAAATTAACATCAATATATTAGGCTTGAGTCCATTAAGAAGCGGGCTTGATTGTGACTGACTGCCCAACTTTTCTAGGGCAGTTCATCAGGAGTTTTTTATTGTGATGTGATTAGATTAATTTGGCATCATTCATTTCAAGCTTGATATAGGCATAGAAAATTGGCGCGGCAATCAGCCCACCAAAACCAAAAATAGCTTCAAAAATCAGCATGGCAAGCAGTACTTCCCAAGCATGCGCATTAATTTTGCTTCCTACAATTTTGGCATTAATAAAATATTCAAGCTTATGAATCAGGATTAAATACATTAAAGCCGCAGCAGCGACAGGTAGTGAAATGGTTAAACCTGAAATAATAATCAGGCTATTGGAAATTAAATTGCCTGCAATCGGAATCAATCCAAAAATAAAGGTCAAAATAGTTAGGGTTTTAGCAAAAGGAAGATGCACACCACATAATGGCAGTGCAATAAATACAAAAACAATAAACAGGGCAGTGTTAATTAGAGAGATCTGAATTTGGGCAAAAACGACATTTCTAAATGACAATCCCAGTTTTTCAATACGTAGCATCAGCGCTGTTTTAAATATAGGCTGGGCTTCTTTATAGCTAAAAGAATGAATAGAAACTAAGATCCCGATAATTAAGCCAATCACCATAGTGGCAAAATTATGTAAAATATCTGAACCTGTATGCCTTAAAACAGAAACGTTATCTTTAAGCAAAATAAAAATATGATTTTTTAAATCGGTCACGCTGTTTGGAATATAAATGGAGATATATTTTGAAACTTCTTGTTGTAATAAAATCAAGGTTTGGTCAATTTTTTCACTAAACGCAGTCAGTCCAGGTCCTTGTAAATCATAAATCACGAAACTGACCAGACTGGTAATCAGGAAGCTAATTAAGGAAACAATTACAATACTCAGTACAATGCTGATAATTAATTTTGCGCGATGACTATCAATATAACGATCAATCACCTTGCTTAAACTATGAATAATTTCATAGATCAGGAAGCCGGCAAAAAAACTTGGCAGGAGATGTAAAGGAATAATCGCCACAAGAGATAATATAATAAGAATATAGCTTGCCAGAATGCTTTGTCTGTCGCTCAAGATATTCATGCTGGTTTGACCCGATATTTAGCAAAAGAAGTGCCATAGGAAATGCAATGAGGCTGCACAGAATTGTATTAATCCTAGACAAAGGTCATTCTAACTGCTTCGGAAATACTTAGAAATAAAAAAATACGCTTTATCTGAATCAAAAATGTTTAGCCAATTTTCGATTCATTTAAGCGGCGTGCACCTTCAAGAATCATCCGAATCATGATCATGGTCTGCTGTGCTACGACATTACGTTCATTTACAGGTAAATCGATGACTTTTGCACCCATATTAAATACCAGCTGGGTAATGGCTTTTGCTGCTAAATCTGGATGAAACAGTCGGTTCTGGTTCAAACGCTCTAAACGAATCAGGTCTTCTTGTAATTCTTGCTGAAAAAAGCTGAGTTGTTGCTCCACCGCACGTTTATAGGAAATTGAACCTGTATAGCCCTCGCGCAGCAATAAACTCAGGTTACCGTCATCGGTGTCGAGTTGCTGTAAAAAAACTTCAACCGAAGTGCGAATAATGCTTTCTTGCTTAGAGGCTTTAAGGCGTGCTTCACGAATAATCTTACGTAGCACCACCCCAGCACGATTAATCAGTTCAATTGCAAGCTCATCTATGTCTTTAAAATGCCGATAAAAACTGTTGGGTGCAATGCCTGCTTCACGGGCGACTTCGCGTAAACTCAAAGATGAAATACTTTTTTCTGGGCCGATTAAATTTAAGGTCGCCTGAAATAACTCTTCTTTAGTAATCGTGGCTTTACGACCAGCACTACGCGCAGGTGTTTTGACTTGAGCAGGTGTAGTGTCAAGCAATGAGTGATCAGTTGGCATAGCAGTTATCGATAAAGGGGGCATGTAAACTCATGTGGCAAGCTCGGATTTATTTGAAGATTATAGCCTTAGAACTGAACGATAAGAAATAGTGCAAAGAATTGTTTCTTGATTGCATAAATACTATACATATATATATACATGTGTATAATAATTAGAAAGACATAATAGAGATGACCACAATGCATGTCATTCAACGTAAAAAACAGCTTTTAGATTTTCTGTCTGGTAGTGTCTATGACAGTAACGCAGTGAATTTTTGGCTTCAAAAAGTCAATCCATTGTGGTCAACTCATGAAATACTTGGGCGAATTGTCAAAAAACAAATCATTGCCAATGATGTCGTGAGTTTAACCATTCATTGTAACCAACGCATGCAATATGGCGTTGCAGGGCAACATCATCCCGTACATGTCGAAATTCATGGTTGTCGCTATGAACGTACCTACAGTTTGACTCAGCTGGATGCCCATCATGTCAAACTGACCTTGAAGAAAATTGAAGGCGGTGTGGTGAGTACTTGGCTTTGTGAACAAGCTCAAGTGGGCGACATCCTTGAATTTGGTCAGCCTTATGGCGATATGCTCATTGGTACACAGCCACAAAAACAAGTACTGTTGCTGGCTGCGGGCAGTGGCATTACCCCAATGTATAGTATGTTGGCAGGACTGCATCAGTCTGGTCAGCTGAAAGACTATGACATTCATTTGATGTACTGGGCACAACATGCCACAGGTCTGGCTTTCAAATCAGAATTTGAAACATGGCAACAAATCTATCCAAACTTTAAGTTTACCGCGCTATGTACGCGTGATGAACCTGCTGCTGAACGTATTAACCAGAAACATGCTGAATTGGTTGCAGATTTTGCTGAACGTACGGTCTTTGCTTGCGGTCCATCAGGATTTGTCAATGCCGCAGAAAGTGTGTTTGCAGGCGCAAAACTTTTCAAAGGTGAAGCGTTTAGCTTGACACATATAGAAACTGATGATGTTGGCTTTGTAAATATTACTTTAAGCAAATCCAATAAAACTATTGCTGTTGCCAAAGGTCAGCCAATTCTGATTGGTCTGGAACAGGCTCAGCTCAAACCAACCCACGGTTGCCGTATGGGTATTTGCAATAAATGTGCATGTAATAAAGTATCGGGTGCAACCAAAAACTTAAATAATCAGTCGGAAAATACTGAACCAAATAGCCTACTACGCTTATGTGTCAACTCCGCTCAAACTGACCTTGTGTTAGATCTTTAAGAGAGGCATCTGCTATGAATATGCAAGTAAAAACACAATATTTTAAAAATCCAAAAAACCGCGAACTCACTGAAGCCGATTTAGAGGCGCTTGCTCAAGAGCTAGATGCCATCAAACAAGAAGTTGTGGATGACTTGGGCGAGCAAGATGCCCAGTACATTCGCCGTGTTTACTCCGTTGTACGTTATAGCAGTCTAGCAGGTCGTGCTTTATTGTTCGCAGGTTGGTTTCCGCCAGCGTGGGTACTGGGTACAGGCTTACTCGGTTTGTCTAAAATTCTGGAAAACATGGAAGTCGGACACAATGTCATGCACGGTCAATATGACTGGATGAATGACCCGAAATTTATGGGGCAAACCTATGAATGGGACAATGTCGGTACAAGTGACAACTGGCGTCAAACCCATAACTATAAACATCATACCTATACCAATATCAAAGGTATGGATGATGACATTGGTTATGGTCTAGTTCGTTTATTTCCAGAACAACGTTGGAAAAAAAGCTATTTATTGCAACCTTTGTATAGTATTCCATTTTGTTTGCTGTTCCAGTGGGGGGTCGCGATCCAAAACTTGGAAATCGGCAAACTCATGATGGGGCGTAAGACCAAAGCCAAATTTATACAAGAAATGCGTCCAGTACAACGTAAAGTCGCGAAACAATTGTTCAAAGATTATGTCTTTTTCCCACTTGTGGCGGGACCAAGTGCAGTACCTGTATTGCTTGGAAACATGGCGGCAAATGGTATCCGTAATGTTTGGACATTCAGTATCATTTTCTGTGGTCACTTCACCAAAGATGTTGAAGTTTTTCCAAAAAGCGTCTTGGAAAATGAAAGTCGCGGACACTGGTATATGCGCCAAATTCGTGGTTCATCTAACTTAACAGGTTCTGAAGCCTTTCATATTTTGACTGGGCACTTGAGTCATCAAATTGAGCATCATCTGTACCCAGAAATCCCTGCACGCCGTTACCGTAAGATGGGACCAAAAGTAGAAGCTGTATGTAAAAAATACGGTTTAAACTACAACAATGCCAGCCTGTTTAAACAATATGGCCAGGTTTTGGGACGTATTTTGAAATACTCGCTACCATTTAAAAAGTAAGAATCAAGTCATAAAAAAGCGCAGTCTAAACCGCGCTTTTTTATTAGTTAAATTTTAGTTGTACGCTTGAACCTGTAAACATGTGCTTGATAGCACGCGGTAAATCATCGCCTTGATCTGCCAGTTCAATATGAATCGAAGAGTATTCTAATTCGTCTGCAACAATGCTTGCTCTGAGCTGGATCACCATTTGCGTATCAAAAAAACGGATAGATTCAATCGCATTGTGAAATTCAAATTCAGTTTCGTTCACCAGAAGACCAATGTGTTGATTTACTGCCATATCAGGCTCATCAAAACGGCTTAAAATGACGAAATCAATCGGGTCAAGTTCATCATCTGCCAAACCAATCGTGAAAACATCATCGTCTTGGCTACAGGAAATGTGGTTGGCATAGAAAGATTTCATCGGGTTGTTTCACTCAGACTAATTCAAAGTCTTATTTTAGTTGAATTGTTCCATTTGCGCTGACACTAATTTTAGATTCTCCTGCATTCATATCCTGCGCCATAGGTGCAGCCGCAACTTCAGCAAACTTGGCAGTTCTTGCACTCATCATAATCGGGCGATAGCTACTGTTGGTATTGATATTGAGATTGACCAGATTGTAGCTAGTTTTATGCCAAGACTGAGTGAGTAACTGTGCGCGTTGCTGGAAGTTTTTGGAAGCTTCAAGCATCAGCTCGTTTTCAACTTTGCTGCGCTGTTCATCAGAAATACTAAAACCAATCGAGTCGGTCTGGAAGTTTTGTTGGAGTTCACTAATTAGCTGGCTTGCTGCTTTGAAATCACGGCTTTCGATTTGTAGTTCAGCACGCCCGCGCCATTCTTTGAGTTTTTTGTTATCAGTGTCGTAAACAGGGTAGGTACTTTGAGCCCCAGTTTTGACTTTTACCTGTGGATATTTTTTGGCAGTTGCCAAAGCCTGATTCATCAGTGTATTGATTTGATTTGCCAGTTCAGCAGGTTGTTTATTGTTCTTTTCAATGTAAAGAACAGCTTGAATCTGGTCATTTGAAACTTCGCGCGAAGCATCTGCTTGAATGTTGATGACATTGTAGTTTAATGCTTCGGTAGTGGCTGCAAAAACTGGGTGACTGACGCTAGCAATAAGTAGGCTAGATACGAGCAAATTTCTCATAAATTTTCCTTGAATTTGGAGTGTTTGTTATCAGGCTCATGTTAATTGGAGAAAACGGATTATATAAAGTTAAATTGTCGCTTCTTTGTAATACTTTTTAAGTTTTTGTATCTTTGTTTAAGAAATAAAATCTTTTAAATTCAGTAAATTAATTGTTGAATGTTGGATGGTTTTTTTTGTTGATCTAAAGATAAAAAAATATTTCTGATGAGATGGATTTTCTTATTTTTGTCATGGAGTATCATAATAATGAAGCTAATTCATTAGATAAATGTTTTTTTCAATGAATTAGGTCAAATAAAGAGCTAAAAGGTCTTTATTTTTATAGAAAAAAGGGTATTATCGCCCTCCTAGTTATAAGTTATAAATTTTGTCTAACTAGAATTCTACAAGCACCGAGTCAAAGGACCACAAGTCACCAGACTTATTTCTTTCAACCCATATCAGAGATGGTAATTCGATATGAGCGTTACTTCTGTAAATCCTGCCACCAATTCCACCAACGAATATTACTTGACTCGCCAAAGTCAGATGGAATCGAATGTTCGTAGTTATCCACGTAAATTACCGTTAGCGATAGCGAAAGCACAAGGTTGTTGGGTTACTGATGTTGAAGGTACTGAGTACCTTGATTGTTTAGCTGGTGCAGGGACATTGGCATTAGGTCATAACCACCCTGCGGTTATTCAAAGTATCCAAGACACACTTGCAAGTGGTCTGCCTTTACATACTTTAGATTTAACGACACCTTTAAAAGATGCTTTTACTGAAGCTTTATTGGCTTATTTGCCTGGTGGTAAAGAAGAATATTGCTTACAGTTCTGTGGTCCATCTGGTGCAGATGCAACAGAAGCAGCGATTAAACTTGCAAAAACTTATACTGGCCGTAGTTCAGTGATTAGCTTCTCTGGTGGCTATCATGGTATGACTCATGGTTCATTGGCAATGACAGGTAACTTGAGTGCAAAAAATGCAGTCAATAACCTGATGCCAGGTGTTCAGTTTATGCCATATCCGCACGAATACCGTTGCCCATTGGGTCTTGGCGGTGAAGCGGGTGTTGATGCATTAACTTACTATTTTGAACAGTTCATTGAAGATGTTGAAAGTGGTGTGACTAAACCTGCTGCTGTCATTCTTGAAGCGATTCAAGGTGAAGGCGGTGTCGTCATTGCACCTACAAAATGGCTTCGTAAAATCCGTGAAGTAACTGAAAAACACAACATTGTGTTGATTCTTGATGAAGTACAAGCGGGCTTTGCACGTTCAGGCAAAATGTTTGCATTTGAACATGCGGGTATTGAGCCAGATGTTGTTGTTATGTCAAAAGCAGTCGGTGGCAGCTTGCCACTTGCAGTATTGGGCATTAAACGTAAATTTGATGCTTGGCAACCAGCGGGTCACACGGGTACTTTCCGTGGTAACCAATTGGCAATGGGTACAGGTTTAGCTTCTTTACAAGTTATTAAAGCGCAAAACTTGGCTCAAAATGCGCAAGAACGTGGTGATTTCTTACAAGCTGAAATGAAAAAATTGGCACAAGAATTCCCATGTATCGGTAACGTACGTGGTCGCGGCTTAATGTTAGGTATTGAAATTGTTGATGAGCGTAAAGCTGCTGATCACATGGGTTCATTACCTGCAGATGCTCAATTGGCTGCTGCGATTCAAACAGCATGCTTTAACAACAAATTGTTGTTAGAAAAAGGTGGTCGTAACGGTACAGTGATTCGTTTACTTTGCCCGTTGATCATTACTCAAGATGAGTGTGTAGAAGTTATTGTACGCTTCAAGAAAGCAATTGCTGAGGCGCTTGTTGCCGTTCGAGGTGCTTAATGGTTGATTTTGCACAACATCGCAAAGCTTTACTTTGTAATGATGCACAATCCATTGCTGACTATCAGTCAGCAATGGGCGAAGCGGTGAAAGCCGTTTCTGCATGGTTACAAAATGATAAAATGTACACAGGCGGTAGCATCAAAGATTTGCGTGCTGCGATTTCTTTTAAACCATCTAAAGATGGTTTAGGTGTACAGCAGTCTTTACAACGTATGGTTGAGCTTTTTCTCAATAAAAGCTTAAAAGTACATCATCCACATTCATTGGCACATTTACACTGCCCGACGATGGTGATGAGCCAGATTGCGGAAGTGTTAATCAATGCGACCAACCAATCAATGGATTCATGGGATCAAAGCCCTGCAGGTTCGTTGATGGAAGTTCAATTGATTGACTGGTTACGTCAAAAAGTGGGCTATGGCACAGGTCAGGCAGGGGTATTTACCTCTGGTGGCACGCAATCTAACCTTATGGGTGTATTGCTTGCGCGTGACTGGTGTATTGCGAAAAACTGGAAAGGCGAAAACGGTCAGGAATGGTCTGTTCAGCGTGATGGCTTACCTGCTGATGCATTGAAAAATGTCAAAGTCATTTGTTCTGAAAATGCACACTTCTCTGTGCAAAAGAACATGGCAATGATGGGCATGGGCTTTCAGTCAGTTGTGACTGTTCCTGTGAACGAAAATGCTCAAATGGATGTCGATGCGCTCGAAAAAACCATGGCGCATTTGAAAGCTGAAGGTAAAATCGTAGCCTGTGTTGTTGCAACAGCAGGTACAACTGACGCTGGTGCAATTGACCCACTCAAGAAAATTCGTGACATCACCAACCAGTATGGTTCGTGGATGCATGTCGATGCAGCTTGGGGTGGCGCGCTGATTTTATCGAATGAATTCCGTTCAATGCTTGATGGTATTGAATTTTCAGATTCAGTGACGCTAGACTTCCATAAACACTATTTCCAAACCATTAGCTGTGGTGCTTTCTTGTTGAAAGACGAAGCAAACTATCGCTTTATGCATTATGAAGCAGAATATCTAAACTCTGCTTATGATGAAGAACATGGTGTACCAAACCTTGTATCTAAATCATTACAAACGACTCGTCGTTTTGATGCATTGAAATTGTGGATGACTGTTGAAGCATTGGGTGAAGAACTTTATGGTTCAATGATCGATCACGGCGTGAAGTTAACACGTCAAGTGGCGGATTATATTAAAGCGACTGCTGGTCTTGAATTGCTGGTTGAACCACAATTTGCGTCAGTTTTGTTCCGAGTTGTGCCAGAAGGCTATCCTGCTGAATTTTTGGATAGCCTAAATCAAAACGTTGCAGATGAACTGTTTGCACGTGGCGAGGCGAATATTGGTGTAACAAAAGTAGGTCATGTTCAATCATTGAAAATGACTACTTTAAGCCCAGTAGCAACGCTTGAGAATGTACAGAACTTACTTGGATTGGTTCTAGCTGAAGCTAATCGTATTAAAGATGCAATTGCAGCGGGAACTTATGTTCCAGCGATTGACTAAATAATATAAGTTGCTATCAAGCTGTAGAAAAAGGTCACTGAGGTGACCTTTTTCTATGGAATTCATCATATTTAAACTAGCTGAACTCAATCTTTAGATGATCGCAAGTAGAATGGCCAAGTTAATCTAAGTTGTATTTATTATTGATTTTTAATGAAAATTATAAAAATTGCCCTAATCTGGATTATTACAAAATAGTCTTTAATTTGTAACATAAATGTCATATAAAAAACTCAAAATGCAAGCGATTCAGCATGAATTTACCAATAAAGGCAGCAGTTTTATTGGTATAAATTAAATTGAGAGATGGGAATGAATTTTAGCAAAAAATATTTTGCCTTAGCATTTGCTTGTTCAGTAACAATATTCGCAACAGGCGCGCATGCAGCGCGCGAAACTATTCAAATCTCAGGTTCTTCTACCGTATTGCCTTACGCAAGTATTGTTGCAGAAGACTTCGGACATACTTTCCCACAGTTTAAAGTGCCAGTTGTTGGTTCTGGTGGTTCATCTGCTGGTTTGAAGCAATTTTGTCAGGGGGTAGGTGATAATACCATCGACATTGCCAATGCATCACGTAAAATTAAAGACACTGAAATTGCAGCCTGTAAAAAAGCAGGTGTGAACAAAATCCAAGAAATAAAAATCGGTTATGATGGTATTGCATTTGCATCAAACAGCGCAAAACCAACCTATAAATTAAAGCCTTATCATGTATTTGCAGCACTGGCCGAGAAGCTTCCATCAAAAGGCAAGTTAGTTCCAAACCCATATACGCGCTGGAATCAGATCGATCCAAGCTTACCCAATGAACCTATTACGTTGGTGATCCCCGCATCTAACCATGGTACACGTGAAGTGTTTCAAGAAAAAATGGTAGATGCTGGCTGTGAAGCATATGATTACTTTAAGAAGTTAGATAAAGAAGCACAAAAAAATGCATGTTCTAGCTTTCGTAAAGATGGTCGCGTGATAGAAATTTCTGGGGATTACACGGAAACATTGGCACGTTTAAAAACTTCTCCAAGCGCGGTGGGGGTATTTGGTCTTGGTTTTTATAATCAAAACCGTGACCGTTTGCGCGTTGCGACAGTCAATAATGTTGTTCCAAGTGAAAAAACGATCTTGAATGGTAAATATCCTGTATCTCGTCCATTATTCTTCTATGTAAAAGGAGAACATGTGAAACTTGTGAAAGGTTTACCACAGTACGTTGAATATTTTTTAAATAAGCACGTTTCTGGTAAAGGTTCAAAACTTGAACGTGCTGGGTTGATTGCAATGTCTGATGCAGAGCGTGCAAAAATTTTGGCAGATTTTCAAGCAGGTAAAACTGTTAACTAATTGGATTTGCTCAAAATCAGGTTAATCTAGGGTTTTAGGTTGATCAATTGGGCTTTGTATCAAGATAAAACGAGCGGAGATAAGATGAATCTGCTTCTTTTGGGTGTACTGCTGGCATTGATTGCAGTTGCATACCAGTTAGGCTTAAAAAAGAGCCGTCAGTTGGCAGGGAAAGGCAATAGCTCCGTTAGTTTGCACTCCCGTCCAGGATATTATGGTGCACTTGTTGCAATGTGGTGTGGTATGCCTGCATTCCTTATTTTGGCGATTTGGAATCTGTTACAATCCACTTTCTTGCATCAGGCGGTATTTAATCAGGTGCCTGCATCAGTGCTTCTAAATTTAGATGATGCGAGTAAAACAGTTTTACTTGATCGTGTTCAAGCAATTGCTACAGGATTTGGTGTTACCGATCAGGTTATGCCATATGAGCTAAAAGCCGCACAACAATATGCACAGTTTGTGAAAATTGGTGAGTATGCCAAGTTTGCGGTCGTCATCTGTGTCGCAATGGTTGGTCTTATTTTTGCTCAAAAACGTATTAGTCAAAAATATCGTGCCCGTAACCATGTAGAAAAAGTCATTCGTATTAGTTTGGTGTTATGTTCAGGTGTTGCGATTCTGACGACGATTGGTATTGTCATGTCAATGCTGAGTGAGGCATTGCGTTTTTTTCATTTTGTTAGCCCAAGTACATTTTTCTTCGGCACTGAATGGAACCCTGGGTTTAGCACAACAGGCAGTGCGGAAGGCAGTTATGGTTTATTGCCCTTGCTATGGGGGACGCTCATGGTGAGTGCAATTGCCTTACTGGTATCCATTCCTGTTGGATTAATGATTGCAATTTACCTTGCTGAATATGCCTCTCCAAGGCTGCGTGCATGGGCAAAACCAAGTATTGAAATTTTGGCAGGCATTCCAACTATTGTGTATGGGGTTTTTGCTTTAATGGTGGTTGGGCCATTCTTTAAGTATGTCGGTGCCAGTATTGGTGTAGATATTAATGCAACAAGTGCCTTAACCGCTGGTTTTGTCATGGGTGTCATGATCATTCCATTTGTTTCATCTTTGTCTGATGACATTATTACCCAAGTGCCACGTACTTTGCGTGATGGTTCTCTAGGTCTAGGTGCAACACAGTCTGAAACTATTCGTCAGGTGGTTTTACCTGCTGCATTGCCAGGTATTGTGGGGGCATTTTTGCTGGCGACATCACGGGCAATTGGTGAAACCATGATTGTAGTACTTGCAGCAGGCAACAGCCCATTGTTGCAGGCCAATCCACTAGAAGCTGTTTCTACCGTGACCGTAACTATTGTGAACCAGTTAACAGGTGATACAGACTTTGCGAGTCCTCAGGCACTGGTTGCCTTTGCATTAGGTTTAACGCTGTTCGTCATTACCCTTTGTCTTAATATTGTTGCACTGTACATTGTGCGTAAATATCGTGAGCAATACGAATGAATATGACCTCAATGCGGCAACCTGCGGTTGATCCGAATATTGCTGCAGAGTTGCGTGAAAAACGTAAAAGAATGATTACCCAGTCTTTGGCAAAGCGCCACCGTAAAGAAAAAATCTTTCGGTCTTTGGGGCTGTCAGCAGTTGTGACAGGTTTATTCTTTGTGGCGGTATTGTTCGGTAGTATTTTGTATAAAGGTTTACCTTCATTCTGGCAAGCCAGTATGACTGTTCCCGTGTATTTTGATCCAAAGATGATTGATGTGGGTGCAAAACCGGTCCAGCGAGCAGGTGAATCTCCAGCCAGATATCAAGAGCGTTATATCGACTGGCAAACCAAAATGGGAATGGTTGATTGGGATGGCATGATTGTTAAGGGCATGATTGCAAAAGATCCGAGTCTTGCTGGGCAAGAAGATAATTTACGTAGTATTTATGCCAGCTCTGAAGCCTTTCGTATCCGTGATATGGTTTTTGAAGATACCAGCCTGATTGGTAAAAAAGAGGAATTAAAGTTCCTTGCTGAAGCGAATGTGGATGTTTGGCTGGCTGGCAAGATTGATCGTAGTTTACCTGATGATCAACAACAACTGAGTCCTGAGGTACGTAAACTGGTCGATCAGTTAGCAAAGAAAAATATGCTTGAGCGTACTTTTAACTTCAATATCTTTACCAATAGTGACTCACGTAGTTCACCTGCATCGAGTGGTTTGGCAGGTGCTTTTATGGGGTCATTGTTCATGATGTTGATCGTGATCTTTGTTGCGATTCCAATTGGTGTAGCAAGTGCAATTTATCTGGAAGAGTTTGCCAAGAAAAATATCCTGACCGATATTATTGAAGTGAATATCAATAATTTGGCAGCAGTTCCTTCAATTGTATTTGGTTTGCTGGGGGCTGCAATTTTTGTGGGCTGGATGCATTTGCCATTATCAGCACCTATGGTCGGTGGTTTGGTTCTGAGTTTAATGACCTTGCCAACAGTCATTATTACCACACGTGCATCACTAAAAGCGGTACCTCCTTCGATTCGCCAAGCGGCGCAAGGCTTGGGGGCATCCAACATACAAACTGTTTTGCATCATGTCTTGCCACTCGCACTGCCTGGTATTTTAACGGGTGCGATTATTGGCGTGGCTCAGGCTTTGGGTGAAACTGCACCATTACTCTTAATTGGTATGAGTGCTTTCGTAGCGAGTGTCCCAGCTACGCCATTGGATCAATCGACCGCATTACCTGTACAGATTTTTCTGTGGCAGGGCAATGAACTTCGTAACTTCTTTGAAGGTCGTACCGAAGCTGCGATTATCGTGTTGTTAGTCATGATGATTGGGTTAAATGGTTTGGCCATCTGGTTACGTAAGAAATTTGAAGTTCGTTGGTAATCGGGGCAAAATAACGTGAATACAGCAAAGACAACTTCATTACAAACACAGGATATACAGGTGATGCCAGAATCTCATACGTCATACGAAGGTACTGAACATCATCGTCCAGTGAATGTTCATATTGGTCACTTTGACCAATATGAAAGCCACAAGAAAAAAGCAGTGCAAGAGGTGAAAATCAGCACTGAAAATGTACATGTTTACTATGGTGAAACCGAAGCCATTAAAGGTATTGATTTAAAAATTTATCAAAATGAAGTGATTGCTTTTATTGGGCCATCGGGTTGTGGTAAATCAACGTTTTTACGTACTTTAAATCGTATGAATGACACGATTGACAGTTGCCGTGTTACAGGGAAGGTGACACTGGATCAACAGGATATTTATGACCCGAGCCTAGACGTTGTATTGTTACGTGCACAGGTCGGAATGGTATTTCAAAAACCAAATCCGTTTCCCAAGTCCATTTTTGATAATGTGTCTTATGGCCCTAAGCTTCATGGCTTGGCACGTGACAAATATGATATGGAGGAAATTGTAGAGAACAGCTTGCGTAAAGCGGGTTTGTGGGAAGAAGTCAAAGACCGTTTAAACCACCCAGGAACAAGCTTGTCAGGTGGTCAGCAACAGCGTTTATGTATTGCGCGTACTATTGCAGTCAGCCCAGAAGTAATTTTGATGGATGAACCTTGTTCAGCACTCGATCCCATTGCAACTGCAAAAATTGAGGAATTGATTTCTGACTTGTCAACGCAATACACGATTGCGATTGTGACGCATTCAATGCAGCAAGCAGCGCGCGTGTCTGATCGTACAGCATATTTTCACTTGGGCGACTTGATTGAAGTTAATTCAACAGAGAAAGTCTTTACCCAGCCAGACCACCAATTAACAGAAGCTTATATTACAGGCCGCTTTGGTTGATTTTTGATTTAAATTTAAGATTTTCAATTATATCCTCATGTTTACATGGGGATTTTTATTGAATTGTAGTGATTCATGTTTGGCTATTGATTTTTACTACTTAAACCCTCATCTTGAAGTCATGACTTTATGTATTAGGCTAAGATATGCTATTTCAAGTGCCCAAAATTCCTGCTGAAATTCACGTGACCCATCTCAATGCACGTGTCAATGAACAAAGAAAGAAAATTATTCAAAGTACAGCATCAAAATTTGAATTATTACAATTTAACAAACAGTTAGCCAAAGAAGCAAAACTGCGTAAAAAAAATAATCAGAAAGTTTATATTGTTGACTTTAATGGTGATGTACAGGCGTCTGCTGTTTCAGCTTTACGTGAAGAAATTACCTTGATTTTGTCAACTGCAAAAGCAGGACAAGATCGGGTCGTGATTCGCCTTGAAAGCCCAGGCGGTATGGTGCATGGTTATGGTCTGGCTGCTGCTCAACTGGTGCGTTTACGCGAAGCAGGTTTTCATGTCACGATTGTTGTCGATAAGGTCGCGGCTAGCGGCGGTTATATGATGGCATGTATCGCTAATGAAATTATTGCAGCACCATTTGCGATTGTGGGATCTATTGGTGTGGTGGCTCAGGTTCCAAACTTTAACCGTTTGCTGCGTGAACATCACGTTGATTTTGAACTGTATACTGCCGGTCAATATAAACGTACCGTGACGATGTTTGGTGAAAATACTCAGGAAGGGAAAGACAAGTTCGAGCAGGAGCTCCAACAGACCCATACACTGTTTAAGCACTTTGTCGAAAAATATCGTCCAAAACTGAATGTGGAAAAAGTGGCAACAGGTGAGCACTGGTATGGTCAGGATGCGCTAGAGTTGAATCTGATTGATGAATTACAAACTTCAGATGAAGTCATCTTGAAGCTTTTGCCGCAGTACGATGTGTATCTGATTAGCACGCGTCGTAAACCAACTTTAGGTGAAAAGTTAGGTTTGCAGGCAGCGCAAATTGCAGACCAGCTTATACCTGCAATTATGAATAAACTGACCGATGTATTGACTAAAGCAAACCAGTCACAGGTACAGTTACGAGATCCAAAACTTTAATTTTGAATGCCCATTAGCCAGCTATATGCTGGCTTTTTTATGTCGTGTTAAAAAGTTTCGAATCAGTTGAGTGACTTCAAGAGCATGTGTTTTGCCAAAATCATGCTGTCCTTGGGCAATGATGTTTAAATTGGATTGTTTAAGTTGTTGTTGTAAATATTGTCCGATAGCCACTGGGCTGATGGGATCAGATCCTCCCCAAAGTAAAAGAGTTGGACAGTGAATCAGGTGTAATTGATCTTGATGGTTGCTTTGTGCCGTAATAAACCAGTCAGGCAGGTTTAAATATTCCTCACGGTAGGTTTTTCGCCAGTCAGCCACCTTAAAAGCAGTAAGATCAATCCCGCCAGACGTTGCAAGAAGAACCAGACCACGAATTAATTCAGGTTTACGTAGGGCTGCGGCTATTGCAAATATGCCGCCCATAGACTGAGCAACCAAATAGCACGGTTGTTGAATCTGATCGAGTACATACTCTGTGAGTCGTTGGAAATTATGAATATCTGCATTGGCTGGAGTTTGACCAAACCCAGGATAGCCAATGATGTTGGTTTGATAATCTTTGGCAAGATCTTTTTGTACAGGCTGCCAGAACTGAGTACTTCCAGATGCACCAGGCAGAAAAAGAATTTTCGTGTCCATAAATATTTTTCTTGTTGATTGTTTTTGATAAAAAATAAGCCCAGAAATTCTGAGCTTATTTAAGGATGGCTATAAAAATTATTCAATAAATTTTACAGTTACGCCAGCTTTTACTTTACTTGCTAAATCATTGGCATCCCAGTTGGTTAAACGAATACAACCATGGGATGCTGTTTTAGAAATTGCAGATGGATTTGGTGTACCATGAATACCAAATGAACGCTTACTCAAACCAATCCAGACATTACCCACAGGAGCATTCGGGCCAGGTGGCAGAGTCAAAGGTTTTAAGTTTTTGCCTTGTACAAAGTTACTTGGAGAGTAACTGTAGTATGGGTTCTTGGAGGCACCAACAACTTTGTATGTTCCTGTTGGAGATGGAGTATCACTACTACCAATCGTTGCAGGAAATGACCCAATCATTTGGTTGCGGTCATTGAACAAATACAATTGTTTTGCACCTTTATGCGCCACAATCAAATGAATATTTTCAGGTAAATTATTGCGGATATTGGTCACAATAACTTTTTCACCGACTTTATTGAAAGTTGCTTTTGGATTGAGCTGTTTTAAAAACGCTTCATCCATATGGAACTTTTCACCTAGCATTTCGGTGACGCGAGTGTAATACAAACCTGGCATTTTGGCTTGTAATGCGTAGTCTGAAGGAATGCTTTTCGCATATGGACCTTTCAGATCAGCTTCAGTAATTGTGTATTCAATAAAAGCAGGTTTATTCTGAGTTGCAATTAAGGCATTCCAAGTCGCTTGATCAAGCTCGCCTGTAGTCGGTAGACCTTGCATTTGCTGGAAAGAAGCTAGGGCTTTGAGCGTATTTTTGCCACTGCTACCATCAATTGCACCAGGCGAAGCATGGTTATTGTTCAACATGACTTGTGCGCGTGCATAGACAGGGAATTGCCCTTTACCAATGTTTGGATACCATTGAATATTATTTAAATTATCAAGTGTCCATGCATGTTTTGCAGCGTTATTTTTTGTTGATGTCGCTGTGGTTTTCTCTGAACTTTGATCAATCGTTTTAACCGTTTTAGTGACTTGGTTAAGATTGTTCTGTTCTTGTTGAGTGATTTGTACTTCAGATGCCGCTGTCGCCGATGCAACCTCAGAAGCTGCAGGGCTACGACCTTCCATCACTTCAGACGCCGCTTTGGTATCGAGCGCAAGAGGATTGATCGGGTCTTGAATAGTAGTTGTTGAGGCTACTTTTTTAGGATTTAACGGTTGCTCTGCATTAGGAGCTGCAAAAGCAGTATTTAGCATGAGGTAGCTTAGACTCATAGCGAGTAATGAGCGAACGAACATCTAATTCAACCTTAAGAATTATGTATGTATGATGAAAAAACGCGGTCAGTATTACAGAAATAATAAACCGATGCATTAATTATTTCGTATCTATATTGCGTCTATAAAAATAACAAGCGGGTTGATTATTCAAAATACGGGCTTTTTGTTATGATAGGTGAATTTTTGATGATTCATGGAAAGGATATGACGACTTTAAAAAATGATCGTTTCCTGCGTGCTTTGTTACGTGAACCTGTTGATACCACACCTGTCTGGATGATGCGTCAGGCTGGGCGGTATTTACCAGAGTATCGCGCGACACGTGCTCAGGCAGGCGATTTCCTTTCTTTATGTAAAAATACCAATTTTGCATGTGAAGTGACATTGCAACCTTTGCGTCGTTATGCGTTGGACGCTGCCATTTTATTTTCTGACATTTTAACTGTACCTGATGCTTTGGGTTTAGGTTTGTATTTTGAAGCTGGGGAAGGGCCAAAATTTCATAAAACAGTCAGAACTGAACAAGATATTGCACAGCTTCCTAAACTCAATGCTAAAACAGACTTGGGTTATGTCATGGACGTGGTTTCGACCATTCGTTCGGCATTGGCAGGGCAAGTACCATTGATTGGTTTTTCGGGGAGTCCGTGGACACTGGCAACGTATATGGTTGAGGGTGGATCGAGTAAGGAATTCCGTTTTACCAAACAGATGATGTATGCCCAACCTGAGCTGTTGCATGCTTTACTTGATCATCTGGCAGAATCGGTGATTGATTATTTAAATGCACAAATTGATGCAGGTGCTCAGGCAATTCAGATTTTTGACAGTTGGGGCGGCTCACTGGCACATCGCGAGTATCAGGAATTTTCCTTGCAATATATGCAGAAAATTATTGCAGGTTTGCAACGCGAAAAAGATGGGCAGCGCATTCCTGTGATTCTCTTTACCAAAGGTGGTGGGCAATGGCTGATTCCAATGCTGGCAACGGGCGCTGATGCTTTGGGGCTAGACTGGACAACGTCACTGAAAACGGCTCGTGAACTGGTACATGGGCAGGTGGCTCTACAAGGGAATTTAGATCCTGCGATTTTATATGGTTCACCAAAGTCGATAGAAAGAGCCGTGCATGCCATGTTAGATGATGCTTATGCACATGGTGAAAAAACAGGCTATATTGCTAATCTTGGACATGGAATTACCCAGTGGGTCAACCCTGATCATGCCAAAGTGTTTGTGGATACGGTTCATGAATATAGTGCCAAGTATCTAGGCTAAATTTGCGTGAACCTCACCGTTCGTTTTATTTATACTGTAGTGCAGCGTGCAATGTCCGCTGCACTTTTTGGTATTTTATTACTCATCATTTTTGCCTTGAGTTTTAAAATGGGGCATCACTCGTATTTGGGTTTTTACCGTTACGATTATTTATTTTTCTGTGCAGTCTTGATTCAGGGATTGATGCTGTATTTTCGGATGGAATCATGGCAAGAAGCCAAAGTGATCGCTTTGTTTCATGTTATGGCAATGATCATGGAACTGGTTCTGACCGCGCCTAAAATTGGTTCATGGCAATATCCTGAACCTGCCATCCTGAAAATTTTAACTGTACCGCTGTTTGCTGGGTTTATGTATTCGGCAATTGGTAGTTTTTTTGCTCGCTCGATTCGGCTGTTTTATATTTCATTTGAAAAATTACCAAGCCTGATCAACATGCTGACATTGGCGTTGTGTGCCTATATTAACTTTATCAGTAAGTTTTTTATTCAGGATATTCGCAGTATTTTATTTGTCTGGAGTGTACTGATTTTTTGGAAAACCAAAGTCAATTTCCAAGTTTTAAAAAGGACATGGCATTTGCCGATGCTCCCTGTGCTGCTGTTTTTGGCATTTTTGATCTGGATTGCGGAAAATATCAGTACTTTTTATGATATCTGGGTTTATCCAAGCCAGATTGATGGTTGGCATATTGTTTGGTGGGGCAAAATCGGTTCGTGGTATTTATTGTTATTGCTGAGCTTGGTGCTGGTCATGAAGATCTTGGGTAAACGTGATGCCCAAGGCAATTGGCAGATTGATGATGTTCATCTCTTAGATAAAAAAGGCAAGTAAATACTTGCCTTTAGCCATCTAGCTTAATAGCTTTCAGGAACAACGCGTAAAAATTCGCGGCGGACTTCTTCGTCAGTTTTAAATTGACCAACAAAAGAAACTGTACGTGTGGTTGAGCTTTGTTTACCAACACCACGCATCATCATACACATATGTGCGGAATCAATCACAACGGCAACGCCACGTGCATGAGTCACGCTTGCGACTGCTTCAGCGATTTGCTGCGTCAAGTTTTCCTGAATTTGCAAACGACGTGCAAACATTTCAGTAATCCGAGCAAATTTAGAAAGACCCAACACTTGTCCTTCAGGCAAATAGGCAATATGCACACGACCATAGAATGGTAAAAGGTGGTGTTCACAGAGCGAATAAAATTCGATATTTTTCACCAGTACCATTTCGCGGTTTTCTGATGGGAAAACAGCATTGTTTGTAACTTCTTCAAGCGTTTGATTATAACCTGAAGTCAAATACGAAAAAGCGCGCGCCGCACGAACAGGCGTATCTTTAAGACCTGGACGTTGAAGATCTTCACCAACTGCGGTGAGAATTTTTTCGTAGGATTGCTGCATAGACATAACAGGTGTTCACTTACACTGGTTGAGCAAGCTCGGCATTTTAACAGAAAACTTGCGAAAGACCGATACTAATTATTAAAACAGCTTACTGTTTATACTTTGGATTTTTTTCAGCACGCTTCAGTAAAACCAAAACTGCACCTGTTCCACCCTGATTTTCAGGAGCGCTGACAAAAGCCAATACATCACGATGCTGGCGTAGCCAACCATTCACATAAGTTTTTAAAATCGCTTCTGGGCCTTTACCATGTACGATTTTAATTACATTCTGATTTTCATCTTTTGCCATTTGAATCAGTTGCAAAATCGCAGCGCGTGCTTGTTCAACGGTACACCCATGCAGGTCAACGGCTTCAAACCAGCGCAGTTTACCTGTTTTTAAATCTTCAAACACACGGTGCTGTAATGTCGCAACCCGATAGTTTAGGGTTTGCTGGCTGCCTACTGGGTTTAATGCAGCCTGAGTATCTGACAGTTCTGCATTTTCACTTTCGGTTGTACCTTCCGCTGCAACACGTTTTGCCAGTGTTTGAGCATCAAGTTTTTTTTGCTTGCTACGATTTAAGTTAGCAATATTGGTGTTGTCTAACTTTTGCACACCTTGTGTGGCTTTTTTAAATAAATCCCAGTCATCCTCAGGTTCTTCAACTTTGGTTTGGGCAGCAGCTTGTTGTTGCGCCAGTTGAGTTGTATGTGGATGAGTGATTTGTTTTTTAAACTGCTTGAGCAGGGACTGTTGCTCTTTTGACAGCGCAGAATCTTTATTACTCATGATAATAAAACATAAAAAAGTGAAATTTTGCTAAGTATAGTACGAAATGGCGTGGGGTGAGAAATCAAAAGCCACAGACATATTTTTTAATGTAAATCGCTCTCAATTAGGGGGGTATGTTCTGAAATATTTTAAATGGTTTTGACGAATGACAAATATAAAAAGCCGAATCTAGACTCATCTAAATTCGGCTCATATCAAGATACTTTTATAGCTGTTCAGGTGTTCCAAATAGCGCTTGGAATGCCTGTGCAGGATCAGGTTGTTTCATAAAGCTTTCGCCTACCAAGAAGCTGTGAATATCATGTTCTTGCATGATTTTGACATCTTCAGTGGTAGCAATGCCGCTTTCCGTGACCAGTAAACGCTGTGGATCAAGCAATTTTTTCAAACGTAATGAAGTATTTAAATCGACTTCAAAAGTTTTTAAGTTGCGGTTATTTACACCAAGAAGACAGCATTCATCCAGTTGCAGGGCGCGCTCAAGTTCAGCTTCATCATGCACTTCAACTAATACATCGAGGTTATGCTCAAATGCAGTCTGTGACATTTCCTGTAATTGTTGATCAGATAAGCACGCCACAATCAGCAAAATACAGTCAGCGTGTAAAGCGCGTGCTTCAACCACATTGTAAGGGTCGATCAAGAAATCTTTACGCAGGGCAGGTAAAGCACAGTGGGTACGGGCAATTTGAATATTTTCATCGGCACCCTGAAAAAAGTCGACATCGGTGAGTACAGATAGACAGGCTGCACCTGCGCGTTCATATTGCTGTGCGATTTCAGCAGGGTTGAAGTTGGCACGAATCACACCTTTGGATGGCGATGCTTTTTTAATTTCAGCAATCACGCCTGGGCGTTTAGAACGTAGTGCTTGGGCAAAGCCACGTACAGGTGTTGCTTGGGCAGCCAGTTGTTCAAGGTCTTGCAGGCTATATTTTTGACGGCGCGCGGCGAGTTCATCAACTTTACGATCAACAATTTTACCTAAAATTGTGTTTGCAATATCTACCATCACCGTTCCTTATGCGCTTTCAATCTGTTTTAGAGTTTTTGTAAATTCGGCAAAAACGCTCATTTTTTCTAGCGCCTGACCACCATCGATAATATCTTGAGCAAAAGCAACGCCTTGTTTGTAGTCTTTTGCCAAACCTGCGACATAGATACCTGCACCCGCATTGAGTGCAATCATATCGGCAGCTTTTCGCCCAATTTCTGATTTGTTCCGTCCAAGCGCATCTTTAATCAGTTTTAAGCTGGCTTCAGGACAGTCAATGATTAAGCCATGTAAACTTTGTGATTCAATTCCAACGTCTTCTGGGGTAATCACCCATGACTGAATTTCACCATTTTTGAGTTCGGCAATGGTGGTGGTTGCTGCAAGGCTGATTTCATCTAGACCATCTTTGGAATGCACGACCATGACATGTTCAGCGCCAAGTTGCTTCATGACCTCTGCCATTGGGTAGCATAACTCATCAGAAAACACACCAATTACGAGGCGTTTTACCCCAGCAGGGTTGGTGAGTGGGCCAAGCAAATTAAAAATGGTACGAATACCCAGTTCTTTACGTGGACCAATCGCATGCTTCATGGCGGTATGATGATTGGGTGCAAACAGGAAACCAATGCCCATTTCACGAATACAGCGCTCGGTTTGAGCAATGTTGAGATTGAGCTGAATGCCTGCTTGTTCAAGAAGATCTGATGAACCTGATTTGCTTGATACGCCCCGGTTGCCGTGTTTGGCAATACTTGCGCCTGCGGCAGCAATCACAAAACTGGATGCTGTAGAGACATTAAATAAGTTTTGTCCATCGCCGCCTGTGCCGACAATATCGATCAGATGCGGAACATCGCTGACATCAATTTTAATGGCTAGTTCGCGCATAACTTGCGCGGCAGCCGTAATTTCATCAATACTTTCACCTTTGAGGCGAAGTCCCATCAATAAAGCACCAATTTGGGCATCTGTGGCTTCACCTTGCATGATGCTACGCATGACATCCTGCATCTGGCTTTGGGTCAAGTGAATGTTTTTTGTAATATGGTTTAAAGCTTGTTGAATGTTCATGGCAACCGCTATTTGTAAATATCAAGAAAGTTTTGGAAAATTTTGTGTCCGTGCTGGCTCAGAATCGATTCTGGGTGGAACTGCACACCTTCAACAGGCAATGTCTTGTGTTTCACACCCATAATTTCTTCAATTGAACCATCTGCTTCTTTCGTCCAGCAGGTGACTTCCAGACACTCAGGCAATGTTGCTTGGTCAATCACCAAAGAGTGATAACGTGTTGCAGTAAATGGTGATGGTAGATCGCTAAAAATCCCAGTATTGCTATGGTACATGTCAGATAAACGACCATGCATGACATGTTTGGCACGTACAATTTTACCGCCAAAAGCCTGTCCAATACTTTGATGCCCCAAACACACGCCGAGCAAAGGAATTTTACCTGCAAAATGCTGAATGGCAGGAATTGAAATACCTGCTTCAGTTGGCGAGCAAGGGCCAGGACCAATCACCAGATACTTTGGTTGCCATCGTTCAATATCCTCTAATGAGACTTGATCATTGCGAACTACTTTTACTTCCTGATTTAATTCGCCAAAGTACTGGACGATGTTGTAAGTAAAGGAGTCGTAATTGTCTATCATTAGAAGCATGATATTTAACCTATTGAAGTGCATGCACGCTAGATGTGCTTAGTCCAAAATTACTGATATAGAACATAAAAGACCTTTATTGTAAGAGAAAAAATAAAGGTAATTTCTATAGCGAAAATCATCATAGCAAAAAATAACCATTTTTTGCTGAACTATTTCATGCTGAATTGTTGCATTCTCAACCAAGTGTCATCTGTGGATTTAATCAAAGTTGGCTAGAGTTTTTATGCCTGACTTAAATAAGATGAGGATCGGGAGGATTGTTCTAGTGAAATTTACAACGCACTAAACCTGCACAATATATGGGGCGGTGGTTGTGTCGTTAAGATTTAAGCTATGGGTTTTGCCTATGAATTTGATGTTTTTAAACCCAAATCGTAGATTAATTTGCTAAATGTAGAGATAACTATGCTTGTAATTGACATTAAATGTTCAAAAAAAAGCGTTACTGTATAAAAAAATAGCAATCAAATCGCCATAACCAGCTTATAAATGCACTGCATTACATCAAAAAAGAATAATTGCACTTTTTTGGTTCGTTTTGTGTGGTTTTTTGGGTAAAGCATAAGAAAATGTTTGAATATGGTGCATTTCATTTTGCACTCAGTATAATAATGATGAAATAATTGGCTAATATTTATTTAGAATATATATTTATCAATAATTTAGCTGATATTCGAAAAGTTGGCACGGGAGTTGCTTTATTACGTCCAACTTCTAACATGCACCTCATACGTGCAATAAAAATACTTGATTGGAGCATAGAGCATGGCGAACAAGGTCCTTGAACTCATCAAAGAAAGTGGCGCTAAGTGGGTCGATTTTCGCTTTACAGATACTATTGGTAAAGAGCAACATGTAACTTACCCTGCTGATTCAATTGATGAAGATACATTTGAAGATGGTAAAATGTTCGATGGTTCTTCAATTGCAGGTTGGAAGGGTATTGAAGCATCTGACATGATCTTGCGCCCAGACGCAGAAACATGTTTTATCGATCCGTTCTTCGCTGAACCAACTGTTGTAGTGACTTGTGACGTTATCGAGCCATCTACTGGTCAAGGTTATGAGCGTGACCCACGTTCAATCGCTCGTCGTGCGGAAGAATACTTAAAATCTACAGGTATCGGTGATACTGCATTCTTTGGTCCAGAACCAGAATTCTTTGTATTTGACGAAGTGAAATGGGATATCGACATGTCTGGCGCTCGTCATACATTGATCGCTGAAGAAGCTGCTTGGTCAACTGGTAAAGATTACGAGTCTGGTAACTCAGGTCACCGTCCACGTGTTAAAGGCGGTTACTTCCCAGTTCCACCTGTAGACTCTCACCACGACATGCGTGCTGAGATGTGTAACAAAATTGAAGACATCATGGGCGCTGGTCGTGTAGAAGTTCACCACCACGAAGTTGCATCTTGCCAGTTAGAAATTGGTGTAAGTTTCAACACTATGGTTCTTAAAGCTGACGAAGTACAACAATTCAAATATGTTGTTCACAACGTTGCACACCAATATGCAAAAACTGCTACCTTTATGCCTAAACCAATGGTAGGCGATAATGGTTCTGGTATGCACGTTCATATGTCTATCTCTAAAGATGGCAAGAACTTGTTTGCTGGTGATGAATATGCAGGTTTGTCAGAAATGGCACTTTACTTCATCGGTGGTGTGATCAAGCACGCTCGTGCATTGAACGCAATTACTAACCCTTCTACTAACTCGTACAAGCGTTTAGTTCCACACTTTGAAGCACCAATTATGCTTGCTTACTCAGCACGTAACCGTTCTGCTTCTATCCGTATTCCATACGTTTCTAGCCCTAAAGGCAAACGTATCGAAGCACGTTTCCCTGACCCAATGATGAACCCGTACTTAGGTTTTGCAGCATTGTTGATGGCTGGTATTGACGGTATCCAAAACAAGATCCACCCAGGCGAAGCTGCTGACAAAAACTTGTATGACCTTCCTCCTGAAGAAGAAGCAAAAATCCCTACAGTTGCTCACAGCCTAGAAATGGCGTTAGAAGCACTTCAAGCGGATCACGAGTTCTTGTTGAAAGGTGGCGTGTTCACTAAAGAAATGTTGGAAGCTTATATCGACCTTAAAATGGCAGATGTACGTCGTCTTAACACAACAACTCACCCAGTTGAATTTGATATGTACTACAGCTTGTAATTTTACAACTGTATTCATACCGAAAAAAGCTCGCCTTGTGCGGGCTTTTTTATTGCTGATCTTGGCTATAATAAGAAAAGATAACTGTTGTATGAGGATAAACTTTTGAGTGACGAGCGATTATTAAAACTAGATAACCAGCTTTGTTTTGCAGTGTATTCTGCCAACTTGGCATTTAATCAAAAATATCGCCAGTTACTTGCACCTCTAGGGATTACCTATCCTCAGTATTTGGTGATGTTGGTGCTTTGGGAGCGGGATCAGTTGACTGTTTCTGAAATCGGTAAGCGCCTTTATTTGGAATCTTCAACGCTGACTCCAATGTTAAAAAAATTAGAAAATTCAGGCTTGATTACTCGCCAGCGTTCCGAACAGGATGAACGACAAGTGTTAATTGGCTTAACTGAGCAAGGTGCGGCATTAAAACAACAAGCACAGATCATTCCTGAACTGATTCAGCAAACCAGTCAGTGTGATTTACAAACTTTAATTGAGTTGAAACATCAGCTTGAACAATTGCGTGCTAAATTGATCAAATAATTTACAGTTTAGTTGCTGTGAGTTATTGACTGAATATTTATATCGTGTACGATATATTTGTGTGATAACTAATTTAAAGGAAGAAATCATGTCATTAGAAAAAGTCGTATATACCGCAAAAGCCAAAGCAACAGGTGGGCGCGATGGTCGTGCCGTTTCAAGTGATGGTGTTTTGGACATACAACTGGGTGTGCCTAAAGAAATGGGTGGTGCAGGTGGTGCATTTACCAATCCTGAACAGTTGTTTGCTGCAGGTTATTCGGCATGTTTCCTTGGTGCATTAAAGTTTGTGGCAGCACGCGACAAATTTGATATGCCTAAAGATGCATTTATTGAAGGGGAAGTGGGTATTGGTCCAATTCCAACTGGCTTTAGTATTGAAGTGACACTAAATATTCACTTGCCTGGAATGCCACATGATGAAGCACAGAAACTGGTCGATGCGGCGCATATCGTTTGCCCATATTCAAATGCAACTCGTGGCAATATTGACGTGACTTTAAAGATCGTTGAATAAAATCTAATTTGATGTGAAAAAGGCTTATCTTTTGATAAGCCTTTTTTGATTAGCGTTGATCAGCGGTTTTTGCTTCAGGATCTTGTTTGAGCTTATCAAATTGTTGTTGAGAACTCATTGCCGCAGATGCATTGCTATCTTGTTGATATTTTTCAGCGTATTCAGCACGTTCTTGATCATATCGGGCTTTGGTCTTGACATCTTGAGAGGCTGCAATAAATAGTAAAAATACTAAAGCAATAGGAATAAGGAGTGCGATAGCAAAAATTGTCCAGCGCTTACGATCGCGAGCTCGGATTTCTTGTGGTGTTAACATGGGAAATATCCTAAATGGGGCGAAAAGAAACTGACTGACACAGTGCTTAGGTCGCTAGTTTAGAGGATCACTTCACTGAGTCAAAACAAATTCTGCTAGGAATTGGTAACTGCATTAAAAAAGCCCATAAGTAGACTTATGGGCTTTAGAATCTGGCTCTCCAACCTGGGCTCGAACCAGGGACCTGCGGATTAACAGTCCGTCGCTCTACCGACTGAGCTATTGGAGAATCTGGGTAAGGATTTTATGGATTACTTGAGTGGAGGTCAAGCCTCTATATGCGATTTTTTGATTTTTTGAGCTTAATTGTTTTAAAAATAATCAGTTATGCCTGTAATATCGCTTAGGAATTAAATCAAATTGCAATATAAATCCACTAATTTAAAGCAAGCGGCAAAACAATACAGATAACAGGAGCCTCTTTGTGAACTTAAAACCACTTTTACTCAGCAGTTGCGTGGCAATCGCAGTCAGTGCGTGCAATAGCCTGCCACAGACCACAACATCACAGAGTAGCTTAATTGCCCCACATGCTAAGGGACAGCTGGATCAGTTTTCAGGTGCAACCCGCCTAACTGCAGAGCGTAGTGAGGCGCTTAAGGCTTCGATCAGCTCTCGTCATGTCAAGCATGTGATTTTATTTATTGGGGATGGTACCAGTGACTCGGAAATCACCATCGCCCGTAATTATGTTGAAGGGGCAGGAGGTTATTTTAAAGGGATTGATGTTTTGCCATTTACAGGCAGCTATACCACCTATTCGGTCAATAAAGACAAAACCATTGATTATGTAACAGATTCGGCAGCATCAGCTTCTGCATGGGCAATGGGGATAAAAAACTATAATGGTGCAATTGGGGTCGATGTGCAGGCAAAAGCACATGAATCAATTTTAGCATTGGCAAAACGTGCAGGTTATGCAACGGGTAATGTCACCACAACTGAACTACAAGATGCGACACCTGCAGCATTGATTGCGCATGTCACCCATCGTAAATGCTATTCGCCATCTTCAACAGCAAAACTCTGCCCAACGAATACTTTGGAAAATGGTGGCTTGGGTTCGATTAGTGAACAACTGCTCGATGCACGTGCCGATGTAACTTTGGGTGGTGGTGCAACTTCATTTAATGAAATGGCAACTGCGGGGCAATATAAAGGTCAGACTTTATTAGCGCAGGCTCAGGCGCGCGGTTATAAAGTAGTTTCTAATGCTGATCAGTTAAGTCAACTCAGCACAGCCAATCAACAGCAACCTGTTTTAGGCTTATTTGCGCAAGGCAATTTACCTGTAAGCTGGATTGGCCCTAAAGCAGTACTGAATGGCAATAAACAAGCTGCACAGCGTTGCCAGATTAACCCTGCACGTGGGGCAGAGGTGCCAAGTTTGAGGATGATGACTGCAAAAGCGATTCAGCTTCTTGAGAAAAACCCAAAAGGTTTCTTCTTGCAGGTGGAAAGTGGTTCGATTGATAAACAAAACCATGCTGCTGATCCATGCGGGCAAATTGGTGAAACTGTGGCTTTAGATGAAGCAGTTCAAGAAGCACTGGCATTTGCTAAAACACATCCTGACACTTTAATTATTGTTACAGGTGATCATGCGCATACCAGCCAGATCATTCCTGTAGATGCTGATAGCCCAGGGAAAACCGCAAACTTGTTGACTAAAGACCAGTCGCCAATGGCTGTCAACTATGCCACTTCAACAGGGAATAGTCAGGAGCATACAGGTGCGCAAGTCCGTATTGCGGCTTATGGTCCACGTGCAGCGAATGTTTCTGGTTTAATTGATCAGACTGATTTGTTTTTTATTATGCGAGATGCTTTGAATATTCATTAGGCTTTTGAAGAGCAAGATAAATAGAATGAGTTTATGAAACAAGTTTAATCATAGGCTTGGTTGTTGAAATAAATGCACAGCTTGTCTGTGCATTTTTGTTGAGCCTGATTTGTAGGCTTAGAGCGGATTTGTTTGATTTGTATTCTGTTTAAACTCGGTATAGAGCGGCGTGAAACAAAATAAGGCTCGTTCATGATTGGTTATTTTTATATAAAAAAAAGCCCAGCATGTATGATGCAGGGCTTTCTCGAATCTTGGCTCTTCCACCTGGGCTCGAACCAGGGACCTGCGGATTAACAGTCCGTCGCTCTACCGACTGAGCTATGGAAGAATAGTGGCTCTCCAACCTGGGCTCGAACCAGGGACCTGCGGATTAACAGTCCGTCGCTCTACCGACTGAGCTATTGGAGAATCTGAAGCGCATTCTATGGATTACTGGCAGTTAGGTCAAGTTAAAAATCAAAAATAAATTTATTTGTTGGATTTATAATCACTTGTCTGGAGTAACTTTAAATTTAGGACATTTTAGTTATAAAAAAAGGCGTCAAATGACGCCTTTTTTAAAGTTTTCAAAGAAAACTTATTTTTCTACACCAGCAGCTTGACCAGCAAGTTTTGCATTTGCATAGTCCCAGTTCACTAGACTTTCTAAGAAAGTAGAGATGTATTTAGGACGTGCATTGCGGTAGTCGATGTAGTAAGCGTGTTCCCAAACGTCAATGGTTAATACTGCAACTTGACCGTGTGCAAGTGGAGTGTCTGCATTTGAAGTTTTCACGATAGACAAGTTACCGTTTACTTTGTCTGCAACTAACCAAGCCCAACCTGAACCAAATTGAGTTGCAGCAGCAGTGGCAAATTGTTCAGCAAATTTTTCGTAAGAACCGAAAGCTTCATCAATTTTTGCAGCAATTGCGCCAGTAGGTTTGCCGCCACCGTTTGGTGCAATAGAATTCCAGTAGAATGTGTGGTTCCAAACTTGAGCAGCATTATTGAAAATACCAGCTTTAGAAGCATCGCCAGCACTTGCAGTGATGATTTCTTCTAAAGATTTACCTTCAAGGTCCGTACCTTTAATCAGGTTATTCAAGTTAGTTACATAAGTTTGGTGATGCTTGTCGTGATGGAATTCTAAAGTCTCTTTCGAGATGTGTGGTTCAAGCGCATCATAACCATATGGAAGAGCAGGTAGGGTAATCGTTGTCATCTTTCTTTCCTTGCGTAAGCTGGGTTTGAAAATTTTGTGGTGAATAGTTTAATGTATTTTTCAACAAAAAACGTGGTTGATAAACAATGAAATACAATATACGTGCTGTTTTGTACAATGACAATTCTTTCAATCTGATTTAGATATTATTTAGATGGGATTGTCTTGTTCATAATAAATTGCTTCTACATCAAACTGCTTGGTAAGTGCTTGAGCCAGCCGTTGTACACCATAACGCTCAGTTGCATGATGCCCGCAAGCAAAGTAGTGTACGTTTAGCTCACGTGCTTCGTAAAACGTTCGTTCACTCACTTCACCTGAAA
Source organism: Acinetobacter brisouisimilis (assembly GCF_000368265.1). Taxonomy (GTDB): domain Bacteria; phylum Pseudomonadota; class Gammaproteobacteria; order Pseudomonadales; family Moraxellaceae; genus Acinetobacter. Next base: position 1,574,498 of record NZ_KB851219.1, on the reverse strand, counting down.
TATAGGCATCGCAGCCTTGTTCTGCTGCTTGAGTAATAAAATCTTGTGCGGCACCTGTACAAAAACCAATTTTCTGAATTTTTTCAGTAGTCGATGGCAAATGGATAATCTCGCGAGAAAAAACCTCGGCAAGCTTTTGCTTAAATGCTGCGGCAGAAACGGCTTGTTTTAAATAGCCAATATTGCCAATCGGGTGGCGATCACCAGGATTGAGTGCCTGAATATTTTCAAACTGTAAAAGTTCTGCAATGGCAGCATTGTTGCCTAAACTTGGATGCGCATCTAAAGGCAGATGATAACCGACAAGTGAGATATCATGTTGAATCAGTTTTTTAATACGCGCACCACGCATGCCTGTAATTGGTGCAGGTTCACCTTTCCAGAAATAACCATGATGTACCAGTAATAGGTCAGCTTGTGCCTCAATTGCAGCATCAATGGCATCTAACGAAGCAGTTACTGCACAAACAATTTTTTTAACGTCTGCTTTGCCTTCGATTTGTAAACCATTTGGCGCATAGTCTTTAAATTCAGAGCTGAGTAAGGTTTGATCACACCACTGTAAAATATCCTGTAACTGCGCCATAAAATTCCTCATTCAGTTCAATTGGATCATTCCAAAATCACTGCTGTTGTTGTGAAGTTGATTAAGCTTATTGTAACTAAAGCTAGACAAAACCTTGCCAAGTTTTTAGCTTTTTATGAATATTTCATTTTACAATATTGACCCGAAAACTTTTTTGTTAATGAAGAAGATACCCGACAGAGGATGATAACGTGCGCAAAACCTTGACATGGTTGCCATGGGTTTTACTAATTTTTGTGATTTTAGGATTTACTGCATGGCAAAAGATGCAAAAACCCAAAGTAGTGGTTGCATCGGATGGTGTTGCTATGCCAATCGAGAAGCAGCAAGTATTGGTAGAACATAATCAGGAGGGAGGGGTACAGTCTTATCGTAATGCTGTAAAAGTTGCTGCGCCTGCGGTTGTGAATATTTTTACCACACAAAAAGTCAATCGTAGTGATAATGCCTTACTCAATGACCCCGTATTCCGTGAATTTTTTGGCAATCGCATACCTGAAGAACTCAACAAAAATGAAAATAGTTTAGGTTCAGGGGTTATTGTACGTGCTGATGGCTATATCTTAACCAATAATCATGTGATTGCTCAGGCCGATCAAATTGTTGTAGGTTTGAAAGATGGTCGCCGTGCAGAAGCTAAAGTGATTGGTACAGACCCAGATACCGATTTGGCTGTGATTAAAATAGATCTACAAAATCTGCCTGTTGTACCTTTTAAACTCAGTGGTAATGAAGTAGGGGATGTCGTTTTAGCGATTGGTAATCCATTTGGTGTGGGGCAAACCGTGACACAAGGAATTGTCTCGGCAACAGGACGCTCAGATTTAGGGATTAACACCTATGAAGATTTTATTCAGACCGATGCTGCGATTAACCCAGGTAATTCAGGTGGTGCATTAATTGATGTTGCAGGAAATTTGGTCGGTATCAATACTGCAATTTTTTCACAATCGGGTGGTTCACTTGGAATTGGTTTTGCAATTCCTGCCAGAATTTGCCAGCAAGTGTTTGATGCAATTTTAAAAGATGGTCGAGTCATTCGTGGTTGGTTGGGAATTAGTTTGATGCCGCCAAAACAGGATGCTCAATGGCAGTCATCTGCTGGCAATAGCGCAGGTGTTACGGTTGCAGGTGTATTGACAGGTGGTCCAGCAGCAGATGCGGGTGTACGTATTGGAGATAAAATTCTAAAAGTAAATCAGTATGATATTACTTCGGCATCACATTTGATTAATTATGTTGCATTACAGGCACCGAACAGTACCATTCATTTGGCAATTGACCGTAAAGGTACAGCGCTAGATTTGGCTGTGAAAGTTGGAGAGCGTAAGTTAAAAAATACCACCGCTCAGTATATTCCATTACCAAAACGCTAAATTTAGATGTAAAAAAATCAGTTGCAAGCAACTGATTTTTTTTGACTGCGAAAATTAGTTTTCGACTTGAATCCCTGCAACAAGCCAATCTTGCTGTGAACCTACAGGTTTTACAAAGTGCCAAACTTCAGTGAATGGCTGCGGTAAGCTATTCATGTCTTCAGAAACAGTTCCTGTAAAACGCACACTGACAACATACTGGCCATTTTCAGTCGCTGAACCTGCCACCATTGCATTGAGATTGCTAAATTCTGCAACGTCCTGATCTCGGTTTGCCATAATGTCCTGATACATTGAGTTATACAGTTCAGGCGTTAAGTAGCGGCGAATTTCTTCTATATTACTCGCACTGTTAACGGACTGAATATGGTTAAAACGCTGACGGGCGATACGTAAAAATGAAGCAGGCTCAGTACCATCAGGTAATTGGCTACCATTGTTCGTGTATGCTCCGCCAAAACCTTGGTTATTGCTCGCTGAGTTGCCACCTACGTTTTGACCAAAAATATTATTGGTACTTTCGTTTGTTGGGCTTGGCTGCGCTGTAAATGGAGCAGAACCTTGATTAGATACATATGGATTTGCTGCTTCAGATTTTTTGGCGCTCATTTTACGATAAATAAAGAAGCCAATGCCTCCGAGTAAAATCAGCCAGATCCAGCCTGGGATACCCGATTTCTTTTCAGCTTGAACATTTTGCTGTGGTGCGGATGTTGCAGTGCCATTATGGTCATTATTGGCTAAAGCGTGGGTCGCTAATGCACCAACGGCTGCACCTGCTGCACCTGCTGCGACCATTTTACCCAAATTTGAACCAGATTTTTGTGGTTGCGGTGCTGGGGCAGATGGTGCTTGGTAAGTAGAAGTTGGCTGTTGGTGTGGCTGACTTGGAGTAACAGAACGTGTCATGCCGTGGCTACGACCACCGCCTGCACGTTTTGCCTCAGCCAATGGTGATAGCACCAATGTTGCCATTAAAATACTCGCAACTAGGCCACGTTGGCGTGTGTTCATTGATTGTTCCTATATAAATACAGATTTTCCATTGCATTTATGCGGTTATTTGAACCGAATTTCAATAGTAAACGAGTAACTTTTATGCAGTTGAGGCCATACTGTAATCTGGTCGGTATGTTTTGCTGGATTTATAGCTATAAACTCTTAATAATTTACCTTTTGGTAAACTATTCGCTGAGTTGCATGGCTTCATGTAGGGCTTCATGCAAGCGCGCAACAGCAATAACCTGTACACCTGCAATTGGTTTTTGTGGCGCATTACCACGCGGTAAAATCACATATTTAAACCCATGTTTTACTGCTTCTTTGAGGCGTTCTTGCCCATTAGGAACAGGGCGAATTTCACCCGATAGCCCAACTTCACCAAAAACTGCAAGTTGTTGTGGAAAGGCTTTACCACGTAAACTAGAGGCACATGCCAGCAATACTGCAAGGTCTGAGCCTGTTTCAGTAATTTTTAAACCACCGACAATATTGACGTAGACATCTTGCCCTGTGGTTTGTACGCCACCATGGCGATGCATCACGGCAAGTAGCATGTTAAGACGGTTTTGGTCCAAACCGAGTGCGACACGGCGAGGTTGCCCCTGTGCGTCATCCACCAAAGCCTGAACCTCGACCAGTAAAGGACGCGTACCTTCACGACTGATCATGACCACCGAGCCTGGAATGGCTTCATCGTAACGACTCAAAAAGATGGCTGAAGGGTTTGCAACTTCACGTAAGCCCTTATCGGTCATGCCAAAAACCCCAAGTTCATTGACTGCGCCAAAACGGTTTTTTACCGCACGAATCATACGATAACGTGAGTCGGATTGACCTTCAAAATACAGTACACAGTCGACCATGTGCTCAAGAACACGTGGGCCTGCCAAAGCACCTTCTTTAGTGACATGTCCGACAAGAAATAAAGCTGTACCACTGTTTTTGGCAAAACGGGTGAGTAAGGCAGCAGACTCTCGAATCTGCGAGACACCACCAGGTGCAGATTGCAGGGTTTCAGTGTAGAGGGTTTGAATGGAATCCAGGATAGCAACAGCAGGGCGTTGCTGAGCCAACACTTCACAAATCCGTTCGACACAGGTTTCTGCCATGACCTTGAGCTGGTCGGTCGGTAGTTCGAGGCGCTGGGCACGTAGAGCGACCTGAGAAAGCGATTCTTCACCTGTAACATACAGCGCCGAATTTTTATGGCTCGCCATGTGCGTTGCAGTCTGTAATAAAATGGTCGATTTACCAATCCCTGGGTCACCACCAATTAAGACCACTGAACCTGTGACCAGACCGCCGCCTAAAACGCGGTCAAATTCGCCGATCCCTGTTACAAGTCGTGTTTCATGTGAAATGGAAATTTGATTGAGTGTGGTGATTTGCGCTGATTGTCCCGCATAGCCACCTGAAAATGATCCTGGTTTTGCTCGATGAGTAATGCTTGGTTCTATACGGATTTCAACTAAACTATTCCATTCACCACATTCAGAACACTGTCCCGCCCATTTAGAATGATCTGCTCCACATTGTTCACAGCGATAGACCGTTTTAACTTTACTCATGATTTAGTGCTTTTTTGTATAAAAAAAATAAAAAAGGGGCTTAACATTAGCATGTTCATCTGATAAAAAACACTAGAGATCATGGAATCGATCTTGTATGGCTCATGCTTTATAAACGGTGTCTTTTGGACGTCTGTGCCGTATGTGTTTTTTTTAAGCATCTAACTCTGAAATTGGAATGCTAATTGCTATTTGTTAGCAGCAACTCTGTTATGGATAATTATCAATGAGTTTTAACGAGCTAAATGATATTAACGCACCTGACGATTCGATTCATGAATTACAACGTAATTTACACAATCGTCATTTGCAGTTGATCGCTATTGGGGGTGCCATTGGCACTGGCTTGTTTATGGGGTCGGGTAAAACCATCTCATTGGCAGGCCCATCTATTTTATTAATTTATTTTATTATTGGAATTATGGTTTTTTTCCTAATGCGTGCATTAGGTGAACTTCTCCTGTCTAACCTGAATTATAAATCTTTTGTGGACATGTCTTATGACTTGATTGGTCCAAAAACAGGTTTTTATGTGGGTTGGACGTATTGGGTTGGCTGGGTACTTACGGGTATGGCTGACTTAACTGCTGTAATTAACTACCTCACTTTCTGGCTCCCACCGGATATGCAGTTTACACCTGCGGGGCAAGCGTTAATTAGTGCAGGCTGTGTGCTTTTCTTAATGTTATTGAACCTATTGACAGTGCGCTTGTTTGGTGAGACTGAATTTTGGTTCGCAATTGTTAAAATCGTGGCAATTATTGCTTTGATCTGTGCGGGTGCGTACATGGTGTTTACAGGTTATCACTCACCAAACGGTGATGTGGCATCTTTGAGCAACATTTGGGCACACGGTGGTATTTTCCCGAAAGGGGTTGAAGGTTTCTTGGCAGGTTTCCAGATTGCGATTTTCGCATTTATTGGGGTAGAGCTTGTCGGAACTTCGGCTGCTGAAGCGAAAGACCCTCACATCAACTTGCCAAAAGCAGTTAATGCAATTCCTGTACGTGTCATCTTGTTCTACGTATTGTCATTAACTGTGGTGATGTCTGTGATTCCTTGGAATCATGTCATTCCAAACAAGAGTCCATTTGTTGAATTGTTCCTTATGGCAGGTATTCCAACTGCTGCGGTGATTATGAACTTGGTGGTTTTATCATCTGTAATGTCATCAATGAACAGCGGGATCTTCTCAACCAGTCGTATGCTTTACGGTCTGGCAAAAGATGGTCAGGCGCCGAAGAAATTAGGAAAATTATCAAAAAGTGCAGTTCCTGCAAATGGTTTGATGTTCTCTTGTGCATGTATTATGGGTGGTGCAATCCTTCAGTTCTTTGTACCAGACACTATTACTGCGTTTACTCTGGCAACAACTTTGTCTGTAATTTTGTTCGTATCGGTATGGATCCTGATTATGGTGAACTATATCCGTTATCGTAAATTACGTCCTGAGTTGCATGAAAAATCGACATTTAAAATGCCTGGTGGTGTGTTTATGTCGTATGTTGTTATTGCGTTCTTTATTTTTACAATCTGTATTTTGGTGCTTGAGCCAGATACTCGCCAGTCACTATTGATTAGTCCATTGTGGCTACTGATTTTAGCGATTGGTTATATGTTTAAGAAAAAGAAAGCATAATCAATGATTAAGTGAACTTAAACTCTCCATCTGGGGAGTTTAAGTTATTATAAGAAATGTAAATTAAAAAAAATCTCATTCGCACTACTTTGGTTCAATACGATCAAAAATAGGTTCTTGCTTTGCTATAATATGGTGCGATTTTAATTTGTAAGTCTCTTTATTACATACATATTTATAAAGTTGCTCTAACTTGGTTCTATTTTAGAAAAATCAAAATCATCTCATGACAGATTCCCGCAATAGAGTCTTATAAGGGGCTATTGTCTTTTTGACTGTATTGCATCAAAGGGAGAGTGAACACAAATGAAAGGTAATACGACATGAAACAACAGTCAGTCGAACACAATGAGCTAAGTAAAAGCTTGTCCAATCGCCATTTACAGTTGATTGCAATTGGCGGTGCAATTGGAACAGGTTTATTTATGGGGTCAGGTAAAACCATCAGTCTGGCGGGGCCTTCCATCATATTTATTTATATGATTATTGGCTTGATGGTGTTTTTTGTTATGCGAGCCTTGGGTGAACTCTTACTCTCCAATTTAAACTATAAGTCATTTATTGATTTTTCTACTGACTTAATTGGCCCTTGGGCGGGTTATTTTGTAGGGTGGACATACTGGTTGTGCTGGATCACGATCGGGATTGCTGACCTATCTGCGATTATTAACTATTTGCAGTTTTTTAATGGTGGACATCCATTTAGCCCTGGGGAAAGTGCCCTGATTTGTGCCACCTCGATTTTCTTTATTATGGGGCTGAATCTGGTTACCGTAAAACTGTTTGGTGAGATGGAATTCTGGTTTGCTCTGATCAAGATTATTGCGATTGTTGTGCTCATCGCTGTGGGTCTATGGATGATCTTTACAGGTTTTACTGCGCCTACAGGTGAGGTTGCTTCATTTACTCATTTATGGGCAAATGGTGGTTTCTTTCCCACAGGTTCGACAGGCTTTTTAGCAGGCTTTCAGATCGCTATTTTTGCTTTTGTTGGTGTGGAGTTGGTTGGTACAACGGCAGCAGAAACTCGTGATCCAGAACGTAACTTGCCTAAAGCAGTGAATTCTATTCCTGTGCGGATTATTATTTTCTATGTTTTTGCATTGGTGATTGTGATGTCAGTCACACCGTGGGATAAGATTAACCCAAGTGTTAGTCCATTCGTAAATTTGTTTAGTCACGCGGGTATTGCGGCGGCAGCTATTATTATGAATTTGGTGGTGCTGTCTTCTGTCATGTCTTCCATGAATAGTGGTGTGTTTTCGACTAGCCGTATGCTATTTGGTTTGTCGCGCGAAGGGCAAGGTCCAAAACTGTTTGGTAAATTAAGCCCACGTTTAGTTCCTGCCAATGCTTTATATTTCTCAGCATTTTGTTTACTTGGTGGTGCTGCACTTCAGTATTTTGTACCCAATACGATTGAAGCCTTTACCTTAGCAACTACATTGTCAACGATACTGTTTATTTGTGTGTGGCTGATTATCATCTGGAGTTATATTAACTACTATAAAACGCGCCCAGAGTTACACCAGCAGTCCAAGTTTAAATTGCCTGGTGGTTTGGTGACCTGTTGGGTGGTGATTATTTTCTTCATTGGTATGATTTATGTCTTGTCTTTGGAGCCAGATACTTTAAAAGCTTTAAAGGTTAGCCCAATCTGGTTCTTGATTTTGCTGATCGGGTATTTCTTTTTTAAGCCCAAAAAAATCAGTAAACATTAAAGCAAAACGCCAGTTTTAAACTGGCGTTTTTTATTTTAGAAATACTTTGGTCAGAACAGGGTTCAAGGTATACTGCTTTTTAGTTTACATACAGGTGATGTCTATGATGCGTCAAATGATTGCTGTGATTAGCTTGCTGGCGACAGGTCTAAGCTTGGTGGGTTGTGGGCAGGCTGGAGATTTACAGTTACCAAACGATCCAAATTTGGATACTCGTCCAAAGTATCTGCTTTACCATCGTCATGAACAGCCAAATGCTGCATCTGAAGTCAATACCTCAGCTTCTACACCATCTTCTAAAGTTCAGTAATTTTAAGGATTTATCATGAGTTTTACCCGCATTCAAGGGGTTTTGCATGCTGAACAATGTTCTTTGGAACAGCTTGCACAGCAATTTTCTACACCGCTTTATGTGTATTCAAAAGCCAGCTTTGAAAAGCATTATTTAGATATGGATCAGGCATTTAGCTTTATTGATCATCAAATCTGCTTTGCGGTGAAGTCAAACTCAAATTTAGCTGTGTTAAATGTCTTGGCAAAATTGGGTGCGGGATTTGATATTGTCACAGGTGGTGAGCTGGCTCGTGTGTTGGCAGCAGGTGGTGATCCAAGTAAAGTGGTGTTTTCAGGTTTAGGTAAATCTGAAGCCGATATTGAAAAAGCCCTGAATGTCGGCATTGCATGTTTCAATGTGGAATCACATGCTGAGCTGGATCGCATTGAAAAAGTGGCGGCGCGTTTAGGTAAAAAAGCGCCGATTTCTTTACGTGTAAATCCTGATGTTGATGCTAAAACTCATCCTTATATTTCGACAGGCTTAAAAGAAAACAAATTTGGTATTCCAAGTGATAGCGTGTTTGAAACTTATCAATATGCACACAGTCTTGAACAATTAGATGTTGTGGGAATTGACTGTCATATTGGGTCACAGTTGACAGAAACTCAGCCGTTTGTCGATGCACTGGATCGCGTTATGCTTATGATCGAACAGCTTAAAACGCTGGGTATCCAGTTAAAGCATGTCGATATCGGTGGCGGTCTGGGGGTCACTTATAAAGATGAAGTGCCGCCAAGTGTTGTTGAATATGCCAATGCATTGCGTCCTGCTTTAGAAAAACTGGGCTTAAAAGTTTATATGGAACCAGGTCGAAGCATTAGTGCCAATGCGGGTGTGCTCCTGACTAAAGTTGATTTGTTGAAACCAACCAATCACCGCAACTTTGCGATTGTTGATGCAGCGATGAATGACCTGATTCGTCCGTCATTGTATGAAGCGTGGATGGATATTCAGCCAGTAACACCACGTCAGGACACTGAAACCAAAGCATGGGATGTGGTTGGCGCAATCTGTGAAACGGGTGACTTTTTAGGTAAAGACCGCGAGTTGGCTCTACAGGAAAATGACACCTTGGCCGTGTTGGGTGCAGGAGCGTATGGTTTTGTCATGAGCTCGAATTACAATAGTCGTGGTCGTGCTGCTGAAGTGATGGTTGATGGTGATCAGGCATATGTCATTCGTGAACGTGAAAGCATAGAATCTTTATGGGAAAAAGAGCGTTTATTGCCTCAGGAGTAATTGTTGATGTTGTTAGAATTTACCAAAATGCATGGTTTGGGCAATGACTTTGTGGTGATTGATCTGATTCGTCAGCGTGCCTACTTGGATGCCGTAACTATTCAGCGTATGGCGCATCGCCATTTTGGTATTGGGTTTGATCAGCTTTTGATTGTTGAGCCACCTGATTTTCCAAACGTCGACTTTAAGTACCGTATTTTCAATGCCGATGGTTCTGAGGTTGAGCAATGTGGTAATGGTGTGCGTTGTTTTGCACGCTTTGTACACGAACGTCAATTGACACATAAAACTAAAATTAAAGTACAGACCAAGGCAGGTATCGTTGAGCCTGAATTGGGGCCAAATGGTTGGGTGCGGGTGAATATGGGTTATCCAAAATTCTTACCGCAAGAAATTCCATTTGTTGCCGATGAGCAAGAAGAACTTTATCGTCTTGATCTGGCAAATGGTCAGAACCTGTTGATTGATGTTGTGAATATGGGTAACCCACATGCAGTGACCATTGTGCCTGATGTTTTGACGGCAGATGTTGCAAACCTGGGACCACAAATTGAATCACATGTGCGTTTCCCTGAACGTGTTAATGCTGGTTTTATGCAGATTGTAGATGAAAAGCATGCGCGTTTACGTGTGTTTGAACGTGGAGTCGGTGAAACATTGGCCTGTGGTACAGGGGCGTGTGCAGCAGCAGTCAGCGCTATGCGCCGTGGCTTGCTTGCAAGTGAAGTCGAAATCCAGCTTGCAGGTGGTTCATTGCATATTGCGTGGCGTGATGGTGATGTGGTCTGGATGACTGGCCCAACAGCTAACGTCTATGAAGGACGCTTTGATTTACGTTATTTTCAAAGCTAAATTGTGATCCCCCAAGCCAGATGATGGTCTGGGTTGGGGGCTATTTAATGTTTTCCTTATTTTTATAAACATAACAGATCTCGTATTTTCTTTTTTTGTATTCAATTTTCATCAACCATTTGATGCTTCAGTGTTTGAAACATAATTCGTGTTACTCAGTTAATTTTTTGATCTTGAAGCTGCTTGATTATGTAATGGAAGTTTTTCATACTGTAAGTATTAAAAAAATCATACTGCCTAGAGTAAAATTATGCAAAATCAAATGCAGGAACAACAACTTGAGCAATTATTAGAAAAAGCAGCCAAAGAACCTGCATACCGTCCAGAATTTTTACAGCAATTATTGATTGGGCATATTTACTGCTTAGGTGTCACAGATCGAACGACTCAGCCGATGAAAACCGAGCAAATTCACATGAAACAAGGTGATGAACTGCATCTGCAAAAATGGAAAAAAGCGGATGGGACAGAAGCATTACCATTTTTCTTGTCACTAGAAACCTTGCAGCAGTCCATTGAAGAAGAACATTCGTATTTATATCTTCCAACGCAGCAGTTTTTTGAAATGACACTTGGAGACACATTGGTAATGAACCCGATGTCAGCTTATGGCAAAGAATTTAGCCCAAGTGAAATTCGTCAGCTCTTGCAAATTGATGCAGGTCAGGTCGAAAGTTATGAAGTCCAGCAAGACACCGAAGTTTTACTTGGACAACCCACTGAATATCCTTATAAGCTGTTGTTACAGCTACAAAAATTCTTGCAAACCAAGCCGCAGGTACAAGCCGCGTATTTGGCACTGATGCATAACCCACAGCGTGATGCTAAACCGACTTTAATGATTGGCTTGCAACTGGACATGCAGCAACCATTGCAACTGGATCAGTTGATTCAGCAGATAGGGCAAGTTGCCTTTGAGAGTCTGGATCAACCAAGTCTTGTAGATTTGACGATTATTGATGATCAAAAAAATGATGGTCTGAGTCGTTATATGCGTGAAGAAACCACACCATTTTATCAGCGTGAACAACCTGAAAAACGCCGTGGTATGCTAACCCGATTTTTTTCTTAATGAATAGGCTGATTTTATGGATATGTTCGAATTGCTTCATATATGGCTGAATTCTCGTAAAATTCAGCAGCAGTCCGAGCATACATTGTCAGCTTATGAACGTGATGTTCGGGATTTTCTAAATTTTTGCCAACGCAAGAAGTTAGATCTTAATAATATTGCCTCGGCTGATCTGCGTGAATACTTGGCAGAAAAAGTGGAACGGCAACAACTGGCGACCAGTAGTTTGCAGCGTGCTTTGAGTGCGATTCGCCAGTTTATGCAGTGGGTTGAACAGCAACAAAAAATTGCCCAAAATCCAGCCAAAGATTTCCGTTTAAAGCGCCAACCAAGGGCGTTACCAGGTATGTTGGATATTGAAACCATTTTACAAATTCTGGAACAGCCTGCACCTGAAAAGCCTTTAGAGCAACAGCTCTGGCTGCGAGATAAAGCTATGTTGGAGTTGCTTTACTCCAGTGGCCTGCGTTTGGCAGAATTACAAAGCCTAAATCTGCAAGATCTGGATTTTGAACGACAGCAGGTACGCGTAACGGGTAAAGGCGATAAAACCCGTATTGTGCCTTTTGGACAAAAAGCCAAGCAGAGCTTACATCGCTGGCTGCAAATGGCAGCAATTTGGATGGGGCAGAGCTTGCAACCAAACAGTGCAGTGTTTATTTCTCAGCGTGGTACGCGTCTAACACCACGTCAGATTGAAAATCGTGTCAAAGCCCAAGCATTACGAGCAGGGGTAAATGTTGATTTACATCCACATTTGCTCAGGCATTGTTTTGCCAGTCATTTGCTTTCGGCAAGTGGTGATTTGCGTGGCATTCAGGAAATGCTCGGGCATAGCAACTTGAACACAACACAAATCTATACGCATATTGATTTTGATCGTTTAGCACAAATTTATGATCAGGCACATCCGCGTGCGCAAAAGTAAAGTTCCTAGTATTCGTCCAGAGGTAACTGATAACTTTGCTTAATAATCTGGCTGGGTAAATCGGTTTTCACGCTGGTAATACCATTTTTCTTGGTCAAATGGCTGGACTGAAACTTGCGGTAACTTTCCAGATCAGGAACCACCACTTTGAGCATGGCATCACATTCACCCAAGATGATGTAACATTCCATGACTTGCGGTAACTCTTTCATGGCTTCAATAAAGCAGTCAATGGTTTCCGCATCCTGACCGATCAGCCAAATCCGAGAAAACAAAATCAAAGAGAAACCGACCTTTTGTGGGTCAACCAGAGTGGTATAACTTTGAATCACGCCTGCTTCTTCGAGAAGTTTTACGCGCCGTAAACAAGAGGAGGGTGATAGTCCCACTTGCTTGGCAAGATCGTTGTTTTGAATCCGTCCATTCTGTTGTAAATGAAGAATAATATTTTTGTCGATACGATCGAGTTTTATTGATATAGAATTATTTATTTGTTTCATAAATTAGAATTAAATTCGAAAAATAATTTTAATTATAGAATATTTGCAAGCCTATTTGATTGGTTTTTTTGGACAATATAGAGACTTTATTTTGTTGTTTTAAAGGCAAAAGTGATGTCTGACTTTACATTATTTGCACTCACCATCATTCCGCTGGTATTAACGCCAGGGCCCGATATGTTATTTGTACTTTCACAGGCGATGGGTAAAGATTTTAAGTCAGGCATGATGGCAACTTTTGGCGTGTGTTCTGGCTATCTGGTACATTCGGTACTGGTTGCACTGGGAATTTCCGCGATTATTGTATCCTATCCGATGCTATTTAATGCGATTCGATTTTTTGGGGTTGCATACTTAGTGTACCTTTCAATTCAGTTATTTCGTTCAGCATTTCAGAGTAAAGGTATTCGGTTATCGGCGGCACAGACCCATAATCCCATTCGCAAAGGCTTTGTAACGTCATTGCTAAATCCCAAAGTCATGCTGATTTATTTTGCAATCTTGCCGCAATTTATGCATAGCAAAGGCAACCCTGTGGTTGAAGGTTTGCTCTTGTCTTTAATTTTTATAAGTTCATGTATTATCGTATATTTGGTACTAACATTTATTGTGGTCAAAATGACAGAGAAAGCAGGTTTTGATCAGCAGAAACAAAAATGGGTCGATGCGACCTCTGCGAGCATGATTATGCTGGCGGCTACATGGCTCATTGCTCACTAAATTAAAAACTCTTTTCTGCCAGCATATTGCTGGCTTTTTTATATTGGTGAATATCGTATTTATGACAATATCGCAGAGATTATTTTTTGCCCTACTTATCAGTAGATGTGGGTATTTCTGATGTTAGTCATGAGCAAAATTGATGATTTTGATAAAAATGACCTATGAGTTTAATTTTTTAAATCATTGTTTTTTATCTTAAAAATTAATAGAAACTCAGGTAGAATATGCCGCGTAAAGCTTTTCTTTGAACTGGCCAATTCACGTTTTTAACATAATTTCAGTCTCTGTTGAGAAATTGTGACTTGACCGAAATGCCAAACGCATTGCAAGATAGGCAACGAAACAAATTTTTGAAAAGTATCGCACTTTTCTTCTAGATCATTGGATACTACAGCCGAGGAATACATGAAGGCTCTTGTTGCTGTCAAACGTGTGGTCGATGCCAACGTTAAAGTTCGCGTTAAGCCGGACAATAGTGGTGTTGATTTAACCAACGTAAAAATGTCAATTAACCCATTTTGTGAAATCGCAGTCGAAGAAGCGGTTCGCTTAAAAGAAAAAGGCATTGTTTCTGAAATCGTAGTGGTTTCAGTGGGTGCAAAAGAAGCTCAGGAACAAATTCGTTCTTCTATGGCGCTTGGTGCTGACCGTGGCATCTTGGTTGAAACAGCTGATGAGCTAGGTGCTTTAGAAGTTGCGAAAATCCTGAAAGGTGTTGTGGCGCAAGAACAACCACAATTGATTCTTTTGGGTAAACAAGCCATTGATGATGACTCTAACCAAGTGGGTCAAATGTTGGCAGCACTTTTAGGTTCAGGTCAGGCTACATTTGCATCTGAAGTGAAAGTTGAAGGTGAAAAAGTTCAAGTTACCCGTGAAATTGACGGTGGTTTACAAACAATTGAACTGAAGTTACCTGCAATCGTTACCACTGACTTGCGTTTGAATGAACCGCGTTATGCGGCTTTGCCGAACATTATGAAAGCACGTAAAAAACCGTTGGATACAAAATCTCCTGCGGACTATGGCGTAGCTACTGGTAGTAAGCTGAAAACTTTAAAAGTTGAAGCACCAGCAGAACGTCAAGCGGGCGTACAAGTGAAATCTGTAGATGAGCTTGTTGATAAACTTAAAAATGAAGCGAAAGTGATCTAAAAGGCAGGGATAACATCATGAGTATTTTAGTCATCGCTGAGCACGACAACCAAACTTTAAATGGCGCAACCTTAAACGTTGTTGCAGCAGCGCAAAAAATTGGTGGCGACACCACTGTTCTTGTAGCTGGTTCAGGTGCACAAGCTGTTGCCGATGCCGCAGCAAAAGTTGCAGGTGTTAGCAAAGTTCTACTGGCTGACAATGCAGTCTATGCCAACCAACTAGCAGAAAACGTTGCTGGATTAATTGCTGATTTGGGTAAAGGCTATAGCCAAATTTTGGCAGCAGCAACCACGACTGGTAAAAACATTTTGCCACGTGTTGCAGCTTTGCTGGATGTGAGCATGGTAAGTGATGTAATTGCGGTTGAATCAGCCAATACTTTCAAACGCCCAATTTATGCAGGCAATGCGATTGCCACTGTACAATCAGAAGAAGCAATCATTGTTGCGACTGTACGTACTACTGCTTTTGATGCGGTTGCAGCAGAAGGTGGTGCAGCAGCTGTTGAAGCAGTAAGTGAAGCTAAAGATGCAGGCGTATCGAAATTCGTTTCAGAAGAAATCGTAAAAACTGAACGTCCAGAGCTTTCAGGTGCACGCATCGTTGTATCTGGTGGTCGTGGTGTGGGTTCAGGTGAAAACTACCACAAAGTACTTGATCCATTGGCAGACAAACTGGGTGCAGCACAAGGTGCATCTCGTGCTGCGGTTGATGCGGGCTTTGTACCAAACGACATGCAAGTGGGTCAAACAGGTAAGATTGTTGCGCCAGACTTGTATATCGCGGTTGGTATCTCAGGTGCGATTCAGCACTTGGCAGGTATGAAAGATTCTAAAGTGATCGTTGCGATCAACAAGGATGAAGAAGCACCAATCAATGCGGTTGCAGACTACTGGTTGGTGGGTGATTTGAATGAAGTTGTACCTGAACTGGTATCTAAGCTTTAATTGAGTCATTTTAAAAAAAACTCTGCTTCGTGCAGAGTTTTTTTATGCTTTAAATTTGTGTTTGAGCAATTTTCTTTGAAGTTAAAATTTACAAATATATTTAGAGAAAAATCTCAATTTGAGTCAGAAGAATCCTTGCAAATTAGGCGAATTGGATAAAAAAAACATTATCAAAAAAATACTCAAAAGTATGTGTAAAAAATCAGCAAAAATCGAAGGAATTTTATAAGAGAAATGTGATTCTATGGGCTTCGAGCGCCACAAAACACAGGCAAATATGCTAAAATATTGCGTTATGTTTTTTAGTTTTAGTGATAAGTTTTTCACTAATTTTTTCTGAATTTTTTTCAAGTTTTTTGGCTGGTTATCGATGATAAATGGTCAATATAATAAGGAGTATGCATGAGCGTATCGGAAATCCGACCGATTGCCATTGAGGATGAACTCAAGCACTCGTATCTTGATTATGCCATGAGTGTGATTGTCTCTCGTGCATTGCCAGATGTGAGAGATGGTCTCAAACCTGTTCATCGTCGTGTGCTATATGCGATGCATGAGCTGGGTAATGATTATAACAAGGCCTATAAAAAATCTGCCCGTGTAGTTGGTGATGTGATCGGTAAATATCACCCGCATGGCGACTCTGCGGTGTATGAAACCATCGTACGTATGGCACAAGATTTTAGCTTGCGTTATCAGTTGGTCGATGGCCAAGGTAACTTTGGTTCAATCGATGGCGATAGCGCAGCGGCAATGCGTTATACTGAAGTGCGTATGACCAAGCTTGCTCATGAGCTTCTGGCCGATCTTGAAAAAGACACGGTCGATTGGGAAGACAACTACGACGGCTCTGAGCGTATTCCTCAAGTTTTACCTACACGTGTTCCAAATTTACTGATCAATGGTGCTGCGGGTATTGCAGTCGGTATGGCGACCAACATGGCGCCGCATAATATGACCGAAGTGATTCACGCTTGCCTTGCTTATGCAGATAATCCAAATATCTCTATTGAAGGTTTAATGGATTATATCAGTGGTCCAGATTTCCCAACAGGCGGCATTATTTACGGTAAATCAGGCATCGTCGATGCTTACCGTACAGGTAAAGGCCGTTTGCACATTCGCGGTAAGTATCATTTTGAAGAAGATGCGAAAACTGGGCGTATCACGATTATCTTTACTGAAATTCCGTATCAGGTCAATAAAGCGAGAGTCATTGAGCGTATTGCTGAACTGGTTAAAGAAAAGAAACTCGAAGGAATTTCAGAACTTCGTGACGAATCTGACAAAGACGGTATGCGTATTGCGATTGACTTAAAGCGTGGTGAAAATGCTGAAGTCGTGGTCAATAATCTGTTTTTGAATACACAGCTTGAAAACTCGTTCAGCATCAACATGGTTTGCCTTGACAATGGTCAACCAAAATTAATGAATCTGAAAGATATTATTGCTGCGTTTATTCGCCACCGTCAGGAAGTCGTGACACGTCGTACCATGTTCGAATTGCGTAAAGCACGTGAACGTGGACACATCTTGGAAGGCTTGACGGTCGCATTGGCGAATATCGATGCCATCATTGAAGCCATTAAAACTTCAGCCAATCCAGCAGAAGCGCGTGAACGCCTACAAGCAGGCGAGTGGGCTGCTGGTGGTGTCGTGGGCTTGCTTGAAAAAGCAGGTGCTATTTCAGTT
This sequence comes from Acinetobacter brisouisimilis, assembly GCF_000368265.1. GTDB lineage: Bacteria > Pseudomonadota > Gammaproteobacteria > Pseudomonadales > Moraxellaceae > Acinetobacter. The sequence goes on along the minus strand of NZ_KB851219.1, from coordinate 1,557,158 downwards.
CGTCCAGATGAAATTGAGGGTGAAGATCCAAATCGTCCATTTGGTTTGATTGATCAGCGCTATCGTTTGTCACCGACTCAAGTTAACGCAATTTTAGAGTTACGCTTGCACCGTTTAACAGGTTTGGAACAAGATAAACTTCATGCAGAATACAGTGAGATTTTATCTCAGATTGCTGAATTTACAGCAATTTTGAATGATTTTAACTTGTTGATGAATGTTATTCGTGAAGAGTTAGCACTGATTTTGCAACAATATGGCGATGCTCGTCGTACAGAAATTATTGAATCTCGCGTTGATTTCTGCCGTGAAGATCTTATTCCAGAAGAGCAAGTTGTACTCACCGTTTCTAAAACGGGTTATGCAAAAACGCAGCCACTCTCTGACTATGCAGCTCAACGCCGTGGTGGTCGTGGTAAATCTGCAACCAGCATGAAAGAAGATGATTATATTCAACATCTGATTGTCGCGTCTAACCATGCAACGGTGCTGTGCTTTACCAATGTTGGTAAAGTTTATCGTCTGAGAGTATTTGAAGTTCCACAAGCTTCACGTGGTGCAAAAGGTCGCCCAATGGTCAACCTGTTGCCATTGGATGCCAATGAAACCATTACCGCCATTCTTCCATTAACCGACTTCCCAGAAAACCATTATGTGTTTATGGCAACTGCATCGGGTACTGTAAAACGTGTGGAATTGGCGCAATTTGCAAACATTCGTGCCAATGGTTTGCGTGCAATTGAGCTTAATGAAGAAGATACCTTGATTGGCGTTGCGATTACTGATGGTAATCAGCAAATTATGCTGTTCTCAAATGAAGGTAAAGCCATTCGTTTTGCTGAAACTGATGTGCGGGCAATGGGGCGTACTGCAAAAGGTGTACGTGGTATGCGAGTTGCTCTTGCTGCAACTGCACTTGAGGTGGATGATACTGAAACCGAAAATGATGATACAGATGATGCTGAAGACAGCGCAGATTTGAATGTGATCAGTCGCATTGTATCACTGGTTGTTGTTCCTGAAACAGGTGAAGTGCTGTGTGCGAGTGCAAACGGTTATGGTAAGCGTACTCCAGTCGATGACTTCCCGACCAAAAAACGTGGTGGTAAAGGCGTTATTGCGATTAAAACTTCTGAGCGTAATGGTGAGTTGGTTGGCGCAGTTGCGATTGATGAAACCAAAGAGCTCATGTTGATCTCCGATGGTGGTACTTTAGTGCGTACCCGTGCTTCTGAAGTGGCAACTACAGGGCGAAACGCACAAGGTGTTCGTCTGATTCGTTTGGGTGAAAATGAAACACTGGTCGGTGTTGAAGCTATTGATGCCGTTGAGGAAGATGAAATTGAACTCGACATCAGTGAAGTGAATGAAGCTGTTGAAACTGAAGAAGTAGACAATACAGAAGAATAAATTCAGATCTGTCTCATTTTGAAGTAGGTTGATACTTATTTCAGAATGAGACATACAGATCAAAATAAAAGAGGAAGCCTAGGCTTCCTCTTTTTTATCATTGATTAAATATAAATACGTCATAATTACGTTGATGCAATACTTTGACCTGAGGATCAGACGATTTAAACTCACCTGGACGACTAATCACAATCAAAGGCTGTTTGTTTTTCAAAGCTTGCTCAAAGGTCGCATCATTCCATAAATTGCGTTTTAACTCGGGTTCAAATAATAAGCCATCTTTAATTTCTACAGCTGAATTATCTCCCCCAACAGCATCCCAGTTATTCACCAAATATATAGGTGATTTCCAATCCAGTAAAAATGGCACATCATAAAAATAGTAGCGATAGAACACTAACTTCGTATTACCATGTAGATATTGCTGAAATTGTAACTGGTCAGAATTGGTTTTCGTATCGAACAATCGAACTGCAAAAGGAACACTTGAACACAGCATCAGTAGGCTAAGTACTGTAGCTTGTAAAAATGAGATCTTTTCAGCTTTATAACATGCCAGAAACACCCATGGGCTAGCTGTTAAAATTGTGCCGAGCAGATAAATAAGACCAATATGCTGAAAATAAAAATCATGATTAGTTTTCATGACATGTGGTGCAACTAATATAGTGAGTCCCATTAGGGATACAAAAATTGAAACACCTAAAATCTGTAATTTATTTTTAGGTAAAGTCAGTGTTTGCTGAACCCATGCTGTGATGAGAATCGTCAGTGGGGCAACGACAGGTAAAATATAACCTGCTAGTTTGGATGGCGGAATCGAAAAAAAGATCGTGACAGAAACGAACCACCAGAGCAGTAAAGCAAGAATTGGCGATGGAACAACTGTACGAATATGTTGTTTTGCGCCTTTAAAGCCCGTAACGAGTAACCAAGGTAAGAAGCTGATCAATAAGATGAGCAAATAAAAAAACCAAGGTCGTTTATTGTTAAATCCAGATGAACTAAAGCGGCTAAACTGCTGGTCAATAAAGAAATAATTTAGGAAATTTGCATAGTGGTGTTGAGCGAAATATAGCCATGGACCAACTAGACAAATAAACAGTAAAATACCCAGTGGATTAAGTAAAGATGGGATTTTTCTCCATTCTTTACAATAAATCACCCATGGCAAAATCACCATCCCTGGAACCAGTACACCAATCAGCCCTTTACTCAAAAAACCACCAGCACAGGCAACATAGCCTAGGAATAAAATCGATTTTTTCCCAGACAAAGTAAAATCGGCAAAACAGAAAACGGTCAGTGTCATCCATGTTGCAACCAGTAAATCATGGTTAACATACTGACTGCTGCCAAAAAACAGTAAGCTGGTTGCTAGAATTAGTGCACTGAGCTGGGCAACGCGTTCATTGATATATTTACGAACAAAGAAAAACAGACTGACTAACATCAAAGTGCCAGCGAGTACAGGAACCAGGCGTAATACCCATAAATGCACACCAAAAATTTCCATCAAACCTGAACTGATCCAGTGCAAGAGAGGAGGTTTATGCATAAATGGAAAGCCATTGATACGTGGTGTGAGCCAGTCGCCAGTTTCAAACATGGCTCGGCTGATATCTCCATAACGTCCTTCATCAGGTACTGACATTGGTCTGATGATTGAAGTAATGAAGAGCCAGATCGGTAGCAAAATCAGTAATAATTTAGATGATCTAAGTAAAGGTTGCATAACATAGCCTCAATGCTGGAATGCAAAAAATCGGTTCAATAAAAAGGTGAAAATTGCAGTGAGAAAAATTGCAATAATGACCAAAATGGATAGTGAAATATTTAGATAGTGGTGTGAAATAAGCAATAAACTTTCATTGAACACAAAACCTAAAGTTGCAACGATAAAAAATTTAGGTAAGGTTTGCCGATGTGAAAGTTGCTGAGCTTGAAATGTAAAATGTCGATGCCCAAAGTAACTCACCCAAAAAGCAAGACAAAAAGCAATGAGATTGGCATACGCTAAAGCAATATGCATTTGCTCAAACAGTAGAATCACAATAGCGTAATGCGTCAATGCCGCAAGCACACCAATGATCCCAAAGCGAGCAAATGTAAGAACATGGGCAAGCATTAGAGGGTCTTATTATCAGATGTTGATGATAAATTTTTAGCTTTAGAGTGCTCTGCAGCAACAATATATTTAGGACGGTTTTTGACTTCAGTATAAATACGTCCGATGTATTCTCCAAGAATACCAATAAATAGTAACTGAATTCCACCAAGCAATGTCATGCCAGCAACAAGCGTTGCCCAACCTGGAACACTACTGCCTTCGATGAGTGTTTCAAGAATAATCCAGATACCATATGCCATCGCCATAAATGCGAGCAATGCTCCCAGATAAGTACTTACTCTTAGCGGTAAATCTGAAAAGCCTGTTAATCCAGAAATGGCAAGGTTAAACAATGATTTGAAATTAAAACTTGAGGTTCCGTGCTGACGTTCTTGTTCGGAAAATTGTAGTCCGATACTTTTAAAACCCACCCACGCGTATAAACCTTTCATATAGCGGTTTTTTTCAGGTAAATTCTGAATGGCTTTGACTACTTTTTCGTCAATTAGACGAAAATCTCCTGCATTTTCAGGAATTTCAACGGAAGTACTAAAACTCATTAATTTATAATAAGCATGGGTGAAAAGGCGTTTCAGCCAAGATTCGGTATTACGGCTGCGAATACCATACACCATGTCATAGCCATTACGCCATAAATTGAGCATGGTTGGAATTTCATCAATCGGGTGCTGAAAATCTGCATCAATCAATAATGCAATATCTCCTGTAACATGATCTAAACCTGCACTGAGTGCAGCTTCTTTACCAAAGTTACGAGAGAGTTCTAGTACACGCAGAGGGTAATCCTCAACCAAACTATATAAAACAGCTAAGGTGTTATCTTTACTACCATCATCAATCACAATGATTTCATAACCAGCAAGGTCTAACTGGTCTAACTTGGCAGCTAAAGCTGGAATAAATTGGGGTAAATTTCCCGCTTCGTTATAAGCAGGAATCACACAAGATAGAAATGGATTTGTTCTCATGCGTTTACTCCGATACGTGAAAGAGTAATTTGGTAATTCTGACAGTCAATTGCAAATTGTTCAGATGCTAAATACTGATATTCTTGTAGCCGTGCTATTGTAATTGGATCAGTGTTTTTTATTAAATCCTGCGCAGGATGACACATAATTAAAAGATTGTCTTGCGCTTGGCTTAACCATTTTTGGTTCAGATGAGCATAATCAATTTGCTGAAAATCATAAATTCCAGCAAAAAATTGATTTTGTTTAAATTTATTTTGCATACATAAGTGATTAAGAGTTGCTGAACCTAATTGCATGAGCATATATGTTTTAAACTGATATGGTGAAACTACAAGAGTATGTCGAAGATTTCTCACCCAGCCTTTAAAATTCTGTTCTTTTAAAAACTCTATCAGTACTTCACGAATCACTGGAAACTGATGAACATGTTGATGTCCATCAACAAAGTCAGGCGCTTGCCCCAATGCTTCGATAAAAGCGTTCCATTGCTGGGCGATGCTATCGCGAATCTGTTGACGGTCAAGTAATCGTAACCATGCTTTAACCATGAGTGTATTTAAAGGAAAAGCGATAGTCTTGTCATCAAAAGCATGGGTAAAATTGAGATGTAACCCTAAATCCGCCTGAGCAGCATAAGGTTTTAATTGCTGTGCCGCTTGTGACCAGTCAGGTGATTGGGTCATGCAAGATGTCGCGTGCAGCCGCTGTCGTGCAATCAGCTCAATGATTGCCGTAGAAATACTTGGGTGTAAAGCAAAATCATCGGCGCAGTAGCAGACATGTGTCATTTTAGACACTCGCTTGCATTATTATAAATCATATCAAATATCTACAAAATAAAAGATGCGTCTAATATGCTCAGTATCCCTTAAGAACAACTTAAGTGTAAACTGGGGAAAATGTTGTTACAGAGTAAAAACGTGATTTAACTAATCAGCTTAGACGATCTAAATAGATTGCAAATCCGAGCTGTTTTAGTCCCATTCTAAAGTCATGTAACCTTAGAATGGAGAAGATGAATTATTGAGACAGGACGATTTTCTTTAAAACGTCAACCAAAACATTAAATTCATTGTGTAATGGTGTGCTTTTACGTGTAACTAATGCGATAGTGCGCACAGGTGCTGCCTCAATATGTTTGACTTGCAAATCCGCATGGTATTGTAACATCGGGCGTTGTAAGGCAATTTCAGGCAATAAGGTATAACCTAAATTCGACGATACCATTTCAACTAAAGTTGGAAGAGAGCTGGCTTTTAATCGGTGATCATTTTTACGTTCGCCAATTGGGCAGGCACTCAAGACATGATCGCGTAGACAATGACCTTCCTCAAGCAACATCAAGCGAGAGAGATCAAGATCATCAAGGTTACTCGCGCGGATACATTGCTGATCTGCTTTATGATGTACCAAGACCAGATTTTCTTTGGCAATCTCGGCAACTTTGAGTCCACGTGTGTCAAATGGCAGTGCCAAGACAATCATGTCCAGATTACCATGTTCCAGTTTTTCAACAATCTTTTCACTTTGTGCTTCATGCAGATGTAACTGGATTTTAGGTAAATAATGATGCACTTCATCAAGCAACTGCGTCAAAATAAAGGGAGCAATGGTCGGAATAATCCCTAAATGTAAATCGCCAGTGAGTGGTTCACTCATTTCCCGACTGAGCCGCATGAGATCTTGAGCATCTGCAAGTAAAACGCGAGCCCGCGCAACCACTTGTTCCCCTAAAGGTGTTAAACGTACATTTTGGCGATCGCGTTCAACCAAAACACCACCAAGTAAACGTTCTAACTCCATAATGCCGCCAGATAAAGTCGACTGGGTTACAAAAGAGCGACGTGCTGCCTCGGTAAAATGCAATGTTTCAGACAGTGTTACTAAATAAGAAAGCTGTCTTAAAGAGGGTAATGCAGCCATAGTGTCCTGATACTTTTAAGGTTTAAAGTGATGTGCGAATAAACCACTCAATTGAGGGATAAAATGTGGTGGAATATCATGCCCCATTCCGGCAATTAATTCAAATTTTGCTGCTTTAATTGCTTTTGCAACAACCCGACCATGTTTAGGTGGCAATAATCGGTCGCTTGCGCCATGAATGACTAACGTAGGTTGTTGAATTTGTTGATCCCACTTGAGTAATGACCCTGTACATAAGATCGCCAGTAATTGATGTAAGACACCATTTGGATAGTAACTGCGAAAATAAGCTTTACGTGCAAAGAGTCGGATTTCTTCGACATTAATATAGTTGGGTGATCCAATAATCTTGTAAAGCTGTACATTCTGCCGAATGATTTCATCTTCCTGTGTTGGGCGTTTACTGATCATCAATTTAAGTTGCTTGATACCAGGTGCAGGCAGCAGCGGTTGATTGTTGCTAGTGAACAGTAACCCTAGCTTGCTAATTTTTTCTGGGTATTTTGCAGCGACGATCTGAGCAATCATGCCGCCCATAGAAGCTCCAATCAGGTGGCATTGACTAATTTCCAGTTTATCGAGCAATAAGCCAACATCATCGGCCATATCTTCCAAAGTATATGGCGCACCATGATTTTTAAGCCCGACACTAAAACGCGCCATCATGCTGAGTAAGTGATGAGGGTTTTGAGGCTCTGTGGTCATTTTGCTAGATAAACCAATATCTCGGTTATCAAAACGAATCACACAGAAACCCTGATCAATCAGCGATTTGCAAAAAAAATCTGGCCAAAGAATTAGTTGTCCACCTAAACCCATAATCAGCAAAATACATGGATGCTCGGGGTTGCCACCCATTTCAATGTGCAATTGTATGCCATTGCCGAGATCGACTTGTGCTTCACGCATATACTTACTATATGGTGATGGGCTAAACACAATACTCTGATTCATTGTGAGCATCCATGAAGTGTGATTATGCTTGTGGTGGAATTAAATCAGGTACCAGTTTGGTCAACGCTAAACGCTGTTTAGCTGCTGTTGCACCAAGCAGTACAAAGCCACGAATGGTTCCTTCGCTATCGACAGCTTTAGATAACATGCCATCTTCAAAATGTTCAGTTTCCCAATTCACATCGACATTGTGTGGTACTGGCAATACAGTGAGTGGTGCAGCAGGCGTTTTAACCGCAACTGGCATAGCAGGGTAGTGAACATGAGTGTGCTGACCTACTAAAGTTTTTGCCAACGCACGTGCTTGTTGCATAATTGGCATAACGTATGGTAATAAAAGTCCATTCACTTCGGCACAGTCACCGACAGCATAAATATCGGGCTGATTGGTTTCCATTAGACTATTGGTGAGAATTCCGCGGCTGGTTTCAATCTTGGCATGCTTGGCAATATCAATATTGGGTTGTAAGCCCACCGCACATAAGACGAGATCTGCTGCAAGGCTGTGACCATTTTCTAGTGTCACGACGTAATGTTTTTTAACTTTACTGATTTTCTCAACGGTTGTGCCAAGAATAAACTTAATACCACTCTCGTGCAGTTTCTTTTGAAACTCTTCAGCAACATATTGTGGTAATAGACGACCAAGCGGTTGTGGCGCTAAATCAATGACTGTTGTTTGATAACCTGTGTGCTGTAAATCATTGGCAAATTCACAGCCAATTAGCCCAGCGCCTAAAATGGCAATCCGTTTATCTTGTTTTTGATCAAGCTGCTCGCGAAATTCGCGGTAATCGGTGAGTGAATTCACAACATGAATATCATCACTACCATCGCCAGCAATCGCTAAACGAATTGGATTCGCCCCTACAGCTAAAATGAGTTTACTGTAGTTAAGTTCAACAGTTTGTTGATCTTGCACATAGCTTAACTGGTGCTTTTCAGCATCAATATGATTGACCCAAGCATGTGTTTCAATGCGCATGTTGAGTTGCTCAGCCATTTTGGTTGCATCTGCAAGTGCAATTTGAGCAGGCTGTTTATTGCCTGCCAAGGCATTTGATAATGTTGGCTTGGCGTAACTTGCTGCATCATCAGCACAGATCATGATCAGTTCTTGTTCTTTGTTTAATTTTCGGTATTCACGTGCAAGGGTATAACCCGCCATACCCGAACCCACAATCACAATAGGCTGCATAATATTCTCCAAAATGTTTTTATTAAGTAAAAAGACCATGTTCAAACATGGTCTTGAGCGGCTTTATACTTCAATCATTTCAAAATCTGCTTTGGATACTCCACAGTCTGGACAGGTCCAGTCATTGGGTACATCTTCCCATTTTGTCCCAGGAGCAATGCCATCTTCTGGCCAGCCTGTTGCTTCGTCGTAAATCCATCCACAAACGATGCATTGATATTTTTTCATGAGTATCTCCAAAATGCTGATGGGTAGCCAAAAAATGCCTGTCAGCGGTGCTGTTATAAGGGGAAGCCTGATCATTATAGTTTACAGGTTCTTATCTTGAAATTTTTACCTTGTTGTACTGTAAAGTAAAGAAATTCTTGGAAGATTACGTTTTTAAAAAGAAGTAACAATAGAGTGAAACTCATATTTTTTACGTCTTAGACTAAGGTGGTAATGCAAAAAAAATAAAAATGCATAAAATATTATCGGGATTTTATTGATGTGAAAATAAATTTAATTGTAAATCAATGACTTAGATAAGTTTATGCGCTGAAAAATGTTAATTGAATAAAAAATAATAGTTTTTTTAAGTTTAAATGGTTAAAATTAGCTCAAATCGATAGCTTAGATATTCTCCTGCCATGAACTTTGCTCAAACTTTTTGGTCTCATATTCGTACCATTCCAGATTTCCCAAAAACTGGGATTTGTTTTTATGATTTGACGCCGTTGTTGGTGAATCAAATTGAAGCATTGTCTGATGCTTTGGTTGCAAGTATCCCAGCAGACAAAATAGAAGCTGTAGACAGCTTTGTTGCTGTAGAAGCGCGTGGGTTTGTGTTGGCAAGTTTCTTGGCACAACGTTTAAACAAAGGTTTAATTTTAGTGCGTAAAGCAGGAAAATTACCGCCGCCAGTTGTGGGTGTGGGTTACAGCTTAGAATATGGTTTAGATAAACTTGAAATGTCAGCTGATGTTCAGCCAAACCAAAACGTGATTTTGGTAGATGATATTTTGGCAACAGGCGGTACATTAAAGGCAGTTCAAACGTTGGCAAACAAATGCCAATTAAACGTTTTAGGTGCAACAATTTTATTAGACTTAGACCGTGAACATAAAGACATCGGTTTGGATGTTTGGTCTGTAGTACGTGAAAGTGAAAACACTGAGTTGCAAGAAGTTGTTGCATAAATGAAGTAAACAAGACAGAAAAATGCCGATCTTAGATCGGCATTTTTTATTTTGGTGATGGGTGAAAACTTTGCTCAAATTGCTGAACTAGCAAATTAATGTTTTCTGGGTATTCAAGTCGATGATAGCCACCTGTATAGGTGTGTACAATCATGAAGCGTTCGAGAATTTGTTGTGTTTGATACATGTTGAGCATTTCATCCCCCAGTTCTAAGTAGGCAAACTGTGGAATGTCATGATCTAAGTCTTTTTCTTCAAGTGCAGGGTAATCATCGCGAAAATTTGGTGCAAGACTTGGGTTCGCCACAATGGCAGGCAAATGAAACTGGTAAGACATTCTCAGTGTCCAATATCCTCCAACGCCATGTCCCACCAATAAATCTGGTTTAATTTTTTCAATAATGTTTTGGTAGAGCATTTCAACCGTTTGAAAACTTAAATTACGATAATCGACGTCTATACAAAATTTTTGTTTTGCTTGAATTGCATGGAATTTATTGGATTCCTTAGATGAATCTAATCCGTGCAGGAATAGAATTTTGGCATTATTCATCTTCATCGAGTTGGTTTCATCACAGGATAATGTAGAAAAGTCAGCTAGAAACATGCATTTGGTCTTAAAATGTTCGCGGTTTCTGCCATATTTTACGTTGCTTGGGTAGTTATGTGAGCTAGCGAAAGGTCTAAAAAGATTTTGTTTTAGACTAAAGTTGCATAACTGGGCTGATTTTTTGAATCGATTTTTAAGAATTCTTTCGAAAGAAGCGTGAATTCTGCTATGCTATGGGACTTCTTTTTTCAACTACTTTTTCGAGGCAGAGATGACGCAACACAACGCTCAATCGACTTCTGAACCCATTATTTCCGAAAACGATTTAATTGCACAGCGTCATGCCAAGTTAAAGCAAATCAAGGAAAGTGCTAAAGAGACGGGTACAAGCCCTTGGCCAAATACCTTTAAGCGTGAGCATTATGCAGGTGACTTGCAAGAGCAGTTTAAAGATTTAGATAAAGCTGCGATTGAAGTGGGTGAACATGTTTATGTGAAAGTCGCAGGTCGTGTGATGTTGAACCGTGGCTCGTTCATTGTATTGCAAGACATGACAGGTCGTATTCAGCTTTATGTAGACCGCAAAGGTTTGCCAGCAGATACCTTAAGCACCATTAAATCTTTAGATTTGGGTGATATTGTTGCGGCAAGTGGTTACATCGGTCGTTCAGGTAAAGGCGATTTGTATGTTCACTTGGAAGGATTTGAACTATTAACCAAATCTTTACGTCCGCTTCCAGACAAATTTCATGGTCTAAGTGATACTGAAGCGAAATATCGTAAGCGTTATCTTGATTTGATCGTCAATGAAGAAACACGCAAAACTTTCGAAATCCGTGCGCAAGTGGTTGCAGGTATTCGTAATTTCTTGGCAGCTCAGCGTTTTATGGAAGTTGAAACACCAATGATGCATGTGATTCCAGGTGGTGCTTCAGCGCGTCCATTTGTGACACATCACAATGCGTTAGATATGGATTTATATTTGCGTGTTGCGCCTGAACTCTATTTGAAACGCCTTGTTGTGGGTGGTTTTGAGCGTGTATTTGAGATTAACCGTAACTTCCGTAATGAAGGGGTTTCGACTCGCCATAACCCAGAATTCACGATGATTGAATTCTACCAAGCCTATGCTGACTATAAAGATTTGATGCAGTTGACTGAAAATATGCTAGAAAAACTGGCAATTGATATTTTAGGTTCAACTGATGTGCCATATGGTGATGAAGTTTATAGCTTCAAAGGTCCATTCAAGAAAATCTCAATGTTTGATGCGATTCTTGAGCACAATCCAACATTTACGCCAGACAATGTCAATGATCGTGAATTCTTGGCAAACTTTGTGCGTGAAGAGTTGAAAGAACAGGTGAAACCAGGTTTTGGTTTGGGTAAATTGCAAACCATCGTATTTGAAGAAACTGTTGAAACTCAATTGCGTCAACCGACGTTCATTACTGAATATCCAGCAGAAACTTCTCCACTAGCGCGCCGTAATGATCATAACCCGCATATTACTGACCGTTTCGAGTTCTTTATTGGTGGTCGTGAGTTGGCAAATGGCTTCAGCGAGTTAAATGACCCGCTTGATCAAGCTGAGCGTTTCCAGGCACAAGTTGCTGAAAAAGATGCGGGTGATGATGAAGCAATGCATTACGATGCGGACTTTATTGAAGCATTGGAATATGGTTTGCCTCCAACAGCGGGTGAAGGGATTGGTATTGACCGTTTGGTGATGCTATTTGCAAATGCATCAAGTATTCGTGATGTGTTGTTATTCCCGCACATGCGTCGTAAAGATGCTTAATTTCAACTAATTCACCAGTTAATAAAAAAATCCTCCTGCATATCAGGGGGATTTTTTTATTCATGCTCATCAGTTTTTTTGAATAAATAGGTCTTAAAAAATATTTTGCTTATTTATCTAGAAGGTAAATTTTTTATTTAATTTCATTATCGTTGTCTTGATGAAATCAGATTATTTTTTGATTGCAGGTTAATGAGTTATTTACAGGTACGTGCTTATTTATAGTAGAAAAGGGACGAGAATTTTAAAATAGCTAATGCTTGTCAGCCCGATGCGACGTATAATTTACAGCTTATTTTTTGGAAAGATAAAATGAGCCTTCAGCAACAACTGATCTCCTTGAAACAGGTCGAGTTGGCAAAATCAGCCAATCAAGTCTTACAGCGTAGCAATAAAACACAGCGTCAGGAAAGCTACAAGCAGGCTCTGCTTGAATTAAATCAGGCATTTGAAGAACACCTATTACAAGCGGTGATGTTGGCATTTGGTTTGAATTCAGGACAAGCGAAAAAAGTACGCTATAAAAAAGATCGCGTACGTGTATTCAAACAGCATGATATTGATTATACAGCGATAGATGGGGCTGAAACGGCACAAATTTTGTCTTGGATTGCACAAAGTATTGTGTATGAAGATGCGATTGTAACGCATGATTTGGACAATATTTTTCCATTCTGGAAAGAAGGTTTTCCAATGGTACAGTTCGATAATGCTTACACAATCTTGCTAGAAGATATTCAGATACATTATGAGAAGGTTTTGGATGCTTTAATTGAGCTCCATGCCTGAAAAAAACCGCCTGCAATGAGGCGGTTTTTCTTTTAAGATTCTTCAGGTTGAATCAGTGATTCGGATTTTTCAATAATTCGAGTCACTAAAAGCTGATCAATCTTGAAGTGGTCAACATCGACAACTTCAAACTTATAACCTCCAAATTCCACACTATCAGCAGGTCGAGGAATTTTTCGGAGTTGATACATCATAAAACCTGCAAGTGTTTCATAATGTTCTTCGTCAGGCATATCATCGATACCCAGCGCATGTTTCATGTCTTCAATCGGAGTGCCACCATCAATCAACCATGAATTATTATCACGCTTAATAATTTGCTGCTCTTCCTCAATGGTGGTCACCCAGTCTCCCATGACTGTAATCATGATGTCTGAAAGAGTAATGACCCCGACCACAAACGCATATTCGTTAATCACTACAGCAAATTTCTCTTTGCTGGCACGAAAACGGTCTAACACTTCTGATAGGCTTAATGAATCAGGGAGGGTGGGAACAGTACGGATGGTGGATTCATTGAGCTGGTTGATGGATTGATTGTTAAGAATTCGAACCAGAATATCTTTAGCATCAACATAACCAATTACTTGATCGATGGTTTCGTTACAGACTAAAAACTTGGAAAATGGGTATTTTGCCAGTTTTTGTCGAATACTATTTTCGGACTCATTTAACGTAAAGAATACAACATTTTCACGAGTGGTCATGCTCGAATGTACATTACGCTCTTCAAGTTCAAAAACATTTTCAATAAAGTGATGTTCCTGTTTTTGCAATACACCCGCTTGCGCACCTGCATCCATGACGGCAGAAATATCATCAAAAGTAATGTTGTCTTCGCGTGTGGTATTGATCTTAAAGAGGCGAAACAGCAAATTGGCAATTGCATTAATCACCCATGCCAATGGTTTGCAGACCTTAATGAACACCTGAATCGGATTAATGACAGCAATCGAGATTTTTTCAGGTGCAATCATTGCCAAGCGTTTTGGCATAAGATCAGCAAATAAAATAAAGAGTGAAGTTACTAATGTAAAAGATAGGGCAAAACTAATGGTTTCTGCCCATTGCCCCGTATAAAAGTGGGTCACCAGATTAAGTAAATAGGGACGAAAAGCCCCTTCACCTAAAATACCGCCTAAAATTGCAACAGCATTTAAACCGATTTGAGAAGCGGCAAAAAAATCAGCGGAATTTTCTTGTAAATCCAAAACTTGTTGTGCGCGTTCATCACCAGCTTCAGCCAAAATTTTCAGTTTAACTTTGCGTGCGGCCGCGAGAGCAATTTCGGTTAGAGCAAGGAAACCTGCACCAGCAATTAATATGATGATGATGATGATGTTCTGAAACAGACTCACATTACACCTGTCATTATAGATTATTCATTATCAAGTATTTTTTAACACAAAAACAGAAGAGGTGATACTGGAATATCACCTGATTATAATAAATCGTTGAATAATAGGATAAACAGCGATTAATACTGTGAAAATTGTGAATTGTTCATCAGGAATTCACGATTTTCTTCTTCGATCATTTGGCGAGCAACATAAAGAATCAGTTGGCGTAACCAGCGATGAGCAGGGTGATGATGCAATAAAGGACACCATGCCATTTTTAATTCGATTTCTGGAATATAAAATGGAGGGTCTTTAATCACAAGTTCCTGACTTTTTGCTTGTAAGCGTGCAATGCGGCTTGGTAGTGTTGCAATCAGATCAACATTTCTAGCGAGCAAGGCTGGCATTTGATAATGACGGGTAAAGACGGAAATTTTACGTTTTTGACCAATACGTTCTAAAGCTTGATCAATCCAGCCTAAACCTGCCTGTTTGTCAGGGTTGACACCAAAACCAATGCCCATACCTGTCTTGGAAACCCAGATGTGATATGCATCAAGATAGTTTTTTAGGTTAAGGTTGTTGGCGTTAGGATGTTTGGGGTTGACTAGACAAGAAAAGCTATCGCGCCAAACCAAGACCTGATGGAAGCTTTGAGGGATTTCATTGAAGCGATTAATTGCCAGATCGACCTTACCTTGTTCCATGTCACGGTAAGACACATCACTTGGAGTTAGGAAATCAAGAACGACATTGGGTGCTTCAGAACGTAGTGCTTTGACTAGGCGAGGTACTAAAGTTGCTTCAGCATAGTCGGACGTCATAATACGAAAGACACGATTACTCGTATATGGTCGAAATTCAGTACGTGGCTCTAAAATCATGGAAAGATCAGAAAGCACATCTCGAATACGAGGTTGTAGCTCCAAAGCGCGCTCTGTGGGGGTCATACCTTCAGATGAGCGAATGAGCAACGGATCATTAAAAAGAGTTCTTAATCTGCGTAAAATATTACTCATAGCGGGCTGGGTAACACCAAGTTGCTCAGCAGCGCGAGTTACATTTTTCTCACGTAAAAGTACGTCAAGATAGATTAATAGATTAAGGTCAACCCGCTCCAAATTCATAGAACAAATACCGAATATAACCGTATGAAATTAGTTGCAAATTATGCCATAAGCAAAAGCTTTTGTGTGAAAATATCCAAAAAAACGCTGAATCTTTATAGTTGTGAAATGATTTAGTTTCGTTTGATTTTTAATCTTCCTTATAACATGCACATAAAAAGAATTTTTACTGAAAAAAACAGCAACAAAAAGCCTTCAAACACAGGTTGAATCTATTCGTTAAAGCCACCATACTTTAGTCGAATGATTAAAAAGATTAAAAAATCATCATTTTTTATAAAAAGTAGTCTAAATAAACTCTTTTTATTTCAATAACTTGATAATAATCATCACGATTATAATACGACTTTGATCTATGTATTTTTTTAATAAATAGTGGGGATTAGTCAAGGATATTGGATTTAATTTTTTTTACGTTCTAATCTGTGTTCATCAGGCGGAAATGATCAAAAACCAAACAATCCAGTAAAGCGGGATTTGATCATGATGCGTTATGAAAATCCTAAAATTAAAAGGAACCAATCATGACTACATACCAAACAGCGATTGATGCAATTCGTGAATTGAAGGCAAAATTCGGTAATACATGGGCAGATATCAGCCCAGAAGATGCAGCACGTATGCAACTGCAAAACCGTTTCAAAACAGGTTTGGATATTGCTAAATATACAGCTGCAATTATGCGTCGTGATATGGCTGAATACGATGCCGATTCTAGCAAATACACTCAATCATTAGGTTGCTGGCATGGTTTTATTGCACAACAAAAAATGATTGCTAACAAAAAATACTTCGGTACAACTAGCAAACGTTATATCTACCTTTCTGGTTGGATGGTTGCAGCACTTCGCTCAGAGTTTGGTCCACTTCCTGACCAATCTATGCACGAAAAAACTTCAGTTCCAGCGCTTATCGAAGAAATCTACACTTTCTTACGCCAAGCTGACGCGAAAGAATTAAATGATTTGTTCCGTGCTTTGAACAAAGCAAAAGAAGCTGGTGATGCTGCTAAAGTTGCAGAAATTACTGCTCAAATCGACGGTTTCCAAACTCACGTTGTGCCAATTATTGCCGACATCGACGCTGGTTTCGGTAACGAAGAAGCAACTTACTTACTTGCTAAGAAAATGATCGAAGCTGGTGCTTGTGCGCTTCAAATCGAAAACCAAGTATCTGATGCGAAACAATGTGGTCACCAAGCTGGTAAAGTTACTGTTCCACACGAAGACTTTATCTCTAAGATCCATGCTTTACGTTACGCATTCTTAGAAATGGGTGTTGATGAAGGTGTTATTGTTGCGCGTACTGACTCTGAAGGCGCTGACTTGACTCAAAAAATCCCAGTGGTTAAAGAGCCAGGCGACATCGCTTCTCAATACATCGCTTACTTAGACACTCAAGAAATTGACATCTCTGAAGCAACTGACGACGAAATCCTAATCAAACGTGATGGTAAGTTACATCGCCCTAAACGTTTGGCTTCTGGTTTGTACCAGTTCCGTGAAGGCACTCAAATTGACCGTGTAGTACTTGACTGTATTACTAGCTTGCAAAATGGTGCTGACCTTCTTTGGATCGAAACTGCGACTCCAAACGTAGGTGAAATTGCACACATGGTGAACCGTGTTAAAGAAGTTGTTCCAAATGCGAAACTTGTTTATAACAACTCTCCATCGTTCAACTGGACTTTAAACTTCCGTCAACAAGCTTACGACCGTTTCGTAGCTGAAGGTAAAGACGTATCTGCATACGACCGTGCTAAATTAATGAGCGCTGACTATGACAATACTGAATTGGCTGCTGCTGCTGATGATAAAATCCGCACATTCCAAGCTGATGCGTCTCGTGAAGCAGGTGTGTTCCATCACTTGATCACACTTCCAACTTACCACACAGCTGCTCTTTCTACTCATGAGCTTGCTAAAGGTTACTTCGGTTCTGAAGGTATGTTGGCTTATGTTGCTGGCGTACAACGTAAAGAAATCCGCGGTACTATCGCATGTGTTAAACACCAAGCAATGGCTGGTTCAGACATCGGTGATGACCACAAAGAAATCTTCTCTGGCGACAACGCGCTTAAAGCAGGCGATGACTCTAAGAACACAATGAACCAATTCTCAGCTCACTAAGCGCTGAAAATAAAAAACCCTGCTCATGCAGGGTTTTTTTTATTTTTGTTTAAATGATTTGAGAGTTTTGATTTTATATTGCGCTGTTCATAAGATCATTTGATTTATCTCTGTGTTGCAAGAGAACATGGAAAGAGTGTGTTAATCAAAGCGATCTTGTTTTTATAAAACTGAATTAAAGTCCAGTTTATTTATATTTTATAAAACTCCACCGATAGATTGGCATGCTTCTTTATATAATTTGTATTGTTGGCTAATGACATCATCTAAAGGGATATTGAATAGCTTGTCACCATTTTTATAATGCTGGAGATAATCGGTTGCTTTTTGTTTGGTTGAGTTCAGCGTTTGCTCATGAAAGCTATTAATTGGGCTCATGCTATTATCTGCATAATTGTGGCAACTAAAATGAGAAAGCAGCAGCTCAGAGCGCTTGACTTCGTTGGAGCTAGTAAATAAACAAGCAGATAGACACAAAGAAATTAGCAGTATTAATAAAAGTTTCATGGTGAAGGGGTTATTTTAGGGCTGCAATATTCTAAGCATATTTAGATAATCTATTTATATGACATATTTCTTAAATCCCCTTTTTTTGTTTGAATAAAGTAACAAAAAGTAATTTAAAAATATAATATTGTTAATAAATAATTAATTTATTTTAAAAATGAGAACTTGTTCCTATTTTTATAAAAATTGATATTATGAGCGTTTATTAAGATAAAGAGCACAATAGAATTAACATCTTTTGTGCCCATTTAAAATTATGCTTAGTTGAAACGTGATAAATCTTCTTCAGGGCGAGCAGTTAAAATTTCTACACCTGTTGGTGTGACCAAAATTGTATGTTCATATTGAGCAGATAATTTATGATCTTTGGTGACGACCGTCCACTTGTCACCTAAAGTTTTGGTTTGCCAAACACCTGCATTGACCATAGGTTCAATGGTAAATGTCATACCTGCTTCTAAGCGCATGCCTGTATTTTTTGTACCGTAGTGCAATACTTGTGGTTCATCATGAAATACTGTACCAATGCCATGTCCACAATATTCACGTACAACGCTAAAACGCTCAGATTCAACATATTTTTGAATTGCAGCGCCAACATCACCAATATAGGCGCCAGGTTTTACTGCTTCAATACCACGATACATTGCTTCTTGTGCAACATGACATAAACGGTTTGCTAAAATAGATGTTTCACCACCCACGATGTACATCATATTGGTATCGCCATGATAGCCATCTTTGATGACAGTCACATCAATATTTAGAATATCGCCTTTCTTCAAAATTTTATCTGCTGATGGAATACCGTGACACACCACATGATTCACAGAGGTACAGATAGTATGTTGAAAAGCAGGGCGACCAGGTGCCGCGCCGTATCCTAAACATGCTGGAATTGCATTTTGAACATTTACAATATAATCATGACAAATCGTATCTAATTCTAGAGTGCTTACCCCAGGTTGGATATGCGGTTTGATCATATCCAAAACTTCAGCCGCCAGTCGTCCCGCCACACGCATTTTTTCAATTTCATCAGGTGTTTTAATCAGGCGGCGTGGAGCTTCGTAAGTACTGTTCATGATCTCTAAAAACTTTTGGAAATTTATGTGTGACTATGGTATAAATAGCCGCCCATTTTATCAAATGCTTTTTCGTGAATAAATTTCACGGGCTTTGTTGGATGGGGCAATAAAATCCGCACATATATCGACACATTTCTCTGGGTGCCTTTCGAGGTGGAGAATGCGGATATATGGAGGCTTAACCCAAACTTTAAGGTAAAGAAAATGGCAGATTACAACGTAAGCATGCGCGACCTTCTTCAAGCTGGCGCGCACTTTGGTCACCAAACTCGTTTCTGGAACCCAAAGATGCGTCAATACATCTTTGGTGCGCGTAACAAAATTCACATCATCAACCTTGAGCATACAGTTCCTGCGTTAAATGATGCTTTGAACTTTGTTAACAATCTTGCTAGCAAAAAGAACAAAGTATTGTTCGTTGGTACTAAACGTGCTGCATCTAACATCATCCGTGAACAAGCGCAACGTGCTGGTCAGCCGTACGTTGATCACCGTTGGTTAGGTGGTATGTTGACGAACTGGAAAACTCTTCGTCAATCAATTAACCGTTTGAAAGACCTTCAAACTCAATCTCAAGACGGTACTTTTGCGAAGCTTACTAAACGTGAAGCTTTAGAGCGTACTCGCGAGATGGAAAAACTTGAACGTGCTTTAGGCGGCGTGAAAAACATGGGTGGTTTACCTGACGCATTATTCGTAATCGACGTTGACCACGAATCAATCGCGATTAAAGAAGCTAAAAACCTTGGTATTCCTGTAATCGGTATCGTTGATACAAACTCTAACCCAGACAACGTAGATTACGTTATTCCTGGTAATGACGATGCGATCCGTGCGGTTACACTTTATGCTGCTTCTATGGCTGATGCGATCATTGCTGGTAAAGAGTACGCTCAATCACAAGCAAACGCTCAAGCTAAAGTTGAAGAAGCTGCTAAAGAAGCTCCAGAGGCTTAATGTGTTTTGACGCAGGCTTGTCATTTTTGCGACATGTAATCGTGGCAAATTAAGCGTCAAGAAAGCAGAACGGTCCAGAGAACACTTTGGGCCGTTTTTGTTAAAAAAAAGATTGATTATTTTCTACCTATTTAGGAGATTAACATGACTGCAATTACTGCAAGCATGGTTAAAGAATTACGTGACCGTACTGGTCTTGCGATGATGGAATGTAAAAAAGCTTTGACTGAAGCGAATGGTGATATCGAATTAGCGATTGATAACCTACGTAAATCTGGTCAAGCGAAAGCTGCTAAAAAAGCAGGTAACATTGCAGCTGATGGTGCGATCACAATTGCTCAAGAAGGCAATAAAGCAATTCTTTTAGAAGTAAACTGTCAAACTGACTTCGTTGCTAAAGACGAAAATTTTGCAAACTTCTCTAAAAATGTTGCTGTTGCTGCTCTTGCTGCTGGCGAAACTGATGCTGCGAAAATTGCAGAACTTAAACTTGAAGATGGTGCAACTGTTGAAGAAGCACGTATTGCGCTTGTTCAAAAAATTGGCGAAAACATTCAGGTTCGTCGTGCTGCAATCGTTGAAGGTGAAAACCTTGCAGTTTACAAACACGGTTTAAAAATCGGTGTTGTTGTATCTTACACAGGTGATGCTGAAACTGGTAAAGGTGTTGCAATGCACGTTGCTGCGTTCAACCCAGTTGCAGTAACTGCTGAAGCTGTTCCTGCTGCGCTTGTTGCTAAAGAGAAAGAAATCGCTGAAGCAAAAGCAATCGAATCTGGTAAACCAGCGAACATCGTTGAGAAAATGGTTACTGGTTCAGTTGAAAAATATTTGAACGAAGTTGTACTTGAACGTCAAATGTACGTTATCGACAATGACAAAAAAGTTGCTGAAGTATTGAAAGCAACTGGTACTGTTATTGCTCAATTTACTCGCTTTGAAGTGGGTGAAGGTATTGAGAAAAAAGCTGAACTTTCTTTCGCTGAAGAAGTTGCTGCTGCTCAAGCTGCTGCTAAATAATTTTAGCGCTGCAAAAAAGCCCCTTTGGGGCTTTTTTTATGCCTGTATAAAACAATAAAAAATGCCTGTTAAAGCATAATTTCTAGATGAAGTGGTATAAATTTCAGCAATTCAAATATGGAAAAACCAATCAAAAAAATACAATTAAAAGGCATAAAAAATCAATGCTATTTATTTGCGCCTAAAATCGCATATCTCGATGATTTGAAAAACTAAGCTAGGGTTGTAGGTGAAAAGGGTTTTTGGGTGTAAAAAAACGCAAAGGAGAGCGAAATAATGGATATGTAAATGAGGGATTGGACGCAAATCACCTGATTGCTGAAAAATAGCCCGATTTTGCTAATAAAAAAAGCCACATAATTGTGGCTTTGGAATGTCAAAAACAGTGTGGAGATATTTTTTAAGAATTTGGACCGTCTACACGCTCAATGCTCACTCGTGCCGTACCAGAATTAGTTACACCAATTTGTTTTGCGGCAGCATAAGATAAATCAAGAACTCGGTTGCCGTGGAATGGACCACGATCGTTAACTTTAACCACAACACTACGGCCGTTATCTTTGTTGGTTACACGGATATAGCAGTTAAGTGGCAGGCTGCGGTGGGCAGCAGTCATTGCATTCATATCGAAAGTATCGCCATTGGCAGTTTTACGGCCATGAAATTGGCGACCATACCAAGACGCAATACCTGTTTGAGTGAATTTACGCACGGTATTTGAAGCAACATTGTTTAAACGATCAATCACAGAAGGCTCATCTTCTGGTACTTCAACTTTTGCAGCTAAAGTTTGGCGGCGGATTTTATCTCCAGAACGCTCAGTAATTGAAAGACCATTTAAGTTTGAATGATAAATTGCTTTTGTAGAATCTTTATTGATTACGCGAGCTGCAAGGCTAGAGCTCTCATTGTCATTGTTTAACGACGATGATTGCACCATGTCAGCATGCGTTTGCGTCAGCGATACGCAAAATGTAATAGCTAGCAGTGATTTCACTGGAAAGCGCATAAATATTATCTCCTTCAGTTAAGGCATCGTTATCTTCAAGTAATTACTTGAAAATCAACACAACCTGCCTAAAACTTGATGTGTTCAACTGTATTTGACGATAGGGATAATATTCATGTGACCAGTAGAGTGTCTAGTGTTGGGTGGCGAAAAATTACAAAAACAGTGAAAATGCTACGTTATGCGGTTAAAAAATAACCAAAATTGTAACATTTAATTAAAATCAATCAAATTTGAGGCATTTCTAACAAGAAAATACTTGACAATTTTAATTTACATTATTTTTTGTTATCTATTCATGATTTCTGTACCCAATTGCCATACCGCTGTTGCATACATTCGGCTTTTGTTATAGGTGGTAATGACCTGAAAATTTGGATAGGTAATGTAATAGATTTCAGCATTATAATCTTGCAATTGAATGACATTAACGAGATCCAAATCATCGATTTTTATGAGCGGATTGAGTGGTGCAACATTTTGTTGTTTTAACGCGCCGTAAGGGGTGGGGTGAGTTAAATCTTTGGCAATCACTGTATCTGGTGTGCTGCCTGTATAGCGTGCTTGAAAACCAATAGGCTGGTCACGTTGCCAACCTTGCTGAGCAAGATAATTGGCGATTGAACCAATGGCGTCAGCAGGTGAGTTGCGCAGGTCAATATGCCCGTTACCATCGTAATCTACGCCATACTTGCCAATGTTACTTGGCATAAACTGTGGATAGCCAATCGCACCAGCGTAAGAGCCTGTAATGCTGGTAATTGGATAGCCTTCTTTATATGTCCATGCGATCAGGGAACCGAGTTCGTTGGCAAAGTAATCGGCACGACGTGGATAACCAAAAGCAAGGGTAGCTAAAGCATCGCGTGTGATGATCGTACCTTTGTTATTGCCAAAACCTGTTTCTACACCCAAAATTCCCAAAATAACGGTTTTAGGGACGCCAAACTGTTGTTCAGCACGGTTGAGAACATCTGCATATTGATCACGAAAGCGTACTCCACGTTGAATAGTACTTTCGGTCATGAACATTTCCCGATAGGCATACCACGGTTTGCTTTCGCCTGGGTTTTCCATGATTTTCAAGATATTCGGGCGATTTTGCGCATCTAACATGGCGCGATCAATCTGCTCGGCACTTAAACCATATTGCTGCATGGTTTTAAGTTTGAAGTTTTCATAATTGGGATTGTTAATAAAATCATTTGCCTGACAAAATGAAGTAGAAAATACTGCTGTAGTTACAATTGTAAGAAGCTGACAAATTTTATGTAATTTTTGTTGCCACATAATGTGAATCCGAGTTAACGATGAGTATGAATCGACATGACAATGCCAAAAGCTGTCATTAAAGTAATAATTGCGGTGCCGCCATAACTCATAAATGGTAAAGGCACGCCCACTACAGGTAAAATACCACTGACCATGCCTGCATTTACAAAGACATATATAAAAAACGACAATCCATAAGCACCTGCAAGTAAACGACCATAATTGTGGAAGCATTGCATACCAATTTGGAATGTGCGGCAGATAATGGCAAAATACAATAAAACCAAAATGATCACGCCAATTAAGCCAAATTCTTCTGAATATGCGGCAATAATAAAGTCGGTATGACCTTCAGGTAAAAAGTGCAAATGTGACTGCGTGCCTTGCAGGAAACCTTTACCAGAAAAACCACCAGAACCAATCGCTGTTTTGGACTGAATAATGTTCCAACCTGTGCCGAGCGCATCAGCCTCTGGGTTGAGCAAGGTCAGTACTCGCTGACGTTGATAGTCATGCAATAAAAATTCCCATGCAACAGGAATAAAGATCCCAGCCCCTGCGAATGCAGCAGCAATAAGTTTCCAAGATAAGCCACTGAGAAATAAAACAAAAACACCACTACCCAAAACCAAGAGTGAAGTACCTAAGTCAGGCTGTTCGGCAATCAGTACAAAAGGAATGACAATCAATATTAAGGTCACAATGACTGTTTTCAGCTTAGGAGGTAATGCTTGGCGGGTCAGAAACCATGCTGTCATCATCGGCATACCCAGTTTCATGAATTCACTAGGCTGCACACTCCCAATGCCAGGAATATTAATCCAGCGCTGCGCGCCCATACGTACTTCACCTACGACTTTCACCGCAGCCAGACAAAGCACACCAAATAAGTAAAAATAGGGGGAAAAAGACTGAAACACCTTTGGTGGAATTTGTGCAATGCTGAGCATCACTAGAAAACCTAAACCAAAACTCAAGGCTTGCTTGCTGACCATACCAACATCTTGTGCAGAAGCGCTATATAAAACAGTGAGTCCAAGCAGAGCATTTAGAATGAGAAATGAGCATAACCAAGGGTCGATATGTAACCTTTGCCAACGTGAAGGCTGCATAGCTGTACTTAAGCCATCACGGGGTGCTTGACGTAAAAATTTGTACTGTGGACTTGGTGCCATAATGGATTGAAAACGAGTAATAAGCAGCAAGTGCGAATGCTAACATATTGGACTTTTTAGGCAATCTCTTTGCACATTTAGCAATAAAAAAACCTAGCCTAAGCTAGGTTTTCGATAGCTGAAAGTTTAGCTCAGTGGAAAAATAAGCCATTATGATATTCAGCGAGTGCTTTTAGCTCATGCTTGTTTAAATGCGGGATAATTTTATCAATCGCAATATGTACAGCTTTAATTACCGCAGCACAGCCCAAGTCTGATGCTTTGCGTTTAATCATGCCTAAATCGAGGGTGTGATTAAAGTCATGCATATAATGGCGTACGGTTGCTTCGGCAAACATTTTGTAGCTTTCTGCCAGAGCATGCAAATTGATCTTTTCACCTGCCTGAATCTGCGCAAACTGATGTTTCAGTGTTGTCACTAAACTATCATCCAGTGCTTCACCTAAACGCCATTGACCTTGTGGGTCCTTAAACAGGCTTTGTTCTGAAAAAGTGATAGATTGACGTACGACATCATTGGGTGCCTTGCTCAATAATTGCTTAGACAATAAAAAGTGCACACTGGACTTGACAAAACCTGCCAGTTTTTCAGTTGTTTCACGTTTATCTGTTTCAGGAAAATGGTGAATTAGATTTGTGACAATCGCATCAATAATTTCGTCATTGACCTGTAAGGCAATTTCATCACGCAATGGATACAGTGGTTCTTTAGAGTCTTTTTGCGCGATAGCGGTTTGAATCTTGTTCAATAAACTTTCAGATGGAATAAAACCAAAAAAAGCCATGGTTACACCTCAAAATTCAAATAGTTGTTTATTGTCTGGCAAGGCGGACAGGCGTTTGTGGTAACCATGCTTCAGTGGAAACACGGCATGGGTTGATATCTAGCCCACCACGACGGGTATAGGCAGCATAGACCATAAGTTGTCCAGGTTTTAGCGTTTTCCAGATATCTGCATAGATTTGCTCGACACACTGTTCATGAAAACCGTTGTGTTGGCGATAAGAAATAATATAAGCCAATAAACTTGCTGGGCAAATTTTTTCACCGCGATAACGAATGAAAATCGTACCCCAGTCAGGTTGACCTGTTACAGGGCAGTTACTGCGCAACAAATTGGAATAATATTGTTCTTCAACCATGCGCCCTGAACCTGCATGTTGTAACAAACTGGCATCAGGCTGTTCAGATAAACGCTGAGGTGAAAGCTGATCCAGACATTGACCTTCAGGTTGTGATACTGCCAGATTATTTACATCGATCAGTGTCAGTTGCACAGGTGCTTCGGCGGCTTTTGACAAATCCTGTTCCACAGTTGCAATCAGCTGTTTTGTAGAATCAAAACGCATGAAGTTCAAACTATTAAAGTATAGTTTGAGCGATTTTGATTCGATTAGGTTCGGCGATGTTGCAGGCAGGCGTAACCGTCCAATCGCAACTTGGGGAATTCCTTGTGCATTTAGCCAAGACAGTTCAAACACATGCCACCAGTCACAGCCTTGCTGAATTCCTGCAACATCTGCATAACTCTCACGAGAGAGGCTTCGAGAAATTGGAAATAAAATCTCAGGTTGATAAGTTGTCGGGTAATTGGTGTCTTTACCCAATAAAGATTTTTCTACACTCATTCACGAATTCCTGAACCGCGTGCTAATAAATAGTAGGCAATAGCATAAAAAGCCAGACAGAACCCGCTGATTGCAGCAAGTGAGATACTGACATTAACATCGCTATGTCCCAAAATGCCATAACGGAAAGCATTGACCATATAGACAATCGGGTTGATTAATGAAAGGGTTTGCCAAAATGGACTTAATGCGCTAATTGCATAGAATACACCACCTAAATACGTCAGTGGAGTCAGTACAAAGGTTGGAACAATCGAAATATCATCAAATGAACGGGCGTAAATCGCATTAATGAAACCTGCAATCGAAAATAGCAAGCTGGTCACTACAACGGTGTAAATCGTAATAAATAAGTTGTGAATGTGCAGGTCAGTGAAAAACAAGCTGACGAGAGTGACAATTAAGCCGACTAAAACGCCGCGGCACACACCACCAATCACATAACCCCACAGAACTAAGTAAAGTGGTACAGGGCTCATGATGAGTTCTTCAATACTTTTCTGGAATTTGGCACTAAAGAAACTTGAGCAGACATTGGCATAACTGTTGGTAATCACTGCCATCATAATCAGACCTGGGACAATGAACTGCATATAGGTAAAGCCACCCATATGTCCAATTCGTGAACCGACCAGATTACCAAAAATCACAAAATACAGACTCATAGTGATGGCAGGTGGAAGCAGGGTTTGTGCCCAAATGCGCATAAAGCGGCGAATTTCTTTACGAACCAGCGTCCATAAGGCAACTTGCAGTTGAGTGAAGTTCATTCAGATGCCTCCTGTAAATTTTTCTCGACCATTTTGACAAATAACTCTTCAAGACGGTTGGCTTTGTTGCGCATGCTGCGTACCTGAATGCCTAAATTTTCAAATAATTGAAAAATTTCATTTAAGGCATGCGATTTATCCATTGTAACTTCTAAGGTCAGACTATCAACCAAATGAAAACGAATTCCAATAAAGTTCAGCTTGATAGGTTCAATCGGTGCTGCCAAATCAAAAATGAAAGTTTCTTCATTGAGCTGGCTCAAGAACGCTTTCATGCTTGTGTCTTCTTTAATCACGCCATGATCGATGATCGCAATGCGGCGACACAGCATTTCGGCTTCTTCTAAATAATGCGTGGTCAGAATAATTGATGTACCTTTTTCATTCATTTCAGTGAGAAACTCCCACATAGAACGGCGCAGTTCGATATCAACTCCAGCGGTTGGTTCATCTAAAATCAGGAGTTTAGGTTCATGCATCATGGCACGTGCAATCATTAAACGGCGTTTCATACCACCAGACAGCATGCGGCCTTGCAAATTTCGTTTTTCCCAAAGACCCAGTTTTTCTAAATAATGTTCGGCACGTTGTTCGGCGATTTTCTTAGGAATACCGTAATAACCTGCTTGAGTGACTAAAATGTCAAAGGTTTTCTCAAACTGACCAAAGTTAAATTCCTGTGGAACGACACCTAGGCACTGTTTGGCTTTTGAGGCTTCAGTGTCGAGGTTATGTCCAAAAATTTCGACTTGTCCCGACGTTTTACGGGTTAGCGAGCTAATAATGCTAATAGTTGTCGACTTTCCAGCACCATTTGGCCCGAGCAGTGCGTAAAATTCGCCCTCAGGAACAGTTAAATTGATGCCTTTTAAGGCTTGGAAGCCATTTTTATAGGTTTTCGATAACTCTTTCAGCATTAATGCATCAGTCATGAATTTCTCACGTATTAATAGACGGGTATATTGTGAGCGATCTAGTCGGATAAACCAAGTAATCTAAATGGAATTCTTCGTTGCATAGATAAAACTGTTTAAAGGATAGACAGTAAGTCAAGTAGAAAATCATTCTTTGCTTTACCTTATGATTTTTTTTGTTATGATGGGCGACTTAAAAGCGCTCATAGCTCAACTGGATAGAGTACAGGTCTCCGAAGCCTGTGGCGTGGGTTCGAGTCCCGCTGAGCGCACCAATTTAATACCAACACATACCAACATATCGTTAAAAAACTATAAAAATCATAATAATAGTGTTTTATGTTGCCAACATAAACAAACATACATCACTATACAGCGTGAAATAATAAGGATACATTAAAGGATATAAGTCAATTCTATGCAATTTATATCCTTATTTTAGGCAAATTATTCTTATGGCAAGACAAATCAAGCCTCTTTCTTCTACCCAATGTGATGGCGCAAAACCCAAAGAAAAAGACTATAACTTGTACGATGGACAAGGATTAATTCTATTTATTCGTAAAAATGGTTCAAAAGTATGGAGATTTAAGTACAAACGCCCTAATGGTAAAGATGGGCTTATGACTTTGGGGAATTATCCAGCTTTGACTTTGAAAGAAGCTAGAGGGAAAAGACATACATTGCTTAATCAATTGGCTAATGGCATTGATCCGATTGATCAGTTAGCAATCCAAAAAGCCAAACATGATGATAGCTTTAGCTTTGAAGCTGTTACACGGGCATGGCATGTAGCATATAAAGCTACTGGAAAATGGGGTGATGGTACGGCAGAACGGGCATTAAAAAATTTTGAAATTTATGTATTTCCTGAGCTTGGGAATAAACCAATAGATAGCATTAAACCTCGTGATTTAAATTTTGTCCTAAGCAAAATTGAAGAAAAAGGCTATTTAGAGGTCTTGAAAAAGACAAGGCAAAGATTTGTCAGTATTTTTGCGTTTGCAATATCAAAAGGATATATAGAGCTAAGCCCAGCTTATAGCTTAAAAGATGCAATTATTGTCACACGTAAAACCAAACATCACCCGAAATTGCCATTAACTCAATTACCCGAACTATTTAAAAGATTACAAGCAGATCAAGGACACCCATTAACAGGCTTATGCCTTGAATTTGCTTTACATACCTTTGCACGTTCCAGTGAGTTACGCTTTGCCCGATGGAATGAATTTGACCTTAAAAAAGGAATTTGGACGATACCACCTGAGCGCACGCTAGTAGAGGGGTATAAATTCTCAAATCGGGGCGCAAAGATGAAAACACCGCATTTAATCCCATTGTCACCACAGGCTCTACGCATTATTAGTGAAATTCATAGCTATAGTGGTATCTATAACAATGTTTTTCCTAAGAATGGTGATCCACACGGCTTTATGAGTGAATCAACTATTAATAACACTCTAAGACGTATGGGATACGATACAAATCAAGATATTTGTGGGCATGGCTTTAGGGGTATGGCGTGCGGTGCATTAATTGAAAGCACGTTATTCACTGAGGATGCAGTAGAGAAGCAAATGAGCCACCAAGAACGCAATGGCGTAAGACAGGCTTATATTCATCATGCGGAATTTATGGAAGAACGTAGGATGATGCTTTGTTGGTGGAGCGATTACCTAGAGGCGAACCAAGAGAAATTTATAAGCCCGATGGAATTTAGCCTTTCATTGATGGAACAGGCAAAGCAGGGTGTGATCAATATCAAATATGCAAAATTGGTTAAGCTTAAATTGGCTGAAATGACAAATTCATACATAGCATGATTGCTATACTCTCAAGAATTTTTTAATTGTGAATTTTGCCCTAATTCTAATTTTTTTATTTTGCAGATATGATGTTTTTTTAGGTGTTACAAGTGTTACAGGTTACATCGTTGTTTTTTAATGATTTAATTTTTAAAAATTGTAACACCTTTTATTTTATAGGTTACATCATTGTTTTTATTTAAAAAATTAAAAATATTGTAAGGTAAAATCTAGGCTGTAACACCTTTAAAATTTAAAGTTTTGGTTTAAAAACACTTAATTTTTGTTTCAAACATTTGTTTTATATTGTTTTTATTTAAAAGGTCACTGTACCCATTTTTGTAACCTGTTTTTTTATAAATTTGATTGAAAATAGATGATCTGAAAAAGTGTTACAGCACAAAAAAGCGAAGCATGGGCAATAAAATTTATAGAAAGATAATTATTGATTGACCAAAATGACATTTTTATATAGTCAATTTGCTTAATTTTTCATACAAAGATGAAAAAGTTGATTAACAGATTCAACCAACCATTCTTTACGTTTGCGTTTAACCCATGCCTACGTTTTTTCAATTAGATTGGAATCAAGGCTATAACGAGGTAACCAAAGAATTTGATGTGCATCGTGCATCAATAAATCTTTTATATCTTGCCGTTGATGAAATGTTGCATTGTACATATTAGGTCAACCTTATACTCAAGTTGCCACTTAAATTTGAATAGAATGGGCGGGGTTTATTTTTAAATCTTTGTGCAGCAAAGCTAAAAAAACTTATTTCAGTTGCATTAGTCAACACACCCATCAGCAACATTGTTGATAGGTGTTTATATCATTCAACTATTAGTTTTTTATCAATCCAGCAGGAGTTGCTTTTAGATCATTACCAGATCTCATACTACTTCCCACATTATCTCTTCGAAAATCAAACATATTCATTTCAAAAGTGCTAATAGAAACTTGGTTATTACCATGAACATGTGAAATTAATCGACAATAATGATCCTTATAAGGGGCCTTAGCATATGAACCACCATATTCCCCAGAATTAACTAATACAACATGCTGGAACATATGATAATGCAAAGCTTCAACCATAGAATCAAATGTATTTATATCTTTATTCAATGCCGAAATGAAATAAGCATTAGTTTTATCTCTTAAATCAGAACTTAATGCTATATCTGTCGCATCATAACAAATTGAACCTGATATCATAAATCCTTTTTCATTAGGAAAAGCTGGATGAATTAATTCTAAAATTAATTGATAAGGCCTCCAAGGTTTAATAGATCGCTCAAGAGCCATCATGTGTTTTTTACCTTGTAATCTTTTAATTTCTACTTGGTTAGTATCCTGAATATTAGGTACTATCCATATAGCACAGTTGTTAGGTCCATCAATATTAGGTTGATCAATATAAGTTAATCCAGCATAAATAATAGACTTAGTTTTTCTGGATAGATTGATCAGTACATCTAAATCATCTTTATGTACAGCAAGTTCAGGCCAGACTAGAATATCAATGTGATTATGATTGGGTTCAGATTTTTCCAAAGGTTCATAAATTTTTTGAGCTTTAACATGTTCTTGAATAAGCTTACAAACCCTGGTTATATGCTTTCTATGCTGAGGTCTATATAATTTATTATTTAAATATAAGCCATAATCTCTTATATCTTTAACTCTTGGCATTTTAGACTGGACCATTGCTACAGTTAAATTTTTCTTATCTTTTTTCCATCCAAGATCGACCCTCTCAATTAAGGTAGGTGTCCCTGATAGTTGACAATAATATTCACTCAGCATTTTTAATCTATCTTGGATAATTGTATCTAAATTGGACAAAGTTAGTTGGTTTGGCCAATTATGAATATTCTTATAAGGCTTATAAAAATTAATCTGTAATAATTTAGTCAATAAATCTGTCAACCAATTCGATACTTGAGCACCCTCTCCTAGTAAATGTTCAGGTGATGACCATACACTCAGGCGTCTGCGTATAGAAGAACTGTTTAATTCATTATTAGCAGCTCTTTTAATCCAAAGCCCTCTAGATAAAGCCCAGTCTTCTTGCCCCACAATAACGGATCTAATAAAAGTTGCAATCTTGTGTAAAGTTCCTTTTTCCATCTCTAATGCTTTATAAATAAGATTTTCACTTTCCTCTTTAAGATGAATGTTTATAGTTAATTTTTCATTAAAAACATTATATTTTAATGGGGATGAAAAAGCTTTGAATTGAACATTTGTTTTTGCAAAATCAATAAACTGATTGGGTTTTAAACCTTTAATAATTTCTGGAGATTTTATAATTTCTTGAAATAATTTTAATATCATAATTTCATTGGAAAATGGATTGTCTTTTCTTAGAATTATTTTTAATAAAGAGTTACTACCATTTATCTCCTCTAGATTTCCACTTAAAGGAAGTACCTTAAAATTATAATTTTCAACAATAAGATTGAAATATTCAGATTTTACAAAGTCATAACCTATATTTTTAGCATAAAAATATAAGTCTTTAACCACTTGATAATTTTCATTAATAATTATTTCGATTATTTCTTTAAAATCAATCTTATCTTTATATATTTCTTGAAAAAATTCAGACAATGCTCTATAGAATTTTGATTCTTCAATATAAATATTATAAGCTAATAATATTGATAGAGCTAACTGAAAGTTACTTAGCTTATTAACTGATATTTTTCTAAAACCATTACAAATTTTAAAAATAAAATCATTTATAGGATTATTACTTTTATTTTCTAAAGTGCTATCCAAACGTACTAGTAAAAGATACTCTGCTTGTTTTAACAGTAAATTATATTCATGATTAATACCAATTTCATTCATTAATTTGGCAGCAAAAGATTGTAATAATTCAAAAAATCCATCTATTTCACAATGTGCTGGAAATGACAATCTTTCTTTATTATGAATGATAGTAGATGAATGTCTAAATAATTCAGCTAAACAATAGTCTGCTATTACATTTAGAACCTTATTATTTTTACATTTTCTTAAATTTTCTAATTCAAGAAGTATTGGTTTTAAAATCCGTTTATCTGGAAAAAGTTCAACAGCTTTCTTTAATAAAAGTGTAGTAGAAGGATCTTTAGCCCATATAGAAATAAATCGACGAGCAATTCTTTCCTGTACATAATCCCATTCACCTGGAACTATTATTCCATTTAAATCAACTTCTTGACTTGTATTATGACGAATTTCACTAAGTATTTTTGAAATTTGATTGGCAGAAAATCTCTTAACAGTATCTTCTCTTAAATCAAAATAATGCTTATCAATTTGTTGTAATGAATTTATAGGTTGCCCCAAAGAGAAATCTTTTTTCTCCTCTTCTTCACGTGTTAAGTTGAGTAAAGCCTCTAAGTGTCCTAATTGATCCTCAGCATCTTCAAATGGGATAGGGCCACTTAGTTTATTCTTCAAATTGCTAATTTTTGTTGAAATATTTCCTTTCGATACAATAAAGCTATCAATTTTTGATTTCTTACCATTTATATTTAACTTAATATCTATTAAATATTTATTTATTTCCTCTTGGATAGCCTCTAATACTTTAAATTTATTTTCTTTATTTTTAGCATTTACTACAATTCTAATATCATCTACATATCTACAATAATCAATTAATTTAATATCAGAATTTCCAATATTTTTATTTATTTTTTTTATAATTTCTTCATCGAATTTTAATAAATAAATATTTGAGAGGAAACCAGCAGCCACAAGACCTTGAGGTATGCCATATGGAATTTTTTCATCTAGAAAATAATCTTTAAATTTTTTTTTAGATATATCATCCCAATCCCAATCTTTGAATTTTCTTAAAATATTATTTAACTTGATACCTCCATCATCACCTTTAATTTCAATAATTTTATTTAAAAGTAATTCTCTATCTATATTATCAAAGAACTTTTCAATATCTAACTCCAATATAAATAACTGTTCATCAGGAGAAATTTTTCCTATATTTTTTTCACCAAAGTGTTGTGGTCTTTTTAAAAATTTTTGATAATCTACAAAATATTTGCTATATGTGTTCTCAGCATAATAATTAAAATATGCAATATCATTTATATAATTACAATATAACCGATTTCCATAACTTACAACTTTTTTATTATGTACTTCCTGAAAAGATGTATTAGGATCACCCTGTATACTTTCAACTTTATTTGCTAGCCCCATCATGATTAATATCATGACTATTTGATCATATATTGAAATGTGTGCTAATGGTCTTAACTTCTGCTTTTCTAATTCTTTAGGTTGCCATTGTAAATTACCTTCATTTGTCTCAATGAAGTCCCAAGCTGTACCTTTTGGTACTGGCACCAGCTGAAGCTGCTTAAATTTCTCCCTTTTTATATTAATTTTCTTTTTTACAGTCGCAATTGTATTTTCTAACTTTAAGGAACTAAGCTTAATTTCAAGATTGTCTGCATACCAATTTGTACTAGTTATATATGCTTGAGCTTTTTTCCAAGCATACGCAATATATATATCAGTAATTAAATCTTTATCATCAAGCGTCATATATTCGTTATTTATTAGCATCACAGTAACATCATAATTAAGTTTTGATTTGTTCTTATTATATAGTCAATCTGCTTGATTTCTTATACAAAGCTGAAAAAACATTTGAAAAAGCTGATCAACAGACTCAACCAAATATTCTTTACGCTTGCGTTTAACCCATGCCCACGTTTTTTCAATTGGATTGAAATCAAGGCTATAAGATTTGATGCTCATGGTGTGCCAATAAATCTTTTATATCTTGCCATTGATGAAATTTTGCATTGTCCATAATGATTACACTAAAGGTATTCCTTAAATCGAGTAACCTTATGGTCTGTATTCATTTGACTTAAACCCACTTTCATCAATATAAATAATAGGATACTTGGATTTAAGCCTATTTAGTTGGTTTAGGTATTGTTCTCGCAGTTCTACTTTGGCTTGCAGATGACGTAAGGTCTTTTTTTAACTGTGATTTTAAGTCGCTTTATTTCCACGATTCATTAGGGCTTGGTTGTACATGGACCAATTGGTTGTACGATAAATTTTAGGTGTAGGCTTATTCATTTGAAAATTATATTGCTAAATAAGCCTTTAGAGATAGGTTTGTGCAATAAAGCCATTTCAAATTGTGCAGCAACAGCTCGAATGGAATATTCCTCCTCAAGCTTTACCAATACTTTTTTCTGAAATGTTCTAAATAACTAATTTGGCTATTGTTTTATATTTTTAATAGATTGATTATAGGTGTATTTGTAGGTGACATATGCGAGATAGATCACTTTTTGTTGTGTAAATCTCATATATGCCAATATACCAAAATGTAATCTATACTGAGCAATATTAAATAACAGGACTCTAAACATGGCTGTTAAAAATTTAGGAAAACTAACATTAGATTTAGTTGAAGGAATATCCCAATCAGAAAAAAGTAACCAAGAACAAACTGTAACTGAGGAAATGGACTCATCAAACAGTACACTGAAAAATAGATTTATGGATGTAATTAATAAAGAACAATCACATAAATCAAATTTCAGTCAAAATGCTACCGAAAGCATGGAAGCTATGACTTTGGCAAAAAAAGCAGTAATTCCTACTCATATTCAGCCTTCACATTTCAACTATTTTGATCATAACCATTATGATCAAATAGAAAAGCAACAGAAAAAAATATCACAAGCATTTCAGCAAGAACATGAACGTAAAGAAAAATTAGAACAAAATCGCCATGACCAACTTGTTTCAGCCTTAGAGCGTAGTAATAACCAACAGGCTTTGGCTGATGAAAATACACAGCTAAAAGCAGAGATCGAAAAATTAAAGCAGGAAAATAGTAAGTTATTAAAAGAAAATAAAAAAATTAAAAATCAAGGTAATATCGAAAGCACAAGGGCTAAAAACAATTTGTTAGATATTATTTATGTTTTGGTCGATATGGCGGAACTACCAATAGATAATCCATTCAAAGCTTATGGTGTAATGCAATTACATGCTGATGGAAAAAAGTTAAAAATTCCATCAAAAGATACAGTATCGAAATGGTTAGAGGATGCAAATAATAAAAATATCTGACTTTTATTCTAACTAATTTCTAACTAGAACAACGCCTTTAAAATCAATAAGAAAATAGCTCCTATCAGCTTTGCAATGTCATGCAATAGCTAGTCATGTAACACAATGATAGGGGCATTATATGCACGACCTCAATTTATCCAATCAAGCTACACCGCTACGAGTATCTCAAAAGACCACTTGCCAAATGCTAGACCTTTCCTCAGAGGGTTTACGCAAACTTATGGCAAAAGACCCTATGTTCCCCAAACCATACAAAGCAGGGCAAACACGCCAAGCGCCTGTTTATTTCGACTATGCAGAATTGGTGCAATGGCATAACAACCAAAAGCAAACCAATGCTGTGCAATCGGCTTAATTGGGTGGCGATATGACAAATCAAATGTATGCAACGGCTACAGATCACCAAGCGACAGATCGTTATTACCGTATGAAAGACCTTGCTAATATTCCCGAACGTTCAGCACGCACCCACATGTATAAGTCAGGCATCAATAAAGGCAAGATGCGGATTATTGGCGCACGCCAAGCCAGCAAAGGCTTAATTGGTGTATCTGAAAAAACATTATGGGAATGGGTGCGTAAAGGTGAGTTCCCCCAGCCAATCCGTTTAAGTCCGACTATTACCGTATGGCGTGCCTCAGATATTGCGGAATGGATGAAACAAAAAGATCGGAGCATTGCAGTATGACAATTTATTCGACAGCAACCTATCAGGCATGTAACCCTGAATTATCCGATAAAGTTATTCACGGTATCTCATGTAAGCAAACAGATCAGGCACATTTGTATGATGCTAATAAGCTATTTGCTAACCTAAAATATGACTTGGAGCAACCTTGTACCATACAGGTGATGATTCAAAATAACTTACTCATGGATGGCTACGATAATTTACCTGAGTTTGCCTATTTCACAGTAGAAAACAATGATTTTGTCTTGTCTAGTGATTTAATTCAGCCATTTCAAGATGATAAAGAACACGTTTACCTAGTCACGGCTTATCGTTTTGATAATGAAGTCGGAAAAGCTGAAATGGTGACACATGAAGCTGAATATTCACCAAGTCACCTTTATTTCACCAGTAATCTACAGTGTGTTTTAAATGTTGTGGGTTTCTTGCTATCCATTGGCACAAATACAGGCTTTTTAACGATTGAAAAAACCACCGTTGAAAATGCAAAGTATCAGATAAATAAACGTCTTAATCACGTTGAGCTATTAAAGCCCCACAACAGCAATTTATTGGGACATGCTGGGGATTATTGGGCAACCTATCAGCTTTATACCAATTGTGATACTGAACACGCCCGCTTTGACCATCAAGACCACTACACCAAAACCCAAGCACATCAAGCCCTTAAAGATATTAAGGAAATGAATTGGCATTCCAATCCGAGAACGCTTGTGGTGCAAGGTTGTATTTTGATGAATCAGGAAAGCCAAGAAAGTGCATATAAACACGCACTGATTGATATAGAAAAACCTTATGACTTTGAAAAAGGCGATATACCGAATAAAGAACGTGCCACATGGGTGATTGAAAGTTACAACCATAGCCAAAGCATCCGCCAAGCGATTGCAAATCAACAGCAAGGAGGGCATATCTAATGCTTTCTAAGCTATTACAGCAAAATTACATTGCAAAACAAGACAAAGCTTTATATCCTAAACATGCCCAACAGAAAGCAGTTGGGTTAGCTTTGGACGGCTATGAACTCGTTAGCGCACAAACCGCTATAAGTGGTTTTTTTGTGCGTATTATCTCTATGCGTTCGCATATCTCTATGGCGAAGCTGGAGAGGGACACGTTTACGTGTGTAGGTATCCTAACGAGCCTATCGTCCAACCCTTTTCAGCTTTGCCACCCTCATTTGGACGTGAATGGCAAGGCTTCTATCAATTCGTTAGGAGTGCATAATCATGCCTAATCAAATTATTACGCCTAAAAATCAGGCATTTCAAACCCTTGCCGAACTAGATAAACCTGTTAAAGACTATTTCTTTTGTTTAAAAGAGATCCAAGCACTACATAACGCCGTGATTTACTTCATTGGCAAAGAAACGAATCAGCATTTTAAAAATGCCACTAAAGCTGTTCATTCAACCTTGTACGGTTCAATGCAAATTTTAAATTTATGGCTTGCCCAATTAGACAAGCAAACTGATGCAATCAGTGATATTGCAGAAATAGACAATCCAACAAGCCTAATTCACGCCATTTACAATGATTTTCAGAAACTTGATGCTGATGTACAGCATTTAATGAATCTTGCCAAAATTGCTTGTGATGAGCTTTTACAAACTAACCCAAAAACATTCCAAATCGCAGGGATTGAATTGGGTGTCATTCAGTTTATGACGGATGCGATCAAGCGCATGACAACCCAATTACATTCTGACATTTTCGCCGAATGTGATGTATTGGGAGAGCTATACCCAACGATTTTTAAAGTAGGGGCGTAGCACTATGAAAAAAGCGCACCCTACGCTAGGGAAATACCGAAACTCTAATACTGATAAGCCAAAGAAATTTGGTTTAAATCGGGCATTACTTCCTGATCCTATCGAATATCTAACTGCTAGAGGTTACGCCGTCAAAGGTCGTGGCGAATGGCGTGAGATGATTTGCCCATTTCATGATGACAGTACCCCAAGCCTACGCATAAACAGCCGTAAGGGTTGCTTTAAGTGTATGGCTTGCGAAGCCAAAGGTGGTGATTTGATTGCATTTCACCAGTTGCTTACAGGCAAGTCTTTTATTGAAGCATGTAAAGACTTAGGCGCATGGGAGAATCACGCATGAGTGAATTTTTAGATTATCAGGAAGTACAAGAACAAGCCTTTACCCATGCTCAAAAGTTGGCAGAACGTGAGGTTAAAAACGGCTATCAGTTTGAATATTTGTTCTGTTATACCGATGGTCACGGTATGCCAGTGTATTGGAAAGTCAGAGCCAAAAATCATCATACAGGTGATAAATGGATTCGTATTTTCTCCAGTGGCGAACGTGGCTTTAAATTTGGCGATCCTGATTTTAGCCAAGCTTATCCTGTTGGTCAGGGTAAAAAGCCGTTATATGCCTTAGAGCGCATCCTCTTTGTCCCTGATAAACAGCCAATTTACATTGTTGAGGGTGAGCAAAAAGCTGATTATCTCAATAGTTTGGGTTTATATGCCACCACATGCGGAGGGAGTGGCAATACAGATAAAACCGACCTTAGACCACTAGCACGCCTTGATATTGTCATTTGGGCAGATAATGACAAGGCTGGAACTAAGTTTTTCAATGAAATTGCCAGTGAATTAGATAAATTGGGCTGTAATGTGCGTTATATCGTGCTAGATGGGCTAAATTTGCCTGATAAAGCCGATGTGATGGATTGGGTGGAGATACGCAAGCAAAACGGACAAGACAGCACAGCAAGCGATATAACCGCCTTAAATACAGCAGCCTATCAACCACCATCACCAAGCGATAATTTACCTGATGGCATGTTAGCTGAGCCAATGGAATGGGAGAATGGTAGCTTTGAAATCCATGATAAAGGTGTGTTCTTTATCGAAAAGCTCAAAAATGGCGAGTATCGGGAACGCTTTATCTCTAGCCCTATTTTGGTGACAGCCAAAACCCGTGACAATACGAGTAACAATTGGGGGCGTTTATTACAGTGGCAAGATGATGCTTTTATTCATCACACTTGGGCTGTGCCGAACGAGCTATTTCAAGGTGATGGGACGGAATCACGAAAAGCCCTATCCAATCAAGGTGTGATTATTACCCCTGACCGCAGAGGCAGAGAGCTTTTTCAAATTTACCTAATGAGCTATCCAGTCGATAAATTCGCTTTATGTGTGGATAGTGTCGGTTGGCATGGTCATCGTTATGTTTTACCGACTGAAACCTATAGCAATCCAGGCACTAAACACGATGAATTAATTGTTTATCAGCGTACCGATGGGCTAGATAACCGCTTTCAATATAAGGGTGAATTGGAAGCATGGAAAAATGGGGTAAGTTTATTGCTCGAAAGCCATTCTAAGCTTGTATTTAGTGTGGCATGTGCCTTTGCTGGACAACTACTTGAGCCATTGAATCAACAGGGTGGCGGTTTTCATTTAAATGGTACGTCATCCAAAGGCAAAAGTACCGCT
Source organism: Acinetobacter brisouisimilis (assembly GCF_000368265.1). GTDB lineage: Bacteria > Pseudomonadota > Gammaproteobacteria > Pseudomonadales > Moraxellaceae > Acinetobacter. The sequence continues at coordinate 1,517,226 of NZ_KB851219.1, read as the reverse complement.
ATCTATCTTGCTTGTAGTGTATGGGGACACCCGAAAGAGTATTACCGTACATGGCGATCAACAGGCAACGCATTAGAGCAAACCGCCTTTATGCACAATGATGGCTTTTTGGTACTGGATGAAATTGGTGAGGCAGCAGCAAAAGACATTGGGCAAACTGTATATATGCTTGCCAATGGTCAGGGTAAAGCACGTATGGCACGCACTGCCATAGCCAAAGCACCACAACAATGGCGAGTCTTGTTCTTATCCAGTGGTGAAAAGACCTTTAAAGAAATTTTAAATGAGATAGGGCAAACATCTAAACTAGGGCAAGAAATACGCCTACCTGAAATTAGTTTAGATGCTTGTGAATACGGCATATTTGACCAAGTAGACTTTGCCCCAAATGCTGCACAACAGGCAAATAAGCTGTATGAAAATGCAATTAGTGCTTATGGCGTAGCTGGCAAATCTTGGCTTGAGTATTTGACCCGTGACAAAGGTCATATTACAGAAACCGCCCTAAAACTTTATCAGCAATATAAAGCCAAGATTACGCCTGATAATGCACAGGGACACATTGAGCGTGTGGCTGCACGTTTTGCCGTTGTCGCTGTAGCTGGAGAGTTGGCAACGCAAGCCAATATCACAGGCTGGAAAAAGGGCAGGGCTTTAGAGGCTGTCAACAGTGTATTTAAGACATGGCTCAACAGCTTTGAAATGGTCGGGGACTTTGAGGATCGGCAGATACTCCAGCAAGTCAGAGCATTTTTTGAGGCAAACGGAAATAGCCGTTTTGATACCTTAATCGAGGGCAATAAACGGGCAAGTTATGGCAACTCAGACCATGCAGATGAAGCAAGCACCGATGCCAAGACTTTTAGAGAAAAAACCATATATCGAGTGGGTTATAAGGTCGTAAATGCCCAACAGCGTGAAACCCTACGTTATTTGTTCTTTAAAGAGCAATTTAAACAAGAGCTTTGCACAGGTTTTGACCCTAAGAAAGTGGCTAAAGTGCTTAAAAAACACGGTTGGATTGACTGTGCAAATGGCAAAACCACCAAGCAAGAGCGTACCCCTGAGAGTAAAAATCCTGTTTGGCTTTATGTGTTTAATACCACAATGTTTAGCTATGACATTGAGAAAGCGACTAATCCATATACGGATGATGTGAACACAGGCACAACCATCGACATTTAAACCAATTTCAAGCCGTATGGATGGCAACCCCATACGGTTTATTTATTTCTGAGGGTACAGTTTATGAATATTGCCCAATTATTAAATCAAGCATTGCAGCACTGTAGCGCAAACCTAGAATTAATTAACAATCACACCTTACGGCTGCATCAACAGCAAGAATTACCATCACATTTGACTGAGCTAGTACGCAAATATAAAGCACAGCTCATACGCTGTTTGCAGCTTGAATCGGCTTATAGATTACTGGAGCATATTCGATTAGAGGGTGCAGATATTCAACTTATTGATAACCAAACCTTGCGTTTGCATTATATAGAGCGCATTACTGATACAGACATTCAGAAAATAAAGCGCCTTAAAGGCGAATTGATCGAAATTCTAAACAACATAGTAGCCACAACAAATAGTAGCCTAGATCAATGTATCCAGCATGAAATCATACAGACCTATTTTGATCGGCTGGAGCGACAGCGCAGTAACTTACGCAAAATTCATAGCCCAGTTGAAAATGCTTTAGTTAGACCAAAAGACCTAATCCAAGATTTAATACTTAAATTTATGTTGAATCAGGATCAAGCACAGCAATACATCATAGCTATGATTGAACAGGGCATTTTTTATCACGATAGTAATTCTAAATTTTATCTATTTCCTAATTTTGCCCATACAACCATGGACAGCTTTCATAAGTACAATTACACAGCCCAAGCCACATCATAAAAAACACTATTCCTAAAAATTGCGCTATTGAATTGCAAGGGCGAGGTTACTCATTCCAAAATTTTGGCACTGTTTTGTAATGTCGCCATGTGATTAGATAAGCTATCCAATGAGAAACTGAAAATTTATTCCGAGTATTCAGATTTTTATCCTAATTTAGCTCAAAGCCCTCAATGTTTAGTTATTTTTAGTCCCAAATGGGATTTTTTTTGCACATGAGGAAGTGGGCGGTGTCCACATGAGGCGGTTAAATGTAAATTTTAAGCCCCCCATGACCTGAAATGTAACCCTTGTAACAAGACTCAAAGGCTAAAAATGTTACAAATAAAATGATATAAAACAATGTTGTAACCTATGTAACACTTGTAACCACTCAAAAATGATCAATATGTGTGGCAACATGAATATAGAGCAATTAAACAATAAGTTCTGTTTGTAAGATATTGATATATAATAATTAATATTTAAATTTACTATTGATATATAGATAGTTGTTAATAATAAATAATGATCGTTAAATTAAAAAGTATATATAAAACAGTCTTGTAACCTATGTAACACCTGTAACACATCAAAAAATAGCGATTTGTATAGAGTGGCAAAAGCTATCAAGTTTAAAGCTTTTTCATGCGATTGCACCAACATGGACACCATTTATATTGATTGTTAAATTAATTTAACTAATTGAATTAATTAAGGTATACCCCATATGGGAATTTTGACCACACAAAAATTTGACGAGGGGACGGTCTTTTTCGTGGACGGCTTTCGGACTTTTGATCCCATACCCCTTGACCAGTGGGCAAGCTAAGACATGATGGTGGTCAGGTGGTCAGGTGGTCAGGTTCACTGCATCACACCTAAAAATTTTGGAAAGGTAATTTCCCTTGCCATAGGGAACAACATGGCAAAACGATCACAGCGTTTTAATATAAGCATAGGCAGTCACATGCTCATAATGAGAGTGAAGGATTACAGCATTTACTTATCATCGACTATACTGTTTTCTTTCCCTTGATTTAAGAAAGAGTATTAAAGATGGAAGGACTTCAACTGTTAATTGAACAACAACATGAATTTGAAGCCTACAACAGTGAGAAAGCGAGGCAATTAGATGAACATGTAAATCATCTAAAAGATCTAATCACAAAAGAGTTTTTATCAATTTGTGAGGATTTTGAGCATGAAATTAAAGAAAATAATATATTATCTTTTAAATACAAAGAATTAAGTATATATATTCAAATCATTAATCCAATAACAGAAAAGCGCAAAGAAAAGGAATATAATTTTGCTGAACGTGTAACTAAAAGACTTAAGATTAACGTGAGCATTCAAAGAAAAAAGAATGCTGATTTAGAATGCTTTGAAGTGCTTGATATAACTCAATATAAAAAAAATGGATCTTATACATATAAACATAGTGATAGTTCTACGAATGATTTTTTAGAATTAGTTGATTTATTTTTTAATCATGTCATTACGAATAAAGTTGAGTTTAAACAAAGTAATTTACAGGATGACTTTGCGAGTATTTTTTAGAGTTCTAACTATCATATAGACTATAAGCCTATCAGATTGAATGCTGTACGTGAATATAATTGTTTTAACAGGGTGATAGTGCTACTTCATTCACGTACAGGTCAGATAAGAATCTCAAAAAGTTAGATACATTTATTTTCTTCGAGATTTATCACCTTCCTTTTGTGAAGGGGTACGATCATCTCCTTTATTTGTTCTATGGTCATGACCACCAGTGTTTTTATTTCGACCTGATTCAATCACATTATTTTGATTTCTATCAGAATTACTATTGCTTGTGTTTGATGAAAATAAATTATCAAATAATCCCATTGTAAGAACTCCAACTTTGTTATGACTTCATAAATTATATAGTTAACACAATTTAGTAGAATTAAAAACCATTAATATTAGATTGCGACTGTCATTAGACTATACCCAAAAGATAATTTGATAATTATATTTCTGTACCTATCATTTAACTTATTTACTTGGTTAAATGATAACTTTATCATAGAACATGTGAAATGATAGCTATATGATAAAGGCTAATGATATGACAATTCGTATTTATGTGAGAGCAAGCACAAAAGATCAAGATGCAGAACGAGCATTGAGCGATCTAGTTTTATTCAGCCAAAGCTATGGCGATCAATACGGCACATACATAGAAAACTATTCAGGTACGAAGCTTGAACGCCCAGCATTAAACCGATTACTTACAGAGGCGAGTAAAGGCGATATTCTTTTAGTCGAAAGCGTGGATAGACTTAGCCGACTGTCACAAGATGACTTTGCAATTTTAAAAGATAAAATCAAGGCTAAAGGTTTACGTTTAATAATTGCGGATCTACCGACTACACATACAACCAATGATGGAATGACAGGCGAGATATTGAATGTTATTAATGCCATGCTCATTGATCTATTAGCAACAATGGCTAAGCTGGATAATGACAAACGCAAGGAACGGATCAAGCAAGGATTGGTACGTTCAGGATATGTGCCTACTGGAAAGAAAGCAGATATTGCTAAACATGATAGAATTAAAGAGTTAAATACTAAAGGCTTAACGAAAGAAGAAATAGCAAAAGCTGTTAATTGTGGCGTAGCTACCGTTTATAGAGTGTTAAAGGAGTAACAAATGGACATTTGTAGTTTTGACTTTAACCTAGCTTCTAAGTTTATTCCACTGATAACACCAATTGTAGCTATATACATATTTAAAAAGTGGAAAAAACAAAAGGGAAGTGAAGTTATTGCTAATGAATCTAAGGAAGCAATAAAAGATTTGCTAGAGCTTTCTGTAATAAACTTCAATATAGTATTCGGGGGTTCAAAAAGTAGGGCTGAATTAGAATCTAAGTTATCAAAATTTAAAGAAATATCAGAAAAAGCCCATAGAGCTATGCTATTTCTAAACACTGATAAGGATATAGATAAATTAGATTTATTATTTGTATTAGCCCCCGTTAAAACGGACAGTTAACTCGCTAATTTTAGCGACCTGAATTCCCGAGGGGATTTCATTTTTAATCCACTATGTGGATGATTGCAATTGTAATCATTCATCCATACAGGTAAAGCATTCAATACAGTTTCAGCATCAGGTACATCATTTAAATAGACATAATCACGTTTGAATGTTTTTACAAAAGCTTCTGCCATGCCATTACTCTGTGGACTTCTGATCGGCGTGGTACAGATGCGAAAGCCAAGTGCATGGGCAAATTGCCGTGTCGATTTCGCAATATAACAACTCCCATTATCTGTCAGCCATTCAATAGGATGTGGTAAACCATTCACAACACCAAATCGTTTTTCCATGCTCTGCACAAGCACATCACAGACCATGTCACTACTGATGCCTGTGGTTGTTGCAACATAACTCATCACTTCACGGTCGCAACAATCTAGACTGAAGATCACCCGTACTTTCTCACCATTCCAACACTTAATTTCAAATCCGTCTGAACACCAACGGCTGTTGGATACTGACACTGCAACCTGACCATCGTGCGTCCGATCATTCTTTAATGGTTCAGCTCGCGTAAGAAGTAACTGGCTCTGCTTCATAATACGGTAAATACGTTTAGGGTTAACTTGAGTCAATTGCATTCCATGCTGTTTGAGATAACGGTTTAAATGGGCGGTAACCCGTCGATAGCCATTGCTAGGTCGTTCATCACAGATTTCTCGGATGATCGGCAATAAAATCAGATCATCCGCCTTACAATATCGTGGACGAGAAACTGCTTCAGGATGCTTTAGTCGCCGATATAGATTGGATCTGGATACCCTTAAGGTTTGGGCTATTTGTTGTGTTGGGTATCGTTGGGTGGTAACAAGGGTATATGCGATATGTACTTTTTTGCTTGAGCAATCTCTAAGGCATCTTTGAGAATTTCAGCTTCTACGGTTTTACGCCCAAGCATTTGCTCTAGCTGTTTGACCTTTTTTAAGAGCACGTTATAGTCAGATACACTGACCACTTGATCATTGGCTTCCACGGCAGTTACTCCACCATCTTGCATTAGTCTTTTCCATTTAAACAGTAAACTTGGTGCAATACCATACTGTCTGGCAACAGAAGAAACCGATGAGCCTGCTTGCATGGCTAAAGCAACAAACTGAGCTTTTTCTTGACCTGAATAACGTCGACGACGTTGAGTTGTTGTAATAACTTCAATACGTTCCATAAGACACTCCTTAACCCTAGTGCTATGACTAGATCTTGATTTTGAAATGTCCGTTTTAATTCGGGGCTAATACATTATTACCTAATTACTACCAATATAAAGAAAGTATATATCACTCTATTAACAATGTCGTTGGTTGTTCAAATGACATGCAATTGTTGCAGTTTATGCAATTAGAGATGACAAAACAAAATACATTACGATTAGATGAATGTATTGATAAATTAATCAGTATCTTATATCCATATTCCATGTATAAAAAAACTATGTAGAAGTGAATGAGGAATACATAAAATACATTGTTGGATGGATTTTTGTGAAATTTAAAAACTTAATAATAAGGATATGATTAAGGATACAATCATTATTTTTATTTATTTCTTTATAAATATCATTATTTTGATTGTTAATTAATATTCTCGCTGAGCGCACCAATTTTCAAAAACAAATTAATAGATATCAACAACCTAAATTTATGCACAAGTGTATATAAATTGAGTTTTTAGCTAAAAAATTCCCATTTCATTCCCATATTTTCATGATTCTTGAGTGTAAATTAGTTAAAATACCAAGAAAGAGAACCCAAAAAATAAAATGGAGATAGCAATTTTTTGAGGTAATAAAGTAATATTTCTCTAATTCCTATTTAAAATCAGTACAATACATGATCATTTGAAGTAATTTTGAAGTAATATTTGAGTAATAAATTACTGTATAAAAAAGTGATAAAGATATAAAACCACTATCAATAAAAACAATGACTTATAAAATATTACTTCTGTTATTACAAAAAATTACCTCAAAAAGTAATGTTATTTTTTATTTATAATCAAATGCTTATTTTCTGATATTACTTTATTACTTCTAAATGAATTCTGAACCTATAAAAAGACATTTCATTGTGCTGTGAATGGTCATCAGCTTAATTTTATGGCCTTAAACTAAAAAAATTTATCTAAGCTGTGCTTATGCAGTGAAATGCAGTATTTGATTTTTAAATTTTTTCTTTCTAAAGCCTAGTTTGTATAGGTTTTTGCGATTTACCCCATAGTCATCTTGCTTGCAGTAATATTGACCCATTTAGATGAACCGCAGGCGCGCGGGTGACTGCGTAGCGCTGGGTCAGGTTGGTCAGTTGAGGGATTTTGAGAGTTTTAGACAAAAAAAGCCCCATCAGGGATGAGGCGCTTTTTTAAAGTCTGCTTAATGTGTGCGTAGCAGGTTCTCTGCACCTTCTGCCAAGAATGCAGAATGAGATGCAAAACGTGGATCATATTTCTGACTTAATAGAAGTCTAATATTTAATGGAGTGAAAAATTATTTATTAAATAGGTCTAATTTAAATCTATGTTAAATATAAATGAGATTCTAATTTATAAAGAAGGAAATTTTCCTTATATTTGGGCAGATTTATATCCAAACAAAATTTTTTTAATGGTCTGAATTTTATGAGTAATATGTCTATTTATCGAAATGAAAATATAAGAAAAATTAATGACTTTTTAATGAAAATTAGTATAGTTCTTTCAAATACTACAGAGCTAGAGAGGCAGTTGCTGGCTAGTTTTGTGTTTGGTGTAATATATGCTGGTGGAAGAGAAAGAGGATTAAATCCGAGTGAAATACATGCATTATCAATATTAAGTTTACAGGATTTTTTTCAATATAGTCCTGAGCAAGCATATGATTTTACAGGTTTATTAATTGAAGCTGCATCTAATAAAGAAGAACACAAAGTTATGAATGCCATAATACATTGTGGCATCCGTGGATACGATCAATGGAAAATTGAAGATTATCCTTCTCTAAAGAAAGATATAGAAACTATATTTAATGAATTCAAGAAATAATTTTATAATTAATTTTTCTATGCAACATTTTGAATTATTACCAGATGCTAATTTTCGACATTATGTGGATAGTGAAGTACATCACTATAAATGGGAAAAGCTTTTGAGCTATACGCCACAAAGTCTACATGGTTATGCTAATAGTGAATTGGTTTCTATTATAAAAGAGGCACTTATAGTTGAAGGTGGTGGTGTCTTAGATAATAAGGATTATCCAAATTGCGTGGTCGAGTTCAATTTTTAGAACGATGCTGATTGAATCAAAGGCCCATCAATTGATGGGCTTTAGTTATACAACATTTTGAATTTTATATTCCTTAAACTGAATGATTTCTTCACCCGCCCAATCATTGATCTGTTGCATCTGCGACTGAAGTGGAACAATTTCATTCTGATAAAAGACTTCAGCAGCATCTTTGATTGAACCAAACCCTCCAGTATTGTTTGGGACGATTCCCATCAGCTGGGGCGGTAATCAATCAGTCCAACTGGAACTAACTATTTTCAGTTATGTTAAGAACATTATGGAATTCTTATAAATACTTTTAGATAAAACATCTGTTAAATATCCAGTGAAATTTTATGTAATTTAGAGCGTGTTCTTATTCCACTTAGCGAAGAAAATTAGTTTGTATTATGCATAAAAAAAGCGATTTCTCATCTGGTATCAAACTTTAAGCATATAAATTGCCATTCTTGAAGCTGCTTATTAAATGAGGACTGGCCCTAGTTTTTATGAGTATTAAACAATTGTTTGAAGATTATTTTTCTTTTGAGGCTAGTTAGTTTAAATGCTTCTATTATTTTTTAATAGTTTAATTTTTATAATTTAATCAAAAACATGTAATTTTCTTTTTTTTACGTTTGGTATATAAGTCAAATCATTTTTTCTTATGAGATATATTTAAGAAAGTGATTTTTACCGTTTTTTATCATTTTATGTTGAAAATATACTCATAATTGCTAATATAGTGTGACTTGTATCACATTTTGTTTAAGATATTTTTTACATTTTTATAAATTAAAGGTTTTATAAAAAAGTAAAATGATTAAATTTTAAGCAATTTTATTCTTGGTGGGAGAAACATGATGAAAAAGACATTTGCACTATCAGTTATTGCATTGGGTACTGCTCTATCAACAGTTGCTCAAGCAACAACAACGACAGGAACATTGAATGTAACTGCAACTATTACAAGCAGTTGCTCAGTCAATACAACTGCAACTGGTAGCTCAATTGGTAATTCAACTCTGAACTTTGGTACGGTATCAAATTTTCAGTCAGCAACTGATGCAAATACTGGAACAACAGCAGGTGGTGCTGGTGCAATTAATGTCTTATGTAATAATGGCACTAGTTGGACACTAGCGTTTGATGGCGGTAGTAATGCTTCATCTGGCCAACGTCGTATGGCTGGGGGAACTTCAGAATATATCCCTTACAATCTATATGCAGATTCTGCTTATAGCACAGCAATTGCTGTGAATGGAACAGTAAAAGGTACAGGTACAGGTGGCGTTCAGGCCGTACCTGTTTACGGTCGTATCCCTGCTGGAACAATTTTACCATCTGCATCAACTTATCTTGATACAGTCACAATGACAATTACTTATTAATTATAGATTGATTCATGTGGGTAATTTTTTACCCACATATAATTTAAAAATGCAATATATTTAATGGTAAAATCATGATTTTTTTAAGAAAAGAAGCTTTAATTGGTTTGGTGCTAAGTTTTTCAATGATTGATTTAAACTGCTATGCTGCCTCATTAAGAATATCTCCAATTAAAGTTGATTTTTTAGAAAATCAGAAAGCTCAAAGTTTATCAATTTATAATCAATCTTCTGAACCTGTATCAATTCAAGCCAGAGTTTTTTTATGGACACAGGAAGATGGAAAAGAAGTGCTGAAGCCAACAAATGATCTTGTTGTTAGCCCTCCTTTTATGAAAATGCAATCGGCATCTTCCTATAATTATCGTATTATTAGACTGGATAATAGCCCTATAAGTACAGAAAAAAGTTATAGATTGATTTTGGATGAATTACCAAAACCAAATGATTCGAATAATCCATCGCAGAACCTTAATGTATTACTTCGAACATCTATTCCTGTTTTTATAAAAACAAAAAATGATAATTTAAATTTGACGTGGAATATTAAATTTGAAAATAATCAAAATTTTTTAATTTTTTCAAATCAAAGTTCTAGTCATAAATTTTTATCCAGATTTATATTGAATGATGAAACAATTGATAAGAAATATACAGTAAATTTAACAACTATGAATGGATATATTTTAAGTGGGAAGAGTAAAAAATATATATTAGATAAGAATTTTTTATATCAATCAAATCATCATTATTCTGTAAATGTTGTTATAGATGGAAAAGAAAATAAATTATAGGAAATAAGTGTGAATAGGTATAATTTATTTTTTATTATTGTGGTTTTGTATGTTACTGCAAAAGAAGCTTTTTCAGCGAAGTTACCAAATGATATTATAGTTGGTGGCACAGAAGATTTATCTTTTATACCAAAAGTTACGCAGGATATTAATTTTAAAAATAATAATTTAACGCCTGATGGGTATATCCCATTATTTTTATCGATTACTGTCAATACATCAAATAGTTCTGACTTAGTAAATGTAAAGCAAGATAAATCAGGTAACTTATATATTATCGCAAAAGATTTACGTACACTTAGAATTATTATAGATCAAAAGATTAATGATAATGATCTTTTAGATTTAAAGAAAATAAATAATCTAAAATATATTTATGATAAAAATAAACAAATTTTAAATATTTCAGTTCCATCGGTCATGTTGGAAAAATATAATATAAATTTGGGTGGTCAAAATATAACAAGTAATGATTTATTGAAGAGTAAAACATTAACATCATCTATTATTAATTATAGTTTTTATAATACAAATACAGATGGGTATAATGTTTTTTCTGGGACGGCTGATATTGTACTTAGTACAGTATTGGGTAATTTATCAACAGGTTTTCTTTATAACAATGATAGAAGAACATCTTATAATCATGATGATACAGTTAGACTGTCTACTAATTGGCAGTACATAGACCCAATCAATGTAAAAATTTATACTTTAGGTGATTTTGTTACAAATACTACGGAATGGGGAAGTAGTATTCGTGTTGCTGGTTTACAGTGGGCGAGTGCTTATACACAACGTGCAGATATTATTACATCTGCACTACCGCAGTTTTCAGGTTCTGCTGCTTTACCATCTACTTTAGATTTATACATCAATCAGCAAAAAATTTATTCTGGAGAAATTCCTTCAGGCCCATTTGATCTTAAGTCATTACCTTATGTTTCAGGTAATAATATTACTCTAATTACCACTGATGCTATCGGAAAACAACAGGTTACAAAGAAAGCTTATTATTTTTCACCTAAGATTTTAACTAAGGGAATAAATGAATTTTCTATAGATGTTGGTGTTCCTCGATATAATTATGGTACTCAGTCTAATGACTATGATGATGTTGTATTTGGTTCAGGTTCTATTCGTTATGGTCTTTCAGATACGCTAACATTAAGTGGTGGTGCTGAGGGGTCAACAGATGGTCTAACGAATTTAGGGTTTGGAGTCGCAAAAAATATTTTTGGACTTGGTGTTCTTAATGCTGACCTTGCAGAAAGTCATTATAAAGATCATAGTGGTTTATCTTCTTTAATTGGATTAGAAGGTAGAATTTCATCTAAATTATCATTTAATACAAGTTTTCAAAAAAATTATGATGATTACTATAATTTGGCCAAAGTATCAGAAGCTCGATATCAAAATTATTCCCATCAATCGATTAATCCAGATAATATTCTATATAGTGCTTATGCGAATCAAATTACGCGATTTGGCCTAAACTATAATTTTAAACAAAATTATAGTTTTTACGCAGGCTATAATGCCATCAAAAAATCAAATATAGCCTATAAACTACTGTCTTTTAATTTTGGTGTTAGTTTAAATAAAAATTGGAGCATTTATACTTCTGCTTATCAAGATTTAGAAGATAATAAAAATTATGGCCTGTATTTAACACTAAGATATGTGCCATTCAAAAATGTCAATGTAAATACCAGTATTACAAATGATAGTGGTACAACAAGTTATCGTGAAGAGATCACAGGATCTTCTGATCAACGTGTTGGTGGAATAGGTTGGGGAGCATATGTTGAACATAACAATAATGGCTATGACTCTTCATCAATTTCAGGATCTTACCGCACTAGACCAGCATATTTAGCAGCGAGTTATAGTCAATATAATAAAACACAGCAAACGATGGTATCTGCTACAGGTGCTATTGTTGCTGCAGCTAATCGTATATTCCTTGCCAACCAAATCGGTGATGGTTATGCAATAATTGAAAATGCAGGCCCAAATACTGAAATTCTCAATGGTGGCGTTGATTTAGGGAAAACAGATGCAAAAGGCCGTTTTTTAATTTCTGATTTGATTCCATATCAAGAACATAGAATATTTGCAGATCCTGCTTATATGCCACTAGATTGGGATTTAGATAGAACTGAACAAACTTTAGTTACAGGTTACAAGCAAGGAGCAAAAATTGATTTTGGTGCACACAAAGTTATTTCTGCTGTTATTCGCTTAATTGATAAAAACCAACAACCAATTTCTCCTGGATATAGCGTGAAAGTGAATGGAGTCAGTAACTCAATGGTTGGATACGATGGAGAGGTTTTTGTACAAGGTTTACTTTCTGAAAATACTTTGGAAATCGATTTATTAGGACAGGGAACTTGTACCGTGCATTTTGATTATGGAGAGAAAATATCTTCTACTAAAAAATTGGGACCATTTATATGTCAATAAGCATAAATCTTGTACGAAGTATTTTTCAACGTCCATTTAAATTAGATCAAGCGAATCAATACAGTTTTGTACGTTCATTTTTAACAGGCTGTTTACTCCTACTTGGAGTCACTATTTTTAATTCGGCACATGCAACTTGTACAGTAACAGGAACAACAACAGGAACATATACTTATACAGCATCAACGATTGCTAACTCTGCTCCACTTAACTTTTCTGGAACAATTACATGTACTGGTGGAAGTCCTCCTAAAGCTGGTACGAGCCAATATATTTGTATTATGGCTTCTTTAAATAATACAAGTAGTACGACTTCTTCTGTGAATGGCACTAGTCTAGCTTATACTGTTACAGGTAGTTTAGGTGGGGCTGGCAGTTCATCAACAAAATTTACAAATGGTGTTTGGATAGGACCTGCAACAACATCTGCCTCTAATAATATATTATCTTATTCTATAGCAATTACGATCCCAGCACAGTCTAGTACATTAGTTGCATATCCTATTGGAACATATACCGCAACAGTCAAAATATATTGGGATATGCAGGCAAACAGTAGCACAATTTGTGAAGGAAATACTGCAACAGGAAGCAGTAACTGGGATGGGGGTAATATGACATTGACAGCCAACTATATTATTCCGAGTTTTTGTCAACTAAATTCAACGTCTGCTGTTAATTTTGGGTCAATCTCAGATATTGGTACAACACGTGTAAACTATGATGCAGCAGGTGCAGTAAATACTACATGTAATTATGGAACTGCTTATACAATCTATTTAGATTTAGGAAAGTACTATAATTCTTCTACAGGTTATAGACGAATGTATAATGCTTCTAGTGGGCAATATATACCCTATCAATTATATAAAGATTCAAGTCACTCCACGATTTGGAATGCAACAGGTGGAACATCCAGTACTGGTGGATCTGGAGGGGTATCCTTAACAGGATCAGGGTCTGCTGTAAATACAGCTGTCTATGGTCGTATACCTGTGAACACAACAATACCTACTACACCTAATACATATTCTGATTCAGTAGTCGTTACAGTCACTTATTGATCTTAATAAATATAGAATTAAATTTATATTTTAAAGCGACATAAATAAGTAGAGAATGAGGGGAGTACTTATGAAATAATTTTAGAAAAATGGAATGTTTTTTATAATGTTTAAAGCGAAAGCATTTAAACAAAAAATTACCTTTTAAAGTAATCGTTAAAATATGAAATTAATTGATTTACATCATATCTTATATCCAATGGTAACATATGATTTAATAAATATTAAAACTATTCATTATAATGAATATTCCGATATGATTATTTTTTTAGATAAAATAAATGATCAAAGAGAATGGTGCATGGATATTATATTGAGAGATTCACAAAGGTATAGTTTGTTTTTTAAAACCGAGTATTTGGCTTGTTTAAAATTTTTGAAATTCTCAAATAAAATTGTTTCTGATATTCCAAGTGAAATGAAGGTTTTGGATTTTAGTGAGGGTAAATGGTATTTGTTGGAAAAAAATGAAGAATTTTATTTTAATGTACAATATGATCTTAATTACTATAATTATTCATGGAATATGAAGTTGAATTTAAAGGAGATTTCTAATTATAGATTAAGTGGAAGAACAAGTTTAGATCAGCTTTGCCAAGAAATATATTCATCTCAGCCATTCTATGAAGACTCTATTTTTTATTTTCGAAAAATAAATGTAAAACTTAGTTCTGAAGATGAAAGAGCTATTATAAGATTTAACAATAAAAAACCTGAGTATGTTGATCTAAGTTATAAAATTTTTGAAAAATGCTATTTTACCATAAATAAATTTAAAGATTTTTACTTGAAAGAAAATTATATTTATCTTTTTTGTATTATTGTAGTTGTTGTCGGAGTGTTATGTATAATTTAATAAATTCAATTATATTTCTTTAATATCTATCTCTATATTGAATAAAGCCTATTCGATGCTTTAATCAGTCTACCTGAAAAGCTATTTTATGGTACATAGATTCCAGCAGCCATTTTGATCTTTAAAAAGTAGAAGTTTGACCGTTCATTACTATTTATTGATGCTAGTGCGATTTGGGGGCAGAGTCGTGTAGCTTATGGCAAAAAATCTAGGTCAACTATCCTGAAAAACTGATACATATTTATGGGAAAGGCTTTGGTGAGTGTAATTTACGTAATATATTGGAATTTTAAAATTGGAACGCAGTGCATTCCGAATTAAAGTGAACTAGGTAAATTACCTGTTACATTTGAGTTTATGACTAGAATATAACTTTGAATTACTTATTTCATGCTATTAATACGGTAATTTTATTACGGTAATCATTGCGGTAATTTTATTGTTGTAATTATAAATTTTATTATCAATCAATTTTATATTTCTTGTGCGCGCTGAGCGCACCATCTTCTTGTTTATACCTTTCTTATTTTATTCAATTTTCTTATTTTTTTGCGAATAATTTTCTATCTGAACCCAGTATTTGCATTTATTTTTCATAAAAATCATTCTTTGATAATAAATTTTTCATAAATTATGTAATAAATCAGTAAATTTTGATAAGAATTTTTCCCATGACTCGTGTATAAATATCAATATCATCCAAATTGCCCATAAACTGGGAATTCTAAGGATCTGTTGAATTTTTTAGTTTTAGCCATCATTCCGAGCAAGACTCAATGACAGGATATTTTGCCGTGACTTGGTGATGTTCTGTTCATTTAGAAAAACTGAGCTCTGCAAAACATACTTTGTATCAGCTTAAAACAGCACTGTTGCAAGTATCTGTGCAACATCAACAGACCCTAGTATGATATATCGGTAGCTTTACTGATCAAGTACTCTATAGGTGAGTATTCTTTCGCCAGAATGAATCTCGAGATGATTCATTTCAAGCACAATTTCATTGGAAACAATAACATGCCTGACTATCGTTCAAAAACATCGACACATGGAAGAAATATGGCTGGCGCACGCGGTTTATGGCGTGCAACAGGAATGAAAGATGAAGATTTTGGAAAACCGATTATTGCCGTGGTCAACTCTTTCACCCAGTTTGTGCCAGGTCATGTACATCTAAAAGACTTGGGTCAACTGGTTGCTGAGCAAATTCAGGCAGCAGGTGGCGTGGCTAAAGAGTTCAACACCATTGCGGTCGATGACGGTATTGCGATGGGACATGATGGAATGTTGTATTCATTGCCATCACGCGACCTGATTGCTGATTCTGTAGAATATATGGTCAATGCACATTGTGCTGATGCGATGGTTTGTATTTCAAACTGCGACAAAATTACCCCAGGGATGTTAATGGCATCAATGCGTTTGAACATTCCAGTTGTATTTGTGTCTGGTGGTCCAATGGAAGCGGGTAAGGTCAAATTCCGTGGCAATGACAAAGCCATTGATCTTGTCGATGCGATGATTGTTGCCGCTGACGATAGCTATACCGACGAAGAAGTACAAGCATTTGAACGTTCTGCATGTCCAACCTGTGGTTCATGTTCTGGTATGTTTACTGCAAACTCAATGAACTGTTTGACCGAAGCTTTAGGTTTGTCTTTACCTGGTAATGGTTCAATTGTTGCAACGCATGCAAACCGTAAAAAACTGTTTGAGCGTGCAGGAAAATTGATTGTTGAATTGGCAAAACGCCACTATGAGCAAGATGATTACAGCATTTTGCCACGTTCTATTGCAACCAAGGCAGCATTTGAAAATGCCATGACTTTGGATATTGCTATGGGTGGTTCAACCAATACCGTATTGCACTTATTGGCTGCTGCAAATGAAGCAGAAGTTGATTTCACCATGGATGATATCGACCGCCTATCTCGCAAAGTGCCTGTACTTTGTAAAGTTGCGCCAGCGAAACAGGACGTTCACATGGAAGATGTGCACCGTGCAGGCGGCATCATGTCAATTTTAGGTGAGCTTGATCGTGCTGGATTGTTGACAACATCGGTAAATACTGTACATGAACCAACCATGAAAGATGCGTTGGACAAGTGGGATATTATCCGTACTGAAAACCCAGAAGTATATGAATTCTACCGTTCAGCTCCTGGTGGCGTACCAACACAAGTTGCATTCTCACAAAACCGTTACTACTCAACTTTAGATGGTAACCGTGAAACAGGTGTGATTCGTAATTTAGAACATGCTTTCTCTAAAGATGGTGGCTTGGCAGTTCTTTACGGCAACATTGCATTGGATGGCTGTATTGTAAAAACTGCGGGTGTAGATGAGTCGATCTTGAAATTTACAGGGACAGCACGCGTATTTGAAAGCCAAGATTCTGCTGTAGAAGCGATTTTAGGTGGCAATATTAAAGCGGGTGATGTGGTTGTGATTCGTTATGAAGGTCCACGTGGCGGCCCAGGTATGCAAGAAATGTTGTATCCAACCAGCTACTTGAAATCGAAAGGTTTGGGTAAAGACTGTGCCTTGATTACCGATGGTCGTTTCTCTGGCGGTTCTTCAGGTCTATCAATTGGTCATATTTCACCAGAAGCGGCTGAAGGTGGTGCAATTGGTTTGGTTGAAGATGGCGATACCATTCAAATCGATATTCCAAACCGTACCATTCATCTTGATGTTGATGATGCAACTTTGGCTCATCGTCATACTGCGCAAGAAGCAAAAGGCTGGCATCCAAAAGAAGAGCGTAAACGTAAAGTGTCTAAAGCACTTAAAGTTTATGCTCAGCATACAACCAGTGCTGCAAAAGGCGCAGTTCGCGTTCTATAATTTAAGTAGAGCAAAAAACTTCTTGATGAAGTCATGCCAGTCAGTCAATGGATTGACTGGCATTTTTTATTTAAGGTGAGTGTCTGCTGGCGTGAAACGTCATTTGTGATTGGTTGAGGAAAAATACTGTTAAAAAGCACAGTTTTTATAATTTAGATTGAGTGTGGTGAAAATTTTCACTCAAGGTGTTGAAAAATAAATGAATGATGACCATGCCTTACAGTTTTGACTGATATTTAAAGAACTTTTACTAATCAATATTATTTTATGAAAGATTTTTTAATAGCCTGTTGTTCATTTTTAGGTTTTTGATAAAAGAAAATACCATTTCTTCCTGAATTTTTGACTTTATATAAAGCTTGATCTGCTTTACGTAACCAGTCGGTGGTTGAATACGCGTCTTTAACTGAAGCAATCCCGATGCTGATACTGACACGACATAAGTCATGATTGGTAAGCCGCAAAGCTGTGATTTTTTCTAAAATTTGTTGAGCCAAATCGCACACATCATCTTGTTTATAATTGATCGCAATGACTGCGAGTTCATCTCCGCCAAAACGGGCAGGCGTGTCAGATGCATGTAAGGTTTGCCGTAATATATTGGAAATTTCAAGTAAGATATAATCGCCAATTTCATGCCCGTAGTTGTCATTAATTTGTTTAAAATGATCAACATCTAGTAGCATTAAATAAGCTGAAGTTTGTTCACGCTGGGTTTGAATAAAAGTACTGGCAAGACGTTGTTCAAACAACCGTCGATTGGGAATATGCAAGCGAGGATCCATCATGGCGATGCGTTCAAATTCACGATTGCGCTTGCTTAAACGCACAGATAAATGTCTGGAGACGATACTTAGACCAATCATATAAATGGTTGCTAATGGTAGACTGAGCCATACTGTTCGTTGGCTAAACTCAAGATGTATGTGATAACCGAGTAAACCCCACGTCACAAAAAAAGCCAGAAAAAAAGCAAT
Organism: Acinetobacter brisouisimilis; assembly: GCF_000368265.1. Lineage (GTDB taxonomy): Bacteria > Pseudomonadota > Gammaproteobacteria > Pseudomonadales > Moraxellaceae > Acinetobacter. The sequence continues at coordinate 1,498,624 of NZ_KB851219.1, read as the reverse complement.
TAAAGCCAATTTTAAAAGTTTCCAACCACCAGCAGCATAACGGTCAGCAACCAGTACCGAAAAAATCAGCAAGGAGGGAAGTGGACTAATTCCCATAATTGCAATCCAGACACCCCCAAGAGCACTGTCCATAATTAAACAATTATTTTCAGCTTTGACAGGATCATAGGCCTGCATGCTAAACAGGCAAGCAACAGTTGGCCAGACAAAAGCATTGACTGCCAGCAAAACGAAATAAAACAGATGGTAATGCATGTCCCACATCACAGAAGCAATGGCCATAAAGCACAGACTTGTACCGAGTTGGCGCATCATAAAAATTCGCCAGACAAATCTTTGACTGCGAGCTTTTAAGGCTGCTTCATCAGGAATGATATAAGACATAATCAATGCCTAAGAATGATTATTATTGGATTAATCTAGCAAATTTTAATCGGTTATAGCGAAAGAAAAGTAAATTTATAACAAGAAAATTCTATAATAGGTCGGTTTCCTATGCGTTTGTAAAGCTTATTAATTTTACCAGTCAGTGTATGATGAGTATATGCGAGATCAGAGTATTGATATCTATAAAGGATTGCTGATTTTTTTGGTGGTCTTTGGGCACTTTTTAGAACGGTTGTTAGGCTGGCAAGATACTTTGGCCAAATTTTTTTTACAAAACATTTATGTACTACACATGCCGGCTTTTGTATTTATTTCGGGTTATTTGTTTAAAGATCAGAACATTTCTCAAAAACTACAATATTTCTTGTCGTTGATGATTCCGTTTCAACTATTTTATATCCTGCTTGATGGATATTATGCGGGGCAGTTCAGTAGCAAATGGCTGTGGCAACCCTATTGGTTGTTGTGGTATCTATGGGCAATTTTGGCTTGGGTTATTTTGACGCATTGGCTGAAACAAACAGCATATCCCGTTGTGCTAAGTTTACTGTTGGCATTGCTGATCGGTTTATCTCCAATCAATAACTATCTATTCTCGATCGGGCGGATCTTTAACTTCTTGCCATTTTTTATGCTTGGGCACGTTTATGGTAAGACGTGGCTGGATATTTTACGCCGTTTGCCATTTACTTACCTTATTGCGGTCATCGCCATCGTGGGATTACTAGGTTTAACGCAATTGCATCCGCTTAAATCTTACTGGTTATATGGCAGTCTAAGTTATACGCAAATGCATATTGCGCCGTTACAGGGAATGTTGATACGCAGTCAATATTTAATCATGTCATGCTGTGCAGTGTTTGCTTGGGCAATGCTCGCAGGAAAACTCCCACAATTTTTATCTCAGCTTGGGCAAGCATCATTACCTATTTATTTGTGGCATGGTTTGATTGTGCTGTGGTTGAGTCATATATGGCATGGTGCCATGACATCACCTATTCAACTACTCGTTGCATTTTGCGCTAGTATTTTGACTTGCTGGGTTTGTATGCTGCCCATTTTTCAGCGCAGCATACAGATGTTATCCAGCAGTTTTTTATGGCTATTTACCAAGATTATTCCGCAAAAAACCTAGATTTAAAAACCTGACTTTTCAAGTGCAGTCCGCAAATAAGGGTCAAGTTCATCTTGTTTGAGTAACCAGTTGGCGTAGTCTGATGGCAAGTCTTTAATGGCTGTACCTTTGTGCTTGCCAAAATTAATGATTTTGGGAATACGTGCATCTTCAGAAGCGACATAAAGTTCTTCAACTGTTTGTATGCCAAGACTGGCAATAATATGCATCAAAATATTGGCAGTTAAAATAATATCTGCATCGGCTCGGTGCGCGCCTTTGAGTAGTTCGCGGGCTTTTTCACTGCCACGACTGATTTGATAAATGAGGGCAGAAATGTTGTGTGCTTCCGCATTTGCCCAGACTTGACGTGCCAGTGCTAGCGTGCAAATCGGTTTTAAATGCGATACATCGACCCCACAACGGGCAATGGCTTGTACGTCATAATCAATATTGTGCCCAATAATATAAGTCGTTTCGCTTGGCAACTGAAAAGTCGTATAGCTTGGCTGATCTGCAATATCCGATTCTAAAATATGATGAACCGCCATAGCCGCATAAGAAATGGGTTCGCCAACCGAATACAATTGATCGAAAATCTTGCTTTTATCTAAGCTGAGTTTACCTTGCTGGATTTCAATCGGTGCATAGGCGATTTCAATCGGTAAGCCGTTGAGCGTATGGGTTTCAGTATCAAGAATAATAGTATGCATGGCCGTCACAGGAGTTTTTTGTGCAATGTAACATTGCTTGAGATCAACTACAAATTAGCGTATTCGTTGTTGCAACAAAACTGCTTGCAAATCTTGCTGTAAGGCTTCGCTAGAAATCAGTGCTTTATAAATGTATATAGGAATGCCATCTTCCTGATCTGTTGCTTTAAAACTTTGCGTACCATCACGGTATTCAAAAATTGCCAGTGGCATCTTGTCCTGATCTAAAATGAAAAAGCGCTGCTGTTTAATTGAAACTTCATAATTGAAAAAAGTCTGTTTCAATAAACGTAAAAAAGCTGCCTGATGGGTACTGAGTTGGTTTAGATCACGAATACGGTCACTATCAGAGCGATGCTGACTTTTAGAATACAGGCGCTGTACATGACTGCGCTGTGGCGGTTGGTTTTGTATAGCGGGTTGTGGTGGTGCAGATTGTTTTTGTCCACGAATATAATAGCCTAAGCAAAAACCTAAAATTAAACAAATTAATATCAACATTTTAAAATTATTTTAAAAATCTAAACATTGTTATGATCTAAAATTCTGCAATTGAATTCAACAGATTTTAAATCATGGTTTAAATTGAGCGATTTTTATTGCAAGCTGAGAAAACTTCATGCCGAAAAACCTCAAACTTCGTGCTAGAATAGGCTTCGATTTTAGCACGGCTTAAAAGCCCTAATTGATAGGACCCTCGCTAATGTTTGCCAACATCTCTATTTCTGAATTTGATCCAGATTTAGCAAAAGCAATTGCTTCTGAAGGTGAGCGCCAAGAAGCTCATATTGAGTTGATTGCCTCTGAAAACTACTGTTCTCCAGCAGTTATGGAAGCTCAAGGAAGTAAGTTAACCAATAAATATGCAGAAGGCTATCCAGGCAAACGCTATTACGGCGGTTGTGAATATGTTGATGTCATTGAGCAAATGGCGATTGACCGTGCTAAAGAATTATTTGGTGCTGACTACGCAAACGTACAGCCACACGCTGGTTCTCAAGCAAACTCTGCAGTTTATTTAGCATTACTTAACCCAGGCGACACAGTTTTGGGTATGAGCTTGGCTCACGGTGGTCACTTGACTCACGGTGCAAAAGTTAGCTTCTCGGGTAAAACGTATAACGCAGTTCAGTACGGTTTAAACCCTGAAACTGGCGAAATCGACTATGAAGAAGTTGAACGCCTAGCTTTAGAACACAAACCACGTATGATCATTGCAGGTTTCTCTGCATACAGCCGTGTTGTAGATTGGCAACGTTTCCGTGACATCGCGGACAAAGTTGGCGCTTATTTGTTTGTTGACATGGCACACGTTGCAGGTCTTGTTGCTGCTGGTGTTTACCCAAGCCCAGTGCAAATCGCTGACGTAACCACAACAACGACTCACAAAACACTTCGTGGTCCACGTTCTGGTTTGATTCTTGCGAAAGCAAACGAAGAAATCGAGAAAAAACTTCAATCAGCTGTATTCCCTGGTAACCAGGGTGGTCCATTGATGCATGCTGTTGCAGCAAAAGCAATCTGCTTCAAAGAAGCAATGGCGCCTGAATACAAAGCATATCAGCAACAAGTCGTTAAAAACGCTCAAGCAATGGCTGAAGTTTTAATTGCTCGTGGTTATGACATCGTTTCTGGTGGTACAGATAACCACTTGTTCTTATTGTCATTGATTAAACAAGACGTGACTGGTAAAGAAGCAGATGCATGGTTAGGTGCGGCGCACATCACTGTGAACAAAAACTCTGTACCAAACGATCCACGTTCTCCGTTTGTGACTTCAGGTATTCGTATCGGTACACCTGCTGTAACCACTCGTGGTTTCGGTGAAGCTGAAGTACGTGATCTTGCAAACTGGATCGCTGACATCCTAGACAGCAAAGGTGACGAAAGTGTGATCGCTGCTGTGAAAGACAAAGTTGCAGAAGTTTGTGCAAAATTCCCAGTTTATGCAAAATAATCGTTTTGCCTGACTGAAAAAAGCCTCCTGAATTTGGAGGCTTTTTTATTTTTAAAAAACTTAAACCGATAAAAATCGAATTGAATACAATCTGTATAACTTACAGATAGGAGTTCTTCTCTTGATTGCTGTAATGTTACTGCGTCATCTTAATATTCCTTATAAATTTCAGGGGATACTAGATAAGACTTTCAGATCTTTTGTAAAATTTTTAGTATCTTGTTCACCCGCAATGGCAATTATGGTGTGACTCTCTGTTTATGACTATTTTCGGTGACAGGGCTAGTGAGTTTCAGTTTTTATGCAAATCTGTTGATTGCTCAATTATAGCTATGTGAACTACCGCTATAGTTACTTTATTTGATTGCAAGTTGTATGTTGCAAAAGCTGATTGAAACCTATGATTCAAAGCAATTGAGTGATTGAGTACAAAACAAGTTTTTAGTTATTTAATTTGTAAAACCGATTGTATGAATAAAAATATACTGTTTTAACAATGAAAAGACTTGCGTTACTATAAACCCAAGTTAAGAAATTCGCTCTATTTGGAGAAATATGATGTTAGATCAAAATATTAAAGCACAATTGAAAGCATACTTAGAACGTTTGGAAAGCCCAATTGAGTTGGTTGCTGCACTTGATGATTCAGACAAGGCTGAGCAAGTCAAAGAACTGGTGACTGAAATTGCAGAATTATCTGATCAAGTCACAGCCCGTTTTGATGGTGAAAATGCACGCCGTCCAAGTTTTGGGATTGCAAAAGCAGGTGAACAACCTCGCGTATTTTTTGCAGGTTTGCCAATGGGGCATGAGTTTACCTCATTGATCTTGGCGTTATTGCAAGTTTCAGGCTATGCACCAAAAATTTCAGATGAATTATTAAATCAAATTAAAGAATTAAACTTAAAAGCAAATTTTGATGTGTTTGTTTCTTTAAGTTGCCATAACTGTCCTGACGTGGTTCAAGCCTTGAACTTGATCGCGATTTATAATCCAAATACCACAACGACCATGATTGATGGCGGCTTTTTCCAAGATGAAGTAGAACAACGTAAAATCATGGCTGTACCAATGGTGTTCCAAGATGAACAGCATATTGGTCAAGGTCGTATGACCCTTGAAGAAATTGTGGCGCAACTGGATCAAAACTCGGCAGAAAAAGACGCCGCAGCGCTCAATGCCAAAGATGCTTTTGATGTGTTAGTCATTGGTGGTGGGCCTGCAGGTGCAACTTCAGCGATTTATGCAGCCCGTAAAGGCATCAAAACAGGGATTGTCGCAGAGCGTTTTGGTGGTCAGGTGATGGACACTATGGACATTGAAAACTTTACCTCAGTTCAAAAAACTCAGGGACCAAAATTCGCAGCCGATATGGAAGCACATGTGCGTGAGTACAATGTCGACATCATGAATTTACAGCGCGTAAAACACATTACAGGTGCAGATCAAACCGCCAATGGTTTAGTGGCTGTTGAACTGGAAAATGGTGCCAAACTTGAGTCTAAAACTGTAATTCTATCGACAGGCGCGCGCTGGAGAGAAATGAATGTTCCAGGTGAAGCTGAATACCGTACCCGTGGTGTCGCATACTGCCCACACTGTGATGGTCCACTGTTTAAAGGTAAACGTGTCGCCGTGATTGGTGGTGGTAACTCAGGTGTCGAAGCCGCAATTGACTTGGCAGGAATTGTTGAGCATGTCACTTTGGTTGAGTTTGATACTAAACTTCGTGCCGATCAGGTGTTACAAGACAAGTTGAATAGCTTGCCAAATACCACAGTCATTATGAATGCATTATCTACTGAAGTATTGGGTGATGGTTCTCAAGTGACTGGCTTGAAATATAAAGACCGTACTACAGGTGAAGAACATGTGGTGGAACTCGCAGGCATCTTTGTACAAATCGGTTTATTGCCAAATACCGACTTCTTAAAAGACAGCGCAGTTGCATTGTCAAACCGTGGTGAAATCATGGTCAATGACCGCAATGAAACCAATGTGAAAGGGGTCTTTGCAGCAGGTGACTGTACTACAGTGCCATACAAACAGATCATCATTGCCACAGGTGAAGGCGCGAAAGCATCACTCTCAGCGTTTGACTATATTATTCGTTCGGGACAGTAAGCTTGAAAGGTAAATGTTGAAGTTGATCAAATTCGATTTTGATCAGCTCAAAAAAGAGCGACAAGATTGTCGCTCTTTTTTATGGTGTGTTTTACACAATATTGAGTGCTTTAAACTTCTGCATTAACTGTGTCTGATCTTCTACGTGAGCAGGGTCAGGTTCAATACAGTTGATTGGGCAAACTGCCATGCAGGTTGGCTCTTCATAAAAACCGACACATTCGGTACACCGTTCAGGGTCGATTTCATAGACTTTTTTGCCTTCAGAAATGGCGGTATTGGGACATTCTGGTAGGCACATATCACAGTTAATACATTCGTTGGTAATCAACAATGCCATAGTTTAACCTGCTGAATAGGCTAAAGAAGCCGCCTGAATATTGCCTGTTGCATCGGGCAAGTTACGAACTAGCAAGGCAAATTCAACATCAATGCTGGCATCAAGTGGAATTTCAACGATATGTCCTGAGCCTTTGGCATTATCAATCTGATTGCCTTTCAGGTCACGCATTTCGGTTAAAGTAAAAGTAATGTTGCCTTTTGGTGTCATAAGCTCTAGTGAATCACCCACAAGGAAGCGGTTTTTCACTTCAATGCGAATATAGTCACCATTGCGTTCAAGCACTTCACCACAGAACTGTTGATAATCAAAATGTGATGAACCATCTTCATAGTTTTGATATTCGCTATGTACATGGCGACGTAAGAAACCCTCGGTATAACCACGGTTTGCCAAACCTTCAAGTTGAGTCATCAGGCTCGGGTCAAATGGGCGACCTGCCAAAGCATCATCAATGGCTTTACGGTAAATTTGCGCGGTACGTGCACAGTAGAAATATGACTTGGTACGGCCTTCGATTTTTAATGAAGCAATTCCCATATGCGTCAAGCGATCGACATGTTGCACGGCGCGTAAATCTTTGGAGTTCATGAAGTAAGTGCCGTGTTCATCTTCCTCAGCGGCAAACATATCTTCATCATTACGCTGAATCAGCACAGGCTCGGCAAATTGATGCTGATCATTTGCATTTGAACAACAGGCTTTTTTCTCTTCAACTTGAGTGACAGGAATAACATCACCTGTGGCATCTTCTTGTGTTTCGTGAATTTTGTATTCCCAGCGGCAAGCATTGGTGCATGCGCCTTGGTTGGCATCGCGTTTGTTCATATAACCAGATAGCAAACAACGTCCTGAGTACGCCATGCACAATGCACCGTGTACAAAGACTTCAAGCTCAATTTCTGGAACATGCTGTTGAATTTCTTCAATTTCATCGATTGATAGTTCACGCGATAAAATCACTCGAGTCAAACCGTAGTCTTTCCAGAATTTAACCGTTGCCCAGTTAATGGCATTGGCCTGTACAGACAAATGAATCGGCATATGCGGGAAATGCTCACGTACCATCATGATCAAACCTGGGTCAGACATGATCAAGGCATCGGGTTGCATCGCTACTACAGGCTCAAGATCGCGGATAAAGTTTTTCAGTTTGCTGTTGTGTGGCTGAATATTCACGACCACATAGAATTTTTTACCCAGTGCATGTGCTTCATTAATGCCGATTTGTAAGTTGTCATGATCAAAGGCATTGTTACGTACACGTAAGCTATAACGAGGTTGACCTGCATAAACTGCATCTGCACCATAGGCAAATGCATAGCGCATGTTTTTGAGCGAACCAGCAGGTGAGAGAAGTTCTGTTTTCATGGTAAACACAGTAAAAGCTTAGAAAAAATAGGGGAATAGTTTAGTGATTCTCTGAGTGGCGCTCAACCTAGTATTTTAGTCAGGATTCTTGAGTAATTCGGCATAAAAAAACCACACCGAAGGGTGTGGTTTTAGCGAGTCTAGATGAATTAATCGTGTTTTGGAGCAGGTTTTTTGCTGTCGTGATGAGTAACTTTCTGTACAGCGTGTTTTGTGCCTTGACCTACTTTATGTGCAACATGTTTGGTGCCATGACCTATTTTGCGCGCGACGTTTTTAGTTCCATGCCCAACTTCACGGGCAACATGTTTGGTTTCATGTCCAACGTTGTGGGCTACTTTTTTAGTATCATGCCCAACGGTATGTGCTGCATGTTCAGTTTTTTGTACAACTTTATGTGTTGTTGATTCAGTCTTTTCAGGATGCTGTTGCACAGGTTCAGCCATTGCAGTACCTGTAAATGCAGTTGCAGCAAAACCAAAGATTAAAGCAGCAGTAAGTTTTTTCATTTCGGGATCAACCTTGTTTTTTCGTTAGGTGGTGGATTTCACACTGACATTATCTCTAAGAGTTGTGGAAATTGTATGGAGCTAAGTTGCTAGGATGTATGGAGAAATATGATATATGACATGAGAATGGTTAATTCTTTTATCATTAAAGCTTATTTTAAGAAATGCTGTCACATTTTCTTCATCAAGCGGCAATATTGCAACGATAAAAAATATAAATTGCACAGCGTTGCATAAACTTATGCGAGTGTCCTATTTTCTTTATTGTTTGTATTCTAGGCAAATCGTAAAGTAACCCTATATTGTGTTATTCGGATTTAGGTGATTTACATGTCTACAATAATTCCAACTCGGCAGCCTGTATTTTTTGTTTCTCATGGCGGTGGGCCTTGGCCATGGATGCCAGACCATCTGGAGACCATTTATGCCAATCTTGCGCAGTCATTAGCAACATTACTACCAAGCTTGCCGCAAAAACCCAAAGCTATTTTGATGGTTTCAGCGCACTGGGAAGAACGTGAATTTACTGTACAGGCAACTCCTGAGCCAGGCATGATCTATGACTACGGTGGTTTTCCTGAGCATACCTATCATATTCACTATCGTTCGGCAGGTTGTCCTGAACTGGCACAGCACGTCAGTGAATTGCTCACCCAAGCGGATATTTCTGTGCAGCAAACCACAACTCGCGGTTATGATCATGGCATGTTTTCACCAATGCAGGTGATTAACCCTGCCGCAGATATTCCTGTAGTGCAGTTGTCTTTGAAAAAGGGTTTAGATCCTGCAGCTCATATTCAAATGGGGCAGGCTTTAGCGCCGTTACGTGATGAAAATGTGCTAATTATTGGCAGTGGTTTAAGCTACCACAACTTACGCATGTTTAATGCATATGCTGCTGAACCTTCGAAAGCCTTTGATCAATGGCTGTATTCAACGGTGGTTGAACATCAAGGCACAGCACGTAATCAGTTATTGACCCAGTGGGAGCAAGCTCCTGCGGCGCGCATTGCCCATCCACGTGAAGAACATCTATTACCTTTAATGGTCACTGTAGGCGCAGCGCAACAGGAAACTGGAGTGCGAACCTATCATGAAACTGGGTTTGTGGGTGGTTTATGGGTGTCCAATTTTGCTTTTGGTGAGTTGAAACAGGCGTAGTTGAGTCACGCTCTTTCTTTTATCAACCCAGTAGATATGAAAGAGAAGTTTACTCAAGCGATAAAAGCCGAGGTCTATTTGTACCTCGGCTTTTCATTTTAGAAGCTGTCAATTAATCAAAACGATAAATGTCCATGCCTAATGCACCCATTGAAAAACTGCTATGTACAATGGTAAAGCGATGCCCTAAACCCATGGCAAAAAATAGCGGTGCAAGATGTTCAAGACTTGGGTGATTTTGTTCAATATGAGGAATAGTTTGCCAATCTAAAACAGCTTCGTAGTTCTGATGGTTGAGCTTTTGTACCACATAATTGCGAAATTCCGATGCCCATACAGGCACTGTTGCCTGTGTATTATGCCAAGATAGCTCTGCCAGATTGTGGGTAATACTGCCTGAGCCAATCAGCAGGATTTGTTGTTGACGCAGTTCCTTTAAGGTCTGCCCAATCTTAAAAATCTCTTCGGCGCTATAGCTCATCGGTAAAGAGATTTCGACCACTGGAATATCCGCCTCAGGATATAAATGTAATAGAGGCATCCAAACCCCATGATCACGCGGGCGAGTGCTATTGGCATGTGCATGTAAGCCTGCTTCTGCCAGTAAATGTAAAATCTGTTCGGCAAGCCCTGGTTGTCCAGGTGCAGGGTAGCGAAGCTGATATAAGGCTGGTGGAAAGCCACGAAAATCATGCCATGTTTCAGGGCGTACAGCACTACTGACTTCGAGTGCCTGACTTTCCCAGTGGGCAGACATGACCACAATGGCTTGAGGACGAGGCAGGTTTAGACCTAAACGCTGTAATGCTGGGCCAACCTGTTCAGGGTCGAGTGCCATCAGGGGAGAACCATGAGAAATAAATAACCCAGGTAAAGTTTGAAGATGCATAAGGTTCACCTGAATTTGAACTGTTGCATCATGCTTTAAGCACGATGATACGGATGATTATGATTAATGCTCATGGCACGGTAAAGCTGTTCAATTAGCATCACTCGAACCAGAGGATGTGGTAGTGTCAGTTTAGACAAAGACCAGTGCCACTTGGCTGCCTGTCGTACGGCATCACTCAAGCCATCGGGCCCACCAATCGCTAAAGCAATATCCTGACCCTCTAGCATCCATTGCTGCATAGTTTCTGCTAGCTTCTCGGTACTCAGTTCCCGACCACCGACTTCAAGTGCAATCAGGGTTTCACTGGGTTTGAGCGCAGCTAAAATACTTTCACCTTCAGTCTGGCAGTATTTCAAGATATCGGCATCGGAGTCATTTTTACCACGTTTTGCCATCGGCAATTCAACAAATTGGGTTTGGACGAAGGGTTGAATCCGTTTTAAATAGTCATCTACACCAGTCAATACCCAAGCAGGCATTTTCTGCCCAATGGTTAAAATGCGAATCTTCATCGTGACAATCTTTGCGAAAAAAACAATTATAACCTGAGCGAAGATAAACAAAGCAAGGCTTTGTCTGAGCGCAAGGCGAAAGCTGTGCTTGAGTGATAAGAAGATAAACAAAGCAAGGTTTGTCTTGAGAAGCGGTTAAAGCTTAGCAAGGAGGCGAAAGCTACATTTAATAGGAATAGGGTGAACTATATCGTGCCTTGCAAGAAACCTTAAAGCAGTGGAAATATTCTAAAAGTGATCTTCAGGCTATTTGTACTTTTATACGAAAGTGAAAATGCGATTCAATCGCCCATATAGTGAATTTGGATCGAGCAAAATCATCATAAATCTATTCAAAATCATCTTAAAAATTACAGAAGTCGCACAAAAAAGAGAATCTTTTAAAAAAATAGATTAATCTGAAATGGAATATGTAAAACTTATTACATAAGGAAATGGCTTTCTACATCATCAAACTATATTTACGGGCTAACTTATTTCTTAAGCAGGATGCATCTTCAAAGTTTGATGATAAAACCAAGTCGGTGTAAATCCTTAGTATCTTCAGTCAAGTTTCGGCTTGATGATGAAAAAGAGGTAAATAGCGATGTTGAAGAAAATTATAACCACCGTGTTAGTGGTTTCGACAGTAGCCACCAGTAGCCTAGCAATGGCAGAGCCTTGGCATGATCGTGATGGAGATCGTCATGGTTACGATCACCGAGGTGATTATCGAGATCATCGAGATTACCGTGACGGACGTGGTTGGGAACATCGTCATGAAGACTGGGATGATCATCGCGGTCACTGGTCACGTGGTGACCGATTACCCCCTCGTTATCGTGGCGATTATGTAGACTGGCGCGAGCATCACTTGCCATACCCACCACCACGTGGACATCGTTGGGTACGTGTGAATGGTGATTACTTATTGATTGCAATTGCCACAGGTATAATTACTGGGGCAGTTTTATCGCGCTAGAAAACCGCTATATTTGACAAAAAACTGCTTCTTTTGAAGCAGTTTTTTTATGCAGATGTACAGTAATTATTCATAAAATCAAAAAATTAAGATTTGCTTAAACCGTTAAAAATCGTAGTAATTGCGCACGAAAAATGAGACAAAGCATTGCACAAAACTGCATCGATCTACATGGTTTCTCTTAAATATTTCCGTACAGTAGCCAAAAGCGTAACGCCGTACATTAGTTTAAATGTATGCGTGAAAGTATCAATATTTTGCTCTGGCGGTATCTGGATGCAAAATGATAGGAGAAATAAATGAGTAAGTCAAAATGGATGGCTGTCGCCTTGGCACTCAGCACCAGTCTTGCATCGGGTCTAACTTTGGCAGATCCGTGGGATCATGATGATCGAGCATCGGAATATTATGAGCATCATCATTATCGCCATTGGGATGAGCCACCACCACGTTATTGGCGAGAATACTCATCACATGATTGGCGAGAATACTCATCACGTGATGACTGGCGAGATCGAGATCATCCCGTACGTTACTGGCATGAAGGGCAATATATTCCACGTGATTACATGGATGATCGCTATTATGTAGACTGGCATGAACGACGTTTACCGCCACCTCCATATGGTCATCGCTGGATGCAGATTGATGGAGACTTTGTACTGGTTGCGGTGGCATCAAGTGTGATTACTCAAATTTTACTTGGCCCACATTTCCGTTAAGCTATTCAATGGATTGATAAAAAATTGAATATTTTAGGCAATAAAAAAACCACTTCCGAAGAAGTGGTTTTTTATGTTTTTGGGATTAGTGACGAGCAGTTTGGTTTTCAGTCACTGTTGCAACAAGTGGTGTTTTTGGTAAAGGCGTTGGTTGTTGAGTCAATGCCAATGGCAAGATCTCATCAATGCTTTTGACGGCTTTGATTTCTAAACCTTCCTTCACATTGTCAGGAATTTCCGCCAAATCACGCACGTTGTCCTGTGGAATGAAGACCAGTTTGACCCCACCACGATGGGCTGCCAACAACTTCTCTTTCAAGCCACCAATTCGCAGTGCACGACCAGCAAGCGTAGTTTCACCTGTCATCGCGATATCTGCACGGATTGGAATACCTGTAAAGGCAGATACCAATGCCGTAGTCAGTGCCAAACCTGCGGATGGACCATCTTTCGGTGTTGCACCTTCAGGTAAATGCACGTGAATATCGGTTTCATCAAAACGTGATGCTTCGATACCAAGTTCATCAGCGCGGGTACGAACTACAGTCATCGCTGTGGTGATCGATTCTTTCATCACATCGCCAAGCGAACCTGTGGTAATGAACTTACCTTTACCTTTTACCGCAGCTACTTCAATGGTGAGTAATTCACCACCTACAGATGTCCATGCAAGACCATTAACACGACCAACTTGTGCTTCAGATTCAGCCATGCCGTAATCGAATTTATGCACACCTAAGTAATCTGGCAAGTTCTGCTCAGTTACATCAATATGCAAGCTTTTCGCTTTCTTGCTTACCGCTTCTTTCACGACTTTACGAGCAATTTTAGAAATTTCTCGTTCAAGGCTACGTACACCTGCTTCGCGGGTATAACGGCGGACAATATCACGAATCGCTTCTTCATGAACGGTGAGTTCTTTATTACGTAAGCCATTGTCTTTAATTGCTTTCGGTACTAAATAGCGTGAAGCAATATTGACTTTTTCATCTTCGGTATAACCCGGAAGACGAATGACTTCCATACGGTCAAGCAATGCTTCAGGAATATTCATACTGTTGGCTGTACAGATGAACATGACTTCAGACAGGTCAAGATCCAAATCCAAATAGTGGTCGTTAAACTTACTATTTTGTGATGGGTCAAGAACTTCAAGCAATGCTGATGCAGGGTCGCCACGGTAGTCCTGTGCCATTTTGTCGATTTCATCGAGTAAGAATAGCGGGTTCTTCACGCCAACTTTAGTCAATGACTGCACGATTTTACCTGGCATCGCACCGATATAGGTACGACGGTGACCACGAATTTCAGCTTCATCACGTACACCGCCCAAAGCCATGCGTACAAACTCACGACCAGTCGCTTTGGCAATGGATTCACCAAGAGAAGTTTTACCAACCCCTGGAGGACCTACTAAACAGAGGATAGGGCCTTTGAGTTTTTTCACACGTGATTGAACAGCTAAGTATTCAACAATACGGTCTTTAACATCATCAAGACCATAGTGGTCAGCATCCAGAATTTCCTGTGCTTTTGGCAAGTTAATACTCACCTTGCTGGCTTTATTCCATGGTGTATCTAAAATGACATCTAGATAGTTACGTACCACAGCCGCTTCGCTTGATGCAGGTTGCATGGCTTTGAGTTTACGAAACTCTGCTTCTGCTTTTTTACGCACATGCTCAGGCAAATCTGCTTCGGCAAGACGTTTTTCAAGCTCAGCAACATCATCTTCAGCACCGCCATTCATATCAGAAAGTTCACGCTGAATGACTTTCATTTTTTCATTAAGAAAGTATTCGCGTTGGTTCTTTTCCATCTGGCGTTTGACACTATCGTGTAGTGTCTGCTCAATTTGCTGCTCTTCAGACTGTTGCAACAAATAAGTCATTAGCTCTTTTAAGTGAGCTTCGAATTCATCATGTTCCAAGAAATTCTGTTTAACTTCAATATTTAGAGGAACACGTGTTGCGACGAAGAATAACAATTGTTGCAAATCATCAATCTTATTTGCAGCGGTAATTAACTCGCGTGCATTGCGCAATTTTGCTTCAGCATATTGAGCAAATAATGCTTTCAATTCTTGTAAGCGCTCATCCTGAGTGTCTTGGTCTAATGCTACACTCATCGGGCTTAGCGTATGTTCAGCTGTGAAATACTCAGTTTGATCAATGATCTTTTCTAGTTTTGCACGATGTAAACCTTCAATCAGTACTTTGATGCAGTTTTCATCGTTTTCGTGGTTCACAACTTGCACGATTTTCGCCACAGTTCCGTATTGGTACAGGTTGTCCTGATCAATATCTTCAGTGAGAGAATCTTTTTGTGCAACCACAAAGACTAAATTGTCACTGCTACGCGCCATATCAACAGCTTTTATTGATTTTTCACGACCAACAAAAAGCGCGATTTGCATGTGCGGATAAACCACTACATCACGTAACGCTAATAATGGTAATATGTTTGGAATTGTCAGTTCTTGCGAACTTTCAAGATTCAAAATTTGTTCAGTCATGGGCACTCCTAATGAGTGACAACAGTGTTGCCATGATTTTTATAGTGATGGGTTTTTTTTAAATTACAAGGGCAAGTCTTGTGAAAAAATTAAAAAACCATGATTTTGATTAAATTTAAAACAGCATGTTATCGGTTAAAATATCGATAAGATTGTGGTGTACAAAGTGCATGTAGCGGCTGATCCCAAGACTGATGGGGAAGCACAATATCAAGGCGTTGAAAGTCATGTGCTAGCCCTAAGCGAAAGGGAAGATGTTGAGCCTGAGACAATGTACGATCATAAAAACCACCACCCATACCCAAACGCATACCTTTTATATCACAAGCCAGTAAAGGCATACACAATACATCTAGATGCTTCACGGCAATCCCGCGTTGTTGCGGTTCTAGCATACCCAAGCAGTGTGGCGCAAAACGCCGTGTATAAAATTGTTGTCTAGAAATTTTGACCCAGAGTAAATGCTGATTCATATTGCAGATTTTGGGTAAGTAAACTTCTTTATTTAGTTTGAAGCAATGTTCGATGAGCCCTTTGGTTGCAATTTCACCAAAAGCATCTAAATATAATCCGATTTTTTTTGCCTTTTGAATCGCAGGAACACGTCGGAAACGACTTAATACGGCCTGAGCAGCCTGACGTTGCTGAAAACAGGTGAGTCGACGACGCTTACGGCGCAGCTCACGACGTAACTGTTGGAGGTTTAAGGCATTATTCATGATCAGGTCATTTGGGTTCGGCTTACGATTGAAGTATTACCATAAAAAGTAAACGAGTAAAGTAGCACTTATGATGCACTGGTCATTTTACTGATTTTTGCTTGGGCGCGATGGGTTAACTGAATAATTTCTTGCTGATTCTGTTCAAGTTTTTTTGCAATTGTAGGATCTTGAACATATCTGGACGTTGAGCTGCCCCTAGTTGTGCAAGTTCAAGGCTAAGCTGATTGTTATGCATCATTTTTTGACGAATCGTATCAACCTCTGCGCTACTCAATAATAAGTCCTGTAATTCATAATTAAATTTTGTGACACGCTGCTGCATGCTTTGAATAATTTGTTCAATCTGGGCAGTATTACCAGAACGAATGGTATGTAAGGCTTCTTGCTGAAAAACAGAACTTTCCTGATTTTGGCGTTGTGCTAAATTTTGTAGTATTCCAAGATCTATTTTAATATCAGTGGCTTGATTGTGGCTAAAATGAATCTGTTGTGAATTTATATGATTGAGCTTGCAGGCAAATAGTGTCCATGAAGAAAGGCATAAACAGACAATCAACAATGGTTTCATAACATGCCCCGACTTTACTGTGAGTAAAAGAAATAGAATGCATGCATAGAAAAAGCTTAATCGTGCAGGGGGAAAGTATAAAGTCTCTAAGTATGAGCTATGCTGTAAAAGCACATAAAAATTAAAAATTTTGTAATTACACAGAAAGTGCAGAAAATCTATAGATATAAAAAAACCAGCTTTCGCTGGATTTTGTTTACACCATTTTAACAGTTTTAAAATGGTGCCCGAGGCCGGACTCGAACCGGCACGCTTTGTGGGCGGGGGATTTTAAATCCCCTGTGTCTACCTATTTCACCACCCGGGCATGGGCGCAATCATAAAACAAGTTATTTTTGTTGGCAACACTATCTTGTGGTATTTGCTTTAAAATTACTCAAATAACTGTTTTTTGCATAAAAATAAGAAAATATAAAAAATTGCTATATAAACTCAGAATTCGCTAAATTTTGTAGTGAATCATACTCTGTACTTTAAAAGTATGTGCTTTTTTCTTGCTGCTATATTTTCTTCTGTTATTTTAAGCCTTTGGATTGAATTAGGTAGCTATTAACATTATGTATAATTCTTTAGTAGTTAAAGATACATATGACAATTACAGATAGACCACCCAAGTTAAGCGTGGAAAAATTCTTCTATCTCTAAGTTGTTGGCGCAAATATTTGTTGCGAAAAATTATAGAGTTACAGAGTCAATCACCTCAACTATTCAATAGAAAATTGCCGATGAGTGACTGTATATTTTTGAACTGATTTTCAGAAAGCTTTTTTAAATCGGTGTATTTCATCTGTAGATTATGTATGAATACCCAAAATTGGTACAAACACCCACCAAAAATATGATCATTTTTTGAGTTGTGAAAGAAGTTTATACTTTACTATCAGTATCTATTGAAATAAAGAAACCCATATGCAACCTCTCCAATTTTCTCTTAAAGCCGACCATATCGAGATTCTGTGGCATTCGCAGCAGCTTATCCTTACTCAAGGATTGGATGCTATTCAACAACAGAGTTTGGTACAAGGCATCTGGTCTGAGCTTGCTATTGAGAAAATGATCTATTTGATTGAAGAACTACTAGAGTCAGAACCGCAGCTAAGACATGTACAGGGGAGAGCAATCACCTCTGATCCAATGATGAAGTTATTGAATCAACTATTTTTTAAGACATCAGGCTCAATTGATCGAGTCCAGCTTGAGCATGCCTTTAATGATTTTGTCGATCATTTAAACTATTATTTGCATCAAGTTAAAGAAGACCAACAACAAGTCTTTGTTTATTTTGTGATGATTCGTGAAATGATGCATCACCTTAAAATTCAGGAAATTTTGATAAAATAATGTGAATGATTATAAAGATGGGAAAATGATTTAAATAATTCAGTATCCAAGGTTTCTCTTGTTGTTATGAAGTTAACATTTAGTGTGCAGTATTACTTCATATGATCATTGCAGAGCTTGAAACTTTGCAATCCCAATTTGAATGTTGGCCTGAAAAACTTCTACACGGGCATTTAAAATTGGTTATGCTAGGCGCGGATTTTTTAGGTAATTTGTAGCACATGGCACTTAAAGCAACGATTTATAAAGCAGACCTCAATATTGCGGATATGGATCATCACAATTATGGTGATTATCAATTGACGATTGCATTGCATCCATCAGAAACCATCGAGCGTTTAATGGTGCGTGTTTTGGCTTTTGCTCGTTATGCCGATGAGCAACTGGAATTTACCAAAGATTTATTTGAAGTGAATGAGCCTGCATTGTGGCAGAAAGATTTAACAGGTCTGCTCGAAAAATGGATTGAAGTCGGTTGCCCTGATGAAGATAAAGTAAAAAAAGCCAGTGCGCGTTGTCAGCAGGTTGTCGTGATTGCTTATGGCAGCTCAGTGGAAGAATGGTATAAGCGTAGCAGTAAATTAAAAACTTTAAAAAATGTTGAAGTTTGGCAGTTGAGCGAAGCAACCACCACGGCAATCCAAGCGTTATGTGAACGTACCATGCAGTTGCAACTCAACATTATGGATGGTGAGTGGACGCTGATGAGTGATGCTGGTCAAGCCATGATTGAATGGATCAAGTTGCAATAATCTTTGAGTCGCTTGATGTAAAAGAAAGCTCCTGAGTCAGGGGCTTTTTTATGAAAATAATAATTAAAACAAAGAGATGAGCACTGCTTTTATCTGGAAGATATTATGCGAAGATGTTTTTAAAAATATAAAAACCAAGAGTTTATCAATGCAACCATATAATAAAAATTTAAAACTTCTATCGCGCGATTTACGCAGTAACATGACTGATGCAGAGCAATTACTATGGCAAAGATTACGCCGTAAGCAAATTTTAGGATTACAGTCTTATCGAAAAAAGCCCATTCTCAATTTTATTGTGGATTTTTACTGTGCCGCAGTGAATTTGGTTATTGAGTGTGATGGTGGGCAACATTACATGGAAGATGGGCTTCTAGCAGATCAAATTCGAGATGAGATCAGGCTTTAAGTGAGTTAGGACTTGTAGTACTAAGGTTTAGTAACAGGCAGATTTTGACTGAAACTGATGCTGTGGTGGAGCAGATTAATTGTTTTGTGAAACAGAGATTGGAATCTCCCTCTTGTAAAACGTAGTTTCTCATCTTTAGAAAGTGGGACTTTACGTGAATTCAATGTAAATCTTGGACTCTTGATACCCCCTCCTTTTAAAAGGAGGGCAATAATCACGCATACAATATTGACTAATAAATTGGAAGTCCGTAAGACAATCTTAAACATTCTGAAACAGCTTTTAAATCATTGAAGCTAAGTTTGAAAGCGACAAAACAATATTCTCTTATTACTGAACAAAAGGGGCAATGTTCGTTTAAAAAACTCTCAAAAATTTTCGCTAAAAAATCATAAGTTTCTCTATCATGTTGAATTTCTAATAAATTAGTCTTAACCATATAGTTACTAAGTGTAAGATGAATATTCATAATATTTTGTTGAAAAGACATAAAACGATTTTCTCGTAAAGATCTTTCAAATGCAGCAATACGTGAAGATCTTAAATGATTTAATTTAGATGCATGTTCGAAAGGCTTGCCTTGAGTTTTTTTTAGCTCACCATTTAAGTACTTAGCAGTAATATCCGCTTTATGTTTAAGTGTGCTGTCAGTACCTTTATTAACTAGTACAGTTTCACCATTAATATTGAATGATAAATAATCATGAATTGAATAAGAAGGTGATGATGGATCTAGTAATAATATATCAGTAACATTGCCAGATGTATCCTTTACCAGAAATTGATTACTTTCTTTAGCTAGATTGCATGGGGTACAGACTTTATGTAAATTTTCCCAAGTGTAACCGAGGTTTGGAAAATGTTTTTTTGGAAGAAAATGTTCAACATCATAACTATCACCAACATAACATTCGCATATATAACATTTATCATGATATAAAGCTTTTAAAGCTTGTTTAACATCATCATGGGCATAAATATCCTGACGAATATTTTTATGATTAGACAAATGACCTAATTGTATAGCTGATAAATTAGATAAATTATTAGGAGCATTAACTAGATTCCTATCTACTTGGCGCATATTAATCACCCATAATTTTTTTAGTAAAATCGGGAGTTGAAAAAATAGATAAAAAGGTATCTAACTCATTTATTATTGGTGGTGATGTTCTATATTTATGGTATATTTCTATGAGTTGAACTATATTTTGATCTTTGTCTTATTTTGTAATGAGTTCTTTAAATTTCTTCAGGTCATTTTCAATATTATCTGAAAAGCGACCTTTATAATTAAAAATTCTATTAGTAATACTGTCGATATCCATTAATGAAAAATTTTCTTCAATAACTGTACCAGATGGCAACTGAACTACTATAGAGTCTGTTGGTAAGCCTCTGACGACAAAAGGGCTATGGGTTGTTACTAAAAATTGAATATTCTTAAAATTTGTTGTTAAAACCTTTAAATAATTTTCCTGGGCTTTAGGATGAAGGTGTAGATCAACTTCATCGATGATTACTAAGCCTGGAACGTCGTGAAAAGACTTATATTTCTTACGTAATTCTTCGTTATTATCATATATGTATAATTGTCGAGTTACAATTGAGGTTATAGTAACCAATAAGTCTAACTCACCTTGAGACAATGAAGTAATTAAGCCTTGAGTAGATGACCATAATTTTCGGTATGGATGGCGAGAAATTTGAAAATTACCATAATCTTTGTTGGTTACAGTATTTAGAATTTTAGGGATACCTGAGAAAGCATTAATAGAGTTTTCAAAACCAATGAAATTATCCAAAAGTAACTCAATGATTAAACTTTCAAGATCTGTTCCTGAATGGGCAACTTTGAATGGAAATGGATAATCGGTCTGTTTTTTCTTTTGTGTAGAAATTTTGAATACATAGCTGTCATTTAAGTCATTTACCTCTAGAGCATCCGGTTCATAACGATAACTAGGTCTATATAAAAATATATTATTAATAAGATAATTGGAGTTTTTATCTTGGTAAGGAGAGTTTTTTTCCTGATGAAATTGATTTAATGAAATTCCCTCCCATTCAGCACTGTTATAAATATCTACATTATTTTGATTTTTAGTAATTTTAAAAACATTTCTTTCGTAATTATTAATTTCATCCCCTGAAGAATATTTTAAATTTAAAAAGTAATAATCTTTATCATCATGTATTTCCATATGGCTTATAGATCTAAATCTTTTTCCATCTTCTGGGTCATAATCCGGAAAACTAATATTTAAGTTGCTAATAATAGAATCAACGATTAAACTTAATAATGATGTCTTAGAGCTACCATTTTCACCCACAAAGCATATTACTTGTGATTGGTTATTCGCTTCTATATTTAATTCATTAATACTTTTAAAATTTTTTAATTTAATAGATTGTATTGACATAATAGTTCCTATCCACTCTTATTTTAAAAGAGATCTTCATTTACGAAGACCTCTTTGAATAATTCTTTAATGTTATACTATAGAGTCATCTAAATTCGGTGCTAACCAACGCTTGGCTTCATCCAGTGTCCAACCTTTACGTTTCGCATAATCTTCTAACTGATCTTGCGAAATCTTGCCGACATTAAAGTATTCACTTTGTGGCAAGCTATAGTAGAAACCACTGACCGATGAAGGTGGCCACATTGCAAAACTGCTGGTGAGCTTAGTCCCAATTTTCTCAGTCGAACCGAGCCAGGTAAACAGGGTCGCTTTTTCCGAGTGTTCAGGGCAAGCAGGGTAGCCTGGTGCAGGACGAATCCCGACATATTTTTCTTTAATCAACTCTTCATTGCTTAAAGTTTCATTGGCTTGATAACCCCAGAACTCTTTACGGATACGCTCATGCAAGTGCTCAGCAAAGGCTTCTGCAAAACGGTCTGCCAAAGACTGGATTAAGATCGCCGAGTAATCATCACCTTTGGCTTTATAGTCATTGGCAATTTCTTCTGCGCCAAAAATCGAAACCGTAAAGCCACCCAGATAATCCTGATGATCGTCAGTTGGTGCAATAAAGTCAGCCAGAGACAAGTTCGGTTTGCCTGTGACTTTGTCCGACTGCTGACGAATATGCTCAAAGTGATGGGTTGCATTGCCTGACTCATCATAGGCAGTCACGGTATCTGCACCTGTACGTTTGGCAGGATACAAACCAAACACCGCACGAGCATCGAAGCGTTTATTGTCAATAATATCTTTGAGCATCGCTTGTGCTTGGTTATACAAGTCAGTCGCAGCTTCACCAACCACTTCATCTTCTAAAATTTTAGGGAACTTGCCCGCCAAACTCCATGAAATAAAGAATGGTGTCCAGTCAAAGTATTCAACCAAAACATCAAGCGGGTAATTGGTAATGACTTGTGTCCCAATAAAGTTTGGCACAGGTGGTACATAACTTTGCCAGTCAATTTTTAGACCATTCTGAACCGATTCTCTATAGCTAAGTTTCGCAGCCTTAGGTTGTTTGTTGGCTAAACGCTCACGGATTTTGTTATATTCCGCACGTTGATCAGCAATAAATGCACCACGCATGTCTTGAGATAAAAGTGTTGTAGCAACACCCACAGCACGCGAAGCATCGGCAACGTAAATCACGGCATCATTTTGGTATTGGGGTTCGATTTTGACCGCAGTATGTGCTTTGGATGTAGTTGCACCACCAATCATCAACGGGATATTAAAGCCTTTGCGTTGCATTTCTTTAGCAACAAATACCATTTCATCCAGACTTGGGGTAATCAAACCTGATAAACCGATGATGTCACATTTCTCATCAATTGCAGTTTGTAGAATTTTCTCAGCAGGCACCATCACGCCAAGGTCAACAATATCGTAACCATTACAACCCAAGACCACGCCTACAATATTTTTACCAATATCATGTACGTCACCTTTTACGGTTGCCATCAGGATTTTACCTTTAGATTGGCTACCAGTCTTTTCTGCTTCGATGTACGGGTTGAGCCAAGCCACCGCTTGTTTCATGACACGTGCTGATTTGACTACTTGTGGCAGGAACATTTTACCTGAACCGAACAAGTCACCAACCACGTTCATACCATCCATCAACGCACCTTCGATCACATCAAGAGGGCGTTTCGCTTTTAAGCGGGCTTCTTCGGTATCTTGATCAATATAAGTGGTAATCCCTTTGACCAAGGCATATTCAAGACGTTTTTCAACTGATTGATTACGCCATTCAAGATTTTCAGCTTCACGTTGTGCACCGCTATGACCACGATATTTCTCAGCCACTTCAAGCAGTCTTTCTGTGGCATTTTGACCAGATTCACCTTGATTCTGATTCAGAACAACATCTTCAACTGCATCTTTGAGTTCTTTTGGAATGTCATCATAAATTGCCATTTGCCCCGCATTGACAATCCCCATGGTCATGCCTTGCTTGATGGCATAGTACAAGAACACAGAGTGAATCGCTTCACGTACAGGTTCATTACCACGGAATGAGAATGAAACGTTAGACACACCACCTGAAATCATGGCATTTGGCAGGTTTTGTTTAATCCAGCCTGTTGCTTCAATGAAGTCCACAGCGTAGTTATTGTGTTCTTCAATCCCTGTTGCTACAGCAAATACGTTCGGGTCAAAGATAATATCTTCAGATGGATAACCAACTTCATTGACCAAAATGTCATAAGAACGTTTACAGATTTCACGTTTACGTGCTGCGGTATCCGCTTGTCCATCTTCGTCAAATGCCATGACAATAATCGCAGCACCATACTGACGACACAGACGTGCCTTATGTACGAACTCGTCATAGCCTTCTTTTAAAGAGATCGAGTTAACGACAGGTTTACCTTGAACACACTTTAAGCCCGCTTCAATGATTTCCCATTTAGAGGAGTCAATCATGATCGGTACGCGTGAAATATCAGGTTCAGAAGCGACAAGATTCAGGAAATGTACCATTGCATTTTCCGAATCCAGCATCCCCTCATCCATGTTGATGTCGATGATCTGCGCGCCAGCTTCAACTTGTTGCTGAGCAACTTCTAAAGCTTCGGCAAACTTTTCTTCACGAATGAGGCGCAGGAATTTTTTAGAGCCTGTCACGTTAGTACGTTCACCAACGTTAACAAATAAAGAATCTTTATAAATGTTAAATGCTTCTAAACCACTTAAACGGCAAGCAGGGATGGTTTCAGGCACTTGGCGTGGTGGTAATTCTTTAATCGCTTCATAAATAGCGCGAATATGTGCAGGTGTTGTACCACAGCAACCACCTGCAATGTTGATAATGCCACTTTCTGCAAACTCACGAATAAAGGCTGCGGTTTGATCAGCAGTTTCATCATAAGAACCAAAAGCATTTGGCAAGCCAGCATTTGGATGTGCAGAAATATATACATCAGCAACATCACTAATGGTTTTAACGTGTGGACGCATGGCATCTGCACCCAGCGCACAGTTAAAACCTACCGACAAGACATTGGCGTGACGAACCGAGTTCCAGAATGCCTCAGCAGTTTGACCTGTTAAAGTGCGACCAGAAGCATCGGTAATCGTGCCCGAAATCATAATTGGTAAGCTGCGACCTAACTTCTGGAAAGCTTCTTCCACGGCAAAAATGGCCGCTTTACAGTTCAGCGTATCAAATACTGTTTCAATCAGGATAATGTCTGCACCACCTTCAATTAAGGCAAGTGTAGATTCAACGTAGTTTTCTTTAAGTGCATCGAAAGTAATGTTACGAAAAGCAGGATTGTTCACATCAGGGGAAATCGAACAGGTACGCGATGTTGGTCCAAGCACACCTGCCACGAAACGCGGCTTATCTGGGGTAGAGTATTTTTCACACGCAGCTTTAGCCAGACGTGCTGCTTCGCGGTTAATCTCAGGAACCAGATCTTCCATGTGATAATCTGACATGGAAACCCGTGTTCCGTTGAAACTGTTGGTTTCAATAATATCCGCACCTGCTTCAAGGTATGCTTCATGAATACCTTGAATAATGTCAGGTTGGGTGAGTACCAGTAAGTCGTTGTTGCCTTTTAAGTCATGTTTCCAGTCGGCAAAGCGCTCACCCCGATAATCTTGTTCCTGTAATTTATGTTGCTGGATCATGGTGCCCATAGCACCATCGAGCATCATAATACGTTGAGAAAGGATTTGTTTTAAAGTGTTGAGTGTCGACATACACAGCCTTATATAGCAGAGGGCAACAGCGAGAAAATGAGCTTATTATACGCATGATTGATGTTTTTTGAGCAAAAATAGCGATTTTAATCATATCGGTTTCTTATAAGCTTTATTGATTACACTTTTATGCTGTGCAAAAAAGCGTTAACTGGGTTGCAGATAGCTTATTTTTTTCCAAAAAAATTCATACAAGCTAAAAATTTCATTAATTTGCAATATTTGTATGGCAATTTAGTCAGAAGTCAAATGATGTGTTGGTGCAAAGATAAGGTGTAATTGAATTAAAATAGATCAGATTTTTATCAACTCGTTCAAAATATGCTAAAAAATTAAAAATTGATTTTTCTGTGAAAGGGAATGTCATATAATTGTCATAATTTAAATGAAGAATAAGGGGACTTTTTGATCCTCTTTACATGACTGCATGAATTCGAATATTCCCTCTGCGCCAAAGTCAGTACAATTTGATTCAACGAAATCAAAAAATGTACATGCACCAACTCCTAAGTTTTTTGTGCCTGTATTGTTAACGGTCATTATTTCGACCTTAATTTACATCGGTTTTCAAGTCAGTGCTGATCTGGCACATGTTCCGCCATTAAATTTATATTCAGTAATTTTACTTTCAACCGCTTTGCTCATTGCATTGGGGTTTGAATTTGTCAATGGTTTCCACGATACCGCCAATGCTGTCGCGACAGTCATCTATACCAATGCATTACCTGCACCCGTTGCAGTGATGTGGTCAGGATTTTGTAACTTCCTTGGTGTGATGCTAGCAAGTGGTGCGGTTGCCTACGGTATTATTGCCTTGTTACCCGTTGAGTTGATTGTCAATGTCAACAGTGGTGCAGGTTTTGCCATGGTGTTTGCTTTGCTGATTGCTGCAATTATCTGGAACCTGGGTACGTGGTTTCTGGGAGTTCCTGCTTCAAGTTCACATTCCCTGATTGGCTCCATTCTTGGTGTGGGGTTAATGAATCATTTGTTGAATGCCTCTACAGGAACCAGCGGCATTGACATGACACAGCTTCTCAAAGTTGGGAAGGCTTTGTTATTTTCACCATTGATCGGTTTTGCATTTGCAGCGATTGTTTTTGTCTTGGTGAAGTTTGTTTTTAAACGTCAGCTAAGCCTGTTTGATGCACCAAATGGTCATACACCACCTCCACCGATTGTCCGTGCTTTATTGATTTTCACCTGTACAGGTGTAAGTTTTGCGCATGGCTCGAATGATGGTCAAAAAGGTATGGGCTTGATTATGCTGATTTTGGTTGGGTTAGTGCCGTTAGCATATTCACTTAACAAAAATCTGGACAATAATCAGGTTAGCCAGTTTATCTCGTTATCTCAGCAAACAGCGCCTGCGATTTCCACAGATTATGCTCATATTGAAGATGGTAAAGCCCGCATTATTTTGACCCAGTACATTCAAAATAAAAAGGTTACACCTGATGTATTACCAGCTTTGGCAAGTACAACGCATCATTTAGGGCAAGAGTTGTCACAATACAAATCATTAAAAGATATTCCTGAGCAGCAAGTCAGCCAAATTCGCAATGAAATGTATTTAAGTACCAGTGCTTTGAAAACTTTGGATAAAGCTGAAGCCTTACCAAAGTGGGATGCAGCACAGCAAAAAACCGTGAAAGCTTATCAAAAAAGTTTAGATGGTTTCTTGCAATACATTCCAACATGGGTGAAAGTGGCAGTTGCTCTAGCGTTGGGCTTGGGGACTATGGTTGGCTGGAAGCGCATTGTGATAACAGTGGGTGAGCGTATTGGTAAAAACCATATGACCTATGCTCAAGGTATGTCGGCCGAACTGGTTGCGATGAGTACGATTGCAGCAGCAGACAGTTTTGGTTTACCTGTATCAACTACACATGTTTTAAATAGTGCTGTAGCAGGAACGATGGTTGCCAATAAATCTGGCTTACAGTGGATCACTATCCGTAATATTATTTCAGCTTGGGTACTGACTTTACCTGCAACGATCTGTTTATCTGGTGGTTTATACTGGTTGTTTTTACGCTTCGTCTAATTAATATCCAAAAACAGATTCATATAAAAAAAGCTTTGCCTCGGCAAAGCTTTTTTTATGTCTTGTTCTTTAATGATTCGGTTGAACAGCCAAAAACAACAACTTATTTTTTATTTAATGGGAATTTATCGGCCACTAACCCATAAATTGCGGCGAATGGTAATGCACTTCGAACCAGATAAGCTGCGTTCCACATACCTCCATGATTGGCACCATTCATGAGCAATTCCAGTGGATGATCCAACTGATTGTTTGGGTTAGCAAGGGCTTTCGGATTGCGTAGGTCATGAATCCACATCGCTGCCATGAGCGCATTGGTAGTTTCTGGTTGGAAAGCCTCTACATTAAATAAATGTGCACCATTAAATGCAGCTCTAAGTAATGGGTTTTTAGTCACAGAGTGTGTGGTGGTCGATGGTGCGATATTGATACAGACATGCTGGCCTTGCTCCCGTGCCATAATTGCTCGCCACTGCTGAATTCGTTTAGCAAGAGCGTAGTTAGGGCCTTGTTCAATAACCAAACAATCAGCAATCGCATAATCTTTACCATTATTAGAATGGTAGAGTTCACGAGAATGCGGTTTCAGGAAATGACGGATACTCAGCTGCGAAACACCTTTGGCAAGCAATTTCTCAATCGTAGAGCGCTCTCTGGATTTTTGTTTGCAATTCTCAACCACATGTTTAGGAACCGCATAGACGTCAGTAGGTGTGCACATAAACATCAGGCTGGAGTCGGGTTTTTGCTCACTGACATATTGCATGATCGCATCCATTGCCATCGCAACGCGGACATGTTTTTCACCGTCCAAATAAG
This sequence comes from Acinetobacter brisouisimilis, assembly GCF_000368265.1. GTDB lineage: Bacteria > Pseudomonadota > Gammaproteobacteria > Pseudomonadales > Moraxellaceae > Acinetobacter. Next base: position 1,470,506 of record NZ_KB851219.1, on the reverse strand, counting down.
CGATTGCTGCCATATGTAGGCGCTGAGGCATTTGAGCTAGCCAACCTGCAATTTCAGGTGTCTGGGTCAGCAAATTCGCACCCAGTTTATGGCTTAACTCACTGATCGAATAGTCATTTGCAAGAGGTTCCTGACTGGGTGCAATCAGTGTTGCATTGCCTTGTTCTATTTTATTTAAAATACGCGACCAAACTTTTTCATTAGGCAGATCAATCGCCACAATATTGGCTTTCCATTTGCAAAGCCAAGTCAGAGGGCCTGCTTCTGAACCTGCTCCAAACAGCACCATGTGATAGTTTGACAAATCGAGCCATTCTGGATGTGCATGAACTTCACGTAAGGCATCCGCATGGCTAGGTTCAATAATGCCTTGCTGTTCCCAAGTCGTAATCTGATCAAGTAAGGCTTGTCCTCTAAGTTCCTGACCATGATAGGGAACATACCACTCTGGCGTGTGCTGACCTTTTCCTTTGATTGTAATGCTGTGTAAATTCTGAATGTGTGGTACTCGCATAAAGTCTTTAAGCGAGTGGTGTTGATTGTTGCGGTAAAATTCAAATAATTGATGTGCCTTATGCAAGCCCTGACTGGCAATCTTGAAAGGGTTATCCTGATATAAAATACCTTGATATACCATTGCCTTAAAATAATGTGGATAACGCTTGCGCCAGTTTTTTTCCTTGAGCACTTGCTGGGACAATTTGTTGTCAACTAAAGCCAGTGCTTCAGAAATAATCTGTTTGCCTGTGTGCGAGGTACTGGCACGATGGGTTTCTGGGTCAATTGGAAATTGTAATCCTTCAGGAGCAGACATTGATCTTCCTTATTTTCATTTACTGCGATCATGATTCATTATGTATCCCAATACAGCAAAAGGCATAACATAAATGATCAAATTTGCTAAAAAATGTAGCTTTTTATTAGAAGAATGGCACATGCTGAATTTGATTAAAGAAGTAACCAATCACTGCCGGGTTAACTACAATCGTGACAACAACACCATAGAGTGCTCCCCAGAGATGTGCGCTGTGATTAATGTGGCTCCCTTGACGTTTACTTGACCAAATGCTGTAGCCTACATATAAAATTGCAAAAACAATGGCTGGCATGGGAATGAAAAATACCAGAATTAGACTCCAGGGTTTAAACAGAATATAAGAAAACAGTACAGCAGAAACGGCACCTGAAGCCCCTAAACTTGCCCATTGATAATCATTCTTATGTTTTAGATAACTTGGCAAGATGCTAAAAATTAATGCACCAAAATAAAATAGCACAAAACCCATATTGTCTAAGTATTGGCGGTAAAACTGTTCAATGACACTACCGAAGAAAAACAGGGTAATCATGTTAAACAGCAAATGAGTACCATCAGCATGAACAAAGCCATGTGCAAAGAAACGATCATATTGACCTTGTTGAACAGCAGGTGGCCAAAAAATTAGTCGGTTCATGACCTGTTGCTTGGAAAACGCCAACAACGAGATCGCAACAGTGATAATAATTAAGGTAATGGTGTGGTTAAAAGGTAAAGGTAACATAAGAGTTTTCGCTTAATTCCGATCTGGTTTCATAGAGGCTATATGCGGGTATAAAAGAATTCCGACAATTTTAGTTGATTTTTCTCAATTCCCCCATATCTTCAGTTAAAATACAATCTTCATATTGAGGAAAAACGTTATGTCGACTGAGAACATCAGCATTAAAGTGACAGACGCAGAGGAAATTCCAAATTTATTGATTACTCCCTCTGCACAAGAGTATTTAAGTGATTTATTGGAAAAACAAAATACTCCAGGCATTGGTGTTCGTGTTTTTGTAGAAAACGCAGGAACGCCGCGTGCTGAATGCTGCATGGCTTATAGTGCACCAGATGAAGTAATTCCAACAGACTATAAACAAGATTATCCAGATTTTCCTGCCTTTGTTGATCGTCCATCGATTCCGTATTTGCGTGATGCTGTAATCGACTATAACAAAGATCGCTTTGGTGGTCAGCTGACTTTCCGTGCACCAAACTCGAAAGTGCCGCGTGTTGGTCCAGATGCTTCGATTGAAGAGCGTATCATCTATGTGTTGCAAGCTGAAATTAATCCAGGTCTTGCAGGGCATGGCGGTAGCTGCTCATTGGTTGAAGTCCAAGATGACGCTGAGAATGGTTTAACTGCAGTACTAAAATTTGGTGGTGGTTGTCAGGGGTGTTCAGCAATCGATGTGACCTTGAAGCAAGGTGTCGAAACGACTTTGCGCGAACATATTCCTGAGCTGCAACGTGTGGTTGACCAAACTGACCATAGTCAGGCTGAAGGCGCTTATTTTAAATAATAACGAAAGCGTTTGCCGTAAAGCCAAAACCTCCATAAATAATGGAGGTTTTTTTATGATCTGAAAAAATAACTGACCTTAAAAATCTAACTTATACACTACAGCTAAAATGCTGAGTAAGCTTTTGGCTATATTTATTTGCATGAGGGGCTGCTGCTACAGCCCGATCTATCGATGATTAAATTGCCAGTTGTCACACAGAGACAAGCAGTAGCACTAGAGTGATACGGTTTGGCAATCTTAGCTTAAACGAAAGAAAGTTCAGGTTTAATCAGACCCTATTCTTGATTGTTGTCGAAGGCCAAAATTTGCCGTGTTGTTTCAGCATAATAAAAGCGTTCTAAAAAACCACGTGCGCGTTGTCTTAAAAAGCCTGAGCTAATTGCTTGTTGCATAATAGATGCAAATAATGGCTGTAACTGCTGCATGAGTAAGCCTTCATCTATATTTAAATCACGTAGTAATTGTCGGAAGTTACGCTCCTGATTGCGCACATACCACGTATATAAACCATCATGTAGCTGCTGTTTTAAATAGTCCGTTTGACGCAGATGATTCCAAACCTCATGTGCAAGCCCAACGGTATGTGGCAAGTCTTCTAGGACGATATAATTTTTAAACACGCTGAGTGGTGAGGCTTTGATTTTGTGCCACAGATTCGCCTGAAAATGATAGAGCTTGTCATTGTCAAAATGCTGATTCAGCACTTGTTCGCTCAGTTGGCTCAATTTTACGATATTTTTTTGTAAATAATGTGCCACTGTCTGTTCAAAGCGTGAGTCTGTGACACTTTCAAACACTGATTTGCCCATTTTCATAAAACGCCCAACAGTTGGCACACGCTTGCCCATACTATGTTCGAAATAATCTTCTAAAGCTTGCTGAATCAGTTGGGAAATCATGGCAGAAAAAGCAGGATGATTCACAACCCGATGAATTAATTTGTGACGATGTTCAGTTTTGCTTGCAACATATTGAGCAATTTTGTCAATGGTCATGACATCGAAGATATCTGCAATTTTTGTATGATCATTGAGGTCGTGTACCAATGCAAAACGAATATGTTCAACACATTGTTCAACAAAAAATGCGCTTAACTGGTTTTTTAAGACTTGTTGTTCCAGCAAATTAAACAGACTTTGAAAGTTCCACAAATCCTGCAAGTTTTGTTCTGTAAACCAATGAAAAAACGCCTGAACTTCATCATGCAGATTTTTAGGTTGAGAGAATTCCTGCTCTAAAAAATCGAGATGAGATTCAATTAATTGCTCTATACGAGGATGTGCAGCAGTGGCAGTCATAGACAATCAAAATCAACATGGAAAGCTTTCAGTATACCTTGTCTAAAAAAATAGATGCTAGAGATAGATTTTATGCAAATTAAAAAAACTTGGGAAAAAAGTGCTTTGAATTACGAAATTCAGACCAATAAGTTCTACAAAGAGGATGTTTTAGTCAGTGACAAGCGTGTTATGCAGTTTTAGAATGTTGTTGATTTTTCAATTTAAAGCGAATGGGAAATAACATGTTAACGGCACAAGAAGCCCTAGAGCGTTTAAAACAAGGTAACGAGCGTTTTGTAAATGGGAAATCCTCAATTCCTGACCTCGTTTCACAAGAACACCGTGAATTACTCACAACAGACCAAAATCCGTTTGCAATTATTTTGGGTTGTTCGGATTCTCGAGTTCCTGCTGAAATTGTATTTGATCAGGGCTTGGGTGATCTATTCGTAATTCGTGTTGCAGGTAATATTGTTGCGCCTTCTCAAGTGGGAAGTGTGGAATTTGCAGCAGAACGCTATGATTGTGCTGTTGTGGTCGTTTTAGGTCATAGTCACTGTGGCGCTATTCAGGCAACCATCGATACTTTGATGAATCCTGAGAGTCCACCATCAAGCAACTTGATGTCAATTGTCAATCGTGTGCGTCCATCGGTTGAAATTTTAATGCAGACTGAACTTAAACACGATCTTTGCAAACTTTCAGAACATGCAGTACGTTCAAACGTCTTTGCATCAGTCAATCAGTTACGTCATGGCTCAGCAGTATTAGAAAGTCTGATTGCTAAAGGTAAAATGATTGTTGTGGGTGCTGAGTATTCACTACAAACAGGTAATGTCGATTTTTTTGATTTCTAAGAATTAAAAAAGAGTCTTATTCTGAAATAGAATGATATGTTGTTTTAAACAAACGCCTGATGAATTTTCATTGGGCGTTTGTATTTTTAAAGATAAATGTAGTTGCTTACTGTTGGGTTTTTTATCATTTTTACTTTAGTAAAGTGAAAAAATAAAATGGGCTTATGACAGGCATTGATTCTAAATCTCTATTGATTTCTTAATCAGTTTTCTAGCCTTTGCAATCTTTTTTTAAATTCCATTTTTTTTTAAGATCTTCTGTAAATATGAGTTTCTAAGCCTACAGCGTTGAACTGATTACTGAACAATCCTAATAGATCACTTTACTGACTAAATGTGAGCGTAAATCTGCTTACACTCAACCCAATATAAAAAAACCGAGTTAATGACTTAACTCGGTTTTGAATTAGTGACTATGCTTCTTTGCTGGATTTTTCCTATGGAATAAATATAACAAAGGGGTAATCTGTGATGAGACAGATTAGTTGTGCAAGAAGTCTTTAATCAGTGGTACAAGACGTTGAATCAGGTCATCTGCCTGTTCTTGCGTCATGTTCAGCGCTGGCAATAAACGTACAACGTTGCCCGCAGTCACATTAATGATTAATTGCTTTTGTTCACGAGCAGTATTGACCAATGTGCCACAGGCTTTTGGTAATTCGATCCCGATCATCATACCAAAACCACGCACAGTCACATTTAACCCGCTAAGTTGGCTACGTAACTGATCAACAATGTATTGACCAATTTTTCCAGCATTCTCAACAATATTTTCTTTTTGAAGTAGATCAAGCACGGTATATACCACACGCGAACCCAAAGCTGTACCACCATAAGTTGAACCGTGGTTACCTGCTTGTAACACACCTACAGCACGACCTTGAGCCATTACAGCACCGATCGGGAAACCATTTCCTAAGCCCTTCGCCGTGGTTAATACATCAGGAATAATGTTGGTGTGTTGATAAGCAAAGAATTTACCTGTACGACCATTACCTGTCTGTACTTCATCAAGCATCATCAGCCATTGGTGTTGGTTACAGATCTGACGAATTTCTTCTAGATAACTAAATCCTTGAGGAGCAGTATTGACGCCACCTTCACCTTGAATTGGCTCAACCAGTATTGCCACAATATCAGGATGTGCTAAAGCCAGTTCTTGGATCGCTTCAATATCGCCAAATGGAACGCGTAAGAAACCTTCCACTAAAGGAGCAAAGCCTTCTTGCACTTTGGCATTGCCTGTTGCTGAAAGGGTTGCCAAAGTACGGCCGTGGAATGAATGTTCAGCGACAATAATTTTCGGTGACTGGATACCTTGCTGGTGTCCATATTTACGTGCAATTTTAATTGCACCCTCATTGGATTCTGCACCACTGTTGGAAAAGAAGATTTCTTCCATACCAGACACTTCTGCCAATTTTTGTGCTGCGGCAGTTTGCCAAGGAATCTCAAACAGGTTGCTGGTATGAACAAGGGTTTGAGCCTGTTCTGCAATAGCTTGTGCGATTACAGGGTGAGCATGTCCCAAACCACAAACCGCGATCCCTGTTAGCGCATCGAGGTAAGCTGTACCATCTTCAGTATATAAATACGAACCTTGTCCTCGCACAAAACTGATCGGTTGGCGACCATAAGTTGCCATTAGATGAGAAGGCTGATCAGTTTGTACCGGAGCAAGGGTAATATTACTCATGATAATCTCGTATTGGTTTTAGATTAAAAAAGGTTTATATAAACAAAATCTGCCACAGATGGAAAGTCATAATAAGAGAAAAACAGAAAAATTCTCGACATACCCACCTTATTCCTAAGTTTTAGGTATAATACCGCCTAGAATAGTTGAGGATTTATCTATGACTGAACAAGCACGCGATACTGAAGCGTTAATTCGTGATCAAATTGCTAAACATGCTGTACTTCTATATATGAAAGGCACACCACAATTCCCACAATGTGGTTTTTCTGCACGTGCAGTAGAAGCACTCAGTCAGATTGGTCGTCCATTTGCTTATGTGAATATCTTGGAAAATCCAGATATTCGTGCAACTTTACCAAAAATTGCAAACTGGCCAACATTTCCACAGCTTTGGATCAATGGCGAGTTAATCGGCGGTAGCGACATCATGCTCGATATGTTCCAAAAAGGCGAATTACAGCCTTTGGTTGAACAATACAGCTCAGCACCAGAAGCATAATCTGCTGCCGATCTGAAAAGCGCCATATTTGGCGCTTTTTTATTGTGGAGTGCTTGAGAAAATCATTATGAAAATAAGTTTTATTGGTTCTGGGCGTGTCGCTACTCATTTGGCAATGGCCTTACAACAATCGGGACATCAGATTCAGCAAGTCTATAGCCCAAATTTGACGCATGCTCAGCAGCTTGCGATACAGGTTCATGCTTGTGCAGTAGATCAGTTACAGCAATTAGATCACCAGATTGAGTTGCTAATTATCGCGGTAAAAGATCAGGCAATTGCGCAAGTTGCTCAGCAGCTATCCAAGCATTTATCGAATATATTGGTGTTGCATACTTCAGGTAGTACGGACCTTCAAGTTTTACAACAGCATCATGTACGCTGTGGGGTGCTGTATCCATTACAAACATTTAGTTTTGAAAAATCAGTAGATTGGAAAAATGTACCTTTACTACTCGAAACCACTCAGCCGCAAGATTTGGTCTTGTTGCAAGATTTAGCACAGCAGTTAAGTCAGCGGGTGTATGTATATTCATCCGCACAGCGCTTGAGCTTGCATTTGGCTGCGGTATTTGCCTGTAACTTCAGCAATTATTGTTATGACATGGCTAAACAGGTGGTGGATGGGGCCGCAGTCGATTTTAGTTTGCTCTATCCTTTAATTTTAGAAACTGCACAAAAAGCCACGCAGTTTAATCCGAAAGATGTACAAACAGGGCCAGCCGTACGTCAAGATCAACAGATTTTGAAGATGCATCAAGATATCTTGCAGTATCAACAACGTGCTGATTTAGCAGAGATTTATCAACAATTGAGTCATGCAATTCAGCGCAGACATACGGCAACATAAAATAATTCAGAGACTTTGACGTTTTTCTGATAATGAACTTCTAGGTCAATAAGCTAGAGTAGTATCCCAGATTCCTTTATATTGATGCCCATGATTTAGGATGATGAAAAATAACAAAATCAAGAGGATAAAATGGCAAAAAATTTTCATAGCCCGCAAGTGGTTGCCAGTTATGATCAACACATCGTCAAGCTCATACCGGGTTATGAGCTGATCCATCAGCAGATCGCGGCAATTTTACAACACTATTTGCCAGAGTCTGCACGAGTTTTGGTGGTGGGCTGCGGCACAGGTTATGAGCTGGCTTATTTGAGTCAACAGCATCCTGACTGGCAATTGACGGCATTAGACTTGTCTGCCGCTATGCTCGAAACAGCGCAGCGGCGTTTGGCAGGGGTGACGCAAATTGAGTGGGTTGAAGGGGATTTAAACTGTTTGGATTCAACCGCGCAGTACGATGCCGTTTTAAGCATACTGGTTGCTCATTTTATTGAACCATCGAAAAAACAGGATTTTTTCCAGTCTATTTATCGGCATTTAAAGCCAGAGGGTATATTGCTCAATGTTGATTTGACTCAACCTGAGCAGGAGAGTGACCTTGCCATGCTGCAACAGGTGTGTGAGCAAACAGGTTTAACACCTGAGCAAAGTCAGAAAATGCGTCAGCGATTACAGCAAGATTTTCATTTATTGAGTCCTGAACAGAATATTCAGCTATTGCACCGTGCAGGGTTCGCTCGAGTTACAGGCTTTTGGCAAATGCTGCAATATCGTGGTGTGATGGCATTTCCTGTTTAACTGTGAAACTGTCCAGTGCTATGGATTTGATGAAGCCTTGATGTATGTAATTAATTGAATTGTTAAAGTTATGGTTGGCTTTCTTTGGGAAAGCATAATGCCAAATTAGCTTGGCATTATGCTAAAAATCAATTATTTAATTTTTTTAAAAATAAAGTCATTAATCTTGTGACCTGACTCTAAACCACGACGTTCAAACTTGGTCAGAGGGCGCCATTCTGGGCGAGGGTAGCTGTTGCCTTTGCCTGCCAGATTTTCTAGGTTTTCCCGATTGTCTAAGACATCAAGCATCCATTCTGCGTATGGTTCCCAGTCTGTTGCGGCATGGAATGTACCGCCAAGTTCCAGTTTTTGTTCTACTAGAGCCATGCGTTCATCGACCACAAAACGGCGTTTGAAATGACGTTTTTTCTGCCATGGATCTGGGAAATACAATTGTACACAGTTAATACTGGCATCTGGCATTTCACGCAAAACCTGAATCGCATCGGCATCTAGCACTTTGAGATTGTCTAAACCTACTTCACCTGCTTCATAAACACATTGGGCAATACCAGGAATATGTACTTCAATCCCGACATAGTTGCGTTCAGGGTTGGCTTGTGCCATGAGTACGAGAGAACGCCCCATTCCAAAACCAATTTCAACAGTCAATGGACGTTCAGGATGTGAAAAATGCTGACGTAAATCACCGACTGGATATTCCAAAATAAAGTCACGATGTTGTTCCAGCGCGGTACGTTGTGAAGTATTTAGCGGGGATGAGCGACGCATAAATGTCACAATTTCACGGTGCTCGTGCAAATTGTCTAACTCAACAATTTGTGGTTCAAGTTGCTCGTTACTCATAAGAATGGAATTCAATGGATTAAAAAACCGATATTTTAAGTCGCGATTTAAGCAAGTCAAATAAAAAATCTCTCATCCACACGATGATGCTATAGCTTTAGACAACAGAAAATAAGTTTTATTGTTTTTTTGCAAGTAATGTACTTTTTTGCAATTTTCGTGATTCAGCACTTGCAAGTTGTATCGTGGCGTTTTAAAACAATAAAGTCAGAGTAAAAAACACAGAAAAAGGACGAGAGACAAGCTATGAAGCTGTATTATTCGCCAGGGGCTTGCTCACTTGCAGCCCATATTATATTAAATGAAATTAATGTTGATTTTGACTTGGAAAAAGTCAACTTAAAAACCCATACCACAGAAAAAGGGAGTGATTATTATCAAATTAACCCAAAAGGCTATGTGCCAGCTTTAGAAATTAACCCAGGCTTGATTTTAACTGAAATGGTTGCGATTTTACCTTTCTTGGCACAGCATGATCCACATCAGGACTTGATTCCACCCTCAGGTTTGGGACGTGCTAAAGTGTTGGAATGGTTGGGTTTCTTAAATTCAGAATTGCATGATGCGTATGCTGTATTTTTTGGTAAACCACTGACAGATGAAGAAAAATCTAGAGCCTATCAGGAAATAGACCGATTGCTAGATTATATTGATCAGGCGATTGCCAACTCGGATACTGAATACTTGGTTGGCGATAATTTTGGTCCTGCTGACGCTTATTTGTTTGTGCTGACCAACTGGTCACCGTTAATTAAGCATGAGCTTGACTCATATAAGCACATTATTGAGTTACGTAACAAAGTAGCTGTGCGCCAGTCTGTGCAAATCGCAATGCGTGATGAAGGTTTAATTAGTTAATTATTGTTTTTTATCAAACTATTTTTAAATTAAATAAGAAAAAAGGAGCAATTGCTCCTTTTTTTATGTTTTTATGCTAGTGCAGCTTTAATTTTTTCTGCAAAGCCTTTGATTTTCTCCTGATCGCCCATTTCTGCAGCGTGTCGCCCTAGCTTATGTACTGAACTTGGAATCAGATGAAAATGCACATGGGGTACAGTTTGTCCTGCGGCTTCGCCCGAAAGTTGCATCAGCACAATGCCTTTTGCACTCAGTGCAGTTTCAATGGCACGTGCTATTTTTTGCACAATTTGAATGGTGTAGGCTGCATCTTCTGCAGGCAAGTCCAGTAAAGTTTCTGCCTGAGCTTTTGGTATAACCAAAGTATGGCCATCGGCTTGCGGCATAATGTCCATAAATGCAAGTACGCGGTCATCTTCATAGACTTTAATTGCTGGGATTTCGCCACGTAAAATTTTTGCAAAAATATTTTGGTCATTATATGCCATAACGTATTTCCTTAAAGTGCTGAATTATTTACAGCTTAATTCTTTCTGACGAGCTTTGATCTGGTCAAGTTTTTGTTGCTCTTTTTCAGAAAATTTTGGTTTGGTGGTATGACAGTTGTCGTTACCATATTTTGCTTTGGCTTCAGGATCGCTAAAACAATAACCTTTTGACGCATAAATCAGATTATAGTCATCTTTGAGTTTTTGACATTCCTGCTCAGAGGCTGCAAGCGCATTAATGCTGAACAATCCTGCCAACATCGCAATAAGCGCAACTGAAAACTTCTTCATGAGCTGTTCCTTCATTTGTAACGATATGTGTTTATACACAAGGTTTAATATGGATACAGTTGCACCAAATTGCAATGTTTAAAGATTACTCAATTGTAATCTTGCTCCATGATTCGTACATTTTTGCCACAGTAGAAAAGTCACTGTTTTCTTCAGCTAAAGCATTGGCAGCTTGAATCAGGCTTTGTGACAAACCAATCACAGGTGCAGCAAGTTTGGCTTCACGTACCAGATCAACCGCGATGCCTGTATCTTTTGCCAGAAGTGGCAAAGCAAAAGTCAGTGGGAAACTACGGTTAAAGATACGGTTGGGTACGATATTGCTAGTCACGGTGCTTTGCCCACTTGACGCATTGATGCATTCAAATGCTTCTGTCAGGTTTACGCCGTGCGCTTTTAATGTGGTTGCACCCTCACAAGCTGCACATAAATGTACTGCCATGAGCATATTGTTGACCGCTTTTACTGCAAAACCTGCACCTGATTCGCCAACATGTTTAATCAGTTTTCCAACCGCTTGCATGGCAGGTAAAGCACGTTCAAAGGCTGCTGCATCGCCACCTACCATAACAGTTAATGTCGCATTTTCAGCTCCAACTGTTTGTCCGCTCACAGGTGCATCAAGGTAGTCAACACCATGCTGTTTAAGCTGTGCTGCGAGTTGTTGTGCGCTCGCAGGAACACCACTGGTACAATCGATCCAAATAGCACCTGATTTAATTTTGACACTGTTAATCAGGTTTTCAACGTCTTGGCTGGTCGGCAAGCAAGAAAAAATAATATCGGCTTGTACTGCTTGTTCTAAAGAAACTGCTTGTGTTGCATATGTTTGAGCATGTTGTTTGGCTTTTTCTTCTGTGCGGTTCCAAACCAGAACTTGCTCAAAGTGTTTCGGTAAATGTGCTGCCATACGGTAGCCCATAGCACCTAAACCGAGGAATGCAACAGATGAGATGGTCATGATAAGTCCTTGATAATATGGATTGGGAGCTTTAAAGCAATCACTATGCCAAAATCACTACATACTGAAATGGCAATCTTCTGCTATTGATATAACCAATTTTGATAAGATCGGCAATGTAAAATGGCCTTATAAATTTAAACGATTGCTGAAAATCGATGCAAATAGCAAATTTGTGAGCTTGAAACTTGGCTGTGAAAACAATAATTGCTCAAAAAATGCATAGCGGTAGCGTAATCATGAAATATTTTACCTTGACCGATTGGCTATAAGGCGCTCAAAATGTTGGCAGTTTTGATTCTATGCATAGCGTTATATAAAGAGTAGAGCTCATGAGCCAGCACGACGATTCCCAATATCAATTAGATACTTTAGCCATCCGTACAGGGCACACTCGCAGTTTCGAGGGTGAACATAGTGAACCGATTTTCCTGACTTCATCTTTTGTCTATGCCAACGCTGCTGAAGCTGCAGCAAAATTCTCAGGCAAAGAGCCAGGCAATATCTATTCACGTTTCACTAACCCGACAGTTGCCATGTTTGAAAAACGTCTGGCAGCCTTAGATGGTGCAGAACGTGCAGTGGCAACAGGTTCGGGTATGGGTGCGATCTTGGCAATTGCGATGGCATACTTAAAAGCCGGCGATCATGTGATTTGTTCGCGTGCTGTGTTTGGTTCTACCGTCAGCCTGTTTGAAAAATATATTGGTAAATTTGGCGTTGCAGTTGATTTTGTAGATTTGACCAATTTACAAGCTTGGCAAGATGCGATTCGTCCAGAAACCAAACTCTTCTTTGTTGAATCTCCATCAAATCCATTGGCTGAAATTGCGGATATTCAGGCACTTTCTGATCTGGCACATGCACATTGTGCGTTGTTGGCAATTGATAACAGCTTCTGTACGCCTGCTTTACAGCAACCAGTCAAGTTTGGTGCAGACCTTGTGATTTACTCTGCAACCAAATATATCGATGGTCAGGGGCGTGCTTTAGGCGGTGCAGTGGTCGGTAAACATCAATTACTTGAAGAAGTGTTTGGTGTGGTGCGTACCCTTGGCCCGTCTATGAGCCCATTTAATGCATGGGTATTCTTGAAAGGCTTGGAAACTTTGCGTTTGCGTATGAATGCACACTGTCAAAGTGCACAAAAACTGGCTGAGTGGCTCAATCAGCATGATAAAGTTGAGAAAGTTTACTATGCAGGCTTACCTGAACATGTAGGACATGAATTGGCGGCAAAACAGCAATCCGGCTTTGGTGGCATTGTATCTTTTGAAGTGAAAGGTGGTCGTGAAGCAGCTTGGAAAGTAATTGATAGTACCCAGTTTATTTCAATTACCGGTAACTTGGGTGATGTAAAATCAACCATTACTCACCCGGCGACCACGACACATGGTAAATTATCCGATGCGGCTAAAGCTGCTGCAGGAATTCGTGAAGGTCTTATTCGTGTATCGGTTGGTTTGGAAGATATTCATGATATTATTGCCGACCTTTCTCGTGGTCTCGATCTGATTTAATTTTGGAGTCAATCTGATGAATATTAATATGCTGATGCAGCAAGCCCAGCGCATGCAAAAAGACATGGAAAGCAATATTAAAAAAGCCAAAGAAGAGTTGGCACAAACTGAAGTGCATGCTGAAGCGGGTGGTGGTCTTGTAAAAGTCACTATGACTTGCCGTCATGTGGTAAAACGTATTGAAATTAACCCAGAGTTGCTACAAGACGAAGCAGACATGGTTGAAGACTTGATTGCAGCCGCAATGAACGATGCATCACGTCAGGCTGAAGCAATTTCAGAAGAAAAAATGAAAGCTGCAAATGCTGGCACAGGTTTGCCACCTGGTTTATCTGGTTTGTTCTAAGGGATTATTTGGTGTTTAGTCCCCGTTTTGAACAGCTTGTTCAAGCATTGCGCACCTTGCCAAGCGTTGGGCCAAAGTCGGCCCAGCGTATGGCGCTGCATCTGGTGATGAAAAACCGTGAAGGTGCTTTTCAACTTGCCCATGCTTTGCATGAAGCGGCATCTTATATTCAAAGCTGTCATGTGTGTCATTCGCTGAGTGAGGATGAAATTTGCGAGATATGTGCATCACCACGTCGAGATGACACGGTGCTGTGTGTGGTTGAATCTCCTGCCGATGTTATGGCAATTGAGCAAAGCGCTGGATTTCATGGGAAATATTATGTACTTGGTGGGCATTTGTCGCCGTTAGATGGTATTGGACCTGAAGAAATTGGTATTCCCGCATTGGTTCAACGCTTAAAACAGGGGCAGATTCAGGAAGTGATTCTGGCAACCAATGCAACGATCGAAGGTCAGGCAACAGCACATTATATTTTGGAAGCGTGTAAGACTTTACCTGTCAGCATGACGCGAATTGCTCAAGGTGTGCCACAAGGTGGAGAGCTTGAGTATGTTGATAGTCATACGTTAAGCCAAGCCTTGCATCATCGTATGCAATTGAAATAATCCAGTTTGCCATTCAAAAACCTATCATTTGAGTGGTTTTTTAGTTTTAAATTAAAATTGTTTAAAATATGCAGATTATAAAAACAATAAAATGACTTTTATTGCTTGGTCAAAAATATAACAATAGGAGTGGTTTTTTTAAATTGTTGACAATTATCGCAATCGACAGGTTTCTGATTCATCGGTTAATATGTAAAACGGTTTAGCGTTATTTTTCTCACCTTTGAGGTAATGCATCACGCATTTTGCAAGAACATGTATCATTTTATTCAGCATCAACCCGAACTCGAGATGGTCTTAGCTGCCATGGACCAAAGTGCCATTTACGCACTCGATAGTGAATTTATCAAGGTTGATACGCTGCGGCCAAAATTAGGTGTATTCCAGATCAATGTTTCTGAGCAAACTTATTTGCTAGACGGTGTAAATTTAGATTTGACTGAGTTCTGGAAAAAATTGGCAACAGCCCAGCAAAATATTTTCCATGCCTGTGGTGAAGACATTGATTTAATTTATCATTATGCTCAAGTTCGCCAGTTAAATAATGTATTTGATACACAGGTTGCGATGTCATTTTTAGGGCATGGTTTACAGGTCAGTTATCAAAATGCGTTGAAGCAAATGATCGACATTGATATTGAAAAAGATCAGACGCGTTCAGACTGGCTGGCTCGCCCATTGTCAGATAAACAGCTCTGTTATGCTGCCAACGATGTTATTTATCTGAATCATCTGGCACAACGATTAAAGTCGCAACTCCAAGAGAAAGGTTTGCTTGAGTTTGTGTTAGAAGATTGTCAACACTTGACTGAAGAAATTGCACAGCAAACGCCAATAGAGTTGTTATATACCGATATTGGAAATTATCGCCACTCACGTCGCCAACTGATGCAATTACAGCAGTTGAGTATCTGGCGAGAACAATTTGCAAAAAGCTTAAATATCCCACGGAGCTTTTTGTTAAAAAATTCGAGCATGATTGATTTGGTTGAAAAAAATCCACGTAACCATTTTCAGCTCTCGCACATTAAGCATATTCGTCCAAATGTTATCCGTGAGTACGGTAAGCTTATTCTGGACTTATTGAAATATTTACCAGAGAAAGAGCTTTGGCCTGCCAGCATTCCACGACCAGTCAAACATATTTCCAAGCCAGTAGCAGAGCAGATCGATCGTATGATTGGTGGGGTGGTTGAACAGACCAGTATCCCACATGCGGTACTTATGCGTAAGAAGTGGCTCAATGAGCTCTATCAATATATTGTTATGCCGCAAACAACACAGAAATTGTCCAGTTACCTCATGGGGTGGCGCTATGAATTACTCACCCAGCCATTGCTCGAAATCTTGCAGCAAGATCAGGAAAATCTGGCTGAGCAGATGAAAGTTCGCCAATAACTCAAAAAATCCTATAGAATATTCATGACTCTAGCGTCAATAATGATGCTAGATTCGGTTATTTTCGATATTGTTATTTCTGTATTATAAGAGTGCCGTGGTTATGGTTGTGCATTGTGATATTTATCGCTCTAGCAAAAAAGATGAAATGTATTTGTATGTTGCACGTCAAAATGCAGAGCAGGCGCATGAAGATCCATTTGCGAATGTTCCAGAAATGTTAAGCGTTGCTTTTGGGCGCGCAACATTTGTTATGCATCTTGAGTTAACTGAAACACGCAAGTTGGCGCGTGCCAATGTATTGCATGTGATTGACTCTTTACAAACCAAGGGTTTCTTTATTCAGGTTCCACCAGAAGGCCTCATTAATCCAAATGCAGTCGAACCTGAAGGATTGCGAGGCGCTTAACGATGGATACAAGCATCGTGCATCAAACGATGACATTTCTCACAGTGATTCCTGAAAATATTATTGCAGTGAGTGTGTATGTTGCAGGTGCAATTCTTGTGTTGCTGCTGTGGTATTTAATGACTAGGCCGTATCCAAAATTTTGTGCAATGTCGACGTGGATTGTGTTTGCATTTATGGTGACGCCGAGCATTTCAGATGGGAGTAATGCTGCAATTGCTCCTGCTGTATTTGGACTCATGTTTGGTATCTTTACGCATGATCATAATTTGATGTGGGTAAATCTAGCTACAATTTTATTTGTGATTGGTTTAGGCAGTGTGGTGGGTTTCTTCTGGTTAAAATTTTTACAAAATAAATCTCAGCAAACCAAAAATACTGCTCCATTTTAGCAAAAGGAAGGCTTTATGGTTGCCAAAGTGACAGCGCAGTTTCAAGGGACATCACAGTATATTGCGGCAGATGGACTCAAACTCGCAGTGAATGCTGCCTGTACTTTGGAAAAACCATTATTGGTTAAAGGTGAGCCGGGAACAGGGAAAACTTTACTTGCAGAGCAAGTCGCTGCGAGTTTGGGTTTGAAGCTGATTACATGGCATATCAAGTCGACCACTAAAGCTCAACAAGGGCTATATGAATATGATGCGGTGTCGCGCTTACGCGATAGTCAACTTGGTGATAGCCGCGTTTATGATATCCAGCATTATATTAAGCCTGGCAAATTATGGGAGGCTTTTACCAGCACTGAACGCTGTGTCTTGTTGATTGATGAAATTGATAAAGCAGATATTGAGTTTCCAAATGATTTGCTGCATGAATTAGACAAAATGTCATTTTATGTCTATGAAACCAATCAGACCATTCATGCCAAGCAACGCCCCATCGTGATTATTACCTCAAACAATGAAAAAGAATTGCCGACTGCTTTCTTGCGTCGCTGTTTTTTTCATTATATTGAGTTTCCAGATGAAGCTATAATGCGGAAAATTGTTGCGGTACATTTTCCACAGATCTCGCAGAATTTGCTCAGTCAGGCGTTACAGGTCTTTTATAAACTTAGAGATATTCCGAACTTAAAAAAAGCACCATCAACTTCTGAATTGATTGACTGGTTAGCGCTTATTTTAGCGGATGATTTGCCTGAGCAGGCGCTACAACAACAATCAGCCTTGCCGCCTCTGTATGGCGCACTGATAAAAAATGAGCAAGATTTACAATTGCTCGAACGTCTTGCTCAAATGTCGCGGCGTTAACGGACAACACTTATGTTTATACGTCTATTTTATTCTTTAAGAAAATACGGCGTTCCTGTTACCACCCAAGAATTACTCGATTTAAATCAGGCAATCGCAAAAAATTTGGTATTTGCTGATCTTGAGCAATTTTATTGGCTTGTACGTATGCTCATGGTAAAAGACGAGCGTTATTTCGATAAATTTGATCGTGCATTTAAAGCTTATATGGACGGGGTTGAGCGCCTAACTCAAGAAGAAATTTTAAATCAACTGCAACACTTACCTAAAGCATGGTTTGATCTAGAACTTATTGAAAAAAACCTGACTGAACAGCAGAGAGCAGAACTGCAAAAAGCCAATTCTTTAGCCGAGTTATTGCAACAGCTTGAACAGCGGTTGCACGAGCAGCAGAAGAAGCATCAGGGTGGTAATAAAATGATTGGCACAGGCGGAACATCACCGTTTGGTGCTTATGGTGATCATCCAGAAGGAATCCGAATTGGTGGGCCGAGCCGTAAACGTTCGGCAGTCAAGGTTTGGGAGCAGCGTCAATATAAAAACCTAGATGATGAACAAGTGTTGAGTTCACGTCAGATGCAACTGGCACTGCGTTATTTACGCCGTTTTGCTCGTCAAGGTGTGGCACAAGAACTCGATATTCACGCCACTATTCAGGCAACAGCCAAACAAGGCATTTTAGATGTACAGCTTGTTCCAGAACGCCGTAATGGTGTAAAAGTCCTCATGCTGTTTGATGTCGGCGGATCTATGGATGGCTATGTTCAGCAGTGTGAAGCTTTGTTCAGTGCCGCAAAAAATGAGTTTAAGCATCTGGATTATTTTTATTTTCATAACTGTCTGTATGACTATGTCTGGAAAGACAATACTCGTCGTAATACAACTCGATTATCCACTTGGGATTTACTCCATACTTATAGCTCAGACTATCGGGTAATTTTCGTTGGTGATGCCAGTATGGCACCCTATGAGTTACAGAGTGTCGGTGGTTCAGTTGAGTATATGAACGATGAGTCGGGGCAAATCTGGCTACAACGCGTCCGACAACATTTTCAGAAAACGGCATGGTTGAATCCAGAAGACCAGCGTTATTGGACATATACCAAAACTATTGGCCTGATTCAGCAGATTTTTGAACAGCAGATGTACCCAATGACCTTAAAAGGCATTGAGGAAATGACTAAGTATTTATCACGTTAACAATAAATGAAGTGGGATAATATAATGCAGCAATTACAAGGTTTTGCTTTACCAACTCAAGATGGTTTTTTTGGGGAATATGGCGGTCAGTTTATTCCACCACACTTAAAAGTGGCGATGGATGAAATCAATACTGCATATGAACAGATTCGCCATACCGCCGAATTTCAGCAAGAACTGAATGATTTATTTCAGCATTATGTTGGTCGTCCAAGTCCATTGTTTTATGCGAAGCGTTTATCCGAACAACTCGGCGGTGCACAAATTTATTTAAAACGCGAAGATTTAAACCATACGGGTGCGCACAAAATCAACCACTGCTTAGGTGAAGCCTTACTTGCTAAATACATGGGCAAAACCAAAGTGATTGCAGAAACAGGTGCAGGGCAACATGGTGTTGCGCTTGCGACAGCCTGCGCTTTGGTGGGCATTCCGTGTGAAATTCATATGGGGCAGGTGGATATTGAAAAAGAACACCCTAATGTCGTCAAAATGAAAATTTTAGGGGCAACGCTAATTTCTGTAACCCGTGGAACAGCAACTTTAAAAGATGCAGTTGATAGTGCCTTTGAAGAATATTTGAAAGATCCTGAAAACTACATCTATGCGATTGGTTCAGTGGTTGGACCTCATCCATTTCCAAAAATGGTGCGTGACTTTCAGGCCATTATTGGCGATGAAATTAAACAACAAAGTCAGGCACAATTTCAGCAACTCCCAGATTATGTGGTTGCTTGTGTTGGTGGCGGGTCGAACGCAATCGGTGCATTCACCGCATTTTTAAATGAAGATAGTGTCAAGTTAGTGGGTGTTGAACCTGCGGGTTATGGTCTGGATACGACACAACATTCTGCAACTCTAACATTGGGCAAACCGAGTCAAATTCATGGTATGGCATGTTATGTCCTTGAAGATGAACAGGGGCAGCCACTGCCTGTACACTCTATTGCATCAGGCTTGGATTATCCTGGAGTAGGACCACAGCACAGTTTCTTAAAGGATTTGGGTCGGGTGGAATATACCACAGCAACCGATCAGGAGTGTCTGGATGCATTTATGATCTTATCTCGTGTAGAAGGTATTGTTCCTGCGCTAGAAAGCTCACATGCAGTTGCATGGGCACTGCGCGAAGCACCGCATTTGCCAAAAGAAACTAAAATTGTCGTGAACCTGTCTGGTCGCGGCGATAAAGACGCTGATTATGTTGCTCAGAAGCTAGGTTTATAAGTTCTATATAAAATAAAAGAGCTACCTTTTGGTAGCTCTTTTAATTAAAGATGAACAGTGGTGAAGTTATTGTCGATCATAGGATTGTAATTGCTGAATTAAATTTTGCTGATCCTTGATGGTCGCATCAGCTAAGTCGCCAAAATTTTCAATATAATTCTCCAATTGTTGAATCAGATCATGCTGATCTTCAATAATGGCTTTCACCAAATCTCCGACTGCAACCATTCCTACAAGCTGCTCTTGCTCTAGAACTGGTAAATGCCGTAAATGATGATCGGTCATTAATTTCAGACTGTCCTTGACAGTATGCTCTAGCTGAATGGTAATCACCTCAGCAGTCATTAACTCACGGACTTGAGTGTCTTCGGTGAGAAACTGATGCTTGAGCATTTTACGTGCACAATCCCGCTCTGATAAAATTCCAATGACACGCTGTTCTTGAGTGACAATCAAAGCCCCTATATCTTTGTTTGTCATTAAAGAAATTGCTTCATGGATAGAAGCATCTGGTGAAATTGTATGAACAGAAGGATCAATTTTATTTTGTATCACATATTTAATATTAGTCATGATTTTCCTAGATTTTTCGTTGTTCTAGTCTGACTAAAATGGAATAAATCGATCATTTTATCAACAATAAAATCCATATAAAATGTAAGGAATAATTACATTTAAAATTGATTTAGTTCGAAATATAGTGCTTTAGCTGTTGAATCAAATCATGTTGATCTTCAATAGTTGCCTTGACTAAATCGCCAATTGCCACAAGACCAACCAGTAAGTCATTTTCCAAGACTGGTAAGTGTCGTAAATGTCGATCAGTCATTAACTTTAAGCATTCTTCAACGGTATTATTTAACCGCACACTAATGACGGCTGAGGTCATGAGCTCACAAACTTGTGTACTATCTGCGGATAAATCACGCATGATAATTTTTCGGGCACAGTCGCGCTCTGACAAAATACCAACGACTTGATTACCTTCGGTGACAACCAGTGCACCAATGTCTTTGTTTGCCATCAGCGTGACTGCTTCAGTAACTGATGCATCTGGAGCAATGGTGTAAATCGATGAATTCTGTTTTTTTTGAATTACATGGGCTACGTTTGTCATATTATGCTTATCCTTCGCGGTTTTTTTAGTTGTAACTTAAGATGGAATAAATGATGAAATTTTGCAAGAGTGAAAAAATGAATAAATGTATATAAAAATTATGTATAAGTCATAAATAACAGGCACAAAAAAACGCCACCTAAGTGACGTTTTTTTAAGCTTTCATAGTTGCCAGTTTTTGCCAGTATAAGGCTTTCAGGCTATCTCGTTCTACGCGGAATCCTTGGGTGTAAAGTTCTGCCAAGAATAATGCAGCTTTGCCATGACCTGCGTGTGCGACATTTTCTAGATCTGTCACAGCATCACAAAAATTCATTTGTGACTGGATTGTGTTAACTGCATTTGCGTACACATGCTCTAGGTCTTGTTGAGAGAGTTGTTTAATCATATATAGCTCCTTATTTTAATTATGATTACAATCGACTTATTTACTGAAGTCTAATTTAAATTAACATATCTACATTTAACTAATATTACAGTTCATATATTAAGTCAATCTCAATATGAAGGCAATTTCTATTCTTTCAAGGTTACATGATTAAACATTAAACAGAAATATTTTTTATTAATATAGAAATATAAAAGTATAACAAGGAGAGTAAATAATGACCCTAACAATAATAGATGGTTTAGAGTTTGACGTGCCTTTAGACCAGGCGAAAATTAAAGCACTTGCTTTACTACATCACGATCAGTTAGGCGAGGCCATTTATCACAAAGACCAGCATATTGGTGAGCTAGGAATTGCACATCGTGTCAAAATAGCGGACTTTACTCGTCAATTGCCTGCTGAAAAACGCCTCGAATTTTATAGAATATATAATCATGAATTGCGTCGTTTGGCGGTTGATGATCCATTGCATCCTCCACATGCTGAAGAGGGCGTCAATGTATTTTTATTAATTGTGATTATGTTGATGATTGCAGTGATTTTATATTTTGCTTTTGTGCGCCATGTAACAGGTTAATACATAGTTCATTAAATGTTTAATATGAACTAAACATAAATGATGAGACTTCTTTCACCATGATTTATATCCTTTTATATTTTTTCCATAGAGAAAAGGAAAATAGATTAATGAAAGAAGTCTATTGTACTCTAGGGATGATCAACTTAAACTAATAATTCATAGAGGTTGGTCATGCTTAAAGCTATAGATACTATCGCAATATCATTTAGAAGCAGAATTAAAATATCTGTTCAATATTTTTCGCATTTTTTACTCGGGTGCATCGCACTGTCGGTGATTGTTTTTGTATATTTTCTTTCAATTTGCCCAATTCAGAGTCATCAATATGATGTAGTTGAAAACTTGGCTCGCTCGGCACAGTATCCTAAAACTCAGCATTTTGCAATTCAGCTGCTACAACAACCTCATTTGACTCAGTGGCAGTACTTTCAAGTGATACGTGCTTATCAATATGAGAAAACTAAAACAATGCGTTATCCTGCACTCAATACAAATGATACTCTGCCGAGATTTTAAGCGGGCTCAAGCGGTAGAATAGCAATAACTTATGTTAAACTTATTCTTTTTAATGCAATGTTTTTCAAGGGATCAGCATGCAAGAACAAACACATGGGCAAAACAAATTTTTGATTGATGCAGAGATTGGTGATGATGATGTCACTTTGCCAAGTTTACCTGCTGTTGAAGTTCCAATTGTAGAAAAAAAAGCTGAGCAAGTTGTAAATTTAACTCAAAGTTCAGCACCCGAAGTGACTGAAACTGACGCACAAGAAAAGCCTAAAGCAGGTGGTTTCTTTAGCCGTATGAAAGAAGGCTTAACCAAAACTCGGAAAAATTTTACCGATGGTATGGTGAATATTCTGATTGGTGGTAAAGAAATTGATGATGAGCTTTTAGAAGAAGTTGAAGAGCAATTATTGATTGCGGATATTGGCGTTGAAGCAACTAAAACCATTATTGCAAATTTAACCGAACGTACCGCACGTGGTGACCTCATTTATTCTCACGCTTTATATAAAGCGCTTCAGGAAGAGCTGGTTGCACTGTTAGCACCGCGTGTAAAACCCTTGCATATCGATACCAATAAGCGCCCGTTTGTCATTCTAATGGTTGGGGTAAATGGTGTAGGAAAAACCACTACCATTGGAAAATTAGCCAAGCGGTTACAAGGTGAAGGTAAAAAAGTCATGTTGGCTGCGGGTGATACCTTCCGTGCGGCTGCAACTGAACAATTGCAAATTTGGGGTGAGCGTAACAATATTTCTGTGGTTGCTCAGGGGCATGGTGCAGATAGTGCGTCGGTTATTTTTGATGCTTTCGAAAGTGCACGTGCTAAAGGTATTGATGTATTGATTGCTGATACGGCAGGGCGCTTACACAATAAAAGCAACTTGATGGAAGAGCTGAAAAAAGTTAAACGCGTCATGCAAAAAATTGACGCCACTGCACCACATGAAATTATGCTGGTTGTTGATGCAGGCACAGGACAAAATGCAATTAATCAGGTGCAAGAATTTGATCAGGCAGTTGGGCTAACAGGAATTACCATTACAAAACTTGATGGTACAGCCAAAGGCGGGGTGTTATTTAATATTGCAAGCCGTACTCATGTGCCAATTCGATTTATTGGTGTTGGTGAAAAAATTGATGATTTACGCCCATTTTCAGCGAAATCATTTGTTGCTGCACTTTTTGAAACAGAAAAATAAAATCTATATGGAGCTGCTCTGTTGACGCTTTATTTATAATTTGCGTTATCAGTGAAAAGCGGTTTCAGTAAGGTATGAAATCAGGCAATGGAATTCCCATTGCCTGATTTTAATGAAGTTTAGCCATCATCCTTCTCAATTCGGTTATTTTGAATATTTTCCCGTTCACAACGATGTACGAAAATCACTAAATTTTATGATTCTTGCCTAGAAATACTTCAACATGGTTCACGCTGCAGGAATCTACAACATATAAAAAATCTCTAATAGCTTGAGATATTATTCATTTTATTCTAAAAATAGGACACAGTGTTTAGATAAGCCTGCTTTTCCCGCAGATATAAAACATTAAAATTACAGTCATTGCATTTTATTAAAATTGTGACAATCAGGAGTTACAGCATGTCTTTTATCGATCAAATTGAAAAACGCCGTACAATTTATGCAATTGGTAACCAAGTTGCTTTATCAAATACCGAACTTGAAGCATTAATTAAACAAGCAATTCGTCTTAGTCCATCTGCATTTAATTCACAAACATCTCGTGCAGTGATTTTGTTTGATGCATCACATGTTAAATTCTGGGAAATTGTGCGTGAAACTCTACGTAAAATTGTGCCAGAAGCAGCATTTGAAGCAACCAATAATAAAATCAACAGCTTTGCAGCAGGTAAAGGTACGGTTTTGTTTTATGAAGATCAAGATGTGGTGAAAGGTCTACAAGAACAATTTGCTGCTTATGCAGACAATTTCCCTGTTTGGTCTGAACATTCTTCTGGTATTGCTCAATTTGCAGTATGGACTGCATTGGCTGAACAAGGTGTTGGTGCATCACTACAGCATTACAACCCAATTATTGATGCTGAAACAGCAGAAACTTTTGCGGTACCTGCAAACTGGAAACTTCGCGCTCAGTTGGTATTTGGTTCAATTGAAGCACCTGCTGGCGACAAAACTTTTATGGATGACGCAGCACGTTTTAAAGCTTTTAACTAAGTTTTAATCTAGCCAATAAAAAAACCAGCATTTGCTGGTTTTTTTATTGGTGCAGATTTTTTAGCCAAGCCAGAGGTAATAACCAACTGCCATCAGTGGCCATGCGACTACAGGGCTAAATAACCATTTCCATAACCACCAACGCGGTATAAAACCCACACCATAAATGAATCCACCTGAAATGCCTAACATGACGAGCATGAGCACACTGTGATTATAGTGTCCATTTGCATCAAGCATTAAAGAAGGGTAGACCAATAAGATTCCAGCCAAAGGCAATGCCAGCATAAAAGAAACAATCATCATGAAAATCTCTGCTGCACTTTTCTTTGGTGTTGTCATTGCTTCAGCCATTGTCTTATTCCTCGTCTAGATTTTGATGATGTTCAGTGTATAGCGCACTAAGTACACTTGCGAAACATGCCATTAAAATTCCGAGAATCCACGCAAAATACCACATATTCTATTCTCCTATTAGTACAGACTATGTGAGTGAGTTTCAATGTGTTTATTGGTAATCACGCCCCACATTTTGTAATAACACCATGTTGTATATATTAGGATGATTGGAACGAAAATACACGCTGCAACAGTCATTACACCGAGTGTTTTATGACTTGAAACTGCATCCCACATGGTTAAGCTTGAAGTTGGATCAATACTAGATGGAAGCAAGAATGGGAACAAGGCAAAGCCAGCAGTTAAAATTGCACCGACAATGCTTAAACTTGTACCTGTAAAGCTTAGACCTGCTTTATTTGAACCACCACCAACAATCGTTAATAGACCACCCAAAATAGCAAGAACAGGTGCAACCATAGTGATTGGATAAGTTGAATAGTTATTCATCCAGCCAGGATTTGTATTGGTTACAACATGTTTGGTTAGAGGGTTAATTGCAGCATTGGTGTTAAGTGGAGTTGCTAAGCTATAACCAGGCATGTGACCGAAATACAACCAAGCACCTGCTGCCAAGAAGCATACCAAGAATACGATACCCATGATTTGAGTTGCTTTCGCAGAGCGTTGACGTAATACGCCATCGGTACGAAGCATTAACCATGCACCGCCATGTGCTGAAAGCATTGACAAGCTGACAATACCGCACACTAATGCAAATGGGTTGAGTAAGGCAAAGAAGCTACCTGTGTATTCAGAACGAAGTGTGTCATCGAAGTGAAATGGTACGCCTTGGAATAAGTTACCAAATGCAACACCAAACACTAATGCTGGAACAGCACCACCGATACATAGACCCCAGTCCCATGAAGTACGCCATTTGGTATTTTCTAGCTTAGAGCGATAGTCAAATCCAACAGGGCGAAGGAAGAGGGCGAATAGAACCAACAATAGCGCCCAGTACATCCCAGAGAAGGCAACGGCATACACCATTGGCCATGCAGCAAATAGGGCGCCACCTGCAGTGATAAACCAAACTTGGTTGCCGTCCCAGTGCGGTGCAATCGTGTTGATTGCAGCACGTCGTTCGTTATCAGTTTTACCAACAAAAGGCATGATTGCCATGGAACCCATGTCAAAACCGTCGGTTAGAGCAAAGCCAATTAATAAGACACCAACAAGAACCCACCAAATGATTTTGAGTAATTCATATTCAATCATGATTGAGCCTCCCCAACAGCAGATTGGTGATGTGTGTCTGATTTTTCAAAATGATATTTGCCAGTATGCAACGAGCTTGGACCAAGGCGAGCAAATTTGATCATCAGGTACATTTCTATAATCAATAGAACAGTATAGAAAGCAACCAGTGCAAAGATAGAACCCGCTAGATCTCCTGTACTTAAACTAGAAGCAGACAAGTGGGTTGGTAATACTTCGCCGATAGTCCATGGTTGACGACCACCTTCTGCAACATACCAGCCAGTTTGAGTAGCAACCCAAGGTAATGGCAATGAATATAGCGCGAATTTAAGTAACCATGGTTTTTGTTCAAAATTACGTTGTGCTACAGACCATGCTGAAAGAAGGAATAACAGTAGCATTAATGCACCTGATACAACCATCGCACGGAAAGTAAAGAATAAAGCTTTTACATTTGGAATACTGTCTTTAACTGCAGACTTGATTTGGTCATCAGTCGCGTTAGTAACATTTGGTGTATATTTTTTAAGAAGTAGGCCATAACCTAAATCTTTTTGGCTGTCTTTAAATGCGCTAAGTAACGCAGGTGTACGATCACCAGCACGAAGTTTTTCAAGCTGACCGTATGCAACCATACCATTACGAATACGAGCTTCATGTTGAGTCATGAGATCTTTAATCCCTGTGACTTGTCCTGTCGTAGAACGTGTTGCAATCAGACCCAATACATATGGGATTTTGATGGCATAGTCAGTACGCATTTCTTGCTGATTTGGAATACCAAACAGGGTAAAGCTTGCTGGAGCAGGTTCAGTGTTCCATTCGGCTTCGATAGCAGCCAATTTGGTTTTTTGTACGTCACCAATTTCATAACCTGATTCATCACCAAGCAAAATAACGCAGAATGTTGAAGCAAGACCAAAGATCGCAGCAATTGCAAAAGAACGACGAGCAAATGCTAAATCACGTTTTTTTAGTAAGTAATAGCTTGAAATGGCTAATACAAAGATAGAACCTGTGACATAACCTGAAGAAACGGTATGAACAAATTTCACTTGAGCAACAGGGTTAAACAGTAATGCACCAAAATCAGTCAATTCCATACGCATGGTTTCAAAATTGAATGCTGCACCAACAGGGTGCTGCATCCAGCCATTCGCAATCAGAATCCAAAGCGCAGATAAGTTAGAGCCAAGAGCAACTAACCAAGTTACACTCAGGTGTTGAACACGAGAAAGTCGTTCCCATCCGAAGAAGAATAAACCAATAAATGTTGATTCAAGAAAGAACGCCATTAAGCCTTCGATCGCCAGTGGTGCACCAAAAATGTCACCTACATAGTGCGAATAATATGCCCAGTTTGTACCAAACTGGAACTCCATGGTTAGGCCTGTAGTAACGCCTAACGCAAAGTTAATACCGAAGAGCTTGCCCCAAAACTTGGTCATGTCTTTATAGATTTCTTTGCCAGAAACAACATAAGCTGTTTCCATAATGGCAAGAAGAAAAGACATACCTAGAGTTAATGGAACAAATAAAAAGTGATATAACGCGGTCATTGCAAATTGCAACCGCGAAAGATCGACCACGCTTTCAGAAATCATCAACGTGTCTCCTTAATTGGGGGTGGACTGCCAGCAATACGCTCGGCAACTTGATTGTCAAAGTTTTTGGGAAAAGTCGGGGAATCAAACCAAATATTTTTGATTAGCATTAGAAGAGCAAATTTAATCACCAAAATAATGATGATTTCTTTTACTAGCCGTTTATCGAATTTATTCGTTTCTAAGCTCATGTTAATAAGCCTATTAAAATCTCTATATTGATTATTATTGAATAAAAAAAATAAAAAATAAACAATAAAAAACAAATATTGATTTGTTTTTATTTAATTGATTAAAATCAATAATTTAAAATGTTGTTTTGGTATAAATTAGTTTATTTATTAAACTAATAAAATCTGACTAAATTGCTCGTAATTTTACAATCAAAATGTGAGTGAAATAGTCGGGAATAGGAAATGAATCTGATTGTTTTAATAGGAATTGCAGTTTTTAAAATTAATTTTCGTATTTTTATATGCATAAAACTTGCCAAATTTATTTATTTTAAGATAATTCGATATTAATCTAACTTAATAATATTCTAATGATTTGTTGGCATAAAAAAATTACTACACTACATTGTAGTGGCTATTTTAAAGTTTTATTTAAATAATAGGCTTCTTTCATTAGTTTATTGTATTTCTTTTACGTTACATTGAAATGACTTCAATGTTGAATTTCTCTGTATATATGAGAAATTCAACAAAGATATAAATAATGATAAAAAGAAGCCTAATCTGAATCATGATAAATTTTTCTAGGCCATGTGGTATCGATAACCTCAAAAAATTGAATTACTGTTTTGGTCGAGGTGGGGTAAAAGCCAGCGCACATTTTCCTTTCACTTCGTGGCCATTGATTGTCACCATTTTGGTATGAGGATCACTTTGACAAGCGTCATACAGCTCATTTTCATTGCCCTGAATCATCTTGCTGTGCATTGGAATAAATTGGGTCTCGCAAGTCCCATTCCATAAAATTCCTCTTGCTGCAAATGAAACAGCATCACCTGCATGTTTGCCTTTACAGACGTGTTGTATGGTTTGTGTGTTATAGATTTTTTCAACTTTGTCATTGGCTTGAGCGAGAGACATATAACCAAGTGACAAGCCTAAACACACTGCGGTTGCGAAGACGTTTTTATTCATATGTTGACCTTCCTAATTGATATTGTTTTAAAGCCGATTATTAGTATAAAAAATAATCAATTTTTGTCTTTGTTTATTTCGTAACAAGATGCATAAGTTTGTGAACATTTATGATAAATGTACAAGCATTACAACCCTTGTGTATGCCTATTGCTATATAGCATTGTGATCGCTGGTGAAAGCATAAGTTTTTGGTATTTTTTTCCTGTTTTTTGCTATAATGTTCTGTCTTTTTTTTAGTTCTGACACAAAGATTATGCATTATCCTAAAGTTTACGATGTCATCGTTATTGGTGGTGGTCATGCTGGTACAGAGGCAGCACTTGCTGCTGCACGTATGGGGAGACAGACATTACTATTAACTCATAATATTGAGACTTTAGGGCAGATGAGCTGTAATCCTGCAATTGGTGGGATCGGTAAGTCGCATTTAGTGCGCGAAATTGATGCACTTGGTGGTGCAATGGCACTGGCTGCCGATAAAGGCGGTATTCAGTTTCGTATCCTGAATTCACGTAAAGGAGCTGCTGTTCGTGCTACCCGTGCGCAAGCTGACCGTGTCCGCTATAAAGCTGCGATTCGTGAAACTCTGGAAAATCAAGCCAATTTAGATATTTTTCAACAAGCTGCTGACGACCTGATTGTAGAAGGTGATACCATTAAAGGCGTTGTGACCCAAATGGGCATTCGTTTTGATGCAAAAACCGTTGTATTAACTACAGGTACATTCTTGGGTGGTGTGATCCACGTTGGATTAGAGAAATCGAGTGGTGGTCGTGCAGGTGATCCACCATCTATTGCACTTGCACATCGCTTGCGTGAATTAAAATTACCCGTTGGACGTTTAAAAACAGGTACACCGCCTCGTATTGATGCACGCAGTGTCGATTTTTCTGTGATGACGCCACAACCAGGTGATTTTCCATCGCCAGTGATGTCATTTATGGGTGATGCTGCCATGCACCCAGAGCAAGTCAATTGCTATATTACGCATACCAATGAAAAAACCCATGACATTATTCGTGGCGGTTTAGACCGGTCACCAATGTATACAGGCGTGATTGAAGGTGTTGGTCCACGTTATTGCCCATCGATTGAAGACAAGATTCATCGTTTTGCCGATAAAGATTCGCATCAGGTCTTTTTAGAGCCTGAAGGTTTAGATACACATGAGTTGTATCCAAACGGGATTTCGACTTCTCTACCATTTGACGTGCAGTTTGCTTTGGTGCGCTCTATTCGTGGTATGGAAAATGCGCACATTTTGCGTCCAGGCTATGCGATTGAATATGATTACTTCAATCCACAAGGCTTGAAATTTACCCTTGAAACCAAAGCGATTAATGGTTTGTATTTTGCAGGTCAAATCAATGGTACGACAGGTTATGAAGAAGCGGGTGCTCAAGGTTTACTTGCAGGCTTAAATGCTGCTCGC
This sequence comes from Acinetobacter brisouisimilis, assembly GCF_000368265.1. Classification (GTDB taxonomy): domain Bacteria; phylum Pseudomonadota; class Gammaproteobacteria; order Pseudomonadales; family Moraxellaceae; genus Acinetobacter. Next base: position 1,440,205 of record NZ_KB851219.1, on the reverse strand, counting down.
CGTGCATGGGAACAAGAAGAGTGGACACCAAAACGTGATCAAGCGTATATGGGTGTATTGGTTGACGATTTAATTACGTTGGGGACTAAAGAGCCTTACCGTATGTTTACCTCTCGTGCCGAATATCGCTTGATGTTACGTGAAGACAATGCCGATCAGCGTTTAACTGCTATTGGTCGTGAGCTTGGTTTGGTGGATGACACACGTTGGGCTGCTTACTGTGAAAAAATGGAAGCAGTTGAGCAAGAAACCTCACGCTTACAACATTTGTGGGCTGCGCCAAATAACCCGATGGGTAAAAAGTTCGTTGAAATGACAGGTGCAGATTTAAGCAAAGAATGTAGTGCGATTGATCTATTAAAACGCCCGAATATCAGCTTTGAGCAAATTGCGGAATTGACTGGCTCTGAAGTATCGCAACAGGTTGGTGAGCAAATCGAGATTGCAGTGAAATATGAGGGTTATATCAACCGTCAGCATGAAGATGTCGCTCAGCTAAAACGTTTGGAAGAAACCAAAATTCCAGTCGATTTTGACTATGATGTGGTGTCTGGCTTGTCGCGTGAAATTACCCAGAAGCTAAAAACTGTTCGCCCAGATACTTTGGCGCAAGCGACTCGTATTCCAGGTGTTACGCCTGCTGCTGTTCAGTTAATTATGATTACCATCCGTAAAAATAATGCGATGCGTAAATCGGCTTAATTGAACAAAAATCTAAAGCCCAATAGTTATCCAAAGCTATTGGGCTTTTTTATGTCCAATAAAAAGCTTAGCGTAAAAAGAATTAAGCATTTTCTCTTAGAAGCTCATGCAATCTATTTATTTCTCATGTTGTAGAAATCTTCGTATAGTGAGTACATGGAGTTAACAATGAGAAAAAGCCATGACCTTCAAACATATCCGATACAACCGTGGTGAATTAGCGTGCTTCAGTTTATGTGCTGAGTGAGTATTGTCCTTCCTAAATAAAAATAAAGAAAAATAACAATAAGATATACCAGATCAGACGAGCCTATTCTTAGAAATGAGAAATAGGCTTATTTTTTGAGATTTATTTTAAATAACCTATTTATTTTTTATGGTATTGAGTATTTTTAAAAGCCAGACTCAATATTGGATGCTGATTTTGAGTCAGCAAGCAGGTATTTTTAGATGTCGCAAGATTCCAATTGTTATCTGCCCCTTATATTGTGTAGCATATTAGGCTTGTGTCATCAGCCCATTTTATTCCTTTAGGCTACATTGAAATATATTTCAATTTTGCTCAGCGAGAAAAATAAAGAGGGTGTATACGATGATGAAATGAGGCTATTTCATTGATAATTCAGTTATTATCATTGGACAAAAAATAGTGGTCTTTTCAAAAATCAAGTATGCTTACGATATTAATTTATAAAAATTTTAAGGTGATTTTATGGGAATGAATATTGCGGGATGCATTGTCAAAAAAGTCATTACCTCTCAATATGATTTAGAAGAATTATTTGGAGCTGAGCTAGAGTTTCAGGGGGATATTAGCTTTGCTGAAGCCTGTGATTTAGAACGTGATGAAAATACGATAGATGTCTATTGTAACGCTGTGGGTTGCCTGATTATTTATCATGCAGGTCAGTCTTATGATGTGTCAGACGTGAAAGAGGATATTATTCAGTTTGTTTTATTTTCTTTGGCGAATAGCTATTTTTTTGAGCAATATCATGAAGGTAAATTACAGCGCCGTTATATGACTGTAAATGGCGAAGTACATGAGGACGAAGGTACAGGCATCTTGCAAGAAGGTGATGATGTTGAAGCCATTGTGAAACAGCTACTGGATGATTTTTTAGAAGAGCCAATTGCTAAACAGTTAGACCAATTAGAGCTGCAACGTTACGCATTTATAGAACAAGGTGATGAGGATGATGAGACGGATACAACCCCTAAATTACCTCATTAACATAAGCTGAAACTTCAGCGGGTTCAATATGCCGAATTTTTTTCCCAAAGCTGCGTAACCACCAGATTAGCTGTGAAGTTAATGGAACAGTTGCTTGAATCAAGACCAGTTGATGATCTAAATGTTGAATGCTCTGATCTTTACTGAGTTGTGATTCATAGAATGTTTTTGCATCTGTTTCATGCATGGTGAGCTGTAGTTGTACTAGTTCGGTGGGCTTGTTCAGATCAATTCGGAATCCCAAAGCGCCAGACTCAATATATTGATCAATATTGAAATCGACAGGATGCATGGCACGGTGATTCGATAAGCTGGCTGACTTAAAACGGTGCAAAGCAAAAGTCTGAATATCCTGCCGATCATGTCGAGTACAAATCAGATAAATAATCGCACCTTTTTGTACCAGACCTAATGGGTTGAGCAAATAGGTTTTTTCTTCACGTTCGCGCCCTTGATACACACATTCAATTTGTTTGTCCTGCAATAAGCCTTCATAAATAACCTGTTGGGCTTGTTGATCAATCAAAGGTGGAATGAGTGGCTGGCTTGCAGGCACAATTCGTACCCGATTAATCCATTGTCGGACATTATTTTGAGTTGATAGGCTTCGCCGTGCCAGATCGAACCATGGCATCATTTCATTGATTAAACTGGGTGGAAGCAGGTGCTTTAAGTGCTCTTCAACCATCATAAATGTCACAGCTTGTGAACTGGTCATATGTGGCAGACTTTGAATAGGAGCATCTGAACGCCAACGCCAGCCTTGAGGCACTTCTTTATTACTTTCAATAGGAAAGCGTTGTGCTAACTGGTTGAGGTCACGTTGAATGGTTCGTAAGCTAATATCAATCCCTTCACGCTGCAAAATTTCTTGTAATTGACGTGTACCTGTCCATTTTCCTGTGGTCAGACACGATAAAATTTGCCATTGTCGATGCAGGCTATTTGAGGTTTCTTTTTCTTGTGCAGACATGGATGAGTTAAGGTACTGAATGATTAAATGAATGAGGTTGCTTTGAGCTGTAAATAATTTAAAAAACAACTCGAAACGAAAACTTACTATACACTAGCTTTTTGTCGGTGAGATATCAATAATAAATCTTAAACGATACAAAAAATTGAATTAAAAAGCTGTTATGTTGATATGGCATTAATTTTGCTAGTTTAAATATAAGTCTTATAAAGATGAGAGGTTGATATGCTAAAAGATAATAAAGAGCCTTTAAATATGATAGAAAATGTTGTTACAGGTGTAGGCTATAGTCACGTAGAACCACAGCATGTTCAGCAGAGAAGCCAGCAAGATAAAAATTTGTTTCAGCAGCTTCATTCGAAGTTCTTTAATGAAATGCTTGATGATCGTCACATGTCAGCAGAAGCTTGTCAGAATATTGAAAAATGGTTATTTGAACGTAGCCTTGCAGATTTGAAAATTTTAAATCAGGAAGCGAAAGAATTTTTTCTTTATCATGGGATTACATTTACCGTATATGGCGATGCAGAAGGAACAGAGCGCACAATTCCCTACGATTTGATTCCAAGAGTGATTGCAAAAAAACAATGGGATAAAATTTCTACAGGATGTTTGCAGCGTGTGAATGCTTTAAATCATTTTCTTGATGATATTTATAACCGTCAGGAAATTTTAAAAAATGGCATTATTCCTGAGACTCAAATCTTGAGTCATGAAGCATTTCAGCCACAAATGATGAATTTTAAACTCAAAGGAAAAATCTATTCACAAATTAGTGGGATCGATATTATTCGGGATCGTTCGGGCGAATTTTTTGTTCTAGAAGATAATTTACGTACACCGTCAGGCGTATCTTACATGCTGGAAAGTCGCAAAATCAGTAAAGAACTGATGCCTGATTTGTGCCAGAAAAGTAAATTATATGAAATTGAGCAATACCCACAACTTTTGCGCGCTATTTTAGAAGAAAATGCTTTAGTTGATCGACCAACAGTCGTGGTTCTTACGCCAGGGCGTTTTAATAGTGCTTATTATGAGCATGCATTTTTGGCTCGGGAAATGGATGTGCCTTTGGTTACTGGGCAAGATTTGTTTGTTGAAAATGATATGGTCTATGCCAAAACCATTCGTGGGAAGCAACGAGTTGATGTGATTTATCGCCGTTTGGATGATGCCTTTTTAGACCCTTTGAGTTTCCGCCCAGACAGTTGTTTAGGTGTTGCTGGATTGATGTCAGCGTATTTGAAACAGAATGTGATTATTGCCAATGCGCCAGGCACAGGCGTTGCTGATGACAAATCAATTTATCCGTATGTCGATAAAATGATTGAATATTATCTCAATGAACAACCTATTTTAAAAAATGTACCAACTTATCAGTGTCGTGATCGTCATGATTTGGAGTATGTGATTGAAAATATGCATGACCTTGTCGTGAAAGAAGCTCAAGGCTCTGGTGGTTATGGCATGTTGATTGGTCCACAGGCAACAGAAAAGCAAATTGCTGAATTTAAACAAAAAGTTATTGCATATCCGCATTTGTATATTGCGCAACCGACTCTAGATTTATCAGTTGCGCCAACATTAACGGACAGTGGTATTGCTGAGCGTCATATAGACTTGCGTCCGTTTATCTTGAGTTCACCGCAGCGCACCGAAATTGTGCCAGGGGGCTTAACCCGTGTTGCCATGAAAGAGGGTTCACTGGTGGTAAATTCTTCGCAAGGTGGTGGTATTAAAGATACTTGGGTTATTGAAACATTGCATGCATAAGGAGAGACATATGTTATTGCTGACTTCAAATGCATACAATATCTTTTGGCTAGGTCGTTATTTGGCGCGGATTCAGTTTCTGTGTCAACATTTGCCCTTGCAAGATGATGAACAGGCCAAACAGTTGATTTCTGCTTTGTACTTACCAGCCTATGATGCTGCATCACTAACAGCGTTATTATTTGATTCTGAACAGACTTATTCATTTAGCCAGCAGTTTAAAGTTGCCTATGACAATGTGCAGGCATTGAGAGGTATTTTATCAGTGCAAAGCTACGCTGAACTCAATGCGATGTTTAAATCTGCTAAGAGTAATGCGGTTGCGATTTGTCAGATTATCACTGATGTTGAGGCAGTTCTGGAAGCTGAGTCTCAAGATATTTTCTTGTTTTTTAGTTTAGGCAAATATATTGAGAAGCTCGATCAGGCGTTGCGGACACAACAGGAGTGTCATGACAGCCTTGAAAAGCTGGATATTCTTGCAAATGCCTTGAGTGATTATGGTTGGGATGATTATGTTCAAGTTTGGCAGAAATTTAAAGTTCAGCCTGATTTGAGTACATTTAACCGATTAAATGCTCACTTACAGCAGATGTTTGGAGTTGTCACATGAGATTAATGGTGAATCATCAAACGCATTATCAGTATTCAGAGGCAGCACGTAATAGCATTCAATATATTAAAATGATGCCACAAAGCGGAGGGCATCAACAGGTACATTCATGGGATTTAAGCATTCCTGGACAATATAGCACCCAAAAGGATGCTTTTAGTAATCTGTGGGTGACCAGTTCTCAGCATTACGATTACCAGCAGCTAACAATTATGGCGCAGGGTATTGTAGAAATTGATCAAAAATGTGAAGTTGCAGTACAAAGTTGTGCCATTCATCCGAGTATTTTTTTGCAGTCAACTAGTATGACCGAATGCAATCGCGAGATGCTGGCATTTGCTCATGAATATGTCACATATAAAACTCGCGAGCAGTTGCAGTTGCTGGCAGCTGCAATTTTGCAGCACATTCCATACTGCTCGCAGGCCACAGAAGTTCATACCCCTGCAACAGAGGTTTTTAACGCGCATCAGCAAGGCGGTGTTTGTCAGGATCATAGCCATGTATTTATTGCCATGTGTCGTGCTTTAGGTATCCCTGCACGTTATGTTTCGGGTTATTTATATGCGCCAGATATGCTGCACTTGGCAAGTCATGCTTGGGCTGAGGTTTATTTAGATCAAACATGGTATTGTTTTGATATCAGTAATCAAATCTTTACCCCACATTCGCATATTTATGTTGCAATTGGTCGAGATTATTATGATGTTGCTCCCATACGGGGGGTGCGTGAGCGTGGCGGCGTAGAAACGATGCGTTCAATCGTACAGGTTTTGCCATGCTAGTTTAAAACGAAGGGAAGTATTAATGACCTATTGTTGTGCTTTACGTTTAAAGGATGGGTTGGTATTTATTAGCGATACTCGTACTAATGCTGGTGTTGATCAGATTTCGGTGTTCCGTAAGTTATATACATTTGGCGTGCATCAGGAGCGTTTTATTGCAATCCAAACAGCAGGTAATCTTGCGACTACTCAGGCAGTCATTGGCTATTTACGCAACCAGATTGCCTTAAAACAAGAACCCAATTTATATACCCTTAATACGATGTTTGAAGTTGCGCAGTTGGTTGGGCGCACCTTGCGTAAAGTAATTCAGGATGTGACTGAAGATACACAAGAGCAAAGTAATTATTACTGTAGTTTGCTGGTGGGAGGGCAAATAGGGGATGATGAACTGCAACTTTACAATATTTACCCCCAAGGCAATTTTATTTGTGCCACCAAAGATACGCCGTTTTTTCAAATTGGTGAAAGTAAATATGGTAAGCCGATTTTAGATCGAGCATTGACCTATGATATGCCACTGGATGAGGCCATACGTTGCAGTCTAATTTCTTTTGATTCAACCTTGCGTTCCAATGTATCGGTTGGTATGCCGCTCGATTTATTGGTTTATCAGGTGGATAGCCTTAAAATTCCACAGGGTAAACGCATTACCAGCGAAGATGCTTATTTTCATCAAATTAGCACGCAATGGTCTGAAACCTTGCGTCGCGGGTTGCATGAGATACCAAAACCAAGTGACGATTATTTGCTTTAATATTTATTTATCTGGGTAAGAAGCTGGTTTTTTTGAGTGAGATCTGATATCACGGCAACAGGTTCTATATAGGATGTGCTGAAGAATTTAAGCGATAAATGAATAGTAATGATGTGCCAGTAATTTAAATGAACTGAGTATGATCGGTACTAAAACCAATATAAAAAAAAGAAAGCCAAGTTCAACTTGGCTTTCTTTTTTTTGATTAAATCACTTGGCGTGTAGGACGTTTACTTAAACGGCAAAGTAATTCATAACCAATAGTTCCATTTGCTTTGGCAACATCATCGACTAGGCGCTGTGTCCCCCAAAGTTCAACAGGAGTATCAATGCTGACATTTAAACCTGTGACATCAATTGCCATCATGTCCATACTGACACGACCAACTAAAGGAACGGTTTGACCATTTACAACAACATAGTTTTGCTCAATGTATGCACGTGGATAGCCATCACCATAACCAATTGAGACAATGGCAATTTCCATATCTTTGTGTGCAACGAAAGTTGAGCCGTATCCCACTTTTTCGCCTGCATGAATTTTATTTAAAGCCATAATGCCTGCGCTAAAAGTCATGACTGGTTGAAGTCCAAGTTCTGCGACAGGGCGGTGATCAAACGGTGTTGCACCGTATAACATGATGCCTGGACGCACATAATCAAAGTGCAGCTCTGGCCATTTCATGATCGCAGCTGAGTTACAGCAAGAACTTAAGACAGGTGCACAGGCTTCACGTACTTGTAAAAATTGTTGTTTTTGCTGTTCGTTCATTGGGTGGTCATCAGCATCGGCGTTAGCGAAGTGCATTGCCAAGACACATTCAAAACCTTCAGCTTTCAATGTATTGATGATGTCAATAATTTCAGGGACTTTAAAGCCTAAACGGTTCATACCACTATTGAGTTTGACCCAGACTTTTAAGCCTTTTGCCTGATATTGGTTTTTATATTTACGAATCCAGTCAAGTTGTTGCTGATGGTGCAGCATGCATTCGAATTTATTATCGATGGCAATTTGCATTTCATCTTCACTAAAAACACCTTCAATTAAGGTAACCAACTGATTAAAACCCAATTGACGAATTTCAATTGCTTCATCTAAGCAAGCAACTCCAAAAGAATCTGATTGTGTAAGTGCAGACAAACAGTTTTCTAGTCCATGACCATAGGCATTGGCTTTGACCATACTGACGACCTTGGAATTTGGCGCGAGCTGTTTCACTCTGTTCAAGTTATGCTGTAGTGCTTCGCGGTTGATAGTAACTGTAGCTTGACGCACTTTCGGACTCCTTAAGAGATTATTCTTCGTCATCAAATTGGTTATAGTACTCGGGAGAGAGATTACTAAAACGAGTGTATTGTCCTTCAAAAGCCAGTCGTACTGTTCCAATAGGACCATTACGTTGCTTACCGATAATAATTTCTGCAGTGCCAGCTTCTTTGGACTCTTTGTTGTAAACTTCATCGCGGTAAATAAACATGATTAAATCCGCATCTTGTTCAATCGCACCAGATTCACGCAAGTCTGACATCACTGGGCGTTTGTTTGGTCGGTTTTCCAAACTTCGGTTGAGCTGTGATAGTGCAATAACAGGGCAGTTCATTTCTTTTGCTAAAGCTTTTAGACTTCGGGAAATCTCACCAATCTCACCAACACGGTTATCCCCCATACCCGGTACTTTCATCAATTGCAAATAGTCAACCATGATACAACCGAGTTTGCCCCCATGTTGCTTGGCAACACGGCGAGCACGGGCGCGTAATTCTGTGGGTGGAAGTGCAGAGGAATCGTCAATATAAAGGTGCTTTTCTTGAAGTTGTAAAATTGTGCCTGTAACTTTAGACCATTCATCACTATCAAGTTTGCCTGAACGCAAATGTCCTTGGTGGACTTTACCAAACGATGAGATTAAACGCATGGCAATCGAATCGGCGGGCATTTCCATTGAAAAAACCAGTGCTGGCAGATCACAGTTAAACAGCACACTTTCAACCAGATTCATGGCAAAAGTGGTTTTCCCCATGGATGGACGTGCTGCAACAATAATCATGTCGCCGCCTTGCATCCCTGAGGTCTTGTTGTCTAGTTCAACAAATCCTGTGGTCAAACCTGTGATATTACCTTCAAGTTGCGATAATTCACTGAGTTTATTGAATACGTCAGAGACCACAGCCGTAATCGGTTGAGGGCCTGAATTTTTCTTATTGTTATTGTGCTGTTCAGCAATCGAAAAAATATTTGTTTCTGCTAAATCAAGAATTTCAGAAACACTGCGTCCGTTGGTGTTATACGCATTCAGCAAAATTTCATTGCTGGCTTTAATCATACTGCGCAGGGTAGCAAATTCACGAATTTTAATGGCATAGGTTTCTAAATTATAGAAACTTGCAGGTGAGTCTGACATGAGTTGCATGAGGTAGTCTTCGCCACCAATTGCATCAAGCAGGTTTTGTTTAAATAACCAGTCATTGACTAATACTGCATCGTAAGGCGAGTTTTCTTGTGCCAGTTTTTCAATGGCGCGAAAAATATATTTATGCCGAGTTGCATAAAAATCATTTTCATTGAGTACATCACTGACTTGTTCAAAAGATTCGGCAACAGTCATTAATGCGGCTAAAACAGCCTGTTCAATTGCCAAGTTATGTGGAGGTGTACGAAATTCTTTGAGTTGACCTGACGACTCCGTATTTTTATTTTCAGAAGAAACAGAGTGTTGTGCAACTGTGGCATTCGCCTGAGACATAGATAACCTTAAATTGAATAAAGCAGGGGAAAACAAAAAGATTAGCGAATCTATCTTAAAACAAAAGTGACAAACTACATAATCTTAATAACAATATAAATGAACAGATGAATCAGAAAAAACTATGATGAAAAAAAAGAGCATGCAGAAGCATGCTCTTTTTTTTGGGAATGGTACTGAAATTACTCAGAAACGATAGTAACAAGTACTTCAGCAGCAACATCATGATGCAATTGGATTGCGATGTTGAATTCACCAGTATGACGAAGCGCACCATTTGGTAAGCGAACTTCAGCACGATCCACTACAAGACCAGCATTTGTTAATGCGTCTGCAATGTCGCGAGTACCGATTGAACCGAATAGTTTACCTTCATCGCCTGCTTTCGCAGTGATAACGATATTTACTTCGTTCAATTGGTCAGCACGTGCTTGAGCTGCGCCTAATACTTCAGCTTCTTGTTTTTCAAGTTCAGCACGACGAGCTTCAAAAGCAGTTGTGTTTGCTTCAGTCGCAGCAACTGCTTTACCTTGAGGGATAAGGAAGTTACGGCCGTAACCAGCTTTCACAGAAACTTTATCGCCTAATTTACCAAGGTTTTTAATGCGTTGTAATAAGATAACGTCCACAGATCACCTCACTTATGGTTGTCAGTGTACGGAATCAAAGACAAATAGCGAGCTTGTTTAATTGCAAGCGCTAACTGACGTTGATAACGAGCTTTAGTACCAGTGATACGGCTAGGAACAATCTTGCCGTTTTCAGTGATGTACTGTTTCAAAGTGTCGATATCTTTGTAATCGATGTACGCAACATTCTCAGCTGTAAAGCGGCAGAACTTGCGACGACGGTAAAAACGTGCCATTGATGTTCTCCTTATTCAGCAGCTTCTTGAGAAACTTGCTGTGCTTCTTCACGTTGAGCTTTACGCGCACGTTTTTCTTCAGCACTTTTAGCAAGCAAAGACTCTTCAGTAATTGCGTGTTCACGACGGATGATCAAGTTACGAATGATTGCATCGTTATAACGGAACAATTCTTCTAATTCATCAAGAGTCGTTTGACCACATTCAACATTCATTAAAATGTAGTGTGCTTTATGAATTTTGTTAATCGGGTAAGCCAATTGGCGGCGGCCCCAATCTTCTAAGCGGTGAATTTGACCTTCAGCATCTTTGATGTGAGAGATATAGCGTTCTACCATACCAACCACTTGATCGCTTTGATCAGGGTGTACTAAAAGTACGATTTCGTAATGACGCATTGTCAGCTCCTTACGGTTTAGACAGCCCCTAAATAAATTTTTAGAAGCAAGGAGTCTCAACTTTAAAAGTTGAGTCGCAAATTGCGAAGGCTGAATTTTATAAGATCAGCCCATTTAACTCAAGAAAAAACGTCATTATTTGTCAAACTTTTTCGGTAGCAGAAAAACCACATAGCCCAAGAAATTGGGATTTGACTCTAAATCTGAAGGTGGCTGCCATGTACCATGTTCGACCAGCCCGAGCTTAAAAGGAATAGGTAACATTTTTAAACGTTGAACATATTGAGCATAGTTTTCAATGGTATGCTGCCCCTGATAGCTTTGCAGTACGATTTCATCGACACTTTGCTGTAATTTACTCAACGTTTGCGGATCTTGATGGTTAGTCCAGTCCAGTAAGCCCGTAATACTTAAACGATAAGGTTTAGGCAATTTTTGGCGAAGTTGTATAAGAAAGTCAGCATATGATCCAAGATTACGTGTACCACTATCAAAGTCAATTTGCAGTCCGATAAGTTGATTACCTGCATTTTTCCATTGCTGTAGGCGCTGAATAATCTGCATTGTGGTTTCGGTCTGCCACTGTAAATGAGTGGCTCGAAATACCAGCCAGACTTTTTGCTGCCGAGGAAATGTACGTAAACCAATTCCTTGAGGAATCAGTTGACTGCGCTGCTCAGACCGTGAAAATTTAACCTCACCCTGCAAAATATACAATTCGGTCGCATTGGATAAATAGGGGCGTGTTTGAATATTGCCCCATAACCAAAATTGCTGATAATGCTGTGCATCGACATGGCTATAAGCTAATGGACAACTGATTAAACCCAGTAAAATGATCCACGCAGTTTGAAAAAAACGTTGCACAGTATCACCAGTAATATTTTAAAGATTTTGCCCAAGTCGTGTTTGGATATTGGGTTTTAAGTTTCTGAAACCATTGTTTACGAGTCGCTTTATTCACTGCTTTATCGCCACATTCATTGGTTCCACTTGGCGCATAACATTGAATTGCACGATACAGTGCATAGGCTTGTAATTCACTGGGTTGAGCTTCTTGAATAATTTTTTGGTAAGTTGTACCACGGTAAAAAATCTGGCTTTTTACAGGTTTTTTAATTTCACCCAAAATATCGGGATGGCTTTCATTTGTAAACGTATCTAGAAAATTACCTGTCTCACGAATTGCTTCACCTAAACAAACACTCGCTAGTCGATCATTCGGATTTTTGGATAATTGCGTAACCGTATCAATCAATGAACTGCACTGAATTTCAGGGCTAATTTTTTTACCTTGCCAAACAAAAATGGAAAGTGGTGGCTGAGCTTTATAGTCTTCATTTTTGCTGGAGTAGCCTTGGTATTGGGCTGCATTTTTCGGGACATATTTGAAATTTTGAATAAAGGTGTTGTAGTCCTGCTGCATAATTGCTTCTTGCAGTAAGGTGTCTAGCGCAATATTGCGCTCATCTGCGTTAGTGTCTTTGGATGCAAGCATCTGCTCCAAACTGGTTTGATCTGCAATTTTTTGAATAAAAATCTTACGCAAATTACGTTGTTTGATTTTACTGTCCTTGGCTAGAAATCCTGCATAGTTTTTATTTTTCTGCATGTTAATGGCTAAAGCACTTTCAAGTGTCGCATATTGATAATTGTTGCTGGTGCGTTCCAACATGGTATTCCAATATGAATAAGCGGCCTGAGGTTGCTGTGCTTCTAAAATACGACCTTTCAACATAACTTGGCTGAGTTGCAGGTAACTGCTGATCTTGCTCGGATCATTTTTAGGTAAGTAGCTGAGTGCTTGGGCAGATTGTTTTTGAATAAAAAATAAATGTAGTGCCTGTAAATACTGGAACAGTTCAGGTTGCTGTTTAAAGTAGGCTTGTTGCTGTTGTAATTGTGCCCATGTAATTGGATGTTTATTTTCCCCAGACGGTTTACGCATTTGCATGAGGTCATAAATAGTTAAAAAGAAAGGATCTTCTAAGCTGTCTGGATTGAGTTTTTCATTCGAAAAAACTTGTCGATCTAACTCATCAGGTAAAATCCGAATATCAAGATTGTAATTGGGATCTTTAGGGTGTCGTAGTTGCCAGATGAGTTCCTGTACCAATTTATCGTTTTGACCTGAAAACCAGTATCCACGACGCAGTAGACCTCGTGCACTGGCACGGTACAAGCCTAGAGGATAGGTTTTCAAATAATCGTTGATACGAGTAAAAATTGCTTTGCTTAAAACTGGGTCAACTTTGCTAACATCAAAGTCACCATAAGTATCTGTTCCAGTTCGATAAGCCTGATTGATGGCTACCCGAATCAGCATATATTGTGAGGTTTCTTTAATCCAAGGCTGACTAACTGTACTCAGGACAGTGTAAATTTTCCCCGCAGTAATGTAATCACTATTATAAAAGGCAATAGATGCATTCAGATAAGATGCAAACTGCTGTGCAGGCTGAGACCACTTGGGATCGATTGTAACGAATGCCAAGGCAGTTTCAGGATTGGCTTGAATAGCTTGACGGGCTGTGATTAATTGTTGTTTTTCTGTGGCTGAAAGTTGTTTGGATGCCTGAACCTGTTGAATAAACTGGGTTTCACCTAGGGTAATCGAGTTTTGTTTCTCATCATAAATCGCTTCGGGTTGATTTGGTATAGCCTGACGCTGATTAGGTATACTGCTGCTGATTTGCCCTGTAAAGGTTTCGGTGTCAAACGGTACAATCCCATATTCTGCCAGCCATATTTTGTTTGTATTGGTGATGGGGTTGGCTTTTGCAAAACCCATATCAATCAACATTAAATACATATTGGTTTTGTTGTCATTGGCAGGATCTAAAACAGGTAGATTGCTACAGGTATTATAACTATTGGAATTGATTTGAATACTTGGTGAGAAACAGCCTTCATCGAAGCTGGCATGTGTTGAAAAGCTCAAACTTGTTGCTAAACTCAGAAATGTGAGCGGGAAAAATGCTTAGACAAACCCATATTATAATCCATATTTCATTCATTATTAGAATGTTGGGTATTGTATAAGAAACTAGAAGGAAAGTAATTCGTGTGGACTGACAAAAGATAGAGTGGAAACCCACTCTAACTTATATCAAAAAAGTGGCAAATGTGGAGCAGGAGATTGATAGCTAAAACTAAAGCTAATGCTGAGTGCGGTAATTAAAATCACCGAATACAGGAAATAACGTTTTGCCCAAACCTGATCATTTTTAGCTTTAAAACCAATAATCGATAAGTACAACCAATAGGCACATAATGCATTAAAGGTAATCAGAAAAAAGACATTGGTATAGCCAAAACAATATAAGCCATTAAGTACCGCTGCAAATAAAACCACATAAATCAAAGATTCAACTTTGGTTCGAAAAATTGAGCGAGCAACAGGCAAAATTGGAATTCCTGCACGTTTATAGTCATCGAAGCGATAAATTGCAATTCCCCAAGAATGAGGCATTTGCCAAATTGCATACGCTAAAAAGACCAGTAAAGCAGCAACATCAAACTCATGTGCAACAGCGGTATAGCCAATCACGGGAGGGCAGGCACCCGAAATACTGCCAATCACAGTTTGGTGAATGGAAGTTCGTTTTGACCACAAACTGTATAAACACACATAAACAATAAAGCCAAGAACTGCAAAGCCCGTTGCATACGCATTGACAAAAAACCATAAAAGGCTCAAACCTGAAATACCTAAAATTGTTGCAAAAATTAGGGCAGCTTGTGGTTCGATGGTTTTTTTTACCAGAGCACGGTTTTGTGTGCGCTCCATTTTGTCATCGATGTCTTGGTCAATGAAGTTATTGACAACACAACCTGAGGCAACAACTAGCGTTGTACCTAAAAGTGTGAGGAGAAGTAATAGGATATCTACAGAGCCTTGGGCGGCTAAGAAGAAGCCGCCCAGGGTAGTAACGAAGTTACCGAAGAGTATCCCTGGCTTGGTCAGGAATATATATTTTTTCAGCATGACAACCAGTTTAGATCATCATGTTGAAATGTAGATAGTTCATTACCCAAACAGACCCGATCAACAAGATTGCGATGGTTAGAATGGTATAAATAAAAGCAATCACGTTCCAGCGTTGTTCTTCAGATGAGTTCATATGTAAGAAGAACATCAACTGTACAAGAACCTGAACAATCGCAGTAATGCCAACAACTGCAAGCAACAAGCCACGACCAAAGCCACCAGTCATCACCATCCCGAATGGGATGATGGTGAGAATGATAGACAAAATAAAGCCAATGGTATATTGCTTCATGTTGCCATGAGATGCATCGGATGAATGATGATCATGACTCATGAGATAACTCCCATCAAGTAAACAACACTAAATACACAGATCCAAACGATGTCAAGGAAGTGCCAGAACAAGCTTAGGCAAGCAAGGCGACGTGTATTCGGTAAAGTTAAACCATTCTTTTTGATTTGGAACATCAAAACGATCATCCAAACCAGACCAGAAGTCACGTGGATACCGTGTGTACCAACCAAAGTAAAGAATGCAGATAAGAATGCACTGTGACTTGGACCGTAACCTTCAACTACAAGGTGATGGAATTCATTGATTTCCATACCGATGAAGGCTGCACCAAATAACCATGTGATAATTAACCAAGTAATTACCCCATTCACGTTATTTTTGTAACGTGCAAGTACAGCAAAACCGAAAGTTACTGAAGAAATCAAAAGCGCAAAGGTTTCAATTAAAACGTAACCTAAAGATTCACTAAATAACTCTTTTGGACTTGGCGTGCCAGCAGGAACATGAGTATGTAAAACTACATAGGCAATGAAGAGTGTCCCGAACAGGATCAAGTCACTCATCAAATAAGTCCAGAAACCAAAGGTAGTCAGATCAGTGTCATCGTGATGATGATGATCGTCATGCCCATGGCTATCGTGATGAAGTACGTCAGCCATTGTCTTAGTCCTTCTTCAAGTGTTTTTCAAGGATTGCAAAGCGTTCGTTTTCAATACGTTCAACTTCAGCTGCTGGTACGTAGTAGTCTACTTTTTCAGTATTTGAGCTTCTGATGAATGTAATGATAATTGAAACAAACGAAACAATAACCAACCACCAGATATGCCAAATTAATCCAAATGACATGACTGTGATTAGGATCGCTAAAGCAAAACCAGCAACACGATCTGTTGGCATATGAATATCTTCATATTTCGTTGGCTTAACGTACGCAACACCATTTTCTTTATCTAACCAGAAGCGGTCGATATGCTCGCCTTGTGGCAAGTAAGCAAAGTTGTAGAATGGAGCAGGTGAAGAAGTTGCCCATTCAAATGTACGGCCATCCCATACGTCGCCTGTATAATCAACAGTTTTATTGCGTTGTAGGAAACCAACAACAACTTGCATAACGAAACAGAAAATACCAATCGCAACCAAGATTGCACCAATCATAGCGACCGATATGTAAGGTGTCCATTCTGGGTTGTCATATGTATTTAAACGACGAGTCATGCCCATGAAACCAAGAACATAAAGAGGCATGAATGCGAAATAGAAACCGATGAACCAGAACCAGAAAGATGCTTTACCCCATGCTTCATTTAACTTCCAGCCAAAC
Organism: Acinetobacter brisouisimilis; assembly: GCF_000368265.1. GTDB lineage: Bacteria > Pseudomonadota > Gammaproteobacteria > Pseudomonadales > Moraxellaceae > Acinetobacter. Next base: position 1,423,751 of record NZ_KB851219.1, on the reverse strand, counting down.
ATTTTTGGCCACCAGAAGGTAATACCAGCAAACATCGCGAATACAACACCACCAATAATTACGTTATGGAAGTGGGCGATCAGGAATAAAGAGTTGTGCACAAGGAAGTCCGCAGGTGGAACCGCCATAAGTACACCAGTCAAACCACCAATACCGAAAGTCACAAGGAAGCCTAGTGTCCAAAGCATTGGAGATGTGTAGGTAATACGACCCTTATACATGGTGAATAACCAAGAGAAGATTTTCACACCAGTTGGGATCGCAATAATCATGGTCATAATACCAAAGAACGCGTTAACGTTCGCTCCTGCACCCATGGCGAAGAAGTGGTGTAACCAAACGATAAGAGAAAGAACAGCAATTGCGCCAGTTGCGTATACCATAGTTTTGTAACCAAATAGTGCTTTACGAGAAAACACAGGTACAACTTCTGAGTACACACCAAATGCAGGCAATACCAAAATATAAACTTCAGGGTGACCCCAAGTCCAAATCAAGTTCACATACAGCATTGGGCTACCGCCAAGCTCATTGGTGAAGAAATGGAAATCGAAGTAACGGTCAAGTGTCAACATGGCAATAGTTGCAGTTAACACAGGGAAAGTCGCAATAATCAGAACACAAGTAAATAATGCAGTCCAAGTGAAAATTGGCATGTCCATCAATTTCATGCCAGGTGCGCGCATTTTAATGATGGTAACAAAGAAGTTAACACCTGTTAAAAGCGTACCTAAGCCAGAAACCTGTAATGCCCAAATCCAGTAGTCTACACCGACACCTGGCGAGTATTGAATGCCTGAAAGAGGAGGGTATGCCATCCATCCAGTTGCAGCAAATTCGCCAAGAACCAGTGATGCCATAACTAGACCAGCAGCACCAGCAAATGCCCAGAAACTGAACTGGTTAAGCAAAGGGAATGCAACGTCACGTGCACCAATCTGTAATGGTACAATGATGTTGAATAAACCAACAACTAGACCCATTGCTACAAAGAAGATCATGATCACGCCGTGGGCAGTGAAGATCTGGTCATAGTGGTCAGGGTGTAAGTAACCTTCACCGCCACCACTAGCAAGGAATAGTTGAAGACGCATCATGAATGCATCTGCGAAACCACGTACTAGCATGATCACAGATACCAAGATATACATGATACCGATTTTTTTATGGTCTACAGACATAGCCCATTCTTTCCAGAGGTAACCCCACTTCTTAAAGTAAGTGATACCTGCCAGAACAGCGATTGCGCCAAGTGCCATAATGATCGAAGTCACAATAACAATTGGTTCTTTGGGGATGGCACCCCATCCAAGTTTACCTAATAGCATATCCATGTTTATTCCCCTGCAGCAGCGTGAGAAGCGTCAGCATGAGCTTGTTCTGCACCATGGTAATTGCTCATATATTTCGCAATAACTTTCTTGAAGAGTTGAGGCTCAACTGAAGAATAATAAGTTACTGGATGAGGGTGGTGCGGATAAGTTCCTTGCTTTTCAAGTGCTTCAGCAGCAGCTTTCTGTTCAGGTGTTTGAGCGTCCGCTAGCATACCTTCAATTTGGTGTTTAGAGCGTTCACCATCACGTAGTGCTTGTAAGCCTGCAAAGTCCAAAGATTGTTTTTGAACAGCTACATAGCGAGTACCATTACCTGCTTTTACATCAGCAACCCATTTATCAAAGTCTGCTTGGCTTACGCTGTGCGCTTTGAAATGCATTTGGGAGAAACCATAACCGCTATAGTTTGCAGAGAAACCACGATATACGCCTGCTTCATTTGCTAAAACATGTAGGTGGGTTTGCATGCCTGCCATTGCATAAATTTGACCTGCTAACTGTGGAATGAAGAATGAGTTCATTGTAAAGTCAGAGGTAATATGGAAGTGTACAGGTGTTTGCTCTGGGAAACGCAGTTCATTGATTGTTGCAATTTGCTGTTCTGGGTACACAAATACCCATTTATACGGCTCAGCAATAACTTGAATATCAACAGGTTTTTTAGTTGATTCCGCATCAAGCGGGCGATATGGATCGTATTGGTGAGAACCCCACCAAGCGATATATGCTAAAATTGCAATAATAATGATAGGGATGCCCCAAACTGCGATTTCAATTGCAGTTGAATGCGCCCATGTAGGTTTATAGTCTGCATCTTTATTCGACGCGCGATATTTCCAACCAAACCACAATGCCATAATGATAGACGGAATTACTACCAAGAGCATAAGATAGATCGCAGTCATCATGAGTCCGCTAAGACCATGAGCGACAGGACCTTTTGAGTTTAGAAGTACTAAATCACCACCACACCCAGTCAAGAGTGCAGAAATCGTAGATAAAGACAATACAGCTAATATCGTTTGTCTCATTTTACAACCTCGGTGAAGAGTCCCATTTACATACTTGGAATATGGGATAGCGATTATAGTGTCAGATGTTTTAGAAAGATTTTTCTCTCAAAAACATAGGGCACCGCTACTTTGTAGGGCATTATGCCCTATATTGATTAACTAAGCTATATTTACAATCAGCAAAAATAAGTTATTTAAATCCAACAAATAAAGTTGGATTTAATAAATAAAAATAAGAAAAATACGTAAAATCATAAAGTTAATAACATGGAATTATTTTTAGTTATTCCACTTTATTTGTGATTTTTATTCTATTTATAACTTTAGTTTTAGCAATACGATCATGCAAAGTCTGCTTTTTTTCACTAAAAATGAAAGCAAAATCTAGTATAGTGATAAAAGGCATGAAAAGTAAATTCAAAATGATGAAGACCATACTACGTAGTAAAAATACTCGTGTTAAACCAACAGTTTCATCATTTTCTGCATCAACGATTTGAATCTTGGCAATATACTTACCGATACTTTGCCCTGATTTAGCAAGCAAAAATGCCTGAATTGCTAGCATAATTATGATGTAAATCAACATGCTATGCCATGCATCGGTGGGAATAAGATTAAAGATCTCGGCTTGAGAGTTGGCATTGATCCCTTGTTCTTGCAACTTGATCATTTGCGTTTTTGTCGCATCATCCATATAGAATGATGGAAGTGCAAATGCGGGTAACCAAAGCAATAGATCGATCAGTTTTGCGAATACCCGTTTTTCAATTGATGCAAGGCTGACTGCTGGCTGCTGTGCTTTTTTAGATAAATTAATCGATGAAAACTGGGGTTGTGGCTGCTCTGAATAATTTTGAGGACGATAGAAAAGTTGCCCATGGGTGAGTTCACCTAATGGTTTCCATTCGGTCATACCTTGATGCCAAGCAAGGTCGGTGAGTAAGACCTGTTGGTTGGCAAGCATTTGATTGAGTTGTTCTAAGGTATAAGGTCCTGCTTGTTGATTATTTCGCGCTAAATATATTTGCATAAAACCATTATCTCAATATTCAATAAAAAAGACCCATTAACGGGTCTTTTTTATCATGTTTTTACGATGACTTAAAGTTGTTTAATTTTTTCTTCGGCTAGGAAGAACCATGTATCAAGCACCGAGTCTGGGTTTAATGATACAGATTCAATGCCTTGCTCCATGAGCCATTTTGCAAGGTCAGGATGATCTGAAGGGCCTTGACCACAAATGCCGACATATTTGCCTGCTTTACGGCATGCATGGATTGCCATAGAAAGAAGTGCTTTCACAGCTGCATCACGTTCATCAAACAAATGCGATACGATACCAGAGTCACGGTCTAAACCAAGTGTTAACTGGGTCAAGTCATTTGAACCGATTGAGAAGCCGTCAAAGTGCTCTAGGAATTGTTCAGCCAATAATGCATTGGTTGGTAATTCACACATCATGATGACTTTAAGACCATTTTCGCCACGTTTTAAGCCATTTTGTGCAAGCAGTTCAATGACACGTTTCGCTTCAGCAACTGTACGTACGAATGGAATCATGATTTGGATGTTGGTTAGACCCATTTCATCACGTGCTTTTTTCAATGCACGGCATTCGAGTTCAAAGCAGTCACGGAAGTTTTCAGATACGTAACGGCTTGCACCACGGAAGCCCAACATTGGGTTTTCTTCTTCAGGTTCGTATAGTTTACCGCCAATCAAGTTTGCGTATTCGTTTGATTTGAAGTCAGACATACGCACAATTACTGGTTTGTCTGCAAAAGCAGCAGCAAGTGTTGTAATACCTTCAACCAGTTTCTCAACATAGAACTCAACAGGAGATGCATAACCTGCGGTACGAGTCATGACTGCTGCACGTGTTTCACGTGGTAGGCTGTCAATATTTAACAAAGCTTTTGGATGCACACCGATCATACGGTTAATGATGAACTCAAGACGCGCTAAGCCAATACCTTCATTTGGAATTTGAGCAAAGTCGAATGCGCGATCAGGGTTACCCACGTTCATCATGATTTTGAACGGAAGTTTTGGCATAGACTCGATTGAGTTACGTTGTACTTCAAAGTCTAAAGCGCCTTCGTAAATGAAACCTGTATCACCTTCAGCACAAGAAACAGTAACATCTTGCCCATCAGTTAATACTTCAGTTGCATTACCACAACCTACGATTGCAGGGACACCGAGTTCACGAGCAATAATGGCTGCATGACAAGTACGACCACCACGGTTTGTGATAATTGCAGCAGCACGCTTCATTACTGGTTCCCAGTCTGGGTCAGTCATGTCTGAAACAAGCACATCGCCATCTTGAACTTTGTCCATTTCTTTGATTGAAGAAACGATACGTACTTTACCAGAACCGATGCGTTGACCAATTGAACGGCCTTCAGCAAGAACAGTACCTTTTTGTTTAAGCAGGTAGCGTTCCATTGTGCCGACATTTTGGCGGCTTTTCACAGTTTCAGGACGTGCTTGAACAATGTAGATCTGTTCGTCATCACCATCTTTTGCCCATTCGATGTCCATTGGAGCACCATAATGTTGTTCGATGATAAGCGCTTGTTTAGCAAGTTCATGCAATTCATGGTCATTGAGCGCAAATTGTTGGCGATCTTGTTTTTCAACATCAACAATAACGACAGATTTACCAGCAGCGCCTTCTTCACCGTAAATCATTTTTTGGTGTTTAGCACCAAGGTTACGGCGAATGACTGCGTGCTTGCCATTATTTAATAATGGTTTAGACAAGTAAAATTCATCAGGGTTTACAGCCCCTTGTACAACCATTTCACCTAAGCCATAAGATGCAGTAATAAACACAACATCACGGAAGCCAGACTCTGTGTCAAGCGTGAACATAACGCCCGCAGCACCAGTTTCTGAGCGAACCATACGTTGGATGCCTGCAGAAAGTGCAACTAATTTGTGGTCGAAGCCTTGGTGTACGCGGTAAGCAATTGCACGGTCATTAAATAAAGAGGCAAACACTTCTTTAATTGCGACGAGGACATTTTCAATGCCGCGAATGTTTAAAAAAGTTTCTTGTTGACCCGCAAAAGATGCATCAGGAAGATCTTCTGCTGTTGCAGAAGAACGAACGGCAACCGCGATATCTGGGTTGCCGTTTGAAAGTGCTGTGAATGCTTCACGCACTTCTTTTTCTAATTCTTTTGTGAGTGGAGTTTCAACAATCCATTGGCGAATTTTTGCACCTGTGACTGCTAAAGCATTTACATCATCAACATTCAGTTGTTCAAGTTCAGCTTGAATTTTTGCATTAAGACCACTTTGCTCAAGAAATTCACGATAAGCGGCGGCTGTTGTTGCAAAACCACCAGGAACGGAGACTCCTGCATTAGAAAGATGGCTGATCATTTCCCCTAGAGATGAGTTTTTCCCACCAACAAGTTCAACGTCATGTTTCCCTAATTTTTCTAGACCTATTACGCGCGCTTCCAAAGTAGTTTCTCCACTTTTGCAAAATGTGATTTATTCGATCATGTCAAAAACACAAACACTTAGCTTTTTTGATGTTAACTAAGCGACAGTTCTGTAAGATGGGTTTACTATAAAGAATATACGCCACTAAGACAAATATTTGAGGAGATTTTTGATGCCTGAAGGTAAACAAATTAAAAGAACGGTATTTTTCATTTCTGATGGAACAGCAATTACCGCTGAAACCTTAGGGCATTCTTTACTGGCACAGTTTCCAAACGTCAATTTTGATATTCATATCATCCCGTATATCACGACAGAAGAAGCAGCCATGAAGGTGGTTGAAGAAATCAATAATTGCCAGCATGAAGAGGGTAAATTACCTCTAGTGTTTGATACTTTAGTTGATCGAAATGTGCGTGATATTATTAATACTGCCAATGCGGTCAATCTAGACGTGTTTGAAGGTTTGATTAGCAAGCTAGAGCAGGAGTTGGGGACACCACCGACCACATTAATTGGTCAAACTCATGCAGTCACAGATACTGAATACTATAAAGCGCGTATTGATGCAGTACATTTTGCATTAGACAATGATGACGGCGCACGTACCCGTCATTATGATAAAGCGGATATTATTCTGATTGGCGTTTCTCGTTCAGGAAAAACACCAACATCAATTTATCTCTCTTTGCAATTTGGTATTCGGGTGGCGAACTACCCACTGACTGAAGAAGACTTAGATGACAACCGTTTACCAACAGTACTGAAGCACCACAAAAATAAACTGTTTGGGTTGATGATTGATGCTGAGCGCCTTGTTGCGATTCGTACAGAACGTAAGGCAGGTAGTCGTTATGCCAGCTTTAATCAATGTCAGATGGAACTACGCGCTGTTGAAGGTATTTATATTTCCGAAGGGATTCCATATTTGGATGTCTCTGAAATGTCGATTGAAGAAATCTCAACCCGTATTTTACAAATGACAGGTCTTAAACGTCGTATTGGATAAAATTTTTGAATTAAAAAAAGAGCTGACCGAGGTCAGCTCTTTTAGTTGGGAGAGAGTGGGAGAGAGCAGGAAACTTAATGTCCGTAACGGCTAATTGCCAAACCTTCAGTACTAATTTCTGTTTTATTATTAAAAATAATGTCGCTGAGTAATTTTCCTGAACCACAAGACATGGTCCAGCCTAGCGTACCGTGACCTGTATTCAAGAATAGGTTTTTATATTTCGTTGCCCCAATGATTGGTGTACTGTCTGGTGTCATCGGGCGTAAGCCTGTCCAGAAAGTTGCTTGGGAAACATCACCACCTGGGAACAAGTCATTTACCACCATTTCCAAAGTCGCACGGCGATTTGGATTGAGGCGTAAATCGAAACCACCAAGTTCTGCCATACCGCCAACACGAATGCGGTTGTCAAAACGTGTCACTGCAATTTTGTAGGTTTCATCAAGGACGGTTGATTGTGGCGCCAGAGATTCATTTATAATCGGTACAGTGATTGAATAACCTTTTACAGGGTAAACAGGAACGTCTAGACCTAGTGGTGCAATAAAATCACGACTGTAACTACCAAATGCCAAAACGAACTGGTCAGCTTTCAGGATTTCATTACCAACTTTAACGCCTGTAATTTTATCGCCTTCCCAAACTAGAGATTCCACATTTTGGTTAAAGCGGAATTCAACACCTAAATCTTCAGCAATTTTGGCAAGACGATTGGTAAACAAGTAGCAATCGCCTGTTTCATCATTGGGTAAGCGTAAACCGCCAGTCAAATGGTCTTTAGCATGTGCCAAAGCAGGTTCAACACTCGACAATTGTTCTGCTGTCAGAAGTTGGTGAGGTACACCACATTCTTCAAGGACTTTAATGTCACGCTGTACTGCTTCAATTTGTGCCTGATTGCGGAACAATTGTAATGTGCCACCTGAACGGTTTTCATAGTTAATGCCTGTGTCTTTACGGAGTTCACGTAAACAGTCACGACTATATTCAGCCACACGTGTCATGCGTTCTTTGTTGATGGCATAACGCTCAGCATTACAGTTTGCCAGCATTTGTGACATCCATTTAAGTTGCCACAAAGTCCCATCTAAACGAATTGCCAATGGTGCATGGCGCTGGAACATCCATTTAATCGCTTTTAATGGAATACCAGGGGCTGCCCAAGGGGTTGAATATCCAGGAGAAATTTGTCCCGCGTTGCCGAAACTTGTTTCTTCAGCAGGGTTTGGCTGGCGGTCAAGCACAGTCACTTTTGCCCCTTGTTTTGCGAGATAATAAGCACTGGTTACTCCAATTACGCCACTGCCTAGGATGATGACATGCATCACAAACCCTCTGTGTAAATCCTTAGTTGATTTTGCTAGTATAGAGTTAGATAATCAGTTTTTTTCACTATTTTAAAGGCTAAAATATAGTGAATTTTATGAGTTTTTACTAAAAAATAGCGTCTAAGGAAGGAAAAAATCTATGCGTACATTAGACCGTACAGATCGTCTCATTTTGGATATTTTGCAAAGAGATGGGCGTATTGCCATCAGTGAGCTTGCAACACGGGTAAATTTATCAACAACGCCTTGTTCTGAGCGAGTCAAACGTCTTGAACGTGATGGCATCATTACAGGATATTATGCTCGCGTTAACCCTGCATTAGTAGACAAAAATTTGTTGGTTTTTCTTGAGATTAAGCTCTCGGCAAAGTCTGGAGATGTGTTTGATCGGGTGGCGCATGACTTGGCGCAGATTCCAGAAGTGTTGGAGTGTCATCTCATTTCAGGTGAGTTTGATTATCTGGTGAAAGCTCGCCTGAAAGAGATGAGTGCTTATCGACGTTTGCTTGGCGATTTATTGAAAAAGTTGCCTGCCTCGGCATCTTCGCATAGTTATGTGGTGATGGAAGAAGTGAAGGAAACTTTATATTTAGATGTGAGTTAAGTTAGCTGATTGCTTGAAATGCTGATCATTAACAGGAGTGTAGAACTCTGCGATGTTGCATGAATATCTAACTTTGGCATGTGAATGACAATCAAAGCCATTCTATGATTTTTACGGCTATTTATAAAATATGATTTAGTCATGTGGTTTTTCCAGCACTTAAAAAACCTGAGTGCACAGTAACAGGCAGTTTTTTATAATCGGCATGTTGTAGTATTTTAGGTGTAAAAAGGGTGTTGGTATTATGTTATAATGTAACTTGAATATAAGAACTTAACATTACATTAATTTACTTAAATTCAATGTGATAATAGAGCTTTATCTTCTATTTTATTGTGTGGTTGTGGCATGTTTGCCAAATCAATAAAACTTACCCAATATCCTGTAGGGACGTGATGATGAAAAAATTTGTAGCCGCTGGCGTTTTAGCAGTTTCGAGTATGTTGGCAAGCCAGTGGGGAATGGCAGCAACCTTAGAAGACGATATGCGTACTTTGGCAATTGGTTATAAAACATTTTCAGGTAGTGATAATGCTCAACAAGCAACTGCTGCTTTAACTAAAATGCGTGCTGCTGCGCTTGATTCAAAAAAACAGGCTCCTGCCAAAGTACAAAAAGATCCACAGCAGTTAAAAGCTTATTATGCAGGGGTTGATCAGTTGGTTGGTGAAATTGATAAAACCAATGCCTTGGTAAAAGCTGGAAAGTTGGCACAAGCAAAGCAAGAAGGTAAAAAATTACTGGATATTCGTGATACGAACCATAAGAAATTCCGTTAATTCAGTATCTAGCTAGACATAAAATATCCGTCAATTTGGCGGATATTTTTTTCTTGGCTGGTTAAAGAATGATTTCGCCGCATAAAGAACTATGCCATGTATGATCGGGTCCCCAAGTTCTAAAGCCTTGTGTATCGATATGAACTTGTCCTGTATTGTAAATACCTAGTCCCATACGCCAACTTTGACCTTGTTGCTGCCAAAATTTACAGAGCTTTAGTTTATCTGCCTGAATCTCAAGTTGCTCTTGCCCCGATGGTTGTGGAGAGCCTATTCGAAAATCAATTGCTGAATTAAGCAAATGGCTCGATGATTTGGCTCCGCCAGCACACAGGTTTAAGTATGGAGAACGATAACTTGATGTTACTTCAATATTATTCACGATTCCTTGATCATGCAGATATTTAAGCAGACGTAAAGTTGCTACAGCATTTCCCCAGACGGAAGGGTCTGGCACATCGTATTCATCATAATGACATTGTTGCCAATCACGGGCAGAACGAAACATTTCAAAGTCTGGTACAACAAATTCAACACGCTGTTGGGTGAGAAAGTTTTTATATGCTTGCACTTTAAATTGATGGCCGCTTTGCAAAAGCCATGCTTGATAGGATGCAGGTGGTAGAACGTTACCTTGAGGAGAGAATGTCGTGGGTTGAATAGGACCTGAAGATATTGTTTTTGAAATTGGAGGTGTCTGGGTGCAACCAATAAAACCACAAGAAATTGTTAGAAGTACACTAATCCGTTTCAACAACATGAACAACAACTCAAAAGAATTAATTTGTTATAGTATAACATTATAATAAGGTCACGATGTATTGTGACTTAACAAAAACATGGTGACCTGCCCGAGTTGGTTTATTTCATCTGCATGAGGTGCTGAAAATTATCGAGACGTTTTTGCATGTCGTAAATGTCACAGGTAAAAATAAATTCGTCTACAGCCAGTCGTTCGGCTAACTGTTGTAACCCGTCTTGTACGGTTTTCACTGAGCCAATTTGGGCAAGAGCATAGAAGTTTTTTACAGCCTCTAATTCGCTCGAAGACCATAAATTTTGCATGGATGATACAGGTGGCTTGAGTTTTAAACTTTGCCCGCGCAAGAGTGCCAAAATACGTTGATAAGCAGTTGTGGCTAGAAATTGCGCTTCTTCATCGGTTTCTGCCACAACTGTAGGAACGCCAATCGAGATGTAAGGTTTATCTAGATATTCTGAAGGTTGAAAATTCCCCCGATAAATCTTGATGGCTTCTTCTAAAAAGCGTGGCGCAAAATGTGAGGCGAAAGCGTAAGGTAAACCGAGCTGAGCTGCCAGCTGCGCACTAAATAAACTTGAACCTAGTAGTAAAACAGGGACATAGGTATTTTGCCCAGGCGTAGCAATAATCTGCTGGTTGGGACGTGGTTGTTTAAAATATTGCAGAATTTCTAAAACATCTTGTGGGAACTGATCTTCAGATGCTTGATTGCCGCGGCGTAACGCCCGCATGGTGATTGGATCTGTACCAGGTGCGCGCCCTAAACCTAACACGACGCGTTCAGGAAACAGTGTGGCTAGAGTCCCAAATTGTTCTGCAACGACTAAAGGGGCATGGTTAGGTAACATTACGCCACCTGAACCTAAAATCAGGTGTTTGGTATTTACAAGTAAATAGGTCAGTAAAACTGAAGTTGCAGAACTGGCAATCCCACTCATATTGTGATGCTCTGCCAATAGCATGCGATGATAGCCAAGTTGTTCGGCATGTTGTGCCAGTTGCAGAGTATGCGCTAAGGTCGCTTGAACGCTTTGACCTTCACGTATTGAAGCTAGTTCTAGAATCGAAAAGTGAATATCTCTGAGATTTGCCATAGCTAAAATGGAGTTATTATAATGGTTAAATCCTAATATACTCCATTTTAGAATGATTAAAATATCAATTAACGATAGTAGTCGTGATGATGGCGTTTGTGGTGATGGTGTTGTTGGCTATAGTAATAGTTACGATCAGCACGTCTTTCTTTGGCAATATTGTTACCTACTACTGAACCGCCTGCTGCACCAAGACCTGCGCCAACCAGACCACCTCTAGAACCTCCGATATTTTTACCTACGGAGTAACCAGCAGCACCACCTACTGCACCACCAATGGCAGCGGAAGTACGGTTATGACGGTCACTTGAAACCGCAGCACCTGCGCCTCCACCAATCGCTGAACCCACTAAAGCACCGCCGTTACCACCAACATGACGACCAACTGAAGTACCGACTACACTACCAAGTGCACTGGTAATTGCGACGTTTGCTGTGTCGCCTGCATGTGCAATACCTGACATTGCGGATGTTGCCAACGTGGCACTCATTAAGATCATTGCAAATTTTTTCATTGTTTCATTGCTCCATGTCATCAGACATTCTTGAATGCTGACAAAGGTAACAAGAGACTTCAGAGTAATCATGGAGAATTTCTCCAAGCTTGCAATGCTTTAGTTAATGTTTGTATGCTTTATATTAAAATAATTCATTAAATGATCAATTGTGCAGCGTGGATATCGCTCGGGCAGTTTTGTTGTTGTGTTAAGTGACTGCTGAATATTTCTTGTGGAGGACTGATCGAATTTCTGTATTAAAACGCTGAGGTTTATTTCTGGGAAGAATACGTTAAACTATGCGCAGTTCAAATTCTGCTAGTTTTAGCACTGTTATTATTGAGATATTTTTACAATGAAAGAATCGTTGCGTTTACGATTAGACCAGCTCTCTGACCGCCATGAAGAGTTAACCGCATTATTGGCGGATGCAGAAGTGATTTCTGATAATAAGCGGTTTCGCAAATTATCCCGTGAACACAGTGATTTGACAGAACTTACCGAGGTCTGGCAAAAGTATCGTCAGGCAGAAGAAGATATTGAAACTGCTGAAGCCATGCTCAGTGATCCTGATTTTAAGGATATGGCACAAGAAGAAATCAAAGACAATAAAGCCTTAATCGAACAGCTTGAAGCTGATTTGAATATTTTAATGATTCCGAAAGACCCGAACGATGCGAACTCCGCTTATTTGGAAATTCGTGCTGGAACGGGTGGTGATGAAGCTGCGATTTTCTCAGGCGATTTATTTCGTATGTATAGCAAATATGCAGAAACGCAAGGTTGGCGTATTGAAATCCTGTCAGAGAATGATGGCGAACATGGTGGCTATAAAGAGGTCATTTGTTTGGTTAATGGTGATGGCGTATATGGGCGCCTAAAATTTGAAAGTGGCGCGCACCGTGTGCAACGTGTACCAGCAACCGAATCACAAGGTCGTGTACATACCTCAGCATGTACTGTAGCAATTCTACCTGAAGTCGATGTTGATACGACTGTTGAAATTAACTCTGCCGATTTACGGATTGATACCTATCGCGCCTCAGGTGCAGGTGGTCAGCATATTAACAAAACAGACTCGGCAGTACGAATTACCCACATTCCGACAGGCGTTGTGGTGGAATGTCAGGACGAGCGTTCACAGCATAAAAATAAAGCCAAAGCCATGGCACTGTTGGTTTCGCGTCTGGAAAATGCTAAACGTGCAGCTCAAGAGTCAGCAACCTCTGAAATGCGCCGTGACTTGGTTGGTTCAGGCGATCGTTCAGAGCGTATTCGTACGTATAACTATCCACAAGGACGTATGACTGATCACCGCATTAACCTGACGTTATATAAGCTAGATGCGATTATGGAAGGTGATTTGACCGAGTTACTTGATAGCTTGCACCGTGAATATCAGGCAGATCAGTTAGCATCACTTGCACAGGAAAATGGCGGTTAATGAAAATTGCCGAAGCGCTGAATTTGCGAGGAGATCCTGACAGCTACGAGCGTCAGGAAGCCATGTGGCTGCTTGAACATATTGTGCAAGTCGGGGCACTAGAACTCAAATTTCGTTTAGAGCAAAGTTTGACTGAAGCACAAACCCAGCAATATTTGGCTGGGTTGCAACGTCTGGAACAGGGAGAACCTTTGGCTTATGTCACAGGTTCACAGCCATTTTGGACACTGGATTTGAAAGTCACTTCCGATACGCTTGTGCCGCGCCCTGACACTGAAATTTTGGTGGACACTGTGCTGAATCTGGAATTATCTGAGCAATGTTCGATGGTGGATTTAGGTACAGGCACAGGCGCAATTGCTTTGGCGCTTGCCAGTGAACGTCCGCGTTGGCAAGTGTTGGCAACAGACATCTATTTGCCGACGTTACAAGTTGCACAAGAAAATGCCCAGCGCCATCAGTTGCAACAAGTACGATTTGCATGTGGCGCATGGTTTGATGCGATTCCAGCCCAAAAATTTGACCTGATTGTGTCAAATCCGCCGTATATTGACCCAGAAGATGTCCATTTGCAGCAACTTGGTGCCGAACCACAGCGGGCTTTGATTGCTCAGCAGAAAGGTCTGGCGGACTTGAAAATTATTATTGATCAGGCCGTAAACTGGTTAAACCCACAAGGTTGGGTGGTGCTTGAACATGGTTATGATCAGGGTGTTGCGGTTCGAGGAATATTTTTGCAGGCAGGTTTTAGTCAGATTCGAACAGTACAAGATTATGGAAAAAATGATCGTGTAACCTTGGCGCAATGGGGCAATAAAAAGAACTGACAATATCGTCACAAAATATAACATTTTGCCGACTTATGTTATACTAAAGCATGATTTTTTGGCTGAACACTGACTGATTGCCAAAAATTAAAATGAGCTGCATCAAGAAATGCGGCTTTTTTAATTTCATTTTGCAATGGTTAAAGTGACTTACATGCATATATGGGTTGTCCATAAGCTTTGGCATACACTCAATATATGTTGTTTTACGCATTTTCGTGAATGCTGATGTGCGGCAGCGTGCAATCGGCATTTTTTTCAAGGGCTGTATATGGCGACTCCTCAATCTTCATCAGGTGTACTTGAACGTTTATTTAAGTTAAGTGAAAACAAGACAACGTTTAGAACCGAAGTGCTTGCAGGTGTAACTACATTTATCACCATGTGTTACATCATTATTGTTAATCCAATGATTCTTTCCACGACAGGAATGGATCATGGCGCTGTATTTGTAGCAACCTGTTTGGCTGCGGCAATTGGCTGTTTGGTGATGGGGCTGATTGCCAATTACCCAATTGCACTCGCACCAGGCATGGGACTGAATGCGTATTTTACTTATTCTGTATGTTTGGGGATGCATGTACATTGGCAAACGGCACTGGCTGCGGTGTTTATTTCAGGCTGTGTATTTGTTCTGATTAGCTTTTTGAAAGTCCGTGAAGCAATTGTTAATGCCATTCCAATGTCGCTCAAATTTGCAATCGGTGGCGGGATTGGTTTGTTTTTGGCACTGATCGCGTTAAAAAATGCAGGCATTATTGTTCATAATGACGCCACTTTAGTGGGTTTGGGTGATATTAAGCAGCCGACAGTTTTGTTGACCTTACTTGGCTTTTTGATGATTGTCGTGCTGCATCACTTCCGTGTACGCGGTGCGATTATTATTAGTATTTTGGCAATTACAGCGATCTCGACTGTAATGGGCTTAAACAAGTTCCAAGGTGTTGTGGGTGAAGTGCCATCACTAGCGCAAACCTTCTTGCAAATGGACTTTAAAGGTTTGTTTACTGCGAGCATGGTTGGGGTGATTTTTGTATTTTTCTTGGTCGATTTGTTTGACTCAACGGGCACATTGGTTGGGGTTGCACATCGTGCAGGACTATTGAAAGAAGGTAAATTACCGCGCCTGAAAAAAGCCCTGTTTGCTGACTCAAGCGCAATTATTGCGGGTGCTGCACTTGGGACATCTTCAACGACGCCTTATATTGAATCTGCATCGGGTGTTGCTGCAGGTGGACGTACAGGTTTAACAGCAGTTGTGGTTGCCATCCTGTTTTTGGGATGTTTGTTTTTCGCGCCACTGGCTCAATCGGTTCCTGGTTTTGCAACTGCACCAGCCTTGCTCTTTATTGGCGTATTGATGATTCAGGGTATCACTCATATTGAATGGGATGATATTACTGAGGCTGTTCCTGCATTCCTAACCTTGGTGTTTATGCCATTTTCCTACTCAATTGCTGATGGTATTGCCATGGGCTTTATTAGCTATGCCTTGATTAAACTGTTTACAGGTAAAGCGAGCAGCGTACCGTATATGGTGTGGATTGTGGCAGTGCTTTGGGTGATTAAGTTTATTGCCTTTGGTGGTTAGTTTTTTATTGAAAGTTGGGGTGTAAACTTAGTTTGCACCCTTTTTTGTTTTTAGGAGATAACATGAGTCAACTTGATCTCATTCGTGCTTTGCCAAAAGCAGAGCTGCATGTACATATTGAAGGTACGTTTGAGCCTGAGCTCATGTTTGCGATTGCAAAACGCAACCAAGTTATTATTCCTTATGAAACGATTGAGGACGTCAAGCAAGCCTATAATTTCCACAATCTGCAATCTTTTTTAGATATTTACTATGCAGGTGCCAACGTTCTGATTCATGAGCAGGATTTTTATGATCTGGCTTGGGCATATTTTGAAAAATGCCAACAGGACAATGTGGTACATACAGAAATGTTCTTTGACCCACAAACCCATACGGTGCGTGGCATTGCCTTTGAAACGGTACTCAATGGTTTAGTTCGTGCTTGTGAAGATGCCAAGGCTAAACTCGGCATTAGCTCAGAACTGATTATGTGCTTCTTGCGTCATTTAAGCGAAGCCGATGCGATTGAAACACTTGAGCAAGCCTTGCCATTTAAAGACAAAATTATTGGTGTTGGCCTAGATTCTAGTGAAGTTGGGCATCCACCAGAAAAATTTGAACGTGTTTTTGCCAAAGCCCGTGAAGCGGGGTTCCTGATTGTAGCGCATGCAGGCGAAGAGGGACCAGCGGAATACGTGTGGCAGGCACTAGATTTACTTAAAGTCAATCGTATCGACCACGGTGTGCGCTCAGAAGAAGATCCAGCACTTATGCAGCGTTTGGCACAAGAACGTATGCCTTTAACCGTTTGCCCGCTGAGCAACTTAAAGCTCTGTGTGGTGAAGGATATGCGCGAGCACAACATTCAGCGCTTACTTGAGCAAGGTTTATGTGTGACCGTGAATTCAGATGACCCAGCTTATTTTGGTGGTTATATGAATGACAACTTTATTGCAGTTGCAGAAGCTTTGGCTTTGAGTGAAGACGAATTGAAAAAATTGGCAATCAACTCATTTGAAGCATCTTTTTTGGAAGATGCTGAAAAAGAGAAATGGATTAACCAGATTCATGCACTATAAGCAAAATGAAAAGGAACGCAATTGCGTTCCTTTTTTTATGGTTTAGGTTGGCGAGTCATACTAAGCAAGACAGTATCTTTATCAACAAAATGATGTTTTAGTGCTGCAAGAATATGGCCAACTAACAATAAGCCCACTGCCCAAGATAGATAAATATGGATGGGTTTTACAATTGCCATAATTTCAGGATTGGTATCGAGTAATCGTGGAATATTAAACAAATACAGTACAGGTGCAGGATGTCCAGCAGTCCAGCTGAATAAACAACCTGTAATCGGTAGTGCCAGTAACATAAAATATAGCGCCAAATGCCCGAAGTGAGCCAATGTCTTCATGCCTGCTGACATGCTATCAGGAAGTTGTGGAGCAGGATGGGTATAGCGCCAGAAAATGCGAATCACCACTAAAAATAAAATCGTGGTTGCAATGTTTTTATGCAGGGTAATGACATCACCTTTAAATGCACCATCGGTTTCATAGCTGAGGAAGTTGCCACTATAAAAACCGATGATCCATGCACTAATAAAAATAAGAGCCATCAGCCAGTGTAAAAACTGAGCAGTACGCGTGTAATAAGCAGATTTTGTATTCATAAAGCTTTTTGATCAGAAGCAGTTTAATGATTTTGTATTATAAAAATCGAGCGTCTTGGCTTAAAATGCAATCTGCGTGACAGTGTTGTGTGAAATATAGAACAATCCTGCGATTGTGCTGTAATTTTATACACATAGCCGATGGGCACTAGAAAAATTACGGTGTTCTGGTTATTTGGGCAAAATATTTTGATTAACTGTAAGGTGTAAGTAGCAAATGAAAAAAACTTTTGGGGCACTCTGTGCAATCTTATCTAGTGGATGTGCAACAGATGGAACCCTAGCAACAGGTACAAATCAAGCAGCAGCACAACAGCTCGGTATGACTGCCATCAAAATTGCGATTAATGCTAAATGTACAACAGAGCTTGATAATCAACCAGCATGGAAAATGATGAGCCGTGCCATGACTACAGAACAGCAGCAAACTGTACAAACAAATATTTGTGGTTGTGTAAGTGACAAAGCTCCTGAAAATATTACAGCAGTTGATTTGGCGACCGCTGCGATTGATCCAGCCGCACGAGCAACCATTGTGAATAATGCAGTTACACGTACCTTGAATCAGTGTGTTGCTGAAGCCTTAAAACCTTAAATCAGGGTAGCAGCGCATGAAAATAGCAGGCGTAGATGAGGCAGGTCGTGGACCTTTAGTAGGTTCAGTCGTGGCTGCTGCGGTGATCTTGGATCCGAACAACCCGATTGATGGGTTAAATGATTCCAAGAAGCTGACAGAAAAGAAACGTGAAAAACTGTTTGTGGAAATTCAGGAAAAAGCTTTGGCATGGTCAATTGCTGAAGCAACGCATGAAGAAATTGATCAGTTAAATATTTTGCAAGCGACTTTTTTGGCAATGCGCCGAGCAGTTGCTGGGTTATCTATACAACCTGATAAAGTTTTGGTTGATGGTAACCAGATCCCGAAAGGTTTAACTATAGATTGCGAAGCAATAGTTGGGGGCGATGCAACTCACGCTGAAATTAGTGCTGCCAGTATTTTGGCAAAGGTCACACGTGATCGGCAAATGTTACTGCTTGATCAGGAATACCCACAATATGCATTTGCCAAACATAAAGGGTATCCAACGAAAGCGCATTTTGATGCAATCGCTGAATTTGGCGTTATTGAGCAGCATCGTCGCAGCTATAAGCCCGTGAAAAAGGCTTTGGGCTTATTAGAATAATTACTTAAAATATCAAAAGCGATCTCTTTGATCGCTTTTAATATTTTTTACAGAGCCTATAACGATATATATCATCTGTAATTATCGGTTAAATTTATTTTGATTAAATTCATCATCGTAAAATGACGGTTGATAATCTTGATCGATGTTTTGAAGGTGCTCGTGCATAGCGCGTTCATGTTGAATGCGTTGATAAATTTCTTCACGATGCACTGATACTTCTTTGGGAGCATTTACACCAATGCGAACTTGGTTGCCTTTAACACCAAGTACCGTCACACTGACTTGATCCCCAATCATTAAAGTTTCTCCGACACGACGAGTCAGAATCAGCATGTTTGTCTCCTTGCTAATCGCTAAACCTGCATTGCTGTTATGCAAAAATTAAACCACAATCTCAGAAAAAATATTTTAACAGCATGCGGTAACTACTAATAAGAAGCAGTATGATACCGTGATTGTTAAATATTTTCTAAATATTCTTTGCTAATATAACAGAGCCGCTCTAGTTTCCATAGAGCGGCTCTGCTTTTTTCTCACTCATCTTCCTAAAAACCTGAAGATAAGTGAATAAGCTTTAAGCACGTGCGCTGCTTTCGCCGTGTTCACGGTCTAAACCAAACGCGGTGTGCAGGCTGCGAACAGCAAGCTCTAAATAGTTTTCTTCAATTAATACTGAAATTTTGATTTCTGAAGTTGAAATCATCAAAATATTGATGTTTTCTTCTGCAAGTGCAGTAAACATTTTACTAGCAACACCTGCATGAGAGCGCATACCTACACCCACGATAGAGACTTTTACAATATTGTCGCGTGCAGTTACTTCACGTGCTTTAATTTCTTTTGCGATATTGTCCAAAATTGCTTTGGCTTTAGCAAAGTCAGTACGGTTTACAGTGAATGTAAAGTCGGTTGTACCATCTTCTTCAATATTTTGTACGATCATATCAACTTCGATGTTGGCAGCACCGATAGGCGATAGGATTTTTGAAGCGATGCCTGGTTCATCAGGCACACCTAAAATAGTCAATTTAGCTTCATCGCGGTTGAATGCGATACCAGAGATAATAGGCTGTTCCATAGTGTCTTCCGCTTCAGTTGTAATAAGTGTTCCTACGTTTTGTTTGAATTCATCATCAAATACGCCGTCATTATCATTGTCAAAACTTGACAATACACGCAGTGGCACTTGATATTTTCCTGCGAATTCAACTGAACGAATTTGTAAAACTTTTGAGCCTAAAGATGCCATTTCCAGCATTTCTTCAAAAGAGATACGATCAATTTTCTTGGCTTTTGGCGCAACACGTGGATCAGTTGTATATACACCATCGACATCTGTATAGATTTGGCATTCATCTGCACGTAGTGCAGCAGCAAGTGCAACACCTGTCGTATCTGAACCACCACGACCAAGTGTTGTTGTATTGCCAAGCGCATCCACACCTTGGAAGCCAGCAACCACAATGACACGACCAGCATCTAAATCAGCAGTCATCACGTCAGTTTCAATTGCTTCAATACGAGCTTTGGTAAAGGCACTGTCGGTCTTAATACCCACTTGACGACCTGTGTAGGATTTAGCTTCGACACCAATAGAATTGAGTGCCATCGCTAACATGGAAATAGTAACCTGTTCACCCGTAGATACCATTTGGTCAAGTTCACGAGGATCAGGTGTCTCGGTAATGGCTTTCGCGAGAGACAACAAGCGGTTGGTTTCACCACTCATTGCAGACACCACCACAACCACTTTGTGACCATGATCATGCCAGCGCTTCACGCGACGAGCTACATTTAAAATGCGCTCGGGTGTTCCCATTGAGGTACCACCATATTTTTGTACGATTAATGCCATAATTTTTCCATACAAGCCACGACCCTGTTTGAAACAGGGTCAGTTACACAAAAAGTGAGATTATTTTTGCTCAAGCCAAGCAGGGAGTGCTGCCATAACTTGATCAAACTTGTCATTGAGTGGTGCCCCGCCTTGTGCTAGATCTGGTTTCCCACCGCCTTTGCCACCAAGCTCTTGGCTTAAGTGCTTGATGATATCGCCTGCTTTCAAGGTTGCTGTGAATTCTTGCGCAACCGATGCAAGCAAGCTCACTTTATCAGCTTCTACACCAGCCAACACAATCACGGCATCATTGAATTTAGATTTGATACTATCGTGTAAATGACGCAATGATTTTGCGTCAACATTTTGAACGGTACTGATCAAAGTTTTTCGACCAGCAATCGTTTGCATTTGGTTGATCAGCTCACTTGCTTGGAAATTTGCAAGTTTTTGATTCAACTGATCAATCTGTTTTTGCAAACTAGATGCATGCTCAACAGTTGCCTGAACTTTCTCTAGAGTTTGGTCTTTTTGTGCTTTCAATAGACCATTGATTTGTTGAATAGTCGCATCCATTTTTTGCACTGCTTCAAGTGCTTTGGTGCCTGTAACTGCTTCAATACGGCGAACACCTGCTGCAACACCACCTTCAGAAGTGATTTTAAACAAGCCAATATCGCCAGTACGCTTAACGTGAATACCACCGCAAAGCTCAATCGAGAAGTTTTTCTCATCAATGATAGAACCCATTGATAATACGCGAACTTCATCACCATATTTTTCACCAAACAGCATCATTGCGCCTTTGGCTTTGGCAGATTCGATGTCTAAAACTTCAGTGCTAACAACAGTATTGGCAATCACTTCACGGTTCACCAGGCGCTCAACTTGCTGTAATTGCTCGAAGCTTACAGGTTGGTCGTTGGCAAAGTCGAAACGTAAAATATCAGAAGCAACCAAAGAGCCTTTTTGCTGAACGTGAGAGCCTAAAACTTGGCGTAGTGCAGCGTGAAGTAAATGTGTTGCAGAGTGGTTGCGTGCAGTGGCTTCGCGTAGATCTGCTTTTACCGTTGCTTCGACATTTTGAGCAGCTTTTAAACTACCCATAGTCACGATACCTTGATGAACAAATGCTGCGCCTGATTTTTTGGTGTCTTGAACTTCAAAAATACCAGTTTCGTTTTTGAAGATACCCGTATCACCAATCTGACCACCGCTTTCAGCATAGAAAGGTGTTTGGTTCAGTACAATCAGTGCTTCATCGCCTTCAACCACTTCGTCAACCTGTTCGCCATCTTTATAAATGGCAACAATTTGACCTTGACCTTGCGTTGCAGTGTAGCCGTCAAATTGAGTTTTGCTGTCGACTTTCACAATACTGTTATAGTCAACATTGAATTTGCCTGCATCACGTGCGCGTTGACGCTGTGCAGCCATTTCAGTTTCAAAACCAGCTTCATCAATCGTCAGTTCGCGTTCACGTGCGATGTCGGCAGTCAAGTCAGCAGGGAAGCCGTAAGTGTCATATAGTTTGAACACTACTTCACCAGGAATAACATTGCCTTTTAACTGGCTGAGTTCGCCTTCAAGTACTTTCAAACCTTGTTCAAGGGTTTTGGCAAACTGTTCTTCTTCTTTGATAAGCGCTGCTTCAATGCGTTCACGGTTTTCGATCAATTGTGGATAAGCTTCGCCCATCACATCAATTAAAGGTTGCAACATTTTGTAGAAGAAGGTACCTGTTGCGCCAAGTTTATTACCATGACGAATCGCACGACGGATAATGCGGCGCAGTACATAACCACGACCTTCATTGGATGGGTTGACACCATCAGCAATCAGGAAGCAGCAAGAACGTGCATGGTCAGCAACCACGCGTAAAGAAGGTTGACCTTGATCTTCAGTACCAACAATCTCAGCCGCAGCTTTAATCAGGTGCTTAAACAAGTCGATATCGTAGTTTGAGTTCACATGTTGTAAAACTGCAGAAATACGCTCTAAGCCCATACCTGTATCAACAGAAGGAGCAGGCAGCGCATGTAATACGCCATCCGCAGTACGGTTGAACTGCATGAAGACGTTGTTCCAGATTTCGATATAGCGGTCGCCATCTTCTTCGGCAGAGCCTGGTAAACCACCCCAGATATGATCGCCATGATCATAGAAAATTTCGGAACAAGGACCACAAGGACCTGTGTCACCCATTGCCCAGAAGTTGTCAGATGCGTATTTTTCGCCTTTATTGTCACCAATACGGATAATACGTTCAGCAGCTAGACCAACTTCTTTGTTCCAGATGTCATAAGCTTCATCATCAGTATGGTAAACAGTGACATAAAGATTATCTTTGTTTAAACCTAGCCATTCTGCTGAAGTTAAAAACTCCCACGCATAAGTAATGGCATCGCGTTTGAAGTAATCACCAAAAGAGAAGTTGCCCAACATTTCAAAAAAGGTATGGTGACGTGCGGTATAACCGACATTATCAAGGTCGTTATGCTTACCACCAGCACGTACACATTTTTGTGAAGTTGTCGCACGAACATAATCACGTTTTTCTAAACCTAGGAAGCAGTCCTTGAACTGGTTCATACCCGCATTGGTGAAAAGTAAAGTCGGGTCATTCGCGGGAACGAGAGAACTCGATGCAACACGTGTATGACCTTTAGTTTCAAAGAAATGTAAAAAGGCTTCACGAATTTCAGCGGACGTCATAAAACGTGTACTCACAACAAGTCACTCCATCTAATCATTTTGGCTAAACGCATTAAATCAAATCTTTTAAAATAGTAAAACCGATTAATACGAGGCTGATAATTTAAAAACGCCAAATTATAACGAAAAATCAGGGTATGACCAATGATTTTAGGCGTAAATCACGACAAATCTATGAAATAAGTCTATGTTTGATATATGCTTTCGGGAGATGAAATCTGTGGGTTTTCTTTAAATTTCAGCCATATAGCCAGAAACCTTGAAAACTGGTACAAGAAAGACGAAGCGCTGAACTTATTTTTTAATTAAGATTTTGATTTTAAAAATATTTAATAAATTGACCATTGTGGTATAAAAATATAAAAGTGCATTGTTTATATGGTCATTTTGAATTGTAAGATATTGAACAGAAAATTGGCTGCCTTGTTATTGTGATGTTGATTAAATTTCAAATTTGCATCTAGATTTCTTTCCTCAAAATATTGTTTAAAATTTAGCATTATTGGTTTAAAAATATGTTGTAGTCATGATGATGACATTGAAAGAATGCATCTATTGAGAATAGCTTGATTAGTGATCATTGAAGTTGAGTATATTCTTTATCAAAACAAAAAAATATGCTTGATTATATTTTAATGAACATGCAGATAATTGTTTTTAAATTATATTTGAAATATGAGCAATTGAACTATCATCACTATCTTGAATGTTTTAAGATAACTCACTCAATTTTTCGTTATTAGGAAATGATGATCATGCAGCGAATCGCAATTAATGGGTTTGGGCGGATTGGACGCAATGTAATTCGTGCATGGTTTGAGAATCCAAAACAGTTTCACTTCGATATTGTGGCTATTAATGATATTGCTGATGTTGAAACTTTGTTACACCTATTTAAGTATGATTCTACGCACGGTCGTTTTAAAGGTCAGGCACAGATTGTCACTGAGCAGGGCGATACATTTTTGTCGGTACAAAGCGCAGGACAATCCCTCAAAATTCAGGTATTCCGTGGTTCACAGCCAGAACAGTTACCGTGGGATCAACTCAATATTGATGTTGTGCTCGAATGTACAGGGTTGTTTCGTTCGCGTGAGGCGGCAACACGGCATTTAACTGCGGGTGCAAAACGTGTGATTATTGGCGCTGCGCCGTTCGACAGTGTCGATATTGCGGTGGTGTATGGGGTTAACCATTTAGAGGTTAAAGCCAGCGATCAAATTATTTCCAGTGTGTCATGTACTACACAAGCTTTAGTACCATTGGTAAAAATTCTGGACGACAATTTTGGTATTGAAACCGCGTTAATGACCGAAATTCATGCGGTGACTGCTGATCAGTCAGTGCTTGATCATGCACATCGTGATTTACGCCGTGCACGTGCAGCAGGACACAATATTATTCCAACGACATCAAGTGCTTTAGGGGCATTAAAACGGGTCATGCCAAAAATGGCAGATCGGATTGATGGGTATTCGATTCGCGTGCCAACCATTAATGTTGCTGCAATTGATTTAAGTTTTGTTGCACAAAAAACGCTGAGTGTAGAGACATTACATACAGTCTTAAAACAAGCTGCGGATACTTATTATGCCGAAATTATGTCGGTAACGGATGAGGTGTTGGTGTCAAGTGACTTTAACCATTCACCTGAGTCTTTAATTGTTGATTTTACTCAAACTATGTTGGTGGGGCGTCAGGCAAAAGTATTTGCATGGTATGATAATGAATGGGGTTATGCAAATCGCTTGCTGGATTTGTGCGAATCTTTTACTTAAAAATGAATAAAATAGGGTAACTAAATGATGCTGATTTGGCTTTGGGGATTAACCAGTCTACTCATTGTAGTCGTTATGGTTGTGGTATGGATGCAGGTTAAAAATCAGCGTCAAGATTTAAGTGATCTGTCTGAAAATCATCAACTAAAACAACAAGTAACACATTTGGAAGATCATCTTAAAAAGACTTTAGAAATTATGCAGGATCTTGTCAAGAAAATGCACACACAACAAGAAGTATTGGACAGAACATCAGGTAAATTACAGCAGCTTGAAAAGCAACAGGTTGATATGCTGCATGTGCTGGCACAACTGGTACAGTCCAAAGACAAATAATATTGTCTTTGGTTGTGGTTAATGTAGCCAGATTAAGCGTAATGCAGCGGCAGAAAGCATGCTCAGTATAACCGTTGGTAATAAAGAAAAACGCGATGCTGCCAGTAAAGTAATTGCCATCGCAATAAAGTCTGCTGGATTGTCCCGTACAAAATACGGGGCGATTACAGAGATCAGCACACAACCTGGCACAACTTCAAGAATACGTTTTTGTCGTACAGACAAGGTTCTATTTTTGAGTAAAAGATAGCCTAATACTCGCGTAGCATAGGTCGTCAGTGCAACACAAATGATGGCAACTAAAGTCATTGAATGAATCATACTTCATCTCCAGTTAAAAAGAATGCTGAAGCAATGCCGCAAATTGCCCCTACAGGTACATACCAGCCCTGAGGCAAATACAGGTATGCCAATACCGCGGCAACTAAACTGACTAACCAGGGGCGTGCTGCGGAAAAACCTTGCCACATGCCACGTAATAGCACTAGAAACACTGCAGGAAATGCCATATCAAAGCCCCAGCGAGTCACATCACCTAGCACAGGACCAATTGCACCACCGAGCGCTGTAAATACGACCCACATGCTGTATAAGGCAAAACAGACACCTGAATAAAAAGCCATGTTGAACTGCTGGCTCAATTTGTAATGTGAGTTTTGCTGTGCATTGGCAAGCCCCATTGCCCAGCTTTCGTCACACATAAAGAATAGTGCGGGCAGGACTTTTTTATTGGGTAAGTGCTTTAGGTAGGGAACAAGGCTTGCACCCATGAGCAAATGTCGACTGTTGACTAAAAAAGTAATAAACATCAAGACAAAAATGTGTGGTGGATTGGTCCAGACTTCTAAAATGGCAAATTCTGAACCACCTGCAAAATTTAAACCTGTCAATAATGGAATTTCGAGCAGGCTAAAGCCTTTTTGAGTGGCTTGGGTACCTAAAACCAGCGCAAAAGGAATAATTCCGAGTAGCATCGGTATAGACATTTTTAATCCACGTTTGAACTCAACAAAATCACTTGAATCATTCAGGCTTTGCGCCGTATTTTTAAGTGTCAACATGTCTATAAACCTAACTGGAGTATTACAAAAACAGAAAAATAGTTTATGGCAATTGTTAAAGTATTTGGCGCTAAAATTAGCTTTGAATTTTATTATTTTGATATATTATGCTATTAAATTAATAAAAATTAGCATTTAAATGCTTGGTGTGAATTGTGGATCAGATCGATAGACGTATTTTGCAAGCGTTACAGCATGATGGAAAATTGCAAAACAATGAATTGGCACAACGGGTTGGCTTATCTGCTTCTCCGTGCTTGCGTCGAGTCAAACAGCTTGAAGATGAAGGCGTGATTGAAAAATATGTTGCGCTAGTTGATCCCGCCAAAGTCAATCTGGGTCTGACTGTTTTTGCTCGTATCTGGTTGAAAGAGCAAGATGCCAAAACGGTAAATCAGTTTGTTGAGGCGATTACTGATTTACCAGAAGTAGTTGAATGTCAACTCATGGCAGGAGATTGTGATTTTTTCTTAAGAATTGTGGTATCTGATTTGGAAGCTTACCGACAATTTCAAATTCAGCGGCTGAATAAAATTTCAGGGATTCAAAATGTCAAAACTGAGATTCCACTGCAAAAAATCAAACAAACTACAGAATTGCCACTGTATTAGTTTATTTTTGTATGGGGCGAACTACACTATCGACTGAATATTGTCCCCAGTCTGAAAGCTGTTCAATAAAACTGTTTAATGCTTCGTAGTCGAAATGTGCGATGAGCATGTAACAGGCTGAGCCTGAAACTTTAAAGCTGCTTTCAATCGCATTAAATTGTTGGGTAAAGCTTTCAAATTCAGTAAAGCGGTTGCTTTGCATCATGACGCGGATAAATTGGGTTGCATCATAGTGAAGTTGAATGCTGTATTTTTTGATCAGACCTTCACTGTGCATTTTTGTGATGCGCTGCCCCACGGCTTGCCCTGTGCGATGCACCATTGTTCCGATCTCTTTGTGAGAGAGGCGCGAGTCATTTTTTAAAATGGCAAGAATCTTGGTATCAATTGGATCTAATGACATATTCGACCTGATAGTTTTCATTTTGAAAGAGAGTAATACCACATTCTTTCATGTACTGCTGCATTTCACTCGACATTTTTCTTAATCTATCCAGAGGTTAAAACATGAAGGAATTCAAGATGAAAAAAATCGCATTGCTGGTGATTGATGTACAAAATGATTATTTCCCAAAAGGAAAAATGCCACTTTCACAACCTGAGCAAGCCTTACAGAATATTCATCTTTTAGAAAAAGCATTTCATCAGGTGCAGGCACCGATTATTTATATTCAACATGTTGCTACTGCAGCTGAAGCCCCATTTTTTGTGGCAGGGACTGAAGGTGTGAAACTATATGCTGATTTAGATGTTGATGCAGAGTCGATCATTATTCAAAAACACTTTCCAAATAGCTTTTTTCAAACGGGCTTAAAAGCTCAATTGCAACAATTGGAGATAGAACAGTTGCTGGTAACAGGCATGATGACACATATGTGTGTTGATGCAACGACACGTGCCGCTGCTGAATATGGCTATGATCCGATTGTGATTGCCGATGCAACCGCGACTAAAGATTTGCAATATGCAGGGCGCATTGTGTCTGCTCAAGATGTACAAACTGCATATTTGTCAGCATTTCAAATGTTTGCACAAATTCAAACCACAGAAAAATATCTCAGCCATGCAACACGATTAAAATAATCAAAATATAAAAATCTCAGTGCATGTCCTAATCTTACGTGCTAGACTATGAGAAATCGGGTGTGTTCCCGATTTTTTTATGCGGATTACTTCCGCGCAGGCAAAAATTTAGGTTTACAACATGCCCATTTCAGAGACATGGTTATTACCTGATGGTGTAGCTGATGTATTACCGGAACAAGCGCAAGTCGTAGAAGCATTGCGTCGTAAAGCATTAGATTTCCTCGCATCGCGTGGTTATCAGCTGGTGTACACGCCATTTATCGAATACATCGAATCTTTATCTTCTCTTTCCGAATCGAATCAAGATTTAGACCTAGCCACGTTTAAAGTGATTGACCAGCTTTCAGGTCGACTACTCGGTGTTCGTGCCGATATGACACCGCAAGTGGCACGTATCGATGCGCATGTACGTCCTGTTCAAGGCATAGCACGTTATTGTTATGCGGGCACGGTATTACATACGAAACCACAAGGGTTTAATACCTCGCGTGCACCATTACAGATTGGTGCGGAATTATTTGGACATGACAGTATCGATGCTGATGTAGAAATGGTCGATGTCATGTTGAATCTATTGGCAACAGCAGATCTGATTGACGGTGTCCATCTAGATTTAGGGCATGTCGGATTATTCCGTAGTTTAGTCAAGTTAGCAGGTTTGAATAAAGAAACAGAACACCAGCTTTCTGATCTTTATCAGCGCAAAGCCTTACCTGAACTAGCCGAGTTTACCCAGTCAATTAACTTCGGTTCAGATTTTTATGCACTTGGACGTTATTCAAGTGATTTAGATGCTCTGCAAGCCAATCTAAGCTCCGCAGTTTTGACGGATGCTGCATTTAGACAAGCTTTAGAAGCGGTCATTACCACACATGCACAAATTCGTGCACGTTGGGAAAATCTGGATATTGGTATAGATGTCGTTGAGTTACGTTCTTATCATTATCATACAGGTTTGATGTACGCAGTTTATGCGCCAAATCGTGCAGCACCACTGGCACAAGGTGGTCGTTATGATGGTATTGGCGAACATTTTGGACGCTCCCGTCCTGCAACAGGCTTTAGCTGTGACTTATATGCACTATGTGCGGGTCAGTTCAAACAAGTCAGCACTGTGGTTGCACCCAAAGGGATTGATGCAGATCTGATGAAAGCAATTGAACAGGCTCGAGCGCAAGGCTTAAGTGTAATTCAATTGTTGGGTAATGATGATTTAAACTCTGTGCCATACGCAACGCATCAATTGGTGCAAGTTGCAGGCGAGTGGACAATCGAGAAAATTTAAGCGCTGAATCAGGTGTTCATGTCACTTGATTAAGTTTTCAATTTTAACAGCATGATGTAATGAGGCTATTATGGGCAAGAATGTTGTGGTACTCGGTACCCAATGGGGCGACGAAGGTAAAGGTAAAATCGTTGACCTGCTCACAGATCAAGCGGCTGCGGTCGTTCGTTATCAAGGCGGACACAATGCAGGGCATACACTTGTCGTTGGTGGTAAAAAAACAGTATTGCACCTCATTCCATCTGGTATTTTACGTGACAACGTACTGTGCTTAATTGGCAATGGTGTTGTACTTTCTCCTGCTGCGCTAATTGAAGAAATGAGCATTTTGGAAAAAGAAGGCGTGCCTGTAAAAGAGCGTCTACGTATTTCTCCAAACTGTCCGCTTATTCTTCCAAACCATATTGCATTAGACCAAGCACGTGAGAAAAAACGTGGTAATGCTAAAATCGGTACTACAGGTCGTGGTATTGGCCCAGCATACGAAGATAAAGTTGCTCGTCGTGCTGTACGTGTTGCTGACTTGGTTCGTGGTGGTGAACATCTTACTGCGCAATTAACTGAGTTACTTGAATACCATAACTTCCAGTTAACTCAATTCTACGGTGTAGAAGCAGTGAAGTTGGAAGATGTACTTGAGCTTTGTGATCAATGGCGTGAAGTGGTTGCCCCATTGGTGATAGATGTAACAACTGAGTTGCATAACTATCGTAAAAATGGTCAAAACATCATGTTTGAAGGTGCGCAAGGTTCTCTTCTTGATGTCGACCACGGTACATATCCGTATGTAACATCTTCAAACACCACTGCTGGTGGCGTAAGCTCTGGTTCAGGTCTTGGTCCATTACACCTTGACTATGTGCTAGGTATTACTAAAGCGTATACAACACGTGTAGGTGCAGGTCCATTCCCAACAGAACTTGTTTATGATGCAGCGGCTGATCAGGGCGATGCAATTGGTAAACACTTGGGTACTGTAGGACATGAGTTTGGTGCTTCAACTGGTCGTCAACGCCGTTGTGGTTGGTTTGATGCAGAAATTCTGCGTCGTTCAGTCGATGTCAACTCACTTTCTGGTATTTGCTTAACGAAGCTTGATGTTCTAGATGGCTTGGAAGAAGTGAAAATCTGTGTGGGCTATGAAGCAGCAGATTCTGGTTGTGTTGGTTCTTCTGATGCACTTGCATATGAAACCTTAAAACCAATTTATGAAACACTGCCAGGTTGGTCTGAGTCAACTGTTGGTGCAACCAGCATGGAACAACTTCCTAATAATGCGATTGCTTATATCAAACGTATTGAGCAGTTGATTGAATGTCCAATTGACATCATTTCTACTGGTCCAGACCGTGCAGAAACTATCGTATTACGTCATCCATTTTCTGCGTAATAAGATCAGATAAGCTAGAAAACCGCGATCTTTGTGTCGCGGTTTTTTTATGCAGTGAAACTCTGACCCGACCAAAGTTCACTTTATTTTTTGAGCCTTTATGATTAAAACTCCAATAAAATGCTATCAATTGGATAGGGATGCCAATGCAGTTACAACCTAATATTTCAAAAACAATTTTTTATTCTTTTCTCTTTGCTTTAGGTGGTGCGCCAACGCTTGCCATGCTGATCGCATCTCAACAAACCCGAGATCCACATATATTAATGTCTGCTTTTGTGGGGTTAAGTGTCGTGCTGGTCTGCGTTTTTGTTCCTATTGTGCTGATTCAAAATACATTTTTGTTGGTTAAGCGGGATAGTTTACAGCTTGAAGAAAAAATTAAATCTGTATCAAATGTTTATTTTGCTTTAAATGTGGGGTGCTTGCTTTTTTGGTTATTGTTTATGTTTAAGTAACACCAGTATTACATAAATATAATATTTTAACCTTTAGGTCAGGAGTTCTGTTTTAATTTTATATTTTATAATACAAAAATATTCAATAATTTGAATGTGAATTTAAATTTGGAGCTTCTGAAATAATGAACAATAAACTCATTTTGGGCTTAGGGTTGGCTGCTGTTGTCAGTATGACAGGGTGTACAACAATTGCAGATATGGCTGGTGCTGATTCTGCAACTTTAAATGCCAGCGCAGCAAGCAGCTTTGCAAAGATGAAGCAAGATGCGCAGCAAAAAGGACAGCTTGATACATCATCGAGTACTTATAGACGTATTAATGCCGTACTATCACGGATGCAGCCTTATGCGGATCAGGCAAACCAGACTGGGCAAGCATTCCAATGGCAACTTGCAGTCTTAAAGTCAGATGAAGTCAATGCTTATGTGGCTCCAGGTGGCAAAGTTGTATTTTATACAGGCATTGTCAACAAGCTGAATTTAACTGATGCTGAAATCGCTGCTGTGATGGGGCATGAAATGACGCATGCCTTGGAAGAACATTCAAAAAACAAATTAGGCGCACAAGCCTTGACCAATTTGGCAGTTAATGTAGGCAAGTCTTATGTTGGTGATGCAGCAGGTGGCTTGGGCTCAGCGGCTTTAGACTTGGGTAGTCAGGTTGGTGTAGGGTTGCCATACTCCCGTAGTCTGGAAAGTCGTGCTGACTATGGTGGTTTAATGCTCATGGCAAAAGCGGGCTATAACCCGCAAGCAGCACTTAGCCTGTGGGAAAAAATGAATAAACTTGAAGGGGCAGGTGGTCCAGCATTTTTGTCAACGCACCCTTCAAATTCACAGCGTATTGATGCAATGCGTAGGAACTTGCCAGCAGCAATGGCAATATATAATAGCCGTAGATAAACCTCAGTCATGACATTAAAAAAGGATGCTGTTGCATCCTTTTTTGTTTATGGAGCTGGATTGGGTTGCTGTTTATGTATAGCTTCAATTTCTTGTAAGATTTCTTCATTCAATTCAATATCAAAGGCAGCAATATCTTCTTTGAGCTGTGCCATTGAAGTTGCACCAATAATGGTGCTGGTGACAAAAAACTGCTGTTTAATAAATGCAAGCGCAAGTTGAGTTAGGGTTAAACCATGTTTTTCAGCAAGCTGTGCATACTGTTCAGTTGCCCATTCACATTCAGGGTTGGTGTAACGACTAAACCGTGAAAATAAGGTAATTCGCCCATTGGCAGGTTTTGCGCCATGACGGTACTTACCTGTCAACATGCCAAACGCGAGAGGGGAATACGCCAGTAAACCGACACCTTCATATTTGGCAATTTCAGACATACCGACTTCATAACTGCGGTTCAACAAGCTATATGGGTTTTGCACCGTTACAAATTTGCTCAGGTTCATTTTTTCAGCCAGATGCAAAAACTTCATGGTTCCCCAAGGTGTTTCATTGGATAGGCCAATAAAACGAATTCGACCTTTTTGAATTTCCTGATGCAATGCATCTAGGGTTTCTTCCAAGGCAGTGAGATCGTGTTCATGTTTGGCTGCAAGCTGATTGCCAAAGCCCAAGTGTCCAAAGAAATTGGTATGGCGTTCTGGCCAGTGTAGTTGATATAAATCAATATAATCGGTTTGCAGGCGTTGCAGAGAGCCATCTAGTGCCTGTTGAATATGTTGATGATTAAAGCGAGTTAGGCCTTGGCGAATAGCACTGCCTCCAAAACTAGGCCCAGCAATTTTGGATGCAAGAAATAACCGATCACGCTGCCCATGTTGTTGAATCCAGTTGCCAATAATTCGCTCAGTTGCACCTTGTGTTTCTGCTTTGGGCGGTACTGGGTACATTTCTGCGGTGTCCCAAAAATACAAACCCTGATCCAGTGCATAGTTAAGCTGGTCAAAAGCTTCTGCTTGTGTATTTTGTTCACCAAAGGTCATTGTACCTAAACAAATTTCAGGCAGTTGAATACCTGTATGTGCAAGCGGATTGAATTTCATGAAAGCACCTCTAGTTGTGATTATTTGGCTCAATAAAAAAGCAAATCCGAAGATTTGCTTTGACCGATCAATTCTTTATACAGAATGGTTGGAATCTTCAGAGTTTTCTAGTGCACTATCGTAAATGAGGATCGCCTTGCCTTCAGTTTCAATCATCCCTTGATCTTCAAGCGATTTAAGGACGCGTCCAACCATTTCACGTGAGCAACCTACAATACGCCCAATTTCCTGACGGGTAATGCGAATCTGGCGACCATTGGGTAATAGCATCGCTTCTGGCTGATGGGCCAGTTCGATTAAACAGCGTGCAATACGCCCTGTCACATCAATAAATGCGAGGTCGGTCATTTTGCGGGTGGTATTTTTGAGGCGGCGTGCTAACTGAGCAAAAATGGTGTAGTTTAAGTCAGGATATTGCTTGCTCAGCTCAATAAAGTTCTCATAAGAGATTTCTGCAATTTCACAGACTTCGCGAGTACGTACTTCAGCTGTACGTAGCGGTTCAGCTTCAAATAACCCCATTTCACCAAAAAAATCGCCTGCGTTTAAATAAGCTACGACAATTTCGCGGTCATCATCTTCTTTGAGTAAAATAGAAACAGAACCTTTTAGTATTAAATATAGAGATTTTGATTCGCTACCCACTTCGATGATGCTCGTGCGCTTAGGATACCGATTAATATAGGCGCGTTTTAATAAAGCCTTGACCGATTCTGGTAAATGGTTAGGAGATAATGCATCGTTCGCGAATGGAAAGAGATTAGCCGACATGTTTTCTTGTTCCACAAAATAAGAAGTAAAAAGATAGCTTTTGGTTTCTGTTAATATCTACGGTTAAATTCCTTCTCTAAATAAATTGTGTTAGTGTATTAGCACACAGTAATCTATATTTTTTTTTAGGTAGTTGCAATGCGATCAACGGTTCAATGGCTCGAGAATGTTGCATTTGAAGCAAAGTCTGAGAGTGGTCATAGTGTGGTAATGGATGGATCACCTGCATATGGCGGTGAAAACCGTGGTCCACGTCCTATGGAATTGATTCTGATGGGACTCGGTGGCTGCGCATCGTTTGATATTGTAACCATTTTAAAAAAAGCTCGTCAGGAAATTAGTAACGTTGAATGTCAGTTACAGGCAGAGCGCGCTGACGAAGTTCCTGCAGTCTTTACCAAAATTCATTTACATTTTATCGTCTCAGGTAAGGCGTTGAAAGAAAAGCAGGTTGCAAAAGCGGTTGAATTGTCAGCAGAAAAATACTGTTCTGCAAGTAAGATGCTTTCAAGTGGTGGTGTAGAAATTACCCATGACTTTGAAATTGTCGAAGTAGTATAAAATATGCCGTGTAAAGAAAAGCCAGTTTATATGAACTGGCTTTTTTGTTTTTGTGCAGAAATTTTAATTTTTTGACTTGAAAAAAATTAAAATGAGCCACATATTATTACTGAATTATATATAATGATTTTTTTATAAATATTTGAAAAATCATAGAAAAATATTTGAAATTTGAATAAGTGTTCCCATGTATTAGTTAAGTAGCAAATTGATGATGAGGTATAACAATAATGCAATTTGAAAAATTCACCAATCGATTGCAACAGACTTTATCCGATGCACAGTCTTTAGCAATGGGAAAAGATCACACTGCAATCGATAACATTCATATTCTGGCGGCACTCTTAAAAGAAGCTTCAAATCTTAGCTTGTTGCAACAGGCAGGAGCACGAATACCAGAATTAAAACAAAAGCTAGATCAAGCATTAAATGATGCGGCGACTTTAGCCAACCCAACAGGAGAGATTAATCTGAATCCCGATGCGGTCAAAATGCTGAATTTGGCAGATCGCTATGCACAAAAAGCAGGGGATGAGTTTTTATCAACAGATTGGGTGTTGTTGGCGTTAGCAGAAGTTGGCGCAACAAAAAACATACTAAATAATACGGGTGTAACCGTTGAAGGGTTACGCAAAGTAATCGAATCAATTCGAGGCAACGAAAAAGTCATGAGCAATACTCACGAAGATCAGCGTGACTCTTTAAATAAATATACCATTGACCTGACAGAGCGTGCTGCATCAGGCAAGCTAGACCCTGTCATTGGGCGTGATGATGAAATCCGTCGTACTATTCAGGTTTTGTCACGCCGTACTAAAAATAACCCAGTGCTGATTGGTGAACCCGGTGTAGGTAAAACCGCGATTGTTGAAGGTTTGGCACAGCGAATTATTAATGGTGAAGTTCCTGAAAGCCTTAAAGATAAAAGAGTTCTATCTCTGGATTTAGGTTCATTACTTGCAGGCGCCAAATATCGTGGCGAATTTGAGGAGCGCCTCAAAGCTGTTCTGAATGATTTGGCAAAACAAGAAGGTCGGGTCATCTTGTTTATTGATGAATTACATACCTTGGTCGGTGCGGGTAAAACTGATGGTGCGATGGATGCGGGTAACATGCTTAAACCTGCATTGGCCCGTGGTGAGTTACGCTGTGTCGGTGCAACCACCCTTGATGAATACCGCCAATATATTGAAAAAGATGCTGCTTTAGAGCGTCGCTTCCAAAAAGTTTTGGTCGATGAGCCAAGTGTGGAAGATACGATCGCTATTTTACGTGGTTTGAAAGAGCGTTATGAAGTGCATCATGGTGTGAAAATTCTCGATTCAGCCATTATTGCGGCAGCGAAAATGTCACATCGTTATATTACAGATCGCATGTTGCCAGATAAAGCCATTGATTTGATTGATGAAGCGGCATCTCGCATAAAAATGGAACTCGATTCGAAGCCTGAAGCATTAGATAAACTGGAACGTCGCCTGATTCAGTTGAAAATGCAGCTTGAAGCCGTGAAAAAAGATCAAGATGTGGGCAGTAAAGCCGAAGTTGCGCATTTAGAGAAACAGATTGTTGAAGTTCAGCAAGAATACAATGATCTGGAAGAAGTCTGGAAAGCTGAAAAAACTTTGGCAGAGGGCGATAAAAAAGCACAGGTTGAGTTAGATAAAGCTCGTGTTGCTTTGGAAAAAGCCATTCGTGATGGTGATCTAGCTGAAGCTAGCCGTTTACAATATGGTGTGATCCCAGAGTTGCAAAAACAGCTGGCACAGGATGAAGTGGTTGAGGAATCTGAAGAACCAAAACTATTGCGTAACAAAGTCACTGACAATGAAATTGCAGAAGTTGTGAGTGCTGCAACAGGGATTCCTGTTTCTAAAATGCTGCAAGGGGAACGTGAAAAATTGCTTCATATGGAAGAGTTTTTACATAACCGTGTAGTAGGTCAAGATGAAGCCGTTGTTGCTGTGTCGAATGCTGTACGTCGTTCTCGTGCTGGCTTGTCTGACCCAAATCGCCCAAGTGGTTCGTTCCTATTTTTGGGGCCAACAGGTGTGGGTAAAACCGAGTTGACCAAAGCTTTGGCCAATTTCCTGTTTGATAGTGATGATGCCATGATTCGAATCGATATGAGTGAATTCATGGAGAAACATTCGGTGAGCCGTTTGGTCGGTGCACCTCCAGGTTATGTTGGTTATGAAGAAGGTGGTGTATTAACCGAAGCAGTTCGCCGCAAACCTTATAGTGTGGTTCTGTTTGATGAAGTTGAAAAAGCTCATCCTGATGTCTTTAATATTCTGTTGCAGGTCTTGGATGATGGGCGTTTAACTGATTCACAAGGTCGAGTGGTTGATTTTAAAAACACCGTAATTGTCATGACGTCTAACTTGGGTTCACAAGATGTTCGTGAACTTGGTGAGCATGCTCAAGATGATGAAATTCGCACTGTGGTGATGAATGCAGTAAGTCAGCACTTCCGCCCAGAGTTTATCAACCGTATTGATGAACTGGTGATTTTCCATTCACTCAAAAAAGTGCAAATTCGTGGTATTGCCGATATTCAGTTGAGTCGTTTGCGTAGCCGCTTGACAGAGAAAGACATGAGTTTGACTGTTGAAGACAGTGCCTTTGATTCATTGATTGATGCTGGTTTTGACCCAATTTATGGTGCTCGTCCTTTGAAACGCGCGATTCAGCAACAGGTTGAAAATAGTCTGGCACAAAAAATTCTATCTGGAGAATTTGTGCCAGGCGATAACATTGTGATTAGTGCTGAAAATGGGCAATTACAGTTTAGTAAAATGAAACTCAGTTAAGACTTACATCTATTGATCTGATATAAAATCGCCTCATACTCAAAACTTGGGTATGAGGTTTTTTATGGCTCTTTAATAAAACATGAATGAAATAAGTATTTTAATGATAAAAATTGTATTTTTTTAAAAATATCGTATGCTGTGCAAACAAACATAATCAAATAAAACTTAAACTTATTTTAGAGAAATTATTTTATGCAAAAGAAAATTATTGCTGTCGCTGTCGGCGGTATTTTTGCGAGTAGTGTTGTTGGTGCGAATTTTTATGCGGATCATCGTTTAAATGACTACTATAACCAGAAACAGGCTGTAGAGCATCCGCTTATTCAAAAGCAGGATTCCCAAGTAAAAATGGGGTTATGGTCAGGTGATGCGAACTGGTCTTATAAAATTGTTCCAGACCCATGTAAGCCTCAAGACTTTGTCGTGATCAAAGGCGTGGACCATATTAAGCGCTCTTGGAATGGCTATCATATCCAGTCGGATGTCAACTTTGACTTAAAAGGAAAAGATGCTGCGACATATCAGTGGTTACTTAAAAATCAATCTTTTATGAAGTTAGATTCTCAACTGAATTGGTTTGGTACAGTCAATGTGAAAGTGACGAGTCCATCAGTTGATCAGCAAAAAGATGATTTCCAGATTGTTTGGAATGGTATCAATGGAACATTGAAGCTCAAAAAAGAAGATGGAAAATATCGTGTAACGCAAGCTGATTTAAAAATGCCTGGCTTTACTATGCGAAATGGCAATAATTATATGAGTTTGCAAAGTATGCAATTTAAGGCGGATCAAGGTTTTCTGGGGCAGGAGTTGAATTCTGGAAAAACTGAATTTTCCATCCAGAAAATGATTTTATTGGATCAGACCTCACGACTTAAAAAGAATGTCGAATTGGACAAATTGCAATTGACCACAGAGGCAGATGTTCAAGAAAAAGAAACCTCAGTTAAAGCGAATTGGTCAATTGATCAGATGCAAATAGATGATAAAAAACTGAAGAATATCAAACTGAATTTTAACCTAATAGGGCTTGATACGCATGCATTACAGGAATTTATTCAGTTAGCCAATAGCAACAATAAAGCTTGTAGTTTTGAAGCACGCCAAGTTCAACAGCAACAGTTAAATCAGCAGATGCTCAAAATTGCTGCGCATGGTTTTAGTTATGAGTCTAAAGGTAACCAAATTGAGTTGGGTCAGTCAAAACTCACTGCAGATTTACAAGGTAAACTGGTAGCCAACCAGTATGCAGATATGCAAGAGTTTCGTACCAAAGCACCAATGTCTGCGCAGTTCCAAGCCAATGCCAGTATGGATAAACAGTTCTTACGCAATATGATGAACTTGTCAGGGAAAATGCCTTCAGGAGTGTCAGATCAAGATTATGATCGTGCTTTACCGCAAATTGTACAAATGGGGCATGGCAAGATGAATGGCGACAAAATTGATTTTGCTGTGAAATATGAAAATGGCCAGTTCAGTTACCCTTAACTGAAACGCATCTAAATATAAATAAAAAAATGCCAAGCGATTGCTTGGCATTTTTATTTTTGATGCAGTCACATTCAATTAGGTTGGAATATGCTGAATTTTCCAAGCACGGTGAATTTTCTGATTGCGCTTAAAGTCATACCCAATAGTTTCCTTCGTAATTTCTTCTACTACAAACATGGCTTCGATTTCTTCATCAAATTCAAAACCACGATAGTTGTTCGAGAAGTACAAAGTTCCTTCCGTGCTTAAGCGGTTCATGGCGCGTTTGATTAAAGACACATGGTCACGTTGTACATCAAATGTGCCATAAAACTTTTTCGAGTTGGAGAAGGTTGGCGGGTCAATGAAAATCAGGTCATATTGCTCATGACCTTCTTTGAGCCACTCGAAACAGTCGCTGGTGTAGAACATATGTTGTTCATCTGCATGGTCAACAGTTAAACCATTGAGCACAAAGTTTTCTTTTGACCAGTTAATGTACGTATTGGACAAATCGACACTTGTGGTGCTGGCTGCACCACCAAGTGCTGCATGTAAGCTGGCTGTTGATGTATAACTGTACAGATTCAAGAAGTGTTTGCCTTTGGCTTCTCGGGCAATACGTAAACGCATTTGACGGTGGTCAAGGAACAAGCCTGTATCCAGATAATCAGTCAGGTTGACCAAAATTTTGGCTTTGCCTTCTTGCACGATAAAGCGTTTCGAAGCTGTACTTTGCTTGGTGTACTGGGTTTTACCCTCCTGACGTGCGCGAGTTTTAATGAAAATCGCGTCACGACCTAAGCCTGTGACTGCACGAATTGCAGCAAGGGCAAGGTTAAAGCGTTTTTTGGCTTTTTCAGGATCAATTTGTTTCGGTGGAGCATATTCCTGAACATGCAAGCGATCACCGTAAACATCAATCGCCACGTTAAAATCAGGCAAGTCTGCATCGTAAAGACGTAAGCAATAGATATTTTCGCTGGTTGCCCATTTTTTCAATGCTTGCATATTTTTTTGCAAACGATTGGCAAAGTCTTGAGCACCTTCAATTTCTTCAAACTGCTGCGGTTGCCATGTTGCAAGGAACGGTTGAGTCTGTACTTGCGGCTTAATTTGTCCCAAACGAATGTAAATTGGTAATTTACCATTCATTAAACGCAACGTTTCAGGTTCATTTAGCGCCAATACATCGGCTTGTTCGATCTGAGACGCAATAATGGCAGCGAATTGATTTGGGAAGTTTTCCTGTAATTTTGCTGATAAGCCTAGATACAAAGCACGGTTAGAGGCTTTTTCACCCAAACGCTCTCCGTATGGAGGGTTTGTGACAATCATGGCTGATTTGCTGTGGTCAAACTCTGGCCAGTCTGCAAGGGTACGTTCTTCAATTTGAATCGCATCGAGTAGCTTTTCAAAACCTGCTGCCATAATGTTTTGACGTGTGGCTTTTACTGCTTCCCAGTCGGCATCATAGGCATAGAACTGTGGTAAAGGTTGCTCCAGTGCAGTTTCATGGCGTTGAGCTGCTTCTGCTTTAATGTCCATCCATAGTTCATTATCGTGTCCATGCCACCCATTGAAGCCAAAACGGCGAACTAAACCAGGGGCACGGTCAGTCAAAATCATCAGTGCTTCAATAATAAACGTACCTGAACCACACATTGGGTCAAGGAAAATTTCAGGTCGACGCTGTGCTAATTTTGCTTTATTTAAAATTGCTGCTGCCAGGTTTTCTTTAATTGGCGCGTCAGTCATATAGCGACGGTAGCCACGTTTGTGCAGTGAGTCACCTGATAAATCAAGGCAGTAAGTATGCTCAGTTTTGCCTGCCAAAATATAAAGGGTAATTTCAGGTTGTTTAGTATCAATACTTGGGCGGCGACCAACAGCTTCCATAAAGCTGTCGACAACACCATCTTTAGCGCGCAACGTGGCAAACTGAGTATTGACCTTAATTTCACGTTCAGCATGCAAACGAATGGCAAAGGTACTTTGTGGTGCAAAAATCAGTGACCAGTCAAAACTGATGGCACCTTCATAGAGTTCTTCGGCAACATCACGCGCATCGTGACTGTGTTCAAGTTCATAAGTATGAATCGGCATGAGTACACGTGAAGCCAAGCGTGACCACATGCAAATACGGTAGGCGTGTTCCAATGTGCCTTTGAAAATCAAGCGCCCAGCCAGACGCTCAATGTGCTGAACCCCTAACTCTTGTAATTCTTCTTGGAGTAAGGTTTCAAGTCCATCTGCACAGGTAACCCAATATGTAGAAAGACGAGGTGTCGAAGTCATGTAAATTTCCAAAAGCAGCAAAGCAAACGGCTATTTTAGCGTATTTTTTACAGGAAAACTTGTGGATTAAAATGCAAGCTCAGATTTTTTAAAATGCGCTGCTTAAATGGGCTATATGACGTGATTTATTTATTCCAGACGCATTTTTTCTGGTAGATAAAATCCCAATTGTTGAAAACTTCAACTGCGAGATTAATAAAATTATCTGTATAATGCGTTAACTTAATGTACAAGGAATCTCTCATGCATTTGGCTGCATTGCATACTCCGAGTCAGATTCAACTCAATGAACATGGCAATCTTAAGCATTTCTTGACCATCGAAGGTCTTTCCAAACAGACCCTCACCAAAATTCTTGATACAGCTCAGACCTTTATCAATGAAAATAATCAACTAATTACCTCGCCACTGCTTGAAGGGCGCACGGTAATGAATCTTTTCTTCGAGAACTCGACCCGTACTCGTACTACGTTTGAA
Organism: Acinetobacter brisouisimilis; assembly: GCF_000368265.1. Taxonomy (GTDB): domain Bacteria; phylum Pseudomonadota; class Gammaproteobacteria; order Pseudomonadales; family Moraxellaceae; genus Acinetobacter. The sequence continues at coordinate 1,382,204 of NZ_KB851219.1, read as the reverse complement.
GCGGCAGCAAAACGCCTTTCTGCCAACGTGCTCAATATCGATATTGCACGTTCAAGTACTTCAAAAGGTGAGACCCTGCGGGATACGCTGTGGAACCTTGAAGCAATGGCTGCCGATATTTTTGTGGTGCGTCATTCTTCTTCAGGTGCGGCACATTTTATCGCCAAAGATGTTTGTCCAAATGTAGCAATTATTAATGCAGGCGATGGTCGTCATGCGCATCCGACACAAGCGATGCTGGATATGTTGACCATCCGCCGCGAAACCAAAAAGCCGTTTGAAGCATTAAGCGTCGCGATTATTGGTGATATTAAACATTCACGTGTAGCGCGTTCCGATGTTGCAGCTTTACAGACATTAGGTTGTAAAGATATTCGTGTGATTGGGCCAAACACCTTATTACCAATTGGCTTTGAAGAATACGGCAGTGAAGTTCGTTTGTTTAACAATATGGATGAAGGCGTCAAAGACTGTGATGTGATTATTACTTTACGTATTCAGAATGAACGAATTGATTCGCCTGCATTGGCATCGCAATCTGAATTTCACAAAATGTACGGTCTGAATGAAACACGTCTGGCGTTAGCCAAACCTGATTGCATCGTGATGCACCCAGGACCAATGAACCGTGGTGTTGAAATTGCATCAAGCATTGCCGATGGTTCACAGTCGGTGATTTTGCATCAGGTGACCAACGGGATTGCCGTGCGTATGGCGGTGTTGGCACTGGCAATGCAAGGTCAGTTGCAAGATAAAGGTTTAATTGAAGCAATTTCGGCATAAGGGCGAGACACATGAGTCGTGTAAAAATTGAAAATGTACGTGTGTTAGATCCAGTTCAACAAACAGACCACGTCGAAACCATTTATTTAGATCAGGGCAAACGCGTTGCAGAATTGACAGAAGTTGATCAAGTGATTAACGGTCAGGGCAAATGGCTTATGCCAAGTATGGTAGATTTGTGTGCGCGCGTCCGTGAACCAGGTCAACAACAGCACGGTACTCTGAAGTCTGAAGGTAAAGCAGCACGTGAAAACGGTATTTTGCATGTGATTACTCCACCAGATTCAAAGCCAATTGTGCAGGACAATGGCGCATTGATTCAGGGCTTGGTCGAAAAAGCTTGGCAAGATGGCAAAATCCATTTGCATATTATTGGTGCACAAACGCAAGGTTTAAATGGCAAACAACCTGCCAATATGGCTGGCTTGAAAAAGGGTGGTTGTAGTGCTGTCACTAATGCCAATGCTGCATTTCAAGATGATGATGTGGTCATTCGCACTTTAGAATACGCTGCAGGTTTGGGCTTAACTGTAGTGTTTTACCCAGAAGAGCATCAGTTAGCAAAAGATGGTTGTGTGCATGAAGGTTTCGTGGCATCGCGTCAAGGCTTGCCAATGATTCCAACCATTGCGGAAACGGTTGCGATTGCCAAATATCTGTTAATGATTGAAGTGACAGGTGTTCACGCTCACTTTAGCTTGCTTTCAAGCGGTGCCTCAGTCGAGTTGATTGCTGCTGCCAAAGCCAAAGGTTTACCCGTCACGGCTGACGTTGCGATGCACCAACTTCATTTAACTGATGCCTTAATCGATGGCTTTAACTCGCTTGCACATGTCCGTCCACCACTTCGTGCAGAACAAGACAAAGCACAGCTTCGTGAAGCGGTAAAATCTGGCGTGATTGATGCGATCTGTACGCATCATGAACCTCTGAGCAGCTCAGCGAAAATGTTACCTTTTGCTGAAACTGAACCAGGTATCAGTGCATTCGATACCTATGTGGCTTTGGGAACACAACTGGTTCGTGAAGGCTTGTTCACTCCGCTTGAATGGGTTGAAAAAGTGACGGTTTCACCTGCTCGTGTCGCAAAAATACTTGAACGCTGGCAGACAGAGGTGGGCTGGGTGTTGGTTGACCCTGAACTAGAGTGGCAAGTGTCTAAAGACAGTATTGTTTCTCAAGGTAAAAATACTCCGCTTATTGGGCAAACTTTACAAGGCAAAGTGATTGAAACTTTCTATGTGAAGTAATCCAGTCGGATCTGAAAAATATAAAGCCAGTCAAATGACTGGCTTTATTGTATGAGCTTTAAAGGCTATTTATTTTTTAAAACCATTTCGACTTCCTGAGTTTCCTCAACAGTAGTTTCCACATCGTCCGCTTTGACCTTTTTCTCATCTTTCTTAGGTTTCTTCTTTTTCTTGGCTTTTTCTTCCTCTTCCTCAATCGTGCCATCTTCAATGGCTTGCCAGTACTCAAGCTGATCCATCACTGCTGCATAAATCGAATGCTTGCTGTAATTACCTTTTTTATCCAATTTGCCAACTGGACGTGCCATGAGAATTTCTAAGGCTTGATCAATCGTATCAATCGCATGAATATGGAATTGACCTTCACTTACAGCATCAATCACATCTTGACGTAACATTAAATGCTGCATGTTTTGACGTGGAATAATCACGCCTTGTTTGCCTGTCAAACCTTGCAATTTACAAGCATCATAGAAGCCTTCAATTTTGGCATTTACACCACCAATCGGTTGCACCTGACCTAATTGGTTCATGGAGCCCGTAATTGCCCACGACTGGTCAATCGGTAACTGGCTAATTGCAGAGATGAGGGCAGACAATTCGGCAACAGTAGCGCTGTCACCATCAACTTGCCCATAACTTTGTTCAAAAGCTAAGGCTGCCGAGAAATGCAGAATTTGTTCACGACCAAAGTGTGCTTTTAAGAAGCTCGACATCAACAGCACGCCTTTGGCATGCAAAGAACCGCCGAGTTCAACGCTACGTTCAATATCGAGAATGTCGCCGCCGCCTTGATACACTGAAGCAGTCAAACGAGAGGGTAAACCAAATTCAACATCGGCATAATGAATCACGGAAAGCGCATTAATTTGCCCTAAGCGATAACTCTGGGTTTCAATCAGTTGTGTGCCACGAGAAAGATCTTGCCAATATAATTCTCTTAAATAGCCTAAGCGATACTGACGATGTTGTAAGGCTGTATTGATATGCTTATCTGTCACCATTTTATCACCCGCTTGGAACGCGTGGTGATGTGACTCGCGAATCAAATCCCCCAAAGTCGAAGCATGTAATGACAATGAGCTTTGATCTTCAGCTTGGCGGCTTGAATCAGTCAAAAGTGCTGCAAGCGCACTACGGTCAAATGGTAACAGTTTATCTGCCTGAACATAGTCTGCAATCAGGTGCATATAGGCTTGTTCATTACTTTCATTGCGCTGTAGTGTGTCGGTAAAGTCAGCACGAATCTTAAACACACTTCCAAGCTCTGGCTCGAGTTCTAAAATTTCATAATAAATTTCAGGTTCAGCCAGTAAGATGACTTTCATCTGTAGCGGAATAGATGCAGGTTCAATCGAGATGCTGCCTGTTAAGGTCAGCATGTGCTCCAAAGACGACAGTTTAAGCTGCCCCGATTTCAGGGCGCGTTTCAGACCTTGCCATGCATACGGTTGCTCAAGCAGTTGCTCTGCTTCAAGCATTAAAAAGCCACCATTGGCACGGTGCAACGCACCTGCACGAATTAAAGTAAAATCGGTAGTGATCGTACCATTTTGGGTGAGCTGTTCTACATGACCCAACAGGTTGTAATGGGTTGGGAAATCTTCAAAAATGACAGGCGCACCACTGTTTGGTGTATTGCTGACAATTACATTGGCTTGATAACGTGCAGGAATACGACTAAACAGAGCAGGAGAGAAGTCTTCTTCATCCTGATCCAGAATCATTTCAACATTATCAATAATATCGTTGGCGTATGATTTAAGGAATTGTTCCAAACCTTGAATATTTTGAAATTTATTCAGGATTAGATCAATGCGAGGTATGACCACCTGCTTGGCAATATCACGGTTTAAGTTAGATACCTGATCGCGCGCATCGTCTTCCAGATCGCCCAAGTGTAACCCTAAGCGTTCCAGTTTTTTGTTCATGTAGCGCATGTTGGTTGCAATTTCAGCGCGCTCTTTGCTACTTAATGCATCAAGATCATCTTGTGACATTTCTTGCAACACATCATCTTTGAGATAGACGGGAACAAAAGTGTGCTGTTCGTTGCGAGAAATCAGTTTCAGGTCGAAATCTTCAGCTTCTTTAGTTAATTCGACCAGCGCGAGTTGCTGTTCTTGTCCAGTTTCCTGACGAATTTGTTCAATACGGTTGTGGTAGGTTTCTGCACTAAAACGCCGTTCAAGTTGCTTTAAAATGGTTTGCCATGCCTGATGCAACGCATTTTGAAATTTAGTGCCTTGTCCAGCAGGGAAACATAAGGCTAGCGGCTGACGTGGGGTTTGAAAGTTATTGACATAAACCCAGTCATTTGGTGTTGGCATGGTTTTGGCGTGTTGCTTGAGCAAACGCTTGATCATGGTACGTTTACCTAAACCAGCCGTACCCACCGCAAAAATATTATAACCCGCGTAAGGTAAAGCAATTCCTGCTTCAACAGAAGCACGCGCACGGTCTTGCCCTAAAAAGTTATTTAGCGGTTTGATGCGTTTGGTCGATGCTGGAATTTTTTCCCAGTCGGGAATGTGGGTCAGTTGTTCTGGTTTTAACTCAGTTTGTTCTAGTGTTTGTTGTATTTCAGGTTGATCAAATGCAGAGATGGGAGAGTCCTTGTGGAGTTGTTTACTTCTATTAAGTTGATTTGCAGAAAGTACAGAATTCATTTGATCGAGTCTTTGGGTCACGGTTTTTAAATCCACAACAAATGTTGATTGGCAATTTAAAGGTATACAGGTTTGCCTATAAAGATCAAGCGGCATGAATAAATTAACATGAAAAAAGCAATATTCTGATGCTTTCAGGTTGCAACATTTGACCGAAAGGTTTCAAATAGCAGCTTTAAATCTTATGGAAAACCGCAGCGCAATGACCTCACAAAGCCAAGACTGGACACACGCCTTTCGTGCTTTTTTAGATCGCCGTGCCTTGATTATGCTGTTTTTGGGATTTTCTGCGGGGATTCCGATTTTACTGATTTTTTCTAGCTTATCTCTATGGTTGGGTGAGGCTGGTATTGATAAAAGTGCCGTGACATTTTTTAGCTGGGCAGCGTTAGGCTACTCCTTTAAATTTGTTTGGGCACCGCTCATTGATGAGTTACCTGTACCTGTATTAACCAAAGCCTTGGGGCATCGCCGAGGATGGTTGTTTGTTGCTCAATGCTTAATCATCTGTGCAATTAGCATTATGGCATTTTCTGATCCATCACTGGGGCAAAGTTATTTAATTCAGATGGCCGTTGGAGCGGTTCTTCTCGGCTTTTCTGCTGCAACACAAGACATTGTCATAGATGCGTATCGAATTGAACTGGCTGACACAGAAATGCAAACCGTTTTGGCTGCGACTTACAATGCGGGTTATCGCATTGGAATGATTGTGGCGGGAGCTGGGGCGCTTTTTTTAGCAGCATCGTTAGGTACATCAAAAGGTAATTATATTTATGCTGCATGGAAATATACCTATTTGGCAATGGCGGCCGTCATGTTGGTCGGTATTATCACGACATTGATGATTCGTGAGCCAAAAGTAAACCGAGTCTCCAAAAATTATCAGCGTCAGGATTATTTTCGTCTGGTTTGCGTTTTCTTTTTGGCTGTGATCAGTTTTGTTGTGAGCTATGTTTTTTCAAATAATCTGATCGTGGCGCTTGAGAAAAGCTTGGAAATTCAGGACAGCTTTTTGCTATTTTGCTTTGAAGCAGTTCGCTTTTTAGGCTCGGCTGCTGTGGCTTTGTTGATTGGTACGGTGCTTGTCAAAGCAGGGGTGGTCAACCGTCAGATGGCAATGGACACCTGGGTCAGCCCGATTCAGGATTTTTTCCAACGCTATGGGGTGAAATTAGCCTTATTTTTATTGCTGCTGATTGGTTTTTACCGTATTTCAGACATCATTGCTGGCGTAATTTCCAATGTGTTTTATCAAGATCTGAACTTTAGTAAGCAGCAAATTGCAGAAGCTGTGAAAGTTTATGGCGTAATTTTCTCTTTATTTGGCGGTTTCTGTGGTGGTTTGCTGGCACAGCGCATGAATATTATGAAACTCATGTTTGTGGGTGCTGTATTTGCAAGTACAACCAATCTTATTTTTATTGGCTTGGTCAAATCTGGACAGCCACTTGGGCAGGTTGAACTCACTGTAGGACAACAGCATTATCGTGTTCAGCCTGATGATGTCGGGTACTGGTCGGTTAAAGTGCCAAATCAGGTTCTTATGCAGGCTCAACATATTCAGGTACAAGTGCAATATGCCGATCAGGCAAATTCTAAAGCTGAATTTAGTTTGCCTTATTTAAAAGCAAAGGCACAGCCACAAATCCAGTTTTTACCCGTGACCAGTGACAATCAAATTTCTACGCAAGAACAACAGCAAAGTATTGCAATCAAAGGGCAACTTGCTGGTGTGAAAAAAGATAAATTACAAACCGATGTTCCTGTCATGATCCAGTTAGATGGACAGAGCTATCCTGCCAAACTCGATGATGCGGGTATATTTAGTGCAGCGATTGATGGTGCTGTTCTTGCAAAATCAACCTCTAAACAATTGACTGCCCAAGTGAATTTTATTCATGCTCCGACACAAGCTATACAGGCACAGCAGCGCTATATACAGGGTGGTTCTATTGCACAACAGCTAGATGTTGACTTGCAACCGTTGAATGCGGTGCAGCAAGATCAAACAGTGACAGAAATTAAAGGTAAGATCATTAAACCTTATAGTAAATTATGGTTATATTTCGCAATTGTGGTAGATAACTTGGCTTCAGGTTTGGCTGGAGCTGCGTTTATTGCATTTTTATCGAGCCTGACCAGTGTATCTTTTACTGCTGTACAATATGCGATTTTCAGTTCACTCATGACTTTAACACCTAAAATTATGGGTGGATATTCGGGTACTATTGTGACTCACATTGGTTATCCTAAATTTTTCCTTATGACCACCTTAATAGGTATTCCAATTTTATTTTTGGTGGTTTGGGTCGCAAAATTATTAAAAGATCATCAATCCGTAAAAACTTCACAAGAGGACTAATTTTATGCGCATGTTACATACCATGTTACGTGTAGGTAATTTAGAACGCTCATTGGCATTCTATACAGAAGTACTCGGTATGACTTTACTGCGTCGCCGTGATTATGAAGAAGGTCGTTTTACATTGGCTTTCGTTGGCTATGGTGATGAAGAGCATAATACCGTATTGGAGCTGACTCATAACTGGGATACTGAAAGTTATGAGTTAGGCAATGCTTATGGGCATATTGCGATTGCAGTTGATGATGCGTATCGGGCATGTGAAGAGATCAAAGCACGTGGTGGTAAAGTCGTACGTGAAGCTGGGCCAATGAAGGGTGGTGTTACCGTAATTGCATTTGTTGAAGATCCAGATGGCTATAAAATCGAGTTGATTCAGCAAGATCACAACGCACGCAATAATTAACCTATACGAATAAAGCATTCGTATCTGTGGGTTTTTTCCTGTATAATATGCCGACTTGTTGAGCTTAGCCCTAACCTAGAGTTTCGGTGAGCCAAAAGAATGGTCTGTAATGGTGTTGACCTGCTTTTTGCATTCCTCATAGTTGCTATGAGAGTGGTCAATTGCGATGACAGCATAACCTTTCTTAACTTAGGAGAATCGACCATGCGCGCCGATATTCACCCAAAATACGAAAAATTAGTTGCAACTTGCTCTTGCGGTAACGTAATCGAAACACGTTCAGCTGTTGGTAAAGAAACTCTTTATCTTGACGTATGTTCAGCTTGCCACCCATTCTACACTGGTAAACAAAAGAATGTAGACACTGGTGGTCGTATCGACAAATTCAAACAACGTTTTGCTGGTATGTCTCGTTCTATCAAACGCGACTAATCCATCAGGATGTGAAAAACGGGCAATTTGCCCGTTTTTTTATGCTTGCCTTTTGATGAAATAAATAGACAAGACCTTAGTGGTCTTGCCCATCAATTAAGTGATCAAGCTTCTTCTGGAAGTAATCACCTTGCAAATAACGTACATCAATATTCCATGCGTTTGCAAAGCTATTCATATTGTTGAGCATAGGTAGAATCATATCGACTTCAGCAACTTCTTTGTATTTTTGCACCTGCAATTGCAACTCTGTCAGTTCTTTATCATCATTTAAACTATCGGTTAGTTTAGAATCTAAACGATATAGATCAATGTCATCACGCGATAATAAGCTCATGCATTGATCATAGACACCAAAGTGACGCACAGAAATTAATGCACCTTGAATACGAAGCTGTTGCAATACCGGTGTGACTTGCTCTACATGCTTGATGATATCTAGTGCTGAAAATTGTAGGATTAAAGGATGGTTTTGTGTGTTACGAATAATCGAGAACAATTTTTCAACCAAATTAACAATCTGTTTATCATGCAACAATATATGAATATTTAAGTTGATGATGAGTTTACTATTTGGGTATTGTGTAATGAAATTATAGAGTTGTTTGGATGCTTCAACCAAAATCCAGCGATCTAGTTTGACAGCAAGTTCTACATCGTTATTTAATTCAGTTAAATCTTCAAGAGCTAACCATTGTTTGTCAAAAATCACACCACTGGTGACTTCATAAATATAAGGTTCAGTATCTTGTTTATCATAAAGCTGCTGATATTTCAGATGTATGGTATTTTGTTCAATTGCACGATGTAATTCGGTCAGCAACATATGCTCACGATCCAACTGAGCGCCTAACATCAATGCAGGTGGTGCTTCTTCACTGTCAAAACCAGAAAATTTAATCTCATTAGCTTTGGTTTTTTCATGCTGTAATGGGTGTGATAAGCCTTGAGTAATGAGAAAATCAAATTGTTCTTGGCTTTGTATTGCACCTTCAATCTCACTATAGCCAATCGTAAACTGTACTGAATAATTTTCTGAATTAAATTCGAGCAATTGCGGTTTTAAAAGTGGCGTTAAACCTTGAAGTTTTGAGTGAAGAAGATCTTCGTTAGCCGCCTGACATAAACCGATAAAGAGAGCAGGGGTCATTTTAATGACAGTATTATGTGCATGCTCCTGAATAAATCCTTGTACTGCTTTAATATATTCGCTTGTTTGTACTTGGTTCAACTTCGCAATTTGCTCATGAAAGTCTGTCAATAAAAATATAACAACTGCATTTTTATTTGCAGGCTCATTCAGCATTTTTCGGTTGAACTGCTCATAAAGGCGAGTAGGGCTACTCCCAGTTTCGGTACCTGTTTTACCAGAATTTGCTTGAGGGTTGTCCGTTTCAATGGAAATTTGTACAGCGTCTTGTGCATTGTCTGGTAAAAACTCAATTCGAAGTACACTGCCTTTCGATTGTGCATTTGTATTGAGTGATTTAATCTCAAAACGTGCCTGATCGAAATTGCGCTGCGTAATACGTTTAAAGCGCTGTTTAAAATCTTGGAGTTGTTCGGGTTGTAGTACATCAAGTAGAGGTAACCCGAAAATTTCCTCTTCTTTTTTAAAACCGAACAATGCCAAGTATTCAGGATTGGCTTTAATGTGAATTCCTTCCTGAATCACAGCAACAGCTTTATGTGTGTCGTTAGCATGTGTTTGAATATGAGTTTCGGCAATTTCTAGTTCTTTGAGTAAGTGTTGTTGTGCTTGTAAAGAACGGCTATACGACAAAGTACGAACAAGACCAATATAAAAACGATCTGGATAATCAAGGTTAAATAAGTCGTATACGCCTTTATTAATATAGTTTAGATATTGTGATGGCTGATAATTCTCAGGGTTTAACAGCAATAATGGAAGCTGAGGCTGATTAGAAGCATGAATCAGGGCCAAAGCCTGTTCAAACTTTAAGTCATAAGCACGTCCAAACAAGACAACATCCCAATGCGTGTGTAACTGCTTCTCAAAACTTTTAATATCATCGAGTAAAAAAGCATCGACCTGATGACCTTTAGATGTCAAGAGATCAACAATCTGGTTATAACGGATTTGGTTGTCATCGATAATGAGTAAACGAGTCTTAATTTGTTTAAGCTTGTTGGATAAAAAAGCATTTCTCATTTTAGACTTTCCCACACGTCTTGTTTTTTAATGGTTTCAGCATGCTGCTGTATATGTTGTTCAAGTATAACCTGTTCATTGTCATTTAATAACTCAAAATCAAATTGTGAAAAGCTTTGGCTAATTAATTTTATCTGATTGAGATAAATTTTAAGCTGTTTATTGCCTAATCGTAGATTAATTCCTTGTTGTGACTTAAAGGTTTGGTACCCAGGTACAACAAGTGAAAGGTGAGATTTGTTGAGTACTTGGTTGCTGAGCAAAATAGCGGGATGGTAAAGTACCGTATTGCGGTCAGCACTTAATTGTACTGCACAGGGAGTTAATTCTTGAGAAAGAATCTCTATACCAAATTCGAGGTGTTTGGGAGATGCCTGTTTTAACCAGCGAATGACTCCACCACGCCAAGGGGTTTGAGAATTTTCTTGCACCAGAATAAATTCACCTGCACGGAGTTGTTTTGGAACATCACCTGTCCAACGAATGCGGTATCCATTGATACTGATGTCCATAATAGTACAGGTATGAATTTGCTTTGCTTCAGGATCAAGTACTGAATATAATGATTTGTTGTTGTTTGTTGATGTTACAGGTTCATCATTCCAGCCTGATAAGAATTTAGAGTTGTTCTGCTGTAGATGAATTTTGCTGACTAATTGTAATGTATCCTCAAAATGAGTAGCATGCGACAAATAATAATGAGCACTTTGTAAACCAAAAGCCAACTGAATGGTTGCAACATAATCATAACGTTCATAACGACGTTCAGGGATATTATTCAGGACATTTTGAACATGGAAGATTAGAGATGCGCTTAAATAATGCTTTTCTGTCGGTGAAATATGCTTATTTTGCGGTAAGTTGGCAAGATTAATATGTTCGAGTAATGTTTGTGTCTCAATAAAATAGCAGTCTTCGCTCTTTTTTAACTGTGTATTATTCAACACAGGGGGGAAGTCTTTATTTGGATCAATAATATAGCGAGATGTTGGGGATTCTTTATCTGTAATTTGAATCAGTTGCACCCACTGATATGAACATTGAAATAACGCTTGAATTTCGATTGGGCGAATCTGGTGGGTATTTAAAATATCCAGTAAATTGATTTGGTTGTAGAGTTGATAGATATTACTGAGTTGATGAATAGAGCCATGTAGGTAATTAATATCTTCAAGATGAAAATCATGATATTCAGCAAGTATAAAAAGCTGATGTCCGATGCGCCATTGACCAACCAAACTGCTTTTATAAAGAACCTGTTGTTGAAATTTGAGTAAGCTTAATTGTTGTAACGCATAATAGGTACTCAGGCTACGAACGTCTTGTAATTGTTTTTTTTGCCGAAAAGCAAATAAAGAAAACTGCTTGGAAGTAAGTTCGGTGTGAGATTGAAAAGCAATATGAATATAAGTACGCGCAATATAACAGCGAAATTGTTGAGCAAGCTCTACGATCGACTCATTGTGATTCATGACCGATGAAACGTCACTGAGAAAATATTTCTCTAATGTTCCAAGAACTTGCTCTAAAGATAAATGTAGACTCTGAATTAAATCAAAACGTAAAGTCTCATCACATTTAAGCTCTAAAATTTCAATGACAGCATTCAACAGAGATTTGGATGAATCACCTAAATGCACGGATGGCAAATGCAAAAGCCATTCTTGGATGCCTTTTACACTTGCTGCACAAAAACTCAATTCAGTCCGATATTGTTCAATCGGTGCTGTAAAAAAGTCACTTTGATTGATTGTTGTCATACGTCACCACTAAAAAATAGGCGTTCCATATAAAGGCGTTTTATTGTTTTCTCCCGCAATTTCCCTGACCAATTTGGGGACTAAATATCCAGGTAATCTTGCGAGTAGTTCTGTATAAATTTGACTAATTGAGTCAGTTGCCAAATCAAAATGATGAGCCCCTTTCACCTTATCTAAAACGTGTAAGTAATAAGGCATAACTCGTGCATCTAATAAGCGATAGCTTAATGCTGCAAGTTTTTCCGCAGAATCATTAACTCCTTTTAATAATACTGCTTGATTGAGAACTGTGACCTGTTTTTCAGTTAATCTATGTAACTGTTGCACAGTATAATCATCAATCTCTGACTCATGGTTAGAGTGTATCACCAGTATAGTATGTAGCCTACTGTTTTTTAATAAGGAAACTAGTTCTTCATCTATTCGGCTTGGAATGACGATCGGCACTCTGGAGTGAATTCGTAGAATTTTTAATTGAGGTAAGCTTTCGAGACGCTCTACCCATAATGCCAGTTTTTGATTGGTCAGCGTGAGTGGGTCTCCGCCACTGAGAATGACTTCATTAATGTCTGGATGGTCAAGCAGATATTGTCGAATATTGATCCAGTCGTCATTTTTAGGTAAGTTTACCTGATAAGGAAAGTGGCGGCGGAAACAGTAACGGCAGTGAACTGCACAAGCACCTGTCAAAGTCAGTAAGAATCGCGACTGATACTTATGTAAAACACCAGGAAGTTGATTGGCTTGCTCTTCGCCAAGTGGGTCGGTAACAAAGCCTTCATGTTCTTCTAATTCGAGGTGATGAGGTAAAACTTGCAGTAAAAGTGGATCAAACGGGTCAGCAACGTTCATTTTTTCAACGAACGCACGAGGGACACGCAATTTAAACTGTTCAGAAGCGAGGATTGCCCCTGATAATAATTGATCTGTTGAGAGCTGAAGTTGCTGAAGTAACTCTTTTGGGTCAGTAATTAGATCACTGAGTTGAGTTTTCCAGTTTTGCTCTTGGTACAAATAGTTTATCATGCCACACGTTAAAAATAATGCTAGTCTAGCATTAATTGATTTAAGTTAGTAAGTTTGGAGTGAGCCAGTCATGGCCAATTATTCTACAAATGAGTTTAAGCAAGGCTTAAAAGTCATGCTTGATAGTAATCCATGTTCGATCATGGAAAATGAATACGTAAAACCAGGTAAGGGTCAAGCCTTTAACCGTGTGAAATTACGTAACCTTAGAACAGGTAAAGTATTAGAAAAAACCTTTAAATCAGGTGACTCTCTAGAAGCGGCTGATATTGTAGAAGTAGAAATGGACTACCTTTACAATGATGGCGAACTTTGGAACTTTATGGATCCTGTAACATTTGAGCAAATCGCTGCAGATAAAACTGCAATGGGTGATGCTGCAAAATGGTTAAAAGACGATTCAAATGAAAAATGTACGATCATGTTATTTAATGGTGTACCATTAAACGTAAGTGCACCAAACTTCGTGGTTTTGAAAATCGTTGAAACTGATCCAGGTGTTCGTGGTGATACTTCTGGTGGTGGCGGTAAACCGGCAAAACTTGAAACTGGCGCAGTTGTTCGTGTACCACTGTTTGTTCAGCAAGAAGAAAGCGTTCGTGTAGACACCCGTACAGGTGAATATTTAGAACGTGCATAATGGCGAATAAATCCGTTATTATTGGAGGGGTGAAGATGTTCACCCCTTTTTTTTATGCAAAAGTCTTAGATCAAAATAATAATATGGGGTGTACATTCACAAGGAATTGTAACAATTTACAATAAAGAAAAGCACTGTTTTTAAGCAGGCGAGGAAAAGCATGGACAGTTATCAACATCAAAGTAAAAGTTCTTTTACTTCAAAAATTATGTGGATACTGGTGGCGATCATCGGCGCTGTATCTTTTGGAATGTTAGCTCTTCACCGTGGTGAACATATCAATGCTGTATGGCTGGTTTTGGCGGCCCTGTGTGTATATAGCATAGCTTATCGTTTTTATAGTCTTTATATCGCAAAGAATATTTTTGAACTCGATCCAAAGCGGCTAACGCCTGCTTATCGTCTTTCCGATGGTCTTGATTATGTCCCTACCAATAAATACGTATTGTATGGACATCATTTTGCGGCTATTGCTGGTGCAGGTCCTTTGGTAGGGCCAATTCTCGCTGCGCAAATGGGTTATTTGCCGGGCACAATCTGGTTATTGGCTGGTGTTGTGTTTGCAGGTGCTGTTCAGGATTTTCTGGTGTTGTTTATTTCGGTGCGCCGTAATGGCAACTCACTGGGTGAAATGGCCAAAGAAGAGCTTGGCTCATTTGCTGGCATTGTCGTGATGCTCGGTACATTGGGCGTCATGATTATTATTCTGGCAGTCTTGGCACTGGTTGTTGTAAAAGCATTGACCAATAGCCCATGGGGATTGTTCAGTATTGCTATGACGATACCAATCGCCTTGTTTATGGGCATGTATATGCGTTTTATCCGCCCAGGGAAAATTGCTGAAGTATCTGTCATTGGTTTTGTTTTAATGATGATGGCGATCATCTATGGTGGTGATGTTTCGCAGCATCCATATTGGGGGCCAGTTTTCACCTTGTCTGGAACACAATTGACTTGGTGTTTGATCACATATGGTTTTATTGCTTCGGTTCTACCTGTGTGGTTATTGCTTGCACCACGTGATTATTTATCAACATTTTTGAAAGTTGGTGTGATTGCAGGTTTGGCTGTAGGTATCGTGATTGCGATGCCAAGCTTAAAGATGCCAGCAATTACTCATTTTATTGATGGTACAGGACCAGTCTTTGCAGGCAGTTTGTTTCCTTTCCTATTTATTACGATTGCTTGTGGTGCAATTTCAGGCTTCCATGCCTTGGTTGCAAGTGGTACAACGCCAAAACTCATTGAAAATGAAAGCCATATTCGTATGATCGGTTATGGTGGCATGCTGACAGAATCTTTTGTCGGAATCATGGCGCTGATTTGTGCAACAGTACTTGATCCTGGTGTGTATTTTGCGATTAACTCGCCAGCGGCTTTACTTGGTGTTGATGTGCAAAGCGCTTCAGAAGCTGTTCGTCATTTAGGATTTGTGGTTACGCCAGAGTCGTTGACATTATTGGCTCAGGAAGTGGGGGAGAAATCGATTCTTTCTCGTGCAGGCGGTGCACCAACATTTGCGATTGGTATGGCACATATCCTGTCTGAGATTTTTAATAACCGCTCAATGATGGCGTTCTGGTATCACTTTGCTATTTTATTTGAAGCCTTATTTATTTTAACTGCGGTTGATGCTGGAACACGTGCTTGTCGTTTCATGGTTCAGGATACAGTGGGTATAGTGATTCCTTCTGTAAAAGCATCACGTTCTTTTGCGGGTAATATGATTGGAACATTTGTCGCGGTTGCAGGTTGGGGATACTTTGTTTATCAAGGTGTAGTCGACCCTTTAGGCGGGGTTAATTCACTCTGGCCATTGTTTGGGATTGGTAACCAAATGCTGGCAGCAATGGCATTAACTCTAGGGACAGTCATTCTCTTTAAAATGAAAAAAGAGAAATATGTCTGGGTCACCATTTTACCGACAGTCTTTTTGGTGGTCACATCAATGGTGGCAGGCTGGCAAAAGATTTTTCATACCAACCCAAAAATCGGCTTTTTGGCACAGGCCAATAAATTTTCTGATGCAATTGCACGTGGCGAGGTGTTAAAACCAGCAAAATCATTGGCTGAAATGCAAACCATTGTGTTATCCAATCAGATTAATGCGGCATTGTGTGCTTTCTTTATGATTGTATTGGTCGTGATGATTTTTGCTTCAATTGGTGCTGTTCGCCGTGCATTGGCAAGCAATAAACCAACGGTTCATGAAGCACCTGCCGAGTACGCCGATGTTGTTTCAGAAACAGCCGCTACAGCACGAGTTTCAGGAGAATCATCATGAATTTGAAATTTGCTAAACAGGGAACAACGGTTGTGGCAAAAATCATCAAGATGACGATTTTGTCGCAAAAACATCTGCTACTATCGCCTAAAAACTGGTCTAAAATAGCAATCCTTTGGCAGCGATTACAGCAAAGTTTTCGCCTGATGGTGGGCGTGCCTGACTATGCAACCTATTTGGAGCATATGCATCAGCATCATCCAGACCTGATGCCAATGGATGCAAAAACGTTTTATCGGCATTGTGTCGATGTGCGTTATCCTTCTGCAAAATCAGGTATCAAAAAATGCCCTTGCTAATAGACTAAGCTTAATTCTTTGAATGACTGGTCAAACGGTGTATGTTACAACATGCACCGTTTTCTATTTTTTAGGCATAATTTATGTGGGAAGTTCATAAAAAACAACAAACTTTAAATGAAACAGATTTTGAAAGTCAGCTCGCAGCATTTTTTCCAAAAATTAAACAGTTTTTACTCGAAATTAATCAAATTATTTTAGATAAGCCACAACAAACTGAATTGGCGCTAGCTGCTTTGTTGGCGGGTGGTCATGTTTTGTTTGAGGATTTGCCTGGTTTGGGGAAAACAACCTTGTCGCATGCCTTGGCAAAATTGACAGGTTTAAGCTTTAACCGCATTCAGTTTACCAATGATATGTTAGCGAGTGATGTGATTGGGATTAATTTATTTAATCAAAAAATCCAGCAATTTGAATTTAAGCAAGGGCCGATTTTTACCCAGATTTTACTGGCAGATGAAATTAACCGTAGTAGCCCGAAAACTCAGAGCGCCTTGCTTGAAGCTATGGAAGAGGGGAGCGTGACTTTGGATGCGGTGCATTACCGTTTGCCTCAGCCATTTTGGGTGGTGGCGACTCAAAACCCGTTATTTCAAAGCGGGACGTATGCCTTGCCTGAATCCCAGTTAGACCGATTCTTAATGCGCTTGTCACTGGGTTATCCATCACGTTCTGCTGAACGCGCATTATTGACTGATCCAAGTCGGCAGAGTTTATTGTCAGACTTGCCCGAAATTTTTTCTGCACAGGATTTGCTGACATTGCAGCAGTTACGCCAGCAGATTGAAGTCAGTGATGCAGTTCTGGATTATATTCTAGATCTGGCTGATAAAACCCGTACAGGTTTACAGGGGTTATCTACCCGAGGGGTGATTGCCCTGAAAAATGCAACACAAGCATATGCGATGATACAGCAGAGAGCATTTGCAACCACAGATGATGTACAGGCAGTTTTTGCTGCTGTAGTCGCACATCGGATTGGTTTAAGTGAATTAGAAGCACAAAAAATGATGCAGCGAGTACCTGTAAGTTATTAACTTTAAATTAAAATGAGAGAGCGCATGCGTCAGAAAATTTTAGCGTGGATGAGTCTGCGCTTTCAAATGCAGGCAGAAAAACAAATTAAGCAGCGTGATATTTTGGTGTTCTTGCATCGTGATGGCATTTTATATTGTGTATTGATTCTTTTAACTTTTATTGCGGGGATTAACTACGCCAATAATCTGGTGCTGAGTTTATGTTTTCTGGTCAGTGCACTTTTAGCCATGAGTTTTTATCTGGCATTTAAACAGTTACATGGCTTAAAAGTTGAGATGCTTAGTGATGATGATGTCGGGCAGGTTAATCAGCCCTTTATTTTAAGATTGCGTTTGCATCAGGCAAAAGCTAGCCCACGATTCTTACGCATTGAAATTGCAGAACAGACTTTATATATCATGATGAAAGACGTCACGCAGGATGTTCAGATTAGTTTGCACCCTGAAGCACGTGGACGCTATATTTTGCCGCGCTGTCGCATTATGGCGACTTATCCCTTTGGTCTGGTTCGGGCATGGACATATTTGTATTTTCAACATCAGGTCTGGATTGCCCCACAAGCTGTGCAGATACAGCGTGAGAGTAAACTGAGTCACCGCCATCAACAACAAAGTTTGGAAGAATTTCATGATCTGCGTAATTATGTTGATGGTGATAGTTTGCAGCGTGTGTCATGGAAGCATGTGGCGCGTGATCAAGGCTGGTTTGTCAAACGTTTTGAACAAGAACCGAATGTACAAATCCAGATCATCGAATATGCCAAAATGCCCAGTGCCATGCATGAAGTCCGCCTTTCAATGATGATGGCACTGGTTGAACAGTGTGAACAGGAAAAACGTGCTTATGGCATGTTATTGCCTAAAGCCGAATTGGTGGTGGGGGCTGGCATTCGCCAATATCAGCAAGCCAAGAAATTTTTAGCACAGGCATAAATCATGAATAAACAAATCCAGTTTTTGCTATTGGGTGTGCTGTTACTGATTTTACTTGCCCAGATTGCTTTTGCTCCTGTTAGTTTGCTGGTTGCATATGCCGTTGTGTGGCTCGTTACATTACGCATATTTGGGCGTCAGAAATCTTTGGTCTTGCCTGCGGTATTTCGTGGAGGCTTTATTGTTGTTGGGCTGGCATGTATTTATTTGCAATATCGGACATTTTTAGGAGTTGAAGCTGGCGTTGCATTCTTGAGTTTGTGTTTGTATGGCAAGGCGCTAGAAAGTAAAGATAAACGTGATGCTTTGGTCAGTTTCAACTTTGCACTTTTTGTATTTGCCAGTTTGTTTTTATATACCCAGGCCTTTTATATGGCAATCTTGGTTTTTCTGGGTGTGGTTGTATCATTGCTGGGGCTATATGCCATACAAAAAGCTGACTTCACTGAACATGCTTTGCCCAATAAAAGAGAACTGTGGACAGACACACTGCATATTTTTAAGGCAATTTTATTTGCGGTTCCGTTTTTTATCATTTTATTTTTATTTTTTCCGCGGCTGCCGCCGCTTTGGTACATTCCTTTACCAGATCAGAATAAAGCAGTCACAGGTGTCAGTGATACTTTGTCGCTTGGAGATATTGCAGAACTTTCTCAATCCAATGCTTTGGCATTTCGTATAGTCTTGCCTGTTTCAAGTTTACCACCACGTTCTGAACTGTATTGGCGGGCAATGGTGCTTGATCGTTTTGATGGGCAGAAATGGAACAGTAGCGAAATCAATCAACAATGGCAAACAGAAGAACAGCCACAATTGGCTCAGGCAAAACGCCTGAATTATAGCTATTTACCAGCCGACTCTGAACAGCGCTGGGTGATGGGGTTGGAATATTCAGTCCCAGCAAGTCAACGCTATGTTCTACGTCAAGATGGCAGCATTGTGTCACGCCGACCTGTGCAATCTACCCAGCCAATTGCATTGACATGGGTATCTGCATCGTCAATCGATAGGCTGTTGCCTGAATATGTTCGCTATATAAATCTGCAATTGCCTGAAACAGATCCTCGCAGTAAAGCATTGGCAACCCAGTTGTATCAAGAAAGTGATCAACAACCTGAACGCTATATACAGCGTGTGTTGAACTGGTATCGTCAAAATAAATTTAGTTATAGTCTCAGCCCTGGAGCATTACAGGGCAATCGCGTCGATCAATTTTTATTTCAGACGCGAGTCGGGTTTTGCGAACATTTTGCATCGAGTTTTGTGGTGCTTATGCGCGCCGCAGGCATTCCTGCACGTGTGGTGGTGGGTTATCAGGGAGGACAGCCTGCACCCGATAATCAAAGTTGGGAAGTCCGTCAGCTTGATGCTCATGCATGGGCAGAAGTGTGGGTGAATCAGCACTGGCAGCGTATTGATCCCACCGCGTTGATTGCACCACAGCGTATTGATAATGGCATGCAAAATTATTTAAGCGAAACACGTCAGCAAAATAGCTCAACATTGTTTAGCCCCCAACGTATGTTGTTGATCAATCAATTGCGTGTATGGAGTGACTATGCCAGCTATCAATGGCAAAGCAAGGTTGTGGGCTATGATGTCGAGCAGCAACGCAGTTGGCTGCGGTCATGGGGAGTTAATTCACAGGCAAAATTATTGTGGGTGCTGATTGCAACCATCTTAAGCATTTTATTGTTGTATATCGCAGTGATTGTATGGCGGAATCGCCCTCAGCGTACACAATATGAGAAGTTGATTTATCAGTTTAATCAAAGGCTGGATCAAGATTTGCAGAAAATGCCAGAGGAAACCTTTCAGAAATGGATGTTGCGGCTGAGCTTGCTGACTTTACCTGAGCAACAGCTGAATTTTAAGCGATTGATTGATCTACAACATTGCTTGGTTTTTCAGAAAAAACAGCAACATAAAGCTGAAATGTGGAAAGAGTTTGCTTTTTTGCTTAAAGAGTGTTCAATTGTTTTAAGCAAGCGCAGAAAAATCTTGTCAAGCCAATAAAATCTGAATATGATACAGGCACTTTAGGCGTATAGCTCAGTTGGTTAGAGCGCTACGTTGACATCGTAGAGGTCTCCAGTTCGAGTCTGGATATGCCTACCAAAATTAGTTGAGAAATCAACATATTAAAGCCCACCTTAAACAGTGGGCTTTTTTATTAGGGGTATTTTCGGGGACTTTTCGGGGAATTATCTCTAGCCCTCATGTGGAAAACTGCCGTATTTAAATTTAAAAACAATCATTAACGGTAGCTAATTTTCTCAGGTTTTGGCGCTTCATGACCTTCCAGATAATGATCTGTCATTTTCACTGTGGCATGTCCAGCCAGTGCTTGCGCGTACTTTTTGCCATACTTCTGTGTGATGTTATAAATCCCCAAAGCCCGTAAATCATGCAGTGATGGACGCTGATTGGGTTCTAGGTGATCGTATGCACCTGACAGGTCACGGTACTTTTTAAACTGTTTTGTCAGGTGGTCTTCGGTGACTGCAAAAGCATGTAGTTTGACGTTTCGGTTGTGTTCGGTAATGCGCTCTGGTCGGGTGGCAATCAAGAACGGGCAGCGCAGCTTCATGGCATGTTCGATACACTCCAACACCACATCCCTAAGTTCAGGGTGCATATCCACTTCAATAAACACAGGTTTGTCGTAATTGAGCGATTTATGCTGCAACACGGTCATGGTGTTGTCTTTGATGTTAATGCTAGAGCGTTCCATCACCACCAGATCGGCGCGCCGTTGGATAGAATGCAGCGCCAAATCAATCGCGAGTTTTAACCACGGCGGGCAGATTGCCTTAATGGCCTCGACAGATTCGTTTGAATGTCGGGTACGGTTTTTTTCTGGGCGAATCGGTTTTAGGGTTTTCTCTGCGATATTGTCTGCAGCCCAACCATTTGCCACAAAATACTTCCAGATATCGATGAGCTGAGAACGGTGTTTTTCTGCCTGAAAGTCAGTTTGTCGTTTTAAAAACTCAGACACCATGAGCAGGGTAATATCACTGCAGTAGTGCTGACCCCACAGGTCATGATATTTGCCAATATTCGCCGTGATAATTTCCAGTGTGTTTTTGGCATATTTCTTTTTGGGTAAGTGAATATTTTCGTATTCGGCAAGTGCCTGACCAAAAGTCGGCATGGTGGACTGCTTTTGTGCTTTTTCAACCGTTGCTAAAATTTTTGAGACAATGTCTGGGTTGCGTTCCAGTACGGCGTTAAGCGCCTGTGCCGCCTGAATGGCTTCGGTTTTGTCTTTGCCTAAAGATTTGCGTTGTCCGTTTGGCAGTAGGTAGCGGTAATATACGGTACCATTTGCTTTTTTATCAATTTCAACGTGGGGCGGTAAGTCCTGATGCCCCACGCCACGACCACGAGGTGTCATGTTAAATCTCCGCTAAAATTCGGTCTGCGATGCGGTTGCCTGTTTTGGGTGGGGACGGGAGTTCGACCTTTGGCACTTCTGCTGAGTAAAATAGAGGTGCGCCCCAAGATGTACACTCGACATACCACTGTGTCCCGATTTTCTTGCCGCTTAACCAGCCACGTTTTATGTGGCTGATGAGGGTATCACGGCAGGGGCGAGATTCTTCGTCTTGCCAGTAGCGCCGTGCAAATACGGTGAGTTTGAGGCGTTGAATGTTGGAGCTCATGACATGCCACCTCCAAGCGCATACACCACAGCCGTAATTGCTACATAGCATAGCGTACCGATACTGGCGAACAGGGCAAAGTCTTTGGTGTTGGCCAATACCACTTTTAGGCGGTTTGGGCGTTGTTCTTGTGTGGTGGGGTGTTGGTAGAGTCTTGCGGAGGTTGCAGGCATTTGACTCGGAATGTGTTTTTGTTTCATACTTATCTCGCTATAAGCAAAGCCCCTACGCCGTCCAAAGTGAAGGGGCTTTTTATTGGTAGTGAGATAAATATTAGGTAAGCCTAATTATATTGTCAATAGGAATACCTAATTTTATTTAAAATATGCTTTAACCTAAATACTTAAATCTTTATTTCAATAGTATTATTTGGTATTTGATTCATTATTTGAATGCGATTTTGAATTTCATTATAGATAGGTACATTTTCACTTGCTTTGATGCTAATTATTAATGAATATCGGATTTTTTGAGTCCATCGTGCTTGAGATTTGGAACTTTTCCACCAACCTGTAACAGGATAAATTGCAATATGATCCATACTTACTAATTCAGCTCCTGTGCCTGACCATATATCAGAATGAATACTCCCTTTAGTCCTTAAATTGGGGCCAAGCCACCAATTATCATTCTCAGCATTGGAGCTCGGATCATAATCAGCGTACATCTCTTGTCTGTTTATACTTGCTTTTAGATCCTTAACAGTCTGAGTGGGACCAACCATTCTAAATCGAAGCCCACAGGATTGATAAGAGAATCTGCTTCGAAACCCTTTACGTTGTGGATTAGGTTCAATGAAATAAGAAAGAGTAACTTTTAGTTCAACAGATTTTTCACCTAATTGAGCAAGTAAATGCTTTGGCCAAGGTAATTCTATAACCTGCATTTCATTAAATTTTACATCTGAACCATTTTTTTTAAATGGTTTTAATTCATCTTGAATAACTATGAGAGCATGATTATTTGAACTGTTGAGAGCAATTTCTGGATTAGGAACTCCATAACCAACTGAACGTAGCAAAACCTCCGCAGCTTTTTTGGGTGAAAGCATGTCATTTTGAATGAATCTATTATATTGATTAACCATAGCAGGGGTGTATTGACAGGAGTGGATTAATAAACCTCGAATAGTTTCAGGCCAATAGCTAGGATATTTATCTGCAATTTGAGCTGCATAATTTGAGGCTAAAGCGCATGCAGCACTACTGTCCAAATGAATATCAAACGGGTTAAGAATATCTCCAGATGTTGTAAGTATAGATAAATCTTCGTGATCCGTTATTTCTGGTGGAGTGTCAGGAGAAATTAGCCTATTTCCTCCTTCTAGCACAAAATCTGGTTTTAGAGGTGCATTCTTAACCCATTCCCAATTTACTGATGTTCTAGTTGTAGGGCATAAATCACCCGCCTTGCTCAAAAGAGCCCAACCTTTCATTTTATGGTCAAGTACTGTGGTTAAATTGGTGAAAGAACCAATTGTAAGAGCATTCCAACTATGAGCAGGATCTTCTATTTTTGCTAAATGGGCTTGATCCCATAAATTCATATTAGGTTGTAGGTGTCTATTGTTACCTGTGGATATAATAAATAGACTTTTGTTTTTGTCTGGGAGCTCTCCAAAGGTGAATTTATCGATTGCACCAGACCAAGAAGTTGGTTTTCCTGTATTATCACCCTCAGCTGTGATTGCTAATGAAAAAATTCTATGTTTTATATGATGATTCGTAATTTCAACTTTATGAGCAGTTTGAATTGTTAATGAGCCATAAAGTTCTGGATTATTATTGCCTTTAGGAGGGAAAATTCTTCCAGATTCAATTATATGATTAATATGTATTTGATTTGTACTTATAACGCATTGTTTAAGATCTCCATATATTGCAATTCCAGCTTGCATAGATCCGTGAGGATTATATGAGTTCGTACCATACTTGGGTTTAAGATCATATACAGGCCAAGTTGGGTCATAACTAACTGAATTAGAGCCAAAAATAAATTTTTCTATAAGAGGGTGATCGTGATTGACACCTGTATCCAATATACAAATAGAGGTTGTTGGATGTGGATTAGAAGTAAGACGTGAATTTAACTCATTTACCCATTCATACTGTTCTTTTTCATTTAAGTTAATAAAAAAGGTAGCTGGTTCATTAACTTGCCGAACTTCTAATAAATTATTCATTAGAAAAACTGATTTTTCTAGCTCAGTAGCGGAAGTGTTTATTAATACTACAATATTTTCCACAAACTCTAAATAATTATTGCCAATCTTTGCTTGAATAGATTCAGAAAAGTCTAATACTTCACGATATGTTAAACTAGAATCATTATTTATTTTTTTTATCCAAACTTCCCACCAAAATTTTTTATATTTGCTTTTAGGAAAACTATCTTGTGAGTCTGTCCAAAAATTTTCTAATTTTGATAATTTTATACTGGCAATACTATTAATAAGGTTTTTATTTTTAGGATTGGGTTGGCTATTAATGGTTTTAATATAGTCTGTTATTTTTTTAATGAATACTTTTCGTTTTTCTTCAGGAATAAAAATAGTTGCTTCTTCACATTTATTACTATTTATACAAACATTAGATAATTTAAAATCATTATTATCAATTGAATCTAGAGGCAGGGAAGATTCTGGATCACTTGTTAATGTAATGTATATTCCATCTGTTGTTATGTGATTGAGAAATTTTTGCGATCTGTTATTAAATTCTACTTGTGAAAGATCGAAATCATTTAATAGCTTATTTGCATGAGTTGAGGCTATTCTATTGGGAATAGTCGGTATATATGTTTTTTTTGATGTATAACTATCTTTTGATTGTAAATTTTTAAAATATAAGTGATTTTCTTTACGCATGATCAAACCTAGTAAAAATGAAGAATAATTATTTAGTCCGTCTAGTTAATGATTTTAATAAAATGGCATTTGTAAAATATCCTTTGTTATATAGTACAACTTCTTTCGCCGCGTCATCAAAAGCTTTAGATATATCGCCAAGACTAAGATTTTGACAATTTATATATATACTTTCCCATTCTAAATTTTCTTTTT
Source organism: Acinetobacter brisouisimilis (assembly GCF_000368265.1). Classification (GTDB taxonomy): domain Bacteria; phylum Pseudomonadota; class Gammaproteobacteria; order Pseudomonadales; family Moraxellaceae; genus Acinetobacter. The sequence goes on along the minus strand of NZ_KB851219.1, from coordinate 1,357,418 downwards.
TGAATGGGCTTAATCTTGATTCAATAAAAATTTTTATTTCTTTTTTGCTAGGCTTTTCAAATCTAATAATATCATCAAATCTACGATTTAGTGCGGCATCTAATAATTCTGGGTGATTTGTAGCAGCAATAATAATACTATCTGTTGATGATTGTTCGAGAAGTATTAAAAAAGAATTTAAAATTCGTCTAACTTCACCGACATCATTTGTAAGGTTACGCTGAGAACCAATTGCATCAAATTCATCAAATAAATAGACTCCAATATTATCTTTCATGAAGTCAAAAATATTTCTTAATTTGTTTGCAGTATCACCCATAAATTTTGAAATTAATGATTCTAATACAACTTTATACAGAGGAAGCTTTAACTCAGATGCAAGTATATTAGCTGTTAATGTTTTACCTGTGCCTGGTGGGCCAACAAACAATATTTTATTCCGAGGGTGTAATCCATATTTGGTTAGTTCATGTCTTTGTCTTTGTTCGTGAATAATTAATTCAATACGATCCAATGTAGTACTGCTTAGAACTAATGAGCCTCTATGTGTATGAGGCATAGAGAATTCAATTAATCCATCCAAATTGTTATTATGCTGTGTATTTAAATTTAATAAATCTTGATTAGGTGATTTTGGATTTTTAAATTGATATTTTTCTATAATATTCTTTAGATCATTTGCTAGTTTTGTATGGCCAAGTCTTGCTTCTCGGGCTGCAATCTGTAATGCAGCCACATAAAAACGCTGATTGTCATTTTCCCCATGACTTTTTATAAGCATTTTAATTTGATCTGCTGTTGCCACTTTACAGTGCTCCAAAGTATTTCGAACAATTTTTAAATTTTATCATCATTGACTAAATTAGTATTTAAAATCTCTCATGTGCCTTACGACAACACCAATAATTCTAATTTCGTGTGTTTGTGATGAAAGGGTTGGAAAGTCTGAGTTTAAAGGAACTAATTCAAAGATTTCACGACCATACTCATCAAAACTTAATCCGCGATATTTCTTGAATGTTGCTTCATGGGAACCATTTTGGGCGATTACGTAGCTTCCTGGCTTTGGTTGTAGGGAAGCATCGACAATTAGCATATCTCCCTCTTTAAAATCAGGGAGCATACTTTCACCTTTCACAATTACACTGAATACTGAATGTTTATCTATTCCCGAATAATCAGTGTAAGTATAGCTTTTAGGAACAACCCCATCATAAGCAACTTCTTGGAATAGACCTGCTTGAACATAATCTAAGACTGGGATTTTGATTAGATTAATATCTGTAAATAAAACATTAGCTTCTGCTTGTTCATTAGATGAATCCTGAACATCTTTAGAAGTTGTTGGAGCACCGATACCAGAAGCAAGCCAATTCGGATTTACTCCTAAAAATTTAGATGCTTTTAATAGATTTTCACCTTCCATTGTCTTTGATTTACCTGACAGCCAATCACTAACAGATGGTGGTTTCACTCCAACAGCACGAGCAAGATCGACCCCCTTAATTTTCTTAGGTGGTAAAACTTCCATTGCGTATCTAAGGCGTTCAGCCAATGTTTTTAAGTCTTTCATTAGGCAATCCTAACATGAATAAAATTAGGTATTCCTATTGATTAAAAATAAGGAATGCCTAATAATTGGTGCAAAGATTAGGAGCACAACATGACAGACAACCAACTTATACAAGCTCTTGGTGGATGTAACGCCGTTGCTCGATTATTAGGAATTAGACCTTCCTCAGTGAGTGGATGGAAAACTATTCCCACTGATCGAAAAATCCGCCTAGCCGTAATTGCAGAAGAACAAGGCATTAGCTCAAGAAAAGAATTATTTCCAAACACTTACCAAGATATTTGGATCGAATTGCGTGAAGTCGTTACTCAAACACAGTTTATTCGGCGAGCAGTCTAAAAAACACGTTCAAAGGACACCACCATGAACATCCTAGATGCCGCATACGCAACCGTACACGACCACCACGGCGGCGCATCTGCCTTAGCCCCACGCCTAGGCATCAAAAGCCCCGCCGTGCTGAACAGCAAGGTCAACCCAAACACGGAAACCCATCACCTGACATTGCTCGAGGCTTCAAAACTCATGGCACTGACAGGGGACTACCGCATATTGCAAAGCCTTTGCGCCGAACACGGCAAAGCCGCCATAGATCTGCCCGACATCCCCGAAAGTCAGCGTGACCATAGCCTTATGGACACCTTTGTACGCATCGCCATCCAAAAGGGCAATGTCGCACAAACCTTCCACGACATGATGGCAGACGGACGCATTACCCAAGGCGAAGCCCTCGACATGAGCAAAGTCATTCACGAACTCCATGTGCTACTCGGCACACTCGCTACACAGGTGCAGGCATGTATAGAGAAAAACTAAACCCACACAGCCTGACCGCGCAAAAACAACGTCAGGCAATCCAGACATGGTACGAACCCGCATTGCGCGTGCTGAACGAACTACTGGCAGAAGCACAGCAGAACTTACGCCAACGGTGCTACAACGAAGCCAATGCCGCCGTACCACGCCACAAATTTAAAGAACAACTCCAGCGCCGTTTTCGCATTCAGTGGGCGCTGGTCAACGACATTGAAAAAAGCCTGCTCAATGCAGACAAAATCGACATGATGGGCGGTTACATCAAGCCCAAGGCAGGTGAGCAATGAGTCTAGATGCAACCAACTGGGCATGGCGGATCAAATTTGCCGACCGCAAAGGTGGCAGCCTCAAACCGCTTAAAAAACTGGTACTGTTGTCACTGGCAGATCGGGCAGGTGAAGACCATACCTGTTACCCAAGTATGCAACGACTGGAACAGGATACAGGTTTAGACCGTAAAACCATCCTGAAAATTATTTCAGAGCTACTGGAGGATAACCTGATACAGGATACTGGCGAACGCAAGGGCGTGACCAAACGCGTTAAAGTCTACAAACTGCTTGGCGTTACAGGTCGGGAAACAGTCCCAACAACGGAACCATTCAACCGCCAAAAACCGCCTGAAACAGTCCCAACAATGGAACAGTCCCAACAATGGAATGATTCCAACAATGGGATGTTGAATAGTCCCAACAGTGGTACTTTGAATAGTCCCAACAATGGGACACAGAATCTACCAAAGAATCTACCAGTAGAATCTAAAAATAAAAAAACGTGGTTGAGTTTGAAAAAACTTGAAGAAGAACTTGGTTTGATCACCGATGCAGAAACCATCGAGCAGATCAAAAACGCCAACTGGTTCAAACGAGAGCAAACCGCATTTGAACGCTACAACAGCGACAAGAATCTGTGCGATGACCTGATGCACTACCACTTTGCTGACTGGCTGCTCAATGCTCGTTTGAAATACCTAAGCCGAGCGCAACAACCTGCAGCACAAAACCCAACAGCGCAAACAGCAAAACCGAAAAAGCTCTCTGACAAACAAATCAACCTGTTCGCCCAAAAGCTGGCACATCATCCCGAAGTGTCGAGCAAGTTTGCCGAAGCAGGGGAAAGCTACGAGCAGCTTACGGCGCGCATCGCTATGAAACTGAACCATCCTGAACAACGTAAACAACTTGCGCCGTATCTGGCACAGGTGGGATTTGAGGGGGTGGTGCTATGAGTCCAAATGATTTCCTGATTTGCATGATCATCTTGCTTATATTTTGTGTGGTTGCAGGGGTGTCGGGTTATAGCGTTAATCATGTGTTGGGGTTTTTATGATGAGTCAATTTGAAGAATGGTTTCAGCTACAGTCATTTTATTTGAACTTGAGATTTATCCACGGTGAACGGCTTTTCATTTTCGATGCTCAGGATGGATACGTTGTTCAGGCTGTGCAAATTGCGTGGATGACTTGGCAAGAGCAGCAAAAACGGATTGACTCTAAATCTGAGTGCATAAAAAACCTAGTTGTTCAAAAAAACAATGAATTTAACAAGGTACAAGCATCGCTATTGCAGATAGACAACTTTTTTGACGACCAAAGACAAACGCCTAGCAGTCGCCAATATGCGAACTTCATTCAAGAAATTTATGAAACCTTACGAGGTGATGATCAGCTACAAGAACCACAAACCTGTGACCATACCATGGCTGAAAAATCACAATTTGGTGACTTACACCGAACATTCGAGTGCATTTTCTGCGACCACAAAACTACTGAGGCATGGGTGACAACACATGAATAGACAAAACTGGGGAAGCTATCGCCGTGCATTCGACAAACCACAAACTGACAAAAAACCAGTCAACAAAGACCCAGTACCAAAACTGCCATCGTATTTGGTCAAGGGTAAAACCTATGAATGCAGTGCAGGAGAATTGCTGAATTGCAGCATCGAGATTATACCGCCGTCGATTAACAACTATTGGTTGGACTCAGGCAAGGCATGCAAGCGACTCAGCAAACGTGCCATTCATTTTGTGGAAGTGGTCAAACGCTTTGTGCAGCCAGTGAACTATGGCGGACATGTTCGGGTTGAGATTAATTACCACATGCCAGACAACAAGATCCGCGACATCGATAATATTTTAAAACCCTGCCTCGATGCCTTAACCAAGTGCGGGTTGATTGCAGATGATTCGCAGGTGAAAAGCTTAACAGTGAATGCCCGACCAGTCGTGAAAGGTGGGTTACTTGATATTTGTGTGATGAAGATTTGAGGATGGTCAGTATGAATGCAGACTTAAAGAAGAATAAAGTCTCAAATATCGAGTGGCTCGGTAAACAAATGAGAGCCAAAACAGCCAATTTCGAAACGTGTACCCAAGATACCAATCTTGAGCCAATCACATGGGAAGATCGTTGTGGCGCATTTGCTAAGATGGATACTGTACAAGCCAAAGCTTTAGCATCTTTGTATGTATGGGGTCATAAAGATAAACAAGCATACGACCTACTCATTAATTTTTTAGCGAAAATTATGTTTGAGCAAGCACAAAAGGATGGTAAGGGGGAGCCTAAAAATATTTCATTAAAGGACTTATCTTTGTTGATTGCTCGAATGGTTTTAGAGTTTGCACTGGATGAACGACTAGAAGCGAACTTTACTGCGAAAGGACGTTTGTATTTTGCAGGTATTGGTGAAGATCGTATGACTTATGATGCTTATCGTATGTCATGGATAAAGTATGAAAAAGATATGGAATTGGCTATTTATAGTGCTCGTTGGGAGGTTGAAACTTCGATTGAGAAGTATCGTAAGCGCCTAAAATATGCATAAAAATAGTTACATGATGCCTATTTCGCTTAAATGTAAATTGGGGTATAGTTTCTCTATACTGGTCGTATTACTGTTCAACCAAGATCAAATGCAAAAGCTCATCAAAAGGTGGGCTTTTTTGTTGCTTAAAATTCCCATATCTGCCTTTAATGAGCCTAATTTTTATTTAGGCATAGACATGGCAATCTGTATTGGTGGTGATTTTGACGGTCAGGATCTTCCTGAAGTTGAAGGTCAAAGCATACAAAAAACTAACAATGCGGAAACTGGAAAAGCATCTCTATATCGCTTGCAGTCAATTATCAAAGGTAATGATCATTATAATTTTTGGTTTTCGGATGACATGAATTTCAGTGATGGTGTGAAGATCGCTGAGAAAATAATTAAGAATGAAGAATAATCGTAATGATTTAGGGTAATTCGATCATTTTTTCTGTGTAAGTAAAGAGCCTGACATTAATTTGTTGGGCTTTTTTATTGACCAAAACAATGCGCCATTAGCTCAGTTGGTTAGAGCCTTGGGTCGTAGGTTCAAGTCCTACATGGCGATCCAGATTTAAGTGGAACGTTTAAAACTAAACCATCATTTGTCATATTCATTTGCTATCCTGTAGAAAAATAATTCAGGATTGAAAAATGGAATTAAAAATTGATGAGCTGACAAGGGAAGAACTTGAAGATTATTGTAAAGTGCTTCGAGCTGAGTATTCTGAGTTAAATAATGAAAATCAGATATTGAGTCGAGCTATTCTTGATGCTGTTGAACTTGCAAGGCAAAACCGTGAAATAGCTGAAAGTTATCAGAACATATTTGGCCAGTTATTTGGTGTTATTAAAAATCAATACGATGCTGAATTTAAGATTCAAGATCTACCTAAGCTATTTAGTTAAGTTTTAACCTTTACATCCAGTTACTAAGTAGACTGACATACTTGGATTTTTAAAACGATTATTTTGGATTGATGAAGATTAGTTGAGTCGAATTTTTATAAATTTATCTATATTGAAAACATTTGATACTTGTTGTCTACTTGTTTGATTGTTAATTAATCTATTGAGGTAGACATGGGATTTCAAACTGTTGTTCATAACAATCTTAAATCTGGAAAGCAAAACCATCATTTAGTTGCATATAAGTGCAATGATCATGTAGACAGCATAACTGTAAATTCGGATTATATTCAGGTAAATGGAGATATCAATCTTCAAAAAGCTATTGATTATGTTTCAAATAAGATTGGTGCAACTGAGAGTGATAATATCAAGATATTGTCTGTTAGCTTCTTAGGGCTTATGTAATTTTAGTTATGTCTAATCATTTTATTTAAACCCAGCTCGATTGCTGGGTTTTTTATTAACCATTATTTCTCCATTGCCGAACGGATTACTGCACATAAAACCGCACTGCTTGAAAAAGTTTGTGCGGTTTTTCTTTTTTAATTATTTTCAATTTTTTTGGAGTAAGCATGAAAGACTTAAAACTTACTGCAAAACAGCAAAGGCTTGTCGAAAGACGACCTTTTTTATTGCTTAAATGGTATAGTCTTTTGGTCACCTAAGTACCTTATTCTATGTCTGAAATCTATAAGTATCTTTACACTCAATTTAGTGTATTTGGATCATTACCCACACATAAGGTTTTTATCAGTAGCTCAAGTAAGAAAACAAAACTGGTTTTCGCTGATAATACTTTTATTTATGGAACTATCTCTGATTGGGCGAAAGACCATTCAGGTCTTGACTCAAGGACATCAAATTGGTCTGAAGAGCCTAAGTTATTTTTAGAAAGTGAAAAAAGAAGATTGAGTTTATATAAGAGTTCATATCCAGTTTTTATAACTGAATCAGGACCTGTCTAAATAGGTTGAGAAATTATTTATATAAATTAAATTTAAAAGGTTTGCTTTTCTGCTCCCCAAAGCGTATAAACACACATCGTTGATGCGGGATGGAGCAGTCTGGTAGCTCGTCGGGCTCATAACCCGAAGGTCGTTGGTTCAAATCCAGCTCCCGCTACCAACGAAAAAGATTCAAAGTTTATAGCCTAATTTGCTTCATGCTTATTAGGTTTTTTTATTGCCTGTCTTTGTGTATCACAAAACCGCACTGCTTGCACAAGTTAGTGCGGTTTTTCTTTTTATTACTGGGTATCTATGTCCTGCAAAGGCTGCGATGAACGCCGTCATAAATTAAAGCAATCTATGGTTACAGCGGCTATCGAAAGTGATCACCAAGTTATAAGCATATCGCTTTCGTCTTGTTGTGTTTCTGCTTAGATTTCAATATTCTGATAACAATGACATCATTATTAAGAAGTATTTGAATTACTTTGAGTTTTGAATTCTGCATGATTCAAAAAATAATGAATTTTTTGCTTTGAGGAGTATTTTCATGAACAAAAAGATTAGCACTGTTTTATTGGCAGGATGTTTGGGGATCTTGAGTGCGAGTTCTACCATGGCTATACCAGTACCAACTTCTTATAGTTATAGCGATAATTCACGTACAGATAACCGCGTTTATGCAGGCTTGTTATGGAGTTGGGGAAGTAAGCAGGGCTTAATGCCAGATTATGTTGTTGGCTTCCGTTCATTGCATGTTGAATCAGATAATTCGGTGCAAGGCGGAGATATCAATCTTCGCATAAAATATAATCATGGCATTGTATTAGACAGCGCTCGTTTAGCTTATGTAGATGGTAAACGTGACTTTGTGGGTAACTATGGTGTTGGCTATTCATTCGTTAACAGAAGTATTTTAGCGACTGTAGTCGGTCAGAGTAGCTATTACCGTTTCGGTACAGATTTTGACTTTAAAAATTATGATTTCAAACCGTATATTGAAATTAATACTTTAGAGAAACCAGATCGCGAAGCGCCTAAGGTTCAGGTAAATACAGTTCCGCCACTTCCTCCTAGAGGTTAATAGAAAGCATAGATATAAAATCGATTTAAGACCTCGCTTCTGCGGGGTTTTTCTTTTCTTATTTGAGGTGTTTATGAAAGATCAACATACAAAAATCAAAGGCTATCGTGATTTATCACAAGAATAAATTAATGTGATGATTTAAAAAGGATTGACTGTGAATTGTTACAGAACTATTGATAGTTAGCTGCCAGAATTGTATTTATTGGTTTATTGTGATTGAATTCGCATTAATTTGAAAATATGAGATTTATTTTTATAATGTTGTGGAAGTTTATTAAAAGTTTTAACACTGTTGATACTTATCTTTTTTTAGCTATTGTATTTTTAACATTTCTTATAGTTTATCTCTATTATATAAATCCTGTCTAAGTAAAAAATGCATAAGTTCTATGAGTTTACGTAACCTCCTTTGGGAGGTTTTTTATTCTCCTTCGCCGAACGGATTACGGCACATAAGACCGCACTGCTTGCACAAGTTAGTGCGGTTTTTCTTTTTATTCCAAGGTATCTATGTTCTGCAAAGGCTGCGATGAACGCCGTTAAAAACTAAAGGTAATGTATGACTACAGCAAACAACGACTGCAACTTGGAATCAATCGTCTTACAACTGGTACAGCAGAACAACCAGTTGACAGATCAGACCAACAAACTGATTCAACAGAACAACCAACTTATTCAAATCAACAGTGATCAAACCGCACAGATCCGCATGCTGCTTGATGAGATCACGGGTGATGATGATGAATCACACAATCGTAATTTGGATGATGATTAGGGTTTGCACATGAAGCTACAGACACTCAAGCCACGACTACAACCACGCCGTCAACAGACTGAAACCAAGAACAATTGGGGCAACGGTCGTGGAGGTCGCCCTTGGCGCAGACTCAAAGAAAGTATTCATGCTCGTGATGGTTACACCTGCCAACTCTGTGGTCGAGTCACATATCAATTGGAATGTGACCATAAGATCAACACGGCGCAAGGTGGTACAGATGACCCGAGCAATCTTTGGTCATTGTGTGTTGAGTGTCATAAGCAAAAGACTTTGATGGAAAGCCGTCAATGATGGTGGGGGGGAGGGAAAATTTAAAAATCTAAAACCCATCGGACACCGCACCCTATCCCACGCATAAAAAAATTTCCCATTTTGCGAAAAGTTAAAGCAAAAAGTTAAAGGTTAAAAAGTTAAAAAAGTTAAAGGTGACGCAATGGCAATCAGCGAAAAAATGAAAAAATTTGCTCAAGCCATTGTCGATGGTGCGAGTAATAAGGATGCAGCAATTTCAGCAGGTTACGCAGAAAAATCGGCATCACAACAGGGTTCAAAATTACGCAAAGATCCCGAAGTTATCGTGTGGATTGAAAAGTTAAAGGCAGACCAAAAAAAGTTAACTTTAACTCAGCCAAAGCCTGAAAAAGTTAAAGCAACAACACCCACGGAAACGGACTTGGACCAGCCACCTGAAGATCCATACACAAAAGGGGATCCGCTTCAGTTCTTGATCGAGGTGATGGACAACAGTGGCAATGATATGTTTCTGCGCTTCAATGCAGCCAAAGCCGCTTTGCCTTATATCCATGGCAAAGTTGCAGACAAAGGCAAGAAACAAACCAAGGAAGAGGAAGCCAAGAAAGCCAGTAACTCTGGCAAGTTTGGCACGTTGAATAGTCAGTTACCGAGTTAACCTATGTCTTCAATGTCACCAGTCTGGACGACGGCTTGCCCAGATTGGGCGACACGTATCGTCAATAAACAATCTTTAATGCCATGTGAGCCACTCTTTCCTCAGGTGGCAGACGTTGCAGAGCGTATTTTTAAAGAGCTGATTTTGGTTGATGTGATGGACAGCCCCAAAATGGGTGATGTCACATTGCCGTGGGTGATTGAATTTGTACGGGCAATTTTTGGCGCATATAACCCAAATACAAAACGCCGTTTGATTCGTGAGTTCTTTCTTTTAATCTCCAAGAAAAATACCAAATCCACCATTGCTGCAGGTGTGATGCTGGTTGCTCTGCTTTTGAATGATCGACTTTCTGCGGAGCTGATCATCCTTGCACCGACAAAGGAAGTTGCAGACAACAGCTTTAACCCGATTCGTGACTTTATCCGTGCTGATGAAGAACTCAGTGCGATGATTAATATCTCTGAACATACCAAGACCGTGACTCACCTCGGTACGGGTGCAACGCTGAAAGTGATTGCTGCTGAAAGTAATGCTGCTGCAGGTAAGAAAGCCTCGATTATTTTGATTGATGAAGTTTGGCTGTTTGGTAAACGTGCCAATGCAGAATCGATGTTTCGTGAAGCCAAAGGGGGATTGGCTTCACGCCCTGAAGGCTGTGTGATTTATCTGTCTACCATGTCCGATGAAATGCCGTGTGGGGTATTTAAGCAGCTTTTAGACTATGCCCGTGATGTTCGGGATGGCATTAAAGAAGATAAGACATTTCTTCCGCTGATCTATGAATTTCCAACGCGGCTGATTGAAGACGGTGAGCATTTAAAGCCTGAGAATTTCTATATTACCAACCCGAACTTGGGCGCATCGGTTGATCTTGAATATCTGATTTCAGAGTTCAACAAGGTCAAAGATGCAGGTGAGGAGTCGCTTCGAGATTTTCTGGCCAAACACTTGAATATCGAAATTGGCTTGAACCTACGTGCCAATCGTTGGGCAGGTGCAGAGTTTTGGTTGCAACAAGCACGAAAGCTGACACTGGATGAGATTATTGAGCAATCGGACGTGCTTGAGATCGGTGGGGATGGCGGAGGGCTTGACGATTTGCTGGGATTCGCTGTTCTGGGTCGGCATAAAACCACACGTGAATGGCTACTCTACAATCGTGCCTGGTGTCACCAAATCGTGCTTGAACGTCGTAAATCAGAAGCACCTAAGTTGCTCGACTTTGTCAAAGAAGGCAGTTTGACGATTTACGAAAATGTTGGTGATGACATTACCGAGTTATCGGCAATTGCCAAGCAAGTTTATGACAGTGGCAAGTTGGATAAGGTCGGACTAGATCCGTTGATGCTTGGCGGTTTACTCGATGGTTTGCTTGATGTCGGGATTCCTCAGGAGCAAATTATTGGGATACCTCAAGGTTATAAGCTTGCAGGCTATTTGCAGACACTTGAACGCAAACTCGCAGGGCGTGAGCTTTGGCATCAAGGTTTGGCACTGATGACTTGGGTGGCGGGCAATGCCCGAATCGTGATGAAAGGCAATGGCATCATGGTCAGTAAACAGGAAAGTGGCGTTGCCAAGATTGACCCATTGATTGCTTCACTGAATGCCACAGCATTGATGAGTATGAACCCTGAACCTGCCAAAAAAGACTACAACGTGTATTTTTTCTAATTGATCCAGTTTGTACAGCTCGCATTATGCGGGCTTTTTTATTTTTAGGAGGAGCGATGACTGCTCTATATAAAGCCTTTGACTTTGAAATGAAGAATTTCGATGAAGCCAAACGCACATTTAGCGGAATTGCCAGCACCCCAAATCAGGACCGTGTAAAGGACGTTATGGTCTCAAAGGGTGCGTCATTTTCCTTGCCAATGCCCTTACTTTTTCACCATGACCCCACCAAGTCGATTGGGCATGTTACCAGTGCCAAAGTCACAGATGCAGGCATTGAAGTGGAAATGCATATTCCAGAGATTCAGGAAGAAGGCGATTTAAAACGAGAAGTGGATAAAGCGTTTCAGTCGCTGAAATACAAACTGGTGAAAGGCTTGTCTGTTGGCTTTATTCCGAATTGGGATAAAGCCGAGATGATCAAAGGCGGTGGCGTGCAGTTCAACAGTTGGGAATGGTACGAGCTGAGTCTTGTCACCATTCCTTGTAACCGTGAATCCGAAGCAGATTTTTCTAAAGCATTTGAGGAACATCAAGCCGCGTTGGGCAAAAAACCTCAGACCGTTGCAGATGGCGATGCATCTGAACAAAAACATGTTGTTGTCAAATTAGGAAGCCCAACGAAGGGCGGAGTGAAACTATGAATAAGTATTTAAAACAGCTTCTTGATGCTTTAGCTGCCAAGCAGGCAGAAAAACAGGGGATTGTGACCAAAGCATTGGATGGCGGTCAAACACCTAATGAAGAGGAAGAAAAGCAGATTGATGCAATTGATGCAGAAATTGCCACAATTCAAAAAAATATTGATCGTGTACAAGACATGATTAAACAGGCTGAGCAAGCAGCCCAAACAGTCACGCCTGTTGCAGGTGCGAATCCTCAGCAGGCAAAAAACTCTGCTGAGGGCAATCCAAACCCTGCTGCGCCTGTCACCGTGATTGAAACATTGCCCAAAGGGATTGGATTCGCTCAGTTTGTCCGTGCAAAAATGTTGTCTGCCCATGAAGCGAAGAAAGGCAACGTGGTGACTGCTGTGCAAGCTGCTAAAAACTTGGGCTATGGTGAAAACGTGGTTCAGTTTATTGAAAAGGCAACACTCGGTACCACGACAGATGCAGGTTTCGGTGCGCCATTGGTTGAAACCAGTACTTATACAGGGGACTTTATTGAGCTGCTGCGAAACGCCACAGTATTTGACAAGTTAAAGGGGTATCGCTCTGTACCATTTAACGTCAAAATTAAAGGGCAATCGACTGGTGGTACTGCTGCTTGGGTGGGTGAATCTCAGCCTAAACCATTAACCAATCCAACATTTGGCAGTGTTGAAATCAAAGAGCATAAGTTGGCTGCCATTACAGTCTATACCCAAGAGTTGTTACGCCGTGCAGATCCAGCAGTTGACCAATTGGTGTTGGACGATTTGATTGCAGCATCAGCTGAATTGATTGATGCCACGTTCTTGGGTACAGCTGCAGGGAGCGATGTTGTTCCTGCGGGCATTTTAAATGGCGTGACTGCTGTGACAAGCTCGGGCACAACAGCAGCAGACTATGAAAAGGACTTAATGAGCCTGATCACAATTTTTGTGGAAGCCAATTTGTCGACAGATAATGCATTTTTCCTCATGTCTGAAACCCGTGCGATGCAATTGGCTTTGCTTCGTGATGCGTTGGGCAACACCTACTTTACAGGCATGTCATTTGCAGGTGCAGCACGTAGCTTGTTGGGTATTCCTGTGGTTACCTCTCAAGCAGTCGGTTCCAAAATTGAATTGGTGAAAATGAGCGAAATCTTGGTTGCTCAAGATGGCGGTGTAGATGTGTCCTATAGTGACCAAGCCACCTTGGTGGATGGTACAACGACTTACAATCTATGGCAGAACAATGAGTTTGCCATCCGTATTGAAAAGTTCATTACATGGGCAAAACGTCGTGCGATTGCCAGTGCTTATATTCAGTACTAAGCCATATAAAGTGATTAAAGCAGCCCCTTGATTGGGGCTGTTTTCATATCTGAGCAATGAAAATTGATTGTTGAGCTATGGGAGCAGTAATGAAAATCGAATATTTGAAAGTGATGCATGATGCCAATGTCGGGGATGTCAAAGAAGTTGAAGACTTTGCCGCCAATGTTTTGATTAAAACGGGTGTTGCAAAGGCTTGCGATGAACCTAAAAAAGCATCTTCTAAAGTGAAAAAAGAAGAAACACCAAGTAAATAAGGCGGTAGACATGGGCATTTTTGAGAAGTTATTCAAACGAAAAAGCTACCAAACTGCCCGAAATGCAGGAACTTGGAACAGTTTTTTTGTACAGGAACCATTTTCAGGGGCTTGGCAGCAAAATAAGGAAATTACCCGCGAAGACATGACCGCATTTTATGCAGTGTTTGCTTGTGTCGGTCTAATTTCTAAAGATATTGGCAAGATGCCGATTATGCTGAAGAAGAAACAGCAGGGTGTTTTGGTGGATGCATTGACCCCAAAACAACTGGTTCGGGTCTTTAAAAAGCCAAACCATTACCAGAACTGGCAGCAATTTAATGAGCAATGGACGCAAAGCCTGCTGTTACGGGGCAATACTTATGTGTTCAAAGTGAAGGATGCTTTTGGTGAAATCTATCGCCTTGTGATTCTCAATCCTGATTTGGTCACAACCTTGGTGGATGATCATGGCAATGTGTTTTACCAGTTGAGTAATGATCGGCTGACACAGACTGAAAATGTGATTATCCCAGCGTCTGAAATCATCCATGACCGTATCAATGCACTTTACCATCCACTGGTAGGTTTAACTCCAATCATGGCATGTGCCTTGGCATCCGAGCAGGGTATTTCGATTTTACGCAATTCTAAAAACTTCTTTGCCAATGGTTCAAGACCGGGTGGTGTGATTGAAGTACCTGGTGCAGTTGATAAAGATAAAGCACGGGATATTAAAACCAAATGGGATGCCAATTATGGTGGTGCGAATGTCGGTAAGACAGGCTTGTTATCGGATGGGGCGAAATACACCAGTATTGGGATGAAAGCCACGGACAGTCAACTGGTCGAACAGTTGAATATGTCAGCACGGATTGTCTGCACGGCCTTTAATGTACCGCCGTTTAAAATTGGTATTACAGATGTTCAAGGCGCAACCAAGGTTTCTGATCTGAATGAAATCTATTATTCAGATTGTTTGCAGTCTTACATCGAAGCCCGTGAAAACCTACTCGATGATGGTTTGGGTTTGGTGGATTTAGGCGTGGAAGCCTTTCTGGATCTTGATGTGCTGATTCGTATGGATGCATCGAGCAAGATTGCCTATTACAAGGAAGGAATTGGCGCAGGAATTTTCTCACCCAATGAAGCACGTCAGAAACTGGGGTATTTGCCTGTCAAAGGTGGGAATTCTCCACTGATTCAGCAGCAAAACTACTCGCTTGAAGCTTTGGCGAAACGTGATGCGAAAGATGATCCTTTTAGTACAGGCTCATCCAATCCGCCAACACCACAACCTGATGCCAATAAGTCCTTTGAAAGTTTATATCAAGGCGTATTTTCGGATGAGAAACGCTATAACAAAGGCGTGTTTGTGACGTTTAAAGGTTCACTTTGGCACTGTGAAAAGGAGCATCAGGGCGAATTCAGTCATGAATCATTCAAGTTATGTGTGAAAGGGGCGAAATGATGGCAATTACCACTTTAGCGCTTGTTAAACAGCATTTGCGCTATGATTCAGATGATGAAGACACTCTCCTTGATGCTTATCGACAAGCCGCAGAATCTGCGGTTTTTTCGTATGTGACAGACACTTTTGTTGCAGATGCAAATACGGGGAAAGTGACTTATCCAGCACAATTCACACAGGCGGTTTTGCTGCTGTGTGGTTATTACGACCAGTACCGCAATATTGAGGGTGAAATGCCTAGTGATGGCAATTATTTGCCGCCACCAGTTCGGGCTTTGCTCTACCCATTTCGTAGTCCGACTGTGGTGTGAGGTGATTGATGAAAGCATTTAACTTAAAACACCGCATCACCATTCAATATGAAGAAGTGACAGGGCAAGACCCTAGAACAGGCAAGCAAATTAGTCAGTGGACAGATCTTGCAACGCTTTGGGCAGAAGTCACAGACCTATCTACCAAAGATCAGATTGCTGCGAAAGCAGCTCAAAGTACTATTCAGGCTCGGGCGAAAATTCGTTATAGCCAAACTGCGAAGCAAATTAGCTCCTCGATGCGGGTGAAGTTTGAAGGTTATTACTACCGTATTGATGGTAACCCGATGGCAGATCCTGACAGTCGCCGTGAATATTTGACCTTGAACCTTGCCACAGGGGAAAAGGCATGGAATCCATGAGGTGCTTATGGTACGTATCCAAGGTTTAGAGCAGTTGCGGCAGAAACTTAAGGCGATTGGAAAGAAAAGTACCATTAAGCGCATTACACGAAAGTCGGCACGGCAAGCCATGAATATTGCCCGTGATGCCGCTCGAGCAAATGCCAAAGCACTGGATGACCCGATTACCAAAGAGAAAATCTGGAAAAACATTGTCACACAGACAGGTAAAACCAGTAATTCCAATGAAATTCGTATGCGTGTTGGGATACGTGGTGGTGCAGCGCAGAACAAATACACAGATAAAACGGCATTGTCAGGTTTACCAGGTGGCATTACCACGTACTGGCATTATATCGAGTTTGGGACCAGTGAAATTGCCGCGCAACCATTTATGCGTCCTGCACTGTCTAAAAATGTGGGACAGATTACTGACAAGTTTGTGCAGGTGTTTTCTGCTGAAATCAATATTATTTTAGGAGGCTTGTCATGATTGATTTGCCTATTTTTCCCGTGCTGAAAGCCAATGCCGCTGTGGTTGCTTTGCTTGAAAGCAATGGCATTTTACGGGCATACAGTTTTGGGATTGCTCCTGACAATCCGCAACCGCCGTATGTGACTTGGCAGATTGTGGGGGGTGATCCATACAACGAGCTGGATGATGTTCCGAGTTGTGACCGTGTTGATGTACAGATTGATGTGTATGCCATGGATGATGATGTGGTCAGTGAGGTTGCCAAAGCAGTACGCAATGCGATTGAAACAGAGTGTTATGTCACTCGTTATGGTAATCAGGATAAAGACCCTGTGACAGGCATGCCACACTACAGTTTTGATGTTAGTTGGCATGTGAATCGTTAGTTTAGAAGAAAGACAGACCTCGCTATAGCGAGGTTTTTTTATATCAAAAGCAAAAAGCCAAGAATTGCAGTTCTTGGCTTTTTTGTTTCCAAACCTTAGGTCAATTAAGGATCAGATTTGTGAGTAAAGATAACAAATTTTCATTTAAGTTTCTAGGAGCGACTATGGAAGCTATGAATTTAAAGCCTGAAAGTTTTATCAAAATATTTTGGCATATTGCGCTGATTACTGGGTTCATCATGCTTGTTAGATTTTTGATTCGTGTTGCTGCTTTTTATATAGGCTTAGCTTGAATTGTTGGAAGTTGGTGGTAATGTCTAAAAAGAAGGTACTTGCAAATAGGAAGTTGATATAGTTAAACTTTGTTGCATTAATGATCAACTATTTTAGCGTAACGACAACATTTAACGCATTTGCTGAGGATAAGTATTGTTATTTAAGCTTACGCATGGTAAGTGAAAAAAGATTGACCGAAAAATTGATATCGCATAATATGCATGTAATGACCCTGTTATCCAATGATAAGAGGGTATTTTTATTAAAAAAATTAGGGTCAATTTAATGCAGCTATTATTAGCAAACACTAAGTTAGAGGAAGTAATATACTTCTTTACCCACAGAGGTCTTAAAGATCAAAATGCTTTTGGTGAAATGGGGAAGCGAAAGGCTATTTTAAGAAAAAGTTTAGAAGCTTTGAGTACAAGAGAAGCATTTGATTGTTATACAGGAAAAGGAATCCTTTCTATATATGAAAACGATTTAAGGTCTGCGATTAGTCATTTTAAATATGCTTATAATATGACAAACCATAGTGTTAGTTCTTCAATGAATTATGCTAATGTTTTGATGTTAAATGGTGAACATACGTCAGCTATAGAAATATATATGGCAGCGATTTCTAATGCACAGAATGATAAGCAGGTTTTTTCGGATATTTTCAAAACCTTGTGCCCATATGGATATTTAAAAGAAGTTGAGCAATTACGTGAAATTGCTTCAATAGAATTAAATGATGAGCAAGAAAGATTATTAAAAATAGCAAATAAGACGTCTAAATTTTTATCTGAAATAAGTGTTCCTCTAGAGATTTTTAGATTCTACAGAACTCTTATGGATACAGTTTTCTATAAATATTTCACATTTACATCTGATTATCGAGAAGAAACTCAATGTGATCTATCAAGGTCACAATTTTCGACTACAATATATTTGCCTTTAAATGAATCAGATGAGAGTGCGGAATTTGTTCTTGGGCAAATGAATGATGATTTCCAAGATTTAATACTTACAAAAAGACGTGAATGCTATTCTGAAACTTTGAGTGAATTTAGAAAAGTATCAGAACGCCTAAATTATTATTTTGGGCTTGACTATAGTTATAAACATGAAAATGACAATCAGCAGGTAGCTTGATGGATAGAGTTAATTTTAGGAAAGTTGCTGATTTTCTTCTAAATGTTAACCCTGAAGATATTGATATCGAAGCAATATATCGCTCTTGCTCTGGCAGATACTATTATGAATTATTTCATGCAGTTAAATCTCTTTTAAGTGAAAAATACCCAAAAGAGTTTAATTCAGCAGGTGGTGGAACACACGAGGCTCTTCGTACATGTTGTACCTTAGTTGCTGATAAGTTAAATGATAGTGAGTTTGAGAAATTAGAATTAAAGTTAAGGACAATACACAATATACGTGTTAAGGCAGATTATTTTTTAGATCGTAAGTTTACAAAAGGTGATTTGGTTACGGCACAAGTGGAAAGTGAACGAGCAATACTGCTCATAGAAGCTTTACTTGGAAAATATTTTCCTCAAAAAACTGCATAATTGTTTCATTGAAAAAAGCACCTTAAGGTGCTTTTTTCAATGGTATGCAGTTATTAAGCATCTTATTGTTTAGGCAACATCATAGGTAGAAAATATAATCTTTCTAAAATCCTCGACAAATGGTTTATGGAATAAGCGCCATCAGGGAATGGATTCTTATTACTAATAAAGTATTCATCTTCTAGATTAAAAAATCTAACCCCATCATCAGTCTCCTCCATACCAAGATCTTTTCTATTACTTGGATCACGGTATAAAAAAAGTTGAAATGCTTGCTGAACACCCTTAATTGATGGTTGTCTAAAACCATGCACCACACCGTGTATGTCAACATCGGGGTCTTGGATTAAAGCGGAAGCTAAAATATAAGCAAACTCATGTGCTTTATCTTCTAACTCTTTTTTATTGATTCTTTTAGATTGTTCAAGTCGGTAAACAACTTCGCCATTTATGGTTCGATAATTGTTTTTAGCCTCTATGTCGATATATTCCTTGAGGTCTTGAGGGACTCTCAATTTTAGTTGAGCTTCTTCAGTCATGTGGTTCTCCCATTTTCAATATTTAGAAAATAGCACATTGACTTATTAACCTCAATGGTTTAATTTTAAACCATAATAAACCAGATTGGTTTATTTGTTAAAAAAGCCCCACTCCTCGACCAAGATTCATGGGGCTTATATCAACAAACCATTGCAAGGAATATTGATATGTCAAATATAGCACAAATCAACGATACGAAAGTATCAATCATTAATTTCAAATCTATTCCAGTTGTTACTACTGAAATGCTTGCAGATTTTTATGGCACAGATATAGATAACATTCGTCAGAACTTCTCTAGAAATGTTGAAAGATTTGTAGAAGGTAAACATTTTTATAAATTGGAAGGTTCTGAATTAAAGGCATTTAAGAACAGCGTGACTAATTGTCACGCTGTCAAAAAGAATGCGAGAATTGTTAATTTATGGACAGAACGTGGTGCAGCCCGCCATGCCAAAATGCTCGACACTGACCAAGCATGGGAAGTATTTGAAAAACTGGAAGACTGCTACTTTGCAGTACAAACCGCAAGACAAGGCAACTCAAAAGCTGAACGTGTCGCACTTAATGACGCCGTGAATATGCTTGTCGCCAAAACCAAACACCTCAACTTTAGCGAAGCCTATAAACTGATTCACCAACGCTTTGCAATAAACGGCATAGATGAAATTCCGTATGACATGCTGCCAATCGCCGTGGCGTATGTACATCAACTGATTGCACTGTTTAGCCAAGACAAACAAACACAACCTGACCAACATGCCGATGCAACCGCCCGCCACATGCTTTGGCTGAATCATTGGTGGTCTGAATTTGGTAGTACCATCATAAAACTCAGCCCATCAATGGGGCATGGCATCCACGATCATTTTAAATTTGGTGCTGAAAGTGCAAGACAGGTTGTTGGACGTGATGTGTATATGCCGATTTTTGAACTCTCTAAAACGCATAACTGGCATGGTGGCGGTATGGGATATAAACAGTTAAAAGAATGTGGGCTAGTCAAAGTGAGCTAAGCCCCTAAAAAATTTAACCACCCTTCGAGGTGGTTTTTTTATGCCTTGTGGAAACCGGGCCGGAGGAAATCAAACAGCTTCTAAATAATAATTGCCTTATTAGGTTGGAAGTACCTAAAAAGCAAAAACCCCAGTGCGCTAACACTGAGGTTTTTAAATCCACTCAACTAGCGACAGTTAAGGAGAAATATCTCTGTGCCTAATATAACAGAAATTTTAGAGGGGGTAGAGAAACTCATGGAAAAATATGGGTTCTGGAAAGTAACAGGGTTTGTAATTCTTGCAATACTGGCTTGGCAATTACCACAAATCATTACCGCCTCACGATGGTGGTAAATCATTAAAAAATATCGCGCCTCCTTCGGGAGGCTTTTTTATGCCTGAAATTAGGAGTAATTACTCATGGCAAAAATTCGTGTACAAGGCTCGCGTTTTTTCGCGTTCGATGGAACTGAAGTCACTCGTCTTGAAAGTTTGAAGACGATAGATCCTGGTTCAGATTCAGCAGGTAAAATTGAAATTACTGATTTGGATGAAGAAGAAAGCAAATCTTATATTCCTGGTCTTTCTGATCCTGGTGATGGCTCATTGGGATTTGATATTGATGAAGAGAAACCAAGCCATAAAAAAGTTGTTGATTGGGCCACTACCAAAAAGGCATTAACGATTATGATTGGTGCGCCTGGTTCAGATTCTATTCCTACAGTTACAAATGGAGAGCTAACGCTTCCAACTGATCGTACTTGGTGGCGTTGGGATGCATCATTGACCACGCCAGTGTGGAAATTTGATCCAGATACATTGGTCAACTGTACTGTAACCATGCAACGTAAAAGCGCAACCAAATGGATTCCTAAAACCTAACATCAAATCATCATAGCCCCTTACAAAGGGGCTTTCTTTTTGGGATAGAACAATGAAAAAGATTGATATTACAGAAATTAATGCAGGTGTATTGATTGCTAAGCCGCAAGCAGTCACAGTTCAAATTAAATACAAGGGTGAATATGCTAAGTTTGATACTTTTATCAAACCGTACTCTTATGATACTGCCGTGGCAAAGCTTCGTGCTTTTGGTGAAAATAAAGAGGCATTGGCAGGTATTTTGGCCGCTTCCATTTGCGATGAAGAAGGCAATCTTCAGTTTACAGAAGCTCAAGTTCGCCAGAATTTCAGCCAAGATTTAGCTGAGGCAATTTGGTTTAAAATTGTAGAAGTAAACTCATTGGGAAAGACGCAGAGCTCGAACCCGAAACGGAACTCATCTGTGAAATCGCAGTCGCGACGGGTAAAAGCATCGAAGAAGTCCAAAACCTCACATACACAGAAATTAAAATCTGGGCAGCCTACGTTAGAAAATACGGAAGCCTCAACATCGGTCGAAGAATAGAGCAAGAGCTTGCACGACTGCATCATTCATTCTTGGCATCGAAGGGTGTTAAAAATGTTGAGCTTGTTGATCTCATGTTGCATGAGGGAACTGAAAAACGAGCTGCAAACGACGAGTCAGAATTTGATGATGATGCTTTAACAGCTTATTTGATGCAAACAACTGAAAAATAAATGGTTATAAAATCATCTTCGGATGGTTTTTTATTATATGGTATAAATTTTAATTTGCGTTACTTTATGTAAATTGAGTATATTCTAGCCTTTTGTCAGTAAGAGATTAAAATGAAAAAGTTAATTGTCTTGGGGTTTATCACATTAGCTTTGGTTGGTTGTGGTAAATCGCAAGCAGAAATTGAAAAAGAAAAACAAGCTCAAATTGCTGCACAAAAAGCAAAAATAGAGCAAGAAAAAAAGCTTAAAGAACAAGCAGAAATAAAGGCTACTGAAGAGACTGTTAAGTACTATCTGAAAGATGGTGAATCAGCAAGATTTAGAAACGTAATTAAAAACTGTGGCGAAGTGAACGCTAAGAATTCATGGGGTGCATATTCTGGATTCTCTAGGTTCATTGTAAGAGATGATAAGCAGGTAAGCTTTGAGAGCCCAGATAACATCTATTTTGATGCAATGGTACAGTCATATTGTCATAAAGATTATCTAGCTAAGTTTCCTGTGAATAATCCAGTTGGTACGGAAGAAACAGCCGCTGCTGCTGATGCAGCAGTGGCATCTGATCCTGCTCCATCCATAGCTATTGATGAAATACCTACAAGAAGTAGGAAAGTTACAACAAGGGGTACAGTAGCGGAAGCTACAGCCGCAGCATCGGAAGCTGCGGCAGCAGCATCTGATGCTACTAAAATGTGAAAAATTGAAAGAAAAAAGTAATTATCCAAGTTAGATGCCAAAGTTAAATTTGAATATGTAAACCCCGCCTAGCGGGGTTTTTTATTATCTAGAGGAAAGTAAATATGGCTGCATCTCTCGGTCGTTTAACCCTTGATCTTGTGACCCGTATCAGCTCGTTTACCGAGCCTCTAGAACGGGCTGAACGTCAGGCAGAGGATTCGACTAAAAAAATTGCCAAATCATTTGATGTTGCATCTTTGGCTGTCAAAGCATTGGGTGCAGTTGCGGCTGGATTATCTGTTGCCAGTGTTATGGCATATGCTGAGAAATTTGTAGATGCTGGCAATGATATTCAGAAATTTGCCAAGCTATCCAATGCCTCTATTCAGCAATTCCAATATTATTCTGTTGGTGCTGAAACAGCAGGAATTTCGATGGAATCCTTTGCTGACAAAATGAAAGATATGCAAGACCGTATCGGAGATTTTCAGCGTACTGGCGGTGGGCCATTAGCAGATTTTTTTAACGATATTGCTCCACGTGTCGGGGTGACGATTGATCAGTTCCAAAAGCTATCAGGTCCTGAAGCATTGCAGCTTTTTTATGATTCATTGGAAAAAGCAGGCGCATCAACCAATGATATGAAATTCTATATGGAATCAATCATTTCAGATTCCTCATTACTTATTCCATTGCTTGAAAATGGCGGTAAAGGCTTTCAGAAATGGGGAGATGCAGCTCAGCAAGCAGGTTCAATCTTATCTGACAGTATGGTTAAGGATTTGGCGCTTGCCAAAGAAAACCTACAGCTTTTAGATTTGCAATGGCAAGGTTTTGAAGCTGAGCTGGTCAATGTTGCTGTCCCTGCATTGAAAGAAGTCATGACCCACATGGATGAGGTCAAAGCTGTTGCCACTGTACTTGGGGCGTATCTGGTTGGTGCTGCTGTACCTGCTATGGGAAAATACGTTTCTGGGATTTATGACAAGATCGCAGGTTTAATCGCTGAACGCCAGCAAATCTTGCTCAATACTGAGATTGAAGCAGCACGGTCAGCCCGTATTGTACAGCTTACGGGTATTGAGTTAGCAAATGCTGAAGCACAACTGGCTCGCTTATCTGGTATGCAGCGCTTGGCTTTTGTTGAAAGCACTTTAATTCCACTACAAACTGCACATGCTGCTGCACTAGAAGCAGATACGGCTGCACAAGCTGCAAATAATGCCGCCAAACTGACTGCTGCCAATGTTGGGCGCGGGTTACTTGGGGTTTTAGGCGGGCCAGTCGGTCTAGGTCTGACCGTTGCAGCAGTTGCCGCATCTTATCTATTGCTGAAAGACAATACCAAAGATACTGCCCAAGTTTTGGATACTCAGGGTCAATCTGTCGATGAATTGTGCCAGAAGTACGAAAAACTTAATGCTGTTCAAAAAGATACGGCAATTAGTCAGTTGACCAAGCAAGTTAAAGAGTTAGGAGAAAAATATACTTTTGCTTACTCTGAACTTGATGCTTATATCGGCTATTTAGAAGATTCAGGGCGTGTTTCCGAAAAGGTTGCACAGCAGATCCAGCAGCAATTTCAGCAATATTCACAAGGCAAGATTACAGCCGATCAATTCTATAGCGCAGTAAAATCGATTAACGGTGTCAGCGATGAACAAATCACCAAGATTCGGGATTTGGTTTCTGCCCATGATGGAGCTAAATCAGCCTATAGTCAGCAAAAAGATGTTTTAGATCAGCTCAATCAAAAAACTGATGAAGCTGCGAAAAAACAGCAACAGCATGCTGATGCAACAAAGAATACAGCAGTGGCTTATGCACTTCTCACTCAGAAACAGATGGAGTATGTACGCAGTGTTGAAAAGAACTTATTACGTCAACAATATATTCAGGAGTTGGTTGGAAAACATGGATTTAGTCGCGATAAAGCTGAAGCTTATGCAGATACACAAGAACGCATAAATGGTGATAATGCTTATAAAAAGTCAGTCGGCAATCAAACGGTAGCTGCAACAGTTAAAGATTTTTATAGCAAAAACTATGAGTTAGACCCAGCATTACGCAAATCCTTTGCTAAAGTTCAAATGAATGCTGCAAAGTATAATTTTGCAGATAAAGAAAGTTTATATGGTCTGCCATCTGGAATTCTTTCAGCAATTATGATGAATGAAAGTCGCGGAGATACCTATCGAAAAGGCAAACTTTTAACATCAGAAAGTGGTGCTCAGGGTTCATTCCAGTTTTTACCTGCGACCGCAAAAAGATTTGGTGTGGATGTTACCAGTGTCGAATCAAGTGCCGCAGGTGCAGCGAAATACCTTCAATATCTCTATAACCGATTTGGGGATTGGGACAAAGCAATTGCCGCGTATCATGCTGGTGAAGGCAATGTTGAAAAAGGTAAAAATATTGGGCCAAGAACCAAGAATTATGTTTCAAATGCACATATGTTTATCGCAGCTGCAAATGGAAAGAGTGCAATTGATCAGTCACTTTCAATGCCAAGTCAGGACGACTTACTGGCACAGCAAAAAGCAGCTGCGGAAGCGACAAAAGTTCGGCAGGATAAAGAGCTTGAGATTCGTAGTAAGTATTATACGAAAGAGCAACAACTTGCTAAAGACAATACCGAAGCGATCAAAGCGATTAATTCAACTCTGACAGGTTCAGCTCAAACAGATGCTTTAACAAAGCAGGCGGAATTGTACAAGAGTCAGCTTCTAACCCTACATGCGCAAGAAAAGGATGAGTACAACCAGCTACATGCCTTTGAAACGGATCGTATTACTCAATTAAAAAATGAGTATGACGTTAAAAAGATGCTGGCAGAAGCAGATTTAAGCAAATCACCTGCAGAGCGTAAGGATGCTATGGCTACTTTAGATCGTCAAATGCAGGCTCAGATTGATGCAGTCAAACGTGAAGAAGCTCAACAGGTTTTATCTGCTCAGCAAGCGACTATGGACTCAATCGAGTTGATGAAACAGCAATATGCAATTGAACGTGATGAAATCGTTAAGAATAAAGGCTTATCGGATAAAGCACGTGAGCAGATTCTTGCTGCAAAAGATGCTGACTTTCAGCACAATTTAAAAAATGCTGAATTGGAGCGGGATGCACGCATTTTAGCAGCACAAGAAGGCTTATTGACTGAAGCAGCAATGGTGACTGCGCGTTATCAACTTGAACATGAGCAGCTCAAAAATATTACAGGCATCAGTAAAGAGGAGATTGATGCTCGCTTAGCGTATCAAGAGTTGGCACAGCAGAAGTCACTCAAAAAATTGGTAGAGGATAATCAAAAAGCATACCAAGATGCTTATAACTCTGCAATCGGACTACCAACCAATCAGTTTGATGTGAATCATCAAACCATTAAAGACTTGCAAAAGGGTAGTAATGAGTTACGTGATTCGCAATTGGGTGGAAGCCAGAACGCGCAAGATAATCTGACAACTGGTTTAGCTGATCAATATAGCCAAGGACTGATTTCTGAACAGGAGTACCAAACTCAGCTCAATGATATTGTGCAGCAGGGTGAAGATGAACGTGCGCAGATTCGTGCGGATGCTGCTCAACGTGATCAAGATATTCAAAACGCATCTAAGCAGTTACAGCTTCAAACTGAGCTTTACTACGGAGAACAGATTTTCGGCTCTATGACTGAAACGATGAAAGGGGCTTTCGGTGAGCAAAGTGCAGCTTACAAAGCAGCATTTGTGGTGCAGAAAGCCTTTGCCATTGCTCAGTCCATGATTGCAATTCAGACTGGTATTGCAAAAGCATCCTCGCTTGCATTTCCTGCCAATTTAGGAGCAATGGCTTCTGTTGCTGCTGCAACGGCTAGCATTATTTCTAATATTAGTTCTGTCAGTGCTGAGTTTTATGACGGTGGCTACACAGGTACAGGTGGCAAGTATGATGTTGCAGGTGTTGTGCATAAAGGCGAAGTGGTTTGGTCACAACAGGACGTTGCTCGGTCAGGCGGTGTTGTCGCTGTAGAGCGTGCGCGTCGTGGTGGTATTAGTGGTTATGCCGATGGTGGCGTTGTTGGTGGCTTTGCTGGGCTTGATGCTTCTGCATCTCAAAGCCGAATTGCAAATCAATTGAGTGAAAAAGCAACTAATACAACTACGGTACAGCCACAGCATATTCAGGTGAACAATATTGTTGATTTAAGCATGATGGGGGATTACGTGGCAACGCCAGCAGGTACACGAACCTTTGTGAATTTCATCAAAAATAACCGTAGTACAATCAAAGCGATCATCGGATAACAGTATGAAGGTAAATACCAATTTGTATGGTGATCTGATTCTGCTCACCACGCCTGTACTGGTTGGGGCAAATGAAAGTATCGGCTTTAAAACCGATATTTTTGAGGCCTCGGACGGTACAGAACAACGCACTCCACTCAAGGACAAAGCTCGGCAAACGCTGAGCTTTTCTTGTTTAAGTGTACGTCAAGCTGTAGCTCAACAGTTCAATGTGCAGTGGGGTGGTATTCGTCAGCTTTGGGCTGTGCCGCTTTATCAGGAACGTCAATTTGTAGGTGATGTCAGCAGTGATTTTATTGCCTGCAACACCGACATTTATGATTTTCGGAATAACTCACTGGCACTGCTTAAAAATGATGTGGGTGTGCAACTGGTCGAAATACTTGAAGTGCAGGCAACAGGGTTAAAACTGAGTGAAGTCATTAATTTTGACAGCGCAAAGTTATACCCAGTGAGGGTCTGCTTTATTAACGGGGACATCACCCGAAATATCAGTGGCATTCATGCATCCATGTCGGTTGATTTTATCGTGGTGGATGAACCCGCTATTGAGCCTGAAGCGCCTGTGCAGTTTCTAGGGGATGATCTGTATTTCTTCAATCTGACCTATTCAGGGGATGCCATGCAAGCCACGATCAGCCAGCAGCAGAATATTCTTGATAATGGCATGGGTGAGATTTACCAAAGCACAGACTGGAATTTTGCCCGTTATAGCAAGCAGTATCGTGCTGTGCTCAAAGGGCAGCAGCAGGTTCGAGACTATAAGAATTTTCTGTTTCGACGACAGGGGCGTTATCGTCCATTTTGGTTGCCGACTTATGAATCGAATCTACGCTCTAAAAGTACGGGTACAGTCACCACAACGCTAGTTGTTGAAGCAGATCAGTACAAACAGCTTACAGATCAGCGCAAGCATATCGCGATCAAGTGCAATGGTGTTTGGACAGCGCATACGATTACCGAATCAAGCCTAACTTCATCATCGACTGTACAACTGATGATTTCACCTACGCTGAACAAGGCTGCATTGAATATTCAACGGATTTCCTATCTGGGGCTGCATCGCCTCGATGCTGACAACATCACACTAAATTATCAAGGTGCAGGTATTGCCGAGGTTGCTGTGCCGATTCTGGAATTGGGAGTTTAAACATGTTTGGATTATTTGGAGAAAGAACCCGACGCGAGCTTTATACCATCGTGCGTGGTTCACAAATCTTTCGTTATAGCTCAGGGGATAAGGATGTCACTGTTGGCGAAGTCACCTGGAACAAACTGGCGATTAAGCGTGGTTCGATCAGTTCCAGTAGTGATCTGGAGAAAAACAGTCTGGAAGTGACTTTTGCGGCTGACTCTGAATTTGCCCAAAGCTGTCTGCGATCGGCACTGGAAGAGGTGGTTTTTCTGACACTCAGCAAGTATCAGAGCGGTACAGTTTCATTACTTTGGCAGGGGCGTTTAACTGGTGTCAAGCCTGACGCTGCAACCATCATTCTAACCTTTGAAAATGACTACACCAGTCTGGCGCGCGTGGGTGCACGTTACAAGTACCAGCGGACTTGTGCCCATGATTTATATGGTGAGGGTTGCAAACTGGATAAAGATGCTTGGGCGGTACAAAGTACAGTCAAGTCTGTTGGTGGTGTTACGGTTGTACTGAGAGGCCTGGAAGGCTATGCCGATAATTACTTCATGCTTGGCATGCTTAAAAATAGCAACAATGTCTATATCTCCATTGAGTCGAGTACCCAAAATACAATGACCCTGATTAGGCGGCTGGATTCGTTATCAGATTACTTAACCAGTGATGAAGATCTGGATGTGCTTGCTGATGCAGCCACAGCATTGGCAACAGCGCAAAGTCATCAGTCCATTGCACAAACCAGTTATGACACAGTTGTAATGGAACGTGATGCACTTGATCCGAGTAGCCCAAACTATGCCGATGATTATGCCACTGCACAACTGCGAGTAGATCAGAAGCAAGCAGCCTTAGATGCAGCAATTGTAGGCACTGACCTCGCTCAACAGGATTACGATGCTACGGCTGCCAATGTGCATTATGTCTATGTTTATCCTGGTTGCGTGCATTCAATAAGTGCCTGTAATAACTTTGGCAATACCGATAATTTTATGGGCTTTCCATACATTCCCGAAGATAACCCAACCATCGTGAGGATCATCTAATTATGTGGGAGATTATCTATTATGTGGTGATGGCAATTCTTGTTGTTTATAGCTACATACAGGCACGAAAAGCCCAAAAAACCTCATTAACAGCAGGCACATTAGAGGCAACCACATCAGATGAAGGGGGTTCAATTACCGTGATTTTTGGGACTTGCGATGTTGCTCCCAATGTTGCGGCATTTGAGGCGGGTACACCCGAAGCCATTAAAAAGAAAAAACAGACTATTGGATACAAATATTTTGCTTCTGCACATTTAATTTTGTGTCATGGTCCAGTCGATAATGTTTCAAAAATCAAATTCAGCGCAAAAACTGCAATGAATACGACTATTTCTGAAAATGCAGCAGTTTTAATAGATAAAACAAATTTATTTGGTGGCAATGAACAATCAGGGGGAATCTATGGTTATTTCTTCTTTTTATTTGGACAATCAGACCAAGCCAAACATCCTGCATTTACCCGAATCTTTGGCGATGTTCTACAATCAGCTTGGCGTGGGGTGTTATCTGTCATTCTGGAAGATGTTTACATTGGAACATCGCCAACCATGCCAGACTCAAAGTGGCGTGTACAGCGGATTCACACGCTACAAAATGGTGAAACCCAATGGTATGACGAAAAAGCCGAGATTTTTCGCTATGGTGATCAAGTCGATGCAGATGGTTACTTCCTATATCACGTTCAGGATGGCTTTACCAACTTATCCCAGTTATCAGAATATGCAGGGCTGGATTATGTAGATGATTTATGGATTTCAGCGCAGGGACCCTTTGGGACTATATCAACTGCGCCACTTGCTGTACCCAATACGGCAGTAGCTTCTGCTGCGGGTCGAGCCATTATGATCCGCCATTATCTGATCGTGGATGACAATACCGACTATGGGGACATCTCCGTTAACTTCGATCATGATGATGGTGCAGTATTATATTTTAATGGTGTGCAGATTGATTTTGAAACAACAGGATATTACAACAGTACTGCAACGATTTCAGAGGATCTGATCAAGACAGGAACCAACGTACTCTTTGTGGCCGCTGTGGATTGCATTCCCGCAGGATCTACAGGCGGGATTTATCTGTCTTTATCATTCTCAATTAAAACCAAATCCTATCGAGATTTAAATGCAGCACATATCATTCGTGAGTGTTTGACCAATACCCTGTGGGGCAAAGGGGCAACCACTGCACAGATTGATGATCAGAGTTTTAGATCTGCGGCAAATACCCTGTATGACGAGGGGCTAGGGCTGTCATTGGCATGGAGTGAATCCAAGACCATTAAAGATTTTATTAGCAATGTGCTGGATCATATTAATGGTGAACTCTATGTCGATCGTGTTTCAAATCTGTGGACTTTAAAACTCATCCGTGATGATTATGACAAGCATACCTTAGATGTTTTAACAGAAAGTCATTATCGGTCTTTGGGTTTTGAACGTAGAACCCTGGCGGACTGCATCAATCAAGTTTCTGTGACCTATTACGATAGTGGTCGGGAAAAGGATTCGACGCTTACTGTGCAGGATATTGGGCGGATTGCCCAGCAAGGTGGCGTATCTTCTCAAGATATTGACTATAAGGGAGTATCCAACAATGACTTGGCAAGTGTTCTTGCATTACGTGATTTAAAAACCTTATCGACAGAACTGGCGAGTATTGAGTTTGAAACCACAGAGGCAGTGGCAGTGCTTTGGAATAAAGGTCATCCATTTAAACTGTCTAATACACGTTATGGCTTGTCCGAAGCCATCTTTCGGGTGACTGAGATTAAATTTGGGGATGGGGTCGATAATACGATTTCAGTCAAGGCTGTCGAAGATTCCTTTAGCAACCCCATGACCGCAGTTGTTGAGTATACGCCAATCACTCGAGTCAACAAATCTGCCCAAGATGCCACAGCGATCGCTTTTGAAGTGCCTTATATCGAGTTGGTTGAACAATATGGGCAATTTGAAATTGATCAAAAACTATCAGCAAATCCTGACTTGAGTTTTGTTGGAATGGCTGCGGTACGTCCTAACAATTACCACATCAATGCCAGTTTATACAGCAACTCAGGGGCAGGCTATGCTGAAGAAGGCACACTGGATTTTTGCCCGAGCGCGACTTTAAAAGCCGCGATTGGCTATTTTGATACAGCCTTTGAAGTTGCAAATGTAGCTGAGTTTAACTTGCTGAAAGTCAATGACCGTATCCAGCTCGATGATGAGCTGATGGCATTTGTCAGTTTTGACACTACTACCCATATTCTGACGGTAAAACGTGGGGTATTTGATACCACAGTACAAAAGCACAGTGCAGCAGCACGACTGTACGGATGGGACAATTACTCAGGTTTGGACAGTACAGAATATCTCAGTGGTGAAACCGTGGCACTGAAAGCATTGACGCTGACGGGTTCCGACATTCTAGAACTCAGTGAAGCGACAGCACATTCAATTCATTGTGCAGCACGTGCCATTCGCCCTTATCCACCTGCCAATGTCCAGATCAATGGGGAGTATTTTCCAGCAGAGGTCACAGGTGCCCTGATTTTGACTTGGGCGCATCGTAATCGGATTGTGCAAACCAGTGCTGTACCGCTGGCGTGGACAGCGGCGAGTATCAACGTGGAAGAGGGTATTGAATATTTACTGACATTGATTGGAATTGATGATCAGGAAACGGTGTTACTTGATGCTGAAAGTTTGGGTAATGTCGCAAGTCATGAACTGGATATGACTGCTTATGACCATGCAAATTATCGAGTTCAACTGCAATCCGTTAGAGATCAGCACACCTGTCTTCAAATATTTGAACATACATTTGCATACGCGAGCTATTTTTCTGCACCTTACAATTTAACTGCGGAGTACACAGACTAATGGGTACAGTAACATTAAATTGGAATGTTGATGGTGACATCGATCAACAATGGATTTATCGGGATACAGCATCATTTGATACCGATTCTTTGCCAGAGGTACTGGCAACAGTTGCCGCAGGAACGACAAGTTATGCAGATCAAACAGTGAATGAAGGGGAAACCTATTATTATCGAGTTGCATCGGTTAATGGAACTCGAAGCAAATTAAGTGATGAGTTGCGTATCGATGCCACCAACAATGATCCTTACTTTAGTTTGGTGGATTCTCTGATCTTTGCTGATGCCAGCAGTTTTCCATCCACTGCAATTGTAGATTCATCGGCAAATGCTCGAAGTATTACAGTAGAAGGTGATGCCAAAATTGTAAGCTCATCGCTGGCAACGCCAAAGTTTAGTGATGGCACGATTGCATTTGACGGCAGTTATGACCGAATTTCATTGCCTTGTACAGCTTTAGGAACTTCAGATTTTACTGCAGAAATGTGGCTTAAAAGTATTAACGGG
The DNA here is from genome assembly GCF_000368265.1 of Acinetobacter brisouisimilis. GTDB lineage: Bacteria > Pseudomonadota > Gammaproteobacteria > Pseudomonadales > Moraxellaceae > Acinetobacter. The sequence continues at coordinate 1,325,250 of NZ_KB851219.1, read as the reverse complement.
GGAGTTGATAATGGTCGTCTATTTGCAATCGGCTCACAGGATACGCAAGGAGGTCTATTATTCTGTAAATTTCCGACAAGCGCTACAGCAGGTTTTAATCTAATTTTACGAGATAATGGTTCTTTCCCTGCACCGATACAGACTGATCGAACTGTAATAACGGGAGAGATGCAACATAGCTGTTTAATGCGCAAAGAAGGAGTATTTTACGTATTTGTAGATGGGGTATTAGTTGGCTATACATCTGATTACACCTTATTTAGTTTGACAGGAACAATTCTGTATTTGGGTTCAGGTTCATATATCGGTGATGGCACAGCCTCCTATTGGGATTCGTGGCGTTTAACGCGTCATGCACGTTATAATGTTGCAGGTTTCACACCGCCTACACGTAAGTTTGTTGCTGCTTAATGATTAAAATTGAAAGATGACCACCGCTTAAGGTGGTTTTTTTATTGCCAAAAATAAGGGGGAAACCGTGTCTGAACAGACATTCGATAGCACTGCTTCAACGCTACTCGCCAGTAAAACTGCGATGTATGGCGGAAGTATTGGCGCATTTTCATCGTGGTTGGCATCACTGGATTTGGGGTTCTGGATCAGTGTACTCATTGGTGCAGGGGGCTTGGTGATGAACTGGCACTATGCCCGAAAGAAAGATAAGCGCGATGCGATTGAACACCAAGCCTATCTCGAATCTTTAAAAAAGGGGAAACCGAATGAAGACTAAATACTATGTCATTGGAACATTAGCCGCCGCGATAGGCGGTTTTTTTATATCTGGAGTAAGCGATCCTGGCGTGGCTTATACAGGTTCAAAAGAGGGTTTTCGTTCTGTACCGTATAAAGACATTGGCGGTGTTCCTACAGTGGCATTTGGCAACACTGTTCATCCTGACGGTCGCAAGGTCAAAATGACAGATCCACCCGTGTCTAAAAAGCAGGGGCTTGAGTATCTGAAAGCACACTACGCCAAAGATGCCTCAGTGTTCAACAAGTCCTTGCAGGGGATCAAACTGTCGCAAGATGAATATGATCTGTATGCCGATTTCTCGTACCAGTTCGGGCAAACTACTTGGGCGAAGTCATCCATGCTGAAGAATCTCAAAACAGGGCAGTACACACAGGCATGCAATTCATTGCTGAAATATAAATATGCGGCTGGGCGTGACTGTTCAATTCGTAGCAATAACTGCTATGGCGTGTATTTGCGGCAAGTGGAACGCTATGACAAATGCATAGGGGCCAATTCATGACTACTGCATTTTTGAGACTGAGCGCCGTGTGGCGTTTTTTTATGCCTGTTTTTTTTGGACGCTGTCATAATAGTGAGGAATGTCATTCCTGAATTAAAAAATAAAAATAATATTTGGCAATTTTTCTAAATAATTTTGTATACTTATATTGAATATAAAATTATTTTTTAACGTACGCTGTAGTTTTTCGTTTTATAGCCATGTGAACACTCACATGGCTTTTTTTATGTTTAAAGGGTTGGTCAGCCATCGTTTGGAGTAAAATTCTCTAGTCGAGATCCTTTTATTTACATATCTTCTTTATTGTGAAAAAATACCAAAAGATAAAATATAAAAACTTTTAATTTTAGAGGGATACATGGCATACAATCCAAAAAAGAACAAAAATAATAATCAGGTAGTAACTACGATTATTGGTCTTGTTGTTACCGTAGTTTTAGCCTATTACATATCAGAGTTTATCAAAAGTAAGCGTGAAGCATCTGCCACTTTGGTAGAGAACATGTCAAAGCCAGACAATACCAATGAACAGAATGAGCTGATTAGGCTTAAAAATCTTGCTGAACAGAAGCAATTACAAGAAAAACAAAATGCTGTTCCGTTTAAAAAGAAAGTGATGTATTTTTTTAGAAATCAAGAGCCTGCGGTTGGAAAAATTACATTTGAAGCTGAAAATTATGATGTGGTTTTTACAGTTAGAGATAAAGCTACCAACAAAATTGCTGCGGTGATTCAGTTGCCACAAGACAGGACAGCGGAGCTGAATGTTCCTTTGGGCGATTATTCAGTGAATTATGCGCTTCCAAATGGTGGCACATGGCAAGGTTTAGAGAACCTTTGGGGAACATTCACTAGCTACCATGATTCAAATAAAGATTTTTTGATTTCGAGAGAAAATACTGTGAATGGATATGTCATTCATAATAGTGGCATTAAATGTTGTCATCAAACTGTTGTAGCTAGCAATAGACATATCAGTAAATCCGAATTTTTTGGTGGATCATAAAGGTTGGTTGGGTGAGTATTTAGTGCATAAATCAAAGAGCATCTGATGATGCTTTGTTATTTATCAAATCACGCCGTAAAAAGAACATTTGGTTGACAAAGTTAAAATTCAGCAATAAAAATTGGTTGACAAATTTTTAAAATAATTCAAATTTTATATGCTTAGGGTAAAAGATCAATTTCTTATATTCTAGCTTATGTAATATTCTTTAATAAGAAGAGGAAAATATGAAGACTTGTACGATATTGGGTGATATGTCTTCTGATAGAGCGTCTGAGCAATATCCAGAAGTTAATGTTTGTGATGAATGTATCCAGCGTTATAAAAATTCCGAAGACTCTCCGATAGTTAATGAAATTGGAGATTATGATTCTGATTATGGCGAAGAGTGTGCTTTATGTGAGAAGCACATTTCTGAAGAATAATATTTTAAATAGTAATAAAAAAGCACCTCATGGTGCTTTTTTATTTAAATTGAATAGGTAATTTTTCTCCAAGATCTAATGCAACTCTTATTCGTGCTGCGATAGGAGTAAGACAACATGCACCTATCATTATTAAATCCATTTTAATGTTAGAAACGATTTTTTGAAATTCTATATAATTTTGTATGTTATGATTTAACCATAAAATTGCTACAATAAGATAAATTATAATTATAACGAAAAAAATTACATACAATATTTTTTTACTGTAAGGAGAATACAAAATAATATTATTACCAATTTTCTTTTCTTTAATTATTTGTTTCGCATATTTTAAATTATTTATTACTTTGTAGAAATGTTGATAGTCAGATTTTAAGACAGAAAAAATAGTTTGATATGAATATTTATCTTCACCTAACAAAATGTTAGCGTCACATTGGAGTAGAAATTTATTTCTAGAGCCACGTTTTTTATAACTTTCATTATAGAACTTTTCTAGCAAATCTCTTTTTTCTATGAAAGACGTTCTTTTAAGCTGTGTTCGATATGATCTTAGAAAAATAAACTTAATGATCGGTGTGATGATCGCAAGGCTAGAGATGAAGGTTAAAATAGTGCTTAGATGTGTCCACATATTACCTGTCCATTGCGAAAAATACTAATAACACCATATAGTTGATGACAAGTATCATCTTTAGATCCATCATCACATATATATTCTTGTTGAGATGTGCTGCTAGGAAGAAGCATTATTAGAGAGCCTATTTCAAATTCAAATATAAGGTCTCGATATTTTTTTTTATATATAGAAAAGAGTTTTTGAAAATATCTATTTATATGTTTTAAGAAATCTTTGCTTTCTGTTTCTGTTGTGCTATATGTATCATTTATGAAAAATGTAAATGCTGTATATTCTATCCCAATTGTGTTTGGAAATCTTGTCGCATTTAAAAATTCAATATTTCTTTTAATGTCTTTTTTAAATTCATTTCTACTGGCACTATACATTTTATATTGTTTGGTAAATTTTAAATATTCCTTATTTTCTATGATTGCAAATGGGCATTCATGCCCATTTAATTTTTGGAAAAGTGTAATGTCAGTATTTCCTTTTCGCGCTGAATCTTTTTTAAATTTTATTTTTTTCTTTTTATTTTTTCTTTTATTTCTATTTAAGGATTTTACCAAATTTAAATCTTTCCAAATTTTTTTAGTTAATTCTTCAGCTCTAACAATGATATATCCTCTGAGCTGAGTACTTGAAACAAAATCTGCTAGAGAATAGCAAACAGAAGCTGTTGTTAGATATTCTGGTCTTAAATTATTATATGGGTCATCTGTCATATAAAACTGCTCATTCCAAGTATCATGCAGACCTTTAACAAGCGCATAATGAATAGAATTAGCATTTATTATTTTGTTGGACATTTAAAAGCCTATATTGTTGTTTATTGATTAATTTTTAATTTGATTGGTAACGTAATCTAATTATTTCATAAAGTTAATAGTTAGATTTCCACTAAAGATTTTCCATAAATTTATCAGTGATATTACTTCGCCACCACACTAAATCCATCTAAACGCTTAGCCAACTCTTTCATCAAATCTTCAGTCGGCACGTTCTCCAAACTCTCAAAGCTTTTCTGTTCAAAACTTTCTTCAAGGCGAGCTACAATATCCGCATTCATAGAGCGATTCAGCTCTTTAGCAGACTCTGCAATTTTATCTTTTAGTTCTTGGGACATACGCATTTTGTATTCCACACCAAGATTTCTTCCCATTTTACAAACTCTAAAGTTTAATGATTTTTAAAATAATAGTATCCCCAGCAGGGATTGACAAGAGTTTATTATGAGAATAAATTAATTATATCCCTAGCAGGGATATAAAAACGCCCCAAACAATCTTGGCGGATCACGGGGCGAGTTATCAATCTTCATAGTGAGAAAACTGATATGAATAGTTTAACATTCAATACAACACAATTTCACCCTATACAACAAAACGATGACCAAATTTGGATCACATCATCGGAGTTAGCACGAGCTTTAGGATATTCACGTGTTGATGCAGTATCTAAAATTTATAATCGTAATTCAGATGAATTTACTTCCGATATGACAACGACCGTCAAATTGACGGTCATTAGAGCAACAGGCTCAGTTGAGATGGAGAATCGTATTTTCTCATTACGTGGGGCGCATCTCATCACATTCTTTGCCCGCACCCCAGTCGCCAAAGAATTCCGCAAATGGGTCTTGGACATACTTGACAAAGAAGTACAACCCAAAGCCAAAACTGTCATACAAGACCGAGTTCCACTTGCCGAAGCAGTTGGGCTACTGGTCAGCAAGTCTAGTTTCAATATGGTGGAAATCTACACCATGCTGCACCAACGCTTTGACGTAGAAAATGTTGAAGACATTCCACTGGAAAGTTTGCCTTACGCTGTCGAGTACGTGCATAACCTTACGGCTGTGGTCTCACAAAGTCACCAACTACAACGCCAAGACCAAAAGCAGATCCAACAACTCGTTGAGGCGGTCATTAACCAAAACTTTAAAATGATGCACGTCTGGAACGCGCTCAGATTTTTAAACATGCAGGACTATCTCAAGTACTCAAGTTTGATCGTCCGAGCAAATGAATTGGCACTAGATGTGAGCAAGCGCTACAACATGCGTGGCTCAAACAGCCAGCCACTGATTAGCAAAGATTTCCGCATCGTTAACATGTCTAACGGGGAAATCATGGATACCAATCCAAACTGGTTTAATGCACCTGCGTAAGGTTAGCGTGTTGACAAATGTCAACATGTGCATATAATTTAAACCTTAGTTTAAGGATTAAAAATGAAAAAACATCCTAATAAGCATATTCGGGAAGCCATCGAATATGCGATAGACAACGGTTGGGATGTTGTAGATACAGGCAAATCAGGGCATGCATTTTGTCGCTTAAAATGCGTGCTCGGACATGCCGAACATCAAATGAGTGTCTGGAGTACGCCTAAAGACCCAGAAACTCATGCAAAACAAATCCTTCGTAAAGTTAAACAATGCAACGGAGATGAACTATGAATACATATCACTTCACTGTAGTGGTACGTGATGCACGTTCAGATCTAGCCGATCTTGAAGACCAGTTTTTTGAAGCGGGTTGTGACGATGCATTGCTCTGTAGCTATAACGACACCATCTACCTAGAGTTTGATCGGGAAGCACCGAGCGCAGCACAAGCCATCAGATCGGCTTTAGATAACATCCGCTCACTCGGCTTTTCAGATTTGATCGTAGAGGAACAAGGCTTTTCTACACTCTCTGAAATGGCAGAACGGGCAGGCATGAGCCGACAGGCACTTTCACTGTACGCTCAAAACAAACGTGGCGATGGCAACTTTCCAAGACCCATGTATGGACTGGCATCTAAGTCGGCAATGTACTCTTGGCCAGAGGTCGCAAGCTGGTTATTTAAACAGGGCAAATTAGACAAAACACATTATGAAGTGGCGAGCACAGTGATTTAATTCTGCGCCATTTTGAGTGTAAAAAAGACTCTTTCGGGAGTCTTTTTTATGAGAGTTATTGGAGAGAGTAGTTTGTGCTGTCTATATCTTTTCTAATAGCTAGTAGCTGCTGCCTCAGCTCTTGCTTTGGCTTCGGCTATAGCACGAGCATTTGCCTCTGCTTTTGCTGCGGCTGTTGCTCTGGTCTTAGCCTCAGTCTTCGCTCTTGCTTCAGCATCAGCCTTTGCTTTGGCTTTAGCCTCAATTTCAGCATCAGCCCTTGCTTTGGCTCTAGCCTTAACGTCTGCCTCTGTAAATGCTCGGCTTTTTGCAGTGTGTAGTTCTGAATTTTCGATTGATTTGCACTTATTGCCATGCACAGCATAATTTTCTTTTAAAAAATATTTATCCACACCTACAATCAATTGAAATCTTTGATTATTAAAGAATTCATGGTTTAACTCAACAAATGCCACATAACTTTCACGTGCTCCAGTATTCATGCATAACTTAAGTAAAGATTCGTCAGAACTTTTATATTGATACGCTGGATAGACTACGGCATATCTTTCAGACTGAACTCGAAGCAATCGCTCTATATAGTTTGCTTCAGTAGCATTGCTGACCTTGATGGGTTCCATGAAGTTAATCGAAGTCGATGCTGAAAAAGCCGATGAAGTCATAAAAAATAATGATAAAAATGCAGGGATAAATTTCATAACTATAATTTTCAAGAATTTTTTGGTATTTAAACATATTTTAAAAAATCAAACGAACTTGTTTAATCGCGAATCTTAAAAGGGCTTTTGAGGGAGTCTTTTTTAATACAATTTTTCTATAATCAATTTTGCAAATATCTGAAAAAACCTTTCGGGGAATAGATTTCTAACTGACTGTTTTTATTGAGATTAGATTTTTGAATTTTGGGGTGTTTAGACACGAAAAAATGACCATAAATTTGTTGTTAAACATGGCATTAGCAGACTCTCAACGTGATATTGACATCGTAGAGGTCTCCAGTTCGAGTCTGGATATGCCTACCAATTTTTATTGCTGTAATTTTTTGTTTTTCGCAAAACTTATGTAAATTTGAATAAATAATCAATAATTTCACCAAGGATTCTGTAAGTTTTCGGCTTATTTTGTACTAACCAGAATTCTAAGGCTTTTAGTCTAGTGCAGAAGAAAATACAAATTACTGAAGATAATTACAGAATTGATTAAACACCTCTTTGTATAGCTCATCTGTAAGTTCTACTTCTTGATATGATTCCATAAACAAGCTGATTATTTTACCTGAAATTACAATCTCTAATAATTATAAATGACCAATCTGAAACTTAAAATATTTAACAGTGAATGTTTGTCCAGTCGCGAAAAGTAGATTATGGTTTATTTAATTGAGAGCAAAGGTAAAAGCTCACAAAATTGTGGGTTTTATTACCAGAAATTTAATAAACTTAACTAGGTGGTCACTTTATAAAGTAGGTAAGCTGAAAGGTGATTCACTTGTTGAGAGCATGCTCTAATAATAAAAATGATATAATCAACGGCGACAAACATTACAGTTTGTTGATTCATAATAACAATTTGGAATAACCGTATGAATAAAATAGAGAAAATAATTTTCAATCATCAACAAGATAAAATTGAAATCACTATAAAACAGCATGCAAATCAAATTTTACATTTATTTGCTGAGGTTGACTGGTTTTCGCTTAAATCTAGTGTTCGATCGAACGTAGTGTTGGTTGAAATTGAAAAAATCTATAATAACCTAAAGCAACATTTTAATAATTTAGGCCCATTAATTGAAATTGAATATCAAGGGGTAAGTAATATCTTAAAAATAAAAGATATTGAAAATATATTTCCAAATATACCTATAAAATGGGTTTAGTTATTTTATCCACCTTCGGGTGGTTTTTAAATTTCCCTTTTTGAACTGCTTATGAAATATGGAACCCCAGTAAATATACATATTTACTGGGGTTTTTAAAAAGATAATACAACTTTATTATTTTGATTTTTATTAAAAAATACTTTCTATTTGATGGTTTTTTGGTTAACTTTATTTATAGTGTTTGATAAGTGAACCCTATATGAAGATTGATTTTATTAGTGGTGTGTTTTATGGTGAGTAATATATTTTAATTCCCTATTGGAAAAATATTAAAATATCAAGTTTTTAGAAATATTATCTTTTAACTTGGCTTTATTTGGCCTAAATTTTTAGAATATAAATTGAATTTATTAAAGAAATAAAGTATTTAAATATCTATGTTGGTGTAGATATAGAGGGTATTTTAATTTTTTGATAGCAAAATATGGTTTTTTGGTGTTTTTTAATAAAAATGTGATATGGTTAACAAAAACAACAAGCATTAAAGCTTGTTTGTGAATAATAAAAATTGGAGAAAATGTATGGTAAAAATAGAAAAAGTAATCTTCATCCATCAAGAAGATGAAATTGAAATCACGATTGAAGAGCATGAAAATCAGAACTTAGATATATGTGCTGAGGTTGATTGGTATTCGCTTAGATCTAGTATTCCATTGAATGTCGTTTTGGAAGAAGTTCAAAGAATTCATAATAATTTAAAGCAACATTTCAATAATTTAGGTTCATTAATTGAAATTGAATATGAAGGCGTACAGGAAATCATAAAAATAGAAGATATTCAGGCCGCCTTTCCAAATATCCCAATAAAATGGATTTAGATGCTTTAGCCACCTTCGAGTAGTTTTTTATGCTCTATTTTCCTTAGCCGAGCGGATTGCTGCCAACATGGCTGTACTTAACTTGAAAAATTTGGTGCAGTTTCTCTTTTTTATTCCGATGTATCTAGCTTTTGCATAAGTTGATTGAATAGGGTAATCAACTTAAAAATCAGCAGTGACTAGACAGTGTAGCTTCTAAGCAAACCATTATGAATTAATTACAGCGCCACCACAGGAAAGTTATTCGAAGCTTACACAGTAGGATGTAGAGCAATAGCAGAAAAAGCTGACAGGCATGCAATGGATGTGCAGCGACTGATGGGTATTTGATAATAAGCCAGTAAAGCTCTCGATAGAGGGCTTTTACTAATCATTGACATCGCCTGATCGGTGATGACTTTTTGAGTCGTTTGAAATGAATGAATCGTAGTATTTATCTTTCAAAGATTTAAGAGCTACCTAGTATAAATTATAAATAAGGTCGCTGTATTATGAGGAAGGACGGGACGCCCTAGTAGAGTTCTGCTCTAGTCTAAAATAGTGCTCATAAACGAGATAAGATATTTGTATTTAATCTTGTATATTTGCCTCTAAAGAAGAAAATGCCAGTCAATTTCTTAACTGACTGGCATTGAGTACATGTTGGGTTAATTGGTTTCTGCTGGGGAGATGCCTACGCCTAAGTTTGCTTGACGACGTTTGGTTACAATTAGACCAGAAATCACCACCAAGATACTTAAGATGGCTGTTGAGGTAATTTCATGTACATGGTTTGGATCAAAGGCCATAATACCCAGCGCTGCAATAATAAACACAATTACTGCCCAAGTCAGGTACGGGAAACACCACATTTTCATGCTGAGAGGTTTACCCTCGGCAATTAATCTTTTGCGCATTCTGAGTTGAGAGCAAGCAATCACCAAGTACACCAACAGTGCAATTGCACCAGAGCTATCCAACAGGAAGTTAAAGACCGCTTTTGGTGCAGCATAGTTGGCGAAAGTACAAAGGAATGCAATCGCTGTTGACATCAATACTGCATACACTGGCGTGTGGCTTTTGTTGACTTGACGGGTAATAGCAGGTGCATCGCCGCGTTTGCCTAAAGAATACAACATACGAGACGCCGTATATAAAGCAGAGTTCAAGCAGCTTGTCACCGCAGTTAACACCACAATATCAACAATCAGTTTGGCATGAGGAATATGTAAAACTTGTAATACAGTTTGATATGACCCCATTTCTGCCAAGCGAGGATCATTCCAAGACACCAGGCTTACAACAATGAAAATAGACACCAGATAGAATAGACCAATACGCCAGATCACAGAGTTAGTCGCTTTGGTAATTTGGCGCTCAGGATCTTTAGATTCACTGGCTGCGATAGTGACAATTTCAGAACCCATGAAAGAAAACATGGTGGTTAATAAAGCTGCGATTACTGTGCCAAAACCATTTGGCATAAACCCGCCTTGCTCCCATAAGTGTTTGACACCATTCACTTCAGGTGCTGGCGAGAAACCAAAAATTGCTGCACAGCCAACCACAATAAAGACAATGATTGAGCCAACTTTTACCGTTGCAAGCCAGAACTCAAATTCACCGTAATTTTTTACACTAAACAAGTTAGTGACAGTCAGCGCTGCGGTAATCAGGAATGAGAGTAGCCAAACTGGCGCGCCAGGAATCCACGAGTTAATAATGGCCGCTGCGGCATTGGCTTCAAATGGAATAACCAACACCCAAAACCACCAGTATAACCAGCCAATCGTAAAACCAGCCCATTTTCCAATGGAACGGTCAGCATAAGTAGAAAATGAACCACTGTCAGGTTGTGATACTGCCATTTCGGCAAGCATACGCATCACTAAAACGACCAGTGTTCCAGCCATAAAATAGGAGAGTAGAACGGCTGGACCTGCGGAAGCAATGGCATGTCCAGAACCAACAAATAAACCAGCTCCAATAGCACCTGCAATAGATAGCATGGTGACATGGCGGTTTTTTAATCCTTGAGAGAGATTGGCTTGATTGTTATGTGCCATGAATAAAAACCTACGCAAAACGAAAGTATAAAAGCCCCATCGTAGATAAGCATAAAGCGTACCAACTTGGGCGTATTCACATGCAAGAGTTTGGTTTTTGATCTAGAAAGAGAAAAGACAATTCCATCTGTGGGGAGAGCGAGCAAACATTATTCCATAATCACCAAATCGGATAGATTTGGGTTTGCCTGTCAAAAGAATCCCTGATAAAGAATACTTTCTAATTTAAATCAACACCAGTCCTTGGCGTTTGCTGATACAGGGGGTGGCCCTATAATCAAGCAGCATTTAATAAAACATAATTGATTGGAGAACTCAATATCCTAAATTGACATCACTGATAAAAATACACAACATTTTGGTAGAAATACATATCATGCAGCTAGAAAGTATCAACCATCACACAGAATATTGTCTTAAATCCAAAGTTATTCTACATTCTTGGTTCATATTTTTAGTGCATAGTCGCATCCTGTAAATAATTGTTATATATGTTTTTGAATCACACAAATGAGATATGATCCTCATTCAGGTTTGTTGAAGCTTCCTTGAAGCAGACCGTATATTGCTTAAGCCAAGAAGCTTTTATGTCCCAATTCAAATCTATGAAAATCGTACAATCTGATTCAATTTTTTGTGTCACAAATTTTTAAATTTCAAGCTGAGTGTCATATGCAACGCAAAAAACTCTTGATATTGGTCTGCCTGTTGATATTGGTGGTTGTTACAGTCGCCTATTTTTTTGTAAAAAATAAAAATACTCAAAAAAGAAACGGCCCACCAAAAAATGCAACGTCAGTGCAAGTGTCTACAGCAAGCCAAAGCAATGTCCCTGTGATTTTATCGGCACTCGGTACAGTTACTGCAAGCCAGACGGTTTCTGTGACCAGTCTGATACAGGGCCATTTGCAGGAAGTGTATTTTAAAGAAGGTCAGTATGTACAAAAAGGTCAGTTACTGGCAAAGGTCGATACCCGTTCTTATGAAGCGACCTTGCAACAGTATCAAGGGCAGCTCGCAGAAAATCAGGCACAGTTGAACAATGCCAAACTGACATTGGCACGTTATCAGCGTTTGTATGCACAAGACTCGATTGCCAAGCAGGATTTAGACACTCAAATTGCAACTGCAGCGCAATATGAAGGGGCAATTAAAGCTGATTTGGGGCAAATTGCATCAGCCAAACTCAATATCGAATATGGACGGATTGTCGCACCAATTTCAGGTTATATCGGCATTCGTAATATTGATGTGGGTAACTTGGTCAGTACCGATTCAACCACTGCAATTGCAACCATTACTCAAACCAAGCCAATTGCTGTGGTGTTCAGCATTCCACAAACCAAACTCGATGACGTGGTTCAACCGATTCGTAATGGTGGAAAACTCATGGTGAAAGCCTATGACCAGCAAGGCAAAACGATGCTGGCAGAAGGCGAAGTACGAGTCATTAGTAACGAAATCGACTCGACTACAGGGACAGTCAAACTCAAAGCCACTTTTAATAACGACGACAATAAACTGTTCCCGAACCAGTTTGTGAATGTCAAATTGCAAACAGGCGAATTGAATAACGCGATTGTTGTGCCAAGTGCCGCGATACAAACCAGTACAGCAGGGCAATATGTGTTTGTGATTGACCAAAAATCGGTTGCACACAAAGTGATGGTCAAAGTTGGCCCGCAAACCGAAGATGGTAAAACTGCGATTCTCTCTGGAGTCAAAACAGGTCAGAAAGTTGTGACAACAGGTGTGGATTCGTTAGGCAATGGCTCTAAAGTGAATATCGTGACGGCTCAGAAAGTCGATACCAGCATTTTAGATTCCGCACCAAACAAAGGCAGACATTCTCCTAGATAAATTATGAATCCATCTCGCATATTTATTGAAAGACCGATCGCCACAATGCTCATGATGATTGCGGTGATCTTAAGTGGTCTATTGGCTTATCGAAGCCTTTCTATTTCGGCATTGCCTGAAGTCGATTATCCCGTCATTCAGGTGACGACACAGTTTCCTGGTGCAGGGCCTGAGGTCATGACCAGTGGGGTAACTGCCCCACTGGAACGGCAACTTGGGCAAATGGCAGGTTTGAACCAGATGTATTCCACCAGTTCAGGTGGCGCATCGGTGATTACCCTGAAATTTAACCTTGATACCTCGCTGGATGTTGCCGAGCAGGAAGTGCAGGCTGCCATTAATACGGCTGACTCACTCTTGCCATCGGATCTTCCCAATAAACCAACCTATAAAAAGGTTAACCCAGCGGATACCCCAATTTTGACTTTGGCAGCAACCTCAGACACCTTGCCGCTGACTAAAGTCCAAGACCTGATTAATACGCGAGTTGCACTGAAATTGTCACAAATTTCGGGTGTAGGTTTGGTGAGCCTTGCTGGTGGTCAGCAACAGGCGGTACGAATTCGTGCTAACCCTGCAGCTTTAGCCAGTCACGGACTTACTCTGGCTGATGTGAATACTGTCATTAATGCTGCCAACGTTAATGGCTCTAAAGGCGGATTTGACGGCCCTGAGCGTTCGGTTACCATTGATGCCAACGACCAGTTACAAACCGCTGATGAATATAGCAACTTGATTTTAAAATATGAAAATGGTCAGGCACTGTATTTGCACGATGTTGCAACCATTGAACAAGCGCCGCAAGATGAATATCAACAAGCTTGGGCAAATGGTCAGCCTGCGATTATTATTAATATTCAACGTCAACCAGGCACCAATGTGGTTTCTATTGTCGATACCATTAAAGCCAAGTTGCCTGAGCTTCAAGCAGGTTTGCCTGCTTCTGTAAAAATCACTACCTTGTCTGACCGTACCGATACCATCCGTGCTTCAATTTCTGATGTGCAGTTTGAGTTGATCTTGGCGATTGCCTTGGTGGTCATGGTGTCATTTTTGTTCTTGCGGACTTTTGCAACCACGCTGATTCCAAGTTTAGCCGTGCCATTGTCGATTGTGGGAACTTTTGGCGTGATGTATCTATCAGGTTTCTCGATCAATAACTTGACCTTGATGGCGCTGACGATTGCCACGGGCTTCGTGATTGATGATGCGATTGTGGTGGTGGAGAATATTCAGCGGCATATTGAGAATGGTGAAAAACCCCTGATTGCTGCATTGAAAGGTTCACAGGAAATTGGTTTTACCATCATTTCCCTGACTATTTCGCTGATTGCCGTGCTGATTCCGTTGTTATTTATGGGCGATGTCATTGGTCGTCTGTTTCGTGAGTTTTCGATTACGCTTGCAGTGTCGATTTTGGTGTCGATGTTTGTCTCGTTGACCCTGACGCCAATGCTGAGTGCATATTTGCTGAAACATATTCCTGAAGAAAAGCACAATAAACTGGCACAAGGTTTTGGGCGTGGTTTTGATAAATTGCTCAAGGTTTATGAAAAATGCCTGCTTTGGGTATTGGATCATCAACCATTGACATTATGCGTTGCGATTTTATCGCTTGTGGTGACAGCCGCCTTATATCTATGGATTCCTAAAGGATTTTTCCCCGCACAGGATACAGGCAAGATTCAGGGAATTACCCTTGCCTCACAAGATGTGTCGTATGCTGAAATGGTGAAACGTCAGCAGGAAATGGCAACCGAGCTGCAAAAAGATCCTGCCGTAGATTCGATTGCATCCATTGTTGGGGTAGATGCTGCCAATAACACCTCACTGAATATGGGGCGTTTGCAGATTAGCCTGAAAGATTTTGGTGAGCGCGATAAAGCCGATGTGGTGATTGCCCGTTTAAAAGAGCGTGCTGCGAAAATTGCAGGGATTCAACTGTATGCAATTAAAAGCCAAGACCTGAATGTCGATGATCAGGTCACACCAAGCCAGTATCAATTGACGCTAGATACTTCTATTCAGAGCGATCTGGAAAATTGGGCACCGCAATTTGTTGAGGCACTCAAAGAACGTCCTGAATTTAAAGATGTAAATACCAATTTGCAAAATCGGGCAAAAGTTGCGTATGTGCAAATCAATCGCGATGAAGCCAGTCGTTATGGACTAACCGCCAGTGATATTGATACAGCATTGTATAACGCTTTTGGTCAGCATTTAATTTCAACCATTTATACTCAAGCCAACCAGTACCGTGTGGTGCTTGAAGTCCCACCTGAATATAAACAGGATCTGTCAGCCTTTTCGCATATTTATCTGAAAGCAGCAACCAGTTCAAGCAGTTCATCATCAACATCGACCACTACGAGCATTGCCAGTTCAACCAGCACAAATAGTACGGCGAGCAGCAGTATGGTGCCGCTGAGTAACCTGATTACAGTCACTGAAAAAGAGGGTTATTTAAGTTATGCACGCCGTGACCAGACGCCAGCGGCAACGGTATCCTTTAACCTTGCTGATGGTTACTCGATTGAACAAGCACGCCAGGCAATTGATGATGTGAAGCAAAAAATCCAGATGCCAGATACGGTTAATCTGCAATATCAGGGTTCACTCGAAGCATTCAGTTCATCTAGCCAAAATACTTTATGGCTGATTCTTGCAGCCGTAATCACCATGTATATCGTACTGGGAATTTTGTACGAAAGCTGGATTCATCCAATTACAGTACTGTCGACTTTACCTTCGGCAGCAATTGGTGCATTACTGGCACTGAAACTAACAGGCACAGAATTTAGTCTGATTGCACTGATCGGGATTATTTTGCTGATCGGGATTGTGAAGAAAAATGCCATCATGTTGATTGACTTTGCGCTTGATGAGAAGCGGCAAGGGAAAAGTGCGCACGATGCGATTTATCAGGCATGTTTACTGCGCTTTCGTCCAATTTTAATGACTACCTGTGCTGCGCTACTTGGTGCAGTGCCGTTGATGCTGGCATCAGGTTCAGGAGCAGAACTGCGTCAACCTCTTGGTTTAGTGATTGTTGGTGGTCTGATTTTCAGTCAATTCCTGACTTTATTTACTACACCTGTGATTTATCTGGCGTTTGAAAAATTAACGCAACGGAAAAAATCAGGGGCAGTGTCATGAACTTGTCCAAAGTCTTTATTTTAAGACCAATAGCAACGATCTTGGTCAGTCTGGCACTGACCTTGCTTGGGGTACTGGCATTTCGTTTGTTACCTGTCGCGCCGTTACCGCAAATTGATACGCCAACGATTATGGTGCAAGCCAGTCTTGCAGGAGCAAGCCCTGAAACCATGGCAGCGACTGTCGCTACTCCGCTTGAACGTGCTATGGGGCAGATTGCAGGAATTACTGAACTCACCTCGACCAGTGGTCAGGGTTCAACCAATGTTGTTGTGCAGTTCGACTTAAACCGTGATATTGATGGCGCAGCGCGAGATGTGCAGGCAGCAATCAATGCGGCACGCAGTTTGTTGCCAAGCAGTATGAAAACTTTGCCGACCTATCGTAAGGCAAATCCTTCTGATGCACCGATTTTAATGTTGGCATTGACCTCAGACACCTTAAACCGTGGGCAGTTATATGACTTGGCTTCAAGTCAGTTACAGCAGAAAATTGCACAGGTGCAGGGTGTTGGACAGGTATCTATTCGCGGTGGTGCTTTGCCTGCGGTGCGGATTAATCTGGATCCCAAACAGCTCACCAGTTATGGCATTAGTTTAGATACAGTACGCGCAGCAGTAGATCACGCCACGACGAATTCTCCGCGAGGTTTGCTCAGTGGGAATCACTATACGTGGTGGATTGATGCCAATGGGCAGCTCACCAAAGCCAAAGATTATCAAAACCTGATTGTGGCTTACCGTAATGGTGCGGCTGTACGTCTGCACGATGTGGCATCGGTGACGGATTCGATTCAGGATATTTATTCGGCAGGTTATTTTAATAATCAACCCTCAGTTTCGATTGCGGTGACGCGTCAGGCTGGCGCGAACATGCTGGAAACCATTGACTCGATTAAAGCGTTGATTCCTGTGCTGAATGAAATGTTGCCTAAAGGCACACAAATTACTTTAGCAATTGACCGTTCATTGAATATTCGTAGTGCCTTGCATGAAACTGAACGAACACTGATTATTGCCATCTTATTGGTAATTTCAGTGGTATTTATTTTCCTGCGTAAAGGTCATGCTTTGCTGATTCCCGCGATTACCTTGCCGATTTCAATTGTCAGTACTTTTGCTGCCATGTACGCTTTGGGTTATAGCCTCGATGCACTGTCAATGATGGCGTTGATTGTCGCCACGGGATTCGTGGTCGATGATGCGATTGTGGTGCTGGAAAATATTAGTCGTCATATTGAAGATGGCATGAATCCGATGGATGCTGCACTGAAAGGTAGCAAGGAAGTGGGATTTACGGTCTTGTCGATGACAGCATCTTTGATTGCGGTGTTTATTCCATTACTGTTGATGGGTGGCGTGCTAGGGCGTTTGTTTCGTGAATTTTCCGTGACCTTATCGGTAGCGTTGCTCATTTCTATGTTTGTTTCTTTAACGCTGACGCCGATGTTGTGTTCGCGTTTGTTAAAGAAAGAAACAGGTGAGGAAAAAGAAAACCGTGTCATGGCATGGATGGGTAAAGGTTTAGACAAATTGCATGCGAGTTATGTCAGTAGTCTTGCGGTCGTGATGAAGCATAAGCGTCTGACCATGGTTACGTTATTGCTGACTGTGATCGGTAATGTCTATCTGTATAGAGCTGTGGAAAAAGGCTTATTCCCTGATCAGGATAATGGCATGCTGATGGGGCAATTACGTGCCGATCAAGCCACCAGTTTCCAGTCGCTTGAACCGCGGCTGAAAGCGATAAGCCATATGCTGCAAAAAGATAAAGACATTCAATATGTGATTGCTTCAACGGGTGGTGGTGGTTTTGGTGCTCGTAATACGGCAAATTTCTATATTCGCCTCAAAGATGAAGGTCAACGTACACAAACAGCCATGCAAATTGCCAATCGTATCAGTATGAAAACTCGCCACATGGCAGGGGCATCGTTATTTTTAATGCCAGCTCAGGATTTACGTGTTGGCGGACGTAGTGCCAATGCTACTTATCAGTACAGTTTGCAAAGTGATAATTTGCAAACATTGCGCGAGTGGAGCCCGAAAGCTTATGCGACCTTGAAACAGTTACCTGAACTGACCAGTGTCGATAGTGATGCACAGTCAGGCGGTTTGGACGTCAAAGTGGTGATTGATCGCGCTGTAGCACAGCGTTATGGTTTAAATGTCAATGAAATTGATACCTTTTTAAATAACGCATTTAGTCAGCGTCAAATTGCAACTCAATATCAAATGCTGAACCAGTATTACAGCATTATTGGTTTAAATAACAATTACATTCAAAACCCTGAAGTCTTAAAGCAATTGTATGTACTGACCAGTAATAATCAGTCGATTCCGATTTCAGCCTTTGCGCATCTGGAATATACCACTGCACCATTATCGGTTGCCCATCAAAGTCAGATGGCAACGACCACGATTGCCTTTAACTTGGCAAATGGAGTGTCTTTACAGCAAGCCAAAGCCGCGATTGAACAAGCGATGGTGAAAATCGGAATGCCTGATTCGATTCATGGCAGCTTGCAAGGGACAGCACAGGTGTTTGAAACTTTGGTTAAACAAATGCCGTGGCTGATTTTGGCGGCTTTGGCCACCATTTATATTTTGCTGGGTATGCTGTATGAAAGCTGGATTCATCCAGTCACGATCTTGTCGACCTTGCCATCGGCAGGAGTCGGCGCACTAGTTCTGATGATGCTCACAGGCACGCAGCTCACAGTGATTGCATTGATCGGGATTTTACTGCTGATCGGGATCGTGAAGAAAAATGCAATCTTGATGATTGATTTTGCTTTAACCGCAGAAAAACAGCAGCAGCTTTCGCCCGAGCAAGCGATCGTCAAAGCCTGTGATAAGCGTTTCCGTCCTATCTTGATGACCACTTTGGCTGCATTTTTTGGTGCATTGCCACTGATTGTACAGACAGGTTCAAGTTCATTACTGCATCGCCCATTGGGAATTGCCATTTGTGGTGGTTTGGTATTTAGCCAGTTATTAACCTTGTATACAACGCCTGTGGTGTATGTGTATTTAGATCGTTTTGGTTCATGGGTGAAATCGTTCTGGAAACGTCCGAATTCATCGCAAGTGCCCCTGAATGATGAGCATTGATATGTTAAAAAATAAATTATGCCTCGCTTTATGTTGTGCGTTGCCGATTTTCTCAGGTTGTACGGTAGGCCCAAATTATACCAAGCCTGAGATTTCAATGCCTGTGACTTATAAGGAAGTGCAAGGCTGGAAAGTCGCCCAGCCACAAGATCAGCAAACCCGTGGCGCGTGGTGGGAAATTTACCAAGATGCAACTTTAAATCATTTACAGCAGCAAGTAGTGCTGTCAAACCAGAATATTGCCCAGTACGTTGCCAAGTATGAACAGGCTGCGGCGTTGGTATCACAGGCGAAAGCCAATCAGTATCCGAGTATAGACGCGACAGGCAATGCTACGCGTAGCGAACAAAATCAGGCAAAGCCAAGTAACAGTTATAGTGCCAAGGCGAGTTTGAGCTGGGAGTTGGATGTCTGGGGTAAACTGAAACGCACCGTGCGTGAAAATCAAGCCTCGGCACAAGCCAGTGCAGCAGACCTTGCCAATGCTACTTTAAGTGCTCAGACGACCTTGGCTAAGGATTATTTTGCGCTGCGGGTTCTGGACAAACGTATTGCGCTGTATGACAAAACAATTGACACCTATACACGTTATCGTAAGGTTTTGGCGGCCAAATATAAAGAAGGTGTGATTGCCAAGTCCGATCTGACTCAGGCTGAGCAGTCACTGTATAGTGCCAAGTCAGCACGTGAAGACTTGGTTTGGCAACGTGCCCAGTATGAACATGCTATTGCCATACTCATCGGGAAAATGCCTGCCGAATTTGATCTACCAGTCAATCAGGCAGCATTGCCTAAACCTCCAAGCATACCATTGACTTTACCAAGTCGCTTACTCGAACGCCGTCCTGATATTGCGTCTGCTGAGCGCAGTGTGGCTGCAGCAAATGAAGCCATCGGTATTGCGATTACGGGGTATTTTCCTGACATTACGCTATCAGGTTCAAGCGGTTATGCAGCAAGTAGTTTGTCTAATTTAATCAGCGCGCAAAACTTGCTTTGGTCATTGGGTGCTTCTGCGACACAAACGGTATTTGATTTTGGCGCAAACAAAGCGAAAGTCAAACAAGCGCGAGCTGCTTATGATGCGTCAGTGGCGAACTATAAGCAGACGGTACTTGAAGCCATGCAAAATATTGAAGATTATTTGGCGCAAGGCACAAGTTTAAGTAAAGAAGTGCAACATACCAGTCAGTCTTTGGCTGCGGCAACGGAAACCGCGCGGATTATACGTAACCAGTACAATGCAGGCGTGATTGACTATACCAATGTCGCGTCGACTGAAGCCACACGTTTATCAAGCGAACAAAGCTTGTTGCAGCTCCAGTCGACCCAATTGCAAAATAGCGTGGCACTCATTACTGCGCTTGGTGGAGGTTGGCAAAGTTCTGACCTGCCAAAATAGTTTTTCTTTAAAAAAAAGACCTTGTTTAGTAAGGTCTTTTTTATGTCTCTTTTAAGCAATATGATGAGATTTAATCGGTTGAATTTGCCGAACCAGTATGCCGCCAATCACGCTATACAAGATCATCACGATGCTGACTGAAACTTCTAGTTTTAGCGGTAGAAGATACAAAATTGCACCTGAAACCAGTCCAAAGGTAAATTGTAATGCACCGAGTAGTGCACTGGCTTGACCTGCGCGTTGTCCTTGTTTGGACAAGGCCAGAACAGTTGCATTGGGGCCAATAAAACCGACACATGCCACAATCATGAACAGACCCGACATTATGCTCCAAACGGCAACATGTTGGCTAAACACAAAAGCGCTCAGAACAATTGCACCCAAAAATTGTATGCTTGAACCTAACTTTAACAGTTCGAGTGAATCATAGCGTTTGATTAGAAAACGATTAAGGTTGGAAACTGCAATAATCCCACAGGCATTCACACCAAATAACAGAGCAAATATACCTGAACTGACGCCTAAATGATCAATCATGATTTCTGAAGCACTGTTGATATAAGTAAATAGCATGCCCATTAAAATACCACTGGCGACAGCAGGCACAATAAAACTGCGGTCTTGGCATAAATAGATATAACTTTTCAGTGCAGAACTAACTGTATGTTTTTGGCGGCGTTCAGGGGGTAATGTTTCAGGAAATCTAAAATATGAAATGATCATACTGATGATGCCCAAAACCAACAGCACCACAAAAATAGAACGCCAGTTGAACGCCCAAAGCATTAGGCTACCGATAAGAGGGGCAATAATTGGTGCAACCCCTTGAACAATCATCAATAGTGAAAAGGCATGTGCCGCATCTGTCCCATTAAGTCGGTCACGAATTGCGGAGCGAGCCACCACTACACCAACACAGCCACCCAGCGCTTGGGCAATACGTGCAATCAGCAAGACTTCAAGGTGCATGGCAAACACGCACACTGCACTTGCCAGAACATAGAGCGTCAAACCAAAAAATAATGGTTTACGTCGCCCAAAATGGTCGCTAACAGGACCGTAAACCAGCTGTCCAAATGCCAGACCAATAAAGTAAGCCGGTAAACTATTGGCAATTTGTGCAGTGCTCACCGATAAATCTTTTGCCATTGTGGGTAGGGCAGACAGATACATATCAATAGAGAATGGCCCCAATGCCGTAAGTACGGCAAGCGCTGCGATCCACAACAGAGAAAATGGCTTTTGTTGCATGAGAAATACCAAAATAAAAGATGACTGTGACGCTACTGATGCTGGATTGGTTCATCACATATCAGCAACTCAGGTTTTGGGAGTCTAGAATCAGAAGATAACGATGAAAAAACTTATTCGTCATCAATGACTGTATGCGCGCTCGATGCACCATGTTGCCAGTAACCTGCCGCTTTAATCGCATGCTTCGCTACCTGATACTGTTCGACCAGTATTTTACGCAACTGGCGTGCGACCTGAGTTTCTGCGGCCAGCCAGATAAAATAATCCTGTTGTGGCAAAGACAGATTTTGTAATGCTTGCTGAAATAAAGTCACCTGACCACTGGCTTGACCTTTACGGTGCAACCAAGTGATCTGAACTTTAGCCGCCGAATCCAGAACAATTTCATCGGCTGGCGAATTCACTTCGATAATCACTGTTGCCTGAGCCGATGCAGGGAGTTCCTCTAAACGCCGTGCAATTGCAGGTAAGGCAGTGTCATCACCCATCAAGACATAATGTTGATATACCATTGGAATGACCATTGAACCACGAGGGCCACCGATGGCAATTTGATCGCCAATATTTGCATGTTGTGCCCATTTGGTTGCAGGACCTGCATCATGAATCACAAAATCGATCGTTAAGGTTTTGGCATCTAGGTCAAACAGGCGCGGGGTGTAGTCACGTGCAATCGGTTTAATGTCATCGGCAAATTTTAAGCCTTGTTCAGTCATTTCAGGTTTGACCAAATGTCCTGTTGCTGTATCTGGGAAGAACAGTTTGACATGGTCATCAAAACTGTCGCTTTTAAAATCGGCGAGATCTTCACCTTGAAATACAATGCGAATCAGGCTTGGGCTAATTTGAAGAACTTCTTGTACTGTCACAATACGAAATTTGAGGTGATGGCGCACACGGTAAGGTTTTTTATCGAGCGTTGCTGTAGTTGTTGTCACTGTTGCATCCTGTTTTAGTTGTTGTAATGTCGTCGCAGCGGTTTGGAGTGCATTGACAAAAATCTCTGCTTCTTCTGCATTCAGTGGGCGACCTGCCAATACTTCACGCACCTGTTTTTTAAGCACATGTAAAGTATCGATAACCAACGCTGGTTGTTGTGAACGAATGTTGATTCGGTTCAAGATTTCCTGAATATGCTCTTTATATGCATCGATCACCTGATGACCAAGTTCAGTCATTTGATAACTTTGTTTACGCGCATCTTCCGCACAGGCTTGCATGCGAATCAGTTGTTTTTCCTGTAATTCAGCAAGTAAGGGGTAGACCATACCTGCACTTGGGCTGTAGTTGCCGTTGGTCATTTCTTGGATGGCTTTGATCAGCTCATAGCCATGACGAGGTTTTTGGGCAATCAGATGCAAGACCACCCAGCGTAAACCGCCATGCCCAAAACCTTTGTGATTGGATTTACCACGCATAGGAAGACTAGAAATAAAAAATAGATATATCTATTTTACACAATAAAAAAGATATATCTATTTTATTTATTTGAATCTGAACCCGAGCCTAGCTTTAAAATGTGACAAGATGTAGCCAAATATGCTGCTAGATTTTTTGGAGGATCTGAGTTGTCACATTGCTTATGTGCAATAAAAGTAACAACTAAAATGAACAGAAATATTCAAAAATACGGAGTATGTTATTTACCACCCACCGATCTTTGTATATCTATGTATTGTGGAGAAACTGGTCTTTTGAGGAGAGAAACATCAGCTGATATCAGAGCGAAATGAATAGCTCTCATCTCACTGGTAGGTTGCTTGAGCTGTGAGTTATGAGCAATTCTTATTATCTTTCTAAATGAGAATGTAAATCCATATTATTTACATAGATGTTCGGTATAATTTATTTCAATTTTAATGAACCTATCCAATAAATAATATGCTGAAAAAAACACTGTTCCAGATTCACTGGTTTTTGGGTATCACCGCAGGTCTGATTTTGTCACTCATGGCTGTCAGTGGTGCTATTTTTTCCTATCAGCCACAAATAACCAAGCTGATTAATCCAGAAAGTTATAATGTGACAGAGCAGCCACGCGCCAAACTGACACCTAGTGAATTATTTTTTCATTTTAAACAGCAGCAACCTAAGATAGAAATCAATAGTATCAGTGTGACCAAGTCACCGACAGAATCTTCGGTGGTCAATATCCAAAAACAAGGTGAGCGTCGTGGTTATGACATGATGGTCAACCCATATACGGCTGAAGTTCTCCCTGAAATTAAGGGGCAGGCATTTTTCCGTTTTATTGAGCAGTTTCACCGCACTTTGACCGTTGGCGAATTTGGTAAGCAATTGACGGGTGCCAGTGCTCTGATTCTGATTTTCTTTGTGCTCAGTGGTTTGTATTTACGATTTCCCAAAAAGCATTCTTTTAAACAATGGCTTGCTATTAAACCACACCTGAAAGGACGTAATTTTTTGTGGGATTTGCATGCGGTGGTCGGTACATGGGTCATGGTGTTTTATCTGACGTTTGCATGCACAGGACTATTCTGGTCGTATGACTGGTGGCGTGCAGGTATGTTTAAAGTCATGGGTGTGGAAAATACTCGTGTCGGAGGAAAGGAGAAGCCTGAGGGGCGCCCAGCAAAAGGGATGCAGCAACGCGGTACAGACGCTGAACAGCAAGGTTCAACATTGTCAAATGTATTGGTTCAGCAGCAATTAAACCAAGCATGGGCAGGTTTTAATGCTCAGATTGCACGTGATTATTCGAGTGTGACTTTCACCGTGCCGCAGCAGGCAGATGGGCGAGTAAAAATTTCATTTGTTGATGCAATTCCACAAAATGAACGTGCACGTAACAGCGCCGTATTTAATCTCAAAAATAATCAACTGGAAAAAGTTGATTTGTATGCCAATAAAAAGCTCAATGAGAAAATCATGTCGAGCATGTTGCCTGTGCATCGTGGCAGTTTCTTTGGTCCTGTATATCAATTCATTGCCATGCTAGCAGCACTGGCAATGCCATTATTCTTTGTTACAGGCTGGATGTTGTATCTAAAACGTCGTAAGCAAAAACGTCTGACTCAGGCGGCACGTGGTGATTTAGGATCAGAACATGCAGTATTGACTGAGCAGGCATGGCTGATTAGCTACGCAACTCAAACAGGCACGGCTGAACAATTGGCTTTGGCAACAGCCAAGTCTTTGCAACAGGCAGGCTATGTCGTTGCGGTCAAATCTGTACAGCAGTTAACAGCTCAAGATTTGCAACAAGCCCAGCAGGCACTGTTTATTGTCAGTACTTATGGTACAGGTTCGGCACCTGATCTGGCTGTTGGTTTCAGTAAAAAATTGATGAAGCGTCGTGCAGATTTGGCTCAGTTAAACTATGCGGTGCTGGCTTTGGGGTCTAAAGAGTACCCTGAAAGTTTCTGCCAGTTTGGTCATGCAGTGGATACATGGTTGGCTCGACAAGGTGCGAATCCTTTATTTAAGTTAATTGAAGTCAATAATGCCAATCCAAAAGAGATTCAGCAGTGGTATGACGCTTTAGCAGAAGTCACGGCAAGTGATGTTCAGCAAGTTGAAATCAAAAAGCAATTTGAAACCTGGGCGCTGAGCAAACGTGAATTACTGAATCCAAATAGTCTAGGTGCGTCAGCCTTTCATCTGGAATTGCAAACCACAGCCGATGTGACATGGCAGGCGGGGGATATCGCTGAAATCCAACCACAAAATAGCGTTGAACGTATTCAGCAATTTTTACAGCAACAAGCTATTTCAGCAGAAAGCCTCACCAGTCAAGGTAAGACGATTTTTGAAGTGTTACGTAGCAAAGATTTAACCCAACCCATTTGTGCTTATGCCACGTTGGATGAATTGCTCGAACAATTACCCGAACTGCCAAGACGTGAGTATTCAATCGCCAGTATTCCTGAGCAACAGTGTCTACAGTTGGTGGTACGCCAGCAGTCAAATGCTCAGGGCCAACTTGGTTTAGGTTCAGGCTGGTTGACTCAGCATAGTGTTATTGGTCAAGAGATGGCGATTGTGATTCGCAGTAATCCATCATTCCATCTGCTTGAAGATGACCGACCTATCATTTGTATTGGTAATGGGACAGGCATTGCAGGTTTATTAAGTTTATTGAAACAGCGCATCCAGCAAAATCGTGGGCGTAACTGGCTGATTTTTGGTGAGCGTCAGCGTGAGCATGATTATTTTTATCAACAACAGCTAGATGCTTGGCAAGCTGAAGGTATGTTGCAACACTTGGATCTGGCTTTTTCCAGAGATCAGGCTGAAAAACAATATGTTCATCACCGCTTACGTGAGCAAGCTGAATTATTAAAAAACTGGATTGCTGACGGTGCGGTACTTTATGTTTGCGGCAGTATTCAGGGTATGGCAACCGATGTTGACCATGCTTTAGAAGAAATTTTAGGTACAGAGCTATTGCAGCAGTTACGTGATGCAGGGCGTTACCGCCGTGATGTTTATTAAGATTTAAAATGTGAATTGCCAGAAAGCTGATGTTTTCTGGCGATCTCATTTAACTCAATAACAGATACATACATTGGCCCGTAGTTATTTGTCGTCTTTATTTTAAATACATGCTTTTGCGTTGCTTGCTTTTCTTCAGGTAAATCGTCTATTTCATATCATTGCTACTTTTTGACGAGCTGCGTGCTTAGGCTTCAATCAAGTAGTGCTAAAAACTGTATTTATTCATTATTTTTAAATGCTTTTAAAAGCAGCGGTTTTAAAAAGCATTTGTTGAGATAATTTCGCTTTACGGTGTGGCAAGCAATAAGTTTTTGCTAAAATGCGCCACTTGTATTGGTCGGTAAGCCAAATTTTTACGCATTTTAATTTTGAAATTTTAAAGGCATGAATTGATATGACAGACAGTAAAATCATGGCTGATCTTTCCTCCCATACCCCAATGATGCAGCAATACCTAAAAGTAAAAATGGCGCATCCACATGCTTTAGTATTTTACCGCATGGGGGATTTCTACGAATTATTTTTTAACGATGCCCGAAAAGCCGCAAAATTACTCGGGATTACCTTAACGCATCGTGGCAAAACCAATGGTGAACCAATTCCAATGGCGGGTGTACCATACCATGCTGCGGAAGGCTATCTGGCGCGTTTGGTTAAAGCAGGCGAAACAGTTGCTATCTGCGAACAGGTTGGTGAGGTGACAGGTAAGGGTCCTGTAGAACGTAAAGTGGTGCGTATTTTAACGCCAGGGACGTTGACCGATGATGCTTTACTTGGAAGTTACCAATCTTCGAACTTGGTGGCATTGTGTATCCAGCAAAACCAGATCGGGATTGCCTTACTGGATTTAAGTGCCAGTATTTTTAAAGTCCAACAACAAACTTACACGGCTGAGCAATTACCGATTGATTTGGCACGCCTGATGCCAAGTGAAATTGTGATTGATGAAGATCTGGTTGATCAAAACATTTTAGAAGTCATTAAAAAACAACTGGACTGCCCAATTACCAAACGTCCAAATGTCGATTTCAATTTAAATAATGCCCAAAAAACCTTATGTGACCAGTTTGCAGTGGCAACATTGTCGGGATTTGGGATTGACCATTTACCCTTAGCGAAAGCTGCTGCTGCAGCATTGATTCACTACGCTAAAGAAACTCAAAAAACCGCGCTGCCACATATCCGTTCCATTCAACTGGAACAATCGAGTGATTTTATTGCGCTTGACCCTGTGACACGTCGTAACTTGGAAATTATTGAGCCGTTATTTGAACATGGTACTTCATTATTTCAACTGATTAATCATTGCCAGACGGCAATGGGCGGACGTTTGCTCAGCCGTACTTTGATGCAACCAATTCGTGATACCGTCTTGCTTGATCAGCGTTTAGATGCGATTGAGCAATTGTTGCAAGGCTACCATGAAACGCCTGTACGTTTAGTGCTGAAAGAAATTGGCGATATTGAACGTGTGTTGAGCCGTGTGGCACTTGGTAGCGCACGCCCGCGTGATCTGGTGCAGTTACGTCATGCCTGTGCGCAAATTCCATTGTTACGTCACGCATTGCAACCTGTGATTCAGTCTAAAAAATCAGTACTTTTAAATGAATTAGATCAGCAGCTTGGTGACTTTAAAGCATTACATCAAGAGTTGATGGCGGCGATTGTTGAACATCCACCTGTATTACTACGTGATGGTAATGTAATTGCAGAAGGCTACGATACTGAACTCGATGAACTTCGCCAAATTCGTGATCATGCTGGACAGTTTTTGATTGATCTGGAAATTAAAGAGCGTGAACGCACAGGTATTAACACTTTAAAAATTGGCTATAACCGTGTCAGTGGCTATTACATTGAACTGACGCGTGCTCAAGCCGAGCAAGCACCTGCTGATTATATTCGCCGTCAGACCTTAAAAAATGCCGAGCGTTATATCACGCCAGAGCTCAAAGGCTTCGAAGATAAAGTGCTGTCGAGTGAATCACGGGCGTTGGCACGGGAGAAAATGCTGTTTGAAGCCTTACTTGAAACCTTGCGTCAAAACATTGCCAATTTACAGATGATGAGTGCGGCAATTGCCCAAGTTGATATCCTGAGTAATTTTGCTGAGCAAGCGCGTTTGTACACATGGACACGTCCAAGCTTTAGCCCTGAAATTGGTATTAAAATCACAGCAGGTCGTCATCCTGTGGTGGAAGCACTCAATAAAGCACCGTATACGCCAAACGATACTTTCTTGGATGTACAACACCGCATGGCGATTGTGACTGGTCCGAACATGGGTGGTAAATCGACCTTTATGCGCCAAACTGCACTGATTAGCTTACTGGCATATTGCGGTAGTTTTGTCCCTGCACAGGCAGTACAGCTTGGACCAATTGATCGTATATTTACCCGTATTGGCTCAGCCGATGATTTGTCTACAGGCAAATCGACCTTTATGGTGGAAATGACCGAAACCTCACAAATTCTACATCATGCAACACATCAGTCCTTGGTGCTCATGGATGAAGTCGGGCGCGGAACCAGTACCTATGATGGGTTGTCATTGGCGTGGGCATGTGTACTTGACTTGACCAAGCGGGTGAAATGTCTATGTTTGTTTGCCACGCATTATTTTGAACTGACGGAACTGGCACAAGAAGCGGGCATTGACAACTATCATGTCACGGCAAAAGAACTTAATGGTCAGCTCATCTTGCTGCATAAAGTGCAACAAGGCCCAGCCAGTCAAAGTCATGGTTTGCAAGTGGCAAAACTGGCGGGGATTCCTGCGAGTGTCATTAAGGATGCTCAAAAGCGTCTCAAGATTTTGGAAAAGCAGCAGCAACAACATTTACAGACCTCGGTACAAAATGATTTGTTTATGCAGCTTGAGCCTGAAATTGAAATTGTTGAAAAAACGGTTGAAATTGAGGTGGCTTCGCCCGCTTTGGATTACTTACAACAGCTTGATGTCGATAACCTGACGCCACGTCAGGCACTTGAACAACTGTATGAATTAAAAGCTTTAGCCAAAAAGCCTGTTGAATAATCCGATTTGTTTAAGATAAAACTGGTTGTGAATGAGAATCAATCAGTTTTAATTTAAATTAACAGCCTTTTATATAATTAATATCAATAAAAGGAATTGTTTGTTCAGGGGTTTTTTGCCTACAATAGCGCAATTGATCGAAACCATATTTTTTAGGTAGCTGTCGCCATGACCTTTGTTGTCACTGAAAACTGTATTAAATGTAAATATCAAGACTGCGTTGAAGTATGCCCAGTAGACTGCTTCTATGAAGGTCCAAATTTCCTTGTCATTAACCCTGATGAATGTATCGACTGCGCACTATGTGAACCAGAATGCCCAGCCAATGCAATTTTCTCAGAAGATGAGTTGCCAGAAGGTCAAGACGTATTTATTGAATTGAATGCTGATCTTTCACAGAAATGGCCGAACATCACCCAAATTGGTGAACAGCCAGCAGACCGTGAAGAGTGGAACGGTAAAGCAGATAAATTACAATATTTACAAAAATAATTGTAAAAGATCAGCATTTGCTGATCTTTTTTTATACAAAAAAATCACATTTAGTTTAAAAAAATTCAATATTGCTACTCTGAATTGGATTACAATAATTGTTATATTGTACTCCCTCTCTTTTATCTCCAATGATTAAATCTGTATCAAAGCATCTGTTCACCACAGGTGTGGTTTCGTTATTTCTGGTGAGCTGTACCACTACAACGCAACAAACAGGCTACAATTATTCACAAACGGGTAAACGCATCCATATTCCCGAGGAACAGGTCTCCAATGAACGACTCGTTCCACCGAAAGTTGTGCCTGACTCTTATAATCTGTGGCTAGCGCAAGGTAATAATCGTCAACATGCTTATGAATATGAAAAATTTTTAGATCAGCAACATGTGGGCAATATTATTCCAGCGTTTGAATTATTGCGTAGTGCGCGTGACTGGCAAAAATGTAGTAGTTCCGAATACGCCGTACCAAATCGCGAATTATGGGAAAATCAGGTTGCCACATTGCGTGTGTTTAAATACTTGGTTGCAACCAAAGTGTTGACTGACTTTGAAGTGACATCGGTCTATCGTGACATGCCAACCAACCATTGTGCAGGTGGAGCCAACTCTTCACGTCATTTATTTAATTCAGCAATCGATTTCCGCATTGGTGAGAAGTATCCACAACCGAGGGATCTGGCATTTATTGAAAATACCAAGTTCAAGTTGTGTCAGTTTTGGACACAGTATGGGCAAAACCTGAATATGGGCTTGGGACTGTATGCATCAGGGCAAATTCATATTGATACACAAGGCTATCGAACTTGGGGACCTAACTTGAGTCGTAGCTCTTCTATGTGTAGTGGCTACTTAGCTCGTGCTTAAAAGAGATCATTTTGATCTCTTTTTTTTCTGAGAAATTGAACTCATAGCATAAATGTATACAATGACCTGATCGTAAATAAGGTGTGCCAATCATGCAAGAAATGTGGACAGCGTTAGATGAATACATCGAGTCACATTTAATTTCTGAAGATCCAAAACTGCAACAAATTATTCAAAATACAACTGAACATGGTCTTTCCAACCATTTAGCAGTGGCGCCAAATCAAGGCATGTTGTTGCAAATGCTGATTCAGATGAATCACTGTAAACGTGTTTTAGAATTAGGTACTTTTGCTGCATATAGTACAGCATGGTTGGCGCGAGCATTGCCTGAAGATGGTTATTTGCTCACGATTGAAGGGCGAGATACCCATGCTGCCATGGCTCAGCACAATATTGATCAAGCCAATTATCCTGTAAAAGTTGAACTTAAAGTCGGGCGTGCTGCGGATGTGTTACGCGCTTTGCCTGCTGAAACTCAGCCATTTGATTTTATTTTTATTGATGCCGACAAGCAAAGCTACCCAGAGTATCTGGAACTAAGTTTACAATTTTCACGCTCTGGTACCGTTATTGTGCTCGATAATGTGATTCGTGCAGGCGATATTATTAATCCAGACAATCATAAACCGAGTATTGAAGGAATTCGTGAAACGTTTAGTGCATTAAAAGACCATCCACGCTTGTTGTCATGCACTGCCTTACAAACTGTCGGCAGTAAAGGGCATGATGGTTTTGCGATTGCAATTGTCAAATAACAGCGAATGTAACAAAAAATCACCAATTGATTTTTTTGTATAAAAATAAATAGCTTAAGTATTCTGTCCATAGAGTTATCCACAGATTATGCGGATAACTATGGACAACTTTTTAGAAAAGCTATTTGGCGACAATGAGCGGCACATTTAAGTTTCGGAAAATAGTGGTGGTAATACTGCCCAAGAAAAATTGATGAATTTTACTGTGACTAAATGCGCCAAGTAAAACCAATTGAATGCCATGCTGGCACTGATATTCCATGATACTTTCCGCAACATCGCCATAACGTGCTTCAACTACGACATCTAAACCTTGTGCTTTGAGGAAATGTTCAGGTTCTTTAAGCACTTCAGGATGATCACCAACATAAAGCAAGTGACATTGAAGTTGGCGTAGTAAATCGCTTTCGGCAATACGATGCATCATTTTTAAACAGGTTGGTGAATATTCATAAGCAAAGATGAATCGGGTGGGTGCTTTAAAATGATCACCAATCGTCATGATGGTACATTTTGCCCCACGGATAAAGTTTTCAACATTGCTTCCAATTGCTTTATTTTTTTCTGCAGCGCGTTCCCCAACTCGACCAATAATTGCAATATCATCTTCTTTTAAAATATTGAAGCTTTGTTCAAGAAAGTCACCTTTTTCCTGAATAATACTGACATCAATGTCATGTTTTTCTTTAATCATGTTGGAGATGTGATTCAAGAGATTATTGCTGTAGTTGACAGCAAGCTCACTTTGTTTTTGTTCAAGTTCAGCAAGTTCTTTGAGCAACATGGCATTGCTTTCGAACCCGATGACACCACTGATTTCCCCTAAGTGATAGCTGGCTGGATAGTAATCCAAAATTTGTAATAGTACCAATTCTCGATGTGTCTGCTTCGCGACCCATGCCGCAGCATCTGCAATGGCATTGATACACGGTGAAGAATCTATACAAGCAATCACACGTTTCATTATAGCCTCTCTTTGAGTTGACACTCTTAGGTCTAATTCTTGGTTTTACTGTAGCACAAGTTGTTGATGCTGCAAGTTACAGATATCGCAATTTAGCTTACCTTCATAAAATTACAGAAAATATTCTGATTATTTCGTAACAATAATTTATCTCTTATCGTATTTAAACCATAAGGAAATTTGAGAGTATGCCAAAAAACAATACCTGAGACTTTGCCAAGCCTGACTTAAGTTTGATGATGCATGCTGAATCGGTTGAAATGCAATGTAGAGAGGCGATTGATGTTATCGAATTGGTTATTTTAGGCAATTTTGTCTGCAAGTTTTGCTGCATTAACCGCAATTTTTGCCAAAGTTGGGCTACAAGGTGTAGATTCGGATTTTGCCACCCTGATTCGTACTATTTTGATTGTGCTGATTTTACTGGCATGGGTGAGTTTTTTAGGAAAATGGCAGAACCCATTGTGGCTGAGTGGAAAAACGTGGTTGTTTCTCAGCCTTTCTGCTGTGGCGACAGGCGCATCTTGGTTATGTTATTTTCGTGCTTTGCAAATGGGGCATGCCTCTCAGGTGGCACCAGTTGATAAACTGAGTGTGGTGTTGGTTGCAATTTTTGCTGTGATATTTTTGGGAGAACGTCCAAGCGGGCAAGAGTATGTAGGTATTGCACTGATTACAACGGGTGTATTAATGATTGCACTAAAATAACTATAGAAGTTTGCTATGGCTGCTTTCTTAATTGATTTCGGCTTCCTGTGATCGAATTAGAGGCATGAGTTGTACTTCGAATATAAGATGACAATTTGGTTTCGATCAGAGTATTTTACCAGTGCACTGATATAGCTGGCTTTTTTTAATCTGATTGAAAGTAAAAATAAAATAATCATCTTTTTCTCTCAATGTCCAAAAGATCCTAGGCCTCCTAGCTATATTTTTTTACTATTTTTTGGCATGTTTTCCTGCCATAAAGTTGAACGGTTCCGACCATTTCGTTTTGAAAAATATAAGGCGCTATCTGCACGTTCCAGACTATTTTCAATTGAGTTTTCAGGCTGTTTAATGATGTAAATACCTAAGCTGACTGTAAAGTTAATCATGCCAAGGTTTACAACAGTGGTGGGGTTAGACATGATCATTTCTCTGAAAAATTCTGCACGCTCAAAGGCTTTTGTTGTATTTGTATTTGAGAGTAAAATCACAAATTCCTCACCGCCCAAGCGCCCAAGTAAGTCATTTTTTCCTAATTGTTTGGATAAAACATTGACCAAATGCTTGAGAACTAAGTCACCAATCGCATGCCCATACGTATCATTAACAGTTTTAAAGTGGTCAATATCAATCATGATCAGGGCAGAGGAGGTTGTAAGACCTTTTGAAATGTCCTCAAGTTCAATCTCTAAGCGGTTGATAAATGCGCGGCGGTTACTGATTCCTGTGAGTGCATCGGTTGATGCCAGTATTTCAAGTTGTGACTCTCGCTCTTTTTGTGGAGTGATATCATGGAAAATCCAGCATTGCCCAAGGAAATGGCATGAATTGATTAAAGATAGGTTTTCAATTTCGAGATAACGACCATCTGTTAGCATAATGGTTTTTTTGAAATTCTCATCTAGATGATTGTGTGTGAGGTTGAGGTGATATCCAGTCACACGATAGAGGGTTTTTTCAAGTTCATGAGTAGGCAGCTCGATGAGCTCATTTAATGACAAATTAAGTTGTAAAGTTGAAATCAGCATCTGATTCGCTGCAACAGTATGGTGCCGTTCTCCGATACTGGTATCAACAACTAGAATTCCTGAAGGAAACTGTTCAACGAGTGCCTCAAGACGCTGTTGGGTTTTCGCTAAATCAGATTCTGCGCGATGGCGGGCATCGACATCATTGAGTGTCCAGATTGCGTTCCCCGAATGGTCTTCAGGGTCGAGTAAAGCACCTTGAATATCGAACCAGTTTAACGTGCTGTTATACATATACAGAGGCCATTCGTCACGAACGTAACCTGTTTGTTGTACGATGTTGAATAATTCAATTAATTTCTCATTGGTATTGTCATTTTTATGTAGATGACTAAAGCTAATATGTGTTTTTTGTTCGCCATAAGGTAAATGAAAAATTTTGGCTGCCCGTTCATTGGCATACAAAATTTCATGTTTGGCGCTTGTGACGACAATCAGAGAGTTACTACGATCCAGTACGGCTTTGACCAAGTGTGAATGTTCAACTCGCTTTTGAATATCAGTGTATGTTCCTAACATTTTAGTGGGTGAAGACGATGCATCTCGTTGGGTAACTTTCCCTCGAAGTTCCACCCATAACCATCTACCATCTGCTGTTTTTAAACGAGCTTCAATACGAAATTCATGCTCATGTTTTAAATGTTGAGAAAGCTGTTGCATAAAGATTTCACGATCTTGTGGATGCAGAAAAAGATCGAGAAAATCTTCAAAAGACAGTTTGAATGCGTTATGTGCATATCCCAGCATTTCATAGCAGCGTTTATCCCATTTCAATTCATCGGTAATGTAGTTCCATTGCCATAAACCGTCTTGTACTGCCATAAATGTCAGGCGTAGATGTTCTTCTTTTTGCCGTAATGTTTCCTGTAATATCTCATCTTGAGTAATATCAAGGATATAACCATGCCATAAAATACCGTGATCTTCTTCGATTTGGGCTTTGGCGTGGTTGCGTAGCCAGCGAATAGAACCATCTGGGCAAATCACCCGATATTTGACATCCCACTCTTTTTGGTTATGTAAACTATCACCAATCACAGTGTACAAATGAGTAATGTCTTCAGGGTGAATGCATTTAGTCAAATAATCCAGTTTAAAATTTTGCTCTGAAAAAGGCGCAATGCCATGTAATTCAAAGAAGCTCGGATTGGTAAAAGGTAGTGATAAAGAACCATCAGGATGAATACATACTTGAAAGAGCCCACCTGGAACTTCATTTGCCAAATACATAAAATGACGCCTTTGTTGTACCAACATGGCGAGGTTGCGCTGTCGCTGTAAGGCGAGCCATGCACTAATCAATACAATCACCAATAATAAGCCTGTACCAATTAGGTTGTAGGTCAGGTTGCGCTGATAAGCATTGTCTAAAGCAGCAAAGGTATGCTGCCTTTCAATTCCTGAGCTGATAATCAGAGGAAAGCCATCAACTCGCTTCCAGGCATACATGCGTTGTAACTGGTCAGGGCCAGTTTTTGCTTCATAAGAACCATTTTGTACATTATTTCGAAATAGTTTAAGCCGCTCTTTGGGAAGCGTTTTTCCTAAAACTTTATCTTGATACTGCGAGCGAGCTAAATAAGTTCCATCTTCACGTGCCAGCAAAATGACATCGATAGGATTATCAAAAATATTTTGGAAATATTGTGAAATGTAGTTTGGAGATAATGATAAAATCATCACGCCAATAAATTTATGGTTACGATACAATGGCTTGGTTAACTGGATTGTCCATTGATTGGAAAACTTTTCTTTGATTGGCGAGCTAATATAGAAATCAATTTTTTGATGTAAATGAACCTGAAAATATTCACGGTCTGTAATATACATCGCATTTTTATCGTTTTTAATTTGTTTTATATTGGAATAAATCAGTTTGCCTTGAGCATCGGCAATCGAAATTTGAGTGATAGAGCCTCGCGGATAGCTATGGCTAACATTGTAGATTGCACGTTGAAATGCTACATTATTTTGCAATTCATAATTATTTTTCATGTCAATCATACTGTAGTTCAAACCTGTAAACAATGTTTGGACTTG
Organism: Acinetobacter brisouisimilis; assembly: GCF_000368265.1. Lineage (GTDB taxonomy): Bacteria > Pseudomonadota > Gammaproteobacteria > Pseudomonadales > Moraxellaceae > Acinetobacter. The sequence goes on along the minus strand of NZ_KB851219.1, from coordinate 1,289,150 downwards.
AACAGAAACAGCATTGGATATTTGACGCACCCGAATCCAAGCCTGCTGCTCAGTTTGCTGATAAAGGGTACGTTGTGTGTTAAAAAAAATGATCCAGTAAATTACAATTGCAAAAATAACAAAACCAGTGCTCGCCAAAATAATAAAGGAGGCAGGTGTCAGGTTTTCACGCCATAAGCTTTTTGAAGGAGAAGGCATATATTCACTACATTTAAAATCTATATTTGAGAAACGCTCAAAACTTTTTATTTACCTAAATTCTAAATAATCAAGAGAGGGTTAGAAAAAAATTTCTCTTTGTGACTATAAAAAACTGTAATATTTAATCGATCACAAGCTGATTTATTGATTTTCATCAAGCAATTTTATTTTTCTTATGCCTTATTGAAATCTGTTTCAATCTTGCTCGGCGAGAAAAATAAAAAATAGGTATAAATCATGATAAAAGCAGCCTAATGAATATCTATCTTTTGTTAGAGAAATCCCATTCGTCTAACCAAGTTTCAAAAGCAGAAGCGGACAGTGGGCGAGCAAATAAATAACCTTGAGCAACTGAATATCCTTGTTGATATAAAATTTGGTATTGTTCTTGTGTTTCAATGCCTTCGGCGATAATGGTTAACTTTAGAGTTCTAGCGATACTTAAAATCGCCTGACTTAAAGCTCGAGCAACTTCATCATATTCGAGGTCTGCGACAAAGCTCCGATCAAGTTTAAATTCTGAAATAGGTAGGCGGCGCAAGTAACTTAAACTTGAGTAGCCTGTACCAAAATCGTCCATAGAAAGGTGTACGCCTAAGTGATGAATGTCATGAATGATTTTTGTAGTACATGGATGATTATCCAATAAAACATTTTCCGTAAGTTCTATGGTTAAATCCTGTGGTTGTAAACCATGCAGCCGTAAAATTTCTGCAAGAGTATTTGGAAGTTTTATACAGTGAAAGCTGGTCGGCGATAGGTTTACCGAAACGGATGGAACATTCCGACCTTTCATACGCCACTCTGTAAGTTGGCGACAAGCTTCTTGAATCACCCAATAGCCAAATTCGGTAATTAAACCACTTTCTTCTGCAATTGAAATAAAACGCTCTGGTGAGATTTCACCAAGTTCAGGGTGAGTCCAGCGAGCCAATGCTTCGATGCCGTATAGCTCGCCTGTTACCAAATCAATTTGTGGTTGATAATGCAGGTTTAATTCATGATTGAAGAGCGCATGGCGAAGGTCTCTTTCCAGTTTGAGATGACCTTGCAATAATTCGTTCATTTCATGACTAAAAAAACAGAACTGATTTCGCCCACTATTTTTTGCCTGATCCATCGCAATATCTGCGCGATGTAGCAGATCTTCAATGTTATGACCATCATCTGGGAACATCGCAATCCCGATACTGGCACTTATAGTCAGCGTAATAGAGTTCTGGATCTTAATGGGTTTAGCTAAATGAAGTTGTAACTCTTCAATCACAATTTGTGCTTGCTGATGGTTACTTTCGGGCAAGATAATGACAAATTCATCACTTGATATTCGTCCAATAATATCATTACTGCCTAAATTTCTTTTTAAGAGTTCAGCAACCTGACACAATAATTCATCCCCAACAAAATGCCCATATGAATCATTGATTATTTTGAAGCGATCAAGATCAACATATAAAACAGCGATAGGTGTATTATTTCGAATGCTTGAAACAATAAGCTGATCAGCCTTGCTCAGCAATAAACTGCGATTGGGCAAACCTGTCAATTCATCATAAAAAGCCAATTGCTGAATGCGCTGTTTAGTCTTTTCACGCTCAAATGCCAATGAACAAAGATTGCTGCAAGCATTGATAATCTGTTGGTGAAAATCCTCCAGCTCCAAATTTCGAGGCTGTTTAAAATAGAAAGCAAAAGTACCAATCACTTGATGCTGATTGTTAAAAACAGGTGTTGACCAACATGCAGTATGCTCAAAAGGATGCATGGCATCACGATAATGATCCCATAAAGGGTCTGTTGCAATATCATCTACAATCACAGGTTTGCCACGCCAAGCTGCTGTACCACATGAGCCAACACTAGGGCCAATACGCAAATTGTTAATGATTTGACCATAATGCGCTGGTAAATTGGGTGCAGAGATAGGATGCAATAATCCTTGTGTATCGACTTCTACAATGGATGCTGTAATTTCTGGTGCAAGCAATTCAACTTCATTACAAATAATATCAAGAACATTGGTAAGAGAAGATTCTTTAGATATTGCTTCTAAAACTTTGTGTTGCAATGTTTCACGTAACTTGGTGATGGAAATATCCGAAAAGGTGATAATCGTATATTTTCGGTTATTATCTGGATCAAGGATTGGTTTTTTTATAATTTTTGCCCAGTAACGTCGATTTTTTGCAACAACCAACTCTTCATCTATCTGTGAATTGTTTTTATTTAACTCACTGGTCTGCGGTTGATGCGTAAATAAAGAGAATGGGCTTTTATCTAAAATCTCATGTTTTTCCCAGCCAAACATACGGTTAAAACCTTTATTACAATATACAATTCGAGAAGAACTATCTGTAATGAGAACTGCTGTATCATTAATATCTGCTGCAAGTGATAGATGGTCCAAATACAGTTGCTGTTCTCGCTCATGCTGTAAGCGGGCACTGATATCTGTCGCAATTTTTAAAATTTGAATCACTGTTCCATCTTGATCTAACACAGGGGTATAGGTCGCTTCAAGCCAACAGCTACTATTATCTCCCCGAATCCGTTCAACAAAACCTGAATAGGGAATACCTTGGCATAAGGATAACCAAAAAGTATCGTAATCTTCTGTTTCTACAAAAGAAGTAGGACAAAAACTACAATGAGCACGTCCAATTGCCTGACTTTCAGTCATATGAAATAGAGAGAGATAGTTTTTATTCGCCCATTGCAAAACCCCATCTGGAGAAAACTCAGCAATAGCAATTGTTTTTTCTAATGCTGAGAGCTGTAAAGTCGGTGTTGCTGTTCGCTTCGCTGAGGTTAGCTTAACTTTATCTGTCATTATACTTTTTCCAAAGCATAGGAATTAATCTTAGGTTTTGATTATCAACAATTTAATGATTTATTTTTTTATAAATTGAGACACTCCAAATGCTATGCCAGATCAGTGGATAAGGCTTCTCTTACCATTGTTTAGCTTTTTTTCTCACTGAGCAAACAATATTTAAATATATTTCAATCAAGCCCAAGAGAAATAAAATGGTCGTATGAAGCAAGTCGATTAATTCGTTCCTATGATTAAAATGTGACTAAAACCATTTACCTCTATTTATATTATACAAGATGCTACAATTTGCAAAAAAATTCCGCGACTCATGGTCATTTTTATTTAGGCATTAAAAAATGCAGTGATCGATTGATGCGTAAAGTTGTAGTGTTCGATATAACTGTACGCTAGTAATCAATTAACAAAACACTCTATATTGGGTTTGTGTTTTTATGCGCATACGCTCTTTTGTTCAATAAAAAGGCTATTTCACTATAATGTAATAAAAGATCTGTAATATTTTTCAGTTATGCAATCGAAATGACTTTGTTTTTACTGTAGTGTTTTTTTAATATTTTAAATAAAATTTATTTATATTATTGATTTTTATGTATTTTTATAATTAATGTTTTATGTTCATGCTTACATGAAGAAAGCCATGTGAAAAAGATGTGGATAAAAAATATATAAATAAAAAACTGTATAACATTGATTAATTTTTTAAAAAAATATAAATATCATATAGATGATTGATATTTTTTAATTGTTTTTAAAATGTAGTTTTTTGTATATAATGGTTAAAAATGTGAACCAAGTAACACTTTATGAAAAAAATATTTATTTATACACTTGCTATGGTTTTTTCTGCAAACTGCTTTGCGGCAACAAACTTAGAAAAAGAAAATATTTACTGTTTCTCCTTACCACAAAAACAAGGTGTTTATGTGTGTAAACCATGGTCAGAATGGGCAGCAACTCCAGCTGGTAGTAAAGTGCAAATTGAGACAGTTGAAGATTTAAATACGGCCTTAGAGGCAGCCACAGCACCGGTGCTTGCTAAAAATAAGCGCTTAACCAGTGCAGAAGCCCGTAATCTACTCGAACATGGTGACAAAACATGGATGATTCAGATTGCACTGGCTGCCAATGAAGCCAATGCAGACAGTATCGTATCTAAATTAAAAGCTAAAGGTTATCCTACTAAGAAAAGTATGACATCGAAAGGTGTTCGAGTGATGGTTGGGCCAAATGACTACCAGACGGCTAGTGAATTAAAAAAGAAAATTCAAGATGATAATAGCTTAGGTGCGAAATCGGCATGGTTATTTAATTGGGGAACATCTTTGCAATAATTGCTATTTATTTTAAACGTATTTTTGCTCGGTTAACCTCAAGGCTTTTTTATACTTTATATGTGTTTTGATGGGTGAAAATTCGTTGATGGATATCGAGCAGACTACGATGAATAAAGTGCAATTTCTTCAGTACAATTCCAGAAAGAGTAAATGGGTAAGCATCTTCTTGTCCGATGCTCCGATTTAAGCCATTTAAAATATACGTTAATGCAAACCAGTTGCTTAAAGTATGTTCAAAGTCCTGAGACAATAATGGTGGTTCTTTAAAATGGATATCTGGGTCAATTGCATGTTGCCCCTGCATTTTCAGACCCGCATGATAAGCTGTATCGAGCGTGTCCATCATATGTAAATAATGTGCCCATGTTTCTGCCCAATCTTCCCAAGGGTGCGCACAGGCGTATCGACTGACATAAAAATCTGACCAGTTTTTAGCTGCTCCATGTTCATAATATTGCTCAAGTGCTTGAGCATAATCCTGGCGTTCATCACCGAAGTGTTGGCGAAACCCATCGAGCCACTCTGGGAAAAAATGCTGCATTAAGTCAAAATAATAATGCCCACTTTCATGACGAAAATGCCCAACTAAAGTTCGATAATTCTCTGCCATATCCAGTCGGGTTTTTACTCGAATCACAGTATCGGCTTCACTGGCATCGAGTGTAATCACACCATGAGCATGACCTGTCATAACAGGTTGCCCCTCGTAAGGCATTAAGAAATTAAACTGCAAACCAAGATGATCGTCAGGATGTTTTTTAGGTTTAGGGAATATTCCCAGTTGTTTGGTGAGATATAAAAAATAGCGTTTGGCGGATTCAATATGGCGCCAGTAATGTAAATTCTTTTCGACAGATAAGTCTGGAATGATATGTGTTAGCTGACAGGATTCACAGTACAGTTGATCGTATTCGGCAGGAATGACCCAGTTACATGCCTGATAAGTCGAATAATTATAACAAGGATGATAATAAAGATGGGGATCTTCTGGATTCAGGTTTCGCCATGTTTGTGCATCGATTTTAGCGAAAGATCCCATGCTGTTCGTTTCGACTTGAAAACCTAAAACCGTCGAACAGTATTGGCATACTGTATTGTGGAAAAACACCTGATGTTTGCAATTCTCACAATAAAATACGTTCATGCCGAGATATTCCTATCAGATTTAGATTTTTTGTCGAACCAAACTTAAAAGCATGGCAGCAACGCCATACATGGAAGCAAAAAAACGATTGACGATTTTTAACTTTTTATAAGATTGAAACACGCTTGAAGCCTTCGAAGCTAAACCCGTATAACCTAACATTACAATCACATCAATTGGAATCATGGTCAGTGCCATAATCATATATTGTTTAAACTGAGGTGCTTTAAGGTCAATAAACTGCGGAAAAATAGCCAAAAAGAATACAATGGCTTTGGGATTGCTGATATTGATTAAAAAGCCTTTGAATGTTGCCATTGACCCTGAAAACTGCTGCTGATCTTTGTGAATCGCAATACGGTTAACAGGTGCCTTCCACTGCATATATGCCAAGTAAATTAAATATAAAACCCCAAGCCATTTCACAGCAAGAAAAATCACAGGAAAGGCGTTAAGCAACATCCCCAAACCTGTTGCTACAATCAGAATCTGAAGCAGTAGTGCCAGTTGCAAACCCAGAATATTCCAAAGTCCGCGTAAAAAGCCGTGACTTAAACCATTGCTCATAGATGCAATTGCACCCGCGCCAGGAAATAAACTAATCACCCAACACGCAGCAAAGAAAGATAACCAGAGATGAAACGACATAACCACTGAAATCCAATGACTTAAATTGCTGTTTTACACTGTTTCTGACATGAAGAAAAGTAAAACATACACAGGGGAATTATGGTGTGGAGGCTCATTTTGGTAGAAAAGTTACATTAACTACTTGGTTTTTTAGGGAGAGATAGGTGAGTTTTTTTGTTTAAACAGGCTAAACTTAGCCCCTAGCTTTCAGCAAGATAAATTGGGTTATTTTTAATGATGGATCAGCAAACCGAAATCTGGCAACAGCTCAGTGATGAGGAAATGCATTTTTATAGCCGACAAATATTACTAGATGGCTGGGATATTGATGCTCAGGAAAAGCTCAAACTCGCCAATGTATTACTGATTGGGGCTGGCGGACTGGGCTGTCTGACTGCGGAACTGCTTGCACGGGCAGGTGTGGGTAAGCTGACAATTCTAGATGCTGATCAGATTGAAACCAGTAATTTACAGCGTCAAGTGGCATTTAAACCCCAAGATATTGGTTTTTATAAAGCAGAAACACTGGCAAAACGCTTAAAACAGATTAATCCACATATTCAAATTGAAGCGCATAATATCCGACTCACCGAAGATAACGCAGCAGATTTTATTGCATCGCAAGATTTGGTGCTCGATGGTTGTGACCAATTTGCCACGCGTTATTTGGTAAATCAGGTCTGTACTCAGTTGGCTGTGCCATTCATTAGTGCATCGGCGATTGCCTATGAAGGGCAACTGTTTATGGTCACAGCAGACTCAGCTTGCTATGAATGTATTTTCCCAAAAACCGAAAGTCAGGACGAAAGTTTACGCTGTGCCAATTCGGGCGTGTTGGCGACCACGCCAAATGTGATGGCGAGTTTGCAAGCACATCATGCTTTGTTATATTTAGGCTTGAATTTAACGCCTTTAAAACAAAAACTACTCCTTTGGAATGGTTTGACCATGCAGCAACGCATTGTTAAATTTGAAAAAGATATAAATTGTCCAAACTGTCAGGCAAGAACTGTATGACAGAAAGTTTTTTTTGCTACACTAGCCCTAGATTTGAATTGGCATGAACTGCTTATGAAAAAAAATATTCTGGTTGATAGTTTACGCTCGGTTGCTCGTATGGGGGAAACCGCAGTCGTGGCGGCAAAAGCAGGCTATAAGTATGCCACCGTAAAACCAAGCAATGCCAAGCTGATGCGAGAAACCTTTGAGGAACTGGGTTCGACTTATATTAAACTCGGACAGTTTATTGCCAGTACGCCTTCATTGTTTCCGCGTGAATATGTAGAAGAGTTTCAGGGCTGTCTGGATCAGACGCCAAAACTTCCGTTTAGTTATATTGAAGAAGTTTTGCAACAAGAATTTGCAGATCGAAACCTGCATGATATTTTTGCTTCAATTGAAGAAATTCCGCTGGCTTCTGCATCGATTGCCCAAGTCCATGCTGCCAAACTGGTCAGCGGTGAAGATGTGGTCATTAAAGTACAGAAGCCAGGTGTCGAAACCATTTTGTATACCGACTTAAATGTCTTGCACTGGGCAACAAAAGTCTTGGAAAAAGTGGTTCCCAAAGTCAAATTCGCGTCTTTAGCAGATATTGTTGAAGAAATTAAAACGCGGATGGTACGAGAAGTCGACTTTATTGAAGAAGCGCAAAATATTGATGATTTTGTTGAGTATTTGAATACAACGCAGAATCATGCAGCAACAGCACCTAAAGTTTATCATCAGTATTCAACGCGCCGTGTGCTGACCATGCAGCGTTTGTACGGTGTGCCATTGACCGATTTTGATGTGGTCAAACACTATGCCAAAGACCCGTCACAAGTGTTGATTACCGCCATGAATACATGGTTCAGTAGTCTCATGATGTGTAAGAGCTTTCATGCTGACTTGCATGCGGGTAACTTGATGTTGCTCGAAGATGGTCGTGTGGGCTTTATCGATTTTGGAATCGTTGGTCAATTAAACCCAGAAGTCTGGACGGCTTGTATGGCATTCATGGATGCCTTGCAGCATACCGATTATCACGCTATGGCAGAAAGTATGCTAAAAATGGGGATGACCAAAACTTCGGTCGATACCGCCGTACTTGCCAAAGATATTGAGCGTTTGTTTAGTGGTGTGATGTTGACTGATCCACAAAAAATCCTTTCAAGTAATCCAGCCGACTTAAATGACATTATGCTCGATATGGTTTCAATTGGTGAGCGCCACGGCATTCATTTCCCGCGAGATTTTGCTTTATTATTTAAGCAAATGTTATATTTTGATCGGTTTATGCGTGTACTTGCGCCATATGTCGATATTTATGCCGATCAGCGCCTGAAAATGGTTCAGGATGTTGATGTGCCATTGCTAAAACACTAATGCTGGAAAAGATGTATGGATGCCATCATTATTGAAGGGCTAAAAGTAGATACCGTAGTCGGTTGCTTTGCTTGGGAAAGACAGATTCATCAGCCATTAATGCTGGATTTGATTATTCACCATGATTTGTCACAAGCAGCTCAGTCTGATGAACTTAATGACACGATTAATTATGCACAAATTTGCGAACTGAGCGCTGAAGTGATTCAGACGGCTCAGCCCAAGTTGATTGAACATGCGGCGCAGTTGGTGATGCAGCGCCTATTTCATGAGTTTGAAGGTATTCAAACGATCACACTCACTATTCGTAAGCCTGCGATTATCGCGCAAGCCAATTCAGTAGGAATTCGTCTTGAACGCCAACGACACGATTTTTGCTCTCGCACTGGCGAGTAATTTTCAGCCCAAGCAACATTTAACTTGGGCAATTCAACAATTGGCTTGTTTGGGGACACTTGAATTATCACATGTCTACCAAATTCCATGTCGAGATGGGGTTGGAGAAGACTACTTAAATTGTGCCTGTGTACTACGCTGTCATTTATCAAGTCAGGATCTGCAAGATCTGCTAAAAGATTTGGAACAGCATGCGGGGCGGGTGCGACCTTCGCATAAAATCTCATTGGATATTGATCTGATTGCATGGGGTAAGCAACTTTCAGAATTACAGCTGAATCAGAAAAAAATGCCATTTGCGCCCGATGTAAAAATTCCAATGTACGAGCTGATTGCTAGTGATGATTTTAGCTATACTGAAACGGTGAATTATCCGAAAATCAGGTTGTCACTGGAGTCTACCGATTCTGCAATTGCTGCATCCTAAAGCTAAAAAGCCAAGTTGTGACTTGGCTTTTTTATTGGCTATAAACGATGATTTTTATATTAAATATAATAACTGGTTTTGGTCATGAGTTTGGAAATCGCAGTCATGGTAATACGTACAGGAAGTGGTAAATCAACGCCGCCTGCATGTAACGCAGTATCGCGATGATGCAGTTCATCTTCATTCATCTGTTCTAAAATTTTACGTGAACGCTCATCTTGTTGCGGTAACTGATTGAGATGATCTGTTAAATGCAAACTCACTTGGCGTTCAGTTTCAGCCACAAAACCAAGGCTGTATTTGTCACCTGCAACACCTGCTGCTGCACCCATCGCAAATGACAGTCCATACCACACAGGATTTAAAATACTAGGAACACTATCTAATTCTTTTAAGCGGTCTTCACACCATGCCAAGTGGTCTTGTTCTTCAATCGCTGCTTGTTCCATTTCACGACGCACATTGGGTAATTTTGCGGTCAGTGCTTGCCCATGATATAACGCTTGTGCGCAAACCTCGCCACTATGATTGACGCGCATTAAGCCCGCGACATGGCGCGCTTCACTCACTGAGAGCGGTGCTTTGTTTGTTTGTGCTGGGTTGTTGCGGTGAGCTGCGGTTGCTCCAGGGACTAAACTGCGTAAACCCTGATCAAAGGACTGAATAAGACGATCAATACCTGAATAATGGCGCATAACTTAATCCTCTAAAGCATTGTTTATACCATTTAATAATGGTTTTAATTTCAATAGTAATCCAGTGCAAAAGATAGCACTAAATACAGCAGTCATGCAGAATAAAATTTGCATATCGAGTTGGAAGACACTCAAAATTAAAATTGAGAAAATAGCTGAAGCGACCATAAAAATCGCATTAAAAATGTTGTTGGCAGCGACGACACGAGCGCGGTGTGATACAGGTGAATAGGCTTGCATCATGGCATAGAGGGGCACAATATAAAAACCGCCACTGATCCCAAGTAGAATAATGGCCAGCATGACATGATAATAGATCAAACCATGCGAAAAAATGTCCTGAATACTGAACAGCGTGTGATGCACGGGTAATTGATACATTGCCCATGCCAAATAAAAGGCAAAAACAGTCAGCCCAATAGCGCCTACAGGCACCATTTTAATATTGACTTCCGCTCCTCCAATTTTACGGCACAGCAACGAGCCAACGCCAATCCCCACCGAAAAAAATGTGAGCAATAAACTCACTACATTTTCTGAGGCATATAAATACTTGTGGGTCAGCTCAGGAATTTGAGTAAGGTAAGATGCGCCATAAAACCAGTACCAGGAATTTCCCATTAAAATAAGAAATATGATTTTAATATCTTTGGCATATTGAATCGTTTGCCAACTGGTACGGAAAAAATTCCAGTCAATTTTCAGTTCAGAAGCACTGACACGCTGGGTCAAAATAAAGCGGCTGGAGATATAACCCAAAATTGCAATAATCAGTACGGTTAAGCATACCCAAATCAGTGTGTCATGAGAAATGGGAATGACTGCACCACCCAAAATCATACCAAATAAAATGGCAAGAGAGGTTCCTGTCTGGAATAGGGCATTGCCTGACATGAGTTCATTGGTATGCAGGATTTCGGGCAAAATGGCGTATTTGATTGGACCAAAAAAAGTCGAATGTACTCCCATCAAAAACAGTGCCAGCAACAATAGCCAGATTTGACCGAGCATAAAGCCAGCACTGCCAATCGACATAATGATGATTTCTAGGACTTTAATACCGCGAACCAGTTGCGCGCGTTCAAATTTGTCTGCAATTTGCCCAGCCGTTGCTGAAAATATAAAATAGGGAGAAATAAACAGCAAAGCCGCCAGATTATTTAAGGTGCTGATGTTGCCCGAGCTATGTTGAATCAAACCATAGGTAATAACCAATAAGAGCGACTGCTTATAAACATTGTCATTCAATGCTCCAAAGAACTGCGTCAGAAACATTGGTAGAAAACGACGGGAAGCAAGCAAGTTTTGCGGTTTTTCCATGCATTCTGCACTCTAATTTAATGAAGAATTGTTAGTGAAGAGTATCTCATAAATAAAATCATGTATCATACTGCAGAGCTTGAGCGTAAAACTGCTTAAGTAAAAAATTGATCTTTTAAAATCACAGTGGTTGTTGTTTTTATGCATGTTTGCACACGATTTCAAAAAACAATCTTGGTCGAAAACTTACAAACAATTTTAAAAATAAATCAGATTCATAAAGTTGTGTGTGTGAGTTTACTATATGGTTTTTGCCAGCATTACGCTTGGGCTGAAGAAACGACAACCAATATAAATAATGCAAATACTGTGACAAACAGCAGTAATCTTAACACAACAGCCAGCGATACCACAGAAGACAGCATGCAGATGCTGCAACAGCAGCAACAAAATCAAAATTTGACTGATTTTAAGCCCATCAGTTTTGATGATCTAGATAAAATGCCGACAAGTAGCATTGATGCTTCTATGGCAAATGAAATTGAACGTGAAGCGGAACAAGCCAAGAAAGAAGCACAAGCCTCTCGTTCGACTTCATCAACTCCTGTAATCTCAAGCCAGCCGATTGCACAAACTGCGCAGCAGGTAACTGAACTACAACAGTCTCCAGTCAATGTTGATGTGTTAATGCATCAGATTCAGACTGATCAAAACACGACAGTGGCTGCTGAAACTGCCAATAAAAATGCTGAAAATGATAGAGCGTTTGAACTTGCCAGTGCAAATATGGCGCAGCAAAAACCAAAAGGTTTTTTGCAAAAAGTGATCGCTAAAATTAAACCAAAAAAAGATGTAAATGCGGTGACTACTCCAAAAATTTCAGTCACTGTAAACGGTGCGCCTAAAGCTTTGCAGGATAATATAAAAAATAAACTGGAAACTTTTACTACAGAAGCTTATGCGGATTACAACTCGGCATTACCCCAACTTCGAGCGATGGCAAACCAAGCCGCTCAGGCGGTGGGATATTACAATGCCAAGTTTAAATTCAGTAAAACAGGTACTGATCATGTAACGGTTCAGGTGACTCCAAATGAACCTGTAAAAGTGGCAACACAAAATATTGAATTTTCTGGCGCAGGGCAAAACAACCCGCAATTTCAGGTCATTCGCCTCATTCCTGATTTGGATGTGGGGAGTATTTTTAATCATGGTTTATATGAACAGACCAAAAACCGTATTAATGATGCGGCCAGTGAAAATGGTTTTTTTGATGCTTACTGGCGTTTGCATGATGTGAAGGTGCAATTACCCGACAATAAAGCAGATATTAATTTGCGTTATGAAACTGGTGAGCGCTATAAGGTTGCGAATGTCGAGTTTCGTATGAGTGACCCATCGAAACCACTGCCACTCAAGCTCAAAGTATTGCAAAGTATGGTGCCGTGGAAAGAAGGTGATGATTATACCTTTTGGCGTGTTAATACTCTTGCGAATAATTTGACCAATTCCCGTTATTTTAACTGGAGTCTGGTTGATACGATTAAACCTAATCCGATTGTGAAACAGCTTGAGTTAGCACCGGATATTCAGAAGCTTGTCGATGAACAAAAGCTGCAAGAAGTCGAAGCCGTTCAACAATCTCAAGATAACACAATAAAACGTGCCAAATATTCCAATAAAGAAGTCACACAAAACGTCGTAGATGAAAACCAGTTCGCGGGTACGAGTCAAAATGTACCAGATGAAGCTTTGCAAAGTCAGTCCCAGCAAGTTCAGCAAAAATCTGAAAAAGAGCAGTTGCAGGATCAGGCGCGCGTAGAGAAAAAAGTACCTGTGATTGTGACTTTAAATACCGATAAATTAAATAGTGCCGAGCTAGGGGCTGGTTGGGGAACCGATACAGGTCCACGTGTCCGCGCTCAATATCGCCGTGGCATTGTGAATAGCTCAGGGCATTCTTTTGATGCCAACCTAGAGGTGTCACAGATCCGTCAGGCAATCGATACCCGTTATAGCATTCCCAATAAAGACCCGTTAAATGATTATTTTAGTTTAGTGGGTGGCTATGAGCGGGAGAAGTTTAATGGTGTAGGGCCAGGCATGAGCCTGACTACAGAATCTGCCGTGATGGGTGCAGAACATTTGATTAAAAACCCAATTGGGAACTGGCAGCAAATCTACGGTTTCCGTTACCGTCTTGATCAGATTCAGCAGATTGGACAAGTGAACAGCGCTAATGTTCCAGATGCTTTCTTGCAGCCTGGATCGAATCCACAGCAGCAGGCTTTATTGTTTGGTTATCAAATTTCTCGCACGGACAGTAATAATCCTGTGAATCCGAATAAAGGTTTTAAGCAAACCTATAAAATTCAGTTAGGTTCAAAATCGGTTATTTCTGATGCTGATATGGCAATTGCCAATGCAGATTGGAATTTTATTTATTCTATAGGGCAAAATTATGATCACCAGTTTGTCGGTGGTTTGCATTTAGGCTACATTTTTACGAATGATTTTGCTAATGTGCCATATAACCTACGTTTCTTTGCTGGTGGGGATCAAAGCGTTCGCGGTTTTGACTATAAGAGTCTCTCTCCCACTGAAAATGGTTACAAGATTGGGGGGCAAGCGCTGGCTGTCGGATCTTTAGAGTATAACTATCAATTTAAAGAAGGTTGGCGTGCTGCGATTTTCTCTGATGTAGGGAATGCTTATGACAAGCGTTTTTCGAACTCAACTGCATATAGTATGGGCTTGGGAATTCGTTGGCAGTCACCGATTGGCCCAATTCGCTTAGATGTGGCTTCAGGACTTTCTGACCCAAATCATCCGATTCGTTTACATTTCTTTATTGGTTCACAATTACAATAAGGCTTTTCAACTCACATGACTGAACAACAACAGCAACCAGAAAATTTAGCTACCCAACCTAAACGTCATATTTTGCGTACTGTTGCCCTGAGCTTTTTGGGAATTATATTGCTTTTGGTTGTAGCACTGGCAGTTATGTTTTCTACCGATCGCGGTAGCCAGTTTTTACTGGATCGAGTTTTACAAAGTCAAAAAATAATAAGTTATGAATACGAAGGGGGAAATTTCCTTAAAGGATTAACCCTGCGTAAAATGGACATTAATATTAATGGGATTGAGGTTAAGGTTAAACGTGCCAAAGTGGTCATTGGCTGGCGGGCAATTGTAGAAAAAGAGCTGCATTTTAGTCATGCTGAAGTTGAATCATTAGAAATTATTGATCAAAGACCGCCAAGCAATCAGCCTTTCAAATACAACCAGATTAAGTTGCCATTTACCTTGCGTTTAGATGCAGCAACACTTGATCATTTACAGATTCGGGTCAGAAAGACTGTTGTTAATTTTTATGATATTCAACTACATAAAGCATTATGGTCTGGCACTGAGCTGAAGTTTAAAGATTCCAGTTTTAATATGGGGTATTTATCTGTGAAACAGGCTTCAGGACAAATGAAGTTTGAACAGAAATACCCGCTGCAAGCAATAGGTAAGCTCAATATTCCAGCATTACATGCTTTAAATATTCATGATATTACCGTACATGCAGGTGGAACGCTGGATACCATTACAGCGGGCGCAGCAACCCATACCCCTGATTTATTGTCAGCACGTATGATTATTCAGCCTTTGCATGCATACGTGCCGATGTGGGGGCAGTTGAATTTAAAAAATTACAATTGGCCGCTTTTGACAGGTGAAAAACTGTGGTCAAAAACTGGGGTTGCCAAAGTTGATGGTAATGCCTCAGGTATGAATATTCACGTCAAGACTGACTTGCGTGGTAAACATCTTCCAGAAGGTAATTACCAAGTTGAAATGTTTACTGATTATTTGCATCAGTTAAATATTAGTAAGTTCAATGGTCAGGTGATGCAGGGCGATCTTCATGCAACAGGGCTGGTTAACTGGCAGCATGCAGTACGTTGGGAAGCGCAAGGGCGTATGCAAGGTATGCAACCAAAAGATAAATTGGTACCTGTAAGTATTCGTGATTTCCTTCCACCAAATCTGGATGGAAACC
Source organism: Acinetobacter brisouisimilis (assembly GCF_000368265.1). Lineage (GTDB taxonomy): Bacteria > Pseudomonadota > Gammaproteobacteria > Pseudomonadales > Moraxellaceae > Acinetobacter. The sequence goes on along the minus strand of NZ_KB851219.1, from coordinate 1,273,809 downwards.
TAGCATCTGCTGGAACACTGGAAAAAGGTTTGCATACGACAGCATCGGTCAGTTTTGATAAATATGAAACATGGAAGTTAAAGCTCGATCAGGCACCTGTAAAAGACAAAAAAGTTCAACCGATGTTGATCAATCTAGCTTGGCAAAATATCAATCGTTCGATGCCTTATATTGGTGGGTTAAATAGCCCATCAGGTCAGGTTGATGTGACGGTGCAAAAAGGGCAAGAAAATATTCAGGTAGCAACACAAGTCATCAAGCATGAACAAGGCTGGCTACCTACAGGACAATATCAGGCGAAACTGAATTTTAAAAATCAGGACTTGAATATTCCTGAATTTAAATATGTGACTCCTGAAGGTGGATTGACTGGTCATGCCGTGTTGCAACTCCCAACTGCCAAACGCCAGTTCAAGTGGAATGCAGGTGTAGTTGCCAAGAACTTTAATCTACAAAGTCTGATTGCTGTTGCCCCTGTTAATTTGTTAAATGGTCAGTTAAACGCCAGTGGTTATGCTAATAAAAATCAGCAAATTATTGAATTTAAAGGTGTTGATTTAAATGGGCAGTTGGCAGATCAGGCACATGATACGGTTCATTTGACAGGAACTTCAACTGTTGCAGTCATTTTCAATGATCAAAAAACAGGTGGCGGCTTAAAAGGTTATGCTGTTCTTTACAATGGTGCATTGCAGTCAAGTCGTGTGCCTAATAGTGCAGGAACTTTACAGTTAAATCTGTCTGGAACACCTGATTTTATTAAAATTTCCCGTTTGAGTCATGATGGTGTTGCAGGCAAAATTTTAGCGGATGGTCTGGTTAGCCTGAAAAATGGTATTGCCTGGAAAATCAATGCTGCACTGGTGCATTTTAAACCGCAATATTTTATTAGCAGTCTCAATGGTGAAATTTCTGGTGTGGTTAAAACAGAAGGTTTGTGGTCGGATGCTTTAAAGCGTATCAGCATTCAACAGTTGAATCTGGCGGGGATAATTAACCGTCAAGTTGTACGTGGTAAGGGGAACTTGGCGGTTGTCATCAATAGCAACCAAAAAGGATTGATGCCACAGCAGTTTGAAGCAAATAATCTATTTTTAGCCTACGCTGGTAATCAGGTGCAGGCAACGGGTAATGCTCAAAACTTACATCTTCAGGTGAATGCTCCTGCCTTATATGCGATTTATTCGGGTTTGCGTGGTCGGGCGTATGGTTATTTGGATATGCAGACCCGCCCACATTTAAAAGCAACGACAAATCTTGCTGTAGACAACTTTGCCTTTAAAGATTTGCTGAGTATTCAGAAGTTAAGGGTACGAGGTGAGTTGCCGACATCCGAAACCACACCAACTATGCTTAAAGCAGAAATGACTAATTTACGTCGTGGCAACCGTCAGATTCAATATGGTGCCGTGACTGTTGCGGGAACACGAAAGGCACATGTACTGCAAGTACAGGGCTGGAATAATTATTCTAAATTCTATGTGCAATTGGCGGGTGGTTTTAACCCAAATAATGACTGGACAGGGCAGATTCAAAGAGGTGTGTTTGACTCGGTTCGTGCAGTGCTGACCCAACAGCAAAATGCAAATGTTGTTTATCGTAGTGCAACTCGACAGCTATATATTGGACAGCATTGCTGGGCAAGCAAGCAAAGTCATTTGTGTTTTGATCAGCCTATTTTGGTGAGTCAAAATGCAGGGAATGTTTCGTTTGTCGCAAGTGATTTAAACTTAAATGACTTCTCCGCGTTTATGCCAGATGGTTTGGCAATGACAGGACAGCTAAATGGTTATGCCAAAGCTTCTTGGGCGCAAGGCAAACATCCCAATATTGATGCAAAACTCATCACAAAAAATGGTCAAATTGGCGTCACAGCAGATGATCCTGATGATCCTGCAACAACAACCAGTTATCAACAACTGAGTTTGATTGCTAAGAGTGTGACACAAGGTTTATTGCTACGTCTGGATGTTAAAACGGAAAATATTGGTACAGGTTATGCCAATGTCGTGATTAACCCTTATAACAGTGCATTGCCAATGCAGGGTGAAGTTGCATTTGATCGTGTTGACCTGAAGTTTTTAAAGCCATTTGTACAGGATATTCGTTCAATTAGTGGTACGTTGGCATTTGCAGGAAAGGTCAGTGGAACCTTGACTAAGCCATTATTAGCAGGAAACCTTCGCCTGAAAGATGGTGCGCTTAGTTTGGTTTCTGTGCCTGTTAATATTCACAATCTGCAACTTTATTCGGCAATTCAACAAAACCATGCCACGGTTCAAGGTGGATTTAATAGCGGCAAGGGCGTTGGAAAAATTGATGGTCAAGTAGATTGGATTGGTGAGCCAAGAGTACAGTTGAATTTACAAGGTAATAACCTGTTGGTTCGTCAAGCACCATTGGTTACAGCCGTGATTAATACCAATATGGCTTTTGATATTTTACCGCTTCAGAAAAACTTGAATGTTAAAGGTAATATCGAAATTCCACGTGCTTTGGTGAATATGCCAGAATCGAGTGCCAACGTGGTCAATGTTTCTTCTGATGTTCGTGTTCTTAAAGCTGGCCAAGATGCGCTACAGGTGTTGCGTCAGTCCAAGCCTTGGAAGATTCAAGCAGATGTTGATTTGCAGTTGGGCAATAAAGTGATTTTCCAAGGTTTTAATAGCCGCATTCCATTGGTAGGGCGTTTATACCTCACCCAGCGTGGTCTGGAAACGGCCATGAGTGCCAATGGGGCAATTGGTGTTAGCCAAAAAGTCAAGATTGAACCGTATGGGCAAACGCTCGATTTAAACCGTGCCATTGTTCGTTTCAATGGCCCTGTAGGTAACCCGACATTAGATATTGATACCACCAAGAATATTTCTGGTACAACAGTGGGGGTGCGTATTACAGGAACAGCATCTTCGCCAAATATTCAAGTATATAATGATGGTGGTTTGTCTGAACAAGAAGCATTGAATGCCTTACTTTCAGGACGAATCAATGAAGGTAGCACCAGTTTAAACCAGACCACGACTTTTAAATCAGATGTCAACAACACTCTTGCTGCAGCAGGAATCAGTTTGGGTTTAGGCGGTACGCGAGCATTTACCAATCAGATTGGACGAACTTTTGGTTTAAGTGGTCTGGCTTTAGATGCTGAGGGTACAGGCAATGACACACAAGTGAGTGTTACAGGGTATCTAACGCCAGATCTGTATTTACGTTATGGGGTCGGTGTATTTACCAACGTTAATAAGTTAACTTTGCGTTATCAAATGAATAAACGCTTATACTTGGAAGCCAGTCAGTCTCTAGAACGAGCAATTGATGTATTCTATAACTGGCGGTTTTAATTTTAAATTTTGGAGCATTGAATGAAGAAGATTTTGCTATTGGCGATGTCAGCAATGGCGTTGGTGGGTTGTAGTAAACCTAAACAATTGCCTCCTCAAGAAGCATGGCAAAAATTTTGTTCAGTCATTCCAAGTGCTGCGACCAACATCATGACTGATCGTCAGCAAGGTGTGAAAGAAGCTGATGCATTAGAACACGCGAAAAAAGTCCCTGATCAGCATGCTCAACAATATCTTGAGTCTTTAATTAAGGAAGCGTACAAAGTACCTGTTTACCTCAACAGTGACCAGCGCCAAAAAGCACTAGATGCATTTATTCAGGGGCGTGAACAGGAATGCTTAAAGCAAACTACTCAAAATAAATAGCACAAAAAGTTTGAGGAAAAGTGGTGGTAGCGGCCATCATTTTTCTATTGAATAGTGAATTTAAGCGGCTTAATGATAATTTTTATCATTAAGTTATTTATTTTATTAAGAAAAATTCGTAAATTTGTCATCTATTTCCACTAAGGTGGAATAGGTATCAAAGAGAGAGTCTGCCAATATCTTGATGTTTCTTTGGTGATTTATCAAGGATGACATCATCGAGATTACCAAAGAAATAAAGCGTTAAGCAGGAAATCTATATTTGAGTGCTTAATTGTCTATATATTTCGTCAGGAAATAATGACCATTAAAAACTAATAGGTTGTCTGCATTAACTTTTAACAGGAAGTTTAGTAGAATTTTGCTGTCCATATTACTTATGAAGCTTTTGGAAAAGCAGGAACTCATAAGTGATTTTTTAAAAAAGAGGAATAAACTGTGCTAGAAGCTTACCGCCAACACGTTGAAGAACGTGCCGCACTCGGAGTCCCACCGAAGCCACTTGATGACGCTCAAACTGCTGCATTAGTCGAATTATTAAAAAACCCACCAGCAGGCGAAGAGGCATTCCTTGTCGACTTACTTGAAAATCGCGTTCCAGCAGGTGTAGACCAAGCTGCTTATGTTAAAGCTGCTTTCTTGGCAGCGCTTGCAAAAGGTGAAGCGACTTCTCCACTGGTTTCTAAAGAACGTGCGGTTTACTTGCTAGGCACTATGCTTGGTGGTTACAACGTAGCTCCTTTAGTTGAACTTTTGGACGATGCTGAATTATCAAGCTTAGCTGCTGAAGCATTGAAAAAAACCCTTCTTGTATTTGATGCATTCCATGACGTTGCTGACAAAGCGAAAGCGGGTAACGAAAATGCGAAAGCAGTTCTTCAATCTTGGGCTGATGCTGAATGGTTCACATCGCGTCCAGATGTTCCAGAAGAAATCAAAATCACTGTATTTAAAGTGACTGGCGAAACCAACACTGATGACTTGTCACCTGCACAAGATGCTTGGAGCCGTCCAGACATTCCATTGCATGCAAATGCAATGCTTAAAAACGAACGTGATGGTATCAACCCTGAAAAACCAGGTGAAGTTGGTCCATTAAACCAAATCAAAGAACTTATCGCGAAAGGCAACCAAGTTGCTTACGTGGGTGATGTTGTTGGTACAGGTTCTTCTCGTAAGTCTGCAACTAACTCTGTGCTTTGGTTCTTCGGTGACGAAATCGCGCACATTCCAAACAAAAAAGATGGTGGTTACTGCTTAGGTGGTAAAATTGCTCCGATCTTCTTTAACACAATGGAAGATGCAGGCGCATTGCCAGTAGAGATCGATGTTTCTAACATGAACATGGGTGACGAAGTTACTCTTAAAATCGATCATGCTGCTGCTAAAGTAACTGCGTTCAAAAACGGCGAACAAATCGCTGAATCTGAACTTAAAACTCCAGTGCTTCTTGACGAAGTACGTGCAGGCGGTCGTATCAACTTAATCGTTGGTCGTGGTTTGACTGCTAAAGCACGTGAAGCTTTAGGTCTTGCACCATCTACATTGTTCCGTACTCCAGTACAACCTGCTGCAACTGGTAAAGGTTTCACTTTAGCTCAGAAAATGGTTGGTCGTGCTTGTGGTCTTCCAGAAGGTCAAGGTGTAATTCCTGGTACTTACTGTGAACCTAAGATGACTACAGTTGGTTCTCAAGATACAACTGGTCCTATGACTCGTGACGAGTTAAAAGACTTAGCTTGCTTGGGCTTCTCTGCTGACCTTGTAATGCAGTCTTTCTGTCACACTGCTGCATATCCAAAACCAGTTGACGTACAAATGCAACACACGCTTCCTGATTTCATCATGAACCGTGGTGGTGTTTCTTTACGCCCAGGTGACGGTATTATTCATTCTTGGTTAAACCGTATGCTTCTTCCAGATACCGTAGGTACTGGTGGTGACTCACATACTCGTTTCCCAATTGGTATTTCATTCCCAGCGGGTTCTGGTCTTGTAGCGTTTGCTGCTGCAACTGGTGTTATGCCACTTGACATGCCTGAGTCTATTCTTGTGAAGTTTAAAGGTAAAATGCAACCTGGTATCACTCTACGTGACCTTGTGCATGCGATTCCTTACCGTGCGATTCAAGAAGGCGACTTAACTGTAGAGAAGAAAGGTAAGAAAAACATCTTCTCTGGTCGTATCTTAGAAATCGACTTAACAGAAATGGAAACTCAACTGACTGTTGAGCAAGCATTTGAACTTTCAGATGCTTCTGCTGAACGCTCTGCTGCTGGTTGTGCAATCACTCTTTCTGAAGAAAAAGTTGCTGAATACCTACGCTCAAACATCACAATGCTTAAGTGGATGATTTCACAAGGCTATGGTGATGCGCGTACAATTGCTCGCCGTGTTGAAAACATGGAAAAATGGTTGGCTAACCCATCACTTCTTAAAGCTGATGCTGACGCTGAATACACTAAAGTGTATGAAATCGACCTAGCTACAATCACTGAACCAGTTCTTTGCTGCCCGAACGACCCAGATGATGCGAAACTTCTTTCTGACGTTCAGGGCGTTAAGATTGACGAAGTATTCGTTGGTTCATGTATGACTAACATCGGTCACTTCCGTGCTGCTGGTCAGTTGCTTGACAAAGTACCAAGCGGTTCATTGTCTACTCGTTTATGGTTGGCTCCACCAACTCGTATGGATGAGCATCAATTGATGGAAGAGGGTTTCTATAACATTTATGGTAAAGCTGGCGCTCGTACTGAAATGCCAGGTTGTTCATTATGTATGGGTAACCAAGCACGTGTAGCTCCAAACACTACTTGTGTATCGACTTCTACTCGTAACTTCCCGAACCGTTTAGGTCAAGGCGCGAACGTTTACTTAGCTTCTGCTGAACTTGCATCTGTTGCTGCTGTACTTGGTAAATTACCAACTCCAGAAGAATATCAACAATATGCAGCTCAAATTGACAGCATGTCTGCTGACATCTATCAATACTTGAACTTCGACAAGATGGGCGAGTATACAGATGCTGCTGGTAAAGTAGATACTAAGAAAATTGCTGCTGCTCAGTTGACCTAATTTATTGAAAAATAGATTTAATTGAGTGAAAATAAGGGCTGATTAATTCAGCCCTTATTTTTTGAGTATAAAATGGAAATAGAATTATTAAATTTCAACCATAATTGTATGAAAGTAGGTGAGTATTATATTGGAAAATATAAATTTTTAGTTAATGAGGAACATATAGATAATTTAAAAAATATTTCAAAAAATTCTAGTATTCGTATTAATACAGAAATTATAGATAATAAGGTTGTTAAAAATTATTCAGAACATCCTGCAGCTGAGGGAGATTTTAAAGTAACTGCAATTTTAATACTTGATGATGAGGATATTAATAAGGTATCAATACTTTATAGTGAATTTAATGGGTTTAATTTAAGTGATGATCTTATCCTAATTTTAAGTTTTTTAACGGGGAGACAAATTTACAAAAGTGAGTTTAAAGGTGTGATGAATAAAAAATATTATAGTAATGTAGTCTCAGATGATTATTTTTCTTCAGGACGCTCTAAATTTTTGAATGTAGATGAATCTTTGTTAAGTATAAAAAATGATGGTTTAGAACATCAGTTTTTTAATTTTACTTTTGGACAGAGTCTAAATGATCTGCCTTCTCTAATCGCTTATTCTAGTTTTACATTTGATGCAGTTGTTACCAAATGGGCTAAAAAAAATAAATTTACAAGTTATAACTTAAAAGATAAAAGGTTATTTGAAAAAATTAAGTGTCATTTAACTGATAAATTGGAAAAAAGTATTTTATTGAAGTTTAAAAATGAGGTCTTAAAATTTCTATTAAAAAATCAAACGGACATAACTATTGCCAATGATATAGTGGCAAGAATGAATATTAGCAATCAACCTTCTGCATTATATAAAATACAAAAATTTTTAGAGCATCTAAAATTATATAATGAAAGTTTTGATGATAAGTATTTAAAAACTTTGAATAGGGTCAGAAATATTATGCTTCATAATGGTCAAATATATAAAGAAGATAAAATTAGTGTTAAACAGTCAATAATTATTAATGCGGCTGTTCCTTTAGTACTTTTTTCAATTATAGAATATTATTTCTGTAAATCTTATTTGAAAATCAATGATACTCATTATCTACAAAATTTTTATGATGTAATAAACTTTTTAGAAGCTGGAGTCTGGAGAGGCCAAAAGGTTTTCGAAGAAAGTTTTGAAGATTATTTGACCAGAGTTTCGGACATATGGGAAGAATCAGTATAATTATAGCTTAATTCAATCAGATTTAAAATTTGTGGTCTGAAAGTTTGACTAAGGCTAATTATACTAAACAATAGATTCGTTTAATCCCCTAAATTTAGCATTTAAAAAATGGTATAACTTAATGCCTAAACAATCCCGACTCCTCTGTATTGGTGGTTTTCTTAACGGTTCAAGTGTTAAAGACCAAGGTGATAGCTTTGTCTGTATCGAAAATAATAAACAAGTCGCTTACCGAAAAATGGAAATTTTCCATCAAGATGCGTGGGATCATGATTACTACGTCTGTGAAACCACGACGGATCAACAAGCACGAAACTGGGTTTATGACATCGAACCAAATTAAATTTTTTATTCAGAGCATAGAGTTTAAAAGATAGGCAATAAAAAGCCCCATGGTTAGGGGCTAGTCGTATATGAATCAAGTCATATACTGTATGAGGCTCATCTCAAACTGTTCGTATTAAAACATAAATCACGTCATATTCATACTGATTAGATTTCTTTCATTAAACCATTTTTCATTTCTTCCTATGGGAGAAACACAAAGAGGGCATAAATCATGATGAAAGAAGCCCATTTCTTAAATATCCCACTTCTTCCGATAACGCCAGAGCGTAGTTCGGCTAATATTCAGTTCATCTGCAACCTTCTGTAAGTCCTTGTTATATTGCTCGAGCAAATGCGCCAGTAATTCTTTTGTAATGCTCTTGTTTGACAACGGTTCAGAAATTTGGGTATTGCCATGTTGAACATTAGAAATTTCATACGGCAAATCATTCACATCAATATACGTTCGACCTTGTGACATCGCTAAAGCATAAAGTAAGGTGTTTTTCAGTTCGCGGATATTTCCTGGCCAGTCATATTGCAGCATGATTTGCATGGCGCGATGAGTCAGCATCGGCGCAGCTTGGTCTTGTGGTAGGCTGTTTTCCTGCAAGATTTTTTTAATGATTAAAGGAATATCTGCTTTACGTTCCCGTAGTGGTGGTACAAAAATCGGAATGACTCGTAACCGATACAGCAAATCCTGACGGAAACGCCCTAAACGCGCTTCTTCACGTAAGGCGCGATGGGTTGCCGCAATAATACGCACATCGCTTTTTAAAGTCTTTTCACCACCAAGCTGCGTATATTCGCCTGTTTCGAGCACACGTAGTAACTTGGCTTGTAGTTCCAGTGGAATTTCTGCCACCTCATCTAAAAACAGTGTCCCGCCCGCCGCGCGTTCAAACACGCCTTTATGGTCACGAATTGCGCCTGTAAAAGCACCTTTGACATGTCCAAACAATTCACTTTCTAAAATATTGGCATTTAAACTGGCACAGTTAACTGCGATGAAAGGGCGATTATGCCGTTCGCTATAGTCATGAATGGCTTGGGCGACCAGTTCTTTACCACTACCAGATTCACCACGGACTAACACTGGGAACTGTGTTGAAGCCACGCGTTGAATAATTGAAAACATAGCAAACATTTGTGGGGTTTGGCTGTTAAAGCGTTCAGCAAGCTGGAGTTCTGCTTGAGAGGGTTGTAACTGTGTAGTGGCTTCAGGTGTACAAATACTTGGGCAAGGCTGAAATAAATGCAGGCTATAGACTTGGGTTGCAATCTCAATAGGGTGCTTAATATAAAAACTATTCAACTGATCGACATAGCTTTCCTGAGAGCTATCTTCACTTGGATGTAAGTGTAAATATTGCAATAGTGCTTGCTGATGCAAGTCATGTTCATTTGGAGTTTGCCAGATGACTTGTTTTTCATCTAAAACAAAGACGGTAGCGCGATGAAATAAACCTTGTAACTGCTGTAAAAAAGCCTGAGCAGATGATGATGAGTCAAAAAACAAACAATTCATAAATTTTGATGTTTCAAATAATGTTTCAAATAATTTTAATAAATTTCACATGTAACATCAATATTTTTTGTTTTAAATATTTTTAAAAATAAGTTATTGAAATATAATATTATTATTTTAAATTAAAAATTGGCATCAATTTTGCTAAATTTGATATAAGCACAATGAAATGGAACATGACCATGCTCTTCAAACAATTATTCGAACCTGAAAGCTCTACTTATACTTATTTATTGGCTTGCGAGGATACCAAACAAGCAATTCTGATTGACCCTGTCGCATCAGAAATCGAGACGTATTTGGACTTGCTTGAACAGTACGGATTGAGCTTGGTATATAGCCTAGATACACATGTACATGCGGATCATGTGACTGGAGCGAAACTGTTAAAAGAACGTGCAGGTTCTAAAGCGGTGTTACATCGTAATTCAGGCGTACCATGTGGTGATATTTTAGTCACTGATGGCTGTTTGTTGCGTATCGGTTCAATTGAAGTTGAAGCACGCTATACACCAGGACATACCAATGCTTGCACCAGTTATGTCGTTGATAACATGGCTTTCACAGGTGATGCGCTCTTGATTGATGGATGTGGGCGAACTGACTTTCAGGAAGGTGATGCGGGAACGTTATACGACAGCATTCATAACCAACTATTTAGTTTGCCTGATGATACTGTGGTTTATCCAGGGCATGATTATAAAGGCCGCACCCACTCAAGTATTGGTCATGAACGCGAATTCAATGCGCGCTTAGGTCGTAAGAAAACTCGCGAAGATTTTATTGAACTGATGAAACATTTGGATTTGCCATATCCTGCAAAAATTGATGTGGCACTCCCTGCAAATAAAGCCTGTGGAAATGTAGATGCAGACTGTAAGTAATAAGGAACAAACTATGCAACCACTTCAACAATCGAGTGCTACACATGTTCTTAAACATGACGTTGTGATCGTCGGCGGTGGTTCGGCAGGGATTGCCGTGGCATCAAGTTTATTGGCACGTTCACCTTATCTAAATCTGGTGATTATTGATCCCGCTGAAACCCACTACTACCAGCCAGGTTGGACCATGGTGGGTGGCGGTATTTTTAAGGTGGAATCGACAGGTCGTGCAATGTCGGATGTGATTCCAGTCGGTGCCAATTGGATCAAGCAAGCAGTTGCAGCGTTTGAACCTGAGGAAAATCAACTGATATTGCAAAATGGTCAACAGATTGAGTATCAATCCCTGATTGTTTGTCCTGGGTTGGTGCTGAACTGGGATGCGATTGAAGGTTTGAGTGAGACTCTGGGTAAAAATGGGGTAACTTCCAATTACCGTCAGGATTTAGCACCGTATACGTGGCAACTGGTACAGCAGTTAAAACAGGGCAAAGCGATTTTTACTCAACCCCCAATGCCGATCAAATGTGCGGGCGCGCCGCAAAAAGCGTTGTATTTATCTTCAGATTATTGGTTAAACAACAATGTGCTGAATAATATTGAAGTGAATTTTTACAATGCAGGTGCAGTACTGTTCGGTGTTAAAGAATATGTGCCTGCCTTGATGGAATATATGCAGCGCTATAAAGCACATTTACATTTTGAACATAAATTAGTCAAAGTAGATGGTGCGAGTAAAACTGCATGGTTTGAAGTGAAAAAAGACGGAGAAACGACTCAGGTTTCGACTCAATTTGACATGCTGCATGTTGTTCCGCCTCAGCATGCACCAGATTTTATTCGTCACAGTGCATTTGCCGATGCTGCTGGCTGGTTTGAGGTTAACCCTGAAACATTGCAACATCCTCGTTATGCCAATGTCTTTGGTTTGGGTGATGTGATTAGTGCCAGTAATGCTAAAACCGCTGCGGCTGCGCGAAAGCAAGCTCCGATTGTGGCAGTTAATGTTTTAACTTACCTCAATGGACGCAGTGATTTTTGTCATTACGATGGTTATGGTTCCTGCCCACTGACCGTTGAGCGCGGCAAAATCGTACTGGCAGAATTTGGCTATGGTGGAAAATTGTTGCCGTCATTCCCTCGCTGGTTATGTGATGGGCAAAAACCGACCAAGCTGGCGTGGTTTTTAAAAGCTCGTATGCTGCCAGAAATTTACTGGAAAGGCATGCTTAAAGGGCATGAATGGCTCGTCAAACCAAAACGTCATGCAGCTTAATTTGGCGTTATGAGAGAAAATCGTCATGTGGATACTGGTTGTTGAAGGTCTTGCCATTGGTTGTCTATTGGGGCTGACAGGGGCAGGTGGTGGTATATTGGCTGTGCCTGCACTGATGGCATCTCAGGGCTGGACGGTAGCACAAGCTGCACCAGTGGGGTTGTTGGCTGTAACTTTTTCGACATTTATTGGCACGCTGCAAGGCTTGTTCAAGAAAATTGTTCGCTATCGTGCAGCATTGTGGATCGCACTTGTTGGTATTCCTGCATCACATTTAGGAATCTGGGCGAGTCAGCATACTTCACCGATGTGGTTGAGTTTACTGTTTGCTTTAGTGATGTTTGTAGTGGCATATCGACTATTTAGTCATCCGCATGAAGATTTTCATAATCCGCCTTGCCGAATCAACCCTTATACGGGTAAGTTGCAGTGGGATATTCCAACTGCCCTGATTTTAGGGGGGATTGGTATAATCGCAGGATTTCTGACGGGGTTGCTTGGTGTGGGTGGTGGTTTTGTGATTGTCCCAGCACTGAAGAAAACCACGAATCTGGATTTGCATAGCATTGTTGCAACTTCACTCATGATTATTTTCTTGGTGGGTGGATTAAGCATTGGCTTGCATGTGTTGGATGGTTTTGTTTATCCGACAGCGGTGACACTTGTGTTTGCTGGTGCATGTATAGTTGGACTATTGGTCGGTCGGCAAATCGTAACACGTATTTCAACGCATTATGTGCAGCGAATTTTTGCAATTACGGTCATACTAGTGGCTGTACTGATGCTGTTTAAATCACTTAAAGCTATTTTTGCCTTATAGGAGTCTTACAATATGCATGAATATGCTTTGGCATTCTTTGGCGGTCTACTGCTTGGAATAGCAACCATTAGTTACTTGTATAGTGTCGGGAAAATCGCTGGAGTCAGTGGATTGATTGCCCAGATGCTGACACCCAAAAACTGGTTTAGTACGCCCGCATTTTGGTTTTTACTTGGGCTAATTGGTATGCCATTTGTTTATCATCAGTTTTTAGACTTGCCTGTACAGGTTAAAGCATCACCTTGGGTGCTGATGTTGAGTGGATTGCTGGTGGGTGTTGGAACACGTCTAGGTTCGGGCTGTACCAGTGGGCATGGGATTTGTGGGTTAAGTCGTTTGTCGACACGTTCTTTTGTTGCAGTGGGCTGCTTTATGGCATGTGCGTTTTTAACTGTATTGGTTACGCGTTATCTTTTGGGTGGCTAACATGAAAAATCTGATTGCATTTATTTGTGGTGGCGTATTTGCACTGGGGCTGATGCTCTCAGGCATGTCGAACCCTGCGGTGGTACAGGCATTCTTCGATGTGTTTGGTGCATGGAGTCCACGTCTGATGTTTGTGATGGGTGGAGCAGTGTTGATTTCATTCTATCCATTTCAGCGTGCAATGCGTCAAGAGCGCCCAAAGACCATTTTTAATGAGCCGATTGATTTGCCAACAAGCAAGATGATTGATTCACGATTAATTATGGGTTCAATTCTGTTTGGTATTGGTTGGGGCTTGTCTGGTATTTGTCCTGCACCAGGTTTAACTTTGCTTGGACTAGGGCATTGGGAAGCACTGTATTTTATTATTCCGATGTTGCTTGGCATGTTCTTATACAAATTGAGCCAAAAAGCTTAAAAACCTCAATCACCATTTCTAAAGCAGGGACGCTTATATGAAATGGGTTTGTATTGTGCGAAAACTGCACAATATTAATGCAATAAAAATTCCTGAAGGGAATAATTAAAATATCTTAATATAAAAATGATATAAAACAATGGTTTATTATTTTGGCATATCCCTTGCATTTTAAATCATACAACCCGCAAAGGAGAACACGCCATGACTGAACAGAGTATGTTTAAAATAAAAAATATTCGCCTGACCGATCCGCGTACTTGTGAGCTGTATATGCAACATAATGATACAGCTTCAGTGAAAGGCTGGGTGATTCAGTGTAATGCTACTTTATCGAACCAGTTTTATGAGCATTTGAATCAGTTGTGCCAATCTGAAAATCCATTTATTGCGTTATTGCAGTTGAAACAGTTCCATAAAGTCGAAGTGTTATGTTAACCCCCGATCTGACCTAAATGACAGCAAGCACTGGTCTTTGCTGTCATTTTTGTTTCTACAATTTTCATTGTACCTAAAGTCATTCATGTATGACGATTTTTTATCCCGCAATAATACTGATCATGACATCGGCACAACCTGCACGTGCTTGACGATAGGCAATCTATTTGCGTAGTAAGTAGGTATTTCGCATTGCTAAAGAAGCAATTACGGAGTTTGAAGCGAAATAGCAGACATAAAAAAGCCCGCTTTAATGCTGCGGGCTTTTTAAAATTTTGGCTCTCCAACCTGGGCTCGAACCAGGGACCTGCGGATTAACAGTCCGTCGCTCTACCGACTGAGCTATTGGAGAATCTGCCAGAGATTATAATGTGATTTTAATAAGGGTCAAGTGAAAATCTAGCTATGGTTTTTGGATGTCGTATATTTAAACAAATAGTCAGGTCAAATCTAAAAAAATTATTTTTTCTGCATTTTTTTTGCTAAATTAAAAAACATAGGTCGTTTAAAGTATTTTCGCTTTAAACAGTGTGGATTTAACCCAACTTGCCAGCACAACAAATGGCTAAATCGGAGGCGCAACATGCCAGTTCTTCGTGTTCAAGATATTTTCGCAAACTTCCAGTTTTATCAAGAAAACTATCTTTCCATTTTAAAAAATCCGCAAAGCTATTATCAACCTGTTGCTGATGCCTGTATTCACTTTGCCATTTTAAGTGAGCAAAAAGTCTATCTGGGTGATTTGCTGCAGCTTTGGTTTGGTGATAAATGGACAGAGCATCAAGCTCAGCAATTACAAAGAAGTGAAGGTAATTACTGGCAGCCTGTACAGCAGGATTCTTCAATTAATGATATTTTTGTGTTTGCAATCCAAGGTCAAGGCATTGGCAAACATGCCAAAGCATTGGCGTGGTCGCAGCATGATGCACAAATCCGTGAAATTTATTTAGATCGTGTCTTGCCCTATTATTTTAATTTTATTGCGTTAGAACGCCCAAAATATAGTACGGTTTAAATCACCCTGTTTATTTGTACATTTTTCTTTAGATCATAAAAAACCCATCAGTGAACTGATGGGTTTTTTTGTTTTAGCGTAATGAATTACGCTTTTTTCTCAGCTTCGATTGAAGCAATTGCAGCATCTACGCCGTCAATTGATTCAGCAGCTTTTTTGATACGTGCAAGTGCATCAACAAGTACTTCGTCAGCAGTCGCGTAAGAAATACGCATGTAACCGCCTAAACCAAATGCATCGCCAGGAACAACGGCAACACCAGTTTCTTCAAGTAACCATGCAGAGAACTCTGTGCAAGATTTTAAACCTTTCGCACGAATCAACGGACGGATATTTGCATACGCATAGAACGCGCCGTCAGCAGGTAGACAAGTAATCCCTTTAATGTCATTCAAACCGTTTACAACCAAGTCATGGCGGCGTTTGAAGGCTTCGATCATTGGTTTAAGGACGTCTTGAGGACCATTCAATGCAGCTTCAGCAGCAACTTGTGAAATTGAAGTTGGGTTTGAAGTTGATTGAGACTGGATTTTTTTCATTGCACCGATCAGCTTTGCCGGACCCGCTGCATAGCCAATACGCCAGCCAGTCATCGCATACGCTTTAGATACACCGTTCAATACGATTACGCGATCGTAAAGGTCTGGTGCAACAGTTGCGATGTTATAGAATTCGTCGTCCCAACGGATTGGTTCGTACATGTCGTCAGATGCAACCAATACTTGTGGGTGGCGACGCAATACTTCAGCCAAAGCTTCTAGCTCTGCTTTGGTATAGATCATGCCTGTTGGGTTAGATGGGCTGTTCAATACCACTAAACGAGTATTTTCAGTGATCGCAGCTTCTAATTGTTCAGGGGTAATTTTGAAACGTTGTTCTTCACCACATTTCACAATCACAGGTGTACCTTCAGCGATAATCACCATGTCTGGATAGCTTACCCAGAACGGTGCAGGAATAATCACTTCATCACCTTTGTTTAACAAAGCAAGCGCCAAGTTAAAGAATGATTGTTTACCACCACAAGAAACCAGGATCTGGTTTGCTTGGTAGTCAAGGTTATTGTCGCGTTTCAGCTTAGCAATAATTGCTTTTTTTAAGCTTGGCGTACCATCAACAGCAGTGTATTTTGTAAAGCCATTGTTAATCGCTTGAATAGCTGCATCTTTGATGTGTTGCGGGGTATCGAAATCAGGTTCACCTGCACCCAAACCAATCACATTCTTACCAGCAGCTTTAAGTTCAGCAGCTTTATTTGTTACGGCAAGCGTAGGAGACGGTTTGATAGCGTTTACACGATCTGACAGACGTACGTCCACTGCGATATTCCTTCTTTAGTGGGATTAAAAATAAAAGCATCCTATCTTAACGTAAAAAACCCAACATGTTAGATACAAATCATTCAAAATGAGAAAAATTCATAGGAATTTTAAATTATGCAACTTACAGAGAGCTATTTGAGCATTCACACTCGTCAAGGTACTCGAAAAAGCTTAAAATAGACAAAATTTCGAGTTTTGTTTGTTGTATGAGTCAAAATAAACCGCAAGTCCAGTTGCCTTTTCCGCTGCCAACGCAGCAAGATCAGGAAGATAGCACGATACATAACCATGTTCGTCCAAAACCACAGCGTTATGCTGATCGGACTTGGGCACCACCACGTGGCACACGTCGTTCTATGGGTAAACGCTAATTTACCCTTGAAATAGCTAAAAAAGCACGTCAGATGACGTGCTTTTTTGTTTTTTATTTAAAAATTTTATTTGGATTTAAAATCTTGTTTGGGTCAAACAGTTGTTTGAGTTGTCGCATCATGTTCAGGGTATTTTCATCGACTGAATAATGTAAATAATCACGTTTAAGCAGTCCAATACCATGTTCTGCTGAAATACAGCCTTTAAATTCGCGGACCACGCCATAGACAACGTCATCAATTCCTGTCATCACAGACTCAAGCTGATCTTCTGGTAGATGTTTTAAATCCAAAATAATATGCATATTGCTGTCGCCGATATGCCCAAAGAACAGGCTGACCAAATCTGGAAAGTACTGATCCAAGCGTGCCTGACAGACTTCTTTAAATTCGCCTAATTCACCGATAGGTAAACTGATATCGAAGCATAATGGTCGTCCCGTACTAGAAATTTCAGCAGGCACAGTTTCACGAATCAACCACAGTTGCTGCGCTTGCGCCTGATTTTGTGCAATTACGGCATCTAAAATTTCGCCTGTTTCAAACATTTCAGCCAGCAGATTTTCCAGGCTTTCAGCAGGGGCTTCAACATCAAAGACTGCATATACGGGGTAGGGCTGAGTCAGTGGATTGCTGCTGTTTTGCATCCATGACAAACTGAGCTGATAGTATTCGTTCCACATCACTTCAAAAGCATTTGGTGTGGTCAGGTTTTTTTGCAAACGACGTAACAGATGCACTGCTGATAAAAAATCTGGGAAAGCACATAAGCAGGTACTGAGTTCACTTGGTGGTGCCGAGAGTTTTAAGACTGCTCGCGTTACAATACCCAGTGTGCCTTCAGAACCAATAAAATTCTGCTTCAGGTCATAGCCTGCATTGCTCTTGATCATTTTATTCATCAGATTCAGTACACGCCCATCAGCAAGCACCACTTCCATGCCCAAGACATGTTCACGCATCATGCCATAACGAATCACCGATAATCCGCCAGCATTGGTAGCAATATTTCCACCAATCTGGCAAGAGCCACGCCCACCCACATCGACAGGGAAAAACAAACCTGCCTGACGTGCAGCATTTTGTACCTCTTCAAGCGTCACGCCTGCCTGTACAGTAATGGTTGAAGCATATTGGTCTATTTCTTCGATTTTATGCATTTTATCCAGAGCAATTACAATTTCATCAGCACTGGCGATACCTGCACCTGCAACGCCTGTCATGCCACCTTGAGGCACAACCGCCTGTTTGAGTTCATTACAGATTGAAAGAATTTGTGAGACTTGTTCGGTATTTTTAGGAAAGAGCACAGCATAGGGTTGAATGCGTTTGTAATTACTCCAGTCGGTATAGTGACGAATATTGATGGTATCGCCCATCGCAATTTGCTGTTCAGTCAAAAATACTCGACAACGCTCAACCACTTGTAGCTGGGTGCTCATGTTCTTTCCTTTTTTGTGATGATGGATGTAATGCTCATTAGTGTATCCCAAGCTGTAAGACACAGTCAGATTTTCCCTAGATCACCAAGAAAAAAGCCAGCTTGGAAAATAACTGGCTTGGCGGATTTTAAGCGTTTACATTTTGATTAGAGTAAAAGTTTTTCTTTCTCAAATACATGTCTTGATCTGCCCGTCTGAGCAATGCTTCTATGCTTTCGTTGGGCGCAGTGGTGGCATGGCCGATCGAAATGCTAATAGGCTGGCTAGAATAATACTGATTGTCGATATTAAACAGTTCATGAATGGTTTGTAATGTGGATAATGTTGCGACTTCATCTGCAGATGGCATTAAAATTACAAACTCATCACCACCAATACGTGAGGCAGTATAGGGCGTATTTAAAATCACCTGACCCAAGACAGCACCAACGCGCCGTAATAAACCATCTCCGACATCATGTCCTAATTCATCATTAATCTGTTTTAAGCCATTCATATCTAGATAAATACAAGACACAGGACGAGCAAAACTACGCTCTAAGCGGTTAATTTCTTCTGTATAAAATGAACGATTATACAGCTTGGTCAGCACATCATGCTTGCCTAAATATTCCAGATAATTTTCAGCTTTTTTACGTGCGGTAATATCGGTCAGTGCAACTTGTACCAGTCCCCAGTCATGCTCATATCCTGGAAATACCGTAAATTGCAGCAGGACATTACGAATGGTGCCATCGAGGGCATAGTTGACCGCTTCACGTTGATGATGAATATTGCCTTTCCATAACTCGATGAGTTGTTCACGAAACGTATTTTGCATTTCTTGCGTAAAGACTTTGTGCAAATTTTTAAACAATGTCGGTTTATCGGGTGCTTTAAACAGTGTCAGCGTCGCTTGATTAACATCAAGCAAAATAATGTCTTCAATACATTGCTGAATAAAATCGGGATGAACATCCAGAAACGTCCGAAAGTCTTCGATACCAAGCTGACGAATCTGGTCAATGCGGCGTTTGATGCGACTGAAATCTTCAACCCACAAAGAAGCGGGAGAGTAAGTAAACATCGACTCTGCCAAAATACGGTTTTTGGCTTCAAGGCGCTGTGCATCCTGATAAGCGGTAATATCTTCGGTAGTAAACAGCACGCGAGATAAGTCATGTTCAAAGCCTGGTAAAACCGATGCACGCAGTTGAACATCTAGACGCTTACCCGAAAGGGTATAGTTGACGCCTGTACTGGAAAATTCGGTTTCACCATTCCAAAGCGCTGCCAGTTCATAAACATGTGTGTCGAGCATGTCTGCTTTAAAAATTAACGCCAGATTGGCACACAAATGCTCTTGGTTTTCTGCTTCAAAAACTTCAAGGGTTTTTTGATTGACTTTGAGTACTTTAATCTTTTGTGTGGACTCGACTACCCGTTGTAAGTCTTCTTGTAGAAAACTCACAATATCTTCAACGCCTTGTGCTCGCCACGCATCAAACTGCTGTTTGACCTCACTAAAATCTTCAAGCCACATGGGAATGGGCGCTAAATCAAAAATTGAAGAATCAAAATGTGGCATGGCTTAAATCAATCCCCAAATGCAGTTTAAAAGTCAGAAAATATACAAAAATTAGTGATGGCGTTTAATTGGATGTTTAATTTCAATTTCGCCGTTCCAGACGTGAATAAAATCTTGCTCATTGAAATCGTAAAGTTCCATCAAGGCGAGGATTACACCACCATAGATATAGCTTTCATCAGATTGAGGTGGCAAATGAAAAATCTTCCCGTTGATCTGCTTTAAAATATCTTCAATTTCATAGTTGCGGTTGCGTCCGTACTGGTCTTCTGGATACATTTTTTCTTCTAGTACTTTGAGCGCAATTTGTTTTTGTTCACGGCTTAACGTTGTATGTTTGAGTGCTTCAGCATAGTCATCGGCCAAAATGACTTCTTCACTAAAAATGCTATGCAGTAATTTACTGGTCAGGTTCGGAAACAAACGGCTGGCATTTTTTTCCACATATGGACGGAAAGATTCAGGAAAAATGACATTAGAGGAAATACCCTGAAACAGTGGGGCAATCTCAGACACCTGATAACCTGCAATACCACAGCCGAGTGCGGTAATAAAATATTGGGTGGTCAGGTGATTTTGGGCATAGATTTTAAAATCTTCAATATAATGCGCAATTTGTGAAATCGGCATTTGCTGCAAATGTTCATTTAGGGTTGGAATGGCAAAGCTCTGACCTGACCAGCCACGCCCTATGCCTGTCATTGCACCAAAAAACAGTTGCGCGATACGAGCTGCGCCATCATTGTGTTGACCCGCAAGATTGCTGCCAAAAACAAAAACAGTGTCTTCAGGTAAACTTTTAATTATGCTTTCATCATGATACTGGTAAGTCATCGTCGTTGTGTTTTTTGCTATGCTCTTGTTTGTCATGTTGCAATTGATTGGCAAGGCGGTCAAGTAAAAAATACTTGAATAATCTGTGTTCAGTCCAATTTATATTTATAAATGAATAATGAGAGAAGAGTGTGAGTAGTCAGCCTTTTGATTTGGTCACCCAATATGCACCTGCGGGTGATCAGCCTCAAGCAATTGAAAAGTTGGTCACGGGGGTTCAGCAAGGGCTGAAGAATCAGCTTTTACTGGGTGTTACTGGGTCGGGAAAAACCTACACCATGGCAAATGTGATTGCCCAGTTGCAACGCCCGACCATTGTCATGGCACATAACAAAACACTGGCTGCACAGCTATATGGTGAATTTAAGGCATTTTTTCCTAACAATGCGGTTGAATATTTTGTCAGTTATTATGACTACTATCAGCCTGAAGCCTATGTTCCATCATCAGATACCTTTATTGAAAAAGATGCGGCAATCAATGACCACATTGACCAGATGCGCCTTTCCGCAACACGTTCATTACTAGAACGTCGTGACGCGATTATTGTGGCATCGGTCTCGGCGATTTATGGTTTGGGTGACCCAAATGCCTATATGCAAATGTTACTGCATGTGGTCGAAGGCGATGTCATTCATCGCGATGAAATTATTCGCCGTCTGGTTGAAATGCAGTACAGTCGTAATGAACTGGAATTTGTACGAGGCACATACCGTATTCGTGGTGAAATTATTGATATTTTCCCTGCGGAATCGGAACAACAAGCCATACGTATCGAACTGTTTGATGATGAAGTCGACTCGATTCGCTGGTTTGATCCCCTGACAGGGAAAATGCTGCGTAAAGTACCACGTGTGACTATTTATCCAAAAAGCCACTATGTGACACCGCAAGACCATTTGCAGCGCGCGATTGGTACGATCAAAACCGAACTCAAACAGCAAATCGAATTTTTTAAAACCAATGACAAATTGCTCGAAGCTCAACGCATTGAACAGCGCACGCGCTATGATCTGGAAATGATGCAACAGCTGGGTTATACCAACGGCATTGAAAACTATTCACGACATTTGTCAGGGCGACAGGCAGGCGAAGCACCACCAACCTTGTTTGATTATATTCCTGAAGATGCGTTATTGCTGATAGATGAATCCCATGTAACTGTGCCACAAATCGGCGCAATGTATAAAGGTGACCGTTCGCGTAAAGAAAACTTGGTGAATTATGGTTTTCGCTTGCCAAGTGCACTCGACAATCGCCCGATGAAATTTGAAGAATGGGAACGGATTGTTCCTTCGACCATTTTTGTTACTGCAACACCTGCCCATTATGAGCTTGAAAAATCACAGCAAGTGGTTGAACAGGTGGTGCGTCCAACAGGGTTGATTGACCCCGAAATCGAGATCCGTCCTGTCCTGACTCAGGTCGATGATGTTTTGTCTGAAATCAACATTCGTAAGCAACTCAATGAGCGGGTTTTGGTCACCACATTAACCAAACGCATGGCAGAAGACCTGACCTCTTATTTAAAAGAATACGGCATCAAGGTTGCATATTTGCATTCGGATATCGATACGGTCGAACGGGTCAAAATTATTCATGAATTGCGTACAGGTGTGCATGATGTTTTGGTCGGCATTAACCTGTTGCGTGAGGGTCTGGATATGCCAGAAGTATCACTGGTTGCCATTTTGGATGCGGACAAAGAAGGTTTTTTACGTTCAGAACGCTCGTTGATTCAAACCATTGGGCGTGCTGCACGACATTTAAAAGGTAAAGCCATTTTATATGCTGACCGCGTCACCGATTCGATGCAAAAAGCCATTGATGAAACCGACCGCCGTCGCAATAAGCAAATTGAATTTAACCAAATGCATGGTATTACGCCACGTAGTGCTGTACGGCAGATTATTAAGGAAATCGATACAGGTGAAATCATTGCTGATGAACCTGCTGAACAGCAATATCAACAACTACAAAGTTTAAGTGCTGATGAGCAACACTTGATTGCTGATCCAAAATTGTTGACTAAACATTTGGCAAAACTGGAAAAAGAAATGCTCAAAGCATCCAAAGAATTGCAGTTTGAGCAGGCCGCTCGTTTACGTGATGAAATTATACGGTTAAAAAGTCATTTGATCATGTAATGGGTTTTACAGAATTCTTACAGTGTGGTTGCTGGATTATAGTTATGTTTTAAAAAGTAAAAATCCTTTTTGAGGATCGATGAGGATGGGCAAAAGTGAATAAAAAACTGAAAACAAAATCATGGTTCAAAAAACTGGTGGTCGCAACCGTACTGCTTGGCGTCGGTACATCAGTGATGACACACGCACAAAAGCCAATGCCGACCATTGCGCAGGTTGATTTGGCAAAATACTTGGGTGTTTGGTATGAAATTGCACGAAAACCAATGTATTACCAAAATCAATGTGCGCGTAATGTGCAGGCGGTTTATACGCTGAATGTGAATGGCAATATCAGTGTTGAAAATAGCTGCGTCAATATGGATGGGCACTTGGAGCAGGCGCAGGGTGAGGCTTATGTGGTCAATGCGCCACATAACAGCAAATTGCGTGTGAGTTTTTTGCCAGAATCGCTACGTTGGCTACCTGTAGGGCGAGGGGATTACTGGATTTTGAAACTTGATGCGAATTACCATACTGTGCTTGTGGGGGAACCGAAGCGAAAATACCTCTGGATTTTGTCACGTGAACCACATTTGTCGGAGGATGTTGTACAGGAATATATCAAGTATGCACAAAGCCTTGGCTATAACACTAACGATTTGATTCGTACGCTACAAACTGAAAAAAATAATTAAAAAACCAACAGAAAATAACCAAACCCCGATATAATTAGCTGGTGTTTTTTTGAGTAAACGGTATAAATTTTTAAAAAATCTAAGCCGTGCTCTTTCTCCCTGTTCGTTGTTCTAAAAGTATTTGGTTATTCTATGTTTTCTTGTGATATTTCACTCGGGGGTGTAGATGGTTAAAGGCATATTTTTTTCTGTTTTAGCCTCTACAGTTTTCGGGATTTTGTATTTTTACAGTCAGTTCCTTAAAATTTTTGATGGTTCACAAACCTTTGGCTGGAGAATGATTGCATTATTGCCATTTTTAACCCTGTTTATGTGGTTGAGTGGTGATCTTCATCTGATTCGTCAGGTGTATGAACGTGTCAAACAAAAACCGACATTTTTCTTATTACTGTTGTTGACAGCGATGCTGGCTGCTGTGCAGCTTTGGTTATTTCTCTGGGCGCCGATGCATGGGCGAGGCATGCAGGTGTCTTTGGGTTATTTTTTATTGCCTTTAGTCTTGGTTTCGGTTGGTAGTATTTTTTACAAAGAAAAGCTGTCTTGGTTTCAAAAAATTGCTGTTTTATGTGCTGTACTGGGTGTAGCACATGAATTTTGGCGTGTTGGTAGTATTCCATGGGAAACCTTGTTGGTCGCCTTGGGTTATTCAGCCTATTTCTTTTTACGCAAAGTTATTAAAACCGACCATCTGGGTGGTTTTTGGTGGGACAACATGCTTATGTTGCCTATCGCGATTTATTTTGTGCAGACATGGACTTTACCTTGGGGCACATTTCTTGAGCAGCCCCATTTAATTGCTGCAATCATTGGTTTGGGAATCTTGAGTGCGATAGGTCTTGGAAGCTATATTTTGGCAAGCCGTTATTTGCCTATGGTGTTATTTGGGTTGCTTAGTTATCTTGAACCTGTGCTTTTAGCCATTTCTGCTGTCATTTTAGGAGAGAAGATCCATGCAGAAGAATGGTTTACTTATATTCCAATTTGGTGTGCTGTTGGTATTTTAGTTTTGGAAGGAATGTGGCATATTTACTTGCAACAGCGTAAACGGTATGCATTGATTACCAATATTGAAAAATTCTCTGAACGTGTTGGAAGTAATCGAGAAAAATAATTAAATTCAACTAATTAGATGAGTTTTATATTCATTTTTTTTGTAAATATATAATATTTTTTTATGAATATGACGATAGTATAATCTTTTTATGATAATACTATCGTTATTTTAATTTAAACTTGCTCAGTTTTCCTTTAAAATTATCCGCGATAAACACTTCTATAATTTGAGGACGTACTTGTGAGCAAAGAAACGATTGTCGCTCTACATGCAGAACATCAGGGTCGCTGGAAGAACCGCGAAGAAATCGCAGAAAAAATGATTGTTTTAATCGGTCAATTGTACCGTGAAAAAAACATCGTCACTTCTGTATATGGTCGCGCTTTAGTTAACCGTTCAGTGATTCAGATTTTAAAAGCACATCGTCGTACTCGTATTGTAGATGTTGAATTGTCTGTTGTTAATACTTTCCCGATTTTAGAAGCATTAGCAAAAATCGACAATATTGGTTCTGCCGAAGTTGATCTTGGTAAACTCGCTGTAGAATACAAAGAAAAAGGTGGTGATGTAGACGCCTTTGTTGCAAATGCTGTACAGGCAATTCAAAACCGTGCTACTGAAGTTGAACCTAAAGATGTTGTTCTTTATGGTTTTGGTCGCATTGGTCGTATCTTGGCACGCTTAATCATCGAACAAACTGGTATTGGTCGTGGTTTAAGCCTAAAAGCGATTGTTGTACGTAAAACTTCAGATGGTGATTTAGCAAAACGTGCATCTTTGTTGCGTCGTGATTCAATTCACGGTTCTTTTGCTGGCACAATTTCAGTTGATGAAGAAAACGAAGCAATTATTGCCAATGGTAACTTCATTAAAGTAATTTATGCATCTAACCCAGCAGAAGTTGATTACACACAATACGGTATTGAAAATGCATTGTTAATTGACAATACAGGTAAATGGCGTGATGCAGAAGGTCTTGCTCAACACTTGAAATGTGCAGGTGTTGCACGTGTTGTATTGACTGCACCAAGTAAAGGCGAGATGAAAAACGTGGTGTTTGGTGTAAACCAAGCAGACATCCTAGATGAAGACAAAATCATCTCTGCTGCAAGCTGTACAACTAATGCGATCACGCCGTTGTTGAAAGTATTAGACGACAAATATAAAGTTCTTAATGGTCATGTTGAAACTGTTCACTCATTTACCAATGACCAAAACCTGATTGATAACTATCATAAAGCAGATCGCCGCGGTCGTGCTGCGACGCTGAACATGGTTATTACTGAAACAGGTGCAGCAAAAGCAGTTGCGAAAGCATTGCCTGCATTGAAAGGTAAGTTGACTGGTAACTCAGTACGCGTTCCAACACCAAACGTATCTTTAGCAATCTTGAACTTGACATTAGATAAAGAAATTGATCGTGACGAAGTGAACGAATATGTTCGCCAAATTTCCATCAATTCAAACTTACAAGGTCAAATTGGTTATACCAACTCGACTGAAGTGGTTTCAAGCGACTTTATCGGTTCACGCAGCGCAGGTATTTTTGATGCGCAAGCAACAATCGTTTCTGGCAACCGTTTAACTGCTTATGTATGGTATGACAACGAAGTGGGTTATAGTTGCCAAGTGTTACGTATTGCTGAACAAATGAGTGGTATTAGCTACCCTAAAGTTCCAAGTACAACTCAAGCATAATTGTTGTTATTGTACAAAAACCCAGTCTTTTGACTGGGTTTTTATTTGCGATTTTAGGTTAGTGATGTGTGAAGTTGAGCGAGTTTTATTGTTGTCTGCTGCGCGATATAAAATACCTTACTTATTAATCTGTGGCAGATTCGCCAAATAATTTATCCTGTACTAATTGTAATGCAGGCAGATGTAATTTAAATCACCATGTTTAATTGAAGCTTCAGTTTTCCGATGTTCTTTTATTGTGAATTGAACAAAATCTTGAATTTATTCTTCAACATAAGAAAATTTGAGTTGTAATAACGATAAAAACCAATTGTGTCATTTTTCTATTCGAGAAATTTATTAAAATATGGCAGAATAGACGGTTTTAGAGATTTAGAGGATTGGCCAATGCGCTTTGTTGATGAAGCAGTCATTACCGTAGATGCTGGCGACGGTGGCAATGGCGTAGCCAGTTTTCGCCGTGAAAAATTTGTCCCATTTGGTGGTCCAGATGGTGGGGATGGTGGTCGTGGAGGCAGCGTGTATATTCAGGCTGATACTGACACCAGTACCTTGGTCGATTATCGATATACCCGTAAATTCCGCGCTGAACGTGGAAAAAATGGTTCTGGTGCAAACTGTGCTGGTCGTGGCGCGCCCGACGTTATTTTAAAGGTTCCTGTTGGAACAACTATTGTAGATACAGAGTCTGGTGACATTATTGGTGACCTTATTGAAAATGGTCAGCGTGTGCTTGTTGCACAAGGTGGTGATGGTGGTTTAGGGAATACCCATTTTAAATCATCAACCAACCGTTCCCCACGTAAATTTACCACAGGAATTAAAGGCGAATTCCGTGAAATTCGCCTAGAGTTGAAAGTCCTTGCTGACGTTGGCTTACTCGGTATGCCAAATGCAGGAAAATCAACTTTTATTCGAGCAGTATCTGCAGCAAAACCAAAAGTGGCTGATTATCCATTTACCACGATGGTGCCAAACTTGGGTGTGGTTGATGCTGACCGTCATCGCTCATTTGTTATGGCTGATATTCCAGGGTTGATCGAAGGCGCAGCAGAAGGCGCAGGTTTGGGGATTCGCTTCCTGAAACATTTGGCACGTACGCGTATCCTGTTGCATATTGTTGATGTACAACCGATTGATGGCTCAGATCCTGCGCATAATGCCAAAGCGATTACGGCTGAGTTGAAAAAATTCTCTCCAACTTTGGCTAAGTTGCCAGTCGTTCTTGTATTGAACAAACTTGATCAGATCGATGAAGAAAACCGTGAAGAATGGTGTCAGCATATTTTGACTGAGCTGGACTGGCACGGACCTGTATTTAGAACATCAGGGTTGCTTGAGGAAGGTACCAAAGAAGTTGTGTACTATTTGATGGATCAGATTGAACAACAGCGTGA
Organism: Acinetobacter brisouisimilis; assembly: GCF_000368265.1. Lineage (GTDB taxonomy): Bacteria > Pseudomonadota > Gammaproteobacteria > Pseudomonadales > Moraxellaceae > Acinetobacter. Next base: position 1,246,156 of record NZ_KB851219.1, on the reverse strand, counting down.
GCGTGAAGTTGAAGATCCTGAGTATGCAGCAGAAATGAAAGCCTTTCGTGATCAGCTTGAAGCTGAAACACGTGAGCAAACATTGGCTGCTAAAGAAGCATATCGTGCGATGCGTAGAGCACAACGTCAAGGTGATGATGATGACTTTGATGATGACGATGAAGAAGACGACGAAGTAGAAGTGATATACGTACGATAAGTACGACTGAGGACATAATGATTGAAGTGGTGAATGGGCAACGTCAGCTAACTGGCTGTAAACGTATCGTTGTGAAAATCGGCTCTTCTTTACTTACAGCAAATGGTCAGGGCTTGGACCTCGATGCAATTTCTCATTGGGCAAGTCAAATTGCCGATTTGCATCGTTCTGGGCATGAAATCATTCTGGTTTCATCTGGTGCTGTAGCAGAAGGCATGGTACGCATGAAACTTGCCGCACGACCCACAGATTTGCCAAGTCTACAAGCCTGCGCTGCTATTGGGCAGATGGGTTTGATTCAGACTTGGTCAAGTGTTCTTGAAAAACACCACATTCAGACGGCACAGGTGTTATTGACTCATGATGATTTGGCAGATCGCCGTCGTTATCTAAACTCATGTGATGCATTGCAACACTTGATCGAATGGCGCGTGATTCCAGTCATTAATGAAAATGACACGGTATCTACCGATGAAATCCGTTTTGGTGATAACGATACTTTGGCCGCTATGGTTGCAGGTCAGGTGCATGCTGATTTATTGATTATCTTGACAGATCAGCAAGGCATGTTCGATGCAGATCCTCGTTCCAATCCAAATGCTAAGTTGCTCTCGAGCGTCCGTGCGTTAGACGACAGCTTGTTTGAAATGGCAGGTGGTGGTGGTTTGCTTGGGCGTGGTGGTATGGTCACCAAAGTTCGTGCAGCACGTTTAGCAGCAAAATCAGGTTGTCCAACGCTGATTGCAAGTGGTGACAGTGATCTGGTGTTGTCGCGCCTTATGTCTGGTGAAATGTTGGGAACATTGTTTGTGACAGACAATGACCGCATGACCGCTCATCAACAATGGCTTGCGGCACATCTACAAACCGCAGGCCGTCTAGTGATTGATGATGGCGCGATAGAAGCGATTAAGAAAAAACATCGTAGTTTGTTGCCTGTAGGTGTTAAAGCTATCGAAGGGCATTTCGACCGTGGTGATGTGGTTGAATGCGTCGATACGAATGGGCAGCGTGTTGCTGTAGGTCGTGTGAATTTTAGTTCTCGTTCTGCAGATATTGTCAAAGGCCTAGCATCGGATAAGGTTTTTCAAGTTCTGGGTGAAGCACGTTCTTTGGAAATGATTCATCGTAACCATATGGCAATCTATTAATTAATTTTGCTGTTTTAAAAAAGCTCACTTTGGTGGGCTTTTTTATGAAATAAATAAAAATAATAAAATATTAGGAAGAGTGTGATTATATTGTTATCTGTAATAATTTATGTGCATTGTATTGTGTTTTTGTAGTTAATGATTTGATTTTTTAGCATTTTTATAAAGATAAATAATATTGTGATGGTATTTATTAATACGAAGCAAACAAGGATATTTTTTTGTTACAAATATATTGAAAAGTGTTATTTTGATGATTAGTCTTAACTTTTATTTTTTATAATATTATTTAATATCAATACTTTGTTTTTAATATTTGGTTCTGATACAAGATTATTTTAGGTGCTAAAATATAAAATTTAGTATGTGTTATCTTAAGTTTATTATTAAGTTGTATTGTTTTTATAAAAAACCCATGCTACTTTTATGTCTATGGATATTTTATTGAAAATATATTTGAAATTAAAATATTAATACAATTTAACATATATATAAAATATATTTTAAGATTATATCAGTTTTCCAACGCCATCTTTACCGATGGTGTTTTTTTATGTGTGATATTTAAAAAATGAGATTGATTTCTTGTGAGAATCATCCGATAAAATACGGTTGTAGTGTCGTTGGGTAAAAGAGAAAAAATGATGAAAGATTTTCAGGCAGATACATATATTGTCGATGAAAATATTACAGACACGATGTTGTGGTTATTGCAGCATCAGGAATGTTTTGATGAATTACATTTTGATGTACAACAGCAAGAACTAACTGTGACGCATGCAGCGGGTGTTGATCAGATTCGTGTAGGAATGTATTTAACCGCAAAGTATGGAATTTTAGTAACTTCCTGACAAGCGAAAAAAAGAGGTGATTTATACGTATAAATCACCTCTTTAAATTATTTTTGAATTTTAAGCTGATTCAGTCATTGCATCGACAGAAAGTTCAGCCGCAGTAAGTTTTGGTTTTTCCGCAACTAAACCTAATTTACTGAACAAGACCTTGTCGCGACCTTCGCCTGCATTTGGTGTGGTCAGTAGTTTTTCACCAGAGAACAGTGAATTTGCACCTGCCATAAATGCCATTGCTTGATCAGTGTCAGACAGTGACTCACGGCCTGCTGATAGGCGAATATAACTTTTTGGCATGATAATACGTGCAACCGCAATGGTACGAATCCATTCAGTCACTTCAAGTTTTTCAACTTCTTCAAGTGGTGTGCCTTCAATTGGAACAAGCATGTTGATTGGCACAGATTCAGGGTGGATTGGCAGGGTTGCTAATTCATGCAGCAAACCAATACGGTCTTGTTTTTGTTCGCCTAGACCAACGATACCACCACTACATACTTTTAAACCTGCGTTGCGTACGTGGTCTAACGTGTTGAGACGGTCATCAAAGGTGCGTGTACTGATGATATTGCTATAGTATTCGCGAGACGTGTCTAGGTTGTGGTTATAGTAGTCTAAACCTGCATCTCGTAAGCGTTCAGCTTGTGACTGGTTGAGCATACCTAAAGTCATACATGTTTCCATGCCAAGCGCTTTCACTTCTTTAACCATTTCTAACACATAAGGCATGTCACGTTCATGTGGGTTACGCCATGCTGCACCCATACAAAAACGTGAAGAACCAGATTCTTTAGCTTCTTTAGCTTCAGCAATCACTTTATCAACAGCAATACGTTTTTCAGCTTCTAATTTAGAATCATAATGTGCAGACTGAGAGCAGTATTTACAGTCTTCAGGGCATTTCCCTGTTTTAATTGAAAGTAAAGTGCTGACTTGAATAGTATTGGCAGAAAAATTCTCGCGGTGAACACGCTGAGCTTCAAACACCAAGTCTAGAAAAGGTTGTTCATATAGCTTTTGGATTTCTTCACGAGTCCAATCGTTTCTCACGTGCATAATCGCCCTGTTGTGCATCAAGTTAATAACATGATATTAACTCGTTCATATAAAAACAACAGGGCAAAACTTTCCAAAATTTGTTAAAAAATTTGATTGCTTATCTTTTGTGAATTTAAAGCGATTGATTGCAAGATCATTGCAAAAACCTCGAATTTACCTGTTGGATTTTTTATTTTGATGAAAAATGATCCAATCTGGAATGAAGAAGTTTATTCATCTTATATTTTGTTATTTAAAAAAATGCGTTGAAGTGGCTTTTTTAAGTTGTTGCTGAATTGCCCAGTCGATATGTACATTGACAATGTCATCATGCAGGTTTTTACCTTGTTCTAGAGCTTGAATAATTTCAGAATCATAAGGTGCATTACCTAAACCAATCGCCACATTGCGTTTAAAACTTTGGAATCCTGTCCGCCGAATAGGGCTACCTTCTGTACATTGTAAAAATGTAGCTTCATCCCATAGCCAAAGGTCAAGTAAGGATGCTTGATCAAGTCCATGCCGTGGATGAAAGTCCTCAATTGGAGTAATTTTGGCAAAACTATTCCACGGGCAAATAAGTTGGCAGTCATCACAACCAAAAATACGGTTACCAATGCCTTCACGAAATTCTTCAGGAATAATCCCTTTATACTCAATGGTTAAATAAGCGATACAACGACGTGCATCAAGCATATAAGGTTCAACAATCGCTCGCGTTGGGCAAATGTCGATGCAAGCTGAACATGAGCCGCAATGAGCAGTTGTCGGTGGATCAGCAGGTAAGTCGAGTGAAGTGAATAATTCACCCAACACAAAAAAAGACCCTGATTTTTTTTGAATCAGTAGTGTGTGTTTGCCAGTCCAGCCCATACCTGCACTTCCATGAATAGCCTTTTCAAAAATCGGGGCAGAGTCAGCAAAAGGTCGGGCTTCAAAGTCACCGACACGATCACGGATTTTTTGTGTCAAAGTCTTGAGTCGCCCACGCATGACTTTGTGATAATCACGCCCACGTGCATAACGGGCAATAATGGCACTGTTGGGGGCAAAAGGCACATAACGAGGTTTCGGGGTTTCAACCAAATAATTCATACGTACACAAATAATGCTTTGTGTACCAGGTACCAATAAGATCGGGTCTGCGCGTTTATCTAAATTGTCGTTTAAATAGTGCATATCCCCATGATAGCCACGCTCCAGATACTCTAAAAACCGCGGCATTTCTTTGTCTTGGCGAGTAGGTTTGGCAATAACACAATCAGCAAAGCCAAGTGCTAAAGCTTCAGCTTTAATCCATGCTTTTAATTCTTGTGGATCAAATTGTTGAAGTGGTATGGTGGATGACATAACAACAAGGGGAATAAACATGCAGCAGCAAGTGTACCATAGCCGTGAAATTCAAGCATGGGAGCAACGCTGGTTTGCTCAGAATAATAGCGCATTGGGCTTGATGAAACAGGTTGCATGGCAGAGCCATTTACAGTTACTGGGTTATTTTGCACAGCAGTCTAAGATGATAAAACGTATCGCAGTCTGGTGCGGTACAGGCAATAATGCAGGAGATGGTTATTTTATTGCTGCTTACTTGGCAGAGCAGGGATATCAGGTTGATATTTATGCGGCTGAACGTGGTGACTCTCCAGCATTGCAACAGGCATTTTTGTATGCACAAGATAAAGTTGAAAACTTATATACACATTTTAATGTAGCAAATCATTATGATGCTCATATCGATGCTTTGTTTGGTATCGGACTAAATCGTGAGCTAAATCAGAATTGGCAGCAGGCTATTCAGCGGTTTAATCAATGCTCTGGGCTAAAAATCAGTATCGACATCCCCAGTGGTTTACATGCCAATACAGGTCAGCCTTTACCTTGTGCCATTAAAGCCGATCTGACCTTGACTGCTTTAGGTTATAAAATTGGATTGTTTACAGGGCAGGGCAAAGAATTTTCAGGGCAGGTACAATTACTCTCCCTGATTCCACCCGATTCACAGTTAAATGCTTTAGCGCAGTTATCACCAACAATCATTAATTTACCTTCGCGACAGGCTTTTGGGCATAAAGGCACTTATGGGCATGCTTTGGTGATTGGTGGGCATGCTGATATGGGCGGCGCAGTCATTATGGCGGCCGAAGCTGCTTTTGCGGTGGGTGCAGGCAAGGTGAGTGTAATTTGTCATCGGCGACATCATTCAGCCATACTGGCACGTGCTCCAAATGTAATGGTACGAGATATTGAGGCTTTTACTGCTGAGAAAATTAATGAAACTTTACAAGCTGTTGATGCCGTTTGTTTGGGGATGGGGCTTGGGCGAGATGATTGGTCAAGGCAGATATTTCAGGCATGGTTTAAGCCTTTGCTACAACATACGCATTTAGAAGTAGTTTTGGATGCAGATGCTTTATGGTTCTTGGCAGAACAACCAATCAGGCTGTCTGAACGGGTCTATTTGACTCCACATTCTGGTGAGGCTGCGCGTTTGTTGGGTTGTCGTAGTGCAGAGGTAGAGTTGGATCGAGTAGCTGCAATCCAGGCATTAGCTGCCAAATTCTCAGGGCAATGGTTACTCAAAGGTTCAGGAAGTTTGGTGTTGGAAAAACAGCAACTCTGGGTATGTACCGCAGGTAATGCAGGCATGGGAACAGGTGGAATGGGTGATACGTTAGCAGGCATGATCGTAGGGCTAAAAGCACAGTTACATGAGCAGGTTGCTTTACATCAAGTGGTGACTTTGCATGCGCAGGCGGGAGATCTACTTGCAAAACAGGGCATGCGAGGGATTCAAGCCTCTCACATGCCACAGGCTGTGTATCAGGTTGTTAATGTTGCTCAGTAACTATAAACGATTTAGCGGCGACGAGAACTATAGCGGCTACGCCCACGAGCCATGCCCCCTAAAGCATTCAGTACTGCAAGTTTGCTCATGCTACCTGAAGCGTGAGCATGGCAAATTGCTGCGGCAAGTGCATCGGCAGCATCAGCTTGAGGTTTAATTTCGAGTTTTAAAAGTCTCATGACCATCATTTGCACTTGTTCTTTGTCCGCAGCACCATAACCAACCACAGATTGTTTGATTTGGCGGGCAGTATATTCGGCAACTTGCAAATCAAGATTGACGAGAGCGGCAATGGCTGCACCACGCGCTTGCCCAAGTTTGAGTGCTGAATCAGGATTTTGTGCCATAAAAACTTGTTCAACAGCAGCTTCAGTTGGGCCATGAAATTTTACAATACGTTCAACCCCTGCAAAAATTCTTTTTAGACGTTCGGGCATTTCTTGGGTTTCTGTGCGAATCGTTCCCGCATCGACAAATTTTAGCTGGCTACCCTGATGTTCAATAATTCCATAACCAGTTAGGCGAGAACCAGGATCGATACCAATAATTAATGACATTCTATTCACTGTGTTATACAAACATTTTTTATTATAGGGTTTCATGATTATTTATGCAGTTGAATCTGCTGAAAACCGTAGCGATTTGTAGTTCTGTAATACCTAAGATTTAGATAAGTAACGAAATAATACTGATTATTATGAGTAAATATTACATCACATAAAAATAAAATATCAAAAGGCTAGGTAAATAAAACAAATACCTTTCGGTTTAGGTGTGATATTCACTTTGTCTTTATCTGCCTGTGCTGTATATACCCCAGCGGGAAGTGTTGTGGTCGATCCTGATCATGCGTCCTATATAGCGGTGGTTATGATGATGGAGATAGAGGTTTCTGTCCTCCAGGACAAGCGAAAAAAGGCCGTTGCTAGGTCAGAAACAAGCTTTTACTGGAATCTCCCATAAGTGGGTGGATGAGTATCAAAATAAATAGAGAGCAATTCATGAATTTTGATTGGATTGCTCTTTATTTTTATGCAAGTTTAAAAAGACCGTATTTTTGTAAAAATAAATAATTCTAAATCGTTAGGGCTTTAAAAATAAAAGAATGCCCATATTGTTAAAAGATAGCTTGAAAAAAGCAGTATATCTGATTTATTTTGAAAGGATTAACTTAAATTTCATGAACTTAATACTAGCTGTGCTGATAGGTGCAATACTTGAAATTGCGGTATGGATTGGTGTGGCACATTTCATTAGTGGATGGTATGTGTTTTTCTGGTTCATCATTGCATTTGTTATTGGTTTTAAGTTGTTGCGCTCAAGTGCAGCTACCATTATGCCACAGTTACAGCAATTGCAAATGACAGGACAGCTTGCGACAGACCCTGTTGTGACACGTAAAATCGCTGTTGCTGTTGCAGGCATCTTGTTGATGATTCCTGGATTAATCACTGATGTGATCGCTGTTTTGGTGTTATTACCGCCTGTACAAAAACTGTTGGTCAATGCACTAATGTCAGCAATGGCAAAACGCCAACAAGCCATGATGAATAAGATGATGGGAGGCGAACAGAACGCTCAAAACCCTTTTGCAGATTTAATGCGCCAAATGCAGAATATGCAAGGCAGTAGCTCACATGATTCTAGTGTTATTGATGGTGAAGCGCGCGAAGTGAGTCCAGATCGCCAAAAAATTGAAATGAAAGATGTAAAGAAAAGCTAAATTATCTATATTTATTTTCTAAAAACCGAATCTTGAGGATTCGGTTTTTTATTGTTCAGATTTTGTCTCTGATTCAGCCGTTTCAGTCTTGCTTGGTGTAGCAGGCGCTTGATCAGTTACTGTATAGCGATGTGGCTGTAGGGTTGTTTGTTGATTTTCCGAATTTTGATATTTACGCTGGCGATTGGCGCGTTCACGAAAGCCGCCTTTAACAATAAGTTTTTCCATAAGCTAGAGATGTTTGGATTGCGATAAAGACGTTATTTTAAACTGAGAATACATCGAACTCTATAAATAATATCTTTGAATAATTTGCTCGAATAAATTCATAAAAATATCTTGAAGCAATTTTATTCTGTGACTATGATCAAAAAATGGCTTGAACATAATTGCTTCATCTGAATTAAAAGGGGGAGGTAATGTATCAATATCGCTGTGCATGTTGTAATCAGGTTGTTCGCGCAACGGATAACACCTGTCCAAATTGTGGCTCTCACAATATTCGCAGCCCTTTTGGTTTCTGGTTCTTTTGTTGTGTTGCTGGAGTAGTGATTGCGTTGGGAATCACACTAGGCAAACTTTATTTTAATAATCACCCAGTTGAGCCTGAGTCAAAGACGATTACAGATTTGTTAAATTCAGGCAAAAAAACAATAAATTAAAGCAGGCATAAAAATAGCCCGCCGAGAGCGAGCTATTTTAGGTTTAACTGTATTTACATTTACGCTTACAGACCAGCAGCTTGACGAAGTGCTTCAGCCTTGTCAGTTTTTTCCCATGTAAATGCAGTGTCAGAGCCTTGGCGACCAAAATGACCATAGGCTGCTGTTTGCTTGTACATTGGCTGGATCAAGTTTAACATGCGAGTAATACCGTATGGACGTAAGTCGAAGTGCTCACGAACCAAAGCAATGATCAATTCATCATCTACTTTTGCAGTGTTAAATGTGTTGATCGAAATCGAAGTTGGTTCTGCAACACCAATCGCATAACTCACTTGAATTTCACATTTATCAGCTAAGCCTGCCGCAACAATATTTTTTGCAACATAACGACCTGCATAAGCTGCAGAACGGTCAACTTTAGATGGATCTTTACCAGAGAAAGCACCACCACCATGACGTGCCATACCGCCGTAGGTATCGACAATAATCTTACGACCTGTCAAACCACAGTCACCCACTGGTCCACCAATCACAAACATACCTGTTGGGTTGATGTGGAATTTGGTGCCTGCATGGAACATTTCAGCAGGAATGATTTTTTTCACGATTTCTTCAATCACAGCTTCTTTTAAGTTTGCTTGTGAAATCTCAGGATCGTGTTGTGTTGACAGTACAACTGCATCTAGGCGAACAGGTTTGCCATTTTCATAAGCAAAAGTCACTTGGCTTTTTGCATCTGGACGCAACCAAGGTAATGTACCAGAGCGGCGTAACTCAGCCTGACGTTCCATGAGGCGGTGTGCATAAGAAATCGGCGCTGGCATTAACACATCAGTTTCGCGGCTTGCGTAACCAAACATTAAACCTTGGTCACCTGCACCTTGATCTTCAGGTTTTTGGCGGTCAACACCTTGTGCAATTTCAGGAGACTGCTTACCAATCATGTTAATAACAGCACAGGTTGAGCCATCAAAACCAAGATCTGAATGATGGTAGCCGATACCATTGACTGTTTTACGCACAATCGCTTCGACATCGACATTGGCAGTGGTTGTGATTTCACCCGCAAGTACAACCGCACCCGTTTTTACTAATGTTTCACAAGCCACCCGCGCATATGGGTCTTCTCTTAAAATTGCATCCAAAATAGCATCACTGATTTGATCGGCCATTTTATCTGGATGACCTTCGCTTACAGATTCCGAAGTAAAAACAGCGTACTCGCGCATGAAAGTCCTATCACAGTAAATTTAAAGACGCAATATGTTACCTCGACTAGCACGATACGACTAGAGAAACCTGAATAAATTGAATAAATTTCTTGCAAAAGAGGTTTCTTTTTACTGATATTCAGCATTCGCAAAACTGATAAGTTATTTGAAATATTTAAGAAATTGTGATTTTAGAATAAAAACAGATTGTTATAGTTACTAAGTGAATAAGCTGGATTTTTTACAGATTGTATGTAATCTGAGTGAATTGCTAAAGAATTTCATGGGATTTGTTGAATTCATCAGCAATAGGCTTTACCCACCTTCATTTTTTTAAGACAATAGTCGGGTCTTGAATATTTAATTCACTTATTTCTCTTTAAACATTCAATTTTTGGATTCTGACCTATGACAACCCCTTTAAACGAACGTCGTATTGCAAATGCAATTCGTGTACTTGCGATGGATGCAGTGCAACAAGCTAATTCAGGGCATCCTGGTGCGCCAATGGGGATGGCAGATATCGCCGATGTGGTTTGGCGTGAATTTTTACAACATAACCCGACCAACCCACAATGGGCAAACCGTGACCGCTTTGTATTATCGAATGGTCATGGTTCTATGTTGCATTATGCTTTGCTTCACTTAACAGGCTATGACCTTTCAATTGAAGATTTGAAACAATTTCGTCAGTTACATTCTAAAACTCCAGGTCATCCAGAATATGGTTATGCACCAGGCATTGAAACGACTACAGGTCCTTTAGGTCAAGGGATTGCGAATGCAGTTGGTTTCGCCTTGGCTGAAAAAACCTTGGCTGCTCAATTCAACAAAGAAGACCTAACCGTTGTTGATCACTTCACTTACTGTTTCTTGGGTGATGGCTGTTTAATGGAAGGTATTTCACACGAAGTATGTTCTTTGGCAGGTACACTGCAACTTGGTAAATTGATTGCGTATTACGATGACAACGGCATTTCAATTGATGGTGAAGTTGAAGGCTGGTTCAGCGATGATACTGAACAACGTTTCAAAGCATATGGCTGGCAAGTTCTACGTGTAGATGGTCACGATGCTGCTGCAATCCGTCAAGCAACGGTTGAAGCGAAAGCTGAAACCAATAAACCAACGCTGATTATCTGTAAGACCATTATTGGTTTAGGTTCACCAAATAAACAAGGTACAGAAGATTGCCACGGCTCACCATTGGGTAATGATGAAATTGCATTAACTCGTCAAGCTTTAGGCTGGACAGAAGCTGCGTTTGAAATTCCTGCTGATATTTATGCAGCATGGAATGCCAAAGAGAAGGGTGCTCAAGCAGAAGCAGCTTGGAATACTGTATTTGCAGCATACCAAGCAAAATACCCAACTGAAGCAGCAGAATTACTTCGCCGTATTGAGGGTGATTTGCCTACTGAATTTGTAGCTCAAGCGGATGCGTTCATTGCTCAAACCAATGAAAAAGCAGAAACTATTGCAACACGTAAAGCAAGCCAAAATACTTTACAAGCCTTTGGCCCATTACTTCCTGAATTGTTGGGTGGTTCTGCGGACTTGGCAGGTTCTAACCTGACACTTTGGAAAGGTTGCCAAGGTGTACAAGACAACGCTGCGGGTAACTACGTGCATTATGGTGTACGCGAGTTCGGTATGACTGCAATTGCCAACGGTGTTGCGTTGCATGGCGGTTTCATTCCTTACGTAGCAACATTCCTGATGTTTATGGAATATGCACGTAATGCTGTGCGTATGTCTGCACTTATGAAACAACGTGTGATCCATGTGTATACGCATGATTCTATTGGTCTGGGTGAAGATGGTCCAACACACCAGCCAATCGAGCAAATTGCATCTTTACGTGGTACGCCAAACCTAAATACATGGCGTCCTGCAGATACGATTGAAACTGCGATTGCATGGAAATCTGCTTTGGTTCGTAAAGATGGCCCAACAGCGTTGATCCTTTCTCGTCAAAACTTGCCATTCCAAACTCGTACTGCTGAACAAATTGCAAATGCTGCGAAAGGTGGTTACGTTCTTGCTCAAGAAAAAGGCGAGTTAAAAGCCATCATCATTGCGACTGGTTCAGAAGTTGCTTTGGCAATGGAAGCTTATGCTCAACTTGAAGGTGTACGTGTAGTCTCTATGCCATGTGCTGAAGAGTTCATGAAGCAAGATGCGGCATACCGTGAAGCTGTACTTCCTGCTGCCGTGCGTGCGCGTGTTGCAGTTGAAGCGGCACATGTCGACTACTGGTGGAAGTTTGTTGGTTTAGACGGCAAAGTGATTGGTATGACGACTTATGGTGAGTCTGCACCAGCGAAAGATTTGTTTAAATTCTTCGGAATTACAAGTGATGCTGTTGTTGCTGCAGTAAATGAATTGACTGCATAATTTATCGTATATCTGAAAAAAGCCCTGAATCATTCAGGGCTTTTTTCGTTTGGTTAAAAACGCCAACTCAAATCAAAATAACTCATGCTAAAATAGCTGCCCCATACTCAACTCCTCTTGGTAAATCGCTGCTTTGCAGCATGTGACCACAATGAAAATTTTCCCTTCTTCTGAATATAAGCAAATTATTCGATATTCACTGTATTGGTTGGTTGCATCGATAGTGATCGGGTTAATTTCGGGTTTGGCATCTACGCTCATTTTTACCTGTTTTGATTTTGCAACCCAAGTTCGGACAGCGTATCCCTGGTTAATTTTTTTCTTACCTTTTGTTGGTTTGGGAATTGGTTTTTTATTTTATCGCTATGGCACACCCATTGAACGGGGTACGCATTTACTGATTGATGAAATTCATGAGCCTCGCTCTTTTATTCCCAAACGCATGAGTCCACTGATTTTCTTTACTGCGATTTTAACCCAGTTTTTTGGTGGTTCAGCAGGACGGGAAGCACCTGCAGTCCAGCTTTCAGGGGCATTGACTGATCATATTGCCCAGTTGCTTAAAGTATCCAAAGATAACCGCAAGATTTTTCTGATTTCCAGTATTGGTTCTGGTTTTTCAGCTATTTTTGGTTTGCCATTGGCAGGTGCGATTTATGGTCTGGAGATTACGGCATTAGGCAGTTTGCGTTATTCCGCTGTATTTCCTTGTTTTGTCTCTTCTATTGTTGCGGCAAGTGTACCTGAGTTTTTTCACATCTTGCATCCACATCGTTTTTATAAAATTGCCAGTTTTCCTGAGTTCAATTTATCTGTCATTTTAAGCTTAATTGTTGCAGGTTTAATCTTTGGCTTGGTGACACGTTTCTTTATCGTGGCGATTCATACAGTTGGTGATTTTTTTGCCAAGTATGTCACTTTTATGCCATTTCGCCCGATGCTTGGCGGTATCATCATTATGTTGCTGACTTTGTTGGTAGGTCATCAACATTATAATGGTTTGGGTATCCCAACGATTATTGCGTCATTTCAAATGCCATTGCCGATGACTGATTTTATTAACAAAACAGTCTTTACTGCGATTACCTTAGGTTCAGGCTTTAAAGGTGGAGAAATTACGCCATTATTTTTTGTAGGAACAACATTAGGTAATGGCTTGAGTCAGTTTTTGCCTTTACCACTGTCTTTGTTGGCAGGCTTGGGCTTGGTGAGTTTGTTCTCTGGTGCGAGTAAAGCGCCGTTGACCTCAATTGTCTTGGCGATTGAATTATTTGGAACTTCTGTGTCTATTTATGCGGTCATTACCTGTTTGTTAGCTTATTTATTTTCAGGGAATTGTGGTTTGTATCGTATTCACAAACCTGATTATTCTGAATATAAATAATTGGATTTTATGTAATATTTTAAGCACATTAGAAATCAAAAGAAGAACAAAAAAGGTGTGTTGTATTGATCAGTTGTTTTGATGTTTTATGATTGAAAAAATTAGTGATTCTCAAACACTAAAAAGTGCCTAAGCGAACTTAGACACTTGATCTTATTGTTTTTTATTATTATGCAGCAAGTTCTTCACGAACCTGTTTTGCCATGTCTACAAGTTGTTTCAATGCAGCACGAGTTTCTTCCCAGTTACGGGTTTTCAGACCACAGTCTGGGTTCACCCATAGACGTTCGGCAGGAATGGTTTGTAATGCACCATCAATGACTGTACGCATGTTGTCAGCGCTTGGTGTGCGAGGGCTGTGAATGTCGTATACACCTGGTCCAATCGCGTTTGGATAATCTTGCTGATGGAACACTTCAAGTAATTGCAAGCCAGAGCGTGAAGTTTCGATGGTAATGACATCGGCATCCATTGCAGTGATTTGGGGTAAGCAGTCTTTGAAATCTGAATAACACATGTGAGTATGGATCTGTGTACCCACATTGGCGCTACTTGAACAGTGTTTAAATGATTTAACTGCCCAATCCCAGTATTCAGCTTGGTCTGCTTTACGAAGTGGTAAACCTTCACGGAATGCAGCTTCGTCGATCTGGATAATCTCAATCCCTGCATTTTGCAGGTCTGCGACTTCCAGACGAATCGCTTCGGCCAACTGTAAGCAGACTTCACGTCGTGTACGGTGTGGTGGGAAAGACCAGTTCAAAATCGTGACAGGCCCAGTTAGCATGCCTTTGACGATTTTGTCCGTCAATGAATTGGCGTATTTGATCCATTTTACAGTCATTGCATTTGGACGAGTGATATCACCCACGATGATAGGTGGCCGTACACAGCGGCTACCGTAAGACTGTACCCAACCAAACTTAGACAACCAGAAACCATCTAATAAACCTGCAAAGTATTCAACCATGTCGGTACGCTCAGCTTCACCGTGGACAAGAACGTCAAGATCAAGTTGTTCCTGTTGGTCAATCGCATAGGCGATTTCTTTTTTCATGGCTGCTTCATAGTCGGCATTGGACAAATTGCCCTTGTTCCACGCGGCACGCGCTGCACGGATTTCAGAGGTTTGCGGGAATGAACCAATGGTTGTGGTTGGAATCAACGGTAAGTTGAATTTCTCTTGCTGAACTTTGAAGCGTACTGCAAATGGTTCTGGACGAGATTGACCGACTAACTCAAATGCTGATAGAGCTGTTTTGTTGAGTTTTTCATTGGCATAAATGTTGCCCGTTGCTAAAGCCACCAGCTCATCGAGTTTTTGACGGGCAAATGCTAATTTACCATCAATTGCAGCAGGCACTTGTTCAGAGTTTAAATCGACAGGAACATGTAATAATGAACAACCCATTGATAACCATAGACGATCACCAAGCGCTTTTTTCGCTGTTTCAACCACTTCATTCAGTGCAGGTAAGTCACTTGCCCAGACGCTACGACCATTGATTACACCCAAAGACAGGATTTTATGGGTTGGCAGTTGGTCAATTACTTTCTTCCAGAAAAATTCGCCTACTTTTTCACGGGTAATGTCGATATGTAAACCAGCTACAGGAAGATTGACTGCTAAATTCAGGTTAGTACCTAAAGTTTCAAAGTACGTGGTGACAATCAATTTTAAACCATCACGACGTTGTAACAGGTTATAAACCCGTTCAAATGCGGCTTGCCATTCAGATGCCAAGTCCAGAACTAAAATCGGCTCATCGATTTGAACATAGTCTACGCCACGCGCTTTTAATTCATCAAAAAGTTTTGCATAAACAGGAATTAAAGCATCTACAAATTGTAAAGTTGCTTTATCTGCGGCAATGTCTTTGTGTTCTGCACCACAACCACATACATGCGTTGCTTCTGATTTTTGCTGATCATCTACAATACGAGATAAATACAGGAAGGTGAGTAGGCCAGGAACAACTACTTTTAATGGTGTGTTGAATGCCTTGGCACGCTCGATTTGAGCAAACAAGTCAGAAAAGTTAGCATTAAATGTTTGGTTGGCTATAAATTCAGGCACCAAGTAGTGATAGTTGGTGTCAAACCACTTGGTCATTTCCAGTGCTGCGACGTCTGTACAAGCAGGTGCACGGCCACGTGCCAAATAAAACTGTTGATCGACTGTGTTGAGTTTTGCTGCTTCATCAAAACGTGGTGGGATTACACCTAAGTGCACAGCATGAGTTAAAATGCTGTCATAAAATACAAAGTCGCCCACAGTCAATAAAGATAAACCTGCATTGACTTGCGCTTGCCAGTTACTTGCTTCAATGGCTTGTGCTTTGCTTAAAAATTCAGCTTGGGTACTTTCGCCTTTCCAATATGCTTCTTCGGCAAATTTAAGTTCGCGTTTTGCACCAATACGCGGATAGCCTAAAATATGAGTTTGAATGGTCATGGAAGATTACCTGAAATTATATATTAATAAAATTCATTTGATGAAATAATAGTGGAATAGAATTCATGTTGAAGCAAACTAATTAATTTCATGTTATAGTGAATTAAATTCAATTTAAGATTGCTGTATGTTAGAAATTCGACATTTAA
This sequence comes from Acinetobacter brisouisimilis, assembly GCF_000368265.1. GTDB lineage: Bacteria > Pseudomonadota > Gammaproteobacteria > Pseudomonadales > Moraxellaceae > Acinetobacter. Next base: position 1,230,088 of record NZ_KB851219.1, on the reverse strand, counting down.
AAACTTTAATTGCTTTAAGAGAGCATGGTTCACTGGTTTCTGCAGCCAATGATCTGTGCCTGACACCTTCTGCGATTTCGCATCAGTTGAAAGAGTTAGATTTGTGGTATGGCGTAGAAGTGGTCAATCGCCGTAGCCGCCCTGTACAATTTTCCAATGTCGGACAGCGGTTATTAAAACTTGCTGATGATATCTTGCCGCAGATTCAGATTACCCAAAGTGACATTACCCGTATTGTGCATGGACAAACGGGGCGGATTATTTTTTCATCAGAGTGTCATAGTTGTTTTGACTGGCTCATGCCACTGCTCAACCAGTATCGTCAGCAATATCCTGATGTTGACTTGGACTTTGCTTCAGCGTTTGAATCAAACCCGCATGAATTACTGCAAAGCGGTGAGTTTGATTTGCTGATTACCGCAGATCCAATTGCGCTTAAGGGCATTGAATATTTCCCAATTTTTGAATACGAATCTCGTCTGGTCTTGTCAAATACCCATCCTTTGGTACGAGCGGATCGTATTACCGTACAAGAGTTGGCGGAAGAAACTCTGATTACTTATCCAGTCGATAAACACCGCTTAGATATCATGTCGCACCTGTTTATTCCTGCCAACATTCAGCCTAAAAATATCCGTACTACCGACCTCACCCAAATGTTGATTCAACTGGTGGCAAGTGGACGGGGGATTGCGGCATTGCCAGACTGGGTGGTGAATGAATACGAACAGAAAGGTTGGGTGACCAGTCGCCGTTTAGACTGCGTTTCTCCACAAGGTTTACGCCGTACTTTGTATGCAGGGTTTCGTACAGAAGAGAAAGAGAAAAATTATTTTGAAGGTTTTTTAAAACAGTTGGATAAATTTTCTCAAAAAAGAACGAGTTATTATTCTTCTTAAATGATGCATTTCGATGGATTCAGTTTATGCTCTCTTTTGAGAGCATAATATTTACATGATTTTACGAGTGGTTAATCAATAGAGATAACATTCCCGCTGCAATCAATGGGCCTACAGGAACACCACGCAGTAAAGCTACCCCAGCCACAGTTCCAATGAGTAAGCCTGCAACAACATCGGGTTGATTACTCATGAGTTTAACTCCCCGACCACCGAGCCAAGCGACCAATAAGCCAATCACAATGGCTAAAATAGACTTATAACTCACAAATGATTTTAAAATCATTTCTCCTGGAATTTTGCCACTGGCAATCGGTGTCAGTACACCAATCGTTAAAATGGTGATCCCAATACTGAGAGCATGCGTTTGTAAAAATGGAAAATATTGATCAAGCGGGGAGATGCGAACCACGATCAGTAAGGCACTGGCGATGGTCACTGAGGAATTGTGACTAAGAATACCGCAAGCAAGAAGCACAATTAACGCAATTAAGTTTAAATCCAAAGATGAAGTCATGTGCAGTTCTCAGTTGGTTCAATAACCAAGCATTCTAACTGAAACAGTCGGAATTTTCATAAATCGAGATTATTTCCTAAAAACTGCGTAAAATACCACAATTTAAAAATATCGAGATCATCTAGTGCTGTTGGAAAAAATTTTGCAATCTCAAGGCTTTGGTTCACGTAAAAAATGCCAGAACCTGATTCAGCGAGGTCTGGTTAAAGTCAATGGCGAGCTTTGTGATCAACTCAAAACCCAATTTGATCCGCAAGACTTGGAGCTGCAAGTTGGAGAGCAAGTATGCCGTTATCGTGAACAGGTCTATATTGCGTTAAATAAACCACAAGGTTATGAATGTTCACATCAAGCACAATATCATTTTAGCGTTTTCGAACTGTTTCCAGAATATTTGCGCGAACGTGGTATTCAGACCGTCGGGCGACTGGATCAGGACACGACGGGTTTAATTTTGCTGACTGATGATGGTAAATTTTTACAGGCACTAACTCATCCTAAAAAACATGTCGATAAAGAATATTGGCTGACCACAGCCGACCCGATTACTCCAGAGCAAATACAGGCTTTAGAACAAGGCGTTGAACTACGCAATGAAAAAGGAATTTTTCAAGCCACACAGCTCCAACAAACATCCGAGCATGAATTGCACATGACCATTCATCAGGGGGTTTATCATCAGGTCAAGCGTATGATGGCTGCAGTTGGCAATAAAGTCATCGAATTGCATCGCCATCGGGTAGGGCAATTTGCATTACCAGAAGAACTTAAACATGGTGAATGGATTTATCTCACGCCTGAACAGGTTGAGTTAGCAACAGTGCGTACCAAAAATTAGATTACCTTAAAAAACAGTGAAAGGTCTGAAATTCCTGATCTTTCACAAAACCCATTTTTTCGTAGAGCTTATGGGAGATGATATTGGTTTTCTGGGTTTCAAGTGTAATGCGCAGTGCATTTTCATAGCGGGCAAAGTGAATCGCAGTATCAATCAGTTGTTGTGCAGAACCCTGACGTCGATAGGTGGGTGTGACATAAACATCATCTAAAATGTAGTAGGTTGAACAGGTAACAGAAGAAAAACCTAAATAGAGTAAAATAAACCCAGTAAAAACATTATCTTTAATATGAATAAAAATAACACTTTCTTTATTATCAAAACGTTGTTTTAGAAAATTGAGTGATTCTTCAATATGAGAAGATGCTCCATAAAATTGTCTATATTCATCAAATAGCACCGCGAGTTGTGGTAGATCTTCAGCAGTTGCACGTCTTACAATCATGGCATACTCCATTGCTGTGTTTGATTTATTATTCTTTTTGAGAATAGCAAAAAAAAACTCAAAGAATGAGGCGTATTGTAGAAAAATGTAATGCCATTAACTCTGCGAATTTTCTTTTAAGATTGCATCGAGTTCATCAAAAATATCTTGATGATCAGCCTCCTCTGACTCAACAGCTGAGGGTGATGCAGAAAGTTGGTATTTTTTTAGTTTGAGGAGTTGATCCAAATCAATATTTTGATTTTCTATAGAAAAAGGAATAGATCTGGTCAGAACAACCTGTTTGAAAAATAAACGAACAGCCTGTGCAGGCGTAATCCCCAATTGCTTAAATACTGCAAAAGCCTGTTTTTTTTCTTGTGAGTCTAAACGTACTTGATAGACTTCTGTTTTTCTCATGGCTAAAACCAGAACAAAAATAAGTATTGATCCATTTTAATCAAATCATAACGAAATTCAATGCATATGTTATGGTTGTGTCATTACAAAAATAAGTCATTTTGTGATGTGAATCTCATTTCTTGCGTGGTAATTGGGTCATAAAAGTGAAGCGCTTTAGCAAGAAGTTGAAGTGGCTGAGAAAAATCGTCGTCTGCTTTATGAGCAACAACAGGATAAAACGGGTCATTGCGAATTGGAATTTGCAACGCATTTAAGTGTACCCGTAACTGATGTTGCTTGCCTGTTTTTGGGTGAAGGATATATTTTGCCCAGTTTTGATTGTGTTCTAAAAGTTCAATATCGGTTTCACTATTGACTGCGCCTTCAACAATTTGCATGGTGTAGAAAGGTTGACCCTTTTCCATACGATACCGAGTTGTGATGGGAAATCTGAGGTCAGCACGGTAGGGGGCAATCGCATGATAGATTTTTTCGATTTGTCGTGTTGCAAACAATTGTTGATATACACCGCGCGTTTCAGGTCGCTTGGAAAATAATACAATTCCTGCTGTTTCACGATCTAGTCGATGAATTGGAGTGAGTTCAGCATTGCCAGTTTGTTGCTTTAGACGTACTAAAAGGGTTTGTTGTACATACTGCCCTGTAGGTGTCATGGTCAGAAAATGCGGTTTATCAACCACCAGTAAATCATCATTTTCAAAAATAATCTGGTGTTCAAACGGAACAACGATTTCATTTTCTAAAAAACGATAATAATAAATATGCTGATTACTTTGATAAGGTGTCCGTTGGGTGAGTTTTTCACCTGATAAATCAAAAACTAAACCATCATCAAAGCGTTGTTGCCATTCTGTTGTTTGAATATGCGGAAAATGTGCACAAAGAAAAGCAAAAATTGTGTCATGTTCAGTTTGTGGAATTAAAAATACTTTACTGGCAGTAACACCATGCATCATCGGTGGAACGAAAACATCCTTTGTATTTGAATTTTTTAAATTTTTCAAAATATCAGTCATTTAAGTTCTTTCCAATGGTGAATTTGATCTGTGATAAGATGCGAATAATTGCGTAAATTTGCTTTTAGTGCAATCATATTGCAACCCTAATTTCATGGTTGCAAACATGGGTACAATTACAAAACGAACAACAAGTAAAGGCGAAACTCGCTATAGAGCTTTGATACAAGTCCGTAAGCAAGACATCAATTTTAATGAATCTCGCACATTTAGTAAAAAGGCTTTAGCGGAAGCCTGGATAAAAAAGCGTGAAGCAGAAATTGAGGAAAACCCAGATATTCTACTCGGAAAGAACTCAACTGCCATGATTTTGGCAGATGCGATTGATCAGTACCTGGACGAAATCAATGAAGCAGTCGGTACATCTAAACGCTACAAGCTGAAATTCTTTAAGCAATTTCCATTTTGTCAGCGACGTATCGACCAACTCTCCAGAGAGGACTTTGCTCAGTATATCTTGCAACGTCGTGCTGGTATTCCTGAGATGGGGCTAGACCCAATCGCCAAGTCAACTGCGGATCAGGAGATCCAATATCTGCGTTCTGTGCTGAACCATGCTGAGTTGCTTTGGAATCAGCCATCGGTAGTGAAAGAACTCGAACAGGCTGCACGTGGCTTGCGTAATGCACGGCAGATAGCAGGGTCTGAAACCCGTAGTCGTCTGCCAACAAGCCAGGAACTGCAAACGCTCACCAGTTACTTTTATGATCGTTGGATGAATACCAATACCACCATGCCGCTGCATTTGATTATGTGGCTGGCGATCTATACGTCTAGAAGGCGCGGAGAGCTGTTTGGCTTGCGTTTAGACGATTATGACCCTGAACATGGTGTTTGGCTTGTACGTAACATCAAGAATCCAAATGGTGCTCAGGGGAACAATAAACGCTTTAAAGTATCTGCTCAGGCAAAACAGATTATCGATCAGTTACTAGATCCGACTGTGCGTAAGAAGATGATGCGCTTAACCGATGATGATAGTTTGTTGATCCCACTAGATGCTGGAGCAGTAACTCGTGTATTTACCAAAGCCTGTAAGATATATGGCATAGAGGATTTGTGGTGGCATGACCTACGCCATGAAGCTGCGACACGTTTGGCAGAGCAGGGGCTAACCATTCCTCAGATTCAGCAATATACGCTGCATGATAGTTGGTCGAGTTTGGAGAGGTATGTGAATCTGGACTTGATTCGGAAAAATGTACTTGAGTTTGATAAAGCAATCATGAATAGGTTTATGCAACAAAGCCACTAAATATCAGAAAGCAGATGGTACGTGGATTAGAGTTTAATTTGAAAATAGAGCGGGAGGATAAAATGAATTTTTTAAGAAAATCAGAATTAATTAATTCTATACTTCAAAAAATTGCATCTTTGGCTGTAAATGATTGGCGAAATATTATCTATTATACTGAAAGACTTAGAGACAATAATATTGGATTGAGAAATAAGGATACAGCCTTATGTTGGGTTGGTGATAATCTAAAATTATATACAGATGATTATCCTTTACGTTCTTCTATGGAACCTTATAAAACAATCAATATTCTTTTTGAAGAATGTGAAAAATCTGGTGATAATTGGTGTGCTTTATCTTTATTTTTAGATCATCATGGTAAATATTCTTCTAAGTTTTATTATGAAGGTACACCTTTACTTAATGGAAACGATGCTGAGTTATCAAAAAGATTGGCAGAAATAAATCCAACTGAAAACTTATAATCGAGAAATCAGTAAAAGAAGAATTGGGGTTGAGCATGTATTTGGCAGGCTCAAAACCTTTAAGGTTCTTGCTAGATGTTATCGCAATCGAGGAAAAAGACTGGGTTTAAGATTTAATTTGATTGCAGGAATCTATAATTTAGAGCTGAGTAAAAAATGATTTATGAAAGAGGTCTATTTAAGAACAAAATCGCAAGTTTCAGGTTTATATGGAGAGTCAAATACTTGCGTTTGTATACGATAGCTTTCCAGTCGATTAATCAACATTTCCTGAAAATGATCAATTTTGACCTTTGGATTGTTTTCGATACAGATCGACTTGACCAAAGGTCGATAGTCACGGTGAATCGGATCTGCTTACCACTGCCATGAAGTACATGCGGAACAAAGTATCCCACTTAATAGTGATAAAATTAATTTCTTATTTTTCATATAAAAACTGGCATATTTAAAGACAGCAGAATTATAACGTGATGAACGATCAATTCAAGCATTAAGCTTATCTCACTCCACCTAATAACAGTAGAGTGAGATAAACTGGTTTATGAGCAAGTTGAACAAATCTCACTTAAAATCATTAACCAACCAGTTTGGCATTGCGCCCTATAAGGGCTCAACGAGGCAATATACCGCAAGCTGGAGCTGCAACTCCACTAATAGCTCCAAATTCAGAATTCTTTTTTAAATAATGCCAACCACAGTAATGCAAAAAAATACTTAGGATTTTCTATTGGTTCAAATGGCATATTAAGTTGACCTAATATTATTTGATAATCAAAATCACTTGACGACAATACTTTTGATAAGCTTGATTTAATTAAATCTTTTGAATGCATATCTAGATCATCATAAGTAGAAACACAAATTTGATTAAAAATTTTTAAAAGTTGTTCATCATTAGAGGGATCTATGCTTTGTAGATCTCTCCATTCCTTATCATCAAGCATTTCATAATCTAAATCTTTAATGAGAGTAATTATTGCAGATATTTCTCTGTTATTTATCATTTCTAAAACTCCTAATTAATGACCCAATATTGAAAAGGCTGTTACTGGTAGGGTACCCTAAGTTACTAAAATTTAGTAAACCTAAGAGAATTTTGGCATTTTTATGTTTGTGCAACAAAGCCCATTTGTAGTGCCATTTTTAATTTATTTATTAATATAGATCGATGTTTAGAATATTTTTCATCATTTGATGAAGATGATTCGGGTTTTTCTGAAAGAGTAATGGATCATCATTAAGTGAAGTTAATGAATCTGAAGTTAATTTTTTTGGTGGCGGTGGGGGAGTAACCTCACACCAAGATTTAGTATTAGTATCATAAAATTTTATTTGAATAGTACTCATAAAAATTATTCTATTTAATGTGATTTTGAACACATTATAATAATTTTTCGTATATGCCTAATGAAACTTTAGTGCATCACCTCATTTGTGCTGCACTAATTAAAGTTTAATTTTCACCCATTCATCGCCACAAAGTCTTGCTTTGCAATAATGTATGTGCCTTTTTCTTACCACTATAACTTTTCTTCTGTTTTTTTAGGCCTTTGGATTGGAATTTCAGTGGCATCTACAATCACCACATTCCAGTCTATACCGTCACCTTGGGGTAATTCTTTCGGTAAATTAAATAAACCTGATCGAATCAAAGTATCCTCAACTTGACGAACAATTCTAGATGCTGTCGGCTCTGATACGCCATAACTTGTAGCAACGTGAAATAAGGTGTGATATTCACGCCAATAGCTGAGACCAAGTGAAATCTGATCTTCAAGGCATAGTTTGGGTGATCTGCCTTTAGCAGGGATTTGCATCTGCATTTGTTCAACCATGAGAGAAAATATTGAACGGGATATGCCTGTATAATGCTTAAACTGGAAATCAGGAAGCTTTTTAAATTCGGGATATTTCATGGCGCAATGATGCTTTAAAATCTAAAGTTTTGCAGAATGTTTTTTGATCTAAAAGTTGTGTGTTTTTTGATTTATAAAAGAGATCTATTATTTATTTTTTTGTTATTATTTAAGGTCACATAAAAACAATTGCCAAGCATCAACAAGCTGTGCATCATCTAAAGCTTTTTTAAGTTCATCAGATATAAAAATTGAATGATTTAATTCTGGATCTTGCCATAAATCGACATCACAATTTACAGCTTCTTTTTTAATTGCTATAGCATGATCTTTATAATCGGCATGGTATAATTTATAAATTTGATAACCTTCATGTTTCGTATAAGAATGCTTATCTAATTCCTTAGTACAATATTCCGGATATAAATAGCTTCTTAGCTCAGCAATATTAAGAAAGTAATATGTTTGATCATTTACAGGTTCATTTAATTTAATATCAAAAAAAGATAATGGATAAAGAGTACTTTGCCCCAAACGAAATTGTTTAAGCACGTTAGCACATGCCTCTGTCAAAATTACAAAGCCATCTTGTGTACGAAAAAAACTTGGCAACTTGACTGTTTTACCAAAGCCATGTGCATATAAAATAGTTGGTGCATTGTTTGGTTCTATTCTTTTACTTAAATGATATTGATCTACTATTTCTATTTTTGTATTACGCAGTTGCTTTCTGTATTTTTTTTCTTCTTCTGAATCGCCTTTTATTTTGTATAGTTCAACATAGTCAAACTTACCAGGAAAAGATAAATCAAATACCCGATAGTTTTCATCAAACATTATAGTTGTAGTCCATACATTGTTAGACATAGTTTTCCCCTGTGTGTTTACAAAATTGAGTGGTAAATATTAACAGTTAAAGTGAATTTTTATTAGATGAAAAAACCAATAGGTGATAGAACTTGTCGTTCCAATGTTTTTATTCAAATCAAATTTCATTACCAATGAAATTTATAGTAAAATTTCCAATAAAAAACAAAGCAATCAGTAAAATGTATATAAAAATAAGAACTTGATATTCATTAAGTTCTTATTGAAAAAATCTGATTGGAGTAGACGAGTGAAGGGTGTTTTCACCCATTCATCGCCACAAAGTCCTGCTTTGCAATACTGCACTGCTTATCTAGGTACACAGCCAAATCTGCAATATTTACAAACCACTTCGCTTGCTTGTTGTCAGGCTCACTTTTAAACACAGGAAAGGGTAGATCCTGAGAGTTGGCACGACGGTTCGCATGTTTGATATCCATGTGTGGGAAATAATCATTCACCACGGTTTCAAGCAGAACCACTGGAGAGCCATAGCGCAGCATCAAAATATGATACGAACTGAGTTGAAGCTGATTATTGAGCATCGTACTTCTCCAGGGCAGACTTGATTCGGTTAAAGGTGTTCAGATCCACTTGTACAGGCAGCACATGCGGGCTAACAAAATGGAACGTGATGCGGTGTTCATTGTTCAGTGTGTGCAGTACCACGTTATTGATATTTCGGAGATGAACCACATGTTCGATATGGTTCAGGTCTTTGAAAATTAGCATCAAAACTTCTCCAGACAATCGATAATTAAATATGCTGAAAAAAGAACACCCATAAATGAAAAGCTTAAAATCTTAGTTGGCATGATCATCACCACTGAGCTGTTGCAACCATTGCTTTATAGATAGCGAGGTGATCATTTGTTGAATGAAGTAATTCAGCAGCAACTTGTTTTTGGCGATCTGTAGGTTCAGATGGCACTAGAACATAGCCTTTAGGAATAGTTTTTGATTTTGCGCATTCAAGCCATGACATGAGGAGAGCAGTAACATGACTAGCATGTTCAATGACAGCTTCATCTTCACCCAATTCAAAATGGCGTTCTGACCAATTTGGCTCATATGTACCGTTGCCGTCATTGCACTCTTCCCAAACTAAATCATCTAGATAGCCGCCACATTCAACAAAATTTCGCTCAAACGCCTGGCGTTCTTCTTCAGGACAAATTTCATAGCGATAAAGCTTTTTAGGTTTTGCCCATATAGCCATCACATGACCGAATTCATTTTCAGAAATTGAAATTAAAAACCAATTTGGGTCTTGGTCTGGTTTTGAAGGTGACCATTGTTTAATAGCTTTATAATTGAGCTTCTCTAACCATAGCTTTTTAAGTTCTTCATCTACATCATATTCAAAATAAACATAAGCTATATCAATATTGAAATAACGTTTCATATCAATAAGTGCTGAATCATAAAAATAATCAAAGTGATCAGATTTTGAAATGGTATATATTTTAATTTCAGGGTGAGTCCAGACACCATATTCATCGCGTTCAACAGCGACAGGTTTTAATTGCTGAATATCCATCGATCAAGCCTCCAGTACTTTTTGTGCACGTACAGCTTTCCAAACTGCTTGAGTCCAAGTGACTTTTTCAGCTAAGTCAATGAACTCATAATCGTGAGCAGCAGAAATAAATGCGTTGGCTTGTGCAACTGCTATATTGAACTCATATGCTGAACTAGCTGAGCCAATCGCTTTGATTGAGGACTCGATTTGAGAAACGGCTTTATTTTTGAAAAAAGCGTCATCACGAACTGGTTGAGCAAAGTCTTCTGCAAATAGGCGAGAATGAATAATTGTGTCGAATTGGTCATTTGATAAAAGAGTTTTTTTCATAACATAAAACCTAAGTTAGATTAGATATTGAATAAGCTAAGCCATCTTAGATTTTGTGTCAATAAAATATTCTAAGTCATCTTAGAATATTTTTTATTAGATTGAATTATAGGAACTTTTTGGAAGGCTCAAATTTTCCAATATATTTGCCTTTATATATGCAATTTTCTTTTAGTGGAATAATATTTGGTTGGAAATTTGGATTTAAAGCTTGTAAATACATACTATTAGGCTCTCTAACAAGGGCTTTGAAAGTTGCTTCATCATCACATCTTACAACGACCATTTCGCCAGTTTGTATATGTTCTATTGATATGTCAGGGTCAATACAGATATAGTCACCATCTTTAAAATGAGGTGCATTGCTTGTACCTTGTACAATCATATAAAAACTATTTTTCCCTGCATTTGGTGGAGCTGGGAGCCATTTATCAATTTCATGAGCTTCTAGCGATCTTACATTAGTCCAATTCCCTGCTTGTACATAATCTAAAACAGGTAACATTCTTGAAATCGGTCTAAAATCTTTAACTGATTCACTTACTTCATGTTGCCCATATTTTATATATTCAATAGAGGAATCAAGCATTCTTGCTAAAGTTTCAAGGTTTTCATATTTGGGTTCATTTACATCTTTTTCCCAAAATCCGACTGTAACATCGGAAACACCAACTAAATCTCCTAATTTTCCTTGAGTTAATTTTTTCTCTTTTCTAAGTTTTTTGATTCGAGAGCCGATAGTTTCCATAAAAAATCCCACTATAAGTATCTAAGCTATCTTAGCTATTGACTATCAAAGATAAGTTGTGTCTAATTAAATCTAAGACAACTTAGATTTTGGAGTTAATATGACTCGTCAAGAAGCAATGGAATTACTTGGCTATAAAAAACTGATTCAGCTTGCAGATCGGCTTGAACTTACAACATCTGCAATTGCTCAATGGCGTGATGGTGAAGACATTCCAGAATTCCGTGAATATGAGATCAGAGAGTTAGCTGCGGGTCGCATTCCAAAGCGTTTGCAGAAGTCTAAACAAAATGTAACTCGCACAAATAACTAAAAAAATGAATTATTTTCGGAGTTTTAAACATGCAACTCACTAGCTTACAACGTCGTGAACTGACAGTTATGCCTTTAACGATGGCACTCAAAGCAGCCGTTTACCGTCACAATGATGATTCTGTTATGGCACAAATTGCTGAAAAAAACGGTTTTAACATCAACACTTTTCGCAGTTCATTAAACCCCACCACACCAACCCATAAGCCGAATATCTTTCACCTTGAAGCGATTCTGTCAGAAACCCGTGACCCTCGCATTATGGACAGCATTTGTGCAATTCATGGCAATGCTGCATGGTTTGAGTTGCCAAAAGTTGAAGTCTCCAGCCAAGCAGATTTTGTTTTAAAAATTGGAAAACTGGCAAAAGAGCAGGGCGATCTAGCACAGTCAGTTGCTGGAGGAATTGCAGATCATGTGATTACTGAAGATGAACTGGCAATGATCCGTAAGGAAGCCTATGACCTGATTCGTATTGCATCGACCCTTTTAGCGATGGCTGAAAAGCATCATGAACTCACTGGAGAAGATTAATGGCTCTTACTTTTGACCAGGTGCGTGATGCAGCGCAAAACAACTGGAAAGATCTTATTTTTCCTGCATTCGCCATTACGGTTCCTGGCAAGAAAACTCAACATGGCCCATGCCCGATTTGTGGTGGTACAGACCGTTTTCGTTGTGATGATAAACAAGGCAAGGGTACTTTTATCTGTAGTCAGTGTGGTGCTGGAGATGGCTTTGCATTGATTGAAAAAGCACGTGGCTTAGATTATTCCTCTGTTTTAATAGAAGTTGGCGCAATACTAGGATTATCAGCAGACAGCAAGGTCAGTGAACAAGACCGTAAAAAATGGAGAGAGAAAGCAGAAGCTGATCAAGTTGATGTTGAGCAGAAAAAAATTAAAGCGCAGGCAACAGCCGCAATGCGTGCTGCACGTACGTGGAAGGCTAAATCAGTAGATCGTGATTGTCCATATTTAGATCGTAAACAGGTCAAAAATCACGGCTGTAAAATTAATGGAAAAGGCAACTTACTTGTACCACTTTTTGACATCAGCGGAAAAATTTGGAACGTGCAAGAGATCCATGCCGATGGCCATAAGCCATATTTACCAGGTGGACGAGTGAATGATTGTTTTTACATCATTGGTGAAATCATAGATCAGCATCAGATTATTTGTATTGCGGAAGGTTACGCAACAGCAGCCAGTATTTTTGAAGCAACAAGCTATACGACAGTAGTGGCTTTTCAGTCGGGCAATATCGACAAGGTAGGTATTGCTATCCGCTCCAAATATCCAAATTTACAGCTTGTTTACTGTGCAGATGATGACAGTGCAACATTAAACGCAGGTCTAAAAGCTGCGAATAAAGCTGTGGCTGCTACAGGCGGCATTATTGTATTACCCGATTTTAAAATAGTGGAGCACGTATGAGTCTTGAAGAAAATAACGAGCAGCCACAAGCCAAAGCTAAGCCACCATCTGACTTTAACGACCTGCATGTACTTGCAGGGTTAAGTGAAGTGCGTCGGCAAATCAAAGGCGCAATTGAGTCTTCTGATTTTGCTATAGATTTTCCCCATACCCCTTTAAATACCGCAAACCACTTTTCAGGTGAAATGGTCGAAAATGGTGCGGAAAATGACAATATAAATCCTGTGAATGATGATTTTGTTTTAGATTTTGCACCGCCAATGAATGGGCATTCTGAATCTGGTACGGCAAAAATAGAGGGGAATGGGGAAAAAACAGACCCAATTAAAGATAAAGTTCATGAAAAATTACAGGATGCTTTGCAGCGTTATGCTGTTATTGCATGCAGTAATGACGCATTTGACTATAAAACCAAGCATAAATTTAAAATTTCATCGCTTAAACATACTCTAAGCAGCATTTTTAAGATTTGGTACAGCCATGAAGACCGTAAAACCATTGAAAAAGCCGACGTTGAGCAGCTTCTAACTGAAAATATGGGTTCTATTGCGCCGAATATGAGTAAGAACTGTATTTTGCTCAAAGGTGAAACTTTCATTTATGATAAATCACTCAATCGTGTTGTGTCATGGTCAGCAGCACAACTGATGTATCCAAAAGAATATAAAGAATGGATTGAAAGTCAGACTCGCAGTGAAATTGACTATGAAAAATTGATTTTTGACCCAACCCGAAAAATCGACATTGACCCCAATTACATCAACACCTTTGACGGCTATGCTGCAAAAGAGCTACTGGATCAGGAGCAGAACCGACTAGAGCACAAGCAAGTTGTATCTCGTTGTTTGGGGATATTAAAAATGATTCATAGTTTATGTAATGGCGATAAAGATATTCAGCGCTGGTTACTCCAGTGGTTAGCCTACCCATTACAAAACGAAGGTCAAAAGGCTCATAGTGCTGTGCTAATGGCAAGTCACATCCAAGGTTCAGGTAAAACCACATTATTTGAAAAGGTCATGGGTGGAATTTACGGTAAATACCATCGTGTAATTACATCTCAGGAACTTGAAAGCCCGCAATTTAACGGGTGGTTAAACAATGCAGCCTTTATTTTTGGTGAGGAAATTGCCACAAATGCTACCAAATATAATGTCACACCTTACCTAAATGCACTGATTACAGCTAAAAGTGTCACCATCAATGAGAAGCAGCGACCTCAGAAACAAGTCCCTGCCTATTTCAATATGGCATTTGCATCGAATGAAAATATCCCTTTTCCCTTGCAGGGTGAAGCACGTCGATGGTTTGTCATTTCACCACAAAACAAACTCGATGAAGAAATTAGTCAGCAGGTATATGCCGAAATAGCAGGGGATGGATTAGACGCATTCTATACCTGTCTTTTAAATGTTCCCTTAGATGATTTTAAACATGATAAGCCACCGATTACAGATGCAAAGCGTGCATTAATTAATGCAAGTAAGCGATCTATAGAGGTTTTTATTGATGAGTGGCTTGCAGGTGAAACCAAATATCCATGTGCCAGTTGTAAAGCACAGCAGCTCTACGACGCATATAAAGAATGGGCATCTTCAACACTTGAGCATAAATATTCATATCGAAAATTTACCGAGGATTTGAAAAAGATTGATGGAGTTGAATTGCTTGAGAAACAGAAATGGAGATACATGCGAGAGGAGGGACAGTCTTTATTCGTAAAGGTCGGTGAAGTTCCAGAGGATAAGACTGCAATGGATTGGTATGGCGAGTGTATGAATGAGTTTGATAAGGGGATACCAAATGTGCTTGACAAATAATTGTGCAAATCCTAAGATTTGCCATGTAAAAACAATGGCTTATAAGCCATGTCAGGTGAACGAGGGGAACGACAAAAAGCCTTGTTCACCTACTCGTTCACCTAGTAATACACTGAATTTAAAAGTAATTCAGGTTGCAGGTGAACGAGAGAACGACTTTTTACGCGCACACGTGGGAAATTATTTTTTATCTCTCCTTATTTTAAATTTTCTATATAGCCCCTCTGTATTTATTTTTTTTGCTCTTACGCGCGCGCGTATTTTTATATTCACTCGTTCACTTTTAATGAAAAAATATATAAAAACAAATGCTTATCAGGTGAACGAGCAGGTGAATGACTGTTTTTCTCGTTCCCCTCGTTCACCTGTCATTCACTTACGTGCTATTTGAGGGCTAGCCAATGGAAAAGTTACTGCGTTATTTAAATCCAAAGACTGTGAATTTTGATGCAATGCCTTCAAGTGGTGTTCCTTCACTGACAGCAGCTGATGTTTGTATCATGATGAGCTATGCTCAATTATCACCACTACAAGACAATCTCATTCGCCTGAAGTGCTTTGGTGCAAACTCAACTGAGAATATTGAAAAGTTTGCGTCTGTATTGCTTATTAAGTACCAAGATCAATTTAATCAAAAAGATTTATCTAGTATTTATCATTTGGCTGTCGTTCGAGTTGCATTGATTGAGTTCTGTAAAGTCCCAGCAAATTACAAGCCGACCGAACGTAGTCGTGAAGTATTATCAGGTTTTAGTGACTCAACTGTACGTAAGTATTTAAAGAAACATATTGATGCTGTTTTGGATGATTTTAAACATGAGTATGAGTTAGGTGAGGAAAAGATTTTTAATCAGCTTTATAAATCTAAGTGAAATTAGATATTGACATAAAAGCAAATTTGAATTAATTTTTCCCACAATGGAAAACTGTATTTAACGCTGTAGTTTCCAGTTTTAAGGTTTATACCGCTTGCTTGTACGAAGGCAAGCGGTTTTTTTATGGAGAAATTATGCTTAAACCCATTTGTACATGTTCACTGGTTAGCTAAAGACTGTTTGAGTGAACACGTTTAGACCTCACGACAGAAGGTACAACCCATGCAGTTTATCGCGCATGGATGGGATATGCAGGAAAGCAATAATCAAGTTGGGAGTGATGCCCCGCCATACATGCAGAACGAAAGCTGAAAACTAAAAATACTGTGCCCATCCAGTGGTTTTTAAAGTAGGTGAGTAGCGTCTAGCCCCGCGAGAGATTGGGCAAACAAGCCACCTTCGGGTGGTTTTTTTATGGGAGTGACTATGGCTCAAAAAGATGATGTTTGGGAAAAGCGCAAGCGTGCACGCCAAGCTGATGATGATGCTTTGGCACGACGTGACCATCTGCTCTCCAGAGTAACAAAGTCAGACAATGAAAAGGCTTGGGAAAAAGCAGGTGCTGAATATCTAAAAGCAAACCAATGGTGTGATGAGTGCGACAAGCGTGGCTATATGACTCCTGCTGATTATGTTGTGCATATCACTGCACCGAAAGATAGTCAGGTTTTATTTTGGGATATACGCAACTGGAAAGGTGTTTGTACCAATTGCCAACGTCGTTTGGTCGGGACTGCACCGTTGAAGTTTCTTGATCCAATTCCACAAGATGCCAAGCTCTATACGGTGAAGTGATATGCGATTACCTAGTCTTAAATCAAACAGCCTGCCGTCACTGGGTAGTAAAGCTCCAGTATTAGAGCGTAAAGAAAACTTTGGGCAAGGTCGTGGTGGTCGTCCGTGGCGACGCTTGAAGCAATCAGTGCATGAGCGTGACCTGTGGACATGCTGCCAGTGTGGGCGAGTCACGATGGATCTGGAGTGTGACCACATCATCAACAAGGCTCAAGGTGGCACAAACGATATGAACAACCTCCAGTCATTATGCAAAGACTGTCACAGTAAGAAGACCATCAAAGAAAGCAAACAAGGTCAGGGAGTAGCACGATGAAACAGTTAGATATTCAAGTTGACCAGATTCATCCTGACATGGCTTTGATTGTAGTACGTGCTGACTTCAACAAGCTTGGTTCGATTGAAGCTGTCCGAGAGTTAGGTTCACAGATTCAACAAGCCTTTCAAGTGACTGGCAAGCCTGTTGCCTTTATGCATGATGGCATGACCATTGAACAGCTCACCGTGGAACAATTAGAACGACTTGGATTTCAGTCAATTGATCGTGGAACATCTTAAAAAATGAAATTTAAGTTTATGAAACCACGAAGTTTCCAGTCATTGCACAAGATTGGTGCATATTATAACGGCTGGGGGGTATCAAAAAATAAATTAGCATTGGCTGATGGACACCGCCCCCTTCCTCACGTGCAAAAAAAATCCCATTTTGGGCTAAAAATAACTAAACATTTTTGAAAAACTGGTAAATCTCAGTAAGTTTTTCCAAAAACTAAGATTTTGAGGTAAACAAATGGCTTTAACTGCAAAGATGAAGGCATTTGCCCAAGCAAAGTTGCAGGGCAAGTCAAATAAAGAGGCTGCTGTCTTGGCTGGCTATTCTGAACGCTCTGCGACGATGCAGGGCAGCCAGCTCGCAAAAAATCCCGAGGTCATTGCCCATCTGGCGAGCTTGAATCATCAGGGGGGCGGGGGAATTGAGCATATGCCTTTAGGTGAGGCAGCAATCAATGCTGAACTTAAAGACATGGATACTGTAACCAATTCCTTAGAGTTTTTGCAATATATTTATAAAAATCCACGTATTGATCGTAAGACTCGGATTGAAGCAGCCAAAGCTGCATTGCCTTATGAACATGGAAAGGTTGCAGAAAAGGGAGTGAAGCAGGGCCGTGATGATGCTGCGGGTGATGTCTCGGAAAATGACAATGATTTTGCAACGGCTGGCAATCAACGTGCAGCACGTGGTCAACAAAGAGTGAGTTGATATGTCTTCAATGTCCCCGATCTGGACAACAGCTTGCCCAGACTGGGAAAAGAAGATTTTAGCCAAAGAATCTCTGATCGCTTGCAAGCCGTTGTTTCCAGAAGAAGCCCAAATGGCTTTAAATGTATTTAAAAAACTTACACTGGTTGACGTTGCTGGAAAGCCTAAAGTTGGTGAGGTTACGGGCGAGTGGGTTTTTGAATTTGTTGCTACAATTTTTGGTGCTTATGACTATGAAAAAAATGAGCGCCTGATTAATGAATTTTTCCTGTTAATCAGTAAGAAAAATACAAAATCGACCATTGCTGCGGGCATTATGCTCACTGCAATTATTCTGAATGATCGTCATTCGGCTGAATTTATTATTTTAGCGCCTACGAAAGAGGTTGCAGATAATTCATTTAAACCGATTCGAGATATGATTCTTGAAGATCCCAAGTTAAAAATTCTATTTAGTATTTCTGAGCACACTCGAACAGTCACGCATCGGAAAACTAAAGCCGTATTGAGCGTTGTTGCTGCGGATACGGGATCGGTAGGTGGTAAGAAAGGGGCTTATATCCTGGTCGATGAGCTATGGATTTTTGGTGAACGTGCCAATGCTGAAGCAATGCTTGAAGAAGCAACAGGTGGTATGGCCTCATTCCCTGAAGGTTTCTTAATTTGGTTGTCTACTCAGTCGGATAAACCGCCAGCAGGAATATTTAAAAAGAAATTAGATTATGCGCGGAAAGTACGTGATGGTGAAATTGATAATCCATCCTTTTTACCGCTGTTGTATGAGTTCCCTGATCAGATGATTCAGGATGAACGTTATTTAGATCCTGATTATTTCTATGTGACCAATCCCAATTTGGGGCGCTCTACACATATTCGATTCTTGCTCAATAAATATGCCCAAGCTCAGGAAAATGGGGATGATTCAGTCCAAATTTTCTTGGCTAAATATTTGAATGTCGAAATCGGCATCAACAAGCGTGCAGATCGTTGGGCAGGAGCTGACTTCTGGCAATTATCTGCATACAAGGACAAGCTTTTTATCGAGTCCATTTTAGATCTCAGCGAAATTTGCACTGTTGGATTTGATGGTGGCGGACTAGATGACTTGTTTGGTATGGCTGTCATTGGTCGTGATAAGCATGACCGTTCGATCTGGTATTGCTGGAATCGTGCCTGGGTTCATCCGATTGCTTTAGAACGTCGTAAAGAAATTGCTCCAGTGCTCAAGGATTTTGAGCAGGCGGGGGAATTGGTGATTGTCCAAAATATTGGGGATGATGTCAGCCAAGCTGCAAAGCTGTGTAAGCGTATTTATGATGCAGGAAAGTTTCCAGAAAAAGCTGCAATTGGATTGGATAAATTAGGCATGCCATCGCTTCAGGATGGTTTGCTTGAAGAAATTCCTTTTGAATTATTGATTGGTGTACCTCAAGGCTTTCAGTTATCAGGCTATGTACAGACAACAGAGCGCAAAGTTGCTGAGGGTAAATTTTTACATGCAGGGCAACGCATGATGAACTGGTGTGTTGGCAATGCGAAAGGTGTTTATCAGGGCAATGCCTTGACGATCCGCAAGCAAGAATCAGGCAAGGGCAAGATTGACCCACTGATTGCCACATTTAACGGGGTTGCTTTGATGTCAATGAATCCTGAGCCACCAGTGCAGAATCATAGTGTTTATTTTGTATAGGGACTTATATGAATGTTCATGAAATTCAGTCGCAAATGACAGATTTGCGGCATGTGCAGTCACATTTAGGTGCCTGTACAACCAGTGGAAAAACCCCTGAAGAAATCGCTCACATTGATGAGCGATTTTTTTTGGCTTGTGAAGACCTCAGTGTTTTAAAGGCTCGTTTGAATCAGCCAGTTAAGTCAAAGCGAGGTAAATAAATGGGGATTCAACAGACTGAAGTTCATAAAAAAGTTATCTCAGCTTATTTTACTGAAAATGAGATTAAAGCAATTTTGTTGGAACATGTTCTGAAACAAGTTGGTTTGGATAGTCCAAGACCAGGTGCAGAAGTTAGATTAAGTAACTCAATGGGTAGTCGTGGCACTGAGTACAGTGCACGTTGCACGATTGAAGTTAAATTGCCTGATCCAGCAGATCATTCAGAATGCTGTTGTGAAAGAACTTCCCCACCAAAGAAACCTTAATTTTAAAACCGCCGATTTGGCGGTTTTTTTTGGAGTTTAAAAAATATGAAGCTCGCGTATAGCTTGCTGAATGTCAAAGCATTTAATGAAGACCAATGGACACTGGAAGGCATTGCCACAACACCTACACCTGATCGTGTAGATGATGTTGTTGAGCCAAAGGGTGCTCAGTTCACTTTACCAGTACCATTTTTATGGCAACACGATAAGCAACAGCCAATTGGTCAAGTAACTGATGCAGTTGTCACAGATGCAGGCATTCAAGTCAAAATTCAGTTAACTAAACCTGATCAGGTTGAGTCTGAAGAGTTAAAGCAGCGCCTGCAAACAGCCTGGGACAGTATTAAAACAGGTCTAGTTCGTGGGCTTTCCATTGGTTTTCGTGGGCTTGAGGTTGCCGATATTCAAGGAACTTGGGGATACAAGTTCATTAAATGGGACTGGTATGAGCTTTCAGCCGTGACTATTCCTGCAAATCAAGAAGCCACCATTACAGGCATTAAATCACTTTGCAATTCTGGCAAGCAGCAAACTCAGTCAGAAAGTCAGCAAGAAAAATCTTTGCCATGTACGCCACCTATTTCAACAAATTCAGCAGCTCCAGTACCGAAAGTAGGTGGGGTAAAGCTGCTTGAAACACCTAAATTTAAATCTACTGGAGTGAAACTCGTATGACTTTGCAAGAACATATCGACAAAATTAAGGCAACTATCCAAGATACTCAGAAAAAAATCTCGGGTGTAATGGATAAATCATTAAAAGAAGGTAAAACCCCTGAAGGTGATGATGAAACAACAATTAAGGGCTATGAAGCTGAAATTGCAAACCTTCAATTAAACTTGAAACGCCTTGAAGATATTCAAAAAGGACAAGCCGATTGGGCTGGAAATACCACACCTGTTGCAGGTAATACTCCACAGGAAGGCAAAGACTCAACACAAGGTAAAAAATCAGTTACAACTGAAAGTAATTTACCAAAAGGGATTGGCTATGCCATTGCTGTTAAAGCCCAAGCAGTAGCTGCATTAAGCAAAGGTGCAGTAACTGCATCTCAAGTGCTCGAATCATGGCAAGCGCCAGAAATTGTTAAAAATGCAGTGACGCAAAAGGCTTTAGTGGGTACAACTACTGAGGCAACATTTGGTGCTGCATTAGTCGATTTTCAGGTGCTTTCAAATGAGTTTATCGAGCTTTTACGTGGAAAAACTGCTGTAGATAAACTTGCAGCTAAGATGCGTCAAGTCCCGTTTAATATCAAATTAGCATCTCAAACAGGAACTTCAACAGTTGGTTGGGTTGGTGAGGCGAAAACCAAGCCTGTGACTAATCCAAAATTTGATAGTGTGACTTTAACCAAGTCAAAAGTGGCTGGTATTGTCATGCTTTCAGAAGAGCTTGTTCGCTTTTCAAATCCTAAAGCGGACAGTCTTGTTTTGGATGATTTACTTAAATCTACAGCTGAATTTATTGATGGGCAATTCTTTGACCCAGCAAAAGCTGAATCGGCTGATAGCCCAGCATCTATTTTACATGGTGTGGTTGCTATTCAAAGTTCTGGTGTTACTGGTGCTGCAATTGAAGCAGATTTGACCGCAGTGATTAAGCAGGCAACTGACGCTGGTCTGACTTTGGAGGGTGCAACTTGGGTGATGTCAGAAACTCGTGCAGCACAACTAAGTGTATTACGTGATGCTTTGGGTAAAAAATACTTTGAAGGCATGAATATCAATGGCCTTAAAGAGCTGCTTACTTTACCTGTCGAAATCTCAGCGGCATGTACTGATAAAATTGTGTTAGTCATTCCATCTCAAATCCTCTTGGCTGATGATGGCGCTGTAGATTTTGCGATTAGCTCAGAAGCATCAATTAATACGGGTACTGATGCAGATCCGATTTGGGTCAGCCTATACCAAAGTGATTTGATTGCGATTCGTGGTGAGCGTTTTATTCGTTGGAAGCCACGCGGTGTTGCGGCAGGTTATATTCAATTTTAATGCTCCAGTTATTTAAAACCAAAGCCCCTAAATTGTTAGGGGCTTTTTATTGAGTAGAGAAAATGCCAAAAGTTAAATTTTTGAAAGATCTTTGCTCTGGTCAGGCTGGATCTGTACATGACCTTCAAGATTATGAGGCAAATGTTTTGATTCAATTGGGTGCTGCTGAGGTTATTTCAGATAATCAATCGATTAAGCCTGCTGAACAAGATAAAAAATCTGCAAAAAAAGGTGATTAAATGGGCATATTGAGTAAGTTTTTACGCAAAAAATCCATGTCACCTGTTAGCGGTGGTGGGTGGTCTCCAATCATAAATGAGCCATTTACAGGTGCTTGGCAGCGAAATATGGGGTTAAAGCGTGAAGATTTACTATCTTTTCATGCCGTTTTTTCATGCGTTTCGCTGGTTTCTAAAGATTTAGGAAAACTTCCTCTCGAATTACGTAAGAAAGATGGGGAAGTTTGGACGACGGTTAAAGATCCACGCTTTAAGTTTCTACAGAAGCCCAATCGTTTTCAGACTATGCAGCAATTTATTGAGCATTGGGCAATTTCAAAACTGACACGTGGTAACACCTATGTTTTGAAATTTCGTGATGCCTTTGGCTTAGTGCAGCAGTTATTTGTGCTGAATCCTGATCTTGTCACGCCATTGGTTAGTGATGCTGGTGAGGTTTTCTATCAGATCGGGATCGATAAACTTGCACAGCAATCACAATCGATTATTTTGCCTGCATCTGAAATTATTCATGATCGCTGGAATTGCTTTTATCACCCGCTGGTAGGTCTAAGCCCAATTTCGGCATGTGTCCTTGCCGCATCTGGTGGGGTTGCCATACAAAACTATGGTGCAAATTTCTTTCATAACATGAGCCGACCAAGTGGAATTCTGACTGCACCAGGGAAAATTGCTGAGGATGATGCCAAGAAAATCCGTGATGCCTGGAACCAAAATTATTCATCGGGAAATATAGGTAAGACCGCAGTACTTGGCGGTGATATGAAGTATGTCCAGCTCAGTATGCCTGCTTCAGATGCTCAATTGATTGAGCAACATAAGCTTTCTGCCGAAGTCTGTTGTTCAGTTTTCCATGTACCAGCATTCAAGATTGGTTTGGGGGGTATCCCGCAGGGGCAGAAAGTTGAAGACATGAACCTCATTTACTATGTGGACTGTCTGCAAAGCCCAATCGAAGCCATTGAAAATCTACTAGATGATACCTTTGACTTAAAAGCTTTAGGTCTGGAAGTGTTTTTCAATACGGATGGTCTTATTCGTATGGATAGTAATTCACAGATGACCTATTACAGCAATGGTGTCAAAGGCGGGATTATTGCACCGAATGAGGCTCGTATTAAGTTCAATCTGAAGCCTGTTTCTGGTGGTGATACACCCTATATGCAGCAGCAAAACTATAGTTTGGACGCTTTGGCTAAACGTGATGCGAAAGATGATCCATTTTCGAGTAATTCAGGAAAATCTACGGGGGGTAATGATGGCTCTAACGGTCAATGATGTTGCCAGAAACTTAAAATATGACGATGGTTTTGATGTAGACGATTTGCAAATGCTATTAGAAACAGCAGAGCAAGCCGTTAAAGACCACGTTTCAACAAAGTTTGATGCTGAAAATAAAATTCAGCAACGGGCCATTTTGTTGCTATGTGGTTATTACGACCAGTACCGCAACATTGAAAAAGAAATGCCTAGCAATGGGTACTTTCTGCCTGAACCAGTTTTGGCAATTTTAAATCCATATTACACACCTTTGGTGCTATAGCAATGGAAGAATTTATTAACTGGGTACAACAATCGCCATGCTATACCACACTTATTTTCTCGCACGGTGAACGCCTATTTATTCATGAAAATGGCGTATTTCGTGTGATGGCGATTCAATTGGCTTGGGAGGCATGGCAAAAATGACATGTAAATCTTGTGAAGAACGTAGACAGTGGATTAAACAGCAAGTCGAAAATGCAAAACAGTCTTGGCAACGACTCATCAACAGAAACAATCAACAAACTACTCGAAGCGATGACAGCGCAAAGTCAGATGATGACGAGTCTGATGCAAACAGTAGTAACTCAGAATCAACAGTTGATCGTAATAGTGGATCAGAACAGTCAATTGATGAATCAGGTACAAAGTCTGATTGATTTGATCGGTGATGAAAAGCCTGATCCTGATAAGCCACAATTTATGGATGATTAATTTATGCAAGCTGGCGCTTTAAGACATCGTATTACGATTCAGCAATACGTTACCGCTGGACGTGACAACAACGGTATGCAAACGGCTGCGGCTTGGGTAGATTTTGCGACAGTTTGGGCATCGGTTGCAGACTTGTCTACCAAAGATATGATTGCGGATCGTGCAGCTCAAGGGACATTACAAGCTCGGGCCACGATTCGTTATTCTTCAAAAGTTGCTCAAGTAGATACGACATATCGAGTTTTGTTTGATGGCGTATTGTATCGCATAGATGGTAATCCGAAACATGACTTAAATAGTCGTCGTGAATATCTGACTTTGAACCTTGCTGAAGGTTTAAAAGAATGGGAGTGATCTATGGCAGAACAATATATTCATGGTTTGGGTGAAGTCGAAGCTAAGCTTGCAATGCTGTCAAATGGTAAAGCCGCCAAAAATGCTGCTAAACGTGCAACGCGTAAAGCAATGGCAGTTGTGCGTAAAGCTGCAATTTCTAACTCAAAACTTGTGGATGACCCAAGAACGACTGAACGAATCTGGAAAAACATAACGATTAGAGCGGGCAGAATTTCAGGCGAAAATGTGATGATGCGTGTCGGAATTCGTGGTGGTGCGCGGTATTATGTGAAGTCTAAAGCCAATATTCGTAAAGGTTTGGCTGGGAAAACCTACAAAACCGATGGCGATAAGGCGAATCCTGGTGGTGATACTTTTTATTGGCGGTTCATTGAATTTGGGCGAGGTGATGTAATTGCTAAAAATAAAACAAAAGTTTTAACTAATGGTGTTGATTTTTTTGGGAAAAAAGTCGAGTCCGCGGCAGCACGTCCGTTTATGCGTCCAGCATTGCAGAACAACATCAGTAATGTGACAAATGATTTTGCAGCAGTATTTAGTGCAGAAATTGATAAGGAGTTAGCAAAATTATGATTCCTGTTTTTAATGTGCTAAATGCCAATACTGATGTGGCCGCATTAGTTGCAGATCGAATTTATAAAGATTTAGCACCTGAAAATACTCAATATCCATTCGTGACATGGTTCATTACAGGTGGTGAACCTTTTAATGATATTGATGAACCTGCAACTGTGGATCGCTTGCATCTTCAAGTTGATTGTTACGGAAAAAACGAAAGCGAAGCGTATGCAGTATATAAAGCGGTACGTTCTGCACTTAAATATCAATGCAATATCTCGGGTTTTGTGAATACAGGTATACCGCCTCAAGGTTCACGAAGTATGAGTTTTGAAGCCGTATGGCTGAATGATTCAGATTAGTTTTTAAAATTTAGCAAGCACTCCATTTGGGGTGCTTTTTTTATGCCAAAAAATTGAGGAGTAGCTACTCATGGCACGTATTAAAGCCCAAGGAACGAAGATTTATGCCTTAGTTGCAGGCGCAATTGTTCGTTTCACTTGTTATAACGCAGTTGATTTAGGTTCTGATTCAACGTCTAAAATTGATGTAACGTGTTTAGATGATGAAGAAAAATCTTATGAAAAAGGTATAGTTGATCCTGGTGAAGGTACTTTGACTGTTCAGCTTGATGATGAAAATACATCGCATGCAACTGCGCTAAGTCTTGCTGAAGCAGGAACAGAACTAAGTTGGTTTGTCGGTTCAAAAGGTGATGATGCTGCACCGACTGTCACCAACGGCAATGTAACGCTTCCGACAACTCGAAATTGGGCAACATTTACGGGTTACCTGAATAAATCAGCTCCAAAAATTGAAGCGGATGGTGTCTGGACGTATGCCTTCCCGCTGGTGCGTACCAGTTCTGTGAATACGATTCTTCGTACCCCTTAACTCTTAGCCCCTTATGGGGCTATTTTTTTCGAGAACAACATGGCTAAAATCGATTTTAAAAAAGCGAAAAATTTAACAAAGACGGGCGCTCCGATTGAGCGTTTAGTAAAGTGGTTCGTTACTGTAAATGAAAACAACATTGAAGAACTAAAGGCTTTAACTGCTAACGCAGAACTTCAAATTGATGATTCGGTTGAGTTGGAAGGTCAAGTATTCATTAAGCGATTAAACTTTAAAGCAGGACGGGATGCGGCAAAGTCTTTTGATTGGGATATTGATTTTGAGAACATAGAAAACTCTAAACTTAAATCAGTAGACTCTGACCGCTTACAAGCTGCCCAAATTTTGGGGAGTGTATGTTTGGATGAAATGGGCAAAGCTTTCTTTGATTCTATTCAAGACGTGTACGATTCAGACCCAAACTTTATTGCAGCCGTTTATAAACTTTCCGATGATATAAATAATTTTTTGGGAAAGTCACGGACGAAGAACTTGAGCGAAACGAACTCCTCTGTGAACTCGTCCTTAACGGAATTGGCGGAAGAACCATTGCAGAAGCAGAGCAGCGAATCAGTTTAGCGGAAATGGCAATTTGGCGAGCCTATCGTTTTAAACGAGGTAGTTTGAACATTGGTCGCCGAGTTGAACAAGCTGTAGGAAACCTGATGGCGTTTTATCATAATGGTAAAGTTAAAGAGCAACATCGAATTGATGCTTTGTCACTTATGCCACATGAAGACATTCCAGAAGAACCTGAAATGGATTTGTTTGATGCTTTAGCCACAGGGTTGGTATAAAAAATCTAATTAAAAGTTAGCTTTTTACTAAAAAACTAACTAAGATTAGATTTCGCTAGAGTGATTGACAGAATGTGCAAATCCATTTACTTTAAAAAGGCATCAGCAAAATCTGATGTTTGGATTGGTCTCCAATTATGTCAAAAGGTCAAATGACCGCTGTAGCGGTTTTTTATTGCCTATAGCTTTCTGCACCCTGTAGAAAAGCACCCGTTATGGCGGGTTAGGTGGGAGCACTTCGGTGCGCCAGAACCTTTTGACTGGTAAGACCAATCCTACTTAACTCGCCACCTAAATTGATTGGTCTCAATCGGTGGTGAACATTCCTATATCAAAAGGGGTATTCATCATGAATGCTATTTCAAATTTTACGTTTCATGAATCACACAATATTCGCATCATTGATATTAATGGTGAACTTTGGTTTGTTGCTGCTGATATTGCAAATGCACTAGATTATCCATCAGCACCTCAAATGACACGTAACTTAGATGCTGATGAAGCTGCTATGCACAATCTGCATATCAGGTCTGAGAATGGTGTAGAGCAAAGTCGACCAATGACAATCATTAATGAATCTGGGTTGTATTCATGTATTTTAAAAAGTCGTAAGCCTGAAGCAAAACAATTTAAAAAATGGGTCACGTCTGAAGTTCTGCCAAGTATTCGTAAAACAGGTAAATACGATATTGCACAATCTGAACCGCGCGAATATTTAACCAGTGCAGATATGCAAAAAATTAAACGCTTGGTGGTGGTCTGTACACATCACGTTGGACGCAAGGATGCCTTTACCAAAGCAATTCATTATGCTTTGCGTCAGGCAACGGGTGTGCCATCACCCAATAAATTTGAGGTTAAGCATTTACCTTTATTAGCTAAAGAGTTTCAGCGTATTTTTAGCATTGTAGAGCCGTATTTTAATGCTCGTGATGAATGTGAACAGCTAATGATGAAGCATTTGCTACGTGAAAATGCACCGATTCAGTTGTTGGATGGGTTGTTAAATGATATGCGAAAATCTGTAAACACCTATAGTTTGAGTAAAAATGAACAGTTACAAGGATTATTTAATGCAGATTGTTTGGCATTGATGAGTCGAAATACTGGTTAATTTAAGCTAGCTTTAAGGTTTTAAATTCGCTAACCTCATTAAATAATCATTTGATGGGGTTTTGGTGTGAAAAAAATAATATTGGTTTTTTGCTTTGCTATGCTTAGTTTAAATGGTTGTAGTAAAACAGAAAAAAGTAAGCCTATAGACCAAAAACAGGGTTCTGATTTAAACAAATATGCTGAGGAGCAGAAAGATAAGGCTGCAAAAATTGTAAATATTAATCCTAAAATGGATATAGTTAATTTAGCAAAGTGTACTGCTGCATCAATGAAAATAGGTCAGGGTATTGGAATATATAAGGTTTGGACTGAAGAATTAACAAATAGATATAGAAAAATTTATCCAGATAAAAGTGTTTCCGAGCTTGATAGCTATGTAGGGGAACGTATAACTGATAAGTTACGTTCTTTGCGTGAATCAGGGTTTGATAGCCAGCAAGCATTTTCTAAATATTACGATATGAACTGCAAAAACTAATTCTAATAAGATTGAAAAGGTGAAATATGAGAAAAATAGTTTTAATGTCGGTTTTGGCTTTGGTTGGGTGTGTACAAGCTCCGATTCAATTGCCTTCAAATGTTTCAACCGTTAGTATGCAAACAGGTGGGAAGCAAACGCAAATTGACAAGATTGATGAGTCATTTATATCTGAAAAACCATTAGCATTTAGTAAGATAAAATTTTGTGGTATAGATTCATTTTCGAATAATAGTGTGACATTGCAAGATACGGCTGGAAGTTTTGTGGGGCAATATACGGGGAACTACTATCAAAAAAATAATAATCAGGTCGTTGGTGGTGGTAGCTCTATTAAATATCTTGATGAAAATAATAAAATTATAGTGTTCACAGGAAATATTAGAACTAAGCCGCAAATGGGTGGTTTTGTTGTAGATATTATTCAATATGATGCAAAGATATGGGATGAGGGTGGGAAAACAAAACTTGTATTCCAAAATATTCTAAGAGCGCAAAAAAACAGTGGATCAGTATCAAATGATGGCTTTAATCCAGTTGGAACATGGGGTGGTGCACGCGCACCAGTAGTTGTAGATACAATTCATCAACTTGCTGAGAAATTTAAAGTCT
The DNA here is from genome assembly GCF_000368265.1 of Acinetobacter brisouisimilis. Classification (GTDB taxonomy): domain Bacteria; phylum Pseudomonadota; class Gammaproteobacteria; order Pseudomonadales; family Moraxellaceae; genus Acinetobacter. Next base: position 1,201,239 of record NZ_KB851219.1, on the reverse strand, counting down.
GTGTAAACAACAGTTAATATACTCTTATTGAAAATCACCGCCGAAAGGCGGTTTTTTATTGCCTGAAATTTGGAGAAACACATGGCAACAGCATCACTTGGGCGCTTGACACTAGATCTTGTTGCCAGAATTGCAGGTTATACAGAACCTTTGAGCCGCGCAGAAAGACAAACACAGAAGTCAACCAAAGCAATTGCAGAATCATTTGATATTGCAAGCCTTGCGGTAAAAGGCTTTGTTGCAGTTACGGGTGGTTTGTCTGTCGCTGGTATTGTTGCATATAGTGAAAAAGTCATTAATGCTGGTAATGAAATTGAACGCTTTGCAAAACTTTCAAATGCGTCGACAGGCCAGTTTCAATACTATGCCAAGGGTGCTGAAACTGCAGGAATTAGTATCGAAAAATTTGCAGATCAGATGAAAGATATGCAAGACCGCATAGGCGATTTTCAACAAACTGGCGGTGGGCCATTGGCAGATTTTTTTATAAATATTGCCCCACGTGTTGGTGTAACTATTCAACAATTTCAAAAGTTAAGTGGACCAGAAGCCTTGCAGCTTTACTACAACTCTTTAGAAAAAGCTGGCGCGTCTCAAAACGACATGAAGTTCTATATGGAAGCAATCATTTCTGATTCTTCTTTGCTTATTCCGCTTTTACAAAACGGTGGTGCAGGCTTTAAAAAATGGGGTGATGCTGCAAAAAATGCAGGGGCAATCATGTCGGATGACATGATTAAAAGTTTAACTAATGCAAAACAAAATTTACAGTTATTAGATTTGCAGTGGCAGGGTATTCAAAACACATTAATAAGTGGTGTAATTCCTGTTGTTGAAGTTGTTGCTGATAACTTTGATAAAGTTGAAGCGGCTGCTGTTGCATTGGCTGCGGTAATTGGGACTCGTCTTGCTTTGTCGTTTGGATTAGCTGGTTATCAAGCGGCTGCGAGTCTTGTTGAATATACACGTTATCAGATCGCACTTGCTCGAATGGCTGGAGAAACCATTACTTTGACTACGGTTACACGTGGTTTGGGTGGCGCAATGCTTAGCCTTGTCGGTGGGCCATTAGGTTTAATTGCTTTGGGTGTACAAGTTGCAATTGCAGGCGGTACTTACTATGCGATGACTCGAAAAACTGAAGATGCAACAGATGCATTTGATAGTCAAGGTAAGTCAATTTCTGATTTGGTAGGACATTACAACAATTTAAGTAGTGCTAAGAAAAAAGCATTTGCCTATGATGCTGCTGAAGACTTAAAGAAAACACAACAGGCTTATGATGATGCAAACGCAGCGTTTTATGATTCTGCTGTACAAATTGCTTATGTAAATGCAAATAGTAAAGATGCATTAAAAGCTGTTGATGATCTGGTTGCCAATTTCAAAAATGGCAAAATTTCAGCGACAGATTTTGCGGATGGAATGTCTAAACTTGGGATTTATACTGACCAACAGATTGCAACTTCAGTTAAATTTGCTGAAAAAACAGATAGCGCAAAAACAGCTTTAGATAACCAAAAAAAGGTTGTTGATGCATTGTCTGGTGTGACAGATACAAATAGAAAATCTCAAGAAAAATTAAACATGGCTTTATCAGATCAAGCCCGTTTATTAGGTATCATGCCAGATAAGTGGAATACTTATACACAGAAGCAGCGTGAAGCATTAACTAACATTTTGGGAGATAAGCAACGTCAGGATTATATTAATTCAAATGTAAAAGCGGGCGCTAGTCGTGAAAAAGCTGAATATTTTGCAGATTTTAAAACATCGTCGGGGATGAATTTAAATACAGCATTAGATAAAGATCAGTTACGTATTGCAAATATGGGGTTTAGTCAAAAGAACTACGACTTAAATAACGATGACAAAAAGAGAATCTCTGGAGCAGTTGCTGCGGTAGTAAAATATAGCTTGGAAGATGTAGCAAAATCAGGTGGTTTGCCAGCAGGTTTAATTACTGGGTTAATTGCAACAGAGTCTGCTGGTAATATTAATGCAAAAAGCTCAACAGGGGCTAAGGGCTTATTACAAACTACACAAGTTTTTAGAGATCAGTATGCAAAAATACTTCAAGGAGAAGTGAATAATCCTGTCAGAGACACACAAGCCGCAACCCAAGACTTGATTAAAAATTACAAAAAATATGGTAATTGGCTTGATGCTATTATGGCGTATAACGGTGGCCCAGCTGGTGTAGATGCGCTCAAAGCTGGTCGTATCTCAGATCGTGTTCGTACTAAGAGTGGTTACCAAGAAATTGGTGGTATTGGCTATTTGTCACCCGCTAAAGCTAAAGAGATGCAAAATCATGGACAACGAGTATTAAAGTATGCGGCAGGTGCTAATAACAGCACTAAAGTTGATACGTCAATGTCTATGCCATCACAAGCTGATCAATTAGCTGCTATGGCGAATATGCTTCAAGCAGATCAAGACCACCAAAATAAAGAGCTTGAGCTTAAGAAAAAGTATTACACCAAAGAGCAACTACTTGCTCAGGATAATACCGATGCCAAAAAAGCGATTAATTCTACTTTGACTGGATCAGCACGTACAGATGCTTTAGCAAAACAGGCTGAGCTATATAAAAGTCAACTCATAACCCTACATGCTCAAGAGAAGGAGGAATATAACCAGCTACATGCTTTTGAAACAGATCGTATTACTCAGTTAAAAAATGAGTATGCAGTTAAAAAGCAGCTTATAGATGCTGATTTGAGTAAGAAGCAACCTGAGAAAGACGCAGATAAAGCAACGCTAGATCGTCAAATGCAGTCTGAAATTGATGCAGTCAAACGCGAAGAAGCTCAGCAAGTTTTATCTGCAAAGCAAGCGACTATGGACTCAATTGAGTATATGAAACAGCAGTATGCATTTGAACGTGATGGAATTGTTAAGGACAAAACGTTGTCTGATGAAGCACGAAAAGACTTACTTGCTGCAAAAGATGCAGACTTTCAGCATAACTTAAAAAATGCTGAACTTGAGCGTGATAGTCGTATTCTGAATGCAAAAGAAGGATTGGTTTCAGAACAAGCATTGCTTGTTGAGCGTTACAAGCTTGAGCGTGATTTGTTGAAAAACACAACAGGCATAAGTAAAGAGGAGATTGATATTCGTTGGGCTTATTTAGAATTGGTTCAACAAAAAACGCTTGATAAAGCAGCGAAGGATGCACAAAAGTCATATCAGCAAGCCTATTTATCTGCTATTGGGTTTTCAGCAAATCAGTTTGATGTAAACAAGCAAACAATTGCTGATTTGCACAAGGGCAGTAATGATTTACGTGAGTCACAGCTTGCGTCAAGTAAGAATGCTCAAAATGGCTTAATAGATGAGTTAAAAGATAAACATAGTAACAATCTTTTATCAGAACAAGACTATCAAACACAATTGACTGCAATTGTGACTAAAGGCGAACAAGAACGTGCACAAATTCTCGCTGATGCTGCAAAGCGTGAGCAAGACATTCAACTTGTTTCTAAGCAACTGCAATTGCAGACAGAATTAAGTTACGGTGAGCAGATTTTTGGCTCTATGACTGACATGATGAAAACGGCATTTGGAGAACAATCAGCAGCATATAAGGCTGCATTTGCTGTTCAAAAAGCATTTGCAATTGCTCAGTCTATTATTGCAATTCAGCAGGGTATTGCTCAAGCCGCTGCGAATCCGTGGCCTGCTAACTTAGCAGCAATGGCTTCTGTTGCAGCTGCAACTGCATCAGTTATCTCTAACATTTCTAGTGTTGCAGCAAACTTTGCAACAGGTGGTCATGTCCGTGGTGCGGGAACTGAAACGTCAGATTCAATTCCTGCAATGCTTTCTAATAATGAATATGTATTGAAAGCAAGTGCAGTAAAGCAATTGGGGGTTAGTACGCTTGACTATATCAACCAAACAGGGAAATTGCCTGCTATGCGCGCTGATGGCGGGATTGTTGGTGGTACTAAAACGTTGGATTTTAATGCGGGTAGTGCTTTAAGTGCAAATTTAGATGTTCAATTAGCACAAAATTCACAAACAACGCAAGCAAGTCAACCGCAACATTTGCAAATTAACAACATTTTAGACCCATCCATCGTGGGTGATTTTATGGGAACCACTGCGGGTACTCGTGTCTTCACCAATTTTATTCGGAATAACCGTAGTTCAATCAAGGCGATAATCGGATGAGCAAAATTGAAATTAAGTTAGAGCAACGCAATGTACTTACTCCTGAAGCTGTACAGCAGTTTATGCAGTCAGATCGTGGGAAAAAGATATGTCAACGATATTTGGATGGCATGAAACAGAAGCCGATGCGTAAAAAGCATTATTTTCAGCGACTGATTCATAAGTTTTTTGGTTAATAGCTATAGATCTTAATTTAAGTGAGCTTTATAGCATTATTAAATTTCATATAAGACACAACTGCTATAAATAGTGGTTTTTTATTTTATAGGTCTTAAATGATCGTAAATACCAATTTGTATGGTGATCTGATTTTGCTCACCACGCCTGTACTGGTTGGGGCAAATGAAAGTATCAGCTTTAAAACCGATATTTTTGAAGCCTCGGACGGTACAGAACAACGCACTCCACTCAAGGACAAAGCTCGGCAAACGCTGAGCTTTTCTTCTTTGAGTGTACGTCAAGCTGTAGCTCAACAGTTCAATGTGCAGTGGGGCGGAGTTCGTCAACTTTGGGCTGTGCCACTGTATCAGGAACGTCAATTTGTAGGTGATGTCAGCAGTGATTTCATTGCCTGCAACACCGACATTTATGATTTTCGGGATAATTCTCTGGCATTGCTGAAGAATGCTACTGACTTACAACTGGTCGAAATACTTGAAGTACAGGCAACAGGGTTAAAACTGAGTGAAGTCATTCATTTTGACAGCGCAAAGTTATACCCAGTGCGAGTCTGCTTTATTAACAGGGACATCACCCGCAATATCAGTGGCATTCATGCCTCCATGTCGGTTGACTTTGTTGTAGTCGATGAGCCAGCGATTGAGCCTGATACTCCAGTGCAATTCTTGGGCGATGATCTGTATTTCTTTGGGTTAACGTACTCAGGAAATGCTATGGAAGCCAAGATAAATCAGCAGCAGAATATTTTAGACAATGAAATGGGCGATATTTACCAAAGTTCCGACTGGAATTTTGCCCGTTACAGCAAGCAGTATCGGGCGGTGCTGAAAGGGCAGCAGCAGATTCGTGACTATAAGAATTTTCTGTTTCGGCGGCAAGGTCGTTATCGCCCGTTTTGGCTACCCACCTATGAATCCAATTTACGCAGTAAAAGCACGGGAACAGTCACCACAACGCTATTGGTTGAAGCCGATCAATACAAGCAGCTTGCCGATCAGCGCAAGCATATTGCAATCAAATGCAATGGTATTTGGACAGCACACACAATCACGGCATCTGCTTTAACGTCAGTCTCTACCGTGCAACTGACGATTTCACCTGCGCTGAACAAGGCTGCAGCGAGTATTCAACGGATTTCCTATCTGGGGTTACATCGCCTCGATGCTGACAACATCACACTAAATTATCAGGGGGCAGGTATTGCCGAGGTTGCTGTGCCGATTCTGGAATTGGGAGTTTAAATATGTTTGGACTTTTTGGAGAAAGAACCCGACGTGAGCTTTATACCATCGTGCGCGGTGCACAAATCTTTCGTTATAGCTCAGGAGATAAGGATGTCATTGTTGGCGGAGTTACCTGGACTAAGTTGGCCATTAAACGCGGTTCAATCAGCTCCAGTAGTGATCTGGAGAAAAATAGCCTGGAAGTGACCTTTGCGGCGGACTCTGAATTTGCCCAAAGCTGTCTGCGATCGGCACTGGAAGAGGTGGTTTTTCTGACACTCAGCAAGTATCAGAGCGGTACAGTTTCATTACTTTGGCAGGGACGTTTAACTGGTGTCAAGCCTGACGCTGCAACCATCGTTCTAACCTTTGAAAATGACTATACCAGTCTGGCGCGCGTGGGTGCACGTTACAAGTACCAGCGCACCTGTTCACATGACTTGTATGGCACAGGCTGCAAACTGAATAAGGACGACTGGAAAGTTAGAACAACACTGGTTTCGGTGAACGGAAGTGCAGTCGCGCTGCGCGGTCTTGAGAGTTATGTCGACAGTTATTTCAGACTTGGCATGTTGGAAAATAGCAATAGTGTGAACGTTGGCATCGAAGCCAGTTCTGGCAATAGCATTACCTTGATTCGTCGACTTGATTCACTCGCTGATTACCTGACTACGGATGAAGCACTGCAGGCACTGGCTGATGCGACAACCGCACTTGCCACGGCTGAAAGTAATCGGGCCACAGCACAGGAAAATTTTGATGCTGCTGTTGTGGATCGTGATGCACTTGATCCAAGTAGTCCGACTTATGCAGATGATTATGCAGCAGCACAAACAATTGTCCATCAGGAACAGATTGACTTAGATGTTGCACTTGCAGCCAAAATAACAGCTCAAGCCAGCTACGATACGGCCGCTGCCAATGTGCATTATGTCTATGTTTATCCTGGTTGCATGAAATCACTAACTGCCTGTGATGGCTTTGGCAATACCGACAATTTCATGGGTTTTTCTTTTATTCCTGAAGATAACCCGACCACAACGAGGATTATATGATTTGGGTATGGGCAGCGATTGCCGTTCTTTCGATTTTTACCGTATTACAAGCCCGCAAAGGTATCAAATCAACATTGAGCGCGGGCAAGCTTGAAGCAACCACTGCTGATGAAGGTTCATCCATTCCCGTGATTTTTGGCACCTGTGATGTTGCACCCAACTGCGTGGCTTTTCAGGCGGGCACACCGCAAGCCATCAAGAAAAAGGCATAACTTATGGATATTCCAAACAGCTCGCACAATGCGGGCTTTATTTTTGTGCGTCATATACGGGCTGCAGGATTTTGCACCATCGGTTCGAGACGTTTTTTACTGGATCAAGGTATGAGTAATGCTGAGATTCAGGACTTTTTTAACCATGGTATGAGCACTGAACGTTTTGAACAATTGTTTGGGCAGGATGCCATGGCACGGCAGGTGATAGAGAGAGCAAAGCAAGATGGGCAGCAAGAAAGCACAGACGATCGGCTATAAATACTTTGCATCGGGACATTTTGTTTTATGTCATGGGCCTATAGATGCAATCACCCAGATTCGTTTTCAAGACAAAGATGCTTATACCAATGAAGAATCTGAAAATAAACGAATTACGATCAACAAACCGAATTTATTTGGTGGTGATGAGCAGGCAGGCGGGGTTCAGGGCAGTATTGACCTATTGTTTGGTTATCCAGACCAGCAAAAAAGTAGTGTACTAAAACGCGTTTGCGGAGATTTGATTAGCGCATGGCGCGGGGTCACGTCAGTGGTTTTTGACAATCTGTATATTGGCACCAGCGCAACTTTACCTGATTCAAAATGGCGTGTACAACGCATACATACACTGCAAGATGGTCAGCCACAATGGTATGACGATAAAGCAGAAATCAGAACGTATGGAAATGAAGTCTCTTATGACTCATATTTTCTTTATGATACTCAGGATGATTTCACGGCATTATCACAATTAGAACCTTTTGCTGCGACTGACTTTAATGATGCTTTATGGCTTTCTGGTCAATCACCATTTGGTGATGTTGAAGCAGGTTCAGGATTACCATTACCTCATACTAAGATTTATTCAAAAGCTGGTCGTGCAATCATGATCAGACAGTATATTGTGGTCGATGATAATACTGATTTTGGTGATTTAACTGTAAATGTGACCCATGACGATGGTGCAGTCTTATATTTCAATGGGACTTCGATTGATTTGACCCAGACATCGACGTTTCAAAGCATTGTGACGATACCAGGTTCACTTGTACAAACTGGAAAGAACATACTCTTTTGTGCGGCTGTTGATTGTGTTCCCTATGGTTCAGTTGGTGGTATTTATTTATCACTCTCATTTCAAGTCAGTTCAAAAATATATAAAAATATCAATCCTGCTCATATCATCCGTGAATGCCTGACCAATAAACTGTGGGGTAAAGGTGCAAATACGGGCTTGATTGATGATGTTAGTTTTAAAGCCTGTGCAGATACCCTATACGCTGAAGGTATGGGGATGTCGATAGTCTGGAGTGACTCAACCTCGATCAAAGAGTTTATCGATAATGTTCTGGAACATATCAATGGCGAACTGTATGTCGATCGCATCACCAATCTGTGGACACTGAAACTGATTCGGGATGACTATCATGTCTCTGACCTAGTCCATCTGACTGAAAGCCATTACAAGTCGCTGACCTTTGAACGTAAAACACTGGCTGAGTGCATTAATCAGGTGACAGTCACCTACTATGATCGTGAACGTGCCAAAGATTCGACTATTACCATTCAGGATGTTGCCCGTATTGCCCAGCAAGGCGGTGTCATTTCTCAAAATGTTGAATACAAGGGCTTTACTCATTCCAGTCTTGCCAGTCGAGTGGCATTACGGGATTTAAAAACCTTGTCTTCTGAGCTGGCCAGTATTGAATTTGATGTACCTGAATCTATCGCCGAGAACTGGCACAAGGCGTATGTATTCAAACTGTCTAACACCCGTTACGGTTTGTCTGAAGCCGTGTTTCGGGTGACTGAGATCAAGTTTGGGGATGGGGTGGATAATACCGTTTCAATCAAAGCCATTGAAGACTCATTCAGTAGCCCGATGCAAGCTGTTGTTGAATACATGCCACCTGTAAAATCTGACATTTCCGCCAAAGATGCAACCGCAATTGCCTTTGAAGTACCTTTTATCGAATTGGTGGAGCAGTATGGTCAAGACGAGATCGATGCAAAACTTGAAAAGAATCCTGACTTGAGTTTTATCGGAATGGCTGCGGTACGTCCTAATAATTACCACATCAATGCCAGTTTATACAGCAATTCAGGGGCAGGCTATGCTGAAGAAGCCACCCTAGACTTCTGTCCAAGTGCGACTTTAAAAGCTGCGATTGGTTACTTAGATACAGCCTTTGAAGTTGTAAATGTAGCTGAGTTTAACTTGCTGAAAGTCAATGACCGTATCCAGCTCGATGATGAACTGATGGCATTTGTCAGCTTTGACACTACTACCCATATTCTGACGGTAAAACGTGGGGTATTTGATACCACCGTACAAAAGCACAGTGCAGCAGCACGACTGTACGGATGGGACAATTATTCAGGGTTGGACAGCACTGAGTATCTTAGTGGTGAAACAGTTGCCATGAAAGCGCTGACGCTGACGGGTTCCGACATTTTAGAGCTGAGTGAAGCCACAGCACATTCAATCAGTTGTGCAGCCCGTGCCATTCGCCCTTATCCACCTGCCAATGTCCAGATCAATGGGGAGTATTTCCCAGCAGAAATTGAGACGGATTTAATTTTAACCTGGGTTGATCGCAACCGTACTCAGCAAACAGGTGGGAGTCCTTTAGGGTGGTTTGAAAGTGGTGTCATGATTGAGACAGGGACAACCTATCAGCTGATTTTAGTTGAGTTTGATGAAAATGAAGTTGAATTACGGACTCAAAATTTAAGCTTGGGTACATTGAACAGCTACACATTTTCAACTTCAGCTATGAATTCGAACACTCGCACGATTGAGATTACATTGAAATCGCTACGGGATGGCTTTGAATCCTATCAATCATTTCATCATAGCGTTGAGTTATCTCAATTCTTCTCAGCACCTTATGATTTGACAGTCGAGTACAAAGATGACTAATCGTTTAGAGCTAAATTGGAAGTTAGATGGTTTCGTTGACGAGCAGCGCTATTACTGCTCTGAAACGCCAATTGATACTAATAATTTACCGACTCCGAAAATGATCTTTGCGGGTGATGTAAGCACCTATACAGATACAGCAATAGAAGTTGGAAAAACTTATTATGTACGAGTTAGTTCTATAAAAAATGAAAGTGAGAAATTCAGTCAAGAAATTACGGTGAGTACTCTTGTCAATGACCCATACTTTTCATTAGTAGATTCTCTGATCTTTGCTGATGCCAGCAGTTTTCCATCCACTGCAATTGTAGATTCATCGGCAAATGCCAGAAGCATTACAGTAGAAGGTGATGCCAAAATTGTCAGTCCATCGCTGGCAACGCCAAAGTTCAGTGAGGGCACGATTGCGTTGAGTGGTAATGGTCGACTTTCATTACCTTGTACAGCTTTAGGAACTTCAGACTTTACTGCTGAAATGTGGATGAAGAGCATTACAGGTGGTGTTGATAATGGTCGTCTATTTGCAATCGGCTCACAGGATGCACAAGGAGGTCTATTATTCTGTAAATTTCCGAAAAGTGCTGTATCAGGCTTTAATCTAATTTTACGAGATAATGGTTCTTTCCCTGCACCAATCCAGACTGATCGAACTGTAATAACGGGAGAGATGCAACATAGCTGTTTAATACGAAAAGACGGAGTATTTTATGTATTCGCAGACGGAAGATTAGTTGGCTATACGTCTGATTACACGACATTCAGTTTGACAGGAACAAGGATATATCTAGGGTCAGGCTCAAATCTTGGCGATGGCACAGCCGCCTATTGGGATTCATGGCGCTTAACGCGTCATGCCCGTTATGATATTGCAGGCTTCATACCGCCTACACGTAAGTTTATTGCTGCTTAATGATTAAAATTGAAAGATGACCACCGCTTAAGGTGGTTTTTTATTGCCAAAAATAAGGGGGGCTTCATGCAGGAGCATGAGAAAACATTTCTAACGCTATTCACGCTGGGTGCATTAATCGGTCTGGCAAAGTTGCTAGTCTCCAATGAAAAGCTCACAGCCAGACTAATAGTTGGTCGTACATTACTAGGCTCAGCCGTTAGCGTTATTGCAGGGGTTGTTGTGATTCAGTTCCCAGCAATTCATCCACTTGCATTGGTGGGGATTGCATCAGGTTTAGGTATTGTGGGGAGTGCCTTTATTGAAACATGGTTAAAAGGTAAGTTTAAAAACTGGAGATAGTATGAAGTTTACAAATGATAGTGCATTGAAATATTTAAGCGTAAAGCTCCCATATTTGGGGGCTTTTTTAATTTTGGCAGCAAGCATTTTGCAGTGGACACTCGATTACAAAATCATGCCTTTGCAGTATCAGTTGATTGTTTCGACGGTCATTCTGCCGATGCTTTCACACCTGGGTAAAAAGATTTATCAGCCTGAATTACATGATGATCAGTCTGATTAAACACAATCAACTATGGCCGCCTTCGGGCGGTTTTTTTATGTATATAGGAAAAGTAAATATGAGCGTAGATCAAACTCAACAGATTGCACAAGCATATTCTTGGTTGCGTGCCATGTCAGGTGGAAAATTGACGCAAGCACAAGTCACAGCAGGAGATGCTGTGATTGAAAAGAATGGATTAACTGTTTTCATACAGATGATTGGTTTTGAAGTGCCAAAAGCCAAGGTCACAGGGCAGTATGATATTTCAGACCAAGGTTATGCTCTGATCCGACAGTCTGAAGGTTTACGAACCACCGCTTATTTGGATACTGGGGGAGTCTGGACGATTGGCTATGGCACGATCAAGTACCCAAATGGTCAGGCGGTCAAGAAAGGGGATACATGTACCCAAGGGCAGGCTGAATTGTGGTTGCAGAACGACTGTGAATGGGTGGATCAATGCCTAGATAAGTATATCAAGGTCAATGTCACTCAGAATCAGTTTGATGCGTTGGCGAGCTTTGTGTACAACGTAGGTGAAACAGCATTTGTGAAAAGCACCTTGCTGACTCTGCTGAATCAGTCCAACTTTACTGCTGCTGTTAGTCAGTTTGATCGTTGGGTGTTTGACAACGGTAAGCGTGTACAGGGTTTGGTGAATCGTCGGGCGGTTGAAAAAGCTTTGTTTATGGGGTAGTAAAGGATTTTTAATTTTTTACTATTTATAAATCATTGGCTTAAAAGTGGTGTGTTGTGACTCATTTGAGTCTATTACCGCATATGATAGAAATATTTTATGCGGTTTTATTTGTTTTTAACGTGTATGGTGCACAAATCTATCTCGAAAGGTTTATTCAACACTATAACTCTTAGATGTATGCCCAACCGCTGTAATGCTTTTTTATAAATTCACTAATAAAGTTCTTTTGATCATCATTAAAAACATAGCAATCTTTTTCCCATTGAGAGTTCAATCTAAAAATAAACCAATCCATATAAGCTTTATTTTCATCCGTTGATAGGAAATAGTAGAATGTAGCAGGTAAAAAGAATTTAAAGCCCTCTGAGCTTAAAAAACTACAGTCTTGTCCAAAGTAGTACAAATATTCATAACTTACATCTTTCCATGTTTTGATCCCCTCATGCGGTCTACTACGTGAACGAATCGCCTCTAAGCTAGCTTTTAAATAAAATTCAGGCCAATCAAGGTTGTATTCAAGAAGTAACCCTTCTGCTGATATTTCTATTGCAGATAAGTAATCATCATCAATTTCGTCAAAATATCTATGATGTGTATCATAAAAATCACACTCAAGTAGAGAGCGGTTATCTGCTAATTGGAAAGGTGGGAAAATCTCTTCAAGAAGCTCTTTGGTATTTACTTTCATAATTAATTTTCACATAGGCTCAGGGCATTTTGAGCATCGACACTGTATTAGCACTCATACTTTTTTGAATAATTATATTGGTTTAAGTTCTAAAAAATTAATCTGCGACAAAATTACGTCATTACTAGTTTAGTTTAAATTATTGAATATATAAAATTGACTCACTTTAACATCGTAGAGCTTTAATCTGGCGAGCTTGTTGAACTTATTGGAGAAAGGTTGATATTCTTACAATCTTGATTAGCACTAGCTTTAAAGTGACTATTTCTAATGATCAGTCAACATGGCTGCAACCTTATTGCAACTCTGATTTAGTTACATCTATTTATCTATTTAATAAGTATTAATTATTTTAATAAAACTTTGCCATGCATCATCGGTGGAGTGAAATCAGATTTATTCATGGCACAGCAACAGACATAACAGGTGGTAGGTTTTCATAGGGGGCAATGCTATCATATGCACAGCATTATTGACTATTTTCAGTGTTATGAGTAATACCTTGCAACTTTCTTTAACCTCTGAACAGGATACACAACGACTTGCACAAGCGGTCGCTGCCCATTTTTCACAAGGCGTGATTTATCTAATGGGTGATTTGGGTGCAGGCAAGACGACACTGACGCGTTATTTATTACAAAAACTTGGACACAAAGGTGCAGTAAAAAGCCCGACTTATACGCTTGTCGAGCCTTATCAGATTGCTGAGCGTGCGATATTTCACTTTGACTTGTATCGTCTTAACGATCCGTATGAATTGGAATTGATGGGGATTCGTGACTATCTGGAAACACCAAACGCATTATTTATTTTTGAGTGGCCAAGTAAAGGCAGTGACGAAATTCCAGATGCCGATCTGAGTATCGAAATTTCAAAAAATGAAGAAGATGAATTGCAGCGTAGCGTAATTTTAACTGCCCAAGATCCACAAGTGTTGCTACAGATTCAGGATGCTTTCAATGTCGTTGGATGATGCCGTTAGGCGGATTCATACCCTTAACCCTGCGCTTGCTAACCAGATTGCCGCAGGAGAGGTCATTGAACGCCCTGCATCTGTGGTTAAAGAACTGCTGGAAAATGCAATTGATGCGCAGGCAACAGAATTAATCATTCGGGTGGCGCAGGGCGGCAGTACGCTGATAGAAATCATGGATAATGGTTCAGGGATTCACCCTGAAGATTTGCCACTTGCAGTGATGCGCCATGCCACCAGTAAAATTCAGACTGCTGATGATTTGCATGCGATTGTGAGTTTGGGGTTTCGTGGTGAAGCATTGGCATCGATTGCTGCTGTGTCGCGTTTAAGTTTGACCAGTAGCCAAGATCAGTCAGGCATTGGTTATCAGGTTGAGGTGAATGGCACTGCGTTTGATGCCCAGGAAATAAAACCTGTTGCCAGTAACCAAGGCACACAGATTCGTGTGCAGGATTTATTTTTTAATGTTCCTGCACGCCGTAAATTTTTAAAAAAGCCGAGTACCGAATTTGGGCATATTGAAGAAGTTGTACGCCGTTTAGCACTTACGCATTTTGATATTCGTTTTGTGCTGGAACACAATGACCAGATTCGTTTGAATTTACCGATTGCTGATAGCGGTGAGCTGCGTTTCCAACGTGTGCAACAGCTTTTAGGTCGCTCTTTTACTGAAAATGCCTACTGGATTGATGCTGAAAGTATTTCGATGCGCTTGAGCGGCTGGTTAGGGCATCCATCAGATGCGCGAGCGCAGGCAGACTTGCAGTATGTTTATGTGAATGGTCGGATTGTTAAAGATAAAACCATTTCCCATGCATTGCGTATGGCATACGATGGGATTTTGCATGGGCATCAACATGCAGCATATTTACTATTTCTGGAAGTTGAACCTGAAAATGTTGATGTGAATGTACATCCAACCAAACACGAAATTCGCTTTTTAAATCAACGTGAAGTGCATGAATTTGTAAGACATTATGCTAAAGATACTTTGGCACAGTTTCAAACGGCAAGTGCTGATTTAGCGCAAGCGATGAGCTCGACTACAGAATTGGCTCAGCCGAAAATTCAGGAACAGTTTGTCCTGCATCAATATGCTGAGTATGCTGCTAAACAGCCACAAATTGAAATACCTCAGCCATCGGCTGAGTTGATGACCGAGTTTGATCAAGCCAAAGTTGAACCTGTGCAGTATCAACGCTCAACGATGTCGAATTATCAGCCAAGTTCACAGGTCAATAATGCGTTAAAGACCTATTTAACGCCATTGCGCCAAGCTGAAGAAGTTGCGGCTTCATCATCAGGTCTTCAGGATGAATACCCTTTAGGTATTGCAATTGCTCAGCTACATGGTATTTACATTTTGGCGCAAAATACCCAAGGCTTGATTATTGTCGATATGCATGCCGCACATGAACGAATTTTGTTGCAACAGATGAAACAAGCGTGGGATAAACCTGAGTTTTGGACATCACAGCAGCTTTTAATTCCTAAAATCATCTCTATTAGCCGTATGCAAGCCATGCGAATTGATGAGCTTAAGCCACAGTTGCAGCGTTTGGGTTTGGAATTAGATCAGTATGGAGATGAGCAGGCGATTGTGCGTGGTGTACCTGCCATTTTGCAGAAAGCTGATTTCACACAATTAATTCCCGAATTACTCAACGATTTAGATCCCAATGATGAAGTGCAGGGTTTGCTGCAAAAGCGAGATCAATTATTGGCAGGCATGGCATGTCATGGTGCCGTACGCGCTCATCGGCAACTCAGCCTGTCGGAAATGAATGCGCTGCTGCGCCAGATGGAACAAACCGAATTTGCCAGCCAGTGCAATCATGGTCGCCCGACATGGCGTGCATTTCCACTGGCACAACTAGATAAATTATTTGCTCGAGGAGAATAGAGTTACATGCCAAATACATTGCCCGTCATCAATTTAATGGGCCCAACTGCAAGTGGTAAAACTGCTTTGGCATGTGAGCTCTATGAGCAAGGGAATTTTGAACTTATTTCTGTCGATTCTGCTTTGGTTTATCAGGATATGGATATTGGCACAGCTAAGCCAAGCAAAGCAGAGCAGGAAAAATACCCACACCATCTAATTGATATTATTACGCCACTACAAGTGTATTCAGCAGCAGAGTTTGTAGAGGATGCTACTCGTCTGATTGATGAGATTCATGCTAAAGGTAAGATTCCGATTTTGGTTGGTGGTACGATGTTGTACTTCAAGGCTTTGCTTGAAGGTTTATCTGACCAACTTCCAAGTGCAGATCAGCAGATTCGAGACCAAATCATGGCTCAAGCAGAGCAATTAGGCTGGGAAGATGTTTATGAAGAATTATGCCGAGTTGATCCCGTAGCAGGAATGAAGTTTAAGGTAAGTGACAAACAGCGCATTATTCGTGCTCTAGAAGTTTTTCGCTTAACAGGTATTCCAATTACTCAGTTGCAAGCACAGCAGCCTAAAAATGTAGCATACCGTTACAAATTTCATAATTATGCTTTGCTACCAGATAGGTTAGAATTACATCAGAGAATTGAGCAAAGACTCAATGATATGTGGGAAATTGGATTTTTAAATGAGGTTCAATCGTTGATTGGTAAATACGATTTAAACCCAAATATTCCCTCGATGCGTTGTGTTGGATACAGACAAGCACTCAATTTTTTGATAAATAGTGACAAAAGTCACAATAATCAGCATATAATGCGTGAGCAAGCTTTATTTGCTACAAGACAATTGGCTAAGCGTCAATATACTTGGTTACGTTCATTAAGAGAAAATCACAAATTCACCACTTTTTTAACGTTAAAGCAGGCTCAAGAAGACTTGCGTATCTGTTACAGATAAAGCAAAATTTGCGAACTATCTTTTTTATAAATTTAAAAAATTAAAGATAGTTTTTGCGCTGATTACATTTTTATTTTTTTGGAGTAACGACATGTCTAAAGGTCAAACTTTACAAGATCCCTTTTTGAATTCGCTTCGCAAAGAGCGTATTCCAGTTTCTATCTTTTTAGTAAACGGAATTAAATTACAAGGTCATATCGAATCTTTTGACCAATATGTGGTTTTATTAAAAAACACAGTAAGCCAAATGGTTTATAAACACGCAATTTCGACAGTAGTCCCAGCACGTAACCCTCGTCCAGCAGGCGCGCCTGTAAGCGGTGGTCAAGGTGGCTTCGGCGGTGGTCAACAAGGTAGTGGCTTCGGCGGTCAAGGCGGTTTCGGTGGCGGTCAAGGCGGCGGCTTTGGTGGTCAAGGCGGCGGCTTTGGTGGTCAAGGCGGTTTCGGCGGTCAAGCTGGTGGCTTTGGTGCTCAAGGCGGTTTTGGTGGTCAAGGCGGTTTTGGTAGCCAAGGTGGCTTCGGTGGTCAAGGTGGCTTCGGCGGTCAGGCTTCTGGTTTTGATAACGATACCAAATTTGATGACACACCAGACGAAGATGCAAATAATCGTTAATTTATAACGGTTCATAAAAAAACCAGCTTTAGGCTGGTTTTTTTATTTTCTGCATTTAATAAAAAACCGACATAATGTCGGTTTTTTAAGCTTAATTATTTAATTTTTTATTCAAACTCGGGTCTTTAATGTCAACATAGGCATTTGCACGAATTTCACGCAACCAACCGTCTAATTCTGTATTAAATTGTTGTTCGCCTAGATATTGGCGTGCTAAACGCTCTTGATATTCTTTAGTCATATCTTGTTGGCGAGTATCTAGTACTTGCAAAATATGCCAACCATACTGAGTTTGGAATGGTTCACTCAATTGACCTATAGGAGTGGATTTCATTTTTTCTTCAAAATCTGGCACCATCATACCCAAATTAACCCAGCCTAAATCACCACCGTTAGCAGCAGAACCAGGGTCATTTGAATACACAGAAGCAAGTGTTTTGAAATCTTCACCTGCTTTTAAGCGCTTATAAATGCTATCAATTTTTTGTTTTGCTTGATCAAGACTGATCACTTCAGAAGTTTGAATCAAAATATGACGTACATGATATTGTGTTACGATGGCTTTTTGATCACTTGCTTTACGATCTAATAATTTTAAGATGTGAACACCATCTTGAGCAGGAATAAGTTCACTGGTTTGCCCAATTTGTAGATTGGTGACACGTGCAGCAAGCTCAGCTGGAATATCTGACAAGTTGCGATAACCTATATCAGCACCCACAACTTTAATTTCAGCTGTAGAGTCTTTTTTACTAATTGCCTGAAGATCATTGTTTTGGCTGAGGTCTTGTTTAACCTGATCAGCAGCGGCACGCAAATTCAACATATCATTTTGATTATTTGTTGCTGAAACGCGAACATGTAAAATATGCGCTTGACTACCAATTGCAGCCTGACCTTGAGGTGTTTTTAAGAAATTATTGACATCCTGATCACTGATTTTAATGCGTGACATCACTTGTTGCTGACGTAACTGGTTAATTGCAAGCTCTTGACCTATACGGGCACGTACCATTTCATAAGTACCTGGTGCTTGGGCATCAAGTTGTTTTTGAAAAGCATCTAGGCTATGAATACCGTTTTGTTCAGCATATTTAAGAACAGCTGCGTTGAGTGTAGTTTCATTTGGTTTGACACCATAACGCTTTACTAGCTCTAGTTGCGCTTGACGTAGAATAATTTGCTCTAAAGCTTGTTGCTGTAAAACTTGTTGGGGTGGGAGTGCTTGTTTTTGTGTCTGTAATTGACGAGCAAGTTCGGCTGTCATTTGATCTAAGTCACTACGTAAAATCGCACTATTATCAACAATAGCTACAACTTCGTCGCTTGTCGCTGCAAACGCTGGAACTGAGCTAGAGATCAGAAGAGCGAGCGCTGTTGCTTTAAAAAGACGGGTCAGTTGTTGTTTCTTCATTGAGATTGTGTCCAAGATTGATTAGATTTGTTAAAGCCGACAACACGTTGCTCAAGTAAAGATGCCAGTTTGTTGTTGAAGGCTCCGAGTCCTTTTAATGTAAATTCTGCCATAATTGCATTTTTACGTTTTACACCAGGTAGGGTGACATCATCAAGATCGTTGTAATATGAACGACCATAGACTGAAACTGCCCAACAGCACGACTCGTAATTGACACCTAATAAAAATTCACGAGCTAGACTGTGGTCAATGTCATACTGAACGTGCCCTATGATACGCCAGTTATCTTTGACTGGTTGTATGAGAGATGCAACAACTTGATTATATGTAAGTTGAGCATTATTGACTTCTTTACGTTTATAATAGCCTAAGTTGTAAATCGTGCCTTGTGCAGATGTATAGTAAGTTTGGAATTTCGCTTGGGCAATTGAACTATCATCCCAAGCCACAGTAGAAGCAATCGTAAAATGATTTGTAATTTGACTAGATAATGAGAGAACAGGGTCTGATTGTCTGCTGGTCTGAACAGTATCTCCATCCTTTAAAGTAACTTTACGGTCTGAAAAATAAAAACTTTTACCTACAGCAGCTTTTAAGCGTTCTAAGCCTTGTTGATCAAATAAACTATAGCTTAGGCCTAAAGACATAAAATTATTGTCGTCTAGGCGATCATTACCATAAAAACGGTATGGACTAAACAGTTGGTCATAACTTACCGATGCTGTCGTTGTATCGAAGTTAGGATAACCAGTTTGATTTTTATATGGTGCATAAGCATAGAACAAACGTGGTGTTAAAGTTTGTAGAAATTTACCTTCTTTCTCAAAATTTAAACCTGTATCCAAAGTAAATTGTGGAACAACCACAGTTTTAGTTTCAGAACTGCTTCCATTCGGATTATAAAAATAATTCAGACTGCGTACTGATGCTTCAGGAATCACAAATGCCCAAGGTGTGCGGTAATTGTAGCGAACAGCGCCTGAGTTATATAGACGTGTCCCACTTTCTGCTAATCCATTACCACCACTAAGGTCTTTTTGAAAATAAGCACTGTCATTATGGTACTCAAATTGCCAGCCTTGAGGATTTTGTGTGGTGTAGTTCAATAAGAACTGTGGCAGACGGGCATATGGTCTGTCTGCATCAGACAGGGTTTTATCGAGAGTCTGGTAGGTTTCGACTTTAAGGCTTGCATCTAAACCAGGGACTGCATTGGCAAAGTTAAGCTGAGCTACGCGTCGTTGGTTTAAGTCAGTAGAAATGTTCGGATCATTTTTTATATCATAGATATAGTCAATATCTGATAAATAGTTGTACTCAAAGTTAGTTGAGAAATATTGGTTAATGGTCCAGTCATGAGTGATTCGTAGAGACTTACGGTCTTTATTACTATAGTCTGGGTCGTTTGGTAGATAGCCACCCGTAATTGAACCTTCACCAAAATTTGCTGTTTTATAGTTGAATTCGCCTTCAAGCATCGCGCCATGTGTTCCCAAATAGCGTGGTGTTAGCGTCATGTCATAGTTGGGTGCGAGGTTCAAATAAACAGGCAAAGAAATCAGGAAGCCTTCACCACTTGACCAGCCAAAGCTTGGTGTCAATAACCCTGTTGTTCTTCTGTCATCGATTGGGAAGTTATAATAAGGTAAATACATCACAGGAACATTTTTAACATACAATGTGGTGTCGTGCGTTGAACCACGTCCTGTTTCCTGATTCAGTTCAATTTTCTTGGCTTTAATATGCCAGTCAGGTGTTTTGCCTGGCGCACATGCCGTATAGCTAGCATTTTCTAAAATGACTGTAGAGGCTGATTTACGTTCGATATTTTGTGCATGGCCGTGTGCATGTGTTTGTTCGGCAATAAAATAGCTGTCATTTAAATTGCCTGTTTGTTCTTTTAAGTTGTAATCGACTTTACTGCTTTGTGAGATCAAACCACTTTGAGCAAGCTGAACATTGCCCTGTGCATGTGCAATAGTTTGGTCTTTATCAATAGTGATATGTTCAGCACGTACTTGGCGACCTTCTTGGTCTAGAATGACATTTCCTTTGAGTTCAGAATCGCCATTCGGATTATAAAAGCCATAATCAGCAGTTACATAAGTCGTGGTATTGTTTGGATCTGGTGCTTTGGTGGT
Organism: Acinetobacter brisouisimilis; assembly: GCF_000368265.1. GTDB lineage: Bacteria > Pseudomonadota > Gammaproteobacteria > Pseudomonadales > Moraxellaceae > Acinetobacter. The sequence continues at coordinate 1,180,636 of NZ_KB851219.1, read as the reverse complement.
CGATTGAACAGGAGTTACCCAAATACCTTGACAGTAAGGTGAAAATTTCGGATCAGGGACACGCTGTTGAGCTTCAGGGCTGTCTTTGCTGACATAATATTGTTCAAAAAAGTTTTGTCCTGGGTAGCTTTCATTTAACTGTTGCTTGAGCTGTTGATTGTCCACAGAAGATACGGCATCTGAAGATGCAGCATAGCTTGATTGTATTGAGCTGCCACACAAAAGTGTCAAAATTGCAGTCGCTAGGGGATTAAATCTAAACTGTTGCTTCATGTGTCTCTTTAACCAAGTATGCTTTTTTGCAATTAATTATTGTCGCATCATAGAGAAAAAGTCTATAAGTGGCTACACTTAGGACTTCAAAAATTCAGCCTGTATTAGATTATTTTGCAAATGAATACTCAACGTGAACAATTGATACAAACATGGTTAATCACTGTCCTTCGTTCGGATCGATTTGAAATCAGTTATTTAACAGGTGATGCAAGCTTCCGTCGTTATGCACGCGTTACCTTAGATCATAAATCATTTATGTTGATGGATGCACCACCTGAAAAAGAAGATTGTGTTCCTTTTGTACGTATTGATGAATTTTTAGATCAGCATCAGGTTCGTGTTCCACATATTGTTGCAAAAGATTTAGATGCTGGCTTTTTATTGCTTGAAGATTTTGGTGACGTATTGCTGTCGAATTTGTTGAATGCAGACACGGTAGATCAATATTATCTGCAAAGTTTTAAACAACTGATTCAGTTGCAAGCGATTGATGGTACGCAAGACTTGCCAGCTTATTCTCATCATAAGTTGATAACAGAAATGCGCTTGTTAACCGACTGGATGTTTCCTGCACTGGAGATTCAACTAAGTGAAGCCGAGCAGACTTTAGTTGAAAATACGTTTGATCTTCTGGCGAATTCAGCTTTGGCTCAGCCACAAGTGATTGTGCATCGTGACTTTCATAGCCGTAATTTGATGCAGTTAGATGGTGAAATTGATTTGGGTGTGATTGATTTTCAGGATGCCGTGATTGGTGCGGATACTTATGACCTGATTTCGATTACCCGTGATGCTTATGTGCAATGGCAGCCTGAGCGTGTATATCAATGGTTTGAGCAATTTTATACTTTGTTGCCTGAAGCTGCGAAGCAGAACCGTAGTTTTGAGCAATTTAAACGCGATGCAGATTTTATGGCGTTACAACGTCACATTAAAATTTTAGGGATCTTTGTGCGCTTGTTTGAACGTGATGGCAAGTCTGGCTATTTAAAAGATTTGCCGCGTGTGATGTGGTATGTACTGACAGAAAGTCAAGCCTATCCTGAGTTAGCAGACTTTATTTCGTTTATGCAACAGCGCATTATGCCGCGCTTTACTGAAAAATATGGTCAATATCAGGAAGTCACAGCATGAAAGCCATGATTTTAGCGGCTGGTTTAGGAAATCGTATGCGTCCCTTGACCTTGCATACTCCTAAACCTTTGCTTGAAGTTGCCGATAAACCTTTGATTGTCTGGCATATTGAAAAATTACAAAAAATTGGTGTAACCGATATCGTGATCAATACTGCGTGGCTTGCCGAGAAGCTTATCGCAGCTTTAGGTACAGGCGATCAGTTTGGTGTCAAGATTCACTGGTCAAATGAAGGTGAGGGCTTGGAAACCGCGGGTGGAATTATTCATGCTTTACCGCTACTGGGCGATCAGCCATTTATTTTAGTGAATGGTGATGTCTGGACAAACTATGATTTTGCGCCCTTATTGCACGTTGAATTAGGTCAAAATCTGGCGCATTTGATGCTAGTGGATAATCCTGCACAACATCCGCAAGGAGATTTTGTTCTGTATGCACAAAAAGCGTATACTTTTGAGCAAAATCAGCAGGGTGAAGCCCTGACTTATAGTGGTATTGCTGTGATTTCGCCTGAAATGTTTGCAGGTTTGGCAGAAGGAAAGCGCCCTTTAGCACCTTTATTAAAAGAGGCGATGTTACAAGGGCGAATTTCGGCGCAAAAACTGCCAGCAGCATGGGTTGATGTCGGTACACCTGAACGTTTATCTGATCTAGATCGACAAATCCGCCAGAGGCAATATGCTTAAATGGGTATTCACTAAGCATTCTGCTCTATGCTTGAGCAGATAAATCAGTATACTTCACCTAATTTTAACGGACGAGTTTGGCTATGCATCTTTTTTTTCAGGAATTAAAACAAGGCAGTAAGGCATTAGGGCTTGACCTGAATGAAAATGCTTTGAATCTATTATTGAAATATCAAGATGCGCTAGTGCTTTGGAATAAGGCTTATAACCTGACTGCAATTCGTGATCCGAAAGAAATGCTGGTGAAACATTTGTTAGATAGCTTGAGCATTTTACCTTCTTTGCCAGCAGGACGTTTGCTGGACATAGGCACAGGTGGTGGTATGCCAGGGATGATTATTGCGTTATGTCAGCCTGAACGTGAGTGTGTTTTACTCGATTCAAATGGCAAAAAAATCCGCTTCTTAAAACAGTTTATTGCAGATTTGAAATTGCCTAATGTCATCGCAGTGCAAACTCGTGTGGAAGATGAAGACAGTATTCGTGAGCTTGGACAGTTTGATGTCATTACCAGTCGAGCTTTTGCATCATTGACTGATTTTATTGCTGCATCTAAGCCATATATGCATACAGGTAGTTATATTTGTGCGATGAAAGGTTTAATTCCAAATGAGGAAATAGCTGAGTTTTCCAAGGAATTTAACCATCAAGTGATTGAATTAAAAGTGCCGCGTTTAGATGAGCAACGTCATTTAATCATTTTGCAGAAAAATTAAGGATTGGGGTTTTATTGAACATGGCTCAAATTATTGCAATTGCAAACCAAAAAGGTGGGGTCGGTAAAACAACAACCGCAGTAAATTTGGCAGCTTCTCTCGCTGTATTGAAAAAGCGTGTTTTGCTGGTGGATATGGATCCACAAGGAAATGCCACCATGGGTTCGGGTGTGCAAAAAAATGATTTGTTGTATACCGTGACTGATGTTTTACTGGGCGAAGTCCCTATTGAGACAGCAATTAGTAAAACAGAAGTGGGTTATAAATTGCTGGGTGCAAACCGTGATCTTTCTGGGGTTGAACTTGCGATTGCAGAACAGAAGAAACGTGAGTTTATTTTGCGTGATGCGCTGCAACAAGTTGAACAGTCTTTTGACTTTATTATTGTTGACTGTGCACCGAGTTTAAGCCTGATTACTGTGAACGCTTTGGCGGCTGTACAGGGTGTGTTGATTCCAATGCAGTGTGAATATTATGCTTTGGAAGGCTTGGCTGATTTGACTCAGACTATTGATCGTATTCAGCAGGTATTAAATCCACAACTACAGGTTATAGGTGTATTGCGTACCATGTATGATCCGCGTAATGCGTTAACTCGGGATGTTTCTGCTGAGCTTGAACAGTATTTTGGTTCAAAACTCTATGAAACCGTTATTCCGCGTAACATACGCTTAGCTGAAGCACCAGCACATGGACTTCCTGTAATTTTCTTTGAAAAAAGCTCCAAGGGCGCAGTTGCCTATTTGAAAATGGCAACCGAATTAGTTAAAAAAACTAAAGTAGTAAAAAAAGGACAATCAGCATGAGCGTAAGAAAACGCGGATTAGCAAAAGGGCGCGGTTTAGATGCTTTGCTCGGTTCGATTCAAAAAGAAAAACTGAAAATTGAACAACAAGCGCATGATCATGGGCAATTAAAAAATATTGATGTCAATTTATTAAAACGTGGTGAATACCAGCCACGTCGTTTTATGAATGAAGAAGCATTACAAGAGCTTGCAGCTTCAATCGAAAAACATGGCGTGATGCAGCCTATTGTGATTCGTCCAGTAGATGATGAACGCTATCCGTATGAAATTATTGCAGGTGAGCGTCGTTGGCGTGCGGCACAATTAGCGGGTTTAACTGAAATTCCTGCGATTGTCCGTGAAATGAATGATCAGGTAGCGATTGCTTTGGCGTTGATTGAAAACATTCAACGTCAGGACTTGAACCCGATTGATCAAGCAATGGCACTCCAGCGGTTTCATGAAGAATTTGGTTTAAGCCATCAGGAAATCGCCGATACTGTGGGGAAAGCACGCACGACGATCAGTAATTTATTGCGTTTACTGACATTGGCTGAACCTGTGAAAGAATTGATGCAAACGGGTATTTTAGACATGGGGCATGCCCGTGCGATTTTAACATTGAAGGCAAAAGATCAAGAACGCATTGCTGATATTGTTATTGAAAAAAGCTTATCGGTGCGTCAAACCGAACAATTGGTGCGTGAATTTAATACACCAAAAAATGAAAAAGTGAAGCCGGTGCCATCTCCTGATCTTGAGCAATTGACTCAGAAATTATCTGAGCGGTTTAATGCCAATGTACAGATTGATCATAATCAGCAAGGTAAAGGTAAGCTGGTGATTCATTATCATTCACTAGATGAGCTAGATGGTATTTTGAACATCTGTCTGACAACTAACTAAGATTTTTGGGGTAGATATGTGGGAACTCTTTAAGGCGGGTGGTTGGCTTATGTTGCCACTTTTACTATGCTCTGTTTTTACAGTTGCCATTAGTATTGAGCGTTTTATTCGTTTACGCCACGCTTCTGTGATTCCAAAAGACCTAACAGTTACTGCACAAACTGAAGTTCAGCAAATTGCTCAATTGTTGCAGCAAAACTCTAAACTGACTGAATCTGCATTGGGACAGGTACTGTTTGCAGGTCTGAGTGCCAAGCATGAAACGGATCAGTTTGCACGTGCGCAGATGGAAGCGGCAGCTTCTCAGGAAATTCATTATTTAGAAAAAAATATTAATTTCCTTGGGACAATGAGTGCAGTTTCTCCTTTACTTGGGTTACTTGGCACAGTGATTGGGATTATTGAATCATTCTTGGTGATCGATGTCGGCTCAAATGTCAGTCCAACCCTAATGATTCCCGGGATTTCCAAAGCCCTGATTGCGACTGCCATGGGGATGGTTGTGGCAATTCCTGCCTTGATTGCTTATCGTTATTTTCAACGTCTGGTACAAGAATATGTTGCTGAGCTAGAACAACAAGCAACTTTGTTTCATGCAAAATTATTTTATCAACGTCAAAAGCCAGCGTATGACCAAGATAGAGCAAAGGATGTTGCATGAAATTCAGAAGAGCTTCGCGCGTTGAAGAAATCCACATCAACTTAACACCGATGATTGACTGTTTGTTGTTCATCTTGGTGTTTTTGTTATTGTCGACAACATTTTATCAGCAAAGCCGTATTAATTTAACTTTACCTGATGCGCAAGGTGTTCCACCTAAACAATACGATCACAAGATTGAAGTCATGGTAGACTCCGGCGGGCATTATTCGGTAAATGGGCAGGCGCTTGCCAGTCACGATACTGCTGATTTGTCTACTGCAGTGAAACAGGCTGCTGATGGACGACACGATTTAATGTTTGTGATTGCGGCAGATGCCAAAGCGACACATCAGGATGTTGTTCGTGTAATGGATGTTGCGGGACAACTCGGTTTCGTCAATATCAATATTAGTACCAAAGCACCTACTCGAGGTTATGAGTGAATCAAGACATTAAAGTTTATTTTCGTCTGCTGGCTTATCTAAAACCCTATGGGGGATATGCCTTACTGGTTTTAATCGGTTTTGCTTTGAGTGCAAGCACGGAAGTTTCAATTGCTAAGCTCCTTGAATTTGTAATCAATGCAATTCAGACGCAAAATACACATCAGACCTCAATTTTTCCATTTTTAGTGGTTTTGCTGATTTTTGTACGGGGTATTGGTTCTGTTCTGGGAGATTACTATTCGGCAGTGATTTCTAGACACCTGATTTTTCGTATTCGTCAGCAAGTTTTTGGCAAGTTATTGCGCTTGCCTCCAAACTACTATTTGAAGAATTCAAGTGGGCATATTACGTCTAAAATTCTGTATAACATTGAGCAGGTGACTGCCGCTTCATCTGAATCTGTACAAATTTTACTCAAAGAGGGCCTGACAACAATAGGACTTCTGGGTTATCTGTTTTATCAAAACTGGAGGCTTTCTCTGGTTATTTTGGTGTTTGCACCAATTATTGGTTTTGTGGTGCGTAAGGCAGCAAAACGTATGCGCAAACTTTCGACTCAAGTGCAAAATACCATGGGGGATGTCAACCATGTAGTGCAAGAGTCGATTTTGGGACAGGCTGTAGTAAAAGGGTTTTGTGCGCAAGAATTAGAAGAACAGCGTTTATTTGATCGCTCAAGTGATAACTTGAAACGTGGTTTAAAACTTCATATTGTTAATGTTTTAAACACACCGATTGTGCAATTTATCATGTCGATTGCGATGGCAATTATTATGTGGATTGCACTGCGCCCCGAAATTTTGGGTAATACATCATCTGCGCAGTTTGTGGCCTTTATTACCGCAGCAGGTATGCTCAGTAAACCAATTAAAAACTTAACCACAGTCAATGAAAAATTGCAGCGTGGTTTGGCAGCGGCGCATTCTGTATTCGATTTGCTGGATATGCAAGAAGAGGAAAATACAGGAACCCAAAAACCGCAGCTTAAAGGTAATCTCCGCTTTGAGCAGGTTAATTTGGTTTATCCTGATGGCTCACATGCAATCCATGATTTTAACTTGCAAATCAAGGCAGGCCAGACGGTTGCATTGGTGGGGCGTTCAGGTGCAGGTAAAACCTCACTGGTGAATCTATTAGTACGTTTTCAGCAGATCCAATCGGGTAACATTCTGTTGGATGATTTGAAAATTGAAGATATTGAATTAGATTGTTTACGTAGCCAGATTGCGATGGTGAATCAGCAAGTGGTACTGTTTGATCGTAGTGTTCGTGACAATATTGCCTATGGTCAGTTGCAAAATGCCAGTGATGAGCAAGTAATTGCAGCGGCTAAAGCAGCTTATGCACATGATTTTATCATGCAATTACCACAAGGCTACGATACGGTCTTGGGTGCACAAGGTTTGACTTTGTCAGGTGGTCAGCGTCAGCGTATTGCGATTGCCCGCGCCATTTTGAAAAATGCACCTATTTTAGTTCTTGATGAAGCGACCAGTGCGCTGGATAACGAGTCAGAATATTTTATTCAAAAAGCTTTTGAACAAGCCATGCAGCAACGTACCACAATTGTGATTGCCCATCGGTTATCGACGATTGAAAATGCAGATATTATTGTGGTGATGGATCAAGGTCGCATTCTGGAACAAGGTACACATACAGAACTTCTTGCGAAGCATGGTGCATATTTTCAGTTGCATCAGCGTAACTTCGAGGATTAATTGATGGGTTTAGCACAGCGCATTCAGGAAGCTTGGAATAAGCAATCTCAATGGTTGGTGCTATTACGCCCATTATCCTGTTTATATGGCTTTGGGTTTCAGTTGAATAAACAATTGTATCACTCAGGCTTAAAAAAAATTTACCAAGCTCCTGTGCCTGTTATGGTGATTGGAAATATTACAGTGGGTGGAAGTGGAAAAACGCCGCTACTTATTCAGCTGGTTAAATATTTACAACAACATCATGTACGAGTTGGGGTAATCAGTCGAGGTTACGGTGGTGCTGGGCCTTTTCCAGCATTGGTTCTGCCAGACTCTCCAGCTGATGTTGTGGGTGATGAGCCATGCCTGATCGTACAAAATACCCATGTGCCAATGGCAGTGGGCTCAAATCGCCAGCAAGCGATAGAATTACTGTTAAAACATCATCAGCTTGATTTAATTATTAGTGATGATGGTCTACAACACTGGGCTTTGGCACGTCAGTTAGAATGGATTGTTTTAGACAATAATCGCGGATTGGGTAATCAAAAACTGTTACCAGAAGGTTTTTTACGTGAACCAGCATCACGTTTAAATCAAGGTACAGTCATTGAACATTCAGCTCAGCCAGCTTCTAAAATGCATATGCATTTACAAGTTGGACGGCCTTATTTACTAAATACAAATTCAGACGATTTAACTGCACTTGATTTAAAGCAAAAATTTCATGTCGTTGTTGGTATCGGTTATCCAAAGCGTTTTTATGACAGTTTAAACAGTATTGGGGTGACTAATATTCAAGCACATGAATTTGCTGATCATTATGCGTATGAACTCAGTGATTTACAGTTTGAAGATGCTGCACCTATCATCACGACTGAAAAAGATGCAGTGAAAATAAAAAAATTGTTACAGCAACACGCGGAACAGTTACAGCGAGAAATTTGGGTATTACCTGTAGAGGCAGTGCTGTCTACTGCATGTTATACCACGCTAGAACATCAATTACAGCAACTTAATATTCATATTGCAAAGGTTTGATTATGAAGCATATTGTTATTCCTGCTCGTTACGCCAGTTCGCGTTTGCCAGGTAAGCCATTATTAGAAATTCATGGTCGCCCAATGATTTTACGTGTCGTAGATCAGGCAAAAAAAGTACAAGGTTTTGATGACCTGTGTGTCGCGACCGATGATGAACGGATTGTAGAAATTTGTCGTGCTGAAGGTGTTGATGTTGTCATTACATCTGCAGATCACCCATCAGGCACTGATCGCTTAAGTGAAGTCGCAAAAATTAAAGGTTGGGATGCTCAAGACATTATTGTCAATGTACAGGGTGATGAGCCTTTGCTTCCAGCACAACTGGTGCAGCAAGTTGCACAATTATTGGTTGATCAGCCGCAGTGCTCAATGTCGACACTGTGTGAGCCAATTCATACATTAGATGAATTTCGCCGTGACAGTATTGTCAAGGTGGTCATGTCTAAATATCACGAAGCGCTGTATTTTAGTCGTGCAACGATTCCTTATGATCGTGATGCCGTTAAACATCAGTCAGAGCATTTACATAATGTGGCTTACCGCCATTTGGGCTTATATGCCTATCGCGTTGCATTATTACAAGAATATGTTACATGGGAAATGGGGCAGCTTGAACGTTTAGAAAGCCTTGAGCAATTGCGTGTATTGGAAAATGGCCGACGTATTGCGATTGCAGTTGCACAAGCTAACCTACCACCAGGTGTAGATACTCAGGAAGACTTAGACCGTTTAAATGCTTTGGATGTTTCTGTATTTCAATGATTCAGGATATTGATACCCGACCAGAGTCTGCCAATAGCATGATTTATCCGTGGCAGCAACCAGTCTGGAAAATGCTGACCCAACGCTTTCCAGATATTGGGCATGGTTTATTGTTCTATGGTAAGCAGGGCTGTGGTAAGGATGCTTTTGTCGAGCATTTTGTTGCTTGGTTATTGTGTTTAAATAAACAGACTCACGGGGCTTGTGGGCAATGTGGTAGTTGTCAGTGGTTAAAGTCAGATACTCATCCAAATTATGTATCGATTAGCACAGACGAAGATAATAAAAAAGCCAATGCCCAAATCAAGATTGAAAAGATTCGAGAGCTACTCCCTTTTGTGCAACAAACGGTAGATGGTTGGCGGGTGATCGTTATTCAACCTGCAGAAGCATTGAATATCGCATCTGCGAATGCCTTGCTTAAAACACTCGAAGAGCCTGGTGAGCGAGTTGTGATCATTCTTGTTGCTGAGCATTTTTTGAAATTACCAGCAACGATCCGTAGTCGATTACAACGTTACCCGCTAGACCGTATTGAGCTCGATCAAGCAACAGATTACTTGCAGCAACAATTGACAAGCTTAAATGTTCAGCAGATTCAACTGTATCTGAATTTAGCCAATGGTATGCCTTTACAGGCGATCAGTCTGCTAGAACAAGCATGGATAAGTCGACGTCAGGAATTTATGCAAGACTGGTTAAATTTGGTACAACAAAAGAGTTCGCCAATCCGCTATGCAACAAAATGGGCAAAGGAACTCAATTTTGCTGAGTTGCAACATTTACTTGAATATTTGTTGTCCGATCTAATTTGTGTCAAACTGAAACAATCTGTAAAAAATATAGATTTAGATTTTACGCAATTGTGTGATTTTTATTCTCTAGAAGCATTGTTTGACATTTATGCAGAGTTACAACAGAGTAAAATAATGATTCAACAGAATGTGCAAACTAATCTGGTGATAGATCAAATGTTTGTACTTTTGATGAATGCTAACCGCAATCAATAGAAGGGGGAAGAATAATGTTACAACCTCGTATGGGCGGAATTATCCAAGCCAATATTACTGATCGTGTTACGTTACAAGCGAGCTATATGCCATTTGTAAATGGTGGTGGTTTATTTATTTCTTCGCAGCAACCTGTGCGACTTGGACAGGAAGTTTTTGTTTTGGCAACTTTGCCAGATCAAAGCCAGAAAATTCCCCTAACAGGTAAAGTCATTTGGATTAACTACAAAGAGTCAGTTGCCAAACCTCAGGGATTTGCGATTCAACTGACAAATGATAAAGGTGCTTACTACAAGGCTGAAGCAGAAAAGTTGCTTGCAGGAAGTTTGTCACTCAATCACCTTAGTTATACGATTTAAAATTGGAGTTCTAGTGTTTACCGATACTCACTGCCATCTCACTATGCTGGATTTAAGCCCATACGCAGGTGATCTGGATCAAGCTTTACAGGCAGCGCGCGATGCTGGTGTCACAAAATTCATGGGAATATCGGTAGCACTAGAGGATTATGTGGCTTTATCTGAGATTGCAAAGCGATATGCCGATGTTGGCTATAGCGTAGGCGTTCATCCTTGTGAAGATGTTGACGTGATGCAAAGTGCAACCGTAGAGCGTCTGGTTGAATTGGCACAAGATCCTAAGGTATGGGCACTTGGCGAAACAGGTTTAGATTATTACCATAGTACAGAGTATGTTGTAGAGCAAAAAGCCTGCTTTGCTCGACATATCGAAGCATCAAAACAGGTGAGAAAACCTGTTGTTGTGCATACACGTTCTGCGAAACAGGACACGATTGATATGATTCGTGCCGAGCAATCGACACATGGTATTTTGCACTGCTTTACTGAAGATTTAGCCACAGCAAAAGCCGTTTTAGATTGTGGTTATTACATTTCATTTTCAGGAATTGTTTCGTTTAAAAATGCGCAAGAGTTGCGAGATGTTGCCAAGCATGTCCCTTTAGATCGTTTATTGATTGAAACAGATAGCCCTTATTTGGCACCTATGCCATATCGCGGTAAAACCAATGAGCCTAAATATGTACCGTTTGTTGCTCAAGCGCTTGCGCAGGTTTATGGTTTGACTGTAGAAGAAATTGGCCAAATTACTAGCCAGAATTTTGAAAACCTTCTTAACTTAAAATAATGTAATTATTGGAAAATGTAGTAAATGAAGACGGATCGTCAAGCACAGTTTCGAGCAAGGGAACAATTAATATTTCAAGTTGCTGAACAATTATTATTAGAAAATGGCGAAGCAGGGATGACGTTAGATGCTCTGGCTGCGGAGTTAGATCTGGCAAAAGGTACACTTTATAAGCACTTTCAAAGTAAAGATGAACTTTACATGTTGCTGATTATTCGCAATGAACAGATGTTGCTGGAAATGTTGCAAGATGCCAATAAGAATTTTGCTGAGCATCTGGCATTTTTTATGTTGCATCATTTGCATTATTCCGAGCGCACTGTTTTATTTCATAGTGTGGAAGAAAAATTATCTATGACTGGTACATGTATACAGCAATTGTTTAGCCAGTTATATCAGATTCGTCGCCAGCGTTTGCGAATTATTATTGAGATTACCGAAGATTATTTGCAATCTATTCAAAGTCAAATGAGTGTGCGTGATTATCTGGCTGGTATTTGGTCGTTGACCCATGGCGCAGCGATGTTGCTCAATTCTAGTTTTTATCAGCGCTATTTGGGTTCGCGTGACAGTTTGCGTGTTGCTTATATTGAGCAAGCATTGGCACTACCAAAAATGCATATGTCACATGCTCAAGACTGATTTGTGAGTAAAATGCAACTTCACATGAAAATTATTCCGCAAAAATCGACTTTTGTTCTATAATCGAACGTCCTACTCAAGATTCATAGTTATTCATTAGCCTCATGTTAATTCGTAAGTTATTTAAGTTTGAGAATGCTCATATTGTAAGAAACTGTACCTCAGATCGTTGCAAACGCTCAATTCATGGTCATAGTTACAAAGTCGAGCTGTTGCTTAAAGCATCGAAGCTGGATCATGGGCAAATGGTTTATGACTTTGGTTTGCTAAAAGGCGTTATCAAAGAATTATTCGATAGTTTCGATCATGCGATCTGTTTCTGGAATCAGGACAGTGCTGAATATATTCAGGCGTGTCAAACTTTTAGTGCTCGCTGGATCAGCTTGCCCGTTTCGCCTTCTGCAGAGCAGTTCTCCCGGATTTTTTTCTATTTAGCTCAACAGGTTCTAAAATCAACCCAAACCCAAAATGGGGAAGGTGATGTTGAAGTGTACTCGGTGATTGTGCATGAAACTGACACGGGATACGCGCAGAGTTTCTTGGAAGACATTGAAAATACACAAATGGGTGTGTTGACTCTTGAAGAAATTGAATTTTCTGAGCAGGTTCAGGCAGAATGGTCAGATCCCGAAATGTATCGTAAATTAAAGCAGGGAGAAGCATTTCTGAATCCTAAAGTTGAATTACAGGTGCAAATTTCTTGAAACTAAATGGGATATTGGTTTTTACATGTCATTAACGGAACAACAGCAGCAAAAGTTAGATAAAGTACAATTGGAAGCTTCGTGGAAATATGCACTGCAAGATTTTCTGCTCAGCGCAAAAATGGATGATTTACGTCAGTTTTTGATGATACAGAAGCAGGCTGATAAAACGATTTATCCACCAAACCCACTTATTTTTAATGCACTGAATACGACACCTTTAGATCAGGTTAAAGTGGTTATCTTAGGGCAAGACCCTTACCATGGTCCTAATCAGGCACATGGTCTGAGCTTTTCTGTACAAAAAGGGGTTGCATTACCGCCATCTTTACGTAATATTTTCCATGAGCTTCACGCTGACCTTGGTATAAAAATACCCCATCATGGTGATTTAAGCCAATGGGCAAAGCAAGGAGTGCTATTGCTGAACAGTGTATTGACTGTGGAAGCAGGGCAACCAACATCGCATCAGCGTCAAGGATGGGAAGAATTCACTGACCATGTGATAGATGTGTTAAATGAGCAACGCGAACATGTTGTTTTCATTCTTTGGGGTGCATACGCACAGCGTAAGGGACAACGAATTAATCGAGAAAAACACTTGGTACTTACAGCAGCCCATCCATCACCACTCGCGGCAAATCGTGGTGGTTTTTTTGGTTGTAAAGTGTTTTCTAAGACCAATAATTATCTGAAACTAAATGGCATTGAGCCAATAAACTGGCAGCTGGACGCATGACACAACCTTCTAATACTCAGCAGTATCATCCAGACCTTATTGTTGAACAAGCAGAAAATGGCTGGCGTATTGTACGTTTAAACCGACCAAAATCTCTACATGCTTTGGATTTATCCATAGTTAAAGCATTAAAAGATGTTTTTGAAGATTTTCATCAGGATGATACGGTTAAAGCAATTTGGCTGGATTCCACCACACCTAAAGCATTTTGTGCGGGTGGCGATGTTCGCAAGTTACGCCAGTTAGTACTTGAAAACGATGCAGATACAGCAACAGAGTTTTTCAAACAAGAATATGCCTTGGATTTGTTATTACATAACTATGCCAAACCAATCGTAGTATGGGGTGAAGGGTATGTAATGGGCGGTGGACTTGGTCTGTTTATGGCTGCGCCATTCCGTTTGGTTACGCCATATTCTCGTCTGGCTATGCCTGAAATTAATATCGGTTTATATCCAGATGTGGGCGGTACCCGTTTCTTGGCAGACCGAGGAGCGGTTGGACTGTTTACTGGTTTAACAGGATCAATCATGACCTCAGCTGGTGCTTACGCGATTGGTTGGGCAACTCATATTTGTGATGCACAGCGCGATGTTGTTCTGAAAAAAGTGATCGATATTGATTGGGCGCATTATCCTGCTGGGGATTTCCGCGCAATTGATGACACACTCAATAGTTTGCATCGACCAGTTGGTGCGGGGCCTTTGCAAAACTCTCTTGATGTGCTGCATAGTGTTTGCCGTGGTGTTCATTTTGAATATGATTATGAAGCAATCATTGGTTTGAGTGATGCGCGAAGTGACTGGTTGCGCCAAGCCAGTGAAAACTTACAAAAAGGTTCGCCTGTAACTGCTGCACTGACTTGGTTGTTATGGCAGTGGGGGCGTAACGTGCACTCATGGAACGAAGTGTTTGATCTTGAAGTCCAGATTTCAAATTGGAAGATTCGCCATCCAGATTTCATTGAGGGTGTACGTGCCCGTCTGGTTGATAAAGACTTGTCTCCAGAGTGGCAAAAGTATGAAGAACTCAGCCTTAAAGGGATTTTGGGAGCATGTCCTCCAATTACAACGATTGAAAGTTGGAATGCGATTTTAAAACAATACCATGTCATTTAATGTATTGACTCAGCACCATTTTTCTTCTGATGATGAAAAATGGATGCGGTTGGCACTAGAGCAGGCAAGCTTTGCAGAAATTCAGGGTGAAATCCCTGTCGGTGCTGTGATTGTCAGTCAAAATCAAGTCATTGGCGTAGGTTATAATGCGCCAATTACTTTGCAAGATCCTACAGCGCATGCCGAAATCGTTGCATTACGTGATGCTTGTGCCCGTATTCAAAATTACCGCCTTCCTGACGATGCTGTGCTTTATGTAACTTTAGAGCCCTGTACGATGTGTGTTGGTGCATTGATTCATGCCCGTATTCATAAAGTTATTTTTGCAACGTATGAGCCTAAAGCAGGTTCTTTGTTGAGTGCGCGTCAACTATTAAAAAATAATGGCTACTATAATCATGTTTTTGAGTATCAAGATGGTTGTTTACAGCAAGAAGCAAGTGCACTATTAAGTGCTTTTTTTAAAAAGCGTAGAGCTGAAAAAAAACAATAAAACGTATTATTTAGATTTAAAATATTTTTTATGTTCTAATTTTGATCATGTAATTTATTGTTTTACTGATAATTTATATAAAATGACCTATATTTGTGCGTTCATAAATTATATTGAGATGTGAATATCAATAATATTGGGAAAACAATAAATATTGATATGATCATAAAGGGAAAGTATGAAATCAGGTCTTAGAAAAATTTGTGCATCTAGCATGGTTTGTGCATTATCTATGTCAGCTACATCTGCTTTTGCAGTGGATACATTGGCCAAAATTCAAAAAACAGGTACGTTGGTTATTGGGCACCGTGTATCCTCACAGCCCATTTCTTATGTGGTCAATGGACACCCAGTAGGTTATGCAATTGATATTTGTAATGATGTTGCATCAGAAATTAAAAAAGAATTACACATGCCAAATTTACATGTGGTGTATAAAGCAGTTTCTCCAACTGAACGTATTCCAATGCTAAGATCTGGGCAAATTGACATGGAGTGTGGAACATCAACCCATTCAGTGATTCGCGATCGTGAAGTTAAATTTTCAACGAACTATTATATGGCTGAAATTCGCATGGCTGTGAAAAGCACTTCACATGTGAGAGAGTTTGATGATTTAGATAATAAGACTGTAGTAACAACTGCAGGTGTGATTGCTGACAAATACCTAAATAGAACCGTTCGCGGTCACGATTTAACGATTCATAAAATTTATGGTCGTGATCATGGCGAGTCATTTGCATTGCTTGCAGCAGGCAAAGCAGATGCTTTTGTTGGTGCTGATTCAACCCTTGCGGGTTTAATTGCAACTTCAGGGCATCCACGCGACTATAAAATTGTAGGTACGGCATTATCAGTTGACCCATATGCGATCATGTTGCCAAATCATGATGTGAAAATGAAAGCTATAGCAGATAAGGTGATTGTGGGGCTGTGGCGTTCAGGAAAAATGGATCAACTCTATAAAAAATGGTTTTTATCTCCAATCCCACCTCGCAATATCGCTTTAAATATGGAATTAAATAAAGCGAATAAAGTTTTAAGAATGCGCCCAACAGACGCAGGTAATTAAAATATTCAATTCAAAGGTCTAGCCAGAAATGCTCTGGCTAGACCGCTGATTAGCGGATAATAGATGTTTTTAGGTATTATTTTCTGCGAATAATAAACTCAAAATAGCTGCAAATCATGATAAAAGAAGCCTAATAATAAAATGTATGACGTTTCTTTTTAAAATAAGAAAAGATGATTGAATTTATTGCATGCAAAATGCAGACTAGCTAGCTTAACTAAACCTAAATATTAAATTTATATTTGGATGATTTATGAATATTCATGTAATTACGATTGATGGGCCAAGTGGTTCTGGTAAAGGAACTTTGGCAACCAAAATCGCGCAACACTATCATTATCACCTGTTGGATTCTGGGGCGCTATATCGGTTGCTTGGCTTGTCATTGGAAAAAAGAAAATTACTTGAAGTTTTGCAAGATAATTTAACTGAGTGTGTTGAGATTGCTCGTAATCTACAGATTGAATTTGTAGCAACAGAGCAAGGTATTCGGGTTTTGTTAGATCATGAAGACGTATCACAGGTTATTCGTACCGAAGAGGTGGGTGCATTTGCATCTCGAGTTGCCGTAATTCCTGAATTACGTGATGCGTTGTTACAACGCCAGAGAGATTTTGCTCAGTTGCCTGGTTTAATCGCAGATGGCCGTGATATGGGAACAGTTGTATTCCCTGAAGCACAGGCAAAAATTTATCTAACAGCATCAGCAGAGTCAAGAGCCGAGCGTCGCGTAAAACAGTTGCAGAGCATGGGTGAGGATGCTAAAATAGATGACATTTTAGCTAATATACAAGCACGCGATAAACGAGATATGGAGCGCAAAGTCGCTCCACTTAAGCCGGCTGTAGATGCTTTGGTGATTGATAGCTCATTGTTAACAATCGATGAAGTCTTTGCACAAATGGTTAATTATATCGATGTGCAATTAGCAAAAGCATTTTATTAGCTTGACACATCACTTGATCAGATTTATGGATGATATGTCAGCGTAACTAAACCAGCCTTGACTGATCCAAGACTGTTGAATTTATCAGGTATAACATGACCGAATCTTTTGCAGCCCTCTTTGAAGAAAGCGAATTAAATCTAAACGTTGAAAAGGGTGCAGTCATCCAAGGTGTTGTAGTAAGCATCGATGACGACTGGGTAACTGTTGACACTGGCCTTAAATCTGAAGGCGTTGTTGACCGTGCAGAATTCTTAAATGACCAACGTGAACTTGAAGTTCAAGTTGGTGATACTGTTGATGTTGTTGTTGAAGCGCTTGACAACGGCATGGGTCAAACAGTTTTGTCACGTGAAAAAGCAAAACGTGCTGAAACTTGGACTAAACTTGAAAAAATCTTTGAAGATGGCGAAATCGTTACTGGTGTTATCTCTGGTAAAGTTAAAGGCGGTTTCACTGTTGACATCGGTCCAGTTCGTGCGTTCTTGCCAGGTTCTTTGGTAGACACTCGTCCTATCCGTGATACAACTCACCTTGAAGGTAAAGAGTTAGAGTTCAAAGTTATCAAACTTGATGCTAAACGTAACAACGTTGTTGTATCTCGTCGTGCTGTTATGGAAGCTGAATCTTCAGCTGACCGTGAAGCTCTTCTTGCTCAGCTTGAAGAAGGTCAAACAGTTACAGGTACAATTAAGAACCTTACTGATTACGGCGCATTCGTTGATCTTGGCGGTATTGATGGTCTTCTTCATATCACAGATATGGCTTGGAAACGCATCAAACACCCTTCAGAAGTGGTTGAAGTGGGTCAAGAAGTTACTGTTAAAGTACTTAAATTTGACCGCGAGCGTAACCGTGTTTCACTAGGTCTTAAACAACTTGGTGAAGATCCATGGTTAGCGATCATGAGCCGTTATCCTAAAGGTTCTATCGTTAAAGCGCGCGTAACTAACCTTACTGACTACGGTTGCTTCGCTGAAATCGCTGAAGGCGTTGAAGGTTTAGTACACGTTTCTGAAATGGATCACACTAACAAAAACATCCACCCATCTAAAGTTGTTCAGATCGGTGATGAAGTTGATGTAATGGTTCTTGAAGTAGACGAAGAACGTCGTCGTATTTCTCTTGGTATCAAACAAACTCGTGCTAACCCATGGGAAGAGTTTGCTAAGAACCATGACAAAGGTGAAAAAGTTTCAGGTACGATCAAGTCAATCACTGATTTCGGTATCTTCATCGGTTTACCTGGCGGTATCGATGGTCTAGTTCACTTGTCTGACATTTCTTGGAATGAACAAGGCGAAGAAGCAATCCGTCGTTACAAAAAAGGTGATACTGTTGAAGCAGTTATCCTATCTGTAGATGCTGAAGGCAACCGTATTAGCCTTGGTATCAAACAATTGAATAGCGATCCATTCAACGACTTCTTGGCTACTAACGAACGCGGTGCGCTTGTTAAAGGTACTGTAACTGCAGTTGATGCTCGTGGCGCTACTATTAAGTTAGCTGACGAAGTTGAAGCAACTCTTAAAGCATCTGAAATCAACCGTGATCGCGTTGAAGATGCGACTAAGTTCTTAGAAGTTGGTCAAGAAGTTGAAGCTAAAATCATCAATGTTGATCGTAAATCTCGCTCTATCAACTTGTCTATTAAAGCAAAAGATGAAGCTGAAGAGAAAGAAGCTGTTGCTAACTTACGTCAAGTAACTGCTACTGGTCAAGACAATGGTCCTAAGACTATTGGTGATTTGATTAAAGCTCAAATGAAGTAATAACGTAAAAAGGTTGAAAATTAGTGTAACTAATTGATACTTTTTATTTAATTACTGTAAACGGTAGCGTAGTATTGGTATACTGCGCTACCGTTTTGTATTTAAACGGGTTATTATCAATTGACTGATAAATCGATATAAACCAATGAGGTCATAGATGACTACAGAAGCACTTAATAAATCTGATTTAATACAACGTATTTCTTTGAAAAATCCGCATTTGGCTGAGCCTCTTGTTGAGGAAGCTGTCAAGATTATGATTGATCAAATGATTGAGGCGTTGTCATCGGACAATCGTATTGAAATCCGCGGCTTTGGAAGCTTTGCGCTACATCACCGTGAACCACGTGTAGGACGTAACCCTAAAACAGGTAAATCTGTTGAGGTTGCAGCAAAGGCGGTTCCTCATTTTAAACCGGGTAAAGCATTGCGTGATGCTGTCAATGAAGCTGGAAGTGAAAAATAACTAAAACAGCACGCTGATGTAGGAGGTAGGCCTTATGCGCTTTATCCTTATTCTTGTATTGATTATATTGTTTGGCTATTCATTGGCTTTGGTTTTACAAAATGGTACTGAGTTAAGTGTAGATCTACTATTTACTCAGGTTCCTGCTATGCGTTCAGGCTTAATGTTATTATTAACGTTGGCTTTAGGTGTGGTGCTGGGGTTGTTGTTAGGCGTACAGGTTTTTCGTGTGTTTCAAAGTCGTTGGGAAATCCAGCGCTTACGTAAAGATATTGATCATTTACGTAAAGAGCAGATTCAAAGCGCGCAACTGGCTGCTACAGAAGCAATTACTCACAGTAGGCAAGAAAAAACTGTTTTGGATATTAGCCCAGAAGATAAAAGCCCATTATAATGGGCTTTATTTTTGGTTGGAATTAATCTCTTGAGTATTATTGTTGCCTTAGATGCGAAAAGCCAAGCCCAAGCGTTAACTATTGCTGAACAGCTTGACCCTGAACTTTGCCGAGTGAAAGTAGGTAAGGAACTATTTACTCATGAAGGTCCGCAGATTGTAAAAGCTTTACATCATCTTGGATTTGAAGTCTTTTTGGATTTGAAATTTCATGACATTCCAAATACAACTGCACAGGCAGTGTGTGCCGCTGCAGATTTGGGCGTCTGGATGGTGAATGTCCATGCTTCTGGTGGTCGCAAAATGATGGAAACTTGTGTTGAGCGACTAAAAGCTGGAAATTATTCAACCCAATTGATTGCGGTTACCGTATTAACGTCTATGGGGCGTGAAGATTTACGTGATATTGGTTTGGATGTTGAGCCAGTTGATCAGGTTCGCCGTTTAGCAAAATTGACCTATGATTGTGGCTTGGATGGTGTTGTGTGTTCTGCGCAGGAAGCCAAAATTTTACGTCAGGATTTGGGGAGCGAATTTGCTCTCGTGACTCCAGGCATTCGCCCAGCAGGTTCAAATGCAGATGATCAAAAACGTATTGTGACGCCTGCGCAGGCAATGCAGGATGGCTCTACACATCTGGTTATTGGTCGACCAATTACTCAAGCACAACACCCTCAGCAAGTGTTGCGAGATATTTTGGCAACAATATAATTTACTTTAAATACTCATTTAATGTTAAAAAAGGCGTGCAATTTTGCCGCCTTTTGCAATTTCAAGGTAAAAAAACTTGAAATCAGGCTTTGCTTTATAAAATAATACGGTGGAATTGTGCTGCAAATCATATGGATGAATATATAATTTATTCAGATTTTTATGGTGCAAGGGAATGAATGTTTAAAATGATTGTATTTATGATTAGGCTTATTGCCTAAGACATAAAAATCACAGCCAAATTCGCATAACGTTGTTTATTGACACGAAATATTGAAGCATATGTTTAATTCTAAATCTGAAAATCTGACTCATGCCGCGGCATTATCGCCTGCGGAACGTTATGCGAAAGCATTGTCTTCAGGGCAGTTTATGCCAGATGATGCGCAGGCTCAGGCGGTGCATGAGCTGGAGCGAGTCTGGCAAGAGTTGCTAAACCGTTATAAGGCCTCAAAAAAAGCGTTCCGCCGCTTTCGCCGCCAAACTACACCACAAGGTGTGTACATGTGGGGTGGAGTGGGGCGTGGTAAAACTTGGTTGATGGATCAGTTTTTTGATTCAATTCCATTTCGACGTAAAACCCGAATGCATTTTCACCATTTTATGCAATATGTGCATAAGGAATTAAACAAACTTTCAGGGCAGCGTAATCCTTTGGATTTGGTTGCTGATCAGATTTATAAAGATGCGGTCATTATTTGTTTTGATGAGTTTTTTGTATCGAATGTGACCGATGCCATGATTTTAAGTGATTTGTTCCAAAAGTTGTTCCAACGAGGGATTACTTTAGTTGCAACGTCAAATATTGCACCAGATGGCTTATACAAAAATGGTATTCACCGAGATCGTTTCCTGCCAACCATCGAAATGGTCAAAGAAAACTGTGCCGTTTTAAACGTTGATGCGGGTGTGGATTATCGTTTGCGGGTATTGAAGCAGGCAGAGTTGTTTAAGCATCCACTTACACCTGAAGCAGACCGATGGATTGATGAGCGTTTTCATGCGCTGACTCAGTCACAACATATCGTCAAAAGTAATATTGAGATTAACCATCGCCAGATTGAAACACTTGGTCATAGTCAGGATGTATTGTGGTGCGAATTTAAAGAGTTGTGTTTAAAGCCACGCAGCCCTGCTGATTTTATTGAAATTGCGAATATTTACAATACGGTACTGGTCAGCCATATTCCACATTTAACTGATCAGCTCAGTGATGCAACACGACGTTTTATTTATTTGGTCGATGAGTTTTATGACCGTGGCGTCAAGTTATTGTTGACTTCACAAGACAGTATTATTGAAATTTACTCAGGTGAAAAGCTGGCATTTGAAATTGAGCGGACACGCTCACGGTTGCTTGAAATGCAGTCGGATGATTATTTGAATTCTGAGCATCATCACATAGAGCAAACATCTGATAAAAAAGAAGAAATATAAAAATAAAAGCGCCGAAAAGGCGCTTTTATTTTCTTACATCTGCGTAAAATAAAAGCATAGACGCTATCGGTTAAAATTTGTTAGAGTCAATTTGACTGCAATGATGACGAGTGGCACTTTAGTCTAATTACAGGGCCTTTAAAAATAATTTACATCCTTTTTTTCTGTATTTTATTTTTATATATCAATGATATGGTGAGATAGTGTTGGTTTTTAAATATTCACTATTTCGCAACTTAATAAAGCTATTCAGCCCAGTATAAATGTTTATACTGAATACTTCGGTAATAAAAAGTAGCACAATCAGGAAAGACAATGACTGCACGTATTCAAAAAGGCAAACTTGCAATTGCTAAGGAATTGTACGATTTTATTGAAAATGAAGCTCTACCTGGTTCAGGTTTAGACAGCGACAGCTACTGGAAAGGATTTGAACAAGTTGTTGTTGATCTTAGCCCAAAGAACAAAGCGCTTTTAGCTAAGCGTGATGAGCTTCAAGCTAAAATTGATGAATGGCATCGCAATAACACATTTAAACTAGAAGCTTACAAGGCTTTTCTGACTGAAATTGGCTACTTATTACCCGAAGTAGAAGATTTCCAAATTATAACTGAAAATGTAGATGAAGAAATTGCACTACTTGCAGGACCACAATTGGTTGTTCCTGTGCGTAACGCACGTTATAGCCTAAACGCTGCCAATGCGCGTTGGGGTTCATTGTATGATGCACTTTATGGTTTCGATGTTATTCCTGAAACTGATGGTGCAGAAAAAACCAAAGCTTATAACCCAGTTCGCGGCGAAAAAGTTGTAGCATTTGCTAAAAATTTCTTAAATGAAATTTTCCCTTTAGCTCAAGGTTCTCATGCAGATGTAGTGTCGTATACAGTTGAAAATAACCAATTGGTTGTTACGCTAAAAGACGGCACAAAAACTACACTTGCAAAAACAGCATTGTTTGTTGGTTACAATGGTAATCCTGCTCAGCCGACAGAAATTGTACTGAAAGAAAATGGTTTGCATGCAATTGTGCAAATTGATGCCAATAGCCCGATTGGTAAAACAGATAGCGCTCATGTGAAAGATATTGTGCTTGAAGCGGCTGTAACAACCATTCAGGATTTGGAAGATTCAGTTGCTGCTGTTGATGCTGAAGAAAAAGTAGAAGGCTATCGTAACTGGCTTGGTTTGATGAAAGGAACTTTAGAAGATTCTTTTGAAAAATCAGGCAAAACAGTTAAGCGTGCTTTGAATCAAGATCGTAGCTATCATAACTTGGTAGGTGGTACGACGACAGTTCATGGTCGTTCACTGATGTTGTTGCGTAACGTTGGTCATCTTATGACAAACCCTGCAATCTTGGTCGATGGTGAAGAAATTTACGAAGGCATCATGGATGCTTTGGTGACTCCATTATTGTCTAAGGTTGATATTTTGGGACAAAATACAGTTAAGAACTCTCGCAAAGGTTCAATGTATATTGTTAAACCAAAAATGCACGGCCCTGAAGAAGTTGCATTCGCGGTTGAATTATTCGAACGCGCAGAACAATTGATTGGTCTGCCAGCGAAGAGTTTGAAAGTCGGTATTATGGATGAAGAACGTCGTACATCTGTAAACTTGAAAAACTGTATTGCAGCAGCAAAAGATCGTACCATTTTCATTAATACAGGCTTCATGGACCGTACGGGTGATGAAATCCATACCTTTATGGAAGCAGGTCCAATGGTGCGTAAGGTTGAAGTGAAAAACCAAAAATGGTTTGCAGCTTATGAAAACCGTAACGTGATGATTGGTCTACAATGTGGTTTACGTGGTAAAGCTCAGATTGGTAAAGGCATGTGGCCAAAACCAGATTTGTTACTTGACATGTACAAAACCAAAATTGAACATCCTCAAGCAGGTGCTTCATGTGCATGGGTTCCATCTCCATCTGGTGCTGTGATTCATGCAATCCATTATCATCAATGCAATGTATCTGAGCGTCAGCAAGAATTATTGTCTGAATCAGCATTGCCTTTAGATGATTTGTTAACACCACCTTTAGCTGCTGAAACTAACTGGACTGCTGAAGAAATTACCAAAGAACTTGAAAATAACTGTCAAGGGATCTTGGGTTACGTGGTACGTTGGGTTGACCTTGGTGTAGGTTGTTCTAAAGTTCCAGATATTAATGATGTTGGCCTGATGGAAGACCGAGCAACATTACGTATTTCTTCTCAGCACGTTGCGAACTGGTTGCGTCACGGTATCGTAACTCAAGCACAAGTTGAAGAAGTTTTACACCGCATGGCGAAAGTGGTTGATGAGCAAAACGCCAATGACCCAGAATATACAGCCATGTCAACAGACTTTGACAACAATATTGCGTTCAAAGCTGCTTCTGATTTGATTTTTAAAGGTGCAGAGCAACCAGCAGGTTACACAGAACCTCTATTGCATGCAGCACGTTTACAATTGAAAGGTTATACAGGTGATTAATTACCTAAACTAAAAAAAGCCTCCTCGGAGGCTTTTTTATGTCTATGAAATAGCTTTTAGATTGTCTGAATTAGAAAAAATATGATTTTTCATTGATAATAAGTCGAGACAGTCAAATTTGATTCGAATATGTGCGCGAATTTCAAGCCTCTAACACTCACTCAACTTCAGCAATTACAGCTACCTGTGATTGATTTTGAGTATGCTGATGAAGTTTACCCTATGGGAAACTGTCCTTTACTGTTTCAGGCAGAGCGAGAGTTAGAATGGCGTAACGTCATGTTTGGTTTAGTACCAAAATGGGCGGAAGATGTAACGGTTGCCAAGCATACTTATAATGCTCGGCAGGAAACGCTGCTGCAAAAACCAAGTTTTCAGGCATCAATCTTGAGATGCAAATTTGGTGTGATTCCTGTTACGGAGTTTTATGAAAGTAAATATATTGATGATAAACCGCAGCGTTGGGGTGTGAAACGTAAAGATGGGCAGGCTTTCTTTATTGCAGCTTTATATGAAATCGTGAAGATCGGAGAGCAAATTATTCGTTCTGCAACTATGCTGACGATGGATGCTTTAGATCACCCGATGATGAAAGATTTTCATGAGCCTGGAAATGTAAAACGTTCAGTGATTGTTGTTCCGCATCATCATTTAAAGGCATGGTTAAATTGGAAAAGTCCAAATATTACCCATTTTGTTGAAGGTTTTCCTGTAGATGAATTTGAATGTTTACATGTACCCAAACAAAAACTAATTAAGCAAACACCTCAGCTCAACATGTTTGAATAAAAAAAGCACCTATATTTAGGTGCTTTAGGATTGAAAACTTGCAGAGAGGAATTAATGTCCACCAAGCAAGATTTGTGCAATTACGCCTGTTGCGATGGCAATAAGAACGTAGTCGCCATTAATGCGAACCCAGCGATGGCCGCGTGGAGGCGCTGGTAAATCATGTGAACGCCAGTCACGAACCTCATATTCGTAACCGCGGTATTGAGCGGGAACGCGTCCACCTCTACGCCATTCTTGACCTGGTCGTGGCATATCATGTCGATAAGCTTGAGGATGTTGTTGGTAGCGAGGAGTCCAGTGACGATCTTGCTGATGATCATCACGACGATCATTTGACTGATGTTGTTGATAACCACCATCATGGCGATCGTTTGATGGGCGTTGTTGTTGATAGCCATTGTGGCGATCATTTTGCTGATAACCGCCGTCACGATGATCATTTTGTTGGTTTTGTTGAGGGCCGCCACGATAGTTATCATTTGGGTCTGCAAATGCTGCACCTGCGGATAAGGCGGTAGTCATTGCTAAGGTGATTGCCATTAATTGGGTTTTCACGAGATTTCTCCAGTTGACTGTGCTTGGCGCATATTATTTTGTTTGTGTATTTATCATTAATAAAATAATACGTTATCAAGCTAAGTAAATTGAATCTGACATATTAAAATTCATCTTTATTTGTACAGATAAAAACCATACGCATAAATATATTGTCAGATCTTTAAATATAGAAATTGGGGAGAATATGTTCTGACCAATTTCTTACCTGTTACTAACTTATCAATATATTACGGGTAAATAATGGAGATACGACAGCTTATCTATTAAAGCTCAATAGATAAGCTGTAATCTTATGCTAATTTGCGAGCTATTTTAAAAAACATCAATACCATCTTTGTATGTTAGATGTTCTACCAAGTAGTCAATAAAAACTCGAACTGCAGGTAACATGCCACGTCGAGAAGGATAAACCGCATGTAAAATACCATGTGGTGCTTTCCACTCAGGTAGGACACGAACGAGTTCGCCTGTTTTAACATAGTCAGCCGCAATCGAGTCTGGTAATAAGGCAATACCACAATTTTGTCGAGCCAGCTGACACAGCATCATCAAGTCCGAACCCATCACAATTGGATTAATTTTAATTTTAATCGGCTGATTTTGTTGATTATGTAATACCATAAACTGATCGGCATGTTCATCTACCATGCTCAGGACTTTATGCTCACTTAACTGTTCTGGGCTTTTCAAATCACCATACTGATTCAGATAAGCTTGACTCGCGAAAAGATGTTGCTCATGTCGGTCAAATTTACGCACAATCAGTCCAGGGTCATCATCAATTTTTGCACGAACGCGTAAGGCGACATCAACCCCTTCATTAATGACATCGACACGACGATTGCTGACGAGCAGTTGCAAACGAATTTCTGGGTAACGCTTCAGGAAGTCGGGGAGAATTTTGGTAAATTCATTTTGAGCAACTGAAACAGGTACGCTGACCTTGACAATACCGCGTGGTTCAACACTCAAATGGTCGATCAGATCATGTGCGGCTTGCGCGGCATTCATCATGACTTGAGCATGGCGGTAAATATTCATACCAATGTCAGTCACCGCAAAATGACGTGAACTGCGCTGAATCAGGCGAACACCTAAACGTTCCTCTAAATTATATACACGGCGACTTAATTTAGATTTGGGAATGTCTGTAGCACGTTCAGCTGCACTGAATCCGCCATGTTCAACCACCAAAGCAAAACAGTAGAAATCGTCTAAATCGCTGAGCATAAAAAGCCGACCTGAGAGATAAAGTATTTAGAAAATATACGTTCTTATAAATAGATACAAGTTTTAAATGTCATGCTGCAAGATTTCCTGAACCTGCTGATACTCTTTTAAGCGTAAAAAGTCCCGTTCGGTTGGGTGGGTAATTCGGCTCAGATCCATATTGTCTGCAACATCGGCAAGTTTGACTTCTCGTGCAATTGGGTTTTTGACAGCACGCCATGCAGCTTCTATACGATTTTCGCCTTCTTTTTTGGTGAGTACACAAACGGCATCAATGACATCTTGACTAAAACCCAAAGAGATGAGGTCGACAATTGTTGCATCAGTATCTTCGATGACATCATGCAGTACAGCGACTATTTGCTGTATTTCATTCTTCATTTTTAACATTAAACGTAGTGGGTGAAGAATATAAGGTTGACCTGCCTTATCGACCTGTCCTGCATGTTTGCGTGTTGCAAACGTAATGGCTTTTTCTAGAGTTGCCATGTTGAGTTCCTTGAAAGATGTTCCACTCTTTTTGCCAAAATTATAACCAATTTCAAAGTATACAATGCTATTTGGCATAAAATATTTTAAACTATAGTATCTGAAAAAAATGATATTTTATGAATTACCAGCTTATTGAAATTCAGGGTGAGCAGATAAACCTTGCTTGTCCGTATTGCCAGCATGTTGTGCTGAATTGGGAAGAAGAACAGTATGTGCAGCCTTGCGAGCATACGGCATTTGTTGCGATGGATTTGGGGTTTGAATATATTGCAGATCAGTTTGAGCATTGCTTACCCCATTCAGTCGATGATATTCATACACAAGAAATGAATGTATTTGAAGAAATCACTCATGCTCAGGTAGAGCAGTTGCTTATTTATAAAATGGAATTGGGAGTAGCAGATTTATATCGCTATGTGGGAATTACGCTGTTTTAGCCATGTTTTTACAGCCCAACAGCCATACATTTGCAAGTCTGGACGCAGATTATTCAGATTGGCATAAAGGAAGAGACCAATTTTCTCTCTGGTATTTAGAGATAGACGATGCTGCCTGTAGCGAGTATTTAAAGCAAATACAACAGCAATTTCAATCTTATCTGTATATGCCTAACCGTCGACGCTGGCATATTACATTGTTTGTATGCGGGTTTTGGCAATCACCATTTCATTTACAGCATTTACCTGATCATTTTCATGAACGCCAGCTCAAGCAACAGATTGAATTGTTACAGCAATTACAGGCAAATACTTTTGAGCTCAAACTGGGTCGAGTACGCAGTTTCCAAAGTGCTTTATTTGTAGATGTGATTGATGAACAAAATATTTTATTGCAGCTACGCCACTGTTTTTGGCCTGTTGCAAAAGAAATTGATGCAATCATTTACTGTCCGCACGTAACGATAGGCTTGTATCGGGATGAATTTGCTGCCAATCCAATTTTAGAACAGATAGAGCAAATACCAGTTCAACCATGGACCGTTAAATTTCGATATTTGACTTTTGGTTCATATCAGGCACGCCAATTACAAGGTGAATTGTCCGCACATTATCGTTTTCATTTAGGTTAATTTTATTTATGTTGCATTTAGTATTGGGTGGGGCGCGTTCAGGAAAAAGTCATTATGCTGAACAGCTCGCACTGGCAACACAAAAATCGCGAGTGTATATTGCTACGGCTCAGGCAGTTGATCATGAAATGCAGGAGCGTATCCATCAGCATCAGCAGCAACGTGATCAAAATTGGCAGTTGGTTGAAGAACCGATATATTTGGCAGAGCGTTTGCAGGAATTGGATGCTGAACATCAGGTTATTTTAATTGATTGTTTGACTGTTTGGATGAGTAATCTTCTCTGCGCACAAGATCCTGATTTACATTCACGTGAATGCCTGAAATTATTAGAATTATTACCGAATTTAAAATCTGAAATCATTCTAGTCAGCAATGAAACGGGACTTGGGGTTGTGCCGTTGGGGGAAATTACACGTCGTTTTGTCGATGAGTCTGGACGCTTACATCAGGCTTTGGGGCAGATTTGTCAACATGCAGTATTTTGCGTTGCTGGGTTTCCGATACAATTGAAAGGAGTAGAAAAATGAGTTGGTGGTTACAGCCGTGTCGTAATATCGATAGCGTATTTCAAGAAAAAGCATTGGAAAGACAGGCTCAACTGACAAAACCTGCTGGGGCATTGGGGGATCTGGAAGAGTTAGCAGTCACCTTGGCAAGTTTGCAGCGTACCGAGCAACCCAATATTGATCATGTCTGGATTAGCTTGTTTGCAGGGGATCATGGCGTGATGGAAGAAAATATTTCTGCTTATCCGCAAGCCGTGACCCGACAAATGCTTCAGAACTTTATATCGGGTGGCGCTTCAATCAGTGTAATTGCCAGACAGCATCAGGCGCATTTACAGGTGATTGACTGTGGGACGGTCGGTGATGCTTATGATTATTCAGGTGTGCAGCAGCATCCAATTGCAGCAGGAACACAGAATTTTGTAAAAACGGTTGCCATGAGTGAAACCCAGTGCATCGCTGCGATGACAATTGGTAAAAACAGTGTCGATCAGGCGGTAGAACAACATAGTAATTTGTTTATCGCAGGTGAAATGGGAATCGGGAATACCTGTTCAGCATCAGCACTGGCCTGTTTGTTATTAAATGAACCTGCCGAAGTACTTACAGGTGTAGGGACAGGTATTGATCATGCAAAATTGCAACATAAAAAACAGGTGATTCAACAGGCTATTGAGTTGCATCAACCTGATGTGCAGGCAGATCCAATTAAAATTTTAGCCGCAGTCGGTGGTTTTGAAATTGCTGCAATGGTTGGGGCGTATTTGCGCTGCGCACAAGTTGGTATTCCAATGCTGGTCGATGGTTTTATTAGCTCTGTGGCTGCTTTAATTGCAGTACAGATTCAACCTAAAGTCCGTACATGGATGCTGTTTGGGCATCAATCTGCGGAGTATGGACATCGCCGTATTTTAAAAGAGTTACATGCACAGCCGATTTTGCAATTGAATTTGCGTTTGGGTGAGGGAAGTGGCGCAGGTGTTGCACTGAGTATCCTCAAAATGGCATGTGTGCTGCATAATGAAATGGCAACCTTTCAACAAGCTGCGGTAACAGGTGAAAAGCAATAAAATGCTGCAATTGGATGTATTACGGCATGGACAAACAACACAGGGACATACCTTGCGCGGGCATCTGGATGATGCCCTGACTGCCGAAGGCTGCCAACAAATGCAGGATACGATAGCCTTATATTTACAACAGCATCCTGTTTGGGATGCAATAGTGACATCGCCATTGCAACGCTGCTTCAGTTTTGCTCAGGATGTGCAGCAACAGTTTGGTTTGCCTCTCATCACGATGCCACAATTTAAAGAGTTGTATTTTGGCGATTGGGAAGGTCTGACGTTACAACATATCCATGAAACTCAGCCAGAACAGTTAGGGCAGTTTTGGCAAGATCCTTGTCAGTATGCACCCCCACAAGGGGAAAATTTACTGGATTTTCAGAACAGGTTACAGCAAGGCTGCCAAATGCTGCTTAATCAGGCACAGCAGCAACGGTGGCAAAAGGTATTGCTAGTTTGTCATGGTGGTGTGATTAAGTGGTTAAAATGTATGGCTCAACAACAGCCACTCACTCAACTGCTGACTATGCCTGCTGAACTTGCCAGTATTCAAGCGATATATCTCAAGCAGAACGAACACTTGCAATTGTGTATTCAAGAGCAAATCCTATGATGCCATTTTGGATAGCATTACAGTTTCTAACCATTTTTCCCATACAGCTTAAACAGTTACCTAGCCCGCGACAAAATGCTTACTCACTCGCTTTTTATCCTGTGATTGGTTTGTTCCTTGGTGGACTCATCTTTGCGATGGCGTGGGGGCTTAATTCTATTCATTTACCTGTTTTACTTTCCGCCAGCCTGATTTTAACGGTTTGGGTAGTTATAACGGGTGGATTGCATCTGGATGGTTTGGCAGATACGGCTGATGCTTGGGTTGGTGGATATGGTGACCGTGAACGCACTTTAAAGATCATGAAAGATCCACAGTGTGGTCCAATCGGGGTGTTGAGTCTGGTTTTGAGTTTACTGCTCAAATTTTCCAGCATTTATGTAATTTTACAAACTCAACACCTGTATGGACTGGTGATCATTCCTGTTCTTGGGCGCTTAACAGCCTTATTTTTATTTCTGACTTGTGACTATCTACGAGCACATGGACTGGGTTCATCCTTTTTGCAGGATTTACCTCGCAAGCTTTTATGGATCATATTGCTTATTTGCCTGTTCGCATGTAGCAGCTTGGGATGGGTAGGGCTTGTGGTTACAGTCGTATTTTGTAGCTGTTTGGGGTATTTGCGTCATGTATTTGTACGTCGTTTAGGCGGAATCACAGGTGATACCGTGGGGGCCAGTATTGAAATTTCTGAATGTGTGAGCTTACTTAGCCTTGCAATCCTGCTATCAATGCGACTTTTCTGACACAGAATAACTCACTTATATTTTTACAAACTGATCACAATGCGAAGAATTTTAACAATTACAAAAAATTCTCATTTGAAGATTTATGTTATAAAAAAATCACCAATTAGATCAGGATGAGGAATCGAGTTATGCGAACGATTCATATTCAAGTGAAAGATCAATTTGATGTGTATCATATGGCAAAAGCTGTATTGAAAGAATTGGCAGATGGAGAGGACTCTGAGCAGTATTCTTTAGAGCAAAAAGTTGATTTTATTGAGATTTATGGAGAACGGATTTTACCAACAATCGAATTGCTTTTTCAAAGTGAAGCTGATTGTAAAATCTATAAAGTTATTGAAAATTAAGTAGTTGAACGTGAATGGTTCAGGTAGGTAGATGCTATTTATCTGAGCCTTTCATTATTTTTCTCCCTATAATTTTTTCATTTTGTATGAACGGTATGATCAAATTTGTGCATTGCATCACAGTGTTTTTAAGTCGTAAGCAAGACGATTAAAATTAAAATTAAATTTATCCACTTGTTAAAGAGAAAGTATTGGTAATACAAGTACATGATTGAATTCAATGTTGTATA
Source organism: Acinetobacter brisouisimilis (assembly GCF_000368265.1). Classification (GTDB taxonomy): domain Bacteria; phylum Pseudomonadota; class Gammaproteobacteria; order Pseudomonadales; family Moraxellaceae; genus Acinetobacter. Next base: position 1,148,747 of record NZ_KB851219.1, on the reverse strand, counting down.
AGAAAAGTTAATTAATGAAATTTTGAGTATTTAAAGATTGTAAAATTATATTTTTTTGTTATTGAATTGTTTCTTAAAATATTGTATAAAAAATATTCAACTTGCCTGAGAGAGGTGGGGTATGACAACTTTAGAATTATTATTAACGTCATCATCTGTATTAATGCTGATCACCATCGTGTATGCCTTCGGACAGATGTTTAATTGGGCTATTTCATAAAATGAGTAAAGCACCTTCGGGTGCTTTGTTATTTGGAATGATGGTCACCTGTTCTTTCAGGTTATATAGTTTAATCAAAAAACATGAATCTCTTGCTCTGATCGTGATATAGAGTCAAATATCAAAAATGCTAGCATAGAAGTATTTTCACAAACTACTCTTTCAGAACGGTTTTGCTGTGATACTAAATTAAGTCATTGCTTATAGTTGTTATGGGATCTTTAAAGTGAGTTGCATTTTTTAGGGGTTTTCACGAGCTTGATGTTTTATGCCTATATCATTTTAGCTTTTGCAATTATTGCCGAAGTTTTAGGAACAACTTTTCTGGTGAAATCAGAAGGTTTTAGTAAATTATTACCATCACTCTTAGTGATTGTTTTTTATACTGCATCATTTTATGCACTTTCTCAGGTCACCAAAACTCTTAATATTGGTGTGGTTTATGCCATCTGGAGTGGAGTTGGTATTGTATTTACAGCAATCATTGGCTATTACGTATTTAAGCAAGCTCTAGATACACCTGCATTTATTGGTATCGGATTTATTATTGCAGGTGTGTTGATTATGAACTTATTTTCAAAAACAGTTGGGCATTAATTTAAATAGTTGAAAAAGCGAGTTTTGCACCAAAAGTTAAAAATAAAATACCAACCGCACAGGTTGCCAGACTTGCTAGACGCTGCTGCTGAGAAAAGTAACGCGCCAACTTTCTGCCGCCAAAAATCAGGCTGGTTAAATAACTGAAACTAATGAACTGTAAAATCACGGCAAGAATCAGAAAACTGAGCATTGGTGCCGAGCTCTTTGGGTCAACGAATTGCACAAAAAAAGACAGAAAAAATAAGATGGCTTTCGGGTTCAGCAAACTAATCGTGAGTGCAGTACGAAATGGGCGTAATGCGATCATTGGAGGTTCACTTGTTGATGTAACTTCTGTGACAACAACTTGGTTTTTAGCATTTTTCCAAATGCCAATACTGTGCAAAAACAGTTTTATGCCTAAATATCCCAAATAACCTGCACCCAACACTTTTAGAACCGTAAAGATGATTGGGTAAGCATGGATTAAAGATACAGCCCCTAGCACTGTCGCTAAAATCAGTATGCTATCTCCTGTTAAAATGCCAAGAGCAGCTTGATAGCCTCGTTTGATCCCATAACGAGAAGCTGTCGCTAACAGATATAAGGAATTTGGACCAGGAAGTAAAACAATTAAAATCGTACCAATAATAAATCTTGGTAAATCAATAATCCCAAACACGATAACCGACCATAAATAAAACCGAAACTGTTTAAATCAGTTTCGGTTGCTATAAGAAAGAGAATATATTTTAGTTCTTTAATTCGGCAGTTATACCAAAAGATTGTCTTAATAAAGCACTGAGTTGTTCACGCGCTTTAATAAATCCATCAATACCTGCCTGTAATAACTGAAATGCCATGAGGTCATGTTCAAGCTGATGTTTGAATTCTACTTCAGTCAGCTCTGGTTCAGCAGGAATAATATTTTGTGTTGGAACTAACTGAGCAGTGACCTGACGCTGATCTTCATTCAGTTGAGCCTGTAAATTTGGCGCAACTGTTAATAGGTCACAACCTGCCAAAGCTAGAACTTGCTCAATACTGCGGAAACTTGCACCCATCACCTCAGTTTGAACACCGTGGGCTTTATAATCGTTAAAAATAGCTTTAACCGATAGCACACCTGGATCTTGTTCGATTGGATAATGGTCAACATTTTCTGCTTTTTTATACCAGTCCAAAATACGGCCAACAAACGGTGAGATAAGGGTGACTTTAGCATCTGCACAGGCTTTGGCTTGATGAGAACCAAACAATAGCGTCAGGTTACAGTGAATACCTTCAGCTTCCAGTACTTTTGCTGCCTGAATTCCTTCCCATGTCGAAGCAATTTTAATCAGGATACGGTTTTGGTCGATCCCATAGCCTTTATACAAGGTTAGTAATTCTTTGGCTTTGGCAATTGTTGCTTCGGTATCGTAAGACAAGCTTGCATCAACTTCCGTTGAAACTCGCCCTTCGATGAGTTTTAGAATTTCTACACCAAATTTGACAGTTAAAATATCAATCGTACGTTCAATCAACTCATCAGCGCATAAACCTTCTTGTTTGGCTTGGGTATAAGCGGCTTCAATCAGTTCACGGCTGCTTTCTTGGGCTGCGGCCGCCGTAATTAAGGATGGGTTGGTGGTTGCATCGAGTGGGCGGAATTGTTCAATCGCACTTAAGTCGCTGCTGTCAGCAACAATGGTTGTCAATTTTTTTAATTGGGATAAAGAGGAAGTTGTCATTGTTTAAACTGTTCGATCATGTTTTGAATCTATCTAGTTATAGCATAGCTTTTTGCAAAAAAGATGTGTTTTATTGCACTTTTTTAAGACGCTGTTGTCGAACAAAATCAATTAAAAATTGACTGGCTTGCCCAAGTTGCGCTTCTTTATTCCAGACAAGGTCAATGTAATATTCAAGTTGTGGGGTGATTTCCAAAATATCCAGAATCTTCAACTGGGTATATAAATGCGGATTTTGCTCCAACATGGTCAATGGCAATAACCCCCAGCCCAGATTTTTTAAAATTAAAGAAAGAGCAAGCTGATGATTATCGGTGCGCCAGTATTGAGTCGAAAACAATAGCTCAGGTTTTTGATGCTGGTCGCGCCCTGTGACAATCACTTGACGGTAACGCTGTAGTGTTTCTAGTGGAATTTGATTTTGCTTTGCTAGGCTGTGTGACAAGCTGACAACGGGTACAATGGTTTCTCGTTTCAGCTCGATAAACGATTCACGATGATCAAGATATTCTCGCTCAAACATCAGGGCAAATTGGACTTGTCCTTGCATCAGCATGCGTAAAGCATCTTCTTGTGGTGCTGAAAAAATATCAAGTTGTAGCGTGGGAAACTGTTGTTCAAGCAGGGCAATATAATCTGTCCATTCCGTATGAATCAGTTCAGATACCACCACAATACTTAACGTCGATTCCAGACCATCACTGAGAGCATTTGCATGCTGTACCCATTGCTGCATCTCCGTCAGCAAATACAGGGTTTTTTCGTAAAGTACCTGAGCTTGTGCGGTCGGTTTTGGTTCACGCCCAACCCGTTCAAACAGCTGCAAGTTGAGATCAACTTCCAAATTGGCAATCGACATGCTGACCGCAGAGGGGACTTTACCAAGCTGGCGGGCAGCGGCAGAAAAAGAGCCTGTTTCCATAACAGTTTTAAAGATATTGAGTTGTTCTTGGTTAATGTTCATTTATATTCATCTATCAATTATTCTGAAAGAATCTAATTCGATTAATCAGAATAATAAAAATAAAATGCAGTGATTCCAAGCAAAAGAGCTGAAAATTTTATGTTGATGTCAAAGAAAAGATGGATTCATGCGTTAAGTTATGAAGGTATTTTATTGTTGATCATGACTTCAGTATTAAGTTATATGTTTGAAATACCTGTGGAACTTATGGGAAGTTTAGGGTTGGCAATGGCAATTATTTCAGTGTTCTGGAATATGCTCTATAACAATCTGTTTGAAAAATTGGAATGCTATTTAAAGTTGCAACGTAGTATTTGGATACGTATTCTGCATGCGATTGGTTTTGAAGGGGGATTACTATTTATAAGCGTACCGCTGATTGCCTATAGTTTAAATTTAGATTTTTTGAATGCATTGCTGCTCGATATAAGTATTACTTTATGCATTTTAGTGTATACCTTTATATTTCAATGGTGTTTTGATGTAATTGAAAGAAAATACAGTTTGGGTCAAACATAATTATCTCAGTTAGAGAATTAAAAAAAAGTAATTGATCAAAAAAGAAAAATTATAAATTTATGGTGAAATTCCATTATTTACAAAAGCACTAAGATTATTTTGATTTAAAGGCTAGAAAAATTTTATATTGGATAGCATTTTGTATAATAAATTATATTTCATATTTAAAACTTGATTAATTATATTAAACAATAACTTATATTTAATATGAATTAAAAAATATAATATAGGGAAAACAATAATTTTTTAAATCTATCTAGAATTTTCGTGATATGGCACGATATTTGGAATATCTGTATGAGATTAATGCAATTGGTCCATTTAAACCATTCAAATTATCGTTGATTTTTCAAGAAACGACATTAATTTATAAACGATTTGTTATAATCAGCGCATCCATAAAACATTGAAAGATGATCAATTTGGCAATTCAATGCTGGAATGCAAACCAGTTAAATTATTTAAGCCAACCATCTGCATCAGAAATGGAATTTCTAAAATATAGATAAGCATTGCATATTCTGCTTAGAGACAATAGGGATGAGGGGTTTTATGGAAAGCTTTATCTTTTTTAGCCTACCGTATCAAGCATGATGCTTGATTTAGACGAGAACTAGCGATGACAGCACATACCGTTATATATGCACCAATCGGTCAAGCCACACGTTCTGAACAGGTCGTGGAACGATTAGGCAATGCCATTATTGCAGGGTTGCTTGAAGCAAATGAACAACTTCCAAACGAAGCTGATTTATCGCGTCTTATGGGCGTGTCACCTGTAACTGTACGTGAAGCGCTGAATACGCTACGTGTCAAAGGATTAATTGATACACGTCGTGGACGAAATGGTGGAAGTTTTGTTTGTGAGCTTTCTGCCAACCAAGTGTTACAGCAACAACCTTTACGCCAAGTCAGTAATGAATATCTCGCTGATCTATGCGAGTTTCATAGTGCAATTTTATCGCATAGTGCCAAACTTGCGACGCAACGCACAACCCCTCAGCAATTATCCAAACTGCATGAACTGATCTTGACTTTTCAAGATGCACAGTCTGCTGATGTGCGTGCCCAAACTGACATGCGATGTTTATTGATGATTGTGGCTTATGCACAATCTTCGCGTTTAGCCAATCAGGAACTCGCTATTCAGGCAGAATGGCTGCCACTGGTTGCAACATTGTACAAAAACGATAAAATTCATACACAAACTGTTGCTGAATACCTAAAACTATTTGCTTGTTTGCAACAGCAGGATGCTGATGCCGCCGCTCAACAGGCACAAAATTTGCTTGATACATTAACAGATCAAATGCTTGAATATAAGTTAACACTTTAAAATCAAAGTAAGTTTCTGACACTGTTCGAGCACAAAGAAAAAGTGGTAAAAAAAGGAAATAAAAGCATGAGCGATATACAGATTGAACAGATTCAGAACTTACTGAACCAAGTCGTTGTCGAAATTACTCAAGCTGCCAAAGGACTGGTAGAACAAGCTCGCCACTTACTTTCAGCAGATTCTCTCTTGCCAGAAGGCGTGAAGCTGACATCCTCAGATCGGTACAAACTTCAACAGCATATTCAAACTGCATTACAACAGAGCCAATACAGTCATGGTATGGGATTTGCTGGCTACTCTTCGGAAACTCCAGAAGAACAAGGTTACTGGACACTCGAATGGTGGTATAAAAAAGATCAAAAAATTCAGCAGGCAGAGTTAGAAAGCTATCAGGATTTACAACAGCGCTTGGATTTTCGCTTATTTGACTGGTTTAATTATCCTACAAAAAATAAACAACCGTATGTTGATGGACCTTATGTTGATTATATTTGTAATCATGCCTATACCATCACATTTTCACATCCTGTCATGATTGCACAGCAATTTGTTGGGGTCATTGTGATTGACCTATTGGTTTCAACGCTAGATCAGCTTATTTTACCTCGATTGCGTAGATTGGATCAGACTGCTGTCGTCACCAATGATGATGCTCGAATTATTTTATCCAATACGGCAAAATACCGCACAGGCGCATTATTTCGTGAGCAGACAAAAGCGACTCAAAACGCTGTGCCACAAAATCATCCATTTCAGTTGATGTTAATGCAGAATTATTCTTCATCCCGCACTTAGATAAAATTTATGTATATTGGACAGCTTGCAGCATGTTGTAACACAACACCCAAAGCCATTCGTCATTATGAACAGCTAGGTTTGCTGCCTGAACCAAAGCGCTTGGGTAAATATCGCGTATATTCTGATCTGGATATACGCTTGGTCAAGATGATTCGCCAAGCACAAACTGTTGGTTTTAGCTTGGCTGAGATTCAAGAGCTGGCTCATATCAAAGCGCAGCAACAGCGCTTTCCCTTAGATATTGCCAAGCAGCTCATGACTGAAAAATGGCAAAAATTAGAACAGCAGAAACAGCATTTGATACAGTTACAACACGATTTGTTAGATCTTGATCAAACCTTGACCCGATTATATGCCGATGAAGATCAGCAAATATGTACTGATGACCTTGCCTAAAATAAACACTTGACTCTGTCCCTAAGGGACGAGTTTATAGTCATGACTCAATGATAAAAGGTAAATGCAATATGAGTCATGTCTTAGAAAAATTTAAAAATAAAACAGCTTTAATTACAGGTGCATCTTCTGGGATTGGACAAGGCTTTGCTGAATATTTGGCAAAACAGGGTATTCACCTGATTATTGTGGCGCGTAGCACTGAAAAATTGCAGCATTTGGCTGAACAGCTACAGCAGCGTTATTCGATTCAAGTCGATTGTATTTCACTGGATTTGGCAAAACTGGATGCCGCATCACAACTATTTGAAAAAATTACTCAACAAGGTTTGAATGTTGATATTTTGATCAATAATGCGGGTTTTGGTAAATGGACAAAATTTCTAGAGCAATCACTACAAAGCTACCAAGAAATGACCTTGCTGAACATGTTGACTGTGACACAATTAACCCAATTGTTTTTGCCAAAAATGTTACAAGAAAAACAAGGGATTATCTTAAATGTTGCATCAACTGCTGCATTTCAGCCTTTACCATATATCGCCGTTTATGGTGCAACTAAAAGTTATGTCTTAAATCTTACTGAAGCATTAGCAGGAGAGTACCGCAATTCTGGTGTGCAATTGTTAGCACTTTGCCCAGGAAATACCACGACCAATTTTGCAGAGGTCGCACAGGCAAATACAGAAGGTATGCAGGCAATGACAGTAGAGGAGGTTATTCAGTCTGCGATCCGTGGATTGGAGAAAAAGCAAACCTTTGTCATTACAGGGAAACTTAATTATTTGACGGCACAGCTTGCGCGAGTGCTGTCACGCCAGTCAATGGTCAATTTGGTGGCAAATATGTTCGAAAAACGCATTGCTTCTGCCTAAATAAAAAGAACCCCTCAAATGAGGGGCTCTTTTTAGAGATGATCTAATCGAAAGATTAGATTTTACCTACTAGATCGATAGATGGAGCAAGTGTTGCGTCACCTTCTTTCCATTTTGCTGGGCAAACTTCACCTGGGTGATTGTGTACGTATTGAGCTGCTTTTACTTTACGAAGAAGTTCTTGAGCGTCACGACCGATACCACCAGCGTTGATTTCAACGATTTGGATTTTACCTTCAGGATCGATAACGAAAGTACCACGGTCAGCAAGACCAGCTTCTTCAATTAATACTTCGAAGTTTTTAGCAAGTGCCCAAGTTGGGTCGCCAACCATTGGATATTCAATTTTTTTGATTTCAGCAGAAGAATCATGCCAAGCTTTGTGTGTGAAATGAGTATCTGTAGAAACTGAATAGATTTCAACGCCTAATTTTTTGAATTCAGCGTAGTTGTCTGCAAGATCGCCTAACTCAGTTGGGCATACGAAAGTGAAGTCTGCTGGATAAAAGAAGAATACAGACCATTTGCCTTTAAGAGTGGCTTCAGTAATGTCGATGAATTGACCGTTATGATATGCAGTTGCTTTAAATGGTTTAACTTCAGTATTAATTAAGCTCATCATTATCTCCGTAAGATGGATGGAAGTAGTAATCTGTTTACGAAATTTAGAATAAGAAAAAAAACATCATTGGTAAAATAGTATTTTTTAATGCAAAGAATCGGAAAAATGAATTATTGATTTTTGCAATACCTTTCACTTCTTACAATCAAGATTGTTATGTGCATCTATTGCAAGGTGATGACAGTCACAATCCTATTTCGCATCACTTTGACTCAATATGGCGATTCAGGGGTTTGAATTCAAGAGTTTGATTCAAAAAAACTTGAAAATGTAATTCTTTCTATCACGATCAGAGTCGAGTAAACTAGGCACTTTTATGTATGAGGATAGCATTCGGTGCAAAGTGATTTAAATATAGATCAATTGGTTATGGTGCGTGACCGACATCGTTTAAATCGACTAGGCAAAACGAAGGATGCAGATCAAAAGCAATACCAAGAATTATTTGAGAAATCGAATGCACAGGTAAAAGCGCGGTTTCAACGCTTACCCAAAATTAAACTCAACCAAGATTTACCTGTTACCCAGTATGCTGAGCGCCTGATTGCTGCCATTCAAAAGCATCAGATCATTATTGTTGCGGGTGAAACAGGCTCAGGTAAAACAACACAGTTACCACAAATTGCCATGCTTGCAGGACGTGGCTTAACAGGCATGATCGGGCATACCCAGCCTCGTCGTTTGGCAGCGCGCAGTGTGTCGCAGCGGATTGCCGAAGAAGTGGGTGAAAAACTCGGTGAGTCGATTGGTTTTAAAATCCGTTTTAATGAACAAGGCTCAAATGATTCAATCGTTCGTTTAATGACGGACGGGATTTTGCTGGCGGAACTGGCACATGACCGTTTTTTAACGAAATACGATACGATTATTATTGATGAAGCGCATGAACGCTCTCTCAATATTGACTTTATTATGGGCTATTTGAAGCAGTTATTGCCAAAACGCCCAGATTTAAAAGTTATTATTACCTCGGCAACATTAGACGTAAATCGCTTTAGTGAATATTTCCGTCAGGCCCCAATTTTTGAAGTCGAAGGGCGCAGTTTCCCTGTAGAAGTGCGCTATCGCCCAATTTCTGAGATGAATATTGGCGGGAGTGATGACGATGAGTTCGATGACTTTGAAGAAAACTTACCACGTGCTGTGGTGCAGGCCGTTGAAGAATGTTTTGCTGATGCTGCCGCAAAGGGTCATCCAGAACATGCTGATATTTTAATTTTTTCCAGTACAGAACAAGAAATTCGTGAGCTGCAAGAAACTTTGCAAAAATATGGCCCACGTCATACTGAAATTTTACCTTTATATGCGCGTTTGGCGCTTTCTGAACAGCAGAAGATTTTCAATCCAGGTGGGTCAGGTCGACGCATTATTATTGCCACCAACGTTGCCGAAACCGCGCTGACAGTTCCCAATATTCGCTACGTGATTGATAGTGGTTTTGCGCGTATTTCACGCTATAGCTATCGTTCACGGGTGCAGCGTTTGCCGATTGAAGCAGTATCACAAGCAGCTGCCAATCAGCGTAAAGGTCGTTGTGGTCGTATTGCGGCAGGTGTCTGCATTCGTTTGTATAGCGAAGAAGATTTTTTAAGTCGCCCAGAATTTACCGAACCTGAAATCAAGCGAACCAACTTGGCATCGGTGATTTTACAGATGCAAAGTTTGGGATTGGGCAATCTCGAAGAATTTGATTTTATTGAGCCACCTGATCATCGTCTGGTGAATGATGGTCGAAAGCTTCTGGTTGAACTCGGCGCGATGAGCGAACGTAAAAATGAGCTGACCAAAGTCGGGCAAATGATGACGAAAATGCCGATTGACCCGCGTTTAGCTCGTATGATCATTGCAGGTTCGCATTTTGGGGTACTCAAGGAAATTCTGGTGGTGGTCAGCGCATTGGCTGTACAGGATCCACGTGAACGTCCTGCCGACAAACAAACTCAGGCAGATCAGAAGCACGCTTTATTTAAAGAAGCAGATTCAGATTTTCTGTTTTATTTGAAACTTTGGGATACGCTACAAAGCAATCGTGAAGTGATGACGGAAAACAAACGTCGCACGTTTGCCCGTCAGCATTTTTTAAGTTGGCTGCGCCTACGTGAATGGCGACAGACCCATAAGCAGTTGGTTGAACTGGCTGAAGGTCTAAAACTGTCGTGGAATGACAAGCCTGCCAGTTATGAAAACCTGCACCGTGCCTTGCTCACGGGGTTACTGTCGTTTATTGCCAACAAAACCGATGAACGTAATGTCTATATGGCGGTGCGTCAGCAAAAAGCGCGTATTTTCCCTGCCAGTAGTCTGCATAAAGCAGGCGCTTCATGGGTGATGGCCTTTGAAATGGTGGAAACTTCGCAGGTGTATTTGCGTACCTTGGCGAAGATTGACCCTGAATGGATTTTGCTGGCAGCACGTGATTTACTCAAATACCATTACTTTGAGCCACATTGGTCGAAGAAGTCGGGGATTGTGAATGCGTATGCGCAAATTTCACTGTTTGGTCTGATTATTGAACCGAAACGCCTGATTAATTTTGAAAAGGTTGATCACGCAGCGTCGCATGAAATTTTCCTGCGTGATGCTTTAACGACAGGTCACTTGGGCATCATGCCGCCATTTTTGAAGCACAATTTACTCAAACTTGAGGAAGTTGAACGCGTTGAAGATAAATTGCGTCGCCGTGATCTAGTGGTGGATGAAGAAACCATCTATCAATTTTATGCAGCGCGTGTGCCTGAAGAAATTGCCAGTCGCCGTGCTTTTGAAGACTGGCATGCGACCATTGAGCCGAAACAGCCACGTTACCTGTTTGTGGAAAATGACGCACTTTGGCAAAGTGATCGCCCAACCACACAGCAATTCCCTGATTATTTGCATAATGGTGAGCTGCGTTTAGCCACCAGTTACCGTTTTGACCCAAGTCATGATCAAGATGGGGCAACGGTCAAAATTCCAGTTCAGGCACTGCCGCAGGTTGATGAAAATATCTGGTCTTGGGGAATTCCGGGCTGGCGTTTGGATTTGATCGAGGCTTTGCTCAAAGCCTTACCAAAAGATAAGCGCCGTAATATCGTGCCGATTCCAGACACCGCTAAAAAATTATTGAACGCTGTAGATGCGGTGCATTTACGTGAGCATATTTTTAAATATCTGGCATTTGCACTACGTGGTGAACAAATTACAGAGAAAGATTTCTCGTTTGAACGCATTGATCCGTATCTTATGCCATTTATTGTGGTGGTAGATGAAAAAGGCCGCGTGATTGAAAAAGGGCGCGATCTGCCCGAACTCAAGGTGCGTTGTCGTACAGAAACTCATCGACCTGTGAAACAGTCTAAGGGTGAGTTTCAAACCTTCCCTGAACAGTTCGTGTTTGAAGCGGCTCAGAAAGTTACGGGCGTGGTCGTCAAGCAATTTCAGGCACTTGTCCCGACCAAATCCTTTGCTGAGCTAGATGCCAAAGACGAATCGGGTGTAGTGATTCAGACCTTCAATGATCAAGCCGAAGCCATGCATCAGCATAAGCAAGGGGTGATCCGTTTAGTACATTTGCAACTGGGCGATGCAATTCGACAGTTGAAAAAACAGATTTCTAAGCCACTGGCTTTGGCTTATTCGCCACTCGGTGATAAAGCTAAACTGGAACAAATGTTGGTTTATGCCACTTTGGACGAAGTGATTAATGAATTACCTGTCGATGCCAAAGCCTTCGCAGAATTGGTCACGCAAGTCAAAAAGCAGTTTTTGACGCATGGTCAGCATATTTTAAGCCTGTTAAATGACATTCTGATCCCATGGCAAACCATTCGCCGTCAACTACTTACGCTTGATCAAGGGATCTTTGGCAAGAATATGGACGATATTGAAGACCAGTTAGACTTGATGCGTCTGGATAATTTCGTCTATACACAACCTTTGAGTTTGTGGCAAGAGTTCCCGCGTTATTTGAAAGCACTCATAATGCGACTGGAGCGTCTACCAAATAACTTGCAAAGAGATAATGCTGCCATTGATCAGGTCGACCCTTGGATGGAAAAATTATTCAAGCATAAAAATGACCCAAGACTACGTGAATTGTACACCATGGTTGAAGAGCTGCGAATTTCACTATTTTCACAGCCCATGAAAACCAAGATGCCAATTTCCGAAAATCGCTTGCAAAAGCAATGGCAACAGTTGGGTCTTTGATTTTTGAATCATTGAGGAATTTGACATGAGCATTCGTATTACAGGGACAGGGTTATTTCATCCAGCCGAAGCGATTAGCAATCAGGAGCTGGTCGCCAGCTTGAATGCTTATGTAGAACGCTATAATCAACAGCATGCCGAGCAAATTGCCAAAGGTGAGCTTGTAGAATTGCAGGGTTCAAGCGAAGCGTTTATTGAAAAAGCATCAGGTATCAAAAGCCGTTATGTGGTAGAAAAATCGGGTATTTTAGATATCGACCGCATGTACCCACGCTTGACTGAACGCAGTAATGATGAATTGTCATTACAAGCGGAGTGGGGCGTGACTGCAGCGCAACAAGCCATGCAACAGGCAAATGTCACGGCAGACGATATTGATGTAGTGATTTTGGCATGTTCCAACATGCAGCGGGCTTATCCTGCGGTGTCGATTGAAATTCAGTCGGCATTGGGGATCAAGGGTTATGCCTATGACATGAATGTTGCCTGCTCTTCAGCGACTTTTGGCTTGAAACAGGCGCGTGATGCGATTCAGGCGGGTGCGCGCCGTGTGTTAATGGTCAATGTTGAAATTACCTCGGCACATCTCAACTTCAAATCGCGCGATTGTCATTTTATCTTTGGTGATGTGGCAACTGCGGCAATTATTGAAGCAAGTGCGGATAAAGCAGGTTTTGAGTTGGTAGATATAAATTTACAAACCCAGTTCTCCAACAATATTCGCAATAACTTTGGCTTCTTAAACCGCTGCGAAGATGCCTTTGGGGATGGTTTGCTGTTTAACCAAGATGGGCGTAAGGTGTTTAAAGAAGTGTGCCCATTGGTTGCACAAATGATCAACCAGCAACTTGAGAAAAATCAGCTAAATGCTGATCAAATCAAGCGTTTCTGGTTACATCAAGCCAATGCCAACATGAATGAACTGATTTTGAAATATGTGGCAGGCAAACAGGCAGAAGCTGCCCGTGCACCGATTATTTTAGATGAATTTTCCAATACTTCTTCAGCAGGCGTAATAATTGCGATGCATAAAACGGCACATGAAGTTGAAGTCGGCGAGTATGCAATCTTGAGTTCATTTGGTGCAGGTTATTCAGTGGGTACAGTCTTGCTGAAAAAAGTCGCTTAATTGCAGTCTTTCAAATAAAAAAGCCCAAATTCTGGGCTTTTTTATTGGGTCAGGTTTAGTTAATTTTGGGATGCTGATCAGCTAGGTTTTGGTGTTTACGTTGTAAATGTCCAATTTTCTGATCTAGGATATCAATTTTCTGTTCAATATGATCATGAAATTGTTCTAGTAACTCCTGAGCCTCAGCTTCGCAGGTTGCTAATGGTGCAGCGCCTGTCAGTGGTTTGTTGGCAGTTTCTCTTAAATAAAATGCTGTGGCTAAACCGAACATACCGCAGAGCATTAGATAGTAGGCTGGCATCATTAGGTTTTGAGTTGTTTCGACCAGTGCTACGGTTAAGGTTGGCGTTAAACCTGCGATCACCACAGAAATATTAAAGGCACTGGCAAGTGCACTATAACGAATCGCGGTTGGGAATAACGCAGGTAGCGTCGAAGCCATCACCCCGATTAGCATATTCAATGATAGGGCAAGAATCAGTAACCCCAAGAAAACTAAAATAATGACATGGCTGTTTAGCAATAAAAATGCAGGGTAAGACAGGAAAATCAGCATAAAACTGTCCATGAAAATAAATGGGCGGCGTTCCCAGCGATCACTCAGCCAGCCAATCATGGGTTGTACAAACAACATGCCCATCATCACAGCAATAATAATCAGAACGCCGTGACTTTCTGAATAGCCTAAGTTGTGCGTCAAGTAACTTGGCACATAAGTCAGTAACATGTAGTAGCTGACATTGGTACAAATCACTAAACCCATACAGATAAACAAACTGCGCGAATGCTGCTTAAAAACCTGTTGAATACTGAGTTTTTGAGGCTTTTCCTGTGATTCGCTATGCTGTTGAAATGTTGGTGTTTCATCTAAAGCATGGCGTAAATATAAACCAATCATCCCCAGTGGCAGGGCTAAGAAAAATGGCAAACGCTAGCCCCATTCTAAAAACTGGTCTTCGCCTACAAAGAAAGTAATCAGGGAAACCAGACCTGCACCGAGTACAAAACCTGCAATCGAACCAAAATCCAGCCAGCTACCCATAAATCCACGCTTACGGTCAGGTGAATATTCGGCAACAAAAATACTGGCACCTGCGTATTCGCCACCCACTGAGAAACCTTGTGCAATTTTGACAATAAACAACAAGACAGGTGCCAAAAGCCCAATACTGGCATAACTTGGAATCAGCCCAATACCAAAGGTACTCAGCGACATAATAATAATGGTGATGGCAAGAATTTTCTGCCGACCATATTTGTCGCCTAAAACACCAAAAAACAAGCTACCTAATGGACGAAAAATAAACGGGATTGAGAACGTTGCCAGTGCCGAAATCATTTGTATGCTTGGTGAAGCATGTGGGAAAAACACTTTACCCAGTGCGAACGCGACAAAGCCATAGACGCCAAAATCAAACCATTCAATTGCATTACCGATTGCAGCAGCAGTAATCGCCTTTTTAGTTTTTTGCTGATCAATGATATTGATATCATCAATTTGTAAGGGCTGAGGTTTTTTTCTTAATTTGCGCATAATATTCCTTGTGAAATCAGAGAGCAAAAGCTGACCAGCTTTTGAAAAAACGGTCGGTGATTGACAAGAAATTGTTTCAACATGATAAGAGAAAATAAGTGCTTTAGAAAAAGCGAAATGAACTCATACTTATTTTTTCTTATAATGCTTAATTTAAAGTTAAACAAATTCAAACATTTATTTATAATAATTGAATAAAAGATAAAAATGTTTAAGTTCTGCTTACAAATAGTGGCTAAAAAGCTGGCTTTTTGTAATCAAATGAAATTTTATTTATTTTTATGTGAGTAGCTTGAGGGGAGGAATTTTGTACCTACATTTCCAAATTAAACCCTGAACTATAACGTCAATGGTTGTCGTCTTAAAATGAAATCAGGCTTCATTTTTACCTTGATTGGCATACACTCAGATCCATAATTTATTAAAAGATAAAATACCAATGCAGCAACTTAATCCATCAGATTTAAAAGCCATTCTTCATTCAAAACGTGCAAATGTCTATTACCTTGAACATGCACGTGTCATGCAAAAAGATGGTCGGGTACTATATTTGACTGAAGCTAAAAATGAAAATCAATATTGGAATATTCCTATCGCGAACACCACAGTGATTTTACTGGGTACAGGTACATCAATTACTCAAGCTGCAATGCGAATGCTTGCTAGTGCAGGTGTTTTGGTAGGCTTTTGTGGTGGCGGCGGAACCCCGCTGTTTATGGGAAGTGAAATTGAGTGGATGACGCCACAAAGTGAGTATCGCCCAACGGAGTACATGCAGGGGTGGATGCAGTTTTGGTTTGATGAAGCGAAACGCTTGCAAGTGGCAAAGCAGTTCCAGCATGCACGTATTGCATATGTTCGTAAAATTTGGTCAAAAGACAGAGAATTACAAGCTGAAGGTTTTTATCTTGATGATTTAGATATAGAACAAGCACTCTCTCAGTTTGAAAAGAAAATTCCACATCAGGATAAAGTGGGCGATTTGTTGCTTGTCGAAGCACAAACCACCAAACAACTTTATAAAATTGCGGCAACACGTTGCAAGCTTGGTTTTGAGCGTAATTCCGAACAAGGCGATTTAGCCAATGATTTTCTCAATCATGGGAATTACTTGGCGTATGGTTTAGCAGCAACCACACTTTGGGTACTGGGGATTTCGCATAGCTTTGCTGTGATGCATGGTAAAACCCGTCGCGGTGCTTTGGTATTTGATGTGGCAGATTTGATTAAAGATGCAATTGTGCTGCCATGGGCATTTATTTGTGCCAAAGAGAAAATGACTGAACAAGAATTTCGCCAACAGATATTGCAAAAATTTACTGAGCATCAATGTTTAGACTTTATGTTTGATCAGGTGAAAGAGCAAGCTTTGCAACGATCTTTGTCTGAAGGTGGAGATCAAGCATGATTGTGACCTTTATTTCTCAATGTAAAAAGAAAGCCATTCCTCGCACTCGCCGTGTGTTGGATGCCTTTGCCGACCGAATAGGCGATAACACATGGCAAACTGTAATTACAGAAGATGGCTTAATTGCAGTTAAGAAATTATTACGTAAAACCGTGACCAAAAGTACCGCTGTGAGTTGTCACTGGATTCGTGGTCGGCGGCGAAGCGAGTTGCTTTGGATTGTAGGGAATCGCAATAAGTTTAATGCGCAGGGTATTGTTCCTGTGAACCGAACAGTTAAACTGATCAAACTGGATTATAGCGATAGCAATTGGAATTCAGCCGCCGTAATTACATTGGTTAGCCGTATTGCAGCTTTATTTCATGATTTTGGAAAAGCCAATCCATTTTTTGCTCAAAAATTAGCGAATGCGAAAAAAAGTCAAAAGTCGATCGCAGACCCATTTCGGCATGAATGGATTTCTTTGCGTTTATTTGAAGCTTTTGTTAAATCTTGTGGTCAATCTGATGAGGACTGGATAGGTGCATTATCAGAAATATCATCAAGTAATCATAATCTTTCTTGGTTAATCAATGTAGTGAAAGATGATTATATTCAATATTCTACATCACCATTTAAAGATATACCTGAAATTGCAAAATTAACCTCATGGTTGATTGTTTCTCACCACCGCTTACCAATTCCAAACTATTTATTTCCAAATAAAGCTCAAGCAGAAAGTCAAGATAACAAGTATCAAAGGTCGCACTTTAATAATGTTTTGAATGACCTTAATTTTCAATGGTGCTACCCACGTCAGTATTTACAGGATGATCAGAGTCGAGATAAGGATATCAAAAAATGCTGGAATATATCAGCAGAGCACCTTCCTTTTAACAGTATCACATGGTCTAAAGAAGTTAGGGCTTGTGCTATGAAGTTAAAGCAATTTTTAGCTTTACCATCTTTACCAAGTCTAGATGATCCTTATATCAGCCATGTTTCACGCTTAGTTTTAATGCTTTCAGATCATTATTATTCAAGTTGTGAACCAACACCTAAATGGCATGATCCAGCATATAAAAGATTTGCGAATACGGATAAGTTTGGAGATTTGAAACAGCCTCTAGATGATCATTTGGTTGGTGTGAGTCAAAATGCACGGCAACTTATGGGGGCGATGACACGGTTACATGAATTATTTGATCGTTTACCACAGCAAAAAAGTCTTGAAGGCAAAACCAATAATAGCTATTACCAGTGGCAAGATAAATCTTATCAAGAAGCACGGACTATACAAAAAAAATATCCAAATCATGGATTCTTTGGAGTTAATCTTGCATCAACAGGTCGAGGAAAAACCTTAGCCAACACTCGCATTATGTATGGTTTAGCTGATCCTGAACAGGGTGCACGTTTTAATATTGCATTAGGCTTAAGAACTTTAACCTTACAGACAGGGAAAGCATTACGTCAAAAACTAGATTTAGATGAAACTGATTTAGCCATTATGGTCGGTGGCGGCGCTGTTAAAGAAATATTCGAGCATTACAGTCAAAAAAGTTCATCAGAAATTTTAGAAGAACAAAGTCAAAATATAGACCCGAATCAAAATCCAGTGTTAGCAGAACAAATGGGTTCAGAATCTTTAGTGGGCTTATCTGATGAAGAAAGTTTTATAGATTATGATGATGCAGAGATTGATTTTGAGGGCATACTTGACAATCAACATATGTTTGCACAATGGCTGAAAGGTAATCATCAGGTCAAAAAAATGCTGATGAGCCCGATTTTATGCTGCACTATTGATCACTTAATTCCTGCGACAGAAAGTACCCGTGGTGGGAAGCAAATTGCGCCTATGCTGCGTTTAATGTCATCAGATTTAGTATTTGATGAACCCGACGATTTTTCACCAGAGGATTATTATGCGTTAACTCGATTGGTGTATTGGGCTGGTTTACTAGGTAGTCGGGTGCTTTTATCCTCAGCTACATTAATGCCCGCGGAAATTAATGGATTGTTTTTGGCTTATAGTTCAGGGCGTAAGTTCTATAATAAAAATCGTACACAACCTGATCAGCCAATTATTGCAGCATGGTTTGATGAAAATGCCACCAGCATTTGTCATGAAGTGATTCCATGTCACTCAAATAGAAGTACTACAGAAGTTGATGCTACATTTAAAAAGGCCCATTTAAACTTTACTAAAAAACGTGTGGAGTATTTAAATCAACAAGCACCTGAAACCAAACGACGTACAACAGAATGGGTTGGTCTACCAAAAGAAATCAGTATAAAAAAATGGCAGGATATTTTTACTGAAAAAATTTTAGCGACCGTGTTAAAAGCACATCAACTGAATTGCATTACCGATCCTAAAACAGCTAAACAATATAGTGTCGGTTTAGTACGATTTGCCAATATTGATCCATTAGCAACCATTGCACAGCAGCTTTTAAAACAAAAGATTGATCCAAAAAACCGAGTTCATTTATGTGTTTACCACTCTCGATTTCCATTATTAATACGTGCCAATATTGAAAAATATTTAGATGAAATTTTGGATCGTAATCAGGGTAAACAACCTCATGACCATCCGATGATTCAGAGTTGGTTACAGCGTTATCCTGAGCAACAACAGATCATCTTGGTATTGGCTTCACCTGTTTGTGAAGTGGGACGTGACCATGATTATGACTGGATGATTTTAGAGCCGTCATCAATGCGTTCGATTATTCAGGCTTCTGGACGGGCAAGGCGACATCGCGTTGAAAAATATGATCAGACCAATGTCTTTTTGATGGAAAGTAATATTCGGTATTATAAAAATCCTGATCAGGCATGCTTTTCTAAACCAGGGTTTGAAAATGCAAACTTTCAAGTATCACGACATTTTTTAAAAAGTTCGACTCAAACTGCCAATGATGGACTGATTGCAGATGAACATTTAAAAAATTTAGATGCAACTGCTCGTTTACGACCTAATACGCCCGATGAAATTCGGAAAAATTATATAAAAGAAAAAGGCTATTACCGTTTAGCAGACTTAGAACATGATCGAATGACACATGTACTGCTAAATCGAGGAATTAGTCAAAAACTTGATGCAGAAATTTCTCATAATGGTTTACGAGTGAAATTTCCTACGTATGATTTTTGGGATACTCCGATTCATTACACAGGAGTTTTGCAACGCTTGAGTCAATTTAGACAGTCACAAGCTGAGCAATTTATGGCATTTAGAGCAGAAGCAGAACAGCCTTTAGAACTGAGTGAATATAACGATAAAACAGGCAACTGGTTAAAAAGAGAAAGTTTTGTCAGAAAAATTGAGCTCTTTAAAAATACTCAAATTCATTGTTGGCCGAATCAAGATCCCGAACAATCATTAATAAAATATTTGGATACAAATTCAAATGAACGGAGTTGGATTGAAAATTGTGGACGTTATTTGAGTTTAACTTTGCCTGAATTATCAGGACAACGAAAATGGCTATACCATGATTGGCTTGGGTTTATCAGGGAATAACCCTGATAAATCAAGACTTCTAAGCTGCCTATATGGCAGTGAACAATTTAGCTGAGTCAGCTATTTTCATTAGTATTTCTAAGCAACCTATATGGCTGTGAACGGTTCTATATTACTAAGTAAAAACTTAGATCAAGAGAAACTGAAATAGATCTCTTGCTAAATCAAAAGATCTATGATTAATTAATAATCGTTAGCCTACTAATGATATTAGCTAACTTAGGGATATAGAGACGGCAATCTCTAAATTTAAATTAACTACCGATCTGCTAGATCACACTACCCAAAAGGGTGAGGAGGAAATGATGTTTGGCATACATTTGGTTAGAAGAGTCTAATCAATTGCAGTTACATATCATCTGCGATAGTCAATCTATCGTAGATGATAGCAAGAAATGGATTCTAAAAAAAAGCTTGTTTTGTATTAAGAAATTTATTGAGTATAAAAATGAACGAAGAAGTAGACGGAGTGTCGGACTCTGAACCTACCAGCATTCGTGAGTTAATTGAGCAATACATTCAGGGGCGTTTGAATGAGAAGCTTGAAAAACTGAAAGCGGATGATGTAGCAGAGCGTGAGAAACTCTTAGAAAAATATCAAGTTGAAACATGGCTTGAAGATGCAAGTTTGCGGATAAGCCAATTGCGGTTGGCAACGCATACGCCAAAACAGCATCATCCTGATTCGAAAGCATCAGCCATGTTTTATAACGTGACTGAACAAACACATGAATATGTGGGTTCACAAGGTGTTCAACTTGAAGCAGATGTGATTGGTAATGCTGCTGTTTTAGATGTGTTTAAATTATTGCGGTTAAAGTTCCAAGAACAGACTTTATTGGATCGTCTTTTAAATGCTGATACTGATTTTATAGTCGCACTCGCACTAAACAAAGATTTGGCTGAAATTCGTTATCAGCGATTCTTGGCTTTTAGTCAGTTACCCACTGAGTTAAATGCAGGACGTTTGTCTAAGCAAGTTTTGTTTCCTGTACAGCAAGATGATTATCACACCTTGGTTTTGTTATATCCAAGTGCATTAGTGCACCGTGCATATCAGCAAATCTCGAATGATCGTTTTGGTGAAAACAGCAAAATTTTACGTGAAGCACGTTTTAAAAAATTAAATCACTCACAAGAAAGCCGTGAGTATCCAAATTTATTAGTGCAAAATTTTGGTGGTTCCAAGCCACAAAATATCTCACAATTAAATAGTGACCGCCGTGGTTTAATGTGGTTAATGCCATCTATCCCTCCCACTTGGCAAGGTCAGGTGTTTGCGTTACCGAAAGGCGATACGGTTTTTTCAGGATATTTAATCAACCGTAAAGATGTAAAATCGCTATTGAACAAAATTATTGCGTTATATCGAAAAGAAGATCGTCGTAATACCGTTGAATTTCGAGACCAACGTGATGCATTGGTCGCTGAGTTAGCAGACTGTGTGATTGATTTGAGTTTCGAGTTGCAACAAAGTGCTGTTGCAGGATGGACACAGACAAAGGAATTTAGTGCTGCGCAAAGTTTCTGGCTAGATCGTGGTTATCGAGAAGCACTTTTTGATAAAGAAGATGCGAATGAATTAACCGAAGATGAGGAAGTATGGTTACACGCGTATCGTGAACGAGACTGGCGTAAAGAAATTGGTTATAACTTTGGGAATTGGCTGAGCGAAATTTTGGTCAAAAAAGCAAAATTGACAGATTTAGATGACAATGAAGATCGTGCATGGTCATTGATTTTGCGTGAAAAACTCCAATTGTTGAAAGAGGAGTTTGCATAATGGCTCAAACCTATTCTAAAGCGTTATATATCGTTCGCTTAAATGTTGAAAATGTGTCGATTGTTAGTAGTCATTTAACATGGGGCTTTCCTGCGCCCAGTGCATTTACAGGGTTTATGCACAATTTGCAGCGAAAGTTGAATGAGGTTGCGGAATATCAGCAGATTGAATGTTGTGGTATTGGAGTTATTTCACATCAATTTATTCCACAAGTAACCAAAAGTAGTAGTTATCGCTATTCACCTTATCAGCTTAATTTAGCGCGCCATCCTTTAAAGTCAGATGGTTCAACCCCTGCAATAATTGAAGAAGGCAAGGGGCATATGGACGTCAGCTTGGTGATTGGTTTGGCAGGTGATGGGCTAGATCAACATTTATCTGCGAATGATCAGGATTTATCTTTAGCAACACAGACTTTATTGGAAAAATTGAATCAATTGGTGTATGGCATGCGCTTGGCAGGAGGGTCTATTTTTCCGCACAAACGTATGAAACCAAAATTGGTCAATTGGTTATCCAGTGATGCTGAAGATAAAACCAAACAATTACGTCATTATTTATTACCTGGTTTTGCCTTGATGCATCGTCACGAAGTATTAACGGCACATCAAGCTTGGTTGAAACAATATGCTCACTATCTAGATACGCAGAAAAGCGAACCAAATTTACTCGACACTTTACTAGATATTCAGCGATTAAATTTTGTCAGTACAGCAAATAATAATACTGACTCAACAGATGTGGCCGAAGGAAATTGGCAAATTCGTCCACGACCTGAGCATTTACAAGGGTGGTTGGTTCCAATTCCAATTGGTTATGCTGCGCTGACTGAAATACAGCCACAAGGTATGGTCAATGGGTTGAGAAATGATCAATATCCAGCAACTTTTGTAGAAACATTACTGAGTCTTGGTGAATGGAAAAGCCCACATCGTATCAAGAATATTGTAGACATTTTATGGAATTACAATACAGAACCTAAAAATGGGGTGTATGAATTAGTACAGTCATTTGCTCCAAAATTAAATTTAAACCCATCATCAGTCGATGAACTAGAAAATCATTCATTTGAATTTGAAACAGAAGAAGAGGAATTTTAATCATGGCAAAGAACGACAAATTAAAAACAGCATCAGTCCTTTCATTTAACCGTCATCTAGATCCGTCAGATGGTCGTATGTTTGCAGTAAATTGGGCTGATATTGCAAAAGATGACGTAACAACAGCAATTTTGATTCAAGAAAAATCGGTACGTGGTACGATTTCAAACCGCCCAAAAAATAGCAAAGAAATTGATCCTGCCTATATTGATGCTGCAGTGAATAAAGCGAATTTGCAAACAGTAGATGTTGCAGCTTTGCCTCAAGGTAAGGACACCGTCGCTGTAAGTTTTACCTTACGTGTGTTGCCGAATGTAGGACAGCCATCTGCATGTAATGATGTAGGGTTTTCGGAGCGTTTAAGTACTGTAGTTTCAGCATATCAAACAGATAATAAATTTATTGAATTGGCGAAGCGTTATGCTGTGAATTTAGCAAATGGACGATTCTTGTGGCGAAATCGTATTGGTGCGGAAAATGTCACTGTATCAGTCGCACGTATTGTAGATGGTCAACCTAAAAATACTTTAAATTTTGACGCACTCAGTAATCGTTTAAATGAAATTACAGTTCATCCAGATCAGCAAAAACAGTTTGATGAGTTATCAAACTGGGTGCAAGCGGGTTTAAATGGTGATGAACATGTTCTATTAAAAGTGACAGGTTTTGCACGCCTCGGTGAGGGGCAAGAAGTCTATCCATCACAGGAACTTATTTTAGATACAAGTAATGCTAAAGGTGCAAAAAGTAAAACTTTATATGCGGTGAAAGACAAAGAAGCAGGTTTGCATTCACAGAAAATTGGTAATGCACTACGTACAATTGATACATGGTATCCAGATGCCGAAAAACCAATTGCAGTCGAACCTTATGGTTCGGTAACTTCTGAAGGAAAGGCATACCGTCAACCAAAAGAGAAACAAGATTTCTATAGTTTGTTTGATGCTTGGGTTAATGAAAATAAAGTACCTACTATTGAGCAGCAACATTATGTGATGTCTGTTTTAGTCCGTGGCGGTGTATTCGGTGAGAGTGATAAATAATGAAATATTATCTGGAAATTAAATTTCTACCTGATGATGATATTTCAATACACTTTTTATGGTCTAAAATTTATAAACAGTTACATCTTGCTTTAGCAAGTATTAAGAATGCTGAAAATACCGTTAAAGTTGGTTTTTCATTTCCTCAATATCGGTTTGACCCTAAAAAAAGTACTGGTTTCATTGGTGAGAAGCTACGAGTTTTTGCATCATCTGAAGATATGTTTAACCATTTAGAAGTACAAAAATGGCTGAGTCGTTATGTTGATTATGTGCATATTAGTTCCATTAAAGCCGTACCTATGGACAAAGTAACTGGTTACGCAATCTATAAACGGAAACAAGTTAAAAGTAGTGCTGAACGACTTGCTCGTGCTGAAGCAAGAAAAGGGCGTTATAGTTATGAAGATGCCTTGGCTCATTATTGTAAATTCGTCAAAACAACAAATTTACCTTATATCCAAATGCTCAGTGATAGCAGCTCGAAAGACTTAGCAGAAAATTGTAAACATCACTATAAATTATTTATTGAAAAACAAATTGCAGAAAAATCTGAAACTCAGGTTTTTAGTACCTATGGGCTAAGTTCCGTTTCATCTGTACCCGAATTTTAACCCAATATTTTTTTACTCTTTAACAGTTTAATAAAATCAATAAGTTATAGTGGTGAGTGAAAACTTTGGCCTTTTGCTGGATTTTAGGTTTAACTCACTGTTATAGCTTTATTTTTTGTGATATTTTTATTGTTCACTGCCATGTAGGCAGCTTAGAAGTTGATCAATGAAGCTAGCCAATCCTTGTAATGGTTCACTGCCATGTAGGCAGCTTAGAAGTATTTTTAAGATTGTCATTGTTTTTCTCCGTAGTTCACTGCCATGTAGGCAGCTTAGAAGTGTCCAAAATTCCGACATGATACAAAAATATGGTTCACTGCCATGTAGGCAGCTTAGAAGATCGTATGCACGTCGTGAATACAAACATCGTCGTTCACTGCCATGTAGGCAGCTTAGAAGATTCGACTGATTAGTTCATCAGAGAAGTTAGCGTTCACTGCCATGTAGGCAGCTTAGAAGTTAAGTACACGATCATCAGCATAACCATGTGAGTTCACTGCCATGTAGGCAGCTTAGAAGATTATA
>NZ_KB851219.1:1123268-1123850 GCF_000368265.1 Acinetobacter brisouisimilis | reverse complement strand
CCATCTAGTTCACTGCCATGTAGGCAGCTTAGAAGCTTGCCTTGCTCATGATCTTCTAACTCAAAAAGTTCACTGCCATGTAGGCAGCTTAGAAGTTCCGATTGAAATCGCTTATGTGCCTTGTGAAGTTCACTGCCATGTAGGCAGCTTAGAAGTGTGTGGGCCAAGTGTTGGGTTGCGGCAACAGGTTCACTGCCATGTAGGCAGCTTAGAAGATTAAGACCCATTTGCTCAAGACAGCAAATAAGTTCACTGCCATGTAGGCAGCTTAGAAGTTCAGGTATTTCACAAGAGAAAAGGACCTCTCGTTCACTGCCATGTAGGCAGCTTAGAAGAAAATTTCAGGGCTTATTAAATTAAGATTCTTGTTCACTGCCATGTAGGCAGCTTAGAAGCCACGTTTACTTAATCCTGATGTTTTGGACATGTTCACTGCCATGTAGGCAGCTTAGAAGAACTAACGGCATGAGAACAATGACTGTAGAAGGTTCACTGCCATGTAGGCAGCTTAGAAGGTTCCAACGTTCTACAATCGGGTTTCCTAAAAGTTCACTGCCATGTAGGCAGCTTAGAAGAACTATA
>NZ_KB851219.1:936983-1122368 GCF_000368265.1 Acinetobacter brisouisimilis | reverse complement strand
GTCGTAGGTTCACTGCCATGTAGGCAGCTTAGAAGATCCTATGTTGACGAAGTTCAAACCTATTCAAGTTCACTGCCATGTAGGCAGCTTAGAAAACGATGATGAAACAAATACCTCATCACCTTCTGTTCACTGCCATGTAGGCAGCTTAGAAATTCTGGAATAGGTAAAAAGGATTTAGGTAAAAGTTCACTGCCATGTAGACAGTTTATTTATTAGACAGCTTATTTATATGATTCCACAGCGACACAGATTTTTTAGACAGCATTTTTGCCCCTAAAAATTTATCGTTCATGCATTTCTCGATCAATTCATCTAAAGTTTTTTCCACTTATGCGACATCTAGATTTAAAATAGCAAAGTTGATCAGAATCTCAGTTTCAATACGGTTAATCCATTTTTAAATCAATCGCTCCCTTGTCAGAGAGCTTTGTTTTAATCAGTGGAGGTATCCTTACTGTTTTTCGTATTTGTGTTTTGTATCGTTTACCATCAGTCGTTGAACATTCTCAATTACACCTACTATTTATGTCATATAAGAATGACGTCAAGAGTCGAATCTTGATGTAAAGAATGATTGGGAATATTAAAGAAGGTTTGAAATTTTTTGAAATGTGGAAAGTAGAAAATTGAGAAAAAACAATGTGATTTCAGAATTGTTTGATCAATCAAAGCGCAACCAGATTTGGGTTGCGCCGATGGCAGGTGGGAACGACTAAATTATAAAATATAATTAAAACAATAATATAGGTGTTTTTGTGTGGTGCAAGGTGCAAATATGGTGCAATTGGCTATGAACTTTAAAAATTCATAGCCTCCCAATCTTTTCTTGATTCCTTCTGTAAAGAATCCAGCCACAAAGCAACATCAGATAAGTTTACAAAATATTCAGATTTATTACCATCTACCTTAAATGCTGGGAAAGGTAGTCTACATTTTGCTGCTCGTTGCTTTGCTACAGCAATATCTAAATGTGGCATGTAATCACCCACAATATCTCTTAAGGCAACTACAGGCTTCTTATACCGCAAAATTAGCATCATTGATGTATCTAGGTTTTCATTTTGATTTGAAGCAGCTCTCATGCTTTTTCCTCCGCATGATCTGTATCGAGTTGATGAATTGCAGCCATACTTATCTCTTAGTTCTCCACAGTGCTTCTTTAAACTTGGCATCGACAAGTAGTTGGTCAATTTCAGATTCAAGAACTTTGTCAAAAACGTGTGTCATATGTTTGCCAAAAATGGTTAGTGTTTTAGTAATTGTTGAGTATTTCCAGCCCATAACTTTCTCCGAATCATGGGATACGGGAATTCCTGTATCCCTCATATCTTTAGTTTTCTAGTTCAGCGCAGCGTTTACGGATATATCCCATAAGCTTTGGCTGGATGTCAGGATGGCGTGCAGATACATCAATCTCTAAAGCATCCAACGTTGTTAGATCAGGTGCATTTTCAATTTGGACCATAAGAGAGGGTGGAGTGGGTGGCATCTCTTTGTTTTGTGCATCAAGCTCGACAAGGCGTTTATTGATGGTATCAAGTAGAGGTTTACGTTGATCTTCAGTCCAGTCGGTTGTGTACTTGACCAATGCATTCGCTTCAGCAACAGTTTTAGCACTGGCGGCGCGATCAATCAGATCATTAAGCTTTTGCTCATATGTAAAATGATTCTCTGCAGCTTTCACTGATTCTTGAAGTTCATCAATTTTAAGCTCGGCTTTATCAGTAGATGTCTTTTTTTCAACATCATTTGATGCTGAATTTTGGTCATTTTGAGTATAAACAGGCTCATTTGCAGGAATGTCTTTAAGTTCCTGATCTTCTTTTTTCTTGCGTGTTTTACGCTGTTTAGATTCATCCTGTGCAACTGGAAGAACATTGACTTCACCGCACTCACGTCCCATCAATTTAGAGAAAGCCTCCAATTGCAAACGTGCATTTTCAGTATCAGCCTGAGCAAAACCTCGCTCAATTGCAGCATTCAAGGCTTGAATGGTTGGGTTGTATTTGTACCAGTACATGCCTGTCATGGGTTCTATGACATAAACGTCTTGACCATCTTCAACATCTGCAAGCGTCAATGGCTTTGTGAAATGAATGCCAGCTACTTCAATTTTTTCAATTTCAATGGTGAACTCAAATCCAACCTTTGCCCAAATATCTGCAGCAAACTCAGATACAGGGCGAAAGTCAGTTAATAGAGTACTTTCAGTTGAACGAACAAGAATGTTTTTACCAGCAAGCAGGGCTTTAAATGCTTCTTGTACAGCGACTAATTTAGTATTCATTTTCTTATCCATTTATTCAGTGATGTAGCGACTGAGATTGTTGTTGAGAGTTTTTTGAAATTTGTTCCCAACCTTCTAGATCTCGTTTTGCTTTACAGGCATTTATAATGTTTTGCTCATAAGCTGTTCCTTTAAGTGTGTTGTAAACAGCCTTTAAGATGTTTGGATCAGTCGCACGTTGGATGGCATTTAGGCCATCTTGATATAGTTGGTCTATGCTGCGTTTTGGCTTTTGCTGTTGGGCTGCATTTTGATTTTGCTGTTGGTGATTATCTGAATGATGGTAATCGTTGGCATACTCGATATATTTTGAGTCATCCCAAAGGCCACCAAAGATGTCACCAGCAAAACCTAGGTAACTCATAGCTTTAACAACAGCATCGGTTACAGATTTTTTAGGCGCATCTTCATCATATTTTTTTGAGCCATTGGAAGTTTTGTACATGGCTTTGGTGCCACCCATGTGCTCAGTCACACACTTCTTCCCATCCTTGATATACCAGAATAAAACCAATGCCCAATGCATGATTGTGAACTCATCAAATCGCTCAAAACCTTGGCTTTTGACTTCAATCCCCCAGTTTTGACCACAAGGGCCAAACTCTTGAGTAGCACGTTGCACCAACCAGTAAGGTTGTGGGGATGAACCTTGATAGTCCTTACCTGTGATTTTCTTAACTTTCTTAGGATCGGTTACGCAAACACTATTCCACAAGTCCATGTTTTTATTTGAATCTGTCATGACTATTTTCCTTTATCGAACTGAAAGACCGCGTTGTTGGCGTTTAAACTTCTTATAATCAGGCGACTGAAATAAGCCAGTTTTCTCAAGCACTTTGTTGTATTCAGCTCTTTGTTCTGCTGAGCGCGCTTTCGAGATATAACCAATCAACTTTTCAGATAGGCTGATAGGGGATAGGCTTCCGTTAGATTCCTTGAAAAACTCAAAGTCTTTAAGCGCCGTGTTTGCATTTGCACCTACAACACGCTTCAGCACATAAATGCTTGGCTTATCAGTACCAACGCGATAACGCTCGTTGTTTTCACCATCTAAGCCAAGGTATTCACAGAAGAATGTCTTAGCTCGTAGCTTACGGTCGCGGTTGTCCATATCCTCAAAACTTGAAGATGAGAAGCGGAACTTTAGAAAGCCTGTGTAGAAGTCACATACGCTGATATTTGAATGGCTATCGAGAATTGACCAGTCATTTGTATCAACTTCAGCAAATTCGATTTTTATGTGCTTAGCCAGTGCTTCAAAGATTTGCTCAGGACTAAGGCGTTGCGGGATATACATTTGAGCATTCATATACTTAACCCCCAAATAACCCATAAACAACACCAGTAATAACCGCATAGCAGATCGTTCCAACAACTGCAAAAAGTGCAAATTCGCGAGCGTTAGCCAGGATAACTTTAGTGCGGCTAACACGTTGTTCTTGAGCCGTTGGCTCACGATATAACAGTGTGGTTGTTTGACTTTTGTTAGAGTCAAATTTTGGAGTTTGACTGTGTGATACATGTTGAGACATAATGACCTCGCAAGTTATTTGTAAAGCCCTCGTCCGATGCCAGTCTAACGAGGGCTTTTTATTGTCCGTGAATAAATATTAGCATACTAATATTAACAGTCAATAATTTACTTATATTTTTATTAGTTTTCTAATTTTAAATTTTAATAGATAAAAGAAAGCCAACACATACTGGGTATCACTCTTTTAATGATCTAGTAAAATGAAATCCATATTGCCAAAAAACAAACAATTGCTATCCTGTCACTTAAGAATGAAATACTTATAAATTAGGAAATCTTATGGTTATCGGGGCTAGAAAAACTCTATTTGCTACTCTAATAGGCACTTTAGTTTTAACTGGGTGTGGTAATTCTGACCGTCCAAATAAGGCACAAACCAACCAAAAACAAGGAAAGGTTTTGCCTTTCAAGGTATGTAGTTTAATTAATAATGATGCATTCCAAGACAATCTCTCTATGATAGATATTGATGCCAAAGTTCAAGGTGGGCAATCTAATGATTGGGCTGCAACAGCAATTGCTATAGCTAAGCATTTAGGCGCACTAGGAATATCAACCGATGTTAAAGTTACTTTATCTCGTAGTGATTTGCGAGATCTAGAACAACAGACCCAAAATGGTTTTAAATGGTTATCACAAGTTTATTATGCTATTGATCCAAAGCATTCTATAGGTATGGGAAATTCTAACGACAAACAATGGCTAATTAGTTATGCAACAGATAAATCAGTTGCCACATTACAAGATATTCATATCGCTAATGATTATGAAAATTTCATAGAAAAGAATTATGATGAAGAAAAGATAGATAAAATTATTAAGGCAAAATATAAACTGAAAAATGATTGGCGGCTACCAATGTCAAATATGGTATCCAATACATCAAATCCAGATGATTATGCTATCGATGAGTCTAGGCAAAAGGATGCACTAAGTAATCTGGATGATTTAGCAAAAGCGAATACTCATACTGAGCAAAAATTTGATTGTGCATTCTAAATGTAAAATTGGTTTTTGATTGTGTAATAGTAAAAAGTTATTTTTTAGCAAAAGAAAACCCGACATTGGGTCGGGTTTAACTAAAATAATTTATATTGTTTCTTCGAATATTCTATCTTTATCTATTCCAGACCAATCAATAATTTTTTCAGAAACAGAATCAATAGATGAGCTTTCAATTAAATCAATTCCTACTGATCCTAAACTCCATTTAAAGTCTGAAATGATTTCTTTATGTTTCTTTTTATCTGCTTGAGTCATTAAATCTAAATTGTCTTGGTCTGGTAAAAGCATAAATAATCTAAAGTCACTGTTTAGATCTGTGTATTTTTTAGCACTTTGTAAATTAGATAGAGTTTTTAAACAGTTAATTTCAACTTTTTCTGGAGTTGCATATACTGATGAAATTAAATCTCCAATTTTATGATTTTTCTTAATATTTATAGCTATGGGGAGTGTTTTAAAACCAATGCTATCATCTCCAACTAATAGTCCGCCTTTTTCTTCCGCAAAAATCTCTTTATAAAGATCCCCCATTTTATTCTTAACATAGGTTTTTACATCAGAGTGAAATTTTACAGTTTTAACAGTATGGAATTGTTTTTTATTTTTAGCTTGATTGTGTGGCAAAGATAATGGGACAGCTCTTTCTAGTAGTTCTGATAAAAGGGAATCTATAGAATTGCCTTGTACTAATCCACGTTTATCTAAAACCAATTGAGATGAAAAGGAATCATCAAAATTTTGATGAAGAAAATCTTCAAAAAGCTCTATACAATTTTTAGTATAGTTAGCTATTTCTGAACCATAAGCACATTCAACTCTACCAAAATCCTCGATAAATTTAGTATGAACAATTCCATCATGATTAATTAAAACACCAATAGCTAATTGTTCATTTGTGATCAAGTCTGGAATAAATCTGACTTGAGACCATGAGGCTTGAAGCAAATTAGCAGTTTCAGCCTTTCTTTTAAACTTATTTTCAAAATTTTTAAAATTCATAGCCTTACCTACTATGCAACATCGCTATGTTGTGTGTTTGATAGCCATACATTGCATTTTGCTTCAATGTTGGTTAGTTGTATAGAACTCGTTTCTATAAAATCCTGTAAAATTACCCCAACATTTTGAAGAGGGTGAGGTGGTAAACCAGTATCAACTTTTTCATCCCCAATAAAATCGTTGATTAGTTGAAAAATTTCATCTTTAACTGATTCAAATCCAGAAGAGTGATTCTCTTTAGCTTCTTTCAATTCATTTACTAGATGCTCTTTCCAAAACAATCCATTGAATTTTTGTTTGAATATGTCAATATACATTTTTTGAAATTGGCCATTAATTAATGGCTTACGCATAATATCCCAAGGAGACCAATTATCACCATAAAGAATTCCACCATGATCAATTAAAGTGAATGTCCTGTTAGGTAATTCTAGTAAGTTGCCTAAATTTCTATCATCATTTGCTAACCAATCATCACACATAATTAGATTAGGTAACTTATCCCAACTTTTTAAGCAATGAATAACATGTTGTATTAGGTAATCTCTTGCTTCTTGAGAGCTTGCTTGATTTATTTCTACTCTTCTGTTGATTCCATGAGTATTAGTACAGATCCAACCATAAGTCACACCACGATATTTATCTACATCAGAAGCACTGTTCCAAAGGTCTGGAGTATCTTTTTCTGATATCTCATATTCAATAAATCCTGCCATTTCGGGCTGTGGTAAATTTAGTGAGCTAATTAATAAATACCCAATAGCTTCATTTAAAAGAGCACGTTTTTTGTCTTTACCATAAAACTTTACATAAGATTCTCTTTTAATTCCATCATCCCATAAAATTTCCGCAACATGCGTCTTAAGCCCCATTCTTCCATCAATAGCTGGTCTAAGATATTTTTTATAATTACTAAAAGGAATATATTGTAATATTTGTTCCATTATCACTCCTAATTTATTGTAAAAATGGTTGATGTATTTTTTGTTATCCAGCTCGCCAAAACTGGCGACCTATGATCTTAAAATTATTCCCATTTTCTTCAGTAACGACTTTATCAGGATACTTATTGTTTAAACTATGTAGTATCAAAGAACCATCTGCTTCTTTAAAGATCTGCTTGATCATGCCTTCACGAGCAAAGTAAACGGCATATATTTCACCATCGATAATTTCAGTTTGTGCTAGATCAATCCCAACGTAATCGCCGTCTTTGATAAAGTCAGACATGCTGTCACCTTTAGCTTTGATGATCCGCATATTTTCTGCTTGGACTCTTTTATCTTTAAAGAAAGAAGGTGGAAAAGGGAGTTTTCCATTAATGGTATCGAAGTGAAATTCGATAGATTCGCCGTTTCCACAAGAAAAATTAGCCTGAACAACATCAATCCAAATAAATTCATCTTTAATTTCAGTAGAAACAACTGTTGGTTTGATCACTTCATTTGAATCAAATGAATCAGGGGATTTACCTGTAGATAACCAATATGCATCAACACCTAAAAAATTTGCGATAGCTGGTAAGAATGATGAGGATGCTACTCTTCCTGTTTCAAGCTGACTATACGCTGATTGGGTAATACCAACAGCATTCACAACATCTACTTGTGATCTTTGAGCATTTTTCCGTGCTTGTTTAAGACGATCCTTAAGCATCAATACTTACTCCTAATATCTAAGTTAAATATATTAGTCAACTAATATTAAATCAAATTAGAATACTTATTGATTTAATATTAGAATACTAATAATATTTGGGTGTTACTTATATTTTGAGACACCTATGGAAAAGATTTATCAAAAATTAGTGGATTATTTTGGTGGTCAAATTGCCACAGCAACAGCTCTTGCTATTAGTCAATCAACGATTAGTGGCTATGTTTCAGGGCGTTGGAATATGTCTGAGAAAGTAGCTTTCCGAGCTGAAAAGGCAACACTAGGCAAATTTAAAGCTGTTGATCTTTGCCCATCACTTAAAGAATTCCAAGACTTAATTGCATAACCACTGAACCTTAGAAAAAAGCTCTTAATCACAAATCTTTTAAGCAGGTGGCTTATGTCAGAAAAACTCACAGAGAGCATCACCTTTAAATGCTCAGATAGCGAAAAACAAAAGCTTTTACTGATTGCTGGTGCTAGGAAATTAAGCCTTTCCGAATTTATTCGTCTGCTTTGCATGAAGGAAATCTCTGAAATTGAGGAGTTACTTCATTCTCTTAAAGAACCTCAGGCTCTTACCAGAGATACCGTAGAAAACGCCGTTGAAGCTTTCGAACTACAGCACCCAAAACCATTAACCAACATTCCAAAAAGAACAGGCACAAAAAAAGCCCAGTTGTTACGACCAACCGAGCTTCTCTTGCCATTCAGCTATTAACTGAACGAAGACTTATGACGAATTTAACACAACAACTTAGCACAGGCAATTCCAGTGCTTTTAACAACTTCCGTGAGTCAGTCTTGGAAAAACCAACGATCCAATGCAACTGGTGCAACCAGTTATTTAAAGAGCAGCAACTCGCTCAAAACCTGTTTGACGAAGAAACAAGAGAGTACTTCGATGGTTGCCCACACTGTAAAACTGACCAACACCTTGCAGATCTGCTGCCATCACCAAACTTGATCGACCAATTCATTGCATCAGGTGAATTTGACCAGACGCTGCTAGAGGTAATCACAAACTTGGTTGAGGGAAAGAATGCATGACGAACGCCCAGCAAAGCCAAATTTAGATCGAATTAACCGAATCAAACAATGGCACACAGCAGCAATGTGTGTCTTTGACGAAATGTTTAAAACGGCACAAGACAACTTGGCCAAACGAAATTACACCGTCAGTAACGCTGCAGTACGCCGTGAAGATTTCAGAAAAGCCCTTGAGTGGGAGTTTCGCCTTCACTGGAGTATCGCAAAAGAGATTGAAAGAAGCCTTGCCGACTCAGGTGTAATTGAAAGATTTGGCAGTTATGCCAAGCGAAAATAGGGGAAATAACGTGAAATTACAGCAACTAGAACACCCATGTTCAGGAAAATGCACTGAATTTAAAACCGAACCATGTGGCACATGCCTTGTTCAACATGAAGAACCTCAACAACTTGATGATGTGGAAAAACATCATCAACGAGCACTTGAAGCCCAAGGGGAGATTTCATGAGTCTTGATGCAACCATATGGGCTTGGCGTACCCGACAAAAGCAAACCAAGGGTGGATGCCTTAAACCACTCAAAAAACTGGTACTACTTTCACTTGCTGATCGAGCAGGTGAAGACCACTGTGCTTACCCAAGTGTAGGGCGTTTGGTTGAAGATACAGAGATGGATCGTAAAACCGTCTTAAAGATCATTGATGAACTGGTTGAAGACGGTTTTATTGTTGATACAGGTGAACGAAAAGGTCGAACCAAGCAGATCAAAGTCTATCGTTTGGTCGGTGTAAAAGGTCGTGAAAGTGTACCAACAACGGTACTCTTTGACGTGTCTGAAGATGAAATAAACAGTACCAATCTTGGAACAGTTCCAACAGTGGAACAGTTCCATCAATTCCCCGAAAGAGTCCCAACAATTCCGTTAAAGAGTCCCAACAATGGGACACGGAATCTATCAAAGAATCTACCAATAGAATCTAAAAATAAAAAAACATGGCTTTGCTTAAAAAAACTTGAAGAAGAACTTGGTTTGATCTCCGATGCAGAAACCATCGAGCAGATCAAAACTGCCAACTGGTTCAAGCGAGAGCAAAATGCATTTGAGACTTACAACGCACACAAGGATCTATGTGGTGAGCTGATGCATTACCACTTTGCAGACTGGCTGTTGAACGCACGTTTGAAATACCAAAGCCGAGAACAGCAACCTGCAGCACAAAACCAAACAGTGCAAACAGCGAAACCGAAAAAGCTCTCTGAGAAGCAAATCAACCTGTTCGCTCAGAAACTGGCACATCATCCCGAAGTATCAAGCAAGTTTGCAGAAGCAGGTGAGAGCCGTGAACAGTTTGCAGCTCGTCTTGCTATGAAACTATCCGATCCTGAACAACGTAAAAAACTTGCACCGTATCTCAAGCAAGTTGGATTTGAAGGGAATTTCGAATGAGTGGCCAAAATCTAGTCCTCTTAGCTTGCACTACATTTTTCCTGATTTGGCTTGGAGCAACAATTCAAAAGGATGGCTTACCATGGTGATCGAGGTAGGTGACATCGTTTTGCATGATACCAAAGCAACAAAGGGCGACTGGCAACCTAAGGGTAATTTAGTAGTTCAACGTATTTGGAAAGGTAAATACTGCAACGTGATAAGCGCCGTTGATAGCCTAGGTAAGGAGTTTGTTGGATCTGAGGATATTTTTAAGTTATTGAAGAAGGGTGATTAATGACATACATCGTCACCAAAGCTGAATTTAAGCGCTTGATGCAAAAGAGGAACAAGCAAGATCAAACTGAGAAAAAGAAGGTTGATCCAAACCCTATACCTAAAGTTCCTGCGGATCAGGTGCAAGGTACTGTGTTTAAACCCTCAAGTGATGATGTGCTTATTGAGTTTGAGATATTAATGACACCTCCAACTGTAAACCACTATTGGGTAGAAGCTGGCTATCGTGGCCGTAAATATTTAAGTCATCGGGCACATCATTTTCGCGCCGTGATTCAACGTTTTGTGAAGCCCATAAATTATTCAGGAGAAGTACAGGTTTTTATGGAGTATCACGTACCCGACAAAGTAAAACGTGATGTCGATAATGTTGTTAAGCCAATTTTTGATGCTTTGATGAAAGCACAATTGATCTGTGATGATTCGCAGATCTCAAACTTTGTCATGATGAAACAGCCTGTTTTTAAAGGCGGAAAATTAAAAGTTAAAGTGGTTAGGGTGTAGGTGAGCGTATGAGTACCAAAAGCAATGCAGAGTTACTTCTTGAGGCGATTGAGGATCTACATAATCAAGAACAGATTGTGACACGTGAAACTTTGTCACAGCTTACAGGGCTTAAACTTTCAATTATTGACGATCGTCTAAGCTACTTGGTTGATTCGGGATACATCATTCGTGTACAGCGCGGTGTGTTTGTTCCA
Organism: Acinetobacter brisouisimilis; assembly: GCF_000368265.1. Taxonomy (GTDB): domain Bacteria; phylum Pseudomonadota; class Gammaproteobacteria; order Pseudomonadales; family Moraxellaceae; genus Acinetobacter. The sequence continues at coordinate 1,111,470 of NZ_KB851219.1, read as the reverse complement.
GCACCCAAGCACCGCCCATCACGCCTTATGTCAAAAACAGTGTTACCAGATGGCACTGTTAAGATTGATATTGGAGATAATGACGTACTGACTCTTACACCACGTGAAGCACGTGCGCTTGGCAATCTTATGGTTGCTGAAGCTATGCAATATTCCAATATTGAGATGGGACACCACATGGCCATACTGCAGAGTGAAGTGACGAATCAGGTGCGTAAACTTAACAGACAGGTCAGCGATTTTCTTGATGTAGGTAAGCAAGGTGAATTGTTGAGCGAGTGATTGTGAGCAATCATGAAATGGCAAGAAAAATTGCATGGCAGTTTGATTTTAAAAATAAGTTAGGTGAACTGACTATTGATCGAAATTGCAGAACTGTTGCCTTTGCAAATGGTTAGTAGTTTGATGTGAAACCAAACTAGTTTAATTGTGAAGATTAATTAAGAGAAGCCACCGAAAGGTGGCTATTTTTTTAATTAGTTTTTTAATTCAAGCATTCATTATAAACTTCGTTCATAAATTTAACTTTAATCCGAGTTTGTTGATCTTTATCACTGTACATCGGGTATTCGTATGCACGTTCAGCCATCTCAATAGCTGCATTTTCAATGTCATAAGATAATTTGTCATGTTCGGTATTGATAGATTTAATATCGCTAATCACATTAGAAAGAAATTTTCCATCTTGTCTATCCGATATATATTTCAATCCCATTTTAGCCATACTTTCACAAAATACAGTTCTATCTGCTAAGGCTGGAGTGGAAAATAGAATACATAATATAAGTGTTATAAATTTAGTTTTCATAAATATCCCCTAAAACCTCAAACTACCCAACAACCATAAAAATATCAATACCCCTCTAATGCATGATCGCCATCCCATAAATTAATGATTATTAAGCCCAAATGGGGTTTAGTGTTAGTGATCATGTCAGAAAAGAAAGTAATTGATTTGAAAAATCGAGCTTGAATATGAAGTCTTTGCTTGTATCTGACAGCTGGTTTTCAGGACTGGCGTTGTTTGAGTGTTTCCATATTTTAATTTTTTACGTGGTATAGTGGGGTGAAATTCTCAGAATATTAATAATTTAAAAGAGGAAGTTATGCGCTTATTTATCCTTGTTTTTTGCTTCGCTTTATTAGGATGTGCTAAAGATAATAACAGCAAACCTATTTATGGTAAGGAATCTGGGTTACCTGCAAATTGTAGAGCTTACGTACAAGTAAGTATAAATGATTGGCGGAATAAGAAATATTCTACTGAAGACATAATGAATGGTCTTGAACGTAATTGTGGTGAGAATGGATCTCTATGGGACTATAAACCATAAAAAAGCGCCTTATGGCGCTTTTATTTATTTGGATGCATATTTAGTTCCATCCTTACCTGTATAAGGGTTTACATTGCCTTTTGTATCGAAGTTATCTAATTGAGTTGAGTTATTATGTGACTTTTCATATGACGCAACATAAGTCCCATTCTTTTTAGTGTACCCTGAAACTCTTGTATGAGATGGGTTGGTGTAACCTGACCCCGTCATTCTTGACGACGAGTAATGGGATGAGCCACCACCTTTTGCAAAACAAGTAATTGAAAGAATTGATAGTGCGAAACATGTAAATACTTTTTTCATTATAAATCCCCATAGAAACAAGGGTTTTATAACACGTTTAATTACCAAATAGAATAATGAAGCTTTGTGTTATCTGTTTGATGCTAATGAATTTGCTACTTATATGAGAAAAGCCCTTTTTGAAGAAAGGGCTTGAAGTCTAGAAGCCGCGGCAGCTTTCTTTGTAATAAATATATTGGAACTGTTTAAATGCAATATATGCACAGATTAGAGTAGGCGTCATATAAGCAGCAAAAAGACCAATTTGGAACCCAGTAAAATGTTCTTCTAAGTATTGACCAACATCTGGATAGAGGAAAATAACTCCTTTTATGATAATTGGAGCAAGTTTAAGAAAAACAAATGATAATAAGACACCAATCAAAGCAATGCCTAATGCCTGTGCCTTTCCGCTTAAGAAGCAGTTAGATGCCCAATCAAAAAATCTGATTATTAAATCCATAGAAGACCCTCTTTAATTTAGGAGTTTATAATCTTGCTTATTACTTATCCAAAATAAAGGTGGTTTTGCATTAGCGCGACATCATTTAACGCACTGATGTAGTTAATTAAACTGCAACCAGCGTGATTGAGACGGAGTAAGTAAGGTGTCAGGTCAGGTGCGAAAGTTATCACGGAAGGTTGAGGATTTGGTGGGTAGTGGGAAGCAAGGGGAATTGTTGTAACCAATGCACCTCTATAATTTATAATATAGAGGTGCGTTTTAAAGTATTAATAATTATATTTTTTAGCTTGCTCAAGCTGGTCCGCCCAAAGCTCTAGTTGCTTTATATCATCTTTGGGAATGGATTTTTTTGTATATTCACCAAGAGCCTTAAAGAATCCTGGTCCAGGTTTTCCTGTTGATTTATTTATAACAATAGATGTACGTAATGGGCGACTTAATTTAGCATCTAATTGATCTAATTGATCAAATATTTTACATAGTGGATGATTGCTCCAATTACCATCCAATTCAGGTAATTGGAGGTCCTCAACTATTTTTTTATATGAAACTGTATAATAAGGATTATTTATAGCTAAGTGCTGTTTTAGATAATCTGCAGTTTGTTGGACTATTTGTTGAGTTATTACAAACATAGAATTTTCCTTTTATACAAAATTTTAATTAGATTGGTTTACTTTGAAAGTATAAAAATTATATTGATATAAATTATTGATTGTATCAAGCAATGAATACCCCCTCTAAGGCGTGACCGCCGTGCCATAAATCCATGATCATTAAGCCCAAATGAGGTTTAGTGATCATGTCAGAAAAGAAAGTAATTGATTGGGAAAAAATCGAGCTTGATTATCGGGCTGGTGTAAAGTCTTTGCGCGAAATTGCAGCCGAGCATGAGATTAGCGATGGTGCAATTCGTAAGCGAGCTAAGCGCGATGATTGGTCCCGTGATTTATCCGCAAAAATTAATGCAAAAGCGGAAGATTTGGTACGCAAAGATTTGGTACGCAGTGAAGTACGCACCCAAACCGCTATTTCAGAAAAAGAAACGATTGATGCAAATGCACATCAACAAGCTGCTGTAAGACTCTCTCAGCGTAAAGACATCCAGCGTTCACGCTCAATTGCCATGCAGTTATTTGATGAGCTTGAACATCAAGTTGGTGTTGCGAATGTAGAGCTACTTGAAGCATTAGGCGACCTGATGCGCAGTGAAGATGAGAAAGGTCAGGATAAGCTCAACGATATTTACCACAAGATCATTTCATTACCTGGTCGCGTTAAATCTATGAAGGATCTGAGCGATACGCTTAGAAATCTAATTGCGTTAGAACGTCAGGCATTTGGATTAGACGATAAAGAAAATACTACAGTCGATCCGCTTCAATCACTACTTAACCGTATTGCTCAAGGTAATAACTCTGCATTTTCACCTGTTGCGGAGGATAAAGACTATGAGAATTAAGCACATGTACGTCAATCTGATGGATTACCTTGCTCAAAATAATTTCATGCACGTACACATGCCTATTTTGCCTATGTTTTGCACAAACTGAGGTGAAATGGCGTGATTCATAATACAGACCTCAAACCTTTACCATCCAATGCTCAAGAACTGGAACGCTGTCTGGCTGATCCAATATGGCGTATTTTCAGCGGTTGCTTATATAAGATCAAAATTAAAGGTGATGACTTTCGTGATGAATATGGCGTACTGCAAGAAGCAGATACGTTTGAATTACCATTTAAGCCGAATGATGCACAGATTCGATTCTTGGATCGGTTGTGGTACCGCAATATTATTCTGAAAGCGCGGCAGCTTGGCTTTACCACATTGATCTGTGTACTTTGGCTCGATCATGCTTTATTTAATGCCAATCAGAATTGCGGCATCATCGCTCAGGATCTTCCAACCGTATATAGCATCTTTAAAGATAAGATCAAATTTGCGTACGACAATCTACCGCCTGAAATTCGTGAGCGTTTTCCACTTAAAACCTGCAATAAATCAGAGATCGAGTTTGCACATAATGGCTCAACCATTCGTGTAGCAACATCATTTCGTTCAGGTACCATTCACCGTCTGCATATTTCTGAGTTTGGTAAGATTTGTGCCATTGATCCAAATAAAGATGATGAGGTTATTACAGGTTCTATACCTACTGTACCAACCAATGGTGTGCTTGTTATCGAATCAACGGCGGAAGGACGTAATGGTTCGTTCTATCAGATGGTTCAAATTGCACAAGCAAACTACTCAATACGCAAGAAACTCGGCCCGAAAGACTATCGTTTCCATTTCTATGCTTGGTGGCAAGAACCCAAATATCGTCTTGATGCATCCAGCATTAATATTTCACATGAAGATCATGAGTATTTTGATGAAATAGAGGAAAAAATTAAGCAAGAGATGGGTATCGAGATGCATATTGATCCCGATCAACGTGCTTGGTACGTCATTACTCGCGATAACGATCTAAAAGCAGATCAATCAAAAATGTGGCAGGAATATCCATCATTTCCTGAAGAAGCATTCCAAGTTGCCAAAGACGGCAACTACTATGCCAAAGATATGTTGAAACTAAGAAAGCGTGGTGGCGTGTGTGCTGTTGAAGTCCTAGATATACCAGTAAACACCTTTTGGGATATTGGAAATAGTGACGGTTGTTTTATTTGGCATCATCAAATGATGAATCAACAGGATCGGTTTATTGATTGCGATGAAGCACATGGTCAAGATTTAAGATATTACGCAGACCTGATCAAGAGTAAGCCTTATATCTACAATACTCATTTCTTACCACATGATGCAGATCATAAGCGACTAGGTGACTTCAATAAGTCTATCCGTGAGCAATTAGAAGAATTATTACCTGGTCACACATTTGTTGTAGTGCCGCGTATCACATTGCTGAATACAGGCATTCAATTAACTCGCAAGTGCATGAAAAACTACTGGTTTGATGAAAAGCGATGTGACTTAGGTATTAAGCGTATAGAAGGCTATCAAAAGAAATTTTCTAAATCAGAAAAACGCTTTATTGACCAACCCAATAAAGCCAATGGTTGTTCTGAGGGTGCAGATGCTTTACGACAGCATGCACAAGCCAAAGAAGCAGGCATGTTAGGTGATTACGTCTATACGGCTAGCCAAAATCCTTATGACCAAAGTACAAATAGCAGCAACCAAACCAACCAGCACGGTTATGTAGAAGCACCACCTACTGACTGGCGTTGTATGTAGAGAGATTTTTAGCATGATTGAAGAACAACAAGGCACACAGAATCAGGATGATGTTGAGGATCTTCTCACAGTCGATGAGTTGACTGAGATTATGTACGAGATCCAAGAGCAACCGATTTGGCGATCTATTGCTGATAAAGAGATGGATTATGCCGATGGCAACCAGCTTGATAGTGAATTGCTCAAGCGTATGCAGCAGATTGGCATACCACCTGCGATTGAGGACATGATTGGCCCAGCATTATTGTCGGTTGAGGGTTATGAGCTACAAACACGTACAGATTGGCGTGTCAAAGCCAATGGTGATGATGGTGATGACGTTGCCGATGCACTGAACTACAAACTTAACTTGGCTGAGAAGCAGTCCAAAGCAGATAAAGCCTGTAGTGATGCATTCCATACGCAGATAGGTTGTGGAATTGGCTGGGTTGAAGTGAAGCGCGAGCAAGATCCGTTTAAGTTTCCATATCGTTGTGTTGTCGTGCGCCGTAACGAGATTCATTGGGATATGAAAGCTAATGAGCCTGATTTGAGCGATGCACGTTGGTTACGCCGTACACGCTGGGTTCATCCTAAGCGTTTAATCAAAGCATTTCCTATGCATAAGGAACTGATTGAAACAGTTGGACGCTATGGTGGCTCATGGTGGCAGCAAGATCTGTCTTTATTGGATGGTGGTGGTATGAGTACCAACCTAAACAATGCATGGCTTGAAGCACGTTCATATACCATTAGTGAGCAATATTGGTATAACCCAACATCTAAAGAAATGAATATCGCCGAGGTTTGGTATCGCCGTTGGGTGAATGTGCCAGTCCTAAAATTCCAAGATGGTCGTGTAGTCGAGTACGATGATGACAATATTGCCCATTCCATAGCTATTGTTCAGGGTATGGCTACAGTAGAACAGGCAACTATCTCTAAGGTACGGCGTTCATACTGGCTTGGGCCACACTGTTTGAATGATAGTCCATCGCCATATTCGCATCATTATTTCCCATACGTACCGTTTTGGGGATTCAAAGAAGATAACACTGGTATTCCTTACGGTTTTGTACGCCGTATGAAGTACAACCAAGACAGTATCAATAGCGGTATCTCTAAGCTTCGTTGGGGCATGAGTGTTACCCGTGTCGAGCGTACCAAAGGCGCTGTAGCAATGACTGACGAGCAGTTACGCCGTCAAGTTGCACGTCCTGATGCTGATATTGTGTTGGATCATACGCACATGCGGCAACAAGGTGCACGTTTTGAAGTAAAGCGTGACTTTGATTTATCCCAGCAGCATTTCCAATTACTCAATGACAACCGAGCGGCTATTGAGCGTGTCAGCAATATCACATCTGGTTTTCAGGGTAAGAAGGGCAATGCTAATTCTGGCAAGCAAGAGCAGCTGCAGATTGAGCAATCTAACCAGACGCTCATGAAGATCATGGATAATTTCCGTGAAGGTCGAACACTCATGGGTGAAATGCTTTTGTCGATGATCGTTGAAGATTTTGGTACACGTCCACATACAATCACGATCAAAGGGGATGCAGTACGTGATGAACGCCAGATCATTATCAATAAACCCGAAGTGGACGAGCATGGTTATCCATACGTGTCGAATGATGTACAGCGTATTCGTTTGAAAGTCGTACTCGATGACGTACCAAGTACAAGTACCTTTAAGGAACAACAGCTTAACTCGTTATCTGAGGTCACTAAATCATTACCTGCCAACATTCAGACGGCGGTATTGCCTTATCTTATGGCGCTTACTGATATTCCGTACAAGCGAGAGATCATTGAATCGATTAAACAGGCAACCCAAGCACAGACACCTGAACAGATCCAGCAGCAGATCCAAGAAGCGGTTAAACAAGCACTGGCCAATGCAGGTAATGACATTAAATTGCGTGAGCTGGAGCTTAAAGAGCGTAAATCGGGTAGTGAAATTAAGGAAATTGATGCACGTGCATTACAGATCGGTGTACAAGCAGCTTTCGCTGCAATGCAAGCAGGTGCTCAGGTCGCTCAAATGCCACAGATTGCGCCGATTGCAGATGAGGTAATGATGGGAGCAGGGTATCAACGCCCGAATCCAATGGGTGATGATCCAAACTATCCTACGCCAACCAACGCACAGGTTGCACCTAATCAGCAGATGCCACAGGTGCATGAGAATACCAGTCCAATGAATCCACCAGTACCACAGCATGCAGGTACAGGGATGCGAGGGATTGAAACGGAAAGGACGAGTGATAATATTGCGAATGAAGCACCTTAAGGTGCTTCATTCGATGAGTAATTCTCACTTCATACCTATTACATCTTTTTCATTATTTTTATTAATAATATAGTAAGTATAAAGTTCTTTTGAGAACATAATTTTTTTACGACAATGTGGGCAAGAATGTTCAATATTGTATGCGAAGTGTTGATTTCCAGCCATTTCATCCATGACCTTGTTAAGGTAGGTAAGAGGTAGGGTTTTATCGCAATGTGGACACGGAGCTTGCATTAGTTTTCCTGCATTATGTGGTGGGTTGATAAGTGAATCAAAATGAGGTTAGCTTTGTCCGTGACAATGTGCAAGAATAAAATTTTGTAAAAAATAGTAGCTATAAATTTATTAGTTTATATCAAAAAACATCCAATAAAACCCTTACTATATTTTTTATTAAAATTTAAAAAATTGAGTGAATAATGATAAAGCCACGATCTAATAAACACTTGGAATGTAAGAGAAGCCAGCATTATGTTTGGGCAAACTATCTAAGAAATTGGTCGCTAAATAATCGTGATGTTTGGTATTCAACAAGTAATGGAAAAAGTAGCCTTGATAGTGTCAGAGGAATTGCTATGGAACGGGATTTCTATAAAATTACATATTTAGAAAAACAAGATGTTGAGATTATTCTTCAGATATCTAATCTAGCATCTAAAGAACTACAAAAACAGCATAAATATTATTTAAGTGATTTTCTCAAAATCCAATCAGTTGAAGATCTATACAACAAGAGTGGTAAAAAAAATAATGAAATTGAAGACCATTTAAAAGCGTGGAAAAGTAATGCTATAGAAAACCTATATACAGGACAAGAAAAACACGTAAATAATATAATTAAGTATTTAAAAAATAAAGATTTAACAATACTTGATGATAATGAGAATATGATGATATTTATGAATTTCTTTGGACATCAAACCACAAGAACAAAATCATAGCTAGTTTTTCTAATAATAGAATGAAAATGATACTTGATAAAAATTGGTGGTTTATTGGTTATGTCTTTGGTATGAATATTGGAGCAAGTTTTTATATAAGTAGAACCATTGATAATCATTGCCTTCTGATTAATGAAACTCAGGAAGGGTTTATTACATCTGATCATCCTATTATTAATGTTCATCAATCACTTAGCAGTAAAACAGTGAGAGTTCCAGAAGAAAATGAGGCAGACTTCTTTTATCCAATTTCTCCCAAAATTGCATATATGATTAATAAGTCAGATCGGTTTAGTAAAAAGATAAATTATGTTTCTCTTGACTTTGTTAAAGAAATGAATAAAAAAATGGCTGAAAATGCTAATAAATATATTGTTAGTGATGACTGTAACTTAATAGATATCTACAAAAAACATGTCGGATCGAGGATGAAAATTATTCAGGAACACTCCGTTTATTCCCCCCTGTAAGGCGTGACCAGTATCACGTGCATAGAAATAATGAAGGCGATCAAATGATCGTCTTCATTATTGAGGAAATGCTTGTGAGTAATGCGTATTTAATCGATTCTAAAATTAAGCAGATTGAATATCCCTATCCATTATTATTTAGTTATACATTTACCATTATGACCATTAGATTTCCCATCTTTAGCACCACAGAAAAAAATATCTAATACAGATCGACTCATTAAATATCCAGTATGAGCGATTTTAGGATCTTTAAATCCTGAATAAGGCTTTATCAAATTTGGTGCAAACTGTAGACGTACATCAACAACATCAAATCCTAAATTTTTTTGCATTTGTTTATATAGTGGATCGTTGTTAGAGTATTTTTTATTGCATCCTTGACGTGAATAACACATTTGCTCAAAATAAGGTACTAATTCAAAAGTAAGCAAATCATTGATTTCAGAATATGCAATAATATTAACTTCTTTTCCTGAAATTATATTTTCTGAGCGTTTGGCTCCCATTCTACCAATACCTAATAATGGTAATTGATTTGCTAACATATGAATTTCAATTGTATTATTACTTGTGCCATTCTCAATTTGTTTAGCTAATCTATCAGATAGATCAGTTTTTAATGTGTCAAATATAATACGACTTCCTAAGCTATGTGATACAAGTAGCAATGGTGATTTTGTATTTGGTTGCTTGCTACAAGCTTCACTAGAATTTGCTTGATTCTTATAAGATTCATATGAATTAGATAAGGCAATACATAATGATGCTTCCACACCTTCACGCAAAGCTTGACCTGCAGGACTCATATACATAGCTGCATCAGTGAAACCATAAGTCACAATTGAATTTTTAAGTTCACCATTGTATTTAGCACGAAGCTTATTTGGGTCGTCATAACCAATAGTTCTCGATGGTAATGCATCATCATATCCAATTTGTTCCCATTCGATATAATTCCACATGGTATCATCCCATAGAAACTTATATATAGTTATGGTCTTATCTTGGCGTAACTTTATAACTGTTTTTTCAAGGCATCCTAACTTATATGGGTCTAGGCTAAGTTGAGGATCATCTGTAGATAAGAGATTGTGTTTAAGACTATGTATTATTAAACCTGAATTGGACGTAGGAGCTTTATCAATAGTAGATGTAGGGCATTCCTCATCCTTAATTTTTTCAGAGCCTTTATATTCATATAGGATAGCATTGACTAAATCATCTCCAAATCTTTTATTTGATTGTTCTTGTGTCCAGCCCATTCCATGAACAAGAACAATATTGGTGTTTTTAGCATTAGAAGTTAAAGCATTCAGACCAATAATATCTCCTTTATTATAATATGTTGATGATGGATTAGCTGATGGATCAGTTGGTGATTTAAGTGATCTGATTCTAAGAACTTTATCATTTGTTGTACAACCTAATAATAAAGAACAAATTAATAGCATTATTTTAATTTTCATTTTGACCTCAAAATATATTTTAGGTCTATTTATTTTTAAACTTTTAAATTAGTTTATTCAATATTTTTTATAAAAAAATAATTTATTGAACAAATGGTTTATTTTATTCTATATATATTAAAAATAAATCCTATTTTTATTAAAATTAGTAGTGTAAAAATTAGAAATATGATGGTTGTATAAGTTCATCGTTATCCTCATCCTCTAGATAGTTCCCCCCTGTAAGGCTAACGCCTCCTTTCCAAAATCCTTGAAACTTTCCTCATGTTGAGCAATCAGCAGCTAAACGCTAGATAACTCTAGCCATTCAGACCTTTAGCGGCTACAGCGATAAGTAGTAGGAAAGACATGGATATTACAGAGCAACAAAATGAGTTGATTGAAGCTAACGGTGGAAAACCAACACCTGAACTTGCAGCGCAGCTTTTAGAGCAAGCGTTAAATGGCGAAACCGCAACACCTGCGGAAACTGGTGGTGTGCCAAGCACGACCCAAGTACAGACAGAAGGTACAACTCCAACCGATGGTGAAGGCAATACGCAGAATGCTGGAGGAGCACAGGCACAGCAGCAGATTGATGAAAGTCAATTAAACGCTGAAAACGCCGTACTTCTTGCAAAAGATGGGAAACACACCATTCCTTATGATCGTCTTGCAGATGCACGTAAAGGCGAACAGGAATGGAAGCAGAAGTATGATGAAGCGCAGCAGCAATTAGCGCATCTTCAAGCGGAAGCACAGCAACGTAAAGAAGAAGGTCAAGCAGCAACACTACAAGACAATCAAGCCAGTATCGCTCAGCAAGCGATTAATCAGGGTATAGATCCTGCAATCTTTGGTGATTTTAGCGAGAAAGACTTGGCAGCAGGCATTCAACAGCTTGTTGATAGTCGTGTAGCACAAATGGTTGATCAACGTGTCAATGCTGCATTATCACCACTGCACCAACAGCAGCAGATTAGTGCAGAGCAAGCACACTTCAACGAAATCTTTACGGCGCATCCTGATGCTGAATCTATTGTGGAATCACAAGAGTTTGGCAAATGGATTGGCAAGCAACCTAGTTTTCTTCAATCTGCGTATAACAATGTTGTGAACCAGGGAAGTGCGGCTCAAGTCGTAGAACTTTTGGGACTATACAAAGCCGAAACCCAATCAACTCAAGCTGCACAACCGAATGATGCGGTCAAAGCAGCAGCGCAACAAGCTGTAAAACAAGCTCAAACACAAGTACCACATAGCCTTTCTGATTTGCCAGCAGGTTCACCTTCAGGCGTTTCTCGTGATGAGCGCGTGGCAGCAATGTCACCAGCACAAATGCTCGAAGAAATGGATAACTGGACACCTGAACAGATTGATCAATTTATGAATCGCCGTGTGTAAAACCAACGTGTAGAGAGTATAAAACATGCCAAAAACTAATGCCGCTTACGGCGATAAAACCAATATGGTGACACAGGCCGTTGGCTTGTTCGCAACTAACATGCAGCGTAACAGCACCTTAAACCGCTTGGCAGGGAAAATGCCAAAAGGTGAAGCTGGTGCTGAAGACACATTACGTAAGCAAACCAGTTCTGACATGCCAATTGTCCGTGTGCAAGATTTGGGTAAAACCAAAGGTGATGAAGTCACTTTCCACTTACTGAACCCTGTAGGCGCGTATCCGATTATGGGTAGTGCCTATGCTGAAGGTCGTGGTGTGGGAATGTCTTTGAATGAAGACCGCTTACGTGTGAATCAGGCACGTTTCCCTGTGGATTTGGGCAACGTCATGTCACAGATTCGTAGCCCTGCGGATCTGCGTAAGCTGGGCCGTCCTGTTGCACAAAACTTGATGGATCGCTATATGGATCAATCTTCGCTTGTGCATATGTGTGGTGCGCGTGGTTATCACAACAATATGGAATGGGTTGTCCCTGTTGATTCTCATAAAGATTTCGATGAGATCATGATCAACCGTGTTAAAGCACCAACCAAAAACCGTCACTACATCGTAGATGGTTCAGGAGTGCAATTGTTTAACACCAATGCAGGTGAAATTGATCTATCAACGACTGACTTCTTTACGATGGATACCGTAGATTCCATGAAATCAGTCATGGATGAAATGCCACTGCCGCCTCCGATTTGTAAGTTTGAAGGTGACGTAGCTGCTGAAGATAGCCCAATTCGTGTATGGCTAGTTTCTCCAGCACAGTACAACCGATTTGCGGCTCAACCAGGTTTCCGTACTTTCCAATCTGCGTCACTGGCACGAGCAAGCCAAGCAAAACAGCATCCGTTGTTCTTAGGTGATGTTGGTTTATGGAATGGATTTATTATCCGAAAAATGCCGCGTCCGATCCGCTTCTATGCAGGGGATACCATCAAATACTGTGCTTCACATGACAGTGAGGTTGAATCAAACATCATTGTTCCTGATAGCTTTAGCCAAAATGGTAAGAATTTTGCCGTTGATCGTTCTGTAATCTTGGGTGGTCAAGCACTTGCACAAGCAATGGCAGCCAGTGATAAATCAGGCGTTCCTTTCTTCTGGTCTGAAAAAGAAATGGATCATGGTGATAAGTGGGAATTGCTGATTGGTTCGATCATGGGAACATCGAAGATCCGTTTTGATGTGAATACAGGTGATAGCAATGAGTTCACTGATTACGGCGTAACTGTCGTAGATACGGCTGTACCTTGCTTGGGTCGTGGTAAGTAATTCAATTTCGCTTAAATCCATAAGGATTTAGGCGATTTTTACAATTTGATGGAAGGAATTTAAAACATGGCAACGATTAAGCGTACAGCATCACGTTATGGGCAATTTGGTGGTTTATCGCCGTATGGTAATGCAACGGTACTGACCTTTTTATTGGAAACTAATCCAACTGGACAAGTGATTGATTCAGATGCCACCGCAGCACTTGCGATTGGTGACGTAATTGATCTTGGTGAATTGCCTGAAGGTATGCGTCTTGATGATGCTCAGGTTTTGATTACCACGCCAATGACGGCATCGGTAACAGGCAAGCTCGGCTTCAAATATAGCGATGGTGTAGATGTTGAAGCAGTACCTCAAGATGATGATTACTTTTTGGCAGCCGCATCATTAGCAACCGCAGGGCGTAAACGTGCAGATGGTTCAACACTGGTGACATTACCTAAGCCAGCACGTTTGATTTTAACCATTGGTGGTGCAGCTAATGCAAAATCCAGTGACATTAAGATCACCGTAACAGGTGAATTGACTGGTCCAAAATAATTGGAAATTTTGGTGATGTAAGTTTCAAAGCCGCTTACATCACCTTTTTTTTATTCAAAATAAGAAGGATGAGAAGATGAAAACTGTTTCGATTGCAATGATGTGCCATACGATTAATGCGGCTTACTGCCAGTCTTTAGGTGATGATAGCCAACCAACTTGGGACAATGCACCTGATGCACAAAAGCAAGGCATCATTTCAGGCGTAGAAATGTATATTGCTAATCCTGATGTGACTCCTGAGCAAAACCATGAAGTATGGTATCAGCAAAAGCAAGCTGAAGGCTGGGCATACGGCGAGGTACTAGATCCTGAAAATAAACTGCATCCATGTTTCTTGCCTTATGAAGAATTGCCACAGGCACAAAAATCCAAAGATTACTTGTTCCGCGCTACAGTACATCTCGTTAAAAACCTACCTGATCCAGAAAATTATCTAGCATTGAGTGCTGAAGTAGTCAGCTTGCGCCAAAAAGCCGAACAGCAAAAGCATACAGCGATTAGCATGGCGACTCTATCAACAGCAACGACCAGCACAACATCAGGTGGTATTGCCATTCAATACGTTGGCAATAAATCACTATTTAAAGATCATCTCTATAACTCAGCACTGACATTCACGGCAGGGCAGGTGCGTACAGTATCCAGTGATTTGGCTACCTTATTCCTCAAGCATCCTGAATTTAAGATTTATGAGGGTGAACGTACAGAAAGCAGCAGCTCCACAGATACACAGCCCATTGATGATACGGCACAGATTCTTGCCAATGCCAAAATTCAACAAGAGCAGAAAGACCAGGAACAAACAGCACTGCTTGATGAAATTGATGTCGTCAATCAAATGACCAAAGATGCTTTGATTGAATATGCTCAGAATAAGTATCAACAAAAACTCAATAAACAAAACAGCGTTGCAATTCTACGCACACAAGTAGCTGAGTTTATTCATCAATTTGGAGTGGTGTAATGCAACTCAAAGAACTGATTCGCCGTTTCCGCGTTCAAGCCAATGATAAGGCTGAACCTTACTTCAATGAAGATGAGGACGTGATTGCATGGCTGAATGATGCGGTCAAAGAGGCGTGTATTCGTGGGCGTTTGCTGCATGAAAGCCAAGATGATGCTGTATGTAAGATTGCTGTCACAGCAGGTACTGCACATTATCCATTGCACCCATCTTTATATGAATTAAGCCGTATTTGGTTTGAACCTGCGGATGGTCAAGTAGGTTCTTTTATTTCTGTCACATCGGCTGAAAATCTTGATCGTACTTATTATCGAGATTGGAAGTCGATGTCAGAGTTTCCACGCTTTTTAATTCAAGATGATACGGCGATCCGCCTAGTGCCATATCCTAATATTGATGGTGAGTTGCAATTAGAAGGCTATCGTGTGCCATTGGTTGATATGCAGGATGATACCGATGAACCTGAAATTAATGGTTTTCACCATGTTCATCTAATTCAGTGGGCTTTATCTCAGGCATTTAGTGTACCTGATGCAGAGTTTTTTGATGCGAATCGGGCGGCAATCGCTGAACAAGCATTTACGGATTACTTTGGCCAACGTCCTGACAGTGATCTACGCCGTATTACCCGTGAAGATGTACCTCAAGTCGTACAACCGTTTATGCCTTGAATTTATTCATAAATTTTTAAATATTCTTTTTTGGGCGAGGTAACACATGAGTGAAACTGTTAAAGGTAATGTTGTAGATCCTGATAGTAAAGTATTGGCAAACTGCCAATTATTTATGTTTCGGCGAACTGATGGTGCATTACTAGGCAGTGCTATTAGTGATCAGAATGGTGCTTATGAATTAATACATACTGCACAAGACGGTGAAAAGGTATTTCTAGTTTGCCTTGATAATGATGATGCACCAGATTTTGAGGGAATTGTTCACGATAGAATCACGATAAATAATGGCTCTATACCTATTAGTTGTGTAGGTGCTTCAACAGAATTTAAGATGACCTCTGATTTCAATCCTCGGATTATTGAAGCAAGTATTAATGGTGGCGATTGGCTTGGTATTTATGATTTTCCAGAGCTAAATATCATTTTCCAACCTGCAGCTACTGGTGCATCTTTAGTTATTGGAATGAACATAGATGAAGATTTAAGAGTAAAACTTAGAGCTGATTCTGACCTATGTTTATATGTTGACCCAACCCGAACTATTGATGAGGTTAAGCAAAAAAACAAATCGTATGTGCTATATGATGCCGATGGTAATGTAATTGATACTACACTTGAGAGTAGCCACGACTATAGTGGATCATACCTTGATAATACGTCAACCGATAAAGACTATGTGGTTATGTTTAGGGCTGCTGATTTCTGTTTATCTAAGACAGTGATTCTTGAGCCAACATCTTACATTTTGATCGCGCCTGATTTGCAGTATGAAGTTGGCTCACTTACCGATGCGGTGAACAACACTAAAATTACTTGGCGCATGAAGGTTGATGGTGTGGACATTGGAATTAGTGCTTCTGAAGATACAACTTTCTTAGAAGATTTTGCAAATGTCCTGATTAATTATGGCCTTATTGTTGAATTTGGTGATGCTGGTTTATATATCTATACAAATGCAGATATAGCACGAAATATTGAGTTAATTCCTGATATGCAGTATGTGGGAAAAATTAATCTTTATGGCAACCCAACAGCCAAAATTCTTGATAATGGTACAATTCAGTGCAAATTATCTGGATATTTAAGCCCTGAGAATGTCAGAACAGGGAATATTAAGGGTATTAGCTTTGATGGTGCAACTAACACAGTTCAGTTGATGAACGACAGCGAATACATGCTTTATAACAGCATTTCGGCCATTATCATTGATGGTATTACTTGTACTAAACAAGGTTCTGGGGATTTTGAAAATTTCCCTCATAGCATGATCTCGTTCTCAGCAGATCGCATAAATGGCATTTACTATATCAACTTTAAGAACTTGGATACTAAAGATCATTTAATTCAACTTGTAGGATATACAGGTGATATTAATGATTTAAGCCTTAAAAATGAAAACACAACACTATCTTACGATGAAGATAACGGAAATGTCGTATTTGCATTGAAAGGCTACAGCCTCATGGGTATTACGTGTGCCGATGCAACCAATCAGGTTTTGATGATGGTTGACGCTGGGTTAAATGTTCCAGAATTGTATATAGAACTAACAGTAAATGAGCAAGTATTCCGTATTGATATGGTGGAGGATGAAGTTTTCCACGATACGGTCTATAACTATATTCAAGCAAACTTAAGCAATTACTTCACTGTACGTCCATATGAAGCGCACAGCCCTGCTCTTGGTTATGACCCTGCTTATTTCTTTGTGCTTGAAAACATTTCTAATCAACCACTACGTATACAGGTTAAAGCATTATCCAGCGCAGCCACATTAGATGGTAGCGAATATGCGAATGTATCTCTTGTATCTAATTCTGACGATGGTTATAACCCGACGGTTGAATCTGTTGAGATGCCTAGCACAACCGTACAGTTTGGATCTACCTATACCGCATGTATGAATCCAATCTCAATAGTTAAACTAACCTCCACAGCAGAGAATACTCTTAAAGTGCTATTAAATGCTGATATGGCGGTTACATCAGGCATTAAGCAAATCCAATTTGCTAATGGCGATATTTTTAATCTCAGTACTCCATACGTAAATGTTTCTTCTGAACGAGCAGGGATAGCACTCTGTATTATTGACCCTGCTTATGGTGAGAATGATACGGTTAAATTTGGTGGACCTGCATTGATAGAGGTTATTTCGTATCCTACAAGAGCATTGTTAAATATTAATCACTCAGGTGGTAAATATGTCGAGATGGGTAAAGTTGTTAAATCATACCCTACTGACCATCTCGTACATGTACCTACACAATGTCCTAATGTTAAGACACTAAATAGCATGTTTAGCACATGTAGCATATTCAATGACCCGAATATCTCAAATTGGGATGTATCTAATATCACAGGTCTTAACTCTATATTTAGTGAAGCATACGCATTTAATCAACCACTTAACTGGAATGTAAGTAAGGTTAATGACTTCATAGGTATGTTTGCAAGCTCAGGATTTAATAATGACTCTATCAAGTCTTGGGATATGTCTAATGGTTATATGTTCAATGGTATGTTTGTAAGCAACCGAGTATTTAACCAAGATATTTCAGGCTGGAATATGAAAAATGCTCACAACTTGACTGAGATGTTATTTGGTGCAAGAGCATTTAACCAAGACTTATCACAGTGGTGTATGACAAATGTGACTGTATTGCCTGATAACTTCACTGGTGATCTATGTCCACTCACTTCACAGCATTATCCAGTTTGGGGAACATGCCCTCGCGGTGAATCCAATGTGTAACGGTTAAGCAATTAATAATAATCAGGGCTGCATCGTTAGCCCTGATCTTGCTTAAGTACCAGTGATGCAATTCAGAAAAGGAGCTTAGTCGTGGCAGAGAAACTATTTCCACTGGCTGGTATGAATAATGTTCAGGATGATGATGCCTTAAAGCGTGGTGGTGATTCACCTACTTTGTTTGTACGTGATGCATTGAATATTGATATTTCAGCAACAGGTAAGCTGCACTTGCGTAAAGGTGGAGAACTTGTCACGCCGTTAAAATATGAGAATATTTGGCAAAGTCCATTACATCAAGATGTATTTGCAACACTCAACGGCGAACTTGTTAGAGTTAATCCACAAACATGGACCTCTGAGAATCTGGCATTTGTTGGGAAAAATGTCCGATTTGAAGTGATCAATAACTTGGTTTATATCAATGGCTCAAGAGGTCTATTTTCTTATAATGGTTTTACTATCAGTCCTTTAACTATTGATACGCCAGCCTCGGCGTTATTACAGCAAGACGGCAATGGTACGCTTAAAACAGGTCAATACGGTGTCGCTATCTCCTGGTTACGCAATGGCGTTGAATCAGCAGTATCAGCAATGACTCATATCGAATTATCTGGCCAGAGTGATTATGACCAGACCAATGACTTGAGCATCAATGTTACTTTGCCTTTTTGCCTTGATGATACTGTGACAGACGTTGCTATCTATGTGACACAGCGTAATGGCGGAGAGTTATACAAGTTTGGGACTTATCCAGTATCGACCAACCAAGTATCTATCCATGAGATTAGCCGATTAGGGAAAATGGCACAGTTTCAGCACTTATCACCTATGCCAAGTGGTAAGTTTATGAAGTATTGGAATGGTCGCCTGATTACCGCAGATCGAAATGTAATTAAGTTTTCTGAACCCATGGCATATCACCTCTATGATGAACGTCATGGTTATATGATGATGCCGCAGCGGATTACCTTCATCCAGCCAGTAGATGGTGGAATTTGGGTAGGGCAAACGGACCATGTTGTATTTCTGACAGGATCTCAACCCAAGGATATGACTTATACCCGAAAATCAACTCAAGCCCCAATTTATGATAGCTGTATTTTAGTGGATGCTGACTTAGTTGGGGATGATGTTTCTCAGAATGCCAACTGTGCGCTATGGCTTGCTGAGAATGGGTTTGTTTTGGGTACAGCAACAGGGCAGATCACCCAATACCATGCTGGAAAGCTTCAGGGAATTACTGCAAAACTCAGTAGGTCTGTAAGGCTAGGGAGAAGAATTATAACTACAGTAACCTAAGGGCAATTTTATTGCTGACTTAGGTTGCGAATATGAAGTACGGACTACGCAAAGAACTTCAGAAATCTTTAGATAAAGACCTTTATGATGTTACAGAAAATGGACTTTATTTCCCACGACAAGGCATTCAGGTTAAAGGTAAATACTTTGATCGCATCAATGACGGTGAATGGTCATATACATTAAACATTGTTGTCAATGAAGGTTTAGCTCATATTTTAAATGTTGCTTTAGGTAATACTGCTAAACCTGCAGGTTATTACTTGGCGCTGTTTAGTGGGGCAGCAGCACCAGCAGCCAACTGGACAGCCGAAAATTTTCCATCAGTTGCATCCGAAATTATCAGCCTAACTGAAGGCTATACCAATGCCAAACGTCCTGTATGGACACCAAGTGAAGCTTCAAGTGGTTCAATTAGCAATATGGCAGCAACAGCATCTTTAACGATTGCAACAGCAGCAACTTTAAACGTCACAGGTGCAGCACTATTAACCAATAGTACACGTGGTGGTACAAGTGGTGTGTTGGTATCTGCAACGAAATATGCAGCGTCTCGTACTTTCCAAAATGGTGATGTTTACCAAATTGGTTATGAGTTAGATCTCACAGTTTAGCGATGTATAGTCCTCAGCCACATGGTCTTGTTGTTGAAGGTGGCGGAAAACTGACTGCTCAAGATAGCCTTTATGTTGATGCAGTCGTTCGCCGTTTTTTGAACTTCAAACGAGTATCAGAACTTGAAAGTATGCGTAGATATTATGACCTACCAAATGGTGGGCGTTTTATCGTGCAATATATGGGTGGAATATTTAAAGTTATTATTTATAAAAATCCGAGTGATACGGATGAAAAATTAGATGAGATTATAAAACTAGATATCCCTATGCTGTTTTGTGGAAGTATTAATAATGAGTTAGTAAATGGAAATAAAGTATCACTAAAAATCAGTTCATTAACTCGAAAACGACTTGTCCATTACAGTGATGATGCTGAACTACCAAAACAACAAATTGAACTCAATAGATTTAATATCGGTATAAATAAAGATATCGTGCCTGAATTTGAACGAGCATCGATACAGTACCAGTTACAGCGCCCAACTTGGTATAGTGGGGCAATGGCTGAAGTTATGCAAATTGTAGGTGGGTATGGAAAGCAGCCAAAGAAAACTAACTTTAAGGATAAAACCCTTGAAGATATTCAGATGTTTTTACCCAATAGTATTTTGAATGATATAAAAAAAGAACTTAATGGTGTAAGAATGCCAGCATATAAGGGTTTTCCAATTGCATCAGGGAAATACCAATATGATTATAAATTTTCTAAAACTCATGCCGTAGGATTTGATACAGATGAGTCGCCGTGGTTATTACAAGTATCTAAGGATGGTTTATATGCAATGCCATTTCCTATTATCCCTGCGACTGCAACAAAAGCATTTAAACATTATATTTTTGATAAGGGTGATACTGAATTAATTACAATTTTAGATAGATTTGGAGCATTACCAAGTGGGGAATCTTTCCCTACTGATGAAAAAGAATTTGAAGCATGGCGTAGAGCAGGTGTCATTATAAGACTATGTGATACAGATGATTTTTATAAAAATAGTGCGTACAGTGATGCTTGTGGATGGTCATTCAATAAACAAGGAAGTGAATGTTTTAACACCTGCTACAATATAGAAGATGGATATAAGGTCGGTTATTCTTATCATATCAATATTTCATTAAAGCCTACTTTATCTAAGTTTGGTTGGGCTGAACAAGTAACTATTACTGGTGATGATGTTGCTAAGGTTTCAGAATATTTAAATAATCTACAAGCAGCTTTATATCTTTTAAAAGATGATTCAATACAAGCAAAGCCAATATTCTACAAATTGAGAGCATCGCTTGACATCGTAATAGAGAGAGCGAATTTAGAAATAATTTCTGTAGATAATGAAATTACATTTTGGAATGACTTAGAACTTCAACCTATAGCAAACCATGTTGCAGATATCACGATGGTTGATAAAGGGTTTCTATATTATGACTACTCAATCGATTTCTATGGCAGTACGGCAATTAGAATTCCACGAATATCAGATGGTAATAATAGTTTGTATGGTAGTGATTATGTAGAATATGGAAATAATTATTCCCATGAAAACAGTAGTGCATTGATTGCATTTCCTGATCCAAGCGATAGTAACGTACCTTTTAAATACTTTGATTTTAGTGGACCTACTGGTTCTGATAAAAGAAAAAACTGCAATACCATCATGTATGGCTACTATGTTGGCAATACTTTAAAAGTCATAAGATATGCCGTTGACTGGTCTTTATTCCAAAAGCCAGTGGCATGGCCTATACCTGATATGGTTGAAGGCTATACAAAACTACATATTCCCTTTGAAAAGACAACAACTTATGGTTGGTCATATCAAGTTGGGCTTTTTTATACGACAGATTTTGATTTTAGATCAATTCAACCGCAATTTGAAAAAATATGTAATCTTGTTCCTGGCGAGATTCAGTTGGTTGTGTCAGATGGCTTCAATAAAAGATATCAGTTTAAACCAAAGCTATATATCACATCACATCAAAGCTTTAGCCAAGCATCTACCATACTTATTCCTTATTTTGATCGAAATAGTTTTGTTCATCAGAAAATGGAGAGAGAGCGTGGAGAGAGCATCGGGTATATAACAGCAACTCAAGAAATGTCTGATCGTTATACATATTCATTTAGAACAGTTGGTAATAAGGCTGTAGTGAGTGGATTGGGTGACAGTGGTAATAAAAATTATACATCGGGTGGACCATTGGCAGAAGTTGGTGATGAAGTTGAATTAGTTCCTTATACGATGGATGGTTATAAGCCACCTACAAGTGACTATAAAAACGTACCTATAAGTGCCACATACTCTCCTAAAAAATATACCGTTCGTGGTGACACTTTAGGTGTTGCAAGTCAGATTGCATATAAAGAGGGTGATTCAGGCGACATTTTTGAGAATGAAAACGGTAAATATTATGTTGATAGCTGTAGGGTTGTCTTTGGAACTAAATCATATGCCAGTATTAGACTTGGAAAATCATCCAATGTATTTAAATCACAAGATGTAACCGCTTTTTCTGCTGATAATACAAATCAGCAATTTATTGGAGTGATCAATGAGTGAATATAATGATTCAGATTTGCTTAATTTTAAATTTTTAGAAATAGCAAATACCTCTTTAACCTCTAAAGATTTAATCAAATTTAATTTTAAAATTAATGATATAAACCTACTGAATTTTAAATTTCCAGAAATAGCGAATATTTCTTTAACTTCTAAAGATTTAATCAATTTTAATTTTAAAAGTGATGATAATAATTCTTCAACTGAGAATAATGATTTTGTTATAGAGTCAGTTCATATTTCTGAGAATGCCACACACAGCATATTACAACTTGTCGAAGATAGTTTCAGGATTAGTGATCATTTAAATCAAACGATTAATCATACTGAAGTCGTTAGGGAGCAATGTGTCATTGCTGATCAAGTGATACAGGTGGTTAATCGCACTCAGTTCGCTATAGAGCAATGTTCTATTGTAGATAGCATAACTGACCATTTAAGTCGTTCCGATGTCATTACTGATCATTTGACCGCTACGGATACTATCATTGATAAGAACCGCACAATGATAGTTGATCAAGTACATGTTACTGACCATGACAGAAGCTTTAAACAGGCACAAGTCTTGATCACAGATAAGGCTCATATAGCTGATAAAAGTATGCTTGTTCAGTTAGATACTATCAGTGATGTACTACAAGTTGCCGATAGAACGACTGAATATGTGCAACTTATTGAGCATATTAATGAGCGTATTGCGATTACAGATAAGCTTCAATCATCAATTACTTTCTCACAACATATTACAGATAAACTGATCATTTGTGATGTGGCCAAAGGCAGTTTAACAGCAAAGCAACATCTTCAAGATTATGTCTTTATTGATGATCTTCTCTTAAACCAGCCAACAGATGGTTATGCGTGGACTGCCAATGCTGATACTTGGGCAATGAGCCGTTATGACGCATATAACTATCGAGATCTAGCAGTGATTGACGGTGTGCTGTATGGCGTGGCTGATGATGGTGTGTATCGTTTGGATGCACAGATGCCAGTACAAGGTAAATTGGTCACAGGCAAGATTGATTTAGGGCGTGGTCAATTGGTGCATCCTGTTGCAGCCTACCTTGAATATGAATTATCAGGTACTACAACACAGCTTCAAGTTGGGGTTGGTACAACTCAAACAGGGTCAAAGCAGACCTATTTTTATTCTTTACCTTCAGAAAAAGCAGACTATTTAACCAATGGGCGAGTGCTCTTTGGGCGTGGCTTGCGTGGCCGTCATTTTAGTTTTGAAATTAATATCAGTGGTGAGCATGGTTATATCAATGACTTAAACATTGATCTTGCTGCAACCAAGCGGAGAGTATAAGTCATGGCAGATAGTAAATATCAAAATGCATATCAGGAGTCAATTACTCAAGTTCAAGATAAGATGGCTTATTTTGAACAATTATCCAATGGATTTACCGCAGAAGTATCGAAAGTATTAGCACAATTAACCAATATTCAGGTTGATGCTGTTGCTGAACCTCAAAATCTACCTACGCCAAGTAGTAGCAACTTTACACCGATGCCAAGTATTCCTATTCCTGATCTGAATGCCAATCTTCCTACTGTACCAAACATTAGTGTTGATATTCAGCAGCCAAAGGATATGTCAGCACCAACATTTGATGGCTTAAATATTACCATTCCTGATGCACCCATACTGACGAATGATCTAAGCACACCAGCATTCTTAGATGTAAGCCAAATCCCAAACCTTGATACCACGATTAATTTACCAACATTACCAAATCTAGTCGTTGGTAACATTGATACTGGTAATTTACCTGACAAAGTTAATTTAGATAACTTGCTGACATCGTTAGATTTAAGTGATTTTGATATACCTGATGCACCAGCATTTCCAATCTTAAATTTACCAACAGCACCAGCATTAACGCAGTTTGATTTACCACTTCGTCCAGTCATTAAAGATGATGTGGTCATTCCTGATGTGCCACAGGTGGTATTGCCTGATATGGGTGTCTTGGAAAAGGTCAACCTACCAACATTCAAGTATGAAGAAGTACCAATTTTTGAAGGAACTGCACCAGTTTTTAATGTCACGATGCCTGACAACTTGGATTTAATCTTGGCAGATGCTAAAGGGGTAGTGACTCAGGATTATTACAAGGCAAACGTGGACAATGCTATTAAGCCATTAGTGCTTGAGATCCGCCAATGGTTAGAAGGTTCCCACGTCGGTTTAGGCTTGCCACAAGCGGTGGAAGACGCGCTATTTAACCGGGCGCGAGAACGTGATAATGCTGAAACTGAAAAGTCGGTTCAGGAAATCACTGAAACATGGGCAAGCCGTGGTTTTTCATTGCCGCAAGGTGCATTAGATAAACAGATCGCCGTAATCCGTGAGCAAGGTCGTTTGAAAGCGGCTGAGTTGAATCGTGACATCATGATTCAGGCTTTTGACAAGCAGCTTGAACATATCCGTTTTCTGACAGAACAAGGCATTGCCTTGGAAAAAATGAAACAAGATCTATGGCTGGCATATGTTGGGAATATCATGCAGTTGGCCAAGTTTCAGATTGATAGCAAGATCAGCATTTTGAATGCTCAGATCAGTCTATTCAATGCACAGAATACGGCGTTTGAGTCGTTGATTAATGTCTATAAAACCAAAATTGAAGGAACAATTTCTAAGATCACGGCGTATAAAACGATGCTCGATGCACAGTCCGTGATTGGTCAGATTAATCAACAAAAAGTGGATGTCTTTAAAGCAAAAATCGAAGCCGTACAATCGAATATTGAGATTTATAAAGCATTGGTACAGGGGCAAACTGCTAAGGCGGCTTTGATTCAATCGAAGTTTGATGCCTATAAAACTGAAGTTCAGGCATATTCTGAACAGGTCAACAGTGAAAAACTCAAGATCGATGCATATGATTCACAGGTCAAAGCAGAAGCGACCAAAGCAGGAATGTATGATTCACTGGCGCGTATGTATGCTTCAACGGTTGAAGGTGTTTCAACCAAAGCTAATATTAAGAGTAAAGAAGCAGATCTACGCATGGAAGCTGCAAAGATTCGCCTATCTGAGTATCAAGCCAATATTGAGGCATATAAAACTGGCATTGATGCGAAGATGAGTGAAGCACAGAATCAGACAGCAGTTTTTAATGCACAGGTTGAAGCATTCAAAGCGAAAGCCAGTGTAGAAACCACAAAACTGAGCACTCAGGCGAGTGCTATTGATTCCTCATCGCGTACTAAAATTGCTTATGCCGATGCCCAAGCTAAGTACGCTGAAATGCGTATGCGTATTGGTATTGCAAATACAGATACTTTGGCACGTTTTGCGGATATGAAATCACGTACTGCGATTGCGGTATCAGAAGCCCATCAACGCTATGCAGATCTTGCATTACGCACTACTGTTGCAAATTCAGATGTCTATAACAAGTATATCGATATGAAGATGCGTACTAATATTGCCAATGCTGATATGCAAGCACGTTATGCTGATATGAATGCTAGGACAAATATTGCGTATGCTGAAACACATGCTCGATATGTTGATATGAATTTGCGTACGCAAATCGCAAACTCCGAAACACAGGCACGGTATATGGATATGAACGTCCGTACTAATATTGCTTATGCTGAAATGATGCTCAAGGAATATGAAGCTAAGATGCAAAACGCCATTCAAAAAGCGCAGCTGGCGATTGAAGCAGTAAAAGCAACAGGTCAGGTACATGCACAACTTGCTTCAGGTGCAATGTCAGCCATGCATGTTTCAGCCAGTATTAGCGGTAGTGGATCAATTAATGACAGTAATAGTAACAGTACCAGTACGAGTACCAGTTATAACTACAGTTACTAATCCCTGTAAGGCTGGAGAAAAAAGCATAAAAACTAAACCATACATGATATTGCAATTTTTGGTGATTACTCATGTATGGTTTAAAGCGTTCTAAGAAAGATGGATCAGGACTGATTAAAGGTACTGGAACAGGCACTTCTGATGATATTAAAAAACAGGTTCCAGCAGGCAGCTACATCATGCCAGCCGACTCAACTAATGATATTGGTGAAGATGTCTTAAAAGAAATAGGTGAACCTAAAGCAGAAGAATCAAAAGAAAGCTTAGCTGATGAAAAATCAGAAATGAAAGCTGATGATATAGCTGAAGGCGAAATGATGCCTATGGCTAAAGGTATGCCAAAGGGTAAAGGTAAAGGTAAAGGGATTCCAGTTAATGTTAGCAATGGTGAGTTTGAATTAACACCAAAACAGGTACATGCCATTGGTGTACAAGTGTTAAACCAAATGAAGAATGCAACACATACCAATGTTCCAGATCAGCAAGGATTTGGTTTAAAGCCAGAACTGTTTTTTGCGAATGGCGGTGTTGTACCATCCAGTCCATACCCATCGGCTGATGACATTCGCCGTGCTCAACAAAATCGCTTAAATGGTCCTCAAATGCGTGATGTCACGCCTATTGAACGACAATTACCAGCAGTAAATACAAATACTGCTGCATCATCTACACCAACAGCAAATACCTCTGCCGCGCCACAACAAGGTGGTAGTGGATTTGGTGCACGTATTTCAAATATGGCATCATCAGCACGTGATCTAGCAAATGGACGTATGGCTAAAGGGGTTGGGTATTTAGGCGCAGCATCAGCATTATTTGCTAATGCTGCTACACCAAGCGAGCAATATCGAGAACGCTTTGGTTTAGGTGATCAGTCACCAGAAGATTTAGGTACCATGAAAGGGTTTGCTAAAGATTTTGGGGTACGTGCTTTGGGGTATGCATCAGACTTAGGAAATGCTATGACATTTGGTCAAGCAGGGCATTTTTATGCAGATAAACAACGTATTGCTCAAGAAGCCAATGCAGCACAACCAGCATTTAACCAACAACAAAACAATAAGTCACAAACTATAAATAACCCATTTGGTGGAAATACTTCAGCAGCACCAAAGACACAAGCAGCACCAGTACAAACTCAACCTGCAGTACAGCAAAATGCAGATCCTTATGCCATCAAACAAAAAGGGAATAGTTTTAGCTACGCGAATCCAAATGCAGCAGCTCAGGCACATGCAAATGGAGTCGCTGAAATGGCTACAAGTGGCTTTGCCAATGTAAAACCGATTAATGATCCGCGTGGTGTTGCCAATATGTTTGCCAATACTCGTGAAATGGGACCAAGTGAACAACAGATTCAAAATGCAATTGCACAGCGTGAAGCTTCTGTTGGCAATGGCGGTGGATTTGGTGCACGTGTTTATAGTTTGGGAAATAGTGGTCAAGCTGCTGATACATTGCAAAAGAGAATTGATGATGTAAGTCAACCAATACAAGGATCAAGAGGGTTAACAGCAAGCCAACGGAATCAAATCGTAGAATTGCAAAATGGCTATGATAATCGCGCCAACGATGTTTATAAGACTGATGCGAATAATGCAGCAGCATTACAGCGTGAAGCAATGGGGCAGTCGGGTGCTAACTACCGTGCAGATCTGCAAGAAGGAGGACAAAATAATCGTTACTTTGCTGGTTTGGCGCAAGATTCACAGAAATTTAATGCAGATTATGGCTTAAAAAATCGTCAAATGAATTTAACTGAAACTAAGGAAGGCTTTGGTATCCGAAATGCTGCTCGAATAGAGTCATTACAAAATCAATATGATGCAGCGAAAACCGATCAAGATCGCCAGTCAATTATGCAGAAGATCCAGCGTTATTCAGGCGGCGGTGATCAATCAGTTTCTGGTAAAGATCGTTTTATTACTGTTGGTGGTGGACAACAGTGGGACGATAAGGCGCAAGGGACACTCACTCAACCACAAAGATTGTTTGATACTAAGACACAGCAATATGTGAATACTGGGAATAACCCATCATCTGGAAGAGCTGTTGGGACTATCTCGAAAGTAGGGGATAAAATAGCCGTTTGGGATGGTACAAAATGGAACCCTCAATAAGGAATAATTTATATAAAGATAAACGACACATATTGTCGTTTATCTTTAGCTTGTATATTGAATAATAGTGATGATCTTGTGAAGATGATATATCCAGATAATAAGAGATAAGCTAGTGATCAACTACGAAATGATTTTTGCAGAGTTAGATGCTTTACATTCAAATGGTGTGAAATTCTTTGAGGACTATACACCGAGTGAATTTGATGAGTTAAATGATTTTTTAGATGATAATAGCTTGATTTTAGGAATAAAAGTTAAACCACATCGAGAATCAAAAACAGGCAATAGATCAATTGATGCTATTTTAGTTAAAAAAGTATAGCTTCTTTATGTCTTGATATAGATCAGGATATTCATATCTACTGAGTCTCTGCTAATAATGCTACAGCTATAGCTTTACGTATAATGGCTTCTTGTTCAGCGGATCGTGTCCGTTCTCTTGATGTAATGTTGCGATCAGAATTGTTTAGCTGCTTATAATTTTTATTATAGGTATTAACTTGACTGTAACTATAATTTTGATTAAAAACTACCGATTTCTGTTTTGAACTATATGTTTTTACTGTTTCTACACGTCTTGCACCTTGTGGTGGAGGTGTTTTTGTGTAGTTGGTTGTTCCATTTTTACCTATCCATTTATAAAAATCTTGAGCAAAAATATGAGGTGATTGGATTGCGATTATTAAGAAAAAAATATTTAAAAGTATAGGCTTATTCATTAGATTGTTTGTATTTTCTATATATTATGGGAAGTAATATTATGATAATGTGCAGGGTGGATTGTTTCAACCCCCTCTAAGGCATGACCTTTAATACCAAAATAAGAATTATAGATGACATACCTAGTAGGAGTATGTCATGTCGAATCAAAACATCGATTGGGAAAAAGGAAATATACAAGAACCCAATCAGATCAATTGGGATAAAGGAGAAATTTCTCCCCCATTAAGTGAAACAAAAGCAAAAAAAGGCTTTCTTGGACAAGCTAAAGATTTGGGGGTATCTGCATTAAAGGGTGCTATCGCTGTACCTGAGTCAGTGGTTGGTATCATGGATACCATGTCCTATGGTGCTGTCGGAAAAACCTTAGAAAATAAAGATGGTGCAATTGGTTTCCGCCCAAATGAGGCGAAACAGGCTTTAAGCAACCTACATACCGATCAGTATAAAGCACAACAGCAGCAGTTTTCTGATGCAGGTAAGGATGGGAATTGGGTTGATAAGGTCGTTGATAAGACTAAGGTTGCTCTAAAGAATCCATCTTTAATCGCTAACTCCGTTGTTGAGTCTGTTCCATCTATTCTAGCCAGTGGTGCAATGGGCCGAGCGACAGGTATTGCCAACCCTGTAGTTGCTGGTGCGGTTGGTGAAGGTCTTTCAATGGCTGGTTCACAAGCTGAACAGATCCGCCAAAATACGGTAGATGGGAACCTTACGGCAAATCAAAGCTTAGCTTCTGTTGGTACTGGTGCATTAGGAAGTTTATTCAGTTTGGCTGGTGGGCGAGTAGCTCAAAAGCTGGGTATCGGTGATGCTAATACTCTCTTAGCAAGTGGACGTGCTGGTGCAACTGATGTTGCCAGTGAAATTGCAAGTATGCCAGCCAAATCAGTACCTCGTAAAATTATTGAAGGTGCATTACATGAAGGCTTATTAGAAGAATTACCGCAGTCTGTATCTGAGCAGATCCTACAAAATTTAGCTCTAAGCAAACCTTGGAGTGATGGCATTGAAGATGCTGCAGTCATGGGTACATTGGCAGGTATGGCAATGGGTGCTGCGGCTGGCCCTATGCATGGTGGACATAGTAATCATTCTGATTCTGTTGAACAGGGAAATTCTGGCCAGACTCAAAATTCTGATATTCCTCAGCTTGGTATGCGAGATCAGGCAATTGATGGCGAGTATATTCCACGCCAAGATATGCCATCACAAAATAATCCACAACGCGAAGCCTATACCTATGATCAACAATCTACTGATGCAGAAAATTTATTAGGAAATAACAATAATAATTCTAATTTTGGTGCACCTGATAGTTTTGCAGATACAAACCCTTCTAATACTCCACCGAATGGACCGAATACACCACCTGCGCCAAATGGCACATATTTAAATGCACCACAAAAACCATCGGAGCAAATGGGCATTAATCCAAATGATGGTCCCATGTCATCGGCAGCAGCTTTGGCAGTGGATTCTGGTGCTTCACCAGCATTGCAAACAGGTTTTACACAAGAGCTGCAAACGCAAGATCAAGCCACTACTCCACTTGGTAATGTAGTGCCGAATGATTACCGAGAACTAATGGGGACTCAAAATAATGAAAAACCCTTTGCAACAGGCTTTACAGATGCAGCAGTACAGCAAGGAAATGCACAAACTGACGATAGAGGCAAATCACTTCCTCAACAGCATGACACCAATACAGCGAATACAATGGTCGGAAGCACTGAAACAAGTGCAGCAACGACAGCACCAACAAAAATTGCAGAGCCAATTTTAGGTTCAGATGGTCAAAACAAATGGTTTGGTAGCCAAGAAAAAGCACAAGCATTTATTGATAAGAAAAAACTTGGTAATGATTATCAGATTACTCAAGCAGATAAATCACGCTTTGAAATCACACCTAAACAAAATGAATCTGCCACTCCAGCTACAGTAAAACCAATCTTCAGTAGTAATCAAGCTGTGGGTTCAGTGGGCTATGCCCAAGATGTTGCTAAACAAGCTGTTCAGCAATATCAGGGCGATAAATCTACCTTAGAAGATCCCAAAGCATCTTTAACTGGTAAAGGATCTGCAACAGATCTTATCTACTACAAAAATTCCCCTTCATTTAGCGATGTTCAGGTCGGGCCTGATGCTTCGGGTGATAAAGCGATTGTAAAGCTCACCAGTGCCAAAACAGGACGTGTAGAACAACGTGAATACCCAAGTTCATTGATTGATTTTAATAATTTCTTAGAAGGAACAAATAATAATGTTTCAAAATCCACGCAAGACAATCTACAAAATAGTAAGACAGCAATTTCAGCAACAAGTGAAAGCCAAGCGGCTTTGGGTGATGCTCACCAATCTATGGATCAAGCTGCTAGTCAGACAGTATATGATCCTCAAGATCAAATAAGCGCATTAGAGAATCAGCTTTCCAATGAAAAAAATGTCATCCAGAAAGCCAAGCTAAGAAAGCAAATCAATGAATTAAAAGCAAATGTTTCTGCATCTACTGCGAATAATTTAGATGTTTCGGCACATGCAGCAGCAACTAGCCCTGAAAATAACCTACCTGAACCTACACAGGCACAAAAGGAAGCTGGAAATTATAAGAAAGGGCATGTCCAGTTTCATGGCTTAGATATTTCGATTGAAAACCCACGTGGATCTGACCGTACAGGGCAACGTCCTGATGGTACAGAGTGGCGGCATACCATGACTGACCACTACGGCTATATTAAAAAGACCATGGGGGCGGACGGTGATCACGTTGATAGTTATATCGGCCCTGATCTGGAATCACAGCATGTATATATCGTAGACCAAATTGATCAGAAAACTGGAAAGTTTGATGAGCATAAGGTCATGCTTGGTTTTAATGATCAGGATACGGCAACCAAGGCATATCAAGCGAATTTCGATAAAAATTGGAATGTTGGACACATTCGTGCAATGACCATGAATGGCTTTAAGCAATGGTTGAAAGAAGGCGATACTACGAAACCTTCAGCAGAGTTTGATGATAAAACTGAAACCGTTACAACGGCAGCAGGTCGTGATCTTCAGGTACGCCCTAAAGTGGTTGAAGCATCAGATTTAATTGCTTCTAATACATCGGCAGGTGCGGTGAATGAAGCCTACCCACAAGAATTACAACCACGTGACCGTACACGCTTGGCATCACTGCATCAAATCAATTCAATTGCCAATGATCTTAAACCTAATCTATTAGGTAAAAGCCCAAGTGCATCTAATGGTGCACCAATTGTATCGAGTGACAACATTATTGAAAGTGGCAATGGTCGTACCTTGGCCATTACTCAAGCTTATGCTCAAGGTAAGGCAGAGCATTATCGTAACTGGTTAAAATCCGAAGGTCATGACATCACAGGAATGAAGCATCCTGTATTGGTACGTGAGCGTATGACTCCAATGTCTATGCAAGACCGCATGGCATTTACTAAAGAAGCCAATACATCGAATACATTAAGCTTGAGTGCTACGGAACAGGCCCAAAGTGATGCAGCAAAACTTGATGATGCAATCTTGAGTCAATATCAGGGTGGTGATTTAACACTCTCAAAGAACTTAGGTTTCGTCCGTCAATTCATGTCCCAGATTATTGGTCATACGGAAGTTGGTAATATGATCTTGGATGATGGCTCATTATCCCAAAATGGGGTGCGTCGCATTCAAGGGGCTTTACTATATAAAGCCTACAGTGATGAAAGCTTACTACATGAAATTTTAGAAAATACCGATAGCGATATTAAGGCGATTGGTAACGCTTTACTTGATGTATCGGGTGATTGGGCGCTCATGCGTGAACAATCAGAAAATGGCACAATCTCACGCCGTATTGATGTGACACCTAACTTGGTTGAAGCAGTGCATTTGGTGCGCCATGCACGTGTAACTGATACACATATTTCAGAAGTGATTGAGCAGGGTGATATTTTTGAGGGTGAGATTGATCCTGTGACTCAGGATTTTATCCGCTTATTTTTCCGTGGTGAAAACTACAACCGTGCCAGTGGCCGAGATTCTGTTGCGAGTGCATTGAAATACTATGTTAATTTAGCGACAGAAACCAAAGCTGGTGAAAATATTTTTGGTGAACCTGAACTTACAGGGCAAGAACTGATTCGAGGCGTAAATGAAAAACTCTCTAACCAAGAAAAAAGTAAACAGCAACAAAACCTCCTTACAAGCGAGAGAGCTAATGACTCAAATGCTGGAGAAAACAGCACAACAGGAGAAGGACAAACACCTAGCCAGCCTGATGCAAGATCGCCGACTCAGTCAAAAATAATAGAAAATCAAAAGCTTTCAGAAGATAAAAATAATAAGCCTAGTCAAAAATTAAAAGAAGTGATCCAAGACTTTGGTGAGAAGATTGAAGGAGCGAAAAAAGATATAGGGATTGGTATATCTACCGAAACATCTGCAGATGATATTGCACAACAGCCTTTGTCTAAAGTTTGGGATAAGGATACCTATAAAAAAGATGATAATAAGGTCCGTGCTGCACTTAATTTTGTGATGCGTAGTGAATTGCCATCTAAACCAAGAGTATCGTACAAGGTTAAGTCATGGGTAAACAAAGTTATTGCTGCAAGAGATGCAGTGAGTAAATTTGGTAACCTGAGCCTTGATGAATTATCAACCATAGCTGATAGCAATAAGATATTAAGTAGCAGCTTTCATAAAGTTATGCTGTTGCAAGATGTTCCTATTGAGCAATGGTCAAGAGTTGGCAAAGTCTCTGAATATCCTTATGCATATCAATATGACAAGGATGGTCATAAAATCACAATCCCACAATCCAACATTGAGATTGATGGCAAAACACTAAGGTTTACCACTGGCAGTATTCTTGATGCTGTAACCAAAGCAGAAATTCTGGAAAAACTTGGTTCTGAGCAACCGAAAGTTAAGGTTAAAACGAAGCTTGAAGCCCGAGATTTCTATATTTATCGCCGTAAAGTAGATGGTTCTCGATTTATTACACGTAAAGCGGACAAAGAGAAGCGACCTCTCAAAGAATTTTTATCTGATACGCCTATAACTGAGGTACGACAATATATTCATAATAATCTTGAGATATTGTCTCAAGCTTGGGAAGACATTAAAGCTCAAGATAATGTTGGTAAAGGCGATATACGTAATCATGAGAACAGCGGACGCACAGGTAAAGACTGGCGTAAGGGACGTGATGCCAGCAATCAGGATTTCATGGATGCATTTGGCTTTCGTGGAGTACAGTTTGGTAATTGGGTACATCAACAAGAAAGGCAGCAATCGCTGAATGAAACCTATGATGCTTTGCATGATTTAGCAGAAATACTGAATATTCCAACCAAGGCTATTAGTTTAAACGGTGAGTTAGGTTTGGCATTCGGCGCTCGTGGTAGTGGTCGAGCAATGGCACATTATGAGCCTAACCAAGTGGTGATTAATCTTACTAAAACCCAAGGTGCAGGGTCGTTGGCGCATGAATGGTTTCATGCTTTGGATCATTATTTTAGTCGTCAACGTGGTGAGAGTAAGTCGGTTAGCCGTGAAGATCATTACATCACTTATAAACCTGAAGCCATGTATCGGCATAAGACACAAGTATCTTTGGGACTAACGTATGCCGAACTACAAAGAAAACACAAGCAAAATCCAAAATCTGGATACTTTAACCCTGAAAACTGGCAAAAAGATCCAAATCATCCACAAGGTGTGCGCCCTGTAGTTGAAAAAGCATTTGCTAATTTGGTAGAAACCTTGAATGGTTCTCCGATGAAAAAGCGTGCCAGTGCATTAGACAATCGTGCAGAGAAAGGGTATTGGTCCAGTATTATTGAGATGGGCGCAAGGTCATTTGAAAATTATGTGATTAGCAAAATGGCATTAAATGGTATGTCCAATGATTACCTTGCCAATGTTAAAAACTGGGAAGCATGGAAACGTGATGGTAAGAATGAAGACCGTTATCCATACCTCAAACCTGATGAAGAATCTCCGATTATTGAAGCCTTTGATAACTTGTTCAGTACCATTGAATATCAACAGGATGAGAAAGGAAATATAAAATTATATAGCCGTGAAGCAAGCAACCAACGTAGAACAGCTACTACAACAAATCAAGTACGCGCTAAGCTTGTTGAAAAATATGGTGAAAAATTAATTTCTGATCTTGAACGTCAAGGCAAACTAGAAATTCTTGAAACCTATGATCAGCAAGGAATCGAAGGGTTTTACCAAAATGGCAAAGTCACTTTAATTGCAGATGCTTTGACAGATGAAAGCATCATTCCGACATTCTTGCATGAGTTAGGTGGTCATGGCGGTTTTCAGAACATGATGAACCAGGAACAATATGCAAACTTAATGAAACAGTTTGATGAAATGGTTCGCCGTGGTCATCCAGCTTTTACTGAAGCAAAACGTCTGGCTGAGCGTGAATCAGATCCTGAAACTCAAAAGCTTGAATATCTCCCTTACTTACTATCACTTGCCAGCCACATGCAGATTAGAAATGCGATTCAGAAGGGAGCACTGAAATCATTTATCGGTAACTTGATCTCAAATGTAAAAGCATGGCTATTTGATCGTCTTGGTATGAATATCAATCTGAATCAGGATGACATGGTGGCACTGGCTGAGCGCATGATCAACAAGTCTGCTAACCATACTGATCAGCAAAATATTAGCTTTAGTGAAAAGGACAAGTCGCCTGTATTTACAGATGCTTTTTCAATAACTGAGTCAGAACAGCAACGTATAGCTAAAGAAATTGACCGATTGGCGGAGTCTATACAAAGCTATCCACAGCCTGTACAGATGAAAATGCCACCAGTATTACTTGCTTTAAATGCTGTCCGTGAAGGTTTGAATATTCAGAATTTGCCTTTAGAACTGGATAAACAAACTTTAAGAAAAATTATGGGGCGTGTTGATGGTAAACAGGACTCTGCACATCAATTAACAAGAGAGCAAGCAAAACAACTATTTGGTGAAATTACCAATCCTGTAATGGTATTGGAATCAGATACAGCAGGTGGATTGGTTATCGTAACAAATCTACAGGATACAGATGGAAAGCCATTCATTTCCGCAATTCATCTTGATAAGCGAAAAGGTAAGTATCATTTTAATGAAATTGCTAGTGTATATAGTAAAAATAACTTTGTGACTTGGATTAAAAACCAAGATGAGAAAGGGAATGTAATTTATTTTAATCAAAAGAAAAGCCTCACTGGTCTGACGCTTCCCCCGCTCCAATTGCGGGGAGTAGTAGACCGTAAGGCTTCTGATCAAAGTGTACTCACCGCTGATGATGTTGTCAATTTCTTTGAGAAATCCAAAGCTGAAAATGACAAACTCTATAGCCGTAATTTTGATATTAATGAGTCACTTAATAAACTGAGTGAAAGTATTAAGAATGCATCTGTGAAATCCATTCAACAGCGTATGGGATACACATTTAAAGACTGGCTAGGCATTGGTTTACAGGCATTAGGTCGCCGTCAATTGACTGAAATCTATCATAAGATTTTGCCGCAGTTGACCAAGTACAATAACTTGGCTGCTCAAATGGATGCCGATAAAAATGATGCTGGTGCCGAAGCCGACACCTTAGTCCGTGAATGGGCTAAATTGAGTGATGAGCAAGCCTTGGCTGAATTGATGCATGATTCAACTTTGGCACAGATTGATCCTGCAAAACTACATCAAAATGGCGATAACTACCTGAAATATGTTGCTCTAAGACAGCGTTTTGAAGGATTAACTCCTGAAGCACAGAAAATCTACACAGATGCACGTGATGCTTACTCTAAGCAACATCGGAATATCCGTGATGCCATCCGTGAACGGATCCTTCGTGCCAGTATGGGCAATCAGCGTAAGGCTGAATTACTGCAACAAATGGATGCAGACTTTTTCCATAAATTGAAAGGCGTGTATTTCCCATTGGCACGTTTCGGTAAATATGTAGTGATTGTACGGAATGCCAAGGATCAGGTTGAAAGTGTGAGCCGTGCCGAAACGATGGCGGAAGCACAGGCTTTACGTGAGGAACTTATTAATAAGTACCCAAATAGTAAAGTCGATAAAGTCGTTTTAAATAAAGATTACAATGCCAGCCGTGACATGGTAGGTCGTGGCTTTATGTCGAATCTTTACAATGAGTTGGATAATTTAGGCATTTCAGCCAGTGAAAAAGCACAGTTGGAAGATACTTTGGCACAGCTTTATTTAGCTTCTTTACCTGATTTATCTTGGGCAAAACATGGCATTCATCGTAAGGGTACTGCTGGCTTTAGCCAAGATGCTCGTCGTGCCTTCGCTCAGAACATGTTTCATGGTGCAGGATACCTTGCAAAACTGCGTTACTCGGATCTGCTCGATGAGCAGCTCTCGGATATGCAGAAATATGCAGATGAACAAGCCAAAGATAATCCTGAGTATGACCAGCCAACCGCGCAACGTGTCATTAATGAAATGAACATGCGCCATGAAAACTTGATGAACCCAAAATCGAATCCACTCTCAAGTACGCTCACCAGTGTCGGTTTTTTATATTATCTTGGTTTATCTCCAGCATCAGCAGTTGTCAATTTATTGCAAACACCATTGGTTACATTGCCTGTGATGGCTGCCAAATGGAATTTGAAAAAGTCTAGTCAGGCATTAATCAAAGCTTCTGAGGAAGCAGTTAAAGCCAAGAATGATATGTCCAAAGTTCTCACTGGTGATGAGCTACAGGCATACAATGAAGCTGTGAGCCGTGGTGTGATTGATGTAACACAAGCACATGATTTAGCTGGTATTGCTCAGGGTGAAGATAGTGGTGTGATGTGGAAATTACGTCCGATTATGCGTTGGGCAAGTTTTCTATTCCATCATGCAGAACGCTTTAACCGATCTGCAACCTTTATGGCAAGTTATCGCTTGGCTAAAGAAAGTGGTGCAAGTCATGCTGAGGCTTTCGATCAGGCAGCCGATGTAACCTATCAAAGCCATTTTGATTATAGTTCGGGTAACCGTCCACGTCTTATGCAAGGCAATGTGGCCAAAGTCGTTTTCTTGTTTAAACAGTTTGGTCAGAACATGGTTTATTTACTGACACGCCAAGCATATCAAGCAATTAAAGCCGAAAATCCCGAAGATCGGATGCAAGCACGAAAAACTTTGGCAGGTCTATTGATGACTCATGCCTTGGCATTGGGTGTACTCGGTTTACCATTGGTCGGTATGCTATTGGCTGGTGCCTCGATGATTGGTGGCAGTGATGATGAGCCGTGGGATGCAGAGGTTGCATTACGCAATATGCTTGCGGATATGTTTGGTGACACAGTATCGAACATGATCGCTAAAGGGGTATCACGTGCTACGCCGTGGGATATATCTGGGCGTGTTGGACTCAGTAGCCTGATTTTACCCGATGTACAAGAAGGGCTAGAGGGACAGCGTTGGGCTGAATCAGCAATGGCTGGCGCACTTGGACCAGTTGCAGGAATTGGGACTGGTATTTTAAAAGGCATGAACAATATTAGTGATGGCAATTTTGAGCGTGGATTAGAAGATATGTTGCCTGTTGCTTTAAAATCACCTTTAAAATCTATGCGTTACCAAATGGAAGGTGCTCAAGATAAAACAGGGATCAGTATTTTGGATGAAGTCGGAACAATGGCAATTGTAGGTCAGACACTTGGCTTTTCTCCATCCGATGTCCGTACTGCATCAGAAGGAAAATCCGCTATTTATCAGATGAATCAGCGATTACAGGCTAGACGTTCTCAACTACTTGCACAATTCTCTCGAGCCAAAATGAATGATGATGAAGAAACATTATCTGAGGTATGGGCAGATATTGAGAATTTTAATGCTAAGAATCCATCACGCCGTATCACCAAGCCAAATGCGATGCAAAGTTATCGTAACCGTATGCGCCGTATCAATCATTCTGAAAATGGTGTTTATATTCCGAAAAAACATCATGAGATCTTAGATGAGGGACGTTTTGCTTTTGACAATTAAGTCCTAACCCCTGTAAGCCTCGCTAAATATTCACTACTCCATAAAACTCTACGTTCAAACGTGGAGTTTTTTTTATTGCCAGAAATCGGGGGAAACCGTGGCAGATCAACAAGCAATTGATACGGCTGCCAGCATGACAGCAGTAGCAGCAAAGACTGCCGTAGCAGGTGGCGCAGCAGGGGTAATTACATCGGTTGGTGGTTTAGATATTGGTTTATTAATCAGTATTTTGGCAGCAATAGGCGGTCTAGTCGTGAGTTTTTTCGGGTTCCTCGTAACCTGGTATTACAAATACAAAGCAGACCAACGAGCACAAGAATTACATGAAATTGAAGTAATGAAAGAAAAAGGGGAGTGTGATGTCAAACAAGACTAAATTTGCTGTTTTACTCACATCTGTTATTGGTACAAGTGGTGTGTTATTTACAACAGGCTATGAAGGATGGCGTTCAAAGCCGTACTACGATACAGGTCGTGTTGTGACACAAGGATTTGGATCTACCCTAAAACCTGATGGTTCAAAGATCAAAATTACAGACAAGCCAATTACCCAAAAACAAGGCATTGAATATTTAACGGCACACTATGCACGTGATGCCAAAGTCTTTAACAAATCGTTGCAGGGTATAAAGCTTTCTCAAGATGAATACGATCTCTATGCCGACTTCTCATACCAGTTCGGGACACCTGCATGGACATCTTCAGCGATGTTACGCAACTTAAAACAAGGGAAATACATTCAAGCCTGTAAATCATTGGAAAACTGGCGCTTTAGTCGTGTCGGTGGGAAAAAAGTTGATTGTCGTATAGATCGTGGCTGTGCTGGGGTTTGGCATCGTCAGCATGCCCGTATGGAGAAATGCTTGGGAGCAAATACATGACAACAGCTCTTTTAATTATAAAAGTGATTTGGGATTTTCTAGTCAAAGTTTTTATTTGGATCATGTCAAATAAGCGTTGGTCTTTGATCATTGTCCTTGCACTTTATGGTGTATTCCAAACATGGCAGAGCAACAGCTTGGCAAATGACTTGAATAGTGCTGATGCTAAATGTGCAACAAAGGTGAATCAGGCCAAAGATGAATTAAAGCAGTACAAAGCAGACCAAAAAGAAGCAATTGAAACAGCAAAGACTACGGTTGCTACACAACAGCAAAAATGGGCTGAAAAACTTTTAAAGGTAGAACAGGATGCGAGTAAAAAAATACAAGATGCGGCTGCTGCCGCTAGTGCTCTTGATGTGGCTAATCGCGGGCTGTCACAGCAAATCAGTCGTGCAAACGAACGTATGTCCAGTGCTTCCAGCGAAGCCATTGCGGAGTACGCCAAAACCTGCAATCTCGTACTCGAAGAAATGGCAACAGCAGGTGGAGAAATCGCAAAATCGGCTGATGGCCACGAAATTGATACAGAGCGACTAGAGGAATCGTGGGACGTTGTAGCAAGTGGAGAGAAGCCCTCTAATTGAGGGCTTAGGAATTTTTATTAGTCATAAAATAAAACATCTAGCATCGCTACTCGCCCATTCCAAGCTTGTTGCTCAATCTCATTGGTTGGTTTAGGAGAGTTCCACCACACTGAATCCATAATGCGACAGATGATTTCTTTCCAATATGTATCGTAATTTATTTTGCTTTGAGATATTCCAAAATCCTTACACAGATTTTTTTTATTCTTACCGTCGACACAAATAAAGATATCTGGTCGTTTTAGTGCAAGTAATCTGGTAGCTGTAGCAATACCAGTTCTTTCATATGCAATTTCAAACTTCTGAATATAAGCATTGTAATGATCAATAGTCACTGCACCTTCTAATGGGATCTCATCTAATGCATCTGAAATTTGTTGATTATTTTGATTGATTGCCTGAAAAAAAGATCCTGATCCTCGCATACTCCCAAACCAACCAGCTTCTGGATAAAGCTGATTAGGAAGTCCTGAAATGACTAATCTTTCATCTTTGCTCATATAGCTAAATATTTTCTTTGTTTCAAAAGTTTGTTTGCTTAACTTGAGTAAGCCACAGCGATTTTGAAAACCATTAGGATATGGATCATTTTTGATAGCAGTAAAAAGATCGCTCCATGACTTTGTCATGATATCTGAAAGTAAAGGGGATTTTACTTTATTAGTATCTGATTCATTATTATAGTTACCAGATACTCTGACTAGATAATTCTTCTGTGTATTCCATAAGTTTCTATAGTTTTGAGCTTCTTGACGAGTAACTACACTACCTTGTTCCCAAAAACTTGAAATAGTGTGTTCGACTTCGTCTCGGAACTCCTTAGTTGAATCACTGGAATTTATATGAACTAAAAGTTCTGTATTAGTTGTTAGAGCACCCTTTGTTAAATTGGCACTACCAATTAGAAGATCCCAAGAATTTTGAGACCAAAATAGAAAGACCTTTGGATGAAATACTCCATCTGGTTGTAGTACAAAATGGCATTTTTCAGAGTTAATAAACTTATCAATTACATCAGGATGTGTTTGATAGAAATGAGTACCTATAACAGCCTTTGAAATTTTTTCTCTATTTTCATAGATAGTATTGAATGCCATTGTATCAGTGCTTGCCCAAGCAACAGCGAATGAAAGGTTCTCATGAGCAGTTACTAATTCGGTAATTTTCTTATCAAGTGTTTTTCCGCCATGGCAAAGTTGCATGATTTTTCCTTATTAACTTTATAGGATTAAATGTAAAAATTATGAAAATTTATAATATTATAAGTTAGAAGATTCTTTATAAGTCGAGCATACAATGAAAAAAATACTCTTTTTGCT
Organism: Acinetobacter brisouisimilis; assembly: GCF_000368265.1. Lineage (GTDB taxonomy): Bacteria > Pseudomonadota > Gammaproteobacteria > Pseudomonadales > Moraxellaceae > Acinetobacter. Next base: position 1,069,393 of record NZ_KB851219.1, on the reverse strand, counting down.
TGCTACAGTTCTCATCTTTACCTCATCTGAAGTTTCTGCGAAAAAAATACATTCAGTGAGTGATGATCTGATTAAAGAAAAAATCATTCAGGATTCAATAGACTCGTATCCTGGCCCATGTGCTTGCCCGTATAATTCTGCTAGAAATGGTAGTCGTTGTGGGAAGCGTAGTGCTTATTCGAGAGCAGGGGGATATGAAACTCTTTGCTATAAAGAAGATGTAACAAAACAAATGATTCAAGACTATAAAAACAGGAATAAAAAATGAGTAAGATTCTGAAAATTTCAACATTTACACAAGACGTTATTACCATCATGGTCATTTCGACTGTAATCATTATTGGGGCACTGCACTTTCAAGCTACTCATAAGGATGTTAAGGCAGGCTATATAGAAGGAACTGACGGTTACTCTGGCTATATGTTTGCTAAGTACAATCAGTTGAAGTTAAAAGGCCAATGTGAGTATGCTAAGGATCCAGCATTTTCCGAATTTAAAACCAGTGAAGAATTTATGCAGGGCTGTCATAAGTATTTTGAAGAATAAAATATGTTAGAGATTTTTTTAAAAATTGTTGCTGCAGTTACTGGTTTTTGTTTACCAATAATCATTGCATATTTAAATAATAAGCTAGCACATTTAAAAAATGGTAGAGAAATAAGAAGTGAGCTTCTGAAACTGGCTGAAGATTTTGATAACAGCGATCTGAACAAAAAGCCTATACTTTATAAAGATAGAATGGCTCAATCACTCTTTAATAACGATAATCTAACTTATCATGAAGCAAAATATTTTTCTAATTATGAGAATGCTGATTTTTGGGTACGAGAATATGCCAAAATCAGGGGGTTATTAAATAGAAAGAGAAACTCATTAGGGGAAGTTATAGGATTTACACCTAAATATACTAATTGGGGGATTTTTTTTAGGCTTGTTGGATATTTTGTTTGTGCTTCACTTGGTCTAATTCCATTTATCATGGTGAATAAATATATTGATTGGATGGAAAAATATTATGAAAACGGCATGCTGGTAAGCATATTTTTAATGATTGCCTTGCCTGCAATTTCACTTTGGATTTCCTACGTTTGCTTAAAGTATGCTGAGCGCTGTACAGCATGTAAAATGTTTTTAACGGATTTTCAAGATAATGCTTTTGAAATTCCATTACTAATAGATCCACCAGAAAACCCTCAAGTATGAGCGGGTTAATTGATTCTAATGTCGATCTATCATTAAGAGTTCATACATTGTGTATGAACTCTTTAAAAAATTTAAAAGCCTTTATTTTACCGTACCTAAAACTGGAACCATTCTTGGTCCAGCTTTACGGGCTTTACTTACGATTTCAACTAATTCATCGTAAGTTAAGTTGAAAGAATCTGAGCTATCAAAGATGTATTCAACATTTTTGTCTTTTAGTTCTTCTGGTTTTTCAGGGATAAAGCGTTCAGGAATTAACTTTTGGGTGAGTCCTTGGTCTGATAAGTGTTTAGGTAGCATGTCTTGATCCTATATAAATTATTAAGGTCTTTGAATAAGGTTTGTTGTGTCGAAACTATAATAGCGAGTTATATCAATCCATGTGGATATGCCTTGTTCCCACTTGTGAATACGATTGTCGTCTATCCTTAAAATATCTAAACCTCTGATCCCAAAATGTGTTGCATCATCAGGTAATAGATCCCACGGAATATTAGAGTTTTCTGAAAGCCAGTTCTCCCAGGCATTTTGAATGTAAGGTACAATAAAGCTCTGCTGCAGCTCATTCCATGAAAAAATATTCTGGATATTTGATTTCTCTTTATATGAATCAATCACGCTTTTTGTTGGCCTGAATGATTTTGTGAATTTCTTTAGTAGATCTTCAACAAAAGGATAGTCAGTATTTAGATTATCTGGTGACTCAATCGCTGCATATACTTCTTCTGCATCAGCAATATCAGCAGCCGATACATAGCGTTGTTTAAGTGCAAATTTTGAATAGTTTTCGCCATATTGCTCTTTAGCAAACTTAATAGCATCCTGATACTCAATACGTTTTCCACGTTTTTTCAGATTTACGTAGCGTTTTAAGCTTCCCCAGGATGAGTGAAGAGTAATCGTTTGAAGCTGGGGGATGGTAAATCCATCTTCAGCATAACGAGTTGCTGCTTCATGTCGTAAGTCATGGAACCTGAGATCTGTAATGCTATTTAATCTGCAGGCTCTACGAAAGTAATCAGAAACAGTTTGAACATTAACAGGTAGTAAAAGTTCGTCACTATAACCAAGTTCTAGCATTCGTCTCCGCGTTGATGGTTCAAGTAATTCATCAATGACTAATAGGGCATTTGGCTCAAGATGTGCAAACTTATGATTGCCTTTGGAGCCATCAGGATTTTTAACATCTCGGATCTTCCATTGATTGTTTTTACGATCAAAATCCTCAAGCCGCATTTCACACAGTTCACCTTCTCGGCGACCAGTATAAATTGCAAGCCACATCACTAAGTGCATTGGAATGGCATTACGGACGCGCTTCCAGCCTTTATAAAAGTGATTTGTGAGTGTGAAAAGCTCTTCTGTTGTAATCAGCCGATCACGCTCTTTTGATTTTGTGACGATACGAGCTTTTTTTAAACCGATGATTGCCTGAGATAATTCATTTTTGGCATTTACAACATTCTCACCCCAAACAAGTTCGGCGTGGCCAAGAACACTGGAGATGTGTGAAAGATCTTTTAATGTAGTCGATGGGCTAACACCATCGAGCATTTCCATTGGGTTACCTTTACGTCGTTCAATTGCAAAAGTTGAAAAGTCTTGACGTGAAAGAGAGTACACGTCTTTTTGGGCAATATCATAGTTGCAGATATTTTTTAGTGCAGACTTCTTCGTCCCAGCAAATTCGTTCCCAATTTCTTCGATATATCGTTCTATGAATTGATCCAAAGTTTTTGACACAGTTTTAGTTTCTGGGTTTAAAATATCGGGGTTAATTTGAATTTCTGCTTCTAGCTTTTTGATCCATTCTTTTGCTAATGATTCTTTGGTAAATGTCTTAGATTTTTGGAACACAGGTAAATCTTTCCGCTGCACACGTACTTGCGCTCGAAATCGTACTTTGCCATTGGAGTCTTCTCGCTTTGTAATTGTTCCCATATTTTTTGCACCATAGAATATTAGTTGCACCATATAAAAAATATGGTGCAACTATGGTGCAACAAATATAAAAGAATAGTCAAGAATGTTGGAAAATGATTGAGAATATAGGAATTGGAAAATTGAGTAAAAACAAAGTAATTACAGAATTGTTTGATAAGACAAAGCGTAACCAAATTTGGGTTGCGCCGATGGCAGGCGTCACTGATAGGCCCTTTAGAACACTGTGCAAGTACTTTGGTGCGGGGCATGCTGTCAGTGAAATGATGGCTGCAGATAAAACGCTACGCATGAGCAAAAAAAGCCTGTACCGTGCTAACTTCGATGGTGAAATTGCCCCAATTTCTGCACAAATTGCAGGTTCAGATCCAGAGCAACTGGCTGAGGCGGCACGCTATCAAGTTGCCAATGGTGCACAGATTGTCGATATTAATATGGGATGCCCAGCCAAGAAAGTCTGTAATAAACTCGCAGGCTCGGCGCTATTGCAAGATGAAGATTTGGTGGCGCGTATTTTGGATGCGGTGGTCGCTGCAGTTGATGTCCCTGTGACTTTAAAAACCCGTCTTGGTTATTTAAACGGGCAAGAAAATATCATGCGGGTTGCCAAACGTGCAGAGCAGGCGGGTATTGCTGCGCTTGCTTTGCATGGGCGCACTCGTGAAGATATGTATTTAAATACAGCCCGTTATGAGCTGATTAAACAAGTCAAAGCACATATCAACATTCCCATGATTGCCAATGGTGATATCGACAGCCCTGAAAAAGCCAAATACGTGCTGGACTATACAGGTGCAGATGCTGTAATGATTGGCCGAGCAGCACAAGGGCGACCATGGATTTTTCGTGAAATCGCTCACTATCTAAAAACAGGCCAGCATTTGGTTGCACCAAGCATTGAGGAAGTGAAAACTGTTTTGCTCGGGCATTTGAGTGAGCTATATGAATTTTATGGTGAGTACTCAGGTTGCCGTATTGCCAGAAAACATATTGCCTGGTACACCAAAGGACTACATTCGAGCAATGAGTTTAGACAAAATATGTATAAGGTAGAATCAACCCTTGAACAAGCCAAAGTGGTTGAAGACTATTTCAACTTATTGCTTGATCAAGGGCAAAATATGGATGATGTCCAAATTGAATCGGTCAATTTACTGGTGACACATTAATTAGAACTGTGAAATGTTAACAGACCCTAAGCATAGTGCATTTCTTTGACTAGGGTTTGCACCAGTTCATGTGCTTCGAGTTGTCGAATTTCTGCTACATGAGCGCCTGCCCAAAATGCAGCATACCCATGATGATTATGCTTTGCTGCAGCAGTATGCAGTTGTTTTGCTAAGTCATAAGTATATGGATAAGCTGGAATTTTAGGTCGGTAAATACTGTCGATCTGTTTATGCCAGTCATTGATAATCCCACGAGCGGGGCGACCTGAAATTGCAGCACTAATTTGCGTGATCGGTTCGTCAAATAGCGCTTCTCGGTACATGGTACTGGCATTTGAACTCGTGCATTGAATAAATGCTGTACCTAACTGCACAGCAGATGCACCTGAGTCTAATGCATAACGAGCTTGCTGACCTGTCATGATGCCACCTGCTGCCACAATTGGAATTGAACAATATTTGTGTAGCAATTGCACTAGGTGAATAGTCGTCATTGCAGCATCGCTATCTGCATTAAAAATACCGCGATGTCCACCGGCTTCGACACCTTGAGCAACAATAATATCAATGCCTGCCTGCTCAATCGCTTGAGCTTCACTCAAATTGGTGGCGGTCACCATCGTCACAATGCCCGCATTTTTGAGTGCCTGAATCTGATGCTGATGTGGAATGCCAAAATGAAAGCTGACCGCAGCAGGGCGTAACTCAAGCACCAGATTCAGGTAGTCATCTGAATCTAAAAAACTTGGATAAATGCAATTTAATGTTTGTGGTACAGGTTGATCAAACTGCGCAAAATGTGGCTGTAGATATTCGATCCATTGCTGTGCAATCTGTGGATCGACAGTCTCACTGCGATGACAGAAAAAGTTGACCTGAAATGCCTTGTCCGTTAGCGCTTGGGTTTCTAGAATTTGCTTACGACAACTTTCCAAATCACTGGCGCCTAGTCCAAGTGAACCTAATGCACCTGCATTGGAAACTTGTGCAGCCAGTTGTGGCGTTGAAACGCCTGCCATCGGTGCCAGAAAAATAGGATACTCTAGGTTAAGCTGTTGAAGAATAGACATATTGGTCAACTGTTTATCAAATGTGAGAGAGAAAGATTACTGATGGTCTGCATTATTAATGGAGCTTGCAACATGATCGTTAGCTTGTTGAGTTTTAAGCTTCACGGTATCAATGGTCTTTTTATATTGATTTTGTGCTTGCTCGTTGTGTGCTCCTGACACTGGATCAGGTTGTTTTGTACAACCGATTAACGCCGTCACAACAATAACCGCACTGATGACAACACTATGTTTCATTCTGCGTTCCTCTGATTTGTCTTTGTATTGAAATTCAGTGTAGATATTTCCCTCAGCGAAAAAGTGAAAATTACATTTTTCGAACGGGATTAGCATAGCCTCAAACATTTTGATGGATTGAACAATACGACCTTTAGAGTAAGCCAAAGGCATTGCAAGCCTTTTCAAACCTGCAATGCCAATCATTTAACTGGCAAGCCAGCGTTGTAACAATGCTGTGGTTTCCTCTGGGCATTCGAGTGGTGGCAAATGTCCACAGTGTTTGAAGATATGCAATTGTGAATTCTGAATGCCTTCGTGCATTTCCTGAGCCAGTTTGACGGGTGTAACCAAATCATTTTCTCCAACAGCCACCAATGTTGGAATGTGAATATCGGCTAAAAATGGTCGAGAGTCTATTCGCCCTAAAATGGCTTTTTGCTGATTGATAAATCCGCTGCCTCCAATACGTTGAGCCATGGCCTTGATTTCTTCGCCAATCGGGTCATGTACGCGAGAAGGATGAATAATCTGTGGGAGCAATTTATTAGTGACCCCCATAAATTTCCCGACTTTAAGCGAATGAATGGTCGCTTGACGATGTTTTGCTGAGGTCACGCTGTCAGGGCGAGCACTGGTATCAAAAAGCGCGAGTTTTGTAATACGTTCAGGTGCCTGACGCAGCACTTCAAAAGCAACATAACCACCCATTGATAGCCCAACAAGAGCAAACTTTTCTGGTGCTTGAGTCAAAATCCGTTTTGCCATAGCTGGTAAATTGTCGTCTTGAGACAGGTCAGCAATCATGACATTCATATGCTGTGACAAGGCATCAGTCTGATGCTGCCACAGTTTTTCGTCGTTAAGTAAGCCTGGAATAAAAACTACAGTTGGGAGAGGAGAAAGCATAAACAACCTAAAATTAACGTTTTACATGCAGTAAAGACAAAATACTGCCCAAAATAGCAAAGCTCAAAGTCAGAGCAACAATAGAGAGCCAACCGCCATGTAGCCAGAACCAGCCACCCACAGAACCAATGATGCTCGAACCCATATAATAAAATAAAAGATAGAGCGATGCGGCATGACCTTTATGTTCGCCTGCGGTTGGGCCAACACAACCACTGGTCACCGAGTGACTGATAAAAAAGCCCGTGGTTACCAAAATAATCCCTGGGATTACCGCAAAAATCGAACTTGCCAAAGTCAATGCCACGCCTAAACCCATAATCATGAAGCCACTGAGCATAAGTGGGCGTTTACCAAAACGGTCAGCAAGACTTCCTGCAATTGAAGATGACACCACGCCAAAGGCATACACCAGAAAGATCATGCTAATCGTGGTTTGGCTAAATGAATACGGTGCATCAGACAAACGGAATGTCGCATAGTTAAACAGCGTGACAAAAATGCTGGTCAAGCAGAAACCGATAGCATATAGGCGAATTAGACCAATATTGCCCAAATGTTTGCGCCACGTACGAAGATGAAAACCAATCCGAAAACCTGGTTGAGCGACAAAATTTCGGGATTTTGGCAGCAGTTGATAAAACCCGAAAGAGAACAGCAGACAGATCACGCCCAATACGCCAAGTGCTATACGCCAAGAATAAAACTCACTGACCAGCCCCATTCCAACCCGCCCCATCATCGCGCCAAAAGCTGTACCACCAACATACAAGCCCATGGCTTTACCCAAGTGTGCAGGATCAATTTCTTCTGCCAGCCATGCCATTGCTACAGCAGGCACACCGCCAAGTACCAAACCTTCAAGTGCGCGGGCAATCAGTAAAGCATGCCACTGCGGCATAAATGCAGCCAAAATATTCAATACCGATGCGACAGCCATAGAGACAAACATAATGCCGCGACGCCCAAAGGCTTGTGAAAACGCACTGGCAAGTACAATCGAAAAAGCCAGTAAACCCGTGGTCAAAGAGAGTGCTAAAGAACTGGTTGCAGGGCTAATCTGGAAGCTATGTGAAAAAGCGGGTAAGAGTGGCTGCACGCAATAGATCAGGGAGAAGCTGGCAAAGCCCAGTAAAAACAATGCACCGCCTGCGCGATAGTAGTCTTTTGAGCCTTGCTGAATCCAGACATTTTTAAATGGAGGACGTAACGTAGACACAGAAGTTGTGTGATTAGAATCTGTCCAGGTTTCTGTTGTTGAAACCTGAACGGATTTGGATGAGGAATCGCTCGCCATGATGAATGCTCGATTGCTGGGATTTTGCAGGGAGAAGTTAGTAACATTTAATCTAGCAATTTGATGGGTATTTTTCTAATATATTTAAATGTGTACCTTGATATGTTTTATATATGGAACTTCGGCATATTCGTTATTTTTTGGTGGCGGCAGAAGAAAAAAACCTGACCAAAGCTGCTGCACGTTTAAAAATTAGTCAGCCACCGCTGAGTATGCAAATTCGTGATCTGGAAAATGAAATTGGTGCAGCACTGTTCCATCGAAATGCACATGGCATTGTCTTAACAGAAGCAGGACAGGCATTTTTACAGGCGGTGCAACCTTTGCAGCAACGTGCAGATGAAGCGATTCAGATCGCGCGTCAGGTTGCCAACGGTGAACAGGGGCAGCTTAATTTGGGGTTTACAGGAACAGCCGCACTCAATCCGCTGATTCCTGCGGCGATTCGTGAATTTCAGAAAACTTACCCTAAAGTAAAGGTTAAAATCGAAGAAGCCAACTCTGCCACGCTGATTCATAAACTGTTAAATGAACAGGTCGACATCGCTTTTCTACGTTCTTCTGACCCACAACCTGAAGCATTAAAAATCCAGCAGTTAGTTGATGAACCTTTGGTGGCGGTTGTGCCACATCATCATCGGGTTGCACAGCAACAGGGTGATTTGGCCTTGTTGGAACTTAAAGATGATCCATTTATTATGATTCCTGAATCATTTTCGGGCATGGGGTTGTACGATGCGATTGTACAAGCCTGCTTGCAGGCAGGTTTTGATCCGAAAATAGGGCAGAGAGCGCCACAACTGGTTTCAATTTTGTCTTTAATTTCAGCAAATCTAGGTGTATCACTGGTACCTGAGTCAGCCATGCAGGTGCAATTGGCGGGTATTCAACATCGCCGTTTGCAAGCACCTGTTCCGCATGTCAGTTTAGCGCTAGCATATCGGATGGAAAACCCGTCACAATTGGCGATTAATTTTGCCAGTATCGTGATCGAACTTTGCCACCAACCACAACATTCATTTTGATTTTCTCAGGAGGCTTCAATGCAGTTACAACGTGGAATTTACCGACATTACAAAGGGCAACTGTATCAGGTTTTTTCGGTTGCACAGCATAGTGAAACGCAAGAAGCGCATGTAGTTTATCAATGTCTATATGGTGATTATTCGATGTGGATTCGCCCACTGGAGATGTTTATAGAACAGGTGACCTTAGAAGATGGTACGGTGTGCCCACGTTTTGCATTGGTGCAAAGTCTAGCCTAAATGGGATGGATTGCTTGGTCAGTGTCAGAATTTATCGGAAAATAATAAAAGCTGACACCAACTTTAAAATCAATCATCTGCCGAGCGATGCAGATGGGTCTCTTTGAATAGAATCATGTGTTCAAGTGTTCAAGCAAGCGCAACACTTGAAAAATGTAAATTATAAGTTAAATATCTTTCTATAAAATCAGTTTTGTTCTGCACACGGAGCATGTTGTCATAAACAAAAGTTGGCACTGAATAAAACAGCACTGCCGTACCATCAGTATAAAAAATTTTTAAATAATGCGAACTCGCACTGTATTTCCAAGTTTTAACAACGTGATCAGTTTTATACATATAATCTCATCCTTCTCGTTGTTGATATTTTTCTAAAATAGTGCAATTTTCAAACCAACAAATGCATTATTTCTTCTATTATTATGATTTATCTGCTGTTTATCTGACACATCCTGTGCGTTGCTATCATTCCATCCTATATTTTCAATCTATCCTTATTTTAAAATAATAAGCTTGCTATAAAAAACAAACAAGTAGCCTTGCGTGTCACATAAGGCTACTTTGTATAAAGATTATTTTTAGGTTTATTTCTCAACGATAGCAGTCACACCTTGCCCACCTGCGGCACAGATCGAAATGAGTGCGCGCCCAGAACCTTTTTTGTGAATGAGTTTGGCAGCGGTTGCCAAAATTCGTCCACCTGTTGCTGCAAATGGATGCCCAGCTGCCAAAGACGAACCATTGACATTGAGCTTACTGCGATCAATACGCCCAAGTGGTTGAGCTAAACCTAGACGTTGCTGGCAAAATTCTGGATCTTCCCATACTTTTAAGGTACTGAGAACCTGAGAAGCAAACGCTTCATGAATTTCATAAAAATCGAAATCCTGAAGGGTCAGATTGGCACGTGCCAACATGCGTGGCATGGCATAAGCAGGTGCCATGAGCAAGCCTTCTTTTTTATGGACGAAGTCAACCGCCGCAGTTTCAGAGAAAGTTAAATAAGCAAGAATTTCATGCCCGTTTGCTTTTGCCCATTCTTCCGATGCGAGGAGTACACATGAAGCCCCATCGGTCAACGGGGTTGAGTTGCCTGCAGTCATGGTGGCATTGTCACCTTTACCAAATGCAGGGCGCAGGGTTGACAGTTTTTCTAAAGATGAATCAGGGCGTAAATTTTGATCACGTTCTAACCCTAGAAATGGTGTAATCAGGTCATTAAAAAAGCCAGCATCGAATGCTGCTGCCAGTTTATGGTGGCTGGCAACCGCGAGTTCATCTTGTGCCTGACGGGAAATTCCCCATTCTAAAGCAGTGAGAGCTGCATGTTCACCCATAGACAACCCTGTACGTGGTTCGCCATTTTTCGGAGCTTCAATCAGGGTCTTAAAGTTGATGCTGGCAAGTGCCTGTAAGCGGGTTTTTGCAGTTTTGGCAATATTGAGTTCAAGCAATGCCTTGCGTAAACCATCGCCAAGTGCAACAGGAGCATCTGAAGTTGTATCTACACCACCTGCAATGCCGACTTCAATCTGCCCAAGCGCAATTTTATTGGCAACGGCAAAGGCTGCCTGTAGACCAGTGCCACAGGCTTGTTGTAAATCATAAGCGGGCGTTTCTGCTGCAAGTTGTGTATTTAAGATACATTCACGGGTCAGGTTAAAGTCGCGGCTATGTTTTAAGACCGCACCAGCAACAACTTCCCCGAGTCGTTGCCCTTGTAGCTGGAAACGTTCAATCAATCCATTGAGTGCCGCACTGAGCATGTCAGAATTACTGGCTTTTAAATATGGGCCATTGGAACGGGCAAAAGGAATCCGGTTGCCACCCAAAATTGCAACACGACGAATAGTCTGACTCATAACGGTGTTCCTATGCAAAAAATTGAAAAATACTGGATGGAAAATAAAGTGAAATTAGAGATAATTTTGGTTTACCATAGCATAGAATACAACTCGGGCAATTGACCGAAATGACACAATAACAACGATTCAAGTCAACATATCTTATACGCAATTTCAGTATGATAATTTCAGTATTATTTACCCATTCAAATGTGTTTCATGCTGTATCTATATGATTCACCGAAGTGAAGAGAACATAATTATGACTGATCAATACCAGCATTTCTTTAAAACACCAATTGGTAAATTTGTCATCAAGCATTTGGGTTTGCCTGCACCAGTCGTTCTAGAGCGTTATCAGACGGCTACGCCAGTGGTGCGAGGTGCGGTTTTATTGGGAACAACGCCGCAGGCAGTATTTACAGCTTCCATTCTGGATACATTACGACAAATCCATGCCAATACTTATATTGCCGATGACGCAGAGCTGATCACCCAAGCCAAGCAGGCAGATCTGGACGTCAGTATTTTTTCAGCAGAAGATAACACACAAAAATTCAAAGCACTGGTTTTTGATGCATCAGGGATTCGTAGCACTGAGCAACTCAAAGCTGTCTATGCATTTTTCCATCCACTGATGCGGCAAATCCAGCTCTCGGGTCGAGTGATTATTTTAGGCTTAAACCCTGATAAGGCAGACAGTGTGGCACAAGCGATTGCCCAGCGTGCACTGGTTGGTTTTGTAAAGTCTTTAGGCAAAGAATTACGAAAAGGCATTACGGCACAACTAGTTTATGCTGACCCAGACGCGACTGATAACTTGGCATCGACCTTACGTTTTTTCTTGTCACCGCGTTCGGCTTATGTGTCAGGGCAGGTGGTACAGGTACAAAAAGCAGATGTGGTCGCCGTGGACTGGACCAAGCCGTTAGCAGGGAAAACCGCATTGGTGACAGGTGCTAGTCGTGGAATTGGCGAAGCGATTGCACATGTTCTGGCACGTGATGGCGCGCATGTGATTTGTCTGGATGTCGAACAGCAACAGGCAGACCTAGATCGGGTCGCGCAAAGTATTGGTGGCTCGACACTGGCACTGGATATTACCGCTGCTGATGCAGGTGAAAAAATTGCAGAGGCCTGTCAGCAACATGGTGGTTTGGATGTTCTGGTGCACAATGCTGGGGTCACACGCGACAAAACTCTTGCCAATATGAAAGAACAGCTTTGGGATATGGTAATTAACATTAACCTGTCTGCGGCTGAACAGATTAACCATTATCTGCTTGAGCATGATGCCTTTAATGCGCATGGTCGAATTGTTTGCGTGTCATCCATTAGCGGTATTGCAGGTAATTTGGGGCAAACCAATTATGCGACCTCCAAGGCGGGTGTGATTGGTTTGGTCAAATATACAGCACCACATTTAAAAAATGGTATGACTATCAATGCAGTCGCGCCAGGATTTATTGAAACGCAAATGACCGCCGCGATTCCATTTGCAATTCGTGAAGCAGGTCGCCGTATGAATGCCATGAGTCAGGGCGGTTTACCTGTAGATGTTGCTGAAACTATTGCATGGTTTGCCACAGCAGCATCGTCTGGAGTCAATGCCAATATCGTGCGGGTATGCGGACAAAGCTTGCTTGGCGCTTAAAATCATGCGAACTTTGGGGGATCAAAATCATCCCCCATTTTTATAATCAAAACAGGTGCATCATGAGAACACGCCATTTTAGCCAATTTCCGAAACCCTATTTTGCGTATCCAAAAGTGATTCAGGGGTTGATCTTAAAAAATAAAAAACTAGAGCAGCGTTTGCCTGAAGTGGAATATGTGGTCGATGCGTTCCATGTCGATGCCAAACATTTACGTGCTTATAACCAGATTTGCGGTTTTGCCAATAATGGCTATGTGCCTGCGATCTATTTTGCGGTGCTGTCGCAGAGCCTGCAAATGCAGATGATGACGCAGGAAGCTTTTCCATTTGCAGTTTTAGGTCTGGTGCATATCCATAATCAGGTGACGCAGCACAAACCGTTGGCAGCAAATTTTCAGTATCGACTAGTTTGTCGTTTTGGTGAATTGAAACCGCATCATAAAGGTCAGCAGTTTGAGTTTATTACCGAAGTGTATATGGGGAATGAACTGGTGATGCAAGGTGTCAGTACTTATCTGGCACGACAAAAAAACACTCAGACAGTGATTGAAAAAGCTGCTGAAAAAGCCAATCTGGAATGGGTGTTACAAGATCACTGGTCAATCCATGAAAATACAGGGCGCCGTTATGCGCTGGTTTCAGGCGATGCAAATCCGATTCATTTGCATGCACTGACAGCAAAAGCCTTTGGTTTTAAACAGGCGATTGCACATGGCATGTGGACCAAAGCCAAGGCACTGGCTGCACTGAGTTTACCTGAAAAATATCAGGCAGATGTCAGTTTTAAGTTGCCTGTCTTTTTACCTTCGGATGTTGAGTTATTGACACATCAACAAAGCAAGACAGTGAGTCAGTTTCTTATTCGTAGCGCCAAATCACATAAACCACATGTAGTTGGACAAATTAGCAGTTTATAACGATTTAAATTTTTCTATGGGAATTGAATGCGGGTAAAGGAATACCCTGATTTTTAAATAGTCTAAGCATTTTAATGCGCTTGATTTAAATCTTGAGCAGAATGAGTTGCTATTTAAACGAATAAATACAGTTGCATTCACTATTGATTAAAAAAACAGTATGCTTAGCGAGGTGGAAAGGAGCATACATGTATCAAGTTCTTGCTAGAAAATACCGTCCTCGTAATTTCAATGAGTTGGTCGGACAAAACCATGTGGCTAGAGCACTGATTAGTGCGCTAGAACGTGGACGTTTGCATCATGCCTATTTGTTTACTGGGACGCGCGGAGTGGGTAAAACTACGATTGCGCGGATTCTTGCTAAATGCTTGAACTGTGAAACAGGGGTAACCTCAACACCGTGTGAGACCTGTGCCACTTGTCGCGCGGTCAATGAAGGTCGTTTTATTGATCTGATTGAGATTGATGCAGCATCGCGTACCAAAGTTGAAGATACCCGTGAACTACTCGACAACGTACCTTACGCACCAACACAAGGGCGTTTCAAAGTCTATCTGATTGATGAAGTGCATATGCTGTCTACGCATTCTTTTAATGCGTTATTAAAAACACTCGAAGAACCGCCTGAACACGTCAAATTTTTGTTTGCGACTACCGATCCACAAAAACTGCCGATTACCGTAATTTCGCGCTGTTTGCAGTTTACCCTGCGCCCACTCGATGCCAGTGAAATTCATCACCATCTGGACCATATTTTAGTTAAAGAACAGATTCAGGCGGAGCAGGATGCACTCTGGCAAATTGCCGAAGCTGCACAGGGGTCATTACGTGATGCGTTGTCTTTAACCGATCAGGCGATTGCTTATGGTCAGGGTAAGGTACAACACCAAGATGTCAAAGACATGCTTGGATTGATTGACCGCTCGATTATTTATGATCTGATTTTGGCAATTCACCAAAACCAGCCTCAACAAGTCAGTCAGCTTTTGCTGCAATTTCGTCAGCAAGCACTGGATGTGGCGCTGGTGTTGGATCAGCTCATTTCAACGTTGCATGAACTGGCATTAATGCAGTATTTGCCAGACTTGAGCTTGAAATACAGCCAAGAAATTAATCAAAAAATTCGAAATCTTTCTCAACTGGTTTCTGCTCAGGATTTGCAGTTGTACTATCAGATTGCCTGTAAAGGACGTTCTGAACTGACATGGGCGGTGACTCAGGAGCAAGGTTTTGAAATGTGCATCTTGCGGTTACTGGCATTTCGACCTTTACAGAACAATGAAGTGATGCAAACGGTTGAATCAGGACAAGCTTCATCTGTGACTGTAGCTTTTGAAACGAATGCGCTAGTCTCGCCTGAGCCTGAGCCTGAGCCTGAGCCTGAGCCTGAGCCTGAGCCTGAGCCTGAGCCTGAGCCTGAGCCTGAGCCTGAGCCTGAGCTGATTGATGAAGAACAGTCACAAGCCGATTTGCCACAAGGCTTGGTACAGTTTGATGCACTTGATGAAAGTACTTTGATCGAAGTGGATTTACCTTCCGCTCAGCAAACTGTGATTGCCGCAGATATTTATGCTGAAGATAATCTGTTTCCGTTTGAACCTGAATATGCTGATCCAGCACCGCAGTTGGCTGTAGAGCAACAACCCGTTTTTCCAGATCAACGCGAGGCATTGAGTTTATTTGCAGAGCCTGCTCCCGAAACAGTTTTGTCTGTTGAGCAGTTGACCGCGAGTGAGCCATCTGTTACACAAAACCTGATGCCGCAGGACATCTTAAAGTTGCCTGAGCAACAACTTGAAGGGGAATGGACGGTTGAAAAATGGGAATACTGGTTTAGAAATAGTGCATTATCACCTGCGGTGCAGGAACTGGCGCAATACGGCTTAATGCATGGTCAGATTGATGGTGTGAGTACCTTTCATATTCCGCAGCAGTATGAACAGCTTTTAACCCAGCAACAGCACAATTTAGAGCAGGCATTGAAAGATCAGTGGGCAAATACCCGCTTTTCAGTCCAGTATGGTGACGTTACAGAGGTAACGCCTTATGCCATGCAGCATTTGCGCCGTGAAAAAGCACAGCAGCGAGCAGCCGAACTCATCCATCAGGATCAGGTGGTTCAGCAACTGTTGAGTACTTTCGACGGGAATATTCAACAGATTGAACTCAAGCATGAATAGTCTTGTTGGTTTTTTTACAAGAAATAGCATTTGTTTAAATAAAGTCTATCAAGCTGTATTTCATCGTGGAAATGAAAAGAATACAATTGATATTTAAGCCATTATTGAGGTCAGACATGTCTTCGCAACAGCCTTATAAGGTTTTGTGTGTGTGCTTGGGAAATATTTGTCGTTCTCCCACTGCCGAAGCTGTATTGCGACATTTTTGCCAACAGCATCAATTGAATGTACATGTCGATTCTGCTGGAACAGCAGCCTACCATATTGGTGAAGCGCCTGATTCACGTAGTCAGCAATATGCACGTCAGCGCGGTTACGATTTGTCAGTGTTACGTGCGCGGCAGTTATCTCTCAACGATTTTCTGGATTTTGATTTAATTCTGGCGATGGATGAACAAAATCTAAAAAATATTCAGAAAATTGAATACCAAGCCCAACAGCAATTTGTTCAGCTTCGTGCTCAGGTTTATATGATGACTGAACATGCAGCCGAGCTACAGCGCCAAGCGATTGCCGATCCATATTATGGTGGTGCAGAAGGGTTTGAACGTGTGCTCGATCAGTGTGAAATTGCTAGTCAGGCATGGGTAAATGTATTTAAATCTTCACAAAAACAATAAGGTTCTGTGTCAGTGATTCAAATTCAACAAGAGTTTCAACTACAAGCATTCAATACATTACATTTACAGGCAGTTGCTTCGCATTATGTCAAAGTGACGTCTGTGCAAGCGTTACAAGACGCTTTGAACTATGCCAGTTCACAGCAGTTAAATGTGCTGATTTTGTCTGGCGGCAGTAATATTTTATTGCCTGAATATGTGCATGCCTTGATTATTCATATGGATATTCAGGGAATCGAGGTGCTGGCAGAGACCGATTCACATATTTCTGTACATGTCGGAGCAGGGCAAAACTGGCATGAGTTTGTATTGTATAGCACGACGCATCACTGGTTTGGCTTACAGAATCTAGCCCTGATTCCTGGATTGGTTGGCGCATGTCCTGTACAGAATATTGGTGCATATGGCGTTGAGGTTGGTGAATTTATTGAGCAGGTACATGTATATGACCGTCAGCTACAACAATTAACGCAACTTGCTGCCGAGCAGTGTCATTTTTCTTATCGCCATAGTGTTTTTAAAGAGCACCCAAACCGTTATGTAATTGTTGGTGTGACGTTTAAGCTACGTAAAATACCAGATTTACAACTGGCATATGGTGATTTACGTCAGGCAGTTGGCGAAGAACAAACCGCAGAAAATCTGCAAAAACAGGTCATTGCCATTCGCCAAAGCAAGTTACCCGATCCAGCAGAATTTCCAAATGTCGGAAGTTTCTTTAAAAATCCGCTCATTTCACAAGCGCAATATCAGCAGCTTGCTCAGTTATATCCTAACTTGCCCCATTATCTGCAAAAAAATGGTGCAGTTAAAATTGCAGCAGGCTGGCTGATTGATCAGGCGGGTTGGAAAGGTAAGCGTTTGGGGGCTGTTGGTATGTTTGCCCGTCAGGCACTGGTTTTAGTCAATTATGAATCGGCTAACTTGACTGATGTACAACAGACTTATCGTGCTGTTCAGGCAGCAGTCCAACAAAAATTTAATATTGTTCTTGAGCCAGAGCCTGTATTGTTTAATGAATCTGGTTTAATTCAATCGCATGTGAGCGTGTAGCGATGACTGATAAACAACATTGGATGATCAGCTTTGTGCGAATGGCTGCTGTGCTATTCGCTTTGCTGGCATGTCTGACAGTGTTGGTATATACCCCATTTTATTCCAAATTTATTGTTTTCTTGTTGAATCGGTTTACCCCTGTTGAAGTCAATACTGTAGCAGCGCGCAGTCAGCAAATGGCGGCTTTAAGTGAGCATGATGATTTAGAACCTGGTTCTGACTTGTGGGTGGCTCGACAAGCGTATTTAAAAGTCATGCAAGAAGCTGCACGACGGCAAGATGCGGCAAGTCTGAATTTGATTCAGGCACGCTATGATCTATTGCAGTCAGAGATTAAACATAATCAGGAACACGAAGACAGTTTGCAGTCTGACCAGCAGATTGAGCAGGTCATCAAACATAAAAAACATGAGTTACGTCAGGAGCTTGAGGCGGATAATACAAAGCTTGCCAGTGAAATAGCGAGTTTGGATATGCCTGATAATTTGGCACTCATGGACAAATATATTCATTTTTTAAAAACTTTTCCTGTCAATACCAACCAAGTGAGTCAAGCTGTAAATCAACAGATGTATAGTGAATTACAGCAGGAAAATAACAGCCAGTCTCGCCGTATAGATACAACGCGGCCCTCGGCAATTGTTGTTTTGGGTGGTGGTCTGACTTTAGCAAAAAACCGTAAAAATATTGTGGTGAATGATTATACGCGGTTGCGTTTAGAAACAACTTTAGCATTAGAAAAACAAAACAATTTACCGATTGTACTCAGTGGTGTAGAAGCTCCTTATATGCAAACCTGGCTTAATCAGCATGGTGTTTCTGCGAAATTGTTAGAAAATCGTAGTATGAATACCTGCGAAAACACTCGGTTTAGTTCATTATTATTACAAAAGAAAGGCGGAGCACCCAAAGTGATGCTAGTCACCGATGAATATCATATGCCGCGAACTCGGCGTTTATTTGCCATGAATGGGATTGCAACGATTCCAGTCAATGCACCCATGCCGATGCCACTGACCACGTGGAAACCATCGGTACAAAACTATGACCATAGCCGCCGCGCCAACTATGAATTACTTGCCACCATTCGTGATGCAATGTTTGGTGTGAGTGATTGTCGGGAGGTGCCTTAAATGGCTGATATTCCATTCTTAACGCCATCAATTTTAAAACAGCTCAAACTGCCTGTACCGAGTCGGGAAGTTACATCTAGCTTATTGCCTGTACTCAATTTAAATCGTCCTTATGAGCCTTCGGATGATTTGTTGGCTTATCAGAAACTGTATGGTTTAGATCAATTACAATGTAATCACTGGCAAGGGTATATTGAAATGCCTTTGTTTAAATTACATACTCAGGTTTTTGAACCCAAAATAACACCTGTACGCGGTACGGTATTTTTGCTACATGGTTATTTGGAACATAGTGGAATTTATCAGCCAATTATTCAGGAAATTTTATCGCAGGGCTTTAGTGTTCTGGTGTTTGACTTACCTGGTCATGGCTTAAGTAGTGGTTCACCTGCCAGTATTCAAAACTTTGATCATTATCAGGATGTACTCAGCGCTGTTTATCATTATGTAAAAAATGCTGATCAACTTCCGAAACCATGGTTGGGTATTGGGCAAAGCACGGGCGGTGCAATTTTTATGCATCACTTACTGGTATATGCTGAGCAGCGCAAAAACCCGTTTGTTGATCGAGTCCTGTTGCTGTCGCCATTGGTTCGACCTGCTAAAACGGCATGGTGGCATAACCCTGTTGGGTTAGGGATTATTCGCCGCGTGCGCCGTCAAGTGCCGCGTCATTTTCGCCGCAATAACCATAACCCTGAATTCTTGCGCTTTATCCGTTTAACTGATCCATTGCAACCACGCATCATGGGTATGGACTGGATTTTAGCGATGTCGAAATGGATGCAGGAAATGGAAGATCGCCCAGCCTGCCGTATTCCTGTATGGCTGGCACAAGGTGCACTTGATCAGACAGTAGACTGGAAATACAATATTGAATTTGTTCGTAAAAAATTCCGCCTACAGACTTTATTGATGCTTGAAGAAGGTTCGCATCAGTTAATCAATGAGCGTGCTGATATTCGTGCTGCGCTCACAGGATTAATTCCTGCATTTTTACATGCCAGTCATAGTCAACTTTATTTTGAATAATCAAAAGTGACTAATATTTTTGTAAAATGCTGAGTTCTAAAAAGGACTCGGCATTTTTCATGAAGAAACCAACATGTTCTATCATTAGATAGCTTCTTAAAATCGAATGGCGATTTTGCAGTAAATGGTAAATGCCAAGTTAGCCGATAAGGCATTCATGAATTATCGATTATAAAGAACAGGAATGTTTAAAAGATTCTGTCAATTTGGAGGGATATAGTGTTGGAAACAACTTAATAAGATAAAAGCAAATAAATATAGCAATCAAGTTAAATGGCGACAGAAAAAGCTGTTGAGGCAACACTGTCGAATGGTTTGAACTGTGTTTGCGATTGCTGTTTTAAATCAGTGAAAATATCAGTTAACTTGCCAATAAGCGCAGGGGATAAACTCTAACTGATTATTGATGAGGAAATTTCTAAACCACTTGAAATTAATACTTTATATCTTGTATTTTTATATTTTTATTTATGTTAATGTTTTGTAACCAAAAATAACACTATTATATATTCATTGATTTATGCGAAATTTATTTTTAATTGTCGGTGTGATTTTTGCGATTTTTTATGGAGTAAATCGCTTTTCACAATCAAACTCAGGTCAAATACCTCAAAATAACCCGATTGCACAACGTGAACAAAAGCTCGGTCAGTTGGTGCTGTTACAACCATTGAAGCAGCATGATGCCAAGTATTATGACGAAGCCTTGCAAATTGCTAATTCGGCACAGCCAAATGAAGTCGATACGGCGGTGGCGAGTTCATTATGGTGGTCGTTACGTCGTGTGATTGAGCAACAGGCAGATGATCAGGGTCAATATCTTTGGGCACAAGCCTATATACAGCAGTTATATGATGCTCGACAAGCAGATCGTTGCTTTGCGATATCATTTCCTTTGTATAGCAAAAATACACCACAGCAATTGCATGAATTTCTTGCAGAATCAACCCAAAAGCAGTCTGCTGATGCTTTGACTTATATATTGACTCATTCAGGGTCACGGTCTGTGGTTGAGCGTATGCAAGCTCCAGCGGCATGGCTGGGTATTGCTCAGCATTTGCGTCAAGAATATGGTGCAGACGCAGACATGATTAATCAGGGTGAAGTGGCTACAGATAAACGCAAGCAATGTGATGTGGTGATTCGAGCCTTTGAATATAGCTTGTCTCTACCCGAACAAGAACGTGGCAAAGTATTACGTTGGTTGTTAGGTAGGCATATTAGTGTGGCTGTATTTTGATTGAACGATGAAAAATTAAGAGTAACAATATGAATCTCAATATTATAAAAATACCAATTCGCTTATGGTTATGTATGATTTTTTCTGTATTACTTTCGGGATGTGTTCGAGTCGATCATGAGCCACATGCTGGAGAATATGGTCAGACTTTAGTGAATTCTATTCAGTTGACATCTGAACAGATTGCAGCGATTAATCGTAGTGAAATGCCTCGAATACAGGACGCATTTAAACGCCCGAATATTGCAATTGACTTTCCAATCAGTCAAGAAAATCCTTATCGTTTTGTTATTGTAGTGAAAGGACATGCATTGCAACAAGGCAAAGTGAATATGCGTTGGTTTGGTGGAATTCGCCCCAGTGAAAGTGCTCAATACCATCCTCAAGTTTTTGGTGATGAAGATGATCATCGTTATAAAGTCAATGAGCCAGTATTGCTGGTGATCAGTTCAGATCCATTTTCGATTGCTAAAGAAAATTTCAATGTACACTATACAGCGCTGGCGGAACTCACAGAACGTGAAAATCTAGTAGTGGACTCTATACAGCTACAAGTCTGGCAGGGCAAAGGTTCACAATATTCATGGGTACGCTACGCAGGATTTTTTGTAGTTTTGATGATGGCATTATTACCGATCTATCGCATACTCAATCGCTGATTGATTTAGTGTGACCTAAAGTAAATTTAGGTCACACGCCTGACTTATTCAGCGTCTTCGTCAGGTGGTAGTAGCATCAAAATTGAATCATTCAGCAATTGTGTTAAATCCACCAAAATTTCTTCTGAAGCAAATTGTTGATTCAGTTCAAAACATTGACCATCGGCAATTGCTGCCAGAGTTTCAGCAAATTCAGGTGAAATACACAATGCTTCACCATTGCCCCAAAACAGCGTTTCATCGTCCTGTTGTTTGTAGAGTAAGCGTGAAGCAGGTTCGAGTTGTAGCAAATAGCCTTGATCAAGCACAGCTTCTAAATCAGCCACTTCAATTTCGTCAGGTTCAGGCACATTGTCTGGGTATTTAGGTTCGCTCATCAGCGACATAATTGCTGCATCGAGCAGAGGCGAATCTTGTAATTGGGAGAGAACTTGTTGCTTAAGGTAGTTGAGTTCTTCTGCATCAATTTGACCGACTCGGTGAGGGAGTGTGCGCTGAATATCTGCCAATGGGCTTTTGAGTAGTGCATTGTCGGCAAACTGGTCACTGACGCGATCCATCATATTCGCGACATTTGGCATACGGAAACCAAATGAGAATGTTAAGCAATCATCTTCTGCGACACCATAGTGAGACAAACCTGGTGGTACATATAACAAGTCACCTGGTGCAAGCACTTCATCAAAATTGATGTCCATATCTGGCAACAGTTTCAGCGGCTGATTAGGTACAAAAGCCGTATTTGCATCGCACATTTGTCCAAGCTGCCAACGGCGATGACCATAACCTTGTACCAGGAACACATCATAAAAGTCGAAGTGTTTGCCGACTGAACCGCCTTTAGGTGCATAAGACACCATAATGTCATCGCGACGCCACTGTGGAATAAAGTTGAATTGTTGCCAAAGTCCCGCTAAATCCATTGAATAATGGTCAACAGCCTGAACCAGCAGGGTCCATAATTTTGGCATTTTCTGGAAATCGCTTTTGGCTAAAGGCGAGGATTTCACCGACCACTGGTTTGGATCACGATCTTTTTGTTTAATCAAACGTGCGCTGACATTCTCTTCGAGTGCCAGTTCCAAAACATCATCTGGTTCTAAAATGTTAGTAATTTCAGGCAATGCACGACGTACCAGCAGTGGTTTTTTCTGCCAGTATTCATTGAGAAATTGTTCTGCGGTAATACCGCCTAAGATGGTTAAAGGTTGAGACATGCGAGTACCTTTAAAAAATTAAGGAATTTGAATATTGAGTTGACGCAGTAGTTTACACAGTTGAATCATTGGTAGCCCCATCAAAGTAGTTTGATCCTGTCCAGTCATGCTGGCAAATAGGCTAATTCCTAGACTTTCACATTTAAAACTACCTGCACAGTACAGGGGTTGATCTTTTTCAATATAGCGCTGAATTTCAGTGAGGCTGAGTTCTCGGAACTGCACTTGGTAACGTTCAATCAGTGTGTGCTGAAAACCTGAAGCCAGATGTTGCACACTCAAACCTGTACTAAAGTAAACCGTTTTGCCCGAATTGAGCTGTAACTGCTGAATGGCATTTTCAAGGCTCAGGGGTTTACCGATAAAGTCTTGTGGTGCAGTTTCACGCCATGCCACCTGATCTGAGCCAATTATAATCGCATCAGGATATTGCTCGGCAATCACACGGGCCTTTTCAAAAGCCAGACGTTTTGCCAAATCATCGGCATGGGTTTCTTGCTGGCTCGATTCATCAATATCGGGAGCAATGGCGAGATAATCCAATCCCAAACGATCCATCAATGCTTTTCGGGTCTGACTGCTTGATGCCAAAATAATCTGATGTTGTTTCATTAGACGGCAAAGTCCATGAGTATGTCGAGTGGAACATAACTCAGCACAGATTGATGGCAAGCCTGTAGTTTGAGCTTGGGTGCATGACCTGCTTCATAGGCTTCCACCCAGCGGGTGACACAGATACACCAAAAATCACCAGGTTTAAGCCCAGGGAAACCAATTTCGGGCAGTGGTGTAATCAAATCATTGCCAATTTTTTGTGAAAAATTCAGAAAGTCCGCGCTCATTTTAGCGCATACCGTATGTTGCCCTAAGTCGGTCGTTGCTGTATGGCAAAAACCATTACGAAAATAGCCCGTAATCGGGTCAAAACAGCAACTTGCCAGTGCATCACCAAAGACGTTCAGGCGGTTGATTTTTGGATCTGGATGAATAAACATACATGTTAATTTTTTTTAAAGATGCTTTATCATAATCAAAACCACATATTTCTACAGCTTTTCTACTAAAGAAGCTAATTTTTTTTTGCATAATCATTTAAAATGGCGCGATTTTTAATTTCCACAAACGCAAAAGAGAGCATTCCATGAATTTTCAGCGCATGACAGACCTTGATTTAACGGAGAAACGCGTCCTTATTCGTGAAGATTTAAACGTGCCTGTAAAAAATGGTGTGATTACCAGTGATGCACGCTTACGTGCTGCGCTTCCAACAATTAAAGCTGCACTTGAAAAAGGTGCTGCGGTCATGGTGTGTTCACACCTTGGTCGACCAGTGGAAGGCGAGCCAAAACCAGAACAATCTTTAGCGCCTGTTGCAGCATATTTAACTGAAGCACTCGGTCAAAATGTACAACTCATCACTGAATATCTAGATGGCGTTGAAGTTCAAGCAGGTCAGGTAGTATTGCTTGAAAATGTTCGTTTTAATCATGGCGAAAAGAAAAATAACCCTGAGCTTGCACAAAAATACGCTGCACTTTGTGATGTATTTGTGATGGATGCTTTTGGTACAGCACACCGTGCAGAAGCGTCAACTGAAGGTGTAGCACGTTTTGCTCCTGTTGCTGCCGCAGGTCCTTTGCTTGCTGCTGAACTTGATGCTTTGGGTCGCGCTTTACAAACTCCAGCGAAACCGATGGTGGCGATTGTTGCAGGTTCTAAAGTATCTACTAAGCTAGATGTATTGACTTCACTTTCAACCCTTTGTGATCAGTTGATTGTTGGTGGTGGTATTGCCAATACCTTCCTTGCAGCGGCAGGCTTCAATGTGGGTAAATCATTGTACGAAGCAGACTTGATTGACACTGCAAAAGCGATTGCTGCAAAAGTATCTGTACCTTTACCAACTGACGTTGTGGTTGCTGATGCAACTCAAATCAACTTCGAAGACTTCTTGGGTTCTTTAGCCAATACACCTGCGGTTGTGAAAAAAGTTGAAGATGTTACTGAAAACGACATGATTTTGGATGTCGGGCCAGAAACAGCAGCAACTTTTGCAACATTATTGAAACAATCCAAAACTATTTTATGGAATGGACCTGTTGGGGTGTTTGAAGTCGATCAATTTGGCGAAGGCACAAAAGCCTTATCATTGGCGATTGCAGAAAGTGAAGGCTTCTCAATTGCGGGTGGTGGTGACACATTGGCTGCGATTGACAAATATAACGTTGCATCTCAAATCAGTTATATTTCAACGGGTGGCGGTGCATTTTTAGAATTTGTAGAAGGTAAAACTTTGCCAGCAGTTGCAGTTTTACTTGAGCGCGCCTAAGCCGATTAGGAGCGTTTTATGAAAAAACAACTGATCATTGCATTGGCGTGTCTTGCATCTCTTGCGTTCACTGCATGTTCAAAAAAGTCAGAGGAAGCCAAAACTGAGCAGGCATCTGTGATTGTATCAGAAGATGACAAACCAACGACACCTGAACAGCAAGCGCAAATCAATGCTTTAGATAAACCTGTACTGGACGAAAAAAATACAGATGTCAAAGATGCTGATGCGCCAGTTTCCGAAGCAAAAGTCCAATGATTTGTTGATTTTTTAATAAAAGTCCCTGCCTATGCAGGGATTTTTTTTTAAATGATGTTTTTTGATGCTGAATTGCTATTCAGCAACATGTAGAATAAGGCCCACTACCTGGGAGGATACTATGGCACTTATTTCGTTGCGCCAGCTCTTGGATCACGCTGCAGAACATAACTACGGCGTACCAGCATTTAACGTAAACAATCTAGAACAAATGCGTGCAATTATGTTAGCTGCAGATGCAACTAACTCACCTGTTATTGTGCAAGCATCTGCGGGTGCTCGTAAATATGCAGGCGCACCATTCTTGCGTCACCTGATTTTGGCAGCAGTTGAAGAATGGCCACATATTCCAGTGGTAATGCACCAAGACCACGGAACTAGCCCTGACGTGTGCCAACGTTCAATCCAGTTGGGCTTTAGCTCAGTCATGATGGATGGTTCTTTGGGAACTGATGGTAAAACACCAACTAGCTATGACTACAACGTTGATGTGACTCGTCGTGTTGTTGCAATGGCACATGCGTGTGGCGTTTCTGTTGAAGGTGAAATCGGTTGTTTGGGTAGCCTTGAAACAGGTATGGCAGGCGAAGAAGATGGTGTGGGTGCAGAAGGCGTACTTGACCATTCTCAATTGTTAACTTCAGTTGAAGAAGCGACTCAGTTCGTTGCTGACACTAACGTAGATGCCTTGGCAATTGCAGTCGGCACTTCACACGGTGCGTACAAATTTACTCGCCCACCTACAGGTGACATTTTGGCGATTGACCGCATTAAAGAAATTCATGCAGCATTACCAAACACACATCTTGTGATGCACGGTTCAAGCTCAGTTCCTCAAGAATGGTTGAAAGTCATCAACGAATTTGGCGGTAACATTGGCGAGACTTACGGTGTGCCAGTAGAGCAGTTGGTTGAAGCGATCAAGCACGGTGTACGTAAAATCAACATCGACACTGACTTGCGTTTGGCATCTACAGGTGCGATCCGCCGTTTCTTGGCAGAAAACCCTGCTGAATTTGACCCACGTAAATACTTCGCGAAAACTGTTGATGCAATGAAACAAGTATGTATCGACCGTTATGAAGCATTTGGTACTTCGGGTAATGCTGACAAAATTCGCCCAATTTCTTTAGAGAAAATGGTTGAACGTTATTAATTGAGTCGTTGACTTGATTTTAAAAAACCGTCTGAAAGGGCGGTTTTTTATTTTAAAGTGCACTGGCTTTGATCCATATGCTGTATACACTGATGAATTGGCAATTAAACAAAACCGATGCAAAAAGCCGCAAGTAAAAACTTAATGTTTTATTGTTACATCGGTTGATCATTCTCGATACACAGTGATTTAAAGTGAAAAATTAACGATTGTAATCATGATTTTTTATCTTGGATCATTCAGCAAACCACACCAATATTTTTCGTCCAATGTATCAAAACCCGGATGTGTATACATGAGCTTCATTTTTTTCGCTGCACTGTGTAGCGTTGCGGTGTCTATTGTGTTGAAACAATTTAAGCAACGAGATTACTCAGCCTTACAAATGATTGTCTGGAATTATGTTACGGCGAGTATTTTATGCTGGTTGTGGTTTAAACCTGACTTTATGCATTTGAGTTTACAGGCAACACCGTGGTGGTTGATTGGCTTATTGGGAATGTTATTGCCAACAATTTTTTTCTGCTTGGCCAAATCTTTGCAACATGCAGGCATTATCAAAACCGAAGTTGCTCAGCGTTTATCAGTAGTTCTGTCGTTACTGGCGGCATATTTTGTCTTTCATGAGCAATTTTCTAACCTGAAACTATGGGGTGTGGTACTGGGTATTGTGGCGGTACTGAGTTTGATCGCTGCGAAAACACAGGTGATGCCACAAGCACAATCTAGCAAAGCAGGGCTGTTTCTTGCCAGTGTCTGGGTGGGTTACGCACTGATTGATATTTTATTGAAATACAATAGCAGTCTGGGTCAGCAGTTTGCCTTGAGTCTAAATCTGATGTTTATGCTGGCAGGCATTACTTCAGCAGTTTTTGTGAGTTTCTCTAAGCAGCAATGGCAACGCAAAAACTTACCAGCGGGCGTGTTACTTGGTGTACTGAACTTTGCCAATATTGCCTTATATGTCCAAGCTCATCAATTACTCAAAGATGCACCTGCGGTAGTTTTTGTGGTAATGAATGTCAGTGTGGTGACATTGGGCGTACTGAGCGGTTTACTGTACTTCAAGGAAAAGCCAAATCTAATGACTGTTGTGGGCTTGCTGTTGAGCCTTGTTGGCGTGGCATGTTTAGCGATGAGTATGGCTTAAGCTAAAATAGCCTAAGCTATACTGTACTGTAAAACGAAATGAATAAAATCAAAGAATAGTAAATAGCTCTTCTTTACTTAAGCGTGATTTTGGTAATTTGGCATTAAAGTCTTGCTCGCTGCGATAGCCCAAAGTTAACACGACTGAACTATGATAACCCTGATTAACTAAATCAAATTCTTGATTCATCACAGCATCATCAAAG
The DNA here is from genome assembly GCF_000368265.1 of Acinetobacter brisouisimilis. Lineage (GTDB taxonomy): Bacteria > Pseudomonadota > Gammaproteobacteria > Pseudomonadales > Moraxellaceae > Acinetobacter. The sequence goes on along the minus strand of NZ_KB851219.1, from coordinate 1,041,670 downwards.
CCGCCAATTGGAGTAGCATCAATTCCTAAAATCGGTGCAGCCAAAAGCAATTCGCCAAGTGCAATAAAGGTCTGGGTTTCCATCCAGTGCTTAATATTGCCTTTTTCGTTGCGATAGTAGTCGATATAGCCTGCACGGGTTTCACGTTGTGCCTGTTTAGTTGCTGCATCTTTGAAACGACCTAATTCATCATCGCGCTCAACCAGTTGTTCCAAATAGGCTTCAGTAGCGTCATTACTTGTACACAACACAATGGTATGTGAAGAGTCGAGTACTTTAGGCGCATTGTAGGCATATTTTCCAGTCATGGCTTTGGTTATGCGTTGTTTCGCTTCAGGGCTTTGTATCACCAAAAAATGCCAAGGCTGGATGTTAATCGATGAAGGAGCTAAACGTAGTACTTCAAGGAGAAGATCAATCTGGTCTTGCGGGATTTTTTTATTTGGGTCGTATGCTTTGGTGGTGTAGCGTTGTTGGGCAAGGGCTAAAAGATCCATATGCTATCCTAATTATGATCAAATTCGGGTTTAACTCATCATGTGATAATATGTGGACATTCTCTCAAAACACAACAAAATTACCGTAAGAGAATGCGTGAAACTGTGTGAAATATCTCTTTTAGACTTCTTTCATAAATCATTTGCTTACTTTGCTATAAGATATCCCATGATGTTCTCTAATTTTTAAAAATTGAAATTGACAACAAAGTTTGGTGTAAAAATATTTCTAAATCCGCCGCCAAAAGACTTTAAACCATTTTTTATAGAATCATAAAAAATAGATGTGTCATCTATAACCTTACCTTCTAAATCCGTTATTTTAATAAATTTATCCCAAACATAAACCCAAGGTTCATCATTTCTCAATTCTGCTTTATTAGTTGTTCCTTTGCCTTTAGATAGATGGACTGCATAGCGTTCATTATCCTGTCCCAGAAAAAATAAATAATCATTAATAAAATCAATCTCATCCATAACTTGTTGCATAAACCTATTGGCAGTTCCTCCACCACAAATAAATAAACGTCGTTCTCTATCTATTGACCAGTATTTAACGCTATCTTCCAATCTATATTTATTTTTATCGGATTGAGAAATTTCTTCAAAAACAAAACCCATTTTTAGCTCCTAAAGAGTCATGCATTTTTAAATAAGAATCACATCCCCAAGAAAACTGAACTTAGATAACAAGACTTTGGTAGTTCAGGTCGCTAAAATTAGCGAGTTATCTGTCCATTTTAGCGGGGGCTAATACAATTATTTATTTTTCCTATAGCGAGAAATAAAAGGTACTGATGAAAGAGGTCTAATGAATTAGGTATGTTGAACCTGACAATTCTTTTGGATTTTCATTAAGATGCGTTTGCGAATTAAGCCACTCACAGGCCGAATCAGATACCAATAGGGTCGAAAGCTAGACAATGCTTTGTGATCTACACAAAATACACGTGTTTCAGTCGTGAGTAGTGTGTGCGTGTCACTGATTTTTTCAGCCCAAAAATGCAACGTCAGTTTGGCCGAGCCTGATTCTGAAAATGCTAAAAAAGATGCTGCATCAAGAATAGGCTCTTGCCCATAATTAAGTTTCCAAAATTTTCCCGCCAACCCCATCATCAGTTCTTGCTGTTCGATGTGTTCTAATTTTGTGAAATTATCTAAACCGAAGGCTTGTTTAGAAATGCGTTGTTGCCCCGTGATTTTGTCAAGAAGTCTGATGGGTAGCTCTCTTAAGCCAATTGCAAATTTGAAAAAAGCGTCATCATCACCTTGGTAATTGAGCACAGCATGCATTACATCCGCTTGAGATGCTGCGATTTTTATCGAATGGGTTTCTATAAAATGATAGTGAGATAGATATTTATTGTTGATAGGCATCGCTTGTTACATTAATTTTTATGATGATTTGTTTTGATCATAGGGAGAAAAGTTGTGATCTGTCAAATATCCTAGATTGCACCAAGTTTTAATTCGGTATTTTAACCATTCCAATATTTTTAAATCCCTTTTAGAAGTAACAATCGGTTAGATTAGACTTCTTGCATAAGCCCTGTTTATTTCTCTTGCGCTGTATTGGAATATATTTCAATTTCACTCAGGGAGAAAAATAAAGAGGGTGTAGGCAATTATGAAACAAGTCGATTGATGAAAGTTTTAAATCAAAGTTTATATTTGTGTAATGTATGCAACAGAAGATGATCTTTTGATATAAAAATACACGATGCTTTAGCGTGGTTGGTCTATATGAAATATAATGCATAGCTTATGAATAAAACTGCAAATGAGCTAAATGCTTAATCAGCAAACCTTTGAAAAATAAAACTTCTAAAGTAGAAAAAATGATTTAGGTATTCAGAAATCGTAATGATTTAGAGCCGCACTATTATGCTTCAGACATGCTAACATAAAGCGCAAAATCTCCGTGTAGCTGGGTATATCAATGACTGAGGAAAGATTAACTCACCTTAAACAGCTTGAGGCTGAAAGTATTCATATTATTCGAGAAGTCGCTGCGGAATTTGAAAATCCCGTCATGCTTTACTCGATTGGTAAAGACTCAGCAGTAATGTTGCATTTGGCAATGAAGGCTTTTTATCCTGCAAAATTGCCATTTCCATTATTGCATGTGAATACTGGGTGGAAATTCAAGGACATGATCACTTTCCGTGATGAAATGGTTAAGCGACTTGGTCTTGAATTGATTGAACATAAAAATCTGGAAGGTATCGCGCAGAATATTAACCCGTTCGATCACGGTAGTTCAAAATATACTGACATCATGAAAACGCAAGGTTTAAAACAAGCGTTGGATAAATACAAGTTCGATGCTGCTTTTGGCGGCGCGCGCCGTGACGAAGAAAAATCACGTGCCAAAGAGCGTGTGTATTCGTTCCGTGACAGCAAACACCGTTGGGATCCGAAAAACCAACGCCCAGAGCTTTGGAATATCTATAACGGTAAAGTCAACAAGGGCGAAAGCATCCGTGTTTTCCCATTGTCTAACTGGACTGAGCTAGACATCTGGCAATATATTTATTTGGAAAATATTCCATTGGTTCCATTGTATTTGGCTGCAGAACGCCCTGTGGTTGAACGTGATGGCACACTGATCATGATCGATGATGAGCGCTTCCCACTACGTGAAGGTGAAGTTCCACAAATGAAATCGGTACGTTTCCGTACGCTTGGCTGTTATCCGTTAACAGGCGCAGTTGAGTCAACTGCGGATACCTTGCCGGAAATTATTCAAGAAATGCTTTTAGCTACAAGCTCTGAGCGTCAAGGTCGTATGATTGACCATGATGAAGCAGGCTCGATGGAAAAGAAAAAGCAAGAAGGCTATTTCTAAGCAAATACTGATTTATAACGAATTTGTGGAGTTTGAGCGATGTCGCATCAATCAGATCTAATTAGCCAAGATATTTTGGCGTATTTGAAACAACATGAAAACAAAGACTTACTGCGTTTTTTAACCTGTGGTAATGTCGATGACGGTAAAAGTACCTTAATTGGTCGTCTACTGTATGATTCAAAATTGATTTATGAAGATCAATTACAAGCGGTTACCCGTGACAGTAAAAAAGTCGGCACAACAGGCGATGCACCTGACTTGGCACTTCTTGTAGATGGTCTGCAAGCAGAGCGTGAGCAGGGTATTACCATTGATGTGGCTTACCGTTATTTCTCAACTGAAAAACGTAAGTTCATCATTGCGGATACTCCAGGGCATGAACAATATACGCGTAACATGGCAACAGGCGCGTCTACTTGTGACCTTGCGATCATCTTGATCGATGCGCGTTATGGTGTACAAACCCAGACTCGTCGTCACACGTATATTGCGAGCTTGCTCGGCATTAAGAACATTATTGTTGCGATCAACAAAATGGACTTGGTGGAATTCTCTGAAGCACGCTTCAATGAGATTCAAGCGGACTATGCAAACTTCGTGAACCAGTTGGGTGACCGTAAGCCAAGCAACATCATCTTTACGCCAATCTCTGCATTGAATGGCGATAACGTGGTGAATAAATCTGCAAACACGCCGTGGTATACAGGCGAAACCTTGATGGGTACGCTGGAATCGGTTCAGATTAATCGTAATACTGAAAAACACGATTTCCGCTTCCCTGTGCAGTATGTTAACCGTCCTAACCTCGATTTCCGTGGTTTCGCAGGCACAATTGCGCTGGGTGAAATCAACGTAGGCGATAAAGTTGTGGCTTTACCATCAGGTAAGTCTTCAACTGTGAAAGAAATCGTAACTTTTGACGGCAATTTGCAACACGCATTTGCAGGTCAAGCAGTGACGTTGACGTTAAATGACGAGATCGATGTATCACGCGGTAACATGCTGGTACGTGCAGATCAAGCGGCTCCAACGATTTCTCGTTCAGTGAAAGCAACTGTGGTGTGGATGGCTGATCATTCGTTGGTGGTCGGTAAGCTGTATAACTTGAAAGTGGGTACACAAACTGTTCCTGCAAAAGTGACTGCGATTAACTTCCGTACCAATGTCAACACACTTGAGCATGTTCAGGTTGAAGCATTGGAATTGAACGCAATTGCTAATGTCACCATCGAGTTTGATGCGCCAGTGGTATTTGATCGTTATCAAGACAGCCGTTACACAGGTTCATTCATCTTCATCGACCGTTTGAACAACGTCACTGTTGGCGCTGGTATGGTGGAAGAGTCTGTTGAGTGGACTGCACATACAAGCCCTGTGACTTCTGAAGAGCGTGCTGCACGTTTAGGTCAAAAACCTGCGGTATTGGCTGTGACTGCTGAAGTGTTTGCTCAGGCGCAACAGCTTGAACGTGCATTGCTTGAAACAGGTGTGGTTGCAGTAGCTAAAGCAGGCTTAACTGCTGAACAAATCAGTTTGTTACGTGAAACAGGTGTGGTTGTGATTGTTGATGATGCTGAACAGGCCGATTCGACTGTTACATTGACCGAGTTTGATGCTGCGGTTCAATATATCCAAGAGCTTGTACAACTCTAAGTTTTAGTTTCAGTTGATATATCAACTGAATAAACGAAAAAGCCCAATTAGATGATTGGGCTTTTTTATTAAATTCTACTCATGCTTTGAAATCGGCTTATATTTTTGAATCTTATTTTATTCGTATCCGTAAATGCTTCAATTTATATAGGAAACTGATTTGATTCATTTACTGCTTAGATTTGAGTTTAAATCTGCTGAGAAAATAAAAAACCGAGTCAATTGCTTAACTCGGTTTTATATGAAACTGCCAGTCTATTTCAGGTCATGACAAGATTTAAAACTTAGAGAATGTTTTAGTATCGGCCTTGTTTCATGGCAGTTAGGTTTTCCCAAACATTGGTGCGACCTTGTTTTTGAATTTCCATCAATAAACGATCAGCAACTTGACGTTCTTCAGGGTATTTAGCTTTATAAGTTGACAAAGTTGCAAGCGCATTTTTGCGTTGTTCAAGGAATAAATAATTATTGACCGCAGACAAATAAGCCTCTTGAACACCACCTTTCATGGCTTTGTCTAAATAAGGAACAGCTTCATGCTGACCGCCACCTTCAGATAAAGAAAAACCAAACCAGAAGTTTGTGGTTGGATCATTTGGATTCATCTTGATAAGGCGTTGTGCATATTTGAGTGATTTGGTGGTGTACTGTGTTCCCATATCCAAATTACGCGCCATGACGCTGACTTTAAATGCACGAACTAAAACATCATAAGATGCATTGTCATTGCTAGCTAAAGCATCAAGCTGAACGCTGATTTCACGTAATTTTGCTTCATAACCACGGCGTTCATTACGATTTGTAAACTGTGGTGGATAGTGGCGTGCTTTACCTTCAACGAGCTGTAAAAAGTCATCAATATGTGTGACATCTAGTTCATTTTGACCTGCTGACGCCGCATATTTCATGTTGGCTTGCTTATTACCAATGGTTGGTATAATAAGCTTGTTGGTATTTGCATTTTTTAAGTCAATTTCAAAGGCAGGTGGCGCAGTATAGTTAAATGGGTTCAACGCATAAAATGGCGGGCTGACCTCTGGTTCAGTAAAAACAATCGGGGTATTTTGAGAATTATTATTATTTTTTACAGCAACAGGGCTACATGCTGAAAGAAATGTTGCTGTCATCAGCATAGTTGCTATAGATTGTAATCTCATCTTGGTTTCCAATGTGGTTGATGGCAAACGATATTTCAGAAGTCTAAAAAAAAGCAAAACTGCATACAAGCACAAGCGTGTAACAGTATGCTATTCACGGTTTTAGATTTTTGACTGACGAGTCTGAGATTCACACTCGCGACGCACTTCCTCAATAATTTTCAGCTCTTCTTCACTATACGGTTGCTGTTCAGTTTGTTGCTTTTTAAAGGTCGGGTCAAGCAAAGACAAGCGTTGGCATAGTGTATTCATGCGTTGCTCATTGTTTTGCATGCGATCAAGTAAAACACGAATACCTTCTAAAATTGGATCAGTTTGATCCTGAGATGCTGCATACGGTTGGAAGCCGATTTGTTCAGCATAGTCACGGCGGCGCGCCTCTTCAGCATTTTTATCTTTATCTTTAAAGATGTAGCGAGCAGGGTTGCCCACAGCAGTTACACCTTCAGGAACTTCTTTAGTCACAACAGCATTTGAACCGACTTTGGCATTTTTATGTACGGTAAATGGCCCTAAGATTTTGGCACCCGCACCGACAATTACGCCATCTTCAAGGGTTGGGTGGCGTTTGCCTTTATTCCATGTCGTGCCTCCGAGTGTCACGCCATGATATAACGTCACATCATCGCCAATTTCTGCGGTTTCACCAATCACCACACCCATACCGTGGTCAATGAAAAAACGCTTACCAATTTTTGCACCTGGGTGAATCTCAATCCCTGTCACAAAACGGCTAAAAGAGGATAAGGCACGCGCACTTCCTTTACAGTTCTTCTTCCACAGTTCATGTGCCATGCGGTGCATGATCAAAGCATGAATCCCAGGATACGTTGTTAAAACTTCCAAAGTGTTGCGTGCGGCTGGATCTCGAGCAAAAACAGCATTGATATCTTCTTTGAGCTGCTTAAACATGGGGCTGATCCTCCTTATCTGTTGATTTTTTCCATTTGCCTTGGCTGAGCGCCTGTACACGGGTAAAGATACCGCGTAATAAATTATATTCCATACGGTCAAGCTGAATTCTGCCGAATAAACGGCGTAAACGTAGTGGCAGTAGTCTTGGATTATTTAGATCTAAAAATTCAATTTCTTCAAGCATTTTTTCTAAATGCGGATAAAATTGTTGCATCTGTTCCTGAGTCACCAGTGGTTCATCCCAGTGCATGTCAATCTGGTTATTTACAGGCATGCTTTGCACATCGTTGTTATTGTCTTGTTGTTCGTATGCGAGCGTTGCCATCCGTAGTTCATAGCAAATAATCTGAATCGCCTGAGCAACGTTTAACACGCCATATTCTGTATTGACTGGAATAGTCACATGGTAGTTGGCAAGCGCCAGTTCTTCATTAGTCAAACCGCGATCTTCACGCCCAAAAATAATCGCAACTTCCTGTTGCTGCTGTACCACAGCTTGCAAGGCTTTTTCACTGGCAGGACGCACATCCAGCAGAGGCCAAGGAATGGTACGGCTACGTGCACTGGTGCCAAACACCAAGTGACAATCAGCAATTGCTTGCTCAAGCGTTTCTACAATTTCAATCTGTTCGATCAGATCGGTTGCGCCTGCAGCTAAAGCATCAATATCTGGATGTGGGTAAGTTTTTGGTGCAACCAGTACCAGTTTGCTGAGCCCCATGGTTTTCATGGCACGCAAGGCACTGCCAATATTGGCAGGTAAAGTGGTGTTGACCATGACAATACGTACATGGTTTAAATGCGATGACACCATCGCATTATCAAAAGTTTTCATAGTTATTCCAAAATGTTACGAATACTGACTGACTTCAGCTTGATATAAATCAAGTGCTTCATCCATGCTCATGTCGGCAGGCGGAGGAGGTACATTTGCCACCTGAGCTTCTTCAAGATTGATGGATTTAGCCGCTTTGGACTTGACGTGGTATTCCACATACAGTGCATCTTTACCGAAATAATCCCGCAGTTTACGCAAAGCATCATCTGTAGGTGCGATTTTCCAGTGATCAGCAAAATGCAGTTCTGCCTGTGCATAGCTAAAATCGAGTTTTAAGACCACAGGAATATGTTGATACTCGGGCAATTGCTTAAAGGGTTGTAACAGTTGCTGTAAATCTGTCGATAGGCTTGGGCTAAAATTGTGCTGATCAAGTTTGATCTGAATATTCTGTGCACGTTTTTGACGAATTTCGTTGAGGTCAAAGGCTTTGGTTAAACGCGCCATCGGGCGTTCAAAGCCTTCACGCTCATAAATTTCACCTTCAATGATCACCACACGCTCATTTTGAATGATTTCTTTAAAGCGCTGGAAGCGTTCATGGTTGCAACTGACTTCAATACGGGCTGTGCCATCATCAAGCGTGATCATCATACGGTTCGGGAAGTTGGCAACATCCATCACTAAACCTGCAAATACAGTGGTTTGTCCTCGGCGGGTCGGACTCAATTCGCTAATTTTACTTGGAATAAATGCTTTGAGTTCTGAGCGATACACATCAATCGGGTGACCCGTCAGGTATAAGCCCAGCGTATCCTTTTCACCTTTTAAGCGTACTTCATCTGACCACGGTTTAACAGGTTTTGCAGGCTTACGCTGAACTTCTTCGACTTCACCAAACAGATCCATAATGCCTGTTTCACGGTTTTGACGTGCCTGTTCGGCTGCTTGCACTGCTTCAGGAAGCTGTGCCATCAGGCTTGCACGTTCAATACCTAAGCAGTCAAGCGCACCCGCGCGAATCAGGGCTTCGAGGGTACGCTTATTGATTTTTTTCAGGTCAATGCGGTGGCAGAAATCAAATAAATCCTGATAAGGACCATCCTTTTCGCGAGACTCGATCACAGATTGCATGGCTTGCTCACCGACGCCTTTAATCGCTCCCAAACCATAAACAATAGTACGTTCAGCACTGGCATGGAAATGATACAGTGACATGTTGACCGATGGTGGAAAGACCTCTAGTCCATTGCTACGGCAGTCATCGATCAAGAATACCACGTTGTCTGTGTTCTGCATTTCCGAAGACATCACCGCCGCCATAAATTCAGCAGGGTAGTGTGCTTTTAGCCATGCAGTATGATAGGCAACCAGTGCATAGGCTGCGGCGTGCGATTTGTTAAAACCGTAGCCTGCGAACTTTTCCATATAGTCAAAGATATGGTTGGCTGTGGCTTCATCAATATCTTTTTTAGCCGCACCTTCAATAAAGATTTGGCGCTGCTTGACCATTTCTTCGGGTTTCTTTTTACCCATGGCACGACGCAGTAAGTCCGCACCACCGAGGGTATAGCCCGCGCAGTACTGCGCCGCCTGCATTACCTGTTCCTGATACACCATAATGCCGTACGTTGGTTCGAGGACACCTTCTAACAGTGGATGTAAATACTCAAACTCGCCACCGTGCATACGGTGAATAAAGTCAGGAATCAGATCCATTGGGCCTGGGCGGTACAAAGATACAAACGCAATAATCTCTTCAAACTTGCTCGGGCGTGCTTCTTTGAGCATGCGCTTCATACCAACGGATTCAAACTGGAATACCGCCGTGGTGTTGGCTTCAGCAAAGATTTTATAGGCGTGAGGGTCATCTAAGGCAACATTGGAAATGAGCAATTGCTCATCTGCCGCACGGCGCTTATTGATGTTTTGGATAGCATCTTCAATGACGGTCAGGTTACGCAGACCCAAGAAGTCGAATTTGACCAGACCTGCTGATTCAACATCGTCTTTATCGTATTGGGCAACGCGGTTGGTACCATCTGCATCACAAATCACCGCAGAAAAGTCGGTAATTTTGGTTGGTGCAATCACCACACCACCTGCGTGTTTACCTGTATTTCGGGTGATGCCTTCGAGTTTCAGCGCCATTTCCCAGATTTCTGACGCATCGTCATAGTCTGGGTTAGATGGATTGGTCACTATATCTTTGAGCTGCGGTTCCATTTCAATGGCTGTGACTAAGTCCACACCGAGAGGTTTGGTCGGAACCATTTTAGAAATACGATCTGCCAAACCATAAGACTTACCCAGTACCCGCGCTACGTCACGAATTGCACCTTTCGCTGCCATCGTACCAAAAGTCGCAATTTGTGATACTGCATCGCGTCCATAGTGACGTGCAACATAGTCAATCACGCGGTCACGCCCTGCAATACAAAAATCGACGTCAAAGTCGGGCATGGACACACGTTCAGGGTTTAAGAAACGTTCGAACAGCAAATCATAACGCAGAGGATCAAGGTCGGTAATTTTTAGACTAAACGCAACCAGTGAGCCTGCACCTGAACCGCGCCCAGGTCCTACAGGGACGCCGTTACTTTTCGACCATTGAATGAAGTCCATCACGATGAGGAAGTAGCCTGGAAACCCCATTTTAAGAATAATATCGATTTCGTAACGTAGGCGTTCGTCGTAAGGTTGACGTATTTCTGTCCAGTCTTCATCGCGTTTTGCGCTTGGATAAAGCTGTTCAAGGCGTTCTTCCAGACCTTCTTTGGCTAAATGCTCAAAATAGGTGTCGATGGTGAAGCCTTCAGGAATCGGATAGTCAGGCAAGAAGTATTTGCCTAGACGTAAACTGACATTACAACGTTTAGCAATCTGGACGGTATTGTCAATCGCGCTTGGAATATCTGCAAACAGCTCAATCATTTGCTCAGCAGTTTTAAAGTACTGCTCAGGGCTGTATAGACGTGGGCGGCGATCATCTGCCAAAACATAACCCTCGGCAATGCAGACGCGGGCTTCGTGAGCTTCAAAATCTTCTTCAGTAATAAAGTGCACGTCATTGTGTGCGACAACACCAACCTGATATTTGGCGGCAAGTTTAATTGCTTCAGAAATAAAAATTTCTTCGTTAGGACGGTTGGTGCGGGTAAGTGCGAAGTAAACCCGATTGCCAAACTTTTCATGCCATTCTTGAAACAGTGGCTCAGCTTTTTGCGGATTGGACGAGCAGAGCAGTTGACCGACATCGCTGTGAATGCCAAGCAGGACAATAATGCCTTCGTTCTGATTAAGGATCCATTCTTTTTTGATGCAAGGAATGTCGAGTTGTTGCCCTTCGATATAACCTTGAGAAACCAGTTCGGTAATACTGCGCCAACCGTGGTTATCGATTGCGAGTAGGGTAGCTTTATGTTCAGCATCGTTTAGGCGAATGGTACTACCTAAAATCGGCTTGATGCCTTTGCCCAAGCAGGATTTATAGAATTTGACCGCAGCATGCAGGTTCGACAAGTCAGTCAATGCCAAGGCGGGCATTTCTTGTTTTACCGCAGTTTTAATCAGATCAGGTATACGAACAATCGATTCGGTAATCGAAAACTCTGTATGGATACCAAGATGTACAAACTGCTGCATAAAAACGTCCTTCGCGAAAGCAACGTTTATTTTAACATGCTATTTCTACAATATAAGCCTGTAATTTTTCTTTGTGGAAAATCTATGCAGTTTTGATAAAAAAATCCCGAAGTCAAAGGCCTCGGGATCTATGCAGCTGTTTATAAATTAATATTCATAGAACATACGCTGAATTTCTTTGGCATCTTTGGTTTTTGTGAGTGCTAAAGCAGTCAAAATACGCGCCTTTTGAGGGTTTAAATCATGTGCTGCAACCCAGCCGTATTTATCATCAGGTTGTTCTGCGTTACGTAACACAAAACCTTGAGGCACACGAGATGAACGCACGATTTGCACACCTTCAGATTGTAATTTATTCAAGGTTGGTACGATGTAGTTGGCAACTGAACCATTTCCTGTACCTGCATGAATAATCGCTTTTGCCCCTGCTTGCTGAAGTGCAAGGTATGATTGTGGCAACATGTTATCTGAACCATAGACAATACCAACTAAAGGCAAGCTGTCACCTTTGATAGATTCAATGTTGAATTCAGAAGAACTGTTGTGGCGCTTAGGGGTTTCGCGGAACCAGTAAGGTTTACCTTCAACGACCGTGCCTAAAGCACCCCATTGGCTTGCAAAAGCGTTGGTATGAATGTTGATGGTTTTGCTGACGTCGCGCGCAGCAAAAATACTATCATTCATCATCACCATGACGCCTTTGCCTTTGGCTGACTCTGAAGATGCTAACGCGACTGCACTATACAGGTTCAGTGGGCCATCGGCAGACATTGCGGTACTTGGACGCATCGATCCTACGAGTACAATCGGTTTATCTGTATGTACGACCAAATTCAGGAAAAATGCAGTTTCCTCCATGGTGTCTGTACCATGTGTGATCACAATACCATTTACATCTGATTTTTTAACTAAATCATTGACTTGTCGCGCAAGATTTAATAATTCCTTATCGGTAATGCTTTCCGATGCAATCTGTAAAGCTTGTACACCACGCACATTTGCCAAATCCTGAACTTGAGGAACGGCGTTAATCAGTGCATCGACAGGAACTTTTGCTGCCGTATAAGTTGCGCTGTTGGTTGAACTGGCACCTGCACCTGCAATCGTACCGCCTGTTGCAACTACAACAACACTGTTTTTGGCATAAATTGGAAGAGAGCAGGCAAGTAAGCCCATTGCTAAACCTAAAGATTTAACGGTTTTAGTCAACATCGAAAATATCCTTATGAAGTGACGAAAGTAAATGGTGTTCAAACATCCTTGCATTTAAGCGAAATACATACCATATTTAGCATGTTTAAACATTAGCTAATAAAAAGCAGTATTGAATAATATTTTGTTTTAACAAAATGACTGTGTCATTGCTTTTATTTGCGATTAATAAATAACATGGAATAATAAAAAAATCTATTAATTTTTTCTAAGTGTTGTAAAAATAATCAGCTTTTGATTTAATTTTAAACGGTAAAAAATAATAAATGATGATTTATGTTTTTTAATACTGTGTGATTGATCATTTTTTATATCATTATTTTTGTATAGAAATACATAAAAGTAATTTGTAAAACACATAAAATGATATTTTGTATATTTTTAATTGTTTATATTATTGATTTTTAATAAAATCTATTGTAGTGAATAGTGTTTATGAAGCCATGAGTAGCCAATAAATTTTGAAATAAGTAATACAGGGCGTAAATTTTTTTGAAAAATTATTTTATTAAAAATCTTACACTATGATATTTGTATCATCTTTATTTTTTTTATCATAGAAATAAATGAAACGGGTTGGTTGAATTATATTATTTATATAAAGTTGTTTAATGATGGGGTTTTAATTTTTGAGACATAAATATAAAAATTATAAATTTTAATATTAATTGAAAATGTAAAAAAAGAGCAATTTTATATAACCATAATAAAATTGCTCTGTTAAGGAGTAAAATAAATTAAGCGATATTTTGTTCTTGTTTTGGGTTAATTAATGCTTGCTCTGGAGCTTCTTCAGTTTCGGCTACCTTGTCACCTTCAAGTTTTGCGACAACAGCAGTAGCAATACTATTTCCGACAACATTGGTTGCAGTACGTCCCATATCAAGGAATTGGTCAATACCGAGTAGTAACAAGATGCCTGCTTCTGGCAAGTGGAACATGGTGAGTGTTGCTGAAATGACAACAATAGATGCTCGAGAAACACCCGCAATCCCTTTACTTGTAACCATGAGTGTCAACAAGATTAAAATTTGTTGGGTAAAACTCAATTCAATATGATAAGCCTGAGCAATAAACAGTACTGCAAAGGTGGTGTACATCATTGAACCATCAAGGTTAAATGAATAGCCTAAAGGTAGAACAAAGCTGGTAATTTTCTTTGGTACACCAAACTTGGTGAGTGCATCCATGACTTTTGGATACGCTGACTCGCTTGATGCTGTTGCAAAAGCAAGTGTGACGGGTTCACGAATAAGTTTGCCTAAGCGAAAGATATCTTTTTTAAGCACGATTGCGCCCACAGTGAACAATACAATCCAAAGTAGGAATAAACCGAAATAGAATTCGGCAATCAAAACGCCATAATCAACAATGAGACCTAAACCTTGTAACGTAATTGCAGATGCCATTGCAGCAAAGACTGCAACTGGAGCAAATGACATGACATAATCCGTGATGCGGAACATCACTTTGCTGAGTTCTTCTGTTAAACGGATAATCGTTGATTCTTTACCATGGCTAACATAGGCAAGCGCAGAACCAAAGAAGATTGAAAAAACAAGTACTTGTAAAATATCATTATTTGCCATCGCCTCTGCAATACTGCGAGGAAATACATGCGTCATAAATGATTGTAGGGTAAATCCTGTTGTCGCTGGGAGAGCGGCATTACTGACTTGTTGTGCTGTCGGCAAGACTAAATGTAACCCTGCACCTGGTTGGAGAAAATTGGCAAGTCCCATACCAATGGCCAGTGAAACGAATGATGCGGTAATAAACCAAGTCATGGATTTAAAGGTAATACTGCCTAGAGAAGCAGATTTTCCCATTGATACAATACCTGAAATAATGGTCGCAAATACCAATGGTGCAATGATCATTTTGATCAAGCGTAAGAACACATCTGTGATGATATTGAAGTAAGACGCGATTTGCTTAAGTTGCTCACCTTGATTGAAAAAATGATGGCAGATCCAGCCTGTCAAAATTCCAAGCAAAATAGCAAATACAATATACTTGAGCAGCTTTTTTTGATTCATGCGAACCTCTATCCATTTGATTCAATCACTTTCTAGAGAGTAGCGGCCTAGGAATGATTGAAAGCTTTCCTTGTAAGTTCGGTCAGTTTTACAGATTCTATTCCTGAATCTGTATCTGCTCTGACCGAATTTGGGTGTCGTAATGTTATTGTGCAGGTTGGCATTGTTGCTCGATTTTGAAGCAGTGTTAAATGCAAAAAAAGAAAGTAGTATGCATTTTTTACATAGTATTTATTGCCTATGATATGAAATAGATTAAAAATTTTAATAAATAGTAAAAATTAAATATGGGGAATAATAGGGATAATAAACGATTTTTATTTTGTATATTTTTGATAAATATATAATTTATTTTATTCTTTGCTTTTAATTGAGTAAATAGTTTGGTTAGTTTTAATTTATATTCGAAGAAATTGGCTTGGGTTTCATATGAAAAAAAAGCAGCGTCTAAAATAACCGCTGCTTTTTTAATTGCATCATTTAACTTAACGTAAAGTGGCTAAGAAACGTCCCATTCGAGTGATTGCTTCTCTCAGTTCATTTTCTGCAGGCAAGAACACGACACGGAAATGATCTGGTGTTGGCCAGTTAAAACCTGTGCCTTGTACCAGTAAGACTTTCTCAGCGCGTAACAGGTCAAGCATTAACTTTTCATCGTCCTGAATTGGATATACTGTTGGGTCAAGGCGAGGGAAGCAATACATTGCACCTTCAGGTTTGACGCAACTCACACCAGGAATTTCGTTGAGCATTTGCCATGCAATATTGCGTTGTTCATACAGACGACCACCTGGGCGAATCAAATCATTAATTGACTGATAGCCACCCAGTGCGGTTTGAATCGCATATTGTGCCTGATGGTTTGCACAAAGACGCATTGATGCCAACATGTCCAAGCCTTCGATATAATCAGTTGCACGAGACTTGTCGCCTGTGATTGCCATCCAGCCTGCACGGAAACCTGCGATACGATAGGCTTTAGATAATCCATTGAAGGAAATGCACAGATGATTGCCTGCTAAAGACGCTAAAGCAACATGTTCAATTCCATCATAAATGATTTTGTCGTAAATTTCATCAGCAAACAAAATTAGATCATATTTTTTTGCAAGGGCAACAATCTGTTCCAAAATATGGCGCGGATAAACTGAACCCGTTGGGTTGTTCGGGTTAATGACCACAATCCCGCGTGTATTTGCAGTGATTTTGCTTTCCATATCCGCAATATCTGGATACCAGCTATTTTCCTCATCACATTTATAGTGAATTGCTGTACCACCTGATAAATTGACTGCAGCGGTCCAAAGCGGATAGTCTGGCATTGGAACCAGCATTTCATCGCCGTCATCAAGCAAGCCTTGCATTGCCATGACAATCAGTTCAGATACGCCATTACCAATGTACACGTCATTGACATGCATGTTGAGAATGCCTTTTTGCTGATAATACTGGCAAATTGCTTTACGTGCGGGGAAAATACCGCGCGAGTCTGTATAACCAATCGCATTCGGTAAGTTTAAAGCAACGTCGTTAATAATTTCTTGTGGTGCTTCAAAGCCAAACGTGGCAGGGTTGCCAATATTGAGCTTGATAATCTTATGCCCTTGTTCTTCCATCTCATTCGCCGCTCGTAACACTGGTCCACGAATGTCATAGCAAACATGCTCAAGTTTTGATGACTTTTTAATTTCACGTGGGGTTTGGATGGTGTTCGTCATTTTGATGGTCTCGGAAGGAGTGGGGTTCACTTTTGCATAACGATATAAATAACTTTTAAATGTTTCAGTTGTTACTAGGTCAAGGTCATGTTGATCTCTAAGTAATGTAACAATTTTTTCATGCGTAAATCCTGCCTGTTGATATTGTTTAATCACGGGCAGTAGATTTTTAAAAATAACGCTCTTTTTTTGCGACATTTTTTAATCCTAAGCAAGAATGGTTCTAAGAGTAACACTAATGTTGCTCACAAAAAAGCACTTACTAAATAAAATTGCTCACCTTTATTGTTAAAATTGCTTACTTTTTGCTTTTTTATTGTTTATACATGTTTTGTAATTTGTGAATTAAAGACTAGAAATTTTAGAATGAATAACGTAAATATAGGATTATCCTATTTTAAACAGCAAAATAGACAGGGATAGAATCATGGGAAAATTGAATAAAACACCAAGAGAATGGCAAAGAGAGTTATCGCCAGAAGAATATAGAATTACACGCCAAGCAGGCACTGAAGCTCCATTTACAGGGAAATACTGGAATACCAAACAGTCAGGAACTTATGTGTGTCGTTGTTGCGGCGCGCCATTATTTGAGTCAGATGCCAAATTTGACAGTGGTTGTGGTTGGCCAAGTTTTTATAAGCCGATTAATAATACTGCAATAGAAGAACATGATGATTTGAGCCACGGAATGGTACGTGTCGAAATTGTTTGCCATCACTGCGATGCACATTTGGGGCATGTTTTTGAAGATGGCCCACAGCCAACAGGTCTACGTTACTGTGTAAATTCGGCATCTCTGGAACTAAAAACACAAGAAAAAGGCGATGAGGAAACTTATCCATGACTAAAATTTATCAATTTGAAGCAGAACGCCTAGACGGTCATATTCAGTCTATGGCTGATTATGAAGGCAAGGTACTGCTGGTCGTCAATACTGCCAGTAAGTGTGGTTTCACTCCACAGTTTTCGGGCCTAGAAAAGCTTTATCAAAAGTATCGGGATCAGGGGCTGGTTGTATTGGGCTTTCCATGTAATCAGTTTGGTGGGCAAGACCCAGGAAGCAATGAAGAAATAGATAGCTTTTGTAAGCGTAATTATGGTGTCAGTTTTCCAATGTTTGCTAAAGTCGATGTAAAAGGCCCTGAAGCACATGCGATTTTTCGCCTGCTCACCCGTGAAGCTAAGGGAATTTTAGGTAGTCAAAGTATTAAGTGGAATTTCACTAAATTCTTGATTGGGAGAAATGGAGAGGTTCTTAATCGCTATGCACCAGCGACCAAACCTGAAAGTTTAGAGCAGGATATTGAACGCGCACTTGCTGTTACCCAATTTGCTTGAGTTCTGGTCAGATCGTCGCATGCCCTATGTGGAAACACGGCGGGCATGTGAAAGTCGTATTTGCTATAAAGCACATAGCCATCCAACGTTGTCAATTGGTGCAGTGGAGGCAGGGCAAAGCATTTTTTATAGTGCTTTTACCGATGAAGTGGTCATTCAGCAAGGAAGCCTTGTTGTTATTCCTGCATATATTGAGCACTCTTGTAATCCATTGCAGCATCAGCACTGGAGTTACCAAATGTTGCATATTGATGCAACTTGGTTAGAACACTTATCGAGTGAAGTGCATTTTTTATTGCTCGAAAAAATTCCTATGCCGCAGCTCAAGCCTTTTGTGCTACATGACTCTGTAGCTTATCAAGCTTTTTGTCAGATGAATCAGACATTGTTTGATCCAGATGTATTAATTGCAGAAAAAGAACAACTATTAATCGAGTGCCTCACACAGCTTTTATTTCCATATATCGACTGGCAGCAATTACCTCAACATGCTTATTTTCATCAACATTTACAAATGCTGATAACCCTTTGCCAAAACGCACAAGGTTTTTTATCTTTACAGCAACTTGCAGAGAAGATAGGTGTTAGTCGTTATGTGGTTATTCGCTTATTTAAAGCTAATCTTGGTTTAACTCCGCATTTGTTCCAGATTAATCTTAAAATTCATCAAGCTCGCCAAGCATTAAAAACAGGTGCGAAAATTAGTACACTCGCAACCGATCTGGGTTTTAGTGATCAGAGTCACTTTCATAAAGTCTTTAAGGCACATGCTGGTGTGACTCCGAAACAGTATCAGCAAGGTTTTTCTCGCACTTTTTTACAATAAAATTATTCAGTAATTTCCTAAGCTTAAGCCACTTCAGTATTTGAGTGTGCTATGAATTTTGTTGTTGTTATTGCTGTTACGCATTTTCTTGCTTTGCTTTCTCCAGGCCCCGATTTTTTCCTGTTATTAATGACATTACTGCGTTATTCACATCGGGCAGCTTATCGAGTTGCTTGGGGTATTGCATTGGGTAATGCTTTCATTCTTGGGGTGTTGATACTGCTACTTAATACTCTTGGGCAGTTGAGTTCAGTTTTCTTGTTCGGTTTACGCTATGTGGGAGCGCTGTATTTACTTTACCTTTCTGGTGTCTGTATTCGCTACGCTCACCATCATTTGAAGTTAGAACAGCCAGCACATCAGCAGATGAGTGTTGATGTGAGTTGGCGATCTTTGCTTGGAATGGGGCTGCAATCAAGTTTACTCAATCCTAAAAACTGGATGTTTTATAGTAGCTTAATGATTTTACTCCCACAGCAGACTAGTGTTGTTTATAAAATTTCCGTAAGTATCTGGATGGTGATGGTGGTTTTGATCTGGAATATAAGTGTGGTGACATGGCTGACCCAACTGCAATGGTTGCAATATCTACAGCGTTATACGCCACATATTTATTATCTGTCAGGCATCTGTTTTTCTATTTTTGCTGTAGTGCTATTGTGTATTTAAAATCAATCGTTAATCCATGCGTGCTAGTTGCAAGAGGACAAAACGCTTCAGGAATATCACGCATGTAGCACCTGTACGTCATTTTCATAATATTCCTACTGTTTTTTGAACAATAACAACCGTGAAACCGCATTGTAGATTGAGTTTGTTGCCAAATATCATCTGTGGGTAAAGTGCGTACCATTGAAAAATATACAAATGAAAAGAGTTAAAAAAATCTTTTAAACCTTAAAATCTAATTTAAAAATGAGTTTGATATGTTGAATAGTAGATATTTTTTAAGTATTTACAAGAAAGCGCAGTACTGCTGAACAACATTCATTCTGTTTAAGACTAACTTTAAAATATGCTCATTCTTCAAGCAATTCTACATCACTCTTATAGTGATCTGTTTGGTTAATCGCACTAGCTCCCCTAATTACCGAGTAACACTTATGTTTAGTCATTGGTAGTACATTATTTATCCTAATATTTTTTAATTTATAGGTTTGACTTAAGAATTTTCGAAAGTCCAAAGATGAACTTGATAATTTTATAAAGAAATAAAACTCTTAAATGTTTAAAAATAATAACAAGTATTTGATAAATAATAATATTGGTAAGTTGGCATAGCCTTTGCAAACTATTAAGCAGGGAAAGGTGAGGATGCAGTTATGCCACTACTCAATCAGGAAGAGTCCCAGTGCTATGTACATATTACCGGAACACAACGAGATCGCTTTGTCGAGTTCGAGTTTTCAATTGGTGATCCGGAGCTTGCAGTGGAAATGATTATGCCTTTTGCTGCCTTTGAGGAGTTTTGTCAGCGGCATCAGGTGAAAAACCTGAGTCATGATGAAATTGCACAGCTTGAATATGAACGGATGAAATGGCGCTTTGGATTGCCTGGAATTAATGAATAAAACAAA
Organism: Acinetobacter brisouisimilis; assembly: GCF_000368265.1. Lineage (GTDB taxonomy): Bacteria > Pseudomonadota > Gammaproteobacteria > Pseudomonadales > Moraxellaceae > Acinetobacter. The sequence continues at coordinate 1,021,461 of NZ_KB851219.1, read as the reverse complement.
TGTAAATGATCAGGGAGATCTTGCATGCAAATTGATATTAAAACCTCGAATGTAAAACCCATTCGAAATACCTATAAATATATTGAGAAGCGTTTTGGCGATAAAGTCGCTTCGCGTTATCAGGAAGCCAGCTACGATATTCAGGAAGAAATTAATTTTCACTATCGTCCGTTATGGCAACCAGAACACGAGATCTTTGATACCTCACGTACTGTGATCAAAATGCAAGACTGGTATGTACTGAAAGATCCACGCCAACTGTATTACGGTAGCTATACCCAAACACGTGCGCGCCAGCAGGAAGTGCTAGAAAGTAATTTTACGTTTGTTGAAAAGAATCACCTGCTTGTCAATATTCCCGCAGCTTTATTGGAAAAAGCAGAAAAACTGTTATTGCCGCTACGTCACTATGAGTGGGGTGCCAATATGAACAACAGTTTTATTACTGGCTATGCCTACGGTGCAACGCTAACCAATGCCACCATGTTTGCCACGATGGATCGTCTGGGTTCAGCCCAGTATTTGAGTCGAATTGGTTTATTGCTAGATGGCAATCAAGGCACATCTCTAGAACAAGCCAAGCAGGACTGGCTGGGTTGTGCATGCTGGCAACCGCTACGTCAAAGTATGGAACAGATGTTTGTCGTAAAAGACTGGTATGAACTGTTTATTGCGCAAAATCTGGTTTTTGATGGTTATTTCTATCCGTTGGTTAAATTGATTGTTGACCGTGACTTGGTGGCACATGGTGCTGCGGCAATTAGCCTGCTCACTGCTTTTATGAATGAATGGTTTGAAGAAACACAGCCTTGGGTGAATTCAGTACTGAAAACCACTGCTGCGGAATCGGAACACAATCGTCAACAGCTTATAAGCTGGATTGCGAACTGGCAGGGACAGGCACGTAGCGCAGTGCTGGCTTTACTACAAGCCTTCGATGGTGACGAAACTGATCTTGAATTGTTAGATGATCTTTTTGCTAAACGTCTAAGCAAAATCGGACTGAATCTGGTGGAGGTTGCAGCATGAGCACCAATGTATTTATGGCTTTTCAAACAAATGACGATACCCGTCCAATTATTGAAGCGATTGAACAGGATAACCCACAGGCCAAAATCGAATATTTTCCGGCAATGGTGAAAATTGATGCTCCAGGGCAACTGGTCATTCGTCGGGATTCAGTGGAAGAGTTGTTGGGACGTGCTTGGGACTTGCAGGAAATCCATATCAACCTGATCAGTATTTCCGGAAATATTGAAGAAACTGAGGACAGTTTTACCGTGGGCTGGTTCAGATAAACCGTCAGAACACCAACAATCACGTATGGATAGCAATAAATAAAAATGGAGTTGTCACATGAATGTGCAAGCTAACAAAGTAACAGATACCACACGAAAATTAAGTCTCAAAGATAAATATGGATTGATGACACGCGGTTTAGGTTGGGAAACCAGTTATGTCGATATGGACGAAGTCTTTCCTTATGACAAATTCGAAGGCATTAAAATTCATGACTGGGATAAATGGGAAGATCCGTTCCGTTTAACCATGGATGCTTACTGGAAATATCAGGCAGAAAAAGAACGTAAACTGTATGCCATTATTGATGCTTTCTCGCAAAATAATGGTCATTTAAATGTGACGGATGCACGTTATATCAATGCCATTAAACTGTTTTTAACGGGCGTAACACCTATTGAATACAATGCTCATCGTGGCTTTGCCATGGCAGGACGCCAGTTACGCGGTGTAGGTTCGCGTGTTGCTTGCCAGATGCAGGCGATTGATGAATTGCGTCATTGTCAAACTCAAGTACATACCTTAAGCCATTACAACCGTTATTTTAATGGCTTCCATTCATGGCCACAGAATTTTGACCGTTTGTGGTATCTGTCTGTACCGAAGTCATTTATTAACGATGCCATGACCGCTGGACCATTTGAATATCTGGTTTCAATTTCCTTTTCCTTTGAGTATGTGCTGACCAATTTGCTGTTTATGCCATTTATGTCTGGTGCTGCTTTTAATGGTGATATGGCGACCGTAACCTTTGGTTTCTCGGCACAGTCTGATGAAGCCCGTCATATGACGCTAGGTCTTGAAGTCATCAAATTTATTCTTGAACAGGATCCGGAAAACGTACCGATTGTACAAAAGTGGATTGATAAATGGTTCTGGCGCGGCTACCGCTTGTTGACTTTGGTGGGCATGATGATGGATTACATGCTGCCGAAGAAAATCATGTCATGGCGTGAAGGCTGGGAAATTTATTTCGAGCAAAGTGGCGGTGCATTATTTGCTGACCTTGAGCGTTACGGTATTCGCAAGCCGAAATACTGGGAAGATTCAGTCAAGGAAAAAGACCATATTACCCATCAGGCTTGGGCCATGTTCTATCAATACTGCTGGGGAACTGGCTTGCATGCCTGGTTGCCAACCGAAGAAGAACAGGCTTGGTTATCGAAAGAATATCCAAACAGTTTTGATGCAATCTATAAGCCACGTTTTGAGCATTGGAAACAGCAGGAAGATGCAGGAAAACGTTGGTACAACACCAGTCTGCCTTGTTTATGCCAAACCTGTCAGATTCCAATGATCTTTACTGAAGTGGATGATCCGCTTACTCGTCGCCAGCGTGAAAGCATTTATAAAGATGAAAAATATCAATTCTGCTCGGATGGCTGTAAAGATATTTTTGATAATGAACCAGAAAAATATGTACAGGCATGGTTGCCAGTACAGCAAATCCTCAAAGGCAAAGCAGGTGGACCAGGGATTGAAGATGTGGTGCGCTGGTCATATGTCGAGCCGGGTGTAGATTCCGGTGCTTATGAAACATCACCTGATGCTGCCAACTGGGCGAAATGGAAACAGAACGGTTCATAGTCAACCGATTTAATCGCCAATCTCTAGATCCAATAACAATAGGGTGATGTCAAGGAATAGACATCGCCAAAGGAGAATTTTATGTCTGTAGTTGCTTTAAAGCCAAATTATGTCGGTGTCGTACGTGATGCCAAAGATCAGTTTAACGGTCAGCAAGTATTGTTTATTGAATGGCTTGGTCATCTTAGCATCAGCGCCCCGATTGCCATTTTAGTCGATGCTCATCAACGTTTCAGCGATTTTATTGAGCAGGTCATGGGGCAGACCGTGTTTGCCAGCCATCCGGATTGGGCAAAAATTGACTGGTTAAAGGTGCAGTGGCTCTTTGAAGGACAAACCTTAACTTACGATCAAGATTCAACTTTTGAAAATCTGGGTATTAACCATAAAAGCTATCTGCGTTTACGCACTCCTGATTTAAACGGAATTTAAGGAGAAAAATGATGAGCTATGAAGTAACGATTGAGCCTTTAGGCCAAGTGATTGAAGTGGAAGAAGGCCAGACTATTTTAGATGCTGCGTTACGTGCAGGTGTGTGGTTGCCACATGCCTGCGGGCATGGTCTGTGTGCCACCTGCAAAATTGATGTGGTGGATGGTGAGGTGGATTTAGGCGAGGCTTCTCCGTTTGCTCTCATGGATATGGAGCGCGCAGAAGGTAAGGCGCTGGCCTGCTGTGCCATTCCACAGTCTGATCTGACCATTGAAGTGGAAATGGACGAAGACCCAGATGCCAGAGCCATTCCACTGCGTGACTTTGAAGCGACTGTTGAGTCAATTGTGGAACTGACGCCGACCATTCGTGGCATCTTCTTGCGGGTTGCAGAAGATGTGGATTTTCAGGCCGGTCAATATATCAACTTATATATTCCTGGCTTGCCAGAACCTCGTGCCTTTTCAATTGCCAGTGCGCCATCGCAAGCAAATTTAATCGAACTGAATGTGCGTAAAGTGCCAGGCGGTATTGGAACAGGTTGGTTACATGATGACTTGAGTGTTGGTCAAACACTTAAATTCAGTGGCCCACTGGGGCGTTTCTATCTACGTCATTCTGATCCAAAGCCAGTCATTTTTATTGCCGGTGGTTCAGGCTTATCTAGCCCGAAATCTATGATTCTGGAACTGCTGGAAGTGGGTGATCAACGCAAGATTACCCTGCTGCAAGGCGCTCGTAATTTGGCCGAATTGTATTATTACGACTTTTTCACTGAACTGGAAAATCAGTATCCACAATTTCATTATATTCCGGTGCTTTCTGATGAAACTGACGGCAGTGATTGGCAGGGTGAACGTGGTTTTGTCCATGAAGCTGCTGGGCGCGCTTTTAACGAAGATTTCCGCGATCACAAAGCCTATTTGTGTGGGCCACCACCCATGATTGAAGCATCAATCCGCAGTCTGATGCGTGGCCGTTTATATGAACGTGATATTCACATGGAAAAATTCCTGAGCGCTGCCGATGCTGCCAATCAGGCAACGCGCAGTCCGCTATTCAAGAATATTTGAATAAGGAGCTGAGTAATGCACCTGATTCGATTACATAGCAGTGATGAACAGTTTCACTGTCATTCTGGTCTGAGTTTGCTGGACGGCATGAAAAGTCTGGCACGTAAAGGCATTCCAGTGGGGTGCCGTGGCGGCGGGTGTGGCATCTGCCGTGTGCAGGTTCTGCAAGGCAATTACCAATGCAAGCGCATGAGCCGTGAACAGGTGAGTGAACTTGAACAACAGACAGGAATTGCCTTGGCTTGCCGTATTTACCCGAAAAGTGATTTGGATGTCACCTTTCTGGGGCTTAAAAACAGTAAAAAAAATGGAAATACACAATAGGGAAGAACACAATGAGCAAAAAATCAGTTTCACGTCCAGGTCATGTAGAACTTCGTGTGTTGGACTTGCAAGATGCAGTCAATCATTACACCAATGTGCTTGGTTTAATTGAAACAGCACGGGATGAGCAGGGTCGCGTTTATTTAAAAGCATGGGATGAGCATGATCACCATTCGCTGATTTTGCGTGAAGCAGAAAGCCCTGGGCTGGAATGCATGGCTTTTAAGGTTGTGAATGAAACAGAATTAAAACGCTTAGCTCAGGCATTGCAGGATTATGGCGTCAGTATTGAATGGCGACCAGCAGGTGAAAATCTGGCAACTGGAGAGCGTGCCCGTTTTATCACGCCAACTGGCCATGTAATTGAACTTTATGCGAATAAAGAAATCTATGGTAATGGCATGCCAACCACTAATCCTGGTGTTCAGGCGCAGAACCTGAAAGGAATTCACCCAAGCCGACTTGATCACTGTGCCTTAATGGGTGATGACGTTGCTGGTAGTTATCATCTATTTACCGAAGTATTGGGCTTTGACCTGACTGAACAGGTGGTGGATGGCGATACCATGATGGCTGCGTTTTTGTCCTGCAGCAATAAGCCGCATGATGTGGCTTTTATCTTCACACCAGACAAAGGCAAGATCCATCATATGTCTTTCTTTGTCGATTCTTGGGCACAGGTGCTATCTGCTGCCGATACCATTGCCAATCATGATGTGCCACATGAAATTGGCCCAACCCGTCACGGTATTACCCGCGGTGAAACGCTGTATTTCTTTGATCCGTCAGGTAACCGCAATGAAGTTTTTAGTGGCGGATATATCTGGTATTCCGATCGTCCTGCGTTGACCTGGACTGCAGATGAACTGCCTAAAGCGATTTTCTTTCATGAGCGCAAGCTGAATGAAACGTTCTTTAATGTCATGACCTAAAAACAACCGCAGAAATAATGAATCAGGAAGATAGAAAATGAATGTAAGTGTAAATCCGGAAATTGCTAATTCGATTTTAACTGGTGGTTTTTCAACAAATTACCATGATATGGGCAGTGGTAAGCGTACCATCCTCATGATTCATGGTTCGGGGCCTGGAGTGACGGCATGGGCTAACTGGCGTCTGGTCATGCCTGAATTGTCCAAACAGGCACGTGTTATTGCGCCAGATATGCTCGGTTTTGGTTATACCGAACGTCCTGAGGGCGTGAGCTATAACAAGGCGGTCTGGGTTCAACAGGTCAAAGATCTACTGGATGCACTGGATATTGATCAGGTCGATCTGGTCGGAAATTCATTTGGTGGCAGTATTGCGCTGGCATTTACGATCGCTTATCCGAAACGTGTACGACGTCTGGTATTGATGGGTAGTGTAGGTGTGCCATTCCAGATCACTCGAGGTCTTGATAATGTTTGGGGTTATGAACCTTCTTTCCAGAATATGCGCAAGCTGATGGATGTTTTTGCCTATAGTCGTGAACTGATCACTGATGAGCTCGCTGAATTACGTTATCAAGCCAGTATTCGTCCAGGTTTTCAGGAGTCATTTTCTGCCATGTTCCCTGCACCGCGTCAACGTTGGGTCGATGCTCTGGAGAGTCCAGCAGAACAGATTGAGTCGTTGCAACAGCCAACCCTCATTATTCATGGGCGCGATGATCAGGTCATTCCGTTACAAACATCATTGACATTATTAAAACTCATTCCACGTTCTCAATTGCATGTCTTTGGTCAATGCGGTCATTGGGCGCAAATTGAACACAATGTCCGTTTTAATCGATTAGTCAGCGATTTCTTCAACGAAGAATAAGCGGCTTTTGGTCTAAGGCAGGATCGCCTTAGACCGACCATGACGACATAAAGGATGTGACATGAATAAAAAACTCATTTTAGCGAGTGGGCTGGCACTTTTTTCTAGTGTAGTAAACGCGACAGAAAATGGAACTGATACTTTCGCTTTAGGTGCTGAAGGCTTACTCGCAGGCGCATTGCCACCACCAGGTCTGTATTTGCTGTCTTACTATCAGCATTATCAGGCTTTAGAGTTTGTAGGCTCAAAAGGGCAAAGCATCATTCCGAACTTTAATCTTGAAGCAAATGCTGTAGTGCCCCGTTTCGTCTGGATGACAGAACAAAAAGTTTTTAACGGGCAACTCGGGTTTTATGCAGTACAACCTCTAGTTAATGTAGATTTGAAAATTAATGGTCAGAAGGCGAGTGAGGCAGGGTTAGGAGATTTTATTTTTGCGCCGATGCTGGGTTGGCATCAGGGCAATCAACATTGGGCGGCTGCAATAGAAGGGGTTTTTCCTACAGGAGATTATAAAGCCAGTCGCATGGCGAATATCGGCAAAAATTACTATACCGTACGCCCGATTTTAGCCTACACCTACCATCAACCTCAAGGTTGGGATATTTCGACCAAAATTTCTTACAGTATAAATAGTGAAAATAAAGACACGCATTATCAGTCAGGTAATTATTTTGCGGCTGACTATGCAATTGGTTATCAATTATATCCCGGTTTAACGCTAGGCGTTGAAGGTTATGCATTTAAGCAGCTGAGTAGTGATGAGGTGAATGGTGAAAAGATCGCATTTAAAGGTCAAAGCCTTGCTTATGGTCCAGCGATTCATTATCAGCAGAAAGGCTGGTCAATTGAAGCGAAATACTTAAAAGAAACGAATGTAGAAAACCGCCCAGAAGGCGACAGCACTTGGTTAAAACTGGTCTGGACTTTTTAGGAAACCTATTATGCAACAAGCTACTATTCATTCTCATGCCGAACAGCTACGTTTAGCTGCTCAAAATATGCTGACCTGCCCCCCTTTACGTGAATCTTCAACGCTGCAAGGAGACGATCGTATTCAACTGGCATATGCGATTCAGCAACATAATATTCAGCAGCAGTTGAGTCAGGGTGCACGTATCGTCGGGCGTAAAATTGGCCTGACATCACGCAGTGTTCAGCAACAGCTGGGTGTCGATTCGCCAGATTATGGCTGCCTTTTTGCACACATGGCCTATGCAGATAATGATGAAATTCAGATCCAGAACTTATTGCAGCCTAAAATCGAAGCAGAAATTGCATTAGTGCTCAAACAGGATCTGACGCATCAGCAACATACTCTGGCTGATATTCTAAGTGCTACCGATTATGCAGTGGCTGCTTTAGAAATTGTCGATAGCCGCATTCAAAACTGGGACATTTCTTTGGTCGATACGATTGCCGATAACGCATCCTGTGGTTTGTTTGTTTTGGGCAGTCAACCTAAGCCCTTAAGTGAATTAGATTTAATTAACTGCAATATGCAGTTATTTGAAAATGATATTCCAGTTTCACATGGGCAAGGCAAAGCGTGTCTCGGTAATCCATTGATTGCGGCCTGTTGGTTGGCTGATCGAATGGTAGAACTTGGCACACCTTTACGTGCTGGAGATATCGTACTCACAGGTGCGCTTGGGCCAATGGTGCCTGCAAAAGCGGGTGCAACCTATCATGCGATTGTTGAAGGCTTGGGCCAAGTTTGCATCCATTTTACCCAATAAGAGACTTGAATATGAAACAACAAAAAATTGCCGTGGCTATTATTGGGTCTGGAAATATCGGCACCGACCTCATGATTAAAATTATGCGTTATTCCAAACATCTTAAAGTTGCAGCAATGGTCGGAATTGACCCTGCATCTGATGGTTTGGCGCGTGCAGCACGTTTGGGTGTAGAAATTACTGCCGACGGGATCGAAGGTCTTATTAACCTCCCGAATTTTGCAGATATCCGAATTGCTTTTGACGCAACTTCAGCAAATGCCCATTCAAAACATAATGCCATTTTACAACAGTATGGCATACAGGTTATTGACCTCACGCCTGCTGCGATTGGGCCTTATGTCATTCCAGTGGTCAATCTGGAAGAACATCTGGATGCGCCGAATATCAACATGGTGACTTGTGGTGGACAGGCCACAATTCCAATGGTGTATGCCGTGTCTCAAGTTGCACAAGTGCATTATGCAGAAATTGTGGCTTCGATTGCCAGTAAGTCCGCAGGACCAGGTACACGTGCCAATATTGATGAATTTACCGAAACAACGTCTACCGCAATTGAGCAGGTTGGCGGGGCGAAAAAAGGCAAGGCGATTATTGTTCTGAATCCTGCGGAGCCACCCTTAATTATGCGTGACACGGTTTACTGTCTGGTGGATGAACATGCAAACCCGCAGGCGATTCGTCAATCTGTAGAGCAGATGGCACACAAAGTACAACGTTATGTGCCAGGTTACCGTTTAAAACAGGATGTGCAGTTTGAACTTCTCACTCAGGATCATGCAGTTCATATTCCTGATCTTGGAAAGAAATCAGGTTTAAAGGTATCGATTTTTCTGGAAGTAGAAGGTGCGGCTCATTATTTGCCTGCTTATGCGGGTAATCTGGACATTATGACCAGCGCAGCTTTGGCAGCAGCAGAGCAGATTGCTGAAATTAAAATCTTAGCAAAAACAGCTATGGAGATCTAACAGATGTTTGATTATAAAAAGAAAATATACGTTTCAGATGTTACGTTACGCGATGGAATGCATGCGGTTCGCCATCAATATAGCCTGGAACAAGTGAAAACCATTGCACGTGCTTTAGATGAGGCGGGAGTGGATAGCATTGAGGTAGCTCATGGTGATGGTCTACGAGGCTCAAGTTTCAATTATGGTTTTGGTGCGCATAGTGATCTGGAATGGATCGAAGCGGTTTCCAGTCAGTTGAAACATGCTCAGGTTGCGACCTTGCTGCTACCCGGAATCGGAACTGTACATGATTTAAAATCTGCATATGATGCAGGTGCACGTATTGTCCGAGTGGCGACCCATTGTACAGAAGCTGATGTTTCTAAACAGCATATTGAATATGCCCGCGAGTTAGGCATGAATACAGTGGGTTTCCTGATGATGAGTCATATGACCACGCCACAACAGCTTGCTGAACAGGGCAAACTGATGGAAAGTTACGGTGCTCAGTGTGTGTATGTGGTTGACTCAGGCGGCGCCATGAATATGTATGATATTGCCGAACGGTTTAAAGCACTTAAAGACAGGCTTGATCCTGCAACGGAAACTGGCATGCATGCCCATCATAATTTAAGTTTAGGTGTGGCAAACAGCTTAGTCGCGCTAGAGCATGGTTGTGACCGGATTGATGCTAGCCTTACTGGCATGGGAGCAGGTGCAGGTAACGCCCCACTCGAAGTCTTTATTGCGGCAGCAGACCGCATGGGACTCAAGCATGGCTGTGATGTAAAAAAACTGATTGATGCCGCTGAAGATATTGTACGTCCGTTACAAGAGCGCGCAGTACGAGTCGATCGTGAAACACTGGCTTTGGGCTATGCTGGGGTTTATTCGAGCTTTTTGCGTCATACTGAAGCTGCAGCTGCAAAATATGGCATTTCCGCTTTTGATATATTGGTTGAACTGGGTAAACGACGCATGGTCGGTGGGCAAGAAGACATGATTGTTGATGTTGCCCTAGACATGTTAAATCAAGTCAAAGCTGCGTCTTAATACATAGGCATAGCATTAGATCTATTTATCCCTACTTCAAAATGATTTTTGAGTAGGGATGAATCCGAATTTATAAAAACTAAATCTATTATTTCAAAAGATTTTTATTAAAAACTAAACAATTTCTAAATCTAAAAGAAAAATTCTTCACTTTGAAATGAAAGAACGAGATACTCTAGTCTGAGAGCTAAAAATTTAAAATATTGCTGATGGTCGGCTGCTACTCATTTATTTAGATGATTAGACGAATAGATAGAGGAAAGATCTCATGGATCGGGATTTGTTGGGAATACAGGAAGTTGCTTCTCGTTTAGGATTTTCTTTTAAAACTGGACAAATATGGCTCGATGAAGAGCGGATGATGTTGATGCATTCATCTGCTATGGCTACTTTACGTAAAGAATTAATTGATTCTGTTGGATTTGATCGTGCACGAGGAATTTTCACGCGGTTCGGTTATGCTTCTGGTGTGCGAGATGCGGAAATTGTACGTAAAACCTATAAAAACTTATCTGACCTTGAGCTATTAGAAAAAGGTCCCTTATTTCACTCTTTAGAGGGGATTGTAAAGGTAACTTTTAATCAGGTGAAGATTGATATTCAAAAAGGTCAATATTTTCTAGACGGTACTTGGGAAAACTCGATTGAAAGCTATATCCATCATAATTTATATGGTGTAAATGAAGACCCTGTCTGCTGGACTGAGGTTGGTCACGCAACAGGCTATGTTAGTGCAATTATGGGAAAATTCATTTTGCATAAAGAAATTTCCTGCTCAAGAGCCAGTTGTAACTTTATTGGCAAGCCAATTGAAGAGTGGGATGATTTCGAGAATGACCTAAAATATTATCAAACTGATTCTATCTTTGAACAGTTATTATCGTTGCAGCATCAGGTCGATGATCTCAGAGCATCTTTAAAGGAACGTTTAGTTCCCGCCGATATGGTGGGTAAATCTGTGCGTTTTAAACAGACATGGCAGCTGGCAGAAAAGGCTGCACAAACATCAACAACTGTATTGCTACAGGGTGAAACGGGCGCAGGGAAAGATGTTTTTGCTCGCGCAATTCATCAGGCTAGCCTACGAGCAGATAAAGCATTTATTGCTGTAAATTGTGGTGCTTTGCCGAATGACTTAATTGAGTCAGAGTTATTTGGCATAGAAAAAGGCGCTTATACGGGAGCGCAGAGTTCACGTGCTGGGCGTTTTGAGCGCGCTGATGGCGGTACATTGTTTTTAGATGAGATCGGTGAATTAAGCTTAAGCGCACAAACTCGGTTATTAAGAGCTTTACAATCTGGTGAGATTGATCGCTTAGGTGATACCACAACACGTAAAGTGAATGTACGTGTCATTGCGGCAACTAATGTCGACTTGGCTGAGGCTGTAGAGAAGGGTACTTTTCGTAAAGATTTATATTATCGTCTTAATATTTTTCCTGTATTTATTCCACCTTTACGTGAACGTAAAGAAGATATTTTAATTCTTGCACAGCGTTTTGTAGAAAAATTTACTGCTCGAGAAGGTAAAAGAATCAAAGGTTTTACAGATAAAGCAATTGATATGATGCTAAATTACAATTGGCCTGGGAATGTCAGAGAATTAGAAAATGTGATTGAACGCGGTATGATTTTGACTGGTCAGGATGAACTTATAGATGCATCAACATTATTTTCATTTAGCCTCAATTTTGCTGATAAAGAACAAAATAGAGTATTAAATACAATTGGCAAAGTTGAAAATAAATCAAATAGCCAAGCCGTGGATTTATTTATAGACCATTTTTTTAATGAATCAATTACTTTAGAGGATGTGGAATCTATTCTGGTTGATGCTGCAATCAAGCGTTCGGAAGGGAACTTATGTGCAGCTGCTCGTACTTTGGGCATAACCCGAGCGCAAATTGGTTATAAGAAAAAGAAACTTACGGACATACAGTAAAAGTTTTAAGAGTTGTGCCAGATCAGGTTTATAAATTCCAGCCTAAATTCGTAAAGGTTTTAACTGATGTTTTAAACTGCCATACTTAAATTTAAACTTACATATTTCAGAAACAAGTAAAAAGATTTTTTAAGAAGTCCATTGTGTTTTCTTAAAATTCTTTTTGCTTGATTCCATTAATTTTCAATGCCATTGAATGGTTTGACTAGCTGAAAGATAGATTGAACTGCACTGTATTGATTATTGCTGCGACAAGAGCATATTCACATAGCCCCAACTCCGATCATCCCTTACATTCTGATCTTCGAATTGATTATTCTTATTTGATGTTGTGAACCTCTTATTATTCCTAAATGTACTCAGAATAAGAAATTTGGCTAGGCTAGAATATGAGACATAGTGCTTATACATCGTGAGATGTAGTGCAAATATGTGAGAGAAAAATTTACCAGGCGGATAAGGTTATCAGAGAGTCGGAAGGGGAATATTGCGCATACGAATTGCTGCAGAATCTGGCTACCATACGGTCTACTTTATCGCATTACATGAAATGCTTGACTGAATCGGTCTGGTCAAGGTAAGAAAAGATAGTTGCTAGATACATTATTCACTTATTGTATTAGCCCCCGTTAAAACGGACAGTTAACTCGCTAATTTTAGCGACCTGAATTCCCGAGGGGATTTCATTTTTAATCCACTATGTGGATGATTGCAATTGTAATCATTCATCCATACAGGTAAAGCATTCAATACAGTTTCAGCATCAGGTACATCATTTAAATAGACATAATCACGTTTGAATGTTTTTACAAAAGCTTCTGCCATGCCATTACTCTGTGGACTTCTGATCGGCGTGGTACAGATGCGAAAGCCAAGTGCATGGGCAAATTGCCGTGTCGATTTCGCAATATAACAACTCCCATTATCTGTCAGCCATTCAATAGGATGTGGTAAACCATTCACAACACCAAATCGTTTTTCCATGCTCTGCACAAGCACATCACAGACCATGTCACTACTGATGCCTGTGGTTGTTGCAACATAACTCATCACTTCACGGTCGCAACAATCTAGACTGAAGATCACCCGTACTTTCTCACCATTCCAACACTTAATTTCAAATCCGTCTGAACACCAACGGCTGTTGGATACTGACACTGCAACCTGACCATCGTGCGTCCGATCATTCTTTAATGGTTCAGCTCGCGTAAGAAGTAACTGGCTCTGCTTCATAATACGGTAAATACGTTTAGGGTTAACTTGAGTCAATTGCATTCCATGCTGTTTGAGATAACGGTTTAAATGGGCGGTAACCCGTCGATAGCCATTGCTAGGTCGTTCATCACAGATTTCTCGGATGATCGGCAATAAAATCAGATCATCCGCCTTACAATATCGTGGACGAGAAACTGCTTCAGGATGCTTTAGTCGCCGATATAGATTGGATCTGGATACCCTTAAGGTTTGGGCTATTTGTTGTGTTGGGTATCGTTGGGTGGTAACAAGGGTATATGCGATATGTACTTTTTTGCTTGAGCAATCTCTAAGGCATCTTTGAGAATTTCAGCTTCTACGGTTTTACGCCCAAGCATTTGCTCTAGCTGTTTGACCTTTTTTAAGAGCACGTTATAGTCAGATACACTGACCACTTGATCATTGGCTTCCACGGCAGTTACTCCACCATCTTGCATTAGTCTTTTCCATTTAAACAGTAAACTTGGTGCAATACCATACTGTCTGGCAACAGAAGAAACCGATGAGCCTGCTTGCATGGCTAAAGCAACAAACTGAGCTTTTTCTTGACCTGAATAACGTCGACGACGTTGAGTTGTTGTAATAACTTCAATACGTTCCATAAGACACTCCTTAACCCTAGTGCTATGACTAGATCTTGATTTTGAAATGTCCGTTTTAATTCGGGGCTAATACACTTATCCTGTACGTGCCTAAGAACTATATTTATTTACACGAGCATTATATTTCCCCAAGACTAGGAGATTTAAATGGATCAAATAATTGCCCTCTTTGCTTGGTTGAATAACGCCCTGCTCAAAATGACATGGTTGTCAGAGGGGGTGCGCTGGCTGGTCGAAAATGTATTTGGTTTATCGGTCGCAACCTGGCTAGGTGGCAGTATTCATTTTTTTATCTATGATGTTTTTAAGATTTTTATTCTACTGTCAGTACTCATTTATTCACTATCTTATATTCAGAGTTATTTCCCACCTGAACGTACCCGACAGATTCTAGGCCAAATGACTGGAATGAAAGCCAATATCATGGGTGCATTACTTGGAACGATTACGCCGTTTTGTTCCTGTTCTTCAATTCCGCTGTTTATTGGCTTTACCCGTGCGGGGTTACCTGTTGGTGTAACTTTTTCATTTTTAATCTCCTCGCCATTGGTCGATTTAGCCTCAATTATTTTGTTGGCCAGTATTTTTAACTGGAAAATTGCAATGGTCTATGTATTGCTGGGTTTGGTGCTAGCGGTGCTGGGCGGTTCCTTGATTAGTTATTTAAAAATGGAAAAGTATGTAGCTGAATTTGTGACTCAGCAGCATGTTATACAAAGTGAAGAAGATTTCACCATGACTTCCAAAGAGCGACGAGCATTTGCTTGGGAGCAGGTGGCCGAAATTTTCAGTAAGGTTTGGCTCTATGTATTGATTGGGGTAGGAATTGGCGCAGCGATACATAACTGGATTCCAGAACAGTGGATTACAGCTCTTCTCGGTCAAGAACATTGGTATTCAGTACTGATTGCGACCATCGTAGGCATGCCGATGTATGCGGATATTTTTGGTACTTTGCCCATCGCGGAAGCATTGGTAGCGAAAGGAGTAGGATTAGGTACGGTATTGGCTTTTATGATGGCTGTCACAGCACTTTCCCTACCTTCCATGATCCTGTTAAAGCAGGTTGTGAAACTTCCCTTACTCAGCTTATTTGTTGCGATTATATTCGTCGGAATTTTAATTATTGGTTATAGTTTAAATATGATGGGTTACTGGCTTATATAAAAAATTGGAGAATACAACATGCAAATTAAAGTCGTTGGTACAGGTTGCCGTAAATGCAAGGCACTTTTGGCAGCAACAGAAGAAGCCGTGAAGAGCAGTGGTGTGCAAGCTGAAATTGAATACGTGACCGATATGATGAAAATCGCGGAAACAGGGCTGTTAAGTACACCGGGTCTCATTATTGATAATAAAATTGTGTCGAGCGGTAAAGTGTTGGAAGCTCAGGCGGTGGTTGAACTGATTGAAAAAAATAAGTAATTTAAGCCACTCACTTTGATTGATAAAGAACCAGAAGTCTTAACTATTGGTTCTTTATCTTATAAATCGCAATCTATTGGTTATTACTTAACGATTAATACGGGTACTTGTGACAATTTTAAACCCTGTTTTGCGACACTTCCCAGCACTAATTTTTATATGTCTTTTCTACCATGCGATCCCATAATAATCAGGCTCACTTTTGATTGTTCAGCAACTTTTGTAATGGCTTGGGCTAAGACTTCGGCTTTAATGAGCCTGATTTCAACTTCATTTGTACTTAGATTTATACGTAATTTCTCTGCTTTTGCTAAAGCATCTGTGGCATTGCGGCAGGCATCATCAAAAAATGCTTTTATCTATGGTTGCATTTTATTGATAATACAACTGAGAAAAACAGACGATTTTTTAAATCAACATCTTATAAGCTATACTCTTTACTATATATACGGATATACACATATTTAAATAATAAGCGGGAAATGGCTATGAATCCCGTTTAGGTTTTTATATGTTTATCGGGTGGGATAGATCTCAGTATTGTTCTGCTGATCGCAGAAAGTAATGAGTAATGTGTTTTGATATCATAGATAAACTGCAAGTGAGTCAACTAAAAATTTCACATCATCTAGCTCTATTGAGTTCAATGGCTTGTTAAATAATTGCCAATCAAAGTCAATGGGGACATGATTACCCAAAACTACCGCGATTTCATTTACTGTCGCGGGTAATAACTTTGAGTTTGCACTGGCTGTAGCGATTGCAACTTTTGGACAGGCTTATGATCACCATGATTGATCTTTTGGTGAAGCGCCAGTGCTGATTTCTTTGATCGGTGTATCTTTCTGGCTGAAAAAATATTTTGCTTAAATTATGGGAAAGGAAAGCGAATGACACTGTTAAATATTGATCTTGATTTGCTGGAAAAGCCAACCTTTGAACAGGTACAAGCCAAGCAACTTGATCATCCACCGCGTATTCTTTTACTTTACGGTTCAAACCGTGAACGCTCTTATAGCCGTTTAGCTGTTCAAGAAGCGGGACGTATTCTGGAATACTTTGGTGCGGAAGTGAAAATATTTCATCCGAAAGGCTTGCCGTTACCTGAAGATGCGGATATGAACCATCCGAAAGTGAAGGAATTACATGAGCTACTGGCTTGGGCTGAAGGCATGGTTTGGTCATCTCCAGAGCGTCATGGTTCGATGAGTTCCATTTTAAAAGCACAGATTGACTGGATTCCACTCGCAGCTGGTGCGATTCGTGCCACTCAAGGAAAAACCTTGGCCTTGATGCAGGTCTGTGGTGGTTCACAATCCTTTAATGCGGTGAATCAAATGCGTATTTTGGGGCGTTGGATGCGCATGATCACAATTCCGAACCAGTCATCCGTAGCCAAAGCATTTCTGGAGTTTGACGAAGACGATCGGATGAAACCATCTGCTTACTATGACCGTATCGTAGATGTCATGGAAGAGTTGTATAAATTCACCTTGTTAACGCGCGGTCAAAGTGCCTACTTAACCAATCGTTATTCGGAACGTAAGGAATCGGCTGAAGAGTTATCTAAACGCGTCAATCAACGTAACATTTAATCTGTTAGAGAATATAAAAACCTCAGCATGCCATTCAAAACTTATCATTTCAGTTAGGTTCTTTGGGTTCTGCTGATTATGGTGCAGCGGTAATCAGCATCTGCCAACTAAAACCATCGCCGATTGCTGTTATGCAAGTCGGCGATCAATTGGCTACAATCAATTGAATGGGTATTGAACTGGTCTATAACTATAATAAAGAAGTCAGTTTGAATACACACCCATTGATCATAAGCCAAACACCAGTATGTTTGAGTTATGAAATGCTATATTTAGCTACATGATAGCTTTAGATGCCGAGAAAATAGAAGTAACCTCTTTTTTCTGCTCTCGAATCGAATAGAGAGGGTAATGCTGTACATGCCCAATATCAGTTCATCTTGATATTGGTTTTTTAGGCAGAACTACCAAGATAGATATATACTTTTGATAATAATGAAGTTATGGGAAAGAAAAAATGTCAATAACAACAGAAACAGACGTTATCATCATTGGCGGGGGGCAGGCAGCACTAGCTACAGCTTATTTTTTAAAGCGCAAAGGTGTGTCTTTTATCATTTTAGATGAGCAGGCGCAGGCGGGTGGTGCATGGTTACATACATGGGATTCTTTGAGACTGTTTTCACCAAATAGCTGGAGTTCCTTACCAGGCTGGATGATGCCAGAGACCGAACAAACCTATCCGACTCGTAATGAAGTCATTGAATATCTAAGACAATATGAACAACGTTATCATTTCCCTGTGATTCGCCCTGTGCATGTTGATCGTGTCGAGGTTGAAGGAGACTTCTTAGGAGTTTACGCAGGTAAACGATTATGGCGAGCCAAGGCTGTAGTGAGTACAACTGGTACATGGAGTCACCCTTATATTCCATCATATCCAGGTCAGGAAAATTTTAAAGGACTACAATTACATTCTGCCTATTACCAGAATGCCGAAACCTTCAAAAATAAGAACGTGATGATTGTCGGTGGTGGAAATTCTGGTGCACAAATTTTGGCTGAGGTGTCTAAAGTGGCAAATACACTTTGGATTACCCCAACACCTCCTCAATTTTTAGCAGATGATGTGGATGGGCGTGTACTATTTTTACGTGCAACAGAACGTTTAAAGGCTCAACTAGAAGGTCGTACAGTAGATCAGCCAATTGGAGGATTGGGCGATATTGTTATGATTGACTCAGTTAAAGAGGCTCGCGCACGAGGAGTTTTGCATAGCAAGCCTCCATTTTCTACGTTTACTGAAAATGGTGTAAGTTGGGAAGATGGCTCTTCTCAACAGATTGATGCAGTGATCTGGTGTACTGGATTTAAAGCGGCCTTAGAGCATTTAAAATCTCTTGGGATCTTAGAGGAAAACAATACGATACTGGTTGATGGAACAAGGTCAGTCAAACAACCTAATCTGTGGTTAGTCGGATATGGCGAATGGACTGGGCTAGGTTCAGCAACACTGGTTGGTGTTTCAAGAACAGCGAGAACAACTGCTGAAGAAATTTCTGAATTTCTTGACTGAATTTGGCTTATGTTGCATCAACCTATGACCGTAGATCGCTTCAATAATTATAAACATTCCTTAACTGCTTAATGATTAAACCAATTATATGCTGTTTGCCAAGGACAAAACTCTTCAGGAATATCATGCCATGTTGTAACTGTACGTAATTTCCATAAGATCGCTTTCATTATATTCCTACTGTTCTTTGAACAGTAACAACCATGAAACAGTATTGTGCATTGAATCTGTTGCCAAATATCATCTGTGATTAGAATTCATACCATTGAAAAATATACAAATGAAAGAGTTTAAAGAGCTCTTTTAAACCTTTAAAACTACTTTTTTAAATGATGATAGGCCCTAATAATTCCTGAAACTTTTAACCACACTTTAGGCTGTGGATGAGTAGGATTTACTTGTCAGCCAGTGCAGTGCGGGTGGCTTTTGCATAGCGTGCTAGGGATTGCAACCCCGCGATTCGTTCAATAATCACACCATTCTTAAAAAGTAGAACCGTTGGCAAACCATATACATTGTAGCGTAGGGTCACAATGGGTGCCTGATCGACATTCACCTGACCAAATTTAACGTCGTCAAATTGTGCAGCCAACTGCTGCAGACGTAAATTTAATAGCCCACAAGACTCGCACCAAGGTGCATAAAAACCAATCATGGCAATGCCTTCATAACGTTCAAAGTCAGAAAAATTATTTTCGTTGTATTCTACGATGCTTGTCATGCATTACTCCTGATGACCAAATGGTGCCGAGATCTGATTGTGGATTATAACGGGTTCTGATGTGTTTTTTCCTGCTAGTGTTTATGTTTAAATCAAGGTTGAAAAAATAGAGCAAACAAGGAATCGAGTGAATGGCACAGACACAAATGCAACAGGTTGTTATTACTGAACCGGGTGGTCCGGAAAAACTTGCAATACAAACCACAGATATTCCAGTACCTTCAGCCAATGAAGTCTTGGTTAAAGTCCATGCTTTTGGTCTGAACCGTCCGGATATTCTGCAACGTCAAGGTTTATACCCAATGCCGAAAGGTGTAACACCAGTGCCAGGGCTGGAAGTGGCGGGGGTCGTGGAAGCAGTAGGCAGTGAAGTAACCGAGTTTAAAGTGGGAGATAAGGTCTGTGGTTTGACCAATGGTGGTGGCTATGCCGAATATTGCGTGGTGCCAGCCAGCCAAACCTTGAGCATTCCGACAGGCGTCAGCTTTACTCAGGCCGCAGCGATTCCGGAAACCTTCTTTACGGTTTGGGCGAACCTGTTCCAGATGGGCAAGGCCAAAGTGGGTGAAACTGTGTTGATTCATGGGGGGAATAGTGGTATTGGTACCACTGCTTTGATGTTATGTCAGGCTTTGGGTATCAAGACCTTTGCCACAGTAGGTTCACAAGACAAAGTTCAGGCGATTGCCCATTTGACTGATGCAATTAACTATAAAACTCAGGATTTTGAAAGCTATATCAATGAAAAAACCGACAATCACGGTGTTGATGTGATCCTCGATATTGTGGGGGCGCCGTATTGGGAGCGTAATCTCAATTTACTGCGTAAGGATGGCCGCTTGGTGTATATCGCGTTCTTGGGCGGTGCCAAGGTCAAAGATGCCAAACTGGGACCTATCATGATGAAGCGCCTGACCATTACTGGTTCGACCATGCGTGCGCGGAATACCGCAGAAAAAGCTGAAATTGCACAAGGTTTGCAACAGCATGTATGGCCGTTATTGACGCAAGGGCAATGTTTGCCAATGATCTACAAAACTTTCAAGTTTGCAGAAATTCAACAGGCACACATGGCCATGGATACTGGCGAGCATGTTGGTAAGATTGTAGTGCAAGTGATTTAAACCAATTCAGGGTTACGCTAGTACAATCGAGATGTTCTACAATGACCAACATTCTCCATATAGCCCTGAAATCAAAGAAAGAGTGCTTCGCTTACTTCTTGAATCTGAAAAAGACGATGCAGGTGTTGGTAAAAGTTGGCTATTTAGAGATTAACAATTCAATAGTATTAATTCTGAAGTGATTAAATCTACAACAGTCAAAAAACGTGAAATCCGTTTGATTGTTACAACAGATGTGGCCTGCGAATGGCTGCATCTGAATAAATTTAATTCCAACCTTGTTTGCTAATAGATATCTTTTATATCTACCTAATCATGGATATTTAACAAAATCCACTCAGCGTCCAGAAAATACCTGGCTTGGTTCCAGCTTTAATACTGGGCGCACGCTCAACGCAGCAGCAACCAAGCAAACCAGTACAACAGTCATCGCACCCAGCAAAGGCGTGAACCACATCATTCGAAACGGATACCCAGCCATGATTGCCAACTGCCCGATAATGGCACAGAGTCCAAGCCCGAGACCAGTTCCAAGCAGTCCGCATAAACCAGCCTGAGCGAACACCATCGTTAAAAGAAGCCTCGGTGTGGCACCCATTGCACTGAGTACGGCATAGTTACGCAGGTTTTCATTGGTGAACATATAGAGCATTACTCCTGTTACGCCAAAGCCGACTGACATAGCCAAAGTAAGCATTGCTGCGATGTCACCCACATCTTCAGAGTTAACCAGAAACCAATGAACCGTATCGGATTTAAAATCTGCAGACGTACGCGCACGCAAACCCGTTGCCGACTCAATGCGAATCGCCAAGTCTTTGGGGCTCACCTTCGGTGCAGCGGTGACAAGCACGAATGTGAGCCGACGCCGTTCTGGTGGTAAAATTCGAGTCGCGTTCGAAAAAGTCGTATATAGCAGTGGGCGCGGTGGGAATCGGGGAAGCCCTTGCGATTGACCGAGAATCCGCACGCTGTGATCATTGACAAGTAATTCATCACCTGTTGCCAGTTCACGGGTTGGCGCATCAAAATCCAATTTTCCATGTGGCGATTGATCTGAACTTTGAAATGAGGTTTCTAGCTTACCACTAGTTCCCCCCGCATCAATCACCACGGCATCAGGTACTCGCAGCAAGCTAGGCATCACATCATTTTGGATGGATGGCATGCCGATCAAGGTTGCGTCATCGACACCAATAACCTGAAAGGGTTGGTAACGCCCGTCTGGGAAACGGATATCTGCTGTGGCAAACATGAGCGGTACCGCTGACTGTACCCCTGCAACACTGCGGACTCTTGCCAATGATTGTAGCGACATATTGGTCGTTTGCTCAACAGAAGTGACGGCAGGATCCATCACCCATATATCGACTGTACTATTTTCAGCAATCGGTGCGTAACCGCGCGTCATAATTCCTGCGAAGTACGATGCAGCAAATGTCACCAAGAATGATGTGAAGGTAATTCCAAAGATTAAACCCACGTATTTGGCACGATCACCGAGCAGCATTTTTAAGGCGATACGTAACATTTTGGTACTCCTTCATGCATGCAGGCTGACAGTATCATCACGATATCTTCATGGAAGATGGATTTGGCGTGGATTGAGGATACGTGCCATTCGAAAGTTTACTCGCTTTCGCCTCAATGAACACATCGACTTGCTGCCCAACGTAGATCGGCAAAGTGGTGTGATCAAAACTATAAATAACCTGCAAGGCACGGGTATCGACCCGCTCGGTGTTATCACCCGTCAGCGAGGTTTTGGGCAACACATACGGATCTACTCGTTCAAATTTCAGTGCGGTGTGTAGCGTTGGATTACCACGTACAAATGCCACAGCACGTGCGCCTGGTTGAATCCGCCATGCATCATTCTCATCGATGTCAGCACGTACGAATAGTCGATTATCATTCCCGAGCAACATTGAAGAGTCACTCGGAGCACCACCTTGCATGAATGCGCCGATCCGTATCTTGTTTTGCAATACTCGGCCACGGACTAACGCACGTACGGTATATCGGTCAATATCCATCTGAATTTGCTTGACCTGCGCTTGAGCTGATGCCAGCTCAGCTTTGGCAAGCATGACTGCAAAGCGCCGATTGTTTAGCTCTTCAACACTGATTGCACGTTTGTCCGATAAGCTGTTCGCAAGTCCAAATTGGCTCTTGGCTTGTGCCAAACGCGCAGCAATTTCTGAGATTTTCGCCACTGCGGGGATAAGTTGTGCTTGCTGTTCGCGATCGTCAATCTTAAACAACTTATCACCAACTTCCACTGGGCTACCTTCATGTACATAGAGCTCAACCACAACACCTGATACAGGCGTGCCGACAACAATATTTCCAGTGCTTGCTTCGATAATACCAGCTCCAGCAACAAAGCGTTCAAACGGTGATTTTGGCGGCTGTACTACCGGTTGAGATGTTGTAGACGATTGCCTATTACCTATCAGTACTACCGCGACGGCAAGGAGTAGACCAATCAGTGCGAGTATCGGGAGCAAATATTTACGCATCATTTCGCTTGCACCTCTTCAGTTTCAATCGTGACTTTGGCAATCTTCCCATCATCCATGTAGGCAATGCGGTCTGCGAACTCATAAATGCGAGTGTCATGTGTTACGACTACAAGTGCGCGGTCTGGAGCTTGCGCCACATTTCGCAGGATCTCCATCATGGCATGCCCAGTGGCGTGGTCCAGATTACTCGTCGGTTCGTCACAAATAATGATTTTAGGCTCATGCACAAGCGCACGCGCGATTGCCACACGCTGCTGTTGTCCACCACTGAGTTGGCTAGGAAGTGCATCTTCGCGTTCCGAAAGTCCAACCTGCTCAAGAACGACCCCAGCACGTTGAAGGGCAAACTTGCGATCTTCACCGCTGATTAATAGCGGTACAGCAACATTTTCAGCGATGGTCAATGAAGAGAGTAAGTTGAAATTCTGAAAAACAAAACCGATCGAAGTTCCACGAAAACGTGCTCGCTCGGCTGTATTCATGTTTTCCAAGTCTTTGCCGAGTATCGTGCAGTTGCCTGCATCGCGTTTCAATATACCGCCAATAATTGAAATCAAAGTTGTTTTTCCGCAGCCTGAAGGGCCAGCCAGAATGAGTAACTCACCTCGGTAAACATCAAGATTGATACCACGCAATGCGGTCACTTTTGCATCACCGATACCATAATCCTTGGTGACACCAGAACACTTGATGGCAACATCCTGACTCGATTTCATTATTTTTCTGTCCCTATATCTTATTATGGAAAGCTAGGTTTGAGTCGAACAATTAAACGCTCTGCTACATCAATAACAGAATATCCGTGTTCAGTATCAATTTAACAGCTTCATCTTTTAAATTTGAGGGTATATCGTTGTCCATTTATAGTGTTCTCTCCTATGCAAAAAGACTAGACGAAATTTGTCTAGGAGAGTGGTGGCAGCCCACTTTCATTACAATTTACTTAATTTATGAAAGCTTTTACTTCAAATTTTTTTGTTCAACGGATTCTGTCACATCGCGAGCTATAGCAACACTTCCTTGCACATGACCATCATTATCTTTAACTAAAGAAAAACTCATTTCTACATAGAGTTTTTTATCTACATCTTTATGAACTGCTCGGGTTAAAGTAGGTTTGCCTGATAATTTAAGATTTCCATTTTGGATGGCCATATTAAAGCCTTGCCAATGAGCGTTACGTGAACGCTCAGGAATTATCGCATCAAGGCTTTGCCCAAGTATTTCTGCTTTAGAAAATCCAAATAATCGGCTAGCAGCATCATTCCAACGCTGAATATTGCCATGATTATCTGCATAAATGACTGCATCACTAGTTTGTTCTATAATCAATTCAGCAAGTTCATTATTATTCATCATATAATTCCTTTTAATATACAAGCTCTACGGTTTAATGGATGCGACGCAGTAGATCTATTTAGTATAGTGTTACCACCGCTAAAAATAGAGTTACCATATAGCATCAGTTCTGTATAACTATTAAATGTGTTTAGAATACATCTTTTATAATTTTTTCACTAATTTATGCTCTATTCTCTTAGAGGTTAGTATTATTTTAAATAGAAGACGGTGCAAAATGGCATCAGTTAGTTCATTTAAGTGGGCTAACTGTAAATTAACATCATATAGGTTATACGACGTCAAAATATGAGCTTAAAGCCCGCATTTGTTAAAGAGAGAAAGAATCAAGAAGAAAATATACGCATCAAGAACTGAAGCCAGATCTGATGTCTTTGAATATACTGATATGTTCTACAATTCAAAACGTAGGCATGGTTCCAATGCTTAATGTTCTCCATTAGATTATGAAAAGATCCATCAAAAGATGATTATATGTGTATAGAATTTTGGTGGCTATTCAAGTGACAATCTATTTCTGAGTAAGTCATACCATTAAGGATATAAGATTTCAGACTCTGTATTTAAGAGCTAAACAAGGAAAAGTTATGAATAAAAAAACAATAGTAACAGCAGTTTATGGTCTCACTCTACCTTTACTATTTACTGCTTGTGCTCATACCTATACATTCGTTTCACAAGACAGAGTTAAAGCAGTAACGAGTAATAATGAATATTTGCACCTTGCCAGTACTCATCCTGCCCATATTGCTCCAAATAAAGATGAAATGCGTGTAACTTTATTGGGAACAGGTAGTCCTGTCCCAAGTGAACAACGTTTTGGTATGTCCACATTGGTACAAGCTGGAGGATATAATCTTGTTTTTGATGCAGGGCGAGGGGCAGTCGTTCGTTTAACCCAGGCAGGTATACCGTTAGGAAAGATAGATGGTGTTTTTTTAACCCATTATCATTCCGACCATGTCAATGGCCTTAGTGATATGTGGATGACAGGCTACATACCTGCTTTTGGAGGTCGTCAAGGTGATTTTAAAGTATATGGACCAACTGGCGTCCGTGCTTTAGTAGAAGGGTTGAAGATAGCCCATGCGGATGACATTCGAGTCAGGGTAGCAGATGGCGAGCTAAAAAAAGAGACGACTAATATTGTTGCTCATGAATTTCCTGAAGAAGGTGGTGTTGTTTTTAATCAAAATGGCGTAGTCGTTACAGCCTTTAAAGTTGAACATGACCATCATGGTGCTATTCGACCTGCGCTAGGTTATAGAGTGGATTATGCTGGACGTTCAGTCGTGATAAGTGGCGATACGATTCCCACTGCGAATATACTTAAATACGGCAAGGGCGTTGATTTATTGATCCATGAAGTCGCTGAGTTTCAAGATACGCATGCCGTGCCACAAGTGTATGCTCACCATACCAATCCTCGAGAGGCAGGTGAAATTTTTAATCAAACCAAACCTAAACTGGCAGTATATAGTCACATCGTAAATGGAGTTTCATCTAAAATTATCGGTATTCCTGATGATGTGTTAATCCAACGGACTAAGGTCAATTATCAAGGTCCTTTAGTCGTGGGTCGAGACTTAATGAGTTTTCTATTAACGCCGATGAAAATAGAGACTTACACACCTTAATTTTTCTAAGTCATCTTTATTTCGATTTAGAGAATTATGAGAGCTTGTTCTCAGACTGATAATTTCGCGAAAGCTTATCAAATCGGGTTGCTATTGCACTAAACAGTTTTAATTTCGCAAAGGCATTTTTAGTTAAATGCCTTAAGCGATATAAGTCCTTATCAAATGCTCTGCAACTGGACTGTCGTTGACTTCACTCCCAGCGATTTTAGAATCAAGGAGATCAAATCAGTGTGATCTCCTTATTTATTTTTGATTTATGAGTTTGCTTTTGAAGTACGTGTGGAAATGACAATAAAGATAAAAATAAATAAAATAAGAACGAATGATGCTCCAAAACGACTTAGGTCTAAACCACCATGAGAAATAGGTTTATCTAGAAAATCACCTAAAACTGCGCCTAATGGGCGAGTAAGAATGAAGGCACTCCAAAATAGAAAGGTGTGTGAGATCTTTGTCCAAAAGTAGCTCAGTGTTAGCAGCAATAACACGCTGCCAAAAATAATCGCAGAATATAAATAGCCTAAGCCTTGAGTGTCTGCAACCCAGTCTCCCAAAGCTGTTCCCAGCGTTTGTGAAAACATAATGGTAACCCAGTAAAACATCTCGGTTTTCGTGGATTGAATATTTTGCACGGAAAGAGAACGATCACTGTAATACCAGATTGCAAGTGAGCACAATAACAGTGAAAGCAACATCAGGCTTCCACCGAAGTACCCAATACCTAGTGACCGATCGACAAAATCTGCAATGGTTGTGCCTAATGTTGTTGTGGTAATAATAGTGAGCCAGTAAAGATATGGATGATATTGTTTAGCTTTAATCTGTAGACTCACAAAAAAAGCGAAGAGCAAGAAAAAAATAGCACTACTGCGGATATACCCCAAATCTAGTGACATTGAGAAGGCATCTCCCGCCGTTTCACCAAGTGTTGTAGCAGCAATTTTTATAATCCAGAAAATTAAAGTGACCTGAGGTACTTTATTCAGCATGTGTGAACTCCCACTTCTTATGAATGGGCAATAGTGTAAAGATCGGATATGAGCTGCAGCTTAATGTAATTTGGTTAATAAATTTTTGATAATACTAATTTTTTTATAATTCTTAATTTTGCTTAAGTTTTATATATTGATTGTGTAAGCATAAAAAAACGAGATTTAAAATTTTAAATCTCGTTTTTAGCTGAAGCGAGCGAATTAAGCATCTAACTGTGCAAGCACATCATCAGAAAATTCAACGTTAGTATAAACGTTTTGAACATCATCTAGATCTTCAAGCATATCAATCATTTTCATGATTTGTTTAGCTTGGTCGATGTCTGTAATTTCAGCTTTAGTCGATGGGCTCATGACTACTTCAGCATTGTCAGATTTTAGACCAGCTGCAGTTAAAGCATCTTGTACGTCACCAAAGCTTTCAGGTGAGGTAATAACCAAGATTTCGTCTTCATCAATTTCGATATCATCTGCGCCTGCTTCTAAAGCCACTTCCATGATTTTATCTTCTAAAGACACATCTTCAAATGTAATTTCACCACGTTTAGTAAACAGGTAAGATACAGAACCATTAGTCCCCAAGTTACCATTGGTTTTACTAAAACAATGGCGAACATCTGGAACAGTACGGTTTAAGTTATCAGTCATGGTTTCAACCAGTACTGCAACACCACCTACGCCGTAACCTTCATACGTTACTTCGTTTAAATCGTCGTTATCTTCACCACCAGCACCACGTTGAATAGCACGGTTAATTGCTTCACGAGTCATATTTACCGATAAAGCTTTTTCAACCACAGCACGTAAACGAGGGTTGCTTGCTGCATCGCCACCGCCTAACTTTGCTGCGGTTACAATTTCACGGATATATTTGGTAAAAACTTTAGCACGGCTGGCATCTTGTTTTGCTTTACGATGCTTTGTGTTTGCCCACTTGGAATGACCCGCCATGTAAATATGCTCCTCAAAAGATTGGTCTATACCAGATCAAAAAACTGCGTGATTTTAGCATAATCACTTTTATTTCACCAAGAAGATTTCGGTAAATCCCTATAAAGCTTATGTGTTTTTGGGTTCTGGAATAACAATATCCAGTCCTGCAAGTTCTTTGTACATGCCTTTCAGCGTTTGCATGTCCTGATCAAAATCATGTGGGTAAATTTTTCCAATAATGCCCCCTTGTTTTGTTGTAGGGTTGGCATACATCATAACAATTGGAACATTTGCCGCTTTGGCAATATGCCAAAAACCTGTGCGGATTGGTTTGCGGGGTTCACCATTTTTGGCACGTGTGGCTTCAGGTGCAATCACCAGATTAAATTTATTATTGCTTTGAAAAAGTTCCACCATTTGTGAAACAGTATCTTGTTTGGCTTTGCGATCAACTGGAATTGCACCTACAGCTTTAAGTAATGGTGCAATAGGACCTCTAAATAGTTCCTTTTTCATTAAGGTATGGGTTTGTAAACCCAAAATTTGAAAGAGTGATATAGATAAGACACCATCAAGCATGGATGTATGTTCAAAACCAATAATTACTTGTTTGTCCTCAAGAATGTTGTCTTGAAGATGATATGTCCAACCTGAAAGTTTAAAGGCGAGCTTTCCAAGTTGTTTTTTCATGAGATAACCTTACAGCTTGTATTTTAATGACAAATGGCGGTAAACGCCAAAAAAGATGCTGGATTGTATGACTCAAATCGGGTTTCGACAAGTTAAATTGTGGTTGTGCTTAGGCATCGTGAGGGCTAAACATATCATCGTCAAATAAATGATTAGATTCGACAATTTTTTTAGCAATGTAATAAGACTCGCGTCTAC
Source organism: Acinetobacter brisouisimilis (assembly GCF_000368265.1). Lineage (GTDB taxonomy): Bacteria > Pseudomonadota > Gammaproteobacteria > Pseudomonadales > Moraxellaceae > Acinetobacter. The sequence continues at coordinate 992,685 of NZ_KB851219.1, read as the reverse complement.
GAATTAAAATAATTTGCGAGTTGAGTTCAATTTCTCCAAACTCTGAACGAACCTGTACATAATGCAATTGACCATATTCATCGCGTACACGAGCTTGAGCTGTACTTTCAGGGCGAGCATTGCCATTACAAATCGTCGCAAGTCGACCAATCAGATTTTTTTGTTTGCTTTCAAATTTTGGTCGAATCACCTGATCTAAGCAGTGAATCATAAACACAGTAAAGAATAGGGCAATGACCAGTGCGGGTAAAAGCAGATAAACAACAGGAGCAAAATGGTTTTGATATGCAAAAAAGAACAATTGCAAAAAATAACCGGCAAAGCTGAAGTTAATCAGAAAAAAGACCACAATCAGGATTTTTGAAAATTTGATGTCTAACAGTGGCGTTTTGGTGATATGTGGAAACAGATGTTTTAACGAGGCGAAAGGGCGTCCACCTAAATAAAACCCGACTGTTTCAACCAGACTCAAAAGCACCAATGCCATCACACTGGCGTGAAATGGCATCAATTCATAACTGGTCAGAAATGCATGTAAACTGATCATGAGCAACTCAAGACGAGTAAATACCACCATCTGAATGTATCCGAAGCTCTATTTTTTGTAGGGATTCGCCCAGACATGGTCCAGAAATACATTCACCTGTTTCTACATTAAATAACGCGCCATGAGTAGAGCATTGGATAAACTCCTGATCTTGATCCAGAAATTGATTTTCTAGAAATTCAAGTTCAACTTGCAAATGTGGACACAGGTTTTTATATGCGTAAAACATTCCATCGCGTTGAGTCACAAAAATAGTTTCACCTTTATCATTTTCAAAGGTGCGTGCTTCGCGTTCAGGAATATCTTCAGTCATACAAATTTTGTGAGTCATTATGCAAGATCCAGTTCGATACTTTGTTGTAGTCTAGCATATTTTTCAATTGCGAGACGTGGGCCAAACTGAGCCACAACTTCGCTTGAAATTAAAATTGCAAGTTCAGCTGCTTGCTCTAGGTTTGAACCTTGGTGAATGGCATATAAGAATGCACCTGCAAAAGCATCGCCAGCGCCGTTGGTATCAACAGCTTTGACTTTGCGACCTTCTACATGAATTTTCTCGTTTTGGCTCGCAACCAATGCACCTTTTGCACCTAAGGTAATCACAACATTTTGATTGTTTTGTAATAAAACCTGTAAAGCTGCATCAAGTTCAGTGGTTTTGGTAAACATGAGTGCTTCTTGTTCGTTACAGAACAATAGATCAACACCTTCATCCAATAACTCGGTTAAACCTGCACGGGCATATTGCACCATGGCTGGATCAGACAAAGACAATGCAATTTTGACATCATTGGCTTTTGCAATTTCACGTGCTTTGGCAACCGCTTGACGAGCCGTATCACTGGTAGATAAATAACCTTCAATATATAGCCACTGCGCTTGTTCTAAGGGTTGAAAATCGATTTGATCGACAGACAGCTCTGCGGTAATCCCCAAATAGGTATGCATGGTGCGTTCAGTATCTGGAGTAATCAGAACCATACAGGTTCCTGTTATACCTTCGCTAATAGATTGTTGCGCTGTGAAAATACCTGCTTCATTTAAACCATCAAGGTAAATTTGACCGAGTTCATCATGACCTACGCGGCAACCATAAAAGGCACGACCACCTAAAGCACTGAATGCTACAGTTGTATTGGCAGCGGAACCACCACTTGCTTGACCTTTATAGGTTTGAGAGGTTTGTAAATTTGTATAAAGACGTGTCTGAGCCTCACCATCAGCCAGTTGCATGGTACCTTTTTGCAAATTGTGTGTTGCTAAAAAGTCATCGGAAACCTGAAATTCTTGGTCAATCAGGGCATTACCAAGTGCAAAAAGGGCAATTTTTGACATGTGTGGGCTCATTGCAAGTTTTTAAGGCTCAACATTTTACACTAAGCTAAAACAATACAGTAGTTAAGATGAATAAAATTCAGGTTTTGACTGTAAAAATGGATTTTTATTCAAAAATAATGAATTAAGCAGTTAATAATGGCTAGATTTCTCATTGTACTGATCATTTCTAGGGTTAGATTTAGTCTCTGAAATAGCCTAAGCATTAATAATTTAGAATCAATTATGTCTAAAGTGATCAAAAATAATAAATCTCTTACATAACGATTTACTCTCTTCATTTTTCTCATATAGAAAGAAATAAAAGGGGCTATGAAAGAGATCTAATTCAAAACAGTTTAATTTTTCGTGTCCGATCATAGTTATGATTTCGCTACTTTAAAAATCATAACCGTTGAAGTCGCAGAAGCCGTGTTTAATGCAAGTATAGATAAATGATTTGAGCTTTATTCTATGTTGGATAGCATTTTCAATTTTACATTCAAATTTTTTCTGAAATTATTTGGATCAAGGTTTATACAATTAATCTGGACTGATTCGCCCAGATACTTTGAAGTCTTTAGCTTTCACCCAACCTTCGGTATCGACACCATTTTTACCGATATACATGACATATAGCCATAGCTCATTTTCATTTTTAAATTCTTGATATGCAATCACTGAATCTTTTGGAATGATAAACACATTTTTGATTTTGCATTGTTCAGAAGGTGCAGTATGAAAATAGCTGCGATAACCTTGAGGTCCTTTGACTGTATAGCTGTATTTAGTGCCATAGATTGCACCATTGTCATCGGCAATTTTGGCGAGACGGTCACAATTGGGGCTAGCATACAAGCTACTGCTAAATAGGCAGAAAGCTGTTAATAAAAGAGGTTTTGTCATTATCGTCTACACTTTGGGTTTTGTTGTAAAAGTTAAGATTTTATTTTATTTGAATCTATGCATCGGTTTTTCTGTTAAAAACAGATCATTGATGATGATGTATTTTTAAGTTCTTATCAAATCTTTGAGTGAATCTTCAAGTGACTCAACTTACATTTTTGAATCTACACTATTTTTATTGTTTGCTGAAGATAGCACGATATAAAACCAAAATACTCAAGTTTTTACATGAAAATCTAGAGCATCTGTCGCATAATACAAAAATATGATTGATGATGATTTTTATTTAGGAGAGCACATGACTGTAGATGTCACTGAAACCATTACTCAAACGATTCATCCCGAGTTTCAGCTGTTACGTCAGCATCATGTTGAGGCTTTAGACATCGATGTTTATGAATATAAACACAAAGTGACTGGTGCTGTACATTATCATTTAGCCAGTGAAAATGATGAAAATGTATTTTTAGTCGCGTTCCGTACCCAACCGATGGACTCAAAGGGTGCAGCCCATATTTTAGAACATACAGCGCTTTGTGGTTCAGAGCGTTTTCCTGTGCGTGATCCGTTCTTTTTAATGATTCGCCGTTCATTAAATACGTTTATGAACGCGTTCACTTCAGCAGACTGGACGGCATATCCATTTGCAACACAAAACAAAAAAGACTTTCAGAATTTGCTTGCAGTTTATTTGGACGCAGCATTTGCTGCAAATCTCAATCCTTTAGACTTTGCCCAAGAAGGGATTCGGGTCGAGCTAGATGAGCAAGGCAAGCCTGTATTTAAAGGTGTGGTCTTTAATGAAATGAAAGGCGCAATGAGTTCGCCTTCAGACCAGCTTTACCACCAACTGTCGCATCATTTATTCCCAACCACGACCTATCATTACAACTCTGGTGGTGATCCAAAAGATATTCCAGATTTGACCTATGGCGAACTGCTTGAATTTTATCAAACGCATTATCACCCAAGTAACGCCGTGTTTATGACCTTTGGTGATCAAACTGCATATGAGTTACAAGAGCAGATCGAAACTCAGGTATTGCACAAATTCCAAGCAGGGCGAACTTTACACTCAACTCCAGAGCAGCGCCTGGCCGCACCGATTGAAGTCGCTGAAACATATGCGGTCGATGCAGAAGACCTCAAAGGCAAAACGTATCATGTACTTGCATGGTTATTACCCGAAGCCAGTGATATTAAACTGCGTTTAGGTATGCGTCTGGTTGAAGGGATTTTACTGGAAAATTCTGCATCGCCACTGCGTCATTATTTGGAAACGTGTGGTTATGCCGATTCTACAGGTCCATTTATGGGAGTTGACGACAGCAACTTTGAAATGACCTTCTACTGTGCGCTACAGGGTTCAGACCCTGAACATGCTCAAACTTTTAAAGAGGGCGTATTAAAAGTACTGCAAGAAGCTGCCTCTAAACCTGTTGATTCCAAGATGGTTGATTCAATTTTACATCAGATTGAATTACATCAGCGCGAAGTCGGTGGAGATGGTACGCCGTATGGTTTAAGTCTGATTTTAAATGGTTTAAGTAGTGCGATTCATCACAGTGATCCTATACATGTATGGGATGTTGATGCTGCTATGGAAGCTGTGAAAGAAGAGCTAAAAGACCCAATGTGGTTGTCTAACCTCATACAAACTTATTTGCTCGATAATACACATCGTGTACAGCTTACTTTAGTGCCAGACGCCAATAAATCAGTGCAGGAACAGCAACAGGAACAGGCACGTTTAGACCAGATTGAAGCAAGTTTAACGGAAGCTGATCGTGTTGCGATTCTTGAAAATACACAAGCGCTAAAACTGCGTCAGGAAACTCCAGATAACCTTGAACTGTTACCTAAAGTCGGTTTAGAAGACATCCCTGCAGAAATCCAGATTGTACAAGGTGAATTGCGCGAAATTATTAGCAATAACCACGATATGCCGTTGCATTTGTACCATGCAGGAACCAATGGCTTGTACTATCAACAAGTGATTGTTGAAATTCCAGACGCTGTGGTGCAATCGCCATATTTCAATTTACTGTCAATTTTAGTTGGCGAAGTTGGTGCTGGTGAGTATGACTACTTGGCACTTCAACATGTACAAACTGCTGTGAGTGGCGGTTTGGGCATGGGGGCATCGTTACGTAGCGGTTTGAACGATAAAAATCAGATCAGTGCATTTTTAACTTTAACCACGAAGTCTTTAGCAGATCGTTTTGATGCGATTAGCTTGTTGAAAATGACATTTGAAAAGCTACGTTTCGATGAAAAAGACCGTATTTTGGAATTGCTGCAACAACGTAAGACACGCTGGCAGTCACGTTTGTCTGGTTCAGGACACAGTTATGCCATGCAAATTGCTTCACGCCACATGAGTGCTTTGGCAGAACGTGATTATTTCAATACGGGTCTAGGTGCTTTGAACTGGCTAGCAGAACTGATTGAAAAAATTCAGAAAGATGAGCAGGCTTATACTGATTTTATTCAGGAATTAAAAAATATTCATCAGTTGTTATTGCAAGCACCAAAACAATTTTTACTGGTTTGTGAAGACATGCACAGTCAAGCATTGGTAGAACATGTGCAGGATGTTTGGGATAAAGTTGAATTTTCTCGTGAGCCAATCGAATTAAGCACAGTACGCCGTGAGGATTCTAAGCAAGATCAGGCATGGCTCATTCAGACCAATGTACAATTCTGTTCGGCTGCTTATCAGGCTGTAGAAGTATCACACCCTGACGCTGCGGTATTTATGGTCTTGGCAGGTTATTTGCGTAATGGTTTCTTGCACAGTGCCATTCGTGAAAAGGGTGGTGCATATGGTGGTGGAGCGAGCTACGATGGTAATGCGTGTTCATTCCGATTCTATAGCTACCGCGACCCGCGTCTCACTGAAACTTTTCAGGATTTTGAAGCAAGCTTGAATTGGTTGATGACAGCACCGCAGTTACCGCATCAGCTTGAAGAGGCGATTTTGGGCTTGATTGCTGGTATGGATAAACCAGGTTCTCCAGCAGGTGAAGCAATTAGTGCATGTTATGCTTTGTTGCACAAACGTTCACCTGCATTTAGAACCCAGTTACGTGCACAAATATTGGCAGTCACATTAGATGATTTAAAACGTGTTGTAGAGCAGTATTTGCTCAACCATAAAGCAGTAAAAGCGGTTGTCGCACCATTTACCAAGCGAGAACAACTGGAACAACTAGGTTTTGAGATTCAACAAGTCAATTAATCTGTTGGAGATTCAGCATATGCCGTTCAAAGCGATTGAACGTACTTATCAAGCACTGCGATTTATTCCAGTGCTTGGTGGCGGCTTATTGTGTTGTTCTATGAGTTTTGCTGAAGAAAAAGCATCAGAAAATTTCCATCCTACCAGTGGACAGGCCTGTGCAGGGATAATCGGTGATTCTGACCGCCTTGCCTGTTATGACAGCTATTTTAAACCGAAGCAGTTACAAGATAATGCGCCTTTAAATGCTTTGACCGAGACAGTTACTCAACCAAGTCAACTCATGTCTGTGCCTGCTACAACCATCGCGAAAGGCACAGAAGAAGCTAGCCTAAAAGAAAAGTTAGCCCGCTCTTTGCACTATATTTATTCAAATGATGCGCGGCAACCTTTGAATACCCAAACCTCTTTGTTCGACAGTCGTTGGGAATTGTCTGAAAAAAGTAAATTGGGCACATGGAATATTCGGGGGTATAAGCCGATTTATGCGTTACCAATTTTTTGGACAAGCAATCGTAATGTATACCCGAGCAGCCCAAATCCGCTGAATACTGTGACCGAGCGGCAAGATCTGGATTTCACAGAATCCAAATTCCAGTTGTCTTTAAAAACCAAAGCATGGGAAAACATCTTTGGTGACAATGGTGATTTATGGATTGGTTATACTCAGTCGTCACGGTGGCAAGTTTATAACGCTCAGAATTCACGTCCATTTCGTGAAACAAACTATGAACCTGAAGCAAGCTTGATTTTTCGCACCAACTATAATCTGATGGGGTTAGATGGTCGCTTGTTGGGTATAAGTTTTAACCATCAGTCCAATGGACGAGCTGATCCATTTTCGCGTAGTTGGAATCGTGTCATGTTAAATCTTGGTTTTGAACGTGACAATTTTGCCATTATGATTCGTCCGTGGTATCGAATTCCTGAAACAACACGGGATGATAACAACCCTGATATTGAAAATTATATGGGGCGAGGTGATATTACGGCATTTTACCGCGTAAATGACAATGACTTTTCTTTAATGTTACGCCACTCCTTACGCACAGGTGATGCATCGCATGGCGCAGTACAGTTTGACTGGACATTTCCGATTAAAGGTAAATTACGTGGTCAAATTCAGTACTTTAGTGGTTATGGTGAAAGTTTGATTGACTATAACCATCGTGCCAATTATATCGGGGTGGGGGTTTCCTTGATGGATTGGTTCTAAATTTTTCCACATAAAAACCATGCTTAGCATGGTTTTTTATAAACAGGTTTTAAATAGCCTAAGTAAGTTTTAGAACTCAAATTTACTCAAAAACTAAAATTAAACCATGAATTAATTTGAATTCGAGTCATAAAATAATTCAAAGAACTTATCTTCGATGCTGCAATTAAATAAGCCAAATAAACAACTAAATATGTTACGTAACCAATTTAACTCTATTGGTAAATCCTTCTATGCATACCTTAGGTATGGCTGAAAACAAACAGCCAATCTAAAGATTTTTACTAAGTTTAAAATACACAAACCACAAAAATCAGTAGATAGGTAATGAGGCTATAGCCAGAGCTTTAGTTTAAATACAGGTTATAAGCAATAAGTTTTCGCCAAAAACAAAAACCGATGCATGAGGCATCGGTTTTTTGTTTCAAGCAACTTATTTTAAGAAGCGTTTGTAGCCTAAGTTTTGGCTAATTTCTTCATACGGATAAGTAATCTTTTCTAATGTTTCAATCAGCACATCTGGTTGTTCATCTGCATCAGTCGCTTGTAAACCAACAAGTACACGACCTTCAGCCGCACCGTGGTTACGGTAGTGGAATAAGGTAATGTTATGGTTTGGCCCTAAACGTTCGAGGAAAGTAAGTAATGCACCTGGACGCTCAGGGAACTCGACACGGAACAAACGCTCATTGTTGATGTTGGCATGTCCGCCAATCAAATAGCGAATGTGTAATTTTGCAACTTCATCGTCAGATAAATCATCTACATCGTAACTGGCTTTGAGCGATTCAAAAATTTCTTTACGTTCTGCCTGACCACCTTTTAAGCTAATGCCAACAAAGACTTGTGCTGAGTGTTCATCATTGCAACGGTAGTTAAATTCGGTAATGTTGCGACCTTGCAAGGCACGGCAGAAGTTCAGGAATGAACCTTTTTCTTCAGGAATAGTCACTGCATAAATTGCTTCACGATGTTCACCAAGCTCGGTACGTTCTGCAATGTAGCGTAAACGGTCAAAGTTCATGTTGGCGCCGCACACGATAGACACCATGTTTTTGCCCTGAATATTGGTTTCAGCCACAAATTTTTTGATCGCAGCAAGTGCCATGGCACCCGATGGCTCGACAATACTACGGGTTTCATCATAAGTGTCTTTGATTGCCGCACAGATTTCATCGGTGTTTACAGTAATGACTTCAGGCTCAATGATTTTCCCTGAACCATCTGATTTTTCCATACGCAAAATATCAAATGGCAGCGCGCCAATTTGTGCAACAGCTGTACCATCGGCAAATAGACCCACTTGTGGTAGAACTACACGCTCATTGGCTGCTAATGCTGCTTTTAAACAGGCAGATTCATCGTATTCAACGCCGACAACTTTGACATGAGGTGCAACTTCACCAAAGTAAGCTGCGATACCTGAAATGAGACCGCCACCACCAACAGCAACAAAAATATAGTCGACTTCGCGCCATTGACGGTGAATTTCGTTTGCAATTGTACCTTGACCCGCAATCACCAGTTCGTCGTCATACGGAGGAATAAAGGTGAGACGTTCTTCCTGAGCGCGCTGCTGCGCGTATTTGTTGGCTGCATCAAAAGCATCGCCATGTAAAACCACTTGACCGCCAAGGCGTTTTACCGCTTGAACTTTAATATCTGGTGTGGTTTGCGGCATGACAATAATTGCTGGAATACCGAGTTTTGCGCCAGACAATGCCACGCCTTGTGCATGGTTGCCTGCCGAAGCCGTAATCACACCACGTTCTAACTGCTCTTTAGGAAGTTGGCTGATACGGTTATAAGCACCACGCAGCTTGAAAGAAAAAACAGGTTGTAAATCTTCACGCTTCAGACGAATATTATTATTGAGTTTTTGACTAATTCGTGGTGCCGCTTCGAGAGGAGATTCAATTGCAACGTCATAGACTGTTGCTTGTAAAATTTGTCTTACCAAGCGAAACAACATGTTCATCTTCCATTTAACAGTTTAAAATAGATTTACATTGTAACAAACCGCTTGTCTTTTGGGCGGCTAAATTACGCTAAATCTTTCATCATTTGAGATATTGAGTTAAAACCATTATGAGTCTATATGCAACCCAAGATGCGAAAAAACAAGCTGCAGCACAAGCCGCATTGAAACATTTGCCTAAAGGCGGCATTTTAGGTGTTGGTACAGGCAGTACAGTTAACTTTTTAATTGACTTGTTACCAGAACTACAACTTGAAGCTGCTGTGGCAAGTTCAAAAGCAACTGCTGAGCGTTTAACAAAGCTAGGGATTGAAGTTGTTGATATGAATCAGGTGGGAAGTCTCGATGCCTACGTTGATGGGGCAGATGAAATTGACCGTCATTTGCATATGATCAAAGGTGGTGGCGCAGCGTTAACTCGTGAAAAAATCGTGGCATCAATTGCACGTAAATTTGTATGTATCGTTGATGACTCAAAATGGGTTGAACAACTAGGCCGTGAGTTCCCGCTTCCTGTAGAAGTGATTCCTATGGCGCGTTCAGCTGTTGCACGTAAACTGGTGGCTTTGGGGGGGGATCCTGTATTTCGTGTAGATGATCAGGAAAAAGCAGTCATTACAGACAATGGCAACGTGATTCTGGATGTTTATAACTTAAATATTCTAGATGCACTAGAACTTGAAAAAACCATCAATAACATTCCAGGTGTCGTGACCAACGGTATTTTTGCGCTAAACAAAGCTGATATTGCGATTGTTGCTACTAACAATGGCATTGAAGAGCGTTTCGCAGTTTAATATGTCGCAGGTTGCACTGCCTGAAATTAAAATTGTACGTCACGCAAGAGCAACTCAGTTGCGCTTGCGTGTCTACACGCATGAGATTCGCTTAACAGTTCCATTGTGTTGCAAACAAAAACAGGTTCAACAATTCTTAGAAGATTCACAGCTTTGGCTAGAAGACACTTGGCAAAAAATCCAACAACAAAAAATTAGTGATTTTCCTGAATATTTAGATTTGTTTAACTTTCCTCAACTGGCAATTGTACCTCGCTTACAGCAACAAAACTTTGTCTTTGAGCCTGAAAATAGCTGTGTTTATTTACATCAGCAACAGTCTGCTAAAGCTTTGAAGAGTTTTGTGATCGCCCATGCCAAAAATACGTTACCAGAATTTCTTGAAGATGTAAGCCAGCAGATTGGCTTGCCTTACCAGTCTTATCAGATACGTTTTGCCAAGTCGCGTTGGGGAAGTTGTAGTACTCAGCACAAAATTATGCTGAATGCTGCGCTAGTTTTATTACCCAAAGAAATTATTCGCTATGTCTGTGTGCATGAGCTTGCGCATACACGCCATTTTAACCATAGTGCTGAATTTTGGCAGGAAGTTGCTCGACACGATGCCAATTTTCAGCAACATCGGCAGATATTGAAAAAATTTCAGTGGTCAAATTGGTGGCTTAGTTAAAGCGATTTTGATTCAAGGCTTGAAAAATCTATCCAGTTGATTATGAAATAGGTTTAGAAAAGCCAATCTTCCTGTCATACTAGACCTATTTTTTTAAAGTACAGCATGAGGTAACACAAAGTGATTTCAGTGGGTATTGTGGGTGGCACGGGTTATACAGGTGTTGAACTTTTGCGTATTTTACTTCGACATACGCAAGCTCAAGTGCAAGTTCTCACTTCACGGACTGAAGCTGGTAAACGTGTTGCCGATATGTTTCCGAATTTACGCGGGCATACCGATCTAGAATTTTCTGATTTAGATATTAATGTGCTGAAACAGTGTGATGTGGTGTTTTTTGCGACACCGCATGGGGTTGCCATGCAACATGCTCAAGCACTGACTGAAGCAAATACCAAAGTGATTGATTTGGCCGCTGATTTCCGCTTACAAAACCTTGAACAATTTGAGAAATGGTATGGCATGCAGCATGCTTGCCCTGAGTTATTAAAAGACTCGGTTTATGGTTTATCTGAGTTAAATCGCGACAAAATCAAACAAGCCAACGTGATTGGTAACCCAGGTTGTTATCCAACAACTGTACAGTTGGGTTTGGCGCCTGTGTTAAAAGCAGCACAAAACCTCATTAAACCTGAAAGTATTATCATTGATGCTAAATCGGGTGTTTCAGGTGCAGGTCGTAAAGCCAGCCTTGGCATGATCTACTCAGAAAATGCCGATAACTTCAAGGCGTATGGGGTTGCAGGGCATCGCCATCATCCTGAAATTGTTGAAGCACTTGAAAATATTTCGGGTAAAACTGGCGTATTTGAACAAGTGATTTTTATTCCGCACTTAGTGCCAATGATTCGCGGCATGTTAAGCACCATTTATGTGGACTTGACTGAAGCAGGCGCTCAGACGGATTTACAAGCCTTGTACGAGCAGTTTTATGCCAACGAGCCATTTGTGGATGTGATGCCAGCAGGTAGTTCACCAGAAACGCGTAGTGTGCGTGGTGCAAACCAGTTGCGTATTGCTTTGCATAAACCTCATCCAAACAAGCTGATCGTGCTGTCTGCGCAAGATAACTTGGTGAAAGGTGCAGCAGGGCAAGCCGTGCAAAATATGAACATTATGTTCGGTTTTGCAGAAGATGAAGGCTTGGCAGGTATTGGTTTATTACCATAATTTTTTTAAAGCAAAAAGAAGTGCCATTATTGTGATGGCACAGTAAAAAATTGAGCGTTCGAGATGACAGATCAAACTACAAAATCGAATAATCCTTTAGATTCATACTCTGAGCCAAAAACTCCTTTTCTACAATCCAATAAATTTTTGATATTGGCTGGTATTGTGCTGCTATGTGGCGGAACAATACTGGGGTATTCTGTAGGGCATCGACAAGGTTTGTCAGTGGTTGGTTACGATGCTGACGCTCAGGAGTTGGTCAGGATCGTACAAAAGCAAAAAGACAATCTGAGTAATCTCAATAAAAGTTATAACATGGCGGTTCAGGAACGTGATATTGCTGTGAGCAATACCAATGACTTGACGGCAGTTTTGAAAAAGACCAGAGATGATTTATCGATTGCACAATCACAAAGTAAAATTTATCGCGATGTTTTACGTCAACGTGGCGGTTTAAGTTTAAGCATCCAAAATTTAAGTATTAAGCCATTGCCTGAAAATGCCTATGAATATCAGCTTGATTTGGCACAAGTCAGTCCAAATAACAGCCGTGCAGTTGGCTCAGTTGAAATTCGTCTGATTCGTGGTACTGAGGTGTTGACTGTACCTATGGAAGACAGCCAATTCAACTTTATGGACTTTGAACGCCTTACAGGGCGTTGGACGATGCCAAAAGACTTTGTGCCACAATATATTGAAATTCATTTAAATGGTGCGGTGTCGGAAATTAAACGCTTTAGCTGGTTACGCGGAGAAGAAGTGAAAAATGCATCAGCTTTCGTTTCCGAAGTCCCACAAGCCGAAGCTCGAGCAGAATAACCATGAAATTAGATATTACAGCAAATATGAAACGAAAAATTTGTTTAAATGATGTCAAAATGACCTTTCAGCAATCAGGATATGTTGATTGGCATTTCAACCCGTCTTTGCATGATCAGTCTGAAGAACACCCTGATTCTGACCTCGCTGTCAAAACGGCTCCGCCCGAACTAAAGCGTCCTCCATTGTATGCTGTGGTGTTGTTGAATGATGATTACACACCTATGGACTTTGTTATTGAAATTTTACAAGAATTCTTTGCAATGAATCTTGACCAAGCCACTCAAGTAATGCTAACTGTACATTATGAGGGGAAAGGTGTCGCTGGCACCTATCCTCGAGATATTGCTGAGACAAAAGCAAATCAGGTAAATAATTACGCTCGGTCACAAGGTCATCCATTACTTTGCCAGATTGAGCCAAAATCATAATAAGGGGGTCAACATGCTCAGTCGCCAATTAGAAGTATCATTGCGTTTAGCTGTAAGCATGGCTCGGCAAAAGAGACATGAGTTTTTGACGGTTGAACATTTACTCCTTGCATTGCTCGACAATGATTCTGCGGTCAATGCCTTAAAAGCATGTGGTGCAGATGTTGTTACGTTGCGCAAAGAGTTAGAAGAATATGTTGAACAGCATACGCCAAAACTTGGCGAAAATAGCGAGCAAGCACCACATCCAACTGAAAGTTTTGATCGTATTTTGCAACGTGCGATTTTCCATGTGCAATCTAGCGGCGGAGACCGTACTGTAGAGGGTGCAGATGTCCTTGTTGCCATGTATTCTGAACGAGATACTTTTGCTGTTTATTTATTAAAACGTCATCAAATTAATCGTTTAACTTTGACTCAATATCTTTCTCATGGTTCACGTAAAGAAGAAATTCAGGTTGAAGAAGAATCTGATGATCTTGAAGGTGAAACCACCAACACAGCAGCAGGTCCACTAGAACAATACACAACCAATTTAAATGTTGAAGCTGCCAAAGGTAAAACTGACCCGCTCATTGGTCGTGAAAAAGAAATTGAACGTACTGCACAGATTCTTTGCCGCCGCCGCAAAAACAACCCGCTTCTTGTGGGTGATCCAGGCGTAGGTAAAACCTCAATTGCCGAAGGATTGGCTTGGCTGATTGTGAATGGAAAAGCACCACAACCACTGAGTAAAGCTGAAGTTTATAGTCTGGATATTGGTGCATTGGTTGCAGGAACCAAGTATCGTGGTGATTTTGAAAAACGCTTGAAACAATTATTGACTGCGTTGAAAAAAAATCCAAATGCAATTTTATTTATTGATGAAATTCATATGATTATTGGTGCTGGCTCAAGCATGGGCAGCACGATGGATGCATCAAATTTGATTAAGCCTGCATTAGCAAATGGTACATTGCGTTGCATTGGTTCAACCACATTCCAAGAATACCGTCAGGTATTTGAAAAAGATCATGCTTTATCTCGTCGTTTTCAAAAAGTTGATGTCAATGAACCAAGTATTTCAGAAACCATTGATATTCTTCGTGGGTTGAAAAGTAAATTCGAAGAATTTCATCATGTGGAATATGATGATAAAGCGCTTGTTTCAGCCGTTGAACTCGCAGCGAAATTCATTACAGACCGTTTCTTGCCAGATAAAGCCATTGATGTCATCGATGAGGCAGGGGCACAGCGTCGTTTAAAACCAAAAGAAGATAACAATCTGATTACGGTTGAAAACATTGAAGATGTTGTTGCTAAAATTGCTCGTATTCCACCAAAAACAGTATCAAAAGACGATAAAACTGTTCTGGAAAATCTTGAACGTGATTTGAAACGTGTAGTTTTTGGTCAGGATGAAGCAATTACTGCCTTGGCTTCTGCGATTAAACTGTCACGCGCTGGTTTGAAATCACCAGATAAACCTGTGGGAAGTTTTGTATTTGCAGGTCCAACAGGGGTGGGTAAAACCGAAGTCACCAAACAATTGGCAAAAATCTTAGGTGTAGAGCTAGTACGTTTTGATATGTCTGAGTACATGGAGCGTCATGCAGTCTCTCGTTTAATTGGTGCGCCTCCTGGTTATGTCGGTTTTGATCAAGGTGGATTGCTCACAGACGCAATTCATAAAAATCCGCACTGTGTGTTACTGCTTGATGAAATTGAGAAAGCACATCCTGACGTTTATAACTTGTTGTTGCAAATTATGGATCATGGTTCATTAACCGATAATAACGGTCGTAGATCTGATTTCCGTAATGTTATTTTAGTTCTTACTACCAATATTGGTGCAGAGAGTATATCTAGAAGCAGCATTGGTTTTACAGAACAAGACAACAGTAATGACAATCAGGAAGCAATGAAACGAGCATTCTCACCTGAGTTCCGTAACCGTTTAGACAGTGTGATTCAATTTAAAGCCTTGCCTCCAGTGGTAATCGAATCTGTGGTTGATAAATTCTTAACTGAATTGCAAGCACAGCTTGATGATAAAAGAGTGGTGCTTGAAGTGGATCAAAGCGCACGTGATTGGTTGGCAGTCAATGGTTATGATCGCCTCATGGGGGCTCGTCCAATGCAGCGTCTTATCCAAGAACACTTGAAAAAACCATTGGCAGAAATGATTTTATTTGGTGAATTAGCCGAATATGGTGGCAATGTTGCTGTGACTGTTAAAAAAGAGAATGGGAAGGATGTTGGTCTACAACTTACTGTATTTGAAGACCAAACTGCAGAACCTGCATAATTATTTATGAATGAAATTTTACCTATAACCCAAATACTTCGTGTATTTGGGTTATTTCTTATTACAGCAATTGCTGAACTACTTGGATGTTATTTCCCTTATTTAATTTTGAATCAGGGGAGGAGTGCATGGCTCTGGCTGCCAACGGCAATCAGCCTGATGTTATTTGTTTGGTTACTGACATTGCATCCTGCCGCTTCAGGTAAAATTTATGCAGCATATGGTGGGGTTTATATTTTTACGGCCTTGCTCTGGTTATGGTTTGTTGATCAAGTGGCCTTAACCCGTTGGGATGTTTTGGGTGGGATCATTGTACTTGTCGGCGCTGCAATCATCATATTACAACCACAAGGTTTATTACGTTAATCATTAAAATAGCCTAAGTAGGCTGATAAAAAATAAAGCACCTAATTTTAAATATTCCAGCTAAAAAATTATAAATATGCATTCAATATTTTTATAAATTTACTTTATCTCTCAATATAAAAAAGAACATAAACAATTATGGAAAAAGTCTATTTACTATGAAAACTCATTTTATATCATGTAGCTAACAACTTAATGGAGCAGCACAAAAGCTCTTATAAAAGAGCATATTATAAGAAGCCTCTGTGCTACGATCTTTTAAAAATTAGCAATCATAAAATATTTTTTGATTAAAATAGCCTAAGCAAATTAAAAATTCTTAAAATCAATATAATCATCATAGAGAAACCCTTCATAATCATAAATACGCCGAATTGTTTCAAACAAAGTATAAATATAATTACTATCTTCCATATTACGAATAGCTAAAAATATAGGACTTAAAGCATTTGGATCAATTAATGGTAAGTAATTCAACTGAGCCAACTGAATACTATCTGTGCTCTCAGGCACAATACAAACGCCTTCACCTGCAGCCACTAACCCTAAAGCCAGTTGAATTTCACGAGCTTCTGTTAATTTTTGCGGCTCTAAACCATGCTCTGAAAAAATAGAAAGCACATGTGTTGAAAAATTTGGTTTGGCAGTAGACGGGTAAAGTAAAATATTTTCATCCACTAAATCCGCTAAATGAACCCCTTTATCTTTATGCTGGTTGAGTGGGTGACTGGCGTGTACTGCGACAGTCAGTTTTTCATTGCGTAATAAAACACGTTTAATTGCAGGATCACTAATTTTAAGGCGCCCAAAACCAACATCGATTCGCCCATCTTTTAATGCCTCAATTTGTGTTTGCGTACCCATTTCAATCAGCTCGATTTTTAACTCAGGATGCTTTTGTCGATATAAATAAATAATTCTAGGTAATAAACCAAATAATAATGAGCTGACAAAACCAATACGAATGGTGGTCTGTACAGCATTAATGCGCTGAGTCATCGATACCATTTGTTCTGCATTCGACAAAAGTTTAATGGCATGCTGATAAAAGAATTGCCCTGCGGGTGTTGTTTTTAAAGGGCGGCTTCCCCGTTCAAATAACTGAATTCCAAGCTCTTGCTCTAAATTCTGAATTTGCCGACTAAGGGGAGGTTGAGCAATGAACAATCGTTCAGCTGCTTTTGTGAAGCTTTGTTCCTCTACCACCGCCACAAAATAGCGCAGATGACGTAATTCCATACCCTTACTCCATACCTAAAAGATATATAAAAATGCAAAAACAGTCTTTCACATAAATTAATCATTCATTTAAAGTATACACAAGCAAGAATGTTTTGGACACTAAAGACCATGTATAAATCCATTGAAACAATTCTGATTGATATACCAACAATTCGTGCACATAAGCTCTCTGTTGCAACGATGAGTACACAAACATTGGTATTGGTAAAAATTACAACAGACGATGGTTTTATTGGCTGGGGTGAGGCAACCACTATTGGCGGTTTGAATTATGGTGAAGAAAGCCCAGAAAGTGTAAAAACAAATGTTGAAACTTATTTCGCACCTTTATTGAAATCAGTTAAAGGTTTGAATATTGCTCAAACATTAAAAATGATTCGTAAGAGCATTAATGGTAACCGTTTTGCGAAATGTGCGATTCAAACAGCTTTGCTTGATATTCAGGGTAAGCGCTTAGGTGTTCCAGTCAGCGAATTACTTGGTGGTCGTTTACGTGATGCCTTACCTGTGCTTTGGACTTTAGCTTCTGGTGATACTGCGAAAGATATTGCTGAAGCGCAGCAACTCATTGAGATTAAACGTCACAATGCATTCAAGCTAAAAATTGGTGCAAACAAATTACAACAAGATGTTGATCACGTTATTGCGATTAAAAAAGCGCTTGGTGATAGCATTAGTATTCGTGTAGACGTCAATCGTGCTTGGTCTGAAATTGAATGCATTAAAGGAATTCAACAGTTACAAGATGGCGGCATTGATTTAATCGAACAGCCTTGTGCAATTGAAAACACGAATGCACTTGCTCGTTTAACCCAGCGTTTCGATGTTGCGATTATGGCGGATGAAGCATTAACTGGACCAGATAGTGCATACCGTCTTGCTAAACAGCATGGCGCAGATGTTTTTGCAGTCAAAATTAATCAGTCTGCAGGTCTGATCGAGGCATGTGAGGTTGCCAAAATTGCCAAACTGGCAGGTATTGATCTATATGGCGGTACGATGCTGGAAGGTCCTATTGGCACAATTGCTTCAGCACATGCTTTTTCAACATTTGAATCGCTTGCCTATGGCACTGAGTTATTTGGGCCATTGCTACTGACTCAGGATATTCTCAAAACTCCACTGCAATATGAAAACTTTGAGCTTAAGGTTCCAACAGGTCCTGGGCTTGGGATTGAAGTGGATGAAGATAAAATTGATCAATTACGTCGTAAGTAAGGTTTAAAGGAGTCGCGCATATGCTTTTTCAGGTACGCATGGATGTCAATATTCCATTAGATATGCCAGTAGAGAAAGCAGCTGAAATCAAAGCTGTTGAAAAAGCCTACTCACAGGAATTGCAACGTCAAGGTAAATGGCGCCATATTTGGCGTATTACAGGGCAGTATTCCAACATCAGTATTTTTGATGTCGAGAGCAATGAAGAATTGCACCAGATTTTACAAGGGTTGCCATTGTACCCATACATGAATGTTGAAGTGATGGCACTTAATCGTCACCCGTCATCTATTCGTGAAGATGATCGCTAGTCGATACAGGCACGAACAGAATTTAGTTTTTAAACAAGGATGTGGTTAGCAACATTTGCCAGCTTTTAGGAATAGCTTGCCACAATATTAGCCAGTATTCATATTCAAGGAGAATTTATATGGATCGCCAAACAATTGAAAATATAGTTAAAACATGTAACGTGGACACTTCTGAAGGTCCAGTAAATCCACGTGTACAGCAAGTTCTTGTACGTTTGGTTACTGATTTGTTCCAAGCAATCGAAGATCTTGACCTCAGCCAGTCTGAAGTTTGGAAAGGTATCGAAACTATGATCGATATCGCTAAAGCTGATGAACTCGCACTTATGGGTTCTGCGGTAGGTCTTGAACACTTCCTTGACCTTCGTGCAGATGAAGCTGATGCTAAAGCTGGCTTGACAGGTGGTACACCACGTACGATTGAAGGCCCTTTATACGTTGCTGGTGCACCTGAATCTACTGGTTTTGCACGTATGGACGACGGTTCTGAAGAAGGTAAAATCGCAACTTTGATCATCGACGGTACAGTAACAGATACTGATGGTGACATCATTCCTGGTGCGAAAGTTGAAATGTGGCATGCAAACAGCCATGGTAACTACTCGTTCTTCGACAAGTCACAGTCTCACTTCAACTTGCGTCGTACAATCTTATCTGATGCAAACGGTAACTACACTGCGCAAACAACTATGCCAGTAGGTTATGGCTTGAACCCTGAAGGCCCACTACAAGGTGTGTTGAACCAGATTTCTCGTCACGGCCAACGTCCTGCACACGTGCATTATTTCATCTCTGCACCAGGTCACCGTAAATTGACAACTCAGTTCAACATCGAAGGTGACAAATACCTTTGGGATGACTTTGCATTCGGTACTCGTGAAGGTCTAGTTGCAACTGCTGTTGATGTAACTGACGAAGCTGAAATTGCACGTCGCGGTTTGAAAGGTTCTTTCAAACACATCCAGTTCAATGTTGTGCTGCAAAAAGACAAAACTGGCGCTCCTTCTACTGAAGTTGAACGTCGTCGCGCAAGCGCTTAACTCACCATATCTTAAGGAACCAAAACGCTTAATTTTTTACACTCAAGCGTTTTGGTGACTTCCTAACTTTTGGAAAGTCGGAGAACGGACATGCCACGTATTCCTGTAATCAATACCAGTCACCTAGATCGTATCGATGAATTACTTGTTGAAAATTATGAAACAGGTGAATTTAAACTCCATCGTTCTGTTTTCACCGATCAGGACATTTTTGACCTTGAAATGAAATATATTTTTGAGGGTAACTGGGTATACTTGGCACACGAAAGCCAAATTCCAAATAATAACGATTTCTACACCACTTATATCGGACGCCAGCCGATCATTATTGCACGCAACCGTAATGGTGAACTTAATGCAATGATTAACGCTTGTTCGCACCGTGGTGCACAACTTTGCCGTAATAAACGTGGTAATAAAGCCACTTATACCTGTCCATTTCATGGATGGACATTCAATAACTCAGGAAAATTGCTTAAGGTTAAAGACCCAAGCGATGCGGGTTATTCAGACTGCTTTAATCAAGACGGTTCACATGACTTGAAAAAAGTTGCTCGTTTTGAAAGTTATAAAGGCTTTTTGTTTGGTAGCTTGAACCCTGATGTTCCTTCTCTTGAAGAATACTTGGGTGAAGCAACTAAAATCATTGACATGATCGTCGGTCAATCTGAAGACGGTCTTGAAGTTCTTCGTGGTGCGTCTACGTATACCTATGAAGGTAACTGGAAACTCACGGCTGAAAACGGTGCCGATGGTTACCACGTGTCTGCTGTACACTGGAACTATGCTGCAACTACACAGCAACGTAAAGAAAAACAAGGTGGCGATAACATTCGTGCTATGAGCGCTGGTGCCTGGGGTAAACAAGGCGGTGGCTCTTACGGTTTTGAAAATGGCCACATGTTGCTTTGGACACAATGGGCAAACCCTGAAGACCGTCCAAACTTCCCGAAAAAAGACGAATACACTGAGCGTTATGGCGCTGCAATGGCAAAATGGATGATCGAGCGTTCTCGTAACCTTTGCTTGTATCCAAACGTTTACTTCATGGATCAGTTCGGTTCACAAATCCGTGTTCTTCGTCCATTGTCTGTAGATAAGACTGAAGTCACCATTTACTGTATCGCGCCTAAGGGTGAAGCACCTGAAGCACGTGCACGCCGCATTCGCCAGTACGAAGACTTCTTTAATGCGTCAGGCATGGCAACTCCAGATGACTTGGAAGAATTCCGTGCATGCCAAGCAGGTTATGCAGGAATCGCCCTTGAATGGAACGACATGAGCCGTGGTGCAAAACACTGGGTTCAAGGACCAGATGATGCTGCGAATGAAATTGGTCTAAAACCAAAACTTTCTGGTATCAAAACTGAAGATGAAGGTTTGTACCTTGCTCAACATGAATACTGGTTAAAACTCATGAAAAAAGCAATTGCGACTGAAAAAGAAATGGCTGTAACTGAAGGAGAAAACGCATGAGCACGATTACGCTAGAAAATATTGCTCAGTTCCTCTATCGCGAAGCACGTTTTTTAGATGACGAACAATGGGATAACTGGTTGCAATGTTATGCACCAACTGCACAATTCTGGATGCCAGCTTGGGATGATGATGACAAGCTAACCCAAGACCCACAGTCTGAAATCTCATTGATTTTCTATCCAGACCGTCAAGGTTTAGAAGACCGTGTGTTCCGTATCAAAACAGAACGCTCATCTGCAACCATGCCAGATACGCGTACTAGCCACAACATTAGCAATATTGAAATTGTGGAACAAGATGGTGATTTAGTTACAGTCCGTTTTAACTGGAATACTTTAAGTTTCCGTTACAAAACTAGCTATAGCTATTTTGGTATGTCTCGTTATGTAATTGATTTTTCTGGTAATGAACCAAAAATCGTCAACAAATATGTTGTGTTGAAAAACGATTACATTAATCAGGTTATCGATATTTACCATCTCTAAAGCTGTTCATACAGCAAGGAAAAACCTTTCAATCAAATGGAAAGTTGATTGAAAGGTCTAGTTTTAAAGCTTTATATAGGATATTCAGCCATGTCAAACCACAATGTTGCACTTCAATTTGAAGATGGCGTTACACGTTTTATCAGTGTTACAGATGGTGAAACACTATCTGATGCTGCTTACCGTCAAAAGATCAATATTCCGCTAGACTGCCGTGACGGTGCTTGCGGGACCTGCCGAGCGTTTTGTGAATCAGGTTCATATGACATGCCTGAAGACACTTATATTGAAGATGCATTAACGCCTGAAGAAGCCGCAGAAGGCTATATTCTGGCTTGTCAATGCCGCCCTACATCAGATGCAGTTTTCCAGATTCACGCAACTTCAGATGTATGTAAAACTGAAATTCATACATATCAAGGTACACTAACTTCGGTTGAAAACCTGTCTGACTCTACGATTACCTTTGGCATTGAACTTGATGCAGCAGAACCAGACATCAACTTCCTTGCGGGTCAATATGTCAATGTTGGTATCCCTGGCACAACTGAAACTCGTTCTTATTCATTCAGTTCTAAACCAGGCGATCGTCAAACAGGTTTCGTTGTTCGTAACGTACCAAATGGCAAAATGAGTAGTTTCCTTAGCCAAACTGCAAAAGTAGGCGACAAAATGACCTTCACTGGTCCATTTGGTAGCTTCTATTTGCGTAGCGTGACTCGTCCAGTTCTTATGCTGGCTGGCGGTACAGGGATTGCACCGTTTTTATCTATGCTTTCAGTACTGGAAGAAAAAGGTTCTGAACAACCTGTACGTCTTGTGTTTGGTGTAACCCATGACTTTGACTTGGTTGCAATCGAGCGCCTGAATGAAATGCAAGCGAAATTCCCATGGTTTGAATACCGTACAGTCGTTGCTAGCCCAGAATCTGCACATGAACGTAAAGGTTATGTGACTGGACATGTCGACCATGAATGGCTCAATGGCGGTGATGTTGATATCTACCTTTGTGGCCCAGTGCTAATGGTTGAAGCAGTGCGTGGCTGGTTAGATAAAGAAGGGGTGAAACCTGCTAACTTCTTGTTTGAGAAATTCTCTGCGAACTAAATTTTAACATGGTTCATTCATGCAAGATAAGGAAGTAAAGATGAGTCAACAACGTTTCAGCAATAAAGTGGTTATTGTCACAGGTGCGGCACAAGGTATTGGTCGTGGTGTAGCTCTACGCGTTGCCAGTGAAGGCGGAAAAGTTGTCATGGCAGATTTTTCCGAGTATGTCGAAGACGTTCTTAAAGAAGTCATTGATGCTGGCGGTGAAGCTATCACGGTACGTGCAGATCTGGAACAGTTCGAAGGTGCAGAGAAAGTTGTTCATGCTGCCTTGGAAAAATATGGCCGTGTGGATGTACTCCTCAATATCGTGGGTGGCGCAATCTGGATGAAACCTTTTCAGGAGTTCAAACCTGAAGAAGTAGAGAAGGAGATTCGCCGCTCACTATTTCCAACCTTATGGTGTTGCCATGCCGTATTGCCGAGCATGATCGCTCAGCAGTCTGGTGCCATTGTAAACGTATCTTCTGTAGCAACGCGTGGTATTAACCGTATTCCTTACTCTGCAGCAAAGGGTGGTGTAAACGGTTTAACTGCATCTTTGGCATTTGAACATGCTCATGATGGCATTCGCGTGAATGCTGTGGCAACAGGTGGAACAGAAGCCCCGCCACGTAAAGTACCACGTAATAGCGCTCCAATGTCTGAACAGGACAAAGCGTGGATGCAAGAAGTTGTAGATCAAACTGTGGATCGTACGTTCCTTAAACGCTATGGCACAATTGATGAACAAGTCAACGTGATTACTTTCCTTGCGTCTGATGAAGCTTCATATATTACAGGTAGTGTTGTACCTGTCGGCGGTGGTGACCTCGGTTAAATTCAGAATGAATAATATCGTGAGCATGGAGGCATACGATGTCTAATCTGATCCAGTCCCTCAAACAAGATTGGTCAATTTCAGCCACCATTGCAGGTTTTCTGGCTGTATTGATTTCTTATTCTGGGCCACTGGTTATATTTTTTCAGGCGGCTCAACAAGCGCAGATCGATTCACATATGCTCAGTTCATGGATTTGGGGCATTTCGATTGGCGCTGCCATTTCAGGAATTTACCTGTCGATTCGTTACAAAGTGCCTGTAATTACAGCATGGTCAGCACCAGGCACAGCGCTCTTGGTGACGTTATTTCCACATATTAGTTTAAATGAAGTCGTTGCTGCATATATAACTGCAGCAGTCGTCATGCTGCTGATTGGTGTCAGTGGTTCATTTGATCGTATGTTGCGCTGGATTCCATCGGGTATTGCCGCAGGTATGATGGCAGGTATTTTATTTCAATTTGGTTTAGGTGTATTTCAAGCCACCAATCATATGCCAACCATCGTATTTACCATGCTCGTGGTGTATCTGTGTGCCAAACGTTACAACCCGCGTTATAGCATGTTATGGGTCTTGTGTACGGGCATTCTCCTTAGTCTATTTCTCGGGAAATTACATCCAGTTGCTTTGCAATTGTCACTGACTGTTCCCGAATGGATTAGCCCACACTGGACATGGGCATCGACGCTCAATTTTGCTTTACCCCTTATCTTGGTAAGTATTACAGGACAATTTTTACCAGGCATGGCGCTGTTTAAACTGCATGATTATGAGGTGTCTGGGCGTACCGTGATTGGCACGACCAGTCTGGCCTCATTACTGGTTGCATGTACGGGTGGCATTAGTATTGTTTTGGCATCAATTACTGCATCACTCTGCATGAGTGAACATTGTCATGAACAGCCGCAGCGCCGCTATATTGCAGGTATTGCCAATGGGCTGTTCTATCTGCTTGGTGGATTGTTTGCCAGTAGTATTGTGTTGTTATTTAGCTTATTTCCCAAAGAGTTAATTGCAGCTTTAGCAGGTTTGGCATTGCTCAGTGCCATTACCAACAACTTAACCATTGCACTGCGTGACGAACAGCAACGTGAATCTGCCGTGATCACATTTTTAGCCAGTGTTTCAGGTATGCATTTTCTTGGTTTAAGTTCGGTGTTTTGGGGCATTTGTATCGGAATGCTTGCCCATTTCATTTTGAGCTTCAAAACAACGCGTTCTTTAAAGTTCAAGCACAGTAAGGTTTGATTAGGAAATATTATGATTGACAAAAGCTCAGCTTCTATAACAGAAGTGCTGTCGCAAATTAAAGATGGTTCGACCATCATGATTGGTGGCTTTGGCACCGCAGGACAACCTGCCGAACTCATTGATGGCTTGCTGGATTTGGGCATCAAAGACCTGACTATTGTCAGCAACAATGCGGGTAATGGTGACTATGGTCTGGCGAAATTGCTCAAAGCAGGCGCTGTGAAAAAAGTCATCTGTTCTTTCCCGCGTCAGTCGGATTCTTGGGTATTTGACGAACTGTACCGCGCAGGCAAAATCGAGCTGGAACTGGTGCCACAAGGCAACCTCGCTTGCCGTATTCAGGCTGCGGGTATGGGCTTGGGTGCAGTGTTTACGCCTACAGGCTATGGCACTTTACTGGCTGAAGGAAAAGAAACCCGTCATATCGATGGCAAGGACTATGTCTTGGAATACCCGATTCATGCCGATTTCGCCTTGATCAAGGCACAGCAGGGCGACCGCTGGGGCAATCTGGTTTACCGCAAATCCGCACGTAACTTTGGCCCAATCATGGCCATGGCAGCGAAAGTCACCATCGCACAAGTTTCTGAAGTGGTTGAACTGGGTGAGTTAGATCCTGAACACATCATTACCCCAGGTATCTTTGTGCAGCATGTGGTTCAGGTTGAACCTGCTTCACCATTGGCAACCGCATAAGGAGACTGACATGAGCTATAAAAAACTAACCCGTGACCAAATCGCTGAACGTGTCGCTCAAGACATTCCTGATGGTGCTTATGTGAATCTTGGCATTGGCTTACCAACCAAGATCGCCAGCTACCTGCCTGCGGATAAAGACGTTTTCCTTCATTCTGAAAATGGCCTGTTGGCATTTGGCCCACCACCAGCAGAGGGTGAAGAAGATCCTGAACTAATCAATGCCGGTAAAGAATTCGTAACGATGTTGAAAGGCGGCGCGTTTTTCCATCATGGAGACTCGTTTGCCATGATGCGCGGTGGTCACCTTGATATCGCAGTTCTTGGTGCATTCCAGATTGCAGCCAATGGTGATTTGGCCAACTGGCATACTGGTGCACCGAATGCCATTCCTGCTGTCGGCGGTGCAATGGACTTGGCTGTTGGTGCCAAGAAAGTCTTTATCACCACGGATCATGTCACCAAACAGGGTGAACCAAAGATTGTGGCAGAACTGACTTATCCTGCGACAGGTCTGAAATGTGTAGACCGTATCTATACTGACTTATGTGTGATTGATGTCACACCTGAAGGTTTGAAAGTGCTGGAGAAAGTCGAAGGCTTAAGCTTTGACGAGCTGCAGGCAATGACTGGTGCAACACTGATTGATGCGACTCAAGGATAAAAACCTCTCCCTAACCCTCTCCTGAAAGGAGAGGGAAAAGGTGAAGTAACAGGACAGGATTAAAGAATGAAAAATGCTTATATTGTCGATGCCATCCGTACTCCGTTTGGCCGTTATGCTGGTGGTCTAGCTTCAGTTCGTGCCGATGACCTCGGTGCCTTACCGATCAAAGCCCTGATGCAGCGTAACCCAAGCGTGGACTGGCAACAGGTCGATGACGTGATCTATGGCTGTGCCAACCAAGCGGGTGAAGACAACCGTAATGTCGGACGCATGTCATCTTTACTTGCAGGCTTACCATACCAAGTGCCAGCAACGACCATTAACCGTCTGTGTGGTTCATCGCTAGATGCGATTGCCATGGCGGCACGCACCATTAAAGCGGGTGAAGCAGACCTGATTATCGCGGGTGGTGTAGAGAGCATGAGCCGTGCACCATTTGTCATGGGCAAAGCCGAAACGGCTTACAGTCGCACCCAGAAGATTGAAGACACCACCATGGGCTGGCGTTTTATCAATCCGAAACTCAAAGAAATGTATGGCGTGGACACCATGCCACAAACCGCGGAAAACGTGGCAGCACAGTTCCACATTAGCCGTGAAGATCAGGACAAGTTTGCTTTAACCAGCCAGCAACGTACTGCCGCTGCACAAGCCAAAGGCTACTTTGCCAACGAAATCGTACCTGTGACGATTCCACAGCGCAAAGGCGATCCGATCGTGGTTGATACCGATGAACATCCACGTGCAACCACATTGGAAACCTTAACCAAACTGAAACCTGTAGTGAAAGCTGAAGGGACGGTGACTGCGGGCAATGCTTCAGGTATTAACGACGGTGCAGCAGCACTACTGATTGCGTCAGATGAAGCCATCACAAAATACGAACTGAAAGCACGCGCCAAGATTATTGCAGCTACAACGGTGGGTGTTGAACCGCGCATCATGGGCTTTGCCCCAGCACCAGCGATCAAGAAATTACTGAAACAGGCCAACCTGACTTTGGCACAGATGGACGTGATTGAATTGAACGAAGCTTTTGCTGCACAGGCATTAGCATGTACGCGTGACCTAGGTCTGGCGGACGATGATGCCCGAGTCAATCCAAACGGTGGTGCGATTGCACTGGGTCATCCACTCGGTGCTTCAGGCGCACGTCTAGTCACTACAGCCTTGAACCAGCTTGAACAGACTGGCGGCAAGTACGCCTTATGTTCAATGTGTATCGGTGTCGGTCAGGGGATTGCTTTGATTATTGAGCGAGTAGAAGGATAAAACAATGCCAAATTTTGTGACTCCACAGCAGATTACGCTGAACTATCAAACCTTTGGTGATGCTAAAAATCCTGCCTTAGTATTTTCTAATTCGCTGGGAACTAATCTCAGCATGTGGCAAGCACAAATTGAATTTTTTCAGAAAGATTTTTTTGTTATTGCTTATGATACGCGTGGACACGGCGCATCTTCAACGGCGACACAGTCTTTTGGCTGTGCGGAACTGGCACAAGACGTGATTGATTTACTAGATCACCTCAACATTCAGACTGCGTATTTTTGTGGTATTTCGATGGGTGGTCTGACAGGTCAGTGGTTGGCGCGCTATTTTCCAGAACGCTTTAAAAAAGTGGTGGTGTGCAATACCGCAGCAAAAATCGGACAAGCGCAAGCTTGGCAAGAGCGTGCGGCATTGGTACGTATACAAGGCCTGCAACCGATTGCTGCAACGGCTGCAACTCGCTGGTTTACTGAAGGTTTTGTACAAAATAACCCCGACTTAATTCAAAAGTTAAGTAATGATTTGGCCGCAGGTAGCGCTGAAGGTTATGCACAGTGCTGTGAAGCTTTGGCTCATACCAATTTACGTGATGAAATTGCCAAAATTCAGGTTCCAGTGCTGATTATTGCGGGTTCTGCTGACCCTGTGACCACCGTTGCCGATGGGCAATTTATGCAACAGCAAATTCACGGCGCAACACTCGCTGAGATTGCAGCCTCGCATATTTCCAATATTGAGCAGCCTGAACACTTTAATCAGTGCCTAAAAGGTTTTATTGTATAGAACAAACAGGAATAACATGCTGTGCCGAACCCAATTGTTCCTGTGAATGATTGGGTTATTTTATTTTTAAATAGGATGAGGACATGCACGGACACGCAAATTATCCATGGAAGGATATTAAACATCGTTTTTTTGAAACGGGCAGTTTGCCCAATCCCGTTTTGGCAGATTCCCCCATTATTCAGGGCTGGCAAAAATCCCGACAGGCAGGTTTAAGTCCGTTGACCAAAGTGTCTAGTCTGCATGATTTTCCACATGCAGCGCTCACAGACAGCGACCAATACTTGGCAGAACTGGCACAGCCGATTTTGCAAGATACATGGAAAATTTTTGGACAACAGGACATCAGTGTCTTTCTGATCAATCAGCAACGTAAAATTATTGCCGAGCAGCACAATGACTTTGCCCATCAAAGCTATAGTTTTTTACAGACTGGGCGAATTGTCGATGAAGCGGTGTTTGGCGCGATTGCCCCGACCTGTAGTTTGTCCTGCCAGCAACCGTTGATTATGGTCGGTCATCAACATTACCTCGATGAATTTAGCGATTATTCCTGTGCCTCGGTTCCGATTTTTGATGGTCAAGGCGGCGTTTTAGGTGCGCTCGACATTACGTCCCGACAAGGTCTGCTCGCCAGTAACTGGCTCAGACATTTACTCTATCAAACCTATAAACTGGAAAATCAGCTCCTGATTCAACAGTCTGAACAGCATTTACTGGTTTTTCAGCATTCACCCGATTTGCTTGGCAATGCTTATAGCGCGATGCTGGAATATGATGATCGGCAAATCATTCGTAAAGCCAATCAAATGGCGCTTAAGCTGCTCAATCGAGATATTCATGACGTACTTGGGCAGCCTTTACAACATTTTTTCCTGATGCCGACGATACAACAATCGGGTGATTTTCTGATTCAAAGTTGCGACCATGCCTTGTTTTATGCACGGCAGCATCGCCCACAAATTCAAACCATACCACGCCAAGCTATTAGAAAATCAGTCATTTTTCAACAACAGCAATTACAACAAGCAGTTAAAGCAATTCGTGCCAATATTCCGATTTTGATTACAGGGGAAACAGGTACAGGTAAAGATCATTTTGCCCAGCAGATTCGCCAGCAATTCCCTGAAAATCTACCTTTTATTTCAATCAACTGTGGTGCGATTCCTGAAAATCTACTGGAATCAGAACTGTTTGGCTACGAAGGTGGCGCATTTACAGGAGCTAAGCACAAAGGCGAAAAAGGGCTGGTTGAGCTCGCGGATCAGGGCTTTTTATTTCTCGATGAAATTGGTGATTTGCCGATGCATCTACAGGTCAAAGTACTGCGGGTTTTGCAAGATCAGCAGTTTTATCGGGTGGGTGGACGACAGCCGATTCAATCAAAGTTTAAGCTGATTTGTGCGACCAATCAGGACTTACCAACTCAAGTCAAACAGCAGCAATTCCGTAGTGATTTGTACTACCGTATTCGCGGTTATGAAGTGCAGTTACTACCATTACGACAACGTAATGACAAACTGATTCTAATGCAGCACATTTTGCAAGAGTTAGGTGTACAACAATGGTCTGTACAGGTCGAGCAGCAACTTGAGCAATATGACTGGCATGGCAATATTCGTGAGCTGATTCATGTCTTAAAACTTTCGGTGGCATTATCCGAACAGCCGATACTGGAACATTTATATTTACCTGAACAGTCTGCATCTGCAATTGCTGAACAAGTGTCTACAAGCCCAGCTGATTTAGAACAGCAAACCCGTCAACTGATTCAGCAAGTACTGCAACAGGAACAAGGCAATGTGTCT
Organism: Acinetobacter brisouisimilis; assembly: GCF_000368265.1. Classification (GTDB taxonomy): domain Bacteria; phylum Pseudomonadota; class Gammaproteobacteria; order Pseudomonadales; family Moraxellaceae; genus Acinetobacter. The sequence continues at coordinate 962,758 of NZ_KB851219.1, read as the reverse complement.
AAAACAGCGAAACGCCTAAATATTTCCAGAACCACAGTCTATAAATATTTACATTAAAATCAGCAGGATACACTGTCCAGTATTTGGACAGTGTTCACTTGAATTTGTCCAGTATCTGGACATAAAGTTGAAATTTAAAAATATAAATCACTGAAATATAACTAATTATAAGATTGGCACAGTTGCTGCAAATAACATAAGTATCACAGGTAGCTATTGATCAGGACGATATCGCTACTTGCGACTCGCGTTTAAGGTTCACACGCAGTCAAGGACAATATTTCAGTCAGGGGATTTGACGAATGTTTTTTACACATTTTAAAAAAATTGCTGCATTCTCAGCCAGCTTCACAGCAATTCACAGTGCGTATGCAGTCGATGTCAACGCAGGCGATTATAGTGCGTTGCCCGCAGGAACCGATGTTGCAGCGTTATATTATCAACACGGCGAATCCGACGGTTATTATGTTAATGGCGATAAAATTGATGCCAAATCTCATTCGGATATCGGGATTTTGCGTCTGATTCATTTTACCAAAATTGGCAATATCACTATCGATCCGCAAATTTTACTGCCATTTGGAACAGTGTATAACACCCGTGTTGGTGGGCAGCATTTAAATGATGCCAGCGGTATTGCCGATCCGATTATTGGCGCAACCTTTTGGTTAATCAATCAACCACAGGCAGGCATTTCAGGACGTTATGTGGGTCTGACCCCACTGATTTATTTGCCTGTAGGTCAATATAACAAACACGAAAGCGTCAATTTGGGTGAAAACCGCTTTAAATATGACCTGCAATTGGGCTGGGTTGAACCACTTTATAAAAACTGGTCAGCCGAGTTTTATCAGGATGTCGTGTTTTATGGCAATAATGATCAGGCAGGCAATGGTAGCCAGACTTTAAAACAACATACCAGTTACCAAACGCAAGCCAATTTGCGTTATGACTTCAATCCTAAACAACGTGTCGCACTGGGTTACTCGGCAACCTATGGTGGTAAACAGGAACTGGACGGGGTTGATCAAAATACCCAAACCAAAACCCAGCAAGCCCGCTTTGAATATCAACATATGCTGAATGCCAAAACCCAGTTGAGTGCACAGTTGATTTCGGACACCAAAGTGGAAAGTGGCTTTAAAAAGCAGCTCGGTGCAAATTTCCGTTTGCTGTATTTGTTTTAATTGACAGGATAATAAGATTAATCAAGGAGTTGTATTATGTCGTTATTAGATGCAGACATCTGGAATCAGCGTTTATTTCACGGTGAATGGCTTGCTGCAACACAAAGCCTGCCTGTTACAGAAGTAGCAACAGGTGAAGTACTTGGGCAACTGGGCTGTGCAACGGCGCACGATGTTGCTCAGGCGGCCATCAGCGCCAAGCAGGCACAACAAGCGTGGGCGGTATTGCCCTATCAGGAACGTGCAGCCGTATTTGAACGCGCAGCTCAGCTTTTAACAGAACATCAACCTGAAATTATCGACTGGCTGGTGCGTGAAAGTGGTTCGATTCAGCTTAAAGCAGGTTTTGAAACCCATATTTCCCTGCAAATTCTCAAGCATTGCAGTGCATTGCCTGCCAGTGAGCAAGGTAGCATCTTACCGACACAAACAGGAAAAATCAGTCTGGCAAAACGTGTGCCTTTGGGGGTGATTGGGGTGATTTCACCGTTTAACTTCCCGTTATATTTGGCGCTGCGTGCAGTTGCACCTGCATTAGCACTTGGAAATGCCGTGGTGCTAAAACCCGATGAACGTACGGCAGTCTGTAGTGGGTTTGCCATTGCGCGGATTTTTGAACTTGCAGGTTTGCCTAAAGGTTTATTGCATGTTGTACCTGGGGGAGCAGACGTTGGTGAAGCACTGACACTAGATCCTAATATTGCCAGTATCCAATTTACAGGTTCAACACAGGTCGGGCGAATCATCGGGGCAAATGCAGGTAAAACCCTGAAAAAAGTTTCTTTGGAACTCGGTGGCAAAAACTCACTGATCATTTTGCCTGATGCCGACCTTGAACTTGCTGCGCAAAATGTGGCGTGGGGTGCATTTTTACACTCAGGTCAAATCTGCATGACATCAGGAAAAATTCTGGTGCATGAAAGTTTGTATGAACCACTGAAGCAACGCCTGATTGAGAAAGTCAAAAACTTTGTGATAGGCAACCCAACCGACCCAAATGTCAATCTTGGGCCTTTGATCAATGCCAAACAGAGTCAGAGAGTACAGCAACTGGTGAATGATGCAGTCACACACGGCGCTACTCTTGAAATCGGTGGTAAAGCAGACGGCGTATTTTTCCAGCCAACAGTTTTGTCAGGCGTTAGCGCTGATAATCCGATTTTTACTGAAGAAATTTTTGGCCCTGTTGCGGTACTCATTCCATTTTCAAATGATGCTGAAGCGGTAGAACTGGCCAATATGGCCGATTATGGCTTATCGGCAGGGATTATCAGCAGCAATGTGGCACATGCCATGCAAATAGGTGCGCAGCTCAAAGTGGGCTTGCTGCATATTAATGATCAGACTGTAAATGATGAAACCGTGAATCCATTTGGTGGCTTTGGCGCATCGGGCAATGGCACACGGATTGGTGGTTTGGCAAATCTGGATGAGTTTACGCAGTGGCAATGGATGACCATTCAAACTCAAGCGCCTAACTATCCATTCTAACCATCTGTTTTAATTGATTTGAATGACAACAACACAAGGAAAGAAACCATGACGATTCAACAGGAACTATTAGATATCACCGCAGCCGTGACTGCATGTAAAGGCGCAAATTTTGAGTTGCAGCCGTTAAAAATTCGCCAACCACAGCGAGATGAAGTCTTGGTGAAAATTGTCGCGACAGGCATGTGCCACACCGACCTGATTGTGCGTGACCAGTATTATCCTGTGCCATTACCTGCGGTGCTTGGGCATGAAGGTTCTGGTGTGATTCAAGCCATTGGCCCAGACGTTAAAGACCTGAAAGTCGGTGATCATGTGGTACTGACCTACGGTTACTGTGGCAAATGTACCCAATGCAATACAGGTAATCCTGCGTATTGTAGCGAATTTTTCGGGCGTAACTTTGGTGGCGCTGACTTGGAAGGTCATACGGCGTTATGCAACCATCAGCACGATGCTGTGCATGACCATTTCTTTGCACAGTCTTCCTTTGCGAGCCTTGCTTTAAGCCGAGAAAACAATGCGATTAAAGTACCTGAAGATGCACCACTGGAGCTACTTGGGCCGCTGGGCTGTGGTATTCAGACAGGTGCAGGGGCCGCTATCAATGTTCTCAAGGTTACACCTGCAAGTAGTTTTGTTGCACTTGGCGCAGGTGCAGTGGGTTTAAGTGCATTACTTGCCGCCAAGATTTGTGGGGCAACCACCATCATTGCTGTAGATGTTGTCCCATCTCGTTTGGAACTAGCTAAAGAGTTAGGTGCAACCCATGTGATTAACAGCAAGGAACAAGACCCTGTACAAGCCATCAAAGACATTACAGGTGGTGGGGTTAACTTTGCACTGGAATCAACTGGTCGCCCTGAGATCTTAAAGCAAGGTATTGATGCTTTGGGAACTTTGGGCAAAATTGCAGTGGTTGGCGCGCCGCCTCTAGGAACAAATGCACAGTTTGATGTCAACGATTTGCTGCTCGGTGGAAAAATGATTATGGGTGTGGTTGAAGGCAGCGGCGCACCGAAAAAGTTTATTCCCGAATTGGTCAAGCTTTATCAGCAAGGATTATTCCCATTTGATAAATTGGTCAAGTTTTACGACTTTGAACAAATCAATCAGGCGGCTCTCGACAGCCAAAAAGGGATTACGCTCAAACCAATTATTAAAATTCAGGGTTAAACCAGCTATCTGCAATAAAGCCATTGCCTTGTGCGATGGCTTTTTATTTAGATCAACATGTAAAAAAGTAGCAGTTTTTTACATATTTTAACTGCTGTTTAGGATTATTATTTTTTAATACAACATAGGAAGAATGTCAGAAATTCACATTTTTCTGAAAATTATTGCTGTGTGGATTCAATAGCTTGCATTGCTGTGATCCATGAATATCGTAAATTCATAAAAATTAATGTTTTTTCATATAATGATAATAAATGTAAACAAAATAGATATTTTAAGATTTTTTTAAGGTGATATTCTTACCTTGAAACCATAAGGAAACTTGATCAAAATGGTCTGAAAAAGGTTTAAGGAGAAGAAGATGAACATGGAATATCTACACAAACCCGATTATTTTTTCTTTGCACACAAAATGGTGTTGTTTTTGGAAAAATACATCAAACAGCATCCAACAGAACAGAAAGTCACTTTCCATCTACAAACCATTTATGATTTATTTGCTCAAGACCGTGCGTCAAGTACAATTAATCTGGAAGGCATTCTAAATATTGTTGATGAGTATTTAATTGATAGTCAACATGGTATTTCGACCTTGATTCATGATTATCATATTCAGATTGATCAGCATATTTTAACGATCAGCTTTCATCCACATGCGATGCAAAGCGTGATTTGTGGTGAAAGTATGTTTTTCCCAAAAGTTGCTTAACTTGATCACATGAGCAGGCGCCCCAGTGGAGTGCCTGCTATGCTTAGTGTGATTTGCAAGGAATGCTAGGCAGAAGTCGGTCTTTGCCGACCATAAAAGGATAATGCGCTAGGCTCAACATTTGTTTGTCTTCATGGCTATTGCCATACGCGTAGATCTGATCATAATTTTCAAGATTGTAAGAATCTAAAATTCTTATTTTTTTTTGCTCACCACTACAATCAGGGCTTGCATATTGCCCCGTCAAAATATTCTGCTGTTTTTCCGTTTCAGTACAAATCAGTCTCACATTTAAATATTGCGCAATGTGTTGTAAATATAAATCTAAAGATGCAGAAACAATTGCCACCTCATGACCCAAATCCTGATGTTGCTTAAGCTGCGCCAAAATAACAGGGTTTAAATGGTCTAACAGTTCACGACTATATTCCGATGCCAAGCTTTCGATTTCTTGTAGGTTTTGCTGGCTAAACATTTGGCTATAAAGCTTGGTACGCATCGCATGCGCAGGGTACAAGTTCAGATAATATCCCTGAATCCACGGCAAAATTTTAATACCTTGCCGAATAATATGCCTTTTCGACAAGGTATAGAAAATAAATTGCGTGAAGCTATCGCTCAGGCAAAGCGTGCCATCAAAATCGAATAGGGCGAGGGTTTTTCCCTGCGCGATCAAGATTCTTTCAGACGTTTGGCGCGATGCATGCATGTTTCGTAGCGTCCATTCACACGGCTAGCATACCAGTTGGTATTGTAATCACGGCTCAGTTTTGGTCCAGAAATCACCACTTGCGGCATAATGGCATACGGCATTTCTTTTTCGGTCTTTTGTTGATAGAGCTTGGCAATCGTTAAATAAGTTTGGGTTTTTTCAAAATTCTGAGTTTTTTCTTCCTTTAAATCACTACGTAGCTGACGCGCGGTAATAATCACACCATTTTGTGCAAACAGCTTGCTAATTGCTAATTCGGTTGAACTTTGAGCAGATTGCACATTTTCATTTTTATCATACAGTAATAAGTCACCATCTAAAGACAAATCAGATTCAGTTAACGTATTTAATGCCTTCTGGACAGAGGCATTACGGCTTGAATACATACCTGAGTTATAGTCTGCAAAACGATAAATCGGTTTGTCATAGTCAGCTTTGTACATCATTAAACGGTGAATACCGTAGTACATGCCGCCATATTGTGTATATAAATAATCGCGGAGTTCGTTGACATTCATACGGTCACGTTGATGATCTTGTGCATAACGCACCAAGACTTGCATAGAACCCAAAGTGGTAACCGGGTTCATACGTTCGCCAATATCTTGACCAACCAGTTTAGCGGCGCCTGTTAATGCGCTGACATGATAATGTTTCGACATATAGTCAAAAATCTGACGATACAGAACATCAACATCCTGTTCAGTTTTAACCTTTCCAAGCTGTTTTAAATAGCTGTTTTCAGGTGTGGGTTGGGTTTTTAAGACTTTTTCAAAATAACCCGCAATAGGCGTTCCCAGCGTTTCACCCAGTTTGTCAGTAAATTTTTCTTGCAGGCGCGTATTCACTTCAGCTACCGCTTTTTTACCGAGTCCTGGTACACGGGGGTTCGCAACAAAATTAGATTCTTGATCGATAATGGCGACGATCGTACAAACATTCTGTTTGGATTTCTCAATCTTGAGTTCATCCATAATGTCGCTCATATCTTTCGCCCAAGACTCACGATTACTCGCATGAGGGGGAATCAGACGTTTGATCTGTTTTTCCTGAAGGATTTTTTCATCATCTTTAGAAAAAAGCGAGTTGTCACCACAAGCGACCAAACCTGTAGAAATTGCTAAGACTGTGAAAACCCGACAAATCGGTTGTAAATAAGAAGATTTATTCATGTGAGCCAGACACTCATTACATACTAAGCCAATTTGGCGGTTTATTATGCTGATTGTAGAGAGTTTTATATCTAATGTATATATTGGCAGATCGGCATTTCTTCGGTGTGATTTGAGCAACCTTATAACTTAAATGATGAACTGACTGACCATTTCAGTGACTTGGTTTTTGTCGCGTAGCAACATACAATTCATGAGAATAATAAACAAAAATAGGGATTTTTTATGACTGCATATTATCAACTGTTACAGCGCCATCAAGATACACAGAAGCAAGTGACGACTGCATATTACCGTTCAACGATTCATGCACAGGGCGCATGGAATAGCCATGAACAGCATATGGCACCTGCAACAGGGATTTTATGTGCTGAGCTAGAACAGTTTTTTCCGCGTGAACATATGCGTATTGGCAGGATTAGCCTCGATATTTTTGGTTTAATTGCTGCTGGCGAATTTGTAATTCAGACACAAGTGATTCGTGCAGGAAAAACCATTGAGCTGATTGAAGCACAAATGCAGGCACAAGGTAAAACCTGCGTTGTGGCGCGAGCATGGCGCATGCAGACTCTGGATTCGCGTGCAATTGCAGGCCTGGAAGATGACAGTATTTCACAGCCTGAACATAGCTTGCCTGAAGAACGGTTAAAACAGTGGCCGGGTGGATTTATTCAAAGTGTAGAAGTCAGAACCCATGCTTCACTGACCCGCGCTGGTAAAGGAATTGTTTGGCTCAATACGCATATCGATATGGTGGAAGGTCATGAAACCAGTGATTTTGTGCATTTAATGGGATTGGTCGATACTGCAAACGGGATTGTGCCTCGGCAAAAAGAGCAATTTTCTTGGTCATTTGCCAATCTGGACTTACAAATCCATTTACACCGTATGCCTCATGGGCGTTGGCTAGGACTGGAAACCGTGCAGCAATACGGCGAAGATGGGATTGGGCTGACCAGTTCGATTTTACATGATGAACAAGGGCCTTTCGGGCGCAGTGAACAAATCCTGACCTTAAGACCGCTGGCTTAAACTAACCATCATTTTTATTTTCCAGCCAATTCTTGGAAAAGCCCTGAAAAGGATTGGCTGCTTCCACGTAACGTAATGCCGAGTTAACATTTTTCCAGCCTACATATTGCATCAGCGTTTTGACATCCCAGCCACTTTGGCTTGCCCAGTTGGCAAAACCACGGCGTAATGAGTGGGTGCTATAACTTTCGGGTGTTGCAATTTGCGCTTGTGTAAAGATCTTACGGATTAAGGGTAATAAACTGTCAATATGCAAGCCCTGATCAGACAACTTGCCATAACGATGAATCCCGCGATATACAAAGCCTTCAGTTAAACCACTGATCTCGATCCAGTCGGTATAGGCTTGTACAGGGCAAAGTCGTGCTAAAGCAGGCACTTGGAATGTTTTCCCCTGAAACTGTCGATCGGTTTTGCTATACGGCAAGAAACATTGCATACCTTCTTGTGGGGAAACCTGAATATTTTCCACTTCCAAACGGGTCAGTTCATCACCACGAAAACCACGCCAAAAACCCATTAATAATAAAGATTTATCGCGTTTTAAGCGCATTTCCTGAGCAAAATTTCCCTGTGCTTGCTGTATAGCAATGTCTTGATCCAGATAATTCACCACCTGTTCAAGTTCTAGAAGTTGTAAGGGTTTTGCCTGTTTTTCCTGAGCTGGGTGTACCGCTTTGATGCCGCGAAAGACCTGTTTCACCAATGGGGCTTTGGTCGGGTCAGGGAAACCTTGTTCAACATGCCACTGTGAAAGTGCAGCAAGTCGTTGTTTTAATGTATTAATTGATAAGATTTTAGCATGATCTGCCAGATACTGAGCAATATTGTCCGAAGTCGCAGGCAATAAACCTTGCCATTCCACTTCATAGTGTCTAAGCGCAGAAGCGTAACTTTTTCGGGTATTTTCCCGTGTCGCAGCCTGTAAATACTGATCCAGACGGTTCATTTTGCGTTTTTAGCTCCAATATCGCTTGCGTACCAAGGTGTAATGCCAGATTTACCTCATTTTGCCAAAATCAATATAACACAGGATAATCCTTAATTATCCTGCTTTTAATTTCTCAATTAAATAAAATCATTTTGTTTGTTTTTATTATGTTATTATGTATTACATAATACATTATGATATTAAGGTGCAGTATGTCCCGTACAGGTCTTAGCAAGCAGCAAGTCAAGAAAGCCCGTGATACGTTGTTAGCACAAGAAAAATATCCATCTGTCGATGCTGTACGGATTGAACTCGGGAATACAGGCTCAAAAAGTACGATTCACAAGTACTTAAAAGAGCTTGAGGAAGAAGATGAGGATGTGATTGCACAACCCTCGATTAGTGAAACGCTGCAAAACTTGGTACAGCGACTTTCTGAGCAGCTGCATCAGGAGGCACAAGAGAAAATTAATCTTATTCAGGAGCAAATGCAGCAACGTGAAGCAGAGCAACAGCAGCAGATTCAGAATTTAAATGCACAATTGGCAGACACTCAGGCAGAACTAGAGCAGAAAAATATCCGTATAGATGAGCTGATACAGACTCAGCAACAGCTGAAAGAAAACCTGCAACAAGAAACCATCTTGCGCAATCGTTTAGAACAGCAAACCACAGATTTAAATACCTTACTTGAACAAAATGAACAGCACCGTTTGGCGTTAGAAGATAAGTTTCAGCATGCCCAACAAGCATTGGAGCATTACCGAGAGTCAGTCAAGGAACAGCGTCAGCAGGATCTACGGCGCCATGATCAGGCAGTACAGCAACTACAGACTGAGATTCAGCAGTTACAGCAAACCATTGTGATCAAAAACAATGAACTTTCTGTGTTGCACACGGAACACACCAAACAGGCTGTATATCTAGAACAGCAGTACAGTCAAGTTCAGCAATTGCAGCAACAGAATCAACAACAGCAAGATGAATTGACTGATTTAAAACAAGAATATGTACAACAGACACAAACATTTTCAATGCTGAAGCAGCAATTTCAACAGCAGCAAGATACGTTAGAGCAAGCCGAACATATACACCAGTCATTACAGCAGCAGCTTGAGCAAACCCAAGGAAAGCTTAAACAAACGCAGTCAGAACTTTATTTGCAACAGCAGTTTTCTGAGCAGTTACAGCACTTGCTACAACAGTTTGCAGTCAAAACACCAGATACAATTGCGCAGCAGAAACATACGAATGACTGAGCAAAATACTCAGCCATGCAGTGCATTTTGTGACAGGGTTTGAATATACTCACTATAGACCGACATTTTTTCGAAGATGTGTTCGCTATAGAACATATCTTCAATTAAGCGGGCATTTTGTTCTAGCTTCAAACTGTCACAGCGTTTGAGTAATTCGGCATTTTGCTGAGAAAAATGTTCGCATAACGCCATATATTGCTCATCTTTATGTTTAAACAACAGTTTTTTTAGTTTAATTTCGGTTGCCACAGGAACGACCCATTCCGATTGTCGCTGCTTGTGAATCGGGTGGATATGGATTTTGAGAAACTGCTCAATTTCCGTAATTGCCTGCGTATTTAACTGTGTGGTATCGGTAATGAGAAACACATGCTTGAGGTCAGGGCGACACAAGGCGCGCAGCAAGCCTAACTGCAACATTTCTGTATCAGAGCAAGTAGATTCTCTAATATCTAAATACATGTGCATGGCATCAAGTGCATAGTCTGCCTTGATCTTATAGTCGACTTGCCCAAAACGCCCCAAAATATTTTCAATCATGGCCGTGTTGGGTGTGCTGTAGATACAAGGCTTGTTCAGATTGGCAAAGATAAATGGGCTAAATACATATCCCAGATTGACGTCCTGTTCCTGTACTGCATCCTGAATCAGGTAATGCAGATTTTGCCGTCCAAATGCCCGAACGACTTTTGCCCGTAAAATCGCACCCTCCAGATTCATGTATTCCATACTCAGGCGATGCTGAACAGGTTCTGAAAGATGCTCTAAATTAAAAATTCGTGGCAAATGCTGTAATTCAGGCGTGATGAACATGAGCGGTTCTCGTGTGCACTGGTTCATTATTTCATGTCCGCACCAACGGCGAAGACCACACCAACACAAAACAGAACAGTATATAGCGCAAACCAGAACAGTAAGTTTTTAAAGGCTTTGTCTGAAATGCTGCTGTCGGCGTACTTTTGTACTGGTTTTTTGTTTTCATCATCGTTGTTCATGTGCTGATTCCTCAATAGAACTTTTGAGTCTATTTTGAGAAATATATTACTTTTTGAGTAGATACAAATCTGTTCTAAAAAACTATAACAGATGAGTCTTTATTTTAAACCAGATGTGCTTTAAATGAGTTAATCAATGATTTACTGAAGCTTTTTAACCACTATTCTTCTGAATTTCTTTTAAAACTGTTATGGTTTTTCTATCTTATTTTGTATCTAACAATTAAACAGGGCGCTCTGCATCATAACAAAGTCATCATTTACAGAGCATCTGTTATGAATTTTTGCAATGTATTAAATACCTTCGTGAAGTAGAGGGTGATTATGGATTTTGGTCTGAGTGCTTTTGCTTTGGCAAGAATGCAGTTTGCCTTTACTGTTTCTTTTCATATTATTTTTCCTGCAACTTCGATTGGTTTAGCCTGTTTCCTTGCGGTTCTGGAATGGAAATGGCTGCGTAGCCGCAACCCGTTGTATCAGGACTTGTTTAAATACTGGCTGAAAATTTTTGCGGTGGCATTTGCCATGGGGGTGGTATCTGGCATTGTCATGGCGTATCAGTTTGGTACCAACTGGAGTGAGTTTTCCCGAATTGCAGGCAGTGTGACGGGGCCACTGCTAACTTATGAAGTGCTGAGTGCTTTTTTCCTCGAAGCAGGCTTTTTGGGGATTATGATGTTTGGCTGGGGGCGAGTGGGTGAAAAAGCGCATTTCTTTGCTACCCTCATGGTCGCCATTGGTACATGTATTTCCATGTTCTGGATTTTGTCCTCTAACAGTTGGATGCAAACCCCGCAAGGCATCGCTTTAGAGCATGGCATTTTGGTGCCTAAAGACTGGTGGGCGATCGTCTTTAATCCAAGTTTTCCTTATCGCTTTGCACATATGGGCATCGCTGCATTTTTAGTCTCAGGTTTACTGGTGACAGGTGCATCGGCATGGCATTTGCTCAAAGGACGGCGCGATGCTTTGGTGAAAACCTCATTTTCAATGGGGCTGTGGATGGTGTTACTGACTTCCAGCCTACAAGTTCTTGTTGGCGATCAACATGGTTTAAACACCTTGCACCATCAACCTACCAAACTGGCAGCGATTGAAGGGCATTGGAAAACCAATCACCAAGAGCCAATGCCCTTGTTACTGTTTGCTATTCCTGACATGCAGCAAGAAAAAAACCATTTTGAACTGGGTGTGCCGTATTTGGGCAGCCTAATTTTAACCCATGAAATGAACGGCGCTGTGACAGGTCTCAAAGATTTTCCGCGTGATGAACGTCCCAATGCATTACTGGTGTTCTGGAGCTTCCGTGTCATGGTGTCAATGGGCATGTTGATGGTCTTGATGTCTGTACTGGCACTGTGGCTGCGATATCGTCAGCGTTTATATGACAGCCGTGGCTTTCTACGCTTTGCCATGTTGATGGGTGCAAGTGGCTATATTGCCTTACTGGCGGGATGGGTCACTACAGAGGTTGGACGTCAGCCGTGGGTGGTGTATGGCTTGCTGAAAACCATCGATGGTTTATCACATCAGGTGTCTGCACCACAGGTTGGGCTGAGTCTGACGCTTTTTGTGCTGGTGTATAGCGTGGTATTTGGTAGTGGTTTTTATTACCTGTTCAAACTGATTCGTAAAGGGCCGCAGCATCAAACTCTAGAACATCAGGAAGTTGCGGGTGTTGGGCATTTTAAAACCCCTATGCGCCCTATGAGTATGCTCGATGCTGAAGATCTCGATGAGGAGAAAAAATCATGATCGATTTGTCATTAATCTGGGTCGGGATTATTGGTCTTGGGGTTTGGATCTATGTGGTTCTGGATGGATTTGATTTGGGCATCGGGATTTTATTTCCTGTGGTTGCTGACAAGCAGCAACGCGATGTGATGATGAATACCGTTGCGCCTGTGTGGGATGGTAATGAAACATGGATGGTTTTGGGTGGTGCAGGGCTATTTGCCGCGTTTCCACGGTTTAGCTTGCCTAACCTGTATTATTTGAGTGTGGTGCCTGTGTTGGTGCTTTGGGTCAGTTATCAACTGCACCGCGCTTGTCAGCATCAACAGGAAAAACAGCCATTTATCTATATGTTGGTGTTGGTTACGCTCTCCTATGTCGGTTTCCTGATTAGTCTGTGGCCGAATATCATTCCGCCATCGGTCACGATTTGGCAAGCAGCAGCGCCATATAGCAGTCAACTGTTTGCATTGATTGGCGCGTGTATTTTGCTGCCGATTATCTTGGTGTATACAGGCTTAGCCTATTGGGTGTTTAAAGACAAAGTGCGGGTAGGTGATGAGGGTTATCATGATTAAACGACTGCAACTCAAACAGTGGCAATGGTTTATTGTATTATGGTTATGTGGCTTTTTGAGCTTGGCTGTGGTTGGGGGACTGTTCCGTAGTTTACTGCTACTTGCCAAAGCCAGTCTACATTAAAACAATAGCGTGGCTTCTTTTGTCGATGTGTTTTACCTAAAAAGCGTAAAGCATGATGAAAGAAGTCGATGATCATTTTTTCAACATTGGGTTCGTCTTGATAGCTTATGTATAAATCAGAACAACTGGCGCGTAGCATACGGGCACTTATTGAAAATGGTTCATGGCAAGCCCACAGCAAACTTCCGTCCTTGCGTGAACAGGTGCAGCGTTCAGGCTTTAGCTTAATGACCGTGCTGAATGCCTATCAGGAGCTTGAAGCGCAAGGTCTGGTCTATTCCAAAGAAAAATCGGGTTATTTTGTTGCTGGGAATTTGGCAACACAGGAACTGGCGCATCACCCTGAAACCAATCTCAACGCCCATATTGAAATTAACTCTCAGGTTTTTAATTATTTAAAAGCCACGCAGGATGAAGAAATTGTACCGCTCGGTTCGGCATTTCCTTGTTCGGACTTGCTCTATAATGCCAAGTTGATGCAAATTATTGCTCAACATGCCAAGCGTAAACGTAGTTATTTAAATTCAGACAGTATGCCGCCAGGTAATCTGGAATTACGTAAAATAATTGCGAGTCGCTATAGTCTGCAAGGCATTCCAACCGATGCCAACGATATTGTGATTACTTCTGGCGCATTAGAGGCGCTTAATCTTTCCTTACAAGCCCTGACCCAAGCAGGCGATTTTATTTTACTTCAGCAAAATATTTTCTACGGCGCATGGCAAGCGGCAGAACGGCTAGGTTTAAAGGTGATTACCATTCCTGAGCATCCGCAACATGGCTTTGATTTGGTTTCATTTGAAGCTGCATTGAATAAATACCCGATTAAAGTCTGCTGGCTCATGCTTAATTCACATAATCCGATTGGCTTTACTGTCAGTAATGACATTAAATTTCAAATTGCCAAATTGTTGCATGAACATCAGGTGTATTTGATTGAAGATGATGTCTATCAGGAACTCTATTACGGCGCACAAAAACCGCTGCCGATGAAGTATTTTGATCAGCATAACTATGTGTTGCACTGTTCTTCATTTTCCAAAACGATAGGCATGGGGACTCGAATCGGGTGGGTTCATGTCGGTAAATTTTCCAATGCCATTCAACATTTACAGATGATGAGTACGCTATCTGCCAGTACCCTGGTGCAACATGCTCTAGTGGATTTTTTACCTAACCATCATTATGAAAAACATTTACGGCAACTACGGTTACAGCTTGAACACAATAAACAGGTATTTTACCAGTTTCTAAAAGCACATTTGTCGATGCAATGTGAGATTTATTATTATTCCAGTAGTTATTTTTTGTGGGTGAAATTGCCTGAACATGTAGATAGTATGTCACTGTATCTGCAATTGCTTGAATATAAAATTGCCATTGCACCAAGTAGTTTATTTCGTTTGAATACATTGACACAGAATTTTATCCGGATTAATTGTTCATTTAATCTGAGTGAACGGATACAACAGGCATTGGAGCAATTGATCAGTTGTATCCAGCAAGCTATAAATCATCGGCCTGACAGTCATTAATCACACTTTGATAGGCTACCGAGAGATTTATGTTTGACATTAAAGGTGTATTTATTATATACTTTTTCTTCGAAAGAATACTTACGCTGTAGTTTCTTAGTTTTAACCACATAGTTTCGCGACTATGTGGTTTTTTTATGCTTAAAAATAATTGCCTGATTTGAAAGGATTAGAATTGACCTGAGATAAGTTCTCAATATATAAAGATTTACTCCCCATTTTTGATAGCATGTAAGTTTTGTACACATGCATGATCAAATTTTATGGGTTTATTTTCTTCTCATATTTATCAAAAAATCTTATAAGTGGCTTAAATCATGATAAGCAAAAGAAATGCAACGCTGATTGGCTTGATTGCAGTTTTTCTATGGAGTTCGATTGTCGGGCTGATTCGTAGTGTTAGCGATTCTCTGGGCGCTACTGGAGGCGCAGCCATGATTTATAGCGTTGCCTCAGTATTTTTGCTGCTGAGTATTGGTTTTCCAAAAATTCGTGAATTTCCCAAGCGTTATCTGATTTTGGGTAGTGTCCTGTTTGTGTCTTACGAGGTGTGTCTGGCATTATCGATTGGATATGCCAATACTCACAGACAGGCCATAGAAGTGGGGATTGTTAATTATCTGTGGCCTACACTCACCATGGTCGCTGCTATTCTATTTAATCATCAAAAATACAATCTATTGATTATTCCAGGATTTATGATTGCAATCAGTGGTATTTGCTGGGTATTGGGTAGTGATCAAGGCTTGGACTTGCCGAGCATGCTGCACAATATACAAGATAATCCATTAAGTTATGGCTTGGCATTTATTGGGGCATTGATTTGGTCGGGTTACTGTACCGTAACCGCGCGGATCGCGAATGGTAAAAATGGTGTAACCTTATTTTTTATGCTCACTGCCAGTATTTTGTGGGCGAAATACTTTATTTTGGCGGCTGAACCAATGCATTTTAGTGCATATGCCATTTTCTATTTAGTTTTGGCAGCCGCAGCAATGGGGTTTGGCTATGCTGCATGGAATGTTGGAATCTTGCATGGCAATGTCACAGTTCTTGCAGGCGCATCGTATTTTATTCCTGTGCTTTCTTCTGCACTTGCAGCAGTAGTCTTGCATACACCGTTATCACTTGCATTTTGGCAAGGTGCTGCGATGGTATGTGCTGGATCTGTTTTATGCTGGTTTGCTACACGGCAAAAATCCTAAAAAATCATAGTATGAACTTAGCCTCAACTATTGATCTCTCAACCTTAAAAGATCCCCCTGATTTTTCAACAGGTAGTGGAACCTCAAGTTCAGGCTCTGGTTCAAGCAGTTCTACAGCAACTGTTCAGTGGGCGCGTTATTTATAAGTAAATATCCTTGAGAAAAGGCTCTTTGATGAGCCTTTTTTATTTTGAATATCCTCAAGATTTGAGTCCAGAAGATTTGATCTTGTTCAACAAAACGCCGTTTGATTATGGATATAATTTGTAAACAATAGAAGAACCTAATGCTGTAAAGGCTTGCTAAGCAGTACGATTTTGTAAAAACTCAATCAAGGCATTGACATTATCAGATTGCAAATTTTCTCTGATTTTTAACAAGACTTTTTCATCTAAATCATAAATCTTGGCAGACAGCAATTTCTGTATGGCATCAGGTGAAAAGCGATACTTCACAATCTGAGCAGGAATACCAGCAACCACAGCATACGGTGGCACATCTTTGGTCACAACTGCGCCTGTTGCCACAATAGCACCTTCACCAAGTTTGACACCCTGCATGATCATGGCACGACTACCAATCCAGCAACCATCCCCAATGATTGTATCTCCAGCAGGTACAAAACTGCGGGTATCGAATGGAAATGCTGAAATCCAGTCTGTCCGATGTAACTGATTACCACCCATCATAATCACACATTCTGCACCAAAGCACACAAAGTTACCAATATAAAGCTGATCGATCTGATTTGCAGATGTTGAAGGTTTATTGTGTAAATATCTAACGACACATCTTTCAAACCCGCTATCCCAAAAAGCGCTGTAATAGCTATAGTTACCCCGAATATGGATATTGGGGTTTTTCACCGTTTTTGAGATAAATTCAAATTCACACCAATGTTTAACTGGGGAATTGATTGCGAAATCTTGTGCCATATGTAAGGTAAGCCAATAAAACAGGTTTTTTATTTTACCTATTATTAATGGTTGTTGACACTTCATCTATGATTGACGTTATTAAGGACACATGTTAATGAAATGAGGAAGTTAGGTATTACTGTGCCAGATAACTGGGATGGATTAAGGGTATGGAGAGGAAAGATTGCAAAACAAGTAGATAATGAAAGTGATAAAGATCATAAATTTGTTTGGTAATTTTCTTTGTCTTGTAGTCTCATGAGTAAGAAATAGCATCTTCTAATTTGTCTGCTGAAGATAGTCCCATTGAAGCTTTACCTTCATGACCGATCTTCAATAAGATAAGCATTTTTATTCACTGTAAAGGCTGTATATATACCTTCAGCACCACCACTAGAGTTAATAGTGCAAGGCACAGATTTATTTTTCCATTGATAATTAAACAATGTCCTTTGATATTAGGATTTTTATGTGCAAATACACTAAATGAGACAAATAATGACATAATAAGTATTACAGGTAATGCTTCACTTGAGATCCCAATTTCTTTTTTAAAAGTGAAAAGTGGGGCAATAGCAAGATCATTGAAATCTATTTAGGCAATAACATTTTCATCAGATGATGGCACTCAGAGACCACCTGCTGATTATTTAATGAAGCTTGAAATTTCTGCATTTTATCGTATGAAGTATTCATTAAGAGCATTTAGCCAAGAGTATGTTGTGGCATTACAATCAGCTAGTGTTCCATTTGATGCAAATAATCGGAATGGTGTGGTTATTATTCCTGTTTCTCAGGCAGGTAACCGGTCTGGCTTGATTCTAGGGCTAGGTGACTTTGATTTAGATCAATTAGAACAGGCAATTCAAATTTTATCTGAGTTAATTCAAACCTGTTTTAAACATTGAATACTCGACATAATAGGCAGCTTTTGTCTAAAGGTCCTTAAAATATAGATAAGCACTTGCTCTTGATATTCCTAGGTGTTGAGCGACTGTCTCTATTGCCTTTTTAATATCTAAGAGGCCATTTTGTTTTAATTCAGCCATGAGCTCTTTTCTTTCGTTGAGTTTCAGCATCTGTGGAGTTTTTGCATGTTTAGATGCATATTGATCAATATATCTTCTAATTGCTTCACTACCACTAGGTTCTAAATGTTCAACAATACTATTTGTATCAATATGCGTAAAACGCTCTAATGCACTTTGCATTCCTCGAAATAAAGTTAAATCGATATTCATACATAATGCTGCTATATATTGCCCATTTGTATCTTTAATTCCGATAGATGTACTTTTTGCGGGACGACCATCTGCAAATTGATTTGCGTAATTTGCAATTAAACTAGGAAATTCTGGCGACATAATTCTTGCAAGTCCTAACTCTGTAGCAGGATCACCAATATTTCTGCCAGATAGATTGTTATGTATTGCAAGTATTGAATGTTCAGGATTAGTGAGGTCATGAACTACAACTTCACAAAATGGAGCAAGTGTTTCACTTAACCCTTGAGCAATCATATCTAATTGTTTTAATAGGTGCTTTTCATCTATGCCTGACATTTTCACTCCAAATTAAATATCTTATAAAAGACGCATTAACCCATTTTATATTTTTTATAGACAAATTCACTTCATTTTTAGATTTTTTGTCTAAAAATAAAATTATTTAAAATCAATTTCTTAGAATTTATCGGCTTAAAACACATAAAATAAATTAGACACAATATCTAATATTGTATATTTTATCTAACATGGGTGTGCAAATACACTTTCAGATGGAGTCATATGATGACAAACTTAATTCTCAATAATACTAAGAATTGTCCTCCACCAGGAGGGCATTATTCCCATAGTTGTACAGCGGGTCATTTAATTTTTATTTCAGGTCAATTACCGGTAACTAAAGAAGGTCTGAAGTTGAATAATGCTTCATTTGAAGAGCAAACCAAGCAGGTTTTACTCAATTTAGATGAATCATTGATTGGAGCTGGTACGACACGAGAAATGCTTGTACATGTAAGAGTCTATGTGACCAATATCAATCAATGGTCTATTTTTAATGATTTGTATTCAAAATGGCTTGGTGAGCATCGACCCGCTAGAGCTGTGGCTGCTGTCTCAGAACTTCATTATGGTTGTTCTATAGAAATTGAAGCTGTTGCAACTATTTAGTTCTTAATTAATTATTTTTTATAGGTTTTTTTACATGCAAAAACAAACACTTCCAACATTTGATGATGTCATTGCTGCAGCTCAACGTATCAATAATCATATAAATAAAACACCTGTATTAACCTCTAGAACGGCAGATGCAGACTTTGATGCCCAAATATTTTTCAAATGTGAAAATTTCCAACGCATAGGTGCATTTAAGTTCCGTGGTGCAATGAATGCTTTGGCTCAACTGAATGATGTACAAAGAGCTGCTGGTATTGTTGCGTATTCTTCTGGAAATCATGCTCAAGGTGTTGCTTTATCAGCTAAAATTTTGGGAATTCCTGCAACAATTATTATGCCTCATGATGCTCCTGCTGCAAAAAAAGCAGCAACCAAAGGCTATGGTGGAAATGTAATTGAATATAACCGTTATACGGAGGACCGAGAAGAAATAGGGCAAGCATTAGCGAAAGAAAAAGGCCTGACTTTAATTCCACCTTATGATCATCCGCATGTGATCGCAGGTCAGGGGACTGTAGCTAAGGAACTATTTGAAGAGGTTGGTGAGTTAGATGCTTTATTTGTCTGCCTTGGTGGTGGTGGGTTATTAGCAGGTTCAGCCTTGTCTGCAAGGCATTTATCGCCAAATTGTAAAATATACGGGGTTGAACCGGACGCAGGTAATGATGGTCAACTATCTTTTCAAAAAGGTGAAATTGTACATATAGATACCCCACAAACAATTGCTGATGGCGCACAAATCCAACATTTAGGTCAATATACTTTTTCCATTATCAAAGAAAAAGTTGATGATATTTTAACGGTATCAGATGAAGAGCTGATTAACTCAATGCGTTTCTTTGCAGAACGTATGAAAATGATTGTGGAACCAACAGGGTGTCTTGGTTTTACAGCAGCGAGAATGCTCAAAAAAGAGTTAAAGGGCAAAAGAATTGGAGTCATTATCAGTGGCGGTAATATTGATATGACTCGTTATAGTCAATTACTAACTGGAATTTAAGTTTCAGCTTATTTTATTTGGTACTTTCCAAAAAACAAGAATACACGAATCATCAAAATAGCCTCAAGAATTTTCTAGAGGCTATTTTTGTGAAGAATACAAAAAACTTTATTCAACAATACGCACCACATATGGGCTATGTGGTTGCGGGTTTTGACGCCGCATTAAATACTGGATCATGCTCTATTGGCTGCATTCAAGGTACACATCGTAAACTATCCGCAATTGTCACTGAGTCAGCTACAGAAGATGACCTATGGCATGTCGTGAATTTTAAATCACAGCAAGGTTTTGATTCATGCGCCGTGTTAGGCGTTTCGGATGGAGATGAAGCAAAAAATATTGCCCACCTTTATTTTGGTCGGATGTTTGATGGTGTGGTAACAGATGTGATGCTATCCAATGAAGAAGGCTTAAAGCGCCATCTTGATAATGCCTATTTTCACCGAACAAAAGATACGGCAATTCAGCCCTGGCAATTGGAAAAATTTCAGGATGTTATTGCTGGTGAGCAGCCGATGTGGGATGGACTGCAATTAAAGTCACATAGTGGTTCACTGGCACACTTACTGTCAGATATGCAATTCCATGATGACCATAATGGCTTATTGAATCAATTCGATGGTTTACCTGCTTTACTTGAAGCCTTGGATGCTGAGCATCAAGAATTTGATTCGATCATTATTGATTACCAACACCTCGAAAAATTCAGCAATATGCTCAGTAAGGCAATGGATCTTGCAGCAAAAGGTGGTGTTGCGATTACCAGTATGGAAATGTCAAAACCATTCAAACGCAAGAATGTGGTCAATGTCGCCGTAACCTATAACATTGCGGATGGGCAGAATGTCACGATCGTTTATCACAACCCAGACAGTACCCCATCAAAACTTGCAGCTACAGACACGCTGATTTCATGGAAAATCATGCTGAATAACCGTGATGTGACAGGTGCCATTCAACCAAACCAGGGCGAAGGTATTGCCTTACCTATTTTGGCGGGCCGCATTATGCAACTGGTCAACAAAAACAGTGCTCGCTTCCAGCGTACGCAAGCAAAGAAAGCTGAAGCACAGCAAGGATTGACGGATGCTCAAGGACGTTTAACTGATAAACAAAGCACATTAAAAGCTCTAGACACAGAAATTGAAGCCTTAAAATTGCAATTAGATGAAGTGGTTGCATCGAACCCAGAAGATCAAAACAATAAACCTGAACCAAAATTTAGTCAGGATGATATGATTACCTTAACCGTATCCTCGATGGGGAAATTGCACCTTTGGATGCGGATATGGACAAGATTGTTTATCTGGCTGAGTTAGATGAAGAAGATTCATTGTTGCTACAAGCAATGCAAATTATCAATGAAGCAATCGATCAGGCAAGTGCATAAGGTGTAAATCATGAATACAGTCGAACATGCAAATTGAATTCCGTTTAGAAAACACCGCGAAAAATGGATTTTTCGAAGGCCGAGCAAAAACTATCAAGACAGCTAAGGGGACAAAACTTAATACAGTATTTGCTCTGATAGATATTGATCGGATTATTGCATCACATACCGCTGCTGGTGCAGAAAATCCACAATACCCTCAAGAATTACAGCCGCGCGACCGTAGTCGTGATTCATCTCAAGCATGGGTACAAAAAACGGCAAATGATATTGATCCTGACAGCTTAGGTATGTCTGGTCGTGCAGATACTGGTGCACCGATTGTGGGTGATGATCTAGTGGTGGAATCTGGAAATGGTCGAACCATGGCACTCAAACTAGCATATGAACGTGGTATTGCAGATGAATACAAAGAGTGGTTAGAAAGTGAGGCGGAGTATTTTGGAGTTAGCCAGGCACAGGTGCAAGCTATCACAAAGCCAATGTGGGTACGTATTCGCACCACGCCAATTGATCGTGCACAGTTTGCGATAGAAGCTATATGTTTGCTAAGTACAACCAGTTGGCGTTAAAAGATCAATGTGAATATGCCAAGGATCCAGCATTTTCCGAATTTAAAACCAGTAACGAATTTATGCAGGGGTGCCATAAGTATTTTGAACGTGTTATGAATAATTGATTATTCCGTAACTTTACTGTAATTTTTATCCGTACGTTGTAGTCCTTGTAAGCCATCATTTTGATGGCTTTTTTATTTAGAGAAAAATTTATAATTATCTATGTATTAAAGGCTTTAATATATGGTTCTTAGTTGAAAACCACACCAGTCTACAAAAAATCAAAAAAATATTTTTTCGTGATTTGTAGACTGATTTGTAGACTGTTGAAATACAATCAAGGGTAATTGAATGCAAGCCAATACAACCTTTAAAAATATTAAGTTATTGAAAATAAAATGGAATACAACTAGATGTTAAGTATCCCAATCCGCAGCAAACTCGGTGTTTTTTACTTTTTCTACTATGCGATTGTTGGCACGTTTATGCCATATTGGAATTTGTATCTTCAAGATCAGGGCTTTAGTTTTCAGCAAATTGGCTGGCTATCCTCTATAGCAATTTTAACCCGGTTTTTTGCGCCGTTCATTTGGGGCTGGATTGCAGATAAATCTGGTAAACGGATGCTTTTAGTTCGTATTGCCACTTGGATTGAGACATGTATCTGGTTTTTAATTTTTATTATTCCGAACAATTTTCAGTCAATAGCAGTCTTAATGCTTATTTTTAGCTTTTTCCAAAATGCGATTTTAGCCCAATTTGAAGGTGTAACGTTATTTTGGTTAGGTGATGAAAAGGCAAAATTGTATGGGAGAGTTAGAAAATGGGGATCTGTTGGATTTATTGTTGCCGTATTTTTGATCGGTGAACTGCTTGACCTCATTTCTATTCGCTGGCTTCCTATTATCCTGTTAAGCATTGCATTTCTTGCATTTATTTGGGCATTTACCATTCAAGAGCCAAGCAATGCGCCGAAGGCACAAAAAAAATTACAACCTATCTGGGAAAATATTCGCCATCCTACAGTTTTGGCATTTTTTTCCATCGAATTTATTCTGCTATTTTCATTTGCGCCATTTTATAGTTTTTACAGCAATTATTTGCATGAACAGCACTACAGCACCGCTCAAATCGGAGCGTTATGGGCAACAGGTGTCATTGCTGAGATTGTAATGTTTGCTTATGCACAGCGCATCTTTCTACAGCGATTTTCCTGGCAAAAACTGGTGATCCTGTGTTTAATTCTCACCTCAATCCGTTGGTATATCGTGGGTGTTGGGTCTGCCTATTTTTCAGTGCAGCTACTGGCGCAAACGATTCACGCTTTTAGTTTTGGTTTATTTCATCTCATTGCGATGAAGGTTATTTTTCAGAATTTTAGTGCCGAGCAACAAGGTCGTGGTCAGGCATTGTATAGCACCATGTGGGGTATTGGTGTTGCTGTTGGCAGCATTTTAGCTGGGCATTACTGGAAGCTGTTATCAGGACAGCATATTTTTGTGTATGCAGCGATGTTGGTATTGCTGGCTTTACCATTGACATACTGGTTGCCACGGCATAGTCAACATGACGATGCTATGGCAACAAAAGGTTAAATAAACAAGTTATTAATACAAATTCTTCAAGTAGATATGCTAAGTTATTCTTATCACTTAGAGGTATAGAACAACTTATGAAGCAATTATTCATCTCCAGTGTTTTTTGTATATGCTCAACATTTGCAATGGCGGCACCTCAGTCTGCCCAGTCAGTAGCAAACCCTCAAAATGACAATTCAATTAATATTGTTGTACGAACACAAATTGTAGGTCTGTGGGGAATGGAAATTCCAAATAACAAAAAATGTGTGGAATATTATAACTTTAAAAGCAACAATCAAGTCATTATTAAAAGCGCTGCTGAATGGTCAACAGGAATTTATGAATATCAGCCATCGCCTGAAAACTCCAAAATTGGTGCTTTAGCTTTGCAGGTGAAATATGATAACAATCAGAAAGATTGCTTAGGGCATCAGCAAGATCAGGCAGGAGAGGTGTCACAGTATTTTGTTCAGTGGCGCAATGCCAATACCATCCAGTTTTGTACATCGGAAAAACAAGATAAATGCGTCGTCACTTTACGCCGTGTTCTACCTTAGTTTATGAAAATAAAGTATTTTCATAGAAAAACTTATTTATTTTATAAAAATACTTGTTTAATAAAATAAACAGGCGTATTTTAATAATTAATAGTTTATTCGTGATGACTTTGATGTTACAGCAACCTATCTCTATGACTTATTATGCGTATTTCTGGCACTTTAGATAGTCGCCCGAATACGTTTGGGCACGGAAAAGATAGGTTGCCCATCAAAAAAATTTATACCTGATTGGCAACACCAATCAGGTTTTTTTATATCTTAAATTTGGAGAATAATGATGATGTTTACAACTTATTTGGTGGCTTATTTTCAACCTCGATTCTGGTTTTATGTTGCAGATAACCAAACAGCAAAACATACACCCTTATTGATGGATTAAACGCCAAGGAAATTTTATGAACAGCATTTTGAAAACTCCGCAACAACTGAAGCAGCAACAACCACTCACACAAGAACTTGCTCTACAGGTACAACAACAGCGACAAATCATTGAAAGAATTTTAAAAGGGCAGGACAAGCGATTATTGGTCATTACAGGGCCTTGTTCTATTCACGACCCTCAAGCCGTGCTTGAATACGCAGAAAAACTCAAACAATTACAAATTCAAGTCGATAAACAGATTTATTTTGTGATGCGTGCTTATATTGAAAAGCCGCGTACTACAATAGGTTGGAAAGGTTTTTTGTATGATCCACATTTAAATGGTCAAGCCGACCTAAATGAAGGTTTACAGCAGTCTCGTGCATTGTACTTACAAATTTTACAATTGGGCTTGCCACTGGCAAGTGAGATTTTAAACCCAATGGTGACGGGTTATTTTGATGATCTTTTAGCATGGGGTGCGATTGGTGCACGTACATCAGAATCACAAATTCACCGTGAAATTGCCAGCAGCTTGCCATATCCAGTAGGCTTTAAGAATGGTACAGATGGTTCCGTACAAATTGCGACAGATGCAATTTTGTCATCACAGCATTCTCATCAGTTTTTTGCAATGGGACAAACTGGCGCACCAGTACTACTCGCAAGCTCAGGAAACCCTTTACCACATATTATTTTACGTGGTTCAAATACTTCTACCAATTATGATGCAGCATCAATTCAGGCAATCCAAAAAACCTTGAAACAGCCGACAGCAATGATTGTGGATTGCAGCCATGGCAACAGTGGTAAAGATCCGCTACGCCAGCCTGAGATTTTACAACAGGTTGTACAAGAACGAGATTTAACTCAAGTTCGTGGCGTGATGTTAGAAAGTCACTTGGTAGATGGACAACAAAAAATTTCTGCATGTATGACATATGGTCAATCTGTCACGGATGGCTGTTTAGGATGGGATAAAACTGAAGCTGTATTGCTAGAAATTGCAGAGCAGCTTAACCATAAAAATCTCAACAAAATTGTCGCTTAATTGAACAAAAAACAGAAGATAAGGGGAATACTTATCTTCTGTTAACCCTTTAATTTAACAAGACATTTTTTGATCAAGGTCTCGCCTATTTTACGTAAGTGGTTAATATTTAATCATATTTCTGTTTAGATTAAATATCGTACAGTTTTATTTTTCGTGGCATAGCACTATACATCACAAGTTTTTTGTTCAGAATTTTCCTAAATAATTTCAATATTTTAAAAAATAAAAATATAAGTATTTGTTTTATATTTATTTATAAATATTTTTCATTGGAATCATTGGAATCATTGGAATCATTGGAATCATTGGAATCATTGGAATCATTGGAATCAT
>NZ_KB851219.1:848453-936913 GCF_000368265.1 Acinetobacter brisouisimilis | reverse complement strand
TCATTGGAATCATTGGAATCATTGGAATCATTGGAATCATTGGAATCATTGGAATCATTGGAATCATGGATCATGGATCATGGATCATGGATCATGGATCATGGATCATGGATCATGGATCATCAAATGATGAAGTATGGTTGATAAAAGTATCAATAAATAATGGCGTCATTTTATTTAAAAGCATTTAAGACATAGAAATAATAGATTCTTAGGTAGCTTTTAACACAAGATCTTATTTCGTATAATGTATATTATGTTAAATAAGATACCTAAAGGCTGTGCCCTAAGCATTTCAGATGTTGGCGCAGCACCTGACAGCTTTAACTGAATCGCTGTCAAGTGTATCTCAAGTAACATAATATTCATTATGTGGAAATCCTGCGCTATCTCATTCTTGTTATGTGATGATCTAACCTGATCAGTAATAATTTTAGTTTGTCGATCTCGTCATAGTTGTGTCATCATCGAGTTCACATACCAATCAACATAAAATGACCTAAACGACACGTTGCTAGTTACTCAGTTCTTTTGTTTGGTATTCACATGAAAACATGTTGAATTGGTATTTTTTAAAATATTGATGTGCTACGACCTTCAGAATTTAGCTAGCTATAGCAGCTTTAAAATCACAGCTGCATCTGTTTCTATGGCTGTCGTATATGCCAATTAATGCTTAAAATGATTAAATTTTATTCAAAATATAGGTCGGAAAACCTGTTATTCCAGCATAATTGATTCTAAATAAAATACACAGCGGCAAACAGGTTTTACTGCTGTGCTAGTTAGATGTGTGAGTGTAACTTGTATAATAACCAATGGTTCCTATTTGAAGAATCGTGAAAACCACCCTTTTCCTTTTTTCTTTTCTTGTGATTTTAAATAATGCAACATATTTTCGCGTACAGAATTCACATAATCTTGATCATCATGCTGAATATGATTAATCAACCATTTTGAAAGTAATCGGTGTAAATCATTTTCGATAGATTCGCCCCTCTCAAATCTATGACGATATTCATTCAACCGTTTAACAAATAACTCGTGTATACCTTTATGAGATGGCAGATATTGATAGAAGACCTGTTGAAGGAGGTTTTCTTCAAAGCTAAAATGGGATTGGGTGTAATCAATCAAATCATCTAAAATTTCTTTGATTTTATCTCGTTGACCGTTGATTAGAATTTGTTCTAAGGCATTGATATAATCCAATATTTGTCGATGTTGATGATCAATTACATCTATTCCTATGTTATAACTTTCGTTCCATTCCATCGCTGTTCTCTTGTACATTGTTATGCAGAAATGTTTTCTAGGTATGATTTTTTAGGCAAATAAATTTACCTAAACAAATCACATAAAAAAAATATGGAATTAGATATTACAAACAGTTTTTATTGAAATCAATAGCCCAAATCAATATTTTTTTCAAAGAACGAAGGTAAAATTTCTGCATCTATGCAAAGTTATGATTTTTAGATGGTGAACGAATAATCTAGATTATTTCATATCGTAAAATGCAGCAGCCATAACATTAAAAAAACGAATTAAAATCAGCATTAAACATGAGAACTATTTCTTTTTATACTTGAATTTAGATGTTTTTTTTAAGCCACTTAAAACCAAAATTATTTAAGTGGCTTTTTAACTGCTGTGTAAAAGATTATTGACCTTTTAATTCAGCTGAAACGATACCAAAACCTGCAATCCACTCACTAATAGCTTCATAACAGTGTAGTTTCATCTTATAGTCGCCTAAGGCCGAAAATGCGGAAAATGCTGCCATCCAAGAACGGACTTCTTGACCACCGCGCCCACCTTCCTGACGTATCTCAGTTTCAGTCATGGCCGCAAGTGAGGCAAAATCAGCATTTTTAAATTTTTCTAATAGTGCAATATCCCACTCTGGATTAAGTGGAACAGCAACTGATTGGTCACCCGCAGCTAGTCGCTGCCCTACGGAAATAATTTTAGACTGACGTGCAGAACGCGATTCTGGTGAAGGATTGCGGCCACAAATCAAAAACTCTTCTACATCTAATGGTACTGAACCCATTTGCGGTGTTGGTGGATCGTGCGAAAGTCCACCTGTTCCCAAAATCAATACACGTTCATTCTCAAGATTCAACGATTGGATAAATTTCCCGACAGCATGCCCAAGTGCGATTGCTCGCTTGGTTGTTGGCATTGGAGTTGCTGCCCCATTAATAAAAATAGGAATCGTCGGGTAACGATCAAGCTGACCATCACATAAAAAATGCAAGGGCTGAGTTACCCCATGATCTGCTTGCATACGATACGAATAAGCAACATCAACACCTTCATCAAGTACACTACGAATCAAGTTTAATGCTACTTCTTCAGGCACATCTATTTTTCCAGGGCCATAATTCCAGTCACCCGCAGCGTTCGCTCGAATTCCCACACAAAAACTTGGCATCAGGTCATAAAAAAACCCATTAAAATGGTCTGAACCAAAGGCAATAATCAAAGTCGGATTATATCGTTTGACGTCTTCAGCCAACTGAGCAAAAGTTTCTCGTACTTTTTGTTCTTGTGAATGGTTTTGTGGTGAAGCAAATTCCATTAAAGGACTGTGTGAAGCACAGATGAGTTTGACAGGCATATTTTATTCCTTTAAGAAGATAATCTACAAAAATTACCTTCGATCATCCTGTATGAATCGCATTGAATATAAATCAGCGCTGAATCTGCACCAGTTCATACTTGACGGTACAGATTCAGACTCAATCCAGTCAAAATAAATTATTTAACGCCATGAGCAGCTAAATAGTTTTTAATCACGACATTAAACTCATCGGATTTTTCAACTTGTGACCAGTGACCACATTGACTGAAAATATGTGCATCAGCATTCGGTACAGTATTTAAAATATCCCAAGTGCGTGAAACAGGAATGACGACATCTTGTACACCATGAACTAATAGTACAGGAACCGTAATGTCTTTCATTTTTTCAAAATCAAGTGGAAATTCAAAACGGTCACGGTCACGTGCACCAACCACTTCCATCAAACGGTCAGAAGCATAGTCATTTTTCGCAGCTTCAAAACGGACTTTCACCAGCTCATCGGTAATCAAGTCTTTATTCACCACAAACATCGACAAGGTTTTTTTAATGCCTTCCTCTGTTAAAACTGGGTTTGCATGGGCTTTTAATGCTGCCGTTTGTTTAGCGCCACCAGTTCCCATAGATACAATACCGAGTACACGTTCTGGGTAATCTAATGCCATTTGAAAAGCCAGCCAGCCACCTAAAGAGTTACCGACTAACCAGGTTTTTTCAATTCCTAGCGCATCTAATGTACGAACAGCGTGGTCAACCCATGCACGAATACCATATTGAGTATTTGGGGCAACAATCGTTTGACCATAACCAATGGTATCAATGGCGATACAACGTGCTTGCTCACCAATTTGAGGTAAATTTAGCCACCAATTTGCTGCTGCAGATACGCCTGTACCTGAACCATGCAAAAATAGAACTGGTGTTCCCTCGCCCACTTCGTGGTAATGCGTTAACTCGCCTTCAGCCGTTTGAATCCATTTATCTTCTAAACCAAAAAATGAATCCGTTTTGTATTCTGGAATTTGTACCGTGCTCATGACTATTTCTCTTTACTCATAAATCGGAAGAATTTTTTTCAATTCTTCCTTAATTCAATCAAAATTTTCTAAAAAGTACTTCTGCAAGATGCTTTTTAGATCATCAGTTTTAAACTGAAGCTGCGGTTGTTTTCGCTTTAGACATGGTTAACGCCAGATCTTCAATCATATCTTCCTGACCACCAACCGTACCACGACGTCCTAACTCAAGCAGGATTTCACGTGCAGAAACACCATATTTGGCTTCGGCACGTTTAGCAAACAGCAAGAATGATGAATACACACCAGCATAACCTAAAGTTGCTGCATCACGGTCTGCACGAATCGGATGAGTCATCATTGGAATAATAATGTCTTCGGCAATATCCTGAACCTTGAACAGATCAACACCGGTTTCTAGCCCCATACGGTTGGCCACTGCAACAAACAGTTCCAGCGGTGTATTGCCTGCACCTGCACCTAAACCTGCAGAGGCCAAGTCCACACGCACTGCACCTGCATTTACTGCAGTAATCGAATTCGCCACACCCATACCCAGGTTATGGTGACCATGGAAACCGATTTCCACGTCTGCTGACAGGTTGGCACGCAAGATACCCACACGATCCGTTACATCTTGTGGCAACAAATAACCTGCAGAGTCAGTCACATAGATACAGTTAGCACCATAAGACACCATTTTCTGTGCTTCTTCGAGCAATTTCTCTGGAGTCGCCATGTGTGCCATCATCAGGAAGCCCACAGTATCCATACCCAGTTTACGCGCAGCCGTAATATGCTGTTCAGAGACATCGGCTTCGGTTGAATGGGTTGCAACACGAATGGTAGCGACACCAACATCATGTGCCATTTTCAGATGGTCAACCGTGCCAATACCCGGCAGTAACAGTGCAGAGACTTTGGCCTGTTTCAGATGTGGAATCACGGCTTTGAGATATTCTTCATCGCTGGCTGCTGCAAAGCCATAGTTGACCGAGTTACCGCCTAAGCCGTCACCATGGGTCACTTCAATTAAAGGCACACCTGCATCGTCCAGTGCAGTTGCAATTTTCACCATTTGCTCAGGTGTAGTTTGATGGCGCATTGGATGCATACCATCACGTAAAGTCATATCATTAATAATAATCTTAGACATGTGGCGATCCTTTTAAGCTTCAGCTGTTTCTAGTAAACGTTCTGCAAACATTTCTGCGGTACGCGCAGCAGCAGCAGTCATAATGTCAAGGTTACCCGCATATTTTGGTAGGAAGTCGCCCAGCCCTTCAACTTCAAGGAACATGGATACGCGATTGCCATCAAAGACTGGACCATTCACCAGTGTGTAACCTGGAACATATTTTTGAACTTCTTTGATCATGGCATGCACAGATTGTGTAATCGCAGCCTGATCGGGTTCACCTTCAACCAAACAGTGTACGGTGTCACGCATCATCAGTGGTGGCTCAGCCGGGTTGATGATAATGATCGCTTTGCCTTGTTTTGCTCCGCCGACCTTTTCAATCGCACCTGCTGTGGTACGGGTAAATTCATCGATATTTTTACGCGTACCAGGACCGACAGATCGGGTCGATACTGTGGCAATGATTTCACCATATGCAACAGGTTGAACACGTGAAATTGCAGCAACCATCGGAATGGTCGCCTGTCCGCCACAAGTCACCATGTTGACGTTTGGCAAGTCACCTGCTTCAAGCAAGGTTTCCAGATTCACAGGCGGGACACAGAAAGGACCAATCGCTGCAGGCGTCAAGTCAATCATCTGTACGCCAAGTTCATTTAACTTGCGGCTGTTTTCAGCATGAACATAGGCAGAGGTTGCATCAAAAGCGATCTTGATATCATCCGCGATCACGTGTGGCAACAAACCATCGACACCTTCTGCGGTGGTTTTTAAGCCCATTTTTTCTGCACGGGCCAAACCTTCAGAGGTTGGGTCAATTCCGACCATCCAGACTGGCTCAAGAATGTCACTACGTTGAAGTTTGTAAAGCAAGTCAGTACCAATATTCCCTGGCCCAATCAATGCACATTTAATCTTTTTCATGAAAAACTTCCCTAAAGAACTAGATTATTCAGCAGCAAAAGCAGCTGTTACTGAACCAAAACCTTCGATTTCAACGTGAAATTCATCACCTGGGTTCGCGACCAC
The DNA here is from genome assembly GCF_000368265.1 of Acinetobacter brisouisimilis. Lineage (GTDB taxonomy): Bacteria > Pseudomonadota > Gammaproteobacteria > Pseudomonadales > Moraxellaceae > Acinetobacter. Next base: position 931,137 of record NZ_KB851219.1, on the reverse strand, counting down.
CATCGGTCCGAGCGCACCCGTTAAAATAATATCGCCTGCAAGAAGTGGACGACCACGACGTACCATTTCGTCAGCTAACCAAACAGCGGCATTTAATGGGTTAGACAGGCAGGCTTTGCCAACACCTTGCGAAACCACTTCGTCGCCGCGGGTCATGGTCATTTTGCAATTTACAAGATCCAGCTGTTCGAGTTTCACTGGACGTGAACCTAAAACATAAGCTGCTGAAGATGCATTATCAGCAACGGTATCAATCAATGAGATTTTCCAGTTTTCGATACGGCTATCCACGACTTCTATGGCAGGTAGTGCATATTCGGTTGCACTAATAATGTCTGCATAAGTGTGTTTTTTTTGAGTTAAATCCTGATTAATGACTAACGCAATTTCAGCTTCCACTTTAGGCTGGATCAATAAACCGGCTGGAATGGCTTCACCGTCACCATAAGCCATATCGGCAAATAACATACCAAAATCAGGCTGGTCAACGCCCAGTTGAGTTTGAACAACCTTAGACGTCAATCCAATTTTACGACCGACTAAGCGGCGTCCTTCCGATAATGCACGTTGCGTATTAATCTCTTGCACTGCATAGGCAATATCCACATCCGCGTGTTCTCCACCAAGCTGTGCACGAATTGGAGCGATTGCAATTCGAGAGGATTCAGCCGTACGTAGGGCTTGTGCAACTAATTCAACAACACCAGAATTCGACATTATTTTTTCCTTAAACTACGAAATGTAATTTTCTTATTACAAACAATGAGTGAATCATTGAACGCGGTCTGAAAATTTCCACAGTAGCCAAATGAATGCTTACAGCGATACGATATCTGGCTATCTATAAAAAACGTGTATTTAAAACCTGTTTAGAATCAAGAAAATATTATTTTTATTCCAATAGTTATTTTGTTTTTTATAATAGCTAGAAATGATAGATACATTTTTCATTTGTACTTTAATAAAAAAAATATTTAAAAAACATACATATAATTAACTTCCATCATTACAACAAAGCGCTCATATTTCAAATATGGCTAATTTATACGACTAATAGCTAATAAAAATTTATGAATAATTCTATAAATCATCGAAAAATTCAAAATAAATTATTGTTTTTATTAAGTAAAAATATTTATAAAATTAAATAACAACCCTCTAAACAATTCAGAATCAATGAAATTGAATTTGGGTAACGATAGAAAAAAATGATCATCAGATCACAAAAATATACTCAATAAATTTAATAATATATTTATATTTCAAATGCTTATTATTTTTCGATTCTTTATAAATGATTTTAATTAGCCTATATAACGACTATTGACTAGGTTGTACCGATTTTAGTATTGGCAGTTAATAAAATGAATGTCAATGGAATGGATTTCGCTGTGAGTACGAAGCAAATTGATTACAATGCCCAAGTGGCAATTTTAGGTGCAGGCCCTGTCGGTTTGACCATCGCGAACTATTTAAGCAAACAAGGCATTTCAGTTGTTGTGGTAGAAAAACTGGATAGCTTGATTGATTACCCTCGCGCAATTGGTATTGATGATGAAGCTTTACGTACAATTCAGTCGCTTGGGCTAATTGATAAAGTTTTACCGCATACCACTCCAAATCATGCCATGCGCTTTTTAACGCCTAAAGGTCATTGTTTTGCCGATATTCAGCCTATGACCCGTGAATTTGGCTGGTCTCGTAGAAATGCATTTATTCAACCTCAGGTGGATAAAGTTCTACTCGAAAACTTACAACAGTATGATACTGCAACGGTTCTTTTCTCACGTGATTTGACTAAATTTAGCCAAGATGCAAATGGCGTGACACTCAATATTGAAACCGCAGATAAAAAATCTGAAGTGGTTCGTGCACAATATCTAGTTGCTTGTGACGGTGGTAACTCGGTTGTTCGACGTACATTAAACATTGGTTTTGATGGAAAAACAGCACCAAATCAATGGATCGTGATTGATATTGAAAATGATCCACTTGCAACACCACATATTTATCTGTGTTGTGACCCTGTACGACCATATGTTTCAGCCGCTCTACCGCATGGTATTCGTCGTTTTGAATTTATGGTCATGCCTGGCGAAACCCAGGAAGAATTGAGTAAACCTGAAAATATCAACAAACTCCTCTCCAAAGTGCTTCCAAACACTGAGAAGGTTGAAGTTATTCGTCAACGTGTATATACACATAATGCACGTATCGCCGATAAATTTCGTGTTGACCGCATTTTACTGGCAGGTGATGCAGCGCATATTATGCCTGTATGGCAAGGTCAGGGATACAATAGTGGTATGCGCGATGCCTTTAATCTGGCGTGGAAACTTGCCTTGGTTGTTCAAGGTAAATCAGGCCCTGCTTTACTGGATTCGTATCAAGTTGAACGTAAAGACCATGCTAAAGCCATGATTGATCTGTCTGTAATGGCGGGTCATGTACTTGCACCACCAAAAGTATGGCAAGGCTTTGTACGAGACAGTATTGCTTATGCACTCAATTATATTAAGCCAATTAAGCAGTATTTATTGGAAATGCGTTTTAAACCAATGCCACAATATAAAGATGGTGCATTGGTAACAGACGGTCATAAACATTCGCCTGTTGGTAAAATGTTTATACAACCCCAAGTTAAACTCGAATCAGGTGAAACTGTACTACTTGATGATGTGATTGATAATGATTTTGCAATCATTGCATGGGGGGTTGATCCTAAATGGGGAATGAATGACGCAACTATGGCAAAATGGAAATCTTTGGGTGTGAAATTTATCCAAGTTCTGCCAGCCGTCCAGATTGATAATCCTGAACGTAAAAAACTTGATGGCGTAATTACTATTGGTGATTCTGGTATCGATATACGTAGCTGGTTTGGTAAAACTTCGCAATCGATTGTGATTCTGCGTCCAGACCGTTTTGTTGCAGCACTTGCGATTCCACAAACGCTCAATAGCATCAGCAACGATTTATTTGCAAAACTACATTCATAAGTCTGTATCTAATAAAAAGGTCGCTCATAAGGCGACCTTTTTTATTTATAGATGACCCTTATCCAGAGTCGGTGTATCTATATAAGATTAATATGAAAGTGTTCTTTTAATATTTTTAAGATCAACTCAATCGTTTCATTTTTTTGGTTTTTTCGGTAACTCACATACAAATCAATCATCGGTAAAGACTCAACTGTACTTTTCACGACCACTTTGTCACCAAGTAATGGCGTGACATATAAGGGCACTAGACTCCAGCCAACTCCCATCCCCACTAAATTTACATTCAATAAAATATTATTCGAATACTGAACAATATTGGGTGTAATTTTTTCTTGCTTAAAAAAATCCTTAATAATTTTGTGTAACTGTGGTGAAGCAACTTCTTCACTGACAATAAAATCCTGCTGGTTAAAACTTTTAATACTGATTTGCTTTAACTGCGCAGCAGGTGAATCCTTAGGTACAATCAAGGCTAATGGCTCTTGAAAAACATGAAATGATTCAAATTCCTGACTATCATCAGTATAGCGGGTAAAAGCAATATCAATCTCGCCTTTTTTGAGTGCCTGAAATTGATGTGCATCTGTAAGACTTTGAAAATTAATATGTAACTTTGGGAAATGGGCACGAATATTTGGCATAATATAGGGAAATACTTTCATCTCGGCAACAGGCACAAAACCGATATTTAAATAATCGTGATTTAATTTTGCGACCTGACGGGCATCTTCTATCGCTTTTTCAGCATGCTTCAAGCAAAGTAGAGCCTCTTTTAAAAATGCTCTCCCTTCTTCTGTAAGCTCTACCTTACGATTAGAGCGCAAGAGAAGCTGTACCCCTACTTCTTCTTCCAAATCCCTGATTTGCTGACTGAGTGAAGGCTGTACTGTACACATTTTTTGTGCTGCTTTCGTAAAATTTAATTCTTCCGCAACAGCAACAAAATACCGTAAATGACGTAATTCCATAACTTACTTGATCTTCCCTAGACGCCTTTAATCATACCTATCAAAAATTCATACTTGCAAAAAAATTACATTTTTATGCCTTATATGGATTGATATTATTTCCTCCTCTTTATTTTCTCTTATAGCGAGAAATAAAGAAAAAAGCTTAATAAACTCAACCAATAATCAGGTCATATTATATGATTCTTTTAGATTTATTGATTTACAATGATCTATTTTTACTATCGTTTCATAAAAAATAACTACTTATATTCAAACTATTGAAATAAATACACATTTTAAAAATTTTTATTAATAATATTTAATTTATACCCCTAAAATAAGTTTGATTTATTATTTTATCGTGATTATGTCCGACTATTGTCTTGATATTTATAAATGATAATTAAATAGAGAATAACAATCCGAATCGTAAGTGGAAAACGATTTGTATATTATTGATGGAGATCAATCATGGCACAAATACAAACAGGGAAAGTGCAAAAAATTTTAACGATTTTTTTGTGTTTTTTGGTCGCATTTTTTGAAGGCTATGACCTGCAGGCACCGGGTATCGCAGCGAAGGGAATTGCCGCAACTTTTGGCTTAAGCAAAGTAGAAATGGGATACGTATTTAGCTTAGGCGTATCTGGTATGTTATTTGGCGCATTCTTTGGTGGGAGACTTGCTGATTATTTAGGGCAAAAGAAAGTTCTGATGCTTTCTATCGCAATTTTTGGCATTTTTATGGTGATCACGGCATTTGCACCAAGCGTTGAAGTTTTATATATCGCACGATTTTTTACAGGATTAGGTTTAGGGGCTGCAATGCCTGCCATGATTTCAGGTGTCGGTGATGAAGCAACTGAAAAAAATCGGGGTAAGTTAAATAGCCTGATGTATTGCGGTTTACCCGTCGGTGCAAGTTTTGTTGCAGTTCTTGCGATCTTTTTACCAGAGATTAAATGGCAAACCTTGTTTTTGATTGGGGGAATCACGCCATTATTTTTGATTCCTTTCATCTCTTTTATTTTAAAAGATAAGCTTAAAGCCGTCACAGAAGTACAATCTGTTCCAGCTATGCCAAGCACGATGAATGTTTTGTTTAAAAACAAGCAATACAGACATACCCTTCCGCTTTGGGTCAGCTTTTTCTTCACTTTAATGATCAATTACATTTTAATTAGTTGGTTACCTAACTTGTTGATGGAACAAGGTTTACAAAAACAACAAGCCTTTTTGGTCATGCTGGTATTTCAGATCGGCGCAATTGTGGGAACTTTAGCATTTGGTTTTTTACTGGATCGCCTAAAACTTTGGCAATTAACGACGATTATCTACAGTGGTTTATTTATTGCGTTGAGTCTACTGTTCACAACAACATCTATTCCTGTGTTAATTGTTGCTGGCATTATGGGAGGAATTTTCTCTACAGGTGGTCAATCCATTCTTTACGGCATTTCCCCTATTTTCTATTCAGGTATGGGAAAAGTCACTGGTGTCGGAAGTGCAATTTCTCTAGGACGCTTAGGTGCCATGACAGGCCCACTATTAACAGGGAAAATCTTGGCATTAGGATTAGGAACAACAGGTATCTTAATCGCAAGCTTGCCTACGGTAGTCATCTCTGCTGTTGCTGTTGCATCACTCTCAAACTTTAAATCTGCCCAAAAGAAGTTAACGTCATTTTAAGTTCAATATCTTGAGTGATGACGAGATGAGTAGTGTTGAGGTTGAATAGTTTCAGCATAAAAAATAGCGGGCCTGATCTATACAGACTCGCTATTTTTTTCGATACTGCTCAGTGGCAAAATAAACACTGAGCAAATTCATTTAAAAAAATATGATCTTAAAGTGAGTTCGTTTGATGGAAAGATTGCATATCAATCACGAAACGATATTTCACGTCACTTTTCAGCATACGTTCAAAAGCATCATTGATGGTTTGCATTTCGATCATTTCCACATCAGCGGTAATGTTGTGCTCACCACAGAAGTCCAGAAGTTCCTGTGTTTCCTTAATTCCACCAATCACTGAACCTGCAACCGAACGTCGTCCCATAATCATTGGAACCGTATGCGGTTTGATCTCACCCAAATAACCTACGAGAACCAGTGTTCCATTCAGTGCAAGTGTTGGAATATACGGATTCAAGTCATGCTCATACGGCACAGTATCAATAATCAGGTCAAACTGATTGACTGCGGCTTGCATTTGCTCAGCATCGGTTGATAGAACCACATGATCTGCGCCTAGCTGTTTAGCATCTTGCTCTTTACTGGCTGAACGGGTAAATAAGGTCACTTCTGCACCGAGTGCATGAGCCAACTTAATCGCCATATGTCCCAAACCACCTAAACCGACCACCGCGACTTTACTACCCTGACCAACATTCCAGTGGCGTAATGGTGACCATGTGGTAATCCCTGCACACAACAATGGTGCAACGGCTTTGGTGTCGAGGTTTTCAGGGACTTTCAGTACAAAATCTTCGGAGCAGATAATGGTTTGTGAATAACCGCCATAGGTTGGGCGGTGATCATGCAAGTCTTCACTTGCATAAGTTTGGACATGTCCATTTTCACAGTACTGTTCCAAACCGTTGTCACATGCTGAACAATGGCGACAAGAATCCACCAAGCAACCAATCCCAACCAAATCACCGACTTTAAATTTGTGGGCTTTCGCACCTGTTGCAGTCACACGCCCAACAATTTCATGTCCAGGAACAATTGGATAACGGCTAAAACCCCAGTCATTGCGTGCCTGATGTAAGTCAGAATGGCACACACCGCAATACTTGATCTGAATGGTGACATCATCTTCACGCGGATCGCGGCGTTCAAAGGTAAATGGTGCTAAGGGACTGGTTTCTGATTGGGCTGCATAACCTAAGACTTTAATGCTCATTGTGTTCTCCAGAAGCTAAATATTGTTCATCTACAACGTGTTCTAACCAAGTCACGACCTGACCCTGTTGTGCTTCATGGGTCATAAACTGCTGTTCCGATGCACCGTGCCAGTGTTTTTCATTGGGTGCAATCACCACAATATCGCCAGATTGAATCATCTGGCGTGGTTCACCCCACTTCTGTACATAACCCAGACCTGCGGTGACCAGTAGAATCTGACCCAGTGGATGGGTATGCCAAGTAGTATGGGCTTGGGGTTGAAAGGTTACCCGCCCACCACTGACATAAGCAGGTTCTTGCTGTGCAAATAAGCTATCAATATGGACTGTGCCACTAAACCAGTCTGGCGAACCTTGCTGAGACTGATGCTCGGCATTTTTAAGCACTTGCATGAGCTTCACCTCTTTTTCAAAGCGGTCTGTGATCAGAACCGTAAAGCCAGTATAGAAATTTCAGCTCGAAACCGTTGTTCCATTCCTCTTGCAGATTTGCCTAATTCTCCAAAAAAATAATGCAGGCTCTAGGTTTCTTTTCCAATTACCGCTATGTTGAGCAGAGTTACAGCGGTAAGTAAAAGGTCGGGCAATGTCAAACTTGGAAATAGGGCTCAATGAAATTTTGGGGCGTAGCATCGCGCAGTGGACTCAAGGTCAGCACCATGTGCAAACGCCAATCACAGGTTTGAGTTTAAGTCGCTGGGAACAGCCCACCGAACCAACCAGTTACGTAATGGATGCCAGCCTATGCTTGATTGCACAAGGGCAAAAACAGGTGATGCTGGGTCAGGAAATGTATACCTATGACGCCAGTCATTTTCTGTTTACCGCGGTGGATTTTCCTGTGATTGCACAAATTACCGAAGCATCTCCAGAGCGTCCTTACCTCAGTATGTTACTGAAACTTGATCCGCATTTACTGGCGCAAATCATGCTCGAAGCACAGATTTCTTTTAAGCCAGCACATAAAGATCGTAAAGGTGTAGCTGTCGGGACACTCACGCCCGATATGGTCAGTGCTTTTATTCGACTGATCAACTTGCTGAATACCCCGCAAGATATTCCCGTACTCGCACCGTTAATTATTAAAGAGATCTTTTACCGACTACTGATCAGCCCACAGGGCGAACGCCTCAAGCAGATTGTTACCATGGGGACTACGGGGCATCGAATTATTCGCGCGATTGATTGGATTAAACACCAGTTTACCCAACCTCTCTGTGTAGAAGAGCTTGCCAAGCGTATGGGGATGAGCGTATCGAGTTTTCATCAGCATTTTCGGGACATTACCAGTATGAGCCCGCTTCAGTATCAAAAAAGCCTGCGTTTAACCGAAGCGCGGCGCCTACTCATGACTGAAAATCGTGATATTTCTGCCGCCAGTTTGCAGGTCGGCTATGAAAGTTTGTCGCAATTTTCCCGAGAATATAAACGTTTCTTTGGCGTACCGCCGTCGGAAGATATTAAAAAATTATCGCTGAGTACATTTTCATCTCAACAGTAAAATCAGGAAAATGGGATATTCTATTATTTCATCAAAAAACCATGCTTATGCGTTATAGCGGATACTCTATGTATTTATTACCCAAGTCGGAATGCCGAATTACCGCTTTTTCGTCTATTTATTGAAGCAATGCGCCTAGATTAATATTTCTTATGATTAAAGATGTATTTCAAAACAGAATTTTATTGTGCTGTCTGGATTATTTTAAAATCTGGTCGCTGCATGTTCGACCGCTCACAAACAATGAAATTACCCTTGCATCTACAGTTTTTGGCAATCTGATTGATTATCAGCAGGTTCGTATCTGGAACACGCCGTTTTTACCATGGCAGCCGATTGGCATGTTCATGGCGCCTATCGGTGCAATCTTTGTGAACCCTGAAAATTATTCATTGGACTATGCACAAGAGTCACAGATTTATCAGGCAGTTTTCATTCATGAATTGACACATGTCTTGCAATTTCAACAAGGCAACTCAGTATTGGTGAAAGGTGCTATTTTACAAACGGCTTATTATCTAAGCTTGAAACGCTATAACCCATATGCTTACACGCTAAAAAAGCATAAAGCATTCACAAATTATAATATCGAACAACAAGGTGATATTGCCCGTGATATTTTCTTGGGTAAAATTCCTAATATTCTGCTTAACCCCAAAAAATAACCACTGGCTGGTATATTGTGTAACTCAACGGATAGAGCGAGCCGATAAAATTGTATCAGCTTTCAAATACATCGTTTATTTTTAATTAGGCTTTTGGCCTGTAGGAGAATGGTCGTGGTATATCAACTGACATTTCCATCCCACACTCCTATCAACTTCTAACAATTTAGAATTTAAACAATCTCAAGTTGTCGACCATCTTGAGTTACTTTAATTTTGATATTTTTATACTTACGTTTATTTGGATTCATTGCTGATCCAACAACCTCTTGCATAAACTGACGATCATTCATCAACTCTGCATAAACTTTATAACCAATTAAGATTTTCTCAGGTTTTTTATTTTTAACTGCAAATTCCTCAATTAAATTATTTAAATTTTGGAGGTCCGATTGATTATCCATGATAGCCCACTCTAAAAAATGATGGATATTATGCGCATACGTTTGTGAAAGAACGATGAAATGCGAGTTTATTTCCTCGATATTGCCAAGTTTTAGCATAAATTTTATTCATCAAAATAAAATATTCCCTCTTTTTTCAAGCTTATAAAATGTGTTAGCCTTAAGCCACGTGCTCTTGGATTAAAAAATTCTAGTTTGTACAATACTTATAGATTAAATACTACTAGAAATTCTTATAGATGAGACACTTACATTTAACAACGATGAAAATTTAAAAAGTATCCGGTATCTAAGGACAGCTTAGGAGTAATTCAGATGTCTTATAAACATATTCTAGTTCCAGTTGACGGTTCAGAAACATCATTAGCAGCAGTAAAACAAGCTTCATCAATTGCAAAAGCATTTAGCAGCAAAGTGACTGCAGTTTGTGTTTTAGCGGTTGATCCTTTTGTCGCTGTTGAGTTTGTAAACACTGATCAATTTATTAATGATTATGTGGCTAAAGCAAAAGAAGAAATTCAGGAAATTCTTGAACAGGCAAAAGCTTTGTTTGCTCAAGAAGGCGTGACTGCTGAAACTCAAATTCTTGAAGGTCAAACCATTCATAAAGAGATTGTTGCAGCAACCAAAGAATTAGGCGCTGACCTGATCGTTATTGGTTCACACGGTCGTAAAGGAATCAAAAAACTCTTCTTGGGTAGCGTTACTCAAGCGATTCTTTCTGAAAGTACTGTTCCTGTACTTGTTGTACACAAGTAATCCCGATTCGAAAAAAAATAACCCACAAAATTTGTGGGTTATTTTTTTATTAATGAATGATTTTACAGTCATTCGTTTCATCTACATTACAAATGCTCGCATGTGCCATCGCACGATCTTGAGTATTGACAGAAAATACGGCTGATCGACTTGAAGGATGTTTTTCTACATGACTAGAAACCAATACTCCTCCATTACCCGATTTTCCTGCCAGTGCCAAAATATCATTGGCAAGCATGTCACCAAACTTGGTATATCCAGACGCAGAAAAATGCACACCATCTCGGGCAGCATCACCACGTGCTATCCAGTTTTTCATGCTGCAATGCCCACCCATCGCTTCTTGCCAATCCCAAAATAAAGTATGTGCCTGATTGGCGACTTGGCGCTGCATATTTTGAAATGCACTCAGTTGCGCTGGACGTACGCCACACTCACCCGATTTGTCTTTTAGACTCTCAGGTGCAGAAACGATCAGAATTGCGCTATGCGGCGAAGCTTCACGAATATCATGAATTCGGCTGAGTAAAAGCTGTTTTTGTTGCTCAAGATCATGATAAGTATAGGCCTCATTGGTTCCATAGGCCAAAATAATCAAGTCAAATTTGAGTTGCCCAAGCTGTTGCTTCCAGTTATTACTCCAGTTATTCCAAGACTGCAATTGTGCACCGTTAACCCCTAGAGCGGATACTACAGCGCCAGAACCCGTTGCATTTTTTGCCCACCAGCCACCTAACGCAGATTGAGGGTTGTGTGGTGCTGTAATAGTAAAAGGTAAATAGGCTTCAAAAGTTTGCAATTGCCATGTGTTATTTTTTATTGGTGCACTTAAACGAAAATGCTGACCACGGTTGTCTGTGACCTGAAGGTCACTATCCTCAGCACCCTGACGAATACTGACCGTAATCTTTTGCAGTTGTTCTGACTGCTTGGCTTTAATGGTGAGTGTGGCGCCGTCTGCAACGGGACGGGCAATCAAGCCACCTAATGTATAGTTTTCATTTACCTGAGTACGAATAGAAATAGGTTGCCAATTGTTATTGTCGTAACCGAAACGTGTCAGGCGCTGGCCCGAAAAATACATGGGCATTCCCCATCCCATTCCACCATTACCCAACGTATTTTGTAATGTGGTTCTTAAAGCATTACTCATATAGTCCGCGGCAGTGTGTGAATCACCGAACTGAACTACATTGAGTTTGTGCTGCTGAATGCTTTTAACCAGTTGAGAAGTATTCGGTTCTTGGAAATTGGAGAGATTGCCTGCAAAAGCAGAAATATGAATAATAGATGTGGCCAGAAACAGGCCATACCGTTTTAATTCTTTCATTTTCATTCAAAAATCGCTTAATTTGTTAAATGTAAGTATTGCAAAATATTGTGCGCGATGATCTTCTGTCCTTCAACTGTAAAATGTATCCCATCCGCACTGCGCACTTTTACATTGCCATTTTCCGTGTTGAGTGTTTCTGCAAAATGGTTATTTTTTCCGCCAATAATTGGGCGTGAATCAATCACGAACTCTTGGGCTTTTTTTACTTCACTTTGAATGATCTTGTTCAAGTAAATCATTTGTTCATTCAGTTGATCTTTATGCATATTGGGTGGAGTTAACCACATGACACTGACATGATGTTTACGCGCTTCATTTAAAATACTGTCAATGCGGGCGCGATATTCAGCTTCCCATTCTGGTGATTTAAAAGTAAGCCAGTGTTTAGTTGTTGCATTAAACATATCCCAAGGGTCATTTGGCCCTAAAAATACAATCATCACTTTAATACGTGGATTACTGTTTAATGTATCCCGAATGGTTTTTGGCCAGTCAAAGAGTTTTGGATAGGTCAGCCCTGTGCTTTGTTTACTCAGGTTTACCGTCTGAATGCCTTGTTCTTCGAGAACTTTCTGTACATGTGGCGCAACTCCTTGCATCATGGAGTCACCCGCAAAAAAGACCTGATCTTGTCCTGTCAGCATAAAACGCTGGTCAAAAGCCTGCTTGGCTTTTTGTTTTTCAAGCAGTGCCAGTTTTATCTGTTCTTCTTTTAAACGCTTTGCTTCTGCGGCTTTATATTCAGCAGTATAAGCATAATCTTGATTAAACCTGTCAGTCATATGGCTGTTGATTTGATTGACACGTTCATCATATTGCCCATTTTCACGATATAAATAATCCCCAATTTCTCCACCCATATGCCAGATCTGAAACTGATCTAACATCGCAAACGGGCTATCTTTATGGTAGGTCTGTTGAAAATAAGCATTGACCGAATTTTGCATAATCCAGATGGACGTTAAGGAAAATGCCAGCAAAATGAAGAGCACATATAAAAAATTCTGACGCTGTTCCAGATGATCCTGAACATATTCGAGTTGTTGAGTTTGTTCTAATGATGAACCGATAATATCCGTATCAGAAGTTTGCATAGATAAATCCTGGAATACCTGAAGGTGCACAGATCAGTACAAGTAAAAACACGATAAATAAAGGAATTGAAACCGCATATTTGGGAATTCGACTAAAAACTTCAGCCAATTTGTGCGTGTTATTTCGCACCAGAGGATAAAGTACCCAAGCAAGTAGCAATACACCTAGCAAATACAATGGGTTGTTTGACCAAGACACATTTACTGTGTTGCTAAATAGCGCATGGAAAACTTGCAGTGCTTCATCTAAGCTTTTTGCTCTGAAGAATACAAAGCAGAAACAAACAAAGTGGATGGTGAAAAATACGCCAACTGCTTTGCCGAACCAGCCTGTATTTGCCAATACATTGCGAGCTTCTCTTGGCGTGACCTGACGGGCTTTTTCATAAACTTTATCGCCAATATTCAGCAAGACTAAACCAACGCCGTGTAATAGCCCCCACAAGAAGAAGTTCCAGCCTGAGCCATGCCATACACCAGACAAGACCATAGCAATCAATAAATTGATTTGTGTACGTGCAAATCCACCACGGCTTCCCCCCAGTGGAATATAAATATGATCACGAATCCAGGTAGATAAACTGATATGCCATTTATCCCAGAAATCTCGAATATTGTGTGCTAACAATGGCGCGCGGAAATTGACAGGTAGACGGAAACCCAGCAGTAGACCAAATGCAATCATCATTTCACTATAACCAGAGAAATCGAGAAATAATTGCAAGGTATAGCCATAAATGGCGCACAACACTTCCAGCGAATGATATTGCATCGGGTTTGCAAATACTGGATTGACCCAATGATCTGCGAGCCAGCCTGCAATCCACCATTTTTTAATCAATGCCAGTAAAATTAATGCAAAAGCTAAACTTGGATACAAAATCTTGCGCGGTTCAGTTTGGCAAATCTGTGCGCTCATCCCGCAAGGTTGTTGATGAATGTCAGTTAAACCTTTAGCACTCTGCGCGCGAGCAATTGGCCCTGCAGTAATCGTAGTAAAAAATGAAAAATGGAGTAATAGCTGTGGCAAGTTAAAACGCAGAACTTCTATTTCATTCTGATAACGGCTAAACAAATAGCTAATCGATTGAAATGAGTAATAAGAAATCCCTAAAGGTAACAGCAAATTTGAAACCAAAAACGAGCTGTCTAAATGCATAGCATCTAGCACAAGACTCGTTTCTTGACGAAAGAAATCATAATACTTAAAAAATGCCAATTGAATCAGCGTAAGAATAATCCCTGAAATAAAGATTTTTTTCTTATGTTGCTGCCAGCGATCCATGGCAATAGAAAGTGCATAAATAATACAGCTATAACTTGCGATGACTGTGACTGCAATCCAGTTAGACATCAGCAAAATACATAAATAACTGGCAATAATCAGCACAATATTTTGTATTTGAGGCATTTTCCGTAAGCCCCAATATAGGCAAAAAAAACCTATAAAAGAGAGTGTGAACTCAATTGAGAGAAAGGAAAACATGAGTGAAAAGGTTGCACATAAAATTTTCACGCATATTATACTAAGTCACTACAAAAAGTGTGATCTCTTATAAAAATGATAAAAATATCATACTGATAGTTTTTTTCTATAGGTAAAATTTACAAAATATAAGTTATTGATATTTATATCAATAACTTATACAAATATCAACATTACTGATGATGATCATAGTTATTATTTGTTTTTGTTACAATTATACGCAAAGAATAACAAAATCCATTTTTTATACACATATTTTCTGTATGTTTATTAATAAATTATATCAATCTTAAATAAGGGGGAAAAATGAGCGAGCCACTGGATATTGATGTAATTCGTGAATTATCTGATGATATCGTAACTGTACTCAAGTCACTGGGTAATAAAGATCGTTTGCTGATTTTGAGCTTATTGATGAATGAAGAGCTGAATGTTTCTGAAATTGAAACGAGAAGTCAAATTCTACAACCAACACTCTCTCAGCAACTCATGATTTTGCGTAAAAATAATATTGTCACCACTCGCCGTTCAGGCAAACAAATTTTTTACTCTATAAAAGATCAGCGTTTTATCAAAATATTAAGCAATATTTATTATTTCCATCTTAACTCCTCTGCCTTATCAATGGCAGGATAAGATGTGCTGAATTAAACGGTGATTTTTTGATTTTTTTGTTTATTTTAGCAACAAACCATAAGATTGTATTTTACTCACCGTTTAATTTAAAATAATTAAAAATCAAATTATTAGATAATATTATTTTTCATTTCATCACTAATAATCGGCTTTTTTCCACAATAAAAATGCAAGATATGAATTTTTTTCTATAGAATACCCAACCTTTCTTTCCTGTAGATTTAGAACCTTATTGGTTTTTAAGGCGTTCTTATGCTTTTAGCTATTAGGCAATCTAGTTTAGTAACTAGGATTGTGATTGCGATTATTTTAGGGGTTTGTGTTGCCCTTTTTTTCCCAAATGTTGCACCTTACTTGAGCCTTTTAGGTGATATTTTCATTAAGGCATTGAAATCAGTTGCTCCTATTTTAGTGTTTGTATTGGTCATTTCCTCAATTGCAAATTTTCAGGCAGCGCAAAGTGCTAAAAATTTTAAACCTGTTTTGATCATGTATACCGCAGGGATGTTGCTTGCTGCCCTAAGTGCTGTCGTCGCTGATCATTTATTTCCAACAACGCTTATTTTGCATTTAGCCACTGATCAGTCTTTACAGCCACCAAATAGCTTAAGTGTGGTGCTTAAAAACTTGGTCTTGAGTTTTGTTTCCAATCCAGTCGTTGCATTAAGTGAAGCCAATTTTATTGGTATTTTAGCTTGGGCATTGATTTTGGGAGTGGCTTTTCGCCATAGCTCAAATTCAACTAAAGCCTTCTTACATGACAGTGCAGAAGCCATTGGAAAAGTGATTAAACTGGTGATTGGCTTTGCACCCGTAGGTATTTTTGGTTTAGTTGCCGTAACTTTTGCGAACTCGGGTATAAATACCCTGATTAGCTATACACATTTGCTGGTTGTTTTACTCGGCACGATGTTCTTTGTTGCTTTAATCATTAACCCAATTATGGTCGCTCTGGTGATTAAAGGTAATCCATACCCATTGGTACTAAAATGCCTACGTGAAAGTGGAATTACTGCATTTTTTACCCGTAGCTCTGCAGCAAATATTCCAGTGAACTTAGATCTCGCTCGCCGTTGCGGTGTGGATGAATCTACAGCGAATGTGATCATTCCTTTAGGTTCTACAATTAATATGTCAGGTGCAGCTGTAACCATTACGACATTGGCACTGGCGACAGTGAACACTTTGGGTATTCAGACTGATCTGACCACCATGATCATTTTATGTGTGGTTGCGACGATTTCTGCCTGTGGCGCTTCTGGTGTGGCAGGTGGTTCTTTACTCCTTGTCCCTGTTGCATGTGGTCTGTTTGGTATTTCTTCAGAAATTGCCATGCAGGTTGTTGCTATTGGAATGGTGATTAGTGTCTTGCAGGATTCGACAGAAACTGCGCTTAATTCTTCGACTGATGTGTTATTTGTAATTGCAGTTGATCAAGGGTATAAATATAAATAACTTTTTATTACTCACATGATCGTGATATGCCATTTCAGACATTACCTGTTTGGGTTCAGCTCAGTGCATTTTTTCTTGCTTTTAATGCAGGCATGGTCAATGCACTGGGACTACTGAATATTTGGCATCAAACTGTTTCGCACATGACAGGCAATGTCAGTATGCTGGCAATTGCCATTGTGCATGGGCAACTCATGCATGCCATTTATATTATTTGTGTCATTTTAAGCTTTGTTTTGGGTTCTTTATATAGCGGCTATTTACTCGGTAGCAGTCATTTTCAACTCGGACGCCGTTACGGTATTCCACTTAGCCTTTCTGCACTGTGTATTTTTCTATGTTGGTTATTTATTCCTTATTATCCACGCTACGCATTACTTTGGGCGTGTGTTGGGATGGGTATGCAAAATGCTATGGTCAGCCACTATAAAGGCGCAATTATTCGAACCACGCACCTCACTGGACTATTGACGGATTTAGGGCTTAATTTTGGTTATTTGCTACGTGGTTTACCTGTGGAAAAACGCCGTATCATGTTACTGCTTTTGATTTTGATTGGTTTTTTATGTGGGGGGATACTTGTTACTTGGTTATATCCTTATTTAAACTTACATACTTTTCTGATTCCAGTGTTCGTCAGTTTGACCATGAGTCTAACTTACTGGGCATTGTATCTTCGCAAGCATCTACATCACTAATTTTGTTGGATTTATCTTATGGTTAAAAATGCTTTACAGGCGCAGTTATTGAAAGCGGGCTTAGTCGACAATAAAAAAGCGAAAAAATTGACCAAGCAAGCACAGCATGAACAACGTGCAGGTCTAAGCAATGATGCTGAAATCAAAGCAAAAATTGCTCAAGATCAGCAACAGAAACAGGAAAAAGATCAGCAACTCAATTCGGAAAAACAACGCCAACTGGAAGAAAAAACCCTCAAAGCCAATATTGTTCAGATGATTGGCCAACACAAAATTAAAGACACCGATGGCGATAGCATCTATCAATTTATTGATGAAAACAAAATCAAGAAAGTCTACATTAACCAGCAAATTTATAATGCACTGGTCTCAGGTAGTTTGGTTATTGCCAAAGAAAATGAGCAATATGCATATTTGCCTAAAGCATTGGCAGACCGTATTGAACAAAAAATGTCGGGCTTTATTTTGTGGAAAGAATCTGAAGATAACCAACAAACTACAGATGAAGAAGATCCTTATGCAGCATACGTCATTCCAGATGATTTGATGTGGTAAGTCTGTAATTCAATCATAATAAAACGTTTATTTATTTAAACTTGCCTAAGCCAATATGCAAAATAACCTTACAATATGGGTTGGTTTTGGTATAAGGCTTAGGTATTTTGTCTAATTTCTCCCAATATATTCAGGATATCCAGACTTGGGCAAACAAGTTCCCATGGTTAGAAATGCTCAGTGGTTTAGGCATCCTGATTTTTTCTGCATTTGTTGCTAATTTTATTACCAAGCAAATCGTTGTTCGCGGTATTCGTAAAATCTTGCTCAAGATGACATTCTCAACGAATTCTATCCTTGCTGAACATAGCGTCATTCAGCGTTTTTCTAATATTGTTCCTGCACTCATTATCATGAACGGGATAGATACGGTTCCACATCTATCTGCAAAACTAGTGTATCTGGTTCAAATGCTGTGTCAGGCATTTATTTTCCTGAGTATTGCTCGCACCATCAGTGAAATTCTGAATGTCTTTAATGCGATCTACCAGCGTAATCCCAACTCTCGAAACAAGCCGATCAAGGGTTATTTGCAACTCGTCAAATTAATGCTGTTTATTATTTGTGGATTAATGATTTTAGGAACATTCCTGAAAAAAGATGTCTTTACCTTACTGGCTGGTTTCGGTGCGATGGCAACGGTACTCATGTTAGTGTTCCAAAATACCATTTTGTCACTGGTTGCCAGTGTACAAATTTCTTCTTATGACATGATCCGTATTGGGGACTGGATTGAAATGTCATCACTCAATGCGGATGGCGATGTCATTGATATGTCATTACATACCATTACCGTGCAAAATTTTGATAAGACTATTACCACAATTCCTACTAATAAATTGGTCACGGATACATTCCGCAACTGGCGTGGGATGACGCAATCTGGCGTACGCCGTATGAAACGAGCACTTTATATCGATCAGAGCAGCGTACATTTCATGACTTTTGAAGAACATCAAAGGTTAAAAGACTTTTTGTTACTCAATAATTATCTCAACTCAAAAGAAAATGAATTAGAAGAATTCAATAATAAACTCTCCAATCAGTCTGAATATAATCAGCGCCGTCTAACCAACTTGGGGACTTTCCGTGCTTATGTAAATTTCTATTTACGTCAACATGAAGGCATTGCTCAAGACCAAACGCTCATTGTGCGTCAACTACAACCAACCAGTATGGGATTGCCTATCGAAATTTATGCTTTTATTAGCACAACAGTCTGGATCGATTATGAAAATATCCAGTCAGATATTTTTGATCATCTAATTTCCATTCTGCCTGAATTTGGTTTAAGAATTTATCAGTCAGCTTCGCAAATTGATTTGCAGGGTTTAGCCACAAAATAATTTTTAATCGCAGAATTTTGCATATTACATTTTCTTCAAAGCAGCTTTTCGGTTTTAATACATCTATAGCTTTGGAGAAAATGTATGTTATTAAAATGGTTTGAGAATCGTGTAGACCCCTATCCTTCGAAAAATCTAAACAAACCATTACCAAAAGATTTTTTTCCATTTGTTTGGCAATGTGCTGAAGGATTAAAACACTATTTAATTATTTTGGTACTACTGACTGCTGCCACCGCTAGCTTTGAAGCGTTATTTTTTTCACAAATCGGACATTTGGTTGATTGGCTGAGCCAAAGTCACCCCAACACATTTCTGAGCCAACATGCCCAGCAATTGCTCATGCTGGTCGCTATTTTGGTCGCTAATATTATCTTTGCAACCATGCAATCCATTATCCGCCATCAAATTTTATTTAGCTCATTCCCTATGCGCCTCAGATGGCGTTTTCATAATTTGATGATGCAGCAAAGTCTGGACTTTTTCTCTAATGAATTTTCTGGGCGGTTGGCTGCTAAAATTATGCAAACGGCACTTGCAGTACGTGAATTTTGGGTGATTTTAGGTGACATTATCGCCTATGTACTGATTTATTTTATTTCAATCAGTTTAATGCTTGGCAGTGTTGCCCCTAGTTTGCTCATTCCATTATTTGTTTGGTTACTTTTATTTATCTGTTCAGCGATTTTTTTCGTACCACGCATGATCCAGATTTCTAAAAAACAAGCTGATGCTCGCGCTGTCATGACGGGGCGAATTACCGATGCCTACACAAACATTCAAACCGTTAAACTGTTTGCACATACACAGCGCGAAAGTCAGTACGCTAAAACATCCATGCAGGAATTCATGGTGACTGTTTATACGCAAATGCGGCTTGCAACTTTATTTGAATTAAGTCTGAAATTATTAAGCGCTGTACTATTTATTGGTGTACTCGGCACAGCGCTTTATTTATGGACACTTGGACAAGTTGCACTGGGAATTATTGCAGCAACAACAGCCATGATTTTAAAACTCAATAGTTTAAGTGAATTTGTCATGTGGCAAATTTCTATGCTGTTTGAAAACATTGGTACGATTCAAGACGGTAAAAATACTCTTGCTCAAGCCGTTTCGATTGTAGATCAACCTGATGCTCAGCCATTACAACTCAATCAGGGTGGAAAAATTGAATTTAAAGATGTGTGTTTTTCCTACAATCAACATCGTAATGTCATTGATCATTTTAATTTGAGCATCAAACCTGGTGAGAAAATTGGTATTGTTGGGCGTTCGGGTGCAGGAAAATCAACGCTAATCCAAATTTTATTGCATTTTTATGATATTCAGCACGGTTCAATTGAGATTGATGATCAAAATATTGCACACGTAACACAAGACAGTTTACGCCAACATATTGCGCTTGTAACACAGGATACCTCGCTATTACATCGCACAGTCGCAGAAAATATCCGTTATGGACGTACTGATGCTTCTGATGAACAATTTAATTATGCAATTGAAAAAGCTAAAGTTAAAGAGTTCATTGACACTTTATCAGATGTTCGCGGGCAAAAAGGTTTAAATGCTTATGTCGGTGAACGTGGTGTAAAACTTTCAGGTGGACAGCGCCAACGTATTGCGATAGCGCGAGTATTTTTAAAAGACGCACCTATTTTAATTTTAGATGAAGCAACCAGCGCTTTAGATTCTGAAGTTGAAGCCGCTATTCAGTCGAGTTTAAATGACCTTATGGCAGGAAAAACAGTGATTGCAATTGCTCACCGCTTATCAACTATCGCTAAAATGGATCGTATTGTCGTGCTGGATCAAGGAAAAATTGTTGAACAAGGCTCACATAATGAATTATTGGAGCTTCATGGAATTTACGCTCAGCTTTGGCAAAGGCAAACTGGCGGCTTCTTGGTAGACTAAGCATTTTTACTTTTGTTTTTTTAAAAAAACAGGTATAACTCACTGCAATAGTTGATTTTAATGATGGAGTCATTATGAACCACCCGAATGATTTAAAATATGTAGCAACGCACGAATGGGCAAAAATTGAAGGTGATTTAGTTGTTACAGGCATTACTGACCATGCGCAAGATGCTTTAGGTGACCTAGTTTACATTGAAGTTCCAGAAGTTGATCATCACTTAGATGCTGGTGAACAAGCTGGCGTTGTAGAGTCTGTAAAGACTGCTTCAGATATCTATTCCCCTATTGCTGGAACAGTCGTTGAAGTAAATACTTCTTTAGAAGATGAACCAGAATCAGTCAATAATGATCCATATGGTGCGGGTTGGATGTATAAAATTAAACCTGACAATATGGCGGATGTAGAAAAATTACTTTCTGCTCAAGATTATGAAGCAGGTTTATAATTTAAATTTGTTTTAGTCTTATCAAATTTTAAAAAGCGCGGATTTTTCTGCGTTTTTTATTTTTTAGATTTTTTTAATTGTGCTATGTTTTTATTAGTATTACTTAGGCTATTTTGATTCATTTATAGAAATAACAGCCAATAAATGCATCTAAATACATCAATATATTTGTTTTAAATTTTGATGATTTGGTTGAAACATTTCAAATGTGCTTAGGCTATTTAAGCACTTTAAAGATTTAGGTTTGAAGCTGATGCTTTAAAAATTGTAACTGAGTCTGAATAGACTGCTCAAAGATGTCACTTTGTTTATGGACAATATCAAAATGCGTCATTGACCATTCAATAAATTGAACATTTTGAATTTTCTGTGCAGCTTTTCGTGTTGCAGTAATTGGAATAAGCCAATCATCCTGTGCGGCAATCATCAAAGTTGGGCACTTAATTTTTTTTGCAATATGTGTTGGGCGATACGTATTGATTTCTAATAAAATTCTTGCAGGAACACAGTTTTTCCATGTTGAGTTTTCAGGAACACTCTCCATAAAGGCATCATAACACCCCTCTCCTGCTAAACAACAAATACCCTCTTTAGACACTACAGGAATCCCTACTACACGTCCAAAGCGTGCGGCCCAAAGATCTTGTAAAGCCAATTTTAGTGCCTGAGGAAGTAAGTTTTTGGGATATAACCAGGCACTCGCCAAACCATCGACATGTGGAACAAGCGCAATAATTGCCTTAATATTTGGAATTTCTGCTGCAAGGGTCATGACATGACCTCCACTGAGCGAAACTCCCCATAAAAACAATTGTTCTTGATTCACATTTGACCAAGATTTGACTTGTTCAACTACACTTTTCCAGTCTTGCAAATGATGCTTGGGTGAAACTAACTCGCGCGGCTGACCTGTACTTTCACCAAAACCCCGATAATCAAATAAAATAACGGCGAAACCTTGCTCTGCAAAACGCTCTGCAACATCAGGTAAACTGAATTTCCGTTCACAGGCAAAACCATTTGCCATAATAATAACGGGCGGCAATGCAATTTCTTGTGGAAAATAAACATCTGCTGCAAGTCGCTCACCACAACTCGTAAAATAAATATTTTCAACCTGATACTGCATTGCTTCACCTCAAAATTAGATTGCTGGATAAGTTCCTGTGCCTTCTGGCCACGGCGTTAATAACTCAAAACCGTCATTAGTGACAGCAACCATATGTTCCCATTGTGCGGAAAGTGAACGATCTTTGGTAATAACCGTCCAACCATCAGTAAGTTCTTTTACTTGAGGTTTACCCATATTTACCATTGGTTCAATAGTAAATACCATACCTTTTTTAAGCTTTAAGCCCTGACCTTTTTGCCCAAAATGCAATACATTTGGCTGTTCATGATAAACTTGCCCAATACCATGACCACAGTATTCACGCACGATGCTATAACCTGATTTTTCAGCCAATGTTTGAATTGCATGACCAATATCACCTAAAGTTGCATCTGGTTTAACGGCGTGAATTCCTGCAACCATTGCCGCATAGGTCGTTTCAACCAGTTTTTGTGCTTGTGGGGTAACCTGCCCTACATAATACATACGACTCGTGTCACCATAAAAACCATCTTTAATAATCGCAACATCAATATTAATGATGTCGCCTTCTTTCAACACGACCTTTTTTGATGGAATGCCGTGGCAAACAACTTCATTGGGTGAAATACAAGTCGTTTTCGTATAGCCATAATACCCAATATTGGCAGGAATCACTTTGAGTGTATTGACTATAAAATCATGGCATAAATCATCTAGATATTCAGTTGTTACCCCAGGTTTAACATGCTCACCAATCATTGCCAAAACTTCTGCAGCGAGCCGCCCAGAAATTCTTAATTTCTCGATTTCCTGTTCGGTTTTAATGACAATTTTTGTGGCTCGCATAGAATGTATCCTTTATTTCATTTCAAATCTGAAATTAGATTGATTTACTTAGGCTATTTTACATCGTAAATATTTCAAAAATAATCCTCATCGCATAGAACTGCAAGCGTTTAAATCTAAAATTTACTTTTTGTTATTTTTAAATATATGAAAAATAATATTTATTTTTAAGATATAAACAAAAAATATATATTTAAATAAAATTTAATATATGCAAATAAATCAAACCTAGAAATTTAAACCTCCTGAATTGGAATTTATAAAAAATAATCATGCTTTATTTAAGAGCATAAGGATTTTAAAAAGTTTTTTTTTGCACTAGAATCTATCGCTTTGTTTCAACATCCTCCCTGTTTTTATGAATAAGCTGAATATACGAGATATTATTGCTTTAGGTTTTATGACCTTCGCGCTCTTTATTGGTGCGGGCAATATTATCTTTCCTCCCATTGTTGCTCAGCAAGCTGGTGAGCATGTCTGGCTTGCAGCAGCAGGCTTTTTGATTACTGCGGTTGGGTTACCTGTTTTAACAATTATGGCGCTTTCTCGTGTAGAAGGATCTATTGAAACGCTTAGTGCTCCTTTAGGTCGTTTTTCAAGTTTATTGCTGACCATAGTCTGTTATTTAGCTGTGGGCCCTTTATTTGCAACTCCCCGTACTGCAACCGTTTCTTATGAAATCGGTTTCTCCTCTTACTTTGGTAATTCTCCAATACATCTATTTATTTATAGCTGCATTTATTTCACCATTGTTGGCATTATTTCACTGTATCCAAACAAATTGCTCGATACGATTGGGCATGTGCTTGCACCACTCAAAATTGTTGCTTTGGCAATTTTATGTATCGCAACGTTGGTCTTCCCGATTTTAGTCGCGCCACCAGCAGTACATAACTATATTCAGCAACCAATGTCTGAAGGCTTAGTGAATGGTTATTTAACCATGGATACGCTTGGTGCACTGGTTTTCGGTATCGTCATTGTACAAGCCATTCAGTCTCGTGGTGTATCTGACAAAAAGTTAATCATGCGCTATGCAATTATTGCAAGTCTTATGGCTGGCGTTGGTTTAACAATTTTGTATTTATGCTTATTCCGCCTTGGTTTGCAAAGCTATGCATTTATAACGACTGCAACCAACGGCGCGGAAATCCTGCATGCTTATGTACAACATACGTTTGGTGATATTGGCTCGTTGTTCTTAACAGTCTTAATTTTCCTTGCCTGTACAGTAACCGCGATTGGCTTAACCTGTTCGTGTGCTGAATACTTCCATGAGCTGACTAAAATTTCGTACAAATTACTGGTGTTAGTGTTAGTACTCTTTGCACTGTTAATTTCCAATTTGGGTTTAACCAAACTGATTGCATTTTCGGTTCCTGTACTCACAGCAATTTACCCGCCAGCAATTGTTGTCATTCTTCTTAGTTTCTTATGGAAGTTTTTCAATCGTCCATCTTTAATTGTGACGCCTGTGACTGTTGTTGCGTTGGTTTTTGGTGTTTTTGAAGGTTTAAAAGCATCAAGCTTGAGCAATCTTGTACCTAGCTTTTTGTCACAATTACCACTCGATGCACAAAATCTAGCATGGTTAATTCCATCAGTTGCGATTTTTGGCTTGTTCTTTGTCATCGATAAATTTCTTGCAATTTCTCGACACTAAAATTAAAGATAATTAAATTTCAAATATTTAATTATTTTCTAAAAATGCCTGATTCATTCAGGCATTTTTTTTGCTTATATTTTTACTGTAGTTTACAGAGTGACACTGGGAATTCACAAAATGTGACTAGGCTATAACTTTTAGTTGTTTTTGTCATATTACCTTAACAAAAAAATGTTAATAGCTCTTGAATTTAGCCAAAATTCAAAGTAAAACGGTAAGAATTGACTGAAACAGTGTGTTTGTCGTGATAGACAGGAGAAGTGAGGATGATTTCAATGAACAAACTAATCTTCATTAACAATGCAGTAAAACATAATCAGCAAGCATTGACGTATTGTTTTACTACACTAGCACTCATGTTAACCCTAACATTTGAAGGCGTTATTACAGGAAATCTAAAACCTGCATACTTTTTATATGCACTTGTTGTATCACTCGCCTTCGCGCTGTGGGCAGTCATTGATCATAGGTTCCGTAAGCAATAATTCGAAAAAAACTGGATTGATATCCAGTTTTTTTATATCCACTTAACCTCGATATTTTGACTAAAAGTCCAATCAAAAAAATGTATATTAAAATAATAAAAAAAGATGCAAATTCACTACATTATTTAACCAATTAAATTCAGTATGATGATGTATAGGTAATTTTACCTAGATTAATCATAAAGGTTCATGATGAAAAAAATTCTAACTTCTGCTATTGCTCTAACTTTTGCTGTTTTAAGTGCCAATGCGATGGCATGTCCTAAAGGTACAACTTTACAGGGTGGTACAGGCCCAAAACATAAAGGTGGTAAATGTGTAATGGTACACAAAGTCCAAAAGAAAACTCCTGCTAAAATGCCAGAGAAAAAAATGAACAATACACCAGTACCAAACAAGCCTAAAGCATAATTTTTAGGCATAAAAAAAAGCGGTTTATCACCGCTTTTTTTATGCCTACTACTTTTTCTAATTGGCGGGCGTATTACCTAGATTTGGATGATCAATCGCATCTTTACACAAAGCTTTATCTCGTGTGTACTCTGTATAGGTTTGTGCAAGATCTGAATCCTGATTTGCCGTTGCTCTTGCCCATGAATCTAGGCTGGTCATGGCTTTACGACATAATGCATATTTCCCCTCAGTCACAGAGTCCGTCATTTTTACATTGATACGCCACGCAACACCTAGCTCACGTAAAGGTTTACGAACATCTGTTTCAATTTTTGTGAGTTGCTTTTGCGCAACAATCGGTTCGACCTGATTGATCAGCGCCCATGCTTTATGTGCATAGGTGGTTGCATCATTGGTAAGTTTTGGTGCGGGTTTAATTTCTACCTTCTTCTCCGAAGATGATCGGTCACAACCTTGCAAGCCTAAACATAGACATGCCGTCATTAGATAAGCGACTTGATGTTTTTTCAACAACATAAGGTTGCCTCATTCAAAATATTTCAGCGCTGAGCTGCATGATTTCATTTACAATAACGTTTTTAGAATTCTAGTAGATATTTTGGTGCAATGCACCCAAACTGAAAAATATGTCTCAATCTCATGCAAGTTTTTGGCAAGGTTTTAAAGACAGTCAAGCCATTATGCTGACTTATTTGCCTGTTTCTTTTGCTTTTGGTGTCTCTGCTGCCAAATTTGGTTTTTCTGCCTTTGAAGCCTTATTTCTGTCTTGTACCATGTATGCTGGAGCCAGCCAGTTTTTAGTAGTTGCATTACTGGCCAGTGGTTCTTCTATTTGGCTAGCAGCCATTACCGTGATCGCTTTAGATATTCGTCATGTATTGTATGGCCCTGCTTTACAGCATCTTATTCAACAAAAGCTGAACCTTAAAAAGACTGCAATTTGGGGCTGGGGACTGACTGACGAAGTATTTGCCCGCGCTATGATTCAATTATCACAGCGCCGTCAGGACTGGAGTGAATCATGGATGCTGGGCGTGAGTCTCTCGAGTTGGTTCTCTTGGGCGCTGGGCAGCTTTTTAGGTGGCTTATTTGCTAACCAAATGCATCTTCTTCCCAAATTTCTACAGGCTTCTCTCGATTTCTTATTACCTGCCCTGTTTTTAAGTTTCTTACTGGCTGCCTTTGAAAAACGTCATACGCTAGTGGTTGCAGTAACGCTAATTGTGGCGGGTTTGGCTTGTTATCTGATTAACCTTTCCGCTGCAATTTTCTTGGGAATATTGGCAGGGATTGGTGCAGGACTGTTTAAACATTATATTTTGAAGCAGCAGGATGAGCATCATTTATGAATTTATCCATTCTCCTGATCGGGATTATTGTTGGAATTGCCAACTTTAGCTCACGCTTTATGCCTCTGTGGTTTATTCAAAAATACCAGCAACACGAACAACGGCGTGGTGCAATCTGGCTCAGAATTGCTTTGGGTTGTATTGGAATTTCAGCGATTAGTGCCATGCTCATGGTTGCAACATTACCCCCATTAATTGCCACACCCGACAAAATCATTGCCATGAGTTTAGGTTTTATTACGCTTACAGTATTGTATTTAAAAACACGGCGCATGGTCATGGCAACTCTACTAGCTGCACTAATTTATGGCATCAGTTACACTTATTTACCCGCTATAATGTGAATAAATCATTTCCATTTACTTATTTTTAAATAAAATTTAATTTTTCTTCTTCCATAGGCAAAACAGCACTTCGAGTTCTGTTATGCTAAAAGTCCACCTGAAATAAGGATGAATTGCATGCGCGTCTCTATCGGTACTCCTCTTCAATCTTCAGCATTTAAAGTGTTGCTTTTAGGCTCTGGCGAACTTGGTAAAGAAGTCGTCATTTCTTTGCAACGCCTGGGTGTAGAAGTACATGCCGCAGACCGATATGATCACGCACCAGCCATGCAAGTTGCACACTTCTCCTACACGCTCAACATGGCAAATGCCCAAGAGCTACAACAACTGATTGATCAAGTTCAACCACATTTAATTGTTCCTGAAATTGAAGCGATTGCGACTGAAGTCTTGGTTGAGATTGAACAAAAACAACAAACCACAATTATTCCTTCAGCGAAAGCCGTAAACTTGACCATGAACCGTGAAGGTATTCGCCGTTTAGCCGCTGAAGAGCTAGGCTTACCCACCTCAACTTATCGTTTTGCCGATTCTTTAGAAAGTTTCCGTGCCGCATGTGACGATATTGGTTATCCAAACTTTGTAAAACCTGTCATGTCATCATCAGGTAAAGGTCAGTCACGTGTGAAAAGCTTTGATGAAGTCGATGCTGCATGGGAATATGCAATACAGGCGGGTCGTGTCAATCAGGGTAAAGTCATTGTAGAATCACAAATCGATTTTGATTTTGAAATTACGCTCCTGACTGTTCGTGCCAAGAACTCAGCAACTGGTGCGATTGAAACACACTTCTGTGACCCAATTGGACACCGTCAAGACTCTGGTGACTATGTCGAAAGCTGGCAGCCTCAACCAATGTCTGCGATTGCTTTAGCAACCTCTCAGCAAATTGCCGATAAAGTGACAACGGCTTTAGGGGGATGTGGCATTTTCGGTGTTGAGCTATTTGTCAAAGGTGATCAAGTGTGGTTTAGTGAAGTTTCTCCACGCCCACATGACACAGGTTTAGTGACCTTGGCATCACAGTTCCAAAGTGAATTTGAACTACATGCCCGCGCAATTTTAGGCTTACCTGTCAACACAACTCGCCATAGCATTGCTGCCAGTGCAGTCATTTACGCAGGGGTTGATGATAGCAACCTGTCTTTTGGTAACTTGCAAAATGTATTGGCCCAACCAAATACCGACCTTCGCCTCTTTGGCAAACCAGAAGGTTTTAAACGCCGCCGCATGGGTGTTGTCACTGCACGTGCAGAAAACACTGATCAGGCACGTGATATTGCACAACAGGCAGCACAAAGCGTAGCTGTGCAACAAAACCATTAAAGTAAACTGGACACATAGGCCAAAAAACCATGATTGAAACCTTGCCCCTGTTGGATTATGTGAAAGATAACCAAGACATTCGCGCGATTAATCAATGGCGCAATGATGTTGAACAGCAACTCGAACAGTTTTTTGAAGAAGGCTATAGCATTCGTCAAATCGTACTTGCACGTTCTAACATGATTGATGAAGCCCTAACTTTTTTATGGAAGCATGCGGGTCTAGAACAGAGCGAATTGGGTCTGTTTGCGGTCGGTGGCTATGGTCGCCGTGAAATGCTGCCATATTCTGATGTTGACATCATGATTTTATCAGAACATGAGTTGACAGAAGAACAGGAAAAGCAGGTGTCTCGTTTTATCGCATCACTTTGGGATGTCGGTAACTTTAAACCAGGGGTAAGTGTTCGTTCGATTGTCAGTTGTATCGATCAGGCTCGTCATGACTTGACAATTGCCACCACACTGATCGAAGCGCGTATACTGATTGGCAACGTACAGCTCAGTAAATGGCCACGTCGCATTGTCGCCGAAACATGGACAGATCAGACCTTTTTTGATGCGAAGATGCAAGAGCAAGTTAAACGCCATGCTCAACACAATAATACCGAAAGTAATTTAGAACCTGATATTAAAAACGCACCAGGTGGCATTCGTGATATGAACCAGATTGGCTGGATTGCCAAACGTCATTTCCGTGTTAACCGTGTCTATGACTTAGTACATTTGGGCTTTATTTCCGAGTTCGAACTGAATGTTTTAGAAGAAGCAGAAAGTTTTTACTGGGAAATTCGCCATCATTTGCACCGTTTGACCAAGCGCGATGAAAACCGTTTGTTGTTTGACTATCAACGTGAAATTGCTGCCAAGTTTGGCTATGAACGTGAAGAAGGTAAATCGCCGAATTATCCAATCGAACAGTTCATGAAGCGTTATTATCGTACTGCTCAACAGGTTTCAACGCTCAATGAAATCTTAT
Organism: Acinetobacter brisouisimilis; assembly: GCF_000368265.1. GTDB lineage: Bacteria > Pseudomonadota > Gammaproteobacteria > Pseudomonadales > Moraxellaceae > Acinetobacter. Next base: position 901,477 of record NZ_KB851219.1, on the reverse strand, counting down.
TGGCATATTTCAATGAATCGGTCATTACTCCAAGACTGCCGCATTATGAACGTGAAATCGAACAGATCAATACTCATTTTAAGCTGGTCGATCATAAAATTGCGGTGCAGCACCATAAGGTCTTTGCTGAAAACCCAAGTGCCATTTTAGAAATTTTCTATTTATTGGCAACCCGTCCTGAAATTGAGGGTATTCGTGCCCGTACCTTACGTTTGCTCACGCTTGCAGCGAAAGGCATTGACCAGACTTTTCGTAATAAACCTGAACATCAGGCATTGTTTATGGAAATTATTCGTACATCAGGACGTTTGTACGAAACACTGTCTGCAATGAAACGCTATGGCATTTTAGGTAGCTATTTACCTGCGTTTGGGCAAATTATGGGGCTGATGCAATATGACCTGTTCCATATTTACACCGTAGATCAACATACTTTACTGTTACTGCGTAATCTCAGCCGCTTTAAAGAACCTGAATTTGCCAAACAGTTCCCTGTAGTCAGTTCAGTCTATCAGCGTTTGCAACGCCGTGACATTGTCATGATTGCTGCGTTATTCCATGACATTGCCAAAGGTCGTGGCGGTGACCACAGTGAACTGGGTGCTGAAGATGCGATGGAGTTCTGTCGTATGCACGGTTTTACCGAGCGTGAAGGCAAACTCATTGCATGGTTAATCCAAAACCACTTGCTCATGTCACTGACAGCACAGAAAAAAGATATTTCAGACCCAACTGTCATTAAGGATTTTGCTGAAAAATTAGGTGACATGGAGCATCTGGATTATTTATATACCCTGACCGTTGCAGATATTAACGCGACCAACCCAAATCTTTGGAATACATGGCGTTCATCACTGATGCGTCAACTTTATACTCAAGCGCGTGATGTAATTCGTTTAGGGCTTGACCGTCCTGTTGACTATCAAATGCTAGTTGAAGACACCAAGTTTGCTGCAAGTGAATTGCTGGTTAATGAATTTTCATTAACAGATGTAGAACGGGTGTGGCAAGAACTTGGTGATGATTACTTCCTGAAAGAATCTGCCGAAGATATTGCATGGCATACCCGTGCAATCTTGGAACATGGTGAAAACCCAGCGCCACTGGTCAAGTTACGTGCACACCGTAAATCTGCACCCGATGCCATTCAGATCTTTATTTATACACAAGATAAACCTAACCTGTTTGCAACGACAGTTGCCATTCTTGACCGTATGAATCTCGATGTACAAGATGCTCGTATTATCACAGCGATCAAAGCATTTAGCCTCGACACTTATATTGTCCTCGATCGTTTTGGCACACTGTTGACCGATCCTGAACGTGAAATCACCGTGAAAGAATCTCTGATAGATGCATTGAGCCATTCAGACAAATATCCAGGTCTGATGCAACGCCGTATTCCACGCCAGTTACGTCACTTTGATATTGAAAATACGGTCGATATTAGTCTTAATCCTGTACTCAACCAAAACATGGTGGAAATCTCAACCCTTGACCAGCCAGGTCTACTGGCGCGAGTAGGTGGTTTGTTTATGATGCAGGGCTTGGACATTCACTCTGCAAAAATTGCCACTTTAGGTGAACGTGCAGAAGATATTTTCTTTGTGACAAAGAAAAATAATATCCCGATGTCGGATACAGAAGCTTCAACCTTAGCACAACAGCTGAAAGCGGCTTTAGATGAAGCCTCTAGTCAAGTGATTGTGCAACATTAATTTTGGTAGTTAACCCAATGAACTCGAGTTTATCTCTTTTACATCCTTACCCTTTTGAAAAGCTGAATCGTCTTTTTCAGGACATTCAGCCTGCTGATTTACCTCTGATTCCACTTTCAATTGGTGAACCGAAACACCCTGCACCTGAGTTTGTCAAACAAGCTATCATTGACAATTTTGCACATCTATCAACCTACCCAAACAGTAAAGGTGTGCCTGAGTTACGTCAAAGTATCGCTAACTGGCTAACACAGCGTTTCAAGCTTCAACAAATCAGCGCAGAGCATGAAATTTTACCTGTTTCAGGGACACGTGAAGCTTTATTTTCATTTGTACAAGCTTTGGTACGCCGTGAAGATGCACCTTATGTGGTCATGCCAAACCCGTTTTACCAAATTTATGAAGGCGCAGCCATCTTGGCTGGAGCAAAACCGTACTTCATTAACTGTACTGAAGAAAATGGTTATTTAGGTGACTTCGATGCTGTTCCTGCTGAAGTTTGGGAAAAAACCGCATTATTGTTTGTATGTACACCTGGTAACCCGACAGGCGCAGTACTATCTAAAGAAAAATTTAAAAAATTAATCGCACTTTCAGATCAGTATAACTTTGTGATTGCTTCAGATGAATGTTATTCGGAGCTTTGGTTTGATGAAGCACCAACGGGTTTATTGGAAGTTTGTGCAGAAATCGGTCGTCATGACTACAAAAATTGTGTGGTTTTCCACTCATTGTCTAAACGCTCAAACCTTCCTGGCATGCGTTCAGGTTTTGTTGCAGGTGATGCAAGTTTGCTCAAACCGTATTTGCAATACCGTACTTATCATGGTGCGGCAATGCCAGTACAGCATCAAATTGCCTCTATCTCTGCATGGAATGATGAGCAACACGTTGAAGAAAACCGTAGACTCTACCGTGCTAAATTTGATTTATTTCAGTCTGAGCTTGGACATTTATTGCCATTACAAAAACCAGATGCAGGGTTTTATTACTGGTTAAAAGTCGATAATGACGAACAATTCGCACGTATGCTGATGGAAAAAGCTCATATTAAAGTTTTGCCAGGGCGTTATTTATCCCGCGATACGGAACAAGGTAATCCAGGTGAAAATCATGTACGTATGGCACTCGTTGCAGATATCGCACAATGCGAACAAGTTATTGAGCGTTTAAAACGTATTCTTTAATTTAATTATTATATTAACTTAGGTTATTTTAAATCAAATCACGATGCTGATATTTAAATATCAGCATCGTTTTTATTTTATTTATTTTTAAGCTCTTTAAAATGCTCAAAAACAAATTGAGTTAATGGATTATTATTTAATTTACTTTTATAAATATAAATACTCTGATTTACCACATATTGTGATGTTGATAATTCGATTAGTTTGTTTTCTGCCAGTTCATCCATAATGGTAATTCTTGGCAACCATGCTACTCCAACACCCTGTAGCACCAACTGTTTTAAATTTTCAGCATTATCAGTTTCATACAAAATATGGCAATCTAAATTATTGGTTTGAATCACATGATCAACCAAATTTCTCAAATATGCATTTTTACTATAGGTCAATAATGGAAAATGTTGATTTAAATCATATGTTTTATTGGTCGTTTTTGCATAAACTGGAATAATCTCCGTCTCTCCGACCCGCACAGAAGATAATGCATCGAACTTCCCTTGATTCATTTCATGCTTAGAAGCATAAGAAACTAGAAAATCGATTTTACCTTCTTTTAAAAGTTTTAATCCTTCACCTGTATTAATTGCCATAATTTCAAATTTTATAGCTTGTTCATCAATCGGAACAAACCTTAAATAATCGGCAAAGAAACTATTTACCAGAGAATGAACAACTGCAAATCTTAGGGTGTTATCTTTGGTGTTTTTAATCTCATAAATGAGTTGCATACTTTCATTTAATTGCGCTTGCAAAGTATTTGCTGTGGATAATAAAACCTGTCCTAATTCTGTAAAACTTACTTCCTTGCTGTTTCGATCAATAATCGAAAAACCTACAGTTTCTTCGAGATGTTGTAATCTTCGACTAAACGCAGATTGTGAAATATATCTTTTTTGTGCAGCTTTTGAAATTGAACGTTCCTGATCTAGGGTAATCAGATCAAGAGCCCAACGAATTTCAAGATTCATAGATCACTTTGATTGGTTGCTATGTTAAAGCGCTGAATTATACGCATAGATTATGAGGAAAATACATATCCATTTTTTGATGAATGCTATGCAAAAAATACATATCTCAAGAATTTTATGCATTATCAATTTGGCTTTTTTGTTTTTATGATTTGGCTATCTCCTCTTGATTGTTACCAAATATGAATACTAATGTTTCAGTTCGCTCAGAAAAAGATCTTTTAGGCTATCGTGATATTCCTAACCAATTTTACTTTGGTGTTCAGACACTTAGAGCTATTGAAAACTTTAACTTAACACACAGCAAAATTAGTAATCATCCAAATTTTATTATTGCACTTGCAATGGTTAAACAGGCTTGTGCGCAAGCCAACCACAAACTAGGCAAACTTAGCGAAGAAAAATACCAAGCGATTGAGTTTGCTTGCCAACAGTTAATCAATGGTCATTATCACGACCAGTTCCCTATCGATATGCTTCAAGGTGGTGCGGGTACTTCAACCAACATGAATGCCAATGAAGTGATTGCAAACGTGGCATTAGAGCACATGGGTTTTGCAAAAGGTGAATACAAACACCTGCACCCGAACAATGACGTGAACATGTCACAATCAACCAACGACGTTTACCCGACTGCGATTCGTGTCGGTTTATTGTTGAGTTTGAAAGGTTTACAAACTGCATTTGCAACTCTAATCCAAGCGTTCTCAAACAAAGCGGTTGAGTTTAAAGATGTCTTGAAAATGGGTCGTACTCAGCTACAAGATGCTGTACCAATGACTTTGGGGCAAGAATTTGCAGCTTTTGCAACCACTTTGCAAAAAGACCTCGACAAAATCAATGCCATCGCTCCTGACATGCTTGGCTATGTCAACCTTGGTGGTACTGCAATCGGTACAGGGATTAACACTGAAGCGGCGTATGCACCGTATGCAATTTCTGCATTAGCTGCAATCACCAAAGAAAACATCCAAGCTGCTCCTGATTTTGTTGAAGCAACTTCAGACATGGGCGACTTTGTTTTATTCTCAGGTTTGCTTAAACGTACTGCAACTAAGTTGTCAAAAATTGCCAACGACTTACGTTTACTTTCAAGTGGTCCACGTACAGGTTTAAATGAAATTAACCTTGAACCACGCCAGCCAGGTAGCTCGATCATGCCAGGTAAAGTAAACCCAGTGATTCCTGAAGCAGTTAACTTGGCATCTTTCCAAGTGATCGCAAACGACTTGGCAGTAACGTTGGCAGCTGACGCAGGTCAACTACAATTGAATGCTATGGAACCATTAATCGCGTTCAAATTGTTTGAATCAATTGATTTACTTGCAAAAGCAATGTTGATGTTTACAGACAAATGTATCAACACCGTGACTGCAAACCCTGAACATTGCAAAAACTTGGTAGAAAATTCAATCGGTATCGTGACTGCATTGAACCCGTACCTTGGTTATGAAAATACAACACGTATTGCAAAAACCGCAAATGTTGAAAACCGCAATGTACTGGATTTAATCCGTGCAGAAAAGTTGTTATCTGAAGAGCAACTTTCTGAAATTCTTGCAATTGAAAATATGATTCAACCAAAAGCTTCTGCGTAACTCTCCCGCGCTTTTAAAGGTCAGTCACTTCATGTGGCTGACCTCTTTTTTTAATACATTCTCTTACGAATCGAGCAAAGCACACCCCTCAATGCATTTTTATCAGGCATTTATTTGGCTTTTTTTATACACTATTCCATAAAATATTGAACTTAAAAATGGAATTGCCATGCTAGATCAAATTCAACATATTTATGTGATTGGACTGGGTGCAATGGGTGCGCTTTACGCATCTAAACTTTATGACTATAACCCTGAACTTGTGCATGTCATCTTAGATGAACAGCGTAAAATGCGCTATGAACGCGATGGTTTCTGGGTCAATAATAAAAAATATGATTTTAACTATGTTACTCCTGAACAAAGTAAGCATGCGCCCAAAGCTGACCTGATTATTATCGGGGTTAAAGCTGCACAATTGCATGAAGCAATTGAATTATGTCGTGAAATTCTTCAGCCCAAAACCCGCATTATTTCCTTGCTCAATGGTATTAGCAGCGAAAGTATGATTGCCGAACATTTAGGACCACAGCATCCTTTTTATGCTTATGGCGTGGCCATGGATGCAACTCGACAAGATACCCATGTCAATTACACTAAAGCGGGTTTCTTGGTATTTGGTGAGCAGAATAACCAGACACCAAGCTCCGATGTGCAACAGGTACAGCATTTATTTGAGCAGGCACAGATTCCCTATCAAACCCCTGTCGATATGCAATATGCACTTTGGAAAAAATTTATGCTAAATGTCGCGGCCAATCAGGTCACAGCGATTTTGAAAGTTCCGTATGGCCAAGTCAAAACAAATCCTTATGTACAGCAACTCATGTTTTCTGCGGCACAAGAAGTCCTTGATATTGCGCATGTTGCAGGTATTGCATTAACTGAACAAGACCATAAAGAGATTCTTACGCCGATGCTCCAGCTCAATGATCAGGCATATACTTCAATGTGTCAGGACATTTTAGCCAAACGCAAAACTGAGGTGGCGATTTTTGGGGAAACTGTGATTCAATTGGGTTTAAAATACCATGTGGCAACGCCTGTCAATCAGGTTCTAGTCAATATGATTCATGCTATTGAAACCAGTTTTTAACCGAATTTAAAATCAGATTATGTTGAGCCTTAAACACGGCTCAACATATTATAACAGTTAAAAACATCATATTTTTTAATCACAAAGCTCGAATGCAGCGCGACCACATTTTCAATTTTGGCAATACGGCGTAGTAAAATCTCGCTATAGTCTTCCATATTTTTTGCTACAAGCTCGACAATAAAATCTGCACTTTGCCCTGTAACCAGATAGGCATTGATCACTTCTGGAATAGCTTCTATTTGCTCTAAGAAGCTATCAAATGTTTCACTATCATGTTTATTCAGAGAGACTTGCAGCAAAATATGTAAGGTAAAGCCCAATTTGGCGTAATTAATTTCGCGCTTCAAATTGGTCATAATCTTGGATTCAATCAGATGTTTGATACGGCGATGTACTGAACTGACAGATAAATTAATACGCTCGGACAACTCATTAAGGTTTAAATCTTCATGAGTCAAAATTTCAAGAATTTGCTTGTCATAACGGTCTAATTGCATGAGATTTTTCCATAATTTAATTTTGGAAAAATAATAAGAAATGTATTTTTATCATTGCAGGCAAGAATTTTTAAGGGTCAAGGGAAAACTTATGTTTACTTTTGACAACTTAATGATGCTAACATTAAGTCTTTGGCAAGCAACTTGTGGTTGATTGTGTCTAAAAGCCGAGTCGATACTTTGTGAGCGAGGTTAGCACTTATCTCCCAATATTGGCTAACCAATCTTCTCGATCCCCGTCACACCCTGATTCGTACTATAGCAACGGTCATTTCGAATTATTTTCCTGATTGATTCTAATTTAGCATCTTTTTGGAATTATTTTTCATATATAAAACAAAAAAACTTATTTTTTTCTTTTTAATTGTTTTTTAACCAACTTTATTATCTACTTTTCAGGTTTTTGAAGAATTTTCCATACGAATCCATAGCAACTTTCACCAAAAGAAAAGCCCTCAGATTGCTCCAAGGGCTTGACTGATAAGATCATCTATCTTGCAAAAAGCATTGATCTTAAATCAATTATTTTTTCTCAGGTTTAAAACTATCTTTTAAATCCAAAATACGGTTAAACACTGGTTTTTCTGCACTGTGGTCATAACGATCTGCAACGAAGTAACCTTCACGCTCAAACTGGAAGCGATCCTCAGGGTTGGCTTGTGCCAAAGCAGGCTCAATCACCGCTTGCAGTACAGTCAGTGAATTTGGATTGAGATTTTCCAAGAAATCTTCACCTTGCTCAGGGTCTGCAACACTAAATAGTCGATCATAAATGCGTACTTCAGCAGGAATACCTTGACTTGCAGATACCCAGTGAATGACACCTTTCACCTTACGACCTTCAGGGTTTTTACCTAAAGTTGCAGGGTCGATCGAACATTTCAGTTCAACCACTTCACCATTTTCATCTTTAATTACTTCATCACACTTAATGACATAAGCATGACGTAAACGTACTTCGCCTTCAGGTACTAAGCGTTTAAAGCCTTTTGGTGGCACTTCTTCAAAGTCTTTACGATCAATGTAAATTTCTTTGCTCAGTGGAATAATACGCTCGCCCATGTCTACGTTTGGATGGCGTGCATGAGCCAAGTCCATATCTTCAGGCAAATTAGTTAACGTTACTTTGAGTGGGTTAAGCACTGCCATACCACGCGCTGCGCTGTTTTCAAGCGACTGGCGAATACAGAACTCCAGCATAGCAACATCCACCACACCGTCAGTTTTTGACACGCCCACACGTTTACAGAAATCGCGTAAACCTTCAGCAGTGAAACCACGACGCCGCATACCGACTACGGTTGGCATACGTGGGTCATCCCAACCATTAACAAAGTTACCTTCAACCAAACGGCGTAATTTACGTTTTGAGGTAATCGTATAATCAATGTTTAAACGCGAAGATTCGTACTGACGCGGTACAGCAACAGAATGAACTTTCTCAATCACCCAGTCATAAAATGCGCGGTGATCTTGGAATTCTAAAGTACAGAGTGAATGCGTAACGGCTTCAATGGCATCTGACAATGGATGCGCATAGTCATACATTGGGTAGATTTTCCATTTATCACCTGTCTGATGGTGCTCAGAGTGCAAAATACGATACAAAATCGGATCACGCATGTGGACATTTGGGCTTGCCATGTCAATTTTGGCACGTAAAACAGCCTGACCTTCGGCAAATGTACCATCTTTCATTTTTTCAAAACGTTCAAGATTTTCTTGTACAGTTGCATCACGGTAAGGTGAATTTTTACCAGGTTCAACAAAGTTACCGCGGTTTAACTTGATTTCTTCAGGCGTTTGCAAATCAACATAAGCATCGCCTTGTTCGATCAGCTGTACAGCCCATGTATAGAGTTGATCAAAATAGCTCGAAGCGTAGCATGGCTCGCCTTTCCAGTTAAATCCGAGCCATTTCACATCATTGGCAATACCATCAACATATTCTTGTTCTTCTGCATCTGGGTTGGTATCGTCAAAACGTAAATTACAATAGCCACCAAATTCTTCAGCAACACCAAAGTTCAAGCAAATGGCTTTTACGTGACCAATATGCAAATAACCATTAGGTTCAGGTGGGAAACGGGTTACAACTGTAGCAGTGCGGCCTGCTGCAACATCATCGGTAATGACTTGACGGATAAAGTCTAAGCCGGGCTGTTGTTCTTGCTGCGCAGCATCGACAGTGGCTTGGCTATTCGGTGTCGGTATATTTGGCAGATTTGAAACAGCATCATTCGGCTTCATAATGGATAAATCACTTCTTGGTTAAAAATTTAGGATAATTTAAACGCTATCAGGCTCTTTTCTCAAACAAAATAACGTTTATACTTGCTATCTAGTTTACAGTTTGCTTATGCTTCTCTCAACAAAAAAACCCGTGGCTTTTTTTGCCATGCCTAGGAGATTATGTAATGAGTTTTCCTCAAGTCGAATTAAACACCAATAAAGGTCGTATTGTTCTTGAGCTTAACAGCGAAAAAGCGCCTAAAACAGTGGCAAACTTTTTAGAATATGTGCGTGATGGTTTCTATGATGGTGTAATTTTCCACCGTGTAATCGATGGTTTCATGATCCAAGGTGGCGGTTTCGACGAAAACTTTAAAGAAAAAGCAACTCGTGATGCAATTGAAAACGAAGCTGACAATGGTTTAAGCAATGATGCTGGCACTATTGCTATGGCTCGTACACAAGCACCTCACTCTGCTTCTGCACAGTTCTTTATCAATGTAAAAAGCAACTCTTTCTTAAACCACACTGGCAAAACTACCCAAGGTTGGGGTTATGCCGTGTTTGGTAAAGTTGTTGAAGGTATGGACGTTGTTGAACAAATTAAAGGCGTACGTACAGGCAACCGTGGTTACCACGCTGACGTTCCTTTAGAAAATGTCGTGATTGAAACTGCTAAAATTATCGCTGAATAATTTTAGGATGCCTTTGTGACTTACCTGTTTATCTCTGATTTACATTTGTCACCTAATCACCCTCGACTCGTTCGAGGGTTTTTAGCTTTATTAGACGACTATAAGCAAAAACAAACCCAGCTCTATATTTTGGGTGACTGGTTCAATGCATGGATTGGCGATGATAACCGCTCAGTATGGCTTGCTGAAATTGTGCAGGCGCTACAACAATTTACTGCACAGGGCAATCAGGTTTATTTTCAAGTCGGCAACCGTGATTTTGCATTAAGCCAAAAGTTCCTAAATCAGTTTTCAGGTCATTTGTTGCCTGAGATTGCGACATTAAAGATTCACAACCAGTTGTATCGCCTTGAACATGGTGATGCCCTGTGTACCGATGATGTTGCTTATCAACGCTTTAAAAAAATTATTCGCAATCCAGTTTTAATCTTTATTTTGCGACGTACACCTTTAAGTTTTCGCAAAAAACTGGCGGAAGGTTTTCGGCAAAAAAGTAACGAATCCAAACAAGAAAAGCATTACGATATGATGGATGTCAATCAGCAAGCCGTTGATGCTGCACTCAAAGATGTTGATGTTTTAATTCACGGTCACACTCACCGCCCCATGATTCATACAGAAATTAATCATAAACAGCGTATTGTACTGGGTGACTGGCGCGAAAAAACAGGCGAAGCCATGATTTTAGAGATTGATGCGCAAGGTCAGCAGCAGTTTAAGAATTATAAATTTTAATAAGTCATGCTAACTAAGTACTTATAATTTGTGGATGCAATAAGTTATAGCGTTCATACAGAATTACTCTCGCAAATGACTAAAGCAGTTTCTCGTAACATAATTCCCTTAATGATCAATCCTGCTATCTGTTTATACCTTCCCTTGCACAATCATTGGATACTGCAAATCAAGTTATTTTAAGCCATTCATTATTCTGATTTTTAAACAAGGCAAATAATATTTGTTTATATAAACTTTCTCGCCTAGCTTTCTGTGATTCAATTTTAATCTCTTTCCAATATGGTCGATTTCAAGCAGAACGACACTTTTAAATTCAATGCTTAGCGCGAAAAAACGCCGTCAAATTACAGGAAAATTCAAATAAAATAATGATAATTTATAACAAGTTAAAATTTATGACTTCATCAATTTGCATCGGTACATTACAATGTTTGCTCCACGTGAATGGCTTTCGAACAAATTGCACGACTGACCACGCAACAAGACACTGCATATGACTCAGCATTATCCACAAGGGCTTGATTCCCATTTAAAATCTTGGCTATATGCCTCAGGCTCACTGACTCAGCAACTCACTCAACTTGCAGGTGGGCAGTTTCGAGTAGAGCCACTTCAAGAATCTTTTCAGCGCATGCAGCGTCAAGACAGTTTATGGTTAAATATGCCACATCAACATACTGCATGGGTAAGAGAAGTTTTTTTATATGGCTGTGAATCCGAGCCGTGGGTACGTGCTAAAAGTATTTTTCCGATTTTAAGCCTGCAAGGTAAAGCACGACGCTTTCGACATTTGGGTCAACGTCCAATTGGGCATTACTTATTCCAACGCACGACGCCGCACTGTGAACGGCGGATACTGCATTTGAATGAGGGCTGGACACGGCAAAGTTGTTATACTTGGCACGGCTGCAAGTTTATTGTTCAAGAAACTTTTTTACCTGCATTTGAACGCTTTATTCAAACATTGCGATGAAGGACTGGCATGGCAACTGTACAACACACCAACTGGCAACAGCGCTTACAAGCATATTATTACCTGTGCCGTTTTGATAAACCAATTGGCACAGAGCTGGTGCTTTGGCCAACCATGTGGGCACTGTGGATTGCTGCAAAAGGTTTCCCTGATTTAAAAACCTTTATTGTAATGTTTCTCGGTGTGATTTTTATGCGTGCCGCAGGCTGTGCGATTAATGACTTTGCTGACCGTAAAGTCGATGGTCATGTTGCACGTACCAAGCAACGTCCTCTTGCCACAGGCATCATTCAACCGATTGAAGCCATCATGGTGTTTTTGGCTTTGGTGGCTGCTAGTGCCTGCCTGCTGTTCTTTTTACCAATCACAACCTTTTATTGTTCTTTTGGTGCACTCATTTTGGCGTTCATTTATCCATTTATGAAACGCTATACCCATTTGCCACAAGTGTTTTTGGGTGCAGCATTTTCATGGGCAATTCCTATGGCATTTACTGCAATGGGACGCCCACTGGATTTAACCTGCTGGCTACTTTACTTTGGTAATCTGGCTTGGACCGTCGCATATGACACGCAGTATGCAATTACCGACCGTGAATATGACCTAAAAATTGGTGTGAAATCCACCGCTATTTTATTTGGTCGTTATGATATCCAGATTATTAATTTATTACAGGCAGCCAGTGTCGTATTAATTGGTGCAGCATTATATCGAGAAGAGTTATTCTATCCTTATGGCATGATTGCACTGTGTGCTGTAATCGCTGACTATATTTATCAATGGATGCAAACTCGTCAGCGTGATCCGCAGCGTTGTTTCAAAACATTCTTGCATAATCGCTGGGTCGGTATGATTATTTTTGCAGGGATCTTTATCGCTCTGCTTTAAACCCAGATTTTCTTCGTCTTGAAATAAAACTCCAATATAAATACATATCAGGACAGGATACTCTTAAACAATATGAAAGGTGACTGTCTTGGTCGCCTTTTATATTGTTTGCATTGAAAAACGCTCGTAATTTCGTATGCTTCTTTTAACTCTTTTCTTTGTTGCAGATTTAGGCACTATGCATGTAAAACTGTTGAAATCTACATTTGTATTGATTGGTCTATCCAGCCTTATGCTAAGCGGCTGTCAGGTCGTCAATGTCAAACGGCAAGCCTTAAATGTAACAATTTCCAATGAGCGTGACAGCATTCTCACCCGCGACCAACTGAGCGAAGCCAGTTTAAATGTCTTGTCCATGACAGGACGTGAAGCCAAAAGTTGTATTGAAAGCCCCGTAGCATGTTTAAAAAACATGCAACAAATTCCACAAGAGCAATTATTTTCCACTGCCAGCGAGCTGTATCTAGCAAAAGCCAAATTATTAGAAAACTCATCGGCCTGTAAGAAAAAACCTAAGCCGAAGCAGCATCTTTCCGAAAAATATCAACAGCAGCAACAATTGTTTTCTAGCTGTATTACACAAGAAGGTGAGATGCTCGACAAAAGTATTCGTTACAGTTATGCCTATCTGTTTCATTCTACTCGAGAACCTACACAACGTATTTTTGATAACCGACAAGTTCAAGTTCGTGACTTTTATAATCAGGCAATTGCTAAACTTGCCTCTGCATACCCTGCCCAGCCTATAGAACAACAAACCACGAGCCAACCTGCTAGCATCAAGATTGGCAATAGTACTTATCAAATTGACTTTAGCGACTATCCAGATTTAGCGCATCAACCAATTGAGAGCTATATTTCAAGTTACAATATGAATTTTTCAGGGCTACGCTCCATTAACCGACGGGATGGCTTTGGCTCAGAATTTGTGGTGGTCTTGCCAAAAAAGCAACGTCATGAGGAAAATCAGTATATTTTAGATCCGCTAAGCTACCAGTTTAATACTGGAGGTAATCCAAATATTCATGCTCCGCGTTACCTTGCAAGTACCATTACCATCGAGCCTGAAAAAAATACCAGTTTACAAAGTTTACTGAACAATTCACCTATGGTCGTCAAGATACATGACCCCTATCGTTATGACAAAATCAGTATTGAGCATAACGCTTATCCATTGGCTGCAAATTTCTCTGTACCTTATGGATTGTGGTTAGCACAAAATAATCTAGGTAAATCGGCTTATTTAAGCCTGATTGATCGTGACAAAAACATCGTGATGCCGCATTTATACATGCTGGAACCCTTTAATCCGAACAAGAAAGTCATTGTGCTGATTCATGGTCTTGCCAGCAGCCCCGAAGCATGGGTACGCCTGACGAATGATATTATGAGTGATCCTGTTTTGCGTGAGCATTATCAGGTTTGGCAAGTATTTTATTCAACCAACATGCCAATCATTGAAAGTCGCTTTCAAATTTATGCTCTACTCAAACAGTCCTTTGCATTGGTCGACCCTAAAGCGCCTGCATATAGTGATGCCGTGCTGATCGGTCATTCTATGGGTGGAATTATTGCACGCTTACTGGTCAGCAATCAGAACTTGAGTACTGCCGCATTTAAAATTTACAATAGCCACAGTTTACTTGCACACAAAACTGATCCTGTGATACTTGAGCGCTTCAATATCCAGCCTATTCCCAACTTCGATCGGGCGATTTTCCTGTCTTCTCCAAACAAAGGCACTGCTTTCGCTGATTTATGGTTTACGAAAATGGCGCGCCGAATCATTCGTGTACCCAGTGTTTTTATGGGGGCAATTGGCGATACTTTAGAGGGCGATCTGAATGTCAAAGGCACCATCAAACAGCTCAATCAAAGTATTATTCAAAATGGCCCTAGCGACCTCAGTTACAAATCCAAATTCATTGCGCTTACCAAAAATGTAAATCCACCTAAAGGGTTTATTTTTCATTCAATTATTGGTAATGACACCAAAAGCAATGATCTACAAAAAATAACTGATGGAATCGTTCCTTATAGCAGTGCTCATTTAGAGGGTGCCGCGTCAGAGAAAATTATTCACGGGGGGCATTCTATTCAGGAAACTCCTGAAGCAGTTTTGGAGTTACGGCGGATTTTACGTTTGCACTTGATTCAACACGGTTTGTATCAAGCTCCGACCGCAAAATAATCTCATAAGCAAGCATGAGATCATATTTCTGATGCTTGCCTTGAACTTAGTTCAATAGATTAAAATGTATTGGCAGGCAAATACACTTCACCTTTCATTAAAATACGTGCACTACGGCTCATAATCGCCTGTTGCATTTGCCATACTCCCTGTTTTTCAATGAGTTCAGCACCAACAGTTAAAGTTCCCGATGGATGACCAAAACAGACTTTATTGCCTGTTTTTGAGCTACGCTTTTCATATAAAATCGTGCCTGGAACGCAAGCTGCGGCTGCAATGGCAATAGCAGCGGTTCCCATCATGGCATGGTGCAATTTCCCCATAGACACTGCGCGAACAAGCAAGTCAATATCTGTCGCGGCAACAGCTTTCCCGCTTGAACTGACATAGTCTTGAGATTGAGCTGCAAATGCAATTTTCGGTGTATGCTGACGCGTTGCAGCTTCTGCAATATCACTAATTAAACCCATTTTTACTGCTGCATAAGCACGGATTTTTTCAAGTTTGGCTAAGGCTTGTGGATCATTGTTAATATCATCTTGTAACTCGGTTCCGCGATAACCCAAATCTTCAGCATGTAAAAATACTGTTGGAATTCCTGCTTGAACCATGGTCACTTCAAATGAGCCAATTTCAGGCACATCAAGCTGTTCTTTGAGTTTTCCTGTCGGAAAAATTCCTGTGGTTGCTTCAGGATCAACTGCTTCACAAAATGCCAGTGAAATTTCAGCCGCAGGAAAAGTCACGCCATCGAGTTCAAAATCACCCAGTTCCTGCACTTCACCATCAACAATTGGAACTTCGGCAATAATGGTTTGCTGAATATTCACCTGCCAAATGCGTACCGTGCAAATTCCATTTTCAGGAATTCGGTTGGCATCGACCAATCCCTGACGAATGGCAAAAGGTCCTACTGCCGCAGATAAATTGCCACAGTTGCCACTCCAGTCAACAAAAGCCTGATCAATTGACACCTGCCCAAACAAATAATCAACGTCATGTTCAGGCTGTTGGCTTTTTGCCACAATCACGGTTTTACTGGTACTTGAAGTTGCACCACCCATGCCATCAATTTGCTTGCCATACGGGTCTGGACTTCCAATGACTCTCAGTAAAATTTTGTCACGCGCTTCGCCCGCGACCTGTGCAGCTTCAGGCAAATCATTCAGGTTAAAAAATACACCTTTACTGGTTCCACCACGCATATACGTTGCTGGAATCGTCATTTGTTTTTGGGCAGCCATTTCCTTATTTTCCTATCTTCTCTATATTTAAAAACGACTCACCTTGCATGAATCTGAATGACATCATGAATCAAAATTGTCGACAATTCTATTCGACTATGGGGGAATTCGGTTTTTTTTTAAAAACCTCTTTTAGATTTAATTACTCAATAAAAAAGCCCAAGTTTTAACTCACCTTGGGCTTTTTTATCTGTTCAGATGTTTAAATCAGATGGATTACTCTTCGTCTTCTTCATATTCAAACAAGTAACTCATACATCCCCAACCATCATATTGACCACCAAATTCTTTGGCAATTTTAGTCAGCCATTCTTCCAGATCCACCACGTCCTGATGTTCCAGAATCATATTTATATGTACGTTTAATATCCATAGATTTTCTTGATCAGTATGCTGATCTTCTTGATATAACGAAATTTTTTGCTCTTGATGCAACAAATTCAAAGCACATTTTTCTGCTTGTTCCTTGTGTTCAAAAGCCATTGAAAATTCAACTTCATGAGGTTCGGTGAGGTCGCTACCGTCCTCAACCATCTGCCAAAGCAAGTTGCCATTTTCATCGTCTGGGAATTGCTGATAATCGCGTGTCATTGTTGTGTCCTTATTGTCTGCTGGCTATTGTTATAAAATACAGCCTAACCCATTTTTATTGCAGTTTAACGATATGTCAAACAAAAAATATTGTCGACAATATGACTATTAAACATAAATAGACAGACTAGAATGGTGCAGGTACATCCAACTCAATTTCATGTTGAGTTAAGGGTTGCTTAAATGCCAAATATGCGGCATGAAGCGCCATGCGTGGCAAAGAAAATTGTCTCGGTTTAGGGTGATATAAGTTATCTCCCATAATCGGATGCCCAATATGTGCCATATGCACACGAAGTTGATGTGAACGCCCTGTAATTGGCGTGAGCTTTACACGACTGATATCCAACTCAAGATCATAATCTATACGTTGATACAATGTTTTGGCAGGTTTACCTACATCAAAATCAACTTTTTGTTTCGGGCGATTGGGCCAATCGGTGATTAGGGGAACTTCAACACAACCTTCTGCTGTAATTTCCCCTTGAAGCAATGCCACATAATGTTTAGTGACCTGACGTGCCTGAAACATTTTACTCACTGCAACTTCAGCATCACGGTGTTTAGCAAACATCAACAGCCCTGAAGTTGCCATATCTAAACGATGTGTGACTTTGGCTTGTGGATGTTGCTGCAAAATCCGCAAATATGCGCTGTCCTGATGTTCTGGTAAACGTCCCATCACCGACAATAATCCCGCAGGCTTATTAATCACCAGCAAATCATCATCTTCATAAATAGTATGTAATGGTTCTTGTGGTGGGCGATACACAAACGCAACATCGGCAGACATAATACAATTCAAACAAAAAACAATGCAGACAACATAACAATGACACTTTCACCTGTCAATTTTGCAGCGTCAACTCAACTGACAACTAACGCCTTTTATTCATTTCACTAAGCAAATCGAGCTGAATTTCCTGAATCTGTGCCAAGCGCTCCCATTGATGCGACAGTAAATGGTCAATCTTTTCATGTAAATGTCGAATTTCCAGCTCTGCCTTTAAGTTAATCTGATAATCATGTTGGGAACGCAAACGGTCTTTCGCTTCCTGACGGTTCTGGCTCATCATAATAATCGGTGCCTGAACGGCTGCAATACAGGATAATACTAAATTCAGAAAAATAAATGGATACGGATCAATCGGATGTAGCATCGCCACTGTTGTATTTATAACAATCCATGCTGCTAAAAAAATGAAAAACAAAATCAGAAACGTCCAGCTTCCACCAAAACTGGCAATTTTATCGGCTAACCTTTCTGCAAATGTCCAGTTCTCATCAAGCTCAACCTCGACATTTTTAGTAATCAGCTCATGATTCTGCATGCTAAGAATGACTTCTTGCTCCAAGTCGGTCAGCTCACCTTTTTCCGACTTGAGTAATGAATGTACGTATTGAATACGATAATGCGTTAGGTCAGAACGACAAATAAAACTCTTTTCAGACCATTCTGGATAGTCTTTAAAAATCGCATCGGCAATCACATCACGAATGGTATCACTCGGAGTCAAATCTTTTAAGGGGAACAGTTTTTTGCATACTGCACATTGATGCATCGTGTTTCTATTATTGTCCATAATTCCCCGATATTCTTAATCTTATCTCCATGATGATAGCAAGATTTGACTATTTTATGGCAACTGTTGAATTGTTTGCTTTACCCTTCTTTCTTTTATCTAAATCATGAATTTCTTGCAAGCGTCATCGCAATCCACGGCACCAGATTAAACATGATGATTGCAATTTTATAAAAAGCGATACCTGAATAATGAATCACATCAAACGTATTGTCTGGTAAATTAAACCAACTACTCTGTAAGCATTTTAAAAACTGGCGCGCAAAAACAAATAGTAAAAACCAAATTATTAAAATGGCATAGTTAATCAGAGTGGCATAAAGTAAAACTTGTCGTATAGCTTCATAACTCATGAGAGTGCCTTATTTTTGTGGGCCATAGTTAATATGATAGCGCAAAAAATCAGCAGAAAATAAAAATACAAGTTTAATTCCACAAAAATAAAAATATTAAAAACAGTGTCTTAAATAAAATATTAAAAATATTTCTTTAGCATTCCATATTTGATGAGAATTTACACTAAATATGAAATGCCGTTTTTGCTTAGGCTAAATTACTTTTTAAAAAGCCTTTAAGAAACGTAAATTAATACGATTGTCTTCTTTAAAACCATTTTCAACTTTTAGGTCACGCCCATATGCCACAATAACTTGCGTAGTCGGTGTTGGGTTAATTCCAGTTCCTACCCAAAATTTGGTTTGCTGTGTCCCGTTGGTTGTCACACCTGCCTGCTTGGTATCCCCTGCATCGCTATAAGAAAGACCTGCACGTAAATCGACTTTATCATTCAGGAAGTAACGCGCATTGGTTTGTACCTGATAGCCAGTATCCTGCTTCTTGTCACCGCCGATTGCATCGGTGTTTTTACCATAAATCGTCATGTCCGCAGATACATCCCACGCCAGTTTTGGCGTCAAACGTGTGGTATAAGCCGCCTGTATATTCAACTTGTAACGATTTTCCCCAAGATTAAGTGCTTTGTCTGAAGAATATTGACCCGTTGGCAAAAACAAATACGGCGTAATACCAAAGGTGCTGTGTGTGCTGGCATTGTTATAAAAAAAGAAGGTGTTGGCTAAAATAATATCACCCAAGCCACTACTTGAGCCTAGATCTGAAATATCTTTACCTGCATCCAAACGCCCGAAAGGAATCAAAATTTGTGGTGCAACATGAATCCCTGCTATGTCGGTGTAATGCACATAACGAGCAATACCTACATCGGAAGTCAGGCTATAGTTTCCTGCAACTTTATCACTACCACTATATAAAGCATCTCGGGTAGCATGCTGATAATACAAGATTGCGAGGTTTGTACCTGTTGGCGCATAGTCATAATCCCCCGCGTCTAAATCGACCGCATAGGCATGGCTCAAACTTAAATAAACGGCAATAGCAACTGCGCTATTTGTTAAAAACTTCATATTCTAATCCTTTGAATACCAAAAAATAAAAAGCAGATCGTTGTCGTTTTTTTAAACAAAAAATCCCGCTGTGTTCTAATCTACTGTTTTTGTTATTAAAAAAAAGCCATGCGATAGTCGTAATGACTTTATAGCTTTTATACGATCCAAGTATCAAATTTCATGATGGTATCATTTAGAAATAATTATAATAATAGACTGTTTCTTGACCATTCATTAGATTGGCTACAAATTAGATGAAATTCGCAATTTTTTACATATTTTAAAATCGCATAATTTACATTTTTGCCCAAACTTTTTTGTAACTGAGCCACTGTTTTATGGTTTTAGATATGCACATGTCGTCATGATCTGAGCATAGACAGGCTCAATATTCAGAATTTTAGCTGTGTTTAGATATTTAGGACGATGAGAGAAACAGAGATGTGAAAAATGAAATATCTCAAGAATTGCAATTTGATGAAGAAAAATAAGCTATAGAAAATTTATTAGAATGTGAGAATTTTTTAGGGTGTCAAGGGAAAACTCTATGGTTTACTTCAACAATCATGACTTGATAAATGATGACCTTATGCCTATAAACTCTTGATTTATAGCGTCCTAAGCCGAATCGAGACCTTTTGGGTGAGTACACACTTGCGTTATACGCTTCGGTGCATGCTACTCTTTTCGATCCCCATCACACCCTTGCAACACAGTTTAGTCAGATCATGATGGGATTGTTTTTCTAAGATAAACGCATTTTTAGATTTTTTGAAAAATTTTACCGAAAAATAAAATATTTTAAGAAATTATTCTTATATTAGAAAAATTAATCTTCATTCCATTGCATATTTCTGCCTGATTTATCATTTTTTTACCACTACTGTTACTTAGATTTTATAAAACATACTTTACTGAGTAATCTAATTGAGCAAAACAAACTCAGTTTGAAGATCAGTGCAACAACCTAGCTACAGAATCCCCAAGACCCTACAAGATTAAGAATATTTTCCTTACACAGTTCAAAGTTTATACGCTGCAAAATCTTTATTTAAGATAAATAAAAGATTCAATATTTATGCTATAGATTTCATATCACAATCATGCTAACAATCTATTTTTAAAGTTAATTTTCTCTCCCCAATTTTAAGCCAGCAAGGACGTAATATATGGCGCTTAGTGTATTTGATTTATTTAAAATTGGCGTAGGACCATCAAGCTCACATACGGTTGGACCCATGCGGGCAGCATATAGCTTTAGTCAATATCTCGAAAAACACCAACTTTTAACATCGGTTTCAAAGATCAGCATTCATCTATATGGTTCTTTGTCCTCAACAGGGATTGGCCACAATACCGACAAAGCAACTTTACTGGGTTTAATGGGTTTTGACCCTGAAAGCATAGATACCCAACAGAGTGATGGTTTATTAAAAACAGCATTAGCACAAAAAACTCTGATCATAAACGGGACTCACCCTGTCGCTTTTGACTATATGACCGATGTGATGTTTACCGATGAGCCTTTGGCCTACCACCCCAACGCCATGAACTTAGAAGCCAATGACGATCAAGGTAATGTGCTCTACAAAAACACCTATTATTCAGTTGGTGGCGGTTTTATTGTCGATGAAAGCAATATCCAGCAAGGTTCATTGGTCGCAGATGACACCCAGATTCCGTATCCGTTTAGTAGTGCCAAAGAACTTTTAGCTCTATGCAAGCAGCACAACTTGAGTGTCGGTCAACTCATGCTAGAAAATGAAAAAAGCTGGCGTAGCGAAGCTGAAATTCAGGCAAAAATTATAAGCCTTTGGCAGGTTATGCAAGAGTGCATTCAAAATGGCTTGCAAAATGAAGGTATTCTCCCTGGTGGGTTAAATATCAAACGCCGTGCTAAAAAGATTCATCAACAGTTATTGCAAAAGAAAAACTCTAATTTAATCGATACGACATTTACAGCCATGGAATGGGTCAATTTATTTGCACTGGCAGTCAATGAAGAAAATGCCGCAGGCGGTCGCGTGGTGACTGCGCCAACCAATGGCGCGGCAGGCATTATTCCTGCTGTTTTATATTATTACGTCACTTTTTCACAAGATTTGTCCGAAGAAAAAATTGTCCGTTTTTTCTTGAGCGCGGCAGCGGTGGGTATTTTATGTAAATTAAAAGCATCAATCTCAGGAGCTGAAGTCGGTTGTCAGGGCGAAGTCGGTTCAGCGTGTTCAATGGCGTCTGCGGGGTTGACCGAAATTTTAGGTGGTACGCCAGATCAGGTTGAACATGCGGCTGAAATTGGACTGGAACATAATTTGGGACTCACCTGCGACCCTGTGGGTGGATTGGTGCAAGTTCCATGTATTGAACGAAATGCAATAGCGGCGGTGAAAGCGATTAATGCCGCACAGATGGCGTTGCATGATGAAGATGAACATTTTATTTCACTCGATAAAGTGATTCAGACCATGAAAGAAACAGGTAAAGATATGTCAGATAAGTATAAGGAAACATCAAAAGGTGGTTTAGCAGTCAATTCGATTGAGTGTTAATAGTTTATGCTTAATCTATGAGTGGATAATTAAGCTTCAAAAGCTTAACTATTATTGGCGCGTACACAAATGTAAAAAGCCCTATCACACGATAGGGCTTTTTTAAAAACAGAGAGTAGCTGTTTTTATATGTGCAGCCTTAAGCAATTTTATTGTTAAATTTATTGCCAAGGCATTTGGTACACTGGGGTAAACGGTCTGTACCAATTTCTAAGTAAACGCGATGTCCGCATTGGACACAAAAATAGAAGCCTGTTCCAGGTTGAGAGCCAGCAGTTACCATCTTTGTTCTCCATAGATTTTAGAAATGGTGTTCAAAGTATAGACAAAATGAGTGGCTTGTCTACACACTATTTCCAATTAAAATTACTATATAATTTAAAAAAATACTGGATTGCTAAATTTGAACAACCGAAGCCTGCTTGCGTTAGACAATTCTTCTTACTTTTAATGCACTTATGCGCAAAAACCATTTTTTCTTGATCAGTGGGAATTTGATGCTGTGTTTTTGCTATAAGATGAAAGGCTTAAATTTTAATACAAATAAGCCCGATCTCAGAAGGCTTTATTTTACAAATAGGACCTAAAGTAAAATTCATTTCAAATCTGATCAATTTAACGTCTTTTTGGCAAACAGTTGGAGAATAAGGGAAGCTTACTTACTTTTTGACTTCTATACCTGTAAAGAATGTTTTTAAAACATACTCATCAAATAAATCTAAATTATCAATCTGATCAATTATTCTTTCATATCCTATCTGAAGAAAATGATCTATAATTTCATTAATTTCTAATTCATTATTTTCTAAATCTATCAATTTAAAGTCATTTATTTTCTTTGAAATAAACCTTGGTAATCCATATTCTTCTAAATAGAAAACATTTTTAGGAAGAAAAACATGTGAAAGTCTATCAATAAAACCACTAATATTTAATTGACTACCATACTTTTTATTATAAACAGTTTCAAACGATTTCAAAATACTAGCTAGGTTATAAGAAATAATTTTTTCAAATTTAAAGAACTCATCAATACCCAAATCATAATCTTCCAATTCTAATAATAATTCTGGAATATTTTTAGTCCAGTTATCTTTAACCACTAAAATATAATGAATAATATCTGTATATGACCCACCCAGACCTGCAGGCCTGACATTTAAAAGTATATCTTTTAGAGGGCTTTCCCAAAAATTAGAATCTGCATTTAATAAATTCAATTTCTTAGAGCTAAATTTCTTCACTAATATTGCATGGCCAATTTTTTGTAATGTAGAAGCATCTGATGCATCTAAGTCCTGTAAGGCAATTAAATCTGAATATTTTACCCCAAGCAAATTTGCCATTTCACGTTTAAATGTAATAATTCTTTGCAATTCATCATTACTCAATTCCTCTCTGAGATACTCGTCATCAACCATTAAAGATGCTTCATCTTGAAGTACCAAATCTAATTCCAAGTCAGTCTTCTCTGGAGGCTTTTCTAATAAAAAAGCTTTTCCAATAAAATATTTAAACATCCTCCCACTTCTACCCATAATATTTTTATAAGTGAAAAAACTTAATAATGATGTGCTTAGTTTGTTACTCCATAAAATAATATTTTTTGTACTGGTGTTAACACCTTCAATAATTGATGAAGTGGAAACCATTACATCTAAAGGAAAATCATTTTCATATACATTTAATTGTATTTGTGATAAGGATCTATGTAAGTTACTATTATAAGTACAAACTCCCTTTTGTATTAAATAACCTAATCTCCATGTACTGGAATAATTTTTTTTGATCCATCTTGAAAACTCAGTTAAAAAAGCATGATCTATTGGATCTTTATTTTCTGAAAGCAAGGTAAGAACATCATTTAATGATGCGTGCGAATTAACATAGATCAAAGTCTTCCCATCTGCTTTACTTAATATTTCGAATAAAGCTGTATTTTTATCAAAATTCCTATTAATTCTTTCATAGGTATGATCAATATCCAAAGCAACTGTATTGCAATCAATACTTACAAATTCTATTCCCTTAGTAAATATATTGCTTGTAAGGCTATTTATATTCGGGGCTAAATAATATCTTTGTTTTGCAATTTGTTGAAACTCAAGCATTGCTCTTTGCAAGCTTATACTTCTACTATCTTTTTCTTGTTTACTAGCTTTATAAAACTCATCTACTATTAACAAATCAATATGATCTACTACACCTTGATAGCTTAAAGCTCTTTCTTGAGGCAAGATTAATATATTTTTTTCGGCTAATTCAATATCTGTTGTAGTTATAATTTTATAATTTTTACCAAATTTAGGCTGTAATCTCCGTCTTATTTCATCAGCTAAGGCAATCGTTGGAACAATCATCATTACTGTATTTGGTTTTCTCAACTGTAAAAAAGCGTCTACAATAAAGCTCTTACCAAAGCTAGTTGGAGCACTAACAGCCAAATTCTTTCCATCTAATAATCCAGACAATAATTTGGATTGTTCCCTATGCAGTACAACTTCTTTACCACCAATATCCACAGTAAAAGCTTCCAGTAAGAACTTTTCTTGCCATGTTGCTTTATCCTTAATCATATATGGGTATAAACCAACTTGTCTAATTAAGTTATTTAAAGGTGCAATAATCTTATTTTTTCTTCTTCTGTAAGATAATCAATAAGCCTTATTAATTTTTCTCTTGCACCTGCCTCATCACCTTCTATCAACAACTCATTAATTAGATGTAATTCTTCGAATGCCCCCATTAATCTTCAGCCTCTTCTTTATAAAATTCAACTTGTTTAACAAATTTATCTACAATTCTCTTTTTCTCAGGTACAGGAAATAATATCAAATGAAAATTAATCAAATTATATAAATGTATTTCATTTAACTTATTAAATTGTTTAATAAAATATGAATTTGCTTTATCTCGATACATTTTTTTGATTGCATCTATATAGTCCTCATTATAAGTAGTTTCACCTTTCGTTATATCACACTCATGTATAATCATAATTGGTACATTTATAATTTTTTTGATATTATCAATACTATTTTGTGAGGATAAATCTTTTGTTATTCTACCAATAAGATCCTCATCTAAGCCAGAATATTGTAGATCTCGAACTCCTAGAATTATGGAATTTTCTTTTTTCAACTTCTCAGTTTGCAATGCATTATACAAAGAATTTGTTATTTGGTAAAAATTACTATCATTTAAGCTATTAAAAAACTTTGCCTCACCGAACCATAGGCTATATTCATCTCCATTAACTACTATATGAACACTATCAGCACCTTTAGCATTATCCTGACTATTCTGTTTGTAATAAATTTTAGGAACAACTGGTAAAGCCTTATAATAATTTTTCATTATTGCATAAAGCATGATCTCCGCAATCTCACTGCCCCGCCCTATTTCATCACTCTCACTTGCTAATCTTAGATTTTTTGCAGCTGCAACCATCTTTTGCTGACTTTTATCAAATAAAGCTTTCCTCTCTTGGTAATTTAAAGCCGTTTCAGCAATGTTATCCCATATAAAGCTATTGAATTTACTCGTTCTCCACTTACCATCTTCAAAGTCATTTAAAAAAGAAAGTACTTTTTTATTTTCTTTAATTAAAATTTTTTCATTCGAACATATATCTATAAAGTCATCTGAAACTACTATATTAAATTCCATATAAATTCCAAAAAAATACCCCACTTCACAGTAGGGCTTTTTTTAAACAATATCAATAAACTTTAACTAAAACTCGGCATTTACGCTGCCTGACCTTCACCTTCCAAAAAGTCCTGTGCAAAACGCTGCAATACACCGCCCGCTTCATACACATGCACTTCTTCTTCAGTATCTAGACGACAGGTCACAGGCACTTCAACGATTTCACCGTTAATACGCTCAATCACCAAAGTCACAGTCGCACGCGGCGCAATATTCCCAATCACGCTATACATTTCAGTACCATCAAGCACTAAAGTCTTGCGAGTTGTGCCTGCCTTAAACTGCAATGGCAACACACCCATACCAATCAGGTTAGTACGGTGAATACGTTCAAAACCTTCGGCAACAATCGCTTCCACACCTGCCAGACGCACCCCTTTGGCTGCCCAGTCACGGCTAGAACCCTGACCATAATCCTCACCTGCAATAATGATGAGTGGCTGCTTGCGGTTCATGTAAGTTTCAATCGCTTCCCACATGCGCATGACTTTACCATCAGGCTCAACACGGGCAAGTGAACCTTGTTTCACTGAGCCATCTTCATTAAGCACCATTTCATTAAACAGTTTCGGATTGGCTAAAGTCGCACGCTGTGCAGTGAGGTGATCTCCGCGGTGGGTTGCATAAGAGTTGAAATCTTCTTCTGGCACACCCATTTTTGCCAAGTACTCACCTGCTGCCGATTTTTTCACAATCGCATTAGACGGAGACAAATGATCGGTGGTGATGTTGTCAGGCAAAATTGCCAACGGACGCATGTGAGTCAAAGTGCGCGGTGCAGCCAAAGCTCCTTCCCAATATGGTGGACGGCGAATATAGGTACTTTTTGCACGCCAGTCATACAGCGGGCTTTTCGCCTGTTCAATTTCGCCCAAATTAAACATTGGAATATAGACTTTACGGAACTGCTCAGGTTTGACAGCTTCTTTAACTAAGGCATCAATTTCAGCATCACTTGGCCAAATGTCTTTCAGATAAATCGGGTTGCCGTCTTTGTCTGTACCCAATGCATCTTTTTCAATGTCAAAGCGAATCGTTCCTGCAATCGCATATGCAACAACCAACGGTGGCGATGCCAAGAACGCCTGTTTTGCATACGGATGAATACGACCATCAAAATTACGGTTACCTGAAAGCACTGCTGTAGCGTACAAATCACGGTCAATAATTTCTCGTTGAATAACAGGATCTAATGCACCAGACATGCCGTTACAGGTCGTACACGCATATGCCACGATACCGAAACCGAGCTTTTCAAGGTCATGCAACACGCCTGCTTCTTCCAAATACAATGCAGCCGCTTTTGAACCAGGAGCAAAAGAAGATTTCACCCACGGTTTACGGGTTAGACCCAATTCATTGGCTTTACGTGCCAACAAACCAGCAGCAACTGTATTTCGAGGATTCGAGGTATTGGTACATGAGGTAATCGCAGCAATGATAATTGCACCATCTGGCATTAAACCATCGGTACGATGCTCCACCACACCTGCAATGCCTTTTTCTTTCAAATCACTCGTAGACACACGCGCATGCGGGTTAGATGGGCCTGCAATATTACGGGTCACTTTAGACAGGTCAAAGCGTAAAACGCGTGGATATTCGGCTTGTTTTAGGCTGCTTGACCATAAACCCACTTGTTTTGCGTAGGTTTCGACCAACTCGACTTGTGCATCTTCACGACCAGTCAGACGCAAATAATCAATCGTGTTCTGGTCGATATAGAACATTGCCGCAGTTGCGCCATATTCAGGGGTCATATTGGAAATGGTGGCACGATCACCAACAGACATACTGTCCGCACCTTCACCAAAGAATTCCAGATATGCACCAACAACACGCTCTTTACGCAAAAACTCGGTGAGTGCCAAAACGATATCGGTTGCAGTAATGCCCGCTTGACGCTGACCAACAAACTCTATCCCAATAATGTCAGGCAAGCGCATCCAAGAAGCGCGACCAAGCATGACATTTTCAGCTTCTAAGCCACCGACACCCACCGAAATTACACCCAAAGCATCGGTATGTGGCGTGTGTGAATCTGTACCGACACAAGTATCTGGAAATGCCACGCCATCACGCACTTGGATGACAGGTGACATTTTTTCCAGATTGATCTGGTGCATGATGCCGTTGCCCGCAGGAATTACATCGACATTTTTAAAGGCAGTTTTTGTCCACTCAATAAAGTGAAAACGGTCTTCGTTACGGCGATCTTCGACTGCACGGTTTTTAGCAAACGCATCAGGGTCGAAACCACCATATTCCACTGCCAAAGAGTGATCGACAATCAACTGGGTTGGCACGACAGGATTAACTTTAGAGGGATCACCACCTTTATCGGCAATCGCATCACGTAGACCTGCAAGGTCAACCAGTGCAGTTTGCCCTAAAATGTCATGACAAACCACGCGCGCAGGAAACCACGGAAAGTCCAGTTCCTGTTTGCCTTGTATAATCTGGAGCAAATAATCTTTGATTTTTTCAGGTTCAGCGCAGCGCACAATATTTTCAGCATGCACACGGCTGATATATGGCAGTTTTACCCAAGCACCTGCTTGCAGGTCTTCAACTGCCTGTACCACATCAAAATAATCTAAGTTGCTATTGGGCAACTTTTTACGGTACTGGGTGTTCATGCATCACGCTCCGCAAGTGGCACAAATTTAAGGTTCTCTGGACCTGTATAATGTGCGCTTGGTCGAATAATCTTGCCATCTTGGCGTTGTTCAATCACATGTGCCGACCAGCCTGCTGTACGTGCAATTACAAACAATGGGGTAAACATTGCTGTTGGCACACCCATAAGGTGATAGCTCACTGCACTAAACCAGTCAAGGTTCGGGAACATGTTTTTAACTTCTTTCATCACGGCTTCCAAACGCTCCGCGATCAGATACATTTTTTTGTTCTGCTGTACATCGGCAAGTTCAGAAGCAATTTTCTTGATCACGTCATTACGCGGGTCAGCGATGGTATAGACTGGATGTCCGAAACCAATCACCACTTCTTTGTTTTCGACACGCTTACGAATATCGGCTTCAGCTTCATCAGCAGTGTTGTAACGCTGCTGAATCACAAATGCGACTTCGTTCGCGCCACCGTGTTTTGGTCCACGCAATGCACCAATCGCCCCTGCAATGCTCGAATACATATCAGAACCTGTACCCGAAATCACGCGTGAGGTAAATGTTGACGCGTTAAATTCATGCTCAGCATACAAAATCAAAGATGTATGCATCGCTTGAATCCATTGTTCACACGGTTTTTCACCATGTAACAAATGCAGGAAGTGTGCACCAATCGAGTCATCGTCAGTTTCAACTTCAATGCGTTTTCCATTATGGCTAAAGTGATACCAATACAGCAGCATTGAACCCAAACTTGCCATCAACTTGTCAGCAATATCACGTGCACCTGCATAGTTATGGTCATCATGTTCTGGCGTTAAGCAGCCCAAAACCGAAACACCTGTACGCATTACATCCATTGGGTGAGCAGACGGTGGTAGTTGTTCCAATGCTGTCTTTAAGCTTGCTGGCAAACCACGCAGTGATTTAAGCTTGGCTTTATAAGCACTTAACTCTGCTGTATTGGGTAATTTTCCATGTACCAGCAAATACGCCACTTCTTCAAACTGGCAATGTACTGCCAAATCAAGAATGTCGTAACCACGGTAATGCAGATCATTACCACTGCGTCCTACGGTACATAGCGCCGTGCTCCCAGCGACTTGACCGCTGAGCGCAACTGATTTTTTTGGTTTGAATTCTGTTTTTTCAACTTGTGTATTCATGACAGTTTCCTTTTGTCTATTCCATATTATTGTCAAAATGATTGGGATGGCTCAGCCGTTAGATGCTTATTTATTTTTAACGAATGAGGCATCTAAATACTGTTCAAACTGATGGTAGTTAATACGGTCATACAATTCTTGACGAGTCTGCATGGTATCGACCACATTTTTTTGTGTGCCTTCTTTACGCAAGGTCTGGTAAACATTTTCCGCAGCTTTATTCATGGCACGGAATGCTGACAGTGGATACAAGGCAATGCTCACGTCGGCAGAAGCCAGTTCTTCAGTGGTAAATAACGGCGTAGAACCGAATTCGGTAATATTGGCTAAAATTGGCACATGTACGGCATCGGCAAACTGTTTGTACATCGACAATTCAGTAATAGCTTCAGGAAACAACATGTCTGCACCTGCTTCAATATAAGCACTTGCACGGTCAATTGCAGCTTGTAAACCTTCCACTGCCAAGGCATCGGTACGTGCCATAATCACAAATTTGTCGTCACCACGGGCATCGACTGCGGCTTTAATACGATCTACCATTTCTTGTTGAGAAACAATGGCTTTGTTTGGGCGATGTCCACAGCGTTTTGCTCCAACCTGATCTTCAATATGCATAGCTGCTGCGCCAAACTTAATTAAAGACTTGGTCGTACGTGCAATATTAAATGCTGATGCACCAAAACCTGTATCGGCATCAACCAATAACGGTAAGTCGCATACGTCAGTAATACGACGCACATCAGTCAAAACATCATCGAGGTTACTAATGCCTAAATCAGGCAAACCTAATGAGCCTGCGGCAACCCCACCTCCTGATAAATAGATGGCTTTATAGCCTGCTCGTTTTGCCAGTAAAGCGTGGTTAGCGTTAATGGTTCCGACAACCTGTAACAGTTTTTCAGCCGCGACGGCATCACGGAAACGCTGACCCGCAGATAAATTAGACATGTGATTCTCCTTGTGCTTGGATCCAGTTGGATTCAATATTCTTATACGATGCAGCGATATGTCGTCGCATCAGTAATTCGGCAAGTTCGGCATCGCCATCGGCAATTGCATCTAAAATGCGAATATGTTCGTTAAATGCCTGATGCGGACGATTGGGGGTTTTTGAAAATTGAATGCGATACATTCGAATCAGGTGGTATAGCTCATCACAGAGCATTTTTTCCAAGGTTTTATTGCAACTGGTTTTGATAATGCAATAGTGAAAATCATCTTCACCTTCTTGCAAAAAATAGCCCTTACCTGCTTTAAAAGCATCATCTTCGGCATGGCGCTTTAAAATGTCTCGTAAAATCAGGATTTGTTTTTTATCGATATGTTGTGCTGCCAAACGGCAAGCCAGCCCCTCAAGGCTTTCTCGAATCTGATACAGCTCATAAAGCTGCTGATGAGACAATGACACCACACGCGCACCTACATGCGCCGTGCGTTCTACCAGTTTTTGCCCTTCCAGACGATGAATGGCTTCACGCAATGGTCCACGGCTAATGCCATAAACACGCGCCAGTTCAGGCTCAGAAATCTTACTCCCTGCGGGAAGATCACCACAGATAATGGCAGACTGGATTTTATAAAAAATCTGATCTGTAAGTGTTTGATATACTTTTGCTGTATTATTTTCGAGCAAATTCTGCATAGTGTTGACAATTCTTATCAAAGATCACTGAATGGTGCTTATTTTTTAGCAAAAATCAAACTATTGTCAACAATATAAATTTTATCTACGACTAATGTGCTATAAAACACGATTTTTTCTTATTTTATTCAATCTAAAAACCAAGATTGTCGACAATTCATAAGAAAAATAAAAATATAATTGACACAAAAAAACCCTTTAACTCAATACAAGATAAAGGGTCAAAATGCTGATCTGACGTGTTTTTAAATTTTAATCCATTTAACATTTTCATCTGCTTTACGTACAGAAAATGAAAATTCATCATCACCTTTAACCAAATAAGTATCATGTGCTTCATGAATTACTTTTAACAGTGTCCCTTGATCATAAAGTTTCGGCTCATAGCCTTCTTTTTCATGTTTGATTGGCTGAATTAATTCAATTAATATATTACTCATGTCAAAAAACCTACAAAAAAGTCCTAATTAAATAGTATACAATTCACTCACTCTTTTAAAATTAAATTTAGTTATTTAACGTAAAAAAATCATATTTTTATGCTCTAAATCAACTCGAGACCTCATGTAGAATGTTTTAGACATTTAAGAAAAAATAATACACATCTCACAATTTAACTCTTAAAAAAAATAATTTAAAAAAAATTATACAAGGTTAAATTCAATCAACAAAAACCCAACTCACGAAATCTTTTTGAAAAAGATCGGATCACCTATATGTAAAATGATCAATATCTTTATAAAACAAAGAAAAGTAGTGAGTATATCAACGATGATAAAAGCTGTTTGATATCAGGCTCACACATATAAATATTTCTTAAATTTAACAATTCAGATTTTCTTTCACCTCACTAGAATTTCTTTTATTACCAGCTCATTTAACACCCTTCTATGCAAGAAAATCATGATGAAAATCTGGTTAGCTTAATATTTAAAAATTTGATTTCTGACATTGTTGAAGCTTGCTGATAGCCTCCAATCAATCTCAAGACAACTTGTACGACTGCATTGCAATCACTGCCCAAAGTCACAATATAAATCTATCAACCAGCTTGTATTTATCTTACCCTCTGCTGTAATGCATTTTTAATCAAACGGCCCTGAATGCCATATTAATTTTGTCATAATGAAATGATATATAATTTGAATTCAGGTATATCTTTGCTTAAATATGTACACGAATATGTACACAAAAAACTTTGGAACATGAAATTCTTAGTTAGATTTTGAATAATCTTGAGAGTTAAAATTTATAGCAATTCTTTTATTATTCAATAACTAACATAATTTTTATAGAGGTTTTTTGAACTTTAAAATCTCTTGAGGTTCGTTAAATGAATCAAAACATCTTCATGTTTGATATGGATGGCACTTTACTGGATTTAGCTTTTGACCAATTTATCTGGAATGAGCATTTACCACAGCATTATGCGACACAACACCAATGCTCTCTAGAAGAAAGCCAAACACAGCTATATGAATTTTATGAGCAACATCAGCATACGCTCAACTGGTATTCATCCAAATTCTGGTCTGAAGTGGTCGGCAGTGACGTTATGCAATTACAGCATCAGTTTCGCCATAAGATTCAACCTCGATCTGGTTGCCATGAACTACTTAAAGCCTTAAAACAGCATCAGCAAAAATGCTGGATTGTGACCAATGCCGATTGCTCAAGCCTTGCGCTTAAAATGCAAATGACAGGATTAAGTGAATATTTTCAAAAAATTATCAGTAGTGAAAGTATCGGTTTTCCAAAAGAGCATCCTGAATTTTGGTCAACTCTACAACAGCAGTACCCTTTCACACCAGAACATACCGTATTTATTGATGATACCGTTCGCGTCCTCGACAGCGCCAAACGCTTTGGAATTCAACATCTGTATAGCATTGCTCAACCCTCTAGTCTTGAGCCTGCACGAGAGAGTGCTACACTAGGTTATCCAGTCATTCAACACCTGCCTGATTTACTGGATTTGTTTTCATTAAATGCATACAAGGATATCCATGACAAAACAGCATGAAACTGCTCCTGCTGACAGTATGCGTGTTGACAAATGGCTTTGGGTCGCACGCTTTTTTAAAACCCGCTCTTTAGCCAAAGCTGCTATTGAAGGTGGTAAAGTTCATCATCAAGGCGAACGCGTCAAAGTTTCCAAAGAAATCAGAGCTGGTATGGAACTCACCATTCAACAAGGCTTTGATAAAAAAACCGTTGTCGTTCTTGCTCTTTCTGGAACACGCGGTTCTGCACCGATTGCACAACAACTCTATGAAGAGACAGTTGTGAGTGTTGCTCGTCGGGAACTGATTACCGCCCAGCGAAAAATGAATAACTTAGCAAGACCAGATCATCGCCCCAACAAAAAAGATCGGCGGCAAATTGGTAAATTTAAACAAGAAAATGATCAACATTATGATGAATACTGGTCATATCAGGATGGTGCCTAGCACGACATACCATGTCGCGGCATCGTAATTTAACATAGAAAATGCAGATTATTTCTGTCACTATGCACCCTGTGGAAACGAGATTGATGAAAGACATCCACTTTGAGTATATAGTGACATTTACATCGTTTTGAGGTTGTAAGATGGATGAGAATAAAAGTAAAGCGCTCAATGCAGCTTTAAGCCAAATTGAAAAACAGTTCGGTAAAAACACTGTAATGCGCCTTGGTGACAACACCGTACAGGCAGTAGAAGCGATTTCAACAGGTTCACTGACTTTAGATATTGCACTAGGCATTGGCGGTTTACCTAAAGGGCGTATTGTCGAGATTTACGGACCAGAATCTTCTGGTAAAACCACCATGACCTTGCAAGCGATTGCACAATGTCAACGTGTAGGTGGCACTTGTGCCTTTATTGATGCCGAACATGCACTTGACCCGCAATATGCCCGTAAGCTTGGGGTAGATATTGACAATCTTTTGGTTTCTCAACCTGACAATGGCGAACAGGCCCTTGAAATTGCAGATATGCTGGTTCGTTCAGGCGCAATTGACCTTATCGTCGTCGACTCCGTTGCTGCGCTTACACCACGCGCCGAAATTGAAGGCGAAATGGGTGACTCTCACATGGGCTTACAGGCGCGTTTGATGAGCCAAGCCTTGCGTAAAATCACAGGTAATGCCAAACGCTCAAACTGCATGGTGATTTTCATTAACCAGATTCGTATGAAGATTGGAGTCATGTTTGGTAGCCCAGAAACCACAACAGGTGGTAATGCGCTAAAATTCTACGCCTCTATACGTTTAGACATTCGCCGTATTGGTCAGGTCAAAGAAGGTGACGAGATTATTGGTTCTGAAACCAAAGTCAAAGTCGTCAAAAACAAAATGGCACCTCCATTTAAAGAAGCATTGTTCCAGATTTTATATGGTAAAGGCGTGAACCAGCTTGGCGAACTCATTGACCTTGCCGTGCAACAAGAAATCATTCAAAAAGCAGGCGCTTGGTATTCTTATCAAGGCAATAAAATTGGTCAGGGTAAAAATAACGTGATCCGTTATTTGGAAGAAAATACTGCAATTGCTCAAGAAGTTGAACGTATAATTCGCGAGCAGTTACTGACGACTTCTAATGCACCTGCAAGTCAGGACACTGAAGAACCAGCAGAACTTTTAGAAAGCTAATTCACCAGACAATAGAACGCCCTACGGGGCGTTTTTTGATTTTTATGGAAAACCTTTATGCAAAATATTGAGACCGATCAACAAGTAAAAAAGACATTAACAGGCACACGTTTGCGTAGTTATGCCTATGCCTTACTCTGTAAACGTGAATACTCAAAAGCTGAGCTACGCGAAAAGTTAAATTGCTATGCTTTAGACTCGGAAGAAGTAGAAAAACTACTTGAAGAATTTGGTCAGTATCAATATCAAAGTGATCAACGCGTTGCTGAACTTGTTCTTGTGAGCCAAATGCGTAAAGGCAAAGGGCCACGACGAATTTATCAAACCTTACAACAAAAACAGGTGGATCAGGATTATATCCAAGAACAGGTACAAGAGATTGACTGGTTAGAACAAGCGTATCAGTTAAAAGTCAAGAAATATGGAATTGAAGTGACAAGAGACCCAAAGTTACAGGCAAAACAAATTCGATTTTTACAGTATCGTGGTTTTGATATGAATGTGATTTTAAAAGCAGTGCGTCGAGAAACGCAAGAAGAATAATGGTGGCAACCCTACTAGCAAAACTTCGGCACATCATAGATCTGCTACCGTTGCTACCTTCCGGTCCTGGCGGGGTTCACAGAGTATAATTGCGAGGCTACCAGCAGGGCTACCATTGCAAGGACAAGTATAGAGATTTTTATTTAACATGCAATATGAAAATAAGAGATTTCTATAAAAAGCGATGCGTTTGATTATTAAAGAAACATTTTGATCAATTCATGACACTTACAAGAAAATTTCTTTGAAAATTTACAGAAGAAATGCTGAAATATTGTAAAGCTTGCTTGCTTTCAACAAAGTAAAGTTGATAAATAAACGCTAGAATCTTGTACAAACCTCTTAGGCTTGTCATTCTCATTTCGATTTCTTCAGGTTCTTCATTATGAAGCTTAAAAAGTTAGCGCTTGGATTGCTGGCATGTACAACAACATATGCTGCGTTGGCTGCACCCATTGAAAATGTATCACTTAGCCAAAACAATAGTAGCGGATCAAGCAACAATACAACAACCAATTCACCAAGTAGCAACATTCCAACCAATGTCAACTGGGAACTAATGCAACGTGTTGATCAACTTGAAAATCAAGTACGTAGTTTACGTGGCGTCATTGAAGAACAGCAACATACCATTGACCAGCAACGCCAAGATCTAGACAATCACTACAACGACCTAGACCAGCGTTTACAGCTACTTCAACAAAAAGTGGATGGTGATGATGGCTCGGCAGCATCCGATACTGCAAGTAGCGAAGATGCTTCAAGTAAGTCTGGAACAGCAACCAATAGCACCACACCACCACCGTCTGCTCCAGCTAATGATGAGGCTAGCTCATCTACGGGAGCACCCCCGGCAAAAAAGCCGTTAAATGAGAAGGATGCCTATACCTTAGCACTCGATGCTTACAAACAAGGTGGTGCTAAACAGGCAATCAAGCCTATGCAGGATTTTATTAAAAAGTATCCTAATAGCATCTATATTGGTAATGCACACTTTTGGCTTGCCGAGTTTTATTTAGCAATTGAACCTGCCAATTATGCAGAAGCCAAGAAGAATTATGAGGTTGTGAATAAACAATATCCACAATCTGCCAAAGCACCGCGAGCGCTATATCAGCTTTATAGTATTGCCAAGAATGTCGACCACAATAGTGTTTCTGCCAACCTATATCGCCAGCAACTACTGAAACAATATCCAAAATCCGCCGAAGCAGGCTATCTCAAAAAACCATAATAAAAAACCGAGTCAAGACTCGGTTTTTTATTTTCTCAGGCTTAAGATTTCCAGTATTTCAACTTAGAGGTATGTCCAATCCCGACATTAAAACTATTGGTCGGATCTAGTTTTTGATAATGCTGTTTCAATGCAGGCTTAGCCACATACAAATGCCCGACATTATGTTCTGCAGGATACTCTGCTCCGCGATGATCCAGCAGTTTCCACATCTGATGTTCCATATCTAAAGGATCAACACCTTTCTTCACGATATAGTCCTGATGGAATACATGACACAAAAAATGCCCATAGTACAACTTATGAATAATTTTCTGATTCATTTCCTCTGGCAAAGTTTCTAGCCATTCACGGTCATTACGACGCAGTGCTATATCTAACGCCACGATATCTTCCACTTCACTACGATGCGTATCCCGATAACGGATTGCTGCACCTGCCACTGCAAAGCGGTGCAAAAATGCCTTGCGACCTTCATCAGCATCACACAAGAAATAGCTACCTGAAGTATTTTGAGCAAAGTAGTCCGCTAGAAATTTCTGAACCTGAACCACATCCTGATCTTCAATACGTAAAATCAAATGATGCTCATACAGGTCACGAAACTGGTTCATGCGTTTTGGCAAATGATCTGGTAAGAAATGCGTCATCATTTGCAAGACCTTATCGGTCAAGCCGCGCACACCAAATTTTTCCAAAAAGCCATCAACCTTGTCTTTCATGGCAAAGGCTTGAGGGACTTTAGCTGTCCCGAATTTTTCAATAAAGACAAAGGTATCTTTACCGTATTTTGCCCCGATATCGTAAGCAACGCGGTGGATATATTCACCTGCGATTGGAATACGTGGCAAATCTTGCAACAGGTAACGGCGAATTTCAGTCAAGTCATGAATTGAATTAGAACCGATATAAAACACCTGACTTTTGATCTTTTCAAAAGTGTCCAAACGCACTGCAAAGACACAGACTTTGCCTGCCGAACCTGAAGCTTCAAACAAACGACTTGGGTCAGCATTAAAACGTGCAGGCGTTTCTTCATCGACCTGACATACATCATGGACATAATGCTGGTCAGAAGCACAGCGATGCTCCGAGTTTTCAACATCTGTCGCCTGATAATTGTTTTGCTGTAAACGTGTCAGAATTTCTTCAGGAGTTTGCCCCAGATTGACACCCAAGTGGTTGACCAGTTCGAGTTTGCCCTGTTCATTCACCCGCGCATACAGTGCCAGCTCGGTATAGGCAGGCCCACGGCGTACCAATGCACCACCTGAGTTATTACACACACCGCCTAGAACCGAAGCACCAATACACGATGAGCCAATCACCGAGTGTGGCTCACGATTATATTGCGCCAGTTCACGTTCCAGAGCATCAAGGGTTGCGCCAGGTAAACAAATCACTTGTTTACCCTGATTAATTACCTGAATTCCTGCCAAACGTCGGGTGCTAATGAGTACGACAGGACGATCATAATCTGCACCATAAGGCGTTGAGCCACCTGTTAGCCCCGTATTGGCTGCCTGCATAATCACAATACAATCAGCATCCACTGCGACTTGCAAAACCTGCCACTGCTCTAGCAAGTTCCCTGGCACAACTACGGCTAAAACCTTACCTTCACCAAAGCGGCGTCCTTGACGGTACATGCGCGTATGCTGATCATCTGTCAATACGTGCTGTTCACCAACAATGTTTTTTAACTGCTGAATTGTATTGTTATGCTTTGCCTGTGACATAGGAGCTCTCTTAGTTTTATTTGGCTAGATGATCTAAATGAACAAGACAGTCTGAGTTAATATCCTGAATGGTTTTCGCGCCCGTCAAGGTCATGGCAACGCGCATTTCCTTATCAATCAGTTCCAGTAAGTTCAATACGCCCTGCCCACCTTCTGCACCCAATGCATAGACAAAAGCGCGCCCCAACATACATAAGTCAGCGCCCATTGCCAGCATACGCACAACATCTAAACCATTGCGAATACCTGAATCAACCAAGATTTTCAGATCACCTTTAACAGCATCGGCAATTGCAGGTAAAGCACGTGTGGTTGATAACACACCATCTAGCTGACGACCACCGTGATTGGACACCACAATACCATCTGCACCAAAACGTACGGCATCTTTAGCATCTTCAGGGTCTAAAATGCCTTTAATGACCATTGGACCATCCCAAAAATCACGAATCCATTCCAGATCTTTCCATGAAATAGATGGATCAAAGTTCGTACCCAACCAGCCAATATAATCTTCTAAACCTGTTGGCTTACCTAAGTATTTAGAGATATTGCCCAAGTCATGCGGACGACCGAGTAAGCCCACATTCCATGCCCAATGCGGATGTGCAAAAGCTTGTAAATAACGGCGCATTGCAGCATTTGGGCCACTCATACCTGAGTGTGCATCACGGTAACGTGCGCCAGGTACTGGCATATCAACCGTAAACACTAAGGTTGAACAGCCTGCTGCCTTGGCACGTTCCAAAGCATTTTTCATAAAGCCACGGTCACGCAACACATACAACTGAAACCACATTGGGCGCTGAATGGCAGGCGTCACTTCTTCAATTGGACATACCGATACGGTAGACAACGTAAATGGAATGCCTTTTTTGTCTGCAGCAACCGCAGCTTGCACTTCACCGCGACGTGCATACATGCCTGTCAAACCAACAGGTGACAATGCGACAGGCATAGAAAGTGTTTCATCAAAAATCTTGGTTTCAAGGCTCAACTGCGACATGTCGTTTAATACACGCTGACGTAGCGCAATTTTCGATAAATCTTCTACATTTCGCTTTAAAGTATATTCTGCATAAGCACCACCATCGATATAGTGAAATAAAAATGGTGGTAGACGACGGCGTGCTGCTTCACGATAGTCATTAGAAGAAGAAATGATCATTTTAAATCGATCCTTTTTAAGCGAGACGAGCGTTTTAGACGAGCTTCTGCTTCGTCAATCGCACGCACTTGTTGAATAATAAATTCGATATGGTCACACACCGATGAGCGTGCCAATTCTGGATCTTGTCGATCAATGGCATCCATCACCTGAAAGTGTTGTAAATGGAGTTGCCCAAACTGATGGACATCGGTATAGATTTTGCGTCGACCGAGTACGACGTTGTATTGCAGTAAATCAAACAGGCTGCGCATCATTTGCGTCAGCACAATATTGTGAGAGGCTTCCGCAATCGCCAAATGAAAGTTGGCATCCGATGCCGAAGCCTTATCTGCATCGCCAATCGACTGGAAATACAAAACCTGATCATAGAAATAATGAATCTTGGCACGATCTTCTTCGGTTGAGCGCTTGGCGGCGTACCATGCTGTCCCACCTTCCAAAATCAGACGCGCTTCCTGAACATCAAAACGATATAAAGGATCTTGATCAATCAAGTCACTCAACGGTTGAAGAATAAACTGGTCAGACCAGTCGCTCTGTGGGCGTTTTGCAAGGTAAGTTCCTGCACCTACACGACTGGAAACCACGCCCAAACTTGAGAGCTTTTGCAATGCTTCACGTAACGATGAACGCGAAACACTCAGTTGTTCACACAGTTGACGCTCCGAAGGCAGCCGATCACCCACCTGCATGCTTTGCTGTTCTATCAAATCATACAAACTTTGTACTACGCGATCGGCTATTTTCATCTCATTTTCCTTCGGTCAATCTGCAATCATGGAATCATCCATGGAAAAACATAGGCTTGAAGGGTAATGATAATACCAATCATCACAGTAAATGCGATACTGTGCTTCACTGTGAAGCGGAATAAATCTGACTCTTTGCCAACCAGACCAACGGCAGCACACGCAATGGCAATCGATTGTGGTGAAATCATTTTACCTGTCACACCACCAGAAGTATTGGCTGCGACAAGTAACACATCTGGTACACCAATTTGATGTGCTGTAGTGGCTTGTAAAGCACTAAACAACGCATTTGCAGAAGTATCAGAACCCGTAAGGAACACACCCATCCAACCCAAAAATGGCGAGAAGAAGGTAAATGCCCGACCTGTATGAGCTAATGCCAACGCCAATGTTGCAGACATGCCCGAGTAGTTAGCAATAAACGCGAACGCTAACACCATACCAATTGAGTAAATTGGTGTTTTTAACTCTTTTACAGTTTCCGCAAAAGTTGCCACAGCTACAGCAGGACGCATTTTTAAGACAATAATTGAAATGATTGCCGCAAAAATAATCGCTGTGCCTGTTGCAGAGAACCAGTCAAATTTAAAAATAGCATCATAATCAGTTGGTTTTCCAACTACAGGTGGCATTTTCTGTACCAATTGATGCAAGTATGGGACTTTGATCGCAATGATCCAGTCATGCAAAGTACCATCTTTGGCAAACAAACTTTTAAATGGTTTGATACTCCATATAGTGACCATTGCAGTCAAAATCATAAATGGAGACCATGCCTTAAAGATTTGGCCTGCGGTATGTTTTTGCTTTTGTTGCTCTAGAACCGCACTATCAATAACCGTACCATCTTCATCAGTGAAACGGAAAATATGTTTTGGTTTCCAGAACTTAAGTAAAATCGTCAAACTGATCAAAGAAGAAATTGCCGCAGTAATGTCTGGAAGCTCAGGACCGACAAAGTTTGAAGTCAGGTATTGTGCCAATGAGAATGCACCACCACCGACCAAAATTGCAGGCCAAGTTTCTTTCACACCGCGCCAGCCATCCATGATCGCCATGATCCAAATCAATACGATTGGCACAACAAACGGTAATTGACGACCAACCATTTGGCTAATTTCATGCGTTTCTACACCTGAAACCTGACCAGCCACAATAATCGGAATCCCCATTGCACCAAACGCAACTGGTGCCGTGTTCACAATCAGGCACAAACCCGCTGCATACAGTGGTTTAAAGCCTAAACCCACGAGCAACGCTGCGGTAATTGCAACAGGCGCACCAAAGCCTGCAGCACCTTCAAGGAAAGTACCAAAAGCAAAGCCGACCAATAGCATTTGAAGGCGCTGATCTTCCGTAATAGATAGGATGCTCGAACGAATTACATCGAACTGGCCTGTTTTTACAGAGACTTTATACAGGAATACTGCACCAATAATGATCCATGAAATTGGCCAAAGCCCATAAAAGAATCCATAAATAATTGATGCGAAAGCCATACTGGTTGGCATGTGATAGGCAAAAAGCGATACCAATAATGCCAGTCCAACAGTAATCGTTCCAGCCACGCTGCCTTTCAGGCGAAATACAGCGAGCGCAAGAAAGAAGAAAATAATTGGAATCAAAGCGACCAAACTAGATAGCCAGATATTACCAATAGGGTCATAAATTTGTTGCCATTGTTGTAGCATTCTCTTCTCCTTGAAATGCTTCGGCGATACTTTTCGTGAATTCCAGAATGCTTTTTTATAAAATGGTCATACCAATTTAAATTAAAAAGCACCTATTTGTCATCAAATAGTAAATAATGCCAACTTAAAGATCAATATTGGTCTGAATATTTTAATAATGGTCTGACCAATATTATTTTAATTTTCCTGTATTCTCTACAACAATACAGCCATTTGTCTTTTAAATAACACTGATATATCAGAAACATATAAAACGAATGAAACATGTTGCGATGAAACTGCGAACGCTTTGCGACTTTAGTCTAAAATCATGTTTACAAACCAAAGATTGGTATTTTTTGGCTACAAACAAAATCATTGACCGTGAAATGCACAACTTAAATTTTGCAGTTCAGAATTTTCAGTTAACATGACGTCTGAACGTTGAAGGAATAATAAAGAAACTAATGACTGATTCTGCCGAGTATTTAAATCACCTGCTACAACAACAAAAACAGGCTTTTTTAACCACCCAATATCCAAGCTTGCAACAACGCCGTATGTGGCTTAAACAGTTAAAAACTCTGTTAATTGAACATCAGCAATACATTATTGATGCGATTTCAGCAGATTTTGGGCATCGTAGTGCAGATGAGACTCATTTGGTTGAAATTTTACCGAGTGTGATGGGTATTCAACATACCCTCAAACACTTAAAAAAATGGATGAAACCTAGTCGCCGTCAGGTCAGTATTCTGTTTCAACCTGCTCAAGCCTATGTGATGTATCAACCACTCGGTGTCGTCGGTATTATTGTACCGTGGAATTACCCATTATTTTTAGCCGTTGGTCCGTTATGTCAAGCATTGGCCGCAGGCAATCGGGTCATGCTGAAAATGAGTGAATTTACCCCGCATTTTTCTGCGCTTTTCCAAAAAATAATTGCACAGGTTTTCCCTGAAGATTTAGTTAGCGTCGTAACAGGTGATCATAATGTTGCACAGCAGTTTTCTGCACTGCCCTTTGATCATCTCCTCTTTACAGGTGCAACATCAATTGGTCGGCAAGTAATGCGTTCAGCATCGGAACATTTAACACCTGTAACGCTTGAGCTTGGTGGAAAATCTCCAAGTGTAATTGGTAAAGATGCGCCGTTAGAAGAGTCTGTGCGCCGTATTGTTTTTGGTAAAGCCATTAACTCAGGACAAACCTGCGTCGCGCCTGACTATGTTTTTGTGCCACAAGATTTATCACAACAATTTATTGATCTTTATATTAAAACCATTCGTCAATTTTACCCCGAGTTATCCAATAATCCTGATTGCACTCAAATCATTAATCAACGCCAAAAACAACGCTTAAAATTGTATTTAGATGATGCTCAAGCCAAAGGCGCACAGGTAATTTGTATTTATCCTGAAGATGAAGCGCATTTTGGGCATTATCTGGTTTGCGATATCAATGATGATATGCTGCTGATGCAAAATGAGATTTTTGGTTCAATTTTACCGATCTTGACTTACCAAAATATTGATGAAGTCATGACTTACATCAACCAGCATGATCGCCCATTGGCACTGTATTATTTTGGCTATGATCAACAGGAACAACAGCACTTTTTAAAGCATACACATAGTGGTGGCATCTGTTTAAATGAAACCTTGGTACATGTCGCACAGGATGATTTACCGTTTGGTGGGGTTGGAGCTTCTGGGATTGGGCACTATCATGGACATGAAGGTTTCTTGACTTTTAGTCATGCCAAATCAGTCTTTGTCCGTCCAAAATTCAGTTTAATGAAACTGATTTACCCGCCGTATGGCACATGGCTACAGAAACTGATTTTCCGTTTATTCTTACGCTAACCATTTGTAGGGATTAGATTTCTATCAGTTTAATTGCCTTATTGCACGTTGCAAGACCTGATAAATACGCTGATCTGCGGATTGTGCCACATTAAAACGTAAGAACTGTTCAGCAGATTGATGGGTACTAAAGGCATTTCCAGGCGCCAAAATCACACCTTGAGATAAACATATTTTTGAAATTTCTTTAGCGCTGTATCCATCAGGCAAACGACACCACAAAAACATACCAGCTTGAGGAATAATCCAAGGATCAATTCCCAGTGGTTGCAAATTTTGTATGGTTCTACTCACGGCCAATGCTAACTGCTGTTTCAGCCATTCGACATGTTTACGATAAGCATTGTCAGTTAATGCATGATAAATCAGCTCTGTATTTAACTGATTATTGTTAAAACAGGTCGCTATTTTTAGATCAATCAGCTGTTCAATCCATTGATTTTGAGTCGCTATATAACCACAGCGTATAGATGCTGAAAGGGTTTTGGAAAAGCTTCCAATTTGAATCACCTGAGCAAAACCGTTGAGTGCTGCATAACGCGGTGCAGGCACATATTCAAGATCAGCAAAAATATCATCTTCAACAATGACCAAATCAGTTTGCTCGACCATTTTTAAAATTTGATACGCTGTTGCTAACGACAACTGCCCGCCTGTTGGGTTATGAATGCCTGAATTGGTGATATACAGTCGAGGTTTATGTGCCAAAGCCGCACGAAACTTTTCAACATCAGGTCCTGTCGTTGTCCAAGGAATCGAAATCGTCTTGACCTGATGAGTTTTGAGTAAGGCATGAAAATTAAAATAACAAGGATCATCAATCAGCACCACATCATTTGGATTTAAAAATAAGCGACAAACCAAATCGATTGCATGTGTGCCACTATCGGTCAGTAAGATTT
Organism: Acinetobacter brisouisimilis; assembly: GCF_000368265.1. Lineage (GTDB taxonomy): Bacteria > Pseudomonadota > Gammaproteobacteria > Pseudomonadales > Moraxellaceae > Acinetobacter. Next base: position 856,655 of record NZ_KB851219.1, on the reverse strand, counting down.
GATCAGGATGTGCCACGACACCTGTCATTTGCATTCGCTGTACAATTAAATGTCGCAGCTTCGCAAAACCTAAAGGCTGACCATAACCCACCAGATGTGACGTTGTGGAACGCGAAACAACTCTTAACGCTTTTCGAATTAAATCTTCTGGCATCCAGTGTTCAGGCAACCAACCACAACCTGGCTTTAAATGGGTTGAATTGGCTTCTAAAGACTGCCGAGAAATCCATAGTGGATCGACCTCTCGGTCTAAACGTGGCGCAATGGCTGTAAAGGCATACGATGCCCGAATGCCTGTGACAAAATAGCCTGCGCCCGCTCTTGCCTCAATACGCTGCGCCGTGACCAACCGCGCATAGGCTTCTATAACTGTTGAAATAGATACTTCTAACTGCTGAGCAAGCTGACGAAGCGAAGGTAAACGCGCGCCTGCAACCAAGACGCGATCATCAATTTGTTGCTGAACAAAAGTAATCACACGTTCAATTTTGCCTGATGGTGCTGATTTTTCCATAACAGTTTTATTTTTCACACCCTAACAGTTTGATTAAATTGTATTGTCCTGTAGCTGTTTCAGCAAGTCAGCATTCTTTATAAATCTCTTAGATCCATGAAGAGTGCTAAACATGTTGAATATTTCGCGAGGCTGGTTGAGTGGTTTATGTGGTGTCTGTATTTTTGCAGGTTCATTGCCTGCAACCCGTATTGCTGTAACAGGCTTTAGCCCAGAATTCCTAACCTCAATTCGTGCCCTAATTGCAGGCATATTGGCTTTATGCACGGTACTCTGTATGAAGCAGCGTTTACCATCTATCTCTCAGTTCAAATCATTGACTCTGGTTGCGATTGGGGTCGTACTGGGTTTTCCTTTATTTACAGCATTGGCACTCAAGCAGATGAGTGCCGCCTACTCCATTGTATTTATTGGCTTACTGCCTTTAGCGACGGCTATTTTTGCAATTTTACGTGGTGAAAAACGACCACAGCATAAATTTTGGCTATTTGCCGTGCTAGGGAGCAGCAGCATTATTGCTTTTATTTACATGTCACCTCAGGAACAACATCCTTTTTCTGCCGATATATACATGCTGATCGCAATTTTACTTTGTGGTTTAGGCTATGCGGAAGGTGGGCGATTATCAAGAGATTTAGGCGGTTTACAAGTGATTTCATGGGCACTTATCTTAACCCTACCGTTCATGCTATTTGCTAGCTTTTATTATTACCCTGAAGACTTTAGCCATGTCACATTGAGCGCCTCTTTAGGATTACTTTATGTTTCACTGTTTAGCATGTTTATCGGTTTTATTTTTTGGTATCACGGCCTAGCCACAGGCGGCGTAGTTGCTGTCGGTCAGTTACAGTTGTTACAACCTTTTTTGGGTCTGGGTTTATCAGCAATTCTTTTGCATGAACCTGTAGGCTGGTCGATGTTTCTCACCAGTTTATTGGTGGTTGGCTGTGTAAGCTATGCCAAAAAATTCTCAGCCAGTTAAAGATTTGCTCAATACAGGCAACACGAGCGCTGTGCTTGCCTGCAATGACATATAGACATACAAAAAAACTGGAATAAGTAAACGATCAGTAATCTATACTTTTTATTTTACCCTGTACTATAAAATTATAGTGTAATAGCTCAAATCTATCAAAAAATCAGCCATATATTTAAAACAACTATCAGTTAATCCAATATAAGAACCTAATTTAGTTCAGATGTAACAACTTATTGCGTATTCTATAAGCAGTTATATTGCGTTTTTATTCTATAGCCTCTGCCAATCTGAACAAAATGGTCAATGCCTTTTACTGTTCTTTGCAAATTTCACCCAAAGAAAACCAAATTATATGCGGTTTTTTATCTAATCTACGCACATACAATGTAGTCAAACTTAGGCTATTCAAGAAAAATATATCATGTAATCACCATAATTTACCTGTATAATTTTTCAAAAGAAATCTTTGTTCATAATTTATATTATTGTTTAAATTCATACAATTAAATAAAAATCACAAAAAATTTGGCAAGTATCTTTAACCCGCATATTTCTATGACTTTATTATAAAATCATCCATTCCAATTGCATTTGTTTAGTGGTAGTGTAAGCAGCGACCAGACCAAGTGAAATTTAAGAAAAACTGTCAATCCAAGCAAGTTTTAAGTTTTTAAAATGGAACTTTTTAACATTGTTAATTTTCCCAAAAATTTACAAGATATACGCATAATTTGATTTGTTTATTCTGCATAGATAAGTACAACTTGCAAAATAATTACAGAATTCAAAGCAAAAATCCGCCAACTTTGTAAAGATCTTGCAGAAAATGACTGCAATTTTAGATTGGAGTGAACTATATGACTTCACGTATTTTGGTCATTCATGGGCCAAATTTGAATTTGCTCGGAAAGCGTGAACCTGAAGTGTATGGTCACCTCACCTTAAATGACATCAACCAAAGCCTCATTGAACAAGCAAAACAACAAGATTGCGACTTAGATACTTTTCAAAGCAACCATGAAGGTGCGATTGTCGACCGTATTCATTTAGCACAAGAACAAGCTGTGCAATTTATTATCATTAATCCTGCTGCATACACCCACACTTCTGTGGCGCTACGTGATGCATTGCTTGGGGTCAATATCCCATTTATTGAAGTGCATTTATCTAATGTGCATGCCCGTGAAACCTTTCGCCACCATTCTTATCTCAGCGACAAAGCTGTGGGTGTGATTTGTGGTTTAGGTGCACAAGGTTATCACTTTGCACTCAATTATGCTGTTTCTAAGCTTCAACCTTCTCATTAATCTTCATAAGGAATACGAACACCATGGATATTCGTAAAATCAAAAAGCTCATCGATTTGATGATTGAATCTGATCTTCAGGCAATTGAAGTAAAAGAAGGTGATCAATCGATTGCTTTAACCCGCCGCAGCCCAGCACCAATTCAAATGGGTGTTGCTGCAATGCCTGCTCCGTCTGCTGAATCTGCACCAAAAGCAAAAACTCCACGTGGCGTTGTTGAAACTTCACCAATGGTTGGTGTCTATTATGCTGCTCCAAGTCCAGGCGAAGCACCATTTGTTCAAGTCGGTCAAACTGTTTCTGCTGGTGATACTCTAGGTATTATCGAAGCAATGAAAATTATGAACCCGATTGAAGCAACTCAAAGCGGCGTGATTGAAGAAATCTTGGTAAAAAATGGCGAAGTGATTGAGTTTGGTCAACCATTATTCCGTTACCGCGCATAATTACAGGGACTCACAATGTTGCAAAAAGTACTGATTGCAAACCGTGGTGAGATCGCCTTGCGAATCACCCGCGCTTGTAAAGCTCTAGGGATTAAAACCGTTGGAGTGTATTCTAGCGCTGATAAAGACTTGATGCATTTGCGTTTTGTCGACGAAGCTGTATGTATTGGTCCAGGCTCAACAAGCGAAAGTTATTTAAATATTCCAGCATTATTAACTGCTGCTGAAATTACAGGTGCAGATGCCATTCACCCTGGTTATGGCTTCTTGTCTGAAAATGCTGAATTTGCCGAAATGGTCGAAACTTCGGGCTATGTTTTTATCGGCCCACGCCCAGAGCATATTCGCCTCATGGGAAACAAAGTTTCTGCAATTACAGCAATGCGTAAAGCGGGTGTACCTACTGTACCAGGTTCACAACATGCAGTAACTCCAGCGAATGCCAAAGAAGAAGCAGCGAAAATCGGTTTTCCACTGATTGTTAAAGCAGCTTCAGGTGGTGGTGGTCGTGGTATGCGTATTGTTGAACGCATCGACACTTTGCTTGAGTCTGTACAAGCAGCTCAACGTGATGCTGAAATGTGGTTTGGTGATGATACGGTCTATATGGAACGTTTCTTACAAACACCTCGTCACGTTGAAGTTCAAATCTTGGCTGATGGTAATGGTCATGCCATTCACCTATATGACCGTGACTGTTCTTTACAGCGTCGTCATCAAAAAGTTCTTGAAGAAGCGCCAGCACCAGACTTGCCAGAACAAGCACGTGCAGACATTCTTGAAGCGTGTGTGCATGCGTGTAAACTCATGCAATACCGCGGTGCAGGAACATTTGAATTCCTATTTGAAGATGGTGAATTCTTCTTTATTGAGATGAATACACGTGTTCAAGTAGAACACCCTGTCACTGAAATGGTCACTGGTGTTGACATTATCGAACAACAAATCCGTATTGCTTCTGGTTTAGGTCTGAACCTCGAGCAAAAAGACATTGAAGTTCGTGGTCATGCAATTGAATGTCGTATCAATGCTGAAGATCCAACAACATTCTTGCCGTCTCCAGGTCGCATTGAGACTTTTTATGCGCCAGGCGGTGCGGGTATCCGTCTAGATTCTCATATCTACTCAGGTTACAGCATTCCACCGTATTATGATTCCATGATTGCAAAATTGATTGCGCATGGTAAAGATCGTAGTACTGCGATTGCACGTATGAGACAAGCGCTAGATGAAATGATCCTCACAGGCGTGAAAACCAATATTCCGTTGCACAAAGATCTGATCTTACAAGATAAAGATTTCTGTGAAACAGCGATGGATATTCACTATCTTGAGACTCATTTGTTAAAGCAACTTGAGCCTGCAACTGAAGAAAAGAAACCTGCCTAATAAGCTTATTCTTATTTCAGTTAAAAACGCCTGATGAACCTCATCGGGCGTTTTATTTTAAGTATCAATAAAACTATTAAACTGCTTAAAACCCATATCAGTCTTTGAGTTTACTGATAGATCCTATGCGTTTTTTCAACTTGTTTTGCAAGTGTCACTGTTTACTAAAAACAAGATACTCATCAGGTTAGAGTCTGCTTATTTGATTCCACAAAACTCCCCCACCCAACCAATTTAGGAAATATCTGCTTATTTTAAGAATAACTATACATAAGCGCAAAAGAAGCACTGCGTTCGCTTCTTTTTGATTCGGACAATTTCAAAATTAAATCGACAGAACTAGGGAAATATCCTGTACATCACATCAATCAATTAGGGATGATATTCTACGATTTCATTTCCCCCTTACCCTTTTGATACCGCAAGATTAGACTGTATCGCTTATTCCGAAACCATACACATATCTTAAAATATTGTTTTTAAATATAAATTTAAGAATATACTAAACTTACATCACATTTTCACCACACTTTAAAGTTAAGTTTAGCGCGATAAATCAGTAATAAGCCTGCTTTGATTTGAATCGTGTCATGTGATGTATTTTTACTATTTAAGTCAGCATCAATATTGACTTAGGCTTCAGTCATTGCGATCACCTTGACAATAATTGTTTGGGATTCCTCAAAGTCATCGAATATTTGTTTACGCGTCAGTTCTTTAGATTTTACTTTAAACTGTACATTTTGAAACTGAATATGGCTTGGAATACGCTCAAAATAATCACCTGTTTCTTCAAGCTCTTCTTCAAAAAGTGGATGACCTAACTGATAATCTTTATTTTTTAACGCAATATATTTCACTATAGTTTTCATTGTCTTCAACTCATTTCCTTTAGGCTTTATTTTTGTTTTAACAGGTTTAAATAAGAAATGAAACGCTATTTATGTATAAATCGCCTGAATAAATAGCACTTAAAAAAAATGGCTTCATATTCATGAAGCCATCTCGATTTTGCTGGTTTTTTAAGGTGCTATAGGCGCAAATGGTGCAACTACGTCGGCATTTTGCGCACGATGGCGTAAGAAATGATCCATCAACACAATTGCAAGCATCGCCTCTGCAATCGGTGTAGCACGAACACCAACACAAGGGTCATGGCGACCTTTGGTTAATACGTCCGTATCTTCACGGTTTAAGTTGATGGTTTTTCCTGAAGTGGTAATACTCGCAGTTGGCTTGAGTGCAATCGCCACACGAATGTTTTGACCACTTGAAATCCCACCCAAAATACCACCAGCATGATTTGCCAAGAAACCTTGTGAAGTCAATTCATCACGAGTTTCATGACCAAACTGTCCTGCAACGGCAAAACCATCACCAATCTCTACACCTTTGACAGCATTAATACCCATCATGGCATGTGCAATGTCGGCATCTAAACGATCAAATACAGGCTCACCCCAACCGACTGGTACATTTTCAGCCAGAATTTCCAGTTTTGCACCGCAGCTTGTTCCCTGCTCACGCAGTGACGTGACAAGTTGTTCAAAACGAGGAACAGCATCGACATCACCACAGAAAAACGGGTTATTTGGAACTTCATTCCAGTCCAGTTTTTCTGCGACTTCTGTACCGATTTGGGTAACATGCCCACGAATCACGATACCAAACTTCTCAGCCAAATATTTTTTAGCAATTGCACCTGCAGCGACACGCATCGCAGTTTCACGGGCGCTTGAACGTCCACCGCCACGGTAGTCACGGAAACCGTATTTTTGTGTGTAAGTATAATCAGCATGCCCAGGGCGGAAAGTCTGGGCAATATTACCGTAATCTTTTGATTTCTGGTCTGTATTGCGAATCAATAAACCAATTGGAGTACCTGTGGTTTTCCCCTCAAAAACACCCGAAATAATTTCAACTTGGTCAGGTTCTTTACGCTGAGTCGCAAATTTAGATGTACCTGGTTTACGGCGATCAAGATCTTTTTGTAAATCTTCTTCAACCAATTCAAGACCTGGTGGCACACCATCGACAATTGACATTAAGCCAACACCGTGCGACTCACCACAAGTTGTCACACGAAAAAGTTGCCCAATACTATTTCCTGCCATAATGACAATTCCTTATGCATTTACTGAATCTTGAAATAATTGTTGATATTGACGACATTGTGCAGCGGTCAAAGCAAAAATACCCGAACCACCTTTTTGGAATTTTAACCAGTGGAAGTCAACTGTATTGAAATTCTGACGCATTGCCCATTCAGAATTGCCCACTTCAATCACAATCAGACCATCTTCAGTCAAATAATCTGCTGCTTGTGCCAACATTTTACGTACTAAATCTAAACCATCTTGACCAGCAGCAAGCGCCAGTTCTGGCTCATGCAAAAATTCTTCAGGCAAATCTGCCATATCTTCAGCATCCACATATGGCGGATTACTGATGATGAGATCATATTTATTTTCTGAAGGAATTTTAGAGAATAAATCTGACTCTAATAGTGCGACCTGATATTGCATGTTGTGATGTTCAGCATTAATTGCAGCCACTTCAAGTGCTTCACGAGAAATATCAGTTGCATCGACTTCCGCTTCTGGGTAAGCATATGCGAGTGCAATTGCGATACAGCCTGAACCTGTACACATATCTAAAATACGGCGTGGAGTTTGTGGGTTTGCATTTTCAGGCAAGTTGTTTAATGCTTCACGCATTTGCCCATTTTCATCCAAACAGTATGGTGCAAAGCGCTGTTCGATGAGTTCTGCAATTGGTGAACGTGGGATAAGCACACGTTCATCGACATAAAATGGTTTACCACAAAAATAAGAAAGGTTTAATAAATAAGAAGTTGGGACGCGCTCATTAATACGGCGTTCCAAAAGACTTAAAAATTCTGCTTTTTCACTTGGTAGTAGTTTTGCATCGAGAATTTCGTTGTCTGCCGCCCAGTCTAAAGACAATGTTTGCAGCACCAATGCCGAGCTTTCTGCAAAAAAGTCTTCTGTACCTTGCCCTAAATGAGCATCGTATTGACGCAGTGCTGTGACCCCAAAGCGAATAAAATCACGAATCGTGCTTAAGTTTTCAGCCGCTTCTTTCAAACTTTCAGGGCTAATCGTCAATCGCTCCACTCAGAACTCCAAATCTATAAATTTATATGCTCGGTATTCTACCCTGTTTTAGCTTGATTTTTAATGCCTGTATGATGTTTAAACCTTTTCAGATTTGAATAGAAAAGGATTTTGCATCATTTTTGCTTTGACAGATGAATGATTTTGACCCAATATTTTTAAGACCCTTTAACAGTTTAATAAAATCAATTAGTTATAACTAAGTTAAAAAATTTGAGTATTTCTTTACTTTTAGGGTTTAAGCTACTGTTATTTCTGATCTTGTTCTAATATTTTTATGGTTCACTGCCATATAGGCAGTTTAAAAAGCGTGCAGCTGAGTATGTTGGAACAATTCAAAGTTCACTGCCATATAGGCAGTTTAAAAACTTAACGATACTTCTATACATGCTTTGTTCAGGTTCACTGCCATATAGGCAGTTTAAAAAAG
>NZ_KB851219.1:693855-847485 GCF_000368265.1 Acinetobacter brisouisimilis | reverse complement strand
GTTCACTGCCATATAGGCAGTTTAAAAAGCGCTAATTCAACTCAATTTCGAGACCATAATGTTCACTGCCATATAGGCAGTTTAAAAATACACTGATATAAGCATCTCCACAGAGAGAACAAAAAACTGATTTTTTAATTTTTACTCATGCGCATTTATTTCATTTTGTGTAAATTACGACCAATTTTTTATTTACAAACTTTAAAATAAGGAAGATTATTTTTAGAGTCCCAACAAAGATCTACATCCTTATTATGAAATATATTTCTTTATTATTCATCGTATTATTCGCAACAACAGCATTTGCTAAAAATGTTCCTTATAGCGAACCCAATGAGAAAAACCTAGTTGAACATCATCACTACCGCAATGTAAATGGTCGTATTGTCCATTCACCAGCACATAGTAAAAATGGTAAACGTCCAAATGGAGCTTCTGCAAAATGTCGTGATGGCTCATACAGCTTTAGCAAACACCATCGTGGAACATGTTCAAGACATCATGGTGTAGCAACTTGGTATAAGTAAATCAGAAACCCTTTAAGCTCTGAATCTGCAATTTCTCATTAAAAATGATCAGTTCACTCGCATAACATAAATGCTTTAGAACACTACATACAAAACCTACTTTAATCTTAATTAAAGCAGGCTAGATGAAAACGAAGAAATCAAATCGTTAGATCTGCTTGTTCTGACAAGAACTTAAAACAAGCTGACGCAATTCTCCAATTTTTGCTTGTTTGGCAGAATTACTACTTTCCACAGGTTGACGCGATACTTTTAAAGCGAGTGCTGCATAAAATTGAGCAAGCGCGTGCTGATCATTAGTTACGGCATTTTTTTGCATCGCAGCAGCCGTTTGTACCATCTCAACAAACTCTTTTCCACTTTGACGCTCAACCATCACGTTGGCCGCTATTTCAGATTTTTCTTGACAGTTTTGCCCAATACTCTGTTTCAATTCAGCATTTAATTCCGCATAACTACTTTTACAGCAGAATAAAATCATCATTCCACACGTCATTTTTTTTAAAGTAGTCAACATAGATTCAATCCTATTTTATTGTTAAGCATTCGGTTGCCTATCATAATAGATATTATATACATTTTAACTATTACAAAATAACCAATTGAAATTTATATTTATTTATAATAAAAAATATAAAAAAATTAATAACCTTCTTACATCGTGATTCAGACCTGATTTTGACTCCCTGAGAAAAATTAAAGTTTATGCCAATCAACATAAAAGAAATAAAACTCGGGAATGAAAACAATGCAATATATTTCGTTACATTCAAAAAATAATCTTGACATTTGTAATTACTATACTTTTCGCATTCTTACATTTCTTCACGTGGAAATTCAGATAATTTATGTCAAAGTAGAATGAGGTTCTCTTTAAGGAGGTCAGCGACAATGACAATTAAAGACCAAATCTACCGTGCTGAAAACCTCAAAGCCTTACACTGCTTGCATAAAGCGGGTATTCAGCATCAAGTGATTGCCCTATTTATGACCAGTGAAGGGCTTTCTCTCAATGAGCAAGATGTGACTTTACTTATTAATCTGTACGATGACTGTGGCAAAGTCAGAGTACCGCAAAAAAAAGTTCAAGCCATGATTGTTGCCAAAAAACTTGGACAATATGACGACAGGTTCCCTTGCCCCGTATAATCCCTCTCTAGAGCCAGTCTATGACTGGCTTTTTTTCGCATATTTTTTATGGCAGGCGGTGTATAATTTTGGGTTCAGCGATTATTTGAATGGGTCATTGCCTTGTTTCAGGTTTTAAATAAACAACTCGATGCCAGCACACTTTGCCCGCTTTGTCATGCTGCCATGTTTTGGGTAGATGCGGAACAATTTGATCAAGACATTCAATTTTATCAATGTAGCCACTGTGAACATAGAGTCTTCCCAACAGGCAACTTTACTTGTCACTGTGCCCGTTGTAGCCAGCAACGTAAAAAAATTCTAAAAGAAACGCGTCAACAAGAACTGCAAAAATACCGAAAAAAAGATCTGATTGTTCCCTCTCTAGAACAGTTGAGTTTGCTCAAAAAACTATTTTTACTTGCACTACTCGATGACTATGTGCGTGAAGACTCTCAACACGATGAATATATTCACTGGGAGAAAATCAAGTTTTCCAATATTTCGCCAAATTATCATTTTCAGCAACAACTGGCAAAACAACTGCAAAAAGAGCAAATCTTCTCTGCCACTACTGCCAGTGATGAACCGACTTCATTTTATTTAAATGTCCGTTTGGATGGTTACAGTGAACCAAGCCTGTTTAGTATCACTCAGCAACTGCGACATTGGTTTTATTTCAACCTGACGTTAGGTATTCCATTTAAAAGTAGTGAAGAAGTAAAAGCGGTATTGTATGAATTGCTCTATCAGGAAATTATCCAGTTTATTCAGTCGATCTGTAAGATGTGGCAGGTCCAGTTTACTTCGCATGCATCCTTTCAACAGCTCTGTTATCGGTTGTTAGAAAGTCTTGCTCTGGAACAGATTTTTTATTTGGCACATACTGCACTGCTGTATTTATATGAACAAAAAGCCTTGGCAGCACGAAATGACGGCTTTATTAATACCCATCGCCTGAAAAAAACCATTACCCAGTATCGTGAGCGTGCCATTGCTGAAAAATGGGAAACGCCAAGTTTTCCACGACCTGAGCATTTACCCATCAGCAAAATGAGCCAGATTTTATATTTTCGCTTTCTCAATTATGATCAGCGCATTTTTAGCCAACCCATCTGGCATCTGTGGAAAAAAATCCAGCCTCGCCTAAATTTTTACTCTGACAAACGCTGTATGCACTGCGGTTCAAATGAACTGGATGTCGAATACGATGCAGGGGATTACGTGACACTGACCTGCCGCAAATGCCAGCATCAGGATCATTATTTTACTCATTAAACATCAAGAAATTCACAGGACATTTTTATGCTTGAACGCTCATTTTTGATTGAACAAGTGATTGAAGCTTGGCAAAAATTACAGGCAAATACACCACTGGTACAATGTATAACCAATCAGGTTGCCAGCAACTATGCCGCAAATGTCTTGCTCGCCTGTGGTGCGTCGCCTGCCATGATTGATAACCCGTTTGAAGCACAAAGTTTTACTCAAATTAGTTCAGCACTCAGTATTAATCTGGGCACACCGACTGAACAACAAATGCAAGCCATGCAAATTTCGGCTGAAACCGCTCAGCAACATCAAAAACCGTGGGTACTTGACCCTGTCGGCTATAGCACAGTTTTAAAATGGCGCAGTGACATGGTCGATGTTCTACTACAATATCACCCGACAGTTATTCGTGGCAATGCTTCTGAAATCAGCACTTTGGCAGGAAATCAAAGTTCATCTAAAGGTGTCGATAGCACGCTCAGCAGTGATGCTGTTTATGCACAGGCTCAGAATTTATTGCAGCATTGTGACTGTGTTGCAATCTCGGGAGCAAGCGACTACATTTTGAGTCATGAAACCAGTCAAGTGATCAAAATCAATGGCGGTTCAGCACTACAACCAAAAGTGACGGCAACAGGTTGCGCTTTAGGTGCATTGATCGCGGCTTATTGTTCTGTGACTTCACCAATGCCTGCTTGCGTTGCAGCACATGTACATTTTGCGATTGCAGGACAACTAGCTGCTGAACGCGCACCACTGATTGGGCAATTTTCTGTGGCATTTATGGATGAATTATTCAGTTTGAATGCGAAGAAAATAGTGCAATATGCAGATATTGAATTGTTGGGCTAGGAAATCGAGCATTTATGTGTAGAATTTGGGCAAAATAACAGGAAGAATAAAATGCCCTCATTCCAATTACTCAGTACATTCCTGCTCACCACCTTAATTTTTGCCTATCTACCTGGCCCTGCCATGTTATATACCGCAGCACAAACTCTTGCTCGCGGACGCAAGGCAGGGCTCATGGCATCTCTAGGGATTCATTTTGGTGGGTATGCCCATATCATAATTGCTGCAACAGGTTTGACGATTTTATTTCATGCTATTCCCATCGCCTATACACTGGTCAAAACCTGTGGTGCTCTTTGGCTCATTTGGCTTGGACTAAAACTGCTGCTTGCCCGTAACTCAAAACCGTATTCAGATTTACCGAACCATCAGCAACAACGTGCTTTTTCTGAAAGTATTTGGGTTGAAATCCTTAACCCCAAAACTGCTATTTTCTATCTCGCTTTTTTACCTCAATTCATTGATGCTCAGGCCACATTTCCAATTTGGTTACAGTTTTTGATTCTTGGTACGATCGTCAATTTGGCTTTTAGTTCAGCCGATGTAGTTTGTGTGTTTTTTGCAGATTTGATTCTGAAAAAATTAAAAACTTCGGCACGTGGACAACATATATTTCGTTATTTGAGCGGCAGTATTTTTATTATGCTAGGGCTGCGTTTAGGATTGTATAAAAACTAAAAAACAAAGGGTGGAGACTGTACTCCACCCTATTGATTAATATTGAATACTTTGTTTCGCATACTGGTTTTGTGGCATTTCCAAAATTTCTGCACACACCTGTACCGAGAGTGTATAAGCTTCATAATCTTTAAAACTCAGCAAAGCCTGTAGCAAAATCTGACTCAGTTGCTGCTTTTGTTCTTCGGTTCGCCCACTTAACACCGATAATTGTGCATGAATATAACCTTGAGTATCGTCATTGTCCCCAATCACAAATACTTCGTCTTTATGAATCCGCGATTTCAGGTCTTTCGCTTGAAATAACCCTGTTGCAATCAGTTGATGATTCACATGTTTAAGGAGTTTTTCCTGACTCAAGTTATGAATGTTACGTGAATATCCAATCACTAAATGTGGCATACGCTTGTCCTTTTTATTCGATAAAGAGTAAGGCTAATCTTACTTGATCATAGCCCATTTTCGGTTGGGTTGCTTCAACAATTGGACGCAACTTAATCGAACCATCTTCATTAAAGTTTTCAGAACGTTGTCCTTTTTTCAAGCGCTTATAAATCTTGCGAACTTGCTCAACCACTTCATCTCCAGGATGTGCCACAGAAATATCAAGCCCCTGCTCTTTATGTAATCGTGCCAAATGATTAATAATCGTGGCAGGCGTCAAGCCACGTTCCTGTGCGATATCCACAATCTCATAGCCATTTTCAAACAGCTCTTTGGTTTCGTCCAAAGTACTGCTGGCATAACTATTTTTATCGGCATTTTTGGCGAACTTGCGTTCATTACGTGCAATTTCACTGGGGTTGAGCGTGCCACCACAGTGTCGGATAAATGTTTGATGCTGCGCAGTCAAATCGATATTGGCAAAATGCTGCTCAGCTTCCTCCGAAAGTTCCTGAAAACGGCGATCGGCTTTTATGGCTAAACTGTCGAGTTCCAATGCCTGATCGTTAAATCCCGTCAAACGCAAGCCTTCTAAAGATTTTAAACGGGACAGTGCCACATAACCCTGACCTTTTTCAAAGGTATGACTCAGGTTAATTTCGGCGGCTTCTAACGTCATACCCTGACTTTTATGAATGGTAATTGCCCATGCCAAACGCAGTGGAATTTGCTGAAAACTGGCAATCACTTTGCCTGCATCATTTTCAACTGACCAAGTTTCAGGCTCAACCAAAAGTACCGAACCATCGCTCAGTTGAACTTTAGGCAATAAGCCATGTTCATCGTCTTCCTCAAAACCAATGACTTCACCCAAGCTGCCATTGATATATCCCATGTCAAAATTATTTTTAACAAACATGACCTTGGCATTTTTTTTCAAGGTCAGTTCTTCTGGAGCACGCACAGAAGATTTTAAAGTTTCCAGCAGTTTTTCATTACCATCAAGCACCGCATTAAACTGGTGACTTTCGCCATCAATCTCATTTAAATGTTGAAAGTTCAAGTTATCAACATCCAGATTATGGGTGTACAAACGGGTAAAGGTTTCACCAATATCTTGCTGGCGTACACTGGTCAAGGCTTGTATATGATTATGCTGTAAGTCCTGCGCCCGAATCGCATTTAAAATCTGGTTTAAAGTTTCATCATCTTGACGATGCTGCTCAGTCAAATAACAAACCCGAAATTTTGCTTCAACCCAAGCCTCTGACATAAAACAGAATTTATCACGGTTACGTTCTTCATTTTTACTGACAGGTGGCAACTGGAAAAAATCTCCAGCAACCACGACCTGTATACCACCAAATGCTTCGTCACTTTCTTTAAAATATTTTAAAACCTGATTGACCAAATTTAACTGTTTGGCATGTAACATCGAAATTTCATCAATAATCAGCACCTGCGTATTTTCCAGATGCTCTTTTAGGTATTTACGCTCTTTCATACGCTTTAGGTTATCATCGCTCAGCGTATCTTTAATCCCAATACCCGCCCAAGTATGGATGGTCATACCGTTCATATGCGTTGCTGCAATACCTGTCGATGCAGTAATAGCAACGGGTACTTTTCTTATTTTAAGATATTGAATATATTGATTAAGTGTATAAGTTTTACCCGCACCAGCCGAACCCGTTAAAAAAACATTTTCGCCTGCTTTTAAAAGTTTCAGCGCCGTCTCTTGTTTCATAAGCCCATCAAAATCTCAACAATCTGACATAGCTTAACCAGTTTCTAAACATAAGGGAAATTTCCTGTTTGAAGTGTTATTTTTTTACTTTATAAATCCAGTAAAAACCTGAGTTTTTTACTTAGCTTTTTGCAACAAATAAAAATTAAATCATTTAAAATTAAAGATATAATTAGACAACCTACCTAATAAAATGTTGGTAGGTATTTGGTAGGTAGGAAATTTTAGAGCAGCTAACAATACTAGCGACATGGTGAAGTTAATCGCCTACAAAAGAACACAATGGAATAATGGAAGAAGGAATCGCTCCATGGCTTTTAAAAATATTGCTGACCAAACTAACGGTTTTTACATCCCTTGCGTGTCTTTATTTGGACCAGGTTGTGCCAAAGAAATCGGAACTAAAGCGCAAAATTTAGGTGCAAAAAAAGCACTGATTGTTACTGACCAAGGTTTATTTAAGTTTGGTGTAGCAGACACAATTGCTCAATACTTAACAGATGCTGGTGTAGAGAGCCATATTTTCCCAGGCGCAGAACCAAACCCAACTGACATTAACGTACACAACGGCGTAAAAGAATACGTTGACAATGGTTGTGATTTTATCGTTTCACTCGGTGGCGGTTCTTCACACGACTGTGCAAAAGGTATTGGCCTTGTTACTGCAGGTGGCGGTCATATTCGTGATTACGAAGGTATTGACAAAAGTACAGTTCCAATGACGCCGTTAATCGCAATCAATACAACTGCAGGTACTGCTTCAGAAATGACTCGTTTCTGTATCATTACCAACACTGATACTCACGTTAAAATGGCAATTGTAGACTGGCGTTGTACTCCACTGATTGCAATCGACGATCCTAAACTCATGATTGCTAAGCCAGCAAGCTTGACTGCTGCAACAGGTATGGATGCCTTGACGCACGCTGTTGAAGCTTATGTTTCTACTGCTGCAAACCCAATTACAGATGCATGTGCTGAAAAAGCCATTACCATGATCAGTGAATGGTTACGCCCTGCGGTTGCCAATGGTCAAAACCTTGAAGCGCGTGATGCAATGAGCTATGCACAGTACCTTGCAGGTATGGCATTCAACAATGCATCATTAGGTTATGTACACGCAATGGCTCACCAGTTAGGCGGTTTCTATAACTTGCCACACGGTGTATGTAACGCGGTACTTCTACCACACGTTTGTGAGTTTAACCTGATTGCTTGTCCTGATCGTTATGCACGTATTGCGCACTTGATGGGTGTAAATACTCATGGTCTAACTGTGACTGAAGCTGCTTATGCTGCAATCGCTGCAATCCGCGAATTGTCTTCTTCTATCGGTATTCCTTCAGGCTTGACTGAGCTTGGTGTAAAAACTGAAGATCTTGATGTTATGGCTGAAAATGCTCAGAAAGATGCTTGTATGTTGACTAACCCACGTAAAGCAACACATGCTCAAGTTGTAGATATTTTTAAAGCCGCTTTGTAATCGCTTTTAAATGCTGTAAGTTTTCTCCAGATAGGCTTCTCACAAAGTTCGCTTTGTGAGGGGCTTTTTTTATTTTTTAAAACAAAAGAAGACAATGCGATGCATGAGCAACGCAAAAATTATTATTGTTATTCATTTAGCTTGTTGTTTTTATTATTTATCGTTTAAATTTTTCGATTTGGTTTTATCTTACGAATCTTTATACTTTTCTAAGACCTGATGAGCAGGATGAGTTTCTGGTAATAACTCAATCAGGCGCTCAACCGCATCAATCGCATCGGGCACATGTGCGATATGTTTCAGCAGCGTATCCGTATCTTTGGCTTTAAAGATCGCATCACTTAAACGGGATTCCAGACAATCGCGCCAAGCACATAAAAATGGACTTTCGGTTTTCGCTAAAAAGACACCTGTATACAAACGTAAAGCCGATTCTAGATAGCCCGCATCAAGTGCTTGCTCTGCCTGCAAGAAATCCGCCTCTACTTGCGCTAACAAGCGATATGGGCGCGAACCAAGCATTCCACCGAGCAGATCACGTAGCTGTGACATTTCTGCCTTTAACGTGCCCATACTGACCTTACGTTCGCCATAGAGTGCGCTGTGCAATTTGTCGAGATTCATGCCTTGTGGGCAAAGTGCCAAAATGGTCATAATTTCGAATTGGCGTGGAGTCAGTACCAACACTTTGCCATTGAACAATACTTGCGAAACAGAAAAAGCACGAATATACAAACGCTGTTTTTGCTGTTCGAGTAATGCAGATTGAATAATCGAAGCACAACGCTCAACCGCAAGTACGCCTAAAGTATTATGATTTTTCCATGTGGTGGATAAATCGACCACGCCAAGCAACTGATTTGAATATGGGTCAACAATTGGTGTCGCATAACAAACCCAGTCATGCACCGATTCCATATAGTGTTCACTGGAAAAAACACAGCACGACTGTCGAGTTTTCAGCGACAGTGCCAAGGCATTGGTACCCACCGCATCTTCACTCCATTTGCCACCAGACACAAAATGTACCTGCTCAGCCTGAGCCTGCATTTCACGGCTTGCGGCTGTCCAGATAATGGTACTACCAACATCACCAATAGCCAGAACCATTGAGGATTGCTGTGCAACGTGCCTTAATTCGGCCTCACAGCGTTGTAGCGCTGAAGCTAGGGTGTTGCCCTTGAATGCAGTATTGCCTACCAATGGCGCAGCCATGCGCTCTTTTGGAATGCATGCAGAAATACTTCGTTGCCAGGAGCTCATAATGCTCTGACCTACTTCTTGAGCTTGTTGAGGCGACCAGGAGATGCTCTGCCTTAACTGCTCTACCGCACCGCGGTGGTGCGATAAATCTTTCTTCGTAAACATTTGTATATCCCTTGTATAGCTGGCAAATTCCAACCTTTTTCCAACCTAATTTATGATTATTATTATATCCGTAATGTACCAGAAGTACTTTATCAGAAGCAGTATGCTTTTGTTAGATGATATAAAATAAAGCAAAGGAATTTTCACATGCGCTATCTTGACCCGAATCAACCTGGTTCAAAAGTTCAATTCAAATCTCAATATGAGAACTTTATTGGTGGTGAATGGGTTCCACCTGTAAAAGGCATGTATTTTGAAAATAGCTCTCCAGTTGATGGTAAAGTTTTTACAACTGTTGCACGCTCAACCGCTGAAGATGTCGAGCTTGCGTTAGATGCTGCACATAAAGCAAAAGCTTCATGGAACAAATCATCTCCTACAACTCGTTCTAACTTATTACTTAAAATTGCTGACCGTTTAGAAGAAAATCTGGAAGTTCTTGCAGTAGCAGAAACTTGGGACAACGGTAAGCCAATTCGTGAAACACTTGCTGCAGACATCCCACTTGCAATTGACCATTTCCGTTATTTTGCAGGCTGTATCCGTGCACAAGAAGGCGGTATTTCTGAAATCGATGAAGATACCATCGCTTATCACTTCCATGAACCACTAGGCGTTGTAGGTCAAATCATTCCTTGGAACTTCCCAATCTTGATGGCGGCATGGAAAATTGCACCAGCATTGGCTGCAGGTAACTGTATCGTTATGAAGCCAGCTGAGCAAACACCAGCAAGTATTTTGGTTCTCATTGAATTGATTCAAGATCTTCTTCCACCAGGGATCTTAAACATTGTAAGCGGTTTTGGTGCTGAAGTAGGTCGCCCACTTGCAACTAGCCCACGTATTGCAAAAGTTGCATTTACAGGTTCAACTGCTGTTGGTCAATTGATCATGCAGTATGCAACAGAAAACATTATTCCTGTAACACTTGAGCTTGGCGGTAAATCACCAAACATCTTCTTTGAAGACGTTATGGATCAAGACGATGACTACCTAGACAAAGCACTTGAAGGTTTTGCAATGTTTGCGCTTAACCAAGGTGAAGTTTGTACTTGCCCTTCTCGTGCACTTGTTCAAGAAAGCATTGCTGACAAATTCCTGGAAAAAGCAATTGAGCGTGTAAAACGTATCAAAACAGGTCACCCTCTTGACACAGATACCATGATCGGTGCTCAAGCGTCTGTTCAACAGCAAAATAAAATCTTGGGTTGCATCGAAACAGGTCGCAGCGAAGGTGCTCAGTTGTTGACAGGTGGTTCTCCTCGCCATGACGTAGAAGGTGGTTTCTATATCGAACCAACGATCTTCAAAGGCGAAAACAACATGAAGATCTTCCAAGAAGAAATCTTTGGACCTGTATTGTCTGTAACCACATTCAAAGACTTTGACGATGCAATGAAAATTGCAAACGACACTATCTATGGTTTAGGTGCAGGTGTATGGTCACGTTCAGCACATACGTCTTATCGCGCAGGTCGTGCAATTGAAGCGGGCCGTGTATGGACCAACTGTTACCATATCTATCCTGCTCACGCAGCGTTCGGTGGCTATAAACGTTCAGGTATCGGACGTGAAAACCACAAAGATATGTTGAACCATTATCAACAAACTAAAAACTTGTTGGTAAGTTATTCAACTAAAGCGATGGGTTTCTTCTAATTTAGCCTTTTGTAGCGAATTTGCTACACTCTACAGCGAACCTCGATTCGCTGTATTTTTTATTCGAAGCTGATCTAGATCTAACAATTCATGATTGTTTAATTTAGATCAGCTTTTTTATTTCCTGTCTTTTCCTATAAAATGCATTTTAAAAATAACATTTGATGGACTTGATTTTTTCCACTGATTGTTTATGTTTTTAGTTTACTTTGCCTGTTTTTATGATTATGACAACAATACTTCATCCCAATTTACCCAAAACAGTTTACGCCATTCAGCATCTCGCCTTTGAAGATTTAGGCGCACTCGAAGACGCATTTTATCAATATGGTTTTCGCGTCCGCTATTTTGATGCGGGAGTTGATGATTTATCAGCCGCGCTTGCCTATGATGGTCTAGTCATCATTTTGGGTGGCCCTATCGGAGTTTATGAGCAGGATGATTATCCATTTTTAGTCGATGAAATCTCAGGTTTAAAACAGCGGCTTGCCGATAACAAACCAACTTTAGGAATTTGTCTTGGCGCACAACTGATTGCCTATGCTTTAGGTGCTCAAGTCTATGCAGGTCATACCAAAGAAATCGGCTGGAGTTCACTCAGCCTATCTGAAGCAAGCCATAATCCTTTGACCGCACTTGGCAATACTGCTGTTTTACATTGGCATGGTGATACTTTTGACTTGCCTGCCCAAGCCGAATTGCTGGCAAGCTCTGAACTGTATCCGAATCAGGCATTTAAGATTGGACAAAATATCCTAGCATTTCAGTTTCATATTGAAGTGGCAGAAGAAGATCTGGAAAAATGGTTAATTGGGCA
Organism: Acinetobacter brisouisimilis; assembly: GCF_000368265.1. GTDB lineage: Bacteria > Pseudomonadota > Gammaproteobacteria > Pseudomonadales > Moraxellaceae > Acinetobacter. Next base: position 835,570 of record NZ_KB851219.1, on the reverse strand, counting down.
CACTTGTGAACTGCGTAAAGCCAATATCAATATTCCACAGTTACGACAAGATAACCATCGCTATGCACCAGCGCTTATGTCGAAATCGGCAGAAGTGCTGAAACATTATCTCACCCATTTAAATATATAAAAGCTATTCTGAATGGAACATATCGAGTGTATGAAATATTATTAATATAAAAATAGTTTGAAATTTTTGAGCAATAAAAAAAGCCCTTATCTCAAGGGCTTTTTTTAAATTACATCACTGTATTTTAAGCTATTACTTAGCAGCTTGTGCTTCAGTTGTAATATTTACAGTAATCAAATCACCAACATTTGGCACATAGTTTGCGATGCCAAAGTCTGAACGTTTAAAGCTGGTTGTTGCATTAAAGCCAACAGCTTCTGCTTTGGTCATTGGATGAACACCTTGTTTGTTTAAAACAGCTTTTAAAACAACAGGTTTAGTAATGCCTTTAACAGTCAGGTTACCTGTGATGTTAAAGTGTTTTTTATCTTTAGTTTCAACTTTTGTACTTACAAAGGTAATGTTTGGATATTTTGCTGCATTGAACCAGCCTTCTTCCTGAAACTCTTTGTCTAAAGCAGAAACGTTAGTATTTACACTGCTTACAGGAATAGTTACGTTTACTGAAGAATTAGCAGGTTTTGCGTTATCAACATTAATCACACCTTGAATAGCAGAAAAGTTTGCACTTGGTGTAGAAAAGCCAAAGTGATTCCAAGAGAAAACTGTTGCTGTATGCGCAGGGTCAATTTTATACGCTACAGGTGCTGCTACAGTCAATGAACTCGCAACCGCAACTGCTAAACCAAGGGATAATGCTTTGAAATTCATTTTGTTTGTCTCGTAATAAACTATATGATGATAGATATTCTAAACTTTCATCGGAAAATTACACTGTTATAGATAAAACGGTTTGTTGCATCGATGCAACAATCCTTACAGATTCTTAGCCTGATTATATTTTTTAAAATTTATCTCAACCTTATAAATAAATCACAATCAATCCATCTTATTTCTCTGTATGGAAAAAGCAAAAAGAGCATGAACTATAATTTATGAAATACATCCAATTATTTCAACTAACTTTTTTTCCAAAAATTCTTGATACTTTACTTGTTCTTGCAAAAATTTAATCCTTTCCAAAAGTTCGTCATCGCTTAACGTGATATTTTTTTTCTTAATCAAAACCCTTAATGATTGAATTTTATCACCCCGCTGGATGACCACATTTCTCAGAAAATTTAGCTTTCGCTCTAAGATTTGACGTTCAAGATCCTTATCAATCATCTGATCTAGTCCCGTATACATAAATTAAATAATTTTCACGTAATAATCGCTGCAAAGAATAGCATTATCCGCATAGCAAAACATAGTTAAACTTAAGATTTTTAAACAAAAATTATCGTATGATAAAAAAACAATAATAAAATTTAATAATTTAAATTTATAAAACTTAATGGATCACTATTCAATTTATCGTTTTCATAGCTTTAAAAATTTAAGAGAATTATCGAAAACCTGCTTAACGATTCCACTTAGAGAATAAGATAATCTTGGGAAAGCAGCCATATTTATTCTAAAAATACAAAGAGGAAGTATGCTGTAACAGCATATTTCCTCAACTTTATTTTAAAGTTACCTTCCCAAAATTGCTTTAAGCACTCATTTTGACTCTTAGCATACAGTCGTATGCTATATACGTAATAACTTATAATATTCAGATTTTTATAAACTACTTAAAAAAGTTTAAGCTTTGTTCCAATTCAGTCCGATTAATATTGTGACCAAGGCCATCAAATAAATGTACCGTTGTATTAAAACCCGCTTGTGTTAAATACTGCTCTGCCTGAACCGATTCAGTCGCTGGAATGACCGTATCACTCTGACCATGCAACAACAAAATTTTAGGCTTATAAGCCAAATCTGCTTGAATTGGGCTGGATAACCGTCCAGAAAAACCAATCATGCCAGCAACAGCCCAACGTCCTGACACCACAGCATCGAGTGCCATAATGGTGCCTTGTGAAAATCCGCAAAACACCACCTGATCCAAATGATCTTGTAACTGGTGTTGCTCTAAAATTTGTTGAATCGCCTGGTCAAAAGCAGGACGTGCCTGTTCAATCCGCTGTAATCGATTCTCTACAGTCACCCCATCAATACTGAACCACTGAAAAGCTTCAGGACTATTCATAAATCGATAAGGTGCATTCGGCGCTGCAATTTGTAGTTCAGGATAATGATGTTGCCAAAACTTGCCCACAGGCAATAAATCTGCGCCCTGACTCCCAACACCATGCAAGAAAATCACCAGTTTAATTTTCATCGTATTCTCACCTTATACGGGTAATTGAAAGTTAATTTCGGGTCCAACAGGCACAATACCTAAAGGATTTAAGGACTTAATTGAATAATATCCCTGTTTGATATGCTCAAAATTCACCGTCTGAGCAATATCAGGAATCATGAGAATATCCTGTACATAGCGCGTTAAATGCGGATAGTTACGTAACTGTTTCAGATTACATTTAAACAAACCATGATATGCCACGTCGAAACGAATTAAAGTCACAAATAGACGAATATCCGTTTCAGTAAATTCATTTCCAAACAAATAGCGGCGTTGTGACAATCTTACTTCGAGTTGTTCCAGCATTTCGAAAACGTCCGCGACTGCATGCTCATAAGCGATTTGTGTCGTTGCAAAACCAGCACGATACACGCCATTGTTGAGTTTTTGATAAATCTGTTCATTCAGTGCATCGATTTCAGACTGTAGCTTTTGAGGATACAACTCGTAATCAGACTGCACCAGATTAGCGAACCCAGAATTAAACATTCGTACAATATCGGACGATTCATTATTAACGATCGTTTTACGTTTTTTATCCCAAAGCACAGGTACGGTTGCCCGCCCAGTGAAATTCGGGTCAGCAAGCGTATAAATCTCATGCATATATTGTTTATGATTTAAGCTGTCTGTATCCGCAGAAAAGGCATGTCCGAAACGCCAGCCAAAGTCGCTCAATTGAGGTTCAACCACGGAAACCGACACAATATCGGTTAAGCCTTTTAATTCACGGGCAATCAGCGTCCGTGATGCCCAAGGGCAAATCAATGCGACATACAAATGATAGCGCCCTTTTTCTGCCTGAAAACCATCCTCACCTGTTTGACCTGCCTGACCATCAGGCGTAACCCAATTTCTAAAACTTGATATTTGGCGGACAAAGCCACCTTCTTGGTCAATTGCCTGTACGGGTTGCCAGTTCTCTACCCACTGTCCATTTACTAACATGGTTTTATCCTATTCAAAGTAAAATAGTGTAGTGCTGATTTAGTACCACATTTCATTTTTATTTTATGATTTAAAAGAAGATTTTAAATGATATGGTCCATCACCAATTAATGCCAGACTGATTAACCCGACAATCCAGAACGCTGGATATTCCCAGCCACCATTGGCATTGGTAAACCAGAAACCTGCCGCACCATGCACAGTAAAGATTGCCCCAAGCAATACGGGAATCAGTGCCAGTGCTGCCAAACGTGGCTTAAAGCCCACTAGAAGTGCAATTGCTCCTACCACTTCCCAAGTGATCGTCACGTATGCCATCCAGCCAGGAACACCCACTGATTCAAAAAATTTGGCAGTACCTGCAGGCGTAAAGACGAAAAATTTTAGCCCTGCATGTGCAAAAAATAAAATCGCTAGACTCACCCGCAACAGCAAAGCGGCATAAGGTGCGGTTCGTGCAGTATTCATGATGATTTCCTTTAACCCAGTCGTTATGGAAATAGCATAATTATTTTTAATCTGTAGATTAATCACATAGCAAGCAAAATATTATTTCCAATTTGGAAATAATTTATGACTCTGATTCGCTCAGATCCCACTCTGGGCGACTCTGATAATAGCTTTTTAGAAAGTCAATCAAGCGTCTGACCTTGTTTGCCAAATGCCTTGATGGTGGATAAACCGCATATAGACCACTACTTTTGATCCGATAATTCGGCATGATTGGAATCAATTGCTTGGCTTTTAGTGACTGCCCACAAATAAAGGCAGGCATTCTACAAATCCCTAAACCAGCCAAAGCTGCTGTATGGCAAGCTTCAGTATTTGCAAAATGAATTCGACCCTGTATTTGTACCGCTTCTTGTTGTTCAGGCTGTTGCACAGTGTTAAAACGCCACAATTCAGGCTCTTTAAAATTACGATCAATAATGCATTGATGCTCTAGTAAATCTTGTGGATGCTCAGGTAACTGTACTTTCTGCAAATAACTGGGGGCAGCTACAAGTAAAATCTGTATATCCAGCAAATGTCGGGCAATCAGGTTGCTGTCTTTTAAAGAACCAATTCGGATCGCAAGGTCAAAGCCTTCATCAATCACATTCACCAGACGATCTGTAAAGCTGACATCAAGTTCAATTTCAGGATATAGCTGGGCAAAGTCAACCAGTGCATGACTTAACTGGTTCACCCCAAAAGAATTGGGAACACTAATTTTAATACGTCCACTCGGTGTTTGTGACTGGTTTTTAACACTCACTTCAAGCTCATCAAACTCAGCCATGAGTTGCTTGACTTGCAAATAATAGGCTTGCCCAATTTCTGTAGTACGCAAAGAACGTGTTGAACGATGCAGCAATTGCACACCCAATTCATTTTCCAGACGTGCAATCAGTTTAGAAGCCTGAGCCACACTGGTCAGACGCTGTTCGGCAGCTTTAGCAAAGCTGCCTTGTTCTATCACCGCAATCAACATCCGATTGCATTCCAAGCGATCCATATCTGCAACTTATAACAATTTCATCCCCAATATATTGATACTACAATAAAATCGTTTTGGGATAAAAAATCTTATCTGTATTTTAGAGCGGTATCCTTTTTATAAAAAATTACGTTGTCATGATGCAGTATATTTTTATGATTTGACTTTAGCTGTTCACCAGACATTCGAACTGATTGAAGTCAAAATATAGAATGAAGGTTTTATTTCGGAACTTTTTGAGTTGTATCAAACCCACAACGCAAAACTGGATCATGATTTGTCAGTAGAAATTCGGGCGCTGTTTGATATTTAGATACAATATAAAACTACATCTTTTTTTTACATCCGTGCATTGTAATAGAGTCGGTTAGAAAATCGTCAATCTGATAATTTTAGAAAAGGATGAATAAAATGACTAAGCAAAAACACACTAAGGATGAATTAGGGTCTAACAAAGCTGAAGAGCAATCAAGTCTAGACGATGCTCCAACTCAAAAAAACCCTAAAGATAAATCTAATGAGCATGAGCAGCATAAATCAAGCCATTATCATCAGCACCATGATAGTACCAGCAACTATAAACAACCCCATTGAGCAGTTCTATATAGCTCTAAAGAATAGAAAGCATAAACATCAATTTATGCTTTCTAAGGACTGCCGAGTTTGACTATATAATAAATAATGAATAGATAGATTCTATCGTTAGAGGCGATAGATTAAATTATCTAATTACATGAATTTTCTACTATTGAAACTGTTCTTTATACTGAATAAAGAGGTGTTTCAATAATTCTGTCGTTATATTCAGTAACTCGTATTTTATTCTGTGCTTCGTAAAAGTATTAGAATTCGAGTGAGTGCAAAATAAGCCGAAAACTTACAAGATTGAATACACAATAGATCCGAATAAAGTTATGTAAAAACAAAAAACCCATGAATCTTCATCATTCATGGGTTTATATATTAAATCATTGCAAAGCTGTGCATATGATTACAAGAATTTGGTGGGCCCACACAGACTTGAACTGTGGACCAACGGATTATGAGTCCGCTGCTCTAACCAACTGAGCTATAGGCCCTATAAATTAAAAACATTATATATCAATGCTTTTAATGTTTGTGAATAATACACAACTAGAAAAACCTTTGCAATAATTTTCTTTGTAGACGTTTTGTAGGCGCTACAGAATATTGCATGCTATTGTATATTAGTGCTAATGCGGGAATCGTACACCATGTCGGGTGAAAACACAAAGCTAACCAAAACTTTTGTTGATTCAGTACCTTTATCTCCAAATCATGCAAAATTCTACAGAGACTCAGAACTTTTAGGTTTTGCACTGCGTGTGCTTTCCTCAAAAGTCTACATTGTTGAGCGAAGAATCAACGGTAAATCTTCTGTACGAGTAACAATCGGAAAAGATGGAAATATTACTGTTGATCAAGCAAGAGAACAAGCACGATTCCTGCTCGACCAAATGTCGCAAGGCATTAACCCAAACAAAGAGAAGCTGCATAAAAAACAGAAACAACAGGAAAATGATGACATCGCTGAGCAGCAACCTTCTCTACAAAACGCCTACAATGCCTACAAATCTGAGCGACAACTTGGAGAAAAGACACAAAAAGACTATGAACAATGCATGAATGATTATTTGGGTGACTGGAAAAATATCAGGCTTATAGATATCACGCAAAAAATGATTCAAGAAAAGCATGACGAACTTACTCAAAGATCAAAATCCAGAGCAAACTTAGCAATGCGTTTTTTGCGAGCTATTTTTAATTTCGCAACTGAGCACTACTTAGATGTAAATGATAAAAGTATTCTTGATATTAAAAATCCTGTTTCGACTCTCACTACAAAAAAATCATGGAACAAAGTCAAATGCAGAAAAAACTATATTCGAAAAGATCAGCTAGCCGACTGGGTAAAAGTCATTCTATATACCCAATGGGTTGGGCAAAATTACTATAATTGCAATGCATACACCAATCAGGATTTCATCCTAACGGTTTTATTAACTGGTTTCAGGCGTGAAGAAACAGAAAAACTAGAGTGGAAGCATGTTGATTTAAAATATAAAACCATCACATCTGTAAACCCTAAGAATGGTAAACCGATTACATTACCTATGGGTGAAATACTCACCTATATTATGCAGTCCAGATATAAACGATCTGCTGGTAAGCCTTACGTCTTTCAAGCCCGCCAGGGAGAAGGTCACGTCACAAATAGAAGCAAAGCACGATTGAAGATCGTTGAAGAGTCTGGAATTGAGTTTACTTACCATGATTTACGGCGCACATTCTCCAGCCTAGCGAAGAGTATTAATGTTGGTTCAGGTACAATCAAACGCCTTATCAATCATACTTCTGAAGATGATTCAAAAAATGGCACAGATGGCGATGCACAAGTCTCATTTGAAGAGATGTATGACGCAATGTGCAAAATTGAAAATCTAATTTTTAATGATGACGCAAAATTTGCAATCAAAAACCGTACTTTTGATACACCAAGTAGGCATCAAGCTTACTTTGAAAAATCCATAATGGAAAATGTAAACTACGTACATGGCATATCCAAAATAGAGCAGCTAAAAGAATTAATGAGTCAGCCCAAAGAAGTTAAAAAAACATCGGTATGATGGATTTTTCTGCCTATTCAAAATACTTGTGATATCCCTGCATAAATTCGTCACTGGTTTTACATTCAGCAAATGTTGAATTGCCCCTACCACATCACGGTTATTCAGCATAATTTTCCATGATGTCAGTGTATTTAGCTTCATCTACACGTTTGCTTTTTAAGGTTAACTTAACTCTTGGCTTTGAAATAATTCAGCGGTAGTTTTAAATAAGATATTCCATTTTGCTCTGGCTTTGGAAAATTACCTGCAATCATATTAATTTGAATTGATGGCAAAATCAGTCTAGGCATACTTAAAGTCGTATCACGTTTTTGGCGCATTTCAACAAAATCGGTTTTTTTTATGCCTGTATGAATATGGATATTCGTTTGTTTTTGGGTTTTGATATCTGTTTCACAAATGTAATGATCGCGAGATTCTGGCAAATAGTCATGGCATAAAAAAACGCGTGTATCTTCAGGTAATTGATACAGTTTTTGTACCGAATCAAATAAGGTTGCTGCATTTCCCTTTGGAAAATCGCATCGTGCCGTACCATAGTCAGGCATAAAGAGCGTATCTCCAACAAAAACAGCATTTCCAATCACATAGCTTAAACAAGCAGGCGTATGACCAGGGGTGGGAATATTGTAGGCTTGCAAATTTCCGATTGTAAATTGTTCATGATCATCAAAGACATGGTCGAAAGTCTGACTCAGACGGAGTTGATCGATATCAATGTTGTATATTGCACTAAAAGTTTCTTGTACCAATGAAATTCGATGACTGATTGCTACTTTGCCACCAAGCTGCTTTTTTAAATATTGTGCTGCCGTTAAATGATCTGCATGTACATGCGTTTCTAAAATCCATTCCACTGTTAATTGCTGTTCTTTAATATAATCAATGATTTGATCTGCATGAAATGTAAACGTGACAGCAGAAACTGGATCGTAATCAAGAACACTATCAATAATTGCACATTGTTTAGTTACAGGATCTGAAACCACATAACTAAATGTATTTGTATTTATATCAAAAAAATCTTTTACATTTGGATGAAATGACATTTCCCTATCCCCTTGTTCAAAAATCAATGTTTGATCGTTTATTTTATATTGAGCATATACTTAAAGTTTTAAAATCAGTTGAACTTTAATTTGTCACAGAAGGCATAGCTTGTTGCCACCATGATTTCATTCCTCCTTTGAGTTGTGTAGCGGAATAACCCATCTTATTAAGTATGCGTGTTGCAGGAATACTGCGGTGTGCCGATAAACAAATCGTTACAATGGGCTGATCCAGTTTGAGCCCTAAAGACTGTATTGCCGATTCTGTAAACTGAGTGATTGGTAAATTGACTGCACCTTCTATATGGCTGTGTTTAAATTCCTGAACACTACGAACATCAATGATTTTCACACGGCTGCGATTTTCCCATAATTCCTGACAAGTGATTTCAGGCACCTTACCCCAAGGTAAGTACATCAGAATATTCAATATTATTTTTTCCTATAAATATCTACTATCAATTGCAAATTGAATAACATCATACAGCTCACCAATAAACCATCCACCATAGCCTTACAGTAGAAGTTAAAAAAGCGACCTGTTGGCCGCTTTTTATTTGATAGTGATTTATTCAAAATTTCCATTAGCAAAGATTATTTTTCCTAATGAAAATTCTGTATTTAACTTCTTAATGATCACTTTATAGAATATGTCATCTATAATGTTTACATGAGTAGATTGATTTGTAGGTTTTGCGAAATATATTTTTTCATGATTATGTGAAGATTCAAATTTGTATATATCAAAAACTCTAATGACCTGTTTTTGATAATAAAAATGTACTTTATTTAAAGAAATATCTGAAACCTTAATATCTTGATCAAGAATTCTGTAAAAAGATTGTATATTTGGAGGAAGATCTCCAACATTAAAATCACCACCTTCTTCTTTTTCTACTTTAAACTTTAAAAAAATATCATCTTTAGCTAAATAGATAGATGAATCATCATCATTTGGTTGATACCATTCAGATTGCTCAAGTAACGTTTTTATATCATTAATATTCATATTATTTCCTATTAAATAAAATTTTTAAAAATATATGTTGTATATATTACATACAGATATTTTGAAAAAAATTCAAGATACTAAATTTAAAAAACCAACATCAATGATGTTGGCTTAAGATATACCAAGATTATTTCTATGCATGTGCTACTTTGGTCACGCCTTAGAAGAGTCAGCATTCATAGATTTATCCAGCACATCCTTTGCATACGCAATTTCGTTTGCAATGGTTTCTTGACTCGCACCACCTTGAGATAATTGTGCTTGATACATGTTTAGAAATGCTAAAAGATTCATTTTTTTAGTATTAATAGAAGATACTAGAGCAACAACTGTTAAAATTTTCTCTGGTTTATATTCGAAATTATGAATCGTAATATTTTGATACCACGCTGTCATATCTATTCGAAGAGCTGACTGCCCTTCAAATGCAAGATAACAAGCTCCGATCTCATCAGTATAATATGGTCGATTAAGTAACATATCTAACTCAAAATAAACTAGAGAACTTATTGCAGATAGAGCAGCTTCCCGAACACCTGAAAGAAACATTTTTACTTCAGAATTGATCATGCTGCGCATCTCGGCAGATTCATTCGCTGAAAAGAAACGTACTGTATTAAAATTATAAACAATTTTCTGAACAGGAAATGAATCCGTCTTATCTTGAGCGTACTGTAAATTTTCTTCAATCTTACATTGAAAAAGGTTCGCTTTTGCATTCCCCAACTGAATAAGTAAATCTAGGGTTTCTTTTTGAGCCATATCTTCTGATGTTGAATCATCTATTTTGTTCAAATAGTTTCTTATTGATGACATAACTTTTATCCTGTTTTTTAACCAAGGATCTATATCCCTCTTAAAGTTTGCCTTAACAGATAGGCTTTTATAATATGCATATATACTTTTTTATTGATGCATTTCATTGAATGTCGGATTTGCAGCTCGGCATCAGTAAATACTTATCAGCTGTACAGGAAGTAATATACTTGATAAAAGTCGCGCGGAGTCATAAACAGGATTCCTCATCAGCGATGGCTTGTTTGAGTTGTTTCAGATTGACAAAACCATAAGCGCTGTCCAGTTGGTAATTTAAATACGAACTATCAATCCACGCCCCATCATCACAAAGCATCAAAGCCTTATCGTTAGGGTCTTCAGATGACTTTTTGTATTCAACCCCTAATCGGTTTATATATTCAGATTCGTCACTGTCCACAGATAAAAATACGTCTTTGCAAGCATCCAGACCCTGACCTTTTTCGATGATTTCATGTGACTGAACCAAGCGTTTTAGGTCACTCAGCAAAACTTCACTGTCCGAATCTAAATGCGAGTAGTAAGATCCATCGCTATAGGCATTGTCCCAGTGTGCATTTTTCACAACGTCCTGTGCTTCAGCCCAGCCGTATTTTTTTACAAACGTATTTGCCTTCATACCACTCCCCCTCAAATCCCACCTATGCCAGATACGGCGCAAGTTTTTTACGTTGTTCAGGATGACTCAGTTTTCAGCACAGTGCGCGCCGCAAGCTATTCATCGCTTTCCCCTGCTTCGGCAAACTTGCTCGACACTTCATAACGATATGTCAGCTTTTGAACGAACAGGTTGATTTGTTTGTCAGAGAGCTTTTTCATTTTTGCTGTTTGATTTTGTGTCGCGCGTTGTTGCTCTCTGCTTTGGTATTTTAAACGAGCATTCAGTAACCAGCCAGCAAAGTAATAGTGCTATCAGGTTATCGCACAGGTTTTTGTCTCTGCTATAGCATTCAAATGGATTTTTCTCTCGTTTGGCTCATGTTTTTGACAAGGTTCTTGAATCTGAAATTGATCAATTTCTTATTGCTGAAAAGTTTGAAGTACTTTGGAGAACTAAAAGATGAATATGACTGTTCCTCAAAAACTCAGTCAAAAAATTAAAAATGAATTAAAAGTCTTTTGCCAAGATCACTCTTTGGACAAACAGCAATATCAGCACCGATGCGAAATTATTGACAAGACGTTATTTACTGACTGAGCAAGTTGCACAGGTTGAAATTAATCATCATTATCATGTGGTCTAAATACAGTAAATAATTTAAAAAATCCGAATATATTCAATTGAATATGCTGAAAAAATATCTGGCAACCCCATAAAAACACTCGATAAATGGGATGCAAGAAACCCAATAAAAAAACCATAAACCAAGGTTTGATAATTGAGAAGATCACGACTGATTTTAATTTTTAAGAATGGAATTCTATACAATAATTGCTGGATGGTTTTAGGATTTGACAGTGCCAGCGCAATACAAAACCAGCCGATATAACTGAGAGTTGGTGATTTATCCAACATCAACCACGAAGAACTTTTTATATCATAAGCATAGGATAACCATGTTGCATGATTAGAATACAAGTAAGTAATAATTTTTCCTGGCAATAAGCCTAAATCTAAAAACCAAAAAAACCATAGAAAGTTTTTGAGTACAAAAAAACTAAATCCAACTTCGTTAAAAACATAATCTATATTTTTCTTATGCTCATCGGTGCTAATTTTTGTTGAATTGTCCTTAGACCTAAACATGCAAATATCTCAAAAAAGAATCAACTGTCATTTTAGAGCATCTTACTCTGCTATGCGTATAAATTTTAGTGAGAACAAGTCACAGATCCCCTATTTTAGAGGGTTCTGCCCTAATTTTTATTTAAAATTTAACCTCAATGCAACAAAACTCATGTTTTAACGCAAAGGCTTTACTTTACGCATCAATTTTTGTTGCTTTGCAGATAAATTTGATTTTTTTATAATTAAGCATCTCATTGATTTTTTTATTTTGTGTGGTGATCTGCCTGAAAGTCCAGATAAGTTTTACGTGGCAATAACAGGTCTTGTTCATTCAATGGCATGACTTCTTGCAGGCTGTGCAAACAACGCTGAGTCAGCTCGATATATTGCTGTGTCCCTTGAGTTTTCCATGCGATCTCGTCGGCTCTTAATTCACGAATAATTTTCACAGGGCTACCGAGTGCCAAGCTATTGGCAGGAATCTTGGTCTTTGCCGTTACGGTGCTGTTTGCACCAATAATGGTATTTTCACCAATTTCTGAGTCATCCAGAATCACGCTGTTCATGCCGATCATGGCATTTTTTCCGACTTTACAACCATGCAAAATCGCAGCATATCCAATATGCCCCATGTCTTCGACCACGGTAACGCTTTGAAGTTCAGAATCATTTACCATATTACACCCGAAGGCATCAAAGTGGTTGAACTGGCAGATAAGGTAGAATTTGAAGAAGTACAGCAGAAAACTGGCGCATCACTTATCAACCAACAACAATATCTGCAAAGTGCCTAAAAATATGAAAAGTGATTTTCATAAAAAAAGATGCCGAATGGCATCTTTTTTTATCATGCTATCCTGCTTAACGCAAAATACCACGCTGTGACTGTTCTAAAGAATCAATCAGCAACTGAACTTCAGCCACCTCTGGCAAGATTTCTGCACGAATACGCTCAAGCGCTTCTACGGTTGTCAGACTTTCTTTATAAATGAGCTTGAATGCTTCACGTAAGCCTTGAATCACTTGTTTTGACCAACCTTTACGACGCATTCCTTCAATATTCAAACCAAAAGCATGGGCTGGATTTCCAGATGCCATCACATAAGCAGGCACATCTTTCACAATTAAAGATGCCGCACCGATCATGCTATAAGAGTCAATCTTACAGAATTGATGAATTCCAGAGTTCCCACCAATCACAACATAACTTCCAACATGAACGTGACCTGCCACGCCCACATTATTGGCAAAAATATTATGATCACCAATCTGACAATCGTGAGCAATATGTGTATTAACCATCAGTAAGTTATAACTACCTACTTTGGTTAAACCATGATCTTGCACCGTACCGCGGTGTAAGCTGCAATGCTCACGAATCACATTATGATCGCCAACTTCAAGCCATGTTTCCTCGCCTTTATATTTAAGGTCCTGACAAACCTCACCTACACTAGCGAACTGGAAAATCTCATTATGTTCACCAATACGAGTATATCCGCCAATCACAACGTGAGAGTGAAGTTTAGTACCTGCACCTATTGTCACGTGAGGACCAATCACACAGTAAGGACCAACTTCTACATCTGGTGCAATAACTGCAGATGAGTCAATAATAGCGGTTGGGTGGATATATTCTTTATTGCTCATGCCTACTCTAGATTCTTTGATGAGAGATAATAATTTCAGCCGTTGTTGCCACAATACCATCAACGCTAGCAGTACAGTTGTATTTGTAAATACCGCGTTTTTGCATGACAAGCTCAGATTTCAGCACGAGCTGATCACCTGCAACAACCTGCTTCTTAAAACGAACTTTCTCTGCACCTGCAAAAAGGAACAAAGAACCTGGTTGTGGTTTTTCATTATTTAATACGAAACCCAACACACCAGAAATTTGTGCCAATGCCTCAACGATTAAGACACCTGGCATAATTGGATATTCTGGAAAATGCCCTTGAAGAAATTCTTCATTAATAGACACATTTTTATAACCAACGATACTGTTATCGGTAATTTCTGTCACTCGATCCACCAACAAGAATGGATAGCGATGTGGCAAATATTCACGAATTTGTTGAATATTCATTGGTAATTCTGGTTTATTCAAATCTTGATTTTGTGACTCTGTCATATTCATTTACGCATATTAAAAGTTGATTCAAGTGACTCAATACGAGTTTGTATATGATCTAGTCGTTTGACAATTTGGGTCAATGGCACATCTGCTAATTGTCTCAAGCGAACAATCGTACGACGCCAGTGTCCACTTTCAAACAAACCAGTTCCTGAAGAATATGCACCAGACTCAAAAATACTTTTTGTGACCATTGACATTCCTGTTAATGTCACATTGTCTGCAATTTTTAGGTGTCCGGCCACCCCACAAGCGCCCGCAAGTATACAGTTTTTGCCAATCGTTGTACTACCTGCAATGCCTGTTTTTGCAGCAATCGCAGTATTTTCACCAACATGCACATTATGTGCGATTTGCACAAGGTTATCTACAATGACCCCATCTTCCAAAATTGTGTCATCTAATGCACCACGGTCAATACTACAATTTGATCCAATGCGCACATTATTGCCAATTTTCACAGAGCCTAACTGTGCAATGCGATGCCACTTCCCTTGATAAGGAGCAAAGCCAAAACCTTCACTTCCGATCACGGTATTGGCATGAATGCGCACATTGTTACCAATTTTGCTAAATCCAGTAATCGTAACATGTGAGTCAATAAAACATTTCTGCCCAATTTCCACACCATCATCAATCTTGGCATGTGACTCAATAAATGTATCATCCCCAATGACACAGTTCTCACCAATGACCACATAGTGACCAATATAGGCAGTATCTGAAATCATGGCAGAAGGATGAATTTGGGCTGTACTCTCAATCCCCACATCTGTTTTTTTAATTTCAAACACATGTGTAAGCATTGCAAAAGCAAGATATGGATTTTCAACAACAATAAAATTCTGATGTGTTGTCAATTGAGATTGTAAGTCACGTGTGACGATTAAGACAGCAGCCTTAGAAGCAAGTGCTTGCTCTAAGTATTTATCCCCATTCACAAAAGAAATCTGCTGAGATGTCGCTTGCTCTAAACTAGACAAACCTGAAACTTTCGTTTCAGGTTGTCCAATTAATTCACCATGTACTAAAGATGCTAATTCTTTAAGTGTATATGAACGCTGAATCATTGATTATTTCATCGCATTAACCTTTTGAATCATTTTATCAGTTAAGTCGTTCTTAACGTCATAGGCAAGTGCTGAATTTTTATTCAAAACGAAATCTAAACTGTTTTCTTTACGCAATTGTTCTGCAGCTTGCTGCACACGTGTGGTAAAAGTTTGCCCTGTCGCCTGAGAAGTAGACTGTACGCGCTGCTGAATGTTTTGTTCCAATGAATTAATTTCTTTTACTTTCGCATCATATTGTGTTTTAAGCTGCTGTACTTCTGCTGGTTTAGCTGTAGCTGCTTTATTTTGCAAATCCTGAATCTCTTTATTTAACTGTTCAACACGTGTAGCGGCAGGTTTTACTGCTTGTTGTAAACCGTCATTTTGCTGTTTCAAATAAGTACTGTTTTCAACAACACGTTGCATGTCAATGACACCATAACCTGCAGCGTGTGCCATACCCATAAAACCTAAACCTGCTACTAATGCTACTGCTAATTTTTTCATTGATATATCCTTAAATCATTACATTTTTAACGACTGGCTGAAGGCCGAACTTAGAAAGTTCGACCAATCTGGAATTGCACTGCTTGTGTTTGATCAGTTGTTTTCTTATTCAACGGGAAAGCATAACTGATTGAAAGAGGACCAATCATGGTATTCCAAGTCAGACCAAAACCAACACTATAACGTAAATTACCTAAATCAAAACCGTAGTTATCTTTACAGTATTGCTTTGCTCCAGCATCTGTAGACGTGCTTGGAGTAGCAGGATTGTTATAAGCACTTACATTACATGTTGTATCAAAGACACTACCACCTTCAGCAAACAATACAGGACGAACATTACGTGCCCAGTCAGCTTTTGATGGCACAGGTAAAATCAATTCCCCGCCAAATTGTACGAGTGCATTTGCACCTGTAGAATCCCGACTACTGCTTTGCGCTATGTTATTCGCGCTATAGTACACTCCAGGATAAGCTGGCCCTAAAGTATTGTCTTGATAACCACGAACTGATCCCCAACCACCAGCATAGTAGTTTTTCCAGAACGGCAGATCATGGCCATAACCTAACTTACCATAACCATGAACTCCCCAACCTTTACTACCAATTGGGAAAAATACTTGGGTACTATAAGTCAATTTCTGATATGCAGCATCACTACCTGGCAAAGCAACTTCCAGATTCACACTGTGCAACTGACCTGATGTTGGTAACATTGGTCGGTTTAGCGTATTAAATGACCAACCCAAGTTTACAAGGTAATTGAGATAGCTTCCATCAAACTCACTCGCGTAAGGCGCACCGCCAGCGGTTGGCGTTGCCGTTGCTTTCACTTTACCGCCATGACTCAACAAATAGTCTCTAAATGCAACAGAACCATACTGGTCAGTAGAAATATCAGTACTTTCTAAACCAAATGAGCCACTAACACTTTGGTTCTCATCGATTGGATAAGACAGGCTTGTATTGGCGCCGAGTGTTTTAGAGTAGTAATCACTAACGTGGTAATCTTGGTATGGTTTAGTTTCTTTATAATAGACATTATAACCAGCACTTACGCCATCAATCGTAAAGTATGGGTCTGTAACTGCTAAACTATAAGACGTTGCATACTGAGACTTGGTAAAGTCAAAACCTACACTTTTACCTGTACCCAGGAAGTTAGACTGGCTAATCCCAGCTTGATAAGTAATACCACCACTTTGTGAGTAACCAAGTGCTAGAGTACTTGTGCCTGAATGTTGCTCTTCAACATTAACATCCAAATCAATTTGGTCTGGTACATTTGGAATACGTACAGGTTTAACATCAACAGTTTTAAAGTAACCCGTACGCTCTAAGCGCACTTTAGACAAGTCAATTTTCTCGTTACTTGCCAAAGCGCCTTCCATTTGACGCATTTCACGACGTAATACCTGATCTTCAGTTTTAGTATTACCCGTAAAGTTAATACGACGAATCGTCACTTGCTGACCTGGATTAATGTAATAATTCAGATCAACGATTTTCTTATCATTATCAATTTGTGGAACAACATTGATTTCAGCAAAGTAATAACCTGCATTACCATATTTATGCAATAACAGATTTTTAACGGCATCAATTTTTTCTTGAGAATAAGTATCGCCATCTTTATAAATTTGCAGCGTTTTTAATTCTTCAGGTTTAAATAAAGTATCACCTAAGAACTTAGTCTGACCAACCTTGAATTGCTGGCCTTCAGTAATTGAAACTTCAACAAAAATATTTTTCTTATCATTACTGATATTCAAGTTTGATGAATTCACAGCAAAATTGACATAACCTGCATTCAAATATAAGGCACGTAATGCTTCCAGACTTGCCGCCATACGCTCTTTAGCATAACGGTCATTACGAGTCACGATAGATGACCAACTGCTTTCTTTAAGTGCGAATGCTCGTTTAATGTCATCATCGCTAAAAACTGTGTTACCAATCACGCTAATATTGACAACTTTAGCAGCCTTACCTTCATTAAAATTAATGGTTAAGTCAACGCGGTTATTTGGGCGCGGTGTGGTTTCAACTTTAATATCAGCATTATAACGACCTTGCTGATTGTATTGCTGCTCAAGCTCTGTCTCAAGATTTTGCAGAGTTGACTTTTTCAGGACTTCGCCTTCTGCAATTCCCATTTTTTTCAAGCCGTCTTGCAAAGCTTCTTTAGGAATGAGCTTGTTGCCTTTAAATTCAACTTTAGAAATAATAGGACGTTCAACAACATTAAAAACTAAAGTATTGCCCTGTTGGGTCGCTTTAATGTCATCAAATAAACCTGAATCATATAAAGTATGTATCGCGTTATTGAGGCTCGCATCATTTACACGATCACCACTTTTTATTGGCAACATACTATAAATATTGGC
Source organism: Acinetobacter brisouisimilis (assembly GCF_000368265.1). Taxonomy (GTDB): domain Bacteria; phylum Pseudomonadota; class Gammaproteobacteria; order Pseudomonadales; family Moraxellaceae; genus Acinetobacter. The sequence goes on along the minus strand of NZ_KB851219.1, from coordinate 817,442 downwards.
AGGGGTTAAGCGAACTAAACCTTCGATTTTAACATCTTGGGCAACAAATTCATCCGCGGCATAAACTTGTTGTACAGCAGCCATTGCACTCACCAGTGCTAAAGGCATTAAAAAATGTGTGTGACGCATGCCTATTTTTTCCACTAAGTTGGATATTTCGTAATTCTGTTATAAACGCATAAAATCATTAAATAAAGCAAGGACCATCATGCTACCTAGCAATACCATACCGATTTTAAAACCAATCATTTGTATTTGTTCAGAAACAGGTTTACCTCGAATTGCTTCTATAAAATAATAAACTAGATGTCCACCATCAAGCATTGGAATTGGTAACAAGTTCAAAATCCCCAAACTTACACTCATCAATGCCATAAATGAAATAAAAGTTTGCCAACCCATTTCTGCACTTTGTCCAGCAACTTTAGCAATCGTAATTGGACCTGATAAATTTTCCAAACCAATTAAACCACGAACCATTTTGGTCATTGAATTTAAGATCATACTGGAAATTTCACCAGTCTTTTGTACCGCTTTTCCAAACGCTTGTACAGGTGTATATTGAATAGTTTGCTTATATTGGCTAGGAACAGTAATGTGTGCTGACTTGGTTTGAACCCCCAGCATGCCTGTCACATTTCCCATATTGTCACGCTTGCCCTGAGGCATGACCTGCAACTGAAGAACCTTACCTTGCCGCTCAACATCAATTTTAAGTAATTTTTCTGGCGACTTTTGTACGATATCAACTACATCGAACCAGTCAGGTGTTTTCACCCCATCAATTGCAAGAATCTTGTCGCTTTTTTGCATACCTTGACGACTAGCAGCGCCATCTGGCACAAGCTGATCAATAATAGGTTCAATTTTTGGACGATATGGCAAAAATCCTAAAGTATCTAAAGCAGACTGTGTTTGATCTTTTAAGAAGTTCTGAATGGGTAGACTAAAATTTTTGAGTTGACCCTGATGTTCAGCCTGTACCTGAATTTGCCCTGTCTCTCCCGCACGATCAACCAGTGCAAAATTTAAGGCTTCCCAAGTCGAGGTAGTTTTACCATCAATTGCAACAACTTTATCACCGACTTGCAAACCTGCAATCGAGGCAGGCGTTTCAGGTATCACTTTACCAACGCGGGTATTAAGCTGTTCCTGCTGGGGTAAAAACAGTACCCAAAACAATAAAACTGCAAAGATCAAGTTAATCAGTGGCCCTGCTGCAACAATCGCGATGCGTTTCCAAGGAGACTGACGGTTAAATGCAAAAGGAAGATCTTCAGCCTTAACATCACCTTCGCGTTCATCCAGCATTTTGACATAACCACCCAAAGGCAATGCCGATAACCGATACTGAATTCCCGACTTTTTAGATGTCCAATTAAGTACAGTTGGTCCGAAGCCAATTGAATAGACCAGAACCTTGACACCCAATTTGCGTGCAACCCAATAATGACCAAATTCATGAATGGCAATCAGTGGCCCAAGCAAAAAAATTGCCGCAAGCACAATAAATAAAATACTCATTATTTTAGCCTTAAAGCATCAACACGCTGAGTTGCTATATTACGAGCAAATTGATCTGCTTGTAAAATAGTCTCTAGCGAATTGGCCTGAGCATTTTCCATATCATTTAAGGTATGTTCTACAACTTCAGGAATTGCGGTAAATTTTATTTTTTGCTGTAAAAATGCAGCAACTGCAATTTCATTGGCAGCATTTAAAATCGCTGGGGCAACACCACCTGCTTGCATAGCATGACGAGCTAAACGTAAGGCAGGAAATTTAATCGTGTCGGGCTGTTGAAAATTAAGCTGTTGATGTACAAATAAATCCAAAGCATCTACGGGCGTTGAGATGCGCTGTGGCCAAGCCAATGCATGTGCAATTGGCGTACACATATCAGGATTACCCATTTGAGCCAAAGTTGAACCATCCACATATTGAACCATAGAATGAATAATACTTTGTGGATGGATAACGACTGTAACAAAATGTTCTGAAATTGAAAACAAATGACATGCTTCAATCAATTCCAGACCTTTATTCATGAGCGTTGCAGAATCGACGGATATTTTCTGGCCCATTGACCAATTTGGATGTTTGCATGCCTGCGCGGGGGTCACATCATGTAAGTCATTCAATGATGTATTTAAAAATGGGCCACCTGATGCAGTCAGCAGAATTCGAGAGACACCTTGTTTAGGTTGACCTGTACGCTCTGACTGACAATAGCCATTTGGCAAACACTGAAAAATCGCATTATGCTCAGAGTCTACAGGCAGCAAAAGCGCCTGATGCTGTTCAGCTGCTTGCATCATGATTTCGCCAGACATAACCAAAGCTTCTTTGTTCGCAAGCAGTACGCGCTTACTGGCTTTGACTGCTGCTAATGTTGGTAGCAGTCCTGCTGCACCAACAATTGCCGCCATGACAATATCAACCTGTGGATGCTCAGCAACAGCAACCAAACCAGCTTCATCAGTCAAAATTTCTGTATAATCAATCTGATGCTGTTTAAACAACTGTGCCAGTCGATCTTGTTGCGTTGAGGGAACAACAGCAACTTGAGGATGGAACTGTTTGCATATTTCAACCAATTTTTCAAGTCGACTATACGCCGTAACTGCAAAAACCGAGTATTTATCTGGATGTTGCTGCAATACTTTTAATGTACTTTCACCAATTGAACCAGTTGCACCCAATATACAAACAGATTGAGACATTTAGAGATCTACACCGATAAGTTTTAGTAAATAAATTCCTGTTGCAAAAATCGGTGCTGCTGCGAGCAATGAATCGATACGATCCAAAACACCACCATGCCCAGGAAGAATTCGACCCGAATCTTTCACACCTGCTCGGCGCTTAATCATTGATTCAAACAAGTCACCTTGAACCGAACCAAGTACAGTGATAATCGAGAGGATTAGAAATAGTACATGTTGTAATAAAGTTAAATGTAAATAATGACTTTGAACAATAACAACAATAATACCTGAAGTGATTAAGCCACCAAATAAACCTTCAACCGATTTATTGGGGCTAACATTTGGCGCCATTTTACGCCGACCCAACTTTCGCCCAACAAAATACGCACCACTATCTGCGCCCCAAACCAAGAGGAATAGATACATTAGCCACCACGGCGAATGTTCCCAGACAGAGAAAATTGCACTCACTGCTGCTGAAATCAGGATCAGGCCAACCAGATTAAGGCTTTTATTATACCAACCATCATATTCTGGAAAGTTTTTCACCCAATATACACTGGTGAGCCACACTAAAATGGAAGCTATCCAAAAAAGCAATGTAATATCATGAACATACAATGCAATCACAGATACAATCAAGGCGATACAAGCATATCCAAAAACAAAAAATGGTCGTATCGATGCATCCTGCTTTGGCATTAATTTGTACCACTCATACCCTGCAATCGTTGCAGCAATGACCATCAATGCTTGCATAGGGTAATGCGAGGTTGTAGCAAACATACAACTTAAAACAATTGCTACCAATACCAACGCGGTTTTAATCCGCTCAAACATGTATTATTTCTCAGTTTTCTCTTGTTGGATTTGTTCAGAGGTTTTACCAAAACGGCGTTCACGCTGTGCAAATACCTTAAAGGCTTGATTAAGTTCTTCTACTGAAAACTCAGGCCATAATGTTTTAGTAAAATAAAGCTCTGCATATGCAGACTGCCACAGCAAGAAATTAGAAATTCGATAATCTCCGCCTGTTCGAATGAGCAAGTCTACTGGAGGCAAATCTCCAAGATGAATATATTGACCAAACAGTGCGGGATTAATCTGATCAACTGTAATTTTATGGTCAAGTACATCTTGAGCAATACGCTTGGCTGAATCCGCAATATCCCACATACCGCCATAACTAATCGCGATCGTCAGCGTCATTTGCTTAAAGTGAGCGGTTTGTTGCTCAGCAGTATTGAGTAACTCTTGCAAGTGTAATGGAAGTCGAGAACGCTCACCGATAAAACGTAGAGCAATCTCAAACTTGATCATACGCGGGATTTGCTCATGAACGGTCTGCTCTAGCAAATGCATCAGCAAATCAACTTCAGGTTGAGGTCGATTCCAGTTTTCACTTGAAAAAGCAAAAACCGTCAAGGCCTGAACCCCAAGCTCACGGCAGCGCTCTACGACAGGATCTAGCGTATTTTTACCTTCTTTATGCCCAGCGCCTTGCGCAAGATGCATTTTTTTAGCAAAACGATTGTTGCCATCCATAATGATGGCAACATGTTGAGGAAGGTGATGAATGCCGTTTAAACTCGTCATTCATTAAACCTTCATTAACTCTTCTTCTTTTGCAGCTAGACGCTTATCTACTTCAGCTACATATTTGTCAGTGATCTTTTGAATATCATCACTTGCGCGGCGTTCATCATCTTCAGAAATTTCTTTTTCTTTCAATAATGTTTTTAAGTCGCCCAAAACATCACGACGAATGTTACGAATTGCAACTTTGGCATTTTCAGCTTCAGTACGTGCAACCTTTTGCATATCACGGCGAGTTTCTTCAGTGAGTGCTGGTAATGGCACACGAATTGCATCGGCAGTAATTGGATTTAAACCCAAATCACTTTCACGAATCGCTTTATCAATTGCAGAAACCATGGTGCGTTCAAATGGTTGAACAATCAACATACGTGAATCTTCAACACCCACGTTTGCCACTTGGTTTAATGGCACATCCGAACCGTAGTAAGGAACCATGACACCATTTAAAATAGATGGGTGCGCACGGCCAGTACGAACTTTTGCAAATCCTTGCTCCAAGGACTCGAGTGACTTTTGCATTCGCTGTTCGCTGTCTTTTTTAAGATCGTTAATCATATGATCTTCCTTACTTTCTCAAAATGTAAAATAAAATTAGCGCTAGTATAAAGAGCTTTCTCAGTTACGTATATTACTTCGTAACGTGAGTTCCCTCTTTTTCACCCATCACGATTGAAAGCAATGCGCCAGATTTGTTCATATCAAATACTTGTAAAGGCACATTATGATCACGACATAAGCAAATCGCAGTAAGATCCATTACACCCAACTTTTCATCCAACACTTGATCAAAAGTCAAACGATCATATTTTACTGCATCGTCATATTTACTTGGATCTTTATTATAAACGCCATCAACTTTAGTGGCTTTCAGGATAAGGTTCGCTTCAATCTCGATACCACGCAAACATGCAGCTGTATCTGTTGTAAAGAATGGATTGCCTGTACCAGCCACAAATACGCAGACTTCACCTTGGCTGAGGTGACGAATTGCATCACGGCTTGAATATGGCTCAACGACAGTACCAATAGACAACGCAGACATCAGGCGAGTTTTGATATTACGACGTACCAGCGCATCACGCATAGCCAAACCATTCATAACCGTTGCAAGCATACCCATTTGGTCACCTGTAACACGCCCAACGAGACCATCTTTTTGTAATTGGCTGCCGCGATATAAGTTACCACCACCTACTACGATGCCCACTTGTACACCCAAACCAACCAAATGTGCAATAGACAGTGACATTTGATCAAGAACTTGAGCATCAATCCCCATCTCACGGTTGCCTGATAATGCTTCACCAGACAACTTGAGTAAAATACGTGAGTAACGAGGACTATTTGTTTCTGCCATGACGGTGCTCCGAAAAAGTTTTCATTCGAATAAAGTTAAATTTGTAAATGTGCGCTGATTAATTTGCTTTAATTTTAATCAATTTAGCAAACAGATCATATTCATCCGCATCGGTAATTTCGACTTCTAGCAAATCGCCCTCTTTAATTTGTGATTTATCAATGTCTTCAACGAAAACATTGCCATCAATTTCTGGGGCATCTGCATAAGAACGCGCAACCGCAACTGGATATTCATCCTCCAGACCATCAACCAATACCGTCATAGTTTGGCCAATGCGTTGTTGCAATTTTGCTGCTGAAATCTCTTGTTGTACCTGCATAAAGCGTTCATAACGCTCTTGCTTGATCTCTTCAGGAACATGATCTGGCAAGTCGTTGGCTGTTGCACCTTCTACTGGTGAATAGGTAAAGCATCCAACACGATCAAGCTGTGCTTCTTTGAGCCAGTCAAGCAATATTTGGAAATCTTCTTCAGTTTCACCAGGGAAACCAACAACAAACGTTGAACGAATGACTAATTCAGGGCATTTTTCACGCCAAACTTGTAAACGCTCTAGCGTATTTTCGCTATGTGCAGGGCGTTTCATGAGTTTTAAAATGCGTGGGCTTGCATGTTGGAATGGAATATCCAGATAAGGTAAAATTTTACCTTGTGCCATCAGGTCAATAACTGCATCGACATGTGGATATGGGTAAACATAGTGTAAACGTACCCAGATACCTAACTGACCGAGCGCTTCACACATGTCATAAAATTTAGTTTTGACTGGCTGTCCATTCCAGAAGTCCAATTTATATTTGGTGTCGACACCATAGGCTGACGTGTCTTGAGAAATTACCAAGACTTCTTTGACGCCTGCACGTTTTAGTGCCGCAGCTTCTTCAAGGACTGAACCCACAGGACGTGAAACCAAGTCGCCACGCATACTTGGAATAATACAGAAGGTACAACGGTGGTTACAGCCTTCCGATATTTTTAAATAAGCATAGTGTTTTGGCGTAAGACGCACACCTTGCTCAGGGACTAAATCAATAAATGGGTTATGTTTTGGTGGAGCAGGTACATACTCATGTACAGCTTCCATCACATCTTGATATGCTGCTGCGCCCGTCACTTTCAATACATTTGGATGCATTTGACGGATTTTATCTTCATCTTTCCCCAAGCAGCCTGTCACAATTACACGACCATTCTCATTCATGGCTTCGCCAATTGCATCTAACGACTCTTGTACCGCAGACTCGATAAAACCGCAGGTATTTACCACAACGAGGTCAGCACCATCATAATCTGATGCAACCTGATAACCTTCAGTACGCAACTGGGTTAATATACGCTCAGAATCGACCAATGCCTTAGGACAACCTAAAGAAACAAAACCGACTTTGGGGGATTTCATGCAAACAACACTCCACTAGACTGCGCGTATTGTATGACTTTTCCCTGCGTAAGCATAGGCATAAACGGTAATGTTTCAGCCATGCACCAAAATATTGCTCATGTTTTAACAAAACAAATAAGTAGCACCAAGATAGTGCTAAAAACTCCTCATTTTGATACTGTTTTAGAGATGAATGCATAAAAGTCATTTTAAAAGCGTGCCAAAGGCTAATTTTTGCCTAAAAACAAGTCATTTTATAAAGTTGGCTTACATTTTGCTTTAATCAGGCTAGTTTTAATTTTAGAAAATGTTCCATAACAGGGAGCAAATACAATGACAAAGATGCCATTGCGCTATTTTACATCAGGAAGATTACGCTAATGGACCCTACTCCAACGATTGATTACCGTCTACTCGTCGACAATTTGACCACAGCCATCTTACTGGTCGATAAAAATTTAAATATTTTTTACCTTAACTCGTCTTGTGAAGCACTTTTTGACATGAGTTTGTTACGTGCTTCAGGTATACCTGTTGTTCAGCTTTTACAAGCACCCAATGATACCTTTGATACACGTGAAGCATTATTCAACACGTTAAACACTGGGCAGGCTTATACACGTCGCGAAGCCATTATTAATGTCAATTTTAAAGACATTCATGTGGATTATTCTGTTTCACAGCTTAATGCTGGACGTCCCTATCATCCTTTATTACTGATTGAGCTCAACCCAATTGACAGAATGCTGAAAATTTCCAAGGAAGAAAACCTGATTCAGCAACACCAAGTTACACGACAACTGATTCGTGGCGTCGCACATGAAATCAAGAATCCGTTAGGTGGTATTCGTGGGGCAACACAGCTTTTGGCACGTAGCCTAAACGATCCAAAATACAATGAGTTCACCGACATTATTATTAGTGAGGTGGATCGCTTACGTACACTTGCAGACACCATGCTCGGTTCGCGCCAACTGCCTAGCTATGTCGATGTTAATGTACATGAGCCTTTAGAACGCGTACGCTCTCTGATTACCAATCAGACCAAAAAGAAAATTAAAATTACACGTGATTATGATTTATCACTCCCCGATGTCAAAGCGGATCGTGACCAACTAATTCAGGTCATGCTCAATATTAGTGTCAATGCGGTACAGGCCATGCTAGAGCACAAGGATTTTTTCCAAGAACATAAGCCTGAACTGATCTTACGTACCCGTATTCAGCGCCTTGTTACTATTAATGGTGTTTTACATCGCTCTGCAGTGCGTGTTGACATTGAAGATAATGGGCCTGGTATTCCTGAAGAAATTTTAGAGTCTGTATTTTATCCACTGGTCACAGGTCGTGCCAATGGCACGGGGCTTGGACTCAGTATTGCACAAAATATTATGCACCAGCACAACGGCATGATTGTTTGCCATTCTGTGCCGAGTAAAACCATTTTTAGCTTATATTTACCTTGGGAGTCGCACCATGTCGCGAAATAAAATTTGGGTCATTGATGATGATCGCGCCATGCGCTGGGTGTTGGAAAAAACCTTCAAAGAAGAAGGCTTCGATGTCACCAGTTTTGAGGAAGCTCAAAGCGCATTAGACCAGCTACCAAATGAATCGCCCGATGTCATTTTAACTGATATCCGTATGCCTGGAATCGATGGTTTAACCTTTTTAGGCAAGGTAAAAAGTAGCTACCCTGAACTGCCCGTAATTATTATGACGGCGCATTCAGATTTGGAATCTGCTGTTTCAAGTTATCAAACTGGTGCATTTGAGTATTTACCTAAGCCATTCGATATCGATGAAGCTTTGGCGTTGGTGAATCGTGCGATTTTGCACATTACTAAGCTACAACAACAAGAATCTGCCAATAAAACCACCTCTCCAATTCATTCGACTGAAATAATCGGCGAATCGCCTGCCATGCAGGAAGTCTTCCGCGCAATTGGTCGATTATCTCAATCGCATATTACGGTTCTCATTAATGGCGAATCAGGTACAGGTAAAGAACTGGTTGCACACGCACTGCACCGTCATTCACCACGCAAGAGCAAACCTTTTATTGCCTTAAACATGGCCGCGATTCCCAAAGATTTGATTGAAACCGAATTATTTGGACATGAAAAAGGTGCATTCACAGGCGCAAATACACAACGCCAAGGTCGTTTTGAACAAGCCAATGGCGGCACATTATTCCTTGATGAAATTGGTGATATGCCATTTGAAACCCAAACCCGTTTATTACGCGTGTTGGCAGATGGCGAGTTTTATCGGGTTGGTGGTCATATTCCAGTCAAAGTCGATGTGCGTATTGTTGCTGCCACGCATCAAGATCTGGAAAAACTGGTCAATGAAGGACGTTTCCGCGAAGATTTGTACCATCGTTTAAACGTTATTCGTATTCATATTCCGAAACTGGCGCATCGTAGCGAAGATATTCCGATGCTGGCGCAACATTTCTTGGCACAAGCAGGCAAAGAGCTTGGCGTTAGTCCAAAAATCTTACGCCCAGAAACCATAAGTTATATGCAGCAATTGCCTTGGCCTGGTAATGTGCGTCAACTGGAAAATACGTGTCGCTGGCTCACTGTTATGATTACAGGTCGAGAGGTTTATCCAGAAGACTTGCCAAATGAGCTAAAACAAATCCCAATTCAAAAATCTGGTGATCCTGTTGTTAATGCCAATATCAGCAATGAACGCGTAAGCGTACAGCATTGGGACGAATTACTCGCTCAATGGGCAATACAAAAATTGCGTAACGGCGAGATGAAAATTCTGGATATTGCCACCCCCATGTTTGAACGCACATTAATCAATGCAGCATTACAACAAACACGTGGACGTAAACGTCATGCAGCCGAATTACTGGGTTGGGGACGCAATACACTGACACGCAAGCTCAAAGAGTTGGGGTTAGATTCTGTCGATGACGATGAAGAAGAGGATCAAAAACTCTCAACTCTAGAATAATTTCAATAAATTGAAGGCAAAAGGTCATGCTCAGCATGGCCTTTTTTATACACAAATATGCATTTATCCTCCCCATCAATTGCAAATCGCATAGAGAATCATCATTCCGTGAGTATGCTCAAACGATATAGAATTCATTTGAGCAAAGAATCGTAAAGTGAACAATACACGCACAGGCTATTGCGCCATTTTAGTTCAGATTTGCTATACTCAAGGATTAACCGTGATATCTTTATTTATTTCCTATGTCAGATCAACTTTACTGTTATTGCAGCGTGCCACCCCAAACCAAACGTGGGTTTGAGCGACATCTTGCCTTTGTAATATCTGCTACGGAACTTTTTTTAGAAAAAGGATATGACGCTGTTTCCCTCGATGATATCGTGAATCATGCAGGCGGATCAAAAGCTTCCTTATACAAATATTTTGGGAATAAAGACGGTTTATTTAAAGCGATCTGCGAACATCGACGCGATATTTTTTTCAAAGAACTATTTTTAAAAATTGCCCCGCAAACCAGCAACCTCAAAAGCTTACTGGTCAGCATTTTAAATAATTTTTATCAACATATTTTAAAACCAGAAAATCGTAAATTTGTTCGATTACTATTCGAACAAACCAAGCAAAACCCTGAGCTTGCAATCTATTTATATGAAGAATGCCCGAAGAAAATGCTGCACAGTGTAAGTCAGCGACTCATTCAAGCACATGAACAAGGTCAAATCGTCTGCTCTAACCCATTGCACTCTGCCAAAATGTATCTTGGAATTTTATGGCATTTTGAATGGCAAGTCTTAATGGGCGTTGAACCTCAAGAAAGCCTTGAAGAAATCAATCATTATATTGAATATAGTGTCGAACACTTTTTAAAAGCCCTTCAATATCGATAAGTCTTTGGCAAAATAGACAGCTTATAGTATAGTAATCGATTACTTTTTCTTTAACGAACAACTACTAATTGTTGATGCCATCGCGATTCAACAATTATGTGGAGTAACCATGGCTCTACGGCATTTCCTAACTTTACGTGATCTTTCTACAGCAGAACTTAATCGCATTATTGCACGCGCACAAGAGCTTAAGCGTCTGCAACATGAAAATACTGTTTACCAACCGTTTGTTGGTAAAGTTCTTGGCATGATCTTTGAAAAATCTAGCACACGTACCCGTGTTTCTTTTGAAGCAGGTATGAGCCAGTTTGGTGGTAGTGCTATCTTTTTATCACCACGTGACACACAGTTAGGTCGCGGTGAACCGATTGAAGATTCGGCACGTGTCATTTCAAGCATGCTTGATATTGTAATGATTCGTACCTTTGGACATCACATCGTAGAACGTTTTGCTTCTTATTCAAAAGTCCCTGTGATTAATGCATTGACCGATGATCACCACCCTTGCCAACTTCTTGCTGACGTTCAAACTTATGTTGAGCATCGCGGTAGCATTGAAGGTAAAACTGTGGCATGGATTGGCGACGGCAACAATATGTGTAATTCATATATTGAAGCTGCGCACATGTGGGGCTTTAAATTAAAAATCGCCTCACCAAAAGGCTATGAGCCAAAACCTGAGTTCTTGTCTGAGTTTGCACACTATGCAGAATTAGTTGGCTCAGCAGAAGATGCAGCCGTAAATGCTGACCTTATCGTCACTGACGTTTGGGCATCTATGGGTCAGGAAGAAGAACAGAAGATTCGTGAAAAAGCATTTGCAGATTATCAAGTAAATGAACACTTGATGAGCCTTGCTCACCCTGACTGCTTGTTTATGCACTGTTTACCTGCTCACCGTGGTGAAGAAATTTCTGAAACCATGCTTGACCACAAAAATGCCGTGGTGTGGGATGAAGCAGAAAATCGCTTGCATGCACAAAAAGCGCTCATGGAATTTTTATTGCTAGAAAATTTGAAAAAAGACTGATAAAAAAGTCTAACTTCAAGTTACAGTCATCAGTTAAGGAGATTATGAATAATCTCCTTAATTTTTTTAAATAAACTTAAAATAAAGTATCTTGTATCCCTCACCGCAAAATTCGGCAAATTTCTTCATTTGCACCTTCAGTTACAGAAATAGTTTTTAAAAAAAATTTGCTTCGAATAATTACAGATGAAATGTCCATGAAATCAGACAAGCTCATCAATTTATTCACTGTTCGGCATTATTCATCGCTTCAAGGCTTATAGATGTTTATGTGAACAAAATAAATAATTCAAGCAAGCATCATAATGTTGACATGAAATCGTATAGAAACTTTGAGCTTTTGTTGTGTTTTGCTAAAAATCCTTGTTTAGCACTTTCAAGCCGATATCCTATACGAGTCTTTTGTGAAATGAATAGACGGTATGAAAACAGAAAATTTTGTTCTTATTGGACAAGCTTTATTTGGCGAATCTTGGCAAAGTCAGGTTGCCGATTTTTTAAATATTGATACACAAGAGATTCAAGACTGGATTCGCTCTGGTGATATTCCCCATTGGGTCAATGGAGATTTGATTAAACTGACAGATATGCGACTTGAACAAATGCAACATGTTGCTCATTTATTAAATCATAAATCTATTGCTTAACCGATAGAAAAGAGGCTGTTATAAAAGCCTCTTTTCTATACACATAATTTAAAGAAACTTAAACCATAAATGTATAGCAACTGGCCCAACTAAAACCATTAAAATGCCTGCAATCACCATCGTTAGGCTGGCAATTACACCTTCTTCACTATCACGTTGCTGGGCGCGCACTGTACCAAAACCGTGTGCAGCATTACCAAAGGCAGCACCATTGGCAATATTGGAACGCACTTTGGTCATTGCCAAAATAAAGTCACCACACACCATGCCAAACAGTCCCGTAATCAGGGTAAATAAAGAAGCCAATGCCGCTGAACCATGAATATTTTCTGCAAATATCATTGCAAATGGCGTTGAAATCGAGCGTGCCATTAAGCTATTGGTCACTTCTGGGCTAAATTTAAAAATCTGTGCCAACTGATAAGCACTTACAATACCAACACTCATCCCGACCACAATAGCCAGTGACAAAACGCCCAAATGTTGGCGGATCATGTGCCGATAACGATAAATAGGCACAGCAAATACCACTGTCGCAGGCCCCAACAAGTTGACAATCCACTGGGTATCTTGCTGATAGGTCTGATATGAAACACCAAAAATCATCATGAGGATAATCGTCAACACAGGGACCAAAATCGCAGGTGAAAACCAGAATTTCGGATATCGCTGATAAACTTGTTTTGTGACCACATATGCCACTAGTGTCCAGATTAAGCATAAACCTGCCCAAAGATTCATTATGATGACTCCAGTTAATGCATGCGATGTTGTAAACGCTTACGGACCTGCCAGTATTTTTTCAGGCGATATGTATAGTGAATGGTTAAACTGGTGCTCAACATCACCAGCATCGTTCCGATTCCGATACTCACCACAATTTGCCAGCCCTCGGTCAGAAATAACTGCTTGTATTGCACCACGGCAACCACAATGGGTACAAAAAACAAAACCAATTCAGCCAGTACTGCATTTGCCCCAAGTGCCACCTGCTCCAGCTTAACCCAACCTGCAAACAGGCAGATGAGCAATAAGAACATACCCAAAATACCTGAAGAAATGGGCAAGCTAATTTTTTGGTGGATCAGGTTTCCACACCACCAGAAAATGGCTAACAAGCCAAGCTGTGGCAGCAATTTCAACAGTTGAAAACCCATATTCAGCTTTGTATTCATAGCAAATTTCAAACAACACGTTTAATTCAATACAATGATGTTAAGTTAAGCAAAAATTGATATACCAAACATGAATTATTTAATTTAAAATTATTCTATTTTGGAATAATAAAAACTCAATTATGCTCTCATTTAAACTTTTACGCTGTTTTGTGACTTTGGTGAAAACTAAAAGCTTCACGCATACTGCCGATGAACTGCATCTCACCCAGCCAACCATCAGTAAAATGCTCCAGCAGCTTGAGGAGCAACTCGGCGTACAGCTTTTAGTGAAAGCAGAATCTGGGCGAAAACGACAAATTGAACTGACTGAAATTGGCGAGCGGATTTACCAGCACGCTTTAGATCTATTACAAACTCAACAAAATATCTTTCAAGAAATTGAGAACTATCAAGCCTTAAAAACGGGAACGCTAAGGCTTGGAGTTCCGCCACTCGGCGCGCAATTGCTCACCCCTGCTCTATTTGACTATCATCAGCAATGGTCAAAGATTGAATTGTCTTTTTTAGAAGTAGGTTCACGCGGCATTGAGCAAGCTTTGTTAAACAATGAACTAGATGTCGGGGTATTATTGCAACCTTTTGATACCAACATTTTTAATGCCATAGAGTTGTGTGATTATCCTTTAATGGTGTTATTGCGCCGTGATTCGTTATGGGCAACCCGTACATCCATTCGCTTAGAAGAATTGCAACAGCAGTCATTTTTGATGTTTCCTGAGAATTTCTCGCTCAACAGCATCATTATGAATGCCTGTCAACATTACGGCTTTGAACCTAATATTGTCTGCAAAACCAGCCAGTGGAATTTGTTGGCTGATATGGTTTTGCAGCGCATGGGAATCGCATTGCTGCCTCAATATTATACCAATATGCTTGATCAACACCTGTTTGCAGCAGTTCCATTACAGCAGCCTTATATTCGTTGGCACTTGTTTATGGCATGGAGAAAAAATTATGCCATTTCACCTGCGGTTCAGGCATGGATTAAAATCACGCAACAACACTTTCCACATAAAAAACCAGATTAAGCAAAGTATGCTGCACGGTTGGTTGTGCAATTGCTGCAACAACAGTCACAACTCCAATTAAGTTAAAGATTTCAAAGATGATGAAGATTGCAGGCATGTCACCTGCAATCTTTTTTATGTGTTAGATTTGGCTCGAAGCTGAGCAGCGTATGCTACTGCATCATCTTCTGGGGCTTGCGATTTGTTATATGGTTTTGCTACGAACATGTAGACTAAACCACTGCCGATCACAAAACCAAGACCGATCAACACAATCCAGCGATCTACAAACGAGTTCCCTGTTGCAGGTTGTGCCAGTAAATAAATCGCAAAAATTCCGTATGCCAGTGCCAAGATGTTGATAATCATCCCCCAGCCGCCAACAGTCCATTCACCTGCGGGTTTCCAGCCTTTAAAACGCTGACGCAGTGCTGCCAGTACCACCATCTGAAATGCACAATAAATCCCGATCACGGCAAATGCAGTAATACGTGCCAAGCTGTCTGGCTGGAAGTAGACTAAGAAACACAACAAAATCGGTAAGATACAGCTCACGATCATGGCATGGTCAGGTACACCTTGTTTTGACAATTTTGCCATCCATTGGCTATTTGGCAACATTTCATCGCGCGCAAATGAGAATACCAAACGGCTTAAAGCAGCTTGTAATGACAAGATACATGACAACATCGCCACAATCGCAACCACGATAAAAATGTTCGCGCCCGTTGTCCCCAATGCTTCATTTAAAATCGCAGGAATTGGGTCAGTCACTTTACCCGATACGATTTTCAGCAAGTTCGGTGATGCCATCAAATAACCCAATACCGATAAAATCGCAGACACCGCACCAAACACAATACTTAAAATCATCGCCACAGGAATTTGGCGGCTTGGGTTTTGTACTTCTTCTGCTACGTTTCCACAGGCCTCAAAACCAAAGAACATAAACAAACCCAACAGAGATGCTGACATGAAGGCACTAAAGTAGGAGCCATTGCTCGCCAATACACCCATCGAGTCAAACACCACTGAAAATGGCTGCGCACGGTGGAAAATCAGTAAATATAAACCCAACCCAATCACGCTCAGGATTTCACACCAAAAGCCAATACGTGCAACGCGTGCCAGATTTTTCGTGCCTGACATGTTGACCATCATAATCGTCAACAGCAAAATCACTGAGGTAATTAGGTTATTCATGGCAGTCGATGGCAAATGCAGTAATGTCAACACAAAACCACTACTGTATTCCACAATCGAGGTGACAGTGACAACCAATGCCCACAGATAAATCCATGCAGCCATCCATGCATATTTGCGTCCCCACAAACGGCGTGCCCACGGATACAATCCCCCTGTAATGGGATACTGCGATGCGGTTTCCCCAAATACTACCGCCACCAACAATTGCCCAATCGCAACAATTAAAATCCACCAAATCGAGGGCGGTCCTGCCAGTGTAATCGCCAGTGCAAACAGTGAATACACTGCCGTCAGCGGTGACAAATAGGTAAACCCCAACGAGAAATTTGAAATCAGACCAATTGAGCGTTCAAATTGGGTGGCTTCCTGATCTACTGCATTTGCGATGTGTTTGACTTCATCGACCACCAGTCCCACATCTTCTTTAATCGAATGTTTTGTCATGTTATTTCCAGATATTGCCCCTGCCTTTTGTCATAAATGACTCATGAACAGGCGTGCTCGGAATTGCCAAAATGGATATTAGGTATCCCCTAACCCAATATCCAAATGATTGCTTTACCAACCCAATTGTTTGTTAAAACCTAAAGCATCGTAGTAGTCACCCTGATAGGTAATCTTACCCTTGTGAATACGTACAAAACTCACCCCTTCAAATGACAGTGGTTTACCTGTTGCGGGCGTTTCTGCACTCCATGCGCCTGTATTGGTTCCACTAAAATGCCACTGGAAAGCAATGCCATCTTTATTGACCAATGGCTTACTGATCATTTCCCATTTCAGATTCGGTACAGCTCCAACAAAAACTTTAATCACATGATCCCGTGCAGCAACACGTCCTTTTTGCGGCGTGCCCACTGTAAC
The DNA here is from genome assembly GCF_000368265.1 of Acinetobacter brisouisimilis. GTDB lineage: Bacteria > Pseudomonadota > Gammaproteobacteria > Pseudomonadales > Moraxellaceae > Acinetobacter. Next base: position 800,599 of record NZ_KB851219.1, on the reverse strand, counting down.
ATCGTAGTAAACGGCATCTTGAGCCAAATATTTCGATGCTTTTTCAGCATCATGCGCATTCCATGCTGCCTATAGGCTGCAATGACTTTTTGTGGATCTTCCTGTGCAGCATGTGCCGCACCAACCAACGCCATTAAAGCGATAAAACTAAAAGCACGTACTGTCTGTTGCATGTTGTTCTCCCTGATCGGAATTTATTATTGTTTAAAATTAATCTTCGTAAGCGCTCATGACATGTTTGATACGGGTATATTCTTCAAAACCGTAGCCCGATAAATCTTTGCCATAACCTGATTTTTTAAAACCGCCATGTGGCATTTCTGCGGTGAGTGGAATATGAGTATTAATCCACACCGTACCAAAATCCAAATCGCGTGACAGACGCATGGCGCGGGAGTGATCTTTGGTCCAAACACTCGATGCCAAGCCATACTCCACATCATTGGCTTTGTCTAAAGCATCAGCTTCATCGCTAAATTTCTGTACGGTAATAACTGGCCCAAAAACTTCGGTTTGTACCACTTCATCGTGCTGTGCCAAGCCTGTGATCACGGTCGGTTCAAAATAGAACCCCGCCTGCTCAGCTTTTTTCCCGCCTGTTTCAATTTTGGCATGTGCAGGTAAGCGTTCAATAAAGCCCTGAATCCGTTTTAATTGCCCTGCATTGTTGAGTGCCCCATATAAAGCATCCTGATCATCTGGCAGACCAAAATGAGTGTTTCTAGCAGCTTGGACGAGTTTTTCTACAAACTGGTCATGCACCTCATCGGCAACCAGAACACGAGTCGCTGCGGTACAGTCTTGACCTGCATTGAAATACCCTGCCAGTGCAATATGCTCAGCAGCTTTGTCCAAGTCCGCATCAGCAAAAATCAACACAGGCGCTTTACCACCGAGTTCCAAATGCGCCTTGGCAAGATTGGCGGCTGCTGATGCTGCCACCTGCAAGCCTGCACGTACTGAACCTGTAATGGAAACTAATGCAGGGATACGATGCGATACCACCAGTGCACCGACTTCAGCATTACCCAATACGACGTTAAACGCGCCTTTTGGAAACAGAGGTGAAGCCAGTTCTGCCAGTAATAAGGTGCTTTCTGGTGTGGTATCACTCGGTTTCAAGACTACGGTATTGCCTGCGGCTAAAGCAGGAGCAATTTTCCAGACAGCCATTAAAAATGGATAATTCCACGGTGCAACCTGTCCAACCACGCCTAATGGTTCACGGCGGATACTTGACGTGGTTCCTTGTAAGTATTCCCCTGTCGATTTGCCTTCCAAACAGCGTGCTGCACCTGCAAAGAAACGGATTTGGTCAGCGGCAGCAGCGACTTCTTCAGAAGCAATCAAATGTTTGAGCTGCCCCGTGTTTCGACTTTGCGCTTCCACAAGGCGCTCTGCATTTTGTTCAATCACATCTGCCAACGCCAACAATGCTTTTTGACGGACAGACGGTGTACTTTTCCCCCAGACGGCAAATGCAGATTTAGCAGCCTGATAAGCAGCATTGACCTCAGCTTCGGTCGCATTTGGCGACTGAGCATAGACCTCGCCTGTTACTGGGCTAGTCAGGTCAAAGTACGCTCCTCCAAACGGTTCAACGTATTCCCCATTAATAAAGTGTTTGAGCTTATGTGTGTTCATTGTGTTGTTCATTCCCTATGTACAGTTATTAAAAATAATACCTATAATGTTATATGTATTATTTTTAAAATTTCCTGTCAATCATTTTTGTTGAAAATTTTGTTTTTTATTTCGTCAAATTACATCGGCAACTCAATGCGTGTAGAACATGCTAAAACCACTTGATTCTGAGCAGATCAAAACAACTATGCAACTCAAGCAAGGCCAATGGCCAATACTGCACTTGCAGCAAACTTCGGATAAAGACGCAATATTTACAGAAAATGTTAAAAATGCGTCGTAGGGAAAATGTTTAGATACAGGGGGGGATTTTTTCGGATTTTATTTTGAGTAAAACTCGAAGATCTGTGATAAAAATATATAAAATCATATTTTTAGTTTTAATAAATTAAATTAAATATCAGCGCATGAACCGCAACATGAAATATTCTGTTCTCCTTAGCATACTGATCGGCTGTCTTTTATCGACAACGGTACAAACTCATGCGAACCTTGTCTATTCTGTCAATATTTTAAATCGCCCTTGGAACTGCTCATTTTATAATGGTTATCAAGTTCCGATTTACCTCGATCCAAATCTCAACAATGTTGGCGTCGCAGGAAATAGCCCACCGCATATTGTTTTAAATCCAGTCGTCATGAATCAATTTTCACCAACCATGCAAATATTCTGGCTGGCACACGAATGTGTTCATGCAACCTATCAACCTGCTTCTGCAAATGAAAATCAGGAAATGACCGCCGACTGCATTGCAGTTAAAGCAACTGAATTTAAGCCCAAGAGAAGTCAATGAAATTGCTTGGCAAACGTTGCCTTTGCTTGGCAGTGCACATACGGGGCACTTACCTGGCCCACTCAGAGCACACCATATTATGCAATGCTATATGTCACCTTAGAGAAATAATCCTCAATAAAAAAGTGCTATTTCCCCAACTCAATTGAAGAAATAGCACTCATTTTTACATGTCAATATATCTAATAAAATTAGATACTAAGCATGCTATTTAAAGTTTCAGCCACATTTTTAGATTTCACCTGCGCTTTCAATTCCAGCAACTGTTGTTGGACTGTCGAACGCTGCGGCTCTGCCAAAGTGTACCAACGAGATAACACTTGTAGCATACGTGAACCTACAATCGGGTTTTTCTCATCCAGATACCGAGCAAGCTCAATAAAGTGCTGCACCCCGAAACTCCAAGTATTCACAGGATTGGCATTCAAACCACCACTCACCGCACGAATACGGTTTGGTGTTCCCAAATCATAATCAGGGTGTGAGGTTAAATACTGAATGGTTTCCGCATTAGCTTTTGGATGTGAAGCTTGCAACATAAACCATTGATCGAGTGCCAATGCTTCATCATTAAAGCGATTATAGAAATCAGCAAGATACGCTTTGGCTTGTGGCGCATCATTCCAGACCAACACTTTCAATGCACCCAAGCGCTCAGACATGTTTCGGGTCGTTTGATACTGTGCCTCTGCCCAAGTAAAGGCATCTGCATCACCCTGACGTGCCATATAGGTCAGTGCAATATTTTTCAATGCACGTTCACCCATTGCCTGTGAAAATTCATTTTGCAGCTCTGGATCAAGCGCCTGATGAGTCTCTTTCCAGAAATCCCCCATTTCACGGGCAAAAGTATCTAATAAAGCATTACGTTTACTTTGAACAACTTCTGGTTGGTAGTTCTGATCAATACGGCTACCCAAATAACCTTCAGCAGGTACATCCAGTAAACGCGAAGCTAGCAACGGATCACGCTGCACTAGCTCAGGTAAGGTATTTTTCAAGGCCTGAATATAAGCATCTGCTGAATGATCTTCGAGTAAAATTCGTTCCAGCAAGGTTTGGGTGGCTTGCCACTGATTGAAACCATTGGTTTCATGCTGAATTAAAAATGCCAGTTCATCGTTCGAATAATCGAACTCCAGATTCACAGGCGCAGAGAAATTACGCAGCAATGACACGACAGGTTGTTCAGTCACACCTGTAAATTCAATGGTTGTCTGATCCTGATTAAACAGATACACACCATCTTTCACATCATTTACAAACAGGTCTTTTGAATGCAGCGTATATTGTTCACCTGTCTTGGCATTAAACAATGCCAATGCCACAGGAATTGGAACGGCTTTCAGATCTGGATATTTTTGATGTATTTTTAAACTTTGTTTCAAGCTTAAACGATAAGTCTGAGCCTCAGCATCATACTCGCCTTTCGCTTCTAGTTTTGGTGTGCCTGGTTGGTTGTACCAGTTTAAAAATGCCGATAAATCCACACCCGAACCTGCTGAAAGTGCTGCCACCCAGTCTTCTACTGTAACAGCTTGACCATCGTGACGGCGGAAGTATTCATCTGTGCCCTGACGGTATTTTTCTTTGCCCAGCAAAGTTGACATCATGCGGTTAATTTCCGCACCTTTTTCATAGACTGTTGCGGTATAAAAATTGTTAATTTCAACAAAGTGATCTGGGCGTGGCGGATGTGAGAGTGGACCAGCATCTTCAGGGAATTGATGTGATTTCAGTACCGCAACATCATCGATACGCTGCACCGCAGCAGATTGTAAATCTTCCGAGAAAGACTGATCACGGAACACTGTTAAACCTTCTTTTAAGCACAACTGGAACCAGTCGCGACAAGTAATACGGTTGCCTGTCCAGTTATGGAAATATTCGTGTGCAATGACTGATTGCACACGCATAATTGCAGCATCAGTAGTGTATTCTTCATCGGCAAGTACGCACGAAGTATTAAAGATATTTAAACCTTTATTTTCCATTGCGCCCATGTTGAACTGGCTCACCGCTACAATCATATAATTATCAAGATCGTAAGCGCGACCATAATGCTCTTCATCCCAACGCATAGAGTGTTTCAACGCTTCCATCGCGATGTGGCATTTTGGAATGTCTTTTTCAATCGCATAAATTTCTAAAGCGACATCACGCCCTTCTGAAGTGACATAGCGATCTTTCAATACAGCCAAATTACCAATCACGCAGGCAAACAGATAACTTGGTTTTTTGGTTGGATCTTGCCACAGCGCATAATGACGACCTTCACCTGCTTCACCAGTTTCCAGCAAGTTACCATTCGCCAGTAATACAGGGTATTTTTTATCAGCTTCTACACGCGTGGTAAAGACAGATAAAACATCTGGACGGTCTGGATAAAAGGTAATTTTACGAAAACCTTCAGGTTCATTTTGAGTGACAAACAAATCACCCGCCTGATACAAGCCTTCCAGCATGGTATTGCTTTCAGGATGAATAATGACTTGGGTCTGAATCACCGCCTGATCTGGAACATTGGCAAGTACAAGCTGCTCTGCATTGAGCTGATACTCGGTTTCAGATAACAAATCACCATTTAAACGAATCGATTTGAGTTCTAAGTCTCGCCCTAGCAGCACCAGATTTCCTGCTGTTTGACGCTTTATATTTAACGTTGCATCCACAATCGTGTGGTCGTCATAGACTCGAATGTCTAAATCAATCGAATCGACAAGAAAACTTGGTTTTTGATAATCTTTTAAATAAACCGTTTGATCGGCTTCAACCACTGGATTTGCTGCAATATTCATATATCGTCCTAATTTTTTTCTGAACTCAACACCACATGACTTGATCATACTTGGTGTTATTTCAGTTGTCTTTAACTGCCGAAGATTAATATTGGGCAATTTGCAGCATTTTCAATTGAATTCTATTTTAGTGATGAAATCACACACAGTTTTACTTTTCAAAAATCTGAATATTTATATGATTCGCGATGATTGAGCTAAAGATAAATCATCCCGTATATGTTGGTGAGTAAATCTTAGAATAACGACTGGATTACAAAAGAAAAAGGCTCACAAAACCTGTTATTTTTCTTGGTTGTGAAGTGAACAATCGAAAATAAGGGGAATCTGATGACAGATTACTGGATAATATTGCTCCATATCCTCGTTTGTGATCTAGGCGTGTCCAGATTTGATTGAATGATGCAGATAAAATATTGTTTATTGGACTTCTTTCATAAGTCCTTTTTATTTCTCCTTATGGGAGAAAAATAAAGAGGGTGTAGACAATTATGAAAGAAGTCTATTGAATAAATCATTTAGCATCAAAATAGTCATTTCTGAACTATTTATCAAATAAGGACACCCCTATATTCATTGAATAGAAAATAGCACTATGAATGAACTTAAATTTGAGCTGCTGTTACAGCAATTTCAATTAACCATTTCGGGTTAACTAAATCTGCTTGAATGGTCGCACGCGCAGGAGTTGCATTGCCTTTTAACCAATCCACCCAGATTGCGTTAAATTTTGGGAAATCTTCTAGATTTTTGATGAAAACCTGAGCTGAAATCAATTTAGTTTTATCGGTGTTTGCCAAAGCTAACAACTCATCAATCGTTGCCAAGATCTCTTTGGTTTGACCTTCAATATCCAAATCGGTGTTTTTAGGTACTTGACCAGATAAATAAACAACGCTATTGAATACAGTCACTGCACTCATGACTTCCGTTGTTTTAAAATGCTCAATGCTAGAATTTGACATGTGTGATTTCTCTACGGTTGATTTAAAAAAGTAACTCTTGATGTGACGCCGCACATCAGTTCATAGCCGACAGTTCCAGATGCGCTCGCAACTTCATCAATCGGTAAAATTGTGCCAGAAGAAGATTTGCCCCAAAGTACAACTTCACTACCGACTTGTGCATCGCTAATATGGGTGACATCGACAGCAAGCATATCCATACTCACTCGACCAATCAGTCGAGTTCGAACCCCATTCACCAGAACTGGCGTACCTGTTGGTGATACACGTTGATATCCATCTGCATAACCACAAGCCACAATCCCGATTTTCATTGGCCCTTCTGTAGTGAAAGTCGAACCATAGCCAATCGTTTCATGATCTTGCAAATCCTGAATTGCGATTAATTCACTTTTCAGCGTCATGGTGGGTTTTAGATTCCAGTCATGGATGGTATGTGTTGGATAATCTGGTGAACTACCGTAAAGCACAATACCGCTACGAACATAATCTGAATGAAGCTTGTATCGAAGAATGGCCGCACTATTACTGACTGAACGTTTACCTGGCAAATCTTTGACGGTTTCTTCAAAGGTTTCTAATTGATAGTTAATGCCTGGTTTGCCTAAACGCTCACCATCTGCATCAGAAAAATGCATCATATGCGTGATGCTTTTGATTGCAGAATTTAAATGTAATTGATTCCAAATACTTACATATTCGCTCGGTTTAAACCCTAAACGGTTCATACCGTTATTCATTTTTAAAAATACATTAAATTGAGCAGGATATTGATGTTGCTGAACCCATTTCACCTGTGTTTCATTATGAATCGCAAAACTCAAGTTATATTGAGTGCAATCAAAAAGGTCTTGTGGTGAGAATATCCCTTCGAGCAATATAATCGGTCCGTCCCATCCTAAAGCACGTAACTTTTTCGCTTCAGCAATATCGAGTAGAGCGAAGCCATCCGCTGTTTTAAATGCACTGTAAACATTTTCAATGCGATGACCATATGCATTTGCTTTGACTACGGCAAAGACTTGACTATTTTCAACGGTACTGCGAACCATAGCCAAGTTATGTGCTAATGCTTCATGATGAATAATTGCCGTAATTGGACGTGACATCGTTTATTCCCAACCTGTATTTGAAATCTTGATGAATGACGGTTTAGCATTTTCACCAATTTCTAGATGTTGCTCTCTAAATGGATAACTAAAAGAAGAAGGTTTGACGTACTGAGATGATCATTTGCATCGCGTCCACGACCAAAAACATATAGAAAATAAAGTATATTTTCCATTGCTTGATCTTCAAGCTGATGTAAATCGTTGGCTGTATAACATGATAAATTTAGGGACTTAAACCCCAAATCTATTTTGATTCATCCAATGAATCTACGCGTAATAACCCGTCTAATCCTAGTTAACTCAACTAGTATATTTTTAAATAAACAGGCTATTTCACTATTTTTATGGCAAATTTATAGATAATTTATTTATTTTTCTCGTCTTGATTAGAAAAATCCAATATTTTTTTATAGTGCACACTGAATGATGCTAAGAATTTAGCTCGAAACGCTATTGAGAACAGTTCTGCGATTGTGAATATTCAACAAATCCTAAAGTGTATCCTGATTTAACTTTGCACCCAGTCAAAGCAATCTCAATCATGGGCTAAAAGTTTTTGGCAACTCGCGTGCAGGCGATTGAAAATTAATTCACTATTCTTATTATTTTCATTCAATTAAAATCTAAGCAAAGCTTAATATTGCCGTCATTCAATTGGCGGCCAAGTTAAATAAAAAGCACAGTGCTTTTTTCTGAGGTCATGATGTCACTAGAAATGCTTAATTTCCAATTATTTGGACTCATCAATGCATCAGCAAACCCAAATCCTTTCTTGGTCAAATTTGCAATTTTTATTTCGCATGATCTTGTCACAATATTTGTCATTGGATTATTGGCTCTCACCTTCTTTCGCCCTAAGCGTTTTAAAATTCCAGCCATCAAGGCAGCAGTTTTTACAGCGATTACCTCTATCATCGCAGCCCTGATTGACAAATTTTATTATCACCCTCGCCCTTTTGCGCTTAATTTGGGACATAAACTGATTCATCACGCGGCAACCAATTCTTTTCCAAGCCACCATATGCTTGCTATGAGCAGCATGGCGTTGGCATTTTTATTATTTAGCCGCGAAAAATTAGTCGGCAGTATTTGCCTCGCACTGGCTTGGCTTGTGGGCTGGTCACGCGTGTATCTTGGCGTACATTTTCCTGTTGATATTATCGGCGCGTTTTTACTAGCTTTATTTATTAACATCTTAGGTAACTTGGTGTTATGCAAATACTTGGAATTTCGTGAATCCCAACAAAAACCATCTACTCATATCTAATAAGGCTACCTCAAAGATTAGTGTAGTATTTAAGGAGATCATTACTCATCTCCTTAAATTCGCTAGATAACAAATATAATTAATTTTAGATACAAATCATAAACTTATTTCTTTTTCTAAAAATAGAAAGAGAAGCATTTTGCGGTACAGATATTTCTCACAGCAAAACCCAACATATTGCTGTATTTCAATCGTCAACTTGAGATGAGCCTACCCACAAAATGGATTCTTTGAAATTTTTTCAATTGCTCATCTTTAAGGCAAATGATTAAGTATAAATTTTAGCTTTATCTAGTCATAAAACACTTTTTATGTCTCTGTATGGTCAACATAAAAAGTAAAGTGTGAACTATGATCAATCGGGTTTATCCTTGTTTCTTTTAAATTTTAAGTCTCTAAAAATTGATCTCATCCATAAAAAACTGTTATTCATTGATCAAGCATCCACCTTGTAAATGTGCAAATCCGTAACAAAGCTTCTCATAAATGACCACCCCCAACCTGAGTGATTTAGTCCGAATTATGCTATGCTCTTGCTGCTTCATCTAACCCTTGGCTTTATAAATCTTTGTAGTGTAAAGAGAATATGGCGAAAGTCCCTTTCAGCGTTGGTACACATCTGATTGTGAAACACTTTGGTTACACCCATCACGGTATTTATGCAGGACGTGGGCGTGTCATTCATTATTCTGGTTTTGCCCATCTGTTTAAGAAAAAACCTATTGAAATGACCAGCCTCGCCCAGTTTTCACATGGTAAAAAGATTCTGGTCCGCCATTATCAACAGCCAAAATATAAAGGACGAGCAGTGGTTCGGCGTATGCGCTCACGCATGCACGAAAACAACTATCATCTCATTATCAATAATTGCGAACACTTATGCAGTTGGGCAATTACAGGTCTGGAAAGTAGCCCACAAGTCATTAAAATGATGAATAGACTCACCACAATTGGCTATGTGAGTTCTATTATGAGTTATATGAATAGCCTGTTCTTAACCATCGCAACCACCAGTTTTGCACTGGTGTTATACATCAAAAAGAAACTACGCGACAAAGCCAGAACTCAGCTCTCAACCCATCTCACTTACAAGCAAGAGCCTAAAAAATAACGACTAAATACCGTGCCAGTCGACACGTGCATTACGCTCAGTTGCATAGATCTGCATCACATATTGCCCAATCGGCAAGTTTTGTAATTGCAATGAAAATGCATAAGCCTCGTCAGAAATCCTATCAAAACTGTCGAGCTCCCATGGTGTTCCTGCAATATTTAACAAGGGAGCCAGCATTGAACATACCGCGATATCAGCCAGTGTTAGGCGCTCGGCGAGCAAATAGCGCGGCTGTGTTGTAAATTTTTCAGCAAAGGTCAAAATATACTGTTTAGATTCTGCCAGTCTTTCCGCATCTAGTTGAAAACCATGACTAATTAAAGTTTTCACCAAAGGTTTGGAGTATTTTTTTAATTTACGTAAATAACCACTTTCACCCAACAAAGTATCTAATGACGTATTATTACGGACAATCATTTGTGACCAGACCCAGTGACGCACGTGTACACCGAGTAAATTGGCTTCATGATTAAGATGTAAAACTTCTTCCCGCAACCCAAAACGGTTTGGCAGCAGATTATGCTCTGGGTAGGTTTCATCCAGATAACGGGCAATCTCGGTCGAATCCGCAATCCAGTGAGTGTCATCCTTTAAAATAGGCAAATTATTTTGCCCGGTTTTCAGGCGTGCAAATGCCCGATGAAAGCCTGGAGCCAGATTATGAGCGACAAAATCCAGCTCTTTATGATCGAGTAACCAACGCGCTTTTTCACAAAAATGTGACAATGGAAATTGGTATAAAGTGCGCATAGATCTCTCCTAATTGATCACTATTTTAATTATAGATTCGAGCATACCTTATTACTTTAGTGAGGAAATTGAGCAAACTCAATGCCCATTTATACCGAGTTAAACATGCAAATGTTCAAAAATAAAAACATTCATGTACTTTTTATATGGCAGATAACCCATCATCACTCGATCATCACCTGACTTTAACGCTGCTTTGTTGTAAAATCACTAGCAATTTTACATAACAACTTTTGTGAGTCTTGCATGGGTTTTAATTGTGGTATTGTTGGTTTACCAAACGTCGGGAAATCAACGCTTTTTAATGCATTAACCAAAGCTGCGATTGCTGCGGAAAACTTTCCATTTTGTACCATTGAACCCAACACAGGGATTGTGCCTGTTCCAGATGCACGTTTAGACAAATTGGCAACGATCGTCAATCCTCAGCGTATTCTACCGACAACAATGGAATTTGTAGATATTGCAGGGCTTGTTGCTGGTGCATCTAAAGGTGAAGGTTTAGGTAACCAGTTCTTGGCAAATATTCGCGAAACCGATGCGATTGCCCATGTAGTGCGTTGTTTTGAAGATGAAAACGTCATTCACGTCAACGGTAAAATCGATCCGCTAGATGATATTGCCACAATTAACACCGAACTTGCACTTGCGGACATGGACACTGTAAACAAGTCTTTAACCCGTTTAGCCAAAATCGCCAAAAGCGGTGATAAAGAAGCAATTGCAACCAAAGCCATTCTAGAAAAAATCCTGCCTTTACTTGATGAAGGTAAACCTGCTCGCGCTGCGGATTTGTCTGATGATGATCGTAAACTGCTACGCGGTTATGGTTTACTCACTCTCAAACCAACCATGTATATTGCCAATGTCGCAGAAGATGGTTTTGAGAACAACCCGCATCTTGACGCTGTACGTAAACTGGCAGAAGAAGAAAATGCGATTGTTGTACCATTATGCAACCAGATCGAAGCTGAAATTTCTTTACTTGAAGATGATGAACGTGCTGAATTTCTTGAAGCCATGGGTATGCAGGAACCAGGCTTAAATATCGTCATTCGTGCAGGCTATAGCTTACTTGGCTTACAAACCTACTTTACTGCGGGTGTACAAGAAGTTCGTGCTTGGACAGTTAAAGTGGGTGCAACTGCACCACAAGCGGCAGGCGTGATTCACACTGACTTTGAGAAAGGCTTTATCCGTGCAGAAGTTGTGGCTTATAACGACTTTGTACAGTACAACGGCGAAGCAGGCGCAAAAGAAGCTGGAAAATGGCGTCTTGAAGGAAAAACTTACATCGTACAAGATGGCGATGTCATGCATTTCCGTTTTAACGTCTAAATAAATTAGATCAAGGTCAGGAAAACACTTTCCTGACCTGTTTTATAGAGCTAAATTCTAAAGTTCATCATTAAAGAAGTATTCTCGTAAAATCCCATTTTATAATTTATAAAATTTTGACGTCATATCCAATTCAACAATCAGAGCCATACCTGACAATCAGTTTTTAAACGATTAAAACTCTTTCATCATATCTTATATCTCATTTATATTTTTACCATAAAGAGAAAACAAAAAGATTGAGAAGGTATATTTATTACTTTTATTTATAAAGTTTTATTTCAAAAAAAATAAAAATTACTTTTTTGTATAATATTTACTTTTTACGTGATTTTGTTCACAATATGATCATAAATAATACAAAAAAGGCTAACTACACATGAGCAAAAAATATGCGAAATATTTACCTGCTGCAGATAATATTCAGACCAACAACTTTCCATTTTACTGGATTACCCAAATTCATCAAAAGTATGTCGAGAATGTCGATCACGTCCTCAAAAAATATGGAATGGATAACTCTCGTCGCCGTGTATTAGCTGCATTATTAACCAGACCCAATGCCAGTGTTTCTGAGTTATCAGAAGTTCTCATATCCAAAATGTCAACAACAACAAAACTCGTTTATCGTCTTAAAGATGAAGGTTATATTGATACCCATTCATGCACTGAAGATGCCCGCATTACTCGTGTCGTGCTTACTGAAAAGGGCGAAGATATGCTTAAAAAAATTAATGACTTAACAGGTATTGTTCTCGAAGAGGCATTCACAGGACTAACACCATTGCAAATTGAAAAATTGCTTGCTCAATTACAGCATATTTTCAAAAATCTTTCGCATTAACTTGATTTTGATTACAAGATCCAACAAATAAGTGGGTAAAATTATCATATTCTGTATTTGACTTTAAATAATTCACGTTTTTCAAGGCGTGTTTTATTTTCGGTAATATGCTGAAGAATCATATCTCGTACCCGCTCATGTGTAAAACCAAGTGCATAACCTTTTACAATAACTTCACTTGGCAAACTAAAGAAAAAATATTTTAAATCTTCTTCTTGCATATCAGGAAAGATCTGTTGATGCTCCAATAAATGCTTCAATGCCTGTTTTTCTTGTTGCACCCGCACCGATGAATCATTCCAGTAATGTTTACGCATTGCCATCAGATTATTATGCTTATAGCTCACATTTTTCTCCTCTGCCCTAGTGATTGTATTGTAGCGATATTATGAACATACTTTTAGTAACAGTACAAAACTCTGCAAAATCCCACAAGAATCTCGACATTCAGCGGTTTTAATACGCACGAAAAGCTTTTTTTTCGTTACAATAAAAAGCTTATGCTCAAATTTCCGTTCTCTTAAGGATTGTGTTCGATGTCAGATCAGAAAGATAAGTTAAAGAATTTAAAAACATCTTCTATAGATCGACGTTTATCCATTGTAAAAGCATCTTTATTAGCAGGTACACGTTGGGCAACATCAAATGCGACCACTATATTTTCAAGTGACGAAGAAAAAGAGCGTAAGCGCAAAAAAACACTCAAAGAGCAAGCGGACTATTTAGTTTCTGAAATTGGTAAACTCAAAGGTTCAATTGTTAAAATTGGGCAAATGATGGCACTCTATGGTGAACACTTTCTCCCTGACGAAATCACCCAAGCCTTAAGCACGTTAAATAATCAAACAATGGCATTGGAATGGAGCGCAATTCAACCTCATTTAAAAAATGAGCTGGGTGAAAAATATTATGAGCTAGAAATCAATCCAGAACCGATTGGTACAGCATCTTTGGCACAGGTTCATCGCGCCAAAAGAAAATCGGACGGTTTAGATATTGCACTCAAAATACAATACCCAGGTGTTGCCAATGCTATTGATTCAGATATGAATCTATTTAGAAGCATGATTCGACTCACCAATATGGTGCCTCAAACCCGTGAATTTGATCAATGGTTTGAAGAAGTGCGTGAAATGATGCATCGAGAGGTGAGTTATGATGTTGAAGCAGCAACGACACAGCGTTTTGCTCAATATCTAGAGCATGACCACCGTTATATCGTCCCTCAAATCATTGATCGTTATTGTACCCCGCAGATTCTTTGCATGAGCTTTGAAGAAGGCATTCCCGTCAATAGCCCTGTCATGCTCGCATTACCACAAGAACGCCGCAATCAGCTTGGCGAAGCCTCTCTTGAAATTGCTATTCGTGAGTTGTTTGAATGGGGTGAAATGCAAACCGACCCTAATTTTGGTAATTACCTTGTTCGTTTAGGCGATGGACAAGATATTCCTGACAAAATTGTACTTTTAGATTTTGGTGCCATTCGCCAGTTTGACCAGAACCTACTCAATGTGGCACATAACCTGATTAGTGCAGGTTATCAGCACAACCTCGAACAAATGGTACAGGCCATGACGGGTTATGATTTCTTTAACAATATCCCTGCTAGTATTAAGCCAGACATGGCAAAAGTATTTTTACTGGCGACTGAACCATTTAGCAGTTTACAAAACAACCCTGACCTCCCAAAAGGTGTAATGGACGAACTTAACCGCTATAACTGGAAAGCCAGCCAACTACATAGCCGTGTCATGCAACGCGCCAGTAAATCAATGGCTTCACGTTATTTTAGCGTTCCACCTAAAGAGTTTATGTTTATTAGTCGCAAGTTCATTGGTGCATATACATTTATGACTGTTTTAGATGCGCAAACCAATATTCGAAAAATGGTTACCCCTTTTCTACGATCATAAAAAAGAAAAAACCTCAGCTTGTCTGAGGTTTTTTTATCATTAGAAATTTTTTAAGCTGAGTTCGGTGACAGTTTTGAGTCGACATATCCAAATATCGGTCAAAATACAGACCTTACATATGTAATCCCAATCTCAGACATGCAGCTATAGTTTCTGCATATCTTATTATGCCTATACATTTCATCTCGAACTCAGGTTAATCTTAGTAGTGAACCACACTACGAATTGATTTGCCTTCATGCATCAAATCAAAAGCTTCATTGATTTTTTCAAGTGGCATGGTATGTGTCACAAAAGGTTCAAGCTGAATTTCACCTTTCATTGCATCTTCAACCATACCTGGTAATTGTGAGCGTCCTTTTACGCCTCCAAATGCTGTACCCATCCATTTACGACCTGTGACCAACTGAAATGGGCGAGTTGAAATTTCCTGCCCTGCACCTGCCACACCAATAATAATAGATTGCCCCCAACCACGGTGTGCACATTCTAAAGCCGAACGCATCACATTCACGTTGCCAATACATTCAAAAGAGTGGTCAACTCCCCAGCCTGTCATTTCAACAATCACCTGCTGAATAGGTTGATCATAATCTTTTGGATTAACAAAATCGGTTGCTCCAAATTCTTCGGCAAGCTTGAATTTTTCTGGATTAGTATCGACGACAATAATACGTCCTGCTTTAGCTTGACGCGCGCCCTGAACTACAGCCAGACCAATTCCCCCCAGTCCAAAAACTGCAACACTGTCGCCTTCCTGAACTTTGGCTGTATTGTGTACCGCACCAATCCCTGTTGTCACACCACAGCCTAGCAAACATACTTGCTCTGGGTTCGCTTCAGGATTAATTTTTGCCAACGATACCTCAGCCACAACGGTATATTCACTAAATGTTGAACAACCCATATAGTGATAAATAGGCTCGCCATTATAAGAAAAGCGCGTTGTTCCATCTGGCATCACCCCTTTGCCTTGTGTTGCACGTACCGCAACACACAAATTGGTTTTGCCTGATTTACAAAACAAGCATTCACCACATTCTGCAGTATATAAAGGAATAACGTGATCACCTGGTTGAACACTGGTTACACCCTCACCTACCTCAACCACGATACCCGCACCTTCATGCCCTAAAATAGCAGGGAATATTCCTTCAGGGTCATCTCCCGAAAGAGTAAATGCATCGGTATGGCAAACGCCAGTATGGGTAATTTTGACCAGGACTTCTCCTGCTTTTGGTGGTGCAACATCAACCTCTACAATTTTTAAGGGCTGACCTGGTCCAAATGCAACTGCCGCACGTGATTTCATTTATCCTATTCCTTAAGTTCAAATCATTGATCATGATGATAATACTTTCATCATTATAGTTTCTTTTAAAGCAAATTTAATGCCTATAAGTAAATTTCAGTACACTAAAACTGCAACATTTTCCGGTATTTTGACCTTAAGTCATTTCATAAATAAATACAAACTTATCATGGCCATTCACAAATATACTTAAGAATTTCTTATGGGATAGATGCATTTTTTGCACCATATTAATGCATTTTTTGCATACATAATAATCAGATTCATTATTTAATTTAAAAGAATTTGCCTGAAATTTGACAATTTCCCCTTATTTATTGCCAATTCAGGCTAAATATCTCAAGAAAAACTTAACAATCCATTCTAGATCTCCAAATGCAAATTCAAAAGTTCAATGTAATTTTTCTTAAAAATTTTGTATAAAAAATATTCTGTTCGACTAAAGTATAACTTATTGATTTGGTCGGATTTCAGAAACAGAAATCGTTTTCTCGACTAACAAAATCCAATCAATATAATTAAATTATTGTTTTTATTTATTTTTTTAAATTTTTGTCAAATTTGTTTTATTTATTTAAGTTATTTATTTAATTTCATCATTTCCAAATTTTATGGCTACATTTTAACTTCAAATATTTTTTTAAAGTAAAATTCGTTTTGCAAGTAAACCACAAAATTGGCACCCACTTTTTTGGAATATCTATAGGACTTTATATTAATGGACATTCACGCACATCAACCCAAAGCTCCAGGGGACAAGCCGAAGTTTTACCAAATACTTTATGTTCAAGTAATCTTCGCAATTGCCATAGGTATTTTATTAGGTCATTTCTTCCCAAGCGTTGGTGAAAGTTTCAAACCTTTAGGTGATGCTTTTATTAATATTGTAAAAATGATCATCGCACCCGTTATTTTCTTAACTGTAGTCACGGGTATTGCTAGCATGAACAACATGGGAAGTGTTGGACGTGTAACAGGTAAAGCGATGCTTTATTTTGTCACATTCTCAACTATCGCGTTATTTGTTGGGATGGTGGTTGCCAATGTGATCCAACCTGGTCACGGCTTAAATATCGACCCTGCAACTTTACACGGCGACAAAGTTTCCGAATATGTCGAGAAAGCGCACGACTCGACTGTCGTTGGCTTCTTGATGAATATCGTTCCAAAAACATTGGTTAGCCCACTTGTTGGTGGCGATATTTTGCAGGTTCTTTTTGTTGCAGTATTGTTTGGTATTGCACTTGCAACAACCAGCGAACACTCTAAACCAATTATTGATTTCTTAAACAACCTAACTACTCCTGTATTTAAACTTGTAGGCATGCTCATGAAACTTGCACCAATTGGTGCGTTTGGTGCAATGGCATTTACAATTGGTAAATATGGTATTGGTTCTATTGGTAACCTGGCATTATTGATTCTCACTTTCTACATTACTGCGGTATTGTTTGTCGTGATTATTTTGGGTGCTGTTGCCAAATACAATGGTTTCTCAATTATTGACTTGGTTCGTTACATTAAAGAAGAACTCTGGTTAGTTCTAGGAACAAGCTCTTCTGAAGCTGCTCTACCATCACTCATGGAAAAAATGGAAGCAGCAGGTTGCGAAAAATCTGTTGTAGGTCTTGTTATTCCAACAGGTTACTCGTTTAACCTAGATGGTACAAACATCTATATGACGATGGCAGCATTGTTTATTGCTCAAGCATGTAATATTGACTTAACCATTGGTCAGCAGTTAACCCTATTACTCGTTGCCATGATCAGCTCTAAAGGTGCAGCAGGTGTAACTGGTGCAGGCTTCATTACGCTTGCAGCAACTTTATCTGTCGTTCCAGATGTCCCAGTTGCAGGTATGGCGCTTATTTTAGGTATCGACCGCTTCATGTCTGAATGTCGTGCACTGACTAACCTTATTGGTAATGCGTGTGCAACAATCGTTGTTGCTCGTTGGGACAAAGCGTTAGACAAAGAAAAATTAGATGCAACGCTAAAAGCACACAAAGCTAAAGCCTAATTTGCAAAATATAAAAAAACCGCATCTTGATGCGGTTTTTTTATGCGAATTAAATTTAGATTTGCCCTTGCAAAATATTTGCAGACATATAATTTTTCCATTGTTCGCGCAATGTTGGCAGATAGAATTTTTCACCAATTTCCACCAAATCAGCATCAACCAAAGCATGTAAATCTTGTAAGAACAAATAGTCTAGTTCAACACTCGACAATTTAGCATTCTTCTTGCTGTATTCTTTACGCTTTGCCTGTGCTTTTTTCACAAACTGGTCGGCATAAACACGGTCTTTATATTGTGCGACTGCATTTAAACGCAGTTCAACCAATCCCCAACCACTGAGCAGTAATTTAAAAATCTCGAAATCACGGCAGGTTGATTCCCAACTCATCTTTTCCAGATTTTCATCTGAAGGTAGAACTGGCAATAGCAGCTCCATGACACTTGGAAAAATCTTTTTAAAATTGAGAATAAATTTAACAGGATGATCACCCGGATAATCTTGAAACTGAACGTGTTGTTGCGTATCGGTTAAATATATATCGAGCATAAAAAAGATCATCAGCAGTAAATATAGAGCGCTATATTGTACGCATAACTCACGCCAATACAAACTGCTGATGTTCAGACATGTCTATTATTTCACATTTGGTGCAACCATTTTTTCAGGGCGTACCACTTCATCAAACTGCTCAGGCGTTACCAGATTAAGTTCTACAGCCACCTGTTTTAAGGTTTTATTTTCCTTATAAGCTGTTTTTGCCACTTTCGCTGCATTTTCATAACCAATCACAGGATTCAGTGCTGTCACCAGCATTAAAGAATTATGCAAAAAGTGGTCAATTTTTTCACGGTTTGGTTCAATACCTACAGCACAATGATCATTAAAGCTATTACATGCATCACCCAGTAACTGAATCGACTGTAACAGGTTAAATGCAATCACAGGCATAAAGACATTTAGCTCAAAATTACCTGATGCCCCTGCGACATTAATCGTAGTGTCATTTCCTAAAACCTGCGCTACCACCATGGTCATGGCTTCACTTTGAGTCGGATTGACTTTCCCTGGCATAATGCTTGAACCTGGTTCATTTTCAGGAATCCGCAACTCACCAAATCCGCAACGTGGTCCACTGGCTAACCAGCGAATATCATTTGCAATTTTGTTCAGGCTAGTTGCAAGGGTTTTCAATGCACCCGATGCAAATACCGCAGCATCACGTCCAGCCAATGCTTCAAATTTGTTGGGTGCAGTGACAAAAGGCAAACCCGTCAGTTGTGCCAGTTGTTTTGCAGCATTTACCGCATAATCTGGATGGGCATTTAATCCTGTACCTACAGCCGTACCCCCCAGTGGCAACTCATACAAGCCTTCAAGTGCCTGATTAAGACGTTTCAAACCATGTTCAAGCTGTGAGACATAACCACTAAACTCTTGCCCTAGTGTTAACGGGGTTGCATCTTGTAAGTGTGTCCGCCCAATTTTGACAATCTGCTGAAATTCATCTGATTTTTGCTGCAAGGTATCACGCAGGCGTTTCACCGCAGGAATCAGTAGCTCATTAATTTGCACACTCGCTGCAACATGAATCGCAGTTGGAAATGAATCATTGGTCGATTGCGCACGGTTCACGTGATCATTCGGATGGACAGGCTTTTGTGAACCCAAAGGGTTACCCAGCTTTTGGTTGGCAATATTGGCAATCACTTCATTACAGTTCATGTTACTTTGCGTACCTGAACCTGTTTGCCAAACTACCAGTGGAAATTGTGCATCCCATTGCCCTGCAATCACTTCTTCAGCCGCGTCAACAATATAGTTTGCCAGCTCTTGTGGAATCTGTTTCAGCTCTGCATTGGTTAATGCAGCTGCTTTCTTGACCAGCCCCATTCCACGAATCATGGCGCGAGGTAACCGTTCCTGACCTATCTTGAAGTTTTGTAAACTGCGTTGGGTCTGTGCCCCCCACAGCGCGTCATCTGGGACTTCAACTTCCCCCATAGTGTCATGTTCGATGCGTGTTTTCATACTTCATATCCTCTAATTTTTATGATTAATCTTTTTCATCACAAGCTGAATCCAATCATACTCAGTAACAGGCACTTAATAAATAATTATCATTTACTTTTTATTTATGCACCACGATAAAATCGCCACTGATCCTGTAGCATCTGTGCGACCGTCCGTTGTGCAGTCCAATCTAACACTTGCTTGGCCTTAGTTACATCTGCACCAACCTGATCTAATACTCCTTGATTTAAATGATGTGTAGCATTCAATACCTGAATTTTCGTATCCACAATCTCTTCTATCGCATGAAGTAGATCGGCAATACTGATCACATCATCTCTGGCAATATTGAATGTTTCATAACAATGCTGTTGCTGTTTCAACCATTCCAAAGTTTTTTCCAAAGCATCACAGACATCTAAAATATGCACAAAACTGCGCTCAACCGTATGATCCTGAGTCTTGGCAGCCTGATATAATTCAATGCCTTCGCGCTCATGATTCGCGGCTTGCATCAACAGCCCCATAATACTTTTTGGTAATTTAGGAACAAATTCTCCCCAAAAACCTTGTTCAAATGCACCAGCAACATTGGCAAGACGTAAAATAGCCATATTCCATTCATTGTCATGTTGAAATACATCAGCAAGAATTTTTTCCATCATTTGTTGTGACTGGATATAAGGATTAGCACACTGATAATTCAGCGGTGTAGTTTCTGACAGCTTCGTTTCAGAACTTCCATAAACCATCAGGCTGGATAAATGCACAAAGTTCCGACAACCAATCCGCTGCATCATACGAACAATGCTCATTAAAGCACTTAAGTTATTGTTATAATACTCAATCGGTTTCATGGCTGATTCTTGTAGCGATTTAAATCCTGCACAATGAATCACCACATCAATTGGGTATTGTTCTACAAATTTGGTTAATGCAGGAGTATTACGCACATCAACCTGTAAAAATGGAATATATTGCCCTGAGATATATTGCAAACGGTCTAAGGTATGCGGATGACTATTGACTAAATTATCCACCAGCACAACTTGTTGCCCTTTAGACAATAAGTGCAATGCAATATGTGAACCTATAAAACCTAAACCACCTGTGATTAAAATCATTGTATAATTACCTATTGTTCATTTTTCATGGCTTACCATTACCAAGCCCACGCGAGTGCATAGCCATATTCTTTGTAAAGTGATTTGTTATGAGCACCCTAATTCTTGTCACCGCTTCTCCACATTCTGTTTTGGCTTGGCATGCACTAAGTACAGTGCAAGCACTCCAAGCTACAAATCAAAGTTTTCGGGTTTTTTTCTATCAGGATGGGGTCATGGTAGCAAACTCCCTGAACTGGTGTCCTGATGATCAACGCCAACTCACTCAGGAATGGCAAAAACTTGGTATTCGTTTACCTGTTTGTGTCAGTGCGGCGTTGGCTAGGGGCATTACAGATCAAGAAAATGCCGAACGCCATCAATTAACACAATTTAATCTCGCATCAGGCTTTGAACTGGTTGGTCTAGGGGAATTTGCCGATGCTGTTCAAAATACCACTCGTTTAGTTCAATTCTAAAAGCTTTACACGTGTGTTTTGTTGTTTTTAAAAGGTAGTTCTGTGAAAACTGTTCTTGTTATTTTAACTCAAGCCAACCTAATGCAAGCGCAAAGCAATGAAAGCTTGTCTGCAACGATGGTACTGGCAACATTTGGCTGTCAGGTTAAAGTTTTGCTTAAAGATGCGGCATTAAGCCTACTCAAAAACGATCTGGTTTTTAATCCATCGACACATGCCTTCAAACTCGGCTCAAACATGGTAGATAGTTTCGAGTTTTACGACCTCACGCCAATTTATGTGGAACGCCAGCAACAGCAGCATGCTTTTGTTGAACAAAGTGAACATGAAATTGAGTTTATTGAGCTCAATGCCGAGTTTCTACAAAATTTTGAACACGTGCTTTACTGGTAAATATCATGTCAAATTCAACACTTTTTTTAATTCAGGGCGATTACAGTAAAGCAGCGTCATTGCTCACACAGCTCCAACAAATGGCAACTCCGCAAGATCAGGTTGTACTCATGGCAGAATCTGCTTTACTGTATGGTGAGCCTGCTTTAGAGCCTTATACACTCTATATCCTCAAAGCAGATGCAGATATTTTGCCTGAAGTAAAACCTCATCTTTTAAACATTATTGATTATTCAGAATTTTCCAATTTATTATTGCAACATACCCGCTGCATCAGTTTGAAATAATCGAGAAAAACATGACTTTAGAACTCGACCAAGATGGTCATTTGCTAGATTACCGAATCTGGAATGAAGATATTGCTCAAGAACTTGCAAACAGTCTAGATATTAAACTAACTGCATGGCATTTTGAAATTTTACATGCAGTTCGCCAATTTTATCAGCAATTTGGGCATTCACCTGCCACTCGCCCTCTAATCAAGTATTTAATGAAAAGCGTCAGCCCTGAAATTAATAATGCTGTACTACAGCAACAGTTCAATACAGGTTTGGTCGCTCGCCATCTGAGTCGTCTGGCTGGTGTTCCCAAACCTGCCAATTGTTTATAAAATTTATCTGCATAAAAAAAGCGCCGAAGCGCTTTTTTTTATTTTATTTGATCTTTGCTTTTGATTTCAGATATTCAACATAATCTGCAAGCTCCTGCTCACTACGACTTTGCTGATACCAGTTTTGCAATTGCTGCATTTGTTCTGCACTAATCGCTTTCGCATCCATTGGTACAACCTTAGACACAGCAATCACAATCATCTCATTTGGTAAAGTTGTTGTTCCAACTGACCACATTCCTTCTTTTGGCGCTGGTAAAGTAAATGCAATGTTAGACACTTCTTTCTTCAAGCCTTGGCGTGGGAATACTCCTGCTTTCTCGAATTTAATGCTTGATGACTGTACCTGAGCAGCGGGCTGGGTTTTAAAGCCATTAAATGTTGCTGCTAAGCGTTGTTTAGCTACCGCCTCTGCTTTTTGATCAAGCACTTTTGCGCGAATTGCAGCAGTCGCCTGAACTAAAGATTGTGTACCAGCAGCATGATAGTTACGAACTTTAACCCAAACTACACTACCATTTGCCAACTGAATGCTACTTGATGCATTACGATCACCATTTTTCACATCATCATTAAAGAGTTTACTTTTAACAGTTGTATCACTTAAGTAGGGATCTTTAGTCCAGACTGTTACTGCTTTTACAGATTGTACTTTGGCAGTTTTTACCTGTTGGGTCACAACATCTAAAGCATCATTGCTAATGACAGTATCATTTAATTTATTGACAACATCACTAAATGCATTGGCTTTTTTGCTTTTCTCAATATCTGCAACCAATTGCGATTTCACTGCTTCAAGTGATGCAATTTTCGCATTTGGCGTTTTCACTTCAATAATGTGATAACCAAAACTTGTTTTTACTGGTTGTGAAACCTGATTATCTGCCAGAGTAGCAACAGCACCATCAAACTCTTTTGAGCCTAACGTACCTGCTTTATAACCATCCAGTAAACCACCTTTATCTTTCGATGTCGGATCTTCAGAATACTGTTTTGCAGCATCTGCAAAGGACATGCCCGCTTTAATTTTTGCTTCAACATCATTGGCAAGTTTCAATGCAGCAGCATCACCGCGATTATCATGGCTAATTAAAATATGGCGAACTTCTTTTGCCACATTTTTCTTCTGAGTCACTAGATATTTGCTATATGCCTGCTGAATTTCAGCATCTGTTGGTGCGGCAGTCGATGTATTCATCATGGCTGGTGTTAACACAACGTAGTCAACATCAACACTCGCGTTTTGTTTAAAATTACTTTTGTGTTTATTGTAATAGTCAGCAATTTCTTGGGCACTAACCGTTAACCCTTTTTTATATTCATCAAGTTTAACGCTTGCCAAATAAATCTCACGCTGCTCAGTTTGAGTTGCTGCCAAGCGCTGAATATCGTTTTTGTCGAGTAATGTGTAATTAGAAATCGTTCCTGAAAGCATTTTTAATGCCTGATCTTTACGCAAATTTGCAATTAACATTTCTTTGGTCATGCCACTGCTACGCAAATAATTACCAAAAGCCTGATCACTGAATTTACCATTCACTTGAAATTCAGGAACTTGTGACAACATTGCAACAAACTGCGTATCGCTTAGATTCAAGCCCATTTTCTGTGCTTGTTGAAGCAATAACTGACGAGCAATTAGGGTATCTAGTGCATTATTACGAATCGCATCCATATTGAGTAAAGATGCGTCACCTTGAACATATTGCAAATATTGCTGTTGATAAGCTTTCACTAAATCATCAAGATCTTTATTGGTAATGTCTTGACCATTTACTGTTTTAGCTACATCGGTTTTTTTCGATCCACTAAAATATCCTTCAATACCTACTAACGCTAAAGGAGTTAGGAATAACACCAGCAATGCGATGCCCAACCAACCTTTGATCAGTTTACGAAACGATTCCATAAGTATTCCAATATTTTATTTGTGTGCGATTTTAACTGAAATCTATAAATGAATGAACGGATTTGCCTTGTTTATTTCGCCAATTCAATAAAAAACGCGCCTTTAGGCGCGCTTAATTGGCTGTCTTATCTTATGCAACAGCGTCTTTCAAGCCTTTACCTGCTTTAAAGCTAGGTACTTTGCTGGCTTCAATGTGCAATTCTGCACCAGTTTTTGGATTGCGGCCTGTACGCGCACTGCGTTCTTTCACGCTAAATGTACCAAAGCCCACTAAAGTTACTGTGTCACCCGCTTTTAACGCTTCAGAGATAGAAGCAATAGTCGCATCCAATGCTTTTCCTGCATCAGTTTTAGACAATCCCCCTTTTGTAGCAATCGCATCAATTAATTCTGATTTATTCATGAAGATTACGTCCTCTTAATTTGGTTGTTAAAGATCCAAGGCTTTCGTATATAACCATACCGCCTTTATAGCAATGCTTGAGGTAAAAAGGCAATACTCATCAAATGCTTTTATAAGATTTTCCCTGCAAAAAACCATGAAAATGCACATTTATTGAGAGCTTTGTGAAAGCTGCTGTCGCAATGCCTGATTTTCTTCAATTAACGCGTCAACTTTACTGTGCAGCGATAGAATCAATTGTTCCAGATGCTGAATGTCTTTACTTGATGCCAATCCCAAGCGATTAAGTGAGGTGTTAACACTCTGATCCAGTATTTTTTCGACTTTGTCTTTGGTTTCATAAACCGATTCTAAAGCTTTATCTGTCACTTTGGTCACAGTCTGATCTGCAAAATCCAAAGTCTTGGCTTCGAGTTCTTCCCCCACTTTGACCAGTGAGTCAAAGAATTTATTGCCTTCTTCTTCAGCACGTGAAAATGCGCCTAACCCTGCCAGCCAAATTTGTTGAGTATATTTGCGAAAATCCAAAGCAGTTTTTTGATTCTGCTTATTTTTTTTCACTTGTGGTTCAACTGTCATATCATCAGATTCATTTTGCTGTTTTATTGTGCTTTTACTCATGCAGCTCCCCCTCTCTTTGTATATCAACAACTGCTTTGCGCATAATCACGTTATAATAACAAAGATATGACTTGAACATTTCCCCAAACTGTTCTACAAAACTACTTCATTTTTTCGACCATTTTCATCGTTCGAGGACAATCAATGGAATCTTCAGATTTTCATTGAGGAATTTTGACTTTATGAGTGAATCTCAACAAACACAAGAACAGCCCAAGTTATTGTTGAACTTTGGCATGATTGCACTAGAAACTTTTTACAGCTTCATTTTTACACATGACGATGTAGTGCAATTACATGCAAAAGAATTCATAGAACAGCAACTCACAGTCAAAGTGAATTGTTATATTCCCTATGTTGACTTTTATGTGCGCTTTACTCGTAAAGGAATTTTGTTTGACCTCCAAGCCCCTGACTCGCCTGTCGACCTTGAAATTAGCGGTACCGTCTTTAGTTATGTCCAAACTTTAGTCTTAGGTCATAAAAAAAGTGTGCGTGGAATTCGCATGTACGGGCATGACAGTCTCAAAGACCCATTTCGAGATTTACTCTCCCAACTCGCACTTCCTAAACTCGCTTCTGACTGGAAAAAATGGTTATTTCGCTCAGAACCTGACAGCGAAGTTGTTGCTTCAAAGAAACGTATTGCACCACTTTTAGAAAAAATTGAATATCAACGTTCTAAAATCAATAGCTTACAGGTTGAAGTTAAACAGTATAAAAACCGTCTACGTCACATAGAAAAAAAGCAACGCCGCTTAAATAGTTTTTTTATTACGGTAATTGTCATACTTTTATGTACTTTGCTATATAATAGTTGGGCTGGTTAAAACAGTCATTTAACCCGTTTAAATCCCGTCTATCTTATTCCTATCAAAAAAACTTGACTATTTTAGTCAGGATTCATAAAATTTAGACATCTAGTCTAAACATGTGTATCGAATTATGCGTTTAACCACTCGCGGTCGCTACGCAGTGACTGCTCTACTCGACCTAGCTTTGCAGCCACCTGAAGAAACGATCACACTTGCAGAAATTGCAGCACGCCAAACAATTTCAGTCGCTTATCTCGAGCAGTTATTTGCTAAGCTTAAACGTCATGGTTTAGTTTCTAGCGTTCGTGGTGCAAATGGTGGTTACCATTTAGCAAGAAGCGCAAATGAAATTACGATTTTAGAAATTATTGAAGCTGTCAATGAAACAGTGGATGCCACACGTTGCGACCATAAAGGTAATTGTCAAAATGGCGCAATGTGCTTAACTCACGACTTATGGCAAGATCTTTCTCACCATATCGCCGATTATTTAGCAAAAATCTCTTTGGCTGACCTCATTTCACGCGACAATGTTCAAACTGTCTCGATTCGCCAAAATACAGCACCTTATGAGTCAGACCTATTATCGGTTACAGGTATTTAACATGAAACGTCCTATTTATCTTGACTACGCAGCAACAACTCCAGTTGACCCACAAGTTGCTGAACGCATGATGGAATGCTTAACCTTTGATGGTACCTTCGGTAACCCAGCATCGCGCTCACATGCTTACGGATGGCAAGCAGAAGAAAAAGTAGAGTATGCACGTGAGCAAGTTGCGAATCTTGTTAAAGCTGATCCACGTGAGATTGTATGGACTTCTGGTGCAACCGAATCGGATAACCTTGCACTTAAAGGCGTTGCTCAGTTCTACGCTTCTAAAGGCAAACATATCATTACCAGTAAAATCGAACATAAAGCGGTTTTAGATACTTGTCGTGAGCTCGAAGCAGAAGGTTTTGAAATTACCTATATTGAACCTCAACCACAAACAGGTTTGATTACACCTGAAATGGTGGCTGCTGAACTTCGTCCAGATACGATTTTAGTGTCCCTCATGATGGTGAACAATGAAATTGGTACGGTAACAGATGTTGCTGCAATTGGTGAATTGACTCGCGCCAACAAAACTTTCTTGCATGTTGATGCTGCTCAAGCTGCAGGCAAGATTGAAATTGATCTTAGTCAAATGAAAGTTGACCTGATGAGTTTCTCTGGTCACAAGATTTATGGCCCTAAAGGGATTGGTGCGCTTTATGTACGCCGTAGCCCACGTGTTCGCCTAAAAGCACAAATGCACGGTGGCGGTCATGAACGTGGTATGCGTTCTGGTACACTGGCAACCCATCAAATCGTAGGTATGGGCGAAGCATTTGAACTTGCAGGTAAAAACCTTCAAGCAGAACAAGCTCGCTTACGTGTACTGCGTGACAAATTATGGAATGGCTTGCAAAGCTTAGAACAAGTTTTCCTAAACGGTCACCCAACATACAATGTTGCCAACTATTTAAATGTCAGCTTTAACTTTGTTGAAGGTGAATCTTTAATGATGGCACTTAAAGATGTTGCTGTTTCAAGCGGCTCTGCATGTACTTCTGCAACACTAGAACCATCTTACGTGTTACGTGCACTAGGTTTGTCTGACGAACTTGCACATAGCTCAATCCGTTTCAGTTTTGGTAAATACACAACTGAAGAAGATATTGATCACGTAATTAGCATTACTCAAACTGCTGTAGAAAAACTTCGTGAGCTTTCACCGCTTTGGGATATGTACAAAGAAGGCATCGACCTTTCAACAGTTGAATGGGCAGAACATTAATCCTTGCGATTAATGTTTTTACCCCCATATTAAATTAAGGATACTCAGGCTGACCCCCTAGGTTCGGAGAAAGACCATGGCATATAGCGATAAAGTCATTGACCATTATGAAAACCCACGTAATGTTGGCGTACTTGACAAAAATGCAACCAACGTAGGTACAGGTATGGTCGGTGCACCTGCATGTGGCGACGTAATGCGCTTACAAATCCAAGTGAACGATGAAGGTGTAATTGAAGAAGCACGTTTCAAAACTTATGGTTGCGGCTCTGCGATTGCATCAAGTTCACTGGTAACCGAATGGTTAAAAGGTAAAACACTTGATGAAGCACAAGCAATCAAGAACATTGATATTGCGACTGAACTTGCTTTACCACCTGTAAAGATTCACTGTTCGGTATTGGCAGAAGACGCGATCAAAGCTGCGATTGAAGATTATCGTAGCAAAAAATCAAATGCATAATTGTTTGGCAAGATAAATTCACGGAGTTTTCATGATCCATTTAACTGAAAATGCAGCCACTCATATTAGCAATTACCTGAAAAATCGTGGTAAGGGTGAAGGCATTCGCGTTGGGGTGAAAACTTCAGGCTGTTCAGGTTTAGCGTATGTACTCGAATTTGTAGATGAAGTCGATACACATGATCAAATTTTTGAACAGTTTGGCGTAAAAGTTTTTGTTGATCCTAAGAGCTTAGTTTATCTCGAAGGATTAGAAATGGACTATGTTAAAAATGGTCTAAACGAAGGCTTTGAATTTAATAACCCAAACAAAAAAGGTGAATGTGGTTGCGGTGAGTCTTTCACTGTTTAATTCTCCCCTTCTCCTTCATTTTCAATAAAACAGTGTATAATTCACTGTTTTATTGACATTTACCTCGTGGAAATTATCCCCCATGAATCATTTTGAGTTGTTCGAATTACCTGTAGCGCTCGATATTGATTTAGCAGCTTTAAAAAATAGCTTTTTAAAATTGCAACAACAATATCACCCTGACAAAGCACAAGATAAAGATCAAGCACTCATCAAATCGAGTGCAATTAATCAAGCCTATAAAGTTCTGTCTCATGTCGACAGCCGCTCTGCTTATTTGCTTTCGCTTAAAAAACAAGACCATGGTCTTGATCAGTCGATTCATGATTTTGAATTTTTACAGTCAGCACTTGAAATTCGTGAACAACTTGATGAAGCACAAAATCCAGAACAACTTCACTCTCTAAAAGACGAAGTGAATCAATGGATTGGTAGTTTGGTTCGTGAATTTAAAATCGATTATGATGATGAAGACTGGGGCGAAGCACGCGATACTGTACGCAAGTTACGCTTCTTCCAGCGTGTCATGAATGACATTGATAAAGCTGAAGATCAGTTACTTGATGATGAACAGTATGATCTGGATGATGATTTTTAATTTTTATATTCAAGGATTTTAACAGATGGCTCTCTTGCAAATTGCTGAACCTGGTCAGTCAAGTGCGCCTCACGAACACCGTGTTGCGATTGGTATTGATTTAGGCACAACGCACTCTTTGGTTGCCACTGTACGCTCAGGCCAAGCTAAAGTTTTAGAAGATGAACATGGTCGGGTTTTATTGCCATCGATTGTGCATTATGCAAAAGAACAAAATGCTTACGGTGAGGAAGCCAAACCATTTGTTACCCGCGATCCTAAAAACACCATTGTTTCAGTCAAACGTTTTATGGGTCGTTCTAAAGCAGATATCAAATTTCAACATCCGTATGAACTGGTTGGCGCAGACAATGAAATGCCTGCATTCCAAACCAATGCCGGACCAAAAACACCTGTTGAAATTTCTGCTGATATTTTAAAACAACTTAAACTCCGTGCCGAAGACAGTATTCAGCAACCTATTACAGGCGCTGTGATTACCGTCCCTGCATATTTTGATGAAGCACAGCGCCAAGCAACGCGTGATGCGGCTCAGCTTGCGGGCTTAAATGTTTTACGTCTCCTCAATGAACCAACAGCCGCAGCGGTTGCCTATGGTTTAGATCAGGAAACCAACTTATCTACTGACCGCAACTATGTCATTTATGACTTGGGCGGCGGGACATTTGACGTATCGATTTTGCGCTTCTCGCAAGGCGTGTTTGAAGTATTGGCAACAGGCGGACATACTGCACTCGGTGGCGATGACCTCGACCGTTTAATCGTAAAATGGGCAAAAAAACAGTTGAATCTAGATGAACTAGATGATGCTGAACATGCACACTTTATGGTGACAGCACGTAAAGCTAAAGAGCAACTGTCTGAGTTAGAACATGTTCAATTGCATTTGCTTGAACAAGTCATCACTTTAGATCGCCTAACATTTGAATCAATTATTCAGGTGGCGCTTGAGCGTACCATTACTGTCTGTAAACGAGTACTGCGTGATGCCAAACTTGAACTCGGCGATATTCAAAATGTCGTACTGGTCGGTGGTTCAACACGTTCATATGCAGTAAAGAAAGTTGTTGCGGAAGTTTTCCAGCAAGAGCCTTTATGTACCATCAACCCAGATGAAGTGGTAGCCATTGGCGCAGCGATTACTGCAAATCAATTGGTTGGTAATAGCCAAGATGGTTCATTACTGCTCGATGTTACACCTCTGTCTTTAGGTCTAGAAACCATGGGCGGACTGGTTGAGCGTCTGATTTCACGTAATACCGCCATTCCTGTAGCGCGTCGTCAAGAATTTACTACCTATCAAGATGGCCAAAGTGCCATGCTGATTCATGTGGTACAAGGCGAGCGTGATCTGGTTGAACACTGCCGTTCTTTAGGTCGTTTTGTGCTGCGTGGTATTCCACCAATGACTGCAGGTCAGGCACGCATTGAAGTGACATTCCAAGTTGATGCTGATGGTTTATTGGCTGTTTCTGCACGTGAAACTACGTCAGGGGTTGAAGCACATATCGACATTAAACCATCTTACGGTTTATCCGATACCGATATGGAACGCTTACTCCTTGAAGGTTTCCAACATGCCGAAGAAGATAAACAGCTTCGTCATCTGCAAGAAACCAAAGTGGAAGCGCAACGTGAACTTGAAGCGTTGACTCAAGCACTGAAAACAGATGCCAACTTACTCAATGACACTCAGCTCAGCGAATTGCAGCAAGCTCAGCAAAAAGTTGCTGACCAGTTACAAGGTCAAGATCTCCAAGCCATTGAGCAAGCTGTCAACCAGCTTAAAGTTCACAGTGATGCTTTTGCTGCGTTACGTATGAACCGTCACATTGACCATGCCCTCAAAGGCACTAAACTCGATGACTGGTCAAACTCAACTTCTGAATAGGTAAAGATATGCCACGTATTAAAGTTCTTCCGCATGCCCAGATTTGCCCTGAAGGTGCAGAGTTTGAAGTCGAAAATCACAGTAATTTATGTGAAAGCTTACTCAAAAATGGTATCAAGATTGAACATGCTTGTGACATGTCTTGTGCATGCACCACTTGCCATGTAATTGTTCGTCGTGGTTTTGACAGCCTAGAAGAGATGCATGATGTTGAAGCTGACTTGCTTGATCGTGCATGGGGCTTAGAGCCTGATTCACGCTTGTCTTGTCAGGTGAAGGTGGAAAATGAGGACTTGGAAGTTGAAATTCCAAAGTACACCATCAACCATGCATCAGAAAATCACTAAGTCTTAGACTTTATCGGACTCAAAGCCACCGAGCTTTGAGCCCGAATCTTGCACTTCATCGCGAGCATCTAAACGCGCAATTCCCTGCTCTGTCGTCAATTCATGCTGAGTTTGAATCCGCTCTTTCATTTGTTCCAAGACATCAAGCAACTGCTGATATTCATAATGCTGCACTTCATCCAGATTTAACAACAAATGAAAACCTTTGTATTCATAGTCAAACCATTGTTGTAGATCAGAACGAATTCCTGTGTATTTATCAATAACTTGCCAAGTTTTTATTGGCTCACTCAAACCTTTGAGCTGCATCAGGTCTTTCGGAACGCAAACAAATTCATCTTTTACTAAACGATAAGTTTCATCAGCAATCAAAATTTCGTCTGGATGTGCTGCTCCTTGCAAGCGTGCTGCCAAGTTGACATCATGACCGATCAACGTATATGACATTCGGTAGTCTGAGCCGTAATTTCCAACGTGACAATAACCAGTACTCACGCCCATACGAATGTGTAGCTCAGGAAAGCCCATTTTTAGCCAGCGTTCGCGCAGCACATGCATTTGCTGACGCATGGTAATCGCCATTTCTATACAATGTTTGGCATCTTGCTCTACGCCTCGCGATTGTGGATCACCAAAGAAAATTAGCATACCATCACCAATAAACTTATCTAAGGTGCCTTCATAGCGCTTGGCAATTTCAGCCATATGACTCAAATAATCATTTAAGACAAATGCCAGATCATCTGGAATCAGTTTTTCAGCCAGTTGAGTAAAACCGATCACGTCTGAAAAAAACACAGTCATTTTTTTACGCTTATAATCAATTTTCGCTTGAGTATCACCACGCATGATCGATTGCCATAACTGCAACGGTGCATAACGACTGAGCTGATTGGAAAACTGAATATAACGGTTCATCTGTTCCTGATAATAATCTTTGGTTGTCATCAGGTTTTTTAATGCTTTCTTATTAAAATAATTGGTTACGCCAAAGCAGGCACAGAAGCAGATAAAACTATAAATAGTCAAATAGATACTGGCATCTTCAAAATAGTTTTCAAAACCAAAAAATAAAAAAGCACTGACATAAAAAGTCATGACAGCACACAGGAAGCCAAGACTATAGCCAACAAAAGAAATTTTATTGAATGAAGTTGATAAATACCAAAACGACGCGAGTATTAGGCCGCTAAAAACGAAAGATAAATGTACCGCAGATAAAGCTGCCGCTATGACACACAAGTCCAAGACAAAAACAATTTGCTTAATTTGGTGGCGGGTAAATTTATGTTTTGCAAGCGTAAATATACAGAGTATTGCAACAAAAGCAGCAGCTGCAAAAATGCTAACCACATAATGCTGAAATTGTAGAGGCATCGGAAAATAGTAGAGTAACACACCAAACGAAAGCATGAGATAAGCAATGAATCTATACACACTTTCCAGCACAAACTTATTATTTACATTCCGCTCAAATGGCACCTTTGCCCCACCTCTAAGCAACATTATGTGGATAAATGAATTAGTCCATTCGCCAGTCAAATGGCATTTCACCCTGACCACGTAGTGCCAGCATTAACGTCTGACGCATATGTGCCAATACATCGTTGCTATACGGTACTGCTGGTAAACCCCAAACAGGTTTTGGCCAAGCAACATCATTTTGATAACGTACAATATGATGAAAATGTAGTTGCGGTACCATGTTACCCAATGCTGCCACATTCATTTTATCGGCACGAAATACACGTGATAACTGACTAGATAACCAGCTTGATTCACGCAGGAACTGTTCCTGATCGGCTTGGCTAAGTTCATACAGTTCGGTAATTCCTGGTACACGAGGAACCAAGATTAACCAAGGGAATTGCATATCGTTCATTAAACGACAAGTTGATAATGGAAAATCACCAACCAAAAAAGTATCTTGCGCAAGTTGCGGATGTAAACTAAACATATCTTTATAAATGGTAAAAATAACGAAAAGTGGTTTTATACTAACATATCCATCCTGACATGAATATGAACGGATTGTGCTTTATCGCTCGAATATACGCGATTAGGCGATATATTCGAGCCGCCAAAAAACTAGCTTGCAGGTAATTCCCGAATCAGCTGTGCCAAGGCATCTTGCATAAAACGAATACGTTTTTCATAGTCTTCCAGCATCACCATAATTTTCAGGCGCTGCCCACCATCCATACGAAAATACGTTGGCTGGCACTGCATCATCTGAATAATACTAATAGCTTGTACAGGCGTATCAGGCGAAAACTCAACATAGCCGCCATTGCTATTTATATCAATTTTAACAATACCAAGTTGCTCCGCCTGAATCCGAATTTCATGCACACTAAACAACTGTTTCACCGCGACAGGTAAAATCCCAAAACGGTCAATCAACTCCATACGGATATTGTCGAGTTTTTCCTGACTGTTGGTATTACTGATGCGTTTGTAAAATAATAACCGCTGATGCACATCACCCAAGTAATCATCAGGGATGAGTGCAGGCATATGCAGATTGATTTCCGCAATCAAACTCAACGGCGCATCAAAGTTTGGTGTTCGACCGAGCTGAATGGCTTTGGTGGCTTTTTCAAGCATTTCCATATACAAGCTAAAACCAATCGCTTGCATTGAACCACTCTGTTTTTCACCCAACAGTTCACCTGCACCACGGATTTCCAGATCTTCGGTTGCCAACATAAAGCCAGCACCCAAAGTCGATGCACGCTGAATGGCATCCAGGCGTTTTTCGGCATCGCCTTTTAAACCTTTAAGTGAAGGTACCATGAGGTAGGCATAGGCTTGATGATGTGATCGACCCACACGACCACGCAGCTGATGCAACTGAGCTAGCCCGAGTTTGTCTGCACGCTCAATAATCATGGTATTGGCGTTGGGCACATCAATGCCCGTTTCCACAATGGTTGAACACACCAAGACATTATATTCTTTGTGATAGAACTGCTGCATGACTTGTTCCAGTTCGCGTTCACGCATTTGCCCATGGGCTACAGCAACCCGTGCTTCAGGCACCAAATGACGGAGATTTTCTGCCGTACGTTCAATGGTATCAACTTCATTGTGCAAGAAATACACCTGCCCGCCACGCAGCAATTCACGCAAAATGGCTTCTTTAATGGTGGCTTCAGTCTGTTCTTGTACAAAAGTTTTCACCGCCAAACGGCGTGCAGGTGGCGTGGCAATAATCGATAAATCACGCATGCCACTAAATGACATGTTCAATGTCCGTGGAATTGGCGTCGCAGTCAAGGTCAGCATATCCACATCGGCACGCAAGGCTTTTATACGCTCTTTGTCGCGTACACCAAAACGATGTTCTTCATCGACAATCATTAAGCCCAAATCTTTAAACTGGATATTTTCCTGCAAGATTTTGTGCGTGCCAATCACAATATCAACCTTGCCTTCTGCCATATCTTCAATGACTTTTTGATGGGTCTTACTTGAACCAAAGCGAGACAAGACTTCGATCCGAATCGGCCAGTCAGCAAAACGGTCTTTAAATGATTCATAATGCTGCTGTGCTAACAGCGTGGTGGGTACAAGTACCGCAACCTGTTTCGAGTTCTGCACCGCGACAAATGCTGCACGCATCGCCACTTCGGTTTTGCCAAAACCAACATCACCACAAACCAAGCGATCCATCGGTTTGGCTTGTTGCATGTCATATAATGTAGCTTCAATAGCATTGGCCTGATCCAGCGTTTCCTCATAGGCAAAACCACTGGCAAACTGCATATACATGCCCTGATCCAGCTCAAAACCAAAACCTGGCTTGGATTGGCGGCGCGCCTGAATATGTAAAAGTTCAGCAGCGACATCATGAATTTGTTCCAGTGCCTTACGTTTGGCTTTATTCCATGCGTCATTACCCAGTTTATGTAAAGGCGCTAAATCTGGATCACCTCCGCTATACCGGCTAATCAGATTCAGGTTCGATACAGGCACATAGATTTTCGCGCCATCTGCATAATCAAGCTGTAAAAATTCATGTTCCTGATTATCAATGGTTAAGTTCACCAAACCTGCATAACGTCCGACCCCATGATCAATATGAACTACAGGTGCACCAATACTCAGCTCAGTTAAACTACGAACCAGAAATTCTTCAGAAATTTCCTGCTGACGCTTACGGCGACGCTGTACAACCCGATGTTCATACAGTTGGTTTTCGGAAATCACCGCGAGATGATCATGAATCACCAACCCACGATCTAAAGGCGCGTTGGTAATTGCAATCGAATATTGTTCTTTTAAAAACTGCTGAAACGAGTCAACTTGCGGAATATCGCCAAAGCTTGAACGCAAAGCATCTTTTAAGGTTTCACGCCGCCCTGCACTTTCCGCAACCAACAGCACAGGGTAGCTCACCGCATCAACATAATGTTTTACATGGCTAAATGGTCGTTCTAATTTGGCATCCACAGGCAGTTTGGGCGGCGCATCGGTAGCAAGATTGATCGCCCCTGCCTTTTCAGCAATCGGGTCAACTGAAACCACAATACGGCGGAAATGATTGACCTGCTCTAGAATCTGCTGTGGGTTTAAAAATAAATCTTCAGGCGACAGTAATGGCTGATCAACATTATGACGTCGATCTTCATAACGCCTATACACATCTTGCCAGAACTGGGTCAGACCCTCATCGAGATCATCGGTATTGATGACAATAGTCTGTTCAGGAAAGTAACTGCTGAGCATACTTTCCTGTTGCATAGCCGTTTTTTCAAAAAATAACGGTAGATAAAACTCCAGACCAGAAGATGCGATTCCTTCTAACGCATCCTGATAAATTGGGTTTTTCTTTGGGTTTGCAGTTGGAAAGCTTTCAGCATAACGTTCACGAAACAGCGCGCGAGCTTCTTTAAGTGGAAATTCTTTAGCGGGTAAAATACGGAATTGCTGAATGGTTTGCGTGGTACGCTGGGTTTCAGGATCAAAATATTTGAGCGTGTCAATTTCATCATCAAATAAATCAATCCGGATCGGTGCTTCCTGACCAGAAGCATAAACATCGACAATGCTGCCGCGCACCGCAAATTCACCATGATCATACACAGTGTCAACCAGTTGATAACCTGCTTGAATCAAACGTTTTTTCTGTTGTTCTAGGTCAAATTTCTGACCAACTTTTAAATCAAAATGCGCACCGAGTACCCAAGACATAGGTGCAACGCGCTGGGCAAATGTCGATGCTGAAACCAGTAAAATGCCTTGCTGCGGCATATTGGCTAAAATAGCCAGTCGTTCTGAGACAATATCTTGATGCGGAGATAAACGATCATAAGGCAAAATTTCCCAATCTGGGAAAATAGTTGGTTTTAGCCCATAAAACTCAAGTTCACTTTCTAGCTGTGCCAAATGCTGATTGTTGCGTGCAATCAGTACAAATAAATGCGGAAATTGTTCGGCAATTTCTTTAAATAATAGCGCACCCGCTGAACCAAGTAGCCCACCAACCCAGCGTTTTTCATGCTGTTTAAATTGATTGAGTTTTAGTGCAGAAATTTCTTTGGTAAAAATAGACATGGAATCAAGTTTTAGTCCGTTTTTCATAGGCTAAATACTATCATGCCTACTCCAGGCTGTTCAGAATATTGCATTAAATTTCAGATTAATCTTCAAAATTTGCTGATGTTCGTTACACAAAAAGTAGTAAAAAACAGATTCAATGACTCAACCAAATTCAGTTCTTACAGCGCTTCGCTTTTAAAAATAATTGATACTTTAAACAGAAAAATTAATTTAGGATAAAAAACGTCAAATATTGGCAATGTGGAAGAAGATGCAGATCTAATTTCAAGACAGATAAACTGTTCAGCTCAAGACTTCTGTTGACTGTTATTCGGATTCTATTTTCTCATGATTTATACTTTTTTATATTTCCAACTGGTTGAAAAGTTAGATTTAATCCTGATAATGCACCCTAGAAATCATTCTTGTTTTAAATTATTTAATAAAATAAACAAATAGCACATATAAAAAAAGCTTGCATACAATTTTATTTCATGTATAGTTAACCTAACTAGAAAAAAAGTATTGTTTAGTAAATCTTCTTTAAGTATCGTAGTTTTAGTCATAATCCTCCGTTTTTTTTAAGATCTTAAGCTCAATCCTTATTATTTTTCAAAGTTAGAAATAGTCATTTAAATTTCGAAATGGCTAAAACTCTTAAAACTCATAGGTATATTATGTCTAATTCTAATACAGTAACTGGTACAGTAAAGTGGTTTAACGAAACTAAAGGTTTTGGTTTCATTCAACAAGAATCTGGTCCAGACGTATTTGCTCATTTTAGTGAAATCGCTAATTCTGGTTTCAAAACTTTATTTGAAGGTCAACAAGTATCATTCAGCATCGTTCAAGGTCAAAAAGGCCCAAATGCTGTAAATATTGTTGCTCTATAATAATATTTAATAAAATAAAAAAGTACGTCCATCGTACTTTTTTATTACCAAAAATCTAAAATATCTTAATATTTATTCCATAATGGAATAAATAAAATAAAACTCGGTGTAACATTGAATCAAAATCATAACATTATTGCAAAATCTATAAATGGTACAGAAATTTTAGTATCACTCGTTCCTTTAAACAAAACACAAAGTACACGTACTGGACTTAAATCAATTGAAGTAGGCAAAAGAGTATTACTTGAATCTGGAATTGAAGTCGATTTAAACTTAGATGGCCGAAGTTTCTACACTGAAGTAAATCAGTTATTTAAATTAAATTACAGAGTTATTATTTAAACCCGTATTTTAATCGTTAAAATTTAGTTAATTTGTGTCATGTGATGCAACATGATATCAAATTTACTGAACCACACCCTTCCTCGCTTTTTAATATTTTTCTGATCCTGCTGTTTATTTTATTATTCTTCTTGGTTGCTTAAGTCATTTTCAGGCTCAAATTAGCACACAAAATACCTATCAGGCTAATTTAAAACCGTTCATTATTTTTAAAGTTATAGGGTAATCA
Organism: Acinetobacter brisouisimilis; assembly: GCF_000368265.1. Taxonomy (GTDB): domain Bacteria; phylum Pseudomonadota; class Gammaproteobacteria; order Pseudomonadales; family Moraxellaceae; genus Acinetobacter. The sequence continues at coordinate 761,896 of NZ_KB851219.1, read as the reverse complement.
CTCATACTTTCAAATATTTCTAAAAATCTAAAGCCACTTAAAATCCTATTAAAAATCCCTCATAAGTACTTTTTCCATAAAATTTAGATTTTAATTGAATATTCATGGCTTAAATCATAATTTCAACTGGTTTATGGGAACAGGTTTTGAATAAAAATAACCCTGAATCATGTCACATTCATATTCTGTTAGGAATTTAACCTGCTCATAGATTTCAATCCCTTCAGCAACAACCTCCAAGTTGAGCTGATGAGCTATTTCGATAATTAACTTAACAATAGCAGTGTCTTGTTGATCTATAGGAAAATTTTCAAAAAAGCTTTTATCTAGCTTTATTTGGTCAACAGGTAGGCGGCGTAAATAACTTAAGCTTGAATAGCCTGTACCAAAATCATCGAGAGAAACCTTGATACCTAAAGCACGTATCGCATGTAATATTTCAATCGATTTTTGCACATCAGTAATCAACATTCCCTCTGTCACTTCTAATTTTAACAATTGAGGCGGAAGTTGGCTCACATTTAAAATTTCTTCTAAATCATTTAAAAAATTCTTTCGATGGAACTCTAATGGTGAAATGTTGACAGATACACTCAAAGGCCGTTCCCGATTTTTATTTAACTTAAAAATATCGTGACATGCTTGTTGTAAAACCCAACGACCAATTGAAACAATGTGTCCTGTCCTCTCAGCCAAAGGGATAAAAACATCTGGTGGGATAAAACCTTTTTCTGGGTGAATCCAGCGAATAAGAGCCTCTAATGAAGCGACTTCACCAGTTTTAGGTTGGATTAATGGCTGATAAAACACATTGAGCTGAGCTTTTTCTAAAGCTTCAGATAAGTCTAAACGTAAATTTATATAATCTATTTTAGGAAGATCATTATATTTTTCCTGATACCAATTCCATGTATTACGCCCTTGTTTTTTTGCTTCTTGCATTGAGAGAATCGCATGCTGGATTAATTGAATGCCTTGATAAACCTGACTACAGTTTTTAGCAATCCCTATGCTGGCAGTAATATGAATTTTATGACCATCTATTTGAAAGGGTGTTGATAAATTTTTCAGTAATCTTTCAGCAAATTCGGCCACATGATCAGGAGTTTTAAAATCTAAAAGAATAAGCGCAAACTCATCGCCAGAGATTCGGCTCAACATGTCTTTATCTCGAATGAAATTTTTCATTCTAGTTGCAACAGATTGCAATAATTTATCACCAACAATATGACCCAAGGTCTCATTGAGCGGACTAAAATCATCGAGGTCAATATAAAGTAAATACAAATCTTTTTGGGCTTGTATATTTTTTAGCGTTTTTTCTAGATATTCATCAAAAGCACGGCGATTAAATAACCCTGTCAAATAATCATGCATTTTTTGATATTCAATATATTCTTCACTTACGCATTCTTTCGTCACATCTTGTTGTATTCCAAGAAAGTGTGTGCAATGACCCAAATCATCCAAAATAGGCGCTAATGTCAACTGATTCCAAAACCAGCTGCCATCTTTGCGATAATTTTTAATTTTGACTTGTGACTGAGTTTTGGTCGTCAACGCATTTTTTATTTTTTTTAGTGTGATGACATCTGTATCTGGGCCTTTTAAAAAACCACAATTTTTCCCCATAATTTCGGATTCTGCATAACCCGTCATTGCCAAAAATGCAGCGTTGACATATACAATCGGCATATCTGAATCTGCATGGGCAATCACTACACCTTGTGTGCTATTTTGTATCGCTCTTTCTAGAAGCCTTACCCGTTCTTGATAATGATATTTAGCTGTAATATCTTTTGCAATGACTAAAATACCAACAATCCTTTCATTATGCTTAATTGGCAAGTTTGTTATCTCAAGCCAGAGTAACTCTCCTGAAGCATGGTAGGCTTGCAATTCATAATGTTGTGATTCTCCTTTTAGACTCTGTTCAAAAGCAATTTTTACAGTCTCGAACGAAGTCTCCGGTACAAAATTAAAATAATATTGCCCTTTGATCTCACTTTCTAAAAAACCCGTTATTTTCTCTGAAGCTACATTTGCAGAAACGATATAACCTTCAAGATTTACTTCAAATACCGCATCTGGATGATATTTAAAAAATGAACTATATTTTTCATCTATCAGTAATTTTTGTTCTCTTTCGCGATCAATATCAATGGTTAGAGAAACTAAAATAGCAGCTCGTTGCAATAGGTTAATTTCGATATCTGAAGGCTTTCTAATCGTTCTATAGTAAGTTGCAAAAGTACCATATAGCTCTCCGCGCGTTCCGAGAACAGGCATTGACCAACATGAAGTCAGTTTTTCTTTTTGTACAAGATCTTTTTGACGTGACCATTTAGGATCAGTGATTAAATTTTCAGAAATAACCAAATGCTTATGAAAAGCTGCTGAACCACATGTGCCACTTTTCTCATGAACAACAACTGCTTTTAACATCTGCTGATATTCAGGAGAAAAATGTTGATGACCACTAATTAAGTATAATTTTTCAATTGAAGGGTCATACAGCATGGTTGAAACAATTGCATCTTGAATATGAGTCTCTAACCATGCAGTAATTGCTTCTAAAACAATTTTAAGGTTATTGCCTTGACTAATGAGCTGAAATATATGGCTATTATCTTTACTAATAAATTGACTAGCCATTAAAATCTCCATTGGTTTAAGAAATTAGCCTCATGCTGATTTTACATATGAAATATTTCTTTTAAATATACACCTGTACAAAAAGCGATCAAAAATAAAGCTATTTTAACGATAAAACTTAAGGTTTTTTCATTCAAAATGATGAGGATGATCAACTCACTTTTTATACTGTGTTATTCGATTAATACAAAATAATAAAGGAAACCGACTATAATTCATGCTTATAAAGAAAATTTGAAATCGCATTTGCAAATCATCAAATCTATATGTCAAATCCATTTCCAGTAATCCAATTTAACTTAGTATTTTGACTTTTATCTTGTGATAGAAACATTTTTTCGCAAGTAAAGCTTTCACTTCTCGCCCTCTGGGAGGGTTTTGCTTCAAACTTGATGAGCAACGAAAAAGCATGCCTCAAGTCGTGTTTTTAAAAGCACAGTTACCACATTTCACATAATTGGCTAAACAATAAACAAGTTTTAGCATAACTCAATTTTATGCACCAAGACAATAAAAATCAAAGATTTTTTAAAAAACAAATTAATTCAATCAGTTAGTTTTTTAAAAATTCTTCATTATTTTACCAATTGTTTAATCGCTATTTTTATTTTGATAACCAATTTACATCAAACTTCTTGGGCTTAGGCTGTCGCTCCCTGTGAAAGACAGGCAAAGAATGTGTAAATCAGGATGAAAGAAATTTATAGATAGAAGTGAATGATCGCGATTCTGCATTCTCGATCATTGTTTAGCTTCAGAAAAATCGGGGTTTATGCTTGGTAAGCTACTAGATCAAATAGATAGATAAAAAGCAGAAATTTCCCGCTACTGTATCAACAAATATTTAGCAATAGCGGGGACAATTTTCTATGTTTTGATGATTAAACAGCTTTTATCAGTCCACCATAATCATTAAATCAAGCTAGGTTTTTCTGAAATAACAAAGAATCCCGATCACCACCAGTATTACACCAAACCATGCACTTACATTAAGTTGTTCATGGTTAAATACCGCACCTAAAGTTAAAGCAATAATCGGTGTAATCACATTACTCAAGGCAATGGTTGAAGGTTTTAATTCCCGAATCAGCCAAAAATAGCACAGCATCGCAATAATAGATGAAAATAATATTGTAAATGCAAAGCCAAGCATGCTGTGTAAGTCAGGAAGGTGGTGTGGCATATGCTGATAAATAAAAGGAATCAACAGTAAAGATGCCAATGCTGAAACCAGCAAGGAGCCTGTAGCCTGTGATATCGGCGTTAGTGGCGCTGCAATATGCTTGACCCAAAATATAGAACTAATATAAGAAATAATACTGATGACAATTAATATGATACCAATCGGTTGTACCTGATTTCCAGTTTGATCCGCAAACACTACAATCAAACCCAAGACTGCCATCAACATGCCTCCCCATTGTATGAGAACGAGATGCTGATTTTTTAAAATAAAATGCCCGACCAGACCAGAAATTAACGGTGATAACCCAAATAACAAAGCCATTAATCCTGAAGTTAGATAACGGGCTGCCAGATAAATAAAAAGTTGAGCACCAATTAAATTTAGGCTGCCTGCGACATAACTCGTGAGTGACTGACGATCTAGTGGCAAGGGATTACGAAAGATGATGAGCAACATAACCGCCAAAATAGATGCACCTACATAGCGAATAATTAAAACCCAAAGCGGATAAACCTGATGCACACTCCATACAATTGCCAGTGGCGTTGCTGCCCAAATCAGGACAAGGGTCGCATAAATTGCAATGTGGGTAAAAGACGTCGATCCCTTAGACATAAACATGAATCATATCCATAAAATCAATCAACCCATGCCTAAAACAGCATGGGTTGATTACATGTAAGCCTGTTGTGATTGAGCTCAGGCAACCTTGCGTAAATCAATCGCGAGATTCAGCAGTGTTTCTGCATCAAACGGTTGTGCTTTCGCAATCATTTTCTTTAAATGACGCATTTCTTTTGCCTGATTGACAGTAATGCCTGCAACCAGAATTCCGTTGCGCGTGCCAAACATCACAAAGCTGGCATTTTTACCCTGCTCAATATCCATTTCACCACGAATATGCCATTCTGTAGCCGTCATATCGCCAGCAAACTGAAAGTTCATATCAAGCTGGTCTGTCCAGAACCAAGCAGGAGTTTGCTGCGCCAATGGATTGCCCATGATATGACGCGCAAAAATTCCCGCTTGCTTGTTGGCATTTTCCCAAGTTTCAATACGACGATATTGCCCATCTTCGACCAACTGGGTTGCAACATCACCAGCAGCATAAATATCAGGATCAGAGGTTTGGCAATACTGATTGACTTGAATGGCAAAATCGACATCGAGACCTGCTTCACGCGCTAAATCAGCATTAGGTACGATCCCAATTCCGTAAATGACAGCATCACCCGTCAACTGCTGACCATTTTCTAAGGTGAGAATCACTTCTTGGTCACGTAATTCAGCCTGCACCAGTTTGGTATTCAGTTGAATTTCAATGCCAGCACGTTGATGTTGTTGCAGTAAAAATTGACTCAGATTGAGTGGAGAACAACGGCCCATGACCATTGCGCCCTGTTCAAGCACTGTGACCTGACAGCCTTTTGCACGTGCACTAGAAGCCAACTCTAAACCGATTACACCGCCACCCACGATCAAGATGCGTTTTTCAGCTTGTAATACAGGAATCAGTTTCTGTGAATCTTCAAGATTCCGTAAAGTATAAACATGTTGACCTAGAGCATCTAACATCGGTAAACGGCGTGCCGAACCACCTGTTGCCAATAGTAATTTGTCATAATGAATCACATCACCACTTTGTAAAACAAGCTGATGTGATTCAGGCTGAAGTTTAACTACAGCGTTATTGCGAATCACTTTGACATTGAGTTCGGCAAGTTTTTGTTCAGAGAGAATTTCCAGCTTGGTTTGTTCTGGCTGCAAAATTGCATCTTTAGATAGCGGTGGACGTTCATACGGTAGATGAGGTTCATCACCGATCAAAATAATTTCACCAGAAAATTGCTGTGCGCGTAACTCTAAAATTGCACTTGCGCCCGCTTGACCTGCGCCTACAATCACAATGGTTTGAATACTCATCTGTTTTGTCCTTTATTTCAAATTGGCTGTGACAATGCCAAAACCCGCAATCCATTCTGAAATGGCTTCATAACAATGAACTTTCATTTCATAGTCACCCAATGCTGAAAGCGCTGCAAAAGCGGCGATCCATGCACGAATCTCTTGTCCACCACGTCCACCCTCACGACGGATATCGGCTTCAGTCATTTTTTCAATGGCTTCAAAATCAGCATTTTGAAAAATATCTAACAGCTGTTTATCCCATTCTGGATTGAGTGGCACTGAAACTGAAGTATCGCCTGCAGCGAGACGTTGCCCCACAGAAATGACCTTGGCTTGGCGGGCGTTGCGTGCTTCAGTCGTCGGGTTCCGACCTGAGATCAGGAATTCTTCCACTTCAGGAGGTACAGACCCCATTTGTGGTGTTGGTGGATCATGCGACAATCCCCCAGTTCCCAAAATGAGTACGCGTTCATTTTCAAGATTAAGAGACTGAATAAATGAACCTATAGCACGGCCAAGCGCAATTGCACGTTTTGTAGTTGGCAGTGGCGCTGCTGCACCATTGACAAAAACAGGAATCGTCGGGTAACGATCAAGCTGTCCTTCACATAAAAAATGCAAGGGCTGGGTAACCCCATGATCTGCCTGCATTCGGTAGGAGTATGCAACATCAACGCCTTCATTCAGGACATGGCGCACCAGTTGTAGCGCGGTTTGCTCAGGTACATTGAGTTTTCCTGGGCCATAATCCCAATCGCCTGCAGCAGTAGCCCGAAGGCCAACACAGAAACTTGGCATCAGGTCATAAAAGAAACCATTAAAATGATCGGGACCAAAAGTAATAATCAGGGTTGGATCATATTGCTTTAACTCAGCCGCCAAAGCCTTAAACGTTGCACGAACAACTTCTTCCTGACGCTTCTCAATCGGTGAAGCGAACTCCATCAGCGGGCTATGAGATGCACAAATCAGTTTAACAGCCATGTTGAACTCCAAAAACTAGATCGCCTACAGGCGATCTATGTGGGTCTAGAAGACTAGACCTTTAGGATTAAACGTCAAAGAAGCCTGCATTGGGCTGACGTAAACCACGAATACCTAGACCACAGTCGGCATTAATAAATACGCCAGATAATGGACGGTTATTTTGTCGAGAAGCGAGCAGAACATAAGAACCTGTCATATCTTCGGCTTCAGGCAAGAATTTGAGTGGCATACCCTGACCAATCCGCTCAGGATCACGTGCATCGAGCAGTCCAAGATTTTCCTGCCCCAATGATGCTGCACCTTTGACATTGACATTCATGCCCGAAGGCGCGACGGCATTGACACGGATTTTAGGTGCCAGTTCATACGCCAGTTCACGCACTAAGCCAACGCCTGCATGCTTAGATGCAGTGTAAATTGGCCCACCACCTGATGAATAAAATGCAGAATTTGATAAGGTAAAAATCATGGAACCTTCGGTTTTTAACAATTCATTCAGTGCTGCTTTAGCACCGAGCAAATAACCTTTGGTGTTAATACTCATGATTTCATCAAATGCCGTTTCTAACTGCTCGCCTGACATATTGACAACATCGGCATAGTGATCCCAGATTCCAGCATTACCAATAAAGCAGTCTAGTTTGCCAAAACGTGCCACTGTAGCTTCAACAGCACGAACATTGTCGGCATATCGAGCAACGTCACCTGTCACCGCGACAATACGATCACCAAAGCGGGCGATCAGTTCATCAACTTTGGACTGAGAGCGTTGCAACACAGCAACCTGTGCGCCTTCATTTAAAAAACGTTCCACCAGTGCTAGCCCAAGTCCCGAACCGCCGCCTGTAATCAGTACGACTTCTCCTTGTAACCAGCCCATTATGCCACTCCTGACAATTCGACAAATAAAGCGCCATCTTCAACAACGACAGGAAAAGTCTGAATCGGGTCAGTCGCTGGCACACATTGCGGCACACCAGTTTTTAAACAGAAACGTGATGAATGTAACGGACACTCAACTGTGCCATCGTCTTCAAGATAGCCTTCTGACATTGAGGCATTGCCATGGCTACACTTGTCATTCATCGCAAAAAATTCGCCATTAAAATTGAAGACAGCAAGTGCAGCAATATCGCCTACACCGCAGTCCACTTTTAATGCTTCACCTTCATCAAGTTCGTCAACCTGACAAACGAATATCTTGTTCATTAGAAAAACACCGTAATGTTGTGGGATGTTAAAGTTGCCTGATCGAGCGTGATGTCACGTTTAGCAATGCTCCAGCCTAAACTGCTCTCTTCATTTTTACGGATTAAATCAACCCGTTTCCCCACATAAATCAATATGTCTTTTTCTTTTTGCGAGCGATAAAGCAAATAGTTGCTATATACCAGATATTCATCTGCTTGCTCAGTTGGCTCTACCCGAATATTGGTAATAAGATGACGGGTACGTGATGGAGGCTCTTCCGACCACGACATGCCAGTTTCTAACTTTGCAATACGACGCTCTAACACAAATTTATCGTCGTGATAAATCCAGGTTGAAGGCGGTGCAATGCTTTTACGACGGTCACGGGTCTGAGCATTCGTCGTTGTTTTGAGTGTGTAGAGCATGTCTTCACTCAAAATATCTAGCCAGTCACGAAACTTCCAGTCATCTAACAATTGTGCTTCGGCATATAAAAACTGGCTAATATCATGGTAAAGTTCTAACCCAATAGAACGCCATACTGGTTGTGGTTTTAACACGTCAACGACCTGATTCATTTCGCAAGCTCCGTTTCATCTGCGATAGCGACAGCCGAATCATTTTTTGCTAAAAGGCTTTGCTCATACGCTGCTGTAGCTTTTTCTACATCTTCCCATTTTTCATGCATCAGCAAGTTTGCCCAGTGGCGATACATACTGCGTGCAGCTGTTTCTGAGAAAATATGGTTGGTAATACCAGGCACGTCATCACGTAGCTCTTCATTACCCAGACCCATTTCCATAATCAGCTTGCTATTACGCGCTTTATAACCACGAAGAACTTTCTGGATTTCGATCCAGTTTTCGCCATCATCTGCTTCAGCAAAACCTGCAGGACCAAATGCACGACAAGCATTTAGCTCCATCGCTTCTTTAATATGCTGTGGTGCAGCCTTGTCAGTAATACAGAATGCCCACACTTCGGTTTTGTCTGGACCACGTGGGTGCCAGATTCGCATGGTGGTCATACCATTGAGCCAAGACAAAGTCGGGAACATGGTGTTATGTCCAGCAAGACGCAATGCACGAATTTCGCCAAGACGCTCTTTAGCTTCTTCATAAGTTTCACGGAAATAATCAGCAACCTGACCATCCACCCAGAAGTTAGCATCTGGTTTTTCAGTTAAGAAAAAGCCTGAACCATGTCCACGTTGACCATATTGCACACAGTTTTTAACGGTTTCCCACACTGGACGCGCCGTTTGTGCTGCACCGAGTGTTTTACTTGCGTCATCACCTGGTTTACCACCCAAGACCTGTACTGCAGAAGCATGTGAATACGGTGCATGATATTGGTCTGAAGCAAACTGTTCTGCTGCAAATTTCCAGTTACAGTTAATTTCCCACTTATGGATACCACCAATAACTTCTGAACCACCTTCACGACGATCAATCAACGCATCAAGATACCAAGCGATATCTCCCATATAAGTGCGTAGATCAGGCGTATCCTCTGCCCAGCAACCGAAAATCAAACCTTTATAGATTTCAACACGATTGACTTCAACAAGACCCCATTTCCCTTTGCATGAACCTTTTGGGAAAGCAACATTTTCTAATGGAATATCTTTTAAAGAACCGTCAACACCATAAGACCAGCCATGGTATGGGCAAGTAAATGCACGGGTATTCCCACAGTCTGCATAACTTACACGCATAGAACGGTGACGGCACTGGTTTAAAAATGCCTTAACTGAACCATCTTTTTGACGGACGACAATAATCGGGTCTTCACCCATGTAAGTATTAAAAAAGTCACCAGCCTTCGGAATCTGGCTTTCATGACAAAGAAATAGCCAACAACGCCCAAAAATACGCTCTAATTCAAGTTGATATAATTCAGGGTCAGTGTAAATAGAGGGTGAAATACGTCCATTTTGTGCATCGACTAAGGCATCGATTTCACGCACATCAATTTTTCCACTCATGATCATCGCTCTCCTGCTGCCGCCATCAAATCAAAAGATGGTGGAATCTGTTGGCGTTGATAATGATTTTTTAATAGATATAAGTGAAATATTTTATAAGTTTTATTTTAGATATTTTATGAATAATTCTTTATTCTTTTTTATACTAAATTATAGCCAACTTTTTTAATACACTTTTTTACTACTGAAATGGATTTTTGCTTGGTTTAGGTGTTTATACCAACAGATTGACTGAAATAAACGAGCATTTTTAGGATTATTGCTATTATGGAATTACGTCATCTTCGCTATTTTATTATGGTTGCAGAAGAGCTGAACTTTAGCAAAGCTGCACTCAAGTTATATACAGCTCAACCTTCTTTAAGCCAGCAAATTAAAGACCTCGAAGAGTATGTCGGGGTAAAGCTACTGCATAGAACCAAGCGTAAAGTTGAATTAACCGAAGAAGGGAAAGTTTTTTTAGAACGGGCAAAAATTACTCTGGCCGAGGCAGACAAGGCTGTCACCATGGCTCGCCAAGTCGCTAAATCAAAAAAACACCTCCTCACAATTGGCTTTGTGCCTGTTGCTGAAATGAAAGTATTTCCTTATGTTTTACCAAGTCTTAGAGTACAAAATCCTGACTTGAAAATTGAATTGCTGAGTATGAACAATACTTGTCAAATAGAAGCCCTTAAGAAAGGTGAATTAGACGTTGCCTTTATACGAGAGAATCTAAATACCGATGAAATTCAAAGTCAGTTTGTATTGCGTGAACCCCTGATCTTTCTATTGCATAAAGATCATCCATTAACCAAGTACGATCGTATTCCAGTCAAAGCATTGAATGGTATTGATTTTATTATTCCTGCTGTTGAACAATCTGCAGTTCTCCACCATACGATTTTAGAATTCGCACAAGCCCACAATATTAAATTTAATATTGTACAAAAAGCAGATAATATTCTCTTTAATATTAATTCAATTGGCATGGGTTTGGGCTGTGCAATTTTACCCGCTTATATTGAACCATTGACGGTCAATAACACTGTAATTCGCCCTTTAGAAGTTGAATTACCTTATCTTGATTTATTTGTAAGTTATCGAAAAGAATCCGAATCTATAGGCATCAAGAAACTTATTGAACTACTCAATAAAGTTTTTTACCTAAATATTAATCGAGACTAAAGTTGATAGTTATAGGTTTTAGATAGTATTTTAATCATATTTATAGACCTAAGTATTAGAAAAAGGATGGATCTCATCCTTTTTCTTTTTTTACAGAATAGGCTTCTTTCATCACGGATTATACTTTTTGATTTTCTCCATGAGCAAAATTGAAATATAGGCCAATAAAACACAAAAGAAATATTATGAGCTGGCGAAAGGGGTTTCTTAAATTTAGCCTTTATATGTGATCAAAATATGACTAGAGCGAATAAAAACAATAAAAAAGCAATGGCTGTATAGCCATTGCTTTTTGGAGTAACTGTAAAAAGCATTGCAGTTACCCTAAAAATTAGAATTTATAGGTGTAAGTTGTCGCAATTCGGTTTTCTTTCAAATTGCTGATCTGGCCTTGTACATTATGCCAGTTGACATCAATATACATCCATTCAAAACCTAGACCTTTAAATTTACCTTCAGGAACAACATAGTTTAAAATAAAGTTAAACTCATCTTCTGTTCCTCGACCTGATTTCACACCATTACTTTCATAATGCGAGTCAATATTCCAGCCACCCCAATATTTGGCAGTTGCTTTTAAGCCATTGATTCCCCAACCAGCAAAATTATAGCTATAAGTCATACCCAATGATTGTTCGTCTTTACGAATAAAACTTGCAACACCCCAGTTATCTAAATACGGCTGTGGTACCCAACCCGCTAATGTTGGGAAATATGGTGCACCAGTTGCAGCACTTGGATTAGATCCTTGTTTACCAAACATTTGCTGATAGCCCAAACCAATCGTCTGATTCTTATAGGTAAGCGTGGTTCCTAAAGATAAAGCCTGGTTATCAATTTTTCCGTATAAAGCATCCCCCGACTGGCGATTATCAAAAAAACGGATATGGGTATCTAATTTCGCATCCTTATTTAGGTTTTCTTTATAGCTTAAACCCAAATAGTTTTGTTGGTAGATATTATCGACATCTGCATAAAAGTAAGAACCTTGCACATTCTGGTTAAATTTATAATCAACCCCGGCAATATACATTCCATTGACTTTACTATCTTTAGACAGATTTTTCGGCCATAAACCTAAATCCATCGGCTGGTTTTCATAACGCGCATTTATGCTTTTGATATAACCCAAAGTAACTTTGGTGTTTTTAATATCTTTCGATTCTAACCAAGCACCATTATAAGTCGTTAAAAGTTGTCTAGACGGGTCATAAACCAATACAGGCGTAACAGGGAGCAACTCACCTACACGAATTTCAGTCTGTGCAACTTGCGCTTTTAATGTCGCGCCAATATGACCAAACTCCCGAGCCTGTTGTCCTGTTCCAGGCTTTCCTTCATAAGGTAAAACCCAGTCTGGATTACGATCTCGTCCATCTAAACGTACCGCATATTGTGCTAAAAGATCAGCACCAACTTTCACCATACCTAAATCAGCATAGCCTGATTTTGTATCTAGAGTCACACCCTGAGACCAGCTACCCCAGTTTTTACTTGATACAGTATCATATTGCCGATCTAAATAGAAATTCTTGAATTTGAGCTGAGTTTGACTATCCTCAAAAAAATCAGCAAAAGTATTAGGGCTTGTAATTCCAACACTTGTACCTACAAAAGCCATCCATAAAGCATAATGACGCATTGTCTACTTTCCTAACCGAACAATGTAATGAGCGCGCTATAATGTAGAACATGTCAAAGATCGAATATCAGACAACAGTAGTAAACTTTCCGTTGATTTTATTCTAGACAATTCGATAATTTATGTTTTTATATTTATAAAATATAAATGAACAATAACACTAAATAGACATCCATCTTCAATAAAAATAAATACTTGTTTTATATTATTTTTTATTTAAAAAGAATGGAAATAAATCTTATTTAATTGATTTTTTATGTCAATATAAAAATAGATATTCCGATGCCTTGCTTTTATTAATAGCTAAAACCTTTCATGTTATTGTTAATAAGTATCTTTTTTATAAAAAAAGCACCCTAAAAAGGATGCTTTTTTGAATTGATTAAATCACTTAACTAACTTTAGCCACATCTTGTGCAATAGATTTAGACATAGTTAACGCCAGATCTTCAATCATATCTTCCTGACCACCAACCGTGCCACGACGTCCTAACTCAAGCAGGATTTCACGTGCAGAAACACCATATTTGGCTTCGGCACGTTTAGCAAACAGCAAGAATGATGAATACACACCAGCATAACCTAAAGTTGCTGCATCACGGTCTGCACGAATCGGATGAGTCATCATTGGAATAATAATGTCTTCGGCAATATCCTGAACCTTGAACAGATCAACACCTGTTTCCAATCCCATACGGTTGGCCACTGCAACAAACAGTTCCAGCGGTGTATTGCCCGCACCTGCACCTAAACCTGCAGAGGCCAAGTCCACACGTACTGCGCCTGCATTTACCGCAGTAATTGAGTTTGCCACACCCATACCTAAGTTATGGTGACCATGAAAACCGATTTCCACGTCTGCTGACAGGTTGGCACGCAAGATACCCACGCGATCTGTGACATCTTGTGGTAACAAATAACCTGCTGAGTCAGTCACATAGATACAGTTGGCACCATAAGACACCATTTTCTGTGCTTCTTCGAGCAATTTCTCTGGAGTCGCCATGTGTGCCATCATCAGGAAGCCCACAGTATCCATACCCAATTTACGCGCAGCCGTAATATGCTGTTCCGATACATCGGCTTCGGTTGAATGGGTTGCAACACGAATGGTAGCAACGCCAACATCATGTGCCATTTTCAGATGGTCGACCGTTCCAATACCTGGCAGTAACAGTGCAGAGACTTTGGCCTGTTTCAGATGTGGAATCACGGCTTTGAGATATTCTTCATCGCTGGCTGCTGCAAAGCCGTAGTTGACCGAGTTACCGCCTAAGCCGTCACCATGGGTCACTTCAATTAAAGGCACACCTGCATCGTCCAGTGCAGTTGCAATTTTCACCATTTGCTCAGGTGTAGTTTGATGGCGCATTGGATGCATACCATCACGTAAAGTCATATCATTAATAATAATCTTAGACATGTGGCGATCCTTTTAAGCTTCAGCTGTTTCTAGTAAACGTTCTGCAAACATTTCTGCGGTACGCGCAGCAGCAGCAGTCATAATGTCAAGGTTACCCGCATATTTTGGTAGGAAGTCGCCCAGCCCTTCAACTTCAAGGAACATGGATACGCGATTGCCATCAAAGACTGGACCATTCACCAGTGTGTAACCTGGAACATATTTTTGAACTTCTTTGATCATGGCATGCACAGATTGTGTAATCGCAGCCTGATCGGGTTCACCTTCAACCAAACAGTGTACGGTGTCACGCATCATCAGTGGTGGCTCAGCCGGGTTGATGATAATGATCGCTTTGCCTTGTTTTGCTCCGCCGACCTTTTCAATCGCACCTGCTGTGGTACGGGTAAATTCATCGATATTTTTACGCGTACCAGGACCGACAGATCGGGTCGATACTGTGGCAATGATTTCACCATATGCAACAGGTTGAACACGTGAAATTGCAGCAACCATCGGAATGGTCGCCTGTCCGCCACAAGTCACCATGTTGACGTTTGGCAAGTCACCTGCTTCAAGCAAGGTTTCCAGATTCACAGGCGGGACACAGAAAGGACCAATCGCTGCAGGCGTCAAGTCAATCATCTGTACGCCAAGTTCATTTAACTTGCGGCTGTTTTCAGCATGAACATAGGCAGAGGTTGCATCAAAAGCGATCTTGATATCATCCGCGATCACGTGTGGCAACAAACCATCGACACCTTCTGCGGTGGTTTTTAAGCCCATTTTTTCTGCACGGGCCAAACCTTCAGAGGTTGGGTCAATTCCGACCATCCAGACTGGCTCAAGAATGTCACTACGTTGAAGTTTGTAAAGCAAGTCAGTACCAATATTCCCTGGCCCAATCAATGCACATTTAATCTTTTTCATGAAAAACTTCCCTAAAGAACTAGATTATTCAGCAGCAAAAGCAGCTGTTACTGAACCAAAACCTTCGATTTCAACGTGAAATTCATCACCTGGGTTCGCGACCACCATCGGTCCGAGCGCACCCGTTAAAATAATATCGCCTGCAAGAAGTGGACGACCACGACGTACCATTTCGTCAGCTAACCAAACAGCGGCATTTAATGGGTTAGACAGGCAGGCTTTGCCAACACCTTGCGAAACCACTTCGTCGCCGCGGGTCATGGTCATTTTGCAATTTACAAGATCCAGCTGTTCGAGTTTCACTGGACGTGAACCTAAAACATAAGCTGCTGAAGATGCATTATCAGCAACGGTATCAATCAATGAGATTTTCCAGTTTTCGATACGGCTATCCACGACTTCTATGGCAGGTAGTGCATATTCGGTTGCACTAATAATGTCTGCATAAGTGTGTTTTTTTTGAGTTAAATCCTGATTAATGACTAACGCAATTTCAGCTTCCACTTTAGGCTGGATCAATAAACCGGCTGGAATGGCTTCACCGTCACCATAAGCCATATCGGCAAATAACATACCAAAATCAGGCTGGTCAACGCCCAGTTGAGTTTGAACAACCTTAGACGTCAATCCAATTTTACGACCGACTAAGCGGCGTCCTTCCGATAATGCATGTTGCGTATTGATCTCTTGCACTGCATAGGCAATATCTACATCAGCGCTTTCACCACCAAGTTCGGAACGAATAGGAGTTATCGCCGCCTGTAATAATTCAGCTTGCCTTAATCTTAAGGCAACTGACTCAACTACAGCAGAATTTGACATCAACTTTTCCTTAAAAGTTAAATTTTTAAAACACCTTGAGCTAAGAAAAGAAATATAAATCAAGCATTTTTGATTTATTAGACGTCTTTTTTGTATTTCTCCAAAAAAGAGAAAAAGGACGAATAAAAGAAATCTATTGAAATTAAACCTAGCTCTAAGCGAGGATAAGAATGGGAAAAAGTCGAATAGAATACCAATACTTATTTTATTTCTTACTATAGGTTCTATGTCTAAAAATAAATCGATTATAGCCTTAGGCCAATACCAAACAAATTACTACAGCGTTGTAATTGATCTTTAATTATTTGAATCAATAGATCTATTTTCTATCATAACTGATGACTGACTTATTCTCTTTTAGAAAAAATTTAAATATATTTCAATAGAGTATAAAATGAGCCAATAAAGAAACCTAATAAAAAAGATCACTATACAGCTTTGTCTAAAAACTGTTTTTAAGCATGCATGCTTAGGCTTTTTTCATCATATTTTATCCACCCTTTGTATTTTCTCACGGGGAAAAATAGATCAGTCAAAGCATTTATAATATTAAATCAACTGAAATTAAAATAAAAATCAACATACTGTCGCGAATATTTATGTTGCTTTAGTATCACGAAGTTCTAGCAATGATTGATCGCAGCATATTCCGTCAGATATTGCTACGCAATATAAAGATTCTTCAATATGGCGGTATACTAAATAATTCTTGACAGTTGAATGACACTTCCATTAAGTGCAAGACAATTAAAAACAAATGAATAAAAGAAGCCTAATAAGGCACTCACTCCGTTGGCTTGATGATTACAAATCCAATCCTATGACAATTAGAGCCTAAATTCACTGAATGGTTAAATCGAAAGTAGAGAGAGTCTGTTTTAAATAAAGCATATATAGTTGCCCAAGGGCAAAAAGAAACTCATTCAAACGCTCAAATTCAAACCAATTTTACAAAGCCCTCAAATAAAAAAACAAGCTCAACCTGTTGGACTAAACTTGTTCTTTGATCTATTTGCACTGTCATGATGACAGTGTTAACAATCTTGATTTAAACTGTTTAATCAAAGTTCTACCAGTTTTTCTTCTGAAATAATAATGCCATTATTATCAGCATAAATATAATTTCCTGGGATAATAATCACTCCGCCAATATGCAGTGCAATATCAATCACCCCCACACCCTGACGGTTACTTTTTCGTGGAATAGCTGCCAAAGCATGCACGCCCAAATCCAGTTCTGCCATCGCATCGACATCACGCACACAACCGTAAATCACCACACCATTCCAGTGATTACGTACTGCAGATTCAGCAATCATATCGCCCATGAGCGCACAGCGCATAGATGCACCGCCATCCACCACCAGCACTTTACCCGTACCATCACTGGCAAGTAATTCTTTTACACGTGAATTATCTTCATAGCATTTAACTGTGACAATTTCACCACCAAAGGTTTTACGACCACCATAACTTTTAAAAAATTTGTTGTCCAGACTCGGACCAAGCACCTGAATATTGCTGTCAGGATGATCATCCAGTAAATCACAAGTTACAAATGCTGTCATACTGTGCTCCATGTTGTGTTTTGTATATCTAAGTTATTATAAATTCGAACGTGTTCGGTTTGTAGCATTGCAGCCGCGACCATAGTCTTAGCCACCTGTAATGCTGTCACAGGTTTATAGCGATAGTATCGCGGTAAAAACCGTTCTGTACAATGAAATAATTTTTGTCCCAAACCTTCAAAAATTCGCGAATGTTCACGCTCACCAATCAGTAGTGATGGACGCAAAATAGAAATGGTATCGAGGTCAAATTCCTGAACGTCACGCTCTAACTCACCTTTGACCCGATTATAGAAAAAACGAGAATCTGGCGATGCTCCCATGGCACTGACCAGCAGATAATGTATGTGCTTATTTTGTAGAAGCTCGGCAAAATGCATGTTGATGCCGTAGTCAATATCATAAAAGGCTTGGCGCGAGCCTGCTTGCTTTAAAGTTGTGCCGAGACAACTAAAAGCATGTGTATGCTGACTGACATCTTCTTCATTCAATAGCAAAAAATCATCCAGAACCAATTGTTGAATCTTACTGTTTCCTTGGTACTGAATCTGTTCACGGCGTAAGATCAGGGTGATTTTTAGGCATTCGGGAAGCTGTAGCAATTGCTGCACCAACTGCTGACCAATCAAGCCTGTTGCTCCAATTACAATTGCACTTTGTATTTTTACTTTTTGCATGAGAAGATATTCATCTAGAGCGATAATTATGTTTAGATTTTATACTTTTTTTGACTGCAAAAGTCGATCAAACCCTGATAATACTTGACTTCATAACGCTGATTCATCAAAATATCGCACTTGTTTACGGGCTGGTGAAGGCAATCTGAGTAGTTTCAGTATTGTTTCAGCCCGCCCAGACCAATCTATTTCAAGGAGTGCAAGAGTGGCAAACTCTGCTCAGGCAAAAAAACGTGCGCGTCAAAACGTTGTAGCGCGCAAACACAACGCAAGCTTGCGTTCTATGGTTCGTACTTACATCAAACGTACTTTAAGTGCAATCGCAGCTGGTGATTATGCTGTTGCTACAGAAGCTTTCAAAAAAGCTGTTCCTGTAATCGACCGTATGGCTGATAAAGGCATCATCCATAAAAACAAAGCTGCTCGTCATAAGAGCCGTTTGAATGCACAAGTTAAAGCTTTAGCTAACTAATTTTGCATTATAAAAAAGCCCCAAATTTGGGGCTTTTTTATTGGTTCAAGATCCGCTTTTTTGCTGGATAAATTCACGAATGGACAACTGGTGAATCTTACCGCGCCAGATCCACTTCAGCACGCTATCGGCAAAGTTATCGCCTTCAAACCAGACGAACACCCCTTCCATCATTTCAGGCCAGTCACTTTTTTCTAACAGGGTCTGATTTCGCATGACTGCCAGCATAGCTGCAATAATCGTGTCATGACTGACCGCAAGCGTTAAACCACCACTGTGCTGCGGATGAGCGTTATATATCAGTTCCAGAACATCGACCACGCCCGTAATCGGGTGTTTCATGCCAGGTAAAGCATTATTCACAAAACTGTTAATAAAACCCAATGCACCTTGCTGGCGAAAATACGGCGCTGCCTGCTGAATATCCAGCACAAAGCTCCCTGGTTCAACCAGTAAGCCCTGTTCCACAATTTCAATATGATGGGTAT
This sequence comes from Acinetobacter brisouisimilis, assembly GCF_000368265.1. GTDB lineage: Bacteria > Pseudomonadota > Gammaproteobacteria > Pseudomonadales > Moraxellaceae > Acinetobacter. Next base: position 742,814 of record NZ_KB851219.1, on the reverse strand, counting down.
TGGCATTCTGTGTGATCTGATCTGCGCCCTGAATCATCAATGCAGCAGTATCGACACAGCGCTGAATTGGGCTAGACATGCACTGTTCAATTACACGCCCTGTATTTTCAATTAAATAACAGCCCCACGCCTGTGCCAGTTCACGCCCCTCACCTGTCAACTGCAAGTCATATCCCGCCAAACCTTGCCCAGCCACAACTTCACGAACCGAGTGTCGTGTAAATAAAGTCACAGGTGTGGTGATATCAGGAAGTAAATCAATGGCCCGATACATGCTTTGAGGTAATAACTGTAATGACATTCTTCTGGATTCAAGTGGTTACTTGTCCACTATATCATGCTGCTTTTGGACTGCAATGTCATTTCATCATTAGGCGAAGTGCATTCAACGCGATTTCCTGATATGCAGGTTGTGAAAATGCAATAAAGCCATCATTCAATAAACGGCGACGCTGATTATAAATAAATGGCTCCCCAGACAAACTGACTAAACCACCGCCAATACTTTCGAGCAGCCCTTGCCCTGCACTGGTGTCCCATTCTGAAGTGGGATGGAAACGCGGATACAAATCAATTTTGCCTTCCAGCATCATACAGAATTTGTAAGCACTGCCTGCATGTGAGGTTTCAATCGCATGATCTTGCTGCAAAATCTCAATAAACTGCTGATATTCGGGTTGCTTACTACTATGGCTCAACCCAACATGAATCGGCTCAAGTGTCTGGGTCTCAGGGATTTGATAAATAGACCATTGCTGTTGCTCTGCATCGTATTTATAAGGATATTGATCCAAATAGCCAATATAAATCAATTGCTGTGCAGGAATGGCAATGGCAGAAAACAGGGTTTTACCATTTTCGATCTGACTCAGATTAATCGTAAACTCTGGGCGTTGATGTAAAAACTCTTTGGTGCCATCTAAAGGATCAAGTAACCAGCAGTGTGACCAAGAATGCCGCTCATGATGTTCATTTTCTTCTGATAAAAGTGGCAGTGTTGGCGTGAGTTCTTGCAATGCAGCTTCAATAAACTGATTGGCTTTTAAATCGGCCTGCGTTACGGGTGAATCATCATGTTTGGTCTGCACATGAAATTTTTCTCCCTGACAAAAGTTCAGATATTCCTGCCGAATAATTTCACTGGCTTGCTGCAAAATCTGCACAACAGCATGTATTAATTCATCATTGGGGCGATCGCTTGGCACAAACATGATTGCTTCTCATTTTCACGATTTACTCATCATACCGCCTCATTCTTTGAAATACAGCTCAATGGACTAGATTTTTTGGGTTTATTGAAAATCTAGGCACAATCCTTGCTTTATTCTTCATAAGAAAAAATATTGCACAGCAATATGATGCTCTACTCCCAATGAGATACCTCACAAAAGTTTCCTATCAGGAAAAAAAAATTCAAAAAGTGCTAGACGACGTGGTTAAATTTTTATATAAATTACCTTGAAGAAAATAATTTTCCCATGAAGAATTTTTAAAGGGGAATTTTCCTAAAGACCACACGGCGAGGAAGCACCACCATGGCACACCACCAAATTGAGCAATATGTATTAAAAATTAGTTGTCCTGCAGCATCTGGAATTGTTGCAGCAGTTTCAGGGTATTTAGCAAGTAACGGTTGCTATATCAGTGAAATGGCACAATTTGACGATGAAACTACAGGGCATTTCTTTATGCGTGCTGTGTTCCGTTTCAATGCTGGGGTCGATGGAGATATTGAACAGCTCAAAGCAAACTTTAGCAACGTGAGTGATGCTTTTGACATGCAAGCCACTTTTTATAATCAAAATCAGCCTGTTAAGGTTTTGATTATGGTGAGTAAATTTGACCACTGTCTACTGAACTTACTGTATCGCTATCACAAAGGTGAGTTAGATTTTGAAATTACTGCGATTGTTTCCAACCACTTAGATTTGCGTGCAGTTGCAGAACGTGAAGGGATTCGCTTTATCTACTTGCCTGTCACTAAAGGCAATAAAACACAGCAAGAACAAGAGCTGATCAAAATTGTTGATGAAACAGGCACTGAACTGGTCATTCTTGCACGTTATATGCAGATTTTGTCTAACGATCTGTGCAAACAGTTATCAGGTCGTGCCATCAACATTCACCATTCATTCTTACCAGGTTTTAAAGGTGCAAAACCTTATCACCAAGCCTTTGACCGTGGCGTAAAGCTGATTGGTGCAACGGCGCACTTTGTGACCAGTGACCTGGATGAAGGTCCAATCATTGAGCAAGCCGTGCAACGCGTTGACCATGCCTATATGCCTGAAGATTTGGTCTCTCTTGGTCGTGACACAGAAACCATCGCGCTGTCTAAAGCGGTGAAATACTTTGTCGAGCACCGCGTATTCCTCAACGACAATCGTACGGTGGTGTTCAAATGAGTTTACTCAGTCAATTTACAACATCTGAAATTACCGTCATCGATGGTAAAGCCACCGCTGCACAGGTACTCGAAGAAGTTAAACACGATGTTGCTGCTCTGCAACAGCAAGGTATTACACCTTGCATCGCTGTGGTTTTGGTCGGTGAAGACCCTGCAAGTCAAGTCTATGTCCGTAACAAGGTCGAAAAAGCCTTGATGGTTGGCATTCGCTCACTGGAATTTCGTTTTCCTACCGAACTTAGCCAAACGGAACTACTCGCCAAAATTGATGAACTGAACGCAGATCACAGCGTACATGGCATCTTGGTACAACTGCCACTGCCAAAACATATCGATGAAACCGCGGTTCTGGAACGGATTGACCCGAAAAAAGATGTCGATGGTTTCCACAGTGAAAATGTCGGCGGTTTAAGTCAGGGGCGTGATGTGCTTACCCCTTGCACGCCAACAGGCTGTATTCGCTTGCTTAAAGATACTTTGGGCGATCTGACTGGACTGCACGCTGTTGTGGTTGGACGTTCCAATATTGTCGGCAAACCGATGGCAGCTTTACTGCTCAAGGAAAACTGCACCGTAACTGTGGTGCATTCTAAAAGTCAGGATTTGGCACAGCTTTGCCAGTTGGGTGACATCGTGGTCGCAGCGGTGGGACGTCCGCGCATGATCAACTCATCTTATTTAAAAACCAATGCAGTGGTGATTGATGTCGGCATTAACCGCATTCAGGAAAATGGCAAAAACCGTCTGGTGGGTGATGTGGACTATGAAGATGTCCTGCCGATGGTCAGTGCCATTACCCCAGTACCCGGTGGTGTTGGTCCAATGACCATTGCCTACCTGATGAAAAATACAGTACATGCCGCGAAGTTGCAGCATGCACAAACTCATTCAACTTCCGTTTAAGTCAATGCCTAGCGCTGTGGAGGACTCATGCCATTTAGTCTACTGAAATATGGATTAAGTTCTGAATATCCTGTCGAAGTGGATTTACCTCCACCGACGGCTCTGAAACCGCATTATGATGTGGTGATTATTGGTGGTGGTGGGCATGGTCTTGCGACAGCCTACTATCTGTCAAAATATCATGGCATTACCAATATTGCGGTTCTGGAAAAAGCCTACTTGGGTGGGGGCAATACTGCACGTAATACGGCGGTCATTCGTTCCAACTACCTGACCTCTGAAGGTGTCGAGTTTTATGCCGAATCGGTCAAAATGTTTAAAAATCTTTCTAACGAATTTGATTTCAACATCATGTACTCCGAGCGTGGTCAGCTCACCTTGGCGCATACTGACTCGACTGTCCGTGCCTTCCGTCAACGTGCTGAAGTCAACAAGCACTTTGGTGGGCGTACTGAAATGCTGGATCGCCAGCAGATTAAAGAGTTGGTGCCTTGCCTAAATCTTGATCCTGCACATTTGCCTGTATTGGCTGGGCTTTGGCATATTGATGGGGCAACCGCACGTCACGATGCCGTGGCTTGGGGTTATGCCAAAGAAGCGGCTAAACGCGGGGTGGAAATTCATCAGCTCACCGAAGTGCAAGATCTGGTGATTGAGAACAATAAAATCAAAGCCATCAAAACCAATCGTGGCACAGTGCAATGTGGCTGTGCGGTACAGGCAATTGCAGGTGCATCTTCGATTTTGATGGCAAAAGCCAAGATCCGTGCGCCCATTCAGACCTTCCCGTTACAAGCGATGGTTTCTCAGCCGTTTAAACCCTTCCTGACACCTCTGGTCAGTTCATCGGCTTTGCACTGTTATGTACAACAAACCAGTCGTGGCGAAATCGTGTTTGGGGGTGGTTCAGATCCATATCCACTGTATAACACTCGTTCGACGCTAGACTTGAAAGAAAGCTTACTGGCACATGCCATTGAAATGTTCCCATTTATGGCCAATGTCAAACTTATGCGCCAATGGGCAGGCATTACCGATATGACCCCCGACTACAGCCCGATTATGGGGAAATCCCCTGTCGATAATTATTACCTCGATGCTGGCTGGGGCACATGGGGCTTTAAAGCCACGCCGATCTGCGGCAAGACCATGGCGGAACTGGTGGCAACAGGCAAAACCCCTCGCCTGATTGAACCTTTTGCACTGGAGCGTTTCAGCACCTTCCAGCAAGTTAATGAAATGGGCGCAACTGCGGCGAGCCACTAAGGAGAATCTGATGAAAATTATGCCTTGTCCACTCAATGGTCCACGCAATATCAGTGAATTTGTTTATGGTGGCGAACTCAAAGACATGCCAGACCAGAACCACTGTAGCGACCTAGAGTGGGCAGATTATGTCTTTAACTGCGATAACCTTGCAGGTGTGGTACGTGAATGGTGGATGCATGCTCCGAGCAGTTACTGGTTTATTGCTGAGCGCAACACCATCACCGATGAAATTTTAAAAACCTATGACCCAAAAGAGCTGTTCCAGCAACGGGTCGAATTTAATGAAAGCAGCCCATCTTCAGTTCAGAAGGAGTCTATGATATGAACCGATTACCCCTGCCTTATGGGTTGTTAATTAATCGTCAACAGCCTGTTGAATTTGAATTTGACCACAGTCGTTTCCAAGGTTTTGCAGGTGACAGTATTGCCAGTGCGCTGGTGGCAAATCAGCGCTGGATTATGTCACGCTCATTTAAATACCATCGTCCACGCGCACCACTGACCATGGCGGGGCAAGATGCCAACACTTTGGTACAACTGCCTGAAGAAGCCAACGTACTTGCTGATACCACGGTGATTAAACCGAATATGCAAGTCACTGGACAAAACTTTTCAGGTTCACTCCTAAAAGATTCCGATGCCTTTTTGGGTAAATTTTCCAAGTTTATGCCTGTCGGGTTTTACTATCGCTCATTTTACAAACCAAAAGGCATCTGGAAACTTTGGGAACCGATTATTCGTAAAAAAGCAGGTTTGGGGGTTCTGGATCTCAACTTTCAGCCTGAATATTACGACAAAGCCTATTTGTTTACCGATATCGCCATTATTGGTGCAGGCCCTGCGGGTTTACAGGCAGCACTGACTGCAGCAGAAGCAGGTGCAAAAGTCCTACTAATTGAACAAGAGAAAATCTTGGGTGGTAGCCTGAACTATGCCCGCCTTGATGCCGCAGGCAAACAAGCGGCTGAACTCAAACAACGTCTAGTCAGTGCAGTTGAACAACACGCACAGATTACTGTACTGACTGAAGCCACTTGCAATGCATGGTTTACCGATCATTATTTGCCGATTATTCAAGGCAAACGCATGTACAAAGTCCGTGCAGCGCAATGTATTGTAGCGAGCGGCAGCTTCGATCAACCCGTGATTTTCCGTAACAATGACTTGCCTGGTGTGATTTTGTCGAGTGCAGCGCAGCGCCTGATGAAACTGTATGCAGTCAAACCTGCGCAAACGGCAGTGGTGTTGACTGGGCATGATGATGGTTATTTGACTGCACTAGACTTGGCGGAAGCAGGTGTAACCGTCAAAGCCGTGGTGGATATGCGTCCTGTAGCATCTGATACCACCTTATTGAGTGCGGTAAAAGCCAAAGGCATCGCCTGCCATTTGAGTAGCACTGTATATGAAGCCTTGCACAATAGTGGCATGCAGCATTTGACTGGCGTAGATGTACGCCGCATCGTAGCCGAAGGTCAGGTCGATGCCAACGCTCAAAAAATTGACTGCGATGTCCTGTGCATGTCGGCAGGTTACATGCCTGTGTATCAGTTGCTATGTCAGGCGGGTGGTAAGCTGAGCTACAACGATCAACAAGCGGCATTTAACATTTCAGGTTTACCAAAAGGCTTGTCGATTACAGGTTCGGTCAATGGCATTCACCAGATTGAGCATGTTTTGCAAGATGCCAGTTACATTGCCAAAGTTGCCGTTGCCGCTTTGCGTGGTGAAGATGCCAGCAAAATCACTGCACCAAACGTTAAAGAAAGCTCGATGAATTTTCCTTGGCCGATCTTCGAACATCCTAAAGGCAAGGAATTTGTCGATTTCGATGAAGACCTGCAAATTCGCGATATCGTCAATGCCACCAAAAGTGGTTATCGAGATGTACAACTGGTCAAACGCTTTTCAACTGTGGGTATGGGACCATCGCAAGGACGTCACTCTGCACTGCCAACAGCACGTTTGGTGGCAAAATCGACTCAACGGAGTATCAGCGAAACAGGTGTGACTACTGCCCGCCCTCCGTTTACTGCCGAGAAACTGGCACATGTTGCGGGGCGTGGTTTCGACCCATTTCGCCAAACCCCAATGCATGCTCGCCATCTTGCAGCAGGTGCGAAAATGATGCCTGCGGGCAACTGGCAGCGCCCTGCTTTTTATGGCAATCCTGAACAGCGCCTAGAACACATTGCCCGTGAAGTACAAAACGTGCATCAAAATGTCGGCATTATTGATGTCTCAACCCTGGGTGGACTAGATGTTCGTGGTCCAGATAGTGCCGAGTTCTTAAACCGTTTATATACCTTTGGTTTTGCCAAACTTCCTGTTGGGAAAACCCGTTATGCCGTGATGACCAATGAACATGGCGTGGTAATTGATGATGGTGTGGCTGCACGCCTGAGTGACAACCATTTTTATGTGACTGCAACTACCAGCGGTGTTGATCGGATTTATCAGCAAATGTTGAAATGGAATGCCCAGTGGCGTCTCAGTGTTGATATTGCCAACGTCACCACAGCCCTTGCTGCGCTGAATATTGCAGGGCCGAATTCACGCCAAGTCATGCAAAAAGTCTGTCAGGATGTGGATTTATCCAATGCAGCTTTCCCTTATTTGGGCGTGCGTACCGGCACGATTCATGGCATTCCTGTGCGGATTTTACGGGTCGGCTTTGTCGGCGAACTCGGTTATGAAATCCATTTCCCTGCGCGTTTTGGCGAGTATATGTGGGATACCCTCATGCAGGCAGGTCAATCCTTTAACATGCAGCCATTTGGCGTGGAAAGCCAGCGTTTACTGCGCCTTGAAAAAGGTCACATTATCATCAGTCAAGATACCGATGGCATGACCCATCCACAAGAGGTGGATCTGGGCTGGGCGGTTGCACGCAAAAAACCGTGGTTTGTCGGCAAACGTTCGATTGCGATTTTGGAAGCACAGCCTTTAAAACGCAAACTGGTCGCCTTTGAACTGGACAAACATCAGACTCAACCGCTTGAAGGACATATTGTCCTCAATGGCGACAAAATCACAGGCAACATTACCTCTTGTGAATACTCACCAACCCTCGACAAGATTATTGGCTTGGCCTATGTCGGGATTGAACAAAGTGAAATCGGGCAAAACTTCCCGATTCGGGTAGAACATGGCGCAATGGTCCATGCCAAAGTGGTCAAAGCACCCTTTTATGATCCAGACAACCAACGGCAGGAGGTTTGATGATGCAAACTCTAGCAACTGAATGCAGCCCAATTGCACAGCAACCTTATAATGCTTTTGGGCGCAGCAAACGCGAATTTTTAAGTGAAGCGACTTCACAGGCTGAACGAAAAATTCAGCACTGTGCGGTAGTTGACCTGACCAATTTGTCTCGTGTGGGTTTTCGTGGCTTGGACAGCGCAGCCTATTTGCACCGTTTTGGTTTTAGTCTGCCTGAACACCCCAACCATGCCTTGGCACAGGTCGATGGCAGCTGGATTGCGCGACTGTCGATGACGGAATATTTAGTTTTGGGCAGTCTGGATGATTTTGGCGAACGGATTACCCAGCTTGAAAATGACTGGCAACCCGATGAACAATATGCCAACTATTTACTACCGCGTCAGGACAGCCACGCATGGATACAACTGACAGGTCAGTTCAATACCGAAATTATGGCAAAACTCTGTGCCGTGGATTTATCGCCTGAAACCTTTCCTGTCGGTAAAGTGGCGCAAACCTCGGTGGCACGGGTGAATGCCATCGTGATCAATGTCGGCGACCTGCAAACGCAAAAACTGAATATTCTCTGCGACCGTGCCGCAGCGCTGTATTTGTGGCAAGTCCTGCAAGATGCCATTTCAGAATTCGGCGGTGAGATTAGCGGCATTGAAGGGTTAATTTAAATTATAACAACCGACCAGACATCTGAATGTTTCAGGTGTCTTTTACTTTAAGAGGATATAACAATGAAACTGATTACCGCAATTATAAAACCGTTCAAACTTGATGATGTGCGTGAAGCACTCGCAGCTATTGGTGTCCAAGGTATAACCGTGACTGAAGTCAAAGGCGCAGGTCGACAAAAAGGACATACTGAAATGTACCGCGGTGCAGAGTATGTGGTGGATTTTCTACCTAAAGTCAAACTTGAAATTGCACTGGACAATTCAGCACTGGATCAAGCCATTGAAGCGATTAGCAAAGCTGCCGCAACAGGTAAAATTGGTGATGGCAAAATTTTTGTATCCCATCTAGAACAGGTAATTCGGATTCGCACAGGCGAAACTGGTGTGGATGCATTATAAAACCAAATTCCAGATACAATCTGAATGCTCATGATCGGCAGCATGGATGCCGCCATATATGCATTATAAGGGACAGTACAACAAAAGCTTGATTGCTTCGTGGAGTACTCTCCTCACTTTTTTTAAAGATCGAGCATCATCTATGTCTCTCATCTTTGATTTCTTCATCAAGATCAGAATCCCTGATGCAAACTACTCTCAAAGACAGCCAAATCGATCTTGAATATTAACCCTAGAAGTGTTCTATCCTTCATTAAAGCTTGCCATGAATGATAAAGAGTCAAGCCTGCATTGATTTTTAGACTTGCTTTACTCTTTTTGTTATTTTTACAGAGAAAACCGACTGCTTTCATAATGATTGCTCCTCTTTGATTTCTCTCATTGGGAGAAAGGAAGTAATGAAAAAAGTCGAGTCAGATTCTGCTTTTCTATCTCCATATCCTTACTTGATCGAGTATAAACAAAATGAACTGGTTAGCTGCTGCACCAACTCTTGAACATGGCAACATTCGCCTCAAACCGCTGAGTATCGAACATTTGCAAGGTTTGATTACAGCTACACAAGATGGCGAACTGTGGAATATTCGCGTGACTTCCGCGCCACATCCCGATCAGGTTGCAGCCTATATTGAACACGCCTTACAACAGCGCGAACAGCAGTTACGCCAAGCCTTTGCAGTGATTAACACGCAAACAGGCAAAGTGCTCGGAACCACCAGTTATCACGATATTGTGCCCAACATTCAGCGCCTTGAAATTGGTTATACGTGGTATGCCACTTCGGTGCAGAGAACCCATGTCAATACCACCTGTAAATTTCTGTTGTTACGTCATGCCTTTGAAAATTTGGGTGCACAGCTCGTGGGCTTTCGTACGGATAATTTTAATTATCGCAGCCAACGTGCGATTGAGCGTTTAGGAGCAAAAAAAGATGGAGTTTTGCGCCATCATCAACCGCGCAAAGATGGCACAGTGCGCGATACTGTCATGTACAGTATTCGTGCTGGAGAATGGGCAGAGATCAAAGCGCATTTGCAGGATTTATTGCAGAAAGTGTATTAACAATTTTTGATATAAAAGGCGTTTTTCATCAGTCATTTTTTAAATAATAGACTCACCGTTAAGAGATCTTCATCCTCTTGCGAAACAGAGTTCCTCATCCAAAAAGGGAGAAGGAACTTTTAATCACAATTTGATCCTGCTCTCTCAGATTTCTATTTCATCTCAAACATCATCTTTTGGATTTAAAGGTGTTGGCAGAATCAACTGGTAAAATGCCGCATCCAGCCAACGTCCAAACTTAAAACCGACCTGCGGGAATGTTCCCGAATGTTCAAAACCCAAACGTTCATGCAAGGCTATGCTCGCCTGATTGCTGGCATCAATACAACCAATCAGCACATGTACCTGCCCGTGTTGTTTTGCACGTTCAATCAGGGCTTGCAACAACAGTTTTCCTAAACCGCGCCCACGTTCTTCATGCTGAATATAAATACTGTGTTCAACCGTATATTTATACGCAGGGAATGCGCGAAAGCCGCCCCAACTGGCAAAGCCAAGTAACTTGCCTTCAATATCGGCTGCTCCAATCACAGGAAAACCATGTTCACGTTTAGAGGCAAACCAAGTTTGAATCTGTTCCAAACTGCGCGGTTTATAATCATACAACGCCGTTGAGTTTAAAATTGCTTCATTAAAAATGTCTAAAATGGCTTGGGCATGCTCAGCTTCATTACATTCAATGAGTTGAATATTTTCACTTTTGTACATTGCTTGTATTCCTATTGTCATTACATTTCACACACTGCTACCAAGTAACGAGCTTCATTGGCTGTGAAATTTTGAAAAATGATGGGTTGATTCAACTGAATCGACAGACAATCACCTTGTTGCAAGGTATAGCTCTGCTCGCCACAGTGAATTTTCATTTCACCGTCTAACAGCCAAATCTGTTGATAAACTTTGACCTCACGCGGTACAAAGTCATAAGAAACCTGCGTATTTGCAGGGAAAGTAATTTCAGCCAGTTGCATTGGTGATGCCACACTCATAGGCGACAAATTCCGTCGCAGATAACCTGATGCAGGATCACGCCATTGCTTCTGCTGCTCATAACGCAATAACGGTTGTGACTCGCTGATTGTTACATCAAAGACAAATAGGCTCGCCAATGAAACATCCAAAGCGGCAGCAAGTTTTTCAAGAATCACCGCGGTGGGGCTGGTTGCAGCACGTTCAATCAGGGAAATACTGGAGCGACTAACCCCACTTCGTGCCGCCAACTGCTCAAGTGAATAGCCTTTGGCAAGGCGTAGTTCACGAATATGCTGGGCGATATGCTGATTAATATCAGGTTGTTGTTCGCTCATAACCCTCCTTTTCATATTCAATATATTAGAATATATATCCAATATAATAGAATTTAAAAAATAGATGCAAGCGAATTTTGTATAGTTTTAATTCTGATCTGCGCGTTAATCTTTTTAAAATGCTTAGGCTATTTAAATGACACAGCAAATTCCCATAAAAAAATCCTGCTTGATGCAGGATTTTGGATGCAATGAAGCAAATTAACCTTTCGCTGTTCTTTTGAGTTTTTGTGGATCATCAAATGGTAAAGTATGCGTAATCGCATTAACTTCCAAACTGCCTTTGACCTGAATCTCGCGTCCTTGCACCGCATAAGGTACGTCAACCCGTGCTAAAGCCACTGACTTCTTGCTGAGCGGTGAATACATACCACAGGTAATCACCCCGATTTGCGTATCTCCATCCCACAAGGTATCGCCCATTTGCGCAGCTTGCTCACCTTCGAGCATCACACCAAAAATCTTGATGCGCTCTTTACCTTGCAAGCGTTTATGCTCATAGCCACCTCGAAACTCGCCCTTACTCGGTGAAACGGTAAAGTCGAGTCCCAGTTCCCATAAGCTATCGCCTGACTTATCATTTTTAAACGGGAAATATTCAGAGTTATCATAAGGATAAAACAGTAAATAACTTTCCACACGCACCCAGTCCAAGGTTACAAATGAGCATGGAATAATCCCATACTTCGCGCCTTTTTCTAAAATCGTATCCCAAATCAGCGGTGCATCCATCGCCTTGCAGAAAATTTCATAACCACGCTCGCCCGTATAGCCTGTGCGTGAAATCATCACAGGGCAACCAAACAGTTTGGTCTGTATGTGATGGAAATACGGCAAGTTGCGAATATCAGGGATATATTCGGCAAGGAAATCCACTGCCAAAGGCCCTTGTAAGGATAAATCATGCAGGTCATCATCAAACAGCACCGCAACTTGGCGGCCTGTTGCCGAACGGGTCAGCATTTCCAAGCCAATCCCTGTGCCGTGTACCACCATAAAGGCATTCGGCCCTGTACGGTAAATCACGCAGTCATCGACAAATTTTCCTTCTTCATTCAACATGGTGGCATATACCGATTTGCCTGGATAAAGCTTGGAAATGTCGCGTGAGGTGGCATATTCAAGCAAGCTTTCTGCATGTGGTCCCACATAATGCACTTTTTTCAGACCTGAAACGTCCATCAAACCTGCTTTGGTTCGGATCGCCAGATAATGCTCGGCAGTATCACTGGCATAGGTCCATGCCGTGCCCATACCATTCCAGTCTTCCAGATTTGAGCCAAGCTGACGGTGACGTTCTGCTAGTGCTGAAATACGCCATAAATTTGCCATAAGTATTTTTCCTTCATTTTGTATCAATATCAATTCATTGTTAAATCATGGTTTATTCTTGATCGAACTGACTCAGCCATTGCACCAGTGGTTCACGGTAACGGCTAATGCCTTTGTAGTCGGCAATTGACTCAGGCAAGTCCCGAATCACCCGATGCAGGCGTTTTGCCCATGCGGGATTGGTGACCAGATCATTCAGGCTAATCAGATAAGTACGGATGCTAAATAACAGTGCATTGCTACGTGCAAGACGTGGCATCATTTGCAGTTCAACCCGTAAATGCACTAACTCGCCTACATTGTCTTTGGTGACCAAGCCACGCTCGTGCCCCCACAAATGAAAAGTTTCTGAAGAGGTGTCCATACGTGGATTAATGGTCATGGTCCAGTTAAGGCGGCGGTATGGATGTCCGACTTGAATGTTGAGTAGAAATTTCAGCGCCCGTTCAAACACACCTGCGTCATGTGCCAGTTTCGGAACTGGAGCATGCCACTGTTTAAAGCTCATGCCTGCATCAAAGTTTAGAGACCAGTCCGCAGGACCTGTAATCATGCCTGCATCCATAAACAGATCACCTTCACGCTGATCCAGCAAGGCAATATCGCCTTGCAACTGGCGTGAGATAAACTCAAATGCGGGTAGCGGCAAGCTTGAGTCATCGCCAAACTGGAAATGCACATCGATATTCATCGGGCGATTGATCCAGTGCCACGCCTTGCCTTGTCGTTCTAATTGAAAATGTTCGGGATAATCTGCTGACAAGTGCAGCATTGCCATTTTCAGAAAATCCCACGCTGCCTGTTGCATATGCGGCAACACAATGCAGCGTTTCGGGTCATTTTTCAGGGTCAAGGCACGCTCATTGACCTCGGTCAGATAATGCTCGTCAATGTCAAACCAATGTTCAAAGATCGTTCCTGGTTTAGATAATGCAGGTTCGATATTCACCGAATACATGTAACTGTCTTCAGGAAATGGAAATGGAAACCGTGCGATGGCTTTGGCACTGTTGTGATAATGAAACTGATCACGCATATTTTCCGTAGGGTTAAATTGTACGGTCATGGCAGTTCTCCTATAGCTCAAGCTCAATCCGACAGCCCTGTTTGCCTCGTGACACACACGGCATCAACAATTGCTCACGTTCCTGTGGGTTTAAATAATGGTCATGATGCTCAACATCACCTGTATATTTGGTTGCACACTGCCCGCACACGCCACCACGACATAAACTGGTCACGGGAATTTCATGTTTTTCTAAGGCTTCAAGCAGGCTGTAATCACTCGGAACTTCAATTTCCTGTTGGCTTTGAGTGAGATAGGCTGTAAATGCTGCACCTGCAGCAGGCGCTGCAAAAGCTTCGGCGTGAACACGCTGCTTTGACCAGCCCAAAGTTTGCGCTGCATCTTGTACCGCCTGAGTCAGGCGCTCTGGGCCACAGACATAAACGTGGCTGTTTAAACTTTGTTGCTGCAACAACTGCATCACATCCAAACGGCGCGCAGTTTTTTCCGAATAGATGTGCACCTGCTCAGGAAATAACTCGGTCAGCAGCGTTTCATAGGCATTGCTGATTTGATCGCGGCAGGCGTAGTGCAGCTCGAAATTGCCACCTGTATGCATCAGCTCACGGATATGTGCCAAAAATGGTGTGATCCCGATGCCACCTGCAATAAACACATGCTTGTGTGCCTGTGAATGTAATGCAAATAAATTCAGCGGCGCGGAGATATTTAGTACATCACCAATCATGACCTGTTCATGTAAAAACCGAGAGCCGCCCCGCGAGTCATCCTGCAGGCGTACCGCGATTTTGTAGTGATCATCATGTGCGGGATCATTGGTCAAGGAATAGGCGTTACGCAATATCCGATCGGGCAAAGGTAACTGCACCACCACATGGCTTCCAGAAGAAAATGCAGGTAAAGGCTGATCCAGCGCTTCCAAAGTAAATTCACGAATCAGTGGTGTGACTTGCTGAATATCGCGCACACGCACAGGAATTAATGTAGACATACGCCCTCCGCTTGCATCGGTTGATCAGGGTTGGCACATACCCCCATATACGCCCCCAAACGCTCGGAAAAATGGCTGCGAATCAGTAAATACACACCGCAATGCTCACAACTGCAAAACTCTTCGGCAGTCGTGGTTTGCGTTTCACCACAATGTACGCAGTAAACTTTTTTGAGTTCGGTCTGGGTTTGAACCAGTTGAATTTCATCTTTCATCAAGCCTTGTGCCATCAAGCTTTGCGTGACTTGCCATAAAAAGATTTCATCGCCACACAACACCACATGCAGGCCTGCATGTGCCTGTTGCAACTGGGCTGTGAGTTCATCTAAAAATGCCTCTGAAGTTGCAAGCAACGTCGGGAATGCTGCAAACTGTTCAGCCAGATGCTGTGCTTCCAATGTATTGGCTTGTTGTAATATCAACAGATATTGCCCATGTACAGGTTTGAGCTTCTGTGCCTGCCGATAACTCGGAGTGCTTCGCATTGCCTCTTGCATGGCAGTTACTCCAATAAATAAATTAATATAATCAAATATTTAAATTATTTAATTCATTCAATCAATTCCCTTTAAAACATACCTCTAAGGGGGTAATGCAAGTTCGTGGAGTTTAAAAAAGCAAAAAACCAGTCAAGTGAATTGACTGGTTTTGAGAGAGTTTAATGCTTTTAAGATTCTTATAAATGATACCGATAATTTGAAAGGCTTAATATCAAAGACAGCTCATAGCGGAGTCTTACCTTTTATAATTCTATGATTGGAGCTCATCTATTCTTTTGTTTCGGCAAAAGAACCAAAACCATTTGTCATCCACAAAACCTGTTCAACATCAGCAGCTATTTAATTACATCGCAAAAACAATATATTATATAAACCACGCAGGTTGTGGATGACGTTCTGCACGAGCAAATGCCAATTAGGATTACAAAGAAAGGATTAAATTTTTAAAAAATTACTCCTTCTCTCTTCACAACACCTACCCCACTTTTTTCTGTGGCACTTCTGGCGTATCCGTCAAGTAAGCTTCAAGCGAATCATCAAGGGCATCTAGCCACGGTGTATGATGCGGTGCTGCCAACGTGCCTGTAATCGCTGAACGGTAAATATGATCGCGGAAGGTCATGATGTTTTCTTTTTTATGCTTTTTCCATTCAAGAAAAATTAAACGCATAGCTTCAATATCAAAAGTCGGATAATCGGTAGCTTCTATCAACTCTAAAATATAATCGCCCTGAAACTTATACATTTGTGCGGCGTCAGTCAGGGTCTTTTCCTCTTCATGCCATGCTAAAGTATGCGCCTGCATTTCTGATAAACTCGGCAAAGCCATACGATTTAAAATAATATCGCGCACATACCATGCCTGCGCATCAAACATATTGAAGGTATACCACTGGTCTTGCATGCCCAAATAAAACAGTTTAGGATTTTTCTCCCAAACAACGCCTTTATACAAACTCAGTGGATACAAACGGTTATCGGTTTTTAAACGAATTGACTCTTCCATAAACGGGAAATGATGCAGATAACCTGTACATAAAATAATGGCATCAACCTCGGCACTTGTTCCATCAGCAAAGTACGCATGTGTCTGATCAACACGTAATAATTTCTGGCGTTCTGACCAATTTGCAGGCCATTTATAACCCATCGGGCTATTGCGATAACAACTAATAATCTGTTTTGCGCCATATTTGTAGCATTGTGAACCAATGTCTTCGGCAGAGTAGCTACTGCCCACCACCAACACAGTTTTATCTTTAAACTCTAGAGCATCTCTAAAGTCATGCGCATGTAAGATGCGCCCGCCAAAACTTTTAAAACCATCATATTCAGGCACTTTTGGTGTAGAGAAATGCCCGCTGGCGACCACGACATAATCAAAGATTTCGGTATACACCACATCTTGATTATGGTCATGCACACTCACTGCAAACTGCTGAGTCTGTTCATTAAACTCAATATGACGCACGGCACTGTTGAAACGCACATAACGGCGTACATTGGCTTTTTCGACCCGCCCTTTAATGTAATCCCAAAGCACTGCACGTGGAGGATATGACCCAATCGGTTTGCCAAAGTGTTCATCAAAACTATAATCAGCAAACTCTAAGGCTTCTTTCGGGCCATTTGACCATAGGTAACGGTACATACTGCCATGCACAGGTTCACCATTTTCATCGATCCCTGTGCGCCATGTATAATTCCATAGCCCTCCCCAATCCGCCTGTTTTTCAAAACAAACGATTTCAGGAATATCCGCACCTTTAGCTTGAGCAGACTGAAATGCTCTTAATTGCGCCATCCCACTTGGCCCTGCACCTATAATTGCAACTCGCGTCATAGCTTTATCCCCATGTGATTTTATTAAAAGAGTTAAAGTGTAGAAACACTATGCAATTAACATAGGACGAAGTCTGTGATCGTGAAATTCCTAAGACGGGGTAACACAAATGGGATACCGAAAAACAGCTCTTAAAATTTGCAATAAAAAACCTGCCTAAAAAGGCAGGTTCAAGCAAAAATCTCGACTGATGAGTAAGATTATCAAGTTTTGAGTTTGTCTATGCGAATGCGTCGGGCAATAGCTTGAGCAATCGTTCCCACCCCAATAACGACAATTACCTGTTTCATATTCTGCTCAGGCGCATTTCAAATGCATGATTTAGAATAAATAATTGCGTATTATTGAGTCATAAAAGTTGCATAGATTTATCAGCGCATTTGACTAATCCAAACATGACTCATCAATCAAACAAGCCCGTTATATCATCGACTTCAGAACATTATCTTTAAGAAAGAAATGATGAAATAAGGCAGCACAAGCATGAAATCCGACAAGCGAAACAAATACATTACCCAACACTTGATGAATGTCCCCTAAATAAAAATCACCATATAAACTTTCAATGACATATACATTTTGACCAAAAAGTGAATAGCTGTCTGCAATACTCGACAAAGCAAGATATCCTGAAACAGGCACAATTATGAGCAACGCATATAAAAGCACTTTGACTGTTTTAAATAGAAAATTTTGTAGTTTATTGATGATTTCATTTTTTGGAAAATCTTTATGTAACAGTAAAAAAGCGATACATCGCAAACAAAATAAAACAAATACGGTCCCGCCAGAAAGAAGATGAATTGTTCCAAGTTGAGGATCTTTTAATGGATTCCCACTGGTAATATAAGCTGTCGCAACAGCAATCAGCGTAATCCAGTGAATAGCCATCATAGTTCTAGGATATTTTTTAATCATGGTGATTTCTTAAATTCAACATTTGTAGTTTGATTAAATCACGGGCAATATACGAATAACATTCGCTTTAATAAAAAATACACAAATTAAAGGTATATAGGCTTAATTCTTAAGGGTTTCTTAGGATTTAGCCGACTGTGAACACCAAATAATTCCCTCAACTGCCAAAATCATATCGCTTTCCGAGTAAACGCCCCAGCCAATATCCTGCACCCACACCACACGTTCTTCATCGGGTAATATACGATATATCACATTGAACAATTCTTTCTGATTCAGTGCATCCTGTACCGCAGACCATACTGAAGGTGCATCTTCAGGGTGAATCATTTGGCCATAACGTGGCGTATTGAGTAATTCCGCAGGCGTATAGCCTGTCACATCGAAACAGCCATCACTAATGTATTCCATAGTCCAGTCGAAATCATTGCGGGAACGGTACAGCATCATCGGCAACCGCTTAATCAGGTCATTGAGACTCCGCTGCTGTGCCGATTGTAGATATTGTTGTTTAATTTTTTCGGTCTGATCTGACAGCAGTAAACACCAGAAATACTGCTGACTATCGGGCTGACTCAGCAAATAATTGGCCGAGAGCTCAAACCAGCGTAAGTTTTGCTGGGCATCCATCAGGCGGATACGACAGTTTTTAGTCAACTGTGGCGAGCTGAGCAGACTTTTGAGTTGATAAACATCTTCGGGGTACAACCATTGAGTCAAATCCCGACCATCGGTGCGGCTAAATTGCTGCCAGATGATATTACTTTTATAGATATTCAGGTACTGATCAACTATCAGGACCACTTCGGCAAAACGGTCAAATACAGGCGACCAGTAAGTTTGCAATAGTTGTAAAGGATAAACCTGCGCAGGACGGCGAAACAGTTTCAGCATATCCACCTCAGCTCCGCAGTGATTTGAGATGTTGATGCGCCCACACCGACAACTCCAAACGCGAATGCACATTCAGTTTTCGTAGCAGACTTTTGACATAGACTTTGACTGTACCATCACTGATTCCAAGTTCGCGCGCGATCAGTTTATTGTTCAGCCCTTTGGCAATCAGCAATAAGGTTTCCCTTTCACGAGCGGTCATATCTGCCAGATCTTGTTGTTCTTGCTGATCGATTTGCCAAGATTCAGCTTCACTGAGTTGCGGCTGTACACGGCGTACTTGCCGCGCCAAAATACTCACGCCTTGCCCATGTAAGATAATCTGCCCATCCAGTACATCCTGCAATTTTTGTAAAATCACTTCGGGCAAAGTATCTTTAGGCAAAAATCCATTGGCGCCAAGCTGTATTGCATCAATCACCACCTGCTCATCTTCACAAGCCGTTAAAATAATCACTTTTAACTCCTGATCACTCTGGCGAATGTGCTTTAAAATGTCCAAACCCGACTCATTTGGCATTTGCACATCGAGCAGCAGCACATCGGGATATTGTTCGGGTAAATCCTGCAAAAAATCGGCACCTGACGCATATTCGGCAAGTACAACATAGCCTTGTTCCTGCCGAATAATATCGGCAACACCACGGCGAAATAGTGCGTGATCATCGACAATACTGACTTTACACATGGGCATATTCCTCTAATGTTGTTCTAAATGCAGCATGACGCAGGTGCCTTGCGGCGAATTGGCAACAAAACGTAGTTCTGCTCCAATACGTTCCGCCCGCTCCTGCATGATTTCCAGACCAAAACTGTCACTGCGTTTGTTCTTTAACTGAATGCCACGCCCATTGTCACAAATACAGATTTGCAATGCTCCTGAAGCCAGATATTCAATGCGTACCTGCGCACTTGAAGCATGCGAATGTCGCACCACATTGCTCAGACTTTCCCGAATAATGTAGAGCAGTTGCATGGCGTATTTGGCACTGACGTTCAGATGTGCTACACGATTGTCCAGCTCAAAGGAAATACTGGACTGATGTGCAAATTCATCCATAACTTTTTTTAGTGCCGAAGCAAAATCCAGTTCTTGATAGGCTAAACGTGAAGCCGTGATCAATTCACGCGTTTGCTGATAGGCATAATGGGTATAACTGGCAAGATCTTCACTCAGTGGTAACAGTGCGCTGTAACTTGGCTGATTTTTACAAAGGCTATGCAGTTGTGCCGACTTCAGGCGTAAAAAACCCAGTACCTGTGCAATGCTGTCATGCAGTTCTGCAGCAAATTCACGGCGCTCTTTGAGTAAAATCGCCTGCCGTTTTTGTTGCTGTTCAATCCAGTGCTGAAAGCCTT
Organism: Acinetobacter brisouisimilis; assembly: GCF_000368265.1. Classification (GTDB taxonomy): domain Bacteria; phylum Pseudomonadota; class Gammaproteobacteria; order Pseudomonadales; family Moraxellaceae; genus Acinetobacter. The sequence continues at coordinate 722,713 of NZ_KB851219.1, read as the reverse complement.
GTTGCAAGGCATCATCGAGTTGTTGTAAATATGGCTGGATGCTGCTTTCTATTGCATTAATCTGTTGTACATACAAACGCCACACCACCATTTCTTGCCCAAGCACTATCAAGCGCGCCTGATGGCTCTGAATCTGTAGCTGGTTCTCAACTTGTGACTGGGCATAGTAGGTCTGATTTAACAGCACAGACTGGATATGGTTTAAATCTTGTCGTTCAAGTTGTGTGCTTTGAGCATGGTAAATAAAACATTCCTGTGTAAATGGATAGCACAACACAAAGCACAGTTTTGGTACATGCTGCATTGCAAAAGTGCTGTCGAGTTGTTGTTGCAGATCATGCAATAGCGCAGGAAATTGTTCATTAGGCTGTTCAACACGGGCAATATTCAGCATCAGTCGGAGCAATACCACCTCAAATTTTGCGGCCAAGAGCTGCTGTTGCAGCGAGGTTTCTGCTACATCTGCGCCAGTTCGACGCTTTTGCCATACCTGCGACAAAGACTGCCAAACTTTCATGCTGGTTCCGTATCGTATTGCCCAATCCACTGCATTTTTGCCCCATTTTATTCTTGATAGTTATAAATTTTGAGCATTATTCATGCCAAAATCAGTTTTTACCTCATTGTGAGTAATCATTCTGGGCAATTGTGATCTGTTTTTGAACTGGCGATATTGAAACTCATCAAGGCATGACAACAGGCAAATGGGCGTGTGGTGATGCAAGTGAGGACAACAGCGCAAAGGCAATGCATATGGGCAATTTATCACAGCATCTTTCAGTCGAAACTGAGCAGTTTTTTCATTTACAAACAGCACTGCAACAGATTCAGTTACGGGTTGATCCACAATCAGCAGCAATATTTGAACTCGATGCTCAAGATGACTTCGAACTGCATCTTCCAACAGGTCAAGGCATTGAAATCTTGGTACGAAATGCACAAGGTAAAATCCAATTGCCCTTACTGCAACTGGTCAGCCCAAATGGCATTATCGGTATTGGAACAGCAGTACAAACGCTTGAACAACTTGTGCAACAAGACAGCGTTGCTCAGCGTCTTGAATACCAGTTACAAAAATTCAATATTGCTCACACAGATTTAGACGTGGTGCTACGTGTTCAACACACTGAGCAAGTTCGTTTTCATGCGCCTGAACCCCTTTCCGTGATTGTGCTCAATACGGGCAAAAATATGCAGGTCGATCAGCAGGATGCCATCGACGAAGTTCAAGTGATAATTCATAAAGCCAAACCGCAGACTGAATATCTGCCTGCACCACTGGCACAATCCATTCAGGAGATCCGTGTCAGTAAAGCCAGTGCAAAAACCTATCGCGTGAAAGCGGGACAATGGATTCAGATTATTGATGTTTCAGGCAAGCAATGCTCGGACTTTTTAGCCTTTGATGCCAATGCACTGGCTCAAGGTCAGGAAATTGGACTAGATGCAGTCGCAACACGCACACTACTGGGTCATAGCACGCCAAGTCCAGGCATTCACTCACGATTTTATGGCACAGACATGCAAGCCTTAGTTGAAGTGGTTCAAGATACAGTTGGGCGACATGACATGTTTCTCACCGCATGCAGTCCAAAATTTTATGAAGACAGTGGCTACTTTGGACATATCTCCTGTACCGACAACTTTAACCGTATTTTAAATCCATTGGGACTTGCTCCCAAAGCAGCATGGCCAGCCATTAATTTTTTCTACAACACCCAAGTTGAACCCTGCGGCAGCATCAGCATGGACGAGCCGTGGTCACGTGCGGGCGACTATATTTTGCTGCGTGCGCACAAAGATCTGCTCTGTGCATCATCCGCCTGCCCCGATGACATTGACCCATCCAACGGTTGGGTTCCCAGCGACATTCATGTGCGAATTTATGCAGAATCCGAGCAATTTGCACGTTCCCAACTGTACCGTACCCATCCCGAGGAGATGCCCCGCATGACCAAACAAAGTGGCTTTCATTCCCGTATTGCCGCCCTAACCTCACAACTGGTTGAATATCATGGTTATTGGGTGGCTAATGAGTATCATGGCTGGGGTGCCAAAGCCGAATATCTGGCATGTCGTGAACGCGTGGCGATGATTGACCTAACAGCTTTACGCAAATTTGAAATTACAGGCCCAGATGCCGAAAGTTTCTTGCAATACATGTTGACGCGCAATGTACGCAAACTGGCAATTGGCGAAATTGCCTATTCTGCGATTTGTCTCGATACAGGCGGTATGCTCGATGACGGCACGATTTTCCGTTTGGACGAAAATAACTTTCGCTGGGTCTGTGGCGATGAATACACAGGCACATGGCTGAAACAAAAAGCTCAAGAACTCGGATATCGGGTCAGTATTCGCCATTCTTCAGATCAAATTCACAATGTTGCTGTGCAAGGGCCTCGCAGTCGCGAGCTGCTCAAGCAACTCATCTGGACACCTGAGCATCAACCCAATCTTGATCAACTGGCGTGGTTCCATTTCACCATCGGGCGCTTAGGCAATGCCCAAGGCATTCCCGTCATGGTCTCACGTACAGGCTATACAGGTGAACTCGGCTTTGAAGTGTGGTGTCACCCCACTCATGCTGAACAGGTTTGGGATGCGATCTGGTCGGTAGGACAAGCTTTTGAAATTGCGCCAATGGGTTTTGCAGCACTGGATATGCTGCGCATCGAAGCAGGTCTGATTTTTGCACAACATGAATTTGATGCACAAACCAATCCGTTTGAAGCAGGCATTGGTTTTACCGTTCCCTTAAAAAGTAAAGAAGAAGACTTCTTGGGTAAACAAGCCATGCAAAACCAGACCTCACAAAGTCGGCATAAATTGGTGGGCTTGATCTTGGAAAAAAACGAAGCTGCCGAACACGGCGATCTGATTTATGTCGACCGCTATCCTGTCGGTGTCGTCACCAGTGCCACCAATTCACCTTTACTGAAAAAACAGATTGCGCTGTGTCGGGTTGCCCCGCAATACGCCAGTGCCGAGACCACGTTAGAAGTTGGCAAGCTTGATGGGCAAAAGAAACGCCTCAAAGCCAAAGTGGTCAATTTACCGTTTTACGATCCCGAACGCACACGGGTACGTGCCTAAGTTTTTCAATTCTCCTGATTGCCGAGTACGAACTGGGCAATCTACAAAAAATGGATGTTTTGTTTCGGCAAAACGCAACGTATTGTGATCATTACACGAGGAGAGAAATATGAATATTCGTTCTATTTCGAGCTTAGTTCTGGGTTGTTTATTGTTGTCGCCACAATTTGCTCAGGCAGCACAAACAGCAACATTAAATCAAACATCGACCTCATGGGTCATGACATCGATTGTTTTTGTCATGATCATGTTTATTCCAGGGCTCGCCTTATTTTATGGCGGCATGCTGCGCAGTAAAAACGTGCTGTCGATCTGTACCCAATTTTTTGCCTTTGCGGGCATTATCGGGCTGATGTGGATTACCCATATTTACAGCATGATTGTCGATACCACAGGCATGCATGACGGTACTTTTAACCTTGCCAGTTTTGTTGGTGGTTTCGACAAAGCCTTTATGCGTGGCATCACTGATCAGTCTCTCATGGGCGATATTCCTGAATATGTAACTTCAGTATTCGGCATGACCTTTGCCATGATTACCCCTGCGATTGTGGTCGGTGGTTATGCAGAACGCATGAAGTTTAGTGCAATGGTTATTTTTGTGATTCTCTGGACAACCATTGTTTATGCACCTATGGCACACATGGTCTGGGGCGGTGTTGGTTCTGCTATGCATAACTGGGGAGTACTCGATTTCGCTGGCGGGACAGCCGTACATATCAACTCAGGTATTGCTGCACTGGTTGGTGCGATGATCATCGGGCGTCGTAAAGACTGGAAAACCCAAAATATTGCCCCACACAACTTGGTATACACCTTCATCGGTGCGGGTTTACTTTGGGCAGGCTGGTTCGGGTTCAATGTCGGCTCTGCTCTTGCAGCCAATGCAAGTGCTGGCTTAATCATGATGAATACCCAAGTTGCAGCTTGTGCAGGCATTGTAGGCTGGATGATCATTGAAAAAGTTCTCGACAGACACACCACGTCTTTAGGTCTTGCTTCTGGTGCCATTGCAGGTTTGGTTGGCATTACGCCTGCGGCAGCTTATGTCGGCGTTTTTGGTGCAGCAGCAATCGGGCTGATCACAGGCATGGTCTGCTTCTATGCAGTCACTCGCCTTAAAAACGTGCTCAATATTGATGACTCTCTCGATGTCTTTGCCCTACATGGAATTGGCGGCATGGTCGGTGGAATTTTGACAGGTATTTTTGCCTCACCACTATTGGGCGGCAATATTGCAGGTCTGGATTTTGGTACACAGTTTATTTCACAACTCATCGGGATTGGTGTGACTGTTGTCTATAGCGCAGTCTGTACTTGGGGTATCTTCAAAGTGATCGAACTGACTGTCGGCCTACGTGTTTCGCATGAACAGGAAGAAAAAGGTCTCGATCTGAGCGATCATAACGAGCGTGCTTATAACTAAACATTTTAAATACTTTTTCAATCGGGCAGAAGCTGCGCTTCTGCCCGATTTTTTTGCGCCAATTGATTGCAACTCCCTACTATTTTAACGTATTTATGCACATTTTTTGTTCACAAAATATAGCTGTTTCTTTATCCAGACAAGATTATCTATTAAAAACAAACCTTTGATTTCTCAGTCGTTATATTAAATTCACTTTTCATAAAATTTGGTACAAGAATTGCTTATAACCAAAATGAAATTAATATTCTCTTAAAGAATATTAGCAAACTACATATTTTAATTTTTAAAACCGCATCTTCGCCTAACTTTTTGCATACAGGAAGGATCTATGATTTCCCGTTCTCTGGTTAAATTGGCTTTGGGGAGCCTGCTGTTTACCCCCGTCTACGCATTTGCTGCAGATGCACCCTTCGATGCTGCATCTACAGTTTGGGTTATGATTTCTGCCATTTTAGTGCTGATCATGTTCATTCCAGGCTTGGCACTGTTTTATGGCGGCATGATTCGCGCTAAAAATATCCTGTCGATTTTTTCGCAATTCTTTGCCATCGCTGCTGTCGTCGGTATTTTATGGGTGAGTTTTGTATATAGCTTGGTTGCCGATACTACAGGCATGACTGAAGGCTCGCTGAATTTGTACAGTTTTGTTGGTGGCTTAAGCAAAGCTTTTATGCATGGAATTAACGAGAAAACACTGATCGCGGGTGTACCCGAATATGTGATCGCGGTCTTTGGGATGACTTTCGCCATGATTACCCCAGCTATTGCTGTGGGTGGTTACGCTGAGCGCATGAAATTCAGCGCTGTGGTTTTATTTGGTGCACTTTGGCTGATTTTAGTTTATGGGCCACTGGCACACATGGTCTGGGGTGGTGCAGGTGCAATCATGCACAATTGGGGAGTTCTCGACTTTGCAGGCGGTACAGCCGTACATATCAATTCGGGAGTTGCTGCACTGGTTGGGGCACTGATTTTAGGTAAGCGTAAAGGTTGGCCAACCACATCTATGCCACCACATAACTTGGTCTTTACCATGATTGGCGCAGCACTGCTTTGGGCTGGCTGGTTCGGGTTCAATGTTGGCTCGGCACTAGCAGCCAATACCACAGCAGGCTTGGTTCTTATGACCACCATGATTGCGACTTGCGGCGGGATTGTCGGCTGGATGTTGATTGAAAAAGCCATGACAGGTCATGTTACTTCTTTAGGTCTCGCCTCTGGTGCTATTGCTGGTTTGGTTGGCATTACGCCTGCGGCAGCTTATGTGGGAGTATTTGGTGCAATTGCTATCGGCCTCATCACCAGTGTTTGCTGCTTCTTTGCAGTGACAGGTCTAAAACGCAAATTTGGTTTTGACGATGCACTTGATGTCTTTGCCTTGCATGGGATAGGCGGTATGGTCGGTGGAGTTTTGACAGGTATTTTCGCTGCACCTGCTTTAGGCGGTAACATTGCCAATTTAGTTATTGGCTCTCAAGTTGTTATCCAGCTCATGGGAATTGGTTTAACTGTGGTGTACTGCGGTTTCTTCACATGGCTAATTTTGACTGTGCTTGATAAAACCATCGGCTTACGGGTCAGCACCGAACAAGAACAGCAAGGCCTGGATGTGAGCGATCACAATGAAAAAGCCTATAATCCTTAATTGCTTATTGTAATCGGCTATGCCACACTCAAGCCAATATCCGCAGTTCAACACTGCGGATTTTTTGTCTGAAGTTTTGCATATTTAAGGATCATCACATGTACGTTCCTGCGCAGTTTGAAGAAAAAAATTTAGATGCTTTATATGATTTAATCAATAACAATGCTCTCGGCTGCCTGATGACCCAGCACGATGGACGACTCGACGCCAATCATATTCCGTTTGAACTCTGTCAAGAAACCCAAAGTTTAGGTGTTCTTAGAGCCCATATTTCCCGTGAAAACCCACTTTTTCAACAACTCAAAGATCAAGATGAAGTTTTGGTCGTATTCCAAGCTGATCAAGGTTATATTTCGCCCAACTGGTATCCTGAAAAATTACAGCATCATCGGGCTGTACCCACATGGAACTATCGTGTGGTACATGTTCGCGGCAAAATCCGTATTCATGATGACGAAAAATTTCTACGCGGTTTATTGGCACGTCTAACCCGCCAACATGAAGCGACTCAACCACAGCCGTGGAAAATGTCAGATGCGCCCGCAGACTATGTGGCTGAATTACTACGTGAAATTGTGGGGATTGAAATTGAGATCACCGACCTCCAAGGCAAATTCAAGATCAGCCAAAACCGTTCGGTTAAAGATCGTCAAGGTGTAGTCAAAGGACTGGCTGAACAAGGCAATCTGGCTTTATCGCAGTCTGTACAAAGTACATTAGAATAAATTTACGCCGATAAAAACCTTTAAGGTTGTAATGTTAATCTGTTAAGGTTTTTTGCAATAAGCACCTTAATTTTTAGATATTTACTCCAAAACCTGACTTTAAAAGTTAAAATTCAAAAAGAAAATGCCAGTCAATTTTCTCACTGACTGGCATTAGCTTTAGAAGCTCTTTGATATGTTTTACTTATGCTGCAACCGTTGCAGGCACACCACTATGGAAGCGGAAAGTATCATCAGGATCTAAGATCAGTTTTTTTTCAACTTCACGAATATGTGCAATACGCTGCTGAATATCTTCTTCAGGTTTTTTCATTTTTGCAGTTTTTGCCACATCAAGTGCAAGCGCCAAATAATCTTCATAATGGCGTGACTCTGACTTGAGCAAATAGCGATAATAACGCCCTAACTCTTCATCAACCAGTGGTGCTAAAGCATAGAATCGTTCACATGAACGTGCCTCTACAAATGCCCCGATAATCAGAACATCCACCAGTGCTTCAGGCTCATAAGTGCGGATTTCTTTGCGTAGACCACCCGCATAACGCCCTGCACTCACAGCTTTCCATTCCTGACCACGCTTTGCCATGAACTCTAACACTTGTTCATAGTGCAGCATTTCTTCACGTACCAGCTGTGCCAGTTTGACCTGCAAATCAGTGAAGAAGCTATAACGGAACATCAGATTCATCGCTGTTCCAGCAGCCTTTTTTTCACAGTTAGCATGATCTTGCATCAATAATTCTAAGTTATTCAATGCTTCATCTAACCATGCTTTAGGAGTTTCACAACCTAAAAAACCGATGACAGGCTGCATCAATTCATCATAATCTGGCGTTGACATTATGCACTCGCTGCCTGAATTGCGGCTTTCATTTGTTGTACTGCTTGTTCCAAACCGACAAATACGCTATCTGCAATAATCGAATGTCCAATGTTCAATTCATGAATTTGTGGAATCGCAGCAATCGGTGCCACATTTTCCAGATTCAAACCATGACCTGCATTCACCACCAGACCTTTTGCCACGGCATATTCAGCACCCTGAATAATACGTTGCAATTCGTGTTGCTGTGCTTCTGGGGTTTCTGCATCGGCATAAGCACCTGTATGCAGCTCAATGGTGGGTGCACCACAGGCTACGGCTGCATCAATTTGTGCAACATCCGCATCAATAAACAACGACACATCACAACCAATAGCAGTGAGTTCCTGAGTCGCAGCTTTAACATGTTCAAAGTTACCCACCACATCCAGACCACCTTCTGTGGTCAATTCCTGACGTTTTTCAGGTACAAAGCAAACATGATGTGGCTGGATCTCTTTGGCAAATGCCACCATTTCATCAGTCACTGCCAATTCCAAATTCATACGTGTCTTCAATGCTGGGCGCATGCGACGCACATCATCATCTTGAATATGACGACGATCTTCACGCAAATGCAAGGTAATTCCTTCTGCACCTGCCTGCTCACAAATGAGTGCAGCTTTGACAGGATCAGGATATTGGGTTCCACGCGCCTGTCTTAAAGTCGCGACATGGTCAATATTTACACCCAGTAAGGCAGCCATAACGTATTTCCTATTTAATTCTGAACTTGACGATGCTGTATCCACAACTGCCGACTTTTTAGGGGACGCTCACCCAAAAGTGCGGTTATCATTTGTCGGTAAAGCTTGGTGAGACATTGTAACTGCTGTACAGAAAAATCCCCACCCTGAATATGTGATTGCATGCCTAAAATCATTTCGCCTTGCAAGTTTGCAGGGCTATGACTAACCGCAGGTAAAAAGCCCTCATTGAGATGGAACTGATAATAGGCTTCAGGCACAAGATCATTCTGATTAGCATCTTTTGAAAAATCAATTGCATAACCCAATTCTTGCAATAATACATGCTCAAACTGACGTAAAATCTGCTTTAAAAATATAGGTTTTTCTGTTTCAGTTTGCAGATTTAAATGCTGTAAATTTTGGACTGCCGATGCATATTGCAAAAAACTCTGTGGCAAGGCTTCTTCTAATGGGCATAAACGTAAAATCAGTTCATTCAGATAAAAACCACAAAAGAAAGCATCCCCATGAAAAAAAATCGGTTGGGACTGAATTTCCAGATGACTAAAGTTTTTGAGTTCTGATTTGCCAGAAGCCTGTAAGCGCAATGGCTGATATTGTGGTGGCGAGTTTTGTCGTAATACGCCATCTATTCGCCCATATTCTTGGCTAAAAATATGAACAATCTGACTACGTTCGCGGTATTTTCGGTGATGAATGAGATACCCATGTAAGACTTCATTGCGCATGAAACTGTTTAATTTTTCTCTTGGTCTTTTTGTTGATCTTTTTGTTTATCTTGTTCTTTATCTTTGTCATCATCCCCATCTGGAGTCACAGCACGTACAACTGCGGCTGTGCCCTTGACCACACCTTTGGTGGTCTTATAGGCAATCTCGACGGGAACAGTCACCAAGCTCGTAATACAGCCCTGCAATAAAATCACAGCAGCCAAAATTATTCCTACTCGCATCATGCTGTTCCCCTTATGGTAAAACGATTAAATATCGCTATAACCTAAACTTTTCAATGCACGTTCGTCATCTGACCAACCACCTTTGACTTTCACCCAAAGCGTCAGCATGATTTTTTGCTCGAACATTTTTTCCATGTCAACGCGCGCCTCCATACCAATACGTTTCAGCTTCGCACCTTTATCACCAATCACAATGGCTTTTTGACCTTGGCGTTCTACAAAAATGGTCGCATCGATATAAGTACATGCTGGCTTTAAGCGTCCAGTTTTTTCATGCACAGTTGGTTCTTCAGTACGGAAAGATTCAATTTGTACTGTTAAATCATAAGGCAACTCTTCACCGAGCTGGCGCATAATTTTTTCACGAATAATTTCACTCGCCAAGAAACGCTCAGAACGATCAGTAATCTGGTCTGGTGAGTACAATGGTTCAGAAAATGGCAAATAACTTTCAATGGTATTACGTAACTGATCAAGATTTGCGCCGCGCAATGCAGAAACAGGAACAATTTCTGCAAATTTCATGAGCTTAGCGCGCTCCAGAATCAGTGGCAACAATGATTTTTTATCTTCAAGCGTATCGACTTTATTGATGACCAGAATCACTGGCATTTGTGCATTTTGTAGTTTCTCTAACACCAAGTCATCATTTGGTGTCCACTTATACGCATCAACGACAAATAACACCAAATTCACATCACGTAGTGCTGAATGCGCTGCACGGTTCATCATTTTATTGATGGCACGTACTTCTTTTTTGTGCATCCCTGGAGTATCTACATAAACCGCTTGCGATTTCTCTCGCGTGTCGATTCCAATAATTTTATGGCGTGTTGTTTGTGGTTTACGTGAAGTAATAGACAGCTTTTGCCCAAGCAAGTGATTCATTAATGTCGACTTGCCTACATTCGGACGACCAACAATTGCCACAAAACCACTGCGGAAGTCAGCAGGTATCGTGGTATTTTGTGAACTAAAAAATTGATTAATCAAATCAGAATCTTCAGGTTTCACAGGTTGATCGTCTGGTTGATCAGATGACATCGTCATGCTGTTTTTTGCTCCAATAATTTTAAAATTTCAGCCGCTGCAGACTGTTCTGCAAAACGTCGACTGTTACCTTCACCCTGTGTGATTGGAAAATCTTCCACCTTGCACACCACTCTGAAATGCTGATTGGGTGCATCACCCTGAATATCAGTCACTTCATAGACAGGTAAAGGCTTTTTGTGTGCTTGTAAATATTCTTGTAACCGAGATTTAGGGTCTTTGAGTTGATCTGTTGGCTCAATATGACTGAAATAAGGTATATACCATTTTAGAACAATTTTTTTCAGCACTTCCAAATCTGCACAATCGAGATAAATAGCACCAATAATCGCTTCGACTGTGTCGGCTAAAATAGACTCACGATGATGACCACCTGACTTTAATTCGCCTGTACTCATAATCATATACTGGCTTAATTTCAAATCATTGGCAATTTTTCCTAAAGCTTCCTGTCTGACCAGAGTTGCTCGCATCCGCGTCAGGCGCCCCTCGTTTTCATACGGATAAGCATGATATAGGTAATGTGCAATCATCATTCCTAACAATGAATCGCCTAGAAATTCTAGGCGCTCATAGTTATGTTTATGACTCACGGATCGGTGAGTTAAAGCAAGCTGTAAGAGTTCAGGTTGCTTAAATTCATAGCCGATTTGCTGAGCTAAGCGAAAATTACTTAGCTTGGACTGTCCTTTGATCAAAATTTTTCTCGAAGCTTAACACTAAATCAATATTTAATAACAAATGCCGACGCACTTCATAGTGCTTCGCCACATGCAATTGTCCACCATCATTCGACACCTTAGCAATATCTTCGATCTTTAGATCATTGATATTGTTCATTGATAACTGTGCATTCATAGCAGATATAAATTTATCCGAACTAAGTGCTGCTGCATTGTCATCTAGAACGGATTGAATTTGCTTATCAATAATATGGTCATCCCAATATGCTGGCCAAATTGCTACAATAACTTTTAGCGCGATTGAAAAAACAATCAATCCTAACAGGAAACTGCTATAAGATGCCCCACGTTGAAGTTTATGCATTTTTATTATCCAAGTTGATTTTTAGTCAATTTTACCATTTCGGGAAAAACTTGGAAGATGCAAACCAGATTCTTTATGCATCCAGACATAAAAAGCACGACCTGTCAGGTTTTCTTCAGGAACGAATCCCCAAAAACGACTATCGGCGCTTTCATCACGGTTATCGCCCATCGCAAAATAATGTCCCTGAGGCACAGTAACCTCCCAAGCTTTACCATCATTTTGCACAAAGGTTTTATTCAGATTGGCAACAAACGGAATTGCACTGGCCTGATTAGCACTCATGGCATAGTTGTACTGTTCAACTAAAGGATCACGCCCTTCAAGATGGCGTACCAAATGCTTGTGCGTGCCTAAAGTTTCATAAGTATATTTGGCTTCAAATGAAGACAACTGGTCTTTGTCACGTTTAAACTGGGTTACAGTTGTTGCAACAGCTTGATTATTGATAAAGAGCTTACCGTCATGATAAGCCACGTGATCACCTGGCAAACCTACAACACGCTTGATATAGCTAATATTCGGTTGTAAAGGATAGCGAAAAACAATCACCTCACCACGCTGTGGCTCACCGACATTGATCACCTTTTTATTGATGAGTGGCAAGCGAATGCCATAATCAAATTTATTCACCAAAATAAAATCTCCAGTTTCCAAGGTCGGCACCATGGAATCTGAAGGAATATTAAATGGTTCATATAAGAATGAACGTAAAATCAATACAACTGCCAAAACTGGCCAGAAGTCATAAGCCCATGTGACAATAAAATATTCATTGCCTTTACCTTTATTCGCTCGCTGCTTTAATTTAACTTTGTCAAGTAACCAGACAAAGAACAAAATCAAGGTAACGGGAACGAGGATCAAATTAAAATCAAAATCCATGGACTTTTCCTAAAGACACTTACTTTTTATCGACTTGTAAAACGGCTAAGAAGGCTTCTTGTGGGATTTCAACATTACCCACTTGCTTCATACGTTTTTTACCTTCTTTTTGTTTCGCAAGCAATTTTTTCTTACGGGATACGTCACCACCATAACATTTTGCCAACACATTCTTACGCATTGCCTTCACTGTCGAACGTGCAATAATCTGGGCACCAATGGCAGCCTGAATTGCAACATCAAACATTTGACGTGGAATCAAATCTTTCATTTTTTCCACTAAAGCATTACCGCGGTAACGTGCATCGTTACGGTGACAAATCATTGCCAAGGCATCGACTTTATCGCCATTGATCAAGACATCAACTTTGACCAAACTCGCACTTTCAAAACGCACAAAGTTATAATCTAACGATGCAAAGCCACGTGAACATGATTTCAAACGGTCGAAGAAATCCATCACTACTTCAGCCATTGGAATATCAAAGCTGATTGAAACCTGATTCCCCAAGAATTTCATGTCTTTTTGGATACCACGACGCTCAATACACAAGGTCATGACATTACCCAAATATTCTTGTGGCACAAGAATATGACACTCAGCAATCGGCTCACGTAAATCTTCAACCATTGAACCATCAGGCATTTTTGATGGGCTGTCGATATAAATGGTTTCACCTGCTTTGGTCACCGCTTCATAAATTACAGTCGGTGCTGAAGTGATCAGGTCTAAATCATACTCACGCTCTAAACGCTCTTGTACGATTTCCATGTGTAACATGCCCAAGAAGCCACAGCGGAAACCAAAACCAAGCGCATCTGAACTTTCAGGTTCAAAGAATAATGCCGAGTCATTGATTTGTAGCTTTTGCAACGCTTCACGGAACGGTTCAAAATCGCTTGAATCAATTGGAAACAGCCCTGCATACACCTGCGGTTTCACTTTTTTGAAACCAGGTAAAGTAGCGACTTCTGGTGTCGCTGCAAGCGTGATGGTATCACCCACTGGCGCACCAAAAATATCTTTAATCCCTGCAATCACGAAACCAACTTCACCTGCTTCGAGCATATCTGTTTCGGTATGTTTTGGATTAAAAATACCAACAGATGTAACAGGATGAACCTGACCTGTTGATTTTACCAGCATTCTGTCGCCCTTACGGATACGACCTTGCTTGATTCGAACCAATGAGACAACACCTAAATAGTTGTCAAACCATGAATCGACAATTAAAGCTTGAAGTGGTGCATCACGATCACCTTCAGGTGCTGGAATCACATCAACCAGACGCTCCAATACACCTTCAACGCCCAAGCCAGTTTTTGCCGAGCAAGTTGGCGCATCTGTTGCTTCAATCCCGATAATTTCTTCAATCTCGTGAATCACACGCTCAGGTTCAGCTTGAGGCAAGTCAATTTTGTTCAGGATCGGTAAAACTTCCAGACCTTGCTCAATAGCGGTATAACAGTTTGCAACCGATTGTGCTTCAACACCTTGTGCTGCATCCACAACCAGTAAAGCGCCTTCACACGCTGCCAAAGAGCGCGAAACTTCATAAGAAAAGTCTACGTGTCCTGGTGTGTCAATAAAGTTAAGCTGATATTCCTGACCGTTTGGATGAGTATAGTACAGTGTTACTGAGGCCGCTTTAATGGTAATCCCACGTTCACGCTCAAGCTCCATCGAGTCCAAGACCTGAGCTTGCATTTCACGCTCTTGCAAACCACCGCACATTTGAATGAAACGGTCTGCCAGCGTGGACTTACCGTGGTCGATATGCGCAATAATAGAAAAATTACGTATATTTTTGATATCAACAGATTTTTTAGCTTGCGCCATGGGCTACCTTAAGAAATTAAAAATCGCTATGTACGCTAAAATTCATGTTGTACACAGCACAAACCGTTAACGAAATTGCGAGGATTATAGCAGATGGATATTTTAAAGTATCCATTATTTAAGCCACTAGAGATGATTCGCCGAAAAATTAGGAAGCTTCTATTTTATCTGAAAAATCATACGGATTAATTTCAGGGTCAAGCGGCTGATAAGCATTTAAAAAGGTAGGTGACATACGCTTTGGACGACCTGTGGCAATTTCAATACAGGTCCATTTGGTTTTTGCGAGAAAAATCAGGGCTTGGTCTCTGACTCTAAAAAAAGCATATTCGCGAAATGAGTACATGGCATTTAAATCGGAGAACCATGTTCTCAAAATCAGCTGATCGCCTTCGAGGGCTGCCTTACGATATTGCATTTGATGTTCGACTGCGACCATGGCATGTTTCATTTGCATATATTGTTCAAGCCCTACACCTAAAGCTGCAATATGCGCATGTGCAACATCCTGCATCCAACTGACATACACTACGTTATTGACATGTCCAAGTAGGTCAATATGTTCAGGCTGAACCTGTATTTCCAAATCAAAAAAAGTCGTCATGTCCCTAGCAACATCATGCAATCATCAAAGTGAGTATTTTGCTACACTGTTTACAGCTTCTGCAAGAATTGAACAAAATCATGTCTGAATCTATGACCGAAACCCATCCTTTGCATCCATTCCTACCTCAAAATGCCCAATTACTGATGCTGGGCAGTTTCCCACCACCTCAAAATAAATGGAAAATGCGATTTTACTATCCCAATTTTCAAAACGACATGTGGCGGATTATGGGAATCTGTTTTTTTAATGATAAAAATCATTTTTTAGATCTTGATAATAAAAACTTCTTTCAGCCTCAAATTGAAGAGTTTCTGACTGAAAAAGGCATTGCAATTTTTGATGCAGCTTGTGAAGTGATTCGACTGAAAGGTAATGCTTCAGATCAATTTTTACAGGTGGTTCGAGCAACCGACTTATCGGTTTTACTCAAGCAAATTCCCGCATGCCATAGCATTATGACT
The DNA here is from genome assembly GCF_000368265.1 of Acinetobacter brisouisimilis. Classification (GTDB taxonomy): domain Bacteria; phylum Pseudomonadota; class Gammaproteobacteria; order Pseudomonadales; family Moraxellaceae; genus Acinetobacter. Next base: position 707,401 of record NZ_KB851219.1, on the reverse strand, counting down.
ACAGGTGACAAAGCCACAGATACACTTATGACCAATTTCCCAAAAGATACGCTCAAGCCAAAATTTACAGCACCAAGCCAAGTCAATTTTCTTAATCGTTCATTGCATTTATATCGTTTACCTTCAAGCTCGCGAGCATATCCCTTAGCTTTAGAGAAAAAGGCAGAAATTTATGCAGATTTCTTTAAAAATATTGGTTTGCTCTAAACGCTATAACCATAAAAAACCACAATATACCTCTGCATATTGTGGTCATTTCACTTCAAATCATCGACTTAATGAACGGCTTGAATTTTATCTAGGAACTGTTTAGCGCGTTCATGACGTACATGCAAATTTCCAAAAAACTCAGAAGTTGCGCAGTCTTCCAGAATCTGACCTTGATCCATAAAAATCAGACGATTGGATACTTTTTTCGCAAAACCCATTTCATGGGTGACACACATCATGGTCATGCCTTCATTGGCAAGCTGTATCATCACATCTAGTACTTCACCCACCATTTCAGGGTCAAGTGCCGAAGTCGGTTCATCGAACAGCATACAAATCGGATCCATGCACAAACCACGGGCAATCGCCACACGCTGCTGCTGACCACCTGAAAGCTGCCCTGGAAATTTATCTTTATGTGCCAGCAAACCCACACGTTCAAGGTATTGAGTCGCTTTGGCACGTGCATCGGTCATGTTGCGCTTGAGCACTTTGACTTGGGCAATCGTTAAGTTTTCAAGCACAGTCATATGTGGAAATAATTCAAAGTGCTGAAACACCATACCGACACGTGAACGGAATTTGGCAAGGTTGGTTTTTGGGTCTTTAAGTGAAACACCATCGACAATAATGTCGCCCTTCTGAAAAGGCTCAAGTGCATTCACAGTTTTAATTAAGGTTGATTTACCTGAACCTGAAGGACCACAGACCACCACCACATCCCCTTTTTTAATTGTGGTTGTACAGTCGGTTAAAACCTGGAAATCACCATACCATTTAGAGATATGTTGAATGTCGATCATAGGCATTTTGCGATCTCCTAAAATTAGCGAATAATGGCGATTTTTTCTTGTAAGTGTTTGACGAGTTTAGATAAACAGAATGATGTACAGAAATACACTACTGCCACAACCAAATAAAAAGTCGCTTTGGTTTCTGATCCATAAGTGTTGGCAAGTGTGTCGGCATTTCCCAGTAAATCAGGTGCGCTAATCACATAAACCAGTGACACGTCTTGAAACAAGACAATGGTTTGAGTGAGCAATACAGGAATCATATTGCGAAAAGCTTGTGGTAACACCACATAACGCATGGACTGCCCATAAGTAAAGCCGAGCGCATAACCTGCAAATACTTGACCTTTAGAGACTGACTGAATTCCTGAACGCACAATTTCCGAAAAAAAGGCAGCTTCAAAGACAGCAAAAGTAATGATGCTGGCAAATAGTGGTCCATAATAGGTATCTGACTGAAAATCAAAAACTTTAGGCAATAAAAAATAAAATATAAAAATCACCTGAATCAGGGGAATACCACGGAAGCAGTCAACATATAATTTAGAAAAATTGCGTGCCAGTCCATTACTGGACAAGCGCATCATGGCAAGTGGTGTACCAATCATGATGCCGCCAACCATCGCGAGCAATGTAACCGTTAGAGTAAAACCAAAACCTTTGAGCAAAGCCTGCGTAACATCAGGATGTTGTAATAAGCTAAAATCCATCTTACTTCCCCCCTGAACCTAAGCCTGGCACTGACATACGTTTCTCAATCCATGCCATAAATGCTTTAATGGTATAGGTAATAATGAGATAAACAGGTGTTGATAAAACCAGAATCACGATGTCCTGAGAAGTTTCTTCACGCATGGTTTTGGTATAAGCAAAGAAATTCAGCACGCTTAAAGCATATAGAACAGCTGAATTTTTAAAAATATTCATGGACTCAGACGTAATCGTCGGCCAAACAATACGATAGGCTACAGGTAAAATCACATAACGATAGCTTTGAGCTATGGTAAAGCCCATTGCAGATGCGGCAAATTTTTGCCCACGCGGCACAGTTAAAATCCCTGCGCGGATTTGCTCGGAGACACGTGCCGCAGTGTATAAACCTAAAGCCATGACCCCAATACTGGCAGGGTTATGGTTGAGTAAGCTTTTCCACCAGCCACCTGCGACCATTTCGCCACTACCAGCACTCAAGCTTTGAGGTAAAAATTCAGGAAACACAAATGCCCAGAAAAAAAGCTGAACAATTAATGGAATATTACGAAAAATTTCAACGTATAGATTACCAATCGCGGCAAGCGGTTTATTGGGTAGCGTTCGTATAACACCAAGTAATGAACCTAAAAAAAATGCAATAACAAATGAAAGTAAGGCTGTCCACAGCATGGTCATAACACCATTGCCAAGCATTTGTAGCCAAGTTGGTGCTTCAGCAAATTGCGAATAGCTTGTGCCACCAATATGTTGGCAGATTGTTTCAGCCCATTGTGCTTTGTTTACACCATATTCATTTGATGCTGAACAAAAAGTTGTCCAATTTAATGAGCCAAGAGACATACATTCCCCTTATAAAAACTATAACCTGGTCACTCCGCTCTCCATAGCATCGTGACCAGTGCATCCTATTATTGCGGTTTAAATTCCAGCATCAGTCGGACGAGCTTTTAATTTTTTGAGTGATGTACTTGATGCCATATTTAGGTTGACATTTTTAGGTGGGATTGGTGACTGGAACCATTTTTTATACAGTTTATCCATCTGACCTGATTTCCACATACCCATGACAACACGGTCAGTCACTGCTTTAAATTTTGCATCACCTTTTGGCAGCATAATACCGTATGGTTCAGAAGACAAAACTGGGCCTACAATGGCAAATGATTTAGGATTTGAAGATTTAGCAATCAGGCCTGCCAAAATATTGTCATCCATCACAAATGCCGCAGCACGACCTGATGCAAGCATTGAAAAGGAGTCAGCATGGTCTTTACCATATACGTTCTGCACGTTTAAAGATTGACCTTTTTCATTCATTTTGATGTATTTATCAGAGGTTGTGCCTTGTGTAGTCACAATGGCTTTACCATTCAGGTCTCCAATCCGTTTAATATTTGAGCTTGCTTTCACTGCCATGCGAACTTCAGTTGCATAGTAGTTAGTTGAAAAACTGACCTGTTGCTGACGTTGTAAAGAGTTAGTGGTGGTACCGCATTCCATGTCAATATTCCCTGCCAATAATTCAGGAATACGGGTTGAAGATGTAACTGCCTTATACTCAACCTTAAGGTTTGGCATTTTGAGTTCTTTTTTGATTTCATTGGCAACGTTGTTACAAATATCGATGGCATAGCCCACAGGTTTACCCGCCACCACATAAGAAATCGGATCTGAGGATTCACGATGACCAATGACGATTTTTCCTGTAGTTTTAATTTTAGCTAAAGTATCGGCTGCTTGAACCTGGCTTGCACCACCCATCATACAAAGCATTAAGGTTGAGGTAAGTACTGCTTTTGAAGAACGTTTCATTATTCACTCCTGTGATTAATTGTTTGTTTTAGCTATTTTTTATCCTGATAAGTGGATTTGACTAAATACCTGCTTATCCCAAGCAAATATCAAGCCAATTGTTTAGTAATATTTTATAATTCAAATTACTAATCGTATTTTTATACCCAATTTGGTGCATAGAGTGAACTAAAATGTTGCAATATTAGACTTTAGTCTAATTTTTCATAAATTAAGAACTTTTTCTTATTTTAAAAAATCATTTATTTTTCAATCTATTATTTCATTTTAAACACAAACTATAGGGAATATGTTTTTAACATATCCCCTATAAAAATAGCTTAACTTACATTGTAAATAAAGCTTGCATTGCCTGTTCAAAGACATGTTCAGCAGATTGTGTTGCATCTAAACGAATCATACGTTTTGGATTTTTCTCATGCAAAATTCGGTAGCCTTCACGTACACGCGTAAAAAATTCCAGTTTTTCCTGTTCAAAGCGATCCAGCTCGCCACGTGCACGCGCACGTGACATGCCAAGTTCAATCGGTGCATCTAACCAAAATGTAACATCTGGCATAGAACTCACAAAGTTCTGGTTCAAAAGCTCAAGTTTACTGGCATCAAGCCCACGCCCCATGACCTGATACGCAAAACTGGCATCGCAAAAACGATCACTCAAGACAATTTTCCCTTGCTGCAATGCAGGCAAAATCACTTGACTCAAATGCTGGCTGCGCGCCGCATAAACCAGTAATAGCTCAGTATCGGCACACATTCGTTCATCATGGTTTACCGCAAGGAGTAAGTCCCGAATTCTTTCAGCAAGTGGTGTTCCACCTGGTTCACGGGTGAGCACCACTTCGCGTCCAAGCTGTTCAAAATGCGCATGTATTTTTTGAATCAGGGTACTCTTTCCAACGCCTTCTGTACCTTCAAAACTAATAAACATTATGGCGTTGCTCCACTTTTCTTCTCTCTTAAAACTGCAAGATATTGCTGTACTGCTTGGTTATGCTCTGCCAAAGTTGCACTAAATTTATGCCCACCATTGCCTGTTGCGACAAAATAGACATTATCGGAATGATCTGGATGCATGGCAGCTTCAATGGCTTTTTTACCAGGAAGTGCAATCGGGGTTGGCGGCAAGCCTGCCATGGTATAAGTGTTGTATGCGGTTGGCGTACGTAAATCGTCTTTCGTCAATTTACCTGTGTATTTATCACCCATTCCATAAATGACTGTTGGGTCGGTTTGCAAACGCATGCCTTGTTGCAAACGACGAATAAATACACCTGCGACTTGGTTTAATTCACTGTTCAGACTGGTTTCTTTTTCAATAATTGATGCCATGGTCAAGGCTTCATATTTATTTTTATATGGTAAGTTCGGGTCACGATTTTCCCATGCAGTATTTAAATTTTCCATTTGATGCTGATACAAATCTAGCAGAATTTTCTTATCAGATTCACCCTTGTTATAAAAATAGGTATTGGGTGCAAATAACCCTTCAAGATTTGAATATGGAATGCCAAGTGCCTGAACCATTTGATCTTCTGGTAAATTAACCACTGTTTTTTCAATCAATGGATCTTTACGTAATTTCTCAACCAATTGTTTAAAGGTTGTACCGTCAACTACCAAAATACGACTCATTTGCGCATTGTCAGAATTTGACATCATGCTTAAAACCTGACGCACACTCATGCCACGCTTGATTTCATAAACGCCTGCTTTTAGCGTGTCATGAATCATCAGTTTCTGATAAATTTTCAGCACCCATGGAAAATGAACCTTATGCTGTCTGGCAAGTCGATCAATCAAGCGTGAGTAGTTATCTCCTGCATTGATCGAAACAAATTGCTTCTCACCCTGAACAGGATAGGCGCGCCAAAGACTGGATGAAAACACCAACAACATAATGACACATGCTGTCACGACGCATGCCACAATAAATTTTGTTGTTTTGAAAAAAGGCGTTTGCTTTTTTCTAGATTTTTTGGATTTCAGATTTGCCATAGCTTATTGAATTTGATCAAGTTGAAGGTCTTTAAACAACTGAATTGCATGAGAAGTGCTTAAATTGGTGTTCATTAAATGCTGTGCAATCTGCATTGGATGCAAGGCATTACAAAAAAATAATGCTTCAATCTGATGAAGGTCAGTTTGAAGTAACTCCATTTCAGAGCATTCAATTCCTGCATGTTGCATACGTTGCAAAATTTCTGCCCGCATTACACCATGCACGCCATTATACTCAAGATCAGGCGTCACCCACCGATTATTCATCAGAATAAAACAATTGCTGCTGATTCCTTCAACAATTCGCCCCTGAATATCTAAAACCAGTGCCTCATCGAGTTGTTTCTCGACCGCTTCTTTTTTTAAAAGTACCTGTTCTAAACGGTTTAAGGTTTTTAAGCCACAAAGCTGTGGCATGGTTAAACCGATACGCTGATCCAGTATCCCAACTTGTGATACATAGCTAAAACCACAATCTACCGCCGCGGTTTGTGGATAATAAAATACATACACATCGGCGGGATGATCAGGTAAAGCATAACCACGCTGCCCTTCTCCACGGCTGATGATGATTTTGAGTGTGCCATTCAGCTCAGCTTGTGCACTTAACTGCTCCAATGTCTGGTCAATCAACGCCAAATCCACCTGCAATGCCATACGCTGACAACACTCTTGTAAGCGCTGTAAGTGTCTGTCTCTTAAATGAATTTTATTTTGCAGAATTTTTGCCGTGGTAAAGCAGCCATCTCCATAATGAAAAGCTCGGTCGAGCAAGGAAATTTGTGGCTGTGCCAGTGCATTTTTAAAGCATTGCATGGGATTTATCTGCTAGGCAATTGATTTTGTAGCTTAGTTTAAAAACTTCTATCTAAATTCTATTTCTCTTTTCTTCATATAAAATTCTATTTTTATTATTTTTTTAGATTTTAATCTCGTCGTATGCTTCTTTTCATGAAAGATGCACCCAATATGAAGGAAAAGAAAATGCAACGAAATCAATTAAAAGTCGGATTACTCGCAGCACTATTGTCATTCTCGTCGGTAAGCTTTGCCGCAAAAGACTTTCTAAATGTTTCTTATGATCCAACACGCGAATTGTATATCGATATTAACAAGCAGTTTGGTACATACTGGAAAAAACACACTGGCGAAGATGTGAATTTCCGTCAATCTCATGGTGGTTCAGGTAAACAGGCCCGCGCAGTGATCGATGGCTTAAATGCCGATGTCGTAACCTTGGCACTTGCTGCAGATATCGACGTGATTGCAGACAAAGCCAAACTGTTACCTCCAGACTGGCAAAAGAAACTACCGCAAAACTCAACACCATACACATCAACAATTGTGTTCTTGGTTCGTAAAGGCAACCCAAAACACATTAAAGACTGGAATGACCTCGTTAAACCGGGTGTCGATATTATTACGCCAAACCCAAAAACTTCAGGTGGCGCACGCTGGAACTATCTTGCAGCTTGGGCATGGGCAAAACATCAACCAGGTGGCAACGACAAAACCGCACGTGAGTTTGTTGCAAAAATCTACCAACACACCAAAGTGTTAGATTCGGGTGCGCGTGGTGCAACCACAACCTTTGCTGAACGTGGGATTGGTGATGTGCTGTTGGCTTGGGAAAATGAAGCGCATTTAGCTGTGCGTGAACAACCCGGTAAATTTGAGATTATCACACCGTCATTATCCATTTTGACTGAACCACCTGTCGCCATTGTTGAAAAGAATGCTCAGAAAAAAGGCAACCTTGCTCTGGCAAAAGGTTACTTGAACTTCCTTTACTCACCTGCGGGACAAAACATTATTGCACGTAATTTCTACCGTCCACGCGACCCAGCCGTGCTGAAAAAATACAGCAGTGTCTTTAAGCCACTCAAACTCGTGACGATTGATCATGAATTTGGCGGCTGGAAAAAAGTTCAGAAAGAACACTTTGAAAATGGCGGTGTGTTTGACCAAATCGTTCAAAGCAACAACGCCAAGAAATAATGGGTTCAGCAACACGGGAGTAAGCGCATGATTCATCATTTAATCGTATCGGGTGTCGGTGGAAGTGACGAACAGCACTGGCAGTCTTGGCTACAACGCCAGTTGCCAAACAGCTCCCGTGTGCAACAAAACTGGCAACAACCGATTTTACAAGAATGGATTGAACAATGGGTCGCACATGTCAATAACATCCATGAACCGATTCAAGTTATTGCACATAGTTTCGGTTGCCTGACCAGTTTGGCTGCTTTAGCACAGCATCCTGAATTGCAGGAAAAAATCAACAATCTGATTTTGGTTGCACCTGCTAACCCTGCACGGTTTAGTGAAACAGGTTTTGCTCAAGCAGGACAAAATACTTACCTCAACTATTTTGAACAGCTTCAGCTTGAACTCTCAAGCCTGATGCTGATTAGTGAAAATGACCCTTGGCTGGCATTTGATGATGCACTGCATCTGGCAGAGGTATGGAAATTTCCGTATCTCAATATGGGGCAGGTCGGACATATCAATGTGGCGTCGGGTTTTGGCGCTTTCCCACAAATTCTGCCATTTATTGAGCAGCCTTATTTCTCTCCCTGTTCGCGAATGCCCTGTTTGGGCACGGCTTTGCCGCATTAATTCCGCAATTTATGTCTGATCTGAGTTTGTTTGTGGTGACCTATCATCACCATTGAGGTATTGCATGTTACAAGGTAAACGGGTGCTCCCCGGTTTTGGACTCTCTTTGGGTTTTACCCTACTGTATCTATCTATCGTTGTGCTCGTACCATTATCTGCCATATTTATTAAATCGTTAGGTATTGGTTGGAGTGGTTTCTGGGAGATTATCAGCTCTGCACGCATTTTAAAGGCATTGCAATTGAGTTTTACCACTGCACTTGCTGCTGCATTGCTGAATGTATTTTTAGGCGTTTTACTGGCTTGGTGTTTGGTACGCTATCAATTTTTTGGCAAACGCGTGGTCGATGCCTTAATTGATTTACCTTTTGCACTGCCAACCGCGGTTGCAGGGATTGCCTTAACCTCTTTATATGCGTCCACAGGCTGGATCGGTCAGTACCTAGAACCGTTAGGAATTAAAGTTGCCTACACTCCACTTGGTATTACCCTTGCGCTGGTATTTATTGGTTTGCCTTTTGTGGTACGTACAGTTCAGCCTGTACTGAGTGATCTGGAAACCGAACTTGAAGAAGCAGCTTCAGCACTTGGTGCGAATCGTTGGCAAACCATTCGCCATGTGATTTTCCCCATCGTTCTCCCTGCCATTTTTACAGGTTTTGCTTTGGCGTTTGCACGTGGTGTAGGTGAATACGGCTCTGTTATTTTTATCGCGGGGAACCAGCCATTTAAAACCGAAATTGCGCCACTCATGATCATTTCTCGCTTAGAAGAATACGATTATGCGGCAGCCACCACCATTGCAGTGATCATGCTTCTGATTTCCTTCGCGATTTTATTTCTGATTAATATTTTGCAAGCATGGGCAACACGTCGTACAGGGAGAGTAGCGTCATGAGCACACTAAGCAATAGCCAAAACTATGCAGCACAATTGCAAAAACGTGATGCAACGCGTGAACCAGTCTGGGTGCGTTACCTGTTACTGAGTATTGCCCTGATCAGCTTTTTGGGTTTACTGATTTTACCGCTGATTCTGGTCTTTGTAGAAGCGTTCCACCAAGGGGTCAATGTGTATCTGCAAGCCTTGGTTGATCCAGATACTTTGTCTGCGGCAAAGCTAACTTTACTCACTGCCGTAGTTGCCGTACCGATTAACGTAGTATTTGGTGTTGCTGCGGCTTGGACAGTGGCCAAGTTTCAATTTAAAGGCAAAACGATTTTAACCACCATTATCGATATGCCATTTTCGGTTTCTCCTGTGATTGCAGGTCTGATGCTGGTGCTGATTTTTGGAACACAAGGTTGGGCGGGTGAATGGTTGCAAGAGCATGACATTAAAATTTTATATGCTGTTCCTGCCATTATTTTAGCCACCGTGTTTATTACTGTGCCCTTTGTTGCCCGTGAATTAATTCCGCTGATGCAAGCGCAAGGCAACGAAGAGGAAGAAGCCGCTATTTTACTCGGAGCATCGGGATGGCAGACATTTTGGAAAATCACCCTGCCAAATATTAAATGGGGTTTGCTCTACGGTGTGATTCTGTGTAATGCACGGGCAATGGGTGAATTTGGTGCGGTATCTGTGGTGTCGGGGCATATTCGTGGTGAAACCAATACCCTGCCGTTACATGTTGAAATTCTCTACAACGAATACAGTTATAGCGCAGCCTTTGCAGTGGCATCGTTACTGGCATTTCTGGCAATTATTACCCTGATCATTAAAACATGGGTGGAAGTACGTCAGGAAAAACTCAACGCGCAGTTAGACAAAACGAATTAATTTTTGGAGTGCCCTCATGAGTATTCAAGTTAAAAATATTGAAAAAAACTTTGGTGCATTTCATGCGCTAAACAATATCAGCCTCGACTTTCCTGAAGGTCAACTGGTTGCTCTACTTGGCCCTTCAGGCTGCGGGAAAACCACCTTATTACGGATTATTGCAGGCTTGGAAAGCGCTGACGCAGGTCAGGTAATCTTAGAAGGACAAGATGCCACCAATACCCATGTGCGTGAGCGCCAAGTTGGTTTTGTATTTCAACACTATGCGCTGTTTCGCCATATGAGCGTATTTGACAATGTAGCGTTTGGTCTGCGTGTGCGTCCACGCGCCACTCGCCCATCAGAAAGCGAAATTAAAAAACGAGTCAATGCCCTGCTCGACCTGGTGCAGCTCGGTTTTTTAGCAGATCGCTACCCTGCACAACTTTCAGGTGGTCAGCGTCAGCGTATTGCTTTAGCCCGCGCACTTGCGGTTGAGCCACGTGTGCTATTACTGGATGAACCTTTTGGTGCTTTAGATGCCAAAGTTCGTAAAGAGCTTCGCCGCTGGTTACGTCATTTGCATGATGAACTGCACATTACTTCGATTTTTGTCACCCATGATCAGGAAGAAGCCTTGGAAGTTGCCGATCAAATCGTTGTGATGAATAAAGGTAATATCGAACAAATTGGCTCACCACGCGAAGTGTATGAAAAACCTGCAACACCGTTTGTGTTTGATTTCTTGGGGCATGCCAACCGTTTTGAAGGCGAGCATCAGCAAGGTACACTGATTTTAGGTGAAGATCGGCTACACTTGGCTTCGCATCACCCTCAAGGCTCGCTGATCGCTTTTGCACGCCCACATGAGTTAAATGTCTATCAACACGCTGTAGACAATGCTATTCAGGCAACTTTTGTGCGTGAAGTTTGGGTTGCAGGTAAAGTTTTTCTTGAGTTACAAGATCGACAAGGCAAGATTATTGAAGCAGTATTAACGGCAGAGCAAGCCAAGCTACAAAACTTTCAACCTAACCAACCTGTTTGGGTGAAAATTAATCATTTACATTTATTTGAACATCATGCGGCATAACAATTTGCCCAATTTAAGATTTTTTAGTGGTTAGCAATTATGAATTTTCAACAATTACGCATTATTCGCGAAACGGTACGTCAAGATTTTAACTTGACCGAAGCTTCCGCAGCCCTGTACACCTCCCAGTCAGGTGTCAGCAAACATATTAAAGACTTAGAAGACGAGCTTGGTGTACAACTTTTTATTCGTAAAGGCAAACGCTTACTTGGACTAACTGAACCAGGTCAGGCTTTACTGGGTATTGTGGAACGCATGCTGATTGATGCAGACAACATTAAACGTCTTGCCGATGACTTTAACAAAGTTGATGAAGGCACATTGACTATTGCAACTACACACACGCAAGCACGTTATGTGTTACCACCAATTGTGAATTTGTTTAAGCAAGCATTCCCTAAAGTTCACCTGATTTTACAACAAGCCAGTCCTTCGGAAATTGCCAATATGCTGCTACAAGGCCAAGCAGATATTGGCATTGCAACCGAATCGCTGATCGCTGAGGATAATCTTGCCAGTGTGCCCTACTATAACTGGCAACATAGCCTGATTACCCCATTTGACCATCCATTGGCTCAGCTCAAAGAAATCACGCTACAAGATGTCGCTCAGTACCCTGTAATTACTTATCATGGTGGTTTTACAGGACGTTCTAAAATCGACCAAGCATTTGATGCTGCTCAGGTCGATGTTGATATTGTCATGTCAGCCCTTGATGCCGATGTTATCAAAACCTATGTAGAACTCGGCATGGGGGTGGGGATTATTAACGATGTGGCATATGACAGCGAGCGTGATTACCGCTTAAAACAAATTAAAACCGATGTATTTGGTTTAAATACCACATGGATTGCCGTTCGCAAAGGGCATTTGCTCCGTGGTTATGGTTATGAATTTATTTCGTTATGCTCACCTGATGCTGACATTCAGGCACTTAAAAAAGTTGCTTACCCTGACTATTAATGGTAATCGCTAGATTTCACTTTTTATATGCCGAATCTCCAACTCTTTTTTGGAGTTCGGCTTGCATCCCATCTTCACGTATAATAAAAACAAGATAAGATAAAAATGGATACCCATGCTATGACAGCCTACAAAGTTCACGTCATTGATGTCAAAAATGATTTAAAAAATTATATCTGGCTGATTGAGCATACACCTTCACACGAAGTGATCATTATTGATCCGACTGAAGGGCAACTGGTACTTGATTACTGTGCACAGCAGCAACTCAAACCAAGTCAAATCTGGCTGACACACTGGCACAAAGATCATATTGGTGGCGTTCCTGCACTGCTTACAGCACACACAATTCCTGTATATGGACCACGTGCCGAACTCAGTAAAATTCCAATGCTGAGTGTTCCCCTCGATCAACATAGCCAAGTAAAATTTCACGACCTTGAAGTGGAAATTATTGAAGTTCCTGGGCATACTCTCGGACATATTGTGTATTACGTTGAAAACCTCGATGCAGCCTTTGTCGGAGACACTTTGTTTGCCATGGGCTGTGGGTGTATGTTTGAAGGCAGTTACGAACAGATGTTCCATTCCTTACAACGACTGGCTGCACTACCTCCGCAAACTCAAGTCTATTGCACTCACGAATACACACTTGCCAATGCCAAATTTGCACTGAGTGTAGAACCTGACAATGTAGCCTTGCAGCAGCGTGCCGATCATGTTGAACATTTACGCTATTTAGACAAAATTACGTTACCAAGTAGCATAGAGCAGGAACTTGCCACCAATCCATTTTTACGGGCATCTTCTGTTGAAGAGTTTCAGCGCTTGCGTGAGCTCAAAGATCATTTTTAAATCGGTCTAATGTAATATTTTTTTACATAGTTTATATCATGATTTTTAGCCCAGACCATGCAACTTCCAAATGAAGAAATAAAATATAAGATACTGATATTTTTAATCTTTATTAAAAATATCAGTTGCAAAATGATTAAAAAAATTCACATATTTGCACACAAATTGTTCTTTATTTTAGCAACTCAGATCTTTTTTTGTTGGTTGTCAAAATAATTTATAAATTCCCCCTTTAAAAAAGCTGAAGACAGCCTTATAAATAATTAAAATTGTTTGTTGTTTTTGTTTTGAGGATTTAGCCATGAAAAAAGTTGTTAAAGCAAAGAATTTGATTGCCTTTCGTATTTGGTTAGAAAAATTAGGATATTCAGTGAAAAACTTGGCAGATGGTAAAGGATTTACCTTTAGCTTTAAAAAAGAATATGGTTTGGTGACGTATGATTTATCGGGCAATGCTTTAGCAATGCAATTGGGTGAGGAATTTGAAGATCACCTTAAAGCATAATTATTTTGCGTTCTATACTGATTGGCTAAAATAATACAAGAGAGGAAAAGGATTTCTCGAAAAAAGGGCTCATTGTTGGGCTCTTTTTTATGCGCATAAAAAAAGCAAGATGTTCTATCTTGCCTTTAAATATGGTGGGGGCGAAGAGACTCGAACTCTTACACCTTGCGGCGCTGGAACCTAAATCCAGTGCGTCTACCAATTTCGCCACGCCCCCAT
>NZ_KB851219.1:139919-693595 GCF_000368265.1 Acinetobacter brisouisimilis | reverse complement strand
CGCCACGCCCCCATTTGGGTACATCAAATTTTGGCAGAGGATCAAGGACTCGAACCTTGACGAACGGTTTTGGAGACCGTCATGCTACCATTACACCAATCCTCTATAGACTTTGCTTTCGCATTGTCAATCTAAAACTATTTCAAGTTTTAGATGGTGGGGGCGAAGAGACTCGAACTCTTACACCTTGCGGCGCTGGAACCTAAATCCAGTGCGTCTACCAATTTCGCCACGCCCCCGATGGATGTGTATATTATAGATCAGCTTAGGCGATGACAAGCCCTTTTTCCCAAAAAATAGCCCAAACGCTTAAATATCAAACAAAAAATGCTTTTACGGCTATTTTTAATACAACTTTATTGTTTCTAAACAACGGGTTGCTTGTTTTGAACTCACAAATCTATGCTTAAAATCACGCGCTAGCAGCCCATCTAAACACGGTTGCAAAACAGACCAAGGTTCAGGCAAATTAAATTCGGCAGACTGGCAATGAAAAACAGCCCAATCCAGATAACTTTTTGAACTCAAACGGGTTTGTGTCAGCCATTCATAGAGTACAACACCCAAAGCATACAAATCGGTCTGAATAGTTTTGGGTTGTGCATGAAACAGCTCAGGTGCCATATAGCGTGGCGTTGCATTTAATATAGAGCCAGTCCCGTGAATTGGTCGGGTTTGTTCAAAATCAATTAAAAACATCTGCTGGGCAGCGTAACGAAAATGCGCAGCTTTAATATCACCATGTACATAACCTAGCATATGTAACGCATCAAGCTGCTCAAGCGCCATACGAATGCGTTTTATAACATCTATATTTGTGAATTGACTTAATACAGAAAATGCCTCTGGCACATGGGGCAATAATAAACCCTGCGCAGTTTGTGGCAGTTCAGGCAGATTTAACTTGGCAGCATATTGATAAGGCAAAAGAAAACTGGGTTGCAGGTTTTGCCACTGACCATAACACTCAACTTCACAGGCAAAGCCCTGTTGAAACTGTGTATGCCCATGTGGCAATTGCAACTTTAGCCAATAATACTGCCCTGCTTGTTCAAGCAGGTAAATATGACGCCCAAATACCTGACTTTGTCTAGGTGTTTTATCCTGAATCGAGTATGGGCGTTCAAACTCAAACATTTATACAGGTGCAATGACTTTTGTCTGTTGCTCAGCACGCATAATTGCATGTAAAGCATGTTCAATGGTTTTACCAATACGTGCATGCATCTCGATAGTAGAGATCTTCGGCCATGTTGCTTTCTCCCCTTCTTTTTGCAATTGAGCAAATAAATGCGGTTTTGGATTTTGCAACATATACAAATAGTGCTTGAAATTATAATGGGCAAAGATATTCACATCGCCATAATAACGCTGGTCAATAATGCCATAGCCATAATCCAGCAAACGACGCACCTGTGGCACAGCCCCAATCCGCTCGCGGGTAAAGTCCATCATGCCTTTTGCCAGAACCTTGCCCTGACGGCGTAAAATCCGTTCTGGCCAGCTCAGCAAGTCCTTACGGTAACGGGATTCGTCGCTCTGCATAAATGGCACAATATGCGGATTAACCTGACAGGCAATGGTGTAATTGACGTTATATAAACGCACCATTTTTTCCTGTGGAAAATCACTACGCATACTGCCATCAACCCAAAAGGTATTTGACATAAACGGTGTATGTTCACCATCGTAGCGTTTAGCCGTCAAATGCACAGGTGGAAATAAGATTGGCACGGCACAGGACGCCAACACCGCACTCCAGACCAATAAGTCAGGTGAGGTAAATCGGTTCAAAATACGTGGGCTTTGCGAAGAGTCATATGGCGCAATTGCAATATTAATATTTAAACCCGAACGCTGATAGGCTTCATCAAACGTTAAATCGCCTAAATTTTCCATCAGGAATTTTTTCAGGTAACGCACATCAGCAAAGCCACCTTTATCTTTTAGCAAGGATGACATCGACCGAAAATGAAAAGCCTCACTAAAGAAATGCTCACCTGTTAATACCTGATCAATCTGTTCAGGCAATGATGTGCCCAGCATGGCTGCCATAATTGCCCCAGCACTTGAGCCAGAAAGGACACGTGGCAACAAATCCTGTTCGCGAAGCACTTTACATACGCCTGTATGAAACAGGCCCAAAGATGCTCCACCTGAAAACATTAATGCAGGCTGACCATAGGCTGTTTCGCAATTTTTAAAAAACTCGATTTTTTCAGCGTGACTCAATATTTCACTTGGTGCTGAAGCAACATGTTCTAATGACTGACTGACTTCATCGACATAGTCTTCAATAATTTTTTTGGTTCCGATATAGCATTCAACAAACAGCATCGGATGACAAATATTGGCAATATCATACGTTAAACCTTCTCTTAAAATATAAATCAGGTCTCTAATACGGTTTTGCTGACGGTATTTGCGCAGTAATACTAAACGATGGGAAATTACTTCTGCATCAAAATAAGGCGATGCATTATCAAATTTCCACTCCTGACTACCAGAAGCCTCATCAAGTTGTAGGGCGATCTCTTTCCATTCGATGTAGCTTTCAGCAGAACCCAGCTGCTTCTGTAATTTTTTAATACGATCGGTTTTGTGTGAGTTATAGGAATTACTGGTGAGTAGATTTGTCATCATATTTCCCAATTGTTTGACCTTCACGATTTCCGCCCATTTTTCTCAACTTAACTTAACAGGCGTGGCAAGATCAATTGCAAATTCGATTAATTTGTGGAGTGCGTGAAATATACAGTTTTTTGTCTTATGCTTAAACCTACAAAAAACCAGCAAACTAGACCTAGATTATGGCACATATCGATTTACCCCAAGAATTTCTCGACCGTATCGGCTACGTATTACAACAGTTACAACAAGCCCTTCCTGAAGTAAAAACTGAAGTCGATTTTTCTGCACCAGCCTACAAATGGCAAAAGCAACAGCTTAAACCGATTGCTCAACCTAAAAAAATGTATCTGGAAGATTTAAAAGGCATTGAACGTCAAAAACAAAAAGTCATACAAAATACCTTACAGTTCCTCAAAGGCTTACCTGCCAATGACGTGTTGCTCACAGGCGCACGTGGTACAGGAAAATCATCCATTGTACGTGCCTTGCTGACCGAATATGCAGATCGGGGCTTACGTCTGATTGAAATTGAACGTGATGACCTATCAGATTTGCCTGAAATTGAAAAACTGATCAAAGGTCGCCCTGAAAAATTTATCGTGTACTGTGACGACCTTGCATTTAATGCTGAAGATGAAAACTACCGTAGCTTAAAAAGTGTGTTAGATGGTTCGCTACAATCAGGCAATAACAATTTTATTATCTATGCGACCAGTAACCGCCGTCATTTGCTCCCCGAATTCATGCATGAAAATACACCTGTCACAAAAGTTGATGTGCCTCAGTACACCGAATTACACCCGCAAGAAGCGATTGAGGAAAAGATTTCACTCTCTGACCGTTTTGGTTTGTGGCTGTCATTTTACCCAATGGATCAGGCGCTGTATCTGGAAGTGGTTGAGCATTATCTGAAAAAAGCCAATATTGAGTTTACAGAAGAAGCGCGTGCTGAATCCCTGCGCTGGTCACAAGGTCGTGGGCAGCGTTCAGGTCGTGCTGCGTATCAGTTTTCTAAACACTGGATTGGTTCAAACTTACTGAACCAATGATCTAATCTGTTATATGATTGGCTTGGCACATTTACCGAGCCAATTTTTAAGAATATGGATGTTCTGTTATGCAGATTGATGATGAAATCACCTTAAAGAAAATCCAGATTTTCCTTGCCTTTATGCGTTATGGCAATTTGTCCAAAACTGCCGATGAAATGCAAGTCAGCAATGTCAGTATTCATAAGGCCCTGCATTCTTTAGAAAGTGCGCTGCGTTGTCCGTTATTTAAAAATGAAGGGCGTAATCTGATTCCTTTGAAAAGTGCTTATGTGTTTGAAGAACATGCACAAAAAATTGTGGCTGACTTGGTACTAAGCGTGGAAAAAACCCGTGAAGCCGCAGGTTTTGCTGCCAAGGTTTTGCGCTTAGGCTCTTTATATTCCCTCACGGTCAAAACCATTCCTTCCCTGATCAGCGGTTTAAAATTACGGCGTAGCGAACTGGATATTCAGCTTTTACTCAGTTCCAATCAGGATTTGGTGACCAAGCTGAAACAGACTGACATTGACGCGATTATTGTGGCACTGAATGAAACGACAGCGAGCAATGATTTTGAAATTTTACCCATGTTTCAGGATGATATTTTTCTCGCTGTACCCAAAGATTCCAAATATGCCCAGCTCAGCGAAATCGACCTGAGTTTGCTAAAAACAGAAACCTTTATTACTTTAAACAAGGGCTTTGCAACACATAGTGACAGTGAAGTGGTGTTTCAAAAAGCGGGCTTTGAGCCAAAAGTGGCTTTGCAGGTCAGTGATATTTTCACTTTAATTAGTATGGTCAGCTCAGGCGTTGGTTTTGCTTTGTTACCAGGACGAATTTCGGCAGTCTATGAAAGTTCGGTCAAACTGATTCCACTACAAGCAAATTTTAGAATCCAGCAACATATTGGTTTGGTGTTCTTAAAAAGCAAAGAACGCGATCCAAATTTACTCGCGTTAATTGCAGAATGTCGCATGTTTGCCAACAAATTTCAAAGTTATTCAACATCAGGGCAATAGTGTTATTGCCCAACATGCTGCTTTCATGATTTAACTGCCAACCAACATTTTCACGATCAGGAATAAAATCGAAGGTCCCATCAAACAGCCCAAACCTGTATGAAATGTTGCGGTCAATGCGCCGTACGGAACAAGACGACGATCTGTTGCTGCCAATCCCGCAGAAACTCCACTCACAGTCCCTGCCAATCCACCAAAAATCATGGCTGAACGCGGATTATCCAAGCCCATAAATTTGGCTGTCATCGGGGTTGTCACCATCACAAAAATCGCTTTAACCAAACCTGTTGCAATCGACAATGCCATTACATCTGAAGATGCACCAATTGCCGCGCCTGTCACAGGCCCAACAATATAAGTCACTGCACCTGCACCAATGGTGGTAATGCTGACTGCATCGCGGTAGCCAAAAATCCATGCAAAGCTGCAACCAACGATAAATGGCAAAACCGTGCCTAAGAACAGTGAAAATGCACCTATAAATCCTGCTTTCTTAGCTTCGGTTGCCTGAACTTCAAACGCAGTTGCAACAATGGTAAAGTCACGCAGCATTGCACCGCCCATTAAACCTACACCAGAAAACAGTGCGATATCGGTCAGCCCTTTTTGCCCACCTGTCATGGTTCCACCGACCCATGCCAAGATTAAGCCAATCACAATTGCAATTGCCGAACCATGCACCCGACCTTTGGTCAAATATTTCGAGATTTTGGTAGACAGCCACATCACGAGGGCAACCAGTGCAAATGCAGTAATCAAGCCCAAATGGGTAAGATCTTTGAATAATAAATCAACCATGTGCCTTACCTCCAATGTTCGCCAATGTCACCTCTGGTTCATTTTCCTTTGGGAGAGGTTCACCTTTTTTATAACGGCTCAATGCTGCAATAGTTACTGTACACACTGCGACCGATCCAGCTGCTGCAAATAATGCCAAATGACCACTCGACAATGCCGATACCACATTTTGCTGCGCTGCCATTGCCACGACTACAGGAATATACATGGTGCCCCAGAAGGTCACGCCTTTTTCCGTTTCAGGAATCATTAGACCGCGTTTATGCATCCATAACCGAATGAAAATCAAAAGAATCATGGCAATACCAACGCCACCGACATTTGATTGAACACCTAATAGAACACCCAGAAGGTCACCGACTATCGTACCAACCAGTGTGCAAAGTGCGAGTATTCCAACTCCATAAATAATCATTGTATTTTCCTCATATCCTTGGAAATTCATGTGTCTTTGTGCAAAAAGTGCTGTTAAATGCTCTCTTTCTGCTGTTGCATTGCAATCATGATATTGTCGAGACGCGTTCCTTGAAACGCCATGACCGAACCTTCTTTAAATATACGGCGGGCAAGCCCTGTGAGCACCGTGCCAGGCAGCAACTCCAGTTGCAGCCGAACACCACGTTCCCATGCTGCTTGTATCGTGCTTTCCCATTCAACGATACACGCCATATTGCCTGCCAAATCTTGGCGAATCTGTGAGGCGCTCATCATCAAACGCGCGGTACTACTACTCAAATATCGAATCTTTGCTGTTTTAAATTCAACCTCTTGCATCGCTTGCGCCAAAGTCTGCGCTTGCTGTTTCAATAATTCACAGTGTGATGGCACACTGACCTGTAACCTTTTTGCCAAAACACCCTGCTGCTGAGCCAAGCTGACTACGTTTTGCATGGCAGCATCTGCACCTGAAATCACGATCTGGTTTGCCGCATTGATATTGGCAATATAAACCTGCCCTGTCTGCTTCTGGACTTGAGCCACCCAGTGTTCCACCTGCGTCCGACTCGCACCGATGATGGCAGTCATGCCATAACCTGTTGGATACGCAGTCTGCATCAGCTCGCCCCGTAGCGCCACCAGTCTGACGGCATCTTCAAAACTCAGCACGTCAGCAATCACCGCGGCTGCCCATGCACCGATTGAGAGCCCTGCCACATAATCAGGTTTGAGCTGCTTCTGCAACAGTTGCTGTGAACTCACCACCCCTGCAATCAATAAACACAGTTGTACGGCTCGGGTGGATTGCAAGGCTTCTGGCGTATCCAGACTTAAAACATTCTGCTCCAACGCTTGTGAAGCGCGGCTTAAATAACTTTGCACAACATCATCATGAGGTAAGTCGTGCAACATATTGGGCTTTTGCACGCCCTGACCTGGATAGACCCACAATGAGCTCATGCACAAACCTCCTGCATCACCCAAGGGTTATCCACCAACACCGCACCTTCAGCACGTTTCAAGAGCACCTGATGTCGGCTATTTGCCCAGTCTGCCAATGCCACACCACCGTATGGGGTTTGCAATTGCACATCGATTCGTCCCAATGACGGTTGCAAGGCAGCCAATAATGCTTTTGCATCTGCTTTGGCTAACGCGTTTGGCATGCGAATCAACAGATCTAAATCGCTGTTAGCATGCGTCACCTGCAGACCTGTTGCCAACTCAAATCCTGTGCTGCCTGTAATACCCCACGTCCAACCTGTTGCCTGTAACACCTGAAAAATTGGCTGGATTTTTTCCGCAATCACTGGAAATAATTCAGCATTTACATCAATCAACTGTTCAGGTTTCACCATGCGTTGAATGGACATTTTGGGCATCAGACACGCAAAACGTTGCTGACGCTGTGCACCACGAATTCCCACAGCAACCTGATCAGGCTCGGTTATAGCACGGCGTACCACTACAGGTTGCCCCGCAGCAATTGCCTGCCATACCCAATCAGGAGTTTGCTCTGGAAGTGCGCTGAGTGGCATTCCCCAAAGCAGGTCATGGGCTTGTGGTGCGCTGATCATGCAGATTGCTCACGTGACCATTGTTCACGCAGCAAGGCACGTACTTTTTGCGATGCCTGACGGTTTGCACCATGAAAACGTGAAGATAAACTTCGGTCTTGGCTTTGCAAAATGTCCTGCAACACGGCTGCCACATGTTGCTGAATCAACTGCACATCTTCAGCTTGCGGATGTGCAATATTCTGTACCTGTAAAATCTCTGCCAGTAAGCCCAAGCTTTGATAACTCTGAATGTCATACGCCATTGGCGCAACTTTTGCCGCTAGCTGCTCCAGTTCTTCGACACTACGCAAAGTCACTCGGGCAGCGGATTCTTTACCCATGGCATGTACCATTACTCCAGCATCATCCAGCGCAATCAAACGATTGGCTTGATAACCATGCGCCAAAAATGCACCCGACATAGCTTTACCGACCAACAGACTAATCACAGGATGTCCTGCCAAACGTGCCGTGATATAACGATCTGCCGCAGCAGCCAATGCCTGATGAATCCCTAAAACTTCTTCACGGCGGCCATAGGCCTGACTTGGCACATCAACCACACATAAAATTGCACGTTTCTGTGTTTGGTTGGCATCTGCCTGAATCACTTGATCGACCGCTTTCGCCAGTGACCAGCCTTCAAGTAAACCGACTTCGCCCTGCTGTGCACGTGGAAAATGATTGTTAGTGTCCACAACCACCGCAATCACGCGCACGGGATAACCATTCAGCTCACCATCCGCAACTTTTAACGATGTAGGAATATCAGATACTGCTTGAAAACTGGCATCTGCCGTTAATGCGTTAAACCAGTTTAGACCTCTGGCTGCAACGCGGGTTGCATTGACATCCATATTCATGCTGACTCTCCTTGATATAATTGCTGCACTGCTTCAGGGCTGATCTGTTCACGGGTATCGACCTGTGCCAGTTTCTGCAAGAACCATGCGTAACGTGAGCTACGTGGCTCGGCTAGACAACCTGCACTTAAAAACTGCTGCACTTGCTGGTGAATCTGCTCAACATCATCTTCAACAAAAGCATCGACCAGACCCGAAGCAAAACGTTGTGCACCACCTGTAATGCTCCAGATAAACGGACGGTCTTTGGCATCGTATTCTTGCACGCCTGCTTCCTGCTCAATCACTTGTGGGCCATTCAACCCCAAGCGACCTTCTTGAGTCAGAATCAGATAACTACATAAGCCTGCGGCAATCGACATACCACCGAAACAGCCTACACTGCCCGCCACAATGCCAATCACAGGCTGATACTGACGTAATTCCACAATCGCCGCATGGATCTCGGCAATCGCTGCCAAGCCTAGATTGGCTTCCTGTAAGCGCACACCACCTGTTTCGAGCAATAATACTGCTGCGGTTGGAATGCCTTTGCGGTTGTCTTCAATCGCCAGTTCCAAAGCGCCTGCGATTTTTGCACCGCCCACTTCACCAAGACTTCCGCCCTGAAATGCTCCTTCAATGGCAATCACCACCACAGGTTGCTGTTGGATGGTGCCTTTAATCACCACCACGCCATCATCGGCTTGTGGCACAATATTTTGCTTAGGCAACCACGGCGATGTCATTCGGTCAAACGGATCGACCAGTTCACGATAACGCAGATCAAGCAAGCTTTGCGCACGCTGACGCGCCGAGAGTTCAATAAAACTGCTACGCTGTAATAAGTCCTGAGTATCAGTCATGTTGCACTTCCTCCAAAGCTTGCTCTAAACGTAAGCGCACCACGCCTGGGGTTGCACCAAAGTCATTAATTTCAATGTTGACCGCAGGCAATTGCTGCATGGCAAACACCCGTTCAAACAAATTTTTCCAGCGCACTTGACTACCATCAACCGATGTTGTGACCTGAATATTAAGCGTCTCACCTGCATGCGGCTCAACCAAAATTTCTAAATCGCCCGAACCGACACAACCGACCAATGCACGCTGCTTGGCAACACGCTGGGCAGCAAATTCAAAATTCAATATTTCCATGTTCTTTATCCTTATGGGTTATTCGCCGTGATAACGCTCTACCCGATCAACAAATATCGTCGCTGCCAATAAATCCGCTGCACCGCCTGGTGAAGCATTCAGACGCAATAAATCAATTTCCAGTAAATGCAGTTCACGACGCGCCGCCAGACTGGCATAACCGCCAAGTTCCAAAACTTTTCCTGCACCTTGCTGCATACGCTTTAAGCCATTTAAGCCTGCCCGATACAGCACACAGGTATCATCAAGATGCTGCATAATCGCAAGCAAGGCATCTAAACGGGCAAATTCTTCACGCATCGAATACTGTCGGGTGCGACGAAGCTGCGGCAAAGCATGCTGACGAATCGCAGGAAAGCCTTGTTGTGCTTGCTGTTTCGCGCCTTGCTTGCCATGTTTGTGTAACACCATTTGCCCATGACTCGGTGTCGCTTTCGCTGTTACAGCTCGGTCTTCAAGTTGTGCGATTTGCCCTGCACAAAAACAGATGTTTTCCGCCAATGTTCCTTGTGGCGACAAAGTTGCTGCTGTCACCAGTAAACCGAGTGCCCAAATCGCCCCGCGATGGGTATTCACCCCACCCGTCACCGCGAGCATAACTTGTTCACCTTCACGCCCAAGCTGTCCAATCTGCTCGCGTAATGCCTGTGAAATTTTGCCATGCCATGTTGCTGCCAAGCTCATGGCAACAAACATATTTCTCAGGCTTTCAGCCGACTGTTCCATCAAGCTCAGGCTTAAATCCTGATGTGCCCCTGAACTACGTGCATCGACCAGCGCAGGTTTCGGTGACAGGCGCACTTCATCCAGTAAAGCCTGCACCGCAAAATCAGCCAGCGTATCGGCTAGATAGTGCTGCGGTTTGAGTTGAAAAAATGCATTCATTTACCAACTCCGAAATTTAGCAGGCGGTTCGTACAGACCATCTGACCATGTCACCAAATCGGCAATATTTTTAGCTGCCAAAAGTTCACGGGTCGCATCGGTACGGCGAATGCCCAAATCTTCAGGGAATGCCACCAAGCCCGCTTGGCGTAGGCGTTCGGTATTTTTCGGATCATGACGTAAACCAATATCGGTCACACCCGCCACGGCTGCGATCATTTCTTCACGTTGTTGCTGACTGTCGGCTTTATATAAGTAGGCAATGCCTTCTTCAGTGAGCAAATGCGTGACGTCATCACCATAAATCATGATTGGTGCAAGTGGCATACCTGCTTTTTTCGCTACATCGACCGCATCCAACTCATCCACAAAGGTCGGTTTGCCACCTTCCTGAAAGGTTTCCACCATTTGCACCACCAGTTTTTTACCGCGTGCCAGATAGGTGTCAGTATCATTTAACCCTTGAGGACGCATATCCAGCCATGCAGGTGTGCTATGTCGGCGACCACGCGGGTCATGCCCCATATTCGGCGCACCACCAAAACCAGCCAGACGCCCTTTGGTCACGGTTGAAGAATGCCCTTGACCATCGACCTGCAAGGTTGCACCAATAAACAGATCCACGGCGTATTGCCCTGCCAACTGACACATCATGCGATTGGAACGTAGCGAACCGTCACGCCCTGTAAAGAACACATCGGGACGCGCCGCTACATATTTTTCCATGCCCAGTTCAGTTCCAAAGCAATGCACACTTTCCACCCAGCCTGATTCAATCGCAGGAATGAGGGTCGGATGTGGATTGAGCGTCCAGTTACGGCAAATCTTGCCTTTTAAGCCAAGTGATTCGCCATAGGTTGGCAAGATCAGTTCAATGGCTGCGGTATTAAAACCAATACCGTGATTCAGTGATTGCACCTGATGCTTTTCATAAATGCCGCGAATTGCCATCATTGCCATGAGAACATGCACAGGCTTAATGTGTTTCGGGTCACGGGTAAACAGTGGTTCAATATAAAATGGACGGTCTGCTACCACCACAAAATCTACCCAAGAGGCAGGAATATCGACACGTGGTAAGTCAGTCACGTCATCGACCAGTTTGTTGACCTGTACGATCACAATGCCATCGCTAAATGCTGCAGGTTCAATCAAGGCTGGAGAATCTTCAGTACTTGCACCTGTATAAATGTTGCCATGACGGTCTGCCATAAAGCCTGCTGACAACACCACATTTGGAATCAGGTCGACCAATAAACGTGAATACAGTTCAATGTAGGTATGAATTGCCCCGATTTCCAGTAAGCCATCTTCAAGCAACTGGCTAATACGCAGACTTTGCGTGCCTGCAAATGAAAAATCCAGTTTTCGGGCAATGCCCTTTTCAAATAAATCCAAATGTTCTGGGCGACCTACGCTCGGCATGATCATGTGCAAATCATGCAATACATCAGGGCTAGTTTGTGCCAGTGCACGTGAAAGAAAGTCGGCCTGTTTTTGATTGTTGCCTTCTAGGACAACCCGATCACCTGGGGTAATCAGAGTTTCAAGCGCCTGAACAATATTTTGGGTGGGAATCACTACACCATCGGCAAACTTGCGTGCCAAGTCCAATTTAATCTGCTTGGCATAACGGCGTTTATTCCAAATTCGATCTTTATGCTGTACCGAGCCTTCCATGCGATGTCCTGTTCTGCAGTTCATGTTTTCATCTATAAAACCCTGTTCAGGATTTTTGATCAATAAACTCGAAATGCAGAACATTAACCTGAAGTTAATAACCTTATCTCATAAGCCTTTCTTATTTCTCTCTATGGGAGAAAAATAAAGAGGGTGTAAACAATTATGAAAGAAATCTATCAAGTCGCATCAGGTTGCAGAGGCGGCTCTCAATTCATATTGCTGTACAGCATCATCGACACTTTGCGCGGTATAACTGGATTGGGGAAATAATGGACTATTCACATAGACTAGGGTTTGTGCCACTGAACGACGTACCCGCGCCAATTGCAGGTCTATTTGCTGATCCTGTAAATGCTGAGCCAACAATAACAGCTCCTCGACACTGGTACTGTCCAGACTCGGACATTCCTCCAGATTTAAAATCACATGTTGATAATTTTGCTCAGAAAGCTTGTGTATAATCGCATTCGAAATTTTTTCTGCATTGGCAAAAAAGATTGGGTGATCAGGTCGCGCAATTAAAATACCATCAGGCAGTACAGCTTCGGGAAAACGGTCAATGTCTACAAAATCATGCCCGCCATTTAAACGCCCAAGCCATGCAATTTGAGGAACCGAATAGCTTTTGAGCATCATCAAAATACTGACAATAATCGCAATTATCAACCCGTTGAGCACTCCAAAAATAATCACGGCCCAAATCGCAATCATTGACAACAAGCGATCTTTACGCCAAATAAAATACTGCTTAAACGGTGTAAAACGGATATGCCCACTCACCGCATACATCACAATACTGGCAAGAATCGGCTCAGGAATATTGGCAATATACTGACGAAAACACAGCAGAAAAATCACCACAGCCAGCGCTGCCACCCATGCTGATTTTTTGCTTTTTGCCCCTGCGGCTTCGTTGGCTGAAGTTGCCGAATAACCTGCACCGACTGCCATCCCTTTTAGCAATCCTGAACAGATATTGCCGACACCCAATGCAATCAGGTCACGGTTTGGTTCGCTTGGATCATTGTATTTCAGCGCGAAGGTACGAATCGAGGTATAAGATTCAGCATAAATAATCAGGGAAACTGCCAGTGCCATTTCAACCAGTTGCAGCCAGCTGTTCATATTCAAATGCGGTAAACTGGCACTGGGAAAAACAAACTCAAAACGCCCAACTGAACGAACACCCCATTCTTGAGTATATCCCATCACATTTAAGCCAATACCTAAAATAATCAACAACAAAGCAACAGGAATGGTTTTATAGCGCTGAGTAAACTGTAGGATTAAAAATGCACTCAGCCCCATAACCAAGGCGTGCCAGTTCCAGCTCGAATAACCTTGTAGCATTTCCCACAATTGACGAAAAAAATCGCTATGTGCAGGATGCACCTGTATCACCGCAGGTAATTGCTTAACCACAATGCTCAGTGCCAAACCAAAGGAGAACCCTTTTAACACAGGTTTGGCAATAAAATGTGTGACCTCTCCGAGCTTAAACAGCCCTGCAATCACCAGTAAAATGCCTGACAAAAACACCAGTGCATACGCCAGAGTTGCCCGCTCTGGAGAAGAAAACACCACAATGGTGGCTAAACCCGAACTGATGACGGCGGCAGATGATGACGTTGAGGAGACAATCGCAAAACGACTATTCCCAATCAGACCATAAAGCACCAACCCCAGTACCAGCGCCACCAGACCACTTTGCGGTGACAACCCTGCAATATTGGAATACGCCACCGCTTCAGGCAGCAACAAGCCTGCGATGGACAACCCCGCAATCACATCAAAAATCGGGATTTTTTTAGCCACAGTCATAGGCTTGCCAAATCTTGTGCAGTAAGCGAAGCAATCTGGCAAGGAATTAGGGCATCTTCATCGTGCAGATAAACTGCACATAAGCGGTGATAACCATCAGCAATAATCAAATGTCGCAGCCCTACATCACGTACTAGCAACAAAGGCGAAAGCGCTTTTTCTTGTTCAATCTTGCTTAAATCCTTTGCCACATGAAAATTGTGTTCATCCAGCAAAGGCAGTTGTGCTGCCCGAAAAATGTCTTTGGCTTTAAACTGGCTCACCTCTTCTGCCTGCAAACGGCTCACCAGTTTTTCAACCTGTACAGGATCTAAAATCAAAGATAAATAAGCACTTGCCGCAGGATAATCATGCTCTTCTAGTTTATCGAGCCAAACAATTGAATGTTTAGGTTTTTTGTTATTGCTTTCCATGATCCAAGTCTCCTTGTTATTACTATAAATTTTCCAACAGCATAACAAATCAACTCAGTAAAAGTCTGTAAAAAAAGCGAGCCATGTGCTCGCTTTTATGGTTGGGGTCAGACTCAGTTAAAACTGAACTTGACCAGGTACCCAGTTTGTTCCTGCCAATGGTACACGTGCCATCGCAGCTGCTTCAACGGTGAGTGCGACAAGATCTTCTGGATCAAGGTTATGCAAGTGTGATTTACCACAGGCACGCGCCATGGTTTGCGCTTCAAGTACTAACACACGTAAGTAGTTTGCCAAGTGGCGACCACCTTCAATCGGGTCAAGATTTTTTGATAATTCAGGGTTTTGAGTCGTAATCCCCGCAGGGTCTTGACCATTTTGCCAGTCATCGTAATAACCTGACGCTGAACCGATTTTTTTCAATTCTTCATTTAAACGTGGATGGTTATCGCCCAGTGCAATCAATGCCGCTGTACCGATGGCGACTGCATCTGCACCGAGTGCCATAGCTTTTGCAACGTCAGCCCCAGTACGAATCCCGCCTGACACGATCAGTTGAACCTTGCGGTGCATGCCCATTTCCTGAAGTGCCTGCACCGCTTGCGGAATGGCAGGTAAAATTGGAATCCCCACATGCTCAATAAACACTTCCTGAGTTGCAGCAGTACCGCCTTGCATACCATCAAGTACAATCACGTCCGCGCCTGCTTTCACCGCAAGTTTGACATCGTAATACGGACGGCTTGCCCCGATTTTCACATAAATCGGTTTTTCCCAGTCCGTGATTTCACGGATTTCTGCAATTTTAATCGCAAGGTCATCTGGGCCTGTCCAGTCAGGGTGACGACAGGCACTACGTTGATCGACACCAACTGGCAATGTACGCATGCCTGCCACACGCTCAGTGACTTTCATGCCCAACAGCATACCGCCACCCCCTGGTTTTGCACCTTGACCCAGTACAATTTCAATCGCATCGGCTTTGCGCAGGTCATCTGGGTTCATGCCATAGCGTGAAGGCAGGTATTGATACACCAAAGTTTGCGAATGACCGCGTTCTTCAGGGGTCATACCACCGTCACCTGTTGTGGTTGATGTACCCACCATAGTCGCGCCACGTCCCAACGCTTCTTTGGCGTTGGCAGACAAGGCACCAAAGCTCATTCCCGCAATAGTCACAGGCACTTTCAGGTGAATCGGTTTTTTGGCAAAACGTGTGCCAAGCACCACATCTGTTCCGCATTTTTCACGATAACCTTCAAGCGGATAACGTGACATGCTCGCACCGAGCAGCAATAAATCATCGAAGTGTGGCAATTTGCGTTTTGTACCGCCACCACGGATATCATAAATCCCTGTAGAGGCAGCACGTTGAATTTCCTGAATCGTTAAACGGTCAAATGTCGCAGATTCGCGTAATACTGGTTCAAATTGAGTAGTAGATTGAGTCATGATTAAAATCTCCGGGCCACGTTGGGTTTAGTAAGCAGATGCGTTGTCGACTTTGAAGTTGTACAGTTGGCGCGCCGAACCATAGCGTTTAAAGCTGGTTGGATCTTCATCAAATCCTGCCTGCTCTAGTAGCTCTGCCAATTCGGCAATGTGTTCTGGACGCATCTCTTTTTCAATACAGTCTGAACCCAAAGATTTCACTGTGCCTTTGACATAAATACGCACTTCATAAAGTGAGTCACCCAATGCATCGCCTGCATCGCCACACACCACCAAGCGTCCCGCTTGTCCCATAAAGCAGCTCATGTGTCCAATGCTACCACCCACCACAATATCCACACCTTTCATGGAAATGCCACAGCGCGCGCCTGCATCACCATCGATCACCAACAAACCACCATGTGCTGTTGCCCCTGCTGCTTGTGATGCATTACCCTTGATGCGGACTGAACCTGACATCATATTTTCAGCAACGCCTACACCGACGTTTCCGTTTACGATGACATCAGCTTCCTGGTTCATCCCTGCGCAGTAATAACCTGCGTGCCCGTCAATGGTGACTTGTACAGGGGCTTTTATACCCACTGCGATATTGTGCTGACCTGCTGGATTCTGCACAGTCCACGCAGGAATTGCAGCGACCAATTCAGGGGTATGTAATGCCTGATTCAGTTCGCGAATGCTGTCCACGCTCAGGTCAAAAGTGTCTTTTAATTCGATTTTGTCTGCCAATACTGTGCTGTTCATCGTGTTGATTCCTCTAATTGTTTTGGTCTTTATGCTGCTTCGCCAGTCTTGGCTGTTGAGCGTTCCCAGACATATAAAGTTGCTGGTTCTGGTTCCCAGACTTTGGCTTTGTCGATGTTTGGTAGTGAGGCCAATGCCTGATATTCAGACGCCATTGCCACATAGTCATCAGTTTCTGCCAAAACTGCAGGTTTGCAGGCAATCGGATCACGAATTACGGCGAAACCATCGCGTGTACCAATTGCAAAGGTAAAGAAACCATCCAAATCATCAAGTGCATGATTCAGCGCTTGTTCGAGGTTATCGCCTTCTTGTAAGCGCCAAGCGAGATAGCCCGCAGCCACTTCAGTGTCATTGTCAGTTTCAAAATGAATGCCTTGACGTTTCAATTCCTGACGTAAACGCGCATGGTTGGACAATGAACCATTGTGTACCAAGCACAAATCCGCACCTGTTGAAAACGGATGACTGCCTTCCATAGTGACCGCACTTTCAGTTGCCATACGGGTATGCCCGATAATGTGACTGCCTTTCATGTTAGCTAAACCAAAGCGTTCAGAAATTTCCACAGGCAAGCCCATGCCTTTTAAAATTTCGATACTTTGCCCAACACTCATGATTTTCAGTTCAGGCGCAAGTTCAGTGATTACTGCACGAACTGTCGCTTCATCTGCTTCGACTTTAAGCACGGCTGCCGTTGCGTTTTGGAACCAGTCCAACCCTGTACCGAGTTTGGCTTGCAGTTTTTCTGCAAATGCTTGCCAGTTAAAGTTTTCATCGGTAGTTTGCAAGGTCAGTTTGACCCAGCCGTCTTGCACTTCATCACCATAGATTGCAAAGCCTGCGCTGTCTGGTCCACGCCCAGTCATGGCTTCAAGCATCGGTTCAAACAGTTTGCCCAGTTGAGACTCGAGCGCAGGATTTTTTAAGTAAAGTCCGACAATGCCACACATAATGCTTACTCCAATAGATTCAATTCTGTTGATTTATCTTAAATTTAGAAAAATTCGGTATAACGCTGGATTTCCCAGTCAGACACATGCCGACTGTATTCCACCCATTCCATGCTTTTTTGATTGATAAACTCATCCACGATTTCTGCACCCATTTTTTCTCGGAACAGTGGATCGGCTTTGAGTGCTTCAACTGCTTCTTTGAGCGACTGTGGCAAAGTTTCTATGCCGCGTGCAGCAATCTCTTCCAGCCCTAGGCTGTACAGATTTTCATTGCAAGCTGTGGGTGGAGTCAGTTCACGTTCAATACCATCTAGCCCCGCAGCAATAATCGCGGCTGACACCAAGTAAGGATTACAACCTGCATCTGGAAGGCGTAGTTCAATACGACCATAAGGAATACGCACCATGGCTGAACGATTGTTGGAACCATAGGCAATAAATGCAGGTGCCCATGTCGAACCAGACAATGAACGACCCACCACAAGGCGTTTATAAGAGTTCACGGTTGGTGCACAGAAAGCACAGAGTGCTGGGCCATGTTCAAGTAAACCTGCGATAAAGTGATAAGCCATTTTGGATAAGCCCATACCGCTTGGGTCACTTGGGTCATGGAATAGGTTGCTGGATTCTTCACTGCCGATGGACAGATGGAAATGCATGCCATTACCCGCACGTTTTGGATCAGGTTTTGGCATGAACGAACAGATCATGCCCAAATCATTGGCAATTTCACCAGCCGCCATACGGAAGAAAGTAAACATGTCTGCCGAATTCATGGCATCGCTGTAGGTATAGTTAATTTCAAACTGACCGTTGGCATCTTCATGGTCAATCTGGTAAATGTCGAAACCGACAGGAATCAAGGCTTCGGTTAAACGTTCTAAAAACTCGCGTGAACGTGATAAGCCTTTATAGTCATAGCAAGGTTTGTCGAGGTTGTCAGAGTCATCGACCATTTTCAGTGAACCATCTTCCGCACGGCGAAACAGGCTAAACTCTGGCTCTAAACCTGTATTGAGCGTCCAGCCTTTGGCACTTAAACGCTCAACTTGTTTACGGAGCACATAGCGCGAATCGTAAGGATGTGGCTGACCGTTGACATGACCTTCACAGACCACACGACCATAACCAGGTTGCCAAGGTACTGGCGTTAAGCTCGACAAATCGCCTTTCACCATGAAATCTGGACCATGAGGCTGCATCCCCATGCCCGAGATGGCAAAACCTGCGAAACCAACGCCATCTTTCTCGATTGCCTTTAGTCCAGAAATAGGTACAGATTTGGTTTTTGCAGCACCATGAATATCGACAAACTGTGCCAATACATATTTTAATTGGTACTGATCAATCACCTGTTGAACCTCTGGACGATACATCGGTTTTTTGGTGAGTTGATGTTGATCAAACATCTCCGTTACGGCTTGCTGCAACATTTGGCATACTCCCATATGACAAAAACTAAATGTGGTGCAGAAAATGCATCTTTCTGTGCTTACATGGTTTTAAAAATTCCATTCAAGAAATTTTCTTTCCTAATAAGAAAGCAAATCCCTTGCCAACTTTGCCGCCATTAAAAAAAATTGTGATTTATTGGTAAAAATCGACTATATTTCCAACAAGAATATATATTTCTCAATAGGAATTTTATGTTTTGACAAAGTTCGTTTGCGCTTTGCAGTAAACTAGAAGGCAATATTGGTATCGAAATAGTGCAGGAATGAACCAGAATGAGACAAAGTAAAAATAGTTTAAAACTCGAACAATATATCGGCATTCAAATCAAACGCCATCGTCAAGAACAAGGTTTGAAATTATCTGAAGTAGCACAAATCGCAGGAATCAGTCAGGGCATGCTCAGCAAGATTGAAAATGCTCAAGTCTCGACCAGTTTAGAAACCCTGAGCCGCCTGTGTGAAGTGTTGGGCATTCCGATGTCAACGTTATTTAGCCAGTACGACCAGCAAGAAAGTCACGCCATGCTAGTCAAATCAGGCGATGGTATGGAAGTAGTGCGCCGTGGCACAGAAAAAGGACATACTTATCGTTTAATCACCCATTCACGTGGTCCACGTAAAAACTTTGAGGCGTATCTGGTCAGCATGGATGATGCCAGCGAAGAGTTCCCGACTTTTGCCCATCCAGGTACGGAAATGTTGTATTTAGTAGAAGGTGAATTATTGTATCGTCACGGGCATGAAGTGTTTCATATGCAACCAGGTGACTGTTTGACCTTAGAAGGTGAAATTCCACACGGCCCAGAAAAGCTGATTCAGGTGCCAATTCGCTTACTGTCTGTGATGAACTACACACAGCCACAAGAATAATTTTAGATCACAGACAGGCATGATATCCCTACCAAATGCCTGTCTATAGACTTCTTTCCTCTCTTATTCCACACTGACAACATCACCCTGCCCAGCAAATGCCTCAATCACCCCTGTCGCTTTGAGCTGTCGCAATTCGCTTTCACTGCGATATTGCTTGAGTACAGACCAAGTATGCTCCCCTAAACGAGGTGGTGCTTGACGGTATTCAATGGGTGTACCTGACAATTTAATTGGCGATGCAATCATTTTAAAATCCGAATTTTGCGGATGTGGCACATTCACCAGCATGTTA
This sequence comes from Acinetobacter brisouisimilis, assembly GCF_000368265.1. GTDB lineage: Bacteria > Pseudomonadota > Gammaproteobacteria > Pseudomonadales > Moraxellaceae > Acinetobacter. The sequence goes on along the minus strand of NZ_KB851219.1, from coordinate 673,540 downwards.
CGAGCCTGAATCTGTGGCTCCTGCAAAGCTTCTTCGATGGAATTAATCATACCTACAGGCACTTGTTTTGCATGGATACAGTCCACCCAAAACTGAGCATTTTGAGTTAAAAAGTGCTGCTGTAATTGCTGAATCAAGGCATGCCGATGTTTAACCCGATCCTGATTTGAGCGAAAATCAAGATGCTCCCAAAGGTCTGGTCGCTGAATCGCCATACACAGATCTTTAAACTGTTTATCGTTACCACAGGCGATAATAAAGTCTTTATCTTTTGCCTTAAACGTTTGATACGGCACAATATTAGGGTGAGTATTGCCCATGCGTACAGGCGATTTTTCAGTCAGCAGATAGTTCATGCCCTGATTGGCCAAGCCTGCAACCTGCACATCGAGCAGTGACAGATCAATATGTTGCCCTTTGCCTGTACTTAAACGTGACCATAGCGCTGCCTGTATCGCAATGGTGGCATACAGCCCCGTTTGCAAATCGGTCACTGCAACCCCGACTTTTTGCGGTACGTTTTCTGGCTCACCCGTAATACTCATCAGCCCTGCCATACCCTGAATAATAAAGTCATACCCAGGTTCTGCCGCACGCGGCCCTGTCTGTCCAAAACCTGTAATCGAACAATACACCAGTCGAGGGTTGATCTTGCTGAGGCTGGCATAGTCCAAACCATATTTGGCTAAAGAGCCTGCCTTATAGTTTTCAATCAGTACATCGGCATCTTTAACCATATCCTGAATCAGCAATTGCCCTTCCTGTGAAGCAATATCAACTGCCACCGAATATTTATTGCGGTTTGCCGACTGATAATAGCCCGCTTCTCGAGTAGCATCCCCCTGTTCATCGAGCATCCACGGTGGTCCCCACATACGAGTATCATCCCCAAGTTTGGGACGTTCAATCTTGATCACTTCTGCACCCAAATCTGCCAGAATCTGACCACACCAAGGGCCAGCCAGCACCCGACTTAAATCCAGCACACGTAACCCTGTTAATGCACCCATACACTCATCCTTTTCATGATAGAGATGGCATCCGTTTTTTGATGCCATCTTTTACAGTTCTTATGATTTTTGCGGATCGTACTGGCGATCACGGATAAAAATTCCAGGTAAAACCCCTGCGATAAAATATGCAGCCCCCATGACAATAAACGCGCTGGCAAATGTGCCGCCCGACGCCAAAAAGCCGATGGTTGCAGGTGCGATGGCTGCGCCGACACGCCCAATATTGTAAGCACCACCAATTGCTGTTCCACGTACATCGGTCGAGAAAGACTCCGCCATATAGGTTGCGTTGACTCCGTATGGAATGCCATACAGAAAGCCAAAGGTAATCAGCAAATATAAAATGTTATCTGGCGTATTGAAGAAGATAATCACAGGCAGAAAAATGGCACTGGCTAAGGTTCCAAAGACAAACACTGCACGGCGATTGAACTTATCGGCAAGGTAACCTGCCAAAATTTTTCCAAGAATCATCGCGGTATATGAACCCACCATATAACTGGTCAAGGATTTAAAGTTCATATGCAATTCGGTTTCCAGATAACTCGGCATCCAGTTATTGATACCGTAATAACCGAACTGTAGAAAAAAGGCGGTGGTCATCCAGAGCAGGAACATTTTTCGGTGTTTTAAATTGGTAAAAATCTGCTGATAAATACTGCGATTACTGCTTTGTGGTGCATCTATTTTTGTGACTGCTTTTTCAACACTTAATGACTGGATTTTAGTCAATTGCCATGACTTCGGTTCAGGAACAAAACGTCGTAGAAAAATATTGATCGCGGCAGGAATAACCGTAATGAAAAACAAAACACGCCAACCATAGTCAGGAATAATTGCCCCTGCCAAAATCGTTGCAACGATATATCCTACGGTTTGCCCTGTCTGTAAAGTGCCCAGTACAGTTGTGCGGTAACTGGTTGGAACATATTCTGCCATCAGGGTATTGCATGCCATATATAGCGCCCCGATTCCCAACGCACCAATAAACCTGAGTGCCATGAACTGCTCAAAAGTTTGGGTAAAACCGAGTAAACAGGTCGCCACGGAAAAGAAAGTCACCGAGTGGGCAATCGTTCTGACCCGACCAAACTTATCACATGCCCAGCCACCCAATATGCCGCCAATCCCCATACCCGCCAAAGATGCACTGCCGAGCGCACCTGCCTGAAGGATCGATAAGCCAAATGCGGTTTTTAGACTGGTTAAGCTATAGGACAGCAACATGATATCGATACCGTCCACCACCATGGCAAAGTAGGCAAACAGCAACGCCCATTTCCAAGTATTCGAGGTAATTTGTTCGTATGTTCCAACATTTGTCGGTAACGAACGGGGTAAATCTGTAACAACTGCTTGAACATCATTGTTCATCTTGACACCTCATTTTCCCAAATGAGTCTCGGTCATTCATCTGCAGGTCATGTGAAAATCGCTGTGCCTGTTTTTGTTGTGTCCCTATTGCTTGGCAAAACGTCTTTCTACATACCGCCTCTCCGTGATGAATCCCTGACTATGCTTTGTTTAGATTTTAAAAACAAATGTCTCCTCAAGATGCCCATGACGAGCATCTCCAAGAATTTTCAAATAAAAAGGGGTTATCTAGTTGGCAAATGCAGCGATGCCTGTTTGTGCACGCCCCAAAATCAAGGCATGAATGTCATGTGTACCTTCATAAGTATTCACAACTTCCAGATTGACCAAATGACGGGCAATACCAAATTCATCACTAATCCCGTTACCACCCAGCATGTCGCGGGCTAAACGGGCAATGTCCAGTGCCTTACCACAGTTATTGCGTTTAATTAAGGATGTACCTTCTACTGCGGCAAGACCTTCATCTTTCATGCGTCCAAAACGCAAGGCAATCTGTAAGCCGAGTGCGATTTCGGTTTGCATATCAGCCAGTTTTTTCTGAATCAGCTGATTGGCGGCTAAAGGACGACCAAACTGCTGGCGGTCTAAAGTGTATTGACGTGCGGTATGCCAGCAAAATTCTGCGGCACCCATCGCACCCCAGGCAATGCCGTAACGCGCACTATTCAAACAGGTAAATGGGCCTTTTAAACCACGCACTTCAGGAAAGGCATTTTCTTCAGGAACAAATACGCCATCCATGACAATTTCCCCTGTAATCGAAGCACGCAAACCAACCTTGCCGTGAATTGCAGGAGCAGATAGTCCCTCCCAGCCTTTTTCCAGAATAAAACCGCGAATATCACCAACATGACCTTCTGCCGACACTTCTTTTGCCCAAACCACAAATACATCGGCAATCGGGCTATTGGTAATCCACATTTTTGAGCCTGTAAGGCGATAACCACCAGCCACTTTTTTGGCACGCGCCAACATGCCTGCGGGGTCTGAACCGTGATCTGGTTCGGTTAAGCCAAAACAGCCAATGTATTCGCCTGTCGCCAGTTTCGGCAGATATTTCTGTTTTTGCTGCTCAGTTCCAAATTCGTTAATCGGCACCATCACCAAAGAACTTTGCACGCTTGCCATAGAGCGGTAACCCGAATCAACGCGCTCGATTTCACGGGCAATCAGACCATAACTGACATAATTAAGCCCTGCACCGCCATATTGTTCAGGAATGGTCGGCCCAAGCAGACCCAACTCGCCCATTTCACGAAAAATACACGGATCGGTGGTTTCATGACGGAATTGTTCCAGCACACGTGGCATGAGTTTATCCTGACAGTACGCTGCTGCTGCATCACGAATCATGCGTTCTTCTTCAGCTAGTTGTTGCTCCAGTAAAAATGGATCTTCCCAGTTAAATTGAACACGTGCAGGTTTTTTTGTTTTCTCGACCATTTGATTCATCGCTTCCCTAGCCTTTTCTGGTTTATCTTTTCCTTCATGCTACGATCAGTTAGCTTAGGCGGCAAACGATTATTTCTCATACAGTCATGCGGTTTACGCATATCTTAGCGAATCTAAGCTCAATGAAAATGCTTACTCAAAGCATGAATGTGATGATGAAGCCTTCTCGTTTTGACTCACATTTCAGGATGAGTGGCACAGCCATGTAAAAACAACCTACTTGCACACTCAAAATATATTGTGAGGATACTCTCTGCAAAACTCGCTCAAGATCATTTTTATAAAAAACTATTTAAAACATGATATTAAAAATATTTTAGCTCAAAATTTACAAATAAGATTTTCGTATATCTAATTTTTTAAACACGACTTATAGGATTCAATTGATTTAAAAAAAAGAGCATTTAAATCCAGTAATTTTTCTATTTTTATAGAAGGAAGATTTTATTTTTAACACTAATCTATGTTATTTCTAAATACCTCAATCTAAAAATCCACCGATATGACAAGGATCGTGATATGCGTCGGATGATTCCATCTTTACAGTCACTGATTTGCTTTGAATCTGCTGCCAAACATAAAAGTTACACTTACGCGGCGCAGGAACTGTGCATTACCCAAAGTGCAGTTTCCAGACAAATCCAGCAATTAGAAGAATTTCTAAACCTTGCCTTGTTTCACCGTACCCGTCACGGCGTTGAATTGACGCTGGCAGGCGAGCAATATTTTAAAAGTATCAAGTCTTGTTTATTGAGCATTGAACAAAGCACTATAGATCTGATGTCACATAAAGGGCTTGGTGGTACGCTGAAACTCGGTGTTGTGCCCACCTTTGCCACACGCTGGCTACTACCGCGACTATATCGTTTCAATCAGATCTATCCTGAAATTACTGTCCACCTTGAAACCAGTACCAAACCCTTTTTGTTTAGCGAACATATTTTCGATGCGGCAATTTATGCAGGTACACCTGCTCAGGTCGAAAACTGGGCAGGTGCAAAAGTGCAGTTTCTAATGCAAGAAGATGTGGTTCCCGTGTGTTCGAAACAGCTCATTCAAAAATATTGCCCAGGAGTCCAGCTTGAACAGACTCAACAGATTGATTTAAGTGCCGAACAGCTTAGCCGACTACCACTTCTACAACAGACCACACGACCTTATATCTGGAAAGAATGGTTTCATACCGCAGGCTATGATCACCCGTATGCGACAGATGGTCAGCGACACGAACTGTTTTCCATGCTTGCCGTTGCAGCTACCCATCACATGGGGGTTGCACTGATTCCACAAATGCTACTTGAAAAAGAATTGAATAACGGTGACTTGGTGATTGCCTCCAAGTTGAAACTAATGGGTTCACGTTCCTATTATTTTGTTTATTCGGAGCAGCAAAACAGTGTGCTGATTTTAAAATTTATTGAATGGCTGGAACATGAAACACAAATTTATCAGAATAAAAATACAACCTGTGCCATGCAATCTGACACAGCAGCAACATAGATAGAAAAATCTTCTCTCATTTTTTACCCAATAAAAAAAGCCTCAAGACTTGATCTTGAGGCTTTTTTAAATTTTGGAGCGGGAAACGAGACTCGAACTCGCGACCCCAACCTTGGCAAGGTTATGCTCTACCAACTGAGCTATTCCCGCAATATGGACGCATTATAGAGTTTTTCAAAAAGCTGTCAACTCTTTTGGCATCCAAGTGTCTAATTAATCAGCACGACGCCAAACAGTGCCCTGACGGGTATCTTCCAAAACTACGCCTTGATCCAGCAATGACTGGCGGATTCCATCAGCTTTGGCAAAATCTTTGGCTTTTTTGGCATCTTGGCGTTGCTGAATCAAATCTTCGATTTGTTCTTCAGACAAGCCCAAAGCGTCCTGTCCAATATCTGACTTTAAGAAGTCTTCAACATTGTGCTGTACCAAACCTAAAATATTGGTCAGATGACGCAGTGTTGAATAATACACGGCTGCCTGTTCTGCATTTTCTTCTTTCACTGCACGGTTGAGTTCTTTGTTAACTTCAAACAGCACAGCAATGGCTTCAGCCGTATTGAAATCATCACGCATTGCACTATTAAAACGTTCAACCAACTCATGATCTAAAGTTTCAACGGTCTTTTCGCCATAGACTTGTTGATAGGCTTTAAATGAATGATAGAAACGGGTTAGCGTAGTTTTCGCTTCTTTTAATGCCACATCCGAGAAATTGACTGGGCTGCGGTAATGTGAAGACACAATAAAGTAACGGATCACTTCAGGATGGAATTTGTCCATCACATCACGAATGGTAAAGAAGTTGCCCAAAGACTTCGACATTTTCTCGCCATCAACATTAATAAAACCGACATGCATCCAGTAGTTGACATACTGTTCGCCTGTTGAAGCTTCACTTTGTGCAATTTCATTTTCATGGTGCGGGAACATCAAGTCCGAACCGCCACCGTGAATGTCAAAATGGTTGCCCAAGCAGCAGGTTGACATCGCTGAACATTCAATATGCCAGCCTGGACGACCCTGTCCCCAAGGTGAAGCCCAAGCAGGTTCATTGGCTTTGGCATGTTTCCAAAGTACAAAGTCAAATGGGTGCTTTTTCTCAACTTCGACATCGACACGATCTGAAGCGCCCGCTTGCATGTCATCCAGTTTACGACCCGACAAGCGACCATATTTGGAAAATTTTTCAACCTGAAAATATACGTCGCCATTGCTTGCAGGATACGCTGCACCTTTTTCAACCAAATTGCCAATCATGCTTTGCATCTGGTCGATATACTCAGTCGCACGTGGCGCTTCGTCTGGATGCAAACAGCCCAGATTTTCAGCATCTTCATTCATGGCCTGAATAAAACGATCGGTCAGTGCGGTGATGCTTTCGCCATTTTCATTGGCACGTTTAATAATCTTGTCGTCAATATCGGTGATATTGCGCACGTATTTGACATTCCAACCCTGACTACGTAAAAAACGAATAATGTAATCAAATGCAACCATGACTCGAGCATGCCCAATATGACAATAGTCATAGACGGTCATACCGCAAACATACATGTCGATATGCCCTGTTTTACGGGGTACAAATTCAACTTTTTTACGTTGCTCAGAGTTATATAAAACAAAGGGTTGCATATAAAGTCTTCAAATGTTCAAACTAAAGATGCCTCATCATAACTGATGCACAATATTTCACAAAGTTTTATCCCTAAAAAATATAAGATAACCATCGACATAAATAAGCTGAAGTTGCGGTTAGATTAGGGAACTTGTTAATGCAGTTAGCATCGCCTTCATTTCATATCTGGTTTAAGTTGTTTTCGCCAACAATGCAGGCCATAGATGAAATGTCAACACACCCTATTTATGTTAGAATCAGATCTATTGTTGAATCAAACCCTGAATATATTTTCCAGCTGTATTTTGGTAAGGTAGCTAATTTTGAACTCCCCACACATCATGAATCCTATTGATTTTAAAAAAGTTGCCCTAGAAACTTTAAAGATTGAACAGCAAGCGTTAGATGTTTTAGCCACACAAATTGATGAACATTTCGTCAAGGCCTGTGAAATTATTTTACAGTGCAAAGGTCGTGTGGTCGTTACAGGCATGGGGAAATCTGGGCATATCGGGCGCAAAATGGCGGCGACCTTTGCATCTACAGGTACACCATCTTTCTTCATGCACCCTGGTGAAGCAGGTCATGGCGATTTGGGCATGCTGGTGAAAGGTGATGTGCTGATTGCCATTTCCTACTCAGGGAAAAGTGATGAAATCATGATGCTGATGCCACTGATTAAACATGTGGGCGTGCCTTTGATTACCATTAGTGGCAATGACAAGGGCCCAATGCCGCAAAATGCCGATGTTGCCCTGACCTTAGGTGATATTCAGGAGGCTTGCCCGCTGGGTCTTGCACCGACTTCAAGTACCACAGCGACTTTAGCTTTGGGCGATGCTTTGGCTGTTGCTTTACTGGAAGCACGCGGTTTTACTTCCGATGATTTTGCCCGTTCTCATCCTGCAGGGGCTTTAGGCAAGCGCCTACTTTTGCATGTTAAACACATCATGCACACAGGCGAAGAACTGCCTAAAGTATCTCCAGACACCCCAATGAACCGTGTCCTGTATGAAATCTCAGATAAACGTTTAGGTTTGACCACAGTCGTTGATCAAAACGATACTTTACTGGGTATTTTTACTGACGGAGACTTGCGTCGTTTGATCGATAAACAGCAAGGCTTTGATGTAAACCTGCCTGTCGAAAATGTGATGATTAAAAAACCTGCCACCATTTCTTCGGAAACTCGTGCAGTAGATGCGTTAGAGCAATTACGTGATCGAAAAATTAATCAATTTGTTGTCGTAGATGATCAAAATAAAGTGATTGGTGTAATTAGTATGCATGACCTGATTCAAGCTGGAGTAGCGTAACCCATGGCATCTTATGTATTGTTAGAACAAGCCAGCCATATTAAAGCTTTGGTTTTAGATGTTGATGGTATCTTAAGTGATGGCTTTGTAACCTTCACCAACACAGGCGATGAAATCAAGTCTTTCGATATCCGTGATGGTTTGGGTATGAAACTGGCACAACAAGCCGGTTTAAAAGTGATTGTCATTACAGGGCGCAAAAGCCATATTGTTGAAAAACGTATGTCTGACCTGAAAGTTGACTTGGTTTTTCAAGGTCGTGAAGATAAAGGCATGGCACTACGTGAAGCATGTGCACAATTCAACCTATTACCACAAGATTGTTTATACATGGGCGATGACTGGCCAGACCTGTCAGCATTTGCAATTGCAGGCATGAAAGTGACTGTTCCAAACGGCCATGTTGAAGTACGTCGCCGTGCAGATTTAGTGACCCAAGCCATGGGTGGACGTGGTGCTGTACGCGAAGTATGCGATATGCTGTTACAGGCAAAAGGGGTTTACGAGGAATTACTTGAAAAATTCACTGCTGTCCCGCATTAACTGATAATTGTTTGATAAACTACGCTTATGGATACTAAAACTTTATATATCGCAGCGATTGTAATTGGCACCATAAGCGGTGGTTACTATTACTTTAGCGGCAAAAGTAAAAAACTGGATGTCGATTCGGCACGCAATATGACCTATTCGGCCAAAGACGTAAAAATCACCCAAACTGATCAACAAGGGCATGTCTCTGTACGCGCCTCAGTTGACGAAATGGCACAAAATAAACAAAACAATACATCTCAGTTATATAACTTCAATGCGACAACATATAGTCATGGTAAAATCGATGCAACCTATACTGCATCTCGTGCCGATGGCTACGATGACAATCAGAAAGTAATATTATCTGGTCATGTGGTTGCCCACAAAAATACCGCTCAAGGCGTGATGACGCTACGGACTGATCAATTGACTGGCTATCCAAAAACCCGACAGCTTGAAACCACACATATGGTGACTGTCGATTCTGCACAGAGTCAGTTTATAAGTCATGGCCTAAAAGCCGACTTAAACTCAGGACAATACGAGTTTTTCAATATTAGAGGAAACTATGCTCCTAAATCCTAAACATTCACATGTTAAAACGGTCTTCAATGTTGTCATTTTAGGAGCCCTGTCTTGCACGGCAATGTCAGCCTTTGCACTACCCACTGACCGTAACCAGCCCATTTCTCTTGTTGCCGATCGTGCAACTTATAATGATAAAACTGGTTATACCACCTATTCAGGTAATGTGGTCATTGAACAAGGCTCTATGAAGTTACAAGCTGATTCAGTCACTGCACAGCTCAACAAAAATCGTCAAATCAGCACAGTAACAGCTAATGGACACCCTGCTCGCTTCCAGCAAAAAACCGATCCAAACAAAGGTTTTGCTCGTGGCGAAGGACAAAAGATTATCTACAATGCAGACACAGGAATTTTAACCTTAAATGGTAATGCCTATGTTAATCAGGATGGTGCAAGTGTACGTGGTGCAACCCTACGTTACAGCATGAACAAAGGCGATATTGAAGCTGTAGGCAGTTCATCAGGTGGTGCAGCAACTTCGACTAGCCCAGGTCAAAATAAAGGTCGTGTTCAGATTGTGATTCCACCAAACTCTTCACAGTCTGCTCCAGGAGCAAAAAGTAAATGAGTGATGTCCTCATCAATCAGCCACAAACGCTCCGCATCCATCATCTTGCCAAAAACTATAGCAAACGCTGGGTAGTTAAAGACGTTTCTTTTGAAATGCACAGTGGTCAAATTGTGGGTTTGCTAGGTCCGAACGGTGCAGGTAAAACTACCAGTTTCTATATGGTAGTGGGTCTTGTACGTATGGATAAAGGTGAAATTTATCTTGATGATCAAGATCTGTCACATTTTGCCATGCATGAACGTGCCCGCAAAGGCATTGGCTACTTACCACAAGAAGCTTCGATTTTCCGAAAACTAACTATTGCTGAAAATATCATGGCAATTTTGGAAACTCGTAAAGAATTAAACAACGCCCAACGTGAACAACGCCTGAAAGAATTACTGGATGACTTTAAAATCAGCCACATTAAAGATTCTTTAGGCATGAGTGTATCGGGTGGTGAACGTCGTCGTGCAGAAATTGCCCGTGCTTTGGCGGCCAACCCTAAATTTATGTTGCTCGATGAACCGTTTGCAGGGGTTGACCCAATTTCGGTAGGCGACATTAAAGAGATTATTCAGAACTTGAAAAACCGCGGTATTGGTGTGTTAATTACTGACCATAACGTACGTGAAACACTGGCGATTTGCGAAAAGGCTTATATTGTTAGTGAAGGTGCTGTAATTGCCGAAGGTACAGCCCAAGAAATTCTGGAAAATGCTACAGTGCGTGAAGTTTATTTAGGTGAAGATTTTACTGTGTAAATTTTAGTTTGCTCAGCATTTTCAAAGCTGTATATTGCAAAATATACGGCTTTTTTTAGCATTCAATTTTAAGATAAGGCAAGACCAGTGGCGGATCAAATTAAGAAAAAAGGCTCATCTATTACGCGTGTACTCGAAATTATCGAGGCCATTGCAACAGCACAACATCCTCCTACTCCTCTCGATTTAGCCATTGCCCTTGATATTCCCAAACCAAGTATTCATCGTTTATTGCAGACCTTAGAAAAAGAAGGATTCATTAAACTCGATACCTATGGCGGGTATGTTGTTGGGCAACGCACTCATGCCTTACTGGTCAGTTCATGGAATCAGGAACCTAAAAAAATTGAACGATTGGCGATTTTACAAAAACTGTCGGATCAAATTGGTGAAACCTGTGGTATTGCGATTTTACAAGACAATGAAATGCTGTATACCGATCGGGTACAAACCAACTGGCCCCTGCAAGTGTATCTGCCTGTAGGGTCAAAAGTTCCACTATGGTGTACGTCGAGTGGTAAGCTGTTTTTAAGTTATCTGGATAAAGAACGTCTGAGCAATATACTGAAACATTTGCCGATTCAACCAATGACCAAAAATACCATCATTGACAAAGCAGCGCTTGAGCAAAATTTACATCGTATTTTTGAGCAGCAGTTAGGCACGGATAATGAAGAGTTTATTGCTGGAATGGTGGCCTGTTCTGTACCCATTTTAAATGCAGAGCAGCAGATTGTCGCGTGTCTATATACTCATGCACCAACCATTCGCAAGTCACTACAGGATTTGATGGAGTATGAGCCTGCATTACGCGAGGCAGCACAGGAACTCAGTCAACTCATTCAACAAACATAATTAAAACAAGTATTTAAAAAAATTAAATCATTGAAAATAAATAATAAATTTCAATATTAAAACCTTATTGTTTTAACTTATATTTCAAGCTCAAGATTCGGTTTTGCCTATTTTTCCCAAAAGAAAAGTAGGCAAAAGTATTTGTCCGTTGCAAACTCGGTCAAATATCATCACTGTTTTAATCTATTAAAAAACAGCATGTTACAAACTTAACTATGACCTCAACATGCAACTGACCTTTGCATAGACCCTATTGTGTTTATAAGTTTCTATATGGAATTCAGATTAATTCAGCGTTGGCATTGAAAATTGCACACCTTCACGGACATTGCTTGATGGCCAGCGTTGAGTAATGGTTTTACGGCGAGTATAAAAACGTGCGCCATCTGGACCATAGGCAAATAGATCACCAAACAATGAGCGTTTCCAGCCACCAAAACTATGATAAGCAACAGGGACAGGTAACGGAACATTGACCCCAACCATTCCCACTTGGATATGGTCGGTAAAGTAACGCGCTGCTTCGCCATCGCGGGTATAGATACAAGTACCATTGCCATATTCATGGTCATTGATCAGTTGCATGGCTTCTTGCATGGTCGCAACACGAATCACTTGTAGCACAGGCCCAAAAATTTCCTGTTTATAGCTGAGCATGTCTGGGCTGACATGGTCAATAAGAGTTGCACCAACAAAGTAACCCTTTTCATAGCCTTCTGGCGCGGCATGACGTCCATCGACCACCACGGTTGCACCCTGCTGCTCTGCACTGTCAATATGCCCAATCACTTTGGCTTTATGTTCAACAGTAATCACGGGGCCAAAGTCATTGTCTTTATTGGCAAAGTGTCCGTATTTCAAACCTTGCATACGTTCGCTAAGCTGTTGCACCAAAGCATCTGCGGTTTCATCACCTACCGCAACTGCAACAGACAACGCCATACAACGCTCACCCGATGAACCGAACGCTGCACCGAGTAATGAACTCACAACATTTTCAAGGTCGGCATCTGGCATCACAATTGCGTGGTTTTTCGCACCACCAAGCGCCTGACAGCGCTTACCTGTCGAAGTTGCCGTCTGATAAATATATTCAGCAATCGGGGTTGAACCCACAAAGCTCACCGCTTGTACACGGCGATCATGCAGCAAAGTATCGACCGCAACTTTGTCACCATTCACTACGTTAAACACGCCATCTGGCAAGCCTGCCTGTTTCAACAATTCAGCAAGGAACAGGGTTGAAGATGGATCTTTTTCTGATGGCTTCAAGACAAAGCAGTTACCACAGACAATCGCCATCGGGAACATCCACAATGGCACCATCACAGGAAAGTTAAACGGGGTAATTCCCGCCACTACACCGAGCGGTTGAAACTCACTCCATGAGTCAATCGATGGCCCGACATTTTTGCTAAATTCGCCTTTTAAAAACTCTGGCGCACCACAGGCATATTCAACATTTTCAATGCCTCGTTGCAACTCGCCTGCGGCATCGTGCACGATCTTGCCATGTTCAGCCCCGATTAATTCACAGATTTTATCGGCATGCTGTTCAAGTAATTCTTTAAATTTAAACATGACACGCGCACGTTTAATTACAGGGGTATCGCGCCATTCTGGGAATACAGCTTGCGCAGCAGCAATCGCCTGCTCAACAGTTTCTACACTGGCAATCGCAACTTCCTTGCTTTGCTCGCCCGTTGAAGGGTTATAAACGGCTTGGGTACGGGCATGCTCGTAACACAGTTTGCCTTGAATAAAATGACCAATCATGTCCATTGTGGGAGTTCCTCATTGTGATTCTAAGATCAAGTTTCTTTCATAAGTTCTTTTTATTTCTCCCTCTGAGAGAAAAATAAAGAGAGTGTAAAAAATGATAAAAGCAGTCTAGTGTTGATTTAAAAATAGGCCATTCATCGCCATAATTTTTGATACAGCTGTACCATTTCTACTGTGCTTGGTACAACTGGATTATTGTTCGGTGAACCCGATGCCAAGGCCTGTTCTGCCATCGTTTCAACCACAGCATCAAACTCGGATTTTTCTACCCCAAACTCAGCTAAGGTCGGTACTTTGAGTTCTTGGTTGATGTGCTCCAGTGCAGCCACAAGTTTCTGGTTGGCAAGATCGGTCGCATCATTGGGTTCTGCAACACCTATGACTTTGGCACAGGTTGCATAGCGCTCAGGTGCAGCATCTATCGAATATGCAGTGATCATTGGCAGCAACATGGCATTCGACAGTCCATGTGGCACATGAAAAAATGCACCGATTGGTCGGCTCATACCATGTACCAAAGCCACGGAAGCATTGGAAAATGCAATCCCTGCCAAGGTTGCACCAAGCATCATCTGTTCACGTGCTGTCACATCTTCAGGGTGTTGGTAGACTTGAATCAGGTTTTGACCAATTAACTTCATGGCAGCCAATGCCTGTGAGTCACTGTATAAATTGGCTTTTTTACTGACATAAGCTTCAATGGCATGTGTAAGCGCATCAATGCCCGTATCGGCTGTGGTACGTGCAGGCAAACTTAGCGTCAGTTCATAATCGACAATTGCAGCAACAGGTAAAAAACCAATCCCCGTACACAGCATTTTTTCATGCGTGGCATCATCGGTAATAATGGTGAATTTGGTGCACTCTGAACCTGTACCTGCCGTGGTTGGCATGGCAATGATGGACAACCCAGTTTCCGTGACCTGACGTGGAAATTTATAGTCACGAACTTCACCACCAAATTTCCCTAAAATGCCAATTGCTTTGGCGCTGTCAATCACACTGCCACCGCCAATCGCAATGATCACGTCATAATCTTGAGACTGAACTTTTTCTACGCCCGCAGCAATCGAACTGGCCGTCGGCTCTGGAATGGTGTCAGCAAAGTAATCGGTTGAGATATTGGCTTGAGTTAAGATTTTTTGTAATTCATCTACATAGCCCAAGGATAGCATCACCCGATCGGTAATAATTAAGGGTTTGCTTACCCCTAAAGTCGTTAAAATCTCAGGTAACTGACTGCGGGCATTGCGACCAATTTCTAAAATACGCGGTAAAACAATACGGTGTGACATAGTTTCCCTCTATTGCACCATCACAACCAATCAGTCTTTTGAGTCGTGGTGATGACATTCAAGCTGATCGGTTTGCATAATGATGAAGCTATCCTGAGCTTTTTAATTTTTTAAAACGATACATATCGTATCATTATTAAATGAATATAAATTAACTTTCGAATCCTCGCAAATGATTTTTGATCAATTTTAGTCAATATTTCATTCTTTCTATTTTCCGGAGCAGTCATTACAAAATAAAAAAAACCGCTCGGTTGAGCGGTTGGAGATCAAAACTTAAATAGAATTTTTAAACTAGCGATAAACAATACCACCATCGGTCAAAATCGACTGACCTGTAATATAGTCCGAATCTTCACTGGCTAAGAATGCCACCAGAGCTGCCACATCATCTGGAGTTTCAGCACGTCCTAAAGCAATTCCTTCAACATATTTCTTGTAGGTTTCACCAATCGCTGCGCCTGTAATTTCAGAAAAGCGTTTATCGATTTCCACCCACATGTCTGTACCCACAATCCCGGGACAGTAGCCATTTACGGTAATGCCCTGACTGGCATATTCTTTAGCAGCTGCCTGCGTTAGCGCTCGTACGGCAAACTTGGTCGCCGAATACACGCCCAATAAAGCAAAACCATCATGCCCTGCAATCGAACAGGCATTGATAATTTTGCCTTTTTGTTTACGCTGCTGAAATTTCTTGGCGGCTGCCTGTATGCCCCACAACACACCACCAATATTCACATCGACAATTTTATGAAATTCGGCAGGGGTAACATCAGCAAGTGCGTGAACCTGTGCAATCCCTGCGTTATTGATCATGATATCGAAACCGCCCAAACTGCTTTCAGCATGATCAATCGCAAATGCGACCTGTTCCAACTGGCTGACATCCGCAATAAAAGTACTGGCTTGCACACCAAGTGTCTGCACTTCCTGCTGCACATGCTGTAACTTTTCCTGATGCATGTCGACCAATGCCACATGCACGCCCTCTTGTGCCAGACGTAGTGCAATCCCGCGTCCAATACCCTGTGCTGCTCCTGTCACCAAGGCAACTTTATTGTGTAATCCTCTTGGCATCATTTTATCCTTTTTATGTGAATATTCAGGACAGTCCTGCTCCTGTGTTCAAAATGACTTCTCTCAGTTCAATCACTACAAATAGCAGCGATTCGTATTTCACCAAGAGAAGTCTGTGCTTCATCCATAAAAATCTTAAGGATGAACAATAATTTTCACTGCCGATTCATTGTTATGAATCAGGGTTTCAAAGCCTTGTGAAATCAGATCATCCAGTTGAATACGCTGGGTAATAAACGGCTCAAGATTGATCTTGCCCTGCTCGACCAGTTTGATGGTTTCCTGATGATCATTGACATAGGCAATCGTACCGCGCACATCCAGCTCTTTCATGACCACGCTATGTACATTGATGGTGGCTGGATGACTCCAGATCGACACGATCACAATCACACCTGTCGGTTTGGTGGCAGCCACCAACGTATCTAAAACTTTATTGACGCTACTACATTCAAAAGCGACATCTACACCACGATCTTGGGTAATTTTCATGACTTCTGCGACTACATCGACCTGTGATGGGTCAAGAATATAATCGGCAACACCCGATTCTTTGGCTTTTTCCTTACGCTTGCTACTCAGTTCGGTGACGATCACGGTTAAACCTTTGGCTTTGAGAATCGCAGACAGCAATAAACCAATTGGCCCTGCTCCTCCCACCAAAGCGATATCATCTGCTTTGGCACCACTACGCACATAAGCATGATGCCCAACCGAAAGTGGTTCAATCAGCGCAGCCTGATCGAGCGGAATGTTGTTGGAAATCGGATGTACCCAGCGGCGTTTGACCGCAATTTTTTCCGATAATCCACCACCTCGACCACCCAAGCCAATAAAGTTCATATTCTTGGAGAGATGGTAGTTTTCACCTGGTCCTGTCGGTACATCATCAGCAATGATATACGGTTCAACCACCACATGTTGTCCTACCTGAATGTCGGTTACCCCTTTACCCACCGCATAAACTACCCCTGAAAACTCATGTCCCATCGTGATCGGCGCAGATTCACCCGAAATCGGATGTGGATGCCCACACGGTGGAATAAAAATCGGACCTTCCATAAACTCATGTAGATCTGTGCCGCAAATTCCACACCATGCCACCTGAATGCCAACGGTGCCTGCACTCACTTCAGGTTCTGGAATATCTTCAATGCGGATATCCCCTTTGTCATAAAAACGTGCTGCTTTCATTGTTTTGTATCCATAAAAAAGGCATATGCCATACTGATTAGACTTCTTTTATAAGGCTCTTTTATTTCTCTTTCGCCACATTGAAATATATTGCAATCTGGCTCAGGGAAAAAGAAAGAGGGTGTAAGCAGTTATGAAAGAAGTCTATTTTTTAAAAAGCTAAATATGAATCGCGCGTTGCATGGACGCCAAAATCGATTCATGCATCGCTTCCGACAAGGTCGGATGTGGAAAAATCACCTGTGCTAATGTCGCATCAGTCGCTTCGAGGTATTTGGCAATCGCAAAACCCTGTATATGCTCGGTGACTTCATGCCCCACCATATGTGCGCCAAGCAATTCGCCTGTTTCCGCATGCATGATGGTTTTGACAAAGCCTGCACTATCTCCCAAAGCCAGTGCCTTACCATTGGCAGACAGTGGAAACTTGCCAATATGGATCGGCAAGTTTTGTGCTTTGGCAGCCGCTTCATGCAACCCGATACTGGCCACTTGCGGATGGGTAAAAATGCAACCTGGAATCTGACTACGATCTAAGGCATGTACGCCTTGCACGCCTGCAATTTTTTCCACACACAAAATACCTTCATGGCTGGCTTTATGTGCCAAACATGGCGCACCTGCCACATCACCAATCGCATATAGCCCTACAACATTGGTTTTGCAGTAGGCATCCGTCTGGATAAAACCTTGAGGGTTCAGCTCAACACCTAAATCTTCCAGCCCCAAATGGGCAGTGTTAGGCTGCACCCCAATCGCTGAAAGTACCCGATCAAACACAAGTGTCTGTTCACCTTGCGGCGTAGTCAGTACACATTGCACTTGTTCATTCACAATACTGATACTTTGAATCGCCGATTGGGTCAGCACCTGCATGCCTTTTTGCTGAAACTGTTTTTGCACGTACTGGGCAACTTCGGCATCTTCGGTCGGTAAAATTTGCTTAGCAATATCAATCAGCGTGACCTGACAGCCCAAGTCCTGATACAAACTGGCAAACTCGCTACCAATTGCGCCCGAACCGACCACCAGTAAATGCTTTGGCAATTGTTCAGGAACTAATGCTTCTTTATAACTCCAGACATATTTGCCATCGACAGGCAGTTGTGGAAAATGTCGTGCCTGTGCACCTGTCGCCAAAATAATATGCGGTGCAGTTAAAGTTTGCTGTTGCCCCTTGGCATCGGTCAGTTGCAGGGTTTCTTTGCCGATCAGTTTGGCTTTGGCATCAAATACCGTGACCTGATTTTTTTTCAGCAAATGTGCAATACCCTGTACCAGTTGTGCTGACACCTGACGGCTATGCTTGACCAGTTGTTGCAGGTCAAACTCAAGCTGTGACACCTGAAAACCAAACTGTCCCGCATGTTTAAACTGAGTAGCCAGTTCTGCGCCTGCGAGTAAGGCTTTGGTCGGAATACAGCCCCAGTTCAGACAAATCCCGCCCAAATGCTGTGCTTCAACAATCGCAGTGTTCAGCCCGAGCTGGGCTGCACGAATGGCAGCCACATATCCCCCCGGTCCTGCACCAACCACCACCACATCAAATTGTGTTTCTGACATGTGGCTTCTCCTAGACCAAAATCAGGGCTGGATTTTCAACAAACTGCTTGAAGCTTGCCAAAAATTTTGCCCCAACTGCACCATCAATCACACGGTGATCACAAGACAAGGTCGCAGTCACCATTTCTCGAACCACAATTTCACCTTGCTCAACCACAGCACGTGCTTCGGATGCGCCGAACGCCATAATCGCGCCTTGTGGCGGGTTAATAATTGCATCGAACTGTTTAATGCCGAGCATGCCCAAATTGGAAATACTGAAACTGCCACCCTGAAATTCGTCAGGCTGTAATTTTCCAGTTTTGGCACGGGTTGCTAGATCGCGCATTTCAGTTGAGATTTCGGACAGTGACTTTTGATTGGCAGCTTTCACAATCGGGGTGATTAAACCGTTGGGAATCGCCACAGCCACCGAAATATCCGCCTGAGCAAATTGCAAAATAGACTGGGTCGCTTCATCAAACTGCACATTAACCTCAGGCACTTTGAGCAATGCTGCGGCTGCGGCTTTAATCAACATGTCGTTAATCGATAATTTCACCTGCGGAACACTGTCATTAATCTGCTTACGCAGGTTTTGCATAGCCTCAACATTAAGATCTACCGTTAAACGGAAATGCGGTGCATTGCGTTTCGCGGCTTGCAGGCGCGAAGCAATCGCTTTACGCATGGCATTTAAGGCGATCGAAGTGACCTGATTTTTCGGTGCTGCATCTGAACTGGTCGCAGAAGATTGTGCACACGCTGTACTTGGATTGTCGCGATGATACAGCGCTTCAACATCTTCCTTACACACGCGTCCACGCGAACCTGACACACGGCAGTCGTGCAGGTTGATGCCCCACTGTTGTGCCAAACGGCGCGCCACAGGCGTTGCCAAAACCTTGCTGTCATCGGCAGTAGATTTAGCAACTTTAGCAGAGGAATGGGCTTGAACTTTTACATCTGCCCACTGCCCACCTGCCGCACGCACTGCAGTTTGAATGTCCTGAACACTGATACGCCCTTCACGCCCTGAGCCTGAAACTTTTGCCAGATTTACATTGTGTTTTTCAGCCAGTTTAAGTGCATGTGGCGTCGTAAAAACCTCAGCATCGGCTTGAAAGCCTTGCAATGCCGCAGGCACAACATAACCCGTTTGCGTCGTGGCAGGTGCTTTAGTGACTGGCGCAGTCACACTTGCCACAGGTACAGGCTGTGCTGTGACTTCAGCTTGCGGTGCGGTTGCCGCGACAGCAGCTTCAGTCTGAACCACAGGGGTGGCATTGGCTATTTTCCCACCTAAAGACTGCACAAACTGTTCAATTTCAGCATCGGAAATACTGCTTTCTGCACAAACAGCAATCAGCCCACCGACAGGTAAAGTATCGCCATCTTTGGCAATAATTTTACGCAAAGTTCCATCAAAGGGAGCTTCTAACACATTGACGATTTTAGTGGTTTCAATTTCACAGATTTCCTGACCTTTGGTGAAGTTGTCACCTTCCTGAATCAGCCATTGTGCAATCGTACCTTCTTCCATCGACAATCCCCATTTCGGGATTTCTAAGGTTCTGATCTCGCTCATCCTAAGCCTCCAATACTTTACGCACTGCCTGTTCAATTCGTTCTACGCTTGGCATCCATTCTTTTTCTAATACAGGTGAAAATGGTACTGGCGTATGCGGTGGGGTGACGAGTTCAATCGGTGCTTTTAAATAATGGAAACCTTTTTGTGCAATCAAGGCAGCGACATCGTGCCCGAAACCACAGCGTGCTGCCGATTCATCCACAATCACCACGCGCCCTGTCGATGCCACCGATTCCAAAATACCTTCTTCATCCAGTGGTGAAATAGTACGCGGATCAACCACTTCCACTGAAATGCCTTCTTTTGCCAGTTTGTCGGCGACTTCATTGGCACGGTGTACCATCAAACTGAGTGCAATAATGGTAATGTCAGTGCCTTGACGAGTGTAATTCGCTACGCCAAATGGAATGGTATAGGCTTCGTCTGGGACTTCACCTTTAATGTCATACAGCATTTTGTGTTCGCAGAACACCACAGGGTCGTCATCACGAATCGCCTGAATCAGCAAGCCTTTGACATCATAAGGACTAGATGGCACTACCACCTTTAAGCCTGGCACAGAAGTAAAGACATTATAGGGTGACTGCGAATGCTGTGCAGCCGCAGAGAAACCAGCGCCAATCATACCGCGCACGACCATTGGGGCTTTGGCTTTACCACCAAACATGTAACGGAATTTGGCCGCTTGGTTATACAGCATGTCATGACAGACACCATAAAAATCCATAAACATCAAATCAACCACAGGACGCAAACCTGTTGCCGATGCACCTGCTGCCATCCCCACCAATGCAGATTCGGTAATTGGCGTGTCAATCACGCGTTCCGAACCAAATTCTGTCCATAGCCCTTTGGTCACGCCCAATACGCCACCAAAACCTTCTAATTTATTTTCATCGGTATTTTTACCACCATGTCCACCACGAACATCTTCACCCATCACCACCACAGTCGGGTCACGGCGCATTTCCAGCTCAATAGCTTCTTTCACAGCATTACGATAACTTTTATTTGGCATCTTGCTATTCCCTTAACTCTTTTCCCTTAATAGGAAACATAAACGTCAGTGAGTAATTGTTCTAGTTGTGGGTAAGCAGCTGCACGAGCCTTCGCCACTGCATCATCTATATTGGCTTTCGCTGCTGCATCAATCGCATCCAGCTTGGCAACATCGACTTTACCTTTGACTTTTTTACGGAAAATTTTCAGTGGGTCTTTATGTTCTTTGACATAGTCCACTTCTTCTTTGGAGCGGATCAATCCCGGATCACCCTCAAAGTGCCCATAAAAACGGTTGGTCACGGTTTCAATCACGCTTGGGCCTTCACCACGGCGCGCACGCTCAATGGCTTTTTTCGCAGCTTCATACACAGCAAAAAAGTCTGTACCATCCACCTTGACCGCAGGTAAACCAAAACCTGCTGCACGCCCTGCAATATCTTTACTGCCGACCGCGTAGTCATGCCCTGTACCTTCACCAAAACCATTGTTTTCAAATACAAAAACAACAGGAAGATTCAGCACCACTGCCATATTTATCGCTTCGAAAGTCAAGCCTTGGTTGGAACCACCATCGCCTGTAAAGGACAAACCAATACCGCCTGTTTTCAGGGTTTTCGCTGTTAATGCAGCACCAATCGCCAAAGGAGGACCACCGCCCACAATCCCGTTTGCGCCGAGCATCCCCTTGTCCAGATCGGCAATATGCATCGAACCGCCTTTACCACGGCACAAACCATCATCTTTCCCGAAGATTTCCAGCATCATGGCGTGAATATCACAGCCTTTGGCAATACAGTGCCCATGTCCACGGTGGGTCGAGGTGATGTAGTCTTTATCGGTCAAATTTTCACAGATACCCACCGCAACCGCTTCTTCACCACTATATAAGTGAATGAACCCCGGAATATCACCATTGGTATTTTCTTCGTGAAGTCGATCTTCAAACTCACGAATATCCCGCATACGTTTATATGCGGCAAGTAATTGCTCTTCAGTAAGCTGCATGTCCATATCCCTTATATTTTAAAATTGTCTTTAAAATAAAATTAACTCGATGATTTTATTTAAATCATCAATATTAAAACTCTTTCACAAACCCATTTAAATTTCCCTTCATGCAAAGAATAAAGAGAATTAAACAATGACGAAAAAGTCTATTTATATAAAATCAAAACCCTGAATTTTCATATTAGACTAAAAAAAATTCTGATTTATTTTTAAACAAAATATAAATAAAACAAAGATTTAAATCATTAAATATAAATGTAATTTTTTATTAACAATCAATTGTTTACAAAAACAAACCTTCAACCAACCTTTGTCTGATAATCTAAAATGCTGCTATTTAAATAAATATGATATTTTATTTTAAAAATAGAATTATTTATATTTATTCCGAGCAAATTAATCAATTTAAATCACATAAGGATATGTTTTAAATGCCACAAAATATAAAACCAGCACAGGGAGAGAAATTACGTGGTACACAGAAACTGGCACGTATTCCCATTAAAATTATGCCAAGTGATCACCTGCCCGAAAAACCACGCTGGATTCGTAGTAAAATCAGTGACCCAGAAGAAATTAAGCGCATTCAGCGTTTATTACGCCAGCAAAAATTGCATACCGTGTGTGAAGAAGCTGCATGCCCCAATCTGCCGCAATGCTTTGGCAGTGGCACAGCCACATTTATGATCATGGGTGATATTTGCACGCGGCGCTGTCCATTTTGCGATGTGGCACATGGTCGCCCGTTGGCACTTGATACAGATGAACCCGAACACCTTGCTGAAACAGTGGCACGCTTAAATCTGAATTATGTGGTGATTACTTCGGTGGATCGGGATGATCTGGCCGATGGTGGCGCTCAGCATTTTGTGGATTGTATGACCGCGATCCGCACACACAGCCCACAAACGCGGATTGAAATTTTAGTTCCCGATTTTCGTGGACGTATGCCGTTGGCACTGGATATTTTAAGTCGCTGCCCGCCCGATGTGTTTAATCACAATATCGAAACCGTGCCACGATTATACAAAGCCATGCGCCCAGGTTCAGACTATCAGCACTCCCTCAACCTGCTCCAGCAGTTTAAGCAGCGCTGCCCTGAGGTTTTAACCAAATGTGGCTTGATGGTCGGCTTAGGTGAGATCGAAGCCGAGGTTTTGGCATTACTGAATGATTTGAAAGACCATGCTGTGGATTTGATCACTATTGGACAATATTTACAGCCCAGCCCTGCACATGCCCCGATTCAACGCTTTGTCGACCCTGCCGAGTTCCAGCGTTATCAGGCACACGGCAAACATTTGCAGTTTTTTAACCTATGGAGTGCCCCGTTGGTTCGTTCCAGTTACTTTGCCGACAAGCAGTATCTGGGAGAAACCTTGCCTATCCTGTAGGGCCTGTTGACAGTTTATGCATGGCCTGCATTATCAGCAAAAGTTAAACAAGGCATGCAACAAAGACTTCTGTGAAACA
Source organism: Acinetobacter brisouisimilis (assembly GCF_000368265.1). GTDB lineage: Bacteria > Pseudomonadota > Gammaproteobacteria > Pseudomonadales > Moraxellaceae > Acinetobacter. The sequence continues at coordinate 650,006 of NZ_KB851219.1, read as the reverse complement.
TCAATAGCACCTCATAAACCCTGAGAAAACAAGTGCTTCATTTTACATTTCACAAGGCATCAAAATTTTTTAACATTTTTTGAGCAAACTCATGCCACGATCTGCTATAAATTGGTGTTAGAAGATAAGCTGCATAAGATTTTAAAACAGTAAAAATACCAAGGCAAAATTCTGTTTTAAATCACAACAAAGCTGTTTCTTTTCAGTGAAATTGAATGCACAAAACTGTGATGGGACATGCAAAATGCTCAACGGATACGAGCTCAGTGTCCCATCCTTTGAAGGATAACAACATGGATATGCAACACACGCGATTTTCTAGCACATCTGCGGATTCAACTCTTTCTTTAACTGCCGCTCCGTTACTATGTTTGGAACAGAATTGGCAGTCTTCATTATTTGGACGCAGCATTCAGCAAGGGCAACGCGAGCTTGCCAGCATTGCCGATGAAGCAGGCATGGCCATTGGAGTTACGGACAGTTGTGGCACACTGCTATGGGCATGGAGTAGCAAAGCCATGCGTTCCTCTGCCGAGCAAGTACATTTTGTTGAAGGTGGTCAATGGTCAACCCAGTCTGTCGGAACCAACGCGATTGGCATAGCGCTAAATACCCATCAAACCAGTTGTGTCTATTCGCATGAAAACAGTATGAATAGTGTGCGTGACTGGGTCTGTTATGCCACACCGATTATTGACCAAAAAACCAAGCAATATTATGGCATTATGAATTTATCTGCCAAATATAAAAAACATAGCGCTTTGGGTAAATTGGCAGTGGAACGCTGTGCTGAGTTACTCAGTCAAGTGTTTCATGCGCAGCAACAAGATTGCCTGTCGATGAATCTGTTCGGTACACCACAAATCAGCTTCAACCAAACTATTCTCACTGTGACCCAACGCCAAACTGAAATTTTATGTATTTTGGCACTCTGCCCTGCGGGAATTCAGCTCGATGAACTGCACTATGCTTTATATGGCGACCGAGAAGTCAGTTTAACTACGCTCAAAGCCGAAATTTCTCAGCTACGGCATTTACTCAAAGGTGGGATTCAGTCGCGTTGTTATCGTCTGAACTGTGAACTCCAATGTGACTTCCTCATGGCAGAAAAAGCCTTGAATGCAGGCTATATGCAAACGGTATTTAATCTATATAAAGGCGAGTTTTTACCGAAAACCGATAGCCCATTTTTACGGGCATGGCGCGATGCCTTCGATGCCCGTTTGAGTCACTATATTTATCACTGTCAGGATACAAACTTGCTGCTGAATTTGGTCAATCGTGCGCCTGAACGCCTCGATGCGATTGAACGCTTACTGGAAATCTTACCTGAAGACAGCCCTTATTTAGACAAAGTACAGGCATTACTCAGTCATAGCTAAACTGTCTAAAATAGATTGATTGCCTGCCAGTTTTTAGATTCAAATTGGCGGGTTTATTTTTATTCTGTCAATGTTTCTGGTTTCCTCAAATTCAATAACCACAACATGATTTGTAGTGCCAACACACTCAGCACCCACACAGGCATCAGAAAATAGAGTATCGCCAAGGTCACTAAGCTCATACTACGCTGCAGTGTATTTGCAGACTGCCATAAACGAAAAACTTGACGGTTTAAATGCTGTAAGGTCGAACGTACGTGTGCATAGCTCCACCATGCTCGATAGGCAAACACCACCAACACCAAAATCAATGCAGCACTCAGCACCAGCACCAGTTGATTGACCCAGCCAAATAGCACTCCAATATGGGCATCGACTCCCCAACGGGTCAGCTTGGCAGACAGTGGAAACTTGGAAAATTCGATTTGATCAACTACTTTTTGCTGCTGCATATCCACCGCAATTGCATCGACCTGCACAGGCCAGCGATGGCGCATTTCCTCAATCGTCCATGCTTTGTCACTGCTATAGCTCGGTTTAATTTGCAGATATTCGGAAGTTAGTCCATTTTGCTGTGCCAGTTTTTCAATCACATCAAAATTTTTCAGTACTAAAGGCTGATGATGAGCTGAGATTGGCATCGGCATATGATGCTCGGCATGTGCATCCATCGACATAAGCATAGGGCTGAGTTGCGTGTTCAGTGTTGGTGTATCGCTATTTGCCAAATGCCGTAGTTTGGCAATATTTGCCCCTGACCAGTTTGACCATGTCAGTCCTGTTGCCGAGAAAAACAGTAGCATTGGAAACACACTTAATCCCACCCAAGCATGCCAGCGCAGATTTTTCTGCCGAGGGTGCTGGGTAGTCACCTTCATCTGTTGACGTTTCCGATACCATTGCCATAACCCTGTCAGTGCAAAAATTCCGAGCCAACTGGCTGCCAGTTCACTGTAGGCGCGTCCAAACGTACCGAGCAACAAGTTACGGTGCAGGTTATCTAAAAAAGTACGAATCGGCAGCACACCACTTGTTCCATAAACAGGTAACTGCCCCTGAACAGCGAGCGTATACGGATTAATAAAAACCGCATGACTATGCTCAGGGTCTTTTGGATCGAGATACAACACTCGTGTGGTCAGGTTAGGCTGCGGCGCTGGGCGAACAGCGGTAATCACGGTTTGTACAGGTAAAACTACTTGTGCCGCAGCAACTTGCAAACTGAGTGCTTGTTCAGACTGAGATAGATCATGCACAGCAAATAACTGCTTTTGATACACCACATGCTCAAGCTGAGGAGTCAATGCATACAGCAAGCCTGTCAATGCAGCAATAAAAATAAATGGCGCAACCAGTACGCCAAGCTGAACATGCAACACATGTAACAATTGACTGGAAAAGCGCGTTTGCGATGAATTTTTCTGCATAAAACAGCCCAACACTCTGCAAAAATAGGCTGCATCTTATCAATCTCATGTTAGTCTGTGTACCTTTTTTGGGGAATGTCTAGGTTTAGACTCAGTCATGCGACGTTATGGTTTGTTTTTTGGCTTGATGGCACTTTTGCTGCAAAACCTTGTGTTTTGGCAAATAGCTATGCCTAAAAGCATGCAAACTAACGTGATTTGTGAGCAGATCAGTACCGCCTTAGAACAGAGCAATATGCCCATATCGCATATGTATATGTCTGCCGCTGAACATTCTCAAATTCAAAAACAACATGACAAAATGCTGCAGCACTGTCACTTCTGTGAACTGTTCCATCATCTCTCACCGATTACTGAACCAAACCTGACGCTGATCGAAGACAAAATTCTGGTTCGTCTGATTGTCTTTGCAGCACTCAGTTATGTGTTTTTCTATCTACGCCGTTTATTTCTCTGTCCCCAAGGGCGAGCTCCGCCTGTTGCCTTCAACCTTGCATAGTTTTGTTTAAGCGAAAAAATTTTCGCACATCGTTATTTTGCTTTTGTTGAAAGGCTTTGTTATGCCACGTATTTTTTTATTGCACCCTCTCACTTGGGGAATTCTTGCTGCGTCTCTATCCACTACGGTGAATGCCGCAAACAACGTTGATGGCAATACTGTTTCAGACTTGCCAGTCATTACAGTATCTGCCGAAAAACAGGATGAGCGACATTCATCCTCTCAGGCAATTACCCAATTTAAACACAAGCTACTTGAAGTGCCATTTACCAAATCACATGTGTCCAAAGACGATATTCAGAACTACAACATTCAACGGGTCAGTGATGCCCTGGCGCTAGTGAATGGTGTGATGTATCAGGACAGTTATGGTGGCGGATTTTGGGACAACTATTCATTTCGTGGCTTTAGTACCGACCCAAATATGGGCACGATTTACATGCGTAACGGTTTGAGTGCGCTGAATGGAATTCATGCACCACGCGACATGATCAACATCCAGTCGATTGATTTTCTCAAAGGCCCAATGGCTGCCATGTATGGACAAGGCGCGATTGGTGGGATCATGAACATCACCACCAAACAGCCCGAGTGGCAACCGAAAACAGAAATTTCGGTCAGTGGTAGCACCGAAGAACAGTATCGCGGTTCAGCCGATACTACGGGAGCAATCAACGATGCCCTTGCCTACCGTTTAGGTGTGGCGTATGAAAATAACCAAAGTTTCCGCGATCATGTCGATAATCAGCATTATTACATCGCTCCACAACTCGCATGGAAAATTTCGGATCAGACCCAACTGAATTTAGACACCGAGTTTGCAAATTACAGTGGTGTATTTGACCGTGGTATTCCGATGATCAACGGTCAGTTTGGCAGTATTCATAGCTTTTACGGTGAGCCGAGCGATGGCGATATCAAGATTAAAGATCAGATGGTTCAACTGCGCTTAAATCATCAATTTAATGACAACTGGGACAGCACTACGGCGCTGAGTTATGAACACGGCGAGCGTGAAGGTACATCAACCGAGATTTCATCCATCAGTAGCGATGGGCAAACTGCCAACCGTTTCCGTCGTTATCGGCATTTTGAAACTGAAACCACCCAGTTCCAGCAAATTTTACGTGGTAAATTCACTACAGGTTCGATTCGTCACGAAGTCGTTGCCAACTTTGAAGCAGGACATTACAGCATTGACCAGTTACAACGAAGAAGTGCATCAGGCGCAAGTAGCCCTATTAGCATTAGCAACCCTGTTTATGGTCAAATGATTTTACCACTGACCCGCACCACCAAATTTAGCTTAGAAACCCAAGACATGTTGGGGCTGAACCTGCAAGATCAGATTTTTCTGAATGATCAATGGAATATTGTGCTGGGTGGACGCTATAATCGCTTACAACAGCAGATTGATGATTACCGTACTGGAGTTTCTGCCAAACAGTCATTTACCCCATTTACTCCACGCGTCGCAATTAATTATCAGCCGACAAAAAAATGGTCAATATATAGCAACTGGGGCAAATCTTTTGAACTCAACACAGGCTTAGACAAAAACAATCGCCTGTATGATCCTGAAAAAACTCAAAGCTGGGAAATCGGCACAAAATATCAGTTTCTGCCAAAAAGCTGGTTCGGGCTGACCTATTTTAATATGGATAAACACCACTTATTGACGGAAGGTATTAGTGACAGTTATGTCGATAGCGGGCATGTACAAAGCCACGGGCTTGAAGTCGAATTACAGCATCAACTCACGCAAAATTTACGGGTAAGTGCCAACTATACCTTGACCCATGCTTCAGTAATTGAAAGTGAGGTCGATGTCAAAGGTGCACGTCTAAAAAATATTCCAAAACATATGGCAAACCTATCAGCAGATTATCAATTGCATATTGCAGATTACCCTGCTGGACTGGTAGGGAATCTCAACTACTTTGGTCAGCGCAGCGCTAACTATATTGACAACGGCACGACCTTGCCATCATTTACTGTGATGAATGTGGGTAGTTATATCTTGCCGCGTCCAGACGTGCGAATACAGCTCAACATCAGCAACCTGTTTAACCGCACCTACTATGTATCGAGCTATACCAATTACTGGGTGCAACCAAGCGAGCCTCTGAAAGCCACACTGACTTTAAGTTGGACATTCTAATTTTTATTTACACGCCATTCTGAGGATGGCGTGTATTGAATTCTGAATATCGGATCTAACGCTTAGAAAGATTTATACCCTAACTATTCATACAAGCTTGGAGACGTTCTTCATAAGAGTCGGATGTCACCAAAACTCATGTGCAAGGATGGTTTGCTGTTTAAGTTTGGCACACTATTCATGAGCAGTATTCTTCACCAATCAGTTGTTGCTGCGTTGGCAATAAATCCCGACAAATTTAAAATGCCTCAGCAAACAAAATGATAAAACCTCAAAAATCAACTTTGATTTAATCATGCAACTTTTCACCACAATGCGGGCAATATTTATAATGTTTTAATTCTTGTTCTTTTTCTTCGAGTATTTGTTCTCGAATTAATTGCATCTGAATTTCATGAATTTGCTCTTTTCTGAGTCCGACTATACGCCCTATTTTCTGTATTTCTTTTTCATCATTCACCAAATCCAAGTCTTTTTCGATAATCAATTCCCGAAATTCTTGCTCAAGACGTTCCTTACGCACATTGAGTTCATTGGCTAAACCTGTTGCCAGAATACCTGCAGGTAAAGCGGCTAAACCAACCCCCAAAACCATAATTACTGAGCCGAGCAACTTTCCTGCATTGGTGACAGGCGTTACATCCCCATAGCCAACCGTGGTTAATGTCACCACTGCCCACCACATGGCTTGTGGAATTGAGCCAAAAACATCAGGCTGTGCCTCATGTTCAAAAGCGTAGACTCCTCCTGCCGCCAGCACAATCATAATGATTAAAATAAAAATGACTGCCTGAAATGAACCTTTCTCACGCTCAATGACATTCAACAGAATTTGTAATGACACAAAATAACGAGTCAATTTCAGCAGTCGTAACAACCGAAGGATTCGTAAATAACTCAAATCCATATGAACAAAAAAGTTGAGATACGCAGGAAAAATCGCTAAAAAATCAACAATAGCAGCTCCACTTAAAAGCCAACGAGATCTCTGCTTCCATGCTGGAATTTCAAGGTCTTCTTCAACTACACTCCACAGTCGTAGCAAATATTCAATTGTGAACACTGCAATTGAAATATGTTCAAAACGATCAAAATAAAACGCATGAGCTTGATAAACATTATCGACTGATTCAACCAAAACCGCTGAAACGTTTGCAATGATCATTATAATCAGCAAATAGTTGAAATAGCGGCTTGCAGGCGTATCGTAATCAGTATTATGCAGCACGTCATAGCAAAAACGACGTGTGCGCCGATAATGGTCTAAAGCTGTCATGGCAGAGACGCGAAAAAGAAAAATTCGATATTAACAAATTCCTTATAGAATTTGAGGAATTTTTCGGCAACTTCGAACCTTATTTACCTGATTTTTTTGCTACTTCTGTCTCAATTAAAAATCCTTTATGCTGATTCTCATGGCTTTACTGTTGAGCGAAAAAAAATGAATAACAATCATAAACAATTGGTCGTATTGGGCAGTATTAATGTTGATCATCTTTTAAATGTGCAGAAGTTTCCACAAGCTGGAGAAACTGTGACTGGCAGCCACTACCAACTGGCATTTGGTGGCAAAGGTGCAAATCAAGCTGTTGCTGCAAGCCGTAGTGGTGCCAACACTCAATTTCTTGCATGCTTAGGTAGTGATGCAATTGCTCAAGACATTTTGGCGCAGTTTGTTCAAGATGGTATGAATATAGAAGCAGTTCGTCAGATTCCTGAGCAAAATACGGGTGTTGCCCTCATCTTTGTCAACAACCAAGCTGAAAACTGCATTGGAATTTACGCAGGGGCAAATGCAAGTTTAAGTCCGCAATATGTTGCTCAACACGCTGAAAAAATCCGCTGTGCTGATGCTATTTTACTACAATTGGAAACACCTCTTGAAAGCTTAATTGATGCCGTCAAGATTGCCAAAGCCGCCAATACCATGGTGGTACTTAACCCTGCGCCAGCGCAGCCATTACCTGAAGATTTTTTGCAACAAGTTGATCTGATTACCCCCAATGAAACTGAAGCCTCTGCACTAACAGGGATTCAAGTCTATGACCTCCTAAGCGCAGAACAAGCTGCCCAACATCTGCATCAGCAAGGCGTTGGCATGGTGATTATTACGCTAGGCGAACAAGGCATTTGGCTGAGCCAACAGGGGCAGGGGCAACATATCCCTGCATTTAAAGTACATGCTGTTGACACCACAGGTGCAGGTGATACTTTTAATGGTGCCTTAATGACAGCACTTCTCGAAGGCCAAAACTTATTTGACGCCAGCTATTTTGCCAACGCAGCAGCAGCATTAGCAGTCACCCATGCAGGCGCACAACCATCCATTCCTTGGCGTGTACAAATTGATGAATTTTTAGAAGAACTTAAAGAGCAAGATTGAGAACAAATAGCACCTTTTGAGGCACCCTTCCTGAAAAGGTGCTATTTGTAGAATCAAAGACATTACCCAAGTAACTTTGATCTTATAAATCAAGTCTATAGTGAATAACTGACAAATGTCTCCCGATTTTTGAGCTTTTTCTTGGTTTAACAAAATAAAAATGGGGTATATTTTGATTTTTCAGAAAATCCTTCCAAAGTTTAATTTATGAACAGCACAGAATACACATTAGATAAAATAGATCGGAAAATTTTATCGGCTTTACGCCATAATGGCCGCTTAACCGTTGCCCAGTTATCTGAAGAGGTGGGTCTGTCATCTTCACCCTGTTGGACACGTTTAAAAAGACTCGAATCCCTCAAAATTATTGATGGCTATACCGCCAACATTAACCCCAAAGCCATCGGGATTAACGAGTTGTTTTTTATTGAAATTACGCTAGAACGCCATGATGATGAAATTTTAGAACAATTTAGCCAAGTACTTGCAGATATTCCCGAAGTCATCGAAGCGCATTTGGTCACAGGTGATTATGATTATTTAGTCAAAGTTGCCGTCAAAGATGCCGAGCATTATGAAAAATTCTTGCGTAAAAAGTTATATTCGATTCAAGGCATTCGCCATACACGTTCTATTTTTGCCTTGCGTCCTTTAAAACTGGAAAATACAGCAGATCTCATGTTGATTGATTAAATTCTGCTGTATGAATAAAAAAGAGCCACACAGGCTCTTTTTTATTCATCGGTTTTAGAATGAATATTTCATACCCAAATTTACCCCAATATTATCTGCCGAATGATTTGCAAATTCACCATTGGCACTTGCCCATGCAGAAAGATTTGGCGTGTACTGTGTAGTTAAACCAAGACTTGCACTACCCCATTTTTTGTCTGGTGTATAACCTGAAAGTACAAAACTTCCGCCCATGCTGTTTAAACCTGCACGAACATCGTGGCTGCTAGCTTGAGAATCGTAATTCCAGGCCACCTCGGCAAATGGCGAAACTTTAACATCTCGGTACATCCAGTCGCCTTTTAAACGCCAGCCCACACTAGAGACAAACGAGTCGCGCTGTTGTTTCCCAAACCACATTGCTGTACTGTCAGCACTATGCTCAGAAAAATCATTTACTTTAATGGTTTGCCATTCTAAATGAACAAAAGGTCCTGTTTTTAAGTCATTTAAGTTGAGCCACCAACCTCCATCTACCCCACCACCAACATGGTAGCCTTGAGCATCAGCAGTTTCTGTACGTACTGCCGTACCAAGTTGAATCTGACGTTTAATGTCGGTAAAGTGCAAGCTGCCTGCATTGGCAAAACCACCAATATAACCATTGCCTTTATGATAAATACCATAACCCAAACCACTGACATCAAATAATTTATAATCACCCTGACTGTTAGAGAAATTACCATTTTGCTGATTTAAACTCATAGCAACCCCAGCCGAAAAATCGGGATTAATCTGAGCATCTGAACCAAAGGTAAAATTGACATTATTGCTATTTAACTGAGGTGAGCTGTCTGAAGCTTTGAGTTTCTGGTGATTATAATCCAGATTAAAAAACACCCGAGTTTCACCACCATTTACATCGGTGAGCATTTCATTTTTTACTGCACGATACTGAGCTTTTGTAATCTCGAGTGGAGCTTCTGATAATAAAGACATTTGCCCAGGTGCAGCGAGTTCCGCCAAAACTGCCTGTGCCAGTAAACGATGGGTTGCCGTCGTTGGGTGTACCCCATCAGCAAACAAATAGCTTTGATTGGTTCCTGCAGCATAAGTATAAGGTGCTCCTGAGCCAGCAGGGCCACATGCAACAGATGATGAATTTAAACCACAGGCTTCATTGATGACATTGCTAAAGCCATAAGCAGTTGGGTTGGCAACAACCTCACTGAGTAGTCCATAAACATTGACAGGAACAATGTTTAATCCCGAAGCACTTAAATTGTCTAAACCATTACTTAAATTATAATTATAAAGTTGTGCCAGTTGTGTTAGAGCCCCTGCAGCTGTAGTACCTGACTCTAATGCTGAAGGCGTCAGCCCCATATTAGGTAAGTTATACACCACGACATAATTCGCGCCTGCCTGTTTTAACGACGACAACAAGTTTAATTCTGTATTGGCTGCTGTTGTTGTTCCTGTAATCAATTGAGCTTGAGTAATACCTGATGTTTCAAGTAAACCAAAAATATCATTAGCTCCCCCCCACACTTCATATAAAGTATTCGGGTTGGCTGTTCCACCCGTTGAACCTAGGTATAGCGCTAATTGCTGTTGTAAAGTCGGAACAGGATAAAGACTATTGACAACGCCTGCCCCACCCCAAGCATAGTTACTTCCACCCAATACTGAAGGGGATGTGGTTGTGCCGACATCTTCCGCTACCAGTTCTGCCGCTGTTAACCCAGGGTTAGTCGTAAATCGATTCTGCGTACTAAATTGATTTAATGAAAAATTCCCCCCATCGCTAAGGCTATCACCAAAAATCACAACATTGTTAAAACTGGTTGCTTGTGCTTGTGTTACCCCAAGCCACATCAGGCTTGTGGTGGCAAGCCATAATAATTTTCTTATCCGCATTGCCCTATCCTCTGAATGATGTTTTTTGTTTTTAAATTGCCAGCATTATGCTTTTGCAATGCCTTAATGTATAGCATATTTAAATGCGTTCTTTTTAGTCTATTTATCGTTTTTTATGGTATGAGTAGTCAGTCAAATCTAACATCAAATCAAATTCAAGTGCATCAACTAAAATCACTTTAATCTTATTTGTATTTGATAAATTAAAACAATAATTTATATCTAAATACTATCAATTAAATTGTATTATCAGGGGATAAATATAAGGTTAAAACTGCTTACAAGAAGCGTCAGCGATCTACTGGTTTAACTAATGTAAGCCACCTACTCTCCAAATCATACGAACACTCTGGTTTTATCAATCTGCTTATTTGGCTAATTGATCTTTTTGTGCTGATCTCAGATGACTTACAAAACTGGAAAGCCTCTATTGATTCTTCTGAATTGGAGTTTTTTCCATCTGCCAGCCTCCACCCAGCGTTTTATAGACATTCAGCATATTTTCAGCTTCAGCCAACCGTGCCTGTACCAGTCGATCCTGTATATCCTGTGCATTGATACGTGCTAACAGAACTTTATCGAGTGTGATATTGCCAAATTTAAACAACTGGCTAGATTTGCTGACTTGAACACTGGCTTGCTGCGATGCTTGTGCCAAATAGCGATTTTGCTGCGTTAAACTGATTTGTAACTGATAGGCACTATCGACTTCTGCCAAAGACTTCAATACCAGTTGATCATAATGTGCTAACGCTGCTTGAGCTTGAGCATCATGTACTTCTATGTTGCGTTGAATACGTCCCGAAGTAAAAATTGGCAAGCTGACACCTGCACTGATCAGTCCACCAAATCCTTTCAGTTCAGGTGTACTGCTATCTAAACGTACCTGTCCAGTTTGCCCAATAAACTGAATATTAAAACGTGGCAACAAGTCGGCTTTGGCACTGGCAAGTTGCGCACTGGATGCCTGAATCAAGGCATATTGCTGACGCACATCAGGACGGCGATTCAACACGGATAAGGGCGTTTCGCCACTGGGTAATGCAGGAATATGATTTAAAATATCCACCGATGCTGGCACATGAAACTGTTGTGGCGACTGCCCTGTCAACACGGCAATATTACGTTGATAGACATCTGCCTGTGCCTGTAAAGTTGCCAACTGAGCTTTTAAACTCTCCCGTTTAATTTCAACATCACGTACATCATAATCGGTGACTTGCCCTGCTTTAAAACGCCCGTCAATATAACGGCGAAGTTCTGTCAAGCTAGCAAGGGTATTTTGCCCAATCTGCATACGCTTTTGTAAACTTCGCATTTTAAAATAATTGTCGGCAATATCACTAGCAAGTAGCATCTGCACAGCATACCACTGCTGGATTACCGCCATACTGGCATATCTGGCGGCATCGGCATCACTCCGTTTACCCCCAAAAATGTCAGGTTCCCAACTTGCAGCAAAACCAGCATGTTCACTGTGCCCTGTAATATTCAAATCATCGCGGTTTAAACCAGAAGCTCCTAAACCCGATAGCATCTTGCGAGTTTGTGGGCTAAGTGGATTATTCACTTGGGCATGATGACCATCTACCCCTGCAGATATGCCAGCCGTTGGCCCCAGATCAGCCAATGCCAACGCTGCATTGGCACGTGCCGCCTGCAAGTTTGCCCGTGCAGCAGTCAAATCGTGATTATTTTGCAGACCGTGTTGAATCAGCTGTGTCAGTACAGGGTCATGCCATGTGAGCCACCACTGTGAGACATCAGTTGCATCAGGAGTCGCCGCAACGTGTTCAAACTGTGTAGGCACAGCGACTTTCGAATCCAGTTTGACTTGCAATGGACTACATGCAGCGAGCAATATGCTCCCCATGGCTATTACCAACAGCGATTTTTGCATTTTATTATTCTCCACAAGCTTATCCCTGACTCGTCAACATGGAACGAAAGCGCTTGAGCGCAAACATTAAAAATGCTGCGCCGATTGCACTCATAATCAGTAACTTTTTCCACACGATATCTAAACCTGCATCACGAAACAGCACTTCTTGCCCAAACTGCATATATAAGGTCACAGGTGAATAAAAGGTAACCTGCTGAATCCACTCAGGCATGCTTTCAATCGGGGATTCAGAACCAGATAACAAGCGGCTCACCATATAAATAGGCAAACATAACAGGCCAAACTGAGGCATGGTTGGCGCAACTGTTGCCAGACAAATTCCCATAGAAGAGACCGAAAACAAATAAATGGCTGTACCTAAAACATACAAACCAATCGAGCCGTTAATTGGGACTTGCAGCAACGTTTGCACCACTAACCATAAAGACAATAATGCCGCCAAGGTAATCACCAAACCATTGGTCAGAATTTTAGACATCGCAATTTCACTGGCATGTACAGGCATAACCAATAAATGCTCAATCGTACCGTGTTCTTTTTCCCGAATAACCGCGGCCCCCACCAAAATCATGGCAAGCAAGGTAATATTGTTCAGCACTTGTGCCACGCCTGTATACCAGTGCGTTTGAGTATTGGGATTAAAAAATACTCGTACCATCGGCGTTAATGGCAACATATCTGTAGGAGACTGATGCTTAAACGCATTGACTTCATTTTGTATGATCTGATTCAGATAAGTCGTTCCAACACCTGCTTGTGTCACTGCAGTCGCATCGGCCAGAACTTGTATAGACACCTGTCGATTTGCCAAGACATCACGCTCAAAATTCGCAGGAATAGTGATCACAAAAACATAATTACTTTTGTCCATTGCCTGATCAACCTGATCAGGTGAGATAATCGCAGGTTGTTTAAAATATGGTGCTTGCAGTGCATCCCGAATCTGAAAAGACAACTGTGAACGGTCTTCGTCAATAATGGCAACTGACGCATTACGCACTTCGGTGGTGATCCCTTTAGCCACGGTGTATACAGCAACCGACAAGAATACCACAATCAGCCCCAGTAAAATCACATCATTAAACAGGCTTTTAAGTTCTTTTAGACTGAGAATCCAGACATTTTTAAGCCAGCGCAGCATAACTATACCTCCTGCTTTTTCAGCACCAATCCTGCCAAAAACACATAGACCACGCCAAAACCAAACAGAATCAGGTAATACCCGATAAAACTCTGAAAACTCAATCCTTTGGTAAAGCCACCCAGACTAATCAACTGAAACCATGAGGTTGGGAAACACCATCCTATCCAGTAACCAACGCCTGTCAGCGTGGACAATGGATAGAACAACCCCGAAAAATTCAGCGCAGGAATCATGGATAAAATCGCTGAACCAAAAATTGCCGCAACCTGAGATTTAACAAAACTGGAAATCAGTAACCCGAACGAAGTTGCAGCACAAATCAGCGCAAATGCCCCCAATGCCATCGCAAAGAAATTGCCCCGCACAGGCACACGTAGCACCACAACCGCAAGCCACACCAAAATCAAATAACTGCACATGGCAACGGTGATATACGGTAACTGTTTGCCAATCAAAAACTGCCGTACCGATGCAGGTGAAGTATACAAATTGGTAATCGAACCAATTTCCCGTTCACGTACCACGCCCAGCGCAGTCATCATCACAGGAATCAGCATGGTTGCCAGCATGATCATGCCAGGAGCCATCGCATAAATACTTTTAAAATCCTGATTATAGACATAGCGCGGCTGAAGCTGCACGGAGTCAGCAGTATTGAACGAATAACCTTTTTCCTGCAACTTGTCATTTAAGTAGCTGGTTAATATGCCTAAAACAAAACCTTTAATATTTTCCGCGATAAAAGGTAAAGACCCATCGATATAGAAACCGACTTCTGGCTTTTCTCCACGCATTAACTGCTGTCCAAAGTGTGGTGGAATATCAATCACCAAACGTGCTTGTGAACTTTTCAATGAGTAGTCAATCTGATCACTACTGTCCAGATATTCGGTCAACTTAAAATAGCTCGATGCGGAAAAGTTTTGAATCAACTCACGACTTTCAATGGTCTGGTCACGGTCAAGTACCGCAAACTTGATTTTCTTTACGTCAAACGATACGCCATAAGCTGCTGCCATCATTAAAATGACAGGGCCAATTAAGGCAAAAAACAGGCGAATCTTGTCACGGAATAATTCTTTGCCTTCACGGACTGCAAATGTCCAAACTGTTGCCAGCCAGTACAATACGCCTTGTACCTGTGCCGAATTAAAAGCTGCTAGATGACTTAAATCTGTAAATTCATGAGAGTTTTCCACAGTCTCTTCTGCAACTGCGGAGGGCGCTTTTTTCTGCTGTGAAGCCTCTTGCAAATAGGCAATAAAGGCTTCTTCAAGATCTGTCGTCTGTTGCTGCTGACAAAGCTGTTCAGGTGAACCCACTGCGAGTACTTGCCCACGATGCATGAAGGAGATCCGATCGCAACGCGCGGCTTCATTCATAAAATGGGTCGATACAAAAATGGTAATGCGGTCATCTCGGGACAAGCGCAATAAATGTCGCCAGAACATATCTCGTGCTGCGGGGTCAACCCCTGAAGTCGGTTCATCTAAAATCAACACTTCAGGATGATGTAAACAAGCTGCTGCAAGTTGCAAACGCTGGCGCATTCCCAACGAAATTTCACTGGGCTTGGTAGAAGCAATACTCTCCAAGTCAAATTCTTGTAAAGCAGCATCGACCCGTGCAGCAATCTTGGCTTCAGGCATCCGATAAAGCTGTGCATGCAAGACCAGATTTTGCCTGACTGTTAGCTCCTCATACAAAGAAAATGCCTGTGACATATAACCGACCCGCAAGCGAGTCTGCATATCGGAAGTTTCAATTTGTGTTCCAAGTAATTTGGCACTGCCTTCGGTGGCTTCAAGTAGACCTGTTAGCATTTTCATGGTGGTGGATTTACCACAGCCATTTGACCCCAGAAAGCCAAAAATTTCACCGCGCTCAATAGTGAAATTGACATGATCAACCGCAGTAAAATCACCAAAACTTTTGGTTAGGTTGACCGCCTCAATCGCTGGAGGTGAGCTTTCATCTTTAATGAATGGTGTCAGTTGCAAACCATGTTCATCGGTTTTTTTATGATCGGGCAAAAGCTTGATATAGGCTTGCTCCAAAGTCTGGCTTTGGGTTTGCTGTAAAACCGCTTGGGTTGGGGCACTGGTAAGCAGCTTGCCATCATCCATTGCCAGCAAATATTCAAAACGTTCAGCTTCATCGATATAAGCCGTTGAAACCAGTACCGTCATGCCCTGATTTTCACTGCGTAGGCTGTCCACCAAACTCCAGAACTGGCGGCGAGACAATGGGTCAACACCTGTCGTTGGCTCATCCAAAATCAGCAGTTCAGGCTGATGCACCAGCGCACAGCATAGGCTGAGCTTTTGCTTCATGCCGCCGGACAGTTTTCCCGCAGCGCGCTCGGCAAATGGTGCAAGTCCTGTTGCTTCTAGCAAGCGCTGAATATGCGCATGACGCGCCTGTCGTGGCAAACCAAACAGCCGTGCATGAAAATCAACATTTTCATAGACCGATAAGGTCGGATAAAGGTTATGTCCCAAACCCTGCGGCATAAATGCCACTTTGTGAGATAATGCTCGTTGCTGTTTTTTATTTGACAGGTCACAACCCAGAACGTGTACGCTCCCCGTCTGAATCACTTTAATCCCAGCGATTAAACTCAATAGTGTTGATTTTCCTACCCCATCTGGGCCAATCAGACCGACTGTAACGCCTTTAGGAATCGTTAAACTTACAGCATCGAGCGCCTGTACCTGACCATAACGATGTGTGACCGCCTGCATCACCACAGCATTTTCTACAGTGGCAGTGGCTTGTTGTTCTAACATGAGCTTGCCCTCGGGTTATGGCTGAGGCAGTTTAATTGCCCATTGCGGTGCCCAGTTCTTTTGCCGATCCAAACGCACATAACCATTGCCTGTCATGCCACCTTTGAATAACTGGTTATAACGTAAGGCAATCTCTGTCGGAATAGCGAGTTTGACTTTATACATAAGTTTCTCACGCTCATCGGCAGTTTCTACATACTTCGGTGTGAACTGTGCCTGATCAGCAATAAACTTGATTTTGGCAGGAAATACAGCATCTAGCCCATCCAGTACAATACGGGCTTCATCACCTACTTTGAGTTTACCTACCGTATTGGTTGGCAGAAAAACCGTCATGGTGACATCGCTTGAGTCGAGTAATGTCACGACTTTACTGCCTGCAGCGAGGACGTTACCCACCTCAGCAATACGGTATTCCACACGTCCCGTTTTGGGCGCCCGAATCAGCATATCCTGATGAGTCGAATCGGCAGATTGGATCTGTGCCTGAGCCTGTCCCACAGTGGCAACAGCCTCGGCTTTCGCAGCCTGAGCAGCTTTGACTGCTGCAAGCTCGGCTTCATACGCTGCCTGACGTCGGTCTAGCTCAGCTTTAGAGACCAAAGCTTGTTGATATAATTGGCGAGTATTATCCAAGTCCAGTTTAGCTACTTTTTCCTGTTGACGGCGCGCACTAATTTCAGCATCGGCACGGCTAACTGTTTCCTGCGCGCGGTCTTTACCTGCCTGTGCGGCCATCACCTGACTATTACTTTGTTCGGAAGAAAGCTGCGCCAAAACCGCATTTTGCTGAACGCTGTCACCTTCATTGACCATAAGCTGTTTGACCCTCCCAGCATATAACGTTGCAACATCCAGACGCTGCAGTTCCAAGCGACCATTTGAAGTGGCAAAACCCTCAGGAAGATGATTTTTACTCTTATAATTCACCCAAACCGCCACACCAATCAGAGCAGCGATCACGACAACAACCAGCACCTTCTTCAGCATGATTTGTTACCTATTGTTAAATCATTTAAATTTATAAATATTTGTAATAATGCCGAGTTTAGCCCCTCTACTGGGTAATATTAAATCAGTAAAATTGATAAGAATAAGATAGTCAACGTAAAGCTCATCATCTACCGTCATTTTTAGGCCATATATTTCTACCTCATCAATTCAATACCTGAAGATGGGTCTGTAACTTATAGGTCATATATTAATTACAACCAAATTATTTTTAATATTAAAGATTATTTATTTGATTTTAATTATGATTTTTTAAAATTCGAGCAATATTTTCACAGGTACGTTCAAGGTTCTGCTGCCCATGCTGACAAGCTGTTGTCAAATCACAACAACGATCTAAAATGCCAAAAATTGCAGTAAATCCTTCATCATACAGTTCATCAATTCCTTCACCAACATAACCTGCACAGGCAAATAATGGTTTATTGAACTGGCGAGTCACTTTAGCTACACCGAGTGGTGTTTTGCCAAATTTGGTTTGAAAATCAATACCGCCTTCACCTGTAAAGACATAATCTGCCTGTGCAATATGTTTCGCCAATTGGGTTTGCTCAATAACCAAATCAACTCCTGAATGTAAGTTTGCACCTGTAAACGCCATAAGTCCCGCTGCCAGACCACCTGCCGCGCCAGCCCCTGCAACATTGGCAACCTGAATTTGGCAGTCCTGTTGAATTTTCTCGGCAAAATGCTGCAAGTTGGCATCAAGCTGTTGCACCATATCTGCGTCCGCACCTTTTTGTGGAGCAAATACCGCTGAAGCTCCGTTTACACCCGTTAAAGGATTCGTTACGTCATTGGCGATCCAGATTTGCGTATGCTGTAAGCGTGAGTCTAGCGCAGTCAGATCAATCTGCTGAACCTGATGCAACTGCCCACCTGCCAATCCTATAGGCAGCTCCTGTTCTTGGGTATCATAAAAACGTACACCGAGTGCTTGAGCCATGCCTGCACCAGCATCATTGGTTGCACTTCCACCAAGCCCAATGATGATTTTTTCAACCTGATAATCTAGCGCGGCACGAATCATCTCTCCCGTACCAAAAGTACTGGTCAGTAACGGGTTACGTAATTCAACAGGCAGTAAATCTAACCCATTGGCTTTTGCCATTTCAATCACAGCGGTTTTTCCCTGATCAATCAACGCAAAATAGGTTGCTACTTTCTGTTCGGGTAAAGAACCTGACACCGTTACTTCAACACGCTGCCCACCACATGCCAACAGCAAGGCATCCACTGTACCTTCCCCACCATCTGCCATCGGAACATGAATAAAATGCGCATCAGGAAAAATTTTGATAATCCCCCTTTGCATCGCTTGGCAAGCCTGCTGTGCCGTCATACTTTCTTTAAAGGAGTCTGGGGCAAGGACAAAGGTTTTTGGCATTTTATTCTCTGATGATCTCAATATATTGCTAAAATCTAAGTGATTTACAGTTACAGGTCACGCTGATTTTAATTTTTATTTAAATAGACCTGCTTCATGATTGTTTATAAACTTCTTGGTTTTCCTCCTTGAGCAAAATTGAAATATATTTCAGTGAAGCACAAGATAAATAAAACAGGTTAAATTTTCATGTTGCTGTGACTATGGCTGACTCGTCCATCTCAAAAACTTCAAACTAACCTGTAACCCATGCAAACATGCAGAAGGTTGAAAATGCATTTCTGCATGAATCTGCTTGAGCGCAGTCTGCACAATCGACAGTCCCAAACCGCTACCCATCGCCTGATGTTGAGTTTTTTCCAAACGC
Organism: Acinetobacter brisouisimilis; assembly: GCF_000368265.1. GTDB lineage: Bacteria > Pseudomonadota > Gammaproteobacteria > Pseudomonadales > Moraxellaceae > Acinetobacter. The sequence goes on along the minus strand of NZ_KB851219.1, from coordinate 630,961 downwards.
ACAAAACGCTGCATAGCATTCTCATACTGACTCGGGTCAATTCCACCTCCGTCATCATGAATATCAACATAGACATATTTAGTGTCAAAATTTATATTTAACAGAACCTTACCTCGTTCAGGATTATACTTGATTGCATTATCAAGCAAATTGAGCATAATCGTTTCGAGTGCAGTAGACAACGCAATAACATAGATGGGGGTCTGCTCATCCTGAACCTGCACCTTGATTTTAATCTGCCTTCTATCCGCACTAGCCAGCAGTTGCCCTACACAACGGCGAACACAGTCGAGCATATTCACAGGTTGTAATGTCTGTTTTTCTTGTACATCATGATGCGCCATGCTCATAAGCTGCTCAACCAAATGTGACATACGCTTTAGGCTCTGCTCTAAATCCTGCAAAGTTTCAGCATATACTTGGGTATCTTTTGCAGTCTTACTCAACAAGGAAACTTGCAAACGAATAGCCGTCAGTGGCGTACGTAGTTCATGTGCGGCATTGGCAATAAACATTTTTTGCTGCTGCTGCTCTTGTTCAATTCGATGAAATAAATGGTTCAGCTCATCAATGGCAGGGGTAATTTCAGCAGGTAAATGTGCAATATGAACTTCGGACAAATCCGAATAATCGCGCAGTGCAAAAGTCTTTTTAAGTTCATCGAGTGGTTTAAGATGATGCCGAATCAGTTGATAAAAACCATAAATTGCAAATGGCATAAATAGCACATAGGGAATCAGCATAGTAAATGCCAATTGCTTGGCAAGATGTCGCCGTACTTTTACAAACTGGCTAATCTGAATCTGCCTGTCAGGCAATGGCAACACATAAATCTTTAATTCGCCACGCGAAGAATGAATTTTTTGAAAATACGGTTCACTGGCATAACCCACCAGATAGTCTGGATGCTTTTCCCTGTTTTGCAGCTCTTGCCTTGGTACAATATCAATAAACAGATCTGTTTCATCATAAGGTCGACGTCTATCATAGGTCGATGTACGATAGGAAATATTGTTTTTATCAAGGAAAGTTGCCATTTCCTGCATTTGCCGATCTAACACTTCTTCGGACTCTTGCAGAGAAATTTGATATGCAGACATCCCAATCATAAAAAACAATAGGATGCTAAAAATGCAAACGCTCAAGGACATTCTTGAGCTGAGTGGGAGTTTGCCATAAAAATGCTGAATGTACCGCCCGTAAGCAGCACATTTAAGCAGACTATTTTGTATGCGTTTCAATACAGTAGCCCAACCCACGTACCGTGCGAATCAAATTTTTGCCGAGTTTTTGCCGCAGATTATGCACATGCACTTCAATCGTGTTGCTATTGATATCTGTCTGCCAATCATACAGCTTTTCTTCAAGAACCTGTTTGGAAAAAATCTGGTTAGGATACATCATCATCGGTTCTAAAATTGCCCATTCTTTTTGGGAAAGCTCTACGGTTTTACCCGCCTTCAACACGCGGTGGGTATTTGGAAAGAGTTGAATATTACCCACTTTAAAGCAGATTTCTTCATCTACACTAAAATGACTACGGCGCAGTACCGATTCAATCCGTGCCACTAACTCCTCAAAGTCATACGGCTTGACCAGATAATCATCTGCACCAAGTTTTAACCCCAGAATTTTGTCTTTACTCTGATCACGGGCACTAATAATAATAATGCCCATGCGGTTTAAATCAGCTTTCTTGCGTATGTGCTTGAGAATTTCCAAGCCATCAATTTCAGGCAGGCCCAAATCCAGCAATGCAATGTGGTAAACATTACGAAATAGAAGATCTAGAGCCTGTAAGCCTGTTTGTGCCCAGTCCACATGGAATTTTTCATGTTGCAATAATTGGTAAGTACTCTTACCAATCATTTCATCATCTTCAATATAGAGCACTCGAATCATGCTAAATTTGCCCTTTACAGCTCGATAACATATTTAATTTAGGATCAAGGACCTGAGTCTGGATATTTAACAGCCCCAAGAGCGTTGGGAACAGGTTATCCTGACTCCATGCGCTGTCTTTATATTCTGACAGGCATTGATAGATTTTACTTTGATCAGACCACTGCGATGAAAACCAGAATAACATCGGAATATGCGTTTGTTGTTCTGGTGCGACCATATATGGCGTACCGTGTAAATATAACCCACTTTCTCCTGTAGATTCACCATGATCTGATAAATACAGCATACTGCTTGCTACAGGCTGTTGTTTCAGCAAGCCAATGGTCGATGCCAAAATATGATCTGTATACAAAATGGTATTGTCATAAGTATTGACCAAGGCCTGATGATCACAGTTCTGGATGTTATTTGTTTCACAAGTTGGTGTAAATTTTTTAAATTCAGCAGGGTAACGCTTGTAATAAGCTGGCCCATGACTCCCCATTTGATGCAAGACAATCAATTGGCTTTGTTTCAAATGTTCAACATCTAAAGTTTTTAAATAATCAGCCAGTGCATCAATCAGGATTCCATCACGACACTCATTCTTTTCACACCATTTTTGATAGCGCGGGTCATCTTTAGGTGAAATATAGTGTTTAATTCGGGCACATACACCTTTACAACCTGAGTTGTTATCAATCCATGTGACCTGATAACCTGCTCGTTGAGCAATATCGAGCAGCCCTTCGCGATGCGATGCCAAGCCATCGTCATAATCTTTACGTGGCATACCCGAGAACATACACGGAACCGAAACTGAAGTTTGTGTACCACAAGATTCAACATTACTAAAATTAATAATATCGAGTTTAGATAACTCAGGATTGGTTTTTTTAGTGTAGCCATTTAGGCTGAAATTTTGAGCACGAGCTGTTTCACCCACGACAAGCACTAAAATTTTAGGCTTAGTTTGTGCGGCTGTAGTCACAACATGTGCATCTTGTCCATAGGGAACCAATGTTTTATCACTATGTTCAAACTGCTTAGTGAGATAGCTCGTACTACTTGACAACACATTCAATGGTGAAATTTGTGCCTTGAGCTGACGGTGTTCACGGAAAATCGGAGCATACTGACTATAAAATGAAAAAAGCCCGCCACCCATGACGGCTAAGGCGATGACTAAACTTGCCAGTTTGGCCATGACGACTTTTTTAAAAGAATCCTGACGAATCTGAATAAAATACAAAACGATCATCGGCAATACAATCGTTGCCAGACACCACAATAAAAATGGAAAAGATAACAAATCTAAAGTTTCATGCAAATCAGTTTGTGCCACATTTTCAATTTGTGAAGTGCTCACATCCACACCAAGCTGATTGACAAAATATGACGTCATACCTGTCAGAATAATCAACATGATGCTGAGTGTTTTTGCAATTTTACGCCAGTTCAATAACTGCAACACAAAGAAATAAAAAGTCCCAATTAATACAAATGTCACCAAAATAAATAAATAATTACTTATTCCTTGATATGAGCTGAGTTGGGAAATATTGCGATAGAAACTGAGGTTGGTGAATCCAGCTAACCAACATGCAACCAAACCATTAAACACTGCTAATGACAGGCTGATTTTATTTTTTGAAAGGTACATCAGCATAATAAAGATCATTGTCGATAGAAGATCGGCCATTACACCTTGCAAACCTTAAGACTTTCTTACAAATATTTTTATTAAAAATTAATAACTTAAATAAAAATGTAAAGTTATGTAATTTAAAATCTTAATTTAGATCACATTTATTACAGGGAAAAATGTTATTTTATAATGTTTTATGCCGAATCTTGCCTAAAAGACATGTTTCATTTTTATTACAATAAAGCGTTTAATTTTTAGGCATTTAGAATTAAAGAACAATAAACTCATCTCACGAAGCGGTTATATTCTTTTTTGTATTTCATTCACAATTTAAAAAGAAATAAAAAAGCATCATATCCAAGAGATTATCGGGAGAAGCAATGAATTATCAAACACATCAAAAATTTAAAAATTAAATACAGAGCGAATAAAAATATTCAATGTTCTAACGCTCCAAATACCTTTCAATTCAATGCTATGAATAACAAGTTTCACCAAGCTCAGTTAAATTCAGTGAGCTTATTTACGATAACGAATGAACTTCGCAGGATTACCTGCAACCACATGTTTGCTTGCAACATGTTTCGTGACCATGCTATTCATACCGATAATGGCTTGATCCTCGATTTGCACACCGTCTTTCACACCAACATGAGCACCAAGCCAAACATCACGTCCAACCCAAATACCTTGAGAACGTACAGGCTGCTGATAAATCGGTTCCGCCAAATCCATACCATGATCGAAGGCATACAAATGGCAATATGCTGCGAGGCGCGCCTGATCACCCAAGGTAATGCCTGCCCGTCCACCATCAAGGATGCAATGGTGGTTGATCGCAACTTCATTACCTATAGTTAAAGGTCCATGCAAGGTGCAATCCGCTGCAATAAAAGTATTGTCACCAATGCTAATTTTGCGCCCACGCTCAGCAAAAATATGCGCTAAAGGTGAAATAAAACAGTTTTCACCAATTTCAACAGTTTCCATTTCCATGAGATAGGCTTGGTACTCTTGTTGCCATTGCTCCGCCCATAAACGATGCTTTGGTTTTAAAGTCCAATATAACCAAGGCATATAATTTAGGCGCTGTTTATGCTGCTCACGATATTTCAGTAATGGATCATCAGCCTGCATCTGGCAATTCCTCATCTAAAATGTGTAGTTGTTCGCGTCCACGGGTCACATCCTGAATTTTTTTAGCAAGGGCTTCGATTTGATGAATCTGCAACTTAGCCAAAACCGTAACACCTTCGGCTGTATAGTCTTCTTGAAACTCAATGCCTTGCTGTTGCATTTCGTATTGAAAAATTGCCCATTCATTAAAGAAGCATGAAAAAGAAACCTGTTTTTTTTCAATTAACTCAATTTTTTCAGCCAGTAATAAACATTGACCTGCACAGCCACCATAAGCACGGACTAAACCACCTGTGCCCAATTTAACACCACCATACCAACGATTGACCAAAACCAGAACATTCGTCAACTCATTGCCTTCGATCGTGGCTAAAATAGGACGCCCAGCCGTACCTGATGGCTCACCATCATCATTGAAGCGAACGTGATGACCGATTTTCCATGCCCAACATTGGTGGGTCGTGCTAGCATCTTTATACAAAGCCAAGAAATCTTTGACATCCTGTTCAGTTTCGACGGGAGTCGCATATGCCTGAAAACGGCTTTTTTTGATTTCTTCCTCAAAACTCACCCGTGTTGCAATGGTAAATGGCATAACCCTGAATCAATCTAAAAATCTGGAGACATATCATAAAAGGTCTAAGGGCATAATCAAAAGAGCTTTTATAATTTTGCCTGAGAAAATCATCGCAAATTCAGCAATACGTTCCGCAGCACCGCTCTTCAATAGATGAACATCCTCAACCACCTCACCCCAATTCATAAATCTTGTGCATATGAATACATTATAAAAAAGGTTCTGTTCTGATTCTGGACGATGCTTGCAACCCACTTGTTCCGCATAAACCATTGCAAGAATTTAGTGAAGAAATGAAAAAAACTGAGTTAGACTGGAAACTGATCAGTTATGCTCAAACGTATCATTCTTTTACAGTAAAAACTGCCAATCAAGCAGATGTTAAACAACATAACCAAAAATCATCAAAACGTGCCTTTCAAAGCATGTATGAACTTTTAGAAGATGTTTTCCAATAACCTAAAACAGGATATTCATTTCATGTATACCTTATGGATTGGCAATAAAAATTACTCGTCTTGGTCACTACGTGCATGGCTCAGCCTGCGCGCACTGGATATTCCTTTTCAGGAACAACTTAGCCCATTAAATCTGGGCAGTAGCAGCTACCAAAAATTCAAGGCATTTTCCCCATCAGGTAAAGTGCCTTGTTTAATTGATGGAGAACAAGTGGTTTGGGATTCGTTGGCAATTATTGAATATGTTGCCGAACAATATCCTAAGCTATTGCCACAAGATAAAGCGGCACGTGCATGGGCACGCTGTGCAATGGCCGAAATGCACTCAGGGTTTATGGAATTGCGTTCACGCTGTCCAATGAACTGCGCATTAACAGGTATCGAGATAGAACATACACCTGCACTCGATCACGACATTCAGCGCCTAGATGAATTATTGCAACAAGGTTTGACTCAGTTTGGTGGTGTGTGGTTGGCAGGTAAAGACTTTGGTGCAGTAGATGCCTTTTTTGCACCAATCGCGCTACGGGCAAAAAGTTATAGCCTTAAATTTTCTGAAACTACTCAGCAATGGATGCAACGTATTTTGCAGCATCCTAATGTACAAGAATGGTCTCAGCAAGGTGAGCAGGAAGACTTTTAAGCCATAAAAAAGCCTGTTCTAACAGGCTTTTTTCTTACTTACAGATTTATGCTTCTGGTGCGGTCAATTCAGTCATTGGCCAGCGTGGTGTCGTAGTCACAGATAACCCATCACATGCACCCGACTTCAAGCGCTGGTATCCAGCAAATGCAATCATTGCACCATTATCTGTACACAGCGCAGGCTCTGCATAATAGACCTGAGCTTTAATCTTGGCGAGTTTTTGTTCCAGACTTTCACGTAAGCGCAGATTGGCACTCACACCACCTGCAATCACCAAACGCTTTAAACCTGTCTGCTTTAAAGCTTTGACAGATTTCTTCACCAAGGTATCGACAATCGCCTCTTGGAATGACGCTGCAATATCCGCATCACGGTTCTCATCACCCAATTTTTTCATTTGTACTGAAACAGCAGTTTTTAAACCACTAAATGAGAAATCCAGACCTTGATGCAACATCGGGCGTGGAAATTCAAAGGCTTCAGGATTACCACTCAGCGCCAACTTGGCAATATTTGGCCCACCCGGATAGGATAAGCCCATCATTTTCGCCACTTTATCGAAAGCTTCACCTGCCGCATCATCAATCGACTCGCCTAACAACTCATACTGACCAATGCCATAGGCTGCCATCAACTGTGTATGCCCGCCAGACACCAACAGCGCTACAAACGGAAACTCAGGCGGTTTTTTGGAAAGTAGCGGTGCCAACATATGCCCTTCCATATGATGCACACCGATCGCGGGCTTGTTTAATGCAAATGCTAAAGTCCGACCAAACAGTGCGCCTGTCATGAGCGCCCCCATCAAGCCAGGGCCTCGGGTGTAGGCGATGGCATCAATCTGATTTTTCTTGATACCGCTTTGCTGCAATAACTCGTTGAGTAATGGAATTAATTTACGCACATGATCACGCGATGCCAGTTCAGGCACTACACCGCCATATTCGGCATGTAACTTAATCTGGCTGTATAATACTTGACCTAAAAGCCCCTGCTCACTGTCATAAAGTGCCAGTCCAGTTTCGTCACAAGATGTTTCCAAGCCTAAAACAATCATTTAAATGCCTATTTTTCACTATGCAAATTACAGCCTTCGCTATTATAGACTTGTGATATGAGATGTAAATGAGTAAAATACTGACCTTCACTTGTGATCGAAGGCAATTCAGCCTAGATCTTATCCATAACTTAATGAGGATTCTTCATGCCACAAGTTAAATTGAAAGAAGGCGAACCAGTAGACGTAGCTATCCGTCGTTTCAAGCGTTCATGCGAAAAAGCGGGTGTTTTAGCTGACGTTCGTAAACGTGAATTTTACGAAAAACCAACTCAAGAACGTAAACGTAAAAAAGCTGCTGCTGTTAAACGCTACCAAAAGAAATTGGCTCGCGAATCAGTACGTACTACTCGCCTTTACTAAGATTAATTTGTGATTGATTGACTCACCTGGACAAAATAAATGACTACTTTAAAAAACCAAATAACTGATGTTTTGAAAGCCGCAATGCGTGCTAAAGAAATGGATAAGTTAACGGTAATTCGTAGTCTACAGGCAGCAATCAAGCAAATCGAAGTCGATGAGCGCATAGAGCTTGACGATACTCAGGTTCTTGCGGTCATTGAAAAGCAAATAAAACAACGTAAAGAATCGGTTAAAGCCTTTGAAGGCGCTGGCCGAGAAGATTTAGCTAGTAAGGAACAAGCCGAAATTGAAGTTTTATCTCAATTTCTACCAGAAGCTATGACTGAGGAAGAGCTTGATTCCATCATTGCACAGACTATTACTGCGCAAGAAGCTACTAGCATGAAAGATATGGGTAAGGTGATGAACTCTCTACGTCCGCTCATAGCCGGGCGTGCCGATCCTGCACTTGCATCTGCAAAAGTTAAAGCACAACTCGCTTAAAACTTACAGTCTAAGCCAAAAAGACATCCCTCAGATTTTATTGCACAGCATAGATCACTACATACTGTGCAATCCGATGATTATATAAAATTACAGTTTATCTGTTTCAATGTTAAACCTGCTCTTGTTAAAAACATGGCTTTAAATTGTTCACGCGTGAATTCTCTCTTTTCCGGTTTTAATAAATTTCTATTTTGATCCATTAGCTCATAAACATTATTGAAATAAATTTGCGTGGACTGACACATCTGCTGTTTTTGTTGTACGGTCAAACTTGTTGCATGAGGATCAATCGACTGCAATAACGCATTTTTCCTCTGCGTATACTGGTTTCTAAACTCATCCATTTTTTGATCCATTGCTGCCTTATCATGCATTTTGAGCGAAGTCTGCCCTGCAAAAACCGACACACTATACAAACCCAAAATAACAACTGCAATTATTTTTTTCACAGAATTTCCTAATATTATTAATCAGATAGATTTCAATTAATATGTTTTCTTGTTATCTAAAACTGATAACTATTATGGATTATTTTTTATATTGAATTGCACAGTCTATATACATACATCCTGTGCAATTGATGATTTATTTTAATTTACAATTCACACCCATTTTCTGCAAACTTTGATAATCGGGCGCTTCATACACTGCCTGAGTAATAAAATCCTGCTTCGTCACGCTACGATCTTCTTCTGCGAGCAGCTCACGGTTCTGATCCAGTACTGCATACATGTCATTAATTAATCCCTGAGTAATCTGGCAAAAGCGTTGGGATTGTTTTGTCGTAAATTGAGTCGCTTTAGGATCGATTGATTTCAAAAAATCGCGCATTTCCGTATCATGCTTTTGGGTAGATTGCTCTAGTCTTTGTTCAAGCTCTTGTTGGCTATGCGCTTTTAACGCGGATTCAGAAGCAAAGCTCGATACACTACATAAACTTAAAGCCAGCACACAAATCAGTTTTTTCATAAAAATTCTCAAAATTTATTCTAAAGTAAATAATCGCTCTGCCTGCATTTGTTTTAAGCGATGCTCAATTGTAGCAGACAAAGATAAATTATCTTTGGCTAAACGCTGGGCGTGTAATAATGATTTAATCCCCTCTTCTTCCTGACCTGACCAAAACTGCATCTCAGCGCGGTAGCGTAACACTTGTATGGCCTGTACAGGTGAAGCTTGATCAATCACCGCTGCACGCTGCATCAAATCCCAACCCTGCACATCATGCGGGTTATCCTGTAAAATTTTATTGACCAAATTAAATACAGCAACGGGCTGTTTTTTTCGGATCAACACCTCAGCAAGCTTATAAGTCAAAGCACGATTTTCAGGCATGATTTTCTGCTGTGACACAATGGTTTGATAAGCCTGATCAAACTGATGCTGCGCCAAAAAAATATCGGTTTGCAGCAGGACTGCCAGCATATTTTTACGCATTTGCATCTGCACCGTATTGAGTGTTGCCTGAGCTTGGTCAGCATCTCCTTGTTGCAGATAAAATGCAGTCAGCGCCAAAATGGCCGCCTGATTATGCTGTGCTTGCAAGGTTTTAAGTTGCAGCTCAGTGACATCATTTGACAACACTGCAGCATACCATTTCATTAACTCATAATCTGGATCGCTAATATTGGGTTTTACATTTGGAAATTGCTTTGCTCGTAATCGGGCTTCACTCATGCGTGCAGTGGTTAAGGGGTGCGTCATCCAGAACTCAGGCATAAAACTTAATTGCACCGAAGACCGCTGCATCCGTTCAAAAAAATCTGCCATCGCATTTGGGTTATAGCCTGCTGCTACCATGTACTGCATACCAATACGGTCTGCTTCACGCTCCTGATCACGACTATAGCTGAGCTGCTGACTAACCAATGCCGCCTGTGTTCCAAGCATCACCGCAGAACCTGCACCACTATTAGACTGTGTAGCAATTGCTGCACCAACCAAAATGCCTGCAAGTGCCAACAAACCTTGCCCTTTAAATGCTTCTTGGGATCGACTATAGTGACGCTGCGTGACGTGCGCGACTTCATGCCCCATCACACTCGCGACTTCATCGCGATTTTTTGCCAATGCAATTAAACCTGTGTTGATTGCAAATACACCACCTGGCACAGCAAAAGCATTAACTTGTTTGTCTTTAATAATCAACAAGCCAATCGGCGCACCCAAATTGGTTTGACTAACAATATTACGAAAAATAGCATCTAGCTGATCTTCCAGCCACGGATTTTGAATAACATCCAGATGCGAATGAATTTCCCGATAAACTTTTTCCCCTAAGATTTTCTCATTTTGCTGATCAATAATTCCGACACTCATGCCTCCAACACTAGGAACATCAAGTGATTCAGGGTGATAATGATATGCAAAATCCTCAGCATAAACAGGCATTGAAATAGCACATGCCAAACAAATCAGTCGCTGCATCAGGATTTTAGTCATATTCACCTTTCAGGTTCAGGCAAAGTTTGGGTTCACCAAATAGCGCGGTGTTCGATCTTCAAGTGCATCTATCAGGTTTCGATAGGCAAGTTCCGCCATTTTTAATCGTGTGGCTGCGGTTGCTGAACCCAAATGTGGCAATGTCACCACATTGTCGAGACTGAACAGCTCTGACTGTTGCAAGGGCTCTTTACAATAAACATCCAGTCCCGCTGCAAAGATTTTTTTGGCTTTTAGAGTTTCAATCAAAGCAGTTTCATCAAGCACTGAACCGCGGGAAATATTCACCAATACCGCATGTGGCTGCATTAAATCCAGTTCAGCCTGCCCGATCAATGCTTTTGAATCTGCATTTAAATCGACAGCAACAACTACAAAGTCCGAGCGTTTTAGTAGCTCTGCTAAATGACAATATTGTGCATTAAAGGGCTGAGCAGCTTCGATTTTTTCACGGCGGTTATGATAAAGAATATTCATGTTAAAACCATAAAAACCACGCCGAGCAACGGCGGCACCAATATACCCAAGCCCGATGATGCCCAAAGTTTTACCAAAGATATCCTGTCCAAATTGCGCTGCGCCAACGGTGCGTTGCCATTGCCCTTGTTTTGTCCAGCGATCTAGTTCAGGCACACGGCGTGCAGCACTCATGAGCAGGGTAAATGCCAAATCAGCCGTCGTTTCGGTCAGTACATGTGGCGTATGACCCAACCAGATTTTCTTCTGATTTAAATAATTTACATCGTAATTATCGTAACCGACACTGACACTAGAAATGACTTTTAAACGCTGTGCTGATGCAAGATTTGCTTCATTTAAAATTCTTCCCGCACCAATCATGCCATCCGCATCTGCCACATGCTGGCGAATCTGTTCATTAACATCGCCTTGTTTGGGATTAACCTGCACCACATCATAATTTTCTTGGAGTCGGGTGAGAATTTCTGGGGCGATTTGACTAAAAACCAGCACTTTTTTTGGCATAAAGCAATCCTAGGGTCTTAAGTGTTGAATCAATTTCCATAATTGTTGTTTTAACAATGGCTGTTGCAGCATATCCTGCAAACTCGGTACAGTCTGACAAGAAAGCTTAAATGATACGGGCAATTCACCCAAACAAAAAATGCTTTTCTCAGCGGCCACAACATCAAAAAAACCTTGTAAATAATCTTGTAGACCACTCGGCTCTTGCAAATTTACCAATGGAAAAGGCCATTGCAAACTGGCATCCTGCAAATGTAATGCCTGTTGAATATTACGCCATAAAGGTAATGTCTGGGCTGTGAGCTGCTGTTGATCGACGAGCAAAACAAATTGTTCAGCAAATAAAACCTGTAACTGAAAGGCTTGCTGCTCTATTTCTAGTGATTCTACATCTATCTTGGTTACCGCAGCAGCAGGTGCTGTTTCCTGCAAATTTAATGGTGTTTCTACGGCTTTTACATTTAAACTGACATGCTGATCATTGGGCTTGATCACTATTTCTTTTTTTATTTCTTTTTTCAGTACAATTGCAGACTCAAGCTCAGGTCGTTTTGATGCTGTTGATAGCTGACCCGATTGTCCAATATCGGCATCTCGCCATAATGTCGTTGCGGTTGAGATAGAACGCACAGCCGCATGCCGAGGAATCCACAAATCTATTCCCATCATGGCAAGTTGTTGGCGCTGTTGCTCTATCATCATCTCATCATCTTTTCTAAAGTTAGCATAGTGTAGGCTATTTCACTGTGAAACCGAATTGTATTTGCCGATTTGCTACACAATCATGATACTGTTTTTCTTCATCACTTGATCCACAATTTCATCAGTTTCAAAACCCAAGCGCCAGTAAAGTAACTGTAGAACGTCCAGCTCATCTTGGGTAATCACCCGATCATTCCACAAATATTCTTCAGCAATACTTAAAATGCGCAAACGATCACGCAGTAGCAAACCCGAAATGTCTTGCAAAATCTCTCCAAGGTCAATCGGCTCATCAGATAAATCCTGATAATGCTCCCAATCTTCAGGTTTGATCAGTTTTTTAATCAGCTTTTCACGTATTTCGAGCTGATTGCTGGCATTCAGTTGTTGTACGTGCAAGAGCGCATCCATCAAACGCATCACTTCAGGCAATACGTCATTAAATGCAGTTGGCATATGGGTCGGAAGCAAGTTAAGTTGATACTTCACCCGCTCAATCAACAAAGCATCCAACAAGCCAATTTCACCATCCGCCTGCGCAATTAATGCCAGTTTGGTTAAAAACTGCCGTGATGAACTCAATGGCATACGCTGAATATTTTGACAAGCCAAATAGAAAACCTGCACATGCTGTCGCCCATCAATACTCAATAAAGCATCAACAATGGCACGACTCACTTCGGCATGTTTGGGAATAAATTCACGATACTGACGAATCATTAAAATCGCGACTAAAACTTCTCTTGAACCTGATGCAGTTTGTAAAGCACGATCAATTTGTTCAGGACGTGACATTTTTGCGCGGATTGCTGGGTTTAATGGCTTTATTGCATCTTTAAGCGTAAAACTAATAGGCGACAACCGTAGCAAAGGCAACGGTTGAGGCGCAGACCATGTAAATGCAACTTCATGCCCTTCATCACCAAAAGGATGAAATAAACTAAATAACGGCTGGGTTTTAAGTTTTTTCAAATTTTCTAGTCGTAAATCTTCAAGCAAATTCGGATTTAACTCATAAATACGCCGCTCAATGCTCGGATGAATATTCAACCAACTCTGACTACTCAATGAGTTGGCAAAACACATATGTGCAATCGATTCCGAATAAGCGCTATGAATTTGAGAGCCTGCATGATGCACATAAATCCGCAATAAAGTCTGAATATTGGCATCATTGGCAATCAGCTGTGTCGTATAAACATCATTTCTAAATGTCCGCCCGATCAGCGTAATAAATTTAATTAAACGAGAAATCAATAGCCCAAGACTGCCCATGAGCCAGATGATGCCACCTAGAGCAACCAAAATGGTTTCAAATTTATTCTGACGTTTTGCATGATAGGGTTTAAAACCATACCGTGCCACCTTGCTCCCCAACTGGCTAAAAGTCGTTAAGCTACTAAACATGATTTTCAGACGAGTGTTTTGATAAGTTTCACCCGTCAAAATCTGGTTAAATGCGTAGCTAAATAAACCATATAGCTCAATCTCATCCAGATTTTGCAATGCTCCCCATGTAATCACAATCACGGTATCGTCAGGGTGTACTCCTGCCGTAAGCGCATTCACACCGACTTCATCTGGCAGTACATATACGGCAGGAACACGCAGCCGATATTGTTTGGCAAATTGCTGGGTGATTTTAATTGCGATCGTTTCTTCAGGTGTACTTTCCGCAGGATTTAAAAAGCGTGCACGCAACTGTTTTGCCAACGAGTGTCCGCCTTCACGAAACACATAAACTTCGTACAGCACCGAACCGAGCATGATCGCCAAAATGACCAGCAGTACAATCGGACTCAGGTTATACCAAAACACAGACTGAGTCGGGTCAATATAATGCATGACCAAACCAAAAGATAAATTGAGCACCACCAAGGTCAGTATAATCGCCAACGAACAAATAGTGGTCGACCAAAATAAGCTTTTCTGATGTCCTGAAGAAGAAAGTGTTTCCATCGCCAAATAACTGCCTCAATGCATACCTGCACATCCATCATAAAATAAAAAAGCGGGGAAATCCCGCTTTTTCACTATGATGAGTTAACAGGATTATTCTTCGCGAATCCCTGTTAAATCTACAGAGGCTGCATCAATATTGACATCGATATAACCATCTTTTTTCTTTTTCGCAAGGTCGCTACGGCTTCGTTGCAAATTGTCCAGATACGCTTCATCAATATCGCCAGTGACATAAACGCCATCAAACACCGAACAATCAAACTCGCTGACTTCTGGTACTTTTGGAATACGAATCGCATCTTTTAAATCTTCCAAATCTTGGAAAATTAAGCGGTCAGCACCAATAATTTCTTGAATTTCTTCAACCGTACGGTCAGATGCAATCAGTTCAGCTTTTGCAGGCATATCAATACCATACACGTTTGGATATTTCACCATTGGTGCAGCCGATGCAAAATAAACTTTCTTCGCACCAGAATCACGAGCCATCTGAATAATTTCATTACAGGTTGTGCCGCGAACGATGGAGTCATCGACCAACAAAACATTTTTACCTTTAAATTCAAGCTCAACTGGGTTGAGTTTTTGGCGCACTGATTTTTTACGCTGTTGCTGACCTGGCATAATAAAGGTACGTCCCACGTAGCGGTTTTTCATAAAACCTTCGCGGAATTTAATACCCAACATATTTGCAAGTTCAAGCGCAGAGGTACGACTGGTATCTGGAATTGGAATAACGACATCAATACCGTGGTCTTCACCCCATTCTTTCAAAATGCGGTTTGCCAGCTTTTCACCCATTTTAAGGCGAGCTTTATATACAGAGATACCATCAATGGTTGCATCTGGACGAGCAAAATACACATATTCAAAAATACATGGGAAGTATTTTGGATCTGTTGCACATTGCTTAGTGAACAATTCACCATCTGCATTGATATAAACCGCTTCGCCTGGTGCGACATCACGCTCAACCTTAAAGCCAAGTGCAGTAATCGCAACCGATTCAGAAGCAATGATATATTCAGTCTTACCCGACTCAGTCACACGTGAGCCATAAATTAATGGGCGAATACCGTTTGGATCACGGAAACCCACCAAGCCTTGCCCAGTCACCATTGCAACGACACCGTACGCACCACGACAACGTTGGTGTACACGATGTACTGCGTAGAAAATATCTTCTGGTGTTGGGTGCAAGGTTCTGAGTTTTTGTAACTCATGCGCAAATACGTTTAACAGAACTTCCGAATCCGAATCGGTATTCATATGGCGTAAATCTGTTTCAAACAGATCTTGACGAATGTCATTTGCATTAGTCAGGTTACCATTATGTGCCAAGGTAATCCCGTAAGGCGAGTTTACATAAAATGGCTGTGCTTCAGCACTACTTGATGAACCCGCGGTTGGATAACGCACATGCCCAATACCATAGTTTCCTTGTAAGGCACGCATATGGCGAGTATGAAATACATCACGCACCAAGCCATTGTCTTTGCGCAAAAATAAACGCCCGTTGTGACAAGTGACAATACCTGCTGCATCTTGTCCACGATGCTGCAACATCGTTAAAGCATCAAACAACAATTGGTTAACTGGCGCATGACCAGCAATCCCAACAACTCCACACATAGCAACCTCGCAGACAAGCTTGGATTAATTAAAAGGGTTTTTAGTTGAATGTTCTGAGCGATTCCCTAAAGAACTTTCCTGCCCAAAAGATGAGTCATCTGAAGTTGCAACTTCAGCCTGACCCTGATGATTCATGTGTTTAATCGCATCACTGGCAACATCTTTTGATAAGTCGGTTGCAAGCGGTGCATACGGCAATAATGCCTGAACAAATAAGGAATGTTGCCACGATTGGGCACTGTGTAACCACGGTGCGAGACTTTGCATGACAATCAGGACGATAAATAAACTCTTGAGTATACCAAACAGCCCACCTGCAAGACGATTGAGTGGGTCAAGTTTAAGCGTTTTAAGAATACCACTTAAAATAGATGTTACTACCCATGTCAGTACAATGATAGCCAATGCCACACAGGCAAACGCAGCCACTTTTTGCACCATGATGCTATGGCTAAAACCAGACATAAATGGTGCCAGCGTACTCGCCAAACTGGTCGCAACAAACAGTGCAAGAATCCATCCCAGCAAACTTGCCAATGCACTTAGTAATCCTCGTCGCAATCCGTTAATGCAGCTAAACACCAAGATTGCAAGGACAATAATATCTATGGTATTCATAAATTTACGTCATAGCACGAATACAATCTTGCACCAAGTCCGGACCTGTATAAATCAGACCACTGTAGATCTGAACTAAACTTGCACCCACCTGTTGCTTCGCATGTGCTTGTTCACCTGTCAAAATTCCACCCACACCAATGAGGGGAATCTGATTTTTTAACACAGCAGCAAAAGTTTTTAAACAGGCTGTACTTTTTTCAAACACAGGCGCACCTGACAAACCACCACCTTCATCGCCAAATGGTAGGTTTTCCACCCCTTCACGCGACAGTGTCGTATTGGTTACAATCAAACCATCGATTTTGTATGCCAGAAGTTGTTTCGCAATAAAAGCAATATCATCGGTACTTAAATCAGGCGCAACTTTCAAAACTAAAGGCACATAATGTCCATATTGTTCAGCAAGTTCAGCCTGACGATTTTTCAAAGTTTCCAGCAAATGCGTCAATGCTTCTCCACTTTGCAAGCTACGCAAATTTTTTGTATTCGGTGAAGAAATGTTTACCGTTACATAAGACGCATAGTTATAAACTTTTTCTAGACAGATTAAATAATCATCCGCTGCTTTTTCGACAGGAGTATCGGCATTTTTACCAATATTGATTCCCAAAACCCCTTTATATTGCGCAGCCTTAACATTTTCTACAAGCTTATCCACGCCGTCGTTATTAAATCCCATACGGTTAATAATTGCTTTGGCTTGTGGGAGACGAAATAATCGTGGTTGTGGATTTCCCGCTTGTGGGCGCGGCGTGATGGTTCCAATTTCGATAAAACCAAAACCTAATGCAGCAAGTGCATCAATATAGTCACCATTTTTGTCTAGACCTGCCGCCAATCCAACTGGATTTGGAAATTCAATTCCCATACAAGTGACAGGTTTTGCGATAAATTTAGAGTTTACTAGCCCCATTTTATGCGCAGTTTTCAACCATGACAATGTAAGTTCATGCGCACGCTCTGGTGCTAACGAAAACAACAAAGGGCGAGCCAGCGAATACATCATAAAATCATCGAGTGGGTAGTTTGAAAACCGCCTTATTATAGGCATGCATACGCAAAAACACCATGCTTCACAACGCTTTATTTATAATATTCGTAACCAAGATGTTGCGATTTTCATCACTAATTCCTGAAAAATCATTGAATTGCTCTGTAACAACGAACAATTCAATGACAATTTTATCTTAGGCAAGCGGAATAAAACTCGCCTTTTGCGTTGATAAGCCTTCTGCGATTACTGCCTGCTCATAAATGCTTGCTTCTGCCAGTGCAAAAGGATGAAATGCCAATTGAGTCAAACGTTCAGCAATATAGGCCACCACATTCATGTGGCACACGACTACAATTGACTCATAAGGAAGTTTCGACAACCAATCGACTGCCAAATCTGGATCATCATCAGGTTTAATGTGGTCACATAACATGACAGGTACATTAGAAAAATAATATTGGATATGTGCCAAAGTTTCCTGTGCCCGCAACAATGGACTCACGACAAATAAATCTGGCTGAACTTTATGGCGCAAGAATTCTGCGGTTTGCTCAGCTTGCAAATGGCCACGTTTAGTCAGTGGACGTTTAATATCATTGCCATGCACTGGAGGAGCGGCTTCACCATGACGAACCAAAGTTAATTGCATAAAATTTCCTGATCAAGTGCAACTAGAATTGTTTATAACTCAACAATATGAAGTTTGCCTTACACATGTTGGTGTGGCAAAACAAATTCAACATCACTACGATGTCCGTTTTTCATCAGTGCCAAAGCAATTGATAGCGGCGGCGCCTGTTCAAAAATTACCTCATACAACGCATTGGTAATCGGCATATAAACATCAAGTTCTTTGGCTCGAGTACGTACCTGCACAATGGTATTAATCCCTTCGGCAGTTTGCCCCAGTTCTTCAGTTGCCTGCTGCAAGGTTTTCCCTTGACCTAGAGCAAAACCAACCTGATAGTTACGGCTGAGTGGGCTATTACAAGTAGCAAATAAATCCCCCACGCCCGACAAACCCAAGAATGTTAAAGGGTTTGCACCTAGTTTTACTGCGAAACGACTCATTTCTGCCAATGCGCGGGTTAAAATCATGCTACGGGTATTTTCACCGATTCCATGCGCAGCAGCCATCCCCATTGCAACAGCATAAATATTTTTTAATGCACCGCCCAACTCTACACCATGCACATCATCACTGGCAAAGACACGAAATAGTGCGCTATGCAAAGCTTGCTGAACTGCATAACGTACTTGTTCTGAATGGCTAGCAATCACTGTCCCTGCTGGCATACCTGCCATAATTTCTTTCGCCAGATTTGGACCCGACAAGACACCATAAGGTACTTCTGGCAACTCTTCACGAATAATTTCACTCATGAAACTAAACGTGTTGGCTTCAATCCCTTTAGTCAATGAAATGATCGCCTGAGCGCTGATAAATGGCTTGATTTGCTGAATCACACTTCGGAAAGAATGACTTGGAATCGTCACTAAAATCAGATCCCGATCACGTGCTGCGTATTCTAAGTCTGCGGTAATCTGTAAACTATGTTCAAGTTCAAAATCAGGTAAATAGCGTTTATTAATATGCGTTTGATTAATTTCCTGAGCTGTATCAGCATCACGAATCCAAAGTATGGTATCACAGCCATTACGCGCTGCAAGATTTGCCATCGCTGTCCCAAAACTACCACCACCCAGCACAGTAACACGTAAAGCTGTTTTCTTATCTACGGGTACAGCTTCAACCAAATCGGTAAATTTTACTTCAGACATTGTATTTTCTCTATTTTTTTAAGGGGCTGACCAATAACGAACATAAGCAGCCAAATCAACTGTAGCACGGGCAGGCAACTGTTTGTCGGCAGTGCCTACATAAATAATACCTGAAATTAAATCATGTGCTTGCAAACCCAGTGCAGCTTTTAGCGCCACAGATTCAACTACAGCACCTGTACGCCACATTGTCGCAAAACCTTGACTTTGTAAAGACAATAGAAAATTCTCAACTGCCGCACCCGAACTTAAAATTTGCTCATACTCAGGTACTTTAGGATGCTCAACAATCTGAGTCAGTGCCAATACCAATATTGGTGCACGAAACGGATGGTTTTTGACGCGCTCGATCTGTACTGGATCAGTTTCAGGAAAATCTTGCTGCATCGCTTGTGCCAGTAACTCACCAAATGCTGCTCTTTGGTTATTTTCAATCACCACAAAACGAGTTGGTTTTAAACGATGATGATCAGGTGCAGTCAACGCTGCAGTAAATGCCAAATCAAGCTGCTGTTTATTTGGAGCAGGTTCAACCAGATGCCCAACAGATTGACGGTGTTGAATGTTGTCATGAACCACTTTTACTGTTGTATTTGCCATAAATACTGCAATCTTTTTTCATTTAAACAATGCGATTTAGATTAACACACTCTAAAAAATGAACTCTAGTTTTGCTGCAAGAAAAAACCAAGTGTTAAATGCTATCTGCAAAATCTGCATTTCTCATACAGATTTTCACTATTGTTTTGCCGTATTGCTGCTCAATATAACAATACATCAGATTTTTGAGGTCACACATGAAACCTTATTTACGTGTTGCCACTTATATTGGATTGAGCATATTCTTCACTGCATGTAGCTCCAACCCACCTGCGACGCTTGCACTGCAAAAAGAAAATCATGAATTTGAGGTGACTGGCTTAGGAAAAAGCGCGGTAATTGCAAAAAATAATGCCATTATTGCTGCCAATAAAACCTGCGCTCGACAAACTGCAATTATTCGCAGTGAAAAGACCAGTTACCATGGTCTTTTCAAGAATGTAACTGATGAACAAACAGGACAAAGCGTGACTGCTGCCGCTGAAATTCTGGGTGGTATTTTAGGGCATAGTTCAAATCTACAACGTGATGATGACTATCAAACAACCTTGACCTTCTATTGCCAAGCCAAATAAAACATAAAAAAAGGATCACCCATGTGATCCTTTTTTTATAGATTTGGCAAAACTAGCAATAACCATCCATACGAGTAAGTGGTAATTTTTGCCCAATCGCTTTTTCAATATCTGACAAGTAGAATGCATCATCTTCCGACAAGAAACTGATACTTACACCTTGTGCACCTGCCCGACCTGTACGCCCAATACGATGAACATAATCATCAGACTGTTCTGGTAGCGTAAAATTCACGACATGTGACACGCCATCAACATGAATCCCACGCCCTGCGACATCAGTCGCAATCATAATATTGTGCTGCCCATTTTTAAATTGGTCGAGCATTTTCAGGCGTTTATCCTGTGCAATTTCACCTGAAAGCATCACCACTTTATACCCATCTTTTTTCAGATGATCATATAAACGGCGCACCTGATCACGACGATTGGCAAAAATCATGACTTTTTCAATTGGCTCATGTTGCAAAACTTCCTGCAACAGGCGATATTTATCCTGATTTGAAACAACGTAAACTCGTTGCTCAACGTCAGCATTGGTTTTCTTTTCTGGTTCAATCTCAACAGTTACAGGGTCAAATAACCACTGGCGCGCCAAGTTTAAAACGTCATAGCTAAAGGTTGCCGAGAACATCAAAGTTTGACGCTGCTCTTTACGTGGTGAGAAACGTACAATACGTTTAACCGCAGGAATAAAGCCCATATCCAGCAAACGGTCAGCTTCATCAATCACCAGAAATTCAACCTGATCTAACCAGACTTCTTTTTGCTCAGTGAAATCAATCAGACGCCCTGGTGTTGCCACTAAAATGTCAACAAACCCTGCATCTAGCTGTTTCTTTTGCTTATCAAAATCGACGCCACCGAGTAAAGTCACCACATTGAGTGTAGTAAATTTGATTAAATCTTTGGCATCTTGCTCAATTTGCAATGCCAGTTCACGCGTTGGCGCTAGAATCAGTGCACGTGGCTCACCACGGTAACGCTGTTCCTGAATTGGATTGTGCAACAAGTCATTAATAATGCTGATTAAGAATGCAGCAGTTTTCCCTGTTCCTGTTTGCGCTCGACCAATCGCATCATGACCTGCAAGCGTAAACTTTAAAACCTTTTCTTGAATCGGCGTCATGCTGCTAAAGCCCAACGCATCAATTGCCTGTTTTAACTGAGGATGTAAATTTAAGGTTTCGAAACCAGATGACATAAACCTGTTAATCCGTTATACGCGTAAAATAGGTGTTCATTATAAACAAAAAACGCCCCAAATGTTATGGAGCGTTTTCTTCGGTCAAGCCTGAAGAGAAATCAGTCTAATGGCTGAACTTCTTCTGCTTGAAAACCTTTTTGACCTTGTACAACGCTGAATTCAACGCGTTGACCGTCACGTAAAGAACGATGACCGTCACCCATGATTGCGCGGAAGTGAACGAATACGTCATCGCCGCTGCTACGTTGAATAAAGCCGAAACCTTTAGTGTCGTTGAACCATTTAACTACGCCTTGTTCACGTACTGTCATTAGTTAATCCTCTGTGATTAAAAAAAAGGATCACCCGGTGTTGCAAACAGTAGAGCGACAAGGTTTAAAAATAGTTATTATTTTTAAGCTTGTGATCATTCTGTAAAACTATTAACAAAATCCGGTTATATCCACATTGTCATAGGTTTCTTAGCAAAAAGCACCCTACGTCCAGACCTGAGATTAGCATGCCTTTACTATAATTGATACAAAAATTTTTCATAAATATCGTATTTTATCGCTTCATTTTTTTTCTTACATTTAGATGGTTTTTTCCAGTGCATTTGGTCTTTTTTAGGCTTAAGCTTTTTGTTAGTATTTAGACCTTTATTGAGTTTAGAATCCTGTTTTATGACCGATCCTAAAGCTACTTTCATTGAAATTGATGCAATAGGAAAACCATGTCCTATGCCATTATTGATGTTGAAACGCGCAATAAAGTCTGCACCAGCTCAACAAAAATTCTGCCTAAAAGCTTCTGACCCCAATAGTGAAATTGATATTTTACGCTATTGTCAATTACAGAAGCGACAATGCCAAATGATCAAGATTTCAGAACACGAATTACATTACATTATTGAATAATAATGAATAATTTGTGTAAAAAATGAAAAAACACTGGCATAAAAATTTACATTTATCTACCCTTTTTACCTTAATTATGCGTATAAAGCAGATTAAGATAAACATATTGGTCTTTACTAGATATCCTTATAAGGAGTTTTCATGACTGACAGCAGCAATCTATTGATGCCCCTGTCATTGTCTGCACCAGGTGTAAACTTGGGTGCATACATTAGTACTGTCAATCAGATTCCTATTTTGACTGCCGAACAAGAAAAAGAGTTGGCGGAACGCTACTATTATGACCAAGATCTTGATGCAGCAAAAATGCTGGTGATGTCGCATTTGCGTTTTGTGGTTCATATTGCACGTACGTATGCAGGCTATGGTTTACCGCAAGGCGACCTGATTCAAGAAGGCAACCTTGGTTTGATGAAAGCCGTAAAACGTTTTGACCCGAACATGGGTGTGCGTTTGGTGTCTTTTGCAGTGCACTGGATCAAGGCTGAAATTCACGAATATGTGATTCGTAACTGGCGCATTGTAAAAATTGCGACCACCAAAGCGCAGCGTAAATTATTCTTTAATTTGCGTAGCTTAAAAAAATCCAGTAAAAAACTGACTCTTAAAGAAGCTCAAGCAATTGCTGATGACTTAAATGTCACACCCGAGCAAGTGCTAGAAATGGAAGGTCGTTTAACTGCGTATGATGCGGCTTTTGAAACGCAAAATGATGACGATGACGAAGGTTCAACTCACGTTGCGCCTGCTTTATATCTGGAAGATAGCCGTTACGACCCTGCGCGTTTGGTTGAAAATGAAGACTACGAAGAGCAAAGTACATCTGCACTACATGATGCGATGAATCAGCTTGATGATCGCTCTCGTAATATTCTACAGCGCCGTTGGTTAGATGATGATAAATCAACCTTGCATGAACTGGCTGCTGAATACAATGTTTCAGCAGAACGGATTCGCCAGCTTGAAAAAAATGCGATGGAAAAGATTAAAGTTGCTATGTCATCCAACTAAAATTTTGAAGTGTTAAACACGATAAATCAGGCTGATTATTCAGCCTTTTTTATCGCCTGAGTTTTAGGCAAATAATCGTAACCCACCTAAAAATCTATGTTATGGTATAGCGCAAAATCATGACGGAATAGCGCAATGTGGCTTGCAATCTCTGCATTGAATCTTGCGATCGCAGTTCTACTTGGTGCTTTTGGTGCGCATGGCTTAAAAGCTCGAGCAACCATTGACCAACTCTCTTGGTGGCATACTGCAACGGATTATTTTTTCTATCATGCTCTAGGTTTGCTGGCACTGGCTATTTTGGCAAAAGTGTCACCGCAGTTTCCGATCAAACTGAGCTTTGTGTGCATCCAGATAGGGATTATATTCTTCTGTGGTTCGTTATATGTCATGGGTTTAGGTCTGCCACGTATTTTAGGAGCAATTACTCCAATTGGTGGAACCTTCATGATTATTGGTTGGTTAGTCTTGGCGTGGAATGCCATGAAATTTGCAAAATGAGGACTGTATGCAAATCTTTTTAAATGGCGTTGCAACTGAAACGTCTTGTGAAAATCTACTGGCATTGGTTCAATCTCTCGCTTTAGAGAATAAACGCTTTGCAGTTGAACTCAATGAAATGATTGTGCCGAAATCAAAATTAGAGCAAACCCAAATCCAAGCACAAGACCATATTGAAATTATTCATGCCGTTGGTGGTGGTTAATAGGACATAATTATGCAAGATGCTCAATTTAAGGATTCTCCTTTAATTATCGGTTCACGTACTTTTCAATCTCGCCTATTGGTTGGCACAGGAAAATACAAAGACCTCAATGAAACCGATCTGGCAATTCAAGCCAGTGGTGCAGAAATTGTCACTGTCGCAATTCGCCGTGTGAATATCGGTCAGCATCCTGACCAACCGAATTTGCTTTCTGTAATTCCGCCTGAGAAATACACGATTTTGCCCAATACCGCAGGTTGTTTCGATGCCAATAGCGCAGTCAGAACTTGTATGTTGGCACGTGAGCTTCTCGACGGACACAACTTGGTGAAGCTTGAAGTGTTGGGTGATGAGAAAACCTTATATCCAAATATCATGGAAACTTTAAAGGCCGCACGTACCTTGATCGATGATGGCTTTGAAATCATGGTTTACACTTCAGATGACCCAATTGTCGCCCAAGAACTTGAAAGTATGGGCTGTGTCGCAATTATGCCTTTAGGCAGTTTGATTGGTTCAGGTTTGGGTATTTTGAATCCACATACCATTTCAATTATTAAAGAAAATGCCAAAGTTCCTGTCTTGGTCGATGCCGGTGTTGGTACTGCCAGCGATGCAGCGATTGCAATGGAATTGGGCTGCGATGGCGTGTTGATGAACACTGCGATTGCCAATGCGCAAAACCCGATTTTAATGGCATCTGCGATGAAAAAAGCGGTTGAAGCAGGTCGTGAAGCGTTCTTGGCAGGACGTATGCCACGTAAACGCATGGCAAACGCCAGCTCACCAGAAACAGGTTATTTCTTTAAATAACTGAATAAATACATAAAAAAAAGCCAAGTTTAACTTGGCTTTTTTTTACCAGCGGAATTTGTCCCAGTTTTCTGGGTTGGCCCAGAACTTAGAGTTAAACCAGTCAGGCACATGCTTGTAAGTCAAAATATTAAATTGCCACAAGCTAACACTGCCCTGTTGCTGAGTTTTATCAAGCATTTGGGTTAAGCCTAAAGCACGCATCAATTTGACATCTTGGTTTTGACACACGACCACCAAGCGCTTTGCCATAAGGTCGCGTAACTTGACTAAAAGCTGCGACTTTTCAGTTTCGCTTAAATTCTGCATTGCTGGTGTATCGAGCAAAATAAAACCCAAGTCATAGCGACGGGTAAATGGCAGACTTAAAAAATCAGATACGTTAAAATATTGCCAGTCAATTGAGTGTTGTAAGCCGTGTTGGCAAAGATCCTGTCCAATACACAATGCAGTTTCAATGGGCTGCTCCTGACATAAATCGTCTAGCATTGAAGTGATGACATTTTGTTCAGCCATAAACTGCACCTTTATCTGAGTTAGAGAGAAATTGATATGGAATTACAAGGCATTTGTCACAAAATGCATGCCGACTTAGCCAACCATAGTGTAACCGAACAAAACACTCAAAAAGCGCATGTTGAATACAGCTTTATTCTAGACCAATCTCAGATCAATTTACCCTTTACTTTAGGCCAAGAGCTTGAAATTGAATGGACTGGGCAAATTTTTTGTGTGTCTTGTGGTGCAAAAACCCCGAAATCCTACTCACAAGGTCACTGCTTTAAGTGTTTTAAAACTAAAGCATCTTGTGACCTGTGCATTATGAAGCCTGAAACTTGCCATTATCATCTCGGAACTTGCCGTGAAGATGAGTTTGCACAAAATGTCTGTTTTCAGCCGCACATTGTCTATTTAGCCAATTCAAGTGCTTTAAAAGTCGGCATTACCCGTATCACGCACATGCCAACACGCTGGCTCGATCAAGGGGCAACTCAGGCTTTACCGATTATGCGAGTCGGCTCACGGCGCTTGTCGGGGCAGCTTGAAATTATGTTTGGTGAACAAGTGGCGGATAAAACTGACTGGCGTAAATTACTCAAAGGTGAAGCTGAACCGCTAAATTTGGTTGAAGTTCGCGAACAACTGGTTGAGGAGTTTGCACCTAAAATTCAGCGCATTCGTGATGAATTTAGTCAAAACTTGCAATTTGATGAAGGAATTGAATTACTTGAAAATGAGCAAATGCGCGAATTTGTTTACCCTGTCGAGCAGTATCCTGAAAAAATCAAATCGCATAATCTCGACAAAACCCCAACCATTCGCGGTGTGTTGCAAGGCATCAAAGGTCAATATCTGATTTTAGATACAGGCGTGATTAATATTCGTAAATATACAGGCTACGAAATTATTATTCGGACTTAAACTTATAATTATAAAAACAGGCAGGAAATTCCTGCCTGTTTAAATTCAATGCACTGCCAGTAGCTGCAAAATTGCATGCACAGGATCTTCAGTATCTCCTGAAATCAGTTGCTTATGCATACTTAAATGCTGCATGGCTTGTATTTGTGCCACTTCAACATTCATCAATTTTTCAATTTCAGCTGCCAATATTTCAGGGTTTGCCTGATCCTGCACCAACTCCTGAATGACTTTTTTCCCCGCAATAATATTGGGCAAAGAAAAGTACGGAATCTTGATCATGAATTTCATGATGCGATAGGTTAACCAATGCAGCTTGTAAAATGTCACCATCGGGCGGTGCAATAACATCGCTTCAAGTGTGGCTGTCCCCGAAGCCAACGCGATAATATTACTGGCATCCATGACCAAACGCCCAATTTTTGATTCAGTATGTTGATTGTCGAGAACATGAATCTTGGCACGTACATTTTCAGGATAACTTGCCAAAATTTTCTGAATTTGCTCAAAACGCTGAGCATTAATTGCAGGAACAAGATATTCATATTCAGGATATTTGGTTTGCAAAATCTGTGCTGCGTCAAAAACTAAAGGCGCAAGTCGTTCTACTTCTCCACGGCGACTCCCTGGTAACAACGCAATATATTTAGCTTGTTCGGGAAGATTCAGTGCTTGTCTGGCTTGCTGAATCGGGTTACTGAGTGGTAACTGTTTCGCTAGCGGATGCCCAACAAAAATTGCAGGAACTTGATACCGTTGATAAAAGGCTTTTTCAAATGGAAACAAACACATCACCAAATCGATATTTTGCTTAATACCAAACACACGCTTTTGTCGCCATGCCCATACAGAAGGACTGACATATTGCACAGTTTTAATCGGAAGCTGTTTTTGTTTTAGGCGCTTAGACAAACGTAAATTAAAATCTGGGGCATCAATTCCAATAAAAATATCAACAGGATTGTTTTGCCAACGCTCAACCAAACCATCACGTACAGCAAATAATTGTTTCAGTTCTTTTAAGACTTCAACCAACCCCATGACCGCAAGAGTATCCATCGGATAAAAACTCTGAAAGCCTTCAGCAATCATTTGTGGACCGCCAATACCCTCAAATTCGACGTCAACACCCTGCTCCTTGAAACAACGCATCAGTTCAGCCCCAAGTGTATCTCCTGAAACCTCACCGACGACAATGCCGATTCTCAATTTACGTTTTTGCAAGAATGTTTTCCTTTTGGGTGTGTCATCGACAATATTATAAAAGATTTCTAGGCATTACTTCATGCTTGGTTTGAATATAAAACACTTGTTCTCTTATCATATCTTCCTGCAAATCATTTTCGATGATAATTATGCTGCAAATTACACTCAAACAGACAACAGCAAATTTAACCTGAAAATACCAAAACTGGCAGTCACCCACATCATTACAATCCAACATCAAGATTCAATATTTTAACCACTCATACCACACCACGATTCCAAAAATCTAAAATCGATGCGAACGTCAACCGTACAGGGCCAAGATAAAATTAGCACCCCGATCAGCAGCAATGATGATCAAATGCTTCAACAGGATGCTTATGCCCTGCTGAACTTGATGGCGTTATGAGTTAAATAACAATGTTAGCTTCCAAATAAATAACAATAATGTAGCAGGAAAAATATCTGACGGATCTAGATCAAGGCTAAGTTTACTAAGACGTACCTACCAATTATACGGTTGCGGTCAAATTCAAATACTGACCATTTTAGTCTGCTTTTATAGGCATTTTAAAACCAATCATTTTGATTGGTTTTTTAATTATTTTTCATTAAAAAACATTATATTATAAAATTTTTAATTTTTTATTTAATGTAGTACTTGACGCAAAATCAATATAAGATGTATTTTAAATACATCTTATAAAAACGTGCGAGTATTCGTTATGTTAAGCCAACATCAAATTGACCTCATTAAATCAACTGTTCCAGTTTTGCGTGAAAACGGGGTTGCGCTTACAGATTATTTCTATAACCGTATGCTAACCAACAATCCGCAGTTAAAAGAAACGTTTAACATGGGACATCAGCGCAGCGGCGCGCAAGCAAAAGCACTTGCGGGGGCGGTATTGGCATATGCTGAAAACATCGAAGACCCAAGCGTACTTGCACCTGTTGTTGAACTGATCTGCCACAAACATGTCAGCCTGAATATCCAAGCACCTGAGTATGACATTGTCGGTGAAAACCTGTTGCACTCAATTAGTGAAGTGCTCAGTATTCCAATGGATCACGAACTGATTGAGGCATGGGGTCTGGCATACGGACAACTTGCAGATTTGTTTATTGCAACTGAGCAGAAAATTTATCAAGAACATCAACAGACTAAAGGTAGCTGGTTAGGCTGGCGTGATTTTATTATCTCCAAAAAAGTCAAAGAAAGTGATGAAATTACTTCTTTCTATTTGATGCCAAAAGATGGTGGTGCATTACCAGAATACAAAGCAGGTCAATACGTGACTGTACGTGTATTTGTTCCTGAACTCGGCATTAAACAACCACGTCAATACAGCCTGTCAGACTGCGCTTCAGGCAACTATTTCCGTATTTCGGTGAAACGTGAACAAGCAAAAGTTGAAGGACAAGATCCTGGTTATGTTTCTTCAACATTACATAAGCATTTAAACGTCAATGATGTGGTGGAGCTTTCTGCACCAACAGGTAACTTCTTCTTGGTTAATCCTGAAAAAACCAATGTTTTAATCAGTGCAGGCGTTGGCTTAACACCAATGGTTGCCATGTTGAATCAGTTGTTAACAGAAAATACTGATCCAAGTGCCAAAATATCATTCTGGCAAAAAATCAAAGCACAGTTTGGCTCGACAGAAGCTAAACCATCTGTTCATTTCATTCATGCAACACGTGGTTCACGCGTACATGCCATGAAAAATGCCATTCAAGGATTGGCAGAGCAGCACGATAATTTAAATGTCTTTGTTGCTTATGAACATCCTGAACAACAAGATGTGTTGGGACAAGACTACCATTCGAAAGGTCGCCTAGATTTGTCGACACTAGACCGTAAATGGTTACCTGAAAATGCTGATTATTATTTATGTGGTCCAATGCCATTTATGCAAATTCAAAATAAAGCCTTGTTAGCACTCGGTATTCCACAAGAAAATATCCACAGCGAAGCTTTTGGTACAGGTGGCGTTGCCCTATAAACAACAAAC
The DNA here is from genome assembly GCF_000368265.1 of Acinetobacter brisouisimilis. Lineage (GTDB taxonomy): Bacteria > Pseudomonadota > Gammaproteobacteria > Pseudomonadales > Moraxellaceae > Acinetobacter. The sequence goes on along the minus strand of NZ_KB851219.1, from coordinate 601,132 downwards.
TGCCACAAAAACAAAAAGCCATTTCTATCTAGAGATGGCTTTTTTATTGATTTTTTGCAGCACAAATGATCTTGCTCCTTGAGCAACACCCAATAATATTAAGAATATTTTTCATGCAATTTTATTGATCAGGCTATATGCTTTCTCGGCCGTATTGCTAAAGCGATGGCTTTTTTAAAATATTTAAAACTCTCAAAAATTGGCACAATGTGTTTAGCGAAAGTCTCAATTGAAAATACCACAATTAAATTTTAAAGTAGTGAATTGATTTTTATTGGTATTTTTTAAAAATCTTACTTAAAAATTTCTGAAAAATCATGATTTTGTGATTCAGTATTTATTTATTCTTTTTTTGAATAAGCAAATCATTTTTTATGAGTACGTTTTTTCATAAAAACTCCTAATATAAGCACAAATTTATATAATGGCACATGGTCATGGTTGATGCGGTTCAGTTTATTTTAGCAGGCATGCTAGTGGGTTTTTGTGTAGGGATCACAGGTGTTGGTGGTGGTTCACTCATGACTCCAATGCTGATCAGTTTATTTAAAATCGAACCACATATCGCAATTGGTACTGACTTAATCTATGCATCCATTTCTAAATTTTGTGGCTCAATCGTTCATGCCAAAAAACTCAATGTCGTTTGGCCAATTGTTTCATGGCTAGCTCTGGGTAGTGTTCCTGCTTCATTTGCAACACACTGGGTACTGGAGCACTATTTAAGCCATTCTTCTGAATATAAAGCAGTCTTGACTATGGTCTTGGGTTTCATGTTGACCCTGACTGGTATTTCCATTATTTTCCGTTCAAAAATCGAGAAATTCTTTAACCATTTCCGCAAAAAAGAACCACAGTCTGAAGAATTAATCTTTACAGGCAAGCGCCGCATTTATGTCGTCTTTATGGGAATTGTACTGGGTGTATTCGTGACATTGTCATCGGTTGGTGCGGGTGCATTTGGTGTTATGGCACTAATTCTGCTTTTCCCAAATCTACCGATGATTCGGATTATCGGTTCAGATGTTGCACATGCGGTATTACTGACTTTCGTTGCAGGGATTGCTCACATGAGTTCTGGCAACGTGGACTTTCATTTACTCAGCTGGTTACTGATTGGTTCTATTCCTGCCATTATTTTTGGTACGCTGATCAGCTCAAAATTGCCTGAAAAAATGATTCGTAAAATTTTAGGGATTACCCTGTTCCTGCTCGGGATTAACTTTATTTTGCATCCTGTTAAAGAAAAGCCGAAACCAAAAGCTGAAACTGCAATGCTCATTCAGCCTGTAAGCAATTCACAACAACATGGCTAATGCTATCGAGCATTAGACTAATAGACGTTTTTAATCCAAAGATTTAGCGCTACGATCATCTTTTGTTTCTGAAAGCATGCTATAGTCAGACTCATCCAGATGATCCTATTTTTTAACCAGTGAAGGCAATGAATAGTTTACAGTCCCATTCTATTACGTCAGCCGATATTGATGATATCAATATCCAAAGCATCCAACCGCTTGTTACTCCAGCACAATTAAAAGAAGAACTTCCTCTTTCAGAGAAGGCTTATCAAACTGTGCTTAACGGACGTGAAACGATTCGCAAGATTTTGGATGGTGAAGATAAACGCTTATTTGTCGTGATTGGACCATGCTCAATTCACGATCCTAAAGCCGCACACGAATATGCTGAACGTCTTAAAGCACTTAGTGAAAAAGTCAAAGACACTCTTTATTTGGTTATGCGTGTTTATTTTGAAAAACCGCGTACAACAATTGGCTGGAAAGGCCTGATCAATGACCCCGATATGAATGATTCATTCAATATTGAAAAAGGTCTGCGCATTGGTCGTAAATTATTACTTGAACTCAATGAAGTGGGTTTACCTTGTGCAACTGAAGCGCTTGATCCAAACTCACCACAATATTTACACGATTTAATTTCATGGTCAGCAATTGGTGCACGTACTACAGAAAGCCAAACTCACCGTGAAATGTCTTCAGGTCTATCTTCACCTGTTGGCTTTAAAAATGGTACAGATGGTGGTTTAACCGTCGCAACCAATGCCATGCAAGCCGTTAAACATGGACACAGCTTCCTCGGTTTAAATGAAAATGGTCAGGTTTCTGTAATTCGTACCAATGGTAACCCATACGCACACGTGGTATTGCGTGGTGGTAACGGCAAGCCAAACTACGATGCAACCTCTGTTGCAGAAGCAGAGCAAGCTTTGGCAAAAGCAAAAGTCAGCAACAAAATCATGATTGATGCCAGCCACGCCAACTCTAACAAAGACCCGTACTTACAACCACTTGTTCTCAAAAATGTCACTGAGCAAATCATCAATGGCAACAAGTCAATTGTGGGCTTGATGGTGGAAAGTCACCTTAAAGGCGGACGCCAAGATATTCCAGAGAATCTTTGTGAACTTGAATATGGCAAATCAGTTACTGATGGCTGTATTGATTGGGATACCACGGAAAAAGCGCTTCTTGAAATGCACGATGCATTAAAAGATGTTTTACCAAACCGCTAATTATTTGACAATACGCCATCAGCAAGATGGCGTTTTTTATGAATGATCATCGTATGAACAGTTTAGAACGCGCGCTTAGTCAGACCCTTAACTTTCAGTATATTCATGAACGCCTACTCAGTTCTGGGCAACCAACCGTTGAACAACTCAAACTGATTAAAGCGTATGGAATCAATACTGTTATTAATTTGGCTTTAAGCGATGCCAACAATGCAGTTGAGCATGAAGATAAGATTTGCCTTGAATTAGGATTAAATTATATTCAACTGCCGATTGACTGGGAACTTCCCGATCCAGAACAAGCTCTTTTTGTACTTGATACATTGAACTTCCTATTGAAACAACAGAATATCTGGATTCACTGCTCTGAAAATTATTGTGCCAGCGCTCTCATCTATTTATATCGTCAGTATTATATGGATGCCGATATAGAACAGGCACAGCATTATCTGCATCAAATCTGGGAACCAAATGATACCTGGACAGGTTTAATTCACAATGTTGCCTTACAGCTCCAAGGGCGCAAAGCAACTCTTGAACTTCAACAAGCCCTCATGGGAACAAAAGCATTCTCGTGAATGCTTAGATCAGCTTGCTGCCACTAACAATACAGTGGCAGTCGCCAGAATCCCTTCCTGACGCCCCGTAAAGCCCAATTTTTCAGTTGTTGTAGCTTTAATGCTAATTTGCGATACATCTACATCAAGCACATTTGCCACACTCTGACGCATGTCTAGATTATATTTCGCCAGTTTCGGGCGTTCGCATGCGACAGTCATATCCGCATTAGCTAGCACATAGCCACGATCCAAAATTAGTTGATAAACATGCTGCAACAGCTTACGACTATCTGCACCCTTAAATTCGGGATCTGTATCTGGAAAATGCTGTCCAATATCGCCCAATGCCAATGCACCAAGTAACGCATCACACAGTGCATGCAATACTACATCACCATCTGAGTGTGCTTTTAAACCCTGTGTATGAGGAATCTGAATTCCTGCCAAAGTGACAAAATCACCTTCTTCAAAAGCATGTACATCCATGCCTTGACCGATTCGAATTTTTGTAACCACGCTAAACATCCTTTATCAAGACTTGTGTTTGTTATCGCTGATTCGCTATAGTTAGCGCTAGCATCATCTCGTCAAAGTATAAGCGATCATGTCGTTGAATTTTAATCTTTATACCAATAAAGCATTTGGCTGTATGGTTTTGCTCAGCGTATTAGCATGCTCTTCGAGCTATGCCTATCAGCCCTTATGTAGCAATCAATCACATCCAAATTACTGTAAAACACAATATAAAACTCAAGTTGATCAGATCAATAAGCTGTACTTTACCTCAAATCTGGTCACCAATGCACCATTACGCTTATTACAAGATACTCAGCATATGTGGCATTCCCGTTTAAAACAGTGCAAGAATAAAAGCTGTTTTGAACAACAATTTAATCTACGCGCTGAAGACTTAAATGCCTATAGCGCCTTAAACCAAAGCCTCACTCAGCATTTTATTAAATATCATCATGGGAAAATTGCCCAGCCACAAACCTATTTGCAGATTCATCAACTCGATCAAAATAAAATGAAAATCGAAGGCTGGATGTATCGTAACCCAAATGCTAGCCTCGATAAGCTCAGTTTTGTTTTTCTGGCATATTTAAACAATACAGACAAAACCAAAGTCACCAACAATGAAACCACTTGTCAGTATCAATTTAACTATCAGAAAGCCTTATTAGTAGTTACCAGCACCAATCATGTGGCAAAACAGAATTGCCAACGCTTTACCGGTATTTATCGCCTTTATGATTAATGTGCAGATAGAGGAAAAGTATTTTTCTATTTTTGTTGAGCCGTCAAAATAAGCTCAGCCAAGCGAAGATCTTCAGGATAAGTAATTTTAATATTGTCAGAACGCCCTTGCACCACAATGACGGGCTGCCCAGCAAACTCAAGCGCACTGGCTTCATCAGTAATACTCATTTCTGCTGCCAATGCCTGCTCTATAGCTGCTTTTAATACAGAAAACCGAGCAATTTGCGGTGTCTGCGCTTGCCAGAGTGCATCACGACTCACGGTGGTTTCAATCTGTTGCTGATCAGCAACACGCTTTAAGGTATCACGTACAGGGGTCGCTAAAATAGCACTGCAAGCCTGTTGCTGTGCTTGCTCAACCAAATTCTGTAAAGACTCCAGTGTAATACACGGACGCGCTGCATCATGTACCAACACATAGTCATCATCGGCTGCAAAAGCTTGCAAATACTGCAAAGCATTCAGCACAGAATCAACACGTTCACGCCCGCCTTCACAAAAATGCGCACGTTCAGGGTAAGCGAGTGGTAATTGTTTGGAAAATTGATCTTGTGAGTTAATCGCAAGCACATAGCCTGCTAAGGGAAGTTGATTTAACCGTGCCACACTATGTTCCAGCACGGTCTGATCTAAAATTTTTTGATATTGTTTTAATTCGGTGGGTGAAAATCTGCGACCTGAGCCCGCAGCGGGAATAATAGCCCAAAGTTTAGTGCATGTCTGGGCTGTCTTCATCTTCATTGGTACCTGAATCTTTCTGTTTATTTGGGTCAACATACGTCGATTGATACTGGGTGCTAATCGTGCTCATTTGTACAAAGGTTTCATGTGGTTTAATTAACCCCAAGTCCAAACGCGCATGCTCTTCTATGGCTTCCGCACCATTTTTCAAATCATAAACTTCTGCACCCAAGATGCGGTTACGTTCTTTGAGTTCTTGGTTCACTTCAGTCTGTTGCTGGATTTGTTGCATGAGTTTTTTATGATCATAATAACCATCCTCACCAAACCAGAACATATATTGACACCCTGCGACCAAAACGATCGCAAGGCACAATATGATACGACTTGAAAAAGAGTTAAAGGTCTCTTTCCAAAACATCAACATAAAGCTTAGTTCAAACCTTTAAATTCAGCTTTACCGCGATAAATCGCTTGAGTCAATTCTTCAATACGAAGTAATTGATTGTATTTTGACACACGGTCAGAACGGCAAAGTGAACCAGTTTTGATTTGACCCGCAGCAGTACCAACAGCCAAGTCAGCAATAGTTGAATCTTCTGTTTCACCTGAACGGTGTGAAATAACAGTGCTGTAGCCATTAGCTTTTGCAAGGTAAATTGCATCTAGAGTTTCAGTCAAAGTACCAATCTGGTTGTACTTGATCAAAATTGAGTTTGCAACGTGCTGGTCAATACCACGTTGTAAAATCTTCGGATTAGTTACGAACAAGTCATCACCAACCAACTGGATTTTGTCACCCAAGATAGAAGTCAAGTAAGCCCAACCTTCCCAGTCAGATTCGTCTAAACCATCTTCAATTGAGATAATTGGGTACTGTTTAGCCAAGCCAGCAAGGTAGTCAGCAAACTGGTTGCTTGTAAATGCTTTGTTGCCTTCACCTGCAAGGATGTACTGGCCATCTTTGTAGAATTCTGAAGCTGCACAGTCAAGTGCCAACATGATGTCAGAACCAGCTTTATAACCTGTTTGTTCAATTGCTTGAAGAATTACAGTAATCGCTTCTTCGTTTGAACGAAGGTTTGGTGCAAAACCACCTTCATCACCTACAGCAGTATTCAAACCTTGCTTTTTCAATACAGATTTCAACGCATGGAAGATTTCTGCACCAGCACGTAAGCTTTCAGCAAATGATGTAAAGCCTACAGGCTCAATCATAAATTCTTGAATATCAACTGTATTATCTGCATGTGCGCCACCATTTAAGATGTTCATCATTGGCACAGGCATAGACAAAGTGGTTTGACCACGTAAGTTTGCGATATATTGGAACAATGGAAGTTTTTGTTCAGTTGCTGCTGCACGCGCTGCTGCTAGAGATACAGCCAATGTTGCATTCGCACCCAATTTTGCTTTGTTTTCAGTGCCATCAAGCGCGATCATTTGTTCATCAAGTGATTTTTGCTCAAATGTACTTTGACCAACAAGCAAATTGCGAATATCGTTATTCACATTTTGTACTGCGGTACGCACACCTTTACCTAAGTAACGTGATTTATCACCATCACGAAGTTCAAGTGCTTCACGAGAACCTGTTGAAGCGCCTGATGGTGCACATGCACGACCAACAACCCCAGAGTCTAAAATAACATCCGCTTCGATGGTTGGGTTACCACGAGAGTCCAAAATTTCGCGCGCACGAATGTCAACGATTTGGCTCATGAACAATTCCTCTGTTAATTAATAATCTAATGCTATTTTTGGCATTAGTGTGTGTCTAATTTTGCAAATCCTTTGACCAACGTATCCAGTTCCTTGAGCTGAGCCAAGAACGGTTCTAGTTGGGATAAACGCAACGCACATGGGCCGTCACATTTTGCTTCATCTGGATTTGGATGAGCTTCTAAAAATAAACCTGCTAGCCCTGTTGCCATACCTGCACGTGCAAGTGTGGTAATTTGAGCACGGCGACCACCTGCTGAGTCTGCTCGCCCACCTGGTGTCTGTAATGCGTGAGTCACATCAAAGAACACAGGAACATTCATGGCTTTCATGGTATCGAAGCCAAGCATGTCAACTACAAGGTTGTTATAACCAAATGCAGAACCACGCTCACATAAAATCAACTTGTCATTGCCTGCTTCCAGACATTTATTCAAGATATGACGCATTTCATGTGGAGCTAAAAACTGTGCTTTTTTAATGTTAATAATGGCATTGGTTTTTGCCATTGCTTCAACAAGGTCAGTCTGGCGGCTTAAGAAAGCAGGAAGTTGAATAATATCTGCAACTTCAGCCGCAGGTGCAGCCTGATACGGCTCATGCACATCGGTAATGATTGGCACATTGAACTGTTTTTTAATGTCAGCCAGCCATTCCAGACCTTTTTCTAAACCAGGACCACGAAACGAATACAAACTCGAACGATTGGCTTTATCAAAACTGGCTTTAAAGACATACGGAATGTCTAAACGCTTACAAATATCGATATACGTTTCTGCAATCTCAAATGCAAGATCTTTAGACTCTAGTACATTCATGCCGCCGAATAGTACAAATGGCAAATGATTTGCCATTTGTATATCGCCTAAACGTACAATCTCTTGTGGTTTTAATTGTGACATTTAAACTTTCCAAAACTGGAGTAATTTAGTTTTTGCTTTGTTGATACTGTTTTTTCGCGGCATCAATAAAGCTGGCAAATAACGGATGTCCATCACGTGGTGAGCTGGTAAATTCTGGATGGAACTGCACCGCAATAAACCAAGGGTGAGCAGGAATTTCTACCGTTTCAACCAAATGCTGTGCAACTGAATAACCAGAAATTTTCATGCCTGCTGCTTCAAGCGGTGCAATAAAACGGTCATTCATTTCATAGCGGTGACGGTGACGCTCTGTGATCTCAGCTTTACCATACACTTCACGTGTTTTAGTCCCTGCAACCAGTTCAGATTTTTGCGCACCCAAACGCATGGTGCCGCCCAAATCAGACTCAACACTACGTTGTTGCAGTTCGCCGCGCTCATCTAACCATTCGGTAATTAAGCCGATCAATGGATATTTTGTAGCACGATTGAATTCTGTAGATGTTGCCTCTGGCAAACCTGCAACATGGCGTGCATATTCGATCACGGCAAGCTGCATCCCCAAGCAAATCCCCAAGAATGGAACTTGGTTTTCACGGGCATACTGAATGGCTTTCATTTTGCCTTCAGTACCACGCTCACCAAAACCACCTGGAACCAAGATTGCATCAGCATCTTTCAGTTCAGCAGCAACATCTTTAGATTCAAGTGCTTCAGCATCAACATAGTCGATTTGCACTTTCACGCGGTTTTGAATACCAGCATGTAGCAATGCTTCATTGACAGACTTATAAGCATCTGGCAGTTCAACATATTTGCCGACCATCGCAACACGCACAGTGTACTCTGGGTTAAACAATGCTTCACACACTTGATCCCAATCGGTCAAATCTGCTTCTGGCAAATCATTGTAACCAAAACGCTCACAGATCAAATCGTCAACGTTTTGCTCATAGAAATTACGCGGAATCTGATAAATGGTTTTTGCATCTTTACAAACGACAACTGCACGTGCTTCTACATTGGTAAATAGTGCAATTTTGCGTTTAGTGTCTGCATCGACATCATGTTCGGTACGACAGATCAAAATATCTGGCTGAATACCAATTGAAAGCAATTCTTTTACAGAATGCTGAGTTGGTTTGGTTTTTAATTCAGCCGCAGATTTGATGTATGGCAATAACGTCAGATGCATGAGCATGCTGCGTTTGTGTCCAAGTTCAACCAACAACTGACGAACAGACTCCATAAATGGAAGTGACTCGATATCCCCGACTGTGCCACCGATTTCAACGATAGCCACATCGTAGCCTTCGCCTGCACGAAGTACACGTTCTTTAATATTGTCCGTAATATGTGGGATAACCTGTACCGTACCGCCAAGATAATCACCACGACGTTCTTTGTTAAGGACGTCTTGATACACTCGACCACTGGTAAAGTTATTGAGTTTGGTCATTTTCGCACGACGTAAGAAACGTTCGTAATAACCCAAGTCTAAGTCTGTTTCGGCCCCATCTTCAGTTACGAAGACTTCACCGTGTTGGAAAGGACTCATTGTCCCTGGATCGACATTAATATATGGATCCATTTTCACCATGGTTACTTTTAAACCACGAGCTTCTAAAAGTGCAGCAACTGAAGCGGCTGAAATACCTTTACCTAGTGATGATACCACACCACCAGTAACGAAAATAAAATGGGTCATTCGGTTTCTCGTACAATCAAGCCTAAATCGGCATGCAATGCTGGGCAATTTTACTTTACTCTGGCCCTATAAAGCAAAGTCATTCCACAGGTATTCACATAACAAATTACAATTGTCTATTTTACCATCAAATTCGATGCAATATGGTGACATATCTGTACATTTGCAATCGATTTTTTATTGCTATAATGGCGTATCTTTGTTTAAGTCAATTTTGTTACGTGATGAATAAGAAATTTATTATCTGTGGTGCAATCGCAGCAGGTTTACTCCTTGCGGCATGTTCGTCTAAAAAAGAAGAAGCGCATCCTGATGAGCAGCAAGCTCAATCTGAGCAAACGAACAATCCTGCTTCAGAGCAATTCCATTCAATTAATGAAAATAGCAATACGCCTGCTTCAGATGTTGAACCACCTGCACCGCCAGCCAAAAAAGTTGTGAAAATTCAGCGTGAAGAAACTGAAAACACATCAACAGAAATTCGCAGCGAAGTGAAAGATGCCGATACAGCGGCACCAACAACAAATAGTTCAACCAGTTCAACAACTGGCGGTACGACAGGTTCAAGCAATAACAACAGCACGAGCAACAGCCAAGTCGTGACTGAGAAAAAACCAGAATCAAGCAAAAAAGCACGTTTGAGCGAAGATGATGCTGTTGCCGCTGCAATTGCTGCAGCCAAACCTGCACTCAGTAACTAATTAACTCAATCTGAATAATAAAAAAACCAGCAAGAATGCTGGTTTTTTTATTACAGGGTTTTTAAATTGTGGCGGCCAATTCTGCACCTTGTCGAATCGCGCGTTTGGCATCGAGTTCACCCGCCTCTTTTGCTCCGCCAATCAAATGTACAGATTGACCCTGTGCCAGCAATTCATCATACATTGCAGTATACGATTGCTGCCCTGCACAAATCACAACATGGTCAACTTCCAGTAATTTATGCTGTTCATTCACAATAATGTGTAAACCCTGATCATCAATTTTTTCGTAACTGACCCCAGACAACATATGCACATTACGGTGTTTTAAACCCATGCGGTGAATCCAACCTGTGGTTTTACCCAACTGCGCGCCAATCGCACTATTTTTCCGCTGCAATAAAAATACTTCTCGGGCAGCCGATTCAGGGCGGGCTGCTTTTAAACCGCCTGTATGTTCATAGGCTGGATCAATGCCCCATTCATCATAAAATTTTTCTGGCACAATACTGGCACTGGTTCCTGACTGGGTTAGAAATTCTGCGGTATCAAACCCGATACCACCAGCGCCGATAATTGCTACACGCTGCCCTACAGGTTGCCGTTGTTTTAATACCTGCAAGTAATTCAGCACCTTCGGATGATCAATCCCGTCTATTTCTAATTGTCTTGGCGTTACACCTGTGGCCACAACGATCTCATCATAATTTGCCTGTAACAGTGTTTCAGTACTTACCCGCTGACTCAGATTGACATTAATCTGTGTAGCATATAGCTCTATTTGACGTTGAAAATAGCGTAGGGTTTCATAAAATTCTTCTTTGCCAGGAATGGTTTTAGCAATATTAAACTGCCCGCCGATTTTATCGTCAGCATCAAAAAGATCGATCTGATGTCCACGCTGCGCCGCATAAATGGCGAAACTCAAGCCCGCAGGTCCAGCCCCAACTACGGCGATTCTTTTTTTCTGGGTGGCTTCTTTAAAAATCAGTTCAGTTTCATAGCATGCACGTGGATTGACCAAACAAGATGCTATTTTCATAGAAAAAATCTGGTCTAGACACGCCTGATTGCAGGCAATACAGGTATTGATTTCATCCGAACGACCTTCACTGGCTTTTAGTACAAATTCAGGGTCTGCGAGCATTGGGCGTGCCATAGACACCATATCGGCATGTCCAGAAGCAAGAACATGCTCTGCCATTTCAGGAGTATTGATACGGTTGGATGTAATCAGTGGGATAGTGACCTGACCTTTGAGCTTTTGCGTCACCCAGGTAAATGCGGCACGTGGCACTTTGGTGGCAATGGTCGGAATGCGTGCTTCATGCCAACCAATCCCTGTATTTAAAATGGTTGCACCTGCCTGCTCAATTTTTTTAGCAAGGTCAATCACTTCAGCGAGGTTAGAGCCACCTTCAACCAAATCCAGCATCGACAACCGATAAATAATAATAAACTGCTCGCCAACTGCCTCGCGGGTACGGCGCACAATCTCTATCGCAAGGCGAATACGGTTTTCATAAGTGCCTCCCCATTCATCACTGCGATGGTTGGTTCGTGCTGCAATGAATTCGTTGATGAGATACCCTTCCGAACCCATGATTTCCACACCGTCATAGCCTGCATACTGTGCAAGCTCAGCACAATGTACAAAGTCGGCAATGGTCTGTTCGATTTCATCCACACTTAATGCATGTGGTTTTACAGGATTAATCGGGGCTTGTATGGGTGAAGGTGCGACAATATTGGGCTGATAAGAATAACGCCCCGTATGTAAAATCTGCATGGCAATTTTGCCGCCTGCTTCATGCACCGCTTGGGTAATTTGCCGATGTTTCTCGGCTTCTTCATGCGTGTCGAGCTTTGACCCACCTAAAAAAGTCACGCCTGCGGCATTGGGGGCTATACCACCTGTCACAATTAGCCCCACGCCACCACGGGCACGTTCAGCATAAAAGGCGGCCATACGAGCATAGCCTTGCGGCGCTTCTTCTAATCCCACGTGCATTGAACCCATCAATACGCGGTTTTTTAATGTAGTAAAACCCAAATCCAAAGGGGCAAGTAAATGAGGATAAGTCGACATTTCGAACTCCTGCGAGCATCATGCTGGCGTTATTATGCAATTTGTTGCATTTAGTTATAGTCAAGTTTCTTTTTCAATGCAACTTGTTGCATAATCTATTCAGTCATTTTTTGTTTATCTTGTCACGATTATGTCACTTTCCCATGTTTTATTGACCAGTTTACTAGAAAAGCCGAGTACAGGTTTTGAGTTGGCACGGCGCTTTGATCGCTCCATGGGCTATTTCTGGAGTGCCACCCATCAACAGATTTATCGGGAACTGGGGCACATGCTCAGTAAAGGCTGGCTTTCAACCTTGGAAGATGAAGCACAACCTTCCCGAAAAAAGATTTATCAGGTTGAGCAACTTGGACGAATGGAACTGGCAGAATGGTTAAGCAAGCAAAGCGCTCCTGCCCAGTTACGTGAAGATTTGATGGTACGTCTGCGCGCAGAAGCTCAACTCGGTGGTAATTTGATTTTACCTGAGTTACAGCGCCATTTAGAGCTACATCAGCAGACACTTGCTATTTATCAAAATATTTATCAGAAAGATTTTGCAGATGAGCAGCCGTTACAACGTACCCTCTATATTCACAAAATGATTCTAGAATTGGGCATACAACTTGAGCTGGAATGGATTAAATGGTTACAACAAATTATTCCCGTCTTAGAAACATTTCAAGATTAAGGTGAACTATGCCGTTTTATGTCATGCGCGACCAGCAAACGCTGTTTGTACGCGAGTTTGGGCAAGGGCAACAACCCGTTTTAGTGCTTTCAGGTTTGGGCATGAAAAGCTGGCAATGGCTGCCTTTTTTGTATCCGCAGCGTAAAAATTTCCGGTTTATTATTCCTGACTGGCGTGGCTTTGGACATTCTCGGCACTGTGAAATTCCTCAAGGCTTAGATGCCATTTCCAGTCACTGGCAAGATTTAAGTGATGTGATTCAGCATAAACGCCTTGAAAAATTTATCGTGATTGCATACTCGATGGGCGCAACCACTGCCATGCATGGTATGGCGTATGGTGGATTGCAACAACATATTCAAGCCTATTTGCATATTGACCAAAGCCCTAAAATTGCCGTTGATGCCACATGGTCATACGGGTTGTTTTCCGAACAGCAACAACAATTTAAGCAGCATTTGCAACAGTTATCGCAATTACTGCAAACCTATCTGCCACACCGTTATATTCATGAACTGTCGAGCCATGAACGCTTTCATCTGATTGATGTCTGGTATGAGTTACTGGAATTTCAGAACAGCAATGATCTGTTTCCACTACTTTTTAAAGCCGCCCAGCGTCATCATGTATTGCAGCAAATTGTTTTACCAATACAACGCCTTGACTATTTGGCGTGGTATGCCAATACCTATTTGCAGCACGATCACGACTATCGGCATGCTTTACAGCAACTGAGCTGTCCAAGTACATTTTTTATGGGCGTACAATCTAAACTCTATCCAATTGAAGGACAGCGTCTGATTGCTGAAAACATGCAACAAGCTCACTGCGTTGAATTTGCCAATTCGGGACACACGCCCCTGATTTCTGAACCGAAAAAATTTGCACAGGCGTTAGGGCAGTTTTTACAGCGACATCATTTATCTTCAGGAAGCTAGCATGCAAAAACTGGTGGTATTTTCAGGCGCGGGCATGAGTGCTGAAAGCGGTATTCATACTTTCCGTGACAGTAACGGGCTTTGGGAAAACCATGCGATTGAAGATGTTGCCACACCTGAAGCATGGGCACGCCAGCCCGAACTGGTACAGCGCTTTTATAATGAGCGGCGCAAACAAATTTTGGCGGCACAGCCTAACCTCGCGCATCAGTTGATTGCACGCCTGCAAGTCTATTTTGATGTTAGCGTGATCACGCAAAATATTGATGATTTGCATGAACGAGCCGGTAACCTCAAGGTGACGCATTTACATGGCAATATTCGGTTTGCCAAAAGTTCTGCACCCAATCACGCAGCATATCCTGAAAAATATTACCCAATAGAAGGCTGGGAACTTTGCCTAGACCGAGATTTTGCAGATGATGGTTCACCACTACGTCCGCATGTAGTGTGGTTCGGTGAAGCTGTGCCTGAATATGCGATTGCCCAGCAGATTGTGAGGCAAGCCGATATTTTTATTGTGATTGGTTCAACTTTAGTGGTTTACCCTGTGGCAGGTCTGGTTCATGAAATTCCCAAACATTGTCAGGCATTTTATATTGACCCTAAAGCTAGTCATGCTGCTGTCCCAACACAATATACTTTACTCAATACCACTGCGACTCAAGGCATGATGCAATTATTTACCCAACTGATTGCTTCTTCATCAGATATTTAAGTGATTCAATATAGCCCTGATGATCGTAAAATTGCTGCGCACAAATACAGCATTCAACACAGTACAGCTTACAACATCATTAAAATGAAAATAAAAACGACCACTTTGCCCTGATCATATTCAGCCATAAAACAACATCTATGTGAGCTTTGTATGATCTGTCGAATAAAATTGGTAGTGCTGAGATCATCTCTAAGTATTCAAAATATAAGATGTTCTCAATATCTTTAATTTTTACAGCACATATTGTTAGCATAAAAAAGCCATCCGAAGATGGCTCACATTTTTTCAATTCAACTTAACCGGCTTGTATAAATTCTTCATCGGGTACAACCACGATTTCCGAGACTAAGTTCTCAAACTTAAAGATTTCATCTAACTGTTCTTGAGTCAATAAGCCACGCTCAAGTACCACTTCGGGAATAGTTTTATTTTCAGCAATGCATTGTTTACCAATTTCATCACATAAACCATGCCCCAAAATCGGATCAAGCAAGGTCACAATTCCGACGCTGCGCATGACCGAATCACGGCAAACTTGTTCATTGGCTCGAATACCCTGAATACATTTTTCATCCAGTGTTCGTACCGCTTGGGTTAACAGTGAAATTGATTCCTGAATAGAATAGGCAATCACAGGCTCCATGGCATTGAGCTGTAACTGTCCTGCTTCTGCGGCAAAGGTAATGGTCAAATCATTACCAATGACTTTAAAAGCAATCTGATTGACCACTTCAGGAATTACAGGGTTAATTTTGGCAGGCATAATCGATGAACCTGCCTGCATCTCTGGAAGTTGAATTTCACCAAAACCAGCACGCGGCCCAGAACTCAGTAACCGTAGATCATTACAAATTTTGCTGAGCTTAACCGCCAAGCGTTTCAGTGTGCTCGACAACAAAATAAATACACCGCAATCACTGGTTGCCTCGACATAATCCTCACTGGTCTTGACGCTTAAACCTGTAACCTGTTGCAAATATCGAGTGACCCGTTTGGCATGTCCAGATACGGTATTAATCCCCGTACCAATTGCAGTTGCACCCAAATTAATTTCCAACAACAATTCACGTGTGGTCTTAATCAGTCGTACGTCTTCTTTTAATAACGTCGCGAATGCATGAAACTCTTGCCCCAAAGTCATCGGCACTGCGTCTTGCAATTGGGTACGTCCCATTTTCAAGACCGTTTTAAACTCGAGCGCTTTATTTTCCAAAGAAGCGATCAAGTGCTGCATCTGCTCAAAAAGTGGATCGAGCATGCTGTAAGTTGCCAAACGTAGCGCGGTTGGGTAAACGTCATTGGTCGACTGGGATTTATTGACATGATCATTAGGATGCAAAATATCGTATTGACCTTTACGATACCCCAGCATTTCCAGTGCAATATTGGCAATCACTTCATTCATGTTCATATTGATTGAAGTGCCCGCTCCGCCCTGATATACATCCAGCGGGAACTCTTTATGCCAGTGTTCTGGATTTTGAATAATCAGATCACATGCACCTTGTATCGCATGGCTGATTTGCTCGCTGATTTTTCCCACTTCTAAATTGGCTTGTGCCGAGGCTTTTTTTACCTGTGCCAACGCACATAAAAAATAAGGCTGCTGCCCGATATTCAATGATGAAATCTTGAAATTTTCCAGTGCGCGCATGGTATGAATACCATAGTAACAATGGGTAGGTACTTCTTTGATTCCTAATAAATCTTTTTCTAATCGATTGGCTTGAACGCGATCCATGTTAAACCCTTAAACAAAATAATGCACTTCAACTGTGCAAAATCTAGCTTAATCAAAATTGTTCAATATCGCGTTAGCCAAATTGCTATTTCTTGGTATTTTTTATCTCAGGAATGTAACTTTTAGCCAATTAATCACCACACAATCTTATTTTTTAATCAGATAAGTCATCAGGCAAGATCATGGAACAATCTGATAGTTATCAAAATTTAATCAATTTATATTCAATTAGTCATAAAATATTTGGACTTTATGCTTTTCACTTTGTACCAATAAGTCAAATTCATCTAAACTACGGCATCTGCTTTGAACTCGATTACACCGTAATTCGAAGAGTTGATGTTTTATGGCAGTACACTTGCCTCATAGAACACTCCCCAACTCGCGATATCAATAGCAAATCTAACCGCTTTTTATTCATTTTGATGAATCTTTAGCCTCTACTGTTTCATCATTATTTTTAAATTTCCCTCTAAAAAGCCTCCGATTATCGTGAATTATTCAGTAATTATTTTGTCATTACAGAGTTCATTCACATGTTGGTTCACAACACTCGAACCGTTTTTTAGACAGGATGATCTATGAACTACACGAATCCGACCGTTATCACTTTTGTTTTATATATTGTCGCTATGGTTTGTATTGGCCTGTATGCTTACCGTGCGACACGCGACTTTTCCGACTATATTCTCGGAGGTCGTAGTTTAGGCAGTTTTGTGACTGCCTTATCTGCAGGTGCATCCGATATGAGTGGCTGGTTACTCATGGGATTACCTGGCGCAATTTATGCAACAGGTCTATCTGAAGCATGGATTGCGATTGGTTTAACCATTGGCGCTTGGCTCAACTGGCAGTTTGTCGCAGGGCGCTTACGGGTACACACTGAAATCCAAAATAATGCCCTGACCTTACCTGATTATTTCACCAACCGCTTCAATGATACAAAACGTGTACTGCGTATTGTCTCTGCTCTCACCATTTTGATCTTTTTCTCTATTTACTGTGCTTCAGGCATGGTGGCTGGTGCACGTTTATTTGAAACGATTTTCCATATGGACTACAGCACCGCGCTTTGGGTGAGTGCACTCGCAACGATTAGCTACGTATGTATTGGTGGTTTCTTGGCGATTAGCTGGACGGACACATTCCAAGCTGCAATGATGCTGTTTGCATTGTTCTTGACACCTGTATTTACCTATCTGGCGATTGGTGATGGTCAAGTACAATTCTCTCAACTCATTGAAACTGCTCGTCCACATGCTTACGACATGTTTTCAAATTTGTCTAAAATTGCCATTATTTCATCAATGGCATGGGGCTTAGGCTATTTTGGACAACCGCATATTTTAGTCCGCTTCATGGCTGCAGACTCAATGAAATCGATCCCTGCTGCGCGCCGTATTGGCATGTCATGGATGATTTTATGCCTTTCTGGTGCAGTTGGTGCTGGCTTCTTTGGAATTGCATTTTTCCAAGCCCATCCTGATTTGTCAGGCAAGGTCAGTAGCAACTCTGAACTGGTATTTATGCAACTAACACAAATTCTGTTTAACCCTTGGGTTGCGGGAATTGTCATGGCGGGGATTTTATCTGCGGTCATGAGTACGTTGAGTTGTCAGCTCCTAGTCTGTTCAACCACACTCACCGAAGACTTTTATAAAGCATTTATTCGTAAAAATGCTTCTCAAAAAGAACTGGTTTGGGTTGGTCGTTTAATGGTGCTTGCCATCGCCACCTTTGCGATTGTGTTAGCAAGCAACCCTGACAGCAAAGTTTTAGGCTTGGTTGCCTATGCTTGGGCAGGTTTTGGGGCTGCATTCGGCCCATTAATTATTTTGTCGTTGCTGTGGAAACGCATGACTTTAAGTGGTGCTATTGCAGGGATGGTAGTCGGTGCAGTGACGGTAATTCTCTGGAAAAATGTGTTTGCCTCAACAGGCTTATATGAAATTGTTCCAGGCTTCATTTTGGCAATGCTCGCCATTATTGTGGTCAGTTTAATCAGCAAAGCACCGACACGTGACATGCTTGAACGCTTTGAACAAGCCGATGAAATTTATCATCGCGAACATTAATTGATTTGTTTCAGGCCACCAAAAAGGCATGCTTTAGCATGCCTTTTTTATTTCTTACTTTGTAATTTAATTTGTGTAGTTTCCTTCACCACCTGCATGACAGGATAACTACGGGTTTCCTTCACGCCTGGCAAATGCCAGAGTACCTGCCCTGCTATACGGCGAAATTCGTCCATGTTTTGACTACGGATTTTCACGACAAAATCAAAGCCACCACTGGTCATGTGACATTCTAGAATTTCAGGGTACTGCTGCACCGCATCAATAAAATCTTCCAGTACGTGTGGCGTGGTTTTATCCAATAAAATTTCAACGAATACCAAAAAACCTGCGTGTAATTTCTCAGGATTGAGATGTGCGTAATAACCCGAAATAAAATTTTCTTTATTGAGTTTCTGTACGCGTGCCATCACGGCTGTTGGCGACAGGTTGACTGCTTCTGCCAATTTAATATTGGAAATTCGCCCATCTTTTTGCAACAAATCCAGAATTTTGAGGTCTGTACGGTCAAGGCTAAAAAAAGCATCTGACATATGAATTATTCTCTAAAAATAACCCGAATTATAGTGAGTTATTCGGTAATTATTTTGCAATTATAGATTTAATCCACCTCTGGTTCAATTTTTTTAGCAACGGGACACGCGCCATGATGGAAACTGAAAAGGTCACTGCAACTCAATCGACCACTGTTACTGATATCACTCTTTTTGACGAAAAAAATAACTTCGAAAACAAGATTAATCAGGCATGGCGCCGTCCTGAACCTGAAGCGGTTCAGCAACTTTTACAATTCGCCAAACTTCCAAGCGAACTGGACAAAAAGATTTATGAACTGGCGTTTCGTTTGTCCAGCGGTTTACGTGAGCGTAAAGCGTCTGCGGGTAAAGCAGGCATTGTGCAGGGCTTGTTGCAAGAGTTTTCATTGTCTTCTCACGAAGGTGTGGCATTGATGTGTTTGGCAGAAGCACTGCTGCGGATTCCAGATACAGCAACTCGTGACTTGCTCATCCGCGACAAAATCAATCAGGGCAACTGGAAAGAACATGTGGGGCAAAGTAGCCTGATGTTTGTCAATGCCGCAGCATGGGGTCTGATGCTAACTGGCAAAATCATGCAGCCACAAAGCGGCATGAGTTTATCGGGTGTTTTAACGGGAATTTTGGCACGCAGTGGGCGTGGCATTATTCGTAAAGCAGTTGATGTTGCTATGCGCATGATGGGCGAACAGTTTGTGACAGGTGAAACCATTGAAGCAGCGTTGAATCATGCCAAAACTTTAGAAGCCAAAGGTTTCCGTTACTCATACGACATGCTGGGTGAGGCGGCATTTACTGAGCGTGATGCTGACCGTTATATGCAGGATTATGTCTCTGCGATTCATGCGATTGGTAAAGCAACAACTGATAAAGATGTTTATACAGGCGCAGGGATTTCAATTAAATTATCTGCGATTCACCCGCGCTACCAACGTGCGCAACATGATCGTGTACATACAGAGCTGTATAACCGTGTTTTAGAATTGGCTCGCTTAGCCAAGCAATACAATATCGGATTAAATATTGATGCTGAAGAAACCGACCGCCTTGAACTGTCTCTAGAATTGCTTGAGCGTTTATGCTTTGAGCCTGACTTGGCAGACTGGAAAGGCATTGGTTTTGTGATTCAGGCTTACCAAAAACGCTGCTTCTTCGTAGTGGACTACATTATTGATTTGGCAAAACGCAGCAAAAAACGTCTGATGATTCGTCTGGTGAAAGGCGCGTACTGGGACAGTGAAATCAAAAAAGCCCAAATTGATGGCATGAGCGACTACCCTGTTTATACTCGTAAAGTGCATACTGACTTGTCGTATATTGCCTGTGCGAAAAAATTACTGGCTGAGCCTGAATTTATTTATCCGCAATTTGCCAGCCACAATGCGCAAACCTTGGCAACGATTTACAACCTTGCCAACCCAGAAAAATACTACGAAGGTCAGTACGAATTCCAATGTCTTCACGGCATGGGCGAACCACTGTATGAAAATGTTGTCGGCTCGAAAGCGGAAGGTAAACTCGGTGTGCCATGTCGTATTTATGCGCCTGTGGGTACGCATGAAACCCTGCTCGCGTATTTGGTGCGTCGTTTACTGGAAAATGGTGCAAATACCTCTTTCGTCAACCGTATTGCGGATCAAAATCTGAAAATTGACGATCTGATTCAATCTCCAATCAAGGAAATTGAGCAAAATACCCAACATGACAAAACTGTGGGTTTGAAACATGCCTCAATCCCATTTCCAAAGAATTTGTATAGCCTAGACCGCGTCAATTCGAAAGGTTTTGACCTTGCCAATGACAGTTGTCTTGAAGAATTAAATGCGGTCGCCAAACAATTCGCGCAGCATCGATGGCACAGCCAAGCACTGGTTGCAGGACAACTTACTGAAACTCAGGGCAATAACCAAGTGGTGATTAACCCTGCCAACCATCGCGATGTGGTGGGTCATGTCAATGAAGCAACCGTTGAGCAAGTTGAACAAGCCTTGCAGCAAGCACAGTCTCAGCATAGTGCATGGCAAAATACCCCTATTGCGTTACGTGCTCAAGCGCTGGAACGTGCTGCCGACCTGATGGAAGAACGCCTACTGGAACTATTGGTCTTGCTTTGCCGTGAAAGTGGTAAAACCTATGCCAATGCAATTGCCGAAGTGCGTGAAGCAGTTGATTTCTTACGTTATTACGCAAAGCAGGCACAGCATTTCCCAAATCAAAAAGCCTTGCAAAGTCTGGGAACTATCTTGTGTATTAGCCCATGGAACTTCCCATTGGCCATCTTCACAGGGCAAATCGCTGCAGCGCTAGTGACAGGTAACTGCGTGATTGCCAAACCTGCTGAACAAACCCCGTTGGTTGCTTTCCAAGCAGTGAAAATGCTGCATGAAGCAGGTGTTCCACAAGCAGTTTTACAGTTCATGCCAGGTCAAGGTGAAACCATCGGTGCGAAACTCAGCCAAGATGCACGTATCAGCGGCATCATGTTCACGGGTTCAACTGAAGTTGCGAAAATCCTGCAAAAAACCGTAGCGCAGCGTTTAACCCAGCATGGTCAACCTGTGACTTTGATTGCTGAAACGGGTGGTCAAAATGCCATGATCGTCGATTCATCAGCACTGACCGAACAGGTGGTGTTTGATGCAGTGAACTCGGCATTTGACAGTGCAGGTCAACGCTGTTCGGCGCTACGTATTTTATGTGTGCAAGAAGATAATGCAAAAACGGTTTTAACCATGCTCAAAGGTGCAATGCAACAACTGCGCGTGGGCAATCCTTACTTACTCAAAACCGATATTGGTCCTGTGATTGATGCTGAAGCTCAGCAAAACATTCAGCGCCATATCAGCAAAATGCAAGGCAAAGGCTACCCTGTGCATCAATTGATGTTTGACCAAGCAGCGACTCAAGCCCAACTTGGGCAAGGCACATTCGTACCGCCAACCCTGATTGAGTTACCAAACCTCAATGACTTGGAGCGCGAGGTGTTTGGTCCAGTATTACACGTCGTGACTTATAAATACGGAGAGCTGGATGCCCTCATGCAGCAGATCAATGCCAAAGGATATGGTTTGACTATGGGCTTACATACCCGTATTGATGAGACCATTCAGAAAGTGGTTGATTCTGCACATGTTGGTAACCTGTACATTAATCGTAACATTGTCGGTGCAGTGGTTGGTGTGCAACCGTTTGGTGGCGAAGGCTTATCAGGTACAGGGCCAAAAGCAGGCGGCCCACTGTATTTGTATCGCCTCATGCAAAACCATGCATCAGCAGGCTTAACCACACCATTTGCAGTAAAAACCACATTGGTCGATCAAAATGCAACGGCAACACAAAACTATCAGGCATTTAAAGCATGGGCTACAAAAAACATCAGTGGGATCAACAGCAATGCTGTTCCAAACTTCATGGTCGATAAAATCTATGAATTGCAAGGTCCAACAGGTGAAAGTAACCAGTATGTGATTTTGCCGCGTGAAAGTGTGCTATCACTTGCGAGCACTGAACAGGAGCAAGTTTATCAACTGCTTGCCATTTTCGCAGTGAACTCAAAAGCGCTGCTAAAACGTGACAATGCTTTCTTTACCAAATATGCACAGTCATTGCCAAAAGCCATTTTGGATGCCATCAAACTCACCGATGACATTGCCAAAGCTGATTATGATGCTGTGCTGCATCACGGTTCAAAACAAGATTTGGAAGCATTGCAAAAAGTCATGGCGAGTCGCACAGGGGCAATTGTCAGCATTACTCACATGGCAAGCAACAGCGCTGACATTCCGCTCGAACGTCTGGTCATTGAACGTGCGATTAGCATTAACACCGCAGCCGCAGGCGGTAACGCTAGCCTGATGACCATGGCTGACTAAAAACTTTTCCTTCCTTATTTTCTGGCTCTCCCTTAGCACCTCTGTAACAGCTTCAATCGTTACAGAGGTTTTTTTCTTTTCACACAATTGCAGCGCAAAACTAGGCTAAAGCAGCCGAGTTTGTTAAGATTGCCGTTTTCGTTTAACGTGTATTTTTTTGTTCATGACCTCTGCATATCAACAACAACTGCAAGACAAAGTCGAGCGTATCCGCACCCAGTTTGCCGAATTCCAAACGCCAAATCTTGAAGTGTTCGATTCTCCCGAACAGCATTTTCGTATGCGTGCAGAATTTCGCATCTGGCATACCGACACGGATTTGTTTTATGCCATGTTTGAACGCAACACCGACAATAAAGAAAAACAAGTGGTACGTGTTGATAACTTCCCAATCGCAGCACAAAGCATTAATGATTTAATGCCTGTGTTGTTAAATGCACTCAAAGCACAACCTGAACTGCATCGCCGTTTATTTGAAGTCGACTTTCTGGCAACACTGAGCGGTGAAATGCTGGTGACACTGATCTATCATCGTAAACTCGATGAACAGTGGATTGCTGCGGCAAAAGCGCTGGAGCAACAACTGAATATTAAAATCATTGGTCGTAGCCGTGGGCAAAAACTGGTGCTGACCGATGACTTTGTGGTGGAACAACTAGAAATTGACGGTCGCAACTACTTTTATAAGCAAATTGAAGGTGGTTTTACCCAGCCCAATGCCAAAGTCTGTGAAAAAATGTTGCACTGGGCTTGTGATGTAGCAAATGATGCCTCAGGACATTTGCTTGAGTTGTACTGTGGTAACGGTAACTTCACCTTACCACTTTCACAAAAATTTGAGCGCGTACTGGCAACCGAACTGGCAAAATCTTCGGTCTATGCTGCCGAATGGAATATTGAAAAAAACCAGATTGAAAATATTCAGATTGCCCGTCTAGCTGCAGAAGAATTTACCCAAGCCTTTCATGGTGAACGTGAATTCCGTCGTTTACAGGAAGCACAAATCAACCTAGGCGAATATCAGTTCGATACCGTGTTTGTCGATCCACCACGTGCAGGAATTGACGATGCCACCTTACAGCTTTTACAGCAGTTTAAACGCATCATTTATATTTCATGTAACCCAGACACTTTACATGACAACCTGAAAACATTGAGCCAGACCCATCGTATTCAGCGTTTTGCCCTGTTTGATCAATTCCCATATACCCACCATGTTGAAAGTGGTGTGTTGCTGGAAAAGATTTAAAATTATCAGTATCAAATCCAATAAAAATTAAAGCCGATCAATGATCGGCTTTTTTTAACACAACATAATGAAAGAAGCCTTTTAAACTGATCTCACTGAAAATTTTTATTAAGGCTATTGAAAATCAATTAGGTACGAGGACGGAGTCTTACAGTTTTCAGCATATCTTAGGTCGAACCATCTGTCAGTTGCAAACTCGGTCAAATACCATCAATTCAATTAAACCATTGAAAAACAGCATCTTGTAAATTCAACCCTGGCCTCAAACATGCAACTGACACTTTCACGTATCCTATTTCTCTAGAGATTTTATATCTGACTCTTGTTATTTAGATACAATCTGCGATTCGCTTAATGCAGGCCCTTGAGTCAATTGGGGTTGCATCGATTTTCGGTTTAAGACCAGATTCAATAAAATTGCAGCAAAGGTTGCTGTCCCGATCCCGCCCAGATCAAACTGCCCGATATGCAATGAATAATTGCCTGTCCCCATAATGATGGTGATTGCAGCCACTAACATATTGCCATTTTGAGTAAGATCGACCTGATTGCTCATCCAAATCCGAGCACCTGCAATGGTAATCAGACCAAAAACCACAATTGATGCCCCACCTAAAATCGCAACGGGAATAGTACTGACTAACGTGCCAAATTTTGGTGACAAGCCCAGTAACATTGCAAACACACCTGCAATCACAAACACCAAGGTAGAATAAATGCGCGTCGCAGCCATCACCCCGATATTTTCTGCATAGGTGGTCATGCCTGTACCACCGATCGATGCAGACAACGCGGTACACAAACCATCTGCAAAAAAGGCACGTCCCATATACGGCGAGATATTTTGTCCCGTCATGCCACTTACGGCTTTAAAATGCCCTAAGTTTTCAGCAATCAGAATAATCGCCACAGGGGCAATCAACAGCATGGCATTTAAGCTAAATTCAGGATGATGAAAGGTTGGCAGACCAAACCATGCAGCATTGACAATCGGAGCAAAATCAATCGGTTTACCCAAACCCAGAACATTCGCCAAGACAAAATACAGCGCATACGACAACAACAGACCAACCAGTAACAGTAAGCGGCGCAACATCCCTTTGGTAAAAACCGCAATTCCCCCGATACACAGTACAGTGACTAGCGCCATCCATGTATCAAAGCTGTTGCCCGATACGCCTTTGATGGTTACGGGTGCAAGGTTTAAACCAATAATCATCACAATTGAACCCGTCACCACAGGCGGTAGCAAGTTTTCAATCCATACCGTGCCGATTTTCATCACCAGTAAACCAACCAACATATACACAATGCCGCAAGCAATAATTCCGCCGAGTGCCAGTGCAATGTGTGGATTCGCACCGACTCCGTTATAACCTGTCACCGCAGCCACCGCACCAATAAACGCAAAACTTGAACCCAAATAACTTGGGACGCGCCCACCTGTGATCAGGAAGAAAATAATCGTGCCGATGCCTGTAATCAGCATGGTCAGGCTTGGATCAAAACCCATCAACAACGGTGCAAGTACCGTCGCACCAAACATAGCGAAAGCATGCTGAATACCCAGCACAAGGGTTTGCCCTGCAGGTAGGTATTCATTAGTTGCAACAGGGGTTTGCTCTAGATTACCTCGATAAGGTCGCCATTGATTAAACCAACTTTCTTTCATAGTAATACTCCCTTGTTTATCAAGGTGTTGTCATGATTGATGACGTGTCAAATGATGATAGGCGCGATCAAAATAGATCAGCCCCTGCGCACCTGTATGATTGAGTTGTAAATCTTGTACTTCACAAAACAAAATGTCATGTGTGCCGATTGCCACGACTTGTCTAATTTTACAGTCAAACGCCACCACTGCATCAGTTAAAACAGGTGAACCTGTACTCAAAGAAGTCCATACCCCTTGAGCAAAGCGCTCTGGCATTGGCGTTTTGCCACCAAATACATTCGACAGTTGTGTATGTTGCTGTGCCAATGTATTCACACATAGCACTTGGTTTGACTGGAATACAGGATACACCGATGCGTTGCGGTTTAGGCACACCAATAGCGTCGGTGGGCTATCGGTTACACTACACACAGCTGAAGCGGTAAAACCTGCCCGACCTGCTTCACCATCGGTGGTGACAATATTTACGGCTGCCGCCAGATTACTCATGGCATTACGAAACTGTTGCTGGGTTGCATTTAACACTGTAGTTGTTTTAAGAACATTATTTTCTGCTGCTGTTTGTGCCATCATTTTATTCAATGCAGCAGCCGTTTGTGAACTCGGTTGTAAAATACTCATGGTTTGCTCCTTGCATACATCGCCGCCTTCCCCCTTCAAACAGGGGCAAATCGCTGCATGAAAAATTGATTAAAGATGTGCGACTGAAGCAATTTCAACCAAGGCTTCAGCTTTGACCAAACCACATTGAATACAATAACGTGCAGGCTTATCATTTGGGAAAAATTCAGCATAAGCCTGATTGATTGCTGCATAATCCGCCCAATCCTGAATAAAAATTGAGTTAAACGTCACATCATCCATACTGCCACCTGCGGTGGTGATCACCTTTTGAATAGTTTCAAGCACATAGCGGGTTTGCCCTGCAGCATCACTCACACAGACCACCTCGTTATTGGCATCAAGTGCTAACGTTCCCGACACATAGACAATATTATCGGCTTTGGTTGCAGGGACATACGGCGCAAGCGGTTTACTGGTTCCTTCAGGAATAATCACATTCTTTGGCATGGCTGAATCTCCTTAAACTGCTTCAACTATTGGCTGAGTTACTGGAGCAAAACTTTCGGCAAAACTCTGGGTATCGGACACCCAACCAAAGAAAGTTTTGACATTAAATAAAGTCGCTTCATGCGCTTCGACCGGTCCTGCCTGATAGCAGGCATCATCGAGCAACACCCCGAAATATTCTAAAAAGAAGCCATCACGTAAGGTTGACTCCACGCAGACGTTGGTAGCAATCCCTGTAAACACCAGATTGCGAATACCTTTGGCACGTAAAATACTGTCCAGTTGGGTATGAAAGAAACCGCTATAGCGTGGTTTTTCAATCACAATATCCTGTGATGCAGGTTGCAGTTCATCAATCAGTTCATAGTCCCACCCGCCTTTTGACAACAGTTTGCCTTGTAGCTCGGGCTTTTTCTTCATGGTTTTAATGGCATTGGATTTATGAAAATTCGGGGAACCTTCGCCGCCTGCTTCAACATAGTCAGCATCCCAGCCATTTTTAAAGAAAATCACCTGAATGCCTGCGGCATGTGCCACATCAATCGCCTGCTGAATCTGTTTCACGACTGGCTGGGTTTTGGATACATCAAACCCTGCAAGATCCAGATAGCCACCTAGACTGGTATAGGCATTTTGCATATCCACCACGATTAACGCGGTTTGTTTCGCATCAAGCTGAATCGACTCAGGTTCCGCTTTTAAAATCGGTGCAGTAGCTTGGGTAAAACTGGCACGGATCGTTGAATGGTTCATGCGCTTTTCTCCATAGCAAGATCAGTCACTTGGCTTGGGACAATACTGTCTGCCAAAGTACGGCTTTTCATTAATGGTTGAATTTTTTCCCCAAAATCTTTAACACCTTGCACAAAATCATCGAAGGTCAACAAAATGCCCTCCGTGCCTTTTACTTCGGCAATTTCATCCAGCATGGCAGCGACTTTGGCATACGAACCCACTAGCGTTCCCATATTGATATTCACGGGTGAAACACTGGATGCCATGTGGTGAATGTTGGTGTCACTACCTGAAACTTTGTCTTTGCCACCCTGATCTTGCAACCACTGAATCGCTTGCATGTCAGCACCGTCATTATAGCTTTGCCATTTCGCCAAAGCCTGTTCATCGGTTTCATCGGCAATCAGCATAAACAGCACAAAGGTACTCACATCACGCCCTGTTTTATCGGTTTGCGCTTTTAGACGATCATTAATCGCAGCATAAGCAGTTGGTGTATTGACCCCTTTACCAAAGACAAAGTTATAGTCAGCGTATTGTGCAGAGAATGCTAAACCTTCATCGGACTGCCCTGCGCAGATCATTTTTAAATCTTTCGATGGCTGCGGCTTGACCTGACAATCATCCATCTGGAAAAAGTCGCCTTTAAAGTCTGATTTTCCCGTTGCCCAAAGTTGTTTTAAAATTTGGACGTATTCCGACAAATACTGATAACGCTTGCCAAAATACTCATCGCCTGGCCACATGCCCATTTGACTGTATTCGGGGCGTTGCCAACCTGTCACGACATTTAAGCCAAAGCGCCCATTGGAAATCGAATCTAGTGTTGCTGCCATACGCGCCACAATCGCAGGTGGCATGACCAGTGTGGCTGCGGTTGCATAGATCTTGATTTTAGACGTCACGGCAGCCAAACCAGACATTAATGTAAAACTTTCTAGGTTATAGTCCCAAAACTCGGTTTCACCGCCAAAACCACGCAACTTGATCATCGATAAGGCAAAATCAAAACCATACTGCTCTGCACTTTGTACAATTTCTTTGTTCAGCTCAAAAGTTGGCTTGTATTGCGGTGCATTTTTAGAAATGAGCCAGCCATTATTACCAATTGGACAGAAAACACCTACTTGCATACTGACACCTCGTTTATTCATAAAGTGTAAAAATCAAGACTGTGGTGCACTCACAGTATTTGTATAATCAATTAAGCAATTTAAATGCCAATATTTTTTATTATTAAATTTCAGTATATTGAGTTTATCTTATGGTTTTATTATTTAGACCATTTAGTCCAACTACAGTCTAATTTGAAACATACACGCACAAGCTTCGTGCATTTTTCGCGCACTAATCTTTCAGTGATACCTATTTCAGCACAAGGATTTGCTACAATTGCCTGAAAATAGAATCAGGTTAGACCCGATGCACAATGAACCACTTATTTCTGTAAAAAAAAGTAGAAATGCACAACAAAAACAACAACTGATTTTGCAGGCAGCGTTGGATGTTTTCTCGACTTATGGTCTACAAGGTGCAAGCATGGAACAGATTGCCGATGTGGCAGGCATTTCCAAATCAAATCTGTTTTATTATTTTGCAGGGAAAGATGATTTATATGTCGCGGTACTGTCACAAGTACTGACCGCATGGTTAATGCCGCTGAATCAACTGGAAAAACAGCAAGACCCTGCACAGGCACTGGGCAGTTATATTGAAGCCAAATTTCAGCTTGCCAAAGATTCTCCGCAAGCTTCACGTTTATATGCGCTGGAAATGATGCAAGGCGCGCCACATATCAGCACGATTTTAAAAAATTCACTGAAAAAACTGGTACAGCAAAAAACTGCAGTAATTAATGACTGGATTGAACAAGGTCGTTTAAAGCCTGTATCAGCACTGCACTTAATTATTCATATTTGGGCAGTGACACAGCACTATTCGGATTTTGCAGTACAAACTCAAGCCATTTCAGGCAAAAGCCTTAAAAATAAAAACTTCTATCAGGAAGCACTGGTAACTTCGAAGCAACTCTTAATCGAGAGTCTGATTCCTGCGGTTGCTGAAAGTTAAGATAAAAAGCCAAGATGACAGGTCAAGTCACCTGTCATCTGAGGAAAACTTAAACGATCTGGCAGGCATCTTCAAAACTTAAACGTGGCAAACGCCCATAAAGCTTCTCAGGATTGCCATAACCAATATTGATCAGTAGATTGCTTTTCCATGTGGTGCCTGACAAAAAGCTTTCATCCACTAAAGTTGGGTTAAAACCCGACATTGGGCCTGTATCCAAACCCAAACTACGACATGCCAAAATCAGATAGGCTGCCTGCATGGAGCTATTACGAAATGCAGTTTCATGTGCCAGCTCGGGGCTAGAGGTAAACCATGATTTGGCATTGCCATGTGGAAACAGTTCAGGCAGTTTTTCATAAAACTCGCTGTCATACGCCACCAAAACTGTCACAGGTGCAGTCATGGTTTTTTCTACATTGCCTGAAGATAACGCAGGTTTAAGTTTGGCTTTGGCTTCTGCGCTTTGGATAAACACAAACCGCGCAGGTGAACAATTGGCTGAAGTGGGCGCCATTTTTAACACATCATAAAGCTCCTGTAGCAGTTCAGGTGCAATAGCTTTGTCTTGCCATGCATTATGTGTCCGCGCTTCACTAAACAATTTTTCTAAAGCATCATGTTCTAGTTTCAAATTGAGGTTATTCATACAGGTTTTCCTTATTCAGAACATAAATATTGCAATACACACGAATTAAACCAATCGGGCTGGGTCACACTACTGGCATGCCCGCCTGTTGGATACAACTCAAAATCAGCATGTGGAATTAAACGGGAAAGTGCCAAACCACGTTGCCAAGGCACCAAAAAATCATCCTGATTGGCAATCACCAAAACAGGATGAGATACCTCACGTGCAGTCTGTTCGGGTTGATATTGACGTAATGCCGCTAACCGCTTTTCTACATTTCCTAAAGGTGCAAAATGGGCAATCGCCTGTTGCTCTTGCCGAGCAAGTTGTTGGTCGTGTTTTGAAATCCATGCAGGTGGATATAAAAACAAGGCTTGTGCCTGTACATAGACAGCTATGCCTGCTTGCCGCAACAAAGTTAAACGTGTGGCAAAACACCGATTGGTATGAGCATCGAGTCGATCCCATGCATTGACCAGCACCAGTTTTTCTACAAGTTGTGGTGCCTGACGTGCCAGTTCCAAACCAATAAAACCACCCAAAGCATGCCCAACAAAATGACACTGGGCGATTTGCTGCTCTTCTAAAATCTGCCGCAACTCATCTGCCATCATGGGTAAGTTATACCCATCTGGTAAGATTTCACTCCCAGGTAAAACCCCAGCCTGATCATAAGTCAGCACATGGAACTGTTGCTGCAAATGCGTAATTTGCGCTTGCCAATACTGTGCATGCCCACCCAAACCCGAACTCAAAACCACTGTTTTGGCTTGAGAGCGTACTGACCGATAAAAAGAAACTGCCATTTTTTAAACCAAATAGTCCAAATTTATTGTTTTATTAGCAATTAAAATGCCAGTTTTAGAATAATGAATTATTGTATTGCCTTATAAATATTTTATTTATATTAAAAAATAATATGCTTAGCAGAAAATTTTAAATCTAATCAAGATAGGTTTTTTTGAAATTTATACCAAAAAATAAAAATTCAAACTTATTCAAGCTCAAGCATAATTTCAATTTTAAAGTATAAATAGCTCACTTTAGTGTTTGATTGATCAAATCATGCCATACAGACCATACGCATGAATTTGTAAATAAATATGACAACTATCATAAATTTATTTACTTGTTTTTGATTACAATTTCATGAAAACCACTGTTGCTCAACACAATCTCCATTTTTCCCATAACTTTCGCCAACTTGTTTTTTTATTTTTTTAAATTATATTTCGAACTATCTTAGGTTGCGTTATGAAGGCTTTATGAGTTTTTTGCAGAAATTTTTTGGTGCACAAGACAGCACAAATGACCGCAAAAATCATGCGGCATGGGTTGAAAATGATTGTGCTTGTAAATCCAATGAACAGCTCCTTCAAACTTTAGCTTTAACTCAGGATGAGGATGTAATAACAGGAATCAAGCGCATACTACTCTCACGTGGTTTTAGCCGTAAAGAATTAAATCAGCTGACTTGCCCAATTCAATAGTCCTGAGTTGTAAAATAACCACCCTCAACGCGGTGGTTATTTTATTTTGAGACATATAAGTGTACAAACTCCCCAAGCGCAGCTGATTTCGTTACAATACCGCTTTGTTCTAAACATTTAGGTTATTTGCGTGAAGTGGTTACAAATACATATTACTGTTGATCAAGCACAAGTTGATTTTACTGAAACATTGTTACTTTCTTTGGGCGCAGTCAGTGTCACTCTAGATGATGCTGAAGATCAGGCATTGCTTGAGCCACTTCCAGGCGAAACTCCACTTTGGAACAAAGTAATTGTAACAGGCATCTACCAACAAGATGACAACGAACAAATCGATGTTGATAGCCTGATCAAATTTGTTCAGGAACAACTTCCTGAAGCGCCTGTACGTTTTGACGAACTTGAAGATCAAGCATGGGAACGTGCATGGATGGACTATTATGAGCCAATCCAGATCGCTGAAAAATTCTGGATTGTTCCTGAATGGCTAGAAGCGCCCGATGCAGATGCAACCAACATTAAACTTGATCCAGGTCTAGCGTTTGGTACAGGTAATCACGCAAGTACTTTCTTATGTTTACAATGGCTCGGTAGCATTGATCTTAAAGACAAAATTGTGGTTGATTATGGCTGCGGTTCTGGCATTTTAGGTGTTGCAGCACTTCTATTGGGTGCGAAAAAAGTTTATGCAACGGATATTGATCCGCAAGCTGTACTTGCAACCAAACAAAATGCTGAACTCAATGGGGTACTTGACCGTTTGTTTGTTGGTTTACCAGAAGAATTTAACGCTGAGTTCAAGAGCCAACAGGCAGATGTTTTGGTCGCCAATATTTTAGCTGCCCCTCTCATGGCACTTGCACCAGAATTTGCTAAATTACTGAAAGCTGACGGTGAATTTGCTCTAGCAGGCGTCATTGAAGAGCAAGTCGAAGATGTTTCTGGAGTTTATCAAGAATTCTTTGATATCTTGAACATCGAAAAACGCGAAGAAAACTGGTGCCGTATTTCAGGTAAACGCCAAAGCTAATCCGTTTTAGGCAATCACTATGTGTGACATACAAACCCAATGCCCAAACTGCAAGACACAATATCTGATTTCCCCAACTCAGCTGTCGATTGCACAGGGCATGGTTTGTTGTGCCAAATGTGACCACAATTTTAACGCGTATGAATTACTAAGCCATTCGCCTTATGTTATACAATTAGACAGCCAATTTCAGAATGTTACGTTACTCACCCACCATCAAATTCATGAACGTGGCGGTGCGGAGACAGTTTTGGCTATTTTTGACCGTAAACTTGATTCATCAAATATCGATTTGCTCAATTACCTAAATAGTCACCAGTTTAGTGAAGAGCATCGGTTTGATTTTAAAAAGCCTGATTCTTTTTTTAATTTTTCAAAAAACACCTCAACTCGATTTTTTAACTTAAGTATTCACGTATTTCTATTTGTTCTGAATATTATCGTGTTTGGGTTTGTCGTGAGTCAGATTACCAATAACAATAACGACCTGAAACAGCAGTTCCCTTTACTGGCGATTTTTTCAACTCACACATGCAGCATGGTCAAATGCAGCACTAAAACCGTCAATGCGTTACAAGTTGAAACAACCCATTTTGATAAAGACTACCCCGGATTAACCACGATTACAGGAAAACTGGTGAATAATAGTGATCACCCACAAAGTTTACCGAGCATACAAATCATTACCGCGCAAAAAGTATTCAGCTTTATGCCTACGCATTACCTACCACTTCAGCAACAACATAAACAACACATAGACGCAAAACAAACTCAATATTTTCGTATCGATATTCCGTCACACGACGCTCATCAACCATTTAAATTACAACTCAAAACATCTCTAAACTAGATCACAAAAAAAAATACCCAAACACCAACCATCAATTAAATCTATAGCTTTGTACAAGTTTTCACTGTTTCTGATATTTTTTATTCAGTGAAGGAATTTGTGCTTTTCAATAATCTATAAAAGCAATTTTATAAATATTTTCAATTAAAAAAAACGATAAAAAATAGCAATTTTTTGCATTAATTTTACTCACTTTTTACATGACAGTGGTATGATACGCGCCACGAAAGCTTGACTACACAAACATCTCGTAGAAATTCCCATAATGAAATAAATTGCCAGATGTGCATTATCCCCATATTGCGCATGTAGCAGTTTTTTTATTTTAAAATTTGGGCTGTAACATTTCTTTAACAAAAGTTACGCTTATTTTTTAACCGATACAGACAATGTATGGCAAGCTAGTTACTTATTTTTAATATTCTCTTCACAAGCTGAATTGGGTATTTTTTAACCTTTTATAAACTCAACCACTTTTACCCTAGTGGTTATAGATTATTCGGATTAAAACGCATGAATAGCAAATCTCCTATTTTTACTGCACAATCTGATGTAGCGCTTCGCATCCATGTGGATCGCGCAGTTCGTCATTATTTTGCACAATTGCAAGGTGAGCAGCCTGCTCAGGTATATGACATGGTGCTAGCAGAAATGGAGAAACCTCTTTTATCTGTGGTTCTAGAATACACTCGTGGCAACCAGACTCGTGCCGCTGAGATTCTAGGACTTAACCGTGGCACTTTACGTAAAAAGTTAAAAGCTCACGGTTTAATGAGTGAATAAATGATAAAATGCTCACGTCGTCGTGGGCATTTTTTTTGCCTAAATGTTTAATCTGAAGACTTGAAAATCATGACTATTAAGCGCGCTTTAATCTCAGTTTCTGATAAGACTGGTATTGTTGAATTTGCTCAAGAACTTGCAAATTTGGGTATTGAACTTCTTTCTACTGGCGGTACATATAAGTTGCTTAAAGACAACAATATTGCTGTCGTTGAAGTATCTGAACATACTGGCTTCCCTGAAATGATGGATGGTCGTGTCAAAACCCTACATCCAAAAATTCATGGTGGTATCCTTGC
Organism: Acinetobacter brisouisimilis; assembly: GCF_000368265.1. Lineage (GTDB taxonomy): Bacteria > Pseudomonadota > Gammaproteobacteria > Pseudomonadales > Moraxellaceae > Acinetobacter. Next base: position 566,576 of record NZ_KB851219.1, on the reverse strand, counting down.
TCGCCGCGGCTTAGATGAAGCGGTTATGCAAGAACACAACATCGACCCGATTGATCTTGTGATTGTGAACCTTTATCCATTTGCAGCAACTGTTGCAAAACCAAACTGTTCACTTGCAGATGCGATTGAAAACATCGACATCGGTGGTCCTACCATGGTTCGCGCTGCGGCAAAAAACCATGCTTCTGTCGGCATCATCGTGAATGCTTCTGACTATGCAACTGTTGTTGCTGAAATCAAAGCCAACGGTGCATTGTCTTACGAAACCCGTTTCGACTTGGCTGTTAAAGCATTTGAACATACTGCTCAATATGACGGTATGATCGCATCTTACCTTGGCGCTCGCGTAGGTAAAGAAGAAGGTCAAGCAGATAAATTTGCGCGTACATTCAACACGCAACTGGTGAAAGCACAAGACCTTCGTTACGGTGAAAACCCGCATCAATCAGCTGCATTCTATGTTGACCCTGCTGCAAAAGAAGCATCAGTTTCTACATCTAAGCAGTTACAAGGTAAAGAATTATCTTATAACAACATCGCAGATACCGATGCAGCACTTGAATGTGTGAAATCTTTTGCTAAACCTGCATGTGTAATTGTAAAACATGCCAACCCTTGTGGCGTTGCGGTATCTTTAGACGGTATCAAAGCAGCCTATGACTTGGCATATGCAACTGACCCTGAATCTGCATTTGGTGGCATTATCGCATTTAACCGCGAGTTAGATGTTGAAACAGCTAAAGCAATTGTTGAACGCCAGTTCGTTGAAGTGATCATCGCACCAAGTATTGCTGAAGGCGTACTTGAAGTGACTGGCGCGAAGAAAAATGTTCGCGTATTGGTTTGTGGTGAACTTCCTGCAATCGATGCACGCACTCCACAACTTGACTACAAACGCGTCAATGGCGGCTTGCTAGTTCAAGACCAAGACTTAGGCATGATCAAAGCTTCTGACTTGAAAGTTGTGACTAAAGTTGCTCCAACTGAACAAGAAATTGATGACTTGATCTTTGCTTGGAAAGTTGCGAAATACGTGAAGTCAAACGCGATTGTTTATGCAAAAGGTCGTCAAACTATCGGTGTTGGCGCAGGTCAAATGAGCCGCGTAAACTCAGCTCGTATTGCTGCAATTAAAGCAGAACATGCGGGTCTAGTAGTTGAAGGTGCAGTTATGGCATCTGACGCATTCTTCCCGTTCCGTGACGGTATCGACAATGCTGCAAAAGCAGGCATTAAATGTATCATCCAACCGGGTGGTTCTATGCGCGATGAAGAAGTGATTGCAGCAGCAGATGAACACGGCATTGCGATGGTGTTCACAGGTATGCGTCATTTCCGTCACTAATTGAACAACAATTAAGACATTATAGATCATTGCACAAAGTCCTCTCTATTTGATAGCTGAGGGCTTTGTGCCATTTCGATTCATGGAGTATGAACCGATGAATATTCTCGTTTTGGGTAGCGGTGGTCGTGAACATGCTTTGGCATGGAAAATCGCGCAAGATGCAAAAGTCAGCAAAGTTTTTGTAGCACCAGGTAACGCAGGTACTGCAACGGAAGAAAAATGTGAAAATGTACAACTGGATATTCTCGACAATCCAGCGATCATTGAATTCGCAAAAAATAATGATGTCGCTCTAGTTATTGTCGGTCCAGAAGCACCACTTGTGAATGGTGTGGTAGACGCTGGTCGTGCTGCAGGTCTTAAAATTTGGGGCCCAACTCAATACGCTGCGCAACTTGAAGGCTCAAAAGCTTTTGCCAAGCATTTCTTGAAACGCCATAACATTCCAACTGCTTTTTATGATGTATTCACAGAAGTGGATGCAGCGAAAGCCTTTGTTGAACAACATGGCGCACCAATTGTGATTAAAGCTGATGGTCTTGCTGCAGGCAAAGGCGTGATCGTTGCAATGAGCAAAGACGAAGCGTTTGCTGCAATTGATGACATGTTGGCAGGCAACAAGTTCGGTGATGCTGGCTCACGCGTGGTAATTGAACAGTTCCTTGCAGGCGAAGAAGCATCTTTCATCTGTATGATCGACGGTCAAAACATTTTACCAATGGCAACTTCACAAGATCACAAACGTATCTTTGAAGGTGACCAAGGTCCAAACACAGGCGGTATGGGTGCGTATTCTCCTGCTCCTGTCGTGACAGCTGACGTATTTGAACGTGTGATGACTGAAATCATGCGCCCAACTGTTGACGGTATGGCCGCAGATGGTCATGTCTATATAGGTTTCTTGTATGCAGGTTTAATGATTGACGAACAAGGTCAACCACGTGTGATCGAGTTCAACTGCCGTTTCGGTGATCCAGAAACGCAACCGATCATGATGCGTTTACAGTCATCATTGGTTGACTTGGTTGAAGCAGGTCTTGAAGGCAACTTACCTGCAGAAGCACAGTGGGACGAGCGTAAATCAATTGGTATTGTACTTGCAGCAGAAGGTTACCCTGAAAGCGTTCGCAAAGGCGATGTGATTTCTGGTTTAGGTCAATCTCCTGAAGGCACAAAAGTCTTTCATGCAGGCACAGCAACCAATGCCAAAGGCCAAGTCATCACTTCAGGTGGTCGCGTACTCTGCGTGACCGCATTGGGTGACAGCGTTATTGAAGCACAAGTCAACGCATTGGAAGTCTGTGGTCAGATTACCTTTGATGGCATGCAATACCGCAGTGACATCGGTTACCGTGCGATTGCCCGCGAACAAGCGTAAACTCCGATTTTTATAATAAAAACGCTCTTTCGAGGGCGTTTTTATTTTTGCAGTCTTAACCATAAATTTTCATATGATTTATGTTTTTTATTGTTTTGACCTCAAAAGACAAAACTTTATACTGCCAGCTTTCCGGCTCAGATATAATTTTGTGAAAATATTTCAATGAAAATCAATCGTGCAGCATACAGATTCTATATGCTCCCCTATTGTGCATTTTATTTTCTTGGTATCATGAGCACAATTCTCACACTGATGTAACTGATCTATGACTTGTCTGTCTGCTACACATCAGTCTTGACAAGCATCAACATCATTTTCAACACACTCATCGATAATCGATTTCAGCATATTTGCTGCTATATAGTAGTGCGTAGAAATTATGATCGGTCAGTGAATGTATTTGTCATGTTCTGAAGTTTCATCCAAACACTGAACATTATTGACTTAGGGACACACACCTCATGAAAAAATTATTGAGCGTTGTTTTAGGTACAAGCGTACTCCTTGCTACTGGTTGCAGTAAAAATGCACCTGAACAAAGCAACAACACTAAAGCTGCCGATGCAGGTCAACCGCAAAAAATCGTATTGGCATCGACAGGTTCAGATGCTGATATCTGGCGTTATATTGCAACATTGCCTGAAACCAAAAAAGCAGGGATTGACCTCAAAGTCCAAAACTTCACTGACTATGTTGCCATGAACACCGCGATTGCCAACAAAGAAGTCGATGCCAACGCATTCCAATCGTATGCTTACCTAGTCGCTTACAATGCAAGCAATGACAAGAAAATTGCGCCTGTTTCGACAACTTACCTTGAGCCAATGGGGATCTACTCGACCAAGTACAAGAAAGTTGATCAGTTCCCGCAAGGTGCAAGCATTGCTATTCCTAACGATGCAGCCAATGAAGCACGCGCATTATTATTATTACAAAGCGCAGGCCTAATCAAACTAAAAACTGGTTTTGATCCAGCCAAAGGCACGCCAAACGACATTACTGACAACGCCAAGAAAATTGACATTAAACCAATTCAAATGGCAACTGCAGTACGTGCGAAAAATGACGTTGATGCCATTGTTCTTGGCAATACCTTGGCAATGGAAGGTGGTTTGAATGTACTGAAAGATTCAATTTATTATGAGCCAGTCGACCAATCAACCAAGCTCAATGTCAACATTGTTGCAACTGCTGACTCACGTAAAAATGACCCTGCACTGAAAAAACTTGGCGAGCTTTACCACACTGAAGCCGTGAAGAAATATGTTCAAGAACATTTTGCTGGCACAAAAGTAGATGTAAATAAACCAATCAGCTACCTGACTGAAAGCAAATAGTCATATAATGTTGCCAACGAACAGGCAAAGCTTCTTTGCCTGTTTTTTCTTTTTCGCATAGTTTTTGACCACATGATTCAATTTAAAAACATTTCAAAACACTATCAGCTCAAAGGGCAAACACTGCGCGCGCTCGATCAGATCAATCTCGAGATTCCCGAAGGCAGTATCTTTGGCATTATTGGCTATAGTGGCGCAGGTAAAAGTACGTTAATTCGTTTGATCAACTTGTTGGAACGCCCAACTGAAGGTCAGGTTATTATTCATGACAAAGATTTTACTGCTTTAGATGCGCGTGCATTACGTCAGGAACGTGCCAATATTGGCATGATTTTCCAGCACTTCAATTTGCTTGAAACCAAGACGGTAGCAGAAAATATTGAAATGCCAATGAAATTACTCGGCGTCAGTAAAGAAAAACGTCAGGCTCGTTTAGATGAATTGCTGTCCTTTATTGATCTGGGTCATAAAAAAAATGCCTACCCTGACGAACTGTCTGGTGGTCAAAAACAGCGTGTCGGGATTGCCCGTGCGCTTGCCAATCATCCTAAAATTTTGCTGTGCGATGAAGCAACCTCTGCACTTGACCCACAAACGACGCAATCTGTCTTGGCTTTATTGAAAAAAATCAATAAAGAACAAAATATTACGATTGTCATGGTCACCCACGAAATGGATGTGATCGAAAGTGTCTGTGATTATGTTGCAGTCATGGAGTCAGGGAAAGTTATCGAAACAGGTAGAACGGTTGATATTTTCAGTAAGCCACAGCAACCGACCACCAAAAACTTTATTCAGACTGTGCTACAGCAACAATTGCCACGCAATATTCTTAAGCAGCTTGAGCATCAGCATGAACATAGCATTTATTGCTTGCAATTTTTAGGTCAGTCGGCACAGCAACCTGTGATTCAGGCCATGATCAAACAGTTTGATATTAGCCTGAATATTTTGTTTGCCAACATGACGGAAATTGACGGTACAGTGATTGGTCAGATGTTTGTACAGATTTTGGGGGATGCTGCTATTGTTGCTCAAGCAACAGACTACCTCAAACAGCAAGGGGTTGAAGTTCGTCAGCAAGGAGAACAATCATGAGAGACTGGATTGTACAATGGTTGACTGAAGTCACTCAGCCGTTCTGGCACAGTTCTTTAAGCATTGATCAGTTTGTCACTGCCTTGCAAGAAACCTTTCAAATGGTGTTCTTCTCCCTGATTTTTGGTGGAATCTGGGGGCTCATTCAGGCGATTGTGCTATTGGTTACGCGCCCAGCAGGCATTTTGCCAAACCCTGTGATTTATCATGTCCTCAACCCGATTGTAAATGCCTTGCGTTCACTGCCATTTATTATTTTACTCATTGCGGTGATTCCATTTACCCAATGGCTCGTGGGAACATCGATTGGCACATGGGCAGCGATTGTGCCACTGACCATCTATGTGGGCCCCTACATGGGACGCCTGATCGAAACTTCATTGCTTGAAGTCAATGAAGGGATTATCGAATCGGCACAGTCAATGGGTGCAACACCTTGGCAAATCATTTTCAAGTTTATTTTACCTGAAGCGCGTAGCTCCCTGATTTTAAACATGACCACAGCCACCATTAGCCTGATCGGTGCAACTGCTATGGCAGGTGCTGTCGGCGCAGGCGGGATTGGTGATTTGGCAATTTCTTATGGTTATCAGCGCTTTGACAGTAGCGTGGTAATTTTAACCGTGATTGTGCTATTGATTTTGGTTCAGATTGTGCAAACGCTCGGTACTTGGCTTGCCAAATTACGTTAAATCAATGCTATAAATAAAAAATGCCATCCAATGATGGCATTTTTTATGCGTTACGATTAGAAACGGTAAATCACGCCGACTTTGGCGGAAGGCAACCATTTGTATTTATCTTGATTGGCGATTTGATTTTCCTGTGCTTTCAAGTCACTCTGGAACTGAGCATCTGAACCACTCGGTGTATTCACCGCTGCATTCGAGGTCAATGTCACCGCTGGATTATCGGTATAGTATGCTCCCACTTCACCAAAGACACCCCAGTGCTCACTCAGCATTGGACGCGCACCAATTCCGACATATGGGGCAATCTCGTTTTTGTATTTCATTTGACCTGTAATATTGCCTGTAATGTTATATTTGTTGTCATTAACGATGACATTGCCATTGTTGGACTTTGAGGTCAGCTTGTAATCATTGTCCAGATATGCTGCCCCTGCTGCAACATATACCGATTTGGCAAAATGATTACCGCTTGCTCCCCAAGGGTGCATTTCTGCATTTAAGTAGACGTTATTGTTGTTGTCCTGATTCAGGTCATATTTAGTTCCATGACTCTTAATGTTATTACGCCAGTTAATATCACCACCATTATAGCCTAAACTTACACCTACATAGGGATTGACATCCCATGTAAATGCCCCGCCATAACCAGTTGTCCCTGCTTCAGCACGAAATGAACTTGGCAAATAAGTTTTATAGGTATTGCCTGGTTCAGTAATGACTGGTTCATCTGCCATGACTACACCTGTAATTGAAACCAGTGCCGAGGCAACCAGAATTTTCTGAATGTTCTTCATGATGCTTCTCCTGACCAATCGTGAATTTCCACGGGTTGTATTGCTATTATGGCTGGACATATTAAGTTGAAAATGGGTGATTTTTATGCAAAATTTGCTGAGTTTATGTTATTTTTTAATACGTTTTTTCAAATTATCCAAATAAAATATTAAAAAAAACCATTTTAAATCAAAATAATAAAATCTCGCCGATACACATGAAATAACCAAATCACACATATCAGATTTTCTTAAGCTAAACCATGATGCCGCTTTTTCTGAAATCTTGATCGTTTTGCTATTTTTTCAATCGCATGCACTCGTTTTTAGTGTAAAATCGTTGTAATTTTTTGAGCATAATTTTGGGATAAGCATATGTCTGAGCTTGCTACGATTATTGAACAAGCCTTTGAAAACCGTGCTAACTTTACTGCAGCAGACTGTCCTGCTGAAGTTCGCGCTGCTGTTGAGCAAGCGATTCAAGGTTTAGACAACGGTAGCCTTCGTGTTGCAGAAAAAATTGAAGGTGAGTGGGTTGTTCACCAATGGTTGAAAAAAGCGGTGCTTTTATCATTCAAATTGAATGACAACAAACCAATCGAATCTTGCGACCTTCGTTTCTATGACAAAGTAGACACTAAATTCAAAGGTTGGACTGAAGAACAATTTAAACAAGCTGGCGTACGTGTAGTACCACCAGCAGTTGCACGTCGTGGTAGCTTCCAAGCGAAAAATGTCGTGCTTATGCCTTCTTATGTGAACATCGGTGCATACGTTGACGAAGGTACAATGGTTGATACATGGGCAACTGTAGGTTCATGTGCACAAATTGGTAAAAACGTACACTTGTCTGGCGGTGTAGGGATTGGTGGTGTTCTTGAGCCACTTCAAGCAAATCCAACCATCATTGAAGATAACTGTTTCATCGGTGCGCGTTCTGAAATCGTTGAAGGCGTGATCGTTGAAGAAGGTTCTGTGATTTCTATGGGCGTGTTTATTGGTCAGTCAACCAAGATTTATGACCGCGCAACTGGCGAAATCCACTACGGCCGTGTACCAGCAGGTTCTGTTGTTGTTGCAGGTAGCCTTCCGTCTAAATGCGGTACTTACAGCCTGTATGCTGCAATTATCGTGAAAAAAGTTGATGCGCAAACACGTGCAAAAACCAGCTTGAACGATTTGCTTCGCGACGAGTAATCTCTAAACTGTTGCGGAACTTAAACTGTTCCACGGAGCTTTAGTCGCTCCTCGTCTCTACGGTTGTAAAATCGTAGAGATTTTTGTTTTTTTAAATACTGTGGTTATTTTGCTATGAATCCGCTTCGCTCCTCTCAGATTCCTGTTACAGATCCTGCTGCAGGCTTACGTATTACCGAGATTTTCTATTCACTGCAAGGTGAAGCGAATACCGCAGGATTGCCCACGGTTTTTATCCGTTTGACAGGCTGTCCACTGCGTTGTACTTATTGTGATACGACCTATTCATTTGAAGGTGGCGAACGCTGGTCACTGGAAAAAATTATTGAAACAGCCCAAGCCTATCAAACCCCATATATCTGTGTGACTGGTGGTGAACCACTGGCACAGCCCAACTGTATCGCCTTACTGGATCGCTTGTGCGAACTCGGTTTTGAAGTATCTTTAGAAACCAGTGGTGCATTAGATGTCAGTAAAGTCGATCCACGCGTATCCAAAGTCCTTGATTTAAAAACCCCAACTTCGGGTGAGGCTCACCGCAATTTGCTCAGCAACCTAGACCTGCTCACCGCCCAAGATCAAATCAAGTTTGTGATTTGTAACCGTGAAGATTATGAATGGTCAAAGCAACAGGTTGCAGAGTATCAACTCCAGCAAAAAGTCAGTACCGTTTGGTTCTCCCCCGCTTTTGCTGTCGAAAAAGGCAATGCCAAATTGCCACGCTTTGCCCGTGATCTGGCACAGTGGATTTTAGATGATCATTTACCTGTACGTTTTCAGTTACAATTGCATAAACTGTTGTGGCAAGATGAAATAGGTCGTTAATTAAATTTTTTGGAGAATGAATATGCGCCCTCGCGCCATAGTTTTATTATCTGGTGGTTTAGACTCAACTACTTGTTTAGCTTGGGCGCAAGCACGATATGAATGTATTGCCCTGAGCTTTCAATATGGGCAACGCTCAAGCACTGAACTTGATGCAGCCAAAGCACTGGCACAGCGTTCAGGTGTAGAACATCGAGTTATCAACATCGACTTGGGTAATCTCGGTGGTTCGGCACTCACTGACCATAGCATTGCTGTTCCAGAACAGGCTCAGGAAGGTATTCCTGTCACTTATGTTCCAGCACGTAACACGATTTTCCTGTCTTATGCACTGGCTGCAGCAGAAGTTTTTGGCGCTGAAGCCATTGTGATTGGGGTAAATGCTGTAGATTACTCAGGTTATCCTGACTGCCGCCCTGAATTTATTGAAGCGTTTGCACAACTTGCAAGCCTTGCGACAAAAGCAGGGGTTGAAGGAAAACCACTTAAAATTGAAACACCTCTGTTACATTTATCTAAAGGGAATATAATACGTTTAGGTCTTGAACATGGTGTAGACTACAGTCAAACAGTGTCTTGCTATCAAGCTGACGACCAGGGGCGTGCTTGTGGTAAATGCGATAGCTGCCGCTTACGTAAAGAAGGTTTTGCTCAGGCAGGCGTTGAAGACCCAACACGTTACGTACCTCAATAAAAGGCAGGTTATATGAAATTCCTAAATTCAAAACTGATTGTTTCTACTCTTTTTTCTGCATTGGCATTTACAGCAACAATGTCTCATGCAGCACAAGATCCGTCAAAAAGCACCAATGTTCGTGCAACGCTAATTAGCAACTGTAAAGAAAGTGCAGGTAAAGGCGGAAAATTGACTGCAGCAGAAACCAATAAGTTTTGTACATGTCAAGTCGATGCTGAAGGTCGCTTGACCAAAGCTCAAGAATGGCAAATTATTAGCACAGTCAACCAGAAGAAAAGCCCAAGCTCACTTCCTTTTATTCAACAACAAAACAAAGCTGTTCAGTCTTGTTTTGGCCCACAGTTGACTACAAAGCTAAAATCTTTGTCTGAAGAAGCCATGAAAAATGCGCAACAAGCAGAACAAAAGAAGTAAGACATCACAGTTAAGTGATTCAATTAACTAGCCACATCATGTGGCTAGTTTTTTTATGGGTCACCTATTTTCAACGAAGATAGAACATAAATCATGCAAATGCTATGGAATGCCAACGCCCAGAACAAAAAATTTGTCGCTTCTTATAGTGGAGGTAAAGACAGCAGTCTTGCTCTCTTTAAAGCCATGCAAATGGGTGAAGCGATAGGTTTAATTGTGATGCTAGAAGAGCAAGGGCTCAAATCACGTTCACATGGTATGTCACTCGACATTATCCATGCGCAAGCCGATGCTATTGGGTTGCCTATTTTTACTGCTTCTGCAACATGGCAAAGCTATGAAGCGCAGTTTATTGAACTACTCACCCAGCAAAAAAAATTGGGGGCAGAAGTTTTGGTCACTGGGGATATCGACTTACTCGGTCATGCAGAATGGAACCAATCAGTCTGTGATAAAAGCCAGTTAAAATTGTGCATGCCTCTATGGCAAAAAAACCGCCTTGAAATTATCCATGAATTTATAGACTTAGGTTTTCAAAGCGTTATTGTTACGGTAAACCTATATTTAGGCATGAAAGTTGAAGATCTTGGGCGGGTTTTGACCACCCAGTATGTAGAAGAACTTTGTGCGCGTGGCATTGATCCCTGTGGTGAAGCAGGTGAATTTCATACCACGGTGATTGATGGTCCAATCTTTAAAAAAGCACTTTCAATTCGCAAAGGTGATATTCTGTATCACAACAATTATGCGTTTTTGCCCCTTACATTAGAACATCATGAAATTTAAGGACAGATGATGACAGACAGCATTCAACTTCCAAATCAAGCCTTTCCTACCACAACAGGTGAAATCAACTTAGCTGAAGTTGCATCAGAATGGCTCATTGTTTATTTTTATCCAAAGGATTCAACTCCAGGATGTACCACTCAAGCCATTGATTTTTCTTGTATTCAAGATCAGTTTACTGAACAAGGTGCAACAATTTTTGGAGTTTCACGTGACTCGGTAAAATCTCACCAGAACTTTACTGAAAAGCAAGCACTCAAAATCAATCTGATCAGTGATAAAGAAGAAGTTTTATGCCAACACTTTGATGTCATTAAAGAAAAAAATATGTATGGCAAAAAGGTCATGGGCATTGAACGCTCCACCTTTATTTTTCATAACGGCGAGTTAGTGAAAGAATACCGTAAGGTGAAAGCTGCGGGTCATGCCGAGCAAGTACTTGCCGATCTTAAAGCACTCAAAGCTGCCTAAAAAATAATAGCTAGCAATAATGCTAGCTATTTTTTAAAAACTACTACTGTCTTGTAGTTCAAAACGCTGTCTTAGCTCACTATAAACAGACGTTGTTTGAAATTGCTGTAAAAACTCAATCGTACCTTGCGGAAAATACTGGGTTTGAATTTCACCACGATAATAAGCTTCACGCATTGGTGTTGCCGAAATCGAATTTTTTAAACTTTCCAGCTCGACCAAAGTCCAGTCTGGAAACAGTTGCAAATAGTACGATGAGTCATCTTTAAAATGACCAATCAGTCCAATTTTAGCCTGAACAGGTGTATTGGCTGCCACCAGATCTTTAACCAATTTCACCCATTTCTGATCATCATAGACATCAACAACATGCACAAAAACAATACGTTGTTGATCTTCCTTAGAAAAATTCGACAAGATCATCTGTTCACGTTCTTGAGCAAGAAACGGGTTTTTGATACTGCGCTCGGCCTGAGCCGAACCTAAAGCAATAATCACCTTCTGGCTTTGTTGCAATGCAATCTGAATAGTCTGCATATGCGCCAGATGAAATGGTTGAAAACGCCCAATGAAAACAAGATAATCAAAACGATACATCATAGGATATCAATAATTAAACCAAAGGATGGTGAAGTGCAATGATAAAGAATCAGCGGAAGCATAACAATTTACCTTGTAAAAATCACCAAATACTCTAAATAAAGGATATGAATAATGACACTCACTTGTTTAACACAGCCCCATCAGCATTTACAGGCAAGCCTTGAACATGGCGTACTCACTCTCGCCATTGACCGTGCGATTGCCAAAAATGCGATTTATAGTGGGCTATACTTATGGATTTCTCAGGCTTTAGACCAAGCCAATGTCAGTGATGAAGTTCGTGTGGTTGTATTACGTGGTGCAGGTGATGACTTTACCGCAGGCAATGACATGCAGGATTTTTTAGATTCCCTGCAAAACCCGACCAGCACCAGTGCGGCAGAACAACCACCTTTTATCTTGCTCAAATCTGCAGCCAAACTCTCTAAACCACTGATTGTTGCAGTCAAAGGTGTGGCGATTGGTATTGGTGTCACACTACTCTTACATGCAGACTTGGTCTATGCTGATGAATCTGCTGTGTTTCAGCTACCATTTGTCAGTCTTGGATTATCACCAGAAGGTGGCGCAAGCAAACTTCTGCAACAACAAATTGGCTATCATCATGCCGCAGAACTATTGCTGACCGCACAAAAATTCAATGCACATACTGCTGAAAAATTTGGCTTAATCAATCAGGTTTTTTCAAATGAACATCTGCGTGCACCATTTCATCTAATGGCCTTGATGGAACATCATGATGTTTATGATTTTGCCAGTGAAACAGCGAAAAATATGGCAAAACTTCCAATTGCATCGCTTAAGCAAACCAAAGCACTTATGAAACAGAACCTGCCTGAAATTTTGGAATGGATTGATGAAGAAGCTGAAATTTTTATGCAACGGGTCAAATCACCTGAACTGCATGAAGCGGTCAATGCTTTCTTGGAAAAGCGCGAAGCTGATTTCTCAAAATTCAACTAAATAGCCTCTTTAGGCAGTTCTTTTCTGAGCTGCCTATTTACGAAATACACAATCCCACATGCAACTGCGCTTAGAATGGCAGATAATATTTTCCTGATTTTTTTGTTGTGATATTTAAAATATGGACACTACGAAAACCACAGCCAAAGTTCGTTACCATGAGGCTGTACCTGATGATATTGATGTCAATCAGTTTAAAAAAGTCATCGAAAGCCGCCGTTCAGTGCGAAAATTTACCGATACGCCGATTCCTGCTGAAATTTTAGATGAATGTTTAGACCTTGCATTACTTGCACCAAATTCCTCAAATTTACAGCCGTGGATGTTTTATGTGGTGCAATCGGCTGAGAAAAAAACACAACTGGTGAAAGCCTGTATGGGGCAACTGGCTGCTCGAACTGCGGCTGAACTGATTGTATGCGTGGCACGTACAGATCGTATTGATGAAATGGCGAAGAAAAATCTCAGTCAGTTTCCAATGCCTAAAGCACCAAAAGCAGTGCAGCAATATTATCGCTTTATTGCTTACAACTACAAAACAGGGCTGTTCAACAGTATTGGCAATGCCAAAAAACTGGCTTTTAGCGTTGTTCGACAATTTACCCCTCTGCCTGTCACTGCATTTAGTCCCGCAGACCGTAAACTCTGGGCTGTTAAAAGCACTGCCCTTGCCTGTGAAAATTTAGTTTTAGCACTCCGTGCTTATGGTTTTGACAGTTGTATGATGGAAGGTTTCGATGAACCTCGCGTGCGTAAAATTTTACAGCTTGGTGATGAAGAATATCCTGTGATGGTCATCGGTGCTGGGCAACGTGCCGAAGATGGTGTGTTCTTTCCACAATACCGTTTTGAACGCGAGTTATTTGTTCAGAAGGTTTAATATCGCTCTTGTCTATCGGTTTTCCAATTATTCGATACACGCAAGGCGACATGGATGTCGCCGTTTGATTGTGGTACATGGATGTACCATCAATCAAACAGAGGGCTTTTGTTACTTTTCGCCAATGAAAAGTAAACCACTATCAAAACAATACAAAATCATTTCTAAAGTTCATTTGTAGTCATAAAAGTGACTCAATATCCAAAATTTGAATAAACTCAAAAGCAGGTTCTTCATAAGGATGACTGGCTTGTAGAGCTTGGGCAACCTGCTTGGCTTGAGCTTCAGGAACAATGGTTTCTACACGCCACTCTTCAAGTTGTTCGAGCTGATCAAGCTGTCCTAAAAATGGATCTGCCCCTTTGACAGGTTTAAACTGCCCGATACCTTTAACCTGCCATGCGCACTGTTCATAGTTGCCAATGCCACCTGCACCCGCAGCAAAAATGGCTTGTTTTGTTGATTCGAGATGACTTTCAGGGACGTAGTAAATGAGTTTGAGCATAAGGCTAACCTTTAGGTTTGCTATGAATTTGGTAATGACATAATTTCTTTATAGATCACATACAGTTTTGCATACACATCAATCGCATTATAGATATCTTCTTTAACTTTAATAAATTCAATCGTAGATTTTCTCTTCGCTTCAATCATGGCATCTGTTAAATGTAATGATAAAGCCTGTAGTTTCCATAAATCATCTAAAGGGTCATTTAACTCTTTCCTTGGCATTTGATGAATAAAGCTTAGATTACCGTATTGGCTTATTATCAGAGTTCTTAATACTTTTTCTATATCTGACTTTAATTGAATGGTGCACTCAAATGATTGAATTGCTTTATGAAGTTGACAAAAGCCATCTACACGTTCATCAACTTTAGAAGAACCTCTCCAAGTACCACCAAAATTCAAAGTTTGTGGCAGCATTAATCTAAATAACTCGGTTCGTGCTTGTTTTAAGCTTTCAATGGTTTGATTCGCTTCATCTTTTAATTCTCTAAGTTTGACTGCATTCCCTGCAATCGAAAACTCTTGAATTTCCGAAGAAAAATAAATGATTAAACTTAATACTATGCCACCCAAAACTAATGCAACAAACTCAGCTCCTGCAAGCTTTCCAATAAACAGTAACCATACTGCCCCACCTATACAAAATAAACTCAGAGAAATACCGAGAAAAATTGAAAAATCTGATTTCTTTGAAGACATGTTTTTATTTTCCAATTTACGCATTTAGTTAATTAACAGTCTCAGCATAAACTAATTTACAAACAAATAAAAAGCCACCTTACGGTGGCTTTTTAGCTTGATTAAATCAATGATTAACCAATAAATTTACGTGCATTACGGAACATACGTAACCAAGCACCATCTTCTGCCCAGCCTTCTGGCGCCCAAGAATGTTGAATCGCACGGAAGTTACGTTCAGGGTGCGGCATCATAATCGTTGCACGACCATCTTTAGACGTTACACCTGTAATTGCATCTGGTGAACCGTTCGGGTTCAATGGATAGTGTTGAGTTGGTTGACCAAGGCTATCAACATAACGTAAAGTTACTTGATGTCCTGCTTGTAAGCTTGCCAAGTTTTCAGCGCTTGCCACAATACGACCTTCACCATGCGCAACCGCGATTGGTAAAATCGAACCTTCCATACCTTGCAACAATACAGAAGCTGATTTTTCTACACGGACATTCACTGCACGCGCTTCAAACACTTCAGAAGTGTTACGGTGGAAACGAGGCCAAGCATCTGCACCAGGAATTAATGGTGCAAGTTGTGAAATCATCTGACAGCCATTACACACACCCAAAGTAAAGGTATCGTCACGATGAAAGAATTTTTCGAACTGGTCACGCAATTTCGCATTGAACAAGACTGATTTTGCCCAGCCACCGCCAGCACCCAGTACGTCACCGTAAGAGAAGCCACCGCAAGCCACTAAGCCTTCGAAGTCATTTAAGTCAACTCGACCTGCAAGCAAATCACTCATGTGAACATCGACTGTGTTAAAGCCAATTTTATCAAATGCAGCCGCCATTTCAGTTTGACCATTAACGCCTTGTTCACGCAAAATCACCATGCTTGGACGGCGCATGTTCAGGAACGGCGCTTCTACAGGCTCATTCAAGTCATATGTTGGCTGTGCAATCAAACCTTTGTGGTTTTTATCTGCAATCAACGCAAACTCTTGATCAGCAGTTTCAAAGTTGTCACGTAAACGCTGGATTTGATGTGAAACTTCTGCCCATGCCTGTTGTAACTCTGCACGGTCTAAAGTTAAGCCATTGATGCTTAACTGGTCGCTGTTATTCACTTGACCAACAACAGTAATTGCATCTTTCAAGCTTGATGCTGCAACTTCAGCTTCAAGTGCTGCCCAGTCTGCTGTTTTGATTTGTACAACTGCACCAATTTCTTCAGCAAACAGGCTTTCAGTGCTTTGGTTTTCCAAAGCCACACCCAAGCGTGAAGCAAACATCATTTCAGCAACTGTTGCCAACAAACCACCATCACCGATGTCATGGTAAGCTTGGATCAGACCACGATTGTTCCAGTCTTGAACTAATGCAAAGAATGCTTTGAAGTCATCAAAACTGTCTACGTCAGGTGTCACTGAACCGATTGCTTTATAAACTTGAGCAAGGATCGAACCACCTAAACGGAACTGACCTTTTGACAAATCAATACGTACAAGCACTGAATCATCAAGCTGTTTCAATTCTGGTGTCAATGTTTTACGAACATCCAAGACTGGCGCAAATGCGGTAATGACACCTGTCATAGGTGAAGTCACGGCTTTATCGATGCCTTCATCTGTCCAAGTGGTACGCATTGAAAGTGAGTCTTTACCCACTGGAATAGCAATACCCAACGTAGGGCACATTTCCATACCAATCGCTTTCACACCTTCAAACAAGGCTTGATCTTCGCCTTTTTGACCTGCTGCTGCCATCCAGTTCGCAGACAACTTAATGTCGCTGATCTGTTCAATATTGGCACACATGATGTTTGAGATTGCTTCAGCCACTGCCAAACGTGCAGATGCTGCTGGGTTAAGCAATGCAACTGGTGGACGTTCGCCCATCGCCATTGCTTCACCTGTATAACCTTCAAGGCTTGTGGTAGTCACTGCTGCATCAGCAACAGGAACCTGCCAGCGACCAACCATTTGATCACGTGCAACCATACCTGTAATTGAACGGTCACCGATGGTGATCAAGAATGATTTAGATGCAACAGTCGGGTTTTTCAAGACACGGAAAATCGCATCTTTCAAATCAACTTTCGATGCATCAAACTCGTTACCTTGACGTTCAATGGTTTCGTAAGAACGTTGCATACGTGGCGTGCCACCCAACATCACTTGCATTGGGATATCGACTGCTTTGTTCTCAAATAATGGATCTTCAACAGTAAGATGACGTGCTTCAGTCGCTTCACCCAGTACCGCAAACGGGCAGCGTTCGCGCGCGCAAATAGATTCAAACTGTGCCAAAGACTCTGGATGAATCGCCAAGACATAACGTTCTTGTGCTTCGTTTGACCAGATTTCCATTGGGCTCATGCCAGGCTCAAGCGATGGAATCTTACGCAAGTTCAACACTGCCCCCAACTCGTGATCATTCACCAGTTCAGGCATAGCATTGGATAAACCACCAGCACCTACGTCATGAACAGAAACGATTGGGTTGAAGTCTTCCAAGCGCCAGCAAGTATCGATGACTTCTTGGCAACGGCGTTCCATTTCTGGGTTTTCACGTTGTACAGAAGCAAAGTCAAGGCTTTCACCCATCGTACCGCTATCAACAGAAGACGCAGCACCACCGCCAAGACCGATCAACATGGCAGGCCCACCAAGTACAATCAGCAAATCGCCTGGTTGAATCGCATCTTTCTCGACATGGTCAGGACGAATATTACCGTAACCACCTGCGATCATGATTGGCTTATGGAAACCTTTCACTTCACCATTAACATTTTGTTCGAAGGTACGGAAGTAACCGTTCAGGTTTGGACGACCAAATTCGTTGTTAAACGCTGCGCCACCCAAAGGACCTTCAATCATGATTTGTAATGGCGATGCCATACGTGAAGGTTTGCCGTAGTTGTCTTCCCAAGGCTGTTCAAAACCAGGAATGTTCAGGTTAGATACAGTAAAGCCTGTTAAACCTGCTTTTGGCTTACCACCACGACCTGTCGCGCCTTCATCACGGATTTCACCACCAGAACCTGTTGCCGCACCTGCAAATGGAGAAATTGCAGTCGGGTGGTTGTGGGTTTCCACTTTCATGAGGATGTGTGCGGCTTGGCTCTTGTATTTATAAATGTAATGACCTGTTGCTGCGTCTTGTTTTGGATAAAAACGCATAGTGTCATAACCAACAATCACCGAAGCATTGTCTTTATATGCTGACAACACATCATTTGGTGATTCTTTATAAGTGTTTTTAATCATCTGGAACAAAGACAATGGCTGTTTCTCGCCATCAATTGTCCATTCAGAACCAAAGATTTTATGACGGCAGTGCTCAGAGTTGGCTTGAGCAAACATCATCAATTCGATGTCGTTCGGGTTACGACCCAATTTGGTGAAAGCCGCAGTCAGGTAATCAATTTCTTGCTCTGACAATGCAAAACCAAACTCTTGGTTCGCTTTAACCAATGCATCTTTACCTTCACCCAAAATATCAATTGCATTGAGTGGCTTTGGTGCAGTCTCTGAAAATAGTGCTTGAGCATCTTCAATCTGATCAAACACAGTCTCTGTCATGCGGTCATGCAATACGAGCTTTACAGCTTTTGAAACATCACTTACGCCTTTTAGAGTAAATAAAAGACCACGTTCTAAGCGGTGCACAGGTGTATTACAGTTTTTGAAAATATCGGTAGCTTTAGATGACCACGGCGAAATTGTCCCGACACGTGGAGTCACTAAAATTTGAATTTCGTCGGCTGCAGCCTGACGCAACTCAAAAGACTGACCATCATTTAAAAGTTGTAAAGCTGACTGATATTGCTGCTCGTTGAGCGCTTGATCAAACAGATAAACCCATTGGCTATCAAAAGACTGAACAGAACTAATTGACGTCAAACGTGATAATAGTTGAGTTTTCTTAAAAGAGGAATGCGCTGAGGCACCGGCCACGATAAACATGTTGATTTTAGCTCCACGGGCTTGTCATTAATGACGTTACCGCAATGTGACTTAGAGAGAGCGCATATTCTACTGTGAAAAGCCCAAATCGGCTAGATCAAGAAATAAAATTATGTAATCGAATTTCAAAGAAGTCTTTATTTTTACAAAATATTTTTTTAGATTGCTTATTTTAAATGCAATTTTTTTTTCAAATCGAACCAACTGTATAACAAATAGACAACAGAAAGGACTTTTTCTGTGGTCTCTGTTCAAATTCAAATAGAAAATAGTCCTCTTTCTATGATTTATACTCTCGTTGTATTTCCCCCATAACTGGAGTACAAAGGAAAATTAAAATCTCAATTATCAGTCGCAAGTTTATAAATACACATTCAAAGCACGATCTCCACGCTTATATTAATGCACCTCAACATCAAATAACGAACCAACCCAGAAACTAAACAGCATCGCCAAAATCCCCCAAACCACAACTCGTAACGCACCTTTCCAAACGCTATTTCCTCCGACATAACTGGCCAGTGCACCTAAAATTCCCAAAGAAATAATCCCCACACTGCCCACACCAATTTGAATCCAGTGCGCAGGAAAAATCAGGATTGCCAACAGTGGACACACCGCACCTACAGAAAATGAAAAAGCTGAAGAAAAGGCGGCTTGCAAAGGTTGCGCTAGTGTTTGTTCAAAAATCCCGATTTCATCACGGGCATGGGCTTGTAAAGCGTCATGTGCCGTCAGTTGTTTAGCCACTTCAACAGCCAAACTCGCCTCCAAACCACGCTGTACATAGATTCTGGTGAGTTCTTTAAGTTCCTGATCTGGATTGTGATGCAATTCATGCGCTTCCATTTTCAGGTCAGCTTGCTCAATGTCTTGTTGTGACTTAACTGAAATGTATTCACCTGCCGCCATGGATACAGCACCCGAAATCAAACCTGCAATACAGCTCACCAGTAATGTTTGTGCAGATGCACCACTTGCGGCAATTCCGATCACCAAACTGGTCACAGAAATAATGCCATCATTTGCACCGAGTACCGCAGCACGTAACCAACCTGAGCGTTCGGTATAATGTTTTTCGGTATGAGAAGAATGTCGTGTCATTATTATCGACTCTAAATTTTATGATTGTACTTAGCTTTTATATAGCAGAAATTAGTCATTGCTTCGACATTTATACGAGATAAACTGCGCAGCATCTGCAATTACGACAAGTCATGACGTTATGCTCTAGAGTCTATAGCGCTTTTTTGGCATGATGTCTTTTTACAAGGAATAAAAACTGAATTCATGAGACAAATGCGTTGGTTAGAATTGCTATCAGCAATCCGTTTAGGTACAAAAAAAAGTCGCAACGAATTAGGACGCAGCCCATTTCATAAAGATTATGATCGCATTATTTTTTCACAAAGTTTCCGTCAATTAAATAGAAAAACTCAAGTACATCCCCTTACCCAACATGATGGCGTACATACACGTCTAACCCATTCACTCGAAGTTTCCTGTATCGGACGTTCACTCGGCATGATGGCAGCCGAAAAAATCAAAGATGATTTACCCATGTGGATTACCCCTGCCGATGTCGGAGCCATCATCCAGGCAGCCTGTTTAGCACATGATATTGGCAATCCACCGTTTGGACATGCAGGTGAATACGCGATTCGCGAATGGTTTGATGATGCTTCACACACCGACTTTCTCACCGAATTAAGCCCAGAAGAACAAGCCGATGTACGTCAGTTTGAAGGCAATGCACAAGGTTTACGCTTACTAACCCGCGTTGACTACCATCCTGACAACGGTGGCATGCGTTTAACCTGTGCCACCATTGGCGCATATTTAAAGTATCCATGGTTGTCTAAAACCATTGAATCTCAGGGCGACCAGCCTTCTCACCACCGAGCAAAATTTGGCTGCTACCAGACCGAAAAAGAAATTTTAAAAGAAATTTCCGAACAGCTTGGGCTGATTCAACTGGGTGAATATCATTATTGCCGTCATCCACTCACTTACTTGCTCGAAGCTGCCGATGACATTTGTTATGCCCTGATTGACTTAGAAGATGGTATTAGCCTAAACATTCTCAGTTACCCAGAAGTTGAACCGATCTTTTTAAACTTAATTGCCGACTACGGCGTACCTAGCGAACTCTCTGTGCCGTGGAGTACATGGCAACAAAAAATTGCAGCTTTACGCGGACGCGTCATGAAACGCCTTGTCGATGAGGTCACGACAGCTTTTGCCAAGCATCAATACCAGATTTTAACAGGTCAACTCGAAGGAACACTACTGCAATACTGTTCTGCCGATATTTCAGAGGGTATTGAGCAAGCAAAAAATCTGGCACGTGAAAAAATCTTTAAGCACAGACAAAAACTAGATTTAGAAATTGTTGCACACATGAGTTTACAATCTATTCTCGATGCCTTTATTCCACTGACTGTTCCAAACAAGCAACTGAGCTTTAAAGATCAGCGTATGATGTCAATTTTGCAGCAATCTGGCGCAAATTTTGGGGTAAATCACTACCAAAACATCATGCAGGTGCTCGATATTATCAGTAAGTTTTCAGACCATGAAGCATATGACCTCGCGCAAGTTTTGCAAGGTCGACCAACCTCTTTTATATAATTTCAGGAAATATTGACATGATTGGCTGCTTAATTGGCGAAATTATCTCCATCGAAACTGCACCAAGCGTTTTATTAAATGTGAATGGTGTCGGTTATGAAATTGATACGCCACTTTCAACTTTTTGCCAATTACAAAAGGGGCAAAAAGTGACACTATGGACACACCTCGTTGTGCGTGAAGATGCACAGCAATTGTATGGTTTTTTAGATACTCAAGAAAAAAGTATTTTTAAAACTTTACTCAAGGTTAATGGTGTAGGTCCAAAAATGGCACTGGGGATTTTATCCACATTAAGTGTCGAACTACTCATTCAAACGATTGAACATGATGACGTAAACACTTTGGTCAAAGTACCTGGAGTGGGCAAGAAAACTGCTGAACGTTTATTAATTGAATTAAGAGATCGCGTTAAAGGGCTATCTGGTTATCAGACACAGAATCATCCAAATAGCACTTTACAACTTTCTGGCAATTCTGCAGTTGCAGAAGCCGAAGCAGCATTACAGTCTTTGGGCTATAGACCTGCCGAAGCGCAAAAAGCAATTGCTTTAGTCAAAGATCAATATACCGATGTCGCAGACCTGATTCGTGCAGCACTTAAATCCATGATGAAATGATAAGCACCATGCAAGATCGATTAATTAGTAGTGTAGAAAAAACAGAAGATCATATGGATCGGGCCATTCGACCAGCAACACTTGCCGATTATGTCGGGCAGCCTGTTGTCTGCGAGCAAATGGAAATTTTCATTGGTGCAGCCCGTGGTCGCGGCGAAGCACTGGATCACACCTTGATTTTTGGTCCTCCAGGTCTGGGAAAAACCACACTTGCCAATATTATTGCCCGTGAAATGGGTGGTAATCTCAAATCCACCTCTGGTCCAGTCCTTGAACGTGCAGGTGATTTGGCAGCACTGTTAACCAACCTCGAAGAAGGTGATGTGCTGTTTATTGATGAAATTCATCGTCTTTCTCCAGTGATTGAAGAAATTCTCTATCCTGCCATGGAAGATTATCAGCTCGACATCATGATTGGTGAAGGTCCTGCTGCGCGTTCGATTAAACTCGATTTACCGCCGTTTACTTTAGTGGCTGCAACGACACGCGCGGGCTTACTCACTTCACCATTACGCGACCGTTTTGGCATTGTACAGCGCCTTGAATTTTACTCTGTAGAAGACCTCACCTCAATTGTCAGCCGTTCAGCCATGCTGATGGATGTCCCAATGACGCCCGAAGGTTCAGCAGAAATCGCTCGCCGCGCTCGCGGTACACCGCGTATTGCCAACCGCTTGTTACGTCGTGTACGAGATTATGCACAGGTCAAAGGCACTGGTGAAGTCACTCAAGACATGGCGCAGCGTGCCCTTAATATGCTCAATGTCGACAAAGCAGGCTTAGACACCCTTGATCGCCGCTATTTGAGTATGTTGCTGGAGCGCTTCGATGGTGGGCCAGCAGGAATTGAAGCGCTAGCTGCAGCTATGGCTGAAGACAGTGGCACGCTTGAAGATGTAATTGAACCCTATTTGATTCAACAAGGTTTTGTCATGCGTACCGCGCGTGGCCGAATTGCGACCAATCAATCTTATTTACAATTTGGATTGACTCCACCTGAAACGTAATTATGGAAAACATTTATGACTAATCGTTTTGAGTTCAAAATACGTGTTTACATTGAAGATACCGATGCTGGAGGCATTGTTTATCATGCCAACCATATTCGTTATATGGAGCGTACTCGTACCGAATGGTTACGTGCTTCAGGCATTGATCATTACTGGCATCAAACCGATTACAACTTTGTTGTCCATAAAATTGATATCAAATATCACCGTCCTATTCTGATGGATAACCTGATCACTGTAACTGCGCGTGTTATTTCTTGTAAAACTGCGTCATTTGTATTGCAACAAGAAATTTATCGTGATGAAATCTTGCTGGCTTCTGGTGAAGTTGAACTCGCGTGCCTAAGCAAAGAGATGCGTCCACGTCGACTTCCCGATTATCTCCGTCAGTTGATTCAAGAACAATTGGATCAAGAAAAAGCATAAGTGACCTGTTGTACTATGGCAAATCAAGTAACTGCTACCCTGCATATTTCCGATTTAGTTTTGCAAGCAAGCCCCGTTGTTCAAGCTGTTATGCTGCTACTGTTTTTGGCTTCGCTATATAGCTGGTACTTGATTGCCAGATTATATTTAGGCTTTAGAAAAGCCCAGCAACAAGATGAACATTTTCAGAAAATTTTCTGGTCGGGCGCTGAACTCAGTACCCTGTACAATAATGCACAGCTCAATTCAAAACGTCATGGTTTAGAAGATATTTTCTATCAAGGCTTTGGAGAGTTTTTAAAACTTAAGAAACGCCATGCACCTTTGGTACAAACTATAGAAGGCACAGAACGCATTTTACGTGTTGGCTTAAGTCGTGATCAAAGCTATATGGAATCTGGACTCAGTGCTTTAGCAAGTATCGGTTCGGTTGCACCATATATTGGTTTATTTGGCACAGTCTGGGGCATTATGAATGCCTTTATTGGCTTGGCTGCGGTTGAACAAGTCACTTTGGCAACCGTTGCTCCTGGTATTGCAGAAGCCTTGGTTGCAACCGCAATTGGCTTATTTGCTGCGATTCCTGCTGTACTGTCATTTAACCATTTCACTGCAAAAAGTGAAGCAGTGTACTCAGACCGCGCGTTATTTTCAGAAGAAATGATTGCACTTCTGCAACGTCAATCTTTCAGTACCACACAGGATGCTGAATAATGGCAATCCAACGTTCTGGACGCTTCGAGCGTATTAAAAAACCTCTAAAAAGTGACATGAATGTTGTACCTTACATTGATGTCATGCTGGTTTTGCTGGTGATTTTTATGGTGACTGCGCCAATGATTACCAGCAGCATAAAGGTAGATTTACCTCAAGCCAGCAGCACCCCGTTTGAATCTAAAGACACCCCTGCTATTGTCAGTTTAAATAAAGATGGAAATTATTATTTAAACTATCAGGATCATCATAATGATCAGCCACTTTCGCTTGATCAACTCAAAGATATTCTGAGCAAGGCCCAGCAGCAAGCCAGCCAAAACCATACTCAGCTTAATGTATTGGTTAATGGTGACAAATCACGCCCATATGGCGATGTGGTCACACTCATGGCAAACTTGCAACAAGCAGGATTAGAACAAGTTGGCTTACTCACTGAGCCAGTGAAGTAACTTATGAAACAGATTCAAAAACCACCTTTTCAGCAAAAAGCGATCGCCATCGGATTTACCCTTGGCATACACGTGATTGCTGTTGTGGGATTATTGTATTTAGGCTTAAGCAAACCACCTGAACCGCCAAAAAAATTAAAAACTTATTTGGTTGATCCAAGTACTTTGCCACAAACAGAAAATACTGAAACAGCCACCGCACCTGAACAAGATTCAACTCAAGCTGCAGCCAAGGCTGTAGAAAAACCAGAGCCAACACCTGAGCCACAAGCCAAATCAAGCTCTGCTGATACTAAACAGCTTGCCGCACTTGCTGCAACAGTGGCGGCAGCCGAAGCCGCCAAGCATCAGGCAGCATTAAATGCTCAAAAACAAGCAGATGCAAAAGCCGCTATAGAAGCTAAAAAGCAGGCTGATGCTGACGCAAAACATCAGGCTGCCGAGGCACAAAAACAAGCAGCAGCCGAAGCAAAACACCAAGCTGCACTTGAAGCCAAAAAACAGGCTGCAGCGGATGCTAAACGCCAAGCCACTCTTGATGCACAAAAACAAGCCGTTGCTGATGCACGACTTAAAGCGGCTGCGGAGGCAAAACACCAAGCAGCATTAGAAGCTAAAAAACAGGCGGCTGCTGATGCGAAAGCCAAGGCTGCTGATGCAAAACGTAAAGCCGACGCAGACGCAAAACATCAAGCGGCATTAGAAGCTAAAAAACAGGCGGCTGCTGATGCGAAAGCCAAAGCTGCTGATGAAAAACGCAAAGCCGATGCAGACGCTAAACATCAAGCTGCATTAGAAGCCAAAAAACAGGCTGCAGCGGATGCTAAACGCCAAGCCACTCTTGATGCACAAAAACAAGCCGTTGCTGATGCACGACTTAAAGCGGCTGCGGAGGCAAAACATCAAGCGGCATTAGAAGCTAAAAAACAGGCGGCTGCTGATGCGAAAGCCAAAGCTGCTGATGAAAAACGCAAAGCCGATGCAGACGCTAAACATCAAGCTGCATTAGAAGCCAAAAAACAGGCGGTGGCTGATGCGAAAGCCAAAGCAGATGCAGATGCGAAAGCTCAAGCCACTAAAGATGCTGCCAATAAAAAGGCAGAAGCTAAGCATATTGCTTCAACTGCAAAGCGTGATTTTCAAAATAAAATCAAAAGTGTTTGGGATGTTCCATCAGGTTCTATAGGGAAAACAGCCAGTGTGCGTGTAACCTTAACAGCATCAGGTTCTGTGGCATCAGTCCTTGTCAGTTCAAGTGATCCAGATGTAAAAGCCAGTGTAGAAGCTGCTGTTCGCCGTGCTGCACCTTACCCGATGCCAAGTGACCTCGATGCACGTCGAGAAGCACAAAGCTTTAGTGCCACATTTACAGCAAGATAATCTCAAAACAAGTATGATCTTCTCAAGAAGGTCATACTTAAACTTAAAATCATGCTTAATTTAAAATCAACTTTTCAATATCTTTCAATCCGTTTAATGACACTTATCATTCTAAGTTCAGGTCATTCTGTATTTGCGAAACAAACCACTTCTATACTAGAAGCTTCCGAACACCCCCAAGCAAATACTCCACAACAAACTGCACGAGAAGCAATAAAACAAACTGACACTAATATTAAACATCCAAAGGGATTCAACACTAAACTGACAACAGCTGAAATTGAAGCCATTCAGGCATGGAAGAATTTATATAGACGTAAAATTATGAATGCTTGGAATGTTCCTCCACATAGTTCAGGACAAACCGCAAAAGTAGCCATTCAACTTGACTCTAAAGGCAATGTTTTAAATATCGAGATTCAAAATTCTTCAAAAGAAATGCAAGACAGTATTCGTCAGGCAATTTTACAATCAGCCCCTTATCCACTCCCCGATGCCATTCAATATCGACAATTTTTTTATATAACTTTTACAGCAAAGTAATAGTTTATTTAACTCGCATGGTTTAGATTGTGTAAAACCTTTTCACCCTAAGATCTGCATAACAATGATGGAAATGAAACGTCAGCATCTTCTTGCCTTAGCTTTTGTTGCAGGATTGGGCGCTACCCTATCCACAACGACCTCAGCTCAACTGCACCTTGAAATTGCCAAAGCACCTGAACAAGCACCTAAAATTGCGATTGTGCCATTTAGCAATGATCAAAGCATTTACCCAATCGTAGAGACTGATCTGAATCGTTCGGGACGCTTTAGCAGTGCATCACAAAACTTACCAACCAGTGGCAGTATTGACAATATCAATGCCGCCAGCTGGAAAACTACAGGTATTCCTTATGTAGTCGTAGGTAAAATTACCACAATCGATGCCAATACCAATCAAGTTCATTATCAGCTCTACGATGTAGATAAACAAAAATACTTACTCAATGAAGTTTTAACCGTACCGACTTCTCGCATACGTCAAGCCGCCCATATGATGAGTGATGCCATTTATCAGGCACTCACAGGCATTCAAGGGGATTTCAGTGGACGTATTGCCTATGTCTTACGAGATCCAAGTAATTCGGACAAACGCTACACTTTGCAAATTGCAGATACAGATGGTGAGCGACCATTTACAGTTTTGTCTTCACACTATCCAATTCTGTCGCCTGCTTGGACACCAGATGGTAAACAAATTGCGTATGTTTCGTTTGAAACCAAACGCCCTGCAATTTATTTACAGGATTTATCGACAGGACAACGTCAGGTACTCACTAACTTCAAAGGTTTAAACGGCGCGCCAAGCTTCTCACCAGATGGTAAATCAATGTTGTTTACATCATCTATGGATGGGAATCCTGATATCTACCGTATGGATCTCGCGACTCACCAATATCAACGCATTACCAATGATTCAGCAATTGATACCGAAGCGCGTTATGCACCAGATGGTAAGTCTTTTATTTTCACCTCTGACCGAGGTGGCTCACCACAGATCTATCGCTATACATTTGCCGATGGTTCAAGTAAACGTATCTCCTTCCGAGGAACGTTTAATGCACGCGGCACGCTCAGTGCTGATGGTCAAAAACTGGCGATGGTACATCGACCTGCAGGCAGTAGCTTTAAAGTTGCGATTCAGGATCTCAATTCTGGCGTGCTCAATGTACTCACCCCAACTGACCTAGATGAATCACCAAGTTTCTCACCAAACGGGCAAATGGTGGTGTACGCCACTCATGAAGGCAATCGCGGTTTGTTGTCGATTATTTCGACCAATGGCCAATTCCGTATGAACCTTCCAAGTGAGCAAGGTGAAGTCCGTGAACCTGCATGGGCACCTAAATAATTTCAGTTTTTATTACATATCGTGATATGTGGAGTATCCATCATGAAAACTTTAAAACTTCTTATCCTTCCAGTTTTGGCATCTACTGTAATTTTTACAGGATGTGCGAGTCGCAAGCCAACAACTCAAGTTAATCCTACAACCAACCCATCAGGTACAACAACAGTCAATACTGCAGGTTTAAGCGACGACGCAGCACTTGATGCGAAGAACTTAAAAGGTGCTTCAGCCAAAGGTGTTACAGATGCTAACCGAGCATTTCTTGCTCAACGTGTTGTACATTTTGGTTATGACAGCAGTGACTTGTCATCTACTGACTATCAAACACTTCAAGCTCATGCTGACTTTTTAAAAGCAAACTCTGGTTCTAAGATTGCACTAACAGGTCATACCGATGAACGTGGTACACGTGAATACAATATGGCACTCGGCGAACGCCGTGCAAAATCGGTATTTAACTATCTTGTTTCTTACGGTGTTAATCCAACCCAACTAGATACTGTAAGTTATGGTAAAGAAATGCCAATCAATCCAGGGCATGATGAAAATGCATGGAAAGAAAACCGTCGCGTAGAATTAAACTACGAAGCAGTGCCTCCTCTACTTAAATAAGTAACCCTGACAATAAAAAAGCGCTCAAAATGGAGCGCTTTTTTAATGATCGAGTATTTTTTTCGTAGTTTCATCAATTTTGCATGATTGCATCGATTCAATCAGATCATGTTTGTTAAATTCTTTGTATTCAGGTTTAGTCTCATAATTCGCCCAAGCTGATTTGACATTTTCATCAGTAATTTCATTAAAATCAATCGCTTCACTTGGCGTCGGCATGGCATCAAAAGTCTTTGTTGTCATAACGATATCCTCTTTCCTCTTGTTATGATTTTAAAATAGCATGTTCTACAAGACTTGCAAGCTGAAAAATAATGTCAATTGTGTCTATAAAATTTTTATTTTTTGCGGTTCTCATCTAAAATATGCCCCAGCCGTTCTAGCCAAGAACATATTGCACAAAATTTGGAGCAACCTCATTATGTCAACTGCCACATTATCCCACTATCTAAAACAACAACAGGGAAATCTTACACCAGAACTAGCCAGTGTCATTGAAACGATTATTGAGAGCTGCAAAACGATTGATCAGGCATTACAAAAAGGTGCCCTTGCAGGGATTTTGGGTAGTGCAGAACACGAAAATGTTCAGGGCGAAACGCAAAAGAAACTTGATGTGATTTCTAACCAAATCTTAATTGATGCTCTACAAGTTCATCCACACGTGGGTGGTTTAGCATCTGAAGAACTGGATACTTTTACTTCAGCACAGGAAAATGGTCAATATCTCGTTTTGTTTGACCCTCTTGATGGTTCAAGCAATATTGACATTAATATGTGTGTTGGCACAATTTTCTCAATTCTTCCTGCAAAAAATGCCGTGACCCAAGCGGAAGATTTCATGCAAGCAGGTGTTGACCAAGTTGCAGCAGGCTATGTCATGTACGGTCCATCGACCATGTTGGCACTGTCTGTAGGTGTAGGTACTGTTTTCTTTACCTATGATGTTGATAGTCAAGAGTTTGTATTAACAAAACAAGATATTAGCATTAGCCCTACAACTCAGGAATTTGCAATTAATGCATCTAACCAGCGCCACTGGGAACAACCTGTAAAACGTTATATTAATGAATTGCTTGAAGGTAAAACAGGCATTCGCGGTAAAGACTTTAACATGCGTTGGGTCGCTTGTATGGTAGGTGATGTTCATCGTATTTTATGTCGTAGCGGTATTTTCATGTATCCATATGACTTGAAAGATCCGAAAAAAGCAGGTCGTTTACGTTTGATGTATGAAGCAAACCCGATGAGCATGCTCGTTGAACAAGCTGGTGGTGTAGCAACGACTGGTCGTGTTCGTATTCTGGACATTCAGCCAACTGAATTACATCAACGTGTACCTGTGATTTTGGGTAGTAAAGATGAAGTTGAACTTGTTACTAGCTACCATTAATTGATTTATCTTTTCTTGTTTTAGACTTAGATGTAAGCTAAGCCTTACATCTAAGCGGTTATTACTATGTCCATGACTTTTCTTGCTTCAAAAGACAACGCAAAAATTAAACACCTGCGTTCACTGATTGAGCAAAACCAATATCGTAAAAAACATCAGCAAACCGTTCTTGAAGGCACACATTTGTGTCTAGCATGGTTGCAAACACATAAAAATATTGTTTCACTTTTTACCACCGAAGCAGCTCTAGAACACCCTGATCTGGAAAAAATCCAAGAGCAGTATCAAGGGCAAATTTTTATTATTAGTGAAAGTTTATATAAAGATCTCAGCACACTAGGCACTTCTCTAGCATGCCTTGCGATTATTGATATTCCAAAGCATGCCCAAACTGTTGATTTAAAAGCAGACACCCTTATTCTTGATGATGTTCAGGATCCTGGAAATGTCGGTACTTTACTGCGCTCGGCGGCAGCGGCAAATGTCAAACAGATCATCTGTACCAAAGGCGTTGCTGCACTTTGGTCTCCTCGTGTTTTACGCGCAGGTATGGGTGCTCAATTCTCACTATTATGCTTTGAAAATGCTGATCTCAGCTTATTATTACCTGATTTCAAAATTCCAGTTTATGTCACCAGCTCACATCGTTCTGAAAGTTTATATGCTCAAAACCTCAGCACACCTTGTGTATGGATTCTAGGCAACGAAGGACAAGGTGCTTCTGAATATGCTTTAGCTCATGCCAAAGCAGTTGCTATTCCACAACCAGGTGGACAAGAGTCTTTAAATGTTGCAATCGCAGGTTCGATCTGCTTATTTGAGATGGTGCGCCAACGCCAATAAATCGTTTCATTTATTTTACTTTAAGCCCTTTTTTACTCAAATTACTTTACACTGAAAAAATTTAGTAGAATTGTCAACCTTCCATGTTGTTTGAACGTTATTAGAAATACATTGTTGAAACAATATGGTGGGTATCCCATGACAGGATTTTCCATCTCTATGGATCTAACACCAAAAGAGACCAAGTCTGAACTTAGTCAGTCAAAAACGACTGAACAACGTCTTAAGTTTTTTATGCAAGACGTGACTGGTCGTGCCTTGGTCATGATGGAAAATGCGACACAGGGACAACAAGGTATTGCAATGGATCTGGTACAGGAAGCTTTTATCTCCTTGCACAAATCTTATGCTGATAAAGAAATTAATGAATGGTACCCGTTGTTCTACACTATTTTAAACAATAAATTACAAGATTGGCGGCGCAAAGAAGCACGAAGATCACAACCTTTTTCACTTTTCAAGAAAATCAGTCTTGATGATGACAGTGAAGAAATACTTGAAATTGAGGATCAGCAACAGCTCAATCCTTTTGATACACTAGATCAGGCAGTGACGATTGAAGAAATTCAACAGGCAATTCGCCAACTCCCTGTACGTCAACAGCAAGCCTTCATGCTGCGCGCTTGGGAAGGCTTTGATACCCAAACCACTGCTCAAATTATGAATTGTAGCGAAGGTAGTGTAAAAACCCACTATCACCGCGCTATACAAGGTTTAAGAACAGCATTAGCACACCTTAATCCACATATTGGAGGATCATCACATGAAGAATGATGATTTTGCAAAAAAAATTACGCAACGTCTTGACCACCTCGCAGAAACACATAAAGATAAAAATGTGTTGATGTATCAGGTCATTGAAAAAGTGCATGCAGAGAAAGCTCATCGCCACTCGATGTGGAAAATGACAGGCTTTGCACTTGCAGCGACCTTAACAGGGTTCTTGGTATTACCCACTGCGTTCAATTTCTCTGAGAAAACCCATCCTCAGCAGGCAATTGTCAATAACAATGCCAATAAGCTTTCACCACAAATGGTCGAAGATTTGGAAATGGTCATGGTATTTGGAGAGGATCATAATTCTCATGGCAGTTAAGAAAGTGACCTTAGCTTTTTGTGCACTTGCCTTCTTGCAAACCAGCTTTGCAGGATTTGAACGCTTTTGGCCATTTCACACAAAAAGTACCACAACTGCTCAAGTCGATGATAACTGGGATGAGTTGACAGCGGAGCAGCAAAAACAACTGATTCAGCGTTATCAAAATATCAAAGAGATGCCTACTCAGCAGAGTAACAGCATTCAGCAACGAATGGACTGGTTTACGCAACTACCAGAACAAGAACAACAACGTATGCGCGACGTATGGCAACAAATGAGCATACAGCAACGTCAAACCATGCGACTACGCATGCAAAAAGCCAAAACACTACAAGAGCGTAATTTGATCCGTCAGGAATATATGCAAAAATTCCAGCAGATCAATCACCCAGCGCCAACGCCCTCAAGTTAATGAGAGAATGATGTTTGCTGATATTCATCAATCAGTGCATAAATTTGACGTAATGTTGCATTTGACAACTTGGTTTTTTCACCTTTGAGTAGTTTTTCTAAACGCTCAACGGCCTGTAATAACAAAGATGCCTGATGTGGACCATTCAACAATAAATAATCAATGATTTGCTGATCGAGATGGACACCCCGACGTCCCAATACCGAAAGCACCAAAGCCTGTCGGTCAGCATATAAACTCCCATTGGGCAACTTCACACTCACAGCCTGTGTTAAGCGTGACTGTAGATCAGGTAACTCAAGTTTGAGTTCAATAGGAGCATAACGTGATGAAAATACCAACTGCCGACCTTCCTGATCACTATTATTAATCAGGTGGAATACGGCTTTCTGCCAGTGCTTTACACCACTAATTGCCTCGATATCATCTAAGGCAACCAAATCATATTGTTCTAATGAAGTAATTGCTTCAATTGGCGCATCCAGCAATTGCAATAATGAAACTTGAATGGCTGTTTTACCAATTTCACAATAAGAATCACAAATTGCCGATAGAAGATGGCTTTTCCCTGTCCCTGCACCGCCATAAACATAAAAACGGTTGACTAACCCTGCATGTAGCTGGCGAATTGCATCAATGACATGCCCCCAACTTGGCCCTGAAAAATCACTAATTCGGGCATCAAGTTGAGGTTCTATGTCGAGTTGTAATTGACGCATAAATGCACATGTACCTAGAATTTATCTGAATCAATCTTACTTGATTTTTGGCTATCTTGCTGATTTTTTATTGTTATATCAACATTAATATTTTCAGCATCGACATGGACACTCTTACCGTTTTCTCCGTCAAGTATGACCTGCGCTGATTTTCCATACCACATGGTGCTTTCATAAAACTCACGCGCATGTTTTAAGAGTACCACAATGATTGCTGCTACAGGCAATGCAATCAACATCCCCAGAATACCACCTAAATGAGCCCCAGCCAAAACTGCAAAAACCACTGCAACTGGAGACAAACCGATTTTATCACCCAACAAAAATGGCTGTAGAATATATCCTTCTATCGCCTGCCCGATCATAAAAACAATACCCACAAGAACCAACTGCATCCAGTCAATCCCAAACTGGAATAAGGTTGCGATCACAGCTGAAATAATGCCGACTGCAAAGCCCAAGTAAGGAATAATACTCGCTAGACCCGCCACCATGCCAATGATTAAGCCTACCTCCAGACCAATGAGCTGTAAGCCAACTGCATAAACCACGCCCAACAAGAACATGACCAAAATTTGCCCTTTGACAAATGCCCCCAATACCATATGACAGTCACGTACAATCCGCATGGTATTTTTTTCGTACGGGCGTGGAATCAAGCGATGCATTTGCTTGAGCATACGCTCCCAATCTAGCAAAAAGTAGAAAGTAATAATGGGTACCAATACGACCGTACCGCCGATCTGAATAAAATTTAATCCCGATTGAGCAAGGCGAAGTACCAAAGTCTGAATATTATCAATACTATAATTGGTCTTGATATACTGCATAATCGCATTTGACATCTGATCTGTGTCTATACGCATAGGCTGAAGATTAAAAGTGCGCTCTGCCCATGG
Organism: Acinetobacter brisouisimilis; assembly: GCF_000368265.1. Classification (GTDB taxonomy): domain Bacteria; phylum Pseudomonadota; class Gammaproteobacteria; order Pseudomonadales; family Moraxellaceae; genus Acinetobacter. The sequence goes on along the minus strand of NZ_KB851219.1, from coordinate 532,848 downwards.
CAAGAAATGATGATTGACCCAATGCACGCCCGCTGGAATGCTATCACGAGCATAAATCACCTGCTTCCAGACCAAAGGTACGACATACCAAAGCGCAAAGGTTAAGCCAACACTAATACCTAGAAATACCACACAGGTTGATAGCCAGCGCGGTAGCCCCAACTTTGACAAACGCGCGACCAGTGGGCTGAACAGATAAGCAATGAAAAATGCCCCGACAAATGGAATGACAACAGGTTTAAGTAAATAAATCAGCCACAGTAATAGTGCAATAATTACCAAAATAAAGATACGACGTAATGGACGATCGATCATGTATTTGCCTACTTCAATTTATAAGATTATTTATTAAGGATAATTTAATAAGCAAAGATAACATTTTCATGCATAAATAACGTAAGAATTTCGTATATTAGGTTATAATCTGCGGCCAAAGCGGAGACTTCTTCATATGAGCAACTCGACTTCCAATTCAAATACTGGCTTAAGCTACAAAGATGCAGGCGTAGACATCGAAGCAGGTGATGCACTTGTCGATCGCATCAAATCTGTCGCAAAACGCACAACTCGTCCAGAAGTAATGGGCGGACTAGGCGGCTTTGGTGCATTATGTAAAATTCCAAAGGGCTATGAAGAGCCTGTTTTGGTTTCAGGCACCGATGGCGTAGGCACAAAATTACGCCTTGCCCTTAACTTAAATCGTCATGACACTATTGGTCAAGACCTTGTTGCCATGTGCGTTAACGATCTTTTGGTTTGTGGCGCAGAACCCCTTTTCTTCCTTGACTATTATGCAACTGGGCACTTGAATGTTGACGTTGCTGCAAATGTCGTTACTGGTATTGGTAAAGGCTGTGAGCTTGCAGGCTGTGCATTGGTCGGCGGTGAGACTGCTGAAATGCCTGGCATGTATGAAGGTGAAGATTACGACCTAGCAGGTTTTGCTGTTGGCGTGGTTGAGCAAAGCAAAATCATTGATGGTTCAAAAGTCAAAGCTGGTGATATCTTAATCGGTGTTGCATCTTCTGGCGCACATTCAAACGGTTATTCGCTACTCCGTAAAATTTTAGACGTTAAAAATGTTGATTTAACGCAAATCGTTGATGGTCGTCCACTTGCAGATGCTGCAATGGAACCAACACGCATTTATGTAAAACCAGTGCTTGAACTCTGCAAACAGGTTGATGTTCATGCTATGGCGCACATCACAGGTGGCGGCTTACCAGGTAACTTGCCACGCGTATTGCCAAATGGCGCTCAAGCAGTGATTAACGAAAACTCTTGGGAATGGTCAGAGTTGTTCCAGTTACTACAACGCGAAGGTAATGTTGAACGCTTTGAAATGTACCGCACATTTAACTGTGGCGTTGGTATGGTCATCGCTGTAGATGCAAGTGAAGCAGATAAAGCCATCGAGATTTTAAATGCTCAAGGCGAGAAAGCATGGAAAATTGGTCATATCCAAGAAAATGCTGAATCTGTTGAAGGTGCAGACGAAAAAGTTCGTGTGTTATTTGCATAAAGAAAATCGCATGATCAAAATTGCAGTACTGGTTTCAGGCAACGGAAGTAACTTACAAGCACTGATTGATGCAAATTTATCAGGCAAGATTGTAGGTGTCTTGTCAAATCGACCAGATGCCTACGCTTTGCAGCGTGCCCAGCAAGCAAATATTGCCACACATGTGATCGAACATAAAAAATTCCCTACCCGTGAAGCTTTTGATGCTGCGATGCAGCAACAGCTTCAGGCTTGGGATGTAGATTTGGTCATTCTTGCTGGCTTTATGCGCATTTTAACACCTAAATTTGTACAGGCTTGGGAAGGAAAGATGTTAAACATTCATCCTTCATTACTACCAGCCTACAAAGGTATGCACACCCATCAGCGTGTACTCAATACTGGTGATCGTTGGCATGGTTGTACCGTGCACTTTGTCACAGATGAGCTAGATGCAGGTCAAGCTCTCGCACAAGGTGTAATTGCGGTTACTCAGCATGATGATGCTGAACGTTTGGCTGAACGTGTTCATGTTTTAGAACATGTGATTTACCCACAAGTGGTTGAATGGATCTGTTCTGGGCAACTTCAATATGTATCAGCTCAACAAGTTGAATACCAAGATAAGCCACTGTCAGGCCCGATACAATTTTGTAAGTTCTAAAAAAAAGCGCATCTTCATGATGCGCTTTTTTTTATCACCTGCTGAACTAAATGCGTGGTTTCTACTGGATGTTCTAATGGGAACATATGCCCACCCGCCATGACTGAAAAAGGAATCCCCAAGCGTTTTTGTGCCATTTCAGTAAACTTACGCTCATAAAACGGACTCTTCTCTCCGACAATCATACGTGTTGTGACAGGTGGCTTTTCAGGCCAAACTCGCCACCAATTTGAAGGGTTTGTGCGAAAAATTGCCAGTTCATCAACTTTAGGAATCGTAAGAGTAAAACCACCCGTAATGCTATCTTCAGTGAGAGCATAACGAAGATAATCAGAAAAACAGTCAGAATCAAAATTACGATAAAAGGGTTTTGGGCGAAACAATTGTGCCGCCTGCTCACGAGAATCCCACTGATCACGACGACGTTTTGACAGTCCCGCAGGGCTAAGCTGATCGACCATTTTTGGGTAAAACAACTTTGCCATATCAAAAGCAAAAGAAGCCGCCCCCATAATCAAAGGTGGATCAAGCATCACTACTTGCTGAAAAAGTTCAGGACGTTTACGACTTGCCATATAGGTGAGTAAAGCACCTAAAGAATGCCCCAAACCGATGACTGCCTGCCCTTTTGCCTGCTGTACAATGCTGTCAATTACCTGATTTACCAAACTTTCCCAATTATTATCAATAGGTTAGCGTTTATCTGGCCCAAGTAGCGGTACAAAAATAATCTGATAATTTTCAGACAACAAGTCAAAAAGTTTTCGATAAACCAATGATGGAACACCATTGGCATGTGCAAAATGAATAATCGGTTTGGTTGTCATAATATCCTGTCTATTTTTTCACATTTATTGCAAACTCACTTGTTTTTGACTTTGCAATTGTTGCGTTACAGTTTCGCTAAAACCTTGTCCAAATTCTGCCCCCATTTTGCCCAATACGGACTCTAGCGGATTGCGTTGAACAGTATAATTTACAGTTTTATCAAGTTTTAACTCTCTTTTTAAGCTTTCAATGCCACCTGTACGGTCAGCAATACCTATTTTCACAGCTTGTGCACCACTCCAGAACAATCCCGAGAAGATGGCAGGATCATTACTTTTTAGACGAGCACCACGACCTTCTTTCACAGCAGCAATAAAATGCTCATGCACGTCATCAAGTACTGCTTGCACATGTGTACGCTGCGCTGGATTAATCGGCTTGGTCATACTTAGAATGTCCTTGTTTTCACCGGAGGTCATGGTACGATCTTCTACACCCAATTTTTGTGCCAACCCTGCTACACCATAATTCGGCATAATCACTCCGATAGAGCCCACTAAGCTCGATGGGTTGACCCAAATTTCGTTGGCAGCTGACGCGATATAATATGCACCCGATGCGCCCATATCACCAATGACAGCGTAAACTTTTTTGTCTGGATGCTGTTTTTCCTGATAACGGATTTCTTGCCAAATCTCATCAGATTGAACAGGTGATCCACCTGGTGAATTGATATTTAAAGCAATCGCCTTACTGCCACTTGCAGCAAATGCTTGACGCAACGCTTTAATCGTATCTGCACTATCAACTGACTTCGAACCACCAGACTGGATGGTTCCGACAATATCGACAACAGCCAGATGACTACTACTTGAAGATGTACTTACACCATCACTACTGGCATTATTACAGCTACGCAAAATGCCAACGATCACAATAAATAAATATAAGAAGGTTAATGCCTTAAAAAAAATGCCCCAACGGCGTGCGCGACGCTGCTCTGTGACAGAAGCCATCACCACTTTTTCAAGCAGTTGCCACTCTTGTCCACAAGTAGCTTGAGGCTCATTATGTTGATTTGTATTTTGATTGAATGGTTTTGGTGGCCAATCGGACATAAATCACATCCTAGCGATAAAAAATTGTCCCATTATATACACTGAAAGCCTAGTCGCTGTCTAAAAGAAAAGTTTTCACTTATAATATTTCGCTGAATGGCGATAAATTGTGTACGAATCTTTTCCAATGCTGAATTCAAGTTCAAATTCTTTTACCTATCGTGTTTTAAAGTTTGTAAGTAAACAGCCTTTACATTTTGCACGTGCTTTTGCACGCGTATTAGCATCTATTGCCAATACCGTTAAAATTGCAAAAACAGCTCAAGTAGCCGACTTAAATATTCGGATTGCATTACCTGAGCTGAATGAGGACACACGCCAGTATATCGTCAAAGAAGCGATTAAAAATGAAATGACCTCTTACTTTGAGTTCTTCAATGTTTGGGGAGCAAGTAATGATAAAAATATTGCCCGTATTCATCACATTCAGGGTGAAGAGCACTTTTATAACGCATTAGAGCAGAAGAAAGGTATCGTTCTGATTGTTCCTCATTTTGGTACATGGGAAGTGATGAATTCTTGGTTCGCACAACATACCGCCATGACCATTATGTACAAACCAATTAAAAATGAAGTTGCCGATCAGTTTGTGCGTGAAGCTCGCAGTCGTGAAAATGCTCATCTTGTACCCACCGATGAATCGGGTGTTCGGCAAATTTTTAAAGATCTGAAACGTGGCGGTACAACCGTCATTTTGCCAGATCATACCCCTAACATCGGTGGAACAATGGTGGACTACTTTGGTATTCCACTCGCGTCGAGCAATTTATCCGCAAAATTGATTCAAAAAACCAAAGCACGTGCCTTATTTTTGTATGCCATTCGTAATGACAATGCAGGGTATGATATGTTCATCGAACCTGTTGCTGAGCAAATTTACGCTGGATCAGATGAAGAAGGTACGCATATCATTCATGAAATGATTGAGAATCTGATTCGCAAATATCCACAGCATTACCATTGGAGCTATAAACGCTTTAAAGCTAATCCTGAACTCAATAACATTTATAATTTACCTGAAGATGAAGCACTGGCTAAAGTTAATCAGGTGCGTACAGAACGACAATATGTTAAGGATGCAGCCACAAACGAGCATTCCGAGCCACTACATACTTTAGAGACCCCTCATCCGTTACTGTAAAATACAATGAGCCCTGTTCTGCTGTATTGAGCAATGGAATTTGTGCTCGTTGTAAACGTTGTTGCACTTCCCGACTTGGGTGTCCATAACGATTGTGCAACCCTGCCGAAGCAATCGCAATTTTAGGTTTTAGCCGTTGTAAAAACTCGGGCGATGAACTAAAGCGACTACCATGATGCCCAAGCACTAAAACATCAACAGCTAAATTTGGGTATTGCTGCAACAAAAACTGTTCTGTTTGTATGCCAGCATCCCCCATAATCAAAAAGTGGGTCTTGGCTTGCTGATGCCGATAGCTCAGATAAATCACACAAGACAATTCATTTGGTTGATATTCAGCATTCACCAAGTCATCTTCTTGGGGCGATAATACTTGCATTTCTATATTTTTACTGACCCAACGCTGTCCTGCATGACAATAGTCAAAACTCGGTAAATTACCCTGTGGGCGCTGACTACTTAACAGTTGCTTGACTGGCATTTTTTCATTTAAACGAGGAAATGCACCGCTATGATCCTGATCGAGATGACTCAAAATCACTTGATCTAAACTTGAGATTCCACGACTCGAGAAATAAGGCAATAGCACCCGATCTGCCAGACTGAACTTTTGCTCATCACGCGTCCCACCTGTATCAATCAGAATCTGCTTGTTTTGATCACGAATATGGATTGCCTGCCCTTGTCCAACATCAAGTACATTAAATTCAAATGACTGTTTTTCATGAACAGGAAGCGCTACAGGCAAACACCCCAAAACTAGCCATGCTTTAGGCAGAGTACCTTTCGGCAAGAACATCATCACAATTGCCAGTGTAAGTGCCGCAATTTGTAACGGCGTAAAATGCAGTTGCTGCACTTCAACAGGAATTGCACTTTGTAAAGTTCCCAAACTGACAAGCAAGATTGAAATTGCTGCATCAGCGACATGATACAGTGGCAATGCAAGACTTGGTGAAAGTAACCAAACGCAGGTTGCCAAGATATTTAAGGGTACAATCACAACACCAATCAGAGGAATGGCGATGATATTTGCAAGTGGTGCAAGCCAAGAAAGCTGCTGAAAAAACAACATCACTAAGGGCAACAGTGCAATAAAAATCTTACCCTGAGATTCAAACAGTAACCGCAGATAGTAACGACATTGCTGGAAATGACCAAGCAGCACTTGTTGCGGCTGCTGCTGTATGGTCTGATAAACTCGCAGCAAAATAAAACAGGCACCATACGATAGCCAAAAACCTACCGATAACATGCTAAATGGATCAAACAGTAGCATTAGTGCTGCACTTGCTAATAAAGTCGTGAAAACAGAAAGCCTTCGCTGACACCACATGGCAAGCACAATCAGGCTACTCATGAGTAAAGTTCGTAATGCAGGAATATCAAAACCAACAAACCCACAATACACCCAAATGCCAATTAAAAAAGGTAGACTTAGCAGCAACTGTTTAGGCATACGTAAATATAATTCGGGGCAAAATCTTGCGATTAAATGATGTAGCATGAAGCAAAGTAGCATCGCAAAAACCAAGACATGTGGTCCCGAAATTGCCAATAAATGCTGGATCCCCAAGTTCTGAAATTGTTGCTGGGTTATGTCATCGAGTAGGCTTTCATCTCCTGTCAACAATGCCAGTAATAACCCATGATGCCGTAATGGCGATTGCATCAACCAGTTCCGACAGTTCAGGCGCTTTTGCTCAATCCATAATCGTGATGCCTGCAAAAATCCCCGATGTAGCTGAATAAATGAAGTTGAACTTTGTGTCAGTGCTTGCGATTTGTTCAACAATTCAAACTGCCTGACCTGAAAACTTGCCATAAGATTTTGCTGAAGAAACCATTTTTCCTGATCAAATCCACCTGTAATCGCATAGCCGTGTGCAGGTCGTACCTGTCCAGTCAAGCGATAATACTGTCCCAGTTGCAACTCAGGTTGTTTTGCTGGAATTCGAGCAAGCCAATGCACCATCTGCTGATGTGAGGTATCCCAGACCTGAAGTATTTGCTGCTTATTATCTTTGTTTAATACACTCATCCGATCAACATAAACCACCACCTCAGCCTGATGTACCTGTGTTTGTCTTAGGCTTAAGCGCTGCTGAAGTTGATGATCCGCAAATGCTATTGCTGCGAAAAATACAGCCAGGGCGATCAATAGGTGAATCAGAATTTGACTGTTTTTAAGTTGTAAAAAATACTGTTTTGCATAACCAATCAGCAAAGCTATTCCGAGTAGAATGCAACTACACGATATTGACCAACTACTTAAATAATGAGCTTGAGGCAAACCTAAAGTACAGATTCCAATTACCCATGCCAAAAAAATTAAGTTCCATTTCATTGTTTCTAATAAACTGTTTTTGTTATCTATAAAAGGCATTAAAGCCCACATTGTGGGCTTTAACAAGAAATTTTAGAGGATGTAACCCAATAAATTTATGGGTTTTTCCACAAACCATCCTGCATATGCATAATCTTGTCTGCGGTCTGTGCTAACTGTTCATCATGCGTCACAATCAGCATGGCCATATTGAATTCCTTTTTCAAATCATTCAGCAATTCAAAAATAGTCATTGCCGTTTGTCGATCCAGATTTCCTGTTGGCTCATCGGCTAGCATGACTTTAGGATTGGTCACCAAAGCACGTGCCAATGCAACACGCTGACGCTCACCGCCAGAGAGTTCACCAGGTTTATGAGTCAGGCGATGTGATAATCCAACCCGTTCCAGTAAATACTCCGCTTTTTTCTTGACCTCACTAAATTGACTGCCTTTACGTAGCATTAAAGGCATAGCCACGTTTTCAAGCGCGCTAAATTCAGGAAGCAGATGATGAAACTGATAAACAAAACCCAAATGTAAGTTGCGTAACTCGCCACGAGTGGTTTCACTCAATGTATCAAAACGCTGTCCATTTAAAAATACTTCACCGCTAGATGGTCGGTCTAGACCACCTAAAACATGCAACAAGGTACTTTTACCTGAACCACTCGCCCCGACAATCGAAATACACTGGCCTGCTTCAACTTGTAGAGATAAGCCTTTAAGCACATCGACATCAGTCTTGCCATCAGTAAAGGTTTTTCTGATTTGCTTAGCTTCCAAAACCACATTACTCATAACGCAATGCCTCCGCAGGCTGGATTTTCGCAGCACGTAGCGCTGGATAAATGGTTGCCAAGAAACTTAAAACTAATGACACCACCACGATGACAGCGACATCTTGCCATCTTAAATAAGAAGGTAAATAGTTGATAAAATACGCATCAAACAAATGCCAACCTAAACGGGTATTGAGCCAGTCAATCACGGTACTAATACTCGATGCCAGAATAACCCCCAACACCGCACCTGAGAATGTGCCAATGACACCAATAATCGTGCCCTGTACCATAAAAATACGAGTAATCGTGGCAGGTGAAGCACCCAGTGTACGTAAAATGGCAATATCAGATTTTTTGTCGGTCACGACCATAACCAGAGAAGAGACGATATTGAACGCAGCAACCAAAACGATGAGGAACAATAGCAAACTCACCATGGATTTTTCCATCTGAATCGCGCTAAACAGGTTGCCATGTGTATATGTCCAGTCAGAGCTATAAAAGCCATTTGGCAACTGTTTCACAATATCCTGAGCAACTTGGGGCGCAAGGAAAATATTGTCTAGCTTTATCCGAATCCCCTGAGCGCCATCAGGCAAACGGAGCAAAGTAGCGGCATCGTTCAGGGCGATATAACCCATCATTGAGTCAACTTCAGCACCAATACTAAAAATTCCGACAATTTTAAAGCGCTTGAAACGCGGAACCACACCTGCAGGTGACGGTGTCGCTTCAGGCAAAACTAGAGTCACACTGTCATTTAGCCCTAAACCCAGAGCATCGGTCATCTGTTTACCAAGAACAATCCCGAAACTACCTTTTTTCAGGTTATCAATGCTTCCTGCAACCATATGATCTTGAATAATGGAAACATTCTTTTCATACTGTGGTTCAATACCATTGACCATCAGGCCTGACACCTGACCTTGTGCAGTCAACATCCCTTGTAACTGAGTAAAAGGAGCTACGCCTTTAACATGCTCATGTTGAGCAATTTTTTTAGCTAAATCTGGCCAATCTGTAATGATTTCCGTTGAAGATACACTGGCTTGAGGTATCATACCTAAAACACGATTTTTTAATTCACGGTCAAAACCATTCATCACTGACAATACGGTAATCAGTACAGCGACTCCAAGCGTCAGACCGATCATGGAAACCAGTGCAATAAAAGAAATAAAATGATTACTGCGACGTGCGCGAGTATATCTCAGACCAATGTACAGCGAGATTGGTTTAAACATACGACCTAAATCCGAGGTATTTTATGGGAAAATTACAGCATCAATACGAACAAATTGAAAGGCGGGTCATGTCTCGTATGGACGCTGCCTTAAGGTTTAACTATCAAGTCATTTCAGAAGAAATGGCTCTAAAAGACCCCTATGACCCTCACTTTGTTTTGCCACGCTATTTTCTACTACTTACTGAACTAGATCAATTTGATCAGGTTCTTCACAACGAATTAAAACAATTAAATGAAAAAGATCAACAAATTGCCAAAATCTTATCCTTATTCAACCAAAAATTAAACCTTATAACAGGCACAATGTATGATTCTATTGTACAAAGCATGTTACCAACCCCTGAACAAATTAACTTATCTGAAGCTGGCTTAAGCTTTTTTACTGAATATGCCATTACTAAAGATAGCTACATCCACGTCACCTTGAGCCATCCTGATAACTTTTTTCATATTGCAGCCATCGCACAGGTGGTCTACGAAAACTATGATGCCAAAAATAGTTTTCGTATTGGCTGTCACTTTATTTCTTTGCACCCACATGACCGTGAAAAAATTGCAGAATGTCTTGAAAATCAGTCTATAAACACACTATAAGCTTACATTTTTCGAAAACGTTTTTGCCATTTCTGCTGAAGTTGTAAATCGCGAAAAAAATAGATCAACAATCCGATAACCAGCACACAAGCCCCCAAAATCACTTGTGTTCCCAAAGCTTCATGATTAAATACTGCACCGATCAGCAATGCTAATAACGGCGTCATGACATTGGTTAAAGACAATGTTGTGGGCTGAATACTCTGCACCAGTTTAAAATAACAAAACATCGCCAGTAACGATGCCACCACCACTGTATAAGCAAGCGCTAGCAACGATTTCAGATTTGGCATATGTGTTGGAAAATGTGACCAAATAAAAGGCAGCATCAGCACAGCCACAAAAGTAGATATCAAAATTGAGCCCGTTGCCTGTGCCATCGGGTGAAGTGGCGCTCGAATTTTCTTCACCCAGAAAATTGACAATGCATAGTTAAAAACGCTGATGAGCATCAGGATAATACCAAATGGCTGTATATGCTGCTGCCCTGCAAAGCAAATCATGCCCAAACCAGACAATGCGACCAGCATGCCACACCACTGTGCAAAATGCAGATATTGTTTAAACCATGCCCAGCCCATTAATCCAGCCATAATCGGTGTTAAGCCAAACATCAAGGCAATAATTCCCGAGCTCAAATACTGAGTGGCAACATAGGTAAAAATTTGTGAACCGATAAAACTAAATGAACCCGCAATATAGCTATGCACCGATTGCCAATTAAACGGCAATCGTATTTTAAAGATCCAAAGCAAACTACAAGCAAGCGGTAATGCCAAAAAGAAACGAAATGCCAATGCCCAAAACAGGTTGAGGTCTTTCACACTCCAGACAATTGCTAACGGCGTTGTTGCCCAGATCAAGATTAAAAGCATATAGGTCAATGCCAATTGCGATTGTACTTTTGGCATCTTTCAGCTCGTCTTGGTAACGCGAATCTGGCGCTGAATCGTCTGATCTAACGCACTAGAAAATTCCCGCTTATCGCGCTCATTCAGTGGTTTTGGACCCCCCGTTTGCACACCTGCGCCACGCAAAGTATCCATATAATCGCGTAAATGCAGACGTGCCTTAATGTTGGCTGTAGTAAAAACCTCACCGCGTGGATGAATCGCAACGCCACCTTTTTCAATCACCTGAGCTGCCAATGGAATATCTTGAGTAATCACAACATCATGCGCAGCCATTTGCCTCACAATTTCCTGATCGGCTTGATCGGCGCCACTCAACACCTGCAAGGATTTAATACGTACCGATGGGCTGATTCCCACAGGTTGGTTCGCAACAAAAATTACTTCCAGCAAATAGCGATCTGAAGCTCTAAAAATAATTTCACGCAAAATTTTAGGCAAGGCATCTGCATCAACCCAAAGTTTAAAATTAGCCACAATAATTCACAATTTATTCAGTTCTACGTTAGTTTAACAAATTACACATGACACTGCTGTGATGTGTTGACCTTTCGGTCTATTTCCGTTTTTTTGTGCAGATAGACACATAAATTTTATGCAATCAATAAAAATTCATGGCGATGACTTGAAAAATAATAAGTTACCCTCGATAAATATAAACAAACCCACTGCAATTGTGCTTATGAATATGCAAAATAACCGACCAGATACAATTACTGTCGATGACCAAAACTTTGGAAGCCATATTGAGCATTGGAGTTTGCTCACAGATGACCCAGCACAAACCGTTCCTCGGTGGTTAGGTCAAGCACTTGATGCACCAGTCATGCCAATGGGTTTATGTGCAAATGAAGAAGATATGGATGCTAGCACATGGCTGATTCAAGGGCCAAATCATGCCGCAATTCAATTTTCCCAAGTCGTCGCCGTTGAAAATAACAAACCTAAATGTGTCAAAATTGCTTTCCCGATTTTTGAAAGTCCCTATAAAACTACAGCAAAAATTGAACGTGTCATTTGCTGTAAATCTAACACACAGGCAGTATTACGCTTAAATATTGGACAAAATGCAACAGTATATGCGTTTGATAATCTTTATAGCGTCAACCATGAGCACTACGTAAAAGATCAAAACTATTGTGTACACTTAAATGCGTGGGCATATGAACTTGAACAGGTCAATGAACACGAGCAAATTATTGTTGATGATCCTGCATCAATTAAACATCATCGTGCCTTAAATGATATTTTGGCAGCACATAACGGTGTTGCGCCAAGCAATTTGCAGGAACTGATTGATGCATGGCAACCAAAAACCGAGGATGACCATGCTCCTGTCACCGTAGATTTTTCAAAAATGGTAGCTTACCTATATGGTGAGACAGCTGGACAAGAAGATGAAGCATGGTTTCAAGGCAAAATTGTCGGAAAAACACATGCGACATGTATGAATGAAGATTATGTTCTGTACGATGTCACCTTATTGCTTGAAGACAATGAAGAAGCCACATTAATTCGAATTGCAAGCCGTAATCCTGAATATATGAATTTTGAAATTGGGCAATATATTCGAGGCAACATATGGATTCAGGCGAATATTTATGCTAAAACTAAAAAGTAATATACTATAGGGTATGGTCTAAAATAATTTAGGCTGCAGTCTTATGAAAATTACACAACAACAGACCTCAAATATGCTGCAACAACATAGCCAACCCAGATTCAAGATTGATTTTGGCGCAGTTTGTTTTTTTGTACTTGGTATGTTCTTGCTTGGTTTTTTTCTACACTAGATTACTTAAATAAAAAACCTCATCATATGGATGAGGTTTTTTTTGGCTTACCGTTCAACTTAACCGTGACGTTTTGCAAAGTCATCCATAAAACTTACCAATGCCTGTACACCTTCAAATGGTACAGCATTGTAAATACTGGCACGCATACCACCGACTGAACGGTGACCTGCCAAGTTTAACAAATGGTTGGCTTCAGCTTCTTGCAAGAACAATTTATCTAAATCGCTATCCGCCAAAGTAAATGGCACATTCATCAATGAACGGTTCGCTTTCACAATCGGGTTATTATAAAAATCACTAGAATCGATGTAACCGTAAAGCAACTCAGCTTTTTTCAAGTTAATTTGATGCATTGCTGGTACGCCACCATGTTCAAGTAACCACTCAAACACCAGACCAGACAAATACCATGCATAAGTTGCAGGTGTATTCACCATAGAGTCATTTTTAGCTTGAGCCGAATATTTCAACAAACTTGGAATTTCAGGTTTTGCCTGATCTAGCAAATCTTCACGGACAATCACAAGAGTCAAACCAGCAGGACCGATATTTTTCTGTGCGCCAGCATAAATCAAACCAAATTTGCTGACATCAATCGGCGCAGACAAAATGCTTGAAGATAAATCAGCAACCAATGGCGCTTGAGTTTCAGGAATATGATTGAACTGTAAACCACCAATCGTTTCATTTTCGCAATAGTGCACATAAGCAGCATTGTCAGAAAACTGCCAAGTTGCAGGATCAGTAATTGCAGTTTTGCCATCAATTTGTGTGCCCGCTTCAATCACATGCACATTGCCATAACGCTGAGCTTCTTTAATGGCTTTTTCAGACCAAATGCCTGTATGAATATAGTCTGCTTGGCTATTTTTACCTAATAAATTCAGTGGAATTGCAGAAAACTGTAATGTTGCCCCACCTTGTAAAAATAATACTTTGTAATTTTCAGGAATGTTCATGAGCTGACGTAAATCAGCTTCTGCTTTCTCCGCAACTGCCACATAATCTTTACTACGATGGCTCATTTCCATGATGGAAACGCCCTTACCATGCCAATCTAGGAGTTCGCTTTGAGCTTTTTCTAAAACGGCTGTTGGTAATGCTGCAGGACCAGCACAGAAATTGTACGCGCGCATGATTTCTTCCTTCATGAAGTAAATACAATAAAATGTGATGGCATTTAACCACAGAATGCCAAATGATGCAGTAATTTCCTAAGTTAATATTTCTATTTGGAGCAAACATCTGCTGTAGTTTTTTAGTGCTAGCAGATGCAAACACATGTAATATTTGACTTATTTTTATTCATAAAAAAAGCCATACTTAAATGTATGGCTTTTTGAATCTTGGCTCTCCCACCTGGGCTCGAACCAGGGACCTGCGGATTAACAGTCCGTCGCTCTACCGACTGAGCTATGGGAGAATCTGGAACAGAATTCTAGAGATAAAGCAGCATACAGTCAAGAATTCTGATTTAAAAATATATATAAATCAATTAAGTGTTCTAAAAACAAGCAACCATTAAGAACGTAACCATCAAAAAAAAAAGCCTTTACAGGAATAATAATAAATAGATTGATGCAAATAAAAAAACTGAGCCTAGATAGAGAGTGTTACTGGCAAAATATTTCGGCATAAAGAATACATAAAATTTTGTTTACTCAATGTCCTTCATTCATCGATTTTCTTTTGCGCTATAAAATAAAAATAATATAAAAAAAGTATCAATGAATTATATAAAACTAATATAAAAAAAGTATGCATTAATTACATAAAAGAATAACAGCTAAAGAGACTAGAAAAATAGTTATAGAATCGATAGGGATTTATATATTCAGGAATAGCATTTATCTTAAAACACACAACGCCCAATGAAATTCATTAGGCGCTTCTATTTTAGGAGAAACAGTAACATCATAATTGATCAAGAAGCTTCTTTATATAAACGTCCGCCCGGGATCTGGCTAAAATATGCTTTCAAAGCTTCAATACAACGTTGGGTTTTCATTGAACGCTGCGCTAGCGGTGCAGCGACTGCATACAAGGTATAACTAGGTAATTTCCAGTCAGGTAAAACCTCGATCAACTCGCCATTCATCAGCTCTTTTTGTACATCTAAATACAATACTCGAGCCAAACCCAGACCATTTTTACATAAAGCTTTGACCACACAAATATTATTACTACTCATTCGTGCTTTCATTTCCAGTTCAACACGCTGGTCAGACAAATTGTGCTGAAAGAAAAAACGATGCCAATGCTGCATGCTATACACAGGCAAAATATTATGCTGTTTCAAATCTTCTGGGACATTGATTGACGCTGTCTGATTGAGATAATCTGCTGAAGCCACCAAAACTTGTTCAACTCGAGCCAAAGGAATGGTATCGAACGTCGTTTCTTCAATTTTAGGTGCCATACGCAAAGCAATATCAATATTATTTTTTTGCAAATCAATTAATTGTGTATCAACATCAAACTTCACACTCAAAGCGCGGTGTGCAAACAACCACTGAGATAGCGCTGGAATAATATGATTCGCGGCTAACTCAGGTGTCGTTGCGATGTGTAATTCACCAATCAGATCATCACGTAACTCATTCATACGAATCTTGCCACGTTCAGCTGCTGCGAGCATCTCTTTACAACTCTGATAAAATACTTGACCTTCTTCAGTCAAACTAAGTTTTCGAGTTGATCGATATAGCAGGATTGCGTCCATTTCCTGCTCTAAAGAGCGAATTTGCTGACTGACAGCACTCGTAGTAATTCCCAACTGTCGGGCAGCACCACTAAAAGAGTTCTGTTTGACAACACAAGCAAACACTCCCATTGCTCGAAGTTGATCTAACATTACCTTCCCTCGGTATAAAAAAGCGTGATCTAATCATAATACGCCTGAATACCTGAAGAGAATTCAACTTTTGCATTAAGCTTTATGAATTTTTTGCAATGAGTTGCATTGGATCAATCGGTTTTCCGTCTGAGCGAATCTGAAATTCCAGCATCACACGATCTGTTCCTGTTGAACCCATTTCGGCAATTTTTTGTCCTGCAGATACAGTCTGACCACTCTTAACCAGCATTTTGCTATTATGCGCATAAGCACTGATATAGCCATTGCTATGCCGAATTAAAACCAAATTCCCAAATTCTTTCAAACCGTTATCCGCATAAACAACTTGCCCTGCTGCAGTTGCAACGACAGGATCACCTTGCTGCCCACCAAAGCGCACACCTTTAATATTGCTAGCAAGATTATAATTTTGAATAATTGGATTATTAGATGGAAGTATCCATTGCAAACCATTATTTACAGGTGCTGGTGCAGGCTGAGTTTGTGTACGCGTTGCGGCTGGTGCTGCGACTAAAGTTCTAGTCGATGGCATAGGCAGTTCACGGCGCTGAACTCTTGGAGCAGTTTGCTGTGATATTCGGCTATTGGTATGTGCCGTAACGGGTGATGTCGTTGTGGAAGATGGCACTGAACCTTTTAATTTAAGTGACTGATGCACAAAAATTGTATAAGGCGGCGCAATCCCGTTCAAACGTGCGACTGCCACATAATCTAGTCCATAACGTGCCGCAATTCCGCTTAAGGTATCCCCAGAACGTACCGTATAGTAATTTGGGGCTGTAGCATGGCTGTAGCGTGTTGCCTGAACCTGCGGCTTAGAAGCACATCCTGTAAATGCAACCATTGAAAATGCAGCGACAGATAAAAATAGTGGCTTCAACCACGTTGTTTGTTTTTGTTTTTTAACAAAATACTGTTGCAACACCTGCATCAACTTTCCTCTCTATCAAAGAAAACGTTCTATTCATGGGCTAAGATTAACAAAAAAAAATTGTGACACACTGAATTGATCCGATTTGTCACAAAGTCTCAACACAGCAGCACAAAGAAACCTCTTCACTTTAGACAAGCTGTTCGTGTAAATGCTGCAAGATTTGATAATTGGTTGCATCCATCTGAATGGGGGTGATGCTGACATAGCCATGATTGACTGCATAAAAATCGGATTGCAAATGATGTTCAGTTTTAGCAGGCTCAGCAACAGCTTCCCCTGAAAGACCAATCCAGTACACTTGACGCCCACGCGGATCAACATGACTACTAATCGGTTTAGATTGACGGCGACGCCCCTGATAAGTCACTAAAGACCCTTTAAGTTCTGGAACATCAGGAATGTTAATATTTAAAATATGCCGCTCAGGCAACTGAGGTAACCCTTGAGCAATAAAATCATGCACCCATTGTGCTGCCACCTGATAATCCTGTGCAGACTGGTAATTACGGACATGCGCACCAGACAATGACACTGCAATTGCAGGATGTGTCGTTAAACGCCCCTCAAATGCTGCACCCACCGTACCAGAATACAGCACATCATCACCAAGGTTAGCGCCACTGTTAATACCGCTCACAACCAAATCAAACTCGACATCAAATAAACCATTGACTGCCAAGTAAACACAGTCCGCAGGCGTGCCATTGACCGCCCAAACATCTGGCATAATTTCAATAGGACGTAATGGACGATCAAGCGTCAATGCACTAGAAAATCCACTACGTTCAGATTCTGGTGCGACAACCACGACCCGCCCCAAAGGCTTTAACGCTTGTGCTAAGGCTTGTATTCCTGGTGCAAACACACCATCATCATTGGCAATTAAAATATTCACAAAAAAACTCTTAGAAAAAAACTACTTGCTGGTTTAAGCCTAGAAGTATATATACTGGCGCAATCGAATCCACTAAAAATTTGTGTGCAATATGATCTATTTTGCAAAACGTCTTTTCTGTGCAACTTTTACCTTGAGTATGATGTTATCTGCATCAGCAAATTCTGATTTCACCCCACAAGAACAAGAGAGCCTCAGCAAAGGAGACCTCGCCTCTTTACAGGTTCTATCGGAGCTATGTCATGAGGTCATCGGCAAACATCCACAATTTCAGCAAAATATGCAACGCCTGATTGACCAAAACCAACATATTCTGTCGCGCTCAACATCTCTTCAAGAACTACCGCAAGATCATGAATATCAATCCTTACTTGCAGAAAGTAAAAGTAATAGTCAAGAAATGAGCCAATCTGAATTAAAAGCAGCATGTAAAGAAGTGCTTAATGCCCAATAAGCACAAATTTTATTTGTTTTATAAATTTAACTTAACTTGCTGTTTTCATTTTAAAAAAATGAGTAAAAATACAGCTTTAATACAGTTTTCCTGCTGTTATTTTTGCTAAAAACAGGTAATCTTTATGTACTGTTTTAGTAATGATATTTAGCTCATGATCAAGTCGATTACACATAAATTAATAATTGGTTTACTTTGCGGTTCAAGCTTAGGCATCTCACTGGCTTATGCTGAAGCGCCTACAGAAAAAATTGAAGTTACTTCTGAACACAACGAAACAACCCCTGAGGAACTGGCTGCGATCGTTGTTCTATCTCAGCTATGCACAAGTTATGGTTTCAATAAAGACCCGAACTATCAGACAGGTTATGCAGCACTGGTCAAAGAAAACATGCCAGATGAAAAAGATCCTATACAGGCATTAGAACAGCGTGCTAAACAAAAAGATTTCCAAAAATATATTATTGAAGCGCAAAACGATGCCAAAAAGGCTGGTGAACAACAAAATAAAGATATTTGCGGTGAAATTTCAACCTTAAATAAAGATTCTTAATTTCGTTACAATACTCATCGAAATAAGCCAAGCTCGTGTCTAGAAGTCCACTTGGCTTTATCCTAAAATGCTAGACTTTGTTTGCCGCTACAATCACTGGAATATACAGAATGAGCCGAAAAAGTGCCTTTGCTGCCCTATTACTTTTACCATCCTTCTCATATGCAGCAACAGTCTTATCTTCGCCACCAGATTTAAATAATAAATCGTATGTGTTAATGGATTACGAAACAGGACAAGTGCTTGCTGCGAAGAATGAAAATGAAAAGCTAGCACCTGCCTCTATGACCAAAATGATGACCAGCTACATCATTGAACAAAAATTACTTAAAGGTCAGCTCACCGAAGGTGAAAAAGTTCGTATGAACGAATCAGCATGGTGTCGAGGCAGCAGCACCGAATCATGTATGTATGTTCCTTTAAATGGCACGGCAACTGTGCTTGAAATGTTACGCGGTATTATTATTCAGTCAGGTAATGATGCGTCTAAAGCCATGGCTGAGCACATTGCGGGTAATGAAGGCACATTTGCCTACATGATGAACCAAGAAGCCAAACGCATTGGTATGAATAACTCTCACTTCATGAATGCTACGGGTCTTCCTGCAGATGGTCATTACTCTAGTGCGAAAGATATGGCAATATTGGCACAGCACATTATTCATGATAGTGCCAAATATTACCCAATTTACTCAGAAAAAGCGTTTGCGTTTAACGGTATTAAACAAGGTAACCGTAACCCGTTGTTATATACTGACCCAAGTGTGGATGGTTTAAAAACAGGTCATACAGATGAAGCTGGTTACTGTTTGACGACATCAAGTAAACGTGGTCCAATGCGCTTAATCTCGGTGATTTTTGGCACACCAAGTGTCAACGAACGTGCATCACAAACTCGTGCATTATTGGCCTGGGGCTTTGCAAACTATGAAACTGTAAAAGTACAAGCTGCCAATCAACCCCTCAAAAATGTTCGTGTTTGGTATGGCACAGAAAATGAAGTACCGGCAGGTTTAACTGAAGACTTCAGTGTCACTATGCCAAAAGGCCAGGCAAGTGCGATTAAAACCAGCTTACAGATTTCTTCTGAAGTCAATGCACCGCTAAAACAAGGTCAACCCATCGGTAAATTAGTCGCGACCTTAGATGGCAAAGTGATTGCTGAAAAACCTGTTGTTGCACTCAAAGCAGTCAATGAAGCAGGTTTCTTCTCTCGTCTGGTTGACCATATCAAACAATTCTTTAGCAAATTGTTTTAATTAAAAATATAAGCTCAACAGAAGCATCTATGACATGATTATGGATGCTTTTTTTATTTTATACTCAAGCATATTTCAAACACTGCAGTCTACATGATGAATAATATCCGCCCGTATTTAGAACATACCCCTCAAATTGATGACAGTTGTTATATTGATGCCATGTCGGTTGTGATTGGCGATGTACACCTTGGAGAAAATGTTTCGGTTTGGCCATTTGCCGTCATTCGTGGCGATGTCAATTCCATTCAAATTGGCAAAAACAGTAATGTGCAAGACCACTGTATGCTACATGTGAGCCATAAAAAACCAACCAAACCAAATGGTTCCCCATTGATTATCGGTGAAGATGTCACAATTGGACATCATGTGACATTACATGGTTGTACCATTGGAAATCGGGTTTTGCTCGGCATCAATACTGTAATTCTTGATGATGTGGTGATCGAAGATGATGTGATGATTGGTGCAGGGAGCCTAGTACCACCACGCAAGCGCTTGGAAAGTGGTTATTTATATGTGGGCAGCCCAGTTCAAAAGGTTAGACCGCTCACTGATGAAGAAAAAGCGTTCCTAGCTTACTCGGCTCGACATTATGTGAAAGTGGCTGGTAATTATTCAATAAAATAACAACAGAAAATGATTTATGAAAGAGGCCTATTTATAAAATAATAGACCTCTTCTATTCACCCATTTTATTGCCGCTTATGGAAGACATAGAATGAACTTACGAGAAATCACTATACCTAAAATATCTACTCTATGTTCTTTATAAACTGAACTTGATCCTTTGCAACCTGCCTAGCCATTCTTCACTAAATTTTGTAGAATACACCTTTTAAATCATGGTGCTTGTTATGACAGCTTGGGCAGCACATGTCACGGTTGCAACCGTTGTTGAAAAAAACGGTAAATTTCTGTTTGTTGAAGAACATTCGGAAGGGTTTACCCATGCTGTGTTTAACCAACCTGCAGGACATGTCGAAGCTGGCGAAACCTTAGTTGAAGCAGCCATTCGTGAAACACGCGAAGAAACAGGACATGATATTCAAATCGATCATTTATTAGGAATTTATACCTATACTCCCCCAATGTTCCCAGATCGTACTTATTTTCGTTTCTGTTTTTTAGCGCACATAGTCGAAGAGCATCCACACGCTAAACTCGATACAGGCATTATTCAGGCGACATGGTTATCTTTTGATGAGTTGCAAAATTCTGGACGCGCGCGCAGCCCTTTAGTCATTCAAGCGATTCAAGATAGCTTAACAGGTCAGAAATATCCTTTATCCATGATTCATGAACATCCCTTCTCTCCCAATCTAACTTCAAATTTGGATGCCTAGTCCTATGCAACAACGTGTCATCGTCGGTATGTCTGGTGGTGTAGATTCTTCTGTTTCTGCTGCTTTACTTCTTCAACAAGGTTATCAGGTCGAAGGCTTGTTTATGAAGAACTGGGAAGAAGATGACGGAACGGAATACTGTACGGCACTTGAAGACCTCGCAGATGCCCAAGCCGTTGCAGATAAACTCAGCATTAAATTGCATACTGCAAACTTTGCAATGGAATATTGGGATCGTGTCTTTGAGCATTTCCTTGCTGAATATGCAGCAGGTCGTACACCCAACCCAGATATTTTGTGTAATAAAGAAATTAAGTTCCGTGCATTTTTAGATCACGCCATCACTTTGGGTGCAGATTTTATTGCTACAGGTCATTATACTCGCCGCGGTGAAACTCAATACAACAGCAAAGGTGAAGCATATGCACCTTTGCTCCGTGGGGTTGACCAAAATAAAGATCAAAGTTATTTCCTACATGCTGTTCATGGGCGCGAAATTAATAAAACTTTGTTCCCAGTTGGTGAAATTGAGAAGCCTCAAGTTCGCAAAATTGCGGCTGAACTTGACTTGGCAACTGCCAAGAAAAAAGATTCTACAGGGATTTGCTTTATTGGTGAGCGTCGTTTTAATGACTTCTTAAAACAGTATTTACCTGCACAACCCGGAAAAATTGTGCTGGAAAATGGTCAGGAAGTTGGTGAACATCACGGCTTAATGTACTATACACTGGGTCAGCGTGGTGGGATTGGTCTAGGTGGAATGAAAGATGCTCATGAAGGCGCATGGTTTGTTCTGCATAAAGATATAGATGGCAACCGTCTTGTGGTAGGTCAGGGGCATGAAAATCCACTGATGCAAAGTACCACGTTGTGGAGTGAAAAAATTGACTGGGTTGCAGGCGAACAAGAAATTCCTGCAACTGGCTTACGTTGCACAGCTAAAACCCGTTATCGCCAGTCTGATCAGGCATGTACAATTTTTTATGACTCAAAGCATGAAGGTGTACGCGTAGAGTTTGATCAGCCGCAGCGCGCTGTAACGCCAGGTCAAAGTGTTGTGTTTTATATCAATGATAACTGTTTAGGCGGCGGCGTGATTCATCATACCAATGCACCTAAACCCGCTTTTCTTTAGGAATTCTTAGGCATGGTTGATCTTCCCTTTCAACAGCCTCAACAATTAACCGTCCGTCAAAATCGTGTCTTGGCGTTAGCAGGGGTTTTTCAAGCGTCCCAGCTAACCCACATGACCGCGATGATGGGACTGAATAATATAGGCGAAAGTGGCAATTTTTATTTTGAACAATTGATTAAAGCCAGTTTAAATATCAGACCAGCCGAAAGCAATTCTTCACAAACACTCGATTTTTTTGCGCAGATCACAGATTTATCGTTGGGTTTAAAAATTCTAGAGCAAAGTATCACCCAGCCTTTTACTCCGACGCCTAAAAGCAAGATTCCTAAACTTGCGACAGCCAAGCTACCAATGACCTATGCCATGTCACTATTACAGCTTGAAAAGAAAGTTTACCGTAACCATGATTTTGTCCAGAAAATTGCAAAGTCCCAGCAACAAATTCTTAAACAACTTTCTTTTTTCGACCAAAATTATTTACACCCCAGCATTTTAGCTAACCTTGCGCAAACCTATGTCGAAACCGCAGGGCAAATCAACCCACGCATTTTAGTTCGTGGCAATGCTGAAGCTTTTAAAGATACCCAACATACCAACCGAATCCGTGCTTCGTTATTCACAGGTCTGCAAATGGCGCACCTGTGGCGACAGCTCGGTGGTAGCTCATTGCAGCTAATATTCGGTAAACGCAAACTTTTGCAAGAGATCCAAGCACTTGCACAAATGCAATATGAGCTTGGTCAAATTTAATCCCGCTTTTTGTTTTAGGTGTTTTGCACCACATTGAAGGAAACTTTATGAACGCTTTAACTGCACTCTCACCTTTAGATGGACGTTATGCCAGTAAGTGTGATGCTTTACGTCCTTATTTATCTGAGTTTGGTTTAATTCATGCGCGTGTAACTGTTGAAGTCCGTTGGTTGCAAGCACTCGCAAAACACCCTGAAATTATTGAAGTTAATGAATTCAGTGCTGCAACCAATCAGGCATTGGATGCGATTGTTGCTGATTTCTCTGAAGAAGATGCGCTTCGTATTAAAGAAATTGAACGTACGACTAACCATGATGTAAAAGCAGTTGAGTATTTCTTAAAAGAGAAAATTGCACACATCGACGAACTTAAAAATGCAGGTGAATTCATTCACTTTGCATGTACGTCTGAAGACATCAACAACTTGTCACATGCATTGATGTTGAAAAATGGTCGTGACGTTTTAGTTGCTGCCATGCAACAAATCATCGATTCAATCGTTGCTTTGGCTGAAACTCATGCAGAACAACCAATGTTGTCTCGTACACATGGTCAAACTGCAAGCCCAACAACTTTGGGTAAAGAAATGGCAAACGTGGCTTACCGTTTAGCACGCCAAATCAAACAATTCAAACAGGTTGAATTGTTGGGTAAAATTAACGGTGCCGTAGGTAACTACAACGCTCACCTTTCTGCTTACCCAACTATCAACTGGCCTGCTCACTCGCAAGCTTTTGTTGAATCTTTAGGTTTAACTTTTAACCCATATACCACTCAAATCGAACCACATGACTACATGGCGGAACTTTTTGATGCACTACGTCGTTTCAACACAATCTTGATCGATTTTAACCGTGATGTATGGGGTTACATTTCTTTAGGTTTCTTCAAACAACGCTTAAAAGAAGGTGAAGTTGGTTCTTCAACTATGCCGCACAAAGTTAACCCAATTGACTTTGAAAACTCTGAAGGTAACTTGGGTATTGCCAATGCAGTATTGGCTCACTTGGGCGAAAAATTACCAATCTCTCGCTGGCAGCGTGACCTTACTGACTCGACAGTTCTTCGTAACATGGGTGTTGGTTTCGCACAAAGCTTAATCGCATTTGAAGCGTGTTCTAAAGGTATTGGTAAACTTGAGTTAAATGCTGCACGTATTCTTGAAGATCTTGATCACGCTCAAGAAGTTCTTGCTGAACCAATTCAAACTGTAATGCGTCGTTACAACATTGAAAAACCTTACGAAAAATTGAAAGCATTAACTCGCGGTCAAGCTATGACTCGTGAAATGATGGTGAACTTCGTTAAGGGTGATGAGCTTGCACAAGTACCGAGTGATGAACGTGCTCGCCTTGCAGAATTAACTCCTGCAACTTATACAGGCAATGCTGCTGAACAAGCAAAACAAATTAAAGCTTTAATCAACAAACTTTAAGTTTTAAACGATATTAGCTCAAAAAGCGAAGCCTCGGCTTCGCTTTTTCCCTTCATAATTCCAAATACACAGAATATGCTCGAACAAAAATACACTTTTAAACACGCCATCATATTTACAATACTCGCAGCCACGTTGGTTATTGCCAGTATTCATCCACTTCAATACCCTGATTATCTGCTGCATCAGTCAGGTACATTAGCCATGTTGGTCTTCTTGGGATATTGTTTCAAAAAAATTGGAATAAACTTCCTAAGCTTTAGCTTTTATATCATCTTTCTTATTATTCACATTATTGGAGCGCATTATTTATATTCCTATGTCCCATACAATGACTGGATCAAATACCTACTAGGTTTCGACTTAAATGCCAGTATGCACTGGTCGCGCAATATGTATGATCGTTTAGTACATTTTGCTTATGGCTTTTTGCTATATCCTTTTTTTAAACGCCTATTTCAAGCAACATTTCCTCAAGCCAGCCCATATCAATTATGTTTTTTAGTTATTCAATTGGTCATGGCGTCTAGCATGCTATATGAACTGATTGAATGGTGGATTGCTATTCATCTTTCTCCTGAAGCCGCCGAAAATTATAATGGACAACAAGGTGATGTTTGGGATGCCCATAAAGACATGCTGCTTGCTACGATTGGTAGCGTAGTATTTGCAGGGGTTGATTTAATATTGACTAAATTAGGTCAACATAAACCATAAGCTAAAGGTAATCACCATTCAGATGCGATAGACGAATAACACGATCTATAACGCCATACATATCGCCTGACTCATCCATAATCTTAATCTCTGATCAAGCTATCTTATCAATCGCAACTTAAGCACTAACTAAGAGACATCACTATTATTGTTTCATTTTTAGGATATTCAGTTGTATTTAACGACATTTATCACATTTTATAAAACACCTAAAATAAGCCATAGACAACATGAAATGTCATGTGGAGACAAAATTATGCAAAGTTATTTACATCGCAGTGAAGAACGTGGGCACGTCAAAGCAGGCTGGCTTGATACTTACCACAGTTTTTCGTTTGGTAGTTGGTACAATCCGGACTATATGGGCGTAAGCGTTTTGCGTGTCATCAATGATGATACGATTGCTGCTCACAATGGCTTTGGTACACACCCACACGACAACATGGAAATCTTAACTTGCGTGCTGAAAGGTACGATTAGCCATAAAGATACCATGGGTAATCAGACCCAGATTTCTGCGGGTGAATGGCAACTTATGAGTGCAGGCACAGGTATTCAACACAGTGAAATTAATCAGGGTGATGAAGCTGTACATATGCTACAAATCTGGATTCATCCGAATGTACTAAATGCTGAGCCAAACTATCAGCAAATCCAGTGCGACCCACAGCAACAACCCAATCAATGGCACTTGATTGTTGGAAGTCAAAATGCACCGATGGTGATTCGACAAGATACCGAAGTTAAAGCGGCTTATTTGACTGAAGGCAATCAGCTTGAAGTTCATGCTACACATGCACTAAATTATGTACATGTCATTTCTGGACAGGTCATGATTGGTGAGCAATTGGTTCGCGGTGGTGACGCTCTACTTTTTGCAGAAGATGCTCAAGTACAGGCTCTACAAGACACTCAAATGATTTGGTTTGACTTGCCTCAAGCTTAACGTATAAAAAAGCGCGCTGACACAGTCATCATTAGTTAAGGAGATGTCTCATCATCTCCTTAATTTTCTATTTAATTCAAGCTTAAAATTTTTATAATTCATCATCTTCAACAAGATAATTTTGTGTTCTGCTACATAAAAAGTGAAACTGGAACAAAGAATGTATCTTTACAAACGTATTCTTACTCACAAAAATCGGCAAATTTGTTCATTCAAATATAAATCATAAAAACAGCGGTTTTTACAAAACTTTTGCCCAGAACAATCGCTAATAGCATTTCCATGAAATGTATAACATCTTAAATCTAAAAAAGAAAAGCCAGTCAATTGCTTAACTGGCTGATAGTATCGTGATAAAAACTTTTTAATTATGGGCAGTTGAGCTGCTGTAAAGCTGTAACGCGCTGCTCAATGCTTGGGTGAGTTTGGAATAAAGCAGCTAAACTAAAACCTTGTTCCTTACCTTCTGCAATTGCTAAAGCTTTCATTTCTTTCGGCATTTGATCAGGCATTTCACTTTCCGCCTGTAAACGTAACAAAGCCGAAATCATCGCTTGTTTACCTGCTAAACGTGCACCTGCTTCATCGGCGCGATATTCGCGGTAACGTGAGAACCACATGACAATTGCCGATGCCAAAATACCAAATACGATATCAAGTACCATGCTAATGACCATATAACCAATACCTGGTGCTTCATCGTCTTGACGGCCAAATACATTACGGTCAATAAAGTCTCCGACTACACGAGCAAAGAACATGACAAAAGCATTCACCACACCCTGAATCAGGGATAAAGTCACCATGTCACCATTGGCAACATGACCGATTTCATGCGCCAGTACTGCACGTAATTCATCTTGATTCATACGCTCAAGCAAGCCTGTAGACACTGAGACAAGCGCGTCATTTTTGTTCCAACCCGTTGCAAAAGCATTCGACTGATAAGATGGGAAAACACCCACCTCAGGCATACGAATTCCTGAACGCTGTGCAAGGTCTGCAACCGTTTGTAATAACCAAACTTCTGCTTGATTACGAGGAGCATTTGGATCGATCAATTCTGTACCTGTGGTCTTTTTCGCCATCCACTTCGACATGAAAAGTGAAATCAAAGAACCGACCATACCAAATACAAAACAGATCACAAGCAGGTTGCCCAAGTTTAAACCACCTGCACCGTGGTAACTTCCGACACCCAAAACTGACAAAATAAGACCAGCGACAACCAGTACCGCGAGGTTGGTAAGCAAAAACAAACCAATCCGCATCATTAGGAAAATCCTCTTATAATAGAAAAAAACATGATTTATCTATTCAATAAATCATGTCGTTAATATGCGACCTTGTCAGGGAAAATTCAAGAATAAATCCGTGAAAACACACCAAAATCGTGTTTCCAAAATGTGTAAATTCTTAGTTTCTTACCGCAATATCAGTAAATGTTCCATTCGATAGCTGGATAATTTTTCGGCTACTGGCAGTTTTATGAGAAGTAAATACTGGGCTGCTGTTTTTAGTTGATGCTGAGGTAATTGCAGAAGAAGCAGGTTCACTCTCCTTATTCCTAGCAGAGTCAATACGGATGCCGCTAGCATACAAGTTATTGTAGCGACTCATTACACGGCGTACATAATCTTGCGTTTCCCGAAAAGGAGGAACACCGCCGTATTTATCCACATTACCTTCGCCAGCATTATAAGCTGCCAGTGCCAAATGCGTATTACCACTATAGCGCTTTAGCAATAAACTCAGATATTTTGCACCACCCAAAATATTCTGCTGCGGGTCATAAGGATTGCTGACATTAAAACGTTTTGCTGTTGCAGGCATCAGTTGCATTAACCCTTGTGCTCCAACAGGAGAGTGAGCATTACTATTAAAACCTGACTCAGTGTGCATGATGGCTTTGATTAAACCTTCGGACAGACCATGCTGCTGTGCGGCATGATGAATCATCTGGTCAAAGGCATCTTTATTTTTACTATAACTCGGCAAAACCGCAGCCTCAGACCCACCCCAGTTGTGATAACTGTGAATGTTACTATCAGCATAATAAGTCACTTTGACTTTGGTCAAGTGTGAACCACTTTGCTTATGATTGGTGAGCAAGGGCGTGCCATTACGGTCTTCATAGGTATAAATTTGCCCAGCATGTGTTACAGAAGCTATCCATAGGCAACTTCCGCAACAATAAAGAGACAGTAGTGCAATTTTGTTTAGTATTTTCATTGTTGTGTTTACCAGTGAATGTTCTGTGCAAACAATTGTATTTGATTGTAACAGTAAAACTGTGCATGCTGAGCTTTTTAACAAGCTTCCTTTAAAAAATCAAGTCAAATTGTTTCAGTAATCATCAAAAAAAATTAAATTTTTTTTAAGTCATGGTCTCTTGACATAAATAAACTACTGATAAATAAATAAAATTAAAAAAGGTTAAAAAACAACCAATTTGTTTCTAAGCCTTAGTCAACGGACGATCCCCCCTGTCAAGGGTATAGTTATCCACAGCCTTATCCACATTTTTTGTGGAAAACTGTGAATTGCGAAAAAATTCATCAATTTCAGAATCTGACTATTGATTTAAATAGTTTAGAAACCTTTTAGAACATTTTGATGACACGAAAAAATATGTGAATAAATTTGTATGTACAGATGCGAAGTACCCTCGAATCGGCTAAAATTGCGCGATATTTTTGCCAAGAGTTTGCTGTCTATGTACTCTCCTGTTGAATCCAGTCAAGGATTTAATTTCAAACCTGAACTTCCAACCAGTTCAGCTTATTATCGCCTTTTGAAAAAACTTCGTCGTCAAGTCGGCCACGCCATTCGTGACTTTAAAATGATCGAGGACGGCGATAAGGTCATGGTTTGTATTTCTGGGGGGAAAGACAGCTATACCCTGCTCGACATTTTGTTGCAGTTTAAGCGCATTGCACCGATTAATTTTGATGTAGTTGCTGTCAACCTCGATCAGAAGCAACCAGGTTTTCCTGAAGAAGTTTTGCCACGTTATTTAGAAGAAAATAACATTCCATATTATATTCTTGAAAAAGATACATATAGCATTACTAAGCGCCTAACCCCTGAAGGCAAAACTTACTGTGCCGTTTGTTCACGCCTACGTCGTGGCTCACTGTATGGCTTTGCACAAGAAATTGGGGCGACCAAGGTTGCACTGGGTCACCACCGCGATGATATTCTTGCGACATTCTTCCTGAATTTATTTCATGGCGGCAGCCTAAAAGCCATGCCACCAAAACTATTGTCTTCAGACAAGAAAAATATCCTGATTCGCCCACTGGCATATGTGGAAGAGAAAGACATCATTAAATATGCAGAAATGCGTAAGTTTCCAATCATTCCATGTAATCTGTGCGGTTCGCAAGAGAACCTGCAACGTGCCATGTTGAATGAAATGCTACGTGAATGGGACAAACAGTACCCGAAACGCTTACATAGCATTTTTGGCGCACTACAGAATGTATCGCCATCTCAACTGGCTGACCGTGAACTGTTCGACTTTGAAGCGCTAGATTCACAACGTGAATTTGATTTTAAAGATCCAGAAGACATGAAAAAACGTCTGGATGTGGTTAATTTAAGCTTTGCAGCGGACTAAAATTAAGAGAAACCGCATAAGAAGGCACAACCACGAAAAAGTTGTGCCTCTATTATACTTTCTTACTATTTCTGTGTAATTTGTCTCACTCGTCTACAAAAAAACCATTTTTTTCGACAAGATCATGTTATAACAAGGCAGAGTACGGACGATGTGCAAAAAATGCATATACATCTAGAAATAAACAAATATTAGAGGAATAACAATGCCTGCTTTTCTATCGGAAGATTGGTTTTCTACAGTAGAACAACTTACTGCTCAAGCTGGAGACTTGAATTTACCGCCAGCATTAGAAAATCTAGCGATTAATTTTGTCGTCAACCAAACCAGTGGAAATACTGAACTTTCTCTTCATGGTGGGAAAATTCAAAAAGGCTTAGTAGACAACGCTAAAACAACTTTAAATATGGATGCAGAGACCTTGCGTAAAGTGTTTCTTGAATTTGACATGACTGCTGCCATGCAAGCATTTATGACAGGCAAAATAAAAGTTCAAGGTGATATGTCACAACTGATGGCTCTACAAACTGCACGTCCAAGCCAAGAACAAAAAACGCTCTATAAAGAAATTCTTCAGCATACTGCATAATCCAATCTGCAATTGCGATAAAAAGGGAAGCTATTTATATAACTTCCCTTTTTTGTTAGATATTAATCAACTGCTGATTTTGAATATGTTCTAAATAAGCACGGATGCGGGTTACATACTGCAAAGCTTGAAAATACCGTGCATTACTGGCTTGATGTCGCTGCAAATAAGCATACATGTTCAACCAATTATTTGGGTCTTCTCCCTGTTTCTCCAATCGCTTCTGAATGAGAGTCACTGCACCAGGGCCCATGTTATAGGCAATCAAGGCATACCAGTGACGATCTGGATTGGGGATGTATTCATATTTGCTCAAAAGCGAATCATAATATTTTGCACCACCTTGAATACTTTGCTCAGGGTCAGTACGGTTTTCAATTCCCATTGCTTTTGCAGTATCACTGGTCAGCATCATTAGACCGCGCACACCTGTTGGTGATACTGAATTTGGCTTTAAATAAGACTCCTGATAGCCCATTGCAGCCAGCATGTGCCAATTCAAATTGTACTGTTCAGCTGCCCGCTCGAAGCTGGCACGATAAATCGGCATACGTTGCTGCAAATCGCGCTCAATCGTATCCCAAGAGCCTTCATTGACTACATGATGATTGTAAAATGATGCCAAATGCTGAATTGCACCATTACTTTTGGACTGGCAAATAAAGCTACTTGCAGTTTGCGTTAAATGATCTTCAGCATCTTTAAAGACCAAATTTAACTGGGTATCTAACCCATTTTTCTGTAAAACAGTCGCATCACCACAGCTTGCCGAAAATGACATTAAGCTTTTTTGGTCAATGCTTTGCATATCAGCATTGGTCAATGCAAGGTTGGCTTTGCCTTTAGCAACCCATTTTAAGGCTGTGGCATTACTATCAACAATTTGAAAATTAAGCTGCACATTTAAACTTTGTGCATAATTACGCATTAAGTCATAGCCGAAACCATGAAAATACTGTCCATCATTAAAAACAGTTGTTGGGCTTTTTACTGCTACAACCGTCAGTGTATTGCTGTTGATGACCTGAGCATATTGATTGCTGGCTTTACTGGCATTAATCGCATGTAAAGGTAACATAGCAAGCCCGAAAGCAAGGGCTTTGGTTGGCAAGGAAAGTTTGAGATTGTGTAGGCGAAAACGCCTCCTATCTGCCAATGTTGCTGGATTGTGCATGGTGACTCCGCGACAGGGAATTAACTACCCAATGAAGTAGAGCAAGCCCAGACTTCAATTAGTTGATCAACGTATGTTTAGGGGGCAGTCATGACGTCATTTAAAATGACATGAATAGACAAATGAAAACTAAGTCACATAAAAACCAACGACATAGATCAAAAAATAACCAGTAATAAATAAGAGTTGCGCATAATATCGACATAGAAATTAAAAGTCAAACTTTTAAATCTCTGGCAGGCTAAAATAAATTTGCTCTCCTCTTTGAAAAACTGCTGAATGTTATACGTGAAACAGATGGTGAAAACATGGATAAAATGCTGCTATATGTAAGCAATTCAATATAGATGATTAAAATAAGATTTTTTATTTAATATTTTATTTATCAATAAGATACTCCAATAACATACCAATTCTTCCGACCACTTGGCGTATGATAGACTTGCCTACCTGAAACTATCAAAAATTTCTAAAGACTTCATAAAAATGCGGTAGAACGAATTGGCCTAGCCAGAATCTAAAAAAAAAAGAACTTGGTACAAGTAACATGCATATAGTTTTAAGTATAGATCAAATAGCAACCCAAAAAGCAATGCATCATAAAGGCCCTACCTCTTGTTTGGTCTAATAAAACTTTTTTGGAAAAAGTTCAATAAAAATTAGGAGGCATAAAATGACAAAACATTCCAACATAAGAAATGTTTTGTGAACCAAAACTTATAATCTTTTATTTATCCTTTTTTGATTTTAAAGACTTTAAAAACATGTAAACAAAGAGTTAAAAAAAGTACAACTGATTCTTCGAGAGATTATTCCCCAAAACAAAGAATTGATATTTATAACCATAAGCATATGATATCTTACGAATGATTTAAATTAACAGATCAAGAAGTTCTAGCTTTATAATATTTTCTATCAACTAACTTTCGGAAAAATGGAATTGAAAATCCATAAAATACGGAGTCTGAGTAGATGAAAAAAACCTACCTGTATTTAAGAAGGTAACGACTCTAGATGGATTGCGTAAAGCTTTGGGATATTTATCATGAACCGTAAATTATTAACTGCTGAAGGGTATAAGCGTTTACAAGATGAGCTGAATACTTTGGTTCGTAAAGAACGTCCTGAAATTACAAAAATAGTATCGTGGGCTGCTAGTCTCGGCGATAGATCGGAAAATGCAGATTACCACTACAACAAAAGAAAATTACGTGAAATAGATCGTAGAATTAGATACTTAACTAAAATTTTTGAGGTAGCACATAAAGTTGAATATAGTCCGGAACAGGACGGGAAAGCTTATTTTGGAGCATGGGTTGAATTGGAAAATGATGAAGGCGAAATCATCAAATTTCGTATTGTTGGAGATGAAGAGATTTATGGCCAAACAGACTATGTGTCACTTGAATCACCTATAGCTAAAGCCTGTTTAGGCAAATCTGTAGATGATGAGATTCAAGTACACACACCTAAAGGTAATAATATCTGGTATATAAAAGATATTTATTACAAACCTAAATCGGCCACTTAAATTACCAATGTGAAAATCTCAATATTTACAAGTTGGGCTTTTCATATGAATTAATTATATAGCTCTATATACCATAGCACTATTAATAATACATATAAAACTAAACTTATTGCTTTGATTTAGGGCTAAGTACAATAAACCTTCATTAGTGCAATTATAAATAATATAAATGATGAATTGGATTAATTTTAGTTTAATTGCCCATTAAGGTATTTTCAGCCAGAAGGTAGATGTTCCAGCAGAAGTGAAGAATCACAAATTCTTTTTTGAACTCAATACAAAGAACACTTAATTTGACTTTTTAAATAAGGTGTAAATATTAACGATATCCGAATCTATTAGAACAAATCACAGAACAAACATAAGTTTTGGCAAAACAGTTCTGAATGTTGCAGTCCAGCTGAATTTTACTCTAACTCGACTTATACCAACATACTCTGTCTAAGTCTTGCAGGCATCACCCAGTAAGAAGGCTGACTGAGTTGAGTTTGAAGTCTGATTTCAAATCATTGGTAGCTTAGACGAAATTTTTCTAGGAGAGTATTGGTAACCAATTAACACTCTCACAATGCTGCTCTGTTTGTATTTACTGCGCCAGTTGCCACAGCATATTTCAGGTAAAATAAAAGGTCAGACAAGCTGACCTTTTATCCAAATCTGTGTGGTGATGATTAAATGCCACCCATACACATGTATTTCAGTTCAAGGTAATCTTCGATACCGTATTTTGAACCTTCACGGCCACAGCCAGACTCTTTAATCCCACCAAATGGTGCAACTTCTGTTGAAATCAAGCCTTCGTTAATACCGACCATGCCGTATTCTAAAGCTTCACCAACACGCCAAGCGCGACTTAAAGATTGGGTATAAATATACGATGCCAAACCAAACTCAGTGTCGTTTGCCATGGCAATCGCCTGTTGCTCAGTTTCAAATTTGAATACTGGCGCAAGCGGACCAAAGGTTTCATCTTTGGCAACCAGCATTTCAGGGGTAACATCTGCAAGTACTGTTGGTTCAAAGAAGCTATAACCGAGTGCGTGCTTTTGCCCACCAACAACCACTTTTGCACCCTTAGCCACTGCATCTTGAATATGTTCTTCGACTTTCTCAACCGCTTTGACGTTGATCAATGGCCCTTGTTGTGCACCCTGTTCAAAGGCAGGAGCCACTTTGAGTTTAGCAACCGCAGCCGCTAGTTTTTCCACAAAGGTGTCATAGACTGCTCTTTGTACCAAGACGCGGTTGGTACAGACACAAGTTTGACCACTATTACGGAATTTAGATCCCAACGCCCCTTCTACCGCTTGATCGAGATCAGCATCATCAAACACGATAAATGGTGCATTGCCCCCAAGTTCCATACTGATTTTTTTCATGGTTGCAGCACTTTGCTGCATCAACAACTTACCGATTTCGGTTGAACCAGTGAATGATACTTTGCGTACTGCAGGATGCTCGGTCAATACCGCACCGATGTCACGTGCACTGCCTGTAATCACATTGACCACGCCTTTCGGGAAGCCTGCCTGTTCTGCCAAAGCCACCAAAGCCAGTGCAGACAATGGGGTTTCCGATGCAGGTTTAATCACGATGGTACAGCCTGCAGCCAAAGCAGGGCCTGCTTTACGGGTAATCATGGCATTTGGGAAGTTCCATGGGGTAATCGCTGCGACTACACCCACAGGTTGCTTAATTACCACCAAGCGACGACCTTGTTTGTCGTGCGGAATGACATCGCCATAAGTACGTTTCGCTTCTTCGGCAAACCATTCAATAAAGCTTGCACCATACAAGATTTCACCACGACTTTCTGCCAGTGGTTTACCCTGTTCTAAACTCAAAATGGTCGCTAAGTCTTCTTGGTTATCTAAAATCAATTGATACCATTTACGCAACAACGCTGAGCGTTCTTTGGCAGTGGTCAGTTTCCATGTTTCAAATGCAGTTTGTGCAGCATCGACCGCCTGTTTCACTTGCTCACGTGACACTGAAGCCACTTCACCGAGTACTTCACCTGTTGCAGGGTTGGTCACTGCAAAGCTTTTTTCGCCTGCGACCCAAGCACCATCAATATACGCATGTTGTTGCAATAAACTGGAATTATTCAGTTGCATCTATAGCACTCCTCAATAGACGCTAGATTGTGTGGTCGTGGTGACATCCACGTCTTTATATTTTGCCAATAGCTGTTTCATTGACTTCATCAGCAATGAAGTATCCACCCCAACCGCAACAAACTCAGTGCCAAGCGCCAAGTATTGTTTTGCCAGTGTTTCATCGGCAGATAAAATCCCTGCGGCTTTACCTGCAGCACGAATTTTTTGAATACTTTCTACAATAGCTTTTTGAACATCAGGATGATTTGGATTGCCCAAGTGACCCAGTGCTGCTGACAAGTCCGCAGGACCAATGAAAACACCATCGACCCCTTCGACTTGTAGAATCTCGTCTAGGTTTTGCAAACCACGTTTAGATTCAATTTGCACCAATACACAAATTTGTTCATCGGCAGTTTGTAAATAGTCGCTAATGTTGTTCCAACGCGAGGCACGCGCCAAAGCTGCGCCCACACCACGAATGCCTTCAGGTGGGTAACGTGTTGCTTTCACCATCAGTTCAGCTTGTTCAGCAGTTTCCACCATTGGAATCAGTAAAGTTTGTGCACCAATATCTAATAACTGCTTAATTAAAGCCACATCGCCCGTTACAGGACGCACCACAGCCTGACTTGGATAAGCCGCGACACTTTGTAGTTGCCCTAAAATGCTACGGACATCATTTGGGGCATGTTCCCCATCAATCAGTAACCAGTCATAGCCTGCATTGGCAGCAATTTCAGCACAGTAGCTGTCTGCCAGACCGACCCACATCCCGATTTGCTGCTCGGTTTTTAACTTTTGTTTAAAGTAATTGACTGTATCGATCACACGCTTTCTCCCTTAAACAAAACGGAATGCAATTGAACCCAATTGATCGTAATCAATATGGAAAGTATCCCCTGCACGCGCAGCCACAGGACGGGTAAATGAACCACCTAAGATAATTTGTCCTGGTTCAAGGGTCACACCGTATGGGTGCAATTTGTTGGCAAGCCATGCCACACCTTTGGCAGGATGGTTTAAGACTGCCGCAGCCACGCCTGATTCTTCAATCACGCCATTGCGATACAACACTGCAGAAATACGGCGCAAGTCCAAATCGGTTGCTTTGATTGGACGACCACCGAGCACAATGCCTGCATTGGCGGCATTGTCGGAAATGGTGTCAAATACTTTACGAGTGATTTGAGTTTCAGGGTCAACGTTATGTAAACGCGCATCAATAATTTCAATCGCAGGAATGACATAACGAGTTGCATCCAGCACATCAAAAATAGTGCAGTTCGGCCCTGATAAAGGTTTTTCTAAAATAAATGCCAGCTCAACTTCGACACGCGGCACGATAAAACGTGACATTGGAATGTCTGAACCTTCTTCAAACACCATGTCATCCAGCAATGCGCCATAGTCAGGTTCAGTAATATTGGATGACACCTGCATGGCACGTGAAGTCAGACCAATCTTGTGTCCAACCAACTTACGTCCTTCCGCAATTTTATGTTTTACCCATGCTTTTTGGATTTCATAGGCATCTTCAATGCTAATTTCAGGATATTGCAAAGAAAACTGGCGCATTTGCTGCCCTGTTTTTTCAGCCTGATCGAGTTGTAATGCCAACTCTTGTACTTTTGCTTGATCTAACATATGACTTCCCTGCATTAAGCCTGATTTTTTAAAAACTGGTGTATATTGTTGGATTTGAAATTCAGCACAGGATCGAGTTCGGTCATTTCAAAGGAAACTGCCAACAGTCGCTCAGCTTTGAGTGGCTGAAAGAATTGTTCAATCACAGCAAACAACTCGGTAGCCACCTTTTGCCGTGTTTCCAGATCCCGTCCCGAACCGACCTTGAGGGTCATATGCACGAAGGCATAATCATGCTTGCCATCTGCCACACGATATTGATCTAAACGGATGGCACGGCTACGAATTCCACCTAAAGGAAACACGCCCGTATTGCCCAAAAAATCATTTACTTGTTCGAACAGGTCTTGAAAATCGACCGAGTCCTGCAAGTTGGCGCTGTATTCTGCAATAAAGTGTGGCATGGACTGCTCCTTATTCTGCGGCTGGCATCAGTGGGAAAATTGCATTGATTTGCCCTGTGCCTGAACTTGGAAATGCTGGGGTAATAATCTCAACAGGTTGGTTATAGCTGTCCCACCCCATTGCACCCAGTAACATTGCTGTGTCATGCATACCACCTTCACCGAAACAGTATTCGGCATATTCAGGCAACATGGCACAGAACTCTGGCCACTCAGCGTTTTCCCACATTTTCACCACATGCTTATCCACTTGGCGATCCCATTCACGGGTATAAGAGTCCATACCGCGATGTGCTTCCCAGTCCCAAATGAAACGATGTGACAATGAACCGCTGGCAAAAATCGCAACATTGCCCTCGTAACGTTCAATGGCTTTGATCAAGCCTTCACCAAGCTTGCGGCTGTCTTGCAATGAATGCGAGGTACAAAATGCAGACACCGAAACCACTTTGAAACGGCGGTCTTGGTTCATATAACGCATTGGCACCAGTGTGCCGTATTCCAGCTCAAGACTCTTGATGTTATGGGCTTGGATGCGTACGCCTGTTTTGGCAATTTCTTCTTGCATCAACTGACCCAAAACTGGGTTGCCATCATATTCAAATGGCATGTCTTTGATGAAGTGTGGTAATTCATTACTGGTATACACGCCTTCAAAGTGTTCACCGCAGTTAATGTGAAATGCACTATTTACCAGCCAGTGACTGTCAAACACCACAATGGTGTCAACATCGAGTTCACGGCAGCGTTTACCGATTTCAATATGCCCATCAATGGCTGCCTGACGGCAACCTTGATGAGGTCCTGGTAATTCAGACAAATACATCGATGGTACGTGTGTAATTTTTGCTGCAAGAACCAACTTACCCATATGCTTTCTTCCCTAATTTTTTATTTTGGCTTACACGCCCCAACGTGGAATGTGATGTGAACCCATTGAAATACAAACGTTCTTAACTTCGGTAAACACTTCAAAGCTGTACTCGCCGCCTTCACGACCTGTACCCGATGCTTTTACGCCGCCAAATGGCTGACGCAAGTCACGCACGTTCTGGCTGTTAATAAACACCATACCTGATTCAATGCCTGCGGCAATGCGATGTGCTTTACCAATGTCTTGTGTCCAAATATACGATGCCAAGCCATATTCCACATCATTCGCAAGGCGTAAAGCGTCAGCTTCATCTTTAAATTTCAACAGACACACGACTGGACCAAAGATTTCTTCTTGGGCAATACGCATGCGGTTGTCGACATCAGCAAATACGGTTGGCTGAATGAACTGACCATTTTTCAGATGTTCTGGAAGATTGGCTGGACGCTCCAAACCACCTGCCACCAAGTTCGCACCTTCTTCAATGCCGATCTTGATGTAACCTGTCACCTTGTTATAGTGTGCTTGAGTGATCATTGAACCAACTTGAGTGTTTGGATCTTGCGGATCGCCAACGATCAGATTTTTAGCACGACGTGCAAACTCTTTCACAAATTCGTCATACACAGATTCTTGAATAAAGATACGGCTACCCGCAGTACAACGCTCGCCATTTAACGAGAAAATGGTAAATAGCGCAGCATCCAAAGCACGGTCAAGGTCAGCATCTTCAAAAATCACCACTGGAGATTTGCCGCCCAATTCCATTGAATACTTTTTCAATCCTGCATTTGCCATGATCTTACGACCAGTCAACGTACCGCCTGTAAATGAAATGGCACGTACGTC
Source organism: Acinetobacter brisouisimilis (assembly GCF_000368265.1). GTDB lineage: Bacteria > Pseudomonadota > Gammaproteobacteria > Pseudomonadales > Moraxellaceae > Acinetobacter. Next base: position 493,928 of record NZ_KB851219.1, on the reverse strand, counting down.
AGGATGTTTCACCAAAGCATCGCCTGCATTTGCGCCATAACCTTGAACCACGTTAAATACGCCTTCAGGAATACCCGCTTCCAATGCTAAACGACCAAGTTCATTGGCAGTCAGTGGTGACAACTCTGACATTTTTAGAACTGCAGTATTGCCGAGTGCCAAACATGGTGCTGTTTTCCATGTAGCCGTCATAAACGGAACATTCCAAGGTGATACCAGGCCACAAACACCTACTGGCTGATGCAAGGTGTAGTTCAACATTTGGTCATCAACTGGGTAAGTATGTCCGTTCATACGGGTACACACTTCCGCAAAGAAGTTGAAGTTGTGCGATGCACGCGGAATCAACACATTTTTGGTCTGGTGAATTGGTAAACCTGTATCTAAAGTTTCAAGCTCAGCAATTTTCCCCACGTTCTGATCAATCAAATCACCCAAACGACGCATTAAACGCGCACGTTCTTTAGCAGGGGTTTTTGCCCATTTCGGGAAGGCTTTTTTCGCAGCAGCAACGGCAAGATCAATTTCTTTTTGTCCGCCACTCGCCACTTCACCAATTGCTTGGTTGGTTGCAGGGTTATAGTTAGTGAAGCTTTCGTCACTCGCAACTTCTTTACCATCAATCCAATGCTTAATCATGAGTCAATCCCTTTCTTATGCTGTCTTAAAAAAATCTGTTTCAGAAACAATGTAGTTACGCAGGCGACCAATGCCTTCGATTTCTACCACCACTTCATCGCCTGGTACGACATCCGACAAACCTTCAGGTGTCCCTGTGGCAATCATGTCGCCTGGCTGTAAGGTCATGAATGAAGATAAGTATTCGATCAAGAATGGCACATCAAAGATCATGTCTGCAGTTGTGCCTTCCTGACGTAACTCACCATTCACCCAAGTGCGTAAAGTCAGGTTATTTGGCTCAGGCACATCAGCACGATCAACAATGTATGGTCCAACTGGTGTGGTTGCTAAACGGTTTTTCACACGTAAATTCGGACGGTAGTAATTTTCCAAATAGTCACGGATCGCATAGTCATTGCACAGCGTATAACCCGCAACATAACCCAGCGCGTCTTCACGTTTTACATTTTTTGCAGGCTTGCCAATTACCGCCACCAACTCGCACTCATAGTGCATATAGTCGACGTTGTCTGGACGCCATGTGTTGTGGTTGTGACCTGTATAAGTGTTATTGGCTTTCACAAATACCAATGGTTCTTTTGGTGGTTCAAATGCCAGCTCACGCGCATGATCAGCGTAGTTCAAGCCTAAGGCGAACATGGTGCCTTCAGCAGGCGGTAGCCATTCCACATCCTGTTCTGTCAAAACACTACCATCTGCCAAAATCACTTGATCTTGATCATTCACCTGAACCGTGAGCACTTGCCCCTGATGACGAATACGTGCGGTTTTCATGCTGCCACTTCCTCTGCTTGAATACGGTTGGTCACTGAACCCAATTGGTCAACTTCGACGCGGACTTCATCGCCCGACTGCACTTCAACACGATCCAATGGCGTACCTGTCAAAATCACATCACCTTCATGCAAAGTCATAAACTGAGAAATTTCTGAAATCAGTTGTGCAGGTGAGCGTACCCAGTTTGCGGTTGTCCCTGTTTGCTTTAATTCACCGTTGACAAACACACGTAGTTCAAGCTGTTCTGGCTGAGTCACGTCGGCTTTTGCAACCACATCGCCGATCACACAAAAACCGTCCTGACACTTGGCTTTTACGGCTGGGCGGTAATAGCTTTCTTCTGGCAAGCTCAGTTCATTCACCACAGCAAAACCTGCAATCGACTGTTCGGCTTGTGCCACATCCACACGCGTTGTGGTCTTTCCAATCACGACAGCCACACACGGTCCTGCCTGAACCACGTCGCCCTGACGTTTAAAAATCGTCTGACCTGAGACACTGCGGGTATTTGGCGTTTTGACAAACAACACCACATTTTTAGGTTCTGCAACATACGGTTTTTCTTGAAAACCTTGCTGTAAAGTTGCATATAGGCACTGATAATTCAGCGCTACGCCAAAAATATTTCCTTGGCTATTGATTTTAGCTAAACTGCTCATAGACACTCTCGATGATGTTTTTAGCTAGGGAACAGCTAGACATCAAGCACATTAGTTAATATATTAACTTTATAGTTAATTTATTAACTAAAAGCAAGCCGTTTTGCGTTTGGCAAAATAAAAAAATGCGTTTTATGGATAAAAAAAACCGATGAAAACTTTGAATATCCCCGATTTGCGAATCGGTGAGATTTATGACAAAAAATATATCGATGCAGAAATTCATTATGAATCAATCAATAAGATGGCATCTTTTTTTGGTGAGCATGTTGCCGTGCATCGCCATGACGCCTTCTTTCAATTACATTTCATTACAAAGGGCAATGTGCGGGTCTTTTTAGATGACGTGCAGTTTAACTGTAGCGCGCCCGCATTCTTTCTCACCCCACCTTCTGTACCACATACATTTATTACCGATCCCAATTGTGAAGGGCATGTTTTAACTATCCAGCAAGGCCTGATTTGGCCACTGCTACAGGTGCATCTAAAAGTCCAGCACCTCAATCCGATCTGTATTCAAATGAGTCAGTTACAGCAAGAACAGCACCAATACAGCCTGATACAGATTCAGGACTATTTAAATAAAATCAAGCAGGAGTTTGCATCGACACAAGAGTTTCGTGACTTTGCCCTGAAGAATTTACTCAATCTGATCTTTATTCATATTGTGCAACTTTCGCATTTAAATCAGCCCTTCCAGAAAAACATAAGCAGCGATTTGCATATTTTTCGTAAATTTAATGAACTGATCGAGCAGCGCTTTACCGAGCACTGGTCACTGACCCAGTACGCCGAAATTTTAGCAGTCACTGAAATGCGGCTGAATGAAATCTGTCGTCGGATTGCCAATACATCATCTAAAAAAATTATTCATGATCGCTTAATGCAAGAAGCCAAGCGTTTACTGATTTTTACTGATATTCCAATTAACCATATTTGTTATCAGCTCGGGTTTAAAGACCCAGCCTATTTTAGTCGCTTCTTTCAGCGGCATGCAGGCGTTCGCCCTTCGGAGCTACGTCAGACACATGAGATTTCTCAATAGCGTAACGTTTCCCTTACCTCTTTATGGGTAATGCGTCGTCCTGATTTTGTTTTAGTATGAAAGGATTCAAATACAGCACATCCATTTTTCTCGACCAGAAAAATGCAAGGAATTTGAAGGATGTAAATATGGGTATAAAATTCGATTTTGATTATATAATCAGTGGATTAGATGATTTATATGCATCTGATTCACTCAATAAATCCCAACTCTTACAGTTCATGCAGAAGGAAGTCTATGACGTCCCGATGATTTACTGGGATGTTACAGATCATGGCGATTTGCAATATGTGCATAGCTTAGAAACAGATGCCAGTTATGTCCTTGTATATAATCAGAAATTTAAAAATCTGGATGTAATGCATCCCAAAAAGATTCAGCATCAGATGACCCGCAATGTGATTTTCGAGCTGGATCTGGTTGACCAGCGCAGTTATGAAAACAGTTTTTATTATAAAAATTTTCTCAAGCAAATCGATGCCTACAACATTATTTCGCCGCATCGCTCCTATCAAAAACATATCTTTGGCTTAATTAATTTTCTGAACAACAACTTAAGCTCCGCGGACATGAAGATGCTGGAATGTCTTTCAAGGTACATCTCTCTGCATGAAATTAACCGTATGAACAATATTAAAGTGCTCAGCCCGATTCGGGATTTTCATTTAACCCGACGCGAGCATGAAGTCTTTAATCTGCTCAAGCAAGATTATTCTTATTATGACATTTCTGAGCGACTGCATATTAGTTTGAATACCATTAAAACGCACACCAGTTCAATCTATTCAAAACTCAATATCAAATCCAGAATGGACTTAAAAAATTTCCATGATTCAAATTAAGATAATGATTAATAATCAAAATATAAAATCACCCATCGGGGTGATTTTTTTATTGGAAGACTAGGATTAAATAACCGGATGCGTTTTTTAAAGGACAAAAATATGCATTTGGAAAAAACCCTAAAATGGACAGATGCCTTCGCACTTTCAATGAGTGTGTCGGGCGCAATTTTCGCTTCTTTTGGCTTTGCACTTGGGTATCTGGGTGCAATTACTGCAATTTTCGTCTGGGTTTTTGCTGCAATTATCGGATGCTTTCAGAACTGGTTTTTTCTGGAAGCTGCCACGATGTTTCCCGACAAGCCAGGCGGGATCGCCCTGATTGCCACCGAAGGCTGGAAAGACAAATTTGCACTGGCAGGGCCGCTTGCCTCCTTCGGCTACTGGATCGGCTGGTCGGCAGTACTTATTGTCGGTGTCAGTGCAGGCTCGATTATTCAGGCACAGTGGTTTGCCCATTCAGAGTTTCAGATCGGTTTTGGTCTGTCGCATATCGAACTACCCCAGATTTTTGCCATCATCATTATTCTGTTCTTTTGGATACTCAACCGAAAAGGCATTGATGTGGCGGTCAAGGTCTCCAAATTTATGGGCGCGTTCTTGCTCATTCCTGTTTTAGTGCTGGCTTTTAACCAGCGACAGACACGCCTGCTACAGCAGTGGGAAAACGAATACAAAAGCATTAACCCTGATATCGAAATTGAATTTTTAGAGGGCCAGGCAGTTAAAAATATTGTGGGTTCAGATGCTTATAGCTGTGCCCTCAAACATATGGGTAACGGGCATTTTCACTCATTAAACATGCTGCTTGGCTCTACACAGGCATTTTTGCAGCAAGGTGGAAATCTATGAATATTCGCCTGCTGTTGAAGTTGAATACGGCGATCAGATCCGTGTCAGAATAGCAAAAGGTTCAATCAGTGCTAAAAAACTGCTCTGGTCTTGTGGTGCATTTCTCAATCGACTAGAACCATTTCTACATAAAAAAACCATTAATACCTATGCTTTTCAACTGGTGACTGAACCTTTATCTGAAGAGATGATTCATCGGATTAGTCCGATTCGTGGTGCATTTAGCGACATTCGCCCTGTCATCGATTATTACTGCGTAACCAATGAAAATCGGCTGCTGTTCGGCTCAGCCACTGCATATTCCGAATATGTTCCAACTGACCTAAAACAATGGAATCGGAAATTAATGCTCAAAGTTTTTCCCTATTTGAAAGATGTTCACATCGATCTGGCTTGGGGAGGACCAATGGAATGCTCGGCAACCTTGTTCCCGCAAATGGGCAATCATCCTGAGCATAAAATGTGTTTTATGTTCAGGGTTATTCAGGTTTTTGGATCACGCCAAGCCATGTGATTGCTGATGGCATGCTGGAAGGCTCGAAATATTGGGGTGTGATTAGTTCAATTCCCAAAGCCAATGTTTGAGGTAAAGAGCACTTTAAAACACTCTTACTCACCGCTACAAAGATTTCACATCAACTACAAGGATTTATCAAGGGAAGACGTTAATCAAACCCAGCAGATGCTTCATCAAAAACTGCAAACACTCGAGCAACTATGGATACAAAAGCAAGGGACTGAAATTTATCATCAGCTCTATAATGCAACGACACAGATTAGCGGTCAGGGTACAATCCAGCTTTTTTCGGGTCAGAGTGAACTGTTGGAGTTAGTACAATCTTTATTGGAACATGCTGAAACAGCAAAATTGGAACTGGTCAGTTACTCACAGCCTAGCCCTGAAATTATACTGAGTTGGGCCAACTGGCATCTTCAGGCTCGAGATTTAGCATGAAAAGCCTGTTTGTTTGGAAAAACAATGCAGGGCTGGAGAATTATTGCGGACATGTATGCCGAAGAGGCACTGTCTATATAGAACATTAATATTTAAATTGCTAGAGAACATCTGATTCTCTAGCAATCAATCAACTAAAACTTAATACACGTCAAGGCGATAACACACTATATCACGTAACTGCTACAACTGCTCTGCACCAAAAATCTCTTGCAAAGCCTGATGTACCTAATTTCCCAAAAAAATCATCCTCGCGAACGATAGGCATCACCCATTGTTTCACCTATATTACACCGAATAATGTATTTGAAAATTAACAATATTTTTAAAAATCTTGTTAATACAAAAGGATGCCAAAGTATTTGTCATAAAAATCTCGCAATCACCGAGGTGAATTCAACGGTTTAGCACAAATACACGTTTTAGAGGTTAGGTGACATGGTCTACGATACAAAAATTGATTTTCTTTATCTTTCTGAACAGGACATGATCCAAGCAGGCGTAACTGATATGCCCGCTTGCGTGGATACGATGGAGGAAATGTTTGGTCTACTGTACAAAGGCGACTATCGCATGGCAGGTCCAAATAGCGACTCACACGGCGCTATGGTGACATTTCCTGAAAACTCGCCTTTTTCGACCATGCCAAAACCGACCGCAGACCGTCGTTTAATGGCAATGCCTGCGTACCTCGGTGGCAGCTTCGGTACGGCTGGGGTGAAGTGGTACTGCTCCAACATTGAAAACCGTCAAAAAGGTTTACCTCGTTCAATTTTGATGTTCACCCTGAATGATGTAGTGACAGGTGCACCTTTAGCGCATATGTCAGCCAACTTACTATCGGCTTATCGTACAGGTGCGATTCCGGGTGTTGGCGCACGTTATTTGGCACGTAAAGATTCTAAAGTGATTGGTTTACTTGGTCCAGGCGTGATGGGACGTACTTCCGTTGCTGCATTTATCGCGGTATGTCCACAAATCGACACCATTAAAATCAAAGGTCGTGGTCAAAAAAGTATTGATGAATTTATCAATTGGGTGAAAGCTAACTATCCGCAAATTACCAATATTGAAGTGGTCGACAGCATCGAAGCTTTGGTACGCGATTCAGACATCGTCAGTTACTGTAACTCGGGTGAAGTGGGCGATCCTGACACTTACCCAATCGTAAAACGTGAATGGGTCAAAGCAGGTGCATTCCTTGCAATGCCTGCACTTTGCAACATTGATGCAGGTATGGAACAAGCTGACGTGCGTAAAGTGGTCGACAATCTTGGCATGTACGAAGCATGGTACGAAGAAGTGCCAAAACCTGCGCACAAAACCATTCCGCTGATTGGCGTGCGTTTCATGGACATGATTGCTGAAGGCAAAATGCAGCATGACGAGCTTGAAGACATTGGCAAAATGATTGTCGGTGAAGCTCAAGGCCGTAAAAATGATGACGAAATTATCATCATGTCGGTTGGCGGTATGCCCGTTGAAGATGTGGCATGGGCAACTGTGGTGTATCGCAATGCGGTTGAACAAGGCATTGGTGTCAAATTAAACCTTTGGGACACGCCAACTTTACGTTAATTCACGCTGCGGGAAGGTACTGCCCTTCTCGCCAAGCTTCTTTTGTCTTCCCACATTTTCAAAATAGGTAATCCCATGACCAAGATTGTCAAACTCAAAACAGGTTCAAAATTTGAAGAGAAAGCCAGCTATTCACGTTTAGTTGCGGTGGATAACTGGATTTATGTATCAAATACAGCAGGACGTAATCCACAAACCAAAGAAATTCCTGAAGATTTAACCGAGCAAACTTTGCAAGTGTTTGCCAATGTTGAACAGGCTTTAGCAGCAGTCAATTCAAGTCTTGCTGATGTGGTGTTCTCGCGTGTTTATATTCAAGACCCAGCAGATGTCCCAACGGTAATGGATATTGTCGGTGAGAAATTCCGAGGCATTAACCCTGCAACAACCGTGACTTGCCCACCCCTCGGTTCAACCGTTTATAAAATGGAACTTGAAGTGACTGCATTTCGTGGTGCAGCACAAGCCGAAGTTGAAGAGTTAACTGTAGCGCTATAAGCCTGCATCTGCTTGATCGTTTTATTGTTTATTTTTCAGATTCAAGGTCAGGATGTTGACCTGTTAAGGATGTAGTGATGGCTCCAGTAATTATGCCTGTGCAAACTTCAGCAAATTTTCCATCTGCAACCACGGTTGTGATTATTGGTGGCGGCATCGTCGGTTTAACTGCGGCACTGTCCTTGGCTGAACGCAATATTCCTGTGGTGGTCTTGGAAAAAGGACGCATTGCAGGTGAACAATCTTCGCGCAACTTAGGCTGGGTACGTAAAACTAGTCGTTTGGCAGATGATATTCCACTGGCGCAAGCCTCTGACCGACTTTGGAAAGAGATGCCTGAACGTGTTGGAGCTAATGTTGGTTATCGTCAGGCTGGCATTATGTTTATTGCACGCAATGAAACCCAAATGGCAATGCATGAAAACTGGCTCAAGTCAGTACAACACCTTGAACTAGATTCACGTTTACTCAGCGCCAAAGAAATTCAGCAAATGGTGCCACATGGTCAGGGTAACTGGGCAGGCGGTATTTTCACCCAGTCCGATGGTCGTGCTGAACCAACCTTAGCATCAAGTGCGATTGCCAAGGCAGCGATGGCTAAAGGCGCAATAATTATTGAGAATTGTGCTGTTCGTGGTTTGGTCACAAATGCAGGCAAAGTTAGCGGAGTTATGACTGAAAAAGGCGAAATTGCTTGTGAGCAAGTGCTGTTGGCAGGTGGTTTATGGTCTCGCCGCTTCTTGGGCAATCTAGGCATTACTTTGCCAACATTGCCATTGATCTGTTCAGTACTACGTACTAAACCAATGCAAGGACCGACCGATATTGCAGTGGGCGCACCTGACTTTTCATTTCGTAAGCACAAAGATGGCGGATTTATTATCACCCAACGCGGCGCGTTAGATGCACCTTTGACATTGGATCACTTGCTGATTGGCACACGTTATATGTCACAACTTCGTGGTCAGCGCAGCTTCTTACGCATATCACTAGGTAAATATTTCTTCCAAGATTTGGCTTTATCTCGCCGCTGGAACAATCAAAGTGTTTCCCCATTTGAACGTATCCGTACCATGAATCCACACGCCAATCCTGCTTTAAATAGTGAAGCAATGGATAATTTAAGTGCAGCATGGCCAGCCTTTCAGCACGCTCAAATTGAAGATACTTGGGCAGGTGTGATTGATGTCACACCAGATTCCAATCCTGTGATTGGCCCTGTCGCGCAAATTCCAGGGCTACATGTTGCCACAGGCTTTTCAGGGCATGGCTTTGGCACATCACCTGCTGCTGGTCAACTGGCAGCCGATCTGATTTCTGGGCATACGCCAATTATTGATCCAAACCCTTACCGTTTTGATCGCTTTAGTTAATATCTGAATTAAGTGTAATCTGACTGAATTTCAACGATCTGCCCACCTGAAATGAAGACTTTATAAATCATCATTTCCAGTTTAAAGGTATAAACCAGCGCATAATGTGTCCGCCCACGCCGATCCCGAAAGGTGGTCTGTGTGGGATGAGTCAATTTGCCCTGCATTTTATTTAAAAATTCGCTTTGCGTATCACCAATACGAACTATCGCACCCGATGGCGAATAAAATGAATTTGTTCCCTCTATCGCAAAGGCTGCACTAGAAAAACATAACAACATCGCAGCACATAATTTCCGCATCGGATCATTTCCCCAACAAAATTTTTATGATTTAGAATTCTTCTATTTTATACAAATCAATAGATTAATTTTAAATAACCTATTTCTATTTTAAAAAATACTACAGATATATTCCACGTTGATTTTACGATTCAGAAAAATCATGGATTCTTGTGATACAAAGCCGATTGCTGCACCAATTTCTCTACTAAAAACTGAATAAGCACACTGAATTTTAGCGGGACATGCCGCGTGGTGGAATACAACAAGCACTTAATAGCTAAGAAAAATTTACTAGATAAGCTCACAGGTCAGTTAAAAGTCTGATTGATGAAGCTGAAATAGCATAATAATAAAAGTTGTAACTTACGAACTGGAGATGTTCCAGTTCGTCACTTACTTAGCTCAATGACATCGAAGAAAAGCGCATTACTTTAGAAAGCAATTCTTGCTTACTGCCTACGTCAGCTTTTTGAAAGATATGACGAACATGAGTTTTGACGGTGGCAAGACTGGAAAAAATCGTATTGGCAATTTTTAGGTTATCAAAGCCTTTACAAATATATTTTAAAATTTCCAGCTCTTTACGGGTCAAGCCAAAGGTTTCCTGAATCAATTGATAAGGAATTGCCTGATAAGAAAATAAATGATTAGAAAATGCATACAGACTTTCAATCATGGCAAAATCTTGTGTCGAAAAATCACGCTGTTCACGAATCAGGCTCACCCCGCGTACAGGACGCTGCTGATCGAGATAAATCAGTTCAATATGATCCTGAATCTGCCACTTCTGCATAAACTGGGCATATTCTGCATTGATTTTGCGGGTTTTTAACGCACAGCAGTGGAGTTTATTTTCCACCAGAACCTGAAAATGCACAGGGTCACAATACTGTTTTTCTGAGACGTATTCATCGAGTGAAATCTGTTTGACCCCTTGATGATAAAAGTTTTCAGCCTGTTGTTCGCCACTAATATCATAAGAAATAAAGCCATCAATCGGCATGACACGTTGTACCGCTTGAATAAAATGATCGGTAAAACCAATCCAGTTGATTTGATTCATATCCTGTTCCCTCCTAGAACTGACAGCATGTCCATTATGCTGCCAGATAACACGCCACAACCACGTTTAAGCTTGGGTTACATGTACTGATTGTTTATGGGTAAATTGTAATAAACCGTCCAAACCAAACGAGAAGCCCAAACCTGAAAGTTTCCAACCACCAAACGCTGCCGATGGTGACAGATCGCCATGACTATTGACCCAGACCGTACCTGTTTCGAGTGCTTCGGCAATCGCTTGCGCTTTATCCAAGTCATGTGTCCAGACTGAACCACCCAAACCATATTCACCTTGGTTGACCTTAGCCACGACAGCATCGACATCACTAAATTTCACAATCGGTAGAACTGGGCCAAACTGTTCATCGTCTAACAATGCTGTACCATCTTGTACGTTAACAACCAAGGTCGGCGCAATAAAATACCCTTGTTCAGGATGAGTCACGCGCTGATTAAGAATTTGCCCACCATTGGCAATTGCATCATCCAAAATGTTTTTAACTTTCTGATACTGAATGCGGTTTTGTACTGGCCCAAAAGTGGTCGTGGCATTTAAACCATCCCCCACCACTTGCTGATCGGCAATTTCCACCAGTTTTGCAGTCAAGGCATCATAGACATTTTCATGGACATATAAGCGCTTTAAACAAGCACAGGTCTGACCTGCATTTAAGAATGCTGACTGGAAAATTTTGCCTGCAACAGCATCGACATCCACGTCATCGAGGACAATACCGACATCATTACCACCCAGTTCAAGCACGACACTTTTCAGTGATGCAATCGAACCTTGTAAAATGTGCTGACCTGTACGGGTTGAACCTGTAAATACCACTTTATCGACTTGAGGATGTTCACTGAGTGTTTTACCCACTTCGCCTGTACCCAGCACCAAGTTACATACACCTTTTGGTGTCACTTGGTTAATGATTTCTACCAAGCGAATCGTGCTTAACGGGGTAAATTCTGATGGTTTATTTACCACACAGTTTTTGGTTTTAAGCGCAGGAATAATGTGCCACACCGCAATCATAAACGGCCAGTTCCACGGCGTAATTGAAGCCACTACCCCTAGTGGACGGTTATAAACATTAACCTGTTTGCCTGTTGGCTCAACATAATGCTCAACTGGAATTTCAAGCTGAGCAATGTGCTGAATCCACAACACGCTCAAGTCCACTTCAAGCTGCGCCAAAAACAATGGTTTGCCCTGTTCCTGAGTAATCAACTCCGCAAGACTGGCTTTTTCCGCCTGAATTTTGTCTGCGATTTGCAATAAGATCTGTTGAATGTGCTGATCGTCAGTATTTTTCCAGCTTTTAAATGCCTGACGTGCCGCAGCAATTGCCGAGTTAACTTGCTCAACCGTAGCCGAAGCTACTTCTGCCAAGACTTGCTCATTGGCAGGATTCAGTACTGTAACCTTCTCGCCCTGACCTGTTACCTGTGCACCATCAATAATTAAACTGGTGTTCATAACTTCACATTCCTTTTTACTGAGATCAATCACCTGATCTAGAGAGTTGAGCAACCTGTTCCAGAGTTGCATCAAGATATTGCATTAAAAGAAAAAATATTCAGACCAACTCGTCTTGATCTATGTTCAGGTTGGTTTACATGTTTTAAATTGAGACATTACTGTCACCAACCCTGATTTTAAATTAATATAAAAACAGAAATTTGTAAATATATTAACTAAAAATCAAATCAAACATATAAAATAATTTAATATATTAATTAATTGTCTTAAACCTAGTATTTAAATATTTAAATCTAGCATTCAGATTTTAAATCCAGCGCCAGCTCGACACGCCCTTTTCGTTGCAAATACAGCCCATAGCCCACACCTAATGCCGTCCAAATTACACCTAAAATCAATGCGGCATGCTGCATATAGGCAAACACGGCAAGGACTATCACGATGCCAAGCACAGGTACACAGATATGTGGCAAAAAACGGCGTTGTGGATTGCGTAGTCCCAAATGCACCAGCACCGACACATGTAGCAATAAAAAGCCTGCCAGTGCGCCAAAGTTCACAAACAGCGCCAAGGTATCAACATGGTCTTTCATCACCAGTGCCACAGTCAGAGAAATGAGCGTAGAAACAATCATGGCAACATGTGGAATCTGTGTGCGTGGGTGAATCTTGGCAAGGGCTTCTGGCAATTGCTGATTACGCCCCATCGCAAACAATACCCGAGCCACACCAACCTGCATCGGTAAAGCATTGGTAAAACTCACAAAAATCGTAGTCAGCCATGCAAATGCCAGTGCTGCCCATGTTCCGATTTGATGAGTTAAAATTTCATAGATCGCTGCGGCAGGATCATGAATATGCAACCCTGCTGCCAAGTTGCCGACAAACCATGTTGAGACAATAAAGATACAGGCACTAATCAGCAGCACCAGCATAATCGCCTGCCCAACCAGTTTACGGCTATCACCTTTAACTTCTTCAGACAGCGTGGTAATCGCATCGAAACCCAAGAAAGCAATAATACAAATTGAGGTTGCTTCAAAAACTTTTTTCAGCTCAAAATGCTCTGCCTGATAGATCGGGGCAAGCGTCAAACCACCTGAGCCTTTGCCATGATGCAAAGCCAGATAAGCAAATACCAATACACCGATAATAATCACAAACTGTACTGCGACACTGGTCAGACTAACTTTGGTCGATACTTTCACACCGCGCCAATTCACAAAAAAGGCAAATGCCACCAGCAATAAAATCCATATGGCTCGACTCACCGATGGCATCAAGGTTTGCATGCCAATTGACATCAAAATAAATACCAGTGCAGGAATTAACAGATAATCCAGTAAAATCAGCCAGCCTGCCAAAAAGCCTGCAAATGGACCCAGTGCCATTTTGGCATAGGCATAGACTGAACCTGCATGTGGCTGCTCACCTGCCATCATGGCGTAACTTTTGGCAGTAAAATAAATACAGATCGCTCCCAAAATATACGCGAGGGTAATCAAACCGCCTGATGCATCCCACACAAAACCAAAGGTGGTCAATGCAGCAATCAATGACAAATAGGCTAAGCCATATGCAACCAAATCGATTAAGCCCAACGAGCGCTTCAGCCCTGTTGCTGACAGATCTGCCATCTCCACTCTCCATATCTCTGATGTACTGTGACAACTCAAACTGATGCATTTGCATCAGGTTTTACATCCCGTAAAATTTATCGCTCGACTTTAGCTAAATTTGGATTAACCAACTGCAAATAAATTGCTAAGATACAGCTTAAATTTAAGCGCTGTGGAATCACAACAACCGCTTATTTTTAGGGTCAATAGCCGCAAAATTCAGGGTGTGAATTTATTATTGACAGAACGGATTTGGAAAATCTTGTAAAAAAACGACATGGATTCAAGAATGCAAAAACACAAGGATTGTGCTGCACATCATCAATCAGATCTGCTGGCTGCAAAGCATCAACTGCTCACGATTCAGTTTGGTCAGGCTCAAACGCGACTTGCAAATGGCGCCATACAAATACCCGACTTAGCGACAATTGATAGTCATCACCCTTGCTCGGATTAATGCCTGTGTCGTCCTGCACAGCTTGAAACCCAGCAAAGTCCATACGCTAAACGCCTGAACTAATTACTTTGGCACTATCTTTGCTTTACACCCGATACTTGACTGATGGTGAATAGATGATGTCGATCTTTACCCGCACGATTTTTCCTGAGCAGCCGTTTTTTGTGTTCTGTTCGCGTTTGCATCAACAACGCCGTCAGGTCAATCATCCGTTGATTTCCGACTACTATGATTTGGAACTCGCCGACACTCAAGATCAGGTGATTGCGATTCCCGATGGCTGTGTGGACATTTTATTTGAATGTAACACCAGCCAAGCGCATGCCTGGATTTGTGGAACAACCTTAAGTGCCAAGACCGTTCAACTGCATGCAGGCGTACATTATTTTGGCGTGCGTTTTCACCCCGGTGTAATTCCACAGTTTCAGCAGCTTGCTGCGCATGAACTGCTTGATCAAGAATACAAACTGCTAGACATACTTCCACAAGCTAATGTTTTAATTGAACAAATTATTAAAAATAATCATTTTGAGCAGCGTATTCGCTGCTTTGAGCAATTCATGAACCAGCATTTTATGCATGCGCTGTCTGACATTAGCCTGGCTGTTTTAAAATGCATTTATCGCTCAACCTCACAGTTTAAAATCAAGGAACTAGAGCAACTGACTGGTTATTCTTCACGGCATATCCAGCGAACCTTTAAACAAGACACAGGTTTATGTCCCAAGTCTTTTTTCAACATGATGCGGTTTCAATCTGCAATTCAACGCTTACAGCACACCCCACAGCATAGCCTCTCTGACTTAGCATATGACTTAGGTTATAACGACCAATCACATTTCAGCAAAGACTTTAAAAAGTATGGTAATACCTCACCACATGCTTTTTTAAATCAGGTTCATTATTATGCTGGTCAAATACTGCATTGTTAAAATTAGATGCCTATTAGTGCAAGTTGCATCATTTTAATGCAGTCTAAATATGAAAAACTTATATTTTTTATTATTTAATATATTAACAAATATTGTTTTTTGTCATAATAATCGTCTAAACACAGCGTCGAGAAATATTCGTGGCAACTTCATCAAAGCGCCTGATTTATTTATTGGGCATGCTGGTGGCATTTGGCCCTCTGTCTATTGACATGTATTTGCCAAGCCTGCCGACTATTGCACATGATCTACACGCCAGCGCATCCCAAGTCCAGCTTTCAATTACCATTTTCTTCATTGGGTTTAGTTTGGGCATGCTGGTTTATGGTCCACTGTCAGACAGTCTGGGGCGTAAACCATTGTTATTGGTCGGAATCAGTATTTATGTAATGGCATCACTGGGTTGTGTGTTTGCTTTTAATATTGAGTCACTGGTGTTTTTCCGTTTGCTGCAAGCCATTGGTGGCGCCTCTGCTTCGGTCATTTCGCGGGCACTGGTGCGCGATTTGTTTCCGCCACAGGAAACCCCGAAAATCTTGTCATTTATGCATATTGTCACCATGATTGCGACATTGATCGCACCAATTTTTGGTAGCATCATCATGCAGTTATATCATTGGCAGGCAATTTTTGTATTTTTAAGCCTGTTTTCCTGCCTGATTTTATATGCGGTTTATCGGCAGATTGAGCATAAAAAACCTGTCGGTGTTGCACATAATTTGCTGGCGAATTACTGGCAAGTCATGAAAGTCAAAGCCAGTTGGGGCTATATGCTGTGCTTGGGTGGGACTTTTGCAGGTATGTTTGCCTACATTACAGGCTCATCGTTTATTTTTATTCAGCAGTTTCATTTTTCTGCAACCCAGTACGCGCTAGTATTTGCTTCCAATATTTTTACCATCATCGTATTTTCTTATCTCAATACCCGACTGCTCAAGCGCTATAGCCCAAAGCAATTACTCCAAGCCTTTGCCAGTTTGGCATGTGCCGCAGGCTTGTTTTTGTTGAGTTTAAGCCTGACTGCACATGATCAAGCCTTGTGGATCATGCTTGGGCAGTGTTTATTTGTTGGCATGACAGGGGCTATCGGGGCAAATTCGATCGCCAGTTTGCTGCATTTATTTCCGAACCTGGCGGGTACGGCGTCAGCACTTGCAGTGTCCTTACAATTCGGCTTGGGGGCAGTTGCCAGTTATTTAGTGACTTTATTTTATGTTGCCAACTCCACACTTGCCATGACAGGCGTTATGGCTGCCTGTGGTACAGTGGCATGTTGCAGTATTTTTTTGTTTCAGGACAAGACATGAACACCAAAGCACCTTCCAATTTATTTTTTAATTTAAAACCCGTCATTAACCTACAAACGGCGCAACAACTGACCCAAGCTGCACTGAATACAGCCCGCAAACTTCAGATCGATGTGGTGATTTGTATTGTCGATGCACAAGGTAATATGGTGAGTTATGCCCGCATGGATAATGCACCCGTGGTCAGTTATGCCTTTGCACAAAAGAAAGCCTTTACCGCCGCCGCCCTTCGACGTAGCAGCTCGGAATTTGCCGAACTGATTCAGCCTGATCAGCGCCTGTATGGTATGCAACACAGCGATGAACGTTTGCTCGGTATCGGTGGTGGTTTACCAATTTTTTGTCAGGGACAACTAATTGGAGGTATTGGAGTCAGTGGCGGTTCAATCTCACAAGATGTTGAAATTGCACAAAGTGCCTTGTTTACCTGTCAACTTTCGACCAATTAATCTGATCATCAAGACCGATTTTTTGATTATAGGAATCTCAACCTATGATAGATGAACGTACAGATCAAGACATTCCGTTATTACCTTATTATGTCTATGAATTTCGTGACCCTCGAGATAATAGCGTCGTCTATGTCGGTAAAGGCACAGGTCAACGGATGCTACGT
This sequence comes from Acinetobacter brisouisimilis, assembly GCF_000368265.1. Classification (GTDB taxonomy): domain Bacteria; phylum Pseudomonadota; class Gammaproteobacteria; order Pseudomonadales; family Moraxellaceae; genus Acinetobacter. Next base: position 476,950 of record NZ_KB851219.1, on the reverse strand, counting down.
AGCTTTGAACTCGACAAAGCTCAATTGAATAGTATCGAAGCCAAAGTTAAAGCTATTCAAGATGCAGGATATACCTTGCAACGTGTCGTGGTCGGACGCTTTGCAACGGAAGAAGAAGCCTTTGCCGTTGAAGCAACACTAATCAAATGGGTGTATGGTTTTGAGCGTTTAAACAATCAGATACATGGACATCGTCATCAAAATATCCGTGACTATACTCAACATCTACATGCCAACTATTCTGAAATTTCAGGCATTGATATTCCTCGTAAGATTAAACTTGCCAATGATCGCTCAGGTAAATTTAGTGATGACCAACGCCATAAAATTTCAGAAAACTTAATTATTGAAAAGCTAGAAACCCTATATACAGAACTAATCAATGCGCCTGAACTATCAGGTTTAATCATTCAACGGCCCGATCTTTCTATCCCACAAGATCCACAAATTCGCCTAGAAATTGGACATGAAGATGTTCAACTCAGCATCAAAATGCAACTCACAGGCAAAGATATGATCTTAAAACTTATTCCAATGCAATCATCTCAACGCAATCAATTTATTAGCATCGTTGAAAATACATTGAAACAACCATACAAAACGCATAATCATGGAAATTATGCACATGCATTTGATGAATATACCCAATCCGTCACTTCTCGCAGTATTGGCTATAATGATCATGCAAGTATGATTAAGTATATTTTAGAAACTTTAAAACGCCTACAGAACCTTCGTTAACTCATAAAAAAACAGATACCTGATGGTATCTGTTTCCTTGGTAATGCCTTAAAGCTCACTACTTCTTTTCAGCGATCACCCTCCCTCTTTGGAGATGGGTCTACCGATATACAGGGGAAATAATCGGTACTCCAAACCTGAAGATGGAAGCGATTACACCGCTGCGAAGTAATGCTTGATAAAGAAATCGCTTTTAACTTCCCAAACCGTCGATGTGCCTTTGGCTACAACGAAGAAATCACCTGCTTTATAGTTGTGTGTTTCGCCTGTGCTTTCGTCAGTAATGCTGAGCTCGCCTGCCACAATCACAGCCTGCTCTGAAAATGGATAAACCAAACGGTATTTACCCTTTTTAGTTGCAAAGTAGCCTGCACTAATCGCATCGGTTGGTGCTCCAAGCGTCATTTTGCCAAAAATATCGACATTGTGATCGGCAAGTAACTCACCACCCAAGTCAGTAATTTGTCCCCAAGCATCAAGGTCTTCAAGTTGTACTTGCGGATTGATTGTCACGAATGTAGTCATTGTCATTTCTCCATCAAAAAATAATTCAATTAACGTCTGCCCTGACCATAACCTTTGATCTGATGCAGGAATTTGCCCAAAGTACACATGGTTGCCCGTAGTGAATCTTTGTAAGGAATTTCAGGTTTCGATACTGAACTGAGAAGCTGGAAATGCTCACTGCCGCCGAGTACGCCCTGTGCCAGAATCTTGCAAATAATCTGACTCGGTGTAACGCCGAAACCGCAGTAACCTTGTACATAAAACACATTTTTCTGTTCAGTCAGTGTACCGATTTGCGGGAACAAATTTTTGGTCGATGCCATTGGGCCACCCCATGCCAGATCGATTTTAACGTCTACCAGATACGGGAAAATTTTCAGCATCAGTTCACGATTCCACGCTTTTAAATCCTTTGGAATATAGTCAAACAAGGGCGTTGCCGCGCCAAAAAGCAAACGGTTTTCAGGTGTCACGCGGTAGTAGTCAATCACAGGACGAATATCACTATAAGCTCCACGCATTGGACTAATGCGCTGAATCAGTTCATCACTGAGTGGTTCGGTCATGAGCTGAAAGGCATAGGTATTAATGGTAGTTTTATGCAAAGTCGGTTCAAGCTTGTTGAGAAAGCTGTCACACGCCCAAACCATTTTGTCCGCAGTCACCGAGCCTTTTGCAGTACGCACTTTGATTTTTTTGCCGTACTCAATCTCGATGGCTGGCGTATGTTCAAAGATTTTCACCCCGTAAATTTCAGAGCAGGCTTTGGCTTCGCCCAGCAACAAATTCAGCGAGTGCACCTGCCCACCGCCCATATGCACCAAAGCACTTTGGTAAGCGGTTGAACCCACGACCTTTTGTACGTCAGCGCCTTCAACGTAGTAAATGTCATCGTGGCTATTGCTGGCTTTAAACTGTTTTTCCCACGCCTTTAAGGTCTTTGACTGACGCTGGTTAAAGCCCAAATAGGCATAGCCATTTACAAAATCTGCATCGATCTGATATTTTGCAATACGTTCACGCATGATCTGCGGGCCCAGTTCACTTAGCTCAAAAATGGTGTTTAAACCTTCTTCACCCACTTCATGCTTAATGTTGTCCAAGTCATGCCCTATACCTGCCATGACCTGACCGCCATTGCGCCCCGAACCGCCAAATCCAAGATAGCGTGCTTCAAGCACCACGATATTTTTAACGCCATGTTCCGCAAGTTCGAGTGCGGTATGAATCCCTGAAAATCCACCACCAATAATCACCACATCTGCCTGAAGATCTGCCTCAAGCTGCGGAAAGTTCAAATGATATTTTTTAGTCGATGTGTAATAGGTTGCTGTTTCATCTGGATGCATAACCAATCCCTCGTTTTATGCGGTATTCACTCAGACCGCTCATATTAGTTAATATATTAAATATATTTAATTAGCACAATAATTAATTTATTAAATAGTTCCTAAAATCAGTATCAACAAGTCTATAAAACCAAAAAATAAAATTTTAATAAATTAATAAAAAATATAAACTTACATCATTAATCAAGCCATAAAAATGACTATTTTCTATCAAAGACCAGCAATATCCACACATTCAAAATCATCCTTAAGGGTGATTTTTTTATAAGTAAAAACCGTTATTTTCAATTTTCAATCATTGGATTTGATTCAATAAAAGGAATGTTTTTATGAAGTATTTAGGTTCATCCTTCATCTTGTTTTCATTTATGGGGCTCGCAACACAACAGGCTTTGGCAGCAGACGACTGGCTTTCAGCAAATGCCTTTACGGTCACAGGCAATGTCACTATGGCAACCGACTACCGTTTCCGTGGCTTGTCACAAACCAGCAATGACCCTAGCGTACAAGGTGGCTTAACCCTTGCACATAAATCAGGTTTTTATGTGAATTTATGGGCATCCAATGTCAATTTGTTGCCAGGTAACAGCATTGAAGCTGATTATTACTTAGGCTATCAATGGAAAATTGATGCTAAATCTACGCTCGATTTTCAATATATCAATGTCAACTATCCTGGTGTCGTCAAAGACTATCATCCTGCTTTTCATGAATTTGGTGTGATTTATAGCCGTAACAGCACTTTTAAAGAAGGTGATAACTGGACACTGAGCGGTTATTACTCACCAGAATTTGCGATGAAGTCTGGCGATGAAATGTATTTGAATGCTGCATTTAGCTATCCGATTTACAAAACCATCAACCTGATTGGTTCTGTGGGTTATACCAAACTCGATAGCGTGACAAAATTCCAGCAAGCTTATGGCTATGGCAACACAGATCACTATATGGACTACAAAGTCGGTCTGAAAACCAACATTAAAGGCTTAGACACTGAACTATCCTGGATTGATACCGATGTGAAACATGGGCCAAAAACCACCGATGGCACTGTATATTTTAGTATCGGCAAGTCTTTCTAACATCTCATCCCCTTTCTTTTCTGAGGATTTCACCCAGAAAAGAAAGGTAAAAACCTTTTTTTATTTTCAGCCTCCAATCTCCCCGATTGGTATTGGCATTGCTGTCTAAAAAAATAAAATAAACCTCTAGACACGCCTCAATATAGTTAATATATTAAATATATAGTTAGCATATTAACTATATTGACAACAAAAATTTCTGGAAAATCTGATATGGATATAGCAACGACTGCTCAGAGGATATCGAGCGAACGACGTGTGGCTTTAGCAACAGTGATCGGAACTACCATTGAATGGTATGACTTTTTTATTTATGCCAGTGCTGCCGCGCTGATTTTCAAAAACCTATTCTTTGCCCCTGCGGGAAATAGCCTCGGGACACTTTTGGTTTTTGCTACTGTGGGTGTCAGCTTTTTATTCCGGCCTCTTGGTGCATTTTTAGCAGGCCATTATGGCGATAAATTTGGTCGACGTGCAGTTTTGGTTATTACTCTCATCTGCATGGGCTTATCCACTGCACTGATTGGGGTCTTGCCAACCTATACACAGATTGGTCTTGCTGCACCGATTGGGCTGTTGATCTTACGGATTATTCAAGGACTTTCTGCGGGTGGCGAATGGGGCGGCGCGGTGCTGATGGCAGTTGAACATGCACCGAACCATCAACGTGGACGCTTTGGTGCATTTCCTCAAATTGGCGTACCACTGGGCTTGCTACTGGCATCGGGAATGCTGGCACTGATGAGTGGTGTCATTGCACCGGGCGACGCTTTTATGGAATGGGGCTGGCGGATTCCGTTTTTATTTAGCATTGTGCTGCTGTTTGTTGGTCACTGGATCCGCCGCTCAGTCGAAGAAAGCCCTGTTTTTGAAGAGATTAAACAACGCAAAAGCAATTCCAAAACGCCTATAAAAGACCTGTTCAAGCATCATGCGCTACTGGTGATTACCGCTGCACTGGTCTTTGCAGGCAATAGTGCGATTGGCTATATGACTACAGGTGGGTTTATTCAAAACTATACCACCAACCCTGAAGGTTCAATTCATTTGCCACGGACTGCGATTTTAATGAGTGTGACGTTGGCATCAGCATGCTGGCTCATCTTCACATGGATTTCAGGCTGTCTATCCGACAAAATTGGGCGTCGCAATACCTATATTCTGGGCTGGATCATTCAACTGGTTGGAGTATTGGCACTATTTCCACTGGTCAATATTGGTAGTATCTGGTCAGTGACCCTTGCGCTTTGCCTGCTTTCTATCGGGATTGGCATGACCTATGGCGCTCAGTCAGCATTTTATTCGGAGCTATTTCCTGCATCGGTGCGCTTTTCAGGAGTGTCGATTGCTTACGCTCTAGGCGCAATTATGGGTGGGGCATTTTCGCCAATGATCGCATCGTGGTTGATTAGTAGCACCCACAGCACCAATTCGGTCAGTATTTATTTAGTGATCATGACATTAATTGGTTTAGTGGCAACCTTGGCACTGCGTGACCGTACTGGTATTCCACTAGGGCCAGATCACGAACAAGAACAAAAACAACATCCATTTTCTTGGCAAAAATAAAACCACACTCAAAGCAAGACTCAACAGGATGAATCTTGCCTGACCTCAAAACACTCACTTATTGATTACACAGCGAGCAGTGCCATGTCATTGCTCCTACAAGGAACGTTTATGTCTATATTTTCTTGCGATCACCAACGCCATTTTCTCTTGTCCAGTTTAAGCCTGAGCTTGATGCTCTGCCTGCAACACAGTGCATGGGCAGATGATGATACGGATCATTTCAAATTGGTGTTAAAAAATGCCTATATCGACCGTAACTATGACAGTAACACGGTCAAAGATACAGGCAGTTGGTCACAAGGTGCATCACTATTTTATGATTCGCATTATCATGCCACGCCGATTGATCAACTACAGGTTGGAGTGGAAGCTACTACCCAATATGCTGTGCGTTTAAGTGACGACAAGCATGTTGCCGACACTGTCTTGCCTTTTGATAACAGCACCAAAAAACAGGCAGCCGATTATTTAAAATATGGTGGCACGCTCAAGTTCAAGTACCAAAATACTGAAGTCAAAATGGGGGAACTTTGGTTAGACTTGCCTGTCACTACGGTTGACCGTAGTCGCCAGTTATTAACCTCTTACTGGGGTGCAAATCTGCATTCGCAAATCAATGATGACTTGAGCGCCGAAATTGGACGGGTCACCAAAGTTTCACCGCGTAATCAGGAAGGTTTTCATCATTTTGCTTATACCACTGGCGGTAAAACCTATTATTCCGATGGGCTAAATTATCTGGATGTCCGTTATCGGATCAGCCCCAACCTGAAAGCTGAATATTACTATGGCAACTTAGAAAATCTGTATGACAAGCACTATCTGGGGCTGGATCACGCTTGGAAGTTGCCAACCTCGACTGATCTGATCTTAAACAGCAAACTGAAATATTTTAACTCGCAAGACAACAACTCGCATTTCAAAATCGATAGTCAAAATATTGGCTTGCTGGAAACCCTAAAATATCAAAATCATGCAGTCAGTCTGGGTTATCAGCAAATTATTGGTGATGCCTACCCATTGCCAGATGGCTATTTGCCTGAAACCTATTTTATTAACTGGAACGTGACTGGCTTTTTTAAAGCCAAAGAAAAATCATGGCACTTTGTCTATTGTTATGATTTTAAAGCTTATATTCCTGGACTCAGCATGATACTCAAACATGTTTACGGTTACGGCTTTAAAACCACTGACAATCGCAAAAATAATGAGCAGGAGTCTAATGTGATTTTAAATTACAACTTCCAGCAAAAAGCCCTGCAAGGTCTATCGATTCAATACCTGTATGCGCCCTATCGGATTCACTATGGTACCGATTTTGATGAAAACCGTATCTTCCTGACCTATGTGAAGAAATTCTAAATTGGTCTGAGTGGCATAATATAACCCCACCCAACCTAATCTGATGTCTGATGAATGCCAGTCACTACATTAATTGGCTGGCATTTTCTTTTAGACTTCAAAATAAACAATTGTAAAAACCTTATCTGCACGTCCCAAAATCAGAAAATCTGTTTTCTATCTGATCTATTCAATCAAGTTCTTTACAGAATTTGAGATTAGACCTCTTTCATCAATCAAAAATGATCATGAGCGATAATAAAATCGAGATTGAAAGTTCCATCTCCCTTTGGGATGAGAAACGCTGTTTCGCAAGAGAATGAAGGTATCTTTATGAGAATTTATGATTAAAAAAAGGGCTAATAAAATCAGTCTATTAATGAATAGGATTTTTCCAATACTCGTTTTATTTTTCCGTTAATGAAGCAAAATCGTATTACTTCACCTAAATCCCTCACATCCTATTGAATTAAATTTTCACTGAAAATACAGCAGCATTTGCAACTGACTTAAACTGTTTGTTCGCTTCTTTTAAACAAAAAAGACCCATCCGAGGATGGGTCTGCGCAAAACTGATCTTAAATATTCTTCACAGTGTTACCAATATTGGCATATAAACTTGGTTTCTTCTTCTTCAAGAATGAGCCCACAAATAAACCAAAGATGATGCAGGCAGCTAAAATCAGCGGCAAGCTATATACAACAGGACTGTTTGAACCACTAAGAATGTCGAGGTTTTTCACCACCAGACATAACACCACAAACATGCCAATCGCTGAAATTAAAGGGGCAAGCAAACGACTCCAGATTGATACAGGCAAGTCTTTGTTTTTCATGAAGTAGAAAATCACCGCCAAAGATACGCCAAACTGCAAGGCTAAAATTGCCATACTGCCAAACGCCGAAGCCCATGCGAAAATATCAATCATCGGATCAAGTTTCATCACAGCAAATACCACAACTGCAACAATCATCAACACGCCTTGTACCAGACTGGCAATATATGGAGTTTGATGTTTAGGGTGAGTTTGTCCCATTTTTGCCCAAAGCAGACCATCACGACTAATGGTATACATATAGCGAGAAAGCGAATTATGGAAGGCTTGAGTTGCAGCAAACAGACTGGTGACCAACAGGACTGACATCAGCTCCACTGCCCAATGCCCCAAAATCTTTTCAGTTACGTTATAGATATACATGCCTGGGTCTTTGGTCGCAATCGCTGTAACCTGATCAACCCCGCTATATAAAACAAACGACCATGCAGTGAGTACAAAAAATCCTGCAATTAAAATTACCGCAATAAATGTCGCCCGTGACACCACTTTTTGTGGATTCACACACTCTTCCGAGTAAATTGCTGCAGCTTCAAAACCAATAAAGGAACAGATCGCAAATACCATCGAAATCCCAAAATGGTCATTGAAGATGTTACTTGGATAAAATGAAGCAAAGTTAATATTCATTGCCTGAACATGTGAATAATCAATTTCGGTCGGTTGATTAAAAATTGCAAAGTCAGCAACCAGAATAATCCCCACTTCCATAATCATCAGCAAGCCCAAAATCTTGCCACCGATCTCAACTTTGGCAATTCCGAGGAAAACGACCACGACCTGCATGACAACCGCATACAGCCACCACGGCAAATCAATATGAAAATTACTTTGCAATAAATGCTCAGCAAAAAAACCAAACATGGCTGTTACAGATAATTCCATCGCGGCATATGCCCAAATTGCGGTACTTAAACCTGCAATCCCTGAGCCAACCCCCAAGCCTTGCACAATATAGGTATAAAACGCACCTGCATTGACCACATAACGGCTCATTGCTACAAAGCCAAAGCTAAAAATAATCAGCAATGCTGCTGCAACCACAAATGACCCAGGTACGCCCGCGCCATTCCCCAACATAAAGTTTAGTGGCAATGCACCCACCACACCTGTTAAAGGTGATGCTGCTGCAACCACAAAAAATACGACAGTCCACAGACCCAAGCTTCCTTTTCGGAGATGATTGTTACTGGTCATTCCCTGTCCTCCTTGATCAGATATTCACAACAGTTCATAAGATGAGATCTAAGCAAGTATCTTGTGTTGTGCGCATGGTCACTATTTTAAAAGATAGAATGAGCATTAGATCATCAATTAAAGTTAATATATTAATTAACATTTAGACTGTCTATCACAAACTCCGTTTCAGGCTTAAAATCATCCTCTAGGATGATTTATAAAAACAATTAAAAATAAAATTAATATATTAATTAATAAAAAATAATCACTTATGAAAAGTACAAGTTAAACAATGGAAAGTGCATTAAAAAAATCCTTTTTATACCGCATCTTAATAGACATCGGAGAGATCACATGATTGACATACAACTGTAGTTTAAGGATTAGCTATTATGGAAAATACCATTGCTCAACCAGCAGCAACCCGAACAAATATCGCTTTAGCAGAACGTATTCCTGCGACATTTATTAGCAACAACACTTATTATGCAGATTCAGTGGTGGGTGCAGACATTTTGGAACAGGTCAAAGCCTTATTACCAAAAATTGCCAAAAATGCGGAACAAGCTGAAGCTTTACGCCAAGTTCCCGATGAAAATATTGAACTTTTAAAAGGCATTGGCTTGCATAAAGCCTTTCAACCGAAAGTTTATGGTGGTTTGGAAATCAGCCTGCCTGATTTTGCCAACTGTATCGTGGCAATTGCAGGTGCATGCGCAGGAACGGCATGGGCATTTAGCTTATTGTGTACCCATAGCCACCAAATTGCCATGTTCTCCAAACAGCTTCAGAACGAAATCTGGCTCAGCAATCCCGATGCCACTGCAAGTAGCTCAATTGCGCCTTTTGGTAAAGTGCAAGAAGTTGAAGGCGGAATTATCTTAAATGGTGAATACGGTTGGAGTTCTGGCTGTGACCACGCCGAATATGCGATTGTCGGTTTCAACCGTTTCGATGCCGAAGGCAACAAAATCTATAGCTTCGGAGTAGTTCCTCGTAAAGACTACGTAATTCATGACAACTGGTTTGCCCAAGCAATTAAAAGTAGCGGCTCAAAACAGCTCGTGCTGAAAGATGTGTTTATTCCTGAGTATCGCATTGAAAAAGCCAAGAATATGATGGAAGGTCGTTCTTCAGGTTTTGGTTTGTATCCTGACAGTAAGATTTTCTATACCCCTTACCGTCCATATTTTGCCAGTGGTTTTGCGGCAGTCAGCCTCGGTATTGCAGAGCGCATGCTGGAAGCTTTCAAAGAAAAACAAAAGAGCCGTGTGCGTGCCTATACAGGTGCAAATGTTGCCAATGCCACACCTGCATTCATGCGTTTAGCCGAGTCGACCCATCAGGTTGCCGCAGCGCGTGCCTTACTGGAAAAAACATGGCAAGACCATAAAGTGCATGGTGAAAACAAACACTACCCAAATACCGATACTTTAGCCTTCTGGCGTACCAACCAAGCTTATGCGGTGAAAATGTGTATTGAAGCGGTTGACCGTTTGTTTGCAGCCGCGGGCGCAACCAGCTGGCTCGATCAAAGTGAATTACAACGTCTGTTCCGTGATTCACACATGACAGGTGCACATGCCTATACGGACTATGACGTTTGTGCACAAATTTTAGGACGTCAGCTCATGGGCTTAGACCCAGATCCGAGCATGGTTTAATCAATACAAGGATGTCATGATGAATTCTCAAGTCAATGCGGCTATTGATCCGCTACAGTTTCGCCGCGCTTTAGGTAATTTTGCCACAGGCGTAACCATTGTCACTGCACAAAATGCCGCAGGCGAAAAAGTTGGTGTCACTGCCAACAGCTTTAACTCTGTGTCTTTAGACCCTGCACTAATTTTATGGAGCATCGACAAAAACTCGTCGAGCTTTCAAGTGTTTGAAGAAGCAACACACTTTACTGTCAATATTTTGTCGGCTGCGCAAATTGATTTGTCCAACAAATTTGCCCGCCACAACACCGACAAATTTGCAGGCACAGAGTATGAACTCGGCATGGGCAATGCGCCTGTTCTGAAAAATTGCTCGGCAAATTTTGAATGTGAAAAATATCAAATCGCTGAAGGTGGTGATCACTGGATTCTGATTGGTAAAGTGGTGTGTTTCACCGATGCAGGTCGTTACCCGTTAGTTTACCATCAGGGAGCATATTCAGCGGTGTTGCCACATCCGAGCTTGCACCTGAAAAACAAACAGGAAAATGCGCAGACTGCACAGGATATTTATCCAGGTCGCTTATACCAAAACATGTACTACTTGCTAACCCAAGCAGTACGTGCCTACCAAAACGACTATCAGCCCAAACAACTGGCATCGGGTTTCCGTACCAGCGAAGCACGTTTGCTGTTAGTTCTGGAAAGTAAAATGGCGGAGTCTAAAGAAGACTTAGTCCGTGAAGTCGCCATGCCAATGCTTGAAATCGAGCGTGCGACGCAAATTCTTGCGGAAAAAGGCTTGTTGACTGATCAAGGCAATCATTACGAGTTGACCGAGGCAGGCATCGACACTGCACGTACACTCTACGAGATTGCTGAAAATCACCAGAAAGAAGTTTTTGCGAAATACAGCGATGAACAACGTGACTTGTTCAAGCAAATGTTGAAAGACTTGATTGGTATTTAATTCAAGATGCACAAAAAAGCCATTGGGTTCAACTCAATGGCTTTTTTATTTCAGTCTACATTTTTAAATAGGTTTCTTAGATACACTTTTTAATCCTACAGGAACAAAATAAAGAGGATGAAAAAGTTATAGTATGCGATTACTCAGAAAAATTCTCTTTCAGTTCGGAAAGCTCTTTCAGCAATTGCATCAAGGTTTGCATTTTTTCCTCGCCATATTCTTTTTGAATTTTCTTGTAGGTTTCTTCCATTTTGACCACTTGGTGCTCAAAACACTTTTTGCCTGCTTCGGTCAGGCTAATCAGATAAATACGCTGATCTTCCGTGCTTTTGTTCTTGCTGATCAGCTTCATTTCCAGCATGCGGTTTAAAATACCCGTCAGGCTCGGCTTTAAAATACACGCAAAATCAGCTAATTGGTTGCTTTCCAAAGCGTCGTATTGCGACAAAATACGAATGATACGCCACTGCTGTTCAGTCAAACCAATTTCGTTCAAGGCTGGTCGAAAAAAGCTCATTGTTGTTTCGCGGGCTTGCAGTAAGGCTAGCGTCAATGAAGGGCGAATTTTGCTCATTTATAATCAAAGTAAAATACTGGAATTTTTTTATTTTCCTTGAAACATGCTAGAAAATCAAATGACTTTTACGAAATAATTAATCTATTCATTTCCTGATATAAATTTGACGCAACAATAATGTTAATATATTAATTAAGTAGCTTTTTGACATTTTTCCCTATGTTATTTCGTAGCCTAATCTTCCCCAATTTTAGACATTATTTTATTGGGCATACCCTCTCCACACTAGGTACATGGATTCAACAAGTCGCTTTAGCCTGGCTGGTGTATAAGCTCACTCATTCAGCAGCTTTACTAGGTTTAAGCAGTTTTTTGGCACTGTTTCCACAGCTTGTGGTCAGCCCTCTGGTTGGCGCGGTGATTGATACACTTAACAAACGGGTTGCGCTGATTGTGGTACAAGCCCTGTTTCTAATACAAGCACTTTTATTGGCTTATTTAACCTATTTTAATTTACTCAACGCCAGTAGCATTATTGTATTGGCATTATTTTTGGGACTTTTAACCGCGATTGATACTCCTTTACGCCAGTCGTTTATTAGTGAACTGATTCAGGATCGGCAATATATTGGCAATGCACTGGCGCTGAATGCCATGATTTTTAATTCCTGCCGTTTTATTGGCCCACCGATTGCTGGGTTCTTACTGGCGATCTCAAATCCGTTTACCTGCTTTGTACTCAATGCGGCGTCCTATTTATTTCTCATGCTGGCGCTACTGCTGATGCGTAACATTCACGCCACCCAAGCCACAGGTAAACTCAAGCAGGTGTTTCAGCAAGGCTATAGTTTTATTTTTAAAAACCAAGACTATAAACGCATGATGATCGGCATCGCCTGTCTAAACTTTACTGCTTCGAGTTATGTCGCGCTGCTCCCGATTCTGTCAAAAGACTATTTACACGGGGATGCCAAGGTTTTGGGCTATTTATGGGGCATGGCAGGCATTGGATCGCTACTATCTTCACTACTTTTAGCAGGCAGTCAAAATGATGATAATATTCACCAACGAATTTTTTATAGTAAATTTTTGTGTGCCTTAGGACTGATCTTTTTATCGGCACTCAACCTGTTTTCAGGATATCTACTGGCATTATTTTTATTGGGCTTCGGCATTTCTACCGCGAATGTTTCAACAAATATCCTCATTCAGAAAAACACCCCTGCCGAATTGCGTGGACGCTCGGTATCCATTTACACCGCCATCCGTTTTGGTTTTGATGCGTTGGGTGGACTGATTGCGGGTGCAATTGCCAGTGTTTATTCTGCAAAATGGGCACTCATGTTTTTCACAGTGCTGCTGTGTTTGTATTTACTGCACCAGTTGCCACAACATTTTTCAGGCAAAATAAAAGACCCGACATATTAGACAGAAGGTAACTTTTTTGAAGTTACCTTAAATGCTGCTAAGTTCATTTCTTGCTAGGTTGAAGGATAGGTAATATCAGAACCTATAAAGCATAGCGAGCATTGAGAGATAAAAATTTAAGCTCAACTGAGCATAATTTTAAATATTTACAGACCATAAATAAGATATCTTTTCACTATGGGTATTTTACACGTCCAATACACCCCTCTAAATTGCACTTATTTTAACCAATCAATTGTTTTCACACTAAAATCAGTTGTCAAAGCATATTTTTCCTTATATGATAGCGCACATTGGAAGCGTGGCAGAGCGGTTTAATGCACCGGTCTTGAAAACCGACGAGGGTGTGAGTCCTCCGTGAGTTCGAATCTCACCGCTTCCGCCAAATACTAAAAAGCCCTTACATATTTTGTAAGGGCTTTTTTTATTCGAACCAAGAAAATAGAATTTTAAAAATATCAGTTAAAACCAAATCTAAAAAAACAGGGCATGATATAAAACAATATAATATTTATCTTTTAATTTTTTTACTTTTCAATACATAAAAAACTGATTGATTCATTAGAAAAGTAAATCAGCATAATATCTGTTTCTAGACTAGGATTTTATTATCACCTATAAATTATTCTCTTCTCTCTTATTCAACTATTTCTTTTATAGAAGGAGGTAAAAGATGATGGCGCTTTAATAAAGTTCGTACCACATTTCTAGATATTCCCAGTAATTCACTGGTTTTAACCTGATTAGAAAATGATGATGAGTATGCAGTCGCAATGATCATACTTTCTAACGTATTCCATAAATCACCAGAAGAAGATTGACTCGATGCGTAGATTTTCTTTAACTGGGACTCAATAATCTGATAAGGAGATAATGCCGTATTGATCTCATCATCTGTATGCGTGATAGGTTGTGCTGAACGATACTCCATATTTTTGAATATCTGATTAAATTTTAAATGTTCAGTCTGAATTAACATCCCTTCAGTTACAAGAACAGCATAATGTGCAATATTTTCTAGCTCTCTGATATTTCCTGGCCATAAATATGTGAGTAATTGCTGAGTTGCAGATGCAGAAATCTGTAATTTATCAGAGCGTCTTACCTTGGTTAAATAACGCTGAATAAAATATTCAAACAGCGGTAAAATATCCCCTTTACGCTCCCGTAATGATTTTAGTTCTAATTGGGCGATATTAATACGAAATAGTAAATCCTGCCGAAATTGCTCAGCTTGTACGGCTTGTTCCAAATCAATATTGGTTGCTGTGATCAATCGAATATCGACAGGAATGGCTTGTCTAGCACCTAATCTGGTGACTTCTTTTTCTTGTAACACTCTGAGTAATTTGACCTGCAAGCACAAGGGCAAATCACCGATTTCATCTAAAAACAGTGTTCCACCATGTGCAGCTTCAAACCAGCCTTTACGCTGTTTGATTGCTCCAGTAAATGCTCCTGCTTCATGACCAAATAATTCACTCTCAGCTAATTGTTCATTGATAGCGCCACAATTCACTGCAAGGAATGGACCTTTTCTTCCACTTAAACGATGAATATGCTGTGCAACCAGCTCCTTGCCTGTCCCCGTTTCACCGCGAATCAGAATAGGGGCATCACTTGGCGCAAGGCGTTCAATTAATTTTAATAATGACTGTGAAGCTGGGTCATGAAAAACCAGAGCTTTGGCTCGCACAGTCAAAGGCTGAGTGTGCTCACCCTCCAAAGTAAACACATTTGTTAAAGTAAAATTATTCATTAACCAATTAAATCCATCGGCTTTATATATTGTGAGTATATTAATACGCTCTTTATTCTTGGCTTATACTTATTTCTACTGCATTTATTCAATATCTTGTTATGCTTTTGGTCAACACAAGTTTAATTTAGGCAGATCAAGGCAGATTGACCTGCCTAAAGAGATTAAAATACTTTTAATAATCGAACATTAATACGATTATTTTCTTTAAAACCGTTTTCAATGGCAAGATCACGCCCATAAGCTAAAATCACATTGGTGCTTGCGGTTGGTGAATATGCTGTCCCTACCCAAAACTTTGTTTGCTGATAACTTTGTGTCTTAATACCATTTTTCTTGGTATCTCCTGCATCAGTATAAGACAGCCCTGCTCGTAGATCTAAGCGATCATTAATAAAATAACGAGTATTGGTTTGCAGTTGATAACCCGTATTCTGCTTTAAAGTTCCTCCACCAAAGGCATCATTATTTTGACCATAAAAAATAATATCGGCGGCCGCATCCCATGCCCATTTATCAGTCAAGCGTTGACTATATGCAGCCTGAAGATCAAGTTTGTAACGGTTCTCACCAAAATTTAAAGCATCATGTTTATCATAATGACCTGTTGGTAAATACAAATAAGGGGTAAGCCCAAAATAAGTCTTATGCTCTGGATTATTGAGCAACCACACAGGAGCAGCCAAAATAATATCTCCTAGCCCACTGGCTGAACCCAACGCAGAAATATCACCCTTCGCTTTTAATTCACCAAATGGAACTAAAATTTGTGGAGCAACACGTAAACCTGCAATATCGGTATAATGCACAAAACGAGCAATCCCAACATTTGAATCCAGTTTAGGATCACCTGACAATTTGTCACTTCCTGCATACAGCGCATCGCGACTAGCAGATTGTAAATACAGCAAAGCTAGATTTGTCCCCGCTGGAGCAACATCATAATCACCCGCATCCAAATCTACTGCCTTCGCTTGTGATACAAAAGCTGCTAATAATATTGCCGTTGTTATTTTCAAATTAAATTTCACTGTTAATAATCCTGAACTAAAAAGTTTATTGTTTAAAATAGTCAGTGACTATTTTGGATAATTAACCTATTGCAAAGCCAATACCAAAATTTAAGTTATTGTTTTTATTATTTTATTTTAAAAACATAAAAATTAATGATGCAAACTAAACAATCTTAAAGCTAGGAATCAAACAATATGTTTATTTTTAAACATCGTATATTCAAAAATAAAACCATTCTCTTTTTAATAGAAAAACCCTGTAATATATACAGGGTTAGGTAATAGATTTTTCATAATGTTCGATATCTTCTTTGTTTTTCATTGAATAGAATTAAAATATATTTCAATAAAATATAATCTGAAAATTAAACTGAAACATGTTGAAATGACAACAGATACGATAAAAACTTCAATCTGATTATTTATTGATTAGCTTACTAATTTTAATTCTAAGATGATGTTCAACCTGACTCATAGGCAGAACCTACAGGATAAAACACGGATGCTTTGAAATGTTCAAAAGTATATTTCGCCATTTTTTAGACAAAAAAAAGCCATACTCTGTCAGTAAGGAGTATGGCCAAAATAGGAAACTACAGCATAATTTCCATATTCATTAGAATAATCTCTTAAGCTTAAAAAAAGCTTAATTTTAAAAGACTTCTTAAAGCTAATTTTTTAATTTTCCACATAAATAACAATTTTTTAATTTTAAAATAAAGGGCCAGAAACCATAAAAATAAGATAAAAAAATCCCCGCATGATGCGGGGATTTTTTAGTAAGAACCGATGATGAATTACATCATACCGCCCATACCACCCATGCCGCCCATATCAGGCATAGCAGGTTTGTCTTCTGGAATGTCAGTAATCATACATTCTGTTGTCAACATTAAACCTGCTACAGATGCAGCATGCTCAAGTGCAGAACGTGTTACTTTCGCTGGGTCAAGAATACCCATTTCCAACATATCGCCATATTCAGAAGTTGCAGCGTTGTAACCGAAGTTACCTTCACCATTTTTCACAGCGTTGATCACAACTGAAGGCTCATCACCTGCATTCGCTACGATTTGACGAAGTGGCGCTTCGATTGCACGACGAAGGATGTTCACACCTACGTTTTGGTCATCATTTGCACCAACTACACCATCAAGCGCTTTAGCAGCACGTACAAGCGCTACACCACCACCAGCAACTACACCTTCTTCAACCGCAGCACGCGTTGCATGAAGCGCATCGTCAACACGGTCTTTTTTCTCTTTCATTTCAACTTCAGTTGCAGCACCAATTTTGATAACAGCAACACCGCCTGCCAATTTAGCAACACGCTCTTGAAGTTTTTCTTTGTCATATTCAGACGTAGATTCTTCAATTTGCGCACGGATTTGTTGAACACGCTCAGCGATTTGAGCAGCATCACCAGCACCATCGACAATCACTGTGTTTTCTTTAGAAACAGTGATTTTATGTGCAGTACCTAAATCTTGAAGAGAAGCTTGTTCTAAAGACATGCCTACTTCTTCAGAAATAACAGTAGCACCAGTCAAAATTGCGATATCTTGAAGCATTGCTTTACGGCGATCACCAAAACCAGGAGCTTTCACTGCACATACTTTAATGATGCCACGCATGTTGTTAACAACAAGTGTTGCAAGCGCTTCACCTTCAACATCTTCAGCGATGATGAGAAGTGGTTTACCTGTTTTAGCCACAGCTTCTAATACAGTGATTAACTCACGGATATTGCTAACTTTCTTATCTACAAGAAGAATGAATGGGTTTTCTAATTCAGCTGTTAAAGTATCTTGCTTGTTTGCAAAGTACGGGCTGATATAGCCACGGTCAAACTGCATACCTTCTACAACGTCAAGCGCATCTTCAAAGCCTGAACCTTCTTCAACTGTGATCACGCCTTCTTTACCAACGCGTTCCATTGCTTGCGCAATCAATTTACCCACAGTTTCATCAGAGTTTGCAGAAATTGAACCTACTTGTTCAATCGCTTTAGTATCAGATGCAGGTTTTGAAGTTGCTTTAATTTCAGCAACCAATGCTTTAACCGCAAGGTCAATACCACGTTTAAGATCCATTGGGTTCATACCCGCTGTCACTGACTTGATACCTTCATTCAAAATTGCTTGTGCAAGTACAGTTGCAGTCGTAGTACCGTCACCCGCGATATCGTTGGTTTTGCTTGAAACTTCACGAACAAGTTGAGCACCCATGTTTTCAAACTTGTCTTTAAGTGAAATTTCTTTTGCAACAGTAACACCATCTTTAGTGATGTGTGGTGCACCAAAAGAACGGTCAATTACAACGTTACGACCTTTAGGGCCTAAAGTGACTTTAACCGCATCTGCAAGAATGTTTACGCCTGCAATCATTTTAGAGCGAGCTGAATCACCAAATTTTACGTCTTTAGCTGACATTATTTATTTACTCCGAATTTTTTGCTTTTTACTTGATCTGATATGAATGGTTGAAAATTAGCCTTCCAAAACAGCTAAGATATCAGACTCTTTCATGATAAGAAGTTCTTCACCGCTTACTTTTACAGTTGTACCTGCATAAGTACCGAACAATACTTTGTCACCTACTTTTACATCTAATGCGCGAACGCCATTATCTGTAATTTGACCGTTACCGACAGCAATCACCTCACCTTGAGATGGTTTTTCTGCTGCTGAACCTGGTAATAAGATACCGCCTGCAGTTTTTGTTTCTTCTTCAACGCGACGAATAACTACACGATCATGTAATGGGCGAATGTTGCTCATATAAAACTCCATCAGACTAAGTTTTGTTTCAATTAAAAACGGCACTTTTCATAGTTTCTATGTGCCATCATCAATAAATGTTTGTGATGTCATTTTTTTGGGGATAGAAAACAAGGCTTCAAGGGGCATTTCAAAAAAAATTTCATTTTTTGCAGTTTTTTTAGTCTAAAACCCAATATTTTTTCTGACGTGGATCATTTAAGAACAAATTGGCGTTTTACAGCATCAAAGCAATAGCGTTGTAACTCACCTTGCGATGTCAGTACATTAAAGCTATTCGGTTCACCTTTGCGTAAACGATGAGAGGTTGCAGTTCCTGCATGAATTTCAAAAACAGGATGCTCAAGCTTCAAATCATAGATCTGGTTCAAATCATATTGTGCTGTCTGATGCAAATGCCCATGCAACAGTGCAAATATTCCCCGCTTGCCCCAAATCTCAAGTGCCATGCGCCCAAGCACAGGGCAATCTTTGACTGCATGACCATCTTCAGGAGAGGTATAAAAAGGTTGATGTACCACCACAATTTTTAATTTATTGGCTGGCGCAGCCTGTAATTTGGCATCAATCTCCTGAATCTGCTCTAAGGAAATATGTCCTTTGGTATGATAACGTCGCCGAATACTGTTTACCCCAACCAAATAAAAATGTTCGGTTTCCAAGACACTTTCCAACGAACCAAAAAATGCCTGATAACGGGTAAATGGACTAAATAACCGATTAAATACATGATATAGCGGAATATCGTGATTTCCAGGAACGACCAGATAAGGTAAGTTCAAATGCTCCAGAAAATACTTGCAGCCTAGAAACTGAAAAAAACGCGCACGCTGAGTCAGATCACCGCTTACGGCAATCACTTCTATCGAATGCTCACAGCAAAACTGTTGTATTGCCAGCAAACACTCTGGTTTTTCTGTGCCAAAATGCAAATCAGACAGATGAAGTAACATGAGCAGGTACCATCACATTGAGTGCTTCGCGCATAACAGAAAATTGTAAAGGTGCAAATTCTTCCACGATTTCACCATCTATTGCGATATGTAGCTTTTTACCTTTTGCCGCATGAACGACAACCTTTTCGGCAGCAAAACTATAAATATCATTTGCCTGCTCAATATCTCCTTTTAAGAGCTGAAAGAGCAATTTCAACAAGGTGATTTTATTACTTTTGGCAACAATCACGCCCGCAACCCTGCCTTGCTGTACCGACTGGGCAATTTTCAAATTCAGCTCTTTCAACTGCAAGTGATTATTACCAAAAAATATCAACGGTGTTTTAACTGGATATTGATCACCATCTACAACAACTTTTAATTCCAATTCACGATGTCGCCTCAGCAATACATCTAATGCTGAAGTATAAGCATGTAAAGCAAACCGACCAAATAACCGATTGTAATGCTCACGCTTCTCAATAAATAATGGATATAAGCCAAGGCTAGCATTGTTTAAATAAATATGTTCATTCATTTTTGCGACATGAATTTTATTTATTTCTCCAGTTGCAATGATTTTACTTGCTTCACTCAAATCTAAGGGAATATTTAACACTCTGGCTACATAATTAAAAGTTCCCATAGGCAAGATTCCCAAAGGAATTTCTGTATGTAATAAATAAGTTGCTACAGCATTTAAGGTTCCATCCCCTCCTGCAACCACCACGACTCCACGGTTTTCCGTATGACTATGGCGTTGTAAAACCTGTGGCATCAGGGTATAAATAGAGTGCTTATCATTAAATTCAAATATTTGAATTTCAAAATTATATTTAGAAAAAATAGTTATAATTTCAGCATATACACGCTCTTGCTGTGCAGTATGAAAACCTGACTTTTGGTTATAGATAATAGAGAACGGTTTTAGCATAGTATAATTATTATGATGCAAATTGATTTATCTTTAATTGTCTGGATTTCATTTGAAATGAAATAGTGTGTTTATGTAAAAAAACTACATAAACTTTTGCAATTTTTCAGTTTTTTATGCTTTTTTACACACTGTGTAACCCACTAATTTAAATACATATTTGTAAAATAAATGATTTTATTTTCATAATTTATTTTATGAATGGTTGCAAATAAAAAACACAAAACTATGATTTTAAACATTTTTTTATAAAATTTACTCACAACTTCCTATAAGATCAGTTTTTAAACATCTTAAAATTTGAGAACTTTTGTGATTTAATACGCAAACTTTTTAACACACTCATGATCAAGGGTTGATCATATATTGAATGTGTGTTTTGTTTTTTTGTATCTCAAAGGCATCAACATGACCCAAGTGAATGCACCAGAATTCGTTCGTCACCCTAAGCTGATTGCGTGGGTGGAAGAAATTGCTAAATTAACCAAGCCAGCAAAAATCGAATGGTGTGACGGCAGCGAAGAAGAGTATCAACGTCTAATCGACTTGATGATTGCTAACGGCACCATGCAAAAGCTAAATGAAGAAAAACATCCTGGTTCTTATTTGGCGAATTCTGACCCTTCAGATGTTGCTCGTGTTGAAGATCGTACTTTTATTTGTTCTGCAAAAAAAGAAGATGCTGGCGCAACTAACAACTGGGAAGCCCCAGCAGTTATGCGCGAAAAATTAAACGGTCTGTTCGATGGCGCAATGCAAGGACGTACCATGTATGTGGTTCCTTTTTCAATGGGTCCACTAGGAAGCCACATCGCGCATATCGGTATCGAAATCACTGACTCTCCTTACGTTGCAGTCAGCATGCGTAAAATGGCACGCATGGGCAAAGCAGTTTATGATGTTTTAGGTACAGATGGCGAATTCGTTCCTTGTGTCCACACTGTTGGTGCGCCACTTGCTGAAGGTCAAAAAGACGTTGTTTGGCCTTGTAACAAAGAAAAATATATCGTTCATTACCCAGAAACTCGTGAAATCTGGTCTTTCGGTTCTGGTTACGGCGGCAACGCTTTGTTAGGTAAAAAATGCCTAGCATTACGTATCGCTTCTGTGATGGGTCGTGAACAAGGCTGGTTAGCTGAACACATGCTTATTTTGGGTATTACTAACCCACAAGGCGAAAAACATTACGTTGCTGCAGCATTCCCATCAGCTTGTGGTAAAACCAACTTTGCAATGTTGATTCCACCAGCAGGCTACGAAGGCTGGAAAATTGAAACTGTAGGTGATGACATCGCTTGGATCAAACCAGGTGAAGATGGCCGCTTATATGCAATCAACCCAGAAGCAGGCTTCTTTGGTGTTGCGCCAGGTACAAATACCAAAACCAACCCGAACTGCATGGCAACCATGCATAAAGATGTAATCTATACCAACGTTGCTGTGACTGAAGATGGTCAAGTATGGTGGGAAGGTCTATCTAAAGAAGTTCCAGCAAACTTAACTAACTGGAAAGGTCAGCCACACGTTGCTGGTGAAAAAGCTGCTCATCCAAATGCGCGCTTCACGGTATCAGCAGGTCAATGCCCTTCTATCGACGCTGACTGGGAAAACCCAGCAGGTGTTCCAATTTCTGCATTCATCTTCGGTGGTCGCCGTGCAGACACTGTTCCTTTAATTTCTGAAGCATTTGACTGGGTTGACGGTGTTTATAAAGCTGCAACTATGGGTTCAGAAACAACTGCTGCTGCAGTTGGTCAACAAGGTGTTGTACGCCGTGACCCATTTGCAATGCTTCCATTCACAGGTTACAACATGGCGGATTATTTCAGCCACTGGTTAGAGCTTGGTGAACAAGTTGCTGCAAAAGCGCAAGCTTCTGGTAACAAATTACCAAAAATCTTCAATGTAAACTGGTTCCGTCGTGACGAAAATGGCAACTTCGTATGGCCTGGTTTCGGTCAAAACATGCGTGTTCTTGAATGGATCATCAACCGTTGTGAAAACCGTGCTAACGCGGTTGAAACCCCAATCGGTTTCGTTCCAACTTATGATGACTTGAACTGGACAGGTACAGATTTCTCTAAAGCTGACTTTGAGAAAGTAACTTCTCAAGACAAAGCACTATGGATTAAAGAAATCGAAAGCCACACTGAGTTATTCAACAAACTCGGTGATCGTCTACCAACAGCATTAAAATCACGTCAAGCTGAACTTTTAGAAGCGGTTCAAGCAACTCAATCTGAAAATGTAAACGCTTAATCGACATAAAAAAAAGACCACTTCGTGTGGTCTTTTTTTATTCTAATATTTTTAACACTTTACTTAAAATATAAATACGTTCAACTGAGTTAAATATGAAAAAATCTATCCCTTTTACTGCACTCATTTTAGTATGTGCAGCAACTGTACATGCAGAAACAACTCCCACTACCAATCCAAATATATCAACTCAAATCAGCACGCCTGTAAAAGGTTCCCTTTGTGTCATGACCGATACACCACCGAGCGATTTACCCTATAAAGTTGTGAAACACATTAAAATTGCCAAAGGCACTTATGGCAGTGTTACGGACTTATATCCTCGATTACATGAAACTACTCAAAAATACCATGCCGATGCCGTGATTCATTATCGTGCGAGTCAACGCTTCGGCTTCTGGCCTTGGCGCTTTGTTCGACCTGTAATTGCAGGTACAGCCATTCAATGGAAATCTCCATCTGCTACAAACTGCCGTTTAGCAAATGGTCAAGAACTCTAAGTTTTCCGCACATATACTATTAAAAAATGCCAGTGAATTTGATCCACTGGCATTTTTATTGTCTCATGCTCTTGTTAATGATCATGCTGCAAATATTCAGGTTCTTTTGGCAATTTCCAACTACAGAAGAAGCAAATAATCAGCATCACAATGACATAAACAAAAAAAGTATATTCATGCCCTACTTCTTTAAATTGCAAAGCCACAGCAGGCGCTGATCCCCCAAAAATTGCATTGGCAACAGCATAGGAAAAACCAACCCCCAGTGCGCGCACATGTGGAGGAAACATTTCCGCCTTAATCAAACCACTAATAGATGTATAAAAACTCAATAGCAACATCAGGAAAATCAGCATTAACGTTACTATGACAGGTGAACTGCTAAATGCAGGCATTGCAATCACCATGACTGGATAAATACAAATTGCCAAAGAAACACTAAAAATTAGCATCGCAGCACGACGACCAATATGATCCGCAATCGCTCCAAATAGAGGCTGAGCCAACATATACACAAACAGTGCAATTGTCATCATATAGCCCACTGTTTTCGCAGCAATCCCTAGGCTGGTTAAATAGGTTTTAGAATAAACCGTGAGGACATAAAAAGATAAAGAGCCTGCCGAAGTATAACCAACCACCAGTAAAAATGACTGCCAGTGATCTCTAAAAAGAGCCCTAAGTGTTCCTGATTCTTTATGATGACTGTCTTCACTCGCCAATGTCTCAACCAAACGACTACGCGCCAGTAACGACAGCAGTGCGGTAATCCCACCCACAACAAACGGAATCCGCCAACCTCCATTTTCCAGCTGCTGTTCATTCATTAAGAAAAGCAAAATCACACCAAGTAAGCTAGCAAGGAGTTGCCCCCCCGAAAGCGTCACATACTGAAATGAGGCGTAAAATCCCCGATGCCCTTTTAAAGCGATTTCACTCATATATGTTGCAACAGCACCATATTCTCCACCCACTGACAATCCCTGCAATAGACGCACAAGAAGCAATAAAAATGGAGCAGCCATTCCCACCTGCCCATAGGTAGGTAACATCGCAAATAAAAATGAACTGAGAGCCATTAAACAAATCGAAATAATCATTGAACGTTTACGTCCATGCTTATCAGCAATTCGACCAAATAGCCAACTCCCTATGGGGCGCATAAAGAAGCTCGCCGCAAATACCCCCCAAATATAAATTTGCTTCGTAGTCGATGCCATATCAGGCGATGTCAGTGCTTGCTGAAAATAAACTGCAAAAACTGCATAGATATAAAAATCAAACCATTCAACCAAATTACCAGAAGCAGCGCCAACAATACCAAAAATACGTTTACGCTTTTCTTCTGTGGTATATACACCTTCACTCATAACATCACACTCCCTCGTTGTTTATGTTCACCCTCAGCAGACTAGCTTATCTTTTCTTTATTATTGGGCTTCTTTTATGAGGATTTGATCCCTCTTTGCTTCCCTATAAAGAAGTAAAATCATTAGAGTCAAAGAAGCCTATCCTGCTAAATTTTGAATCATTTTTCCTTGATTAAATCATGGGTTTCTTTCAGTAGCATGACTCAACTTAATCCTATCGAATCACAAACCGATTAAGTTAAAATAAAGACACTTTGTGTGAAAAATCCAATTTTATTTTGTATAAATATGTATGAGGCCTCTCAAGACCTAGCCGACAATATTTGTTTTATCTAATGAGTATTCAACCGAGCTATGGCATACTGTAAAGAAATGACAAAGGTTTAACCTCATGAAAATGACATTGAAATTATTGGGTCTGAGCGCTTTTGCTATTGGGCTAACAGCTTGCCAGAACGTTCCACAAAGTTACAATGGTAACTCTGGCTATCAGGTTGAAAGTAAAACAGAAAATAGTGCCATTATTAGCTATACGCTTGCAGTTCATGCCAATCGTGTTGCCAATCAGAATAAGCTACAAAATGCTTGTAAGAAAGTTCTAGGGGCAAACCAAGATTATAAAATTGAAATTTTAAGTACGAATGAAATTGCCAACCCTGCAAGCATTCCAGTAAGCAATGGCGTACAAATTGGTAAAACACACACCACATTTGGTCTAAGCAATACCAGCACAAATAACAATGATGATGACTATGCAATGCGCAATGCTATGCAAACTCGTCCAAGCACACTAACTGTCATCCGTTACCGTTGTTCAATCTAAGTTAGGCAGCACATCAATAAGACGCTGATGGGTTACAGCGTCTTATAAAAACTTACATTACGAAACTCTTTGGCTTCATCTAAATCTGGCCAAGTCGTAGCGCTACGCTCATCTATTTTTTGATATTGTGGGTGACTAAAATTTTTCACTCGACTGTCTGCTACCCAAACTTCTGGGGCAAACTTTAAAAACTCATCCAAGAAAAAACGATTGCATTGATCGTAGAGAACATCTGCCGCGAGTAAAATATCAACTTGTTCAGCTTTATATAAATCGTCCAAATATTCGAGCTCTACACCATTAAGCAATGCATTTTCACGACAGGCTACCAAACTAACCGCATCAATATCACAGCAGATCACACGCTTTGCTCCAGCCAGTTTTGCCGCAATCGCGACTACACCTGAGCCCGCACCAAAATCCAGAACCACTTTATCTCTGACATGCTCAGGTTCTGCAAGTAACCACTGCGCCATTGCTAAACCCGAAGCCCAACAGAAGATCCAATACGGCGTGTCATTCCAGATGCGCTGAATCACTTCATCGTCCAAGCGCTCAGTCGGAAATACAGGCGGTATCAACCACAATGAAATCAGCGTATTGGGTAACTGCTGTGGCTGTAAATCACAATGAGGGATGACTTGATGTAAGGCTTGAAGTAAATGTTCAGGGGCTTTGGTAAGTTGAAAGGTGCAGCTCATAAATAAGCTCAATAATTTATAATTACTATTCGATACGCGTTAACGTCATCCGCAATTGTTCGAGGCCGGACTACATAAGGTCGAAATGTTTCTGCGACTCATCAAAAGCTAACCAGTAGCTGACGAGTTTTGCGAATGACAAATGGTTTTGGTTACTTTTCCCGAAAGAAAAGTAACCTACGAGCTCCTAACATTTGCGTTAAATGATAGGATGCCACCGTGAATAAATAAAATTAACCTAAAGCTTTTTCAGCAGCTTCAACCGTTTGACGAATCAAAGTGGTAATCGTCATTGGGCCAACACCACCAGGAACTGGTGTGTAAGCAGAAGCAATTTCTTCAATACCTTGCAACTGGATATCACCAACGCCGCCACCATCACGTGGATGGAAACCAGCATCAACCACAACAGCGCCTTGCTTGATCCAGTCTTTTTGAATCAATTCAGCTTTACCAACTGCACCAACAACGATGTCCGCTTGTTTCACAAGATCAGCCAAGTTTTGGGTACGTGAATGGCAAATCGTCACAGTTGCATTGGCTTGAAGTAACATCATCGCCATTGGTTTACCCAAAATTGCAGAACGACCTACGACAACGGCATGTTTACCTGCGATTTCGATGTTGTTTTCTTGCAAAATCGTCATGATGCCCGCAGGTGTTGCCGAACCATAAGCCGCCTCGCCCATTGCCATACGACCAAAACCAAGGCAAGTGACACCATCAACATCTTTTGCAAGGCTAATTGCATCAAAACATGCACGCTCATCAATTTGTGCAGGTACAGGATGCTGCAACAAAATACCATGCACATCAGGATTGGCATTTAATTTTTCAATTTCAGCCAACAACTGCTCAGTTGTGGTTTCTTGTGGCAATTCAATTTTAATTGAATCCATGCCCACGCGGCGGCAAGCATTGCCTTTCATGCGAACATACGTTGCCGATGCGCCATCATCCCCCACCAGAATTGTTGCCAAAATCGGAGTACGACCAGATTTTTGCTTTAATACTTCAACACGTGCAGATAAATCTGCCTCAATTTGCTTTGCTAACGCTTTACCATCTAATACCAATGCCACAATACGTCTCCACAGGCCGATATCAATCAATTCCGCAAATAATACATGATAATTTGCCCAATTTTATTTTAGATGTTGATTTTATGTGCATATCCTCTGAATTACCTATTGTTTTTTTTTCAAAGGTTGCTAATATGTGCATCACCAAGACAAGGCGGGGTGGCAGAGTGGTCATGCAGCGGACTGCAACTCCGTGGACGCCGGTTCGATTCCGACCTCCGCCTCCAATCTTGGTAAAGCCCGGGTGGTGAAATAGGTAGACACAGGGGATTTAAAATCCCCCGCCCACAAAGCGTGCCGGTTCGAGTCCGGCCCCGGGCACCATTTTAAGACTGTTAAAATGGTGCCAGTAAAAAATCCAGCGTAAGCTGGTTTTTTTATACCTGAAATTTAGAGCTTCGTGTATATCCATATAAAAAAAGCGACTTAAAGTCGCTCTACAAATAAGATTCCGTTTAGATGATCAATTTCATGTTGCACAATACGTGCAGGAAAACCTTCATAAAATTGTTCAACTTGCTCACCCAGTAGCGTTAAATAACGTACTTTAACCGCATAAGCGCGCTCCACCTGCCCTCGCTGCTCAGGCACACTCAGACAACCTTCTTCACCAAAACAGGTTTCTGTTGAGTATTCAATAATCTCAGGATTAATCATGGTGACTGCTGACATATCTGGCGCATCTGGATAGCGTGGATTGGAGCGTGACGCCACAATGATCACCCTTTTCGAAATATAGACTTGCGGTGCAGCAATCCCCACACCATTTCGCGCCAGCATAGTTGCCTGCATCGCAAGCGCTAATTGCTTAAGCCAGTCACTATTTAATTCATCTTGTGCAACAGCAGCCGCTTCAAGCGTTAAAATAGCTTCTCCACGCTGGGCAACAGGTAAAATTGCAGACACCTTTTCTTCCTCAAAATTAATTTTTCATCTTATAGAATTCAGCATACTATAAACAGAAATTTACAAACCAACGAATACCATGAATGCAACACAACTTTTTCTTGGAGTCATCTTTGGCTCAATCGGGTTAGGCTATTTTATTTACGGCAAAAAGCAAAAGCGCAGCGTACCTTTCATCTGCGGCTTAAGCTTAATGGTTTATCCTTATTTTTTTGATAGCAACCTTGCCATTACCAGTATCGGTTGTATCTTGATTGCTATTCCTTATTTTGTGCGTGTTTAAACAAACAGCTCACCAATCATATAGAGCTTGGCATATCCTGAAACTTCCATACGCTCATCATTCAAGATTCGACAGAATAACTCTCCCCCACGTGCCGATGCCTGATACGCAACCAATTCAGTTTTACCCAGTTTTTCTGCCCATAACGGCACAATTGCAGTATGAATCGAACCGGTAACAGGATCTTCATTCACTCCAATCTCTGGCGCAAAATAACGCGAAATACAGTCATAGGTAGATTCGCCCACATCACTTGCTGTCACCGCAACATCCAAACTCGGTGCTTCCATCACAGCATGTATACAGCCTAATGCTTTGAGCTTTAAAAAATCGACCTCCAAGTCCAACACATCTTGTACGGACTCCAATTCAATGACATACGCCTGTGGATTCACATAGACAGCTTGAATGGGCTTATTTAGCGCTTCATTCAAAATTTCTGGGTATTCTTCCAAATATTCAGGTTTACGAATCGGAAAATTCATATTGATTTTGCCATCTATGCTTTGAGAGACATAAAATGTTCCCAAGTTTTTGACTTCAAACTCAATCTCAGTGGCTTTTGTATATTCACGAAACAAGATAAAAGCACTTGCCAATGTTGCATGACCACAAAATGCCACCTCAGCCGCAGGTGTAAACCAGCGAATCGCATAGTGGGTATCATCAATTCGTTTTACAAATGCCGTTTCAGATAAATTATTTTCAAGTGCTATATTTTGCATTAACTCATCTGGCAACCATTCATCTTGTACAATCACTGCCGCAGGGTTGCCTTGAAATAATGTTTGACTAAAGGCATCCACTTGATAAATTTTCATTGTTTTACATTCTCTAGGTAGAATTAATTTATTGATGAACCACAGAATCTTTTATTGTGATTGAGCTCATTTCTTTTTTAACCGAATCCTATACGATTGTCACTTTATGAATTATTTTCCTAACTCACATTTTTAAAATGTCCCACTTGAAAAGGCATATCGCTTACTGACGCATGGCGCAACGGTCTTAGTCTCTGCACAGCATGGGCAACAACGTGATGTCATGACAGCTGCATGAGCATGCGCACTAGAATTTAAACCCGCAAAAGTGACTGTGGTTCTCGATAAAAGCACCATGACCCGTCAGATTATTGAACAATCAGGTTATTTTGTATTACAAGTTCCTACCTACAAACAAATTGATTTGGTCTATCAACTTGGTACAACTAGCCTGCATGGCATGCCCAACAAACTAGAACAAAGTGGTGTGAAGTTATTTTACTTAGAAGATTCAGAGTAGCCTTTAGTTGCGGGCTGTTCAGCATGGTTAGTTTGTAAATTGATTCCTGAACCACACAATCAGCAGGCACATGATTTGTTTATTGGTGAAGTAGTCAGTGCATGGGCAGATGACCGAATTTTCCGTGATGGGCATTGGCATTTTCAAGACGCAGATCCTGAGTGGCGTAGCTTACATCATGTTGCAGGTGGCAACTTCTATTTGATTGGAGAAGAAGTCAGCGTACAGGATCGACCAAAATCACCTTAAAATATAAAAGACCTCACATATAGCGAGGTCTTTTTGCAACAAATCATCAGGGATTATTCGCCCATGTTTTCAATAATCGCCTGACCAAATTCAGAACAACGAAGAAGTGTAGCGCCTAGCATTAAACGCTCAAAGTCATAAGTGACCGTTTTAGCTGCAATCGCACCTGAAATACCTTTAATGATCAGGTCAGCAGCCTCAACCCAGCCCATATCACGCAGCATCATTTCAGCGGAAAGAATGATTGAGCCTGGGTTAACTTTGTCCTGACCCGCATATTTAGGTGCAGTGCCATGAGTTGCCTCATAAACTGAAATCGCACCACCAATATTTGCACCAGGCGCGATCCCAATACCACCCACTTCAGCAGCAAGTGCATCAGAAATGTAATCACCGTTCAGGTTTAATGTCGCAATCACCGAGTAGTCTGCAGGACGCATTAAAATTTGTTGCAAAAATGCATCTGCAATTACATCTTTAATGATGATGTCTTTACCATTTTTAGGGTTTTTAATTTTCACCCAAGGGCCGCCATCAATCAGTTCGCCACCAAAGCGCTCTACAGCAAGCTCGTAACCCCATTCTTTGAACGCGCCTTCGGTGTACTTCATGATATTGCCTTTATGCACCAAAGTTACACTTGGCTTATCATTATCAATTGCAAACTGAATTGCTTTACGAACCAAACGTTGAGTACCTTGTTTAGATACGGGCTTGATCCCGATACCACAATCTTCAGGAAAACGGATTTTCTTTACACCCATTTCTTCTTGAAGAAATTTGATCACTTTTTTCGCTTCTTCAGAATCCGCTTTCCATTCAATCCCCGCATAAATATCTTCCGAATTTTCACGGAAGATCACCATATCGGTGAGTTCAGGATGTTGAACAGGTGAAGGTACACCTTCGAACCAACGCACTGGGCGTACACATACATAAAGATCTAATTCTTGACGCAAGGCAACATTTAATGATCGAATACCACCGCCGACGGGTGTTGTGAGTGGACCTTTAATAGATACTACAAATTCGCGAAAAGCCTCAAAAGTTTCTTCTGGCATATATGTGCCATAAATTTTATCTGCTTTTTCACCGCAGTAGACTTCCATCCATTCGATAGATCGTTTGCCACCATATGCTTTTTGCACTGCAGCATCAACAACAGCTCGCATCGCAGGTGTAATATCCACACCAATACCATCACCTTCAATAAACGGAATAATTGGCTGGTTGGGAACATTGAGTGACAAATCTGCGTTTACAGTAATTTTGCTGCCATCCGCAGGCACTACGATCTTCTGATAACCCATTGTATCGGTTCTCCCTTTTATTATAATTAGCAAATTAAAAAAATAATTGCCGATAGACAATACTTTCCTGTTTTCTTATCGCATAATAGATTAATTGAATTAAATCATTTTTGAGATTTATATGAGAAATAACAATATTTCTCGCTCAAATAAAACTCAATGTTTCCTGTGGTTATCTGAAAGAAGAAGTCATTTTTTATGAAAATCGTCATCCTGAACAAGCCCTATGACGTCCTCTCCCAATTTCGTAAAGACGAAGCACACATGACGATGTCTGACTTTGTAGATGATCCAACTTTACGTTTGGCTGGTCGTCTTGATATGGACTCTGAAGGTTTGGTTTTTTTAACTGATCACGGTGGTCTCAATCAGTTCATTACCAATCCTGCAAATAAAAAATACAAAACGTATTTAGTTCAGGTAGATGGTGACATTTCTGAAGAAGCTCTTGAAAAATTACGTCAAGGAATTGAGCTCAATGATGGCATGACACTCCCTGCCAAAGCCATTAAAGTTTCAGAGCCAGAATGGTTATGGGAACGCAACCCGCCTGTACGTTACCGTGCAAATATTCCTACCTCTTGGGTTGAAATCTCAATTTGTGAAGGTCGTAACCGCCAAGTGCGCCGCATGACCTCTGCTGTTGGCTTTCCGACTTTACGTCTGATTCGCACCAAAATCGGTTCAATCGATTTGGTTCAACTCGGTTTACAACCAGGTGAAACTAAAGAAATTGAGCCATTGCTGTATCCTGACTTTAGGGATGTTCCAGAAGAACGACCATATCAGTCGCGCTCATACGTGAAAAAGCCAGGTGGTACAGGTGGCAAGCCAATACACCAGAAAAAGAAAGAAGGCGAAAAGAAAAAAACAGGAACTAAACGCATCTGGCAGATGGATGAAAGTGAAAAACCACGTCGTAAAACCAATGGTACAACTCGCCCAAATACCAAAGCGCCACGCGGTCGCAGCCGTAATAGCCGTTAAGTTTTAAGATTTTAAAGCTCACGAAAGTGGGCTTTTACTTTAAAGGGACTTCTCTTTCTAAAACAAGTTTGCCATCCCTAGGCTTATTTTTTTCTTCATACTGTACAAGCAAAGATAAATACATCAAAGAGTTTCTAGCAAGTCTTGTTAAGTGCATTAAACTTTCCTCAAATTCCGAAAGAGGCATTTCCAGAATATATTTAGATTTAATCTCTTTTTCCTTTAAATTATTTATAACTTCAATATATTCATCAGAACTTTGAAGATTATTTTTCTCTAATTCATCTTTTCTTACTAATAATTCTTGATACCTAAATTCTTCACTAGAATTATATTTTGTATTTAATTCATATCCAAAATCATCAACGATACGAAAAGACCTGTGCTCTAAATGATTTCTAATTTTCGCTAATCGATGTTTTTCCAGATTTGATAGATTTTCGATCTTATTCATGTTTTCAATAGAGTCTTTGCTTTTCCTTTTAGGTTCAACCTCAATCTCTTTTAATATATAAAATAAAGCATGTAAGAAACAATTCTCGGATTCAAAGAATCTATTGCGTATTTTATCTAACCTTCCTTCATAAAATATCCCTTTAAAGCTAATTTCATGATCTGTAATAGATAAACCAAAATACTTTGCAATAAAGTATGAAATCTTATCAAAAATTGAATATAAAATTCTAAATGCAGATTTCATCTGTGAAGTTTTTAAATTATCTATAGCATGTAATGTATCATCAATATGAGAATATGTTTTATTATAAAAATGTTCAGAGTCCTCCTTTATTTCCGATGCCTGAAAAATCAAAAAACGCGCATATGTATATTCATTTCGTAACTCATCAAAATTAGAATAAAATACTAATTCCTCTTTTAAACTCAATGAAGTATTAATCTTGTAACTCATTGATGAAATTTCTAAAGTGTCTTGAAAAACCATTTCCTCATTCAAAAGATCATTTAGTTCATTCAGAAATAATTTATTCTTGGCAACCCAATTTAAATAACGATATTCAGTTTTTGTACTTGTTTTTTGCTTATATTCTTTTAAATAGTTAAATTCATTTTCTTTAAAGTTTTGTCCATACCATTGATGAAAAACATACAATAGATGACCTTGTTGAAGTGGTATTTTTTGCTCTCGTTCTAAAAAGTCAATTTTTTTGTAGGCTTGAGTTATTAACTGATTAGCAAAGAAATAATAAACCTCATTATTAGAATCATCATATAATTGCTCTGTTCTAAAAAGAATATTGGTTGCTTTAGCAATTACAGCAACAGGGTTTTCATCAATTTTAATTGCATCGTCCCAATAATGTTGTGCACAAAAACAACGGCCTTGTGATGATAAAAAATTACCTAGATTTGTTAATGCAAATGAAAGTAAATCTGTTGCATTTTTTTCTTTTCTTAAAAAATAGACTGCTTTTTGATATAGATTAACCGTATTAATCAAATCCTGCGAGTACCAATTTTCACTCTGATATCTGTAAATTACGGAACTACAGTTTCCTAAAATGTAATAAAAATACCCCTTACAAAAATCACTCTCAAATATGAATAAAGTTTCAATTTGAATGTTAAAAAACGTTATTAACTCATTTTTTCTATTCTCATCTAATAATAATTTATCAGCTAACTTAGCCAACTCTTTTAATTGCTTTATTCCTAGTTTCATCATCTTTTTTTAAAAAAATTATAAGTAAACGTTTTACATCAATTTTATATTTATTACAAAACAAAAAAGCCGATGCATTTGCATCGGCTTTTTCACATCATCGACTTAATTGCCGACTTTGTATTTCACTTAAACAGCTGCAAGTAATGTGTTGAACGTCGTACTTGGACGCATTACAGCATTTACCTTAGCTTGATCAATCACGTAATAACCACCAATATCAGCAGGTTTACCTTGTACTTGAGCAAGTTCAGCAACAATTTTCTCTTCGTTTTCAGCCAGTGCCTTCGCAAGTGGAGCAAACTTAGCTTTCAACTCAGCATCTTCATCTTGTGCAGCAAGAGCCTCAGCCCAGTACAACGATAGATAGAAGTGGCTGCCACGGTTATCAAGCTCACCTGTACGACGTGATGGTGACTTGTCACTGTCGAGCAACTTGCCAGTCGCTTGATCCAATGTCTTGGCAAGCAACTTCACACGGTCATTGCTTTCCTTAATGCCCATCTCTTCCAAAGAAGCTGCAAGAGCCAGGAACTCACCCAATGAATCCCAACGTAAGTGGTTTTCTTCGATAAGTTGCTGAACGTGTTTAGGCGCTGAACCACCTGCACCCGTTTCATACATACCACCGCCAGCCATAAGCGGAACGATAGACAACATTTTCGCAGAAGTACCAAGCTCCATGATTGGGAACAAGTCTGTTAGATAATCACGTAAAATGTTACCAGTCACAGAAATAGTATCCAGACCACGCGCCACACGTTCAAGCGTATAACGCATTGCACGTACTTGAGACATGATTTGAATATTGAGACCTGAAGTATCGTACTCTTTCAAGTATTCTTGTACTTTCTTGATCAATTCATTTTCATGTGGACGGTAAGGGTCAAGCCAGAAGATCGCAGGCATGCCTGAGTTGCGTGCACGAGTTACCGCAAGTTTCACCCAGTCACGAATCGGAGCGTCTTTTACCTGACACATACGCCAGATATCGCCTTCTTCAACATTTTGTGACATCAACACTTCGCCTGTTTCAAGGTCAGTGATGTTGGCAATACCCGCTTCAGGAATCTCGAAAGTCTTGTCGTGTGAACCGTATTCTTCAGCTTGCTGTGCCATCAAACCAACGTTAGGTACAGTACCCATGGTTTTCGGATCAAAGTTGCCATTCCACTTACAGAAATTGATCATTTCTTGATAGATACGAGCAAATGTTGATTCTGGCATCACCGCTTTAGCATCATACTGCTTACCATCGGCACCCCACATTTTACCACCCGCACGGATCATCGCTGGCATAGACGCATCAACAATAATATCGTTAGGTGAATGGAAGTTTGTGATGCCCTTCGCTGAATCAACCATCGCTAACGCAGGACGGTGTTCTTGACAAGCATGTAAGTCACGGATGATTTCATCACGTTGTGATTCTGGTAAGCTTTCGATTTTCTCGTAAAGCACTGACATACCGTTATTGACGTTGATACCCAACTCGTCAAATAGTTTGCCATGTTTCTCGAACGCATCTTTATAATAGATTTTCACACAGTGACCAAATACGATCGGGTGTGAAACTTTCATCATGGTTGCTTTTACGTGCAATGAGAACAAGATGCCCGCTTCACGACAATCTTCGAGTTGTTTCTCGTAGAAGTCACAAAGTGCTTTTTTGCTCATGAACATTGAATCAATGATTTCACCATCTTGAAGCGCAAGTTTTGGCTTAAGTACGATGGTTTTACCACTTGTTGTGATCAATTCCATTTTCACGTTACGCGCACGATCAAGAGTCATCGACTTTTCACCGTGGTAAAAATCGCCATGTTCCATATGTGAAACGTGGGTTTGTGACCACTGCTTCCACTCGCTCATCGAATGCGGGTGTTTTTTAGCGTAGTTTTTCACCGCAGCAGGTGCACGACGGTCAGAGTTACCTTCACGTAATACTGGGTTTACAGCAGAACCAAGGCATTTACCATAGCGAGTCTTAAGCGCTTTTTCATCTTCAGTAGTCGGATTTTCAGGATAATCAGGAATTGGATAGCCTTTAGACTGAAGTTCTTTGATAC
Source organism: Acinetobacter brisouisimilis (assembly GCF_000368265.1). Lineage (GTDB taxonomy): Bacteria > Pseudomonadota > Gammaproteobacteria > Pseudomonadales > Moraxellaceae > Acinetobacter. The sequence continues at coordinate 440,845 of NZ_KB851219.1, read as the reverse complement.
ATGAGATCAATTGACCAACTGAAGCACTGATATTAGGAAGTTTGATAATATTGGTGTCTGGATCTTGCGTAAGACGACCTAGCTCTGCGAGGTTGTTAGGTGCCTTCTGTTCGTCGCTTAGGTAATCCGAAAATTCTGCGAGCACACGCGAAGCAACAGAGATGTCACTTTTGACAATCTGAATACCTGCGGGCTTAGTAAAGGTTTCAATGATCGGCAGTAGCGAATAGGTCGCCAATAATGGCGCCTCGTCAGTCAGTGTGTAAATGATGTTTGACTTTCCACCAGCCATATATAGCCCCTTGTGTTAAATTGATTTTTCAAGAACCGAGCTTGTGGCCCAGTTCTACTCACTAATGTGCTTAAATAAAAACCTTGAGAGTATCGACCCTCATGGCATTTCAGTCAACGATATATCTTGTGATAACGACATTTCGAAAAAAAATACCCAATCTTGTTTTGGGTCATCAGTGTCTATATTCAATAAGATTGTTTAAAAATTCAGATTGATAAGTGATATAACTATAAGATTTTTCACATATCTACGTCTATTATTATGCAACTTTCTACTGAGTTCACGAATAATTTGATTCACTGTAGCGCATTAATTTTAACTTTTAAAGCGCAAAATGTATCGCAATATTTTTTAATTTAATATTGGTCAGCGATATAAAAACTTCAATTGGGTCATTCATTCGACCACAAAAACCTCATCTTTAGCTACTTTAACCAATAAAAACTCAAACACAATCTGAGTTACTTCAGCAAAATGTACAGTATCAGTACCCATTGTTTTTGTGGCTGATGATTCAATTGGTCACTATGATATTCCACTACAGATTAGTCCATATGGGTATTCGACTTATCGGGGTATTTAAATAAAAAACCGATGCCTGAGCATCGGTTTTTTATTTCAGACTTATAAGTTACTTAAGTCAACAGGTTTTGTTTTAGCATTAGTTGGCACTTGAAAATCAATTCCTGCTTTTTTAAACAACTGAGGTACTTCCACTAAGGCCATAGATGAGTTTTTTGCAATTCCTCCAACATCACTTACCAATCCCTGAGCACTGGTTAAATTCATCCCTGTTGAGACCAATGATTGAGGATTGCTCACGATTGCCATAGAAACTTGCTTAGAACCTTGTGCTAAATCTTTTGCCATAAGTGCAGCAATCGCATAGTTTTTTGCAGCACCCAATAGATATTGTTTCTTTTGAGCACTCAATGTTTTTAATTGCTCTAATGTTTGATTTTCATCTTTTTTTGCTGCTGACAAAACAGTCTCAGAAAGTTTTGCTAATTCTTTAATTTGAGCATCTTTTTCTTGCAAATTAGATGTTTTACTTAAAGTAGCCAATTTAGTTTGAATTTCTTTGCTATCCGCACCTGTTGAAATGGCAGCAGCTAACGCAGCGCGGCTTTGCTGAAAGAGATAATTGGTTGCTCGTGCTTGAGTTAAGAAATCTCCGACATTTACACTTGTTGCAGATGAGGTTCCGACAACACTTTGAGTAACATTAGAAGCAAGATTACTTAGTCCAAAGCCTGCATGGGCCATAGACACAGAAAACACAGTTAGAGAAATTGCTGCAATTTTTTTCATGATTTTTCCTTATTTCGCCAAATCGGCTTTTTGAACAACTTGTTTAAGTAATGGGGGAATGATTTCAAGTAATTGAAGATTATAAAGTTGGTCTCGATTGTCTAGTTGACTGTCAATTAAATTGAATTCTTGTTGAATGCCTTGAGCTGCAATCTTTTGCTGTTTTTGATCAAAGAAACGCACGCCTAAGGTAAAATCTGCTGCAACTTTGCAATGATGATCCTGTGCATTACACTTGGATGTATCTATTTTTAACTTAGATTTTAAAACAGGTTGAATACACTTTGCAGGAACAAAGGGCTTGAAATTTAACTGCTGCTTAAAGCCTGCATTTTGTGTCATATAGGTAACCGATGCCTGAAACGGCATTTGCCCTGGCAATGCACCACCTGTTGCATAAAATGGATACTTAGAATTTGTCGCAAAAGCATAATAAGTCAATGTAGGAAAAGCCGATAATTGCAAATCACCAGATTGCTCAGATGAAATAAAAGAACACATTGCACGAGAATCAGTTGAATCCGTTACAGCCTGTTGAGAATTGTTAACCAGAACAATATCTCCTTTTGTGACCGAGAGATTATCTCGACCACTAATGGCTGCATCCAATTGAGCAACTGCTTCGTTTTGATCACGCGAAATTACAGTTGCTTCCCATGTTGGGATAGATACCAATCTTCCAGAAACTTTCTGCTGGTTATAAATGTAAATTTTCGTTCCGACACCCAAGCGCAAACCTGAATCAGAAATTTTGACCTGATTTCCATCTTTCGCGCTGATTTTCAAATCAGATCGTGTAAATTTAATGCCTTTTTTAAATTCCTGACCTAATTTAATTAAAGCATTTTTCAATACAACTTCTTGGCGATTTTCTAAAGAAAAACCCATGCCATCAGAAATCACATCTTTGACTTCATCACTGGCATGGGCAACATGAATTACTCGACCTGAACGATCCAACATTTCCGCAAATACTTCACTATGTACAACCTGTTGCTGGGTAATTTTTCCTAAAGGCTGGAGATATGCGACGGTTGGCAAAACATTTAGACGAATAAATAAATCAGGTAATTCTCGATGATTAATATCTTCGGCTTGCGCTAATTGCGTTTGTTCAGAAACTGATTGCGCTAAACTACTATAGCGCTTGTTAACAGGCACCAAACTAAATGCGGCACCATCTCCGATGGCGTCAGAAAAGATTTGCTCTACCAGATCCTTTGACTCACCCTGTGTTGTTGCCACATCAACTACCAAAGCTTTAGGTTTACTGACTGCTTGACGAACATTGGTCGTCAGTTTTACAAACTGTTTAGAATGGTTATTGACCAGAATTGGCGTTGCTACAGCATAATCACTATCTGCATAAACCACATGAATCAAGTCTCCCTCAGCTGATGACAATTCATCATTTTGCCCGATTCCGTGATTCAATCCTTTATCCAGAATTAAATAAGATTTCCATTGGTCAAGGACTGACGTTTTAATTTCAGATAGCTGCAAATTCGCTTTGGCTTTTTTGACCAACTGGCTCGACAGTGTAATCACACTGGCTTGATATTGCTGCATGATTTGCTGTTTTGTGACTGGACTACGCAAGTCTGCTGTTAATACCTTAATCGGCTGTGTCGAAGTCAAACTTTCGCTATACAGGACTTCTCCAGTTAAGATATTGGTCAGCTTCAAGCTCAAGGTAACAGGTGTAAAAATTTCTGTTGTTGACTGTTTTTCAACAAAATATTCACCTGCCCGTAAAACTTCCAATGATGCAATATAAGTTTTATGCTTGGTATTTTGCTGAATTTGCTGTGCGATCTGATTGGTAAATTCCTGATTCAATGCTCCTTCAAAACTCGTTTGTAGCTGTGAGCGAATACTTGGCGTAATCGACTGGATAAAATCACATGCAATCGGTGAATTTTTTTCATCATGGACGAATGCCTGCTTACATTCCTGATCTAAGCCAAATAAACCTTTAGCAGGATAAATTTGCAAATCAGCATAGGCACTTGCACTCAAAAAAGGGAGTAACCACGCCAATTTTTTTATTTGCATTGGGTACCACCAATACATAAGGTTAGCGTATTACCTTCTTGCTTACGTTCTGCTGCAGCTAACACAGGGCTACTACGTAATGCTTTCGCCAATTCAACTGTAATTGGCTTATTACCCTTATAGGTCATTGTAATTTCAACTAAATGACCATCTTGGGTGCGAATATTAATATTATCTGCACCTTGAATATCTTCTAGCGCAACAAAGAGATCATCACCTAAACGAGTTGAAACGTTATTCGAAGTACTCTTTACAAAAATCGTCATGTCTTTACCATACATTGAACGATTTTTTGAATAATTCAAGATTTGTGGTCCAATCGTGCTCAGTGCTAATTGCCCAAGTTTTGCCGCAACATTTGTACGACATGCTTCCGCAGTTGCGCCTGAAGCAGATTCAGTACGAGTTTCCCCAGTCATTAAAGTTGCATCATCAACTGAATAAACCTTAAAGCTGACTGCTCCATCACAAGCATATTGCCCTGTTACTGGAGATCGCCCTCGATCAAAGATATTGCTACTGCCTGCCATAAACCAATCTGCTTTTTCTTGGCGTGCAGCAGCAGCAAATTTTGCCAGTTCACTGTCACTCAGCAATTGCTGAACTGACATATGACGCCCTTTTAAATATTTACTTCTAAATAGGTCTGAATCCATGAGGCGTAAATCATATTTCGCAGCATTTTGCGCAATACTGTTTAAGGTCTGATTAACGCTTTCAGGTTGCGTGCTTGGCGTTTGATATTCCACATATCGAACAAAACTTTGAATATCATTTTGCTGCTCATTTTGTGAATAACTTGCACTTTCTGAGGCATTATATTTTGAAGAAGACGCAGCAGCATATTTATTACTATTGCTACGGCTACTCCCGCCTGCATATGCACCTGCTCCATAATAATTATCATAAGCTCCTGCATAACCTGAGCTTGCACGACTCCGTGAAGAAGCGCTTTCTTTTGAAGACGCACTTGCGCTTTCATTGCTCTTATATTTTGCATCTTCGTTATGTTTATAGCTCTGATCGTTATAATAAGCCGTAAACTCTTTGACTGGCTTAGAATTATCTCGTGGAACACCAAAATACTCATCCATAACCACCATAATTGGACTTGTACGGCTGTTCTTTTTAGATAGACCATAATCATTCAAAATTGAACGAAACTCTTGATCATCCATCTCCAGACTTATGCGTGTCACCAAATTTTGCTCAGCATCCGTCTGGCTTCCCAAATTGACATAATAGCTTGGATCAACCTGTTTGACGATTTGACTTAAAAATGGCTTGGCATCAGCAAGAGATTGTGGACCATTAATTTTAATAATCATGGCAGTCACTGCATCTTCACGCGCATTATTTAAAGCCTGATTACGCGTTAGATTCTGATCTTTCTTTATAATCAGTGCTTTACCCTCACCAATTGTTTTAATAATTTCTGCATGTACAGCAACAGATGACAATAGCAAAAAACTCGCTATAAGCAAGAAAGACCTATTCATTATTATCTCACGTTTAATAAGTGTATATATTTGTATATTTAAAGTAAAATATAGTTCATATTTTTAAAAGTCAATTTTATAAGAGCTAGGATATGTCACTTTTAGTGCTAATAACTATGAAACTTAATTTATTCATATATAAAAAATAACTTAAATATTAGAAAAACAAATTTATTATACTAATCTTCCCAATACAAAAAACCATTATTTATTCTTATATTTAAAAATATAAAGTATCAACTTATTAAAAATACCATAAAGAAATTATTACAATATTTTCAATAATTAAACAATAAAATTAAAAAAATTTCTAATCCATTTTAACTAACTTATAATAATACCAAACTATTAAAGAAAGAAAATGGTAAACACTAGGTTTCAGTATTCACCATTTTACAAAGTAATTCTTATATTTTTAAAATATAAATTGTTTTATTAACCACCCTTCTACCTTCTCTTGATCTTCCACTTTCAACTCAACTGTGGTCAATCCAATTTCAGCTGCATTTACCGTAAACTGAAGCAACTCATCACGGCGGAAAGCATGTACCACAAATTCACCTTGCTGCTTGGCGTACTTCGCTAACAGTTTTTCCGAAGCTTTTAAGCCGTCAATCGCAACAATCACATCATTGGCAGACAACCCAGCTTTTGCACCCACACCATCACGACGTGCCTGTTGAATCATCATGCCCTCAGGTTTATCGGCAACTTTCAAACCAAATGGCTGAGTCTTGTCATTTTTAACTTGATACTCAATCCCGAATTCAGGGAATAATTGATCCAGTGGTAATTCATCAGTGGTATAGATCAGATGGTTGATTTGCTCTAACCATGAGTGACCTGTTAATTCTTCACACAAGTCAAAAATAGTACGCTCGCTGACTTGAATACCTTTTTGCGCATTTTCATACAGCTTACGTACCAACGCATCAAGACTTGAACCGCGTAAACGCAAACCTAAATCCAGACACAATGCAACCAAGCAACCTTTATTGTAGTAGCTGGTTCCTGCATTATTGCTGTTTTCATCTGGGCGATAGAATTTGATCCAAGTATCGAAACTCGACTCAGCCACAGACTGCACTTCACGACCTGGATTCTGTAAATAACGATCAATCTGTGTTTTGAGTAATTTCAAATAAGAGGCTTGTGAAATCACGCCACTGCGCAGCAGGATCAAATCATCGTAATATGAAGTAAAGCCTTCAAAAATCCATAACAACGAGGTGTAGCTTTCTTTGTGCAAATCATAATTCACAAAGTTTTCAGGACGAATATATTTAACTAACCACGAATGGAAATATTCATGACTACAAAGCCCGAGGAAACGTTGATAATCTTCCGATGGCTCTTGTGGCTCATTGGCTTTTGGCAAGTCATCACGTGGGGTAATCAGGCTGGTACTGTTCGGATGCTCAAGCCCACCATAACTGTTGCCTGTAGCCATGGTCATGAACACATAGTTTTTAAAGGGTGCAGAACCAAAAAGTTGAATTTCAGTTTGGCAAATTTTTTGGATATCTGCTTGTAAGCGTTCAACGTTGGTTGCATGTTTACCCGAAATCACAAATTCATGCTGGATGCCTTCAGCCTCAAAACTGAAACGGGTTTGATCAGCCAGTTCAAATGGACTATCGATGAGCTGCATATAATTTTCAGCTTTTAAGGTATAGCGCCCTTTCACCAAGCTTTTTGATGCCAAGCCTGTCGCTACAGCAAAATGCTTAAACTCATCGGGCAAGAACACTTCCAATTCACATTCAGCTTCTTCTTGATCTTTGAGACCTAAGCACACACACGCTGGATTGACATAAAAACGTGTCTGGTCGACATAACTACCGCGTACCGATAAATCATACGCGTAGACATCGTATTCCACCGTGATCAGCTCATGATCGGTGTTAAATAAACGCCATTTATTCTTTTCAAATTTACTGATTTTAAGCGCGCGCCCTGCCTCATCATAGGCTTTGACAGATTCAATGTGTTTTGCAAATTCACGAATCAGGTAACTGCCCGGAATCCATGTCGGCAACCACAACTCTTGGGTCGGATTGGCAACAAAACGTAAGGTCACATGAATGAGATGCTGTTGGTAATCGTCAAACTCTATTTGATAGTGCAACATAAGTCGGAATTCTAATCTTAATCAGGTTATGCAGGGCTTTAGCTTAGCATTTTTTTACTCTAATATGCGCTACTGCTAGTATTCCATACAGAAGATAAAGTAAATCAAGTTAGCTTTAATCTTTGTCATGGAAGATAGCTTTCTCTTTCTTTTGATCTCCTCAGGATTTGTCCTTTGAAACGTTTTATTTCTTGGTTTGCGGGGCTAGGTATATTGTGCTCAGGTTTTGCCCATGCAGCCATTTTGAATATCGATCCCGAATCTGTACCTGCCGCAGCATGGACAATTTATGATCCTCAATCTGGTCAAACTATTGCTGAATACAATAGCCATGCGCAGCGTGCACCTGCTTCATTAACCAAAATGATGGTGGCCTATATTACGCTCCAAGAAATTAAGGCAGGCAAACTCAAAAAGACAGATGTGATTACTGCCAATGATGTGGTACATGTCGTTCAGCCTGATGAATCGCAAATGTTCTTGCGCCCAGGACAAAAAATCACGGTTGATCAATTGCTCACGGGTTTAGTGGTGATGTCTGCCAATGATGCTGCCGTGACATTGGCACAGCGGATTGGTGGTAATCTTCCACATTTTGTGGCACGCATGAACCAAGAAGCCAAAGCATTGGGCATGACGGATACCCACTTTACCAATCCTGCAGGAATTACCATGGATGGGCATTATTCCTCTGCCGCAGATATGGCAAAACTGGGCAATGCACTGATTCAACAGTTTCCTGATTATTTGGGTTACTCTAAACAAACCAGTTATTCATGGAATGGTCATCCGCATCACGCCACCAACATCTTGCTCAAACAAGATCCGACTGTGGACGGTTTAAAAACAGGTTTTACCCGTGCTGCAGGTTTTAACCTTGCTTTAACTGCCAAACGCCCAACCATAAATCCAAACTTGCCAGAGCGTCGTTTGATTGTGGTGGTACTTGGAACAACCAGTCCTGTAATGCGTGCCGAAGTCGCACATCGCTTAATGAATCTGGCTTATAGTTACACACGCGACGAAGTGATGGTTAAAGCACAACAGCCCATCGCGATTTTGCCTGTCATGAACGGGAAAATCCGTAGCTATCAGGTTGTACCGCAAAGCACGCAGTTTATGACGACTTCTTTGTACAACCAGCCGATCAATATTGACATGCGCAGCTTCAATAATAATAGCGGACGTTTAGTCTATAACGGGCAAAATATTGAACCGATTAATGAGACCAAAACCCAGATTCAGGTCAACCTTAATCAGAAACAACTCACCGCACCTTTAAATCAGAACGTGCACATCGCAACGCTCAAGGTGTACCAAAATGGTCAATGGTTAGAAGATATTCCAGTGCTTTCACATGTTCAGCTTGAATATGCCAGCATTTTCCAGCGCTTCTGGCACTGGTTATGCCAATTACTCCCTTTCCTCGCAGAAAAAGTGATTCCCGCGAAGATACTGTTGTAAGATCGAAAGAAAAATAGGCTTGAATTTTTTAAATCAGCCCCAAATTCGTTTAAAATAATGCACATCATCAAAAATCCTGAATTTGCATTCCCCAAATTCAGGATTTCATTTTATGATGTGACTTTAAAACTCTGTATGGATTTCAAACATGACTGCTATTGCAAATAACCACGTGGTTTCATTCCACTACACATTAACAAACGCTGAGGGTGAAACACTTGACCAGTCTCAAGGCGAACCACTTGCCTATTTGCACGGTGCAGGCAATATCATTCCTGGCTTAGAAAAAGCACTTGAAGGTAAAACTGTTGGCGAAAAATTAACTGTCAACGTTCCTGCTGCTGAAGGTTATGGCGAATACAACCCAGACCTCGTACAAGAAGTTCCTGCGCAAATGTTCCAAGGCGTTGAGAAAATCGAAGCAGGTATGCAGTTCCAAGCTCAAACTGATGACGGCGTACAAATCGTGACTGTTAAATCAGTTGAAGGCGACACAATCATCGTTGATGCAAACTTCCCACTTGCTGGTCAAGACTTGACTTTCCAAGTTGAAATCGTTGAAGTGCGTGATGCGACTGCGCAAGAACTTGAGCATGGTCATGTTCACGGTGCAGGTGGTCACCACCACTAAGTTTTGCCGAGCGCAAATCTAAAAAGCAAAGCCTAGCGCTTTGCTTTTTTTATGCTATTTTTGACTCATCAAGTACTTAAGACTGATTTGATTTTATGCCTACCCTGATTTGGTTTCGTCAAGATTTACGGATTTCTGATCATGCAGCCTTATGGCATGCCAGTCAAAATGGTTCATGTCTCGCACTCGCGATTTTGTCTCCCAAGCAGTGGCAACTACATGATGATGCGCCAATTAAACTGGATTTTTATTTGCGTCAATTACGCCAGTTACAGCAACAATTACAACACTATAATATTCCACTGATCATTAAAATTGTGCCAGTTTGGCGAGATATTCCCTCTGTGTTATTCAAACTGTGCGAGCGTCTTCAAGTTCAGAAAGTCCATGCCAATGTTGAACTCGGTGTGCATGAACTGCAACGTGATAAACACTGTCAAGATCAGTTATCACGAGCAAATATTCAACTGGAGTTGTACCAAGACCGCACATTATTTCCTGTGGGCAGTATTCGTAATCAGTCAGGACAGCCGTATCAGGTGTTTACGCCTTTTAAGAAAAACTGCTACGAGCGGCTCAATCAACAATTACCTGCCTGCTATCCTAATATTGCCATTCAAACACCTCTGCAACTTGAGCTGAGTGAACAAGAACAAAATATTCCTGAACTGCATGAACTGGGTTACAGCGCCATTTCTTCTGAGCAACAACAACTTTGGACTGTTGGTGAATTGCATGCACAGCAGCAACTGGATAATTTTCTGAAAAATACACTGGCAGATTACAAGCAGCAACGTGACTTTCCTGCTCAAGCAGGCACCAGTCAACTATCGGCATATTTGAATATTGGAATTCTGTCGATTCGCCAATGCGTACAGGCGTTATTTCGCCCACAGCAAGGACAGTTTTTAATCACCGATCAGGGACAGCAGACCTGGCTAGATGAATTGCTCTGGCGCGAGTTTTATCAGCATATTTTGTTTGATCACCCTCAAGTCTCTAAGCACCTGCCCTTTCAGCTTAAAACCCAGCAACTGCAATGGCGTGATGATCCTGAAGGTTTAAGCGCATGGCAACAAGGTAAAACGGGCATCCCGATTGTCGATGCAGGTATGCGGCAATTACTGGCGACAGGCTGGATGCACAATCGGGTACGCATGATTTGCGCGATGTTTCTCACCAAGAATTTACTGATTGACTGGCGTAAAGGCGAACAATGGTTTATGCAACATCTGATCGATGGGGATTTGGCAGCCAATAATGGTGGCTGGCAATGGAGCGCATCGACAGGCACAGATGCAGCACCGTATTTTCGGATTTTCAACCCGATTAGTCAGTCAGAAAAATTTGACCCAAATGGTGATTATATTCGTCGCTGGGTGCCTGAACTTCGATCTTTAGATGATAAGAACATTCATGAGCCTTATGCCAAAGGCTATAAAGCTGGGTTAGGCTACCCCAAAGCAATTGTCGATCTGAAAAGCAGTCGCGTGCGTGCCATCGAAGCATTTAAAGCACTGGATTAGCCCGAATTAACCCAATGCTTGCAGCAAGTTGAGTTTGGCTTGCTGCTCATAGTGCTGCTGAAAATATCGGGTTTGGTACAAAGGTTGTGCCAGATAAAACTGGCGCAGCACTTGCGTGCGTTTTTCCTGATAAATCAGTTCATCGACCCATACATATTCCTGCCGAATTTGCTGTTGATACTCGGCAAAACGTACAGCTGAGCTGCCTAAAATCGCCAGATCAATATCCAGTAAATAGACTAAATCTGACTCAGGCGTTGTGGCATGTTGCTGTGTCGCCAAAATCCAAGTCACAATTTTCTCAAGCTGAGTTTGGGGCAATGCGCCTGCCAGTTGTTGCCGCATCCACATGGCACTATCCTGTTCGTTGCTTGCAGAACGGGGCTGATACACCACATCGTGAAAGAAAATTGCCAGTTGCAACGCTAAACCATCTTCAATCTGACTTTGTACTTTTTCAAACAACGCTAGACATTCCACAATATGCTGTACCTGATGATAGGCACGTTGTGGTTCCTGATAAGCTTGCAGCAATTCTGCCAAGCACTGTTCATGCTGCTGCAATGACCAGTACTCAGGTGAAAACTGTACGAATAGTTTTCGCCATGCCTGACTAAACTGCTGCTGAAAAGTCAGCATTATGCTGCCTGTTCTTCACGTTTAAATACGAGCTCTTTAGCATTAGAGTTTTCAGCATCGAAATAATAACCTTCGCTATTAAAGGCTTTTAAATCTTCAACCTGCTGAATTTTCTGCTCAATCACAAAGCGTGCCATTAAACCACGGGCTTTTTTGGCATAGAAACTAATGACTTTGTATCTGCCATTTTTCTGATCGAGGAATACAGGTTTGACGATTTTCGCATCCAACTCAGATTCTTTCACCGCTTTATAATATTCATCCGACGCAAGGTTCAGCAAAATATTGCTGTTGGCTTGCTGCAAATCTTGCTGGATCAGGTTGGTAATACGTTTGCCCCAAAATTCATACAAGTTGCTGCCACGCGGATTGTGCAGTTTTGTGCCCATTTCCAAACGATAGGGCATCATCAAGTCCAGTGGACGAAGCAAACCATACAAACCTGACAACATACGTAAATACTGTTGGGCAAAATCCAATTGTGGGTCGTTCAATGCATAGGCATCTAGACCTGTATAAACATCACCTTTAAATGCAAAAATGGCTTGGCGGGCATTGGCAAGATCAAACTCGGTTTGCCAATCTTGAAAGCGCGCGACATTGAGCTGTGCAATTTTTTCGCTGACACTCATTAAACTTGCCAGTTGCGATGCGGACAACTCACGACACACCTCAATCAACTGCTCAGACTGATCAAGCAGACGTGGCTGAGTAAAGTTGCTACTTGGCAATGCAGTTTCATAATCCAGTGTTTTCGCAGGTGAAATTAAAGCCAGCATAGACATCCTCATTTTTGCTATATTCTGCCCACTATATCAGTCCCCTATTTCTAACGCCAATTCGTGTTTCTGATGGCGTTTATCGGTACAATCATGACCCCTACTTTAAAATTAAGCTCATCGAGTTCTATGCCTGAAACGATTTTTTTACAAGGTCCTGCTGGGAAAATTGAGGTTTTTGTTGACCGCCCACAGGGAGCAATTCGCAGTTTTGCGATTGTCTGTCATCCGCATCCGCTACAAGGTGGTACAGCCCATCATAAAGTCCCGATGTTACTCTCGAATATTTTGACCGAGCGCGGCTGTATTGTGTACCGTCCAAGTTTCCGCGGCGCAGGACAAACAGAAGGCTTGCATGAAGAAGGTTTTGGCGAAACCGACGATATTTTGGCAATCTTGCAACAATTGCGTGAACTGCATCCGAACCTTGATTTTTATGCAGGTGGATTTAGCTTTGGTGCGCATGTGCTAGCCAAATGTTACGCTGCACTCGATGTTGCACAGCGTCCAAAACAGTTGGTGTTATGTGGTTTACCGACAGCGATGGTACGTGGTTTACGTGACTATCAAACACCTGAAATTCAAGGTGATATGTTATTTGTACATGGCGAAGAAGATGATATTACCTTGCTCAGTGACTTAATTGTTTGGGCAAAACCGCAAAAACACCCCATTACGATTTTTCCAGGGGCAAACCACTTCTTTACAGGTTATTTAAAACCACTTCGCCAAGTGATTAGCCAATATCTTCGTTTGTAAATTCGTATTGTATGGCAAGAAGTTGTATTCCGAATGTATTGCATCTAGGAAGATACTAAAAACATGCTCAATTCATTTGGAGCATGAGCTCAATCAAAAAAACGAAATGCACCTGATCCGCACAGCGACACTGGCTAATCAGGTGCATTTTTTAATCAACTGTTGCGAGTGCAGCCACCAACAACTGCCAGCATTTTTCGACTGTATCCACTTTGACTCGTTCGCCTGGTGCATGCGCGCCCTGAATATCTGGACCAAAAGACACCATTTGCAAGTCAGGATAATGCTCGGCAATAATTCCACACTCTAAACCTGCATGAATGACTTTAAGTTCAGGTTCAATCTGGAAAGTATCCTGATAAGCGCGTTGCAGACATTTTAAGGCGGCCGATTCTGGGTTCGGTGTCCAACCCGAAACGAATGGCGCAAGGTTCGAATGCAACCCATAATATTCAAAATGCTGCTGAATCCGATGTGCATGTGCTTCCAGTTCATCATTGACCATTGAACGCACCATAATCAACACACTGGCTTGTTCATGGTTTAAACGCACCACACCGATATTGTTTGAGGTTTCTACTACATCAGGCAGTGCCTGACTCATTTGTGCCACGCCATACGGACAACTCGACAAAGCAGCTAGCCATGCTTGTTGCTGCTCACGGGCAATCACTTCAGTGACAACTTCATCAAGTGGCTGAGCACGCAATTCAATCGCCTCATCTACACCTTTAAGTTGCATTCGCCAATCTGTTTGAGCCTGTTGTAGTAGAGCATCTAATTGAGCAAGTTCTGATTTTGGCAAAGCAATCTTGGTAGTGGCTTCACGTGGTAAGGCATTACGCGCTGTACCTCCTGAGAACTCAACCAGATGCGCTTGCAGTTTAGGTAAATGCTGCTGTAAAAACTGCGCCAAAATCACATTGGCATTACCACGGCCCAAGTGAATATCAACACCCGAATGCCCACCTTTAAGTCCAAGTACCTGTACTTCAACTGCAGTCAGTTCGGCATCAGTTTGCACATAAGTCAAGGTTTGCTCGACTTCGATATCCTGACTACCTGCGCAGCCCAGATACAGTTGTCCCCACTCTTCGGTATCAATATTAAATAACCATTTGCCTTGCAGGACATTTTCTTCAAGAAAACGTGCACCACTCATGCCAGCCTCTTCATCGACTGTCAGCAACACTTCAATCGCCCCGTGAGCAATATCATCGGCATCCAGTACAGCCAACGCCAGCGCTACACCAATACCATTATCCGCACCGAGTGTGGTATTGGGTGCAACCAGCCAGCCATTTTCCAAAATCGGCTGAATTGGGTCACGACTAAAATCATGTACCGTACCACGATTGGCTTGGGTCACCATATCCAGATGCCCTTGCAAAATCACACTTGTTTTATGCTGCATGCCTGCAGTTGCAGGTTTACGGATAATTAAATTTCCAACAATATCCACATAAGTGTCTAAGCCTTTGTTTTTCGCCCAGTCCTGTAAATATTGGCGTAGTTGTTGTTCTTGTTTGGACTGACGAGGAATACGACATAAAGTGGCAAAATGCTGCCAGACGTTTTGTGGTGAGAGTTGAGAAAAATCAACGACATTCATGATCTGGTCTCGTAAAGAAAATAAGTCTGTTTGGTTTCACTATACTGCAAAATGAGCTGACAAGGTAAAACCTTGCCGAAAGAGAACTACAGATATAAAAAAGCCAAGCAGATGCTTGGCTTTTAATTTTAAAACAGGTCAAATTATTCAGAGACTTCGATGCTTAAACCTGCCTGATTTGCCAGTTCAGTAAAGGTTGGGAAACTGGTCGCAACCGTTTCCGTACCCACAATCGTGATCGCTTCAGCAGCACGTAGTCCGGCAATACTAAAGCTCATTGCAATACGATGATCATGGTACGATTCAATCTGAGCGCCTTTAAAGATTGGTGACCAGTCGCCAGATTTTCCCTGACCTTGAATGATAATACCATCCTCAGTCGGGGTACATTGGATACCCATCGCTTGCAAACCATCTGCCATCACCTGAATACGGTCAGATTCCTTCACGCGCAGTTCAGCAGCGCCTGTCAGCACCGTTTCACCTTCGGCACACGCAGCAGCAATAAACAGGGCTGGGAATTCATCAATCGCCAATGGCACTTGGTCTTCAGGAATATGAATCCCTTTTAATGTCCGTGTTGCACGAATACGAATATCGGCAATCGGTTCACCGCCTGCGATACGTTCATTCAACACTTCAAGATCAGCACCCATGGCCTTGAGAATTTCAATCACGCCTGTACGAGTTGGGTTAATCCCAACTGCTTCTAAGGTGACATCAGCATTTTCACAAATCGCTGCACCCACCATAAAGAATGCCGCAGAAGAAATATCTGAAGGTACTTGGATATCTGTACCGACCAATTTACCACCGCCTTGCAGGCTAATACGATTACCTTCGGTTTTTACTTCATAACCAAAGGCACGCAACATACGTTCAGTATGGTCACGCGTTGGTTCAGGTTCAGTCACTGAAGTTTCACCTTCTGCCCACAAACCTGCCAGCAAAATCCCTGATTTCACCTGAGCTGATGCCATTGGCAAATCATACTGAATGCCTTTGAGGGCTTGCGAACCTGTAATGCTGACAGGTGGTGTACCTCTCTCACCTGTGGTCTGGATTTGTGCACCCATTAAACGCAGTGGCTTGGCAATACGCTCCATCGGGCGTTTTGACAACGATGCGTCACCCGTCATGACCGTATCAAATTTCTGTGCCGACAACATACCTGAAAGCAAACGCATACTGGTACCTGAGTTACCCATATACAACGCACTTGCTGGCGCTTTCAAACCGTGCATGCCCACACCATGAATGGTCACTTCACCATTTTTTGGACCTTCAATCGACACGCCCATATCACGAAAGGCCTGCAAGGTTGCCAAAGCATCTTCACCTTCAAGGAAGCCTGTGACATGTGTTGTGCCTTCAGCAATTGCACCAAACATAATCGAACGATGTGACACCGATTTATCACCCGGAACGGTAAATGTTCCTTGAAAACGATGCTGTTGAGGTTGAATGGTAAATTGTTGGGTCACCTTGTCTTTCTCCATTAAAGGTTTTTGGGCAAGCATATGGTTAAAATGTTGACGCGCGGCTTGGGCATGTCCGAGCAAGCCCATCAGCGCTTGCGAATCTTCTTTTTCAATCAGCCCACGAATAATCGCCAGTTGTTGTTCAAAGCCATCGACAGCTTTTAAAATTGCAGTCTTGTTGGCAAAGAAAATGTCATGCCACATTTGCGGATCAGATGCTGCAATTCGTGAAAAATCTCGAAAACCACCTGCGGCATAACGGAAAATATCCAGATTATCTTCGCGGTTTGCCAGTTGCTCCACTAAATTAAACGCCATCAGGTGCGGTAAATGACTGGTATGTGCCAACACTTCATCGTGCTTTTGCACATCCATACAGATCACTTCGGCTTTTGCTGCCTGCCAAAGAGTAATCAGTTTTTCAACTGCCCAAGGCGCACTGCTTGACAATGGCGTTAAAATCACTTTGTGATGCGCAAACAGATCCACTTTTCCTGCATGTACACCCGTGTGTTCACTGCCCGCAATCGGATGCCCCGGCACAAAACCCACAGGCAGACTCTCACCAAATACACGCTGTGCCGCAGCCACCACGTTACCTTTGGTGCTGCCTACATCGGTTAAAATCGCATCGGCTTTTAAATATGGCTTAATTTGCACCAAGACTTTTTCAGTGGCTTGTACAGGCAATGCCAATACCACGAGATCCGCATCTTGCACGGCGTCAATTGCAGAGGCATAGCCCTCTTGAATTAGTCCTAATGCTTTTGCATCTTGCAAGGTCTTGGCTGAGCGTGTTGATGCTACAACCTGTGTTGCCAAGCCTTCTGCCTGAATCACACGTGCCAGACTTGAACCAATCAAGCCTAGCCCAATAAATGCCACTTTATGAAACAAGGGCTGTGTTTCTGAAACTACCACCAAAATTTGCCTCTATGCTCAATACGATAAAAATGCTCAACCAGCAGATTACAACACGGCAACAGGATATGAACCCAGTACACGTAATTCTTTAACCAGTGGGCGAATTTCATCAAGTGCAGCCGCAACATTTGGCTGATCAATATGCCCTTCCAAGTCAACAAAGAATACATACGCCCATTTTTCAGGAAGCGCTGGACGGGTTTCAATACTGGTCAGGCTAATATTGTGCTTGGCAAATGGCTCTAAAATCTCTAAGAGTGCCCCTGCACGGTCATGCGCAGAAATCAATAAAGAGGTTTTATCATTACCGCTTGCAGGAATTTTCTCACGGCCAATCACCAAGAAACGTGTGGTATTTTCAGGATTATCTTCAATATTGCTATGCAATATTTCTAAACCATACATCGTTGCCGCAATATCAGAAGCAATTGCTGCTGAATGCCATTCATTACGAATACGGCGTGCCGCTTCCGCATTAGAAGTCATAGCAACACGTTCAACACCAGGATAATGAATATCCAGCCAATTGCGACATTGAGCCAAGGTTTGCTGGTGGGCATAAATCTGTTTAATACTGTCTTTACGAGTATTTTCCGAGACTAAAAACTGGTGATGAATGCGCAATTCAACTTCACCAATCACATTCAGGTTCGATGATTTAAAACAGTCTAGAGTATGGTTGACCACACCTTCAGATGAGTTCTCTACAGGGACAACGCCATAATGTGCGCTACCTGCTTCAACTTCACGGAATACTTCATCAATGGTTGCAATTGGACGTACAATTGCATCCTGACCAAAATGCTTCAAGGCTGCAGCTTGGGTAAATGTGCCTTCAGGGCCTAAAAAAGCAATGCTTTGTGGTGCTTCAAGTGCCAAACATGCTGACATAATTTCGCGGAACAAACGTGCCATGGTCGCATCAGACAACGGGCCTTCATTGCGTTCCATCACTTTACGTAAAACTTGCGCTTCGCGTTCAGGGCGATAAAACACAGGATTCTCTTCAGTTGCAAATTTGGCTTTGGCAACTGCTTCCGCTAAGCGTGCACGACGATTCAATAAATCCTGAATCTGCTGGTCTACGCTATCAATATCCGAACGTAATTGTTCTAAATTCAGAGAAGTCGTTTTCTGATCATCTTGGATCATGTCATTTCGCCCCGTGCTCATGTTTTTTTCTGCCTGCAAGTATAACCACATTCAACTGGGAAATGTCATCACATCCTAAGTGGCAAATTAAGTTTTTCGAGTAGATCAATGCATTTAACAACTATAGCTAGAGTATAGCTAGAGCTAGCTCAATCTCGATCCTGCACTCATCTTGAATCTCAACTGTAACGTCGACATTCACAGGCGAGATAAAAATACAGTGGTATTGTTCACAAAACGAAGTATTACTGCACATTTCTTTTTGTCATGGTCTCACCATACAACCACACTTGGTTCTGGCACAGCTTATGCTAGTATGCTGAATATCTTTTATTTGCCCACAATTCGATCATGACAACTAAACGTAATATCTATCAAGACTTTGAGCATCCTTTTGCACAGTACATTCGTATTATTGGCAAAGGCAAAACAGGTGCGCGTTCACTGACTTTTCAGGAAGCCTATGATGCATTTAGCATGATTCTTAAAGGTGATGTGCTCGATGTACAACTTGGTGCATTTCTGATGTTGTTACGTGTCAAAGAAGAATCGGTCGAAGAACTGGCAGGCTTTGTACAAGCCACTAAAGATCAGCTTCACTACCATCCACTTGAGGTTGATCTGGACTGGTCATCGTATGCAGGTAAACGTAAACATTATCCATGGTTTTTACTGGCGGCGCTGACTCTGGCACAACATGGCTATCGCGTGGTGATGCATGGTGCAGCAGGTCATACCTTAAACCGCGTTTATACCGAGCAGGTTTTAGAGTTTCTCAACTATCCGATTTGCCATACGCAAGAAGACGTTGAACAAGAATTAAAACAGCGCAACTTTGCTTATTTACCTCTCGCTGCGATTTCACCTGTACTGGATGAGTTGATTGGTTTACGCAATGTCATGGGGCTACGCTCCCCGATTCACACCTTAGCACGCTTAATTAACCCGTTTAACGCTAAAGCTACGTTACAGGCGATTTTCCATCCTGCTTATCGTAGTTCACACCAACGTGCAGCATTTACTCTTGGCTATAAAAATAGTGCTGTAATTAAAGGTGAAGGCGGTGAGTTTGAGCGTAATCCTGATGCCAAGACCTTAATTTGCGGCATTCGTGATGGTGAAATGTACGAATATGAATTACCTAAACTCACACCAGAGCGCAGTGCAACCGAAGAAGAGTTAGATTTAAATATCTTTAAAGCAGTTTGGGAAGGCAAACAACAGCATAGCTATGGTGAGATAGCTGTGGTTGAAACCATGGGTATTGCTTTATATAGCATGGGTGTAGAGGACAGTTATGACGCTGCCATGCAAAAAGCCCAAACCTTATGGCAAACTCGTCATCAATAAAAACCATGGGCATAAAAAAATCCCCGTTTGGGGATTTTTTATTTAGACAAAGCGAATTGGCTTAAATTCAGGCTCATTTTTGTGATGATCATCTTCACAAACTTCACCTTCTTCTTTCGTACCACGGTCAATATACCCTGTACGTTCTTCTTCAGGTAAATGTTTATATTCCCATGCCAGCACAGCCTGCATACAAATTTCGCGCTGCTCTTGGGTCAAGGCAACACCATTAGGCCATTTACCAATTTCAACTGCTGTTTTTAGACGTTGTACAATTTCGGGGTCTAAGACCGAGAGCATTTGTTCAATATTCATGACTCTTCCTGCTGCTGCAATGCTTCAAAATCCTGATGCCATCCCAACTTGGTACGACATGCCATATAGAAGTCATAACCAGGTGGATGCAATAAACTTAATTTAAAGGGATGTTTGCGAATATACAAAACATCTCCAACATTTAGCGCCACGCTATGCTGCGCATCGGCACTGACCATCGGTAAAATACGGTTTTTACGGACGGTAATTTTGATT
Organism: Acinetobacter brisouisimilis; assembly: GCF_000368265.1. Taxonomy (GTDB): domain Bacteria; phylum Pseudomonadota; class Gammaproteobacteria; order Pseudomonadales; family Moraxellaceae; genus Acinetobacter. Next base: position 420,706 of record NZ_KB851219.1, on the reverse strand, counting down.
TCACTTTGATCACCAACAATAATTGGTCGAGATGAAAGTGTATGCGGATGCATCGGCACTAAGACAATTGCATCCATACTTGGGTGAATAATTGGACCGCCGCCTGACAATGCATAAGCAGTCGAACCTGTCGGAGTCGCAACAATCAAACCGTCGCTATGCTGGCGGTAAACAAACTGCCCATCTATGGAGAGTTCAAAATCCACCATATGCACCGACTTGCCTGAGTGCAATACAATATCGTTCAGTGCAATGGCACTATAAACAGTTTCGCCTGCAGTGCGAACTTCCATTTCCAGCAAAAAGCGCCGATCAAGCTGGAAATTTCCCTTGAGCACCAAGTCCAGTTTTTGTAGCACTTCAACTGGATTAATATCGGTTAAAAATCCCAAACGTCCACGGTTGACCCCGATTACAGGTGTATTGTACTTCACCAGTGCGCGTGCGGCATGTAATAAAGAACCATCACCGCCTACAACGACAACCAAATCTGCCACTTCACCCATCAGATTACGGCTGACAATCTGGCAATTTTGATAAGGGACAAGTTTTGCTGTTTCGACATCAAAAATTGGATGTAATCCCAATTTCAGCAAATGGTCATAAATAAGACAAAGTGTTTCTACAACAGCGGCTTTTTCTGGTCGTCCAATTAGCCCAATGTTGCGAAACGACTTGTGTGAGATTTTCACCAACTCAAGCGCTCCGTTCGGATTCGCAGCCATAATAACACGTTGTTTCAGGTTTGAAAAAACAATACAAAGCCTCTGATAAAACGCTAAATTATTGCTTAATTTTGTATTGTTTCACGAATAATCATTGCAAAATAAATAAAAGCTTCGCATGATTACAGGGTTTATGTCGGATAGCTTATCACTTTTTATGAAGTCACAACGCGGTCTTGGTTTATTTCCCCTGATTTTTTGTATTGTTGTTATCGTAGGATTTCTCGTCTTTAGCGCGTATGTTATTCATATTGATAGTGTTATTCGAAAGAAATTTGAAGGTCAGCGTTGGGATATCCCTGCCAAAGTATATGCACGCCCTTTAGAAATATACAATCAGGCACCTGTAAATGAACCTGATTTTCTACAAGAGCTAGGAATGCTGGGCTATAAAAAAGCCGATGGTTATACTCAACCAGGCAGCTATGTACTGAATGGCAATAGCGTCTATGTACATACGCGTGGCTTTGACTTTGGCGACAGTAACGAGCCTGAACAAGTTTTGCATATTGCCTTTGGTAATGAGCAAATGCAGGACGTGCGCACGACCAAACCATCTAGTACAGGAATGACTCGTCTCGAACCGTTATTGATTGGCGGCATCTATCCGCAGCATAACGAAGACCGCGTTCTTATCAAGCTGAAAAATGTACCAAAACCTCTCATTGATGCACTAATTTCAACAGAAGACCGTAATTTCTATGAGCATCATGGGATTTCGATTCGTGGTACTGCTCGGGCAATTGTCAGCAACATTACAGGCGGTAAACGCCAGGGTGGATCAACACTCACCCAACAGCTGGTGAAAAACTTCTACTTGTCTCCAGAAAAAACCTTAAAGCGTAAGGTCAATGAAGCCTTAATGTCTATATTGCTGGAAATGCACTACAACAAAGATGAGATTCTAGAAGCATATTTAAATGAAGTGCATCTGGGGCAAAATGGTAACTATTCCATCAATGGTTATGGTTTAGCTTCACAGTTTTATTTTGGTCTACCTTTAGGTGAACTGAATATTGCCCAACAAGCTTACTTGGTTGGTTTGGTACAAGGACCATCTTTATATAATCCTTGGCGTAATCCTGAAGGGGCAAAAAACCGTCGCGATACCGTTTTGCACAATATGCTGGTGATGGGCTATCTGACTCAAGCGCAGTATGAACAAGAAAGTGCCCGTCCACTGGGTGTCGTGGCAAAACCTGCATTAGGTCCAACTCGCTTCCCAGACTTTATGGATATTGTTCGTCGTCAACTACGCAGTGAATACCAAGAATCTGACCTGACCAATCAGGGCTTACGTATTTTCACCACGCTTGACCCGATTGCACAAACTAAGGTTCAAAACAGCTTTAAAGATACCGTAGACAATCTGTCAAAACGTAATCCTCGTGTGTTAGCCGATTTACAAGGTGCTGTACTGATTCAGCGCCCAGACAATGGCGAACTGGTTGCAGCCGTAGGTTCAACACAAAACTTTACTGGCTTTAACCGTACCATTGATGCCAAACGCCAAGTTGGTTCATTGCTCAAACCTGTGATTTATCTCAGTGCAATTGAATCGGGCCGTTATAATTGGGCATCCGCGATTCAAGACAATTCTATTAGCATCCCAACTCAAGGGAAGGCTTGGACACCTAAAAACTATGATGGTGGTGAGCATGGTATGGTGCCGATGGTGCAGGCATTACAACATTCTTATAACCTTGCGGCTGTACGTTTAGGACAAGAATTTGGGGTTGCAACATTCACCAATCAGTTACGCAAATTTGGTGTGACGAGTGATATTCCATCTTATCCATCTGTTTTCTTGGGTGCAGTAAACTTATCACCAATGGAAGTTTTGGGTCTTTACAACAACTTTGCAACAGGTGGTTTTAAATATCCAACCAAAGCCATTCGCTCAGTTGTTGATCCAAATGGCAAAACACTCAACCGTTATGGACTCGAAGTTCAACAAACTGTTGATCCAGCAGCGGCCTATGTTCTGAACTATGGCTTACAGCAAGTCATGAACAACGGTACAGGTAAAGCAGCCTATAATAGCTTACCTTCTAGTCTAAAACTGGCGGGTAAATCAGGAACAACCAATGACACTCGTGATTCATGGTTTGCGGGCTATTCAGGTAATTATTTAACTGTAGTATGGCTAGGTCTAGACAATAACAAAGTAACAGGTTTAACAGGTTCCTCAGGCGCACTTCCTGTATGGATTAATGTCATGAAGCAGTTACGCCAGCAACCTGTCAATATTAAGCAACCTAACAATGTTCAGTGGCAATGGGTTAATGTGCATTCAGGACGCTTGTCAGCAGTCAATTGTTCAGGTGCAATGTATATTCCATTACTTGCAGACCACTTGCCTGAACCTGGAGGTAGCTGCGGGTTTCCAAATCATCAAGCATCTACTGATGAAGCTAGTGCATCTGCACCCGCTACCACAACCAGCCCAGATAATCTCGAAAACCTGATTCGGGAAAGTAACAATAGTGACACTAACTCCAATACACCAACACGTATCATTTCAAGCGGCAGTTACGAACAGTAATTTCATCTTTGGGCAATAGTTATTACTATTGCCCAATTCTTTTTTTAAAGTATTATCTAGATGGAGAACTCTCGCGAATGCATTTAAAACTGATCAGTAGTTGTGTATTAAGTTTAAGCCTGATTGGCTGTAGCCAACTGACACAACAGCCCCAATCTAAGCATCAAAGCACTCCCCCGACAGATAAAAAAACCACCCCACATTCTCATGCCAATGGCGTTCAGATTATACCTTATCAAGTTCCTGAAATTAAACGTGAATCTATACCTGTAAAAAACCATTCTGTCCCTCTACAACCTGCAGTAACTCCAGATGGTTCAGAAAAACCCGTTTTTCGCCAGCTGATTCAACAAGCGCGACAAGCTTTGCAACAAAACCATCTCACTCAGGCTGAACATTTGGCATTGCAGGCACAGCGTATTTCACCACAAGCGGCACAAAGTTATGTGATCTTGGCACAAATAGCTCAGAAACAACGTAACTATAATCATGCAGAGGCCTTGCTACAACGCGGTCTAAGTTTGGCAAACGACAATGCGACCAAAAAGCAACTTTGGCTGATTCGCTTGCAGATCGCACAAACTCAACATAACCAAAACGCCATTCAACAAGCAAAACGTGCTTTACAGCAATTCTAAACTTGAGAAATGCCTGCGATTCCATAAGCGGCATTTTGCTGGTAAATTACTAAATCCTCAGCTTTAAGCCCACCCAAAGCAATCACGGGTAAATCAACCTGCTCTGCCAAGTTCTGAAATTGTACCCAGCCTAACCCTGTTACGTCAGGGTGCGTTGCTGTTGCCAATACTGGGCTGAGTAATGCTGCATCACAACCAATCTGCTGAGCATGCTTTAAACTATGCAAATCATGACAGGCTGCTACATAGCATTGCCCCACGCGCAGTTCACCTTGCTGAGTTGCTAAAAGTTGTGGCTGTTTAAGATGAATGGCGGCGAGTTGACGTTGTTGCTCAAGGCTCAGCTGCTCTGCCAAGGTTTGATTAAGAATTAACTTGCCTAATAGTTCGGCTGGTAAACTTTTAATACTTTCCAATTCAGGCTGCTGTTCAGGGCGATAATAAATTGCTTGCCCCTCAGTCAGACTGACAAGTTCCTGTAACTGCGTCCGAATTTTAATTTGCTGTGGAAACAACAAACGCTGGATTAATGTACGATTGGCTTTCGGGAAGTTCAGGGTTGCCAGTTCAGGGCGCGAATACCACTGCCACGGTTGCTGAATCTGCGTTAACAATGCTTCAGGCACATAACTAAAAAATACATGTAAATGCACGATAATATCGTCATATTCATGCTGAATTTTCTCAAATGGATGCCAGTCTACCAGATCAATCCCGACTTCTTCCAAAACCTCACGGCGGCAAGCTTGCTGTGCAGTTTCACCTTGCTCAACCTTACCACCAGGAAATTCAGCCTTGTTGCCCTGATGCTGCTCGGCATCACGCCATCCAACCAAGACACGTGTTTTTGAAAATAAGAGCCCAATGGCAACTTCTACGTGGGATTTTTGCATCACTGCTCCTTTGTACATTTCATCATGCTTAACCTTGACGCTGAGCATGTTACAAAGTTTTTACATGGAGTGCTAAATTTTCGTTGACAGCCACATTTGATAATAATTATCATTTAAAGTGCCAATTAACACCACGAGAACACAATAACATGAACGCACCATTTAACTTATTTACTCGTAATACCGATACTACTCAGTCTTTACCACTGCTGCATTCGAATAATTTATTTGCGCTCGGGCGTGAAATTCGCATTATGCACGCAGGAGAAGAATATCGCTTGCGCCTGACACGCAATAATCGACTTATTCTCACCAAATAATAAGCTTGATTGAAAATAGCGGTGTTTATAATAAACGTGGAAAAAAGTAGCGCATTCAAACACTGTGCTGCTTTTTTATTTAAGCAATTGTTGCTCACAGGTAATGTCTTCATCTCAGGACTGACAAGCGTCTATAAGATTTTCGCGATCAGAAATTCTAGATTCAACTCAAAAAACCACTATAAATTCAAAAATTTAAATCATATTTTAGTATAGATTTTTGACGAATACACTGGTTCTATTGCAATGACAACAAAACCAGATCATTTGAATTTTGAGATGAAGGCTCTGCCAAAATTAACTTAATGGTACGACCCGCAGCACTTCTTCAAGTGAGGTTACCCCCGCCATGATTTTACGCGCACCCGCGATACGAAGCGGTTCAATTCCCTCTTTTTTTGACTGAAAGCGCAAGGCATTTAACGATACATTTTCACTGATCATTTGCTTGAGTTGCAGACTAATCGGCATAAACTCATAAATTCCGATACGCCCTTTATAGCCTGTATAGCGACAGGCTTCACAGCCAACAGGCACATAAGCTGTTTTTGGCACATCAACCGTATAGTCCGTCGTGAGATGCATCCATTGCTGTTCATTAATCGGTGCATTTTGCTTGCACTGTGGGCAAAGTTTACGCACCAAACGCTGCGCCAATATTCCAAGCAACGTTGCTGAAGATAAAAATGGCTGCACACCCAAATCATGTAACCGCGTCAAACTTGAAGGTGCATCGTTGGTATGTAAAGTCGAGAGTACCAAGTGTCCTGTCAATGCCGCCTGAATTGCCATATCAGCGGTATCTTGGTCACGTACCTCACCCACCATAATAATGTCAGGGTCTTGACGCATGAGCGCACGAATCCCATCGGCAAACCCCAGTTCAATGCCATGATTGACTTGCATCTGGTTAAAACTACCCTCAATCATTTCAATCGGGTCTTCAATGGTACAGACATTGACCTCTTCGGTTGCCAGTTGTTTCAATGTTGAATACAAAGTCGTGGTTTTGCCCGAACCTGTAGGCCCAGTCACCAAAATAATGCCGTGACTATGTTGGGTCAGTTCTTGCCATTGACTCAATAATTTTTGGTCAAATCCCAACTGCTCAAAATTACGCACTAACACTTCTGGGTCAAAAATACGCATCACCATTTTCTCACCGAAGGCGGTTGGCAAAGTCGCCAGACGCAACTCGGTTTCCAGACCACGTGGTGTGCGGGTTTTTAAACGACCATCCTGCGGTTTACGTTTTTCGGCAACATTCATCCGTCCCAAAATTTTAATTCGGGCAATGACTGCTCCTAAAGTATTGGAAGGCATTTTATAGATGGTATGTAAAATGCCATCAATACGAAAACGCACTTTACTGTGTTCGCGGCGTGGTTCAAGGTGAATATCACTCGCGCCCTGTTCAAAGGCAAACTGTAAAATCCAGTCTACCAATTTCACAATATGCTGATCATTGGCATCGGGGTTTTGGCTAATATCTCCCAGTTGCAGTAAGGCTTCTACACCACGGCCATCACGTTCGTAGTTCTGACTTTTTTGTGATGAATGAACCGCACGACTCACTTGATAATATTCAGACAAATAACGCTGTAACTGCTCTGGGCTTAAAAAAACCCGCTGAATTTTCTTCGGCTTTAAGCCATTTTCCAAATACCCGATCCAATCGCTTAAAAAGGGTTGATCTGTTCCAATCAACACTTCGGCATCGTTGACTTCAACCGCAAGAATATGATTACGGGTAGCGAATTCTTGAGACATAACCCCCGTAAGCACTGGAACATCAACTTTAAGCGGATCAATCACATAAAATGGTAAATTGGCTTTTTCGGCGAGCCATTGACAAAGTAAACTTAACGTCAATTTTTTCTCGGGCTCTTTCTGATGGACCAAGTCAAATTGTGCAATCCATTGCAAAGGATGCCATGCTAATTGTTTTTTGTTACGATGCGTGGTTTGTACCAGTGCATGATCCCGCTCGGTAATTATTTTATCCCACAGTAGTTGATCTAGGCACCACGTCAAATCAATCGAATAAGAAAATTGTGTAAGCCGTTGATTTGAATGCATAGGAACCCCAAAAAAATACTGATTATGATTTTATACGGGCTATGTTAGCACTTTCTGCTATAGGGATTAATGATTTCCTCTGAAACTATATTTTTACAAAGCATTATTCAATTTTTATATTCAATCAGTTCCACAATCACAATTTCTGTAGCACGTACCCGAAAACGCACGTCAAATTCAGCAAAATGTAGCCCATAAATTCGTTCAGGGTCATCCTGATAAGCTGGGCGCGGGTCTAATGCCAATACTTGTTCAATTTCCTGATATTGTCGTGATGAGCCTAATCCTCGCTCAGCAAGTTGTGTCCACTGGGTAAGAGCCGTGTCTGACCAAATCACCCGCTTTAACTGGGGTGCTTGGCTAGCATAACCACTTTGTGCATCGGCAATCGCATCTGAATAGGCAATATACGGTTTAATGTCAACAATTGGCGTCCCATCAAGTAAATCTGCGCCAGATACATAAACTCGCAATTGCCCATCGATCTGTTCTACTCGCTTTAATCGCACCACAGACAGCCCAATTTGTGCAGGTCGATACATACTGCGCGAAGCAAATACCCCGATTTTTTGGTTACCGCCCAAACGTGGGGGACGAATCTGCGGACGGAACCCGTCTAATGCTTTATTGTGATGAAACTGCCACAACAACCATAAATGACTAAATTCTTCAATGCCTGCAAAAGCACGAATGTCATCATATGGGGCTTGCATGACAATATAAGACTCGACATCAACCAGATTCGGCTGACGTGGAATACCAAATTTTTCCTTAAAGGGAGAATACATTAACCCGATGAAAGGAACTTGAAGCGGTGTAATCATCACTTTTTCTTATAAACACAATTAAATATATTCAGTTTATCGGCAATCATTTTAGATTAAAATACATCTTAGTTTTTATTATATATATTGAGATTGCTTGAATGGCTGCTTTTAACGTTGAACGTGTTACCCATGTTCACCATTGGAATGACACTTTATTTAGTTTTAAAACAACACGTGATCAAAGCCTACGCTTTAAAAATGGTCAGTTTGTCATGATTGGACTTGAAGTCAACGGCAAACCGTTAATGCGTGCCTACTCAATCGCAAGTGCCAACTACGAAGAAGAACTTGAGTTCTTCTCGATTAAAGTGCAAAACGGCCCACTGACTTCGATTTTGCAAAAAATCCAAGTGGGTGATGAAATTTTAGTTTCTAAAAAACCAACAGGAACTTTGGTTCTTGATGATTTGTTGCCAGGTAAAAACTTATACCTTCTTTCTTCAGGTACAGGTTTGGCTCCATTCTTGTCTGTTATTCGTGATCCTGAAACTTATGAACGCTTTGAAAAAGTAATCGTCGTTCACGGTACACGTTTCATCAGCGAATTGGCTTACCAAGATTTGATTTTGAATGAACTTCCAAACAACGAATTCTTCGAAGAGTTGGGCATTAAAGATAAATTGGTCTATTACCCAACCGTAACACGTGAACCATTCCACACTCAAGGTCGTGTAACTGCTGCGATTGAATCTGGTCAGATTTTTAAAAAAATTGGCTTGCCACGTTTCAACCCTGAAACTGACCGTGCCATGCTTTGTGGTAGCCCGCACTTCCTGAAAGATGTGGCTGCATTGCTTGACCAGCACGGTTTGAAAGAGTCTCCACGTATGGGTGAAATGGGTGACTACGTAATTGAACGTGCATTCGTAGACAAATAATTTGCTGAATCTGTCATAATAAAAACCGAGGCTCTGTGCTTCGGTTTTTTTACGTGTACATATTGAAAAACCAGACTTAGCCAGTAAAAAGGCTTGTCGAGTTCACTATTTTTCTGCACAATTCTTACCTTTGTATTTAGCATAGCCGTAGCCAAATGAGTTTGCCGTTCCCTCTCATCCAGCAAATAGATGCCTTATTGCCACAAACCCAGTGCGGTTTATGTGGACATCGTGATGGATGTTTGCCTTATGCCAAAGCGATTAGTGAAGGTGAAGATGCCAACAAATGCGTACCAGGTGGTCAGCCTGTTGCCGATGCTATTGCACAGCTTCTAAAGCGCCCTTTGCTGAAAGCCGAAGAAAGTGTCTGGGACATTCAAGCCGATGGTCGACCACAGCGCATGAAAGCGATTATTCGCGAAGATGAATGTATTGGTTGTACCAAATGTATTAATGCCTGCCCTGTAGATGCAATTATTGGTAGTGGCAAACTGATGCACAGTATTTTGAGTGATCTGTGTACAGGCTGTGAACTCTGTATTCCACCATGCCCTGTCGACTGTATTGACTTGGTCGAAGATACCGAACTATTACCTACAGCGACACAGCAAATCGAGCAGCAAGATGATTTGCGTTATCGTTATTATGCCCATATTCAACGTGAAGAGCAGCGTCGCATTCAACGTAAAGGCCCTATTGTCCGTGCCGCGATCGATAGCGAATTGTTTGTGCAGTTCTCAAGTTATTTAAATAGCGTTCCGACCATTCAACGCGCTGAAAAATCTGCCGAACAAGATTTGGTTGCCGATGCAAAAACCACAATTGAACTGGCTAAACTACGCACACAAATTAAAAAACTGGAAAAACAGCTCAGCGTTTGGGACAACCCTGCTAAACGCGAACAGCTACAGCAGCTCAATGCCCAGTTAGATGCATTACAAGGTGATGCTTAATGTCTAGCAAAAACATGACTAAAAAACAGGTATATACATTTTTCGAGCGGCTACGTGAACAGCGTCCTAAACCATCGACTGAGCTAAATTTTTCCTCATCATTTGAGCTGCTCATTGCGGTTATGCTGTCTGCACAAGCTACCGATGTGAGTGTGAATAAAGCCACTGATAAGCTCTTTCCTATTGCCAATACACCCGAACAGATTCTGGCACTCGGTTTAGAAGGTTTAAAAGGATATATCAAAACCATTGGTCTATATAACTCAAAAGCCGAAAATGTCATTAAAACCTGTGAGATTCTGATCGGTCAGCACAACAGCCAAGTTCCTGACAATCGTAAAGATCTGGAAGCCTTACCTGGGGTTGGGCGAAAAACTGCCAATGTCGTGCTGAATACTGCTTTTGGACAACCAACGATAGCAGTAGACACACATATTTTTCGTTTAGGCAATCGTACAGGTCTGGCTGTCGGGAAAAACGTGCTTGAAGTTGAACAGCGTTTGATTAAAGTCATTCCAGAAGAATTTATGTTAGATGCTCATCACTGGCTGATTTTGCATGGACGTTACTGCTGTGTTGCACGTAAACCCAAATGTGCTGAATGCGTGGTTTCAGATGTGTGTAATTGGAGAGACCGCTTTGATTTTGGTGCAATAAAACCTGAACAGCCTAAAGCAGAAGACTAATTTTAATAGCACTGAATTTTCTGCTCAAACTGCGTCAATCACTTTTAAAAAGCAATTTTGGTTAACTCATATTATTTATTATGCTTCAATTAGCGTTTCTTTTTAGAACGAACAGATGATTGGGTTGGCTGAGGTTTATCTTGAGATTTAGGCATTGGCTTATGCTGCTTCACTGTATCATTCAGCAGTTTTTTGCTTTGCAAAATCAGAAAAATTAAAGCGGCTAAACTCAAAACAATCAGTAAAATCAGTGCCAATTTCAACATATTGAGCCTTTTCAAGCATAAAAAAAGAGCCCTACTATGAATGAGGGCTCTTTATATGTCAAAGTCGATTATTTCGCTTGATCTAAAATCGCGAACAAATCAGTTTGAACATTATCAATCGGACGTAAGCCATTTAATTTATCATAGCTTGGCGCGTTGTCACCAGAAGCCGCACGACCTTGGTAAAAACCGACCAATTGTTCAGTTTCAGTATGATATGAAGCTAAACGCTTACGAATAGTTTCTTCTTGGTCATCTGGGCGTTGCACAAGCTCTTCACCTGTTTCATCGTCTTTGCCTTCCACTTTTGGTGGGTTATAAACGACATGGTAAACACGCCCAGATGCAGGGTGCTGACGACGACCAGAAAGACGTTTGACGATTTCTTCGTCTGGAACATCAATCTCGATAACATGATCAATGCTAATGCCTTCTTTCTCTAGCGCTTCTGCTTGAGGAATCGTACGAGGGAAACCATCAAAGATACAGCCATTGACACAATCAGGTTGGGCAATACGCTCTTTGACTAAGCCGATAATTAAATCGTCAGAAACCAAACCACCAGATTCCATTACACTTTTCGCTTTCAACCCTAATTCGGTTCCTTCACGAATTGCGGCACGGAGCATATCGCCAGTTGAAATTTGTGGGATATCATAGCGCTTACAGATCAGCTGAGCTTGAGTACCTTTACCTGCGCCAGGTGGTCCGAGTAATATAATGCGCATCTAATAAATCCTCATCTAAAATAAAAACAGTCTTAACCCATCCAGAAAGTTTAACCTTCTGAAAGTGCTAAGTATTATAAAAAAGCAACAAACAAATGTATTGTACCAGCAATAAAGCCAGTTACCCCCCCCAATACAATCAAAATCCACTCGTCCTCTTGAAACGCGGGACGTAACAAATTTTGAAATTCGCTTGGAGTTAACTCACGAATACGGTCTCGAAACATTTGAAATATTTTGCGTGCACGGCTTGCATTAAATGCAGGGTCGCTTACAGGTACCATCGTAATTTCAATTGAGCGGTCAATCAAGTCTGTTTTTAACTTCGCGTACTCTCTTAATCCTAAAGACAATTGCAACGTGGTACGTACCAGTGGCGTATCCATGATCTGATTGACATGCTGCTTCACAATACGTCGGGTTTTTTCCTTATGATGACCATACATCATTTCACTCATGATGGTCTTTAAAGTAATTAACTCTTCAGTCACCACTTTGGCAAAAACGTCAGAGACTTCCTCTTGACGCTTCATAAAAGCGCCCTGAATATTATATGTGCCAATACGTGGAATCACAGGCACAACCCAAGGAAACTGGTGGTTATGGGTACGTCTAAAAAACTGGGGATAGCGGACATAGTGCGGGTACATTGGATTAAAGACCATCCAGATGGCAATCCAGTTGGTTAAAAATCCCCAAATGGATGCCCAGAAAGGGACTGTCCAATGCCAAGGTACCAAAAACCAGACAATCATCTGAAATAGACCAAAGAAACAGCCAATCAAAGCACTAATGTGCCAAATAAAATTAATCTCTTTTTGCCCAACTTTTAGAAACATACGCACCATAAGTTTGCGATCTGCTTCCATTTGGCGAACCACCATTTCTCGCATATCCACCAGCGATTCAACCTTGTAGGTCAGCTCCGTGACCAAATGTTCAAGTACCGCAGGTAACTGTTTATGCGCCTGATCATAGATACGGCGGCGAATCGAATACGGAATATTTTCCCAAAGTACGGGATTACGCTCCAGCATAATCTCGTCAATCAGATTTTCCAGTTCGTGGTTAACCTGTTCGCCAATGACCTTGGCCATCTCTTCAGGATCCATCGCCTCAAGAAATTCACTCAGAGAACCAATTTTTGTCAAGGTATTATCAGTAATAATTCCAGAAATACGCCCAGCTTTACGTGGCACAATGCCCTGCCAACCGATGGGCAGATTGCCAACATGAAAGCCCCAAAACTGGATTGGATAGAACACCATTTTTAGTGCCATCCACACATGTGCCCATGTTACAAATGCAGTCACTGGGATAATACTTATTATCGCCCAGTGATCTGGACGATGCATAAAAACTTGCCACAAATGACTAATAAATTCGAACATGAATGCTCTCGTACGCTATAACTTCAGGTGTTCAATAGAGAAAGGCTATTTTGAACGAATACAATTACTTAAAATATACCAAATTTGTAAGACCAAGATTTGACTGCTTTACAAGGATGATTTTTTAATGTTGTTCTGCAATGCACTGTAGCAGATTTTCAAGATTCACTGTAGCAACATTGAGCAAAAAAATTGCTGTCAAATCAGCCAAACTACAAGTTTTACACAGAATGCGTAAAATACTTGCGACTTTCATTCTCATGTTGAGTTAAAATAATCCGCCTTTATTCTCACATGGCTCATTGACGACACGAATATGAAGCAACATCTTCCCTTAAAGAATGTTCAAGAAGAAAAACGCCTTTTTCGTAGTCGCATTTTTATCGCCATCGGTATGGTGTTCCTATGTTTCGGAACATTGATTGCCCGCTACATCTATTTGCAGATTTTTCATTACCAAGAATTTCAAACAGCTTCTGATAACAACCGAATTCGCTTACAGCCACTCCCTCCTGCACGTGGTTATATTTATGATCGTAACGGCATTTTGCTTGCCGACAACTACCCCGTTTTTACTGCAACACTCAGTAAAGCCGATATTGACGATATTGACGGTACAGTCAAACGGCTGATCCCAATTTTAAATCTGAATCAGGATGATATTGAGCGTTTCAATAGCCGTATCAAAACTGCCAAAAAAACTGAACGAGTCGCGCTTAAACTGAATCTCAATGAAAGTGAAATTGCCAAATTCAGTGAGGTTAAATACCTGTTTCCTGGCGTCAACATTGAAACACAAATGACGCGCTACTATCCGTATGGGGAACTGTTTGCGCATGTGATTGGCTATGTAGGACGAATTAACGACCGAGAATTAAAAAACATCAATAAAGATGTCTACGCAGGCACTAACCTGATCGGTAAAATCGGTATTGAAAAATCTTATGAAGATTTGCTGCATGGTATTCCGGGCAATGAATCGGTTGAAGCCGATGCACACGGTAACGTCCTGCGTCATTTAGGGCGTAAAGACCCTGTTCGCGGGAATGATCTGTATTTATCGATTGATTATGGTCTGCAAATGGTTGCGTCTGAGCAACTGGCAGGTCGTCGTGGTGCAATCGTGGCGATTGATCCGCATACTGGGGAAATTTTAGCAATGGTGTCTAGCCCGAGCTTCAACCCCAATTTGTTCGTATCAGGGATCAGTTCAAAAGATTATGTTGCCTTGCGTGACAACCTTGATCAGCCTCTTTATAACCGTTCTTTACAAGGGGTTTATCCACCCGGTTCAACCATTAAGCCTGTTGAAGGTTTAGGTGGCATTAATTATGGTGTGATTGACTGGTCAACTGCCATTAATGACCCTGGTTATTTCCATTTACCAGGCGACTCGCATAAATTCCGTGACTGGAAAAAAACAGGACATGGGATTGTCGATCTGAACAAAGCCATTCAGGAATCTTGCGACACCTATTTTTATATCCTGTCGAGCCAGATGGGTATTGAGCGCATGAATTCATGGATGCGCCAGTTTGGTTTTGGTGAAAAAACAGGAGTTGACCTGCCCAATGAAAGTACTGGCTTATACCCGAACCCAGAGTGGAAACTACGTACCCGAAAAGCCAAATGGCTCAAAGGTGAAACCATTTCGGTGAGTATCGGGCAAGGTGCATTTACCGCAACACCGATTCAGTTGGCAATGGCAATCTCGATTGTCTCCAATCACGGTTACCACCTTATCCCGCACGTGGTCAGCAATACTCGTGGTGCAAAACCATTCCCCGTGCGTAATGCTCCTGATGGTCGCGTCCAGTTTAAAGGAACTGATGAGGACTGGGGAAAAATGCGCGATGCCATGGTCAATGTAATTAACGAGGGGACAGGACGTGGTATTCGTACCAATGCGTATCAAATCGCAGGTAAAACAGGGACAGCACAGGTTAAAAGTATTGCACAAGGTAAAAAATATAACGAAGCTTCACTGACTGACCGTCAGCTTGACCATGGTTTATTTGTGGGCTTTGCACCAGCTGACAATCCACAAATTGCGATTGCAGTCATTTTGGAAAATGGTCGGCACGGGGGTGCAGCAGCACAATTGGCACGCCCTGTATTTGATTATTGGATGCTACAACGCAAATCCAATCCAATTCGCCCAACGACTCACCAGGTTACAGGTAGCCTAATGACAGCAGGGATTCAGCCAAGCCAATTACCAAGCGGTCAGAGCATTTTGCAGGCTGACCCCAAAGCTCTACCGAACAAACAAAAACCACAGCAAGAGCAAAAACCTAAACCTGCAGCAGCTTCACAGCCAGTAGATATCACGGAATAAAGCATGAAAAATCAGTTACGTATTATTGGTGGGCAATGGAAACGACGTCAACTGGGTTTTGCGCCGATTGATGGTTTACGTCCTACCCCTGACCGTGTGCGTGAAACGCTATTTAACTGGTTAATGTGGAATATTCAAAATGCAGTCGTTCTGGATGTCTGTACGGGTTCAGGGGCACTCGGATTTGAAGCCCTGTCACGTGGTGCAGCGCAAGTGGTGATGATTGAACCTGATCGCAGTCAAGCCAAATTCCTTAAAGACAACATCCAATTGCTTAAAGCTGAAAATTGCCAACTTTATAGCAATACGGCAGAAAATGTTTTACCTAAACTCTCTCAAGAATTTGATCTAATTTTTCTTGATCCACCGTATAGCCTAGATTTGTGGCAAGAATTGGCTGAACTTGCCGATGTTCATTTAAAAGATCAGGGGCTGATTTATGTAGAAGCTGATCGTGCGCTAAACAGCCTAAAGCTCCCAACATCATGGCAACTTCTTAAACAAACCAAGGCAGGTCAGGTTCAGGCTGGTTTATTCCAAAAACAGGTTTCATAACAGTTCAGTGGTTTCCTCCTGATCAGGTGGATCATCACAGCGTAAATCTTCCGCATAGACTACTTCACGGCGCCTATGCTGTGGCTCATGTTCACGCCCATCATCGTCATGAAAACCATTGTCAACATGTAAAGGTTTAGGCTTGAACGGCTCTGATGCAAGATTGGTCTGTTTGGATAATACTGCATGCGAGTGTGGCACCATACAGCCATTTAAAGTCACCAAACACATCAAACCAATCCAAAAATATTTCATGAAGTTTTATCCTCTCTACAACAGCATTGCGCTATTGTTGGGAAAGATCACCTAAAAATCTTGAGGGGTCATGTAATTTAAAACACGGTTTATCACAAATTTTGAAAGGAATTTACTGTGCTGTGTGATGCAATGTGAAGATATGAATGGTTAGGTAAAAGAAGTTAAAGCAAATGAGTTACTTTAACTTCCTGTCAATCTCTAAAATGGCTGAATTAAGCCAAGCCGAACAAGCTCACAAGAGCAACTACACCTGCAACCATTTTACGACCTTGCTCTGGAATATAGCGTTCAAGCAATGCACCGACACCCAAACCGATCGCATAAAGCAATGCCATTGCTGTAATCATTCCCAGCATCAGCCCTGCCCAGTGACCCTGTGAACTGAGTTCAGCTCCATGCGCCATGCCATGAAAAATTGCCAATGCCGAAGTTGCAACAGGCATCAAAACGCTATGTTTATGCCATAAAGCCACAACCAAAACCATCAGTGATGCCACAATGCCATATTCTGCAACCGAAGCACTCAATAGATTTTGCGCACCAATAACAAAACCAATCAGTAATGCAGCAACCAGTGCAACCACACCCGACATTTGCCATTGGCGTTTGGTTTTCCACAGCAGTACACCCAAACCTGCCGCCATGGACATGTGATCTAGCCCAGTAAATGGATGAACAAAACCACTTAAAAAACCAAGCTGTGGAAATTCATGCCCTGGATGCGCCATCGCTAGCACAGGTAAAGCACTCAGGATCAAAGCACTGCTCAATGTTTTTAAAATTTTCATGCCCTTCTCCTTATGATTTAAACAAGCCTTGTTTTTCAATGAAGCGAATAATTTCTGCCAAACCATCTTGGGTTTTCATATTGGAAAATAAAAATGGTTTATCGCCGCGCATACGTTTGGCATCCTGATCCATTACATCCAGATTTGCACCCACCATTGGCGCCAAGTCGGTTTTATTGATAATCAGCAAATCTGACTTGGTAATGCCTGGCCCACCTTTACGTGGAATTTTCTCACCACCTGCCACATCAATGACATACAGGGTTAAATCTGACAATTCTGGGCTAAACGTCGCAGCCAAGTTATCACCACCACTTTCAATGATGATCAGCTCCAAGCCATCAAATTTCTCACATAAGTCATCAATTGCAGCAAGGTTAATCGACGCGTCTTCACGAATCGCGGTATGTGGACAACCACCTGTTTCCACTCCGACAATACGCTCAGGATTCATGGCTTCATTGCGGGTTAAAAAGTTGGAATCTTCTTTTGTATAAATGTCATTGGTCACAACTGCCATGTTGTATTTGTCACGTAAAGCACGGCATAAATTCAAAGTTAATGCGGTTTTGCCTGATCCCACTGGACCACCAATTCCAACACGCAATGGGCTACGTTCTGACATCGTTGTTTCCTTCTAAATTTATGACTCTCGCACTGAACGAGAGAATCTGTTTTATGATCTAAATAATCGTGAATATTGGGTTTCATGCTGCATACTCAGCATGGCATAGTTCGGTAAGGCGCTACTCATGTCATGATCTTGTAATTGCATTGCGCGTTGTATCGCATCGGGAATCAAGCCATGCACATGCCATAAAATCCGCTGCCCTGCAATCTGTCCAAGCGGCACAGTTTTCACTGCGGCCAAAACCTGATTTTCCAACACGGTAAATGTATACGCTGTCAAAACATCTACCAGTTCAAGTTCTAAACGCCCACAGAGCTGTGCATACACAGGCACAAAACCAAACTGTTTTTTTACTTCGACAGGAATTTGCAGAACATCTTTAATCCAAGCATTTAATGAAAATGCCAGTTGCTGTGACTCCGCCAAAAATTCCTTGGTTTCTCGACTGGCTCGGTATATTTCTGCCCATACCTCAAACTGTTCTGTGTCTGCATAGCTTTGCATCAGGCGTTGTAACATCGGCAGCTCAAAGCGTACCAGCAGCATTTCCAAGACATCTTCAAAATAAGCCTTACTACTGGCTTCATCCTGAATCAGTCCAATCTGAATCGCGCTTTCTACACCTTGCGAATAACAGTACGCTCCAACTGGCAACGCAGTCGATGACAGGGTCAATAATTTCAGCAGTTGCGCTGCATTAGTGATGGACATGATGTAAAGCCTTAATCGGGCTTAAACGGTGGTCATGGCTATGCTGTGCATATGCCCCACTTTCAGGCTCAAACGGATGTTCAACTTCATTCACTGCCAAACCCAAACCTTGCACCATTTCTGCCAAGACATGGTCAGGTTCGAAATACAATGCTGTAGGCGTCAACATCAATGGCACATGACGATTGCCTAAATGATAAGCAGCTTTAAGTAGATCGAACTGAGTCGGTGCAGTCACACACATCAGGCGTTCAGCTTTGGCATCCACCCGTAAAATCTCACCATTTGGCGTGGCAATAAATGAACCACTGCGTAAAATTCCCGTCCGTGGCAAGTCTGCACCAATGTCTGTACCATTGTTTAATGTGGCACGAAAACGTGATTTCTGGCGAGTATCAAAGCTGAGTTCCACCACCTCAAAAGGCTCTTCTGCTGCGATATTGTCAAGACGTTGGGTATAAATTTTCATATCGTCATACTCACTTTTCATGGCTTTTGTTCTTGCACAATATTGCAAAGGTTTTTATTCAATCTTTTTAAAATAGGAAGTAACGCTGTGCCATCGGCAGCACATCCGCAGGCTCACAGGTGAGTAACTCACCATCTGCACGCACTTCATAAGTTTCAGGATGCACATCCATCACAGGGCAATAACTATTGTGTTTCATGTCCTGCTTGCTGATATTGCGAGTGTTTTTACACGGGCTAATCATTTTTTTCAGTTCTAACTGTTCAGCTACACCCGCATCAATCGCGACCTGCGGCAAGAAGGTCAAACAGGTACGATGAACTCCTCGCGGGAATGCACCAAACATCAGACGGTAATGCACAGGCTGCGGGGTTGGAATCGAGGCATTAATATCCCCCATCGGTGCAGCAGCAATCATGCCGCCTTTAATGATCATCGATGGCTTTACCCCAAAAAATGCTGGCTTCCACAACACCAGATCTGCCAGTTTACCTTCTTCGACTGAACCAATTTCATGGCTTAGACCATGGGTAATCGCAGGGTTAATCGTATATTTGGCGATATAGCGTTTCACGCGATTGTTATCGTGCTGGGCATTGTCACCTTCTAGACTGCCACGCTGTACTTTCATCTTATGTGCGGTTTGCCATGTGCGAATAATCATCTCACCGACGCGTCCCATGGCTTGTGAGTCGGAAGACATCATGGCGATTGCTCCCATATCCTGCAAGATATCTTCCGCAGCAATGGTTTCACGGCGAATACGGCTCTCGGCAAATGCTACATCTTCAGCAATTGCAGGGTCTAGGTGATGGCAGACCATCAGCATATCCAAATGCTCATCAATGGTATTGACGGTATAGGGACGAGTTGGATTGGTCGATGATGGCAAGACATTACTTTGCCCGATGGCTTTTAAAATGTCGGGTGCATGCCCACCACCTGCACCTTCAGTATGGTAGGTGTGAATGGTACGCTCTTTAAATGCGGCAAGGGTTTCTTCCAGAAAACCACCTTCATTTAAGGTATCTGTATGAATCGCAACTTGCACATCATATTCATCGGCAACACTTAAACAGTTATCAATGGCTGCAGGCGTTGAACCCCAGTCCTCATGCAGTTTCAGCCCGATCACCCCTGCTTTAATCTGCTCACGAATTGGATCAGGCAAACTCAAGTTACCTTTACCAAGCAGACCAATATTCATCGGTAAGTCGTCAATCGCTTGCAGCATGGTGCCAATATGCCAAGGACCTGGCGTCACAGTGGTTGCCGATGTTCCTGCAGCAGGTCCTGTTCCACCACCCACCATAGTGGTCACGCCAGACATCAGCGCAGTTTCCACTTGTTGCGGGCAAATCCAGTGAATATGCGTATCGACTCCGCCAGCCGTCAAAATCTGCCCTTCACCTGCAATCACTTCCGTAGCTGCACCGAGTGGAATGGTAATATTCGGCTGAATATCAGGATTGCCTGCCTTGCCGATTTTCCAGATGCGCCCGTTTTTCAGACCGACATCAGCTTTGACAATGCCCCACCAATCCACAATCAAGGCATTCGTAATTACAGTATCTGCGACATCATCCGCCAGCAATTGAGACTGCCCCATCCCGTCACGGATAACTTTGCCACCACCAAATTTGACTTCTTCGCCATAAGTGGTGAAGTCTTGTTCCACTTCAATAAAAAGCTCGGTATCGGCTAACCGGACCCGATCACCGACAGTAGGACCAAACATTTCCGCATAGGCACGGCGTGACATTTTCATCATTTTTATCCTAATCTTATGGTGTTGTGGGATAAGTCTTTTTCATGGCAATAAAGCGCAGCCCATGTGCTTCTTTAACATCTTGTACCGCTTCAAAGCCAAAGCGGCGATACACATCTTGCGCAGCACAGCTCGAATTGACGGTAAATTCCTGAATCGGCTGCTGCAAAGCATGCTGCTCGGCATATTGCCAAAGCTGCTTACCAATTCCTTGTGAGTGGTGATGCTGATCTACAAAAAAATGCAACAGATGTGCAGGCTCCCGATAGGCAACCACACCTAAAATCTGCTGATCTTGCTCAGCAACAAAAGAATGCACTTCAGAATGATGAATAAAATCCATCACCACTTGCTCACTAAAATGTGCCAAACCTGATTCATCTACCACAAAGTCAGCGAAATAAGGCTGAATCAAAGCTTGAATGGCACGAACATCTTGTGGTGTCGCAGATCGGATCTGTATCATCTGTCCAATTTCCCCATGACACGCCCAGCAAAACCATAGACTTCACGCTTACCTGCCAAAGCCACCAATTCGACATCACGACGTTGCCCTGGCTCAAAACGCACCGCTGTTCCTGCGGCAATATTCAAACGAAAACCTTTGCTCACCTCACGGTCAAACTGCAAGGCATCGTTGGCTTCATAGAAATGAAAATGTGAACCGACCTGAATCGGGCGATCACCAAGATTACTCACGGAAATTTTTAAAGTTACTCGTCCAGCATTCAGTTCGATGTCAGCATCCGAGGTCAATACTTCTCCAGGAATCATATTTATTCTCCTGTTTAAACAATCGGTTGATGAACCGTAACCAGTTTTGAACCATCAGGAAAAGTCGCTTCAACTTGCACTTCAGCAATCATCTCTGCAATACCCTCCATGACATCGTCACGGCTCAGTAAGGTCGTTCCATAATGCATCAGTTCCGCAACACTCATCCCATCGCGTGCACCTTCAAGCAAAGCTGCTGAAATATAAGCAATCGCTTCAGGGTAATTCAGCTTTAAACCTCGTGCCTTGCGACGCTCTGCCACCAGACCTGCTGTAAAAATCAGTAATTTATCTTTTTCTGTGGGATTGAGTTCCATATCTCTTTCCTGATTTATTTGTCTTTGATTAAGCAAAATATGTGCTAAAACACAGCTTAACGGAATTGAATGTTTTGAAAATAAGCAATATGACGTAATTTAAGTACGCCAAATGCGCGGAAATTCTTCATCCAGATCAAACCAGTAGCGACGCAAACGTGCCCGAATTGCCGCAAAGGCATCATGACATTGCCGCGCATCTTGTCCTAGATAACGCGCACTCACTACATCATTCAATAGAGTTAATGTGACAGGTACTTGCATACGCACCATTAATTCACGAATCAGCTCAATCTGTTGTTCTAAAATTACAGTCGCACGAAACTTTTCAGGAGCAACTGCCCACAAGTTTCCAAGTACCGCTTGGCGGTTCATGCCCAAACACGAACTTAACCAGCGGT
Source organism: Acinetobacter brisouisimilis (assembly GCF_000368265.1). GTDB lineage: Bacteria > Pseudomonadota > Gammaproteobacteria > Pseudomonadales > Moraxellaceae > Acinetobacter. The sequence goes on along the minus strand of NZ_KB851219.1, from coordinate 398,767 downwards.
CATTACCCTGAAACTGTAAGGTATCTGCAAGCAATAATTTTCCTGCATGCCATAAACGCAACTGATTATGGTACTGACCTGTTTCAAAGTTTTCCTGACGTGCCTGACGCCCTAGTACCAGCATATCCCACCCAATAAAACTTGCCGACTGTGCCAGATGAATGTGCGTTTCTGAATAAGCATTCGCTCCATTAAAGAGCATGGTTTCTTGAGGCAGCCATTCCAAAGTTGCATGATCATCTACCTGTAAATGAATATGCTGAAAGGCTTGTTTAGCATTGGTTTTATACCATTTTCCTGCGCCAGGCGTGGTAACCAACGCATGTGCTTTCGATTGTACTTCGATCTCAAAAGTAAGATGATCTCCCCCTGCAATACCTGCAGGTGGGTGTACAATAATGCTATGACAAACGCCTGTTTTTTCTGGCCATAGCATCTTTTGCACTCTAAGTGGGCCATAATGTTTTCTATGCACTAAAACAGTTCGTCGTTCTTGTGCAGAAAATTTTAGTTCTAAACAGGCATACCAATGTTCAGATCGCTTGAGTTTTGTAATTAAAGCATTTTGTATATGACTCATATATTTAACTTCATTTCATCTTATATTTTATAGTGCTAAAACTACGCCAACTTCAACATTAGACGTTGTTTATAAACTCATTTTTATTTTTCTTGCGTTTCATTAAAATACCCTACAGTTTTGCTCAGCAAGAAAAACAGAGAGAATATAAACAATGATGCAAGACACCAATTAAAATCATGATATTCAACCAAATGGTAAATAGTTTTAATCAATTAATAAATTAAAATAAATAAATTATTTTAAACATCACATAATAGATGATTTAAAATTTAAATGATGACAGGATTTTATTATTGATACTCATCAGATTTTAAATAAAAAATAATTTATCTGCGATTAAAAAAACTCTCTTTTATGACATTATTTTTTGTACAATAGCAATTGTAGTGGTTTAAGCTATAGAAATAGTATCTATGTTCAATCTCCCTGAATGTAACAATGAAATCATCATTAATGCAATGCAAGAATTAGAGCGCCGTGCTTTTATCAGTGCGTTCATTTATTTGCCTTGCTGGCTAATTATTGCCTTAAACAATCAAGATGATGTTTTTATTCAGGAAACATTTTATAGTATTTCATTTTTCTTTCTCACAATACTTATCTTTCACATCATTTTACACTATCGTTTTAGTCAGCTTTTAGAACATAATTTTCATCGCGCACGTTTATTTCTTGCTATATTAATTATTATTCCCTGCTTAATGCTTGGCTCAATTTGTTCATGGTGTATTTATCTTCATATTATTTACACCATTACTGTTCCCTTTATTATTATTACTGCGGTGTTATGCACAGCAACCTCATTACTTTTAACTATTGATCCTATATATAAAATCATGGTGCCACTTGCCATGATTTTACCTGCATTAACTGCTGTATTGGTGGAGAATTCTTCAGAAAATCTGATTTTCTTACCTTTAGCCAGCCTCAATATTTTGTATATTATTCGCTCATCTCAGCTTAAGTATCGGGATTACTGGCAAGCACTCATTACTTTTTCCTATTTTAAGCAAAAGTCTATCACTTTGGAAAATATGGCTTTTACCGATTTTCTAACTCAAAAGCCCAATCGATTACATGCAGACAAACAGCTCAGCATATTATGGGATCAAGCCAAAGCTCAGCAGCAATGTATTGCATGGATGATGATTGATATTGATAACTTTAAAAATATCAACGACACCTATGGACACCCGTTTGGTGATATTTGTCTTATGCTGGTTGCAGATGCATTGGACAGCTATAGTCAAAAGGTTAATGGTTTTTTTGCCCGCTATGGCGGAGAAGAATTTGTTTTTATTAAGGTTTGTCGTTCAGGCACAGAAATTCATCAACTGGCACAAGGCTTAATGCAGCAATCATCAAAAACCCGTATTTGCCATGATGATGTTACGATTAACATTACTTACAGTATTGGGGTATCCAGTTTATGCCCACACATGACCAGCCAAAATCTTAATGATCTTATCGTGCAAGCCGATCTGGCACTTTATATTGCTAAGCATGAAGGAAAAAATCAGTATCGTTGTTATTGTGAAACACAAGATTATATTGAACAGCAAATGAAAACACCAAGTCCGAATGCCGCATGTTGTTCAATCGAAAATAAGCAGGGAAACTCCTGTTCCCCTGCTTCTTAAAGCACACGATTAGAATAGACGGTTTAAACCGTTCAATGCTGCAACGCGATAGGCTTCTGCCATGGTCGGATAGTTAAATGTCGTTTCAATAAAATATTTCAACGTATTGTTCGGGCTTTGCATGATCGCCTGTCCAATATGGATAATTTCAGAGGCATTGTTCCCAAAGCAATGAATTCCTAAAATTTCCAAGGTATCACGATGGAACAAAATTTTTAACTCACCAACCGTATCACCTGTAATTTGCGCACGCGCCAAGTGACGGAAAGATGACTGCCCTACTTCATATGGAATTTTTTCCTCAGTCAATTGCTGCTCAGTTTTACCAAAGCAAGAAATTTCTGGAATGGTATAAATTCCTGTTGGAATATCCGTTACAGGTTTTACATTTTCTTCGCCGCTCATGTTCGCGCCAGCACAGCGCCCTTGGTCATAAGCTGCCGAAGCAAGCGATGGCCAACCGACCACGTCACCTGCTGCAAAAATGTTTTCAACTTCAGTCTGATATTTTTCGTTGACAGTCAACTGACCACGGCTATTTGGGGTCAAGCCGACATTTTCCAAACCTAAGCCATCGGTATTGCCTGAGCGTCCGTTACACCACAAAATTGCATCAGCTTTGATTTTTTTACCACTTTTCAGATGCAATACAATGTGATCATCAAATGTTTCCAAATGATCCATTTGTTCGTTATGGCGAATCAAAACCCCTTGTTCACGCAAGTGATAAGACAAGGCATCGGAAATTTCGGCATCTAAGTAGCTGAGTAATTTGGGTTGGGTATTGATCAGATCAACTTTATGATTCAAACCAATGAAAATAGAAGCATATTCACAACCAATCACCCCTGCACCATAAATAATGATTTTATTAATGGTGTAATCCAGATCAAGAATTTTGTCTGAATCGAAAACGCGAGGATGGTTAAAATCTAGACCTTGTGGCTGGTATGGACGGCTACCTGTTGCAATGACCAATTCGTTAAAAACAATGGTTTCTTTAATCCCTTCTGGAGTGAAAACCAAGAGGGTGTTTCTGTCCTGAACATAAGCGCGACCATGAAAAACGTCGATGTTATTGCGGTCATAAAAACGAGAGTGGGTTGCAACCTGCTGCTGAATCACACGGTGAGCATGACTGAGCACCTGTTTCATGGTAAATTTTTTCCATTCACCTACTTTTTGAAACATCGGATCACGTTGATAACGGATAATGCTCGATACTGTCTGACGTAATGCTTTACTTGGAATTGTTCCAACATGGGCACAGTTACCACCTAGCTGATCACGCATTTCAACAATCGCAACGCGCTTGCCAGATTTGGCAAGTTTCATTGCAGAGCCTTCACCCGCAGGGCCTGAGCCAAGCACGACGGCATCGTATTTGATAAAACTCCCTCTCATGACCTCTTTTTTACGTGACATTCAATGCTCCTTTACTTTCATGTTTAGACCATAGTTTAGCTGAATTCCTAAAGATTTAGTTTATTTCGACCACATATATATTTAATGTCAACATTTATTTTATGAATATCTTTTTCACCCTAAAAGTTTTGCTTTCCGCTATAATTGTGAGCTTAAGCAGTAAAAAGTTCATCGTCAAACAGTGGAAAAGTTGAATATGACCAGTAGCCGTAAACCTGAACAGGGTGTCAAACTTCGTGGCGCAGAGAAAGTCGCTAGAATTCCTGTAAAAGTGATTCCTACGGTTGATGTGCCACGAAAACCAGATTGGATTCGTGTCAAGATGACAGCACCAGATGAAGTTCAACGGATTAAAACCACATTACGCGCACAAAAACTACATACCGTATGTGAAGAGGCAGCCTGCCCGAACCTGCCTGAATGCTTTGGTGGTGGTACAGCAACCTTTATGATTATGGGTGATATTTGTACCCGTCGTTGTCCGTTCTGTGACGTTGCTCATGGTCGTCCGAATGCACTTGACCCTGATGAACCACGCCATATGGCAGAAACCATCGCCAACTTAGGTTTAAAGTACGCGGTGATTACCTCTGTTGACCGTGATGATCTACTCGATGGCGGCGCTCAGCATTTTGTTGACTGTATTAAAGAAGCTCGTGAGCTTAGCCCAAAAACTTTATTAGAGATTTTGGTGCCTGACTTCCGTGGTCGTATGGATATTGCTTTACGCATTATGACTGAATGCCCACCAGACGTGTTTAACCATAATATTGAAACTGTGCCTCGTCTTTACAAAGCCATGCGTCCAGGTTCAGATTATCAGCACTCTTTAAACTTACTAAAAATGTTTAAAGAATACTGCCCAGATGTACCAACCAAATGTGGTTTGATGGTTGGTATTGGTGAAACTGAAGAAGAAGTCATTTCACTACTTGATGATCTACGCGCGCATGATGTTGACTATGTCACTATCGGTCAATACTTGCAGCCTTCTAAAGAACATGCACCAATTGACCGTTTTGTAACGCCAGAAGAGTTTGAGCGCTATGCAGAGCATGGTCGTAAACTTGGCTTTAGAAATATCTGGTCTGCACCAATGGTACGTTCAAGCTACTTTGCTGACCGTCAATACTATGGCGAACCTGTTCCAGAAGTACGTCGTAAAGTTGACCCTGCGAAAAAAATTACAGTACAAACTATCGAAGCCTAAGCTTTGGTGGTTTTAACCCCTGTACAGCAATAAAAAAGCTGAGTTTTGTAAAATACAGAACTCAGCTTTTTCTTTAAAAAAAAACACTTTATCCGACTATGCAATTTTTGAAGAGCAATCTCGAATAAAGGGCTTTTTATTTACAACACTCATTTTATGGTTTTACAACCACTAGAACCTGAATGGCTTCTGGGCTAATCGACAAGCTATCGAGCAAGCTTAAACCTTCCTGTTGCAGTTTTTGCAAACGTTCGATTTCATCTTGACGAATACTTGGATTGAACTGTTTCAAATAGCTTAAACGCTCAATTTCGTACTGCCATTGCTGACCGTAGTTGCTTTTCGCCTGTTGCTGCAACTCAGGTAATACCGTTTTGGCAATATCAAGTGCTTGACGATAACGCGTTTCAATCACGTCACGGCGTGCTTTCACCACTTGGCGACAACTATTGCCATCGAGATGATGCAAATATGGTTTTAGAATCATTGGATCAATTTTAGCCGATAAATCCTGACCAGTTTCACTGAGCAATACGCGGACGAGCTGCTGTGGCAAACTTGCAGGCAAGTTAAGAGCCTTCGGCGCAATTACATCGACCTTAAACCAGACTTCAAGCAAGACAGAACCTTGTTTCAAGGCATTTGACTTCAACAACGCAACATTGGTGCTACCAAACGATTGCGTGTTGATCATCTCCATCATACTTTCAATGAATGGATGCTCAAGGGTCAAATACTGTGCATCTTCACGAATTTGTGCCTGATCACGGTAGAATGTCGCAGTCATGCCTTCTTCATCAAGCGTTAAACCCTGAACCTGCATTTGATCCGTCGGTTTAATGATGACCGTACCATTACTTTGTTCATCAAAATCAATGTTGGTTGACGACATGAAGCGCTTCACAAACATTGGCAAAGTCGTGTTGTCATCGTAGTCTTCAAGTGCCTGCACAATTTCCTGTGCAATTACTGGACGGCAAGAATTGTACTCAAGCAAGCGGTCACGACCAGCTTGTAGCTCGGCTTCTAACGCTTCGCGTTGTACATTAACCTCTTCAAGCAGGTCTTCAAATCGTTGTCCAAGATCAGCCAGCAGACATTCTTTTAGGTCAACAATGAAATTTTCTTGTAGCGTCTGCGCTGTCGGTGAAATGTTGCTAAAGATATTTAAAGCTTCATTGTACCAGCGGAACATGCGCTCCTGCGCTGTCCCTTGCAAATACGGCACATGAATCTGAATGCGGTTTTGCTGACCAATACGGTCTAGACGACCAATACGCTGCTCCAGTACATCTGGGTTTGCAGGCAAGTCAAATAAAATCAGGTCACTGGCAAACTGGAAGTTACGCCCTTCTGAACCAATTTCAGAACATAGTAGAATCTGAGCACCATAGCTTTCTTCAGCAAAATATGCAGCAGCTTGGTCACGCTCCAGCAGGCTCATACCTTCATGGAACATGGCTGTACGTACACCTGCATGCAAACGTAAAGCACTTTCTAATGCTTCAACCACTGGGCCACTACGTGCGATCAATAAGACTTTCTTGTGTTTCAAATCTTTACGCAGGATTTCCATGAGCCAAGCTACACGCGGATCAGTTTCCATCCAAGAACCATCGAGCTGATTCTCCTCTGGCCACATCTGTTCACGTAGTTTGCCATCGACAGACCAGTCAGCAGGTGCAACTAATGGCGCAGGCTGACAGTCACGTCCTGGGAAGCCTTGAATCGCTTCACGGGTATTACGGAACAAAACACGTCCTGTACCATGACGATCCAGCAGTTCATGAATGGCTTGATAGCGTTGCTCAGGCTGATCTTCAATTCGATGTCCAAGCAAGCCTTCAAGCGCAGTTAAATGCTGCTCGGTCAAAGCTTCATCCGACATCAACACTTCGGCAATTTTGGCGGTATGCTGATATTGCTCTTCTTCGTCAAGGAAACGATCTAGGCTGCTAAAACGCTGCGGATCAAGTAAACGCAGACGGGCAAAATGGCTTTCGACACCCAACTGTTCAGGCGTTGCAGTGAGTAGTAATACGCCTGCGGTGTTCTCTGCAAGTTCTTCAACCAGATCATAACGGTCATTGCCGCCTTCTTCTTCACTCCACATCAAGTGGTGTGCTTCATCGACCACAAGCAAGTCAAAGCCTGCTTCAACCGCCTGTTCACGTAGATCATCGTGGTCAATCATCAGATCGACACTGGCAATGATGCATTGCTCAGTTAGGAACGGATTGAGTTCAGGGTCATGCTCTTTAATCGACGCTGTACGCGTCAAATCAAACAATGAGAAATTCAGATTGAAACGGCGACGCATTTCAATCATCCACTGATACTGCAATGAATCAGGCACTAAAATCAAAATACGTTCGGCACGCCCTGTTTTGAGCTGCTGATGAATGATTAAACCCGCTTCAATGGTCTTACCTAGACCAACTTCATCGGCCAGTAAAACACGCGGCGCAAAACGTTTCCCGACTTCATGCGCAATATAAAGCTGATGCGGAATCAATCCTACACGCGCACCGAGTAAACCGCGTAAACGGCTGGTTTGCATACTGGCTTGTAACTGTAAAGCTTCAATACGCAAGTCATACCACGCCTTGATATCGACTTGACTGGCAAGTAAGCGATCAAGGGGTTTAGACAACTGAATCTGCGCGCCAATACGCGTTTCATTTAAGGTTTTACGTTCTTGTTCGCCATTGTCTAAAGTACGTATAGCGTTATAGCGAATCACGCCAAAGCGTTCTTCAAATGATTCAACCAACCACAGGTTACCTTCCTGATCGTAGATCTCATCATTGATATTAAAAATAATTCGAGATAAAGGTGCATTGCTACGTGCATATACTCGTGTTTCGTCACTTTTTGGAAATAAAATGCTGAGGGAACGCTCATCTACATCTATGACAACGCCCAAACCAAGTTCCGTTTCAGTATCAGATAACCAACGTTGACCAATAGCAAACTGTTGCAATTTTTTCACCTTTATTTCAAGTTTGCACTAAAAGCACACTCTGGCTTTTAGCTTCAATCTAAATATTTTCGCACAAAGCATAACAAAACGTCAGGTTATGCTGATGATTTTTTAAAATGGTACGGCACATTCAAAGTTTAACAATTCATCTGTTTTGGGATGATGAAAACTGAGCTGCTGTGCGTGTAGACACAAGCGATCAGTCAATTGCTGTTGTTGCTCTGTTGCATACAGGGTATCTCCGACTATCGGATGTCCCAAGTATTGCATATGTACCCGAAGTTGATGTGAACGCCCAGTAATTGGGGTTAATTTGACACGTGTCACCACTTGACCTGCCAGTTCAAACTGCTCTAACGCCTGCCAATGCGTCAGTGCTGGCTTGGAATGTTGTGGATCAACAATATGAAGTGGTGGTCGATCTGGATCATACACTACAGGAATATCAATAGTACCTTCACCTGAAAGCGAACCTGCGACCAAAGCCTGATAGGTTTTAGTGGTGTGGCGCTCCTGAAACTGGCGTGAAATTCGGTTTTGCCCTAAGCGGGATAAACCAAAGACCAAAATGCCAGAGGTGTCACGATCAAGACGATGAATCAGTAAAGTTTTCGGTTCTATCGCAAGTAAACGTGTCAGCACGCTATCTTGTAAGGCTTCGCCTTTACCTGGAACACTGAGTAAACCTGCGGGTTTATGGATGACCATAAAATCTTCATCTCGATGAATCAGATGATCGGTTAAAAAATTACTCAAAATTTAATCCCAAGCTGACCACGAAAACAAGCGGGCAATAATAAAAAGCTTACGCCTGAAATACAAGAGACAATCTGCAACAAAAGCATAAATTCCTGTTATTTCATCCGAAAGCATCACCAAATAAAAAACGGAATCTCGTGATTCCGTTTTTTGAGCAATGATTTATGCCTGTTTCATCTCGGTAAACACTTCTTTTGCTGCCGCGATGGTATAAGCAATATCCTCATCACTATGTGCAGATGAGATAAAACCAGCTTCAAATGCAGACGGTGCAAAATGAATCCCGCGATCCAACATACCGTGGAAGAACTGTTTAAAGGCATTTACATCACACTTCAAGATATCATCGAAGCTGGTGATTTCAGTTTGATCGGTAAAGTACAAACCAAACATGCCGCCAATTTGTTCAGTTTTAAGTGCAATACCCGTTTCTTCAGCCACTTGCTGAAAACCAGCCAATAATTTCGCCAGTTTTGCAGATAAATCAGTGTAGAAATTTTCTTGACGCAAATGTTTGAACATTTCAATACCCGCACGCATCGCGAGCGGATTACCTGACAATGTCCCTGCCTGATACACGCCACCAAGTGGTGCGATGCATTCCATAATTTCGCGCTTACCGCCAAATGCACCCACAGGCAAACCTGCACCAATAATTTTCCCTAGCGTAGTTAAATCTGGTTTAACGTTATAAACCGATTGCGCTCCACCTAGCGCTACACGGAAACCTGTCATCACTTCATCAATGATAAAGACAGATTTGTGCTCATCACACATTTCGCGAATGGTTTCCAAGAACCCTGCAACTGGTTTCACCAAATTCATGTTACCTGCAACAGGTTCTACAATCACCCCTGCAATTTCACCGCCAAATTTCGCAAAACAGGCTTTCACTGCTTCAATGTCATTGTATGGCAAAGTAATTGTATGTTTAGCAAAATCAGCAGGTACGCCCTTAGAGGTTGGCTCACCCAAAGTCAGCATGCCTGAACCTGCTTTTACCAACAGTGAATCTGAGTGCCCATGATAGCAACCTTCAAATTTCACGATTTTGTCACGCCCCGTATAGCCACGTGCCAAACGGATCGCTGACATGGTCGCTTCTGTGCCCGAGTTGGTCATACGCACCATTTCAATCGACGGCATGATTTCGCAGATCACATCTGCCAACGTGGTTTCATGTACAGTTGGTGCACCAAAGCTTAAACCGTCTTGTGCTGCATCTTGAACTGCCTTCACAATACTTGGATGTGAATGACCTAAAATCATTGGCCCCCATGAACCAATGTAGTCGACATAGCGTTTACCATCGACATCCCATAAATATGCGCCTTGCGCTTTTTCAATAAAAACAGGCGTTCCACCAACACCATTAAATGCACGCACTGGTGAATTGACACCACCTGGAATATGTTTGCTGGCTTGCTTAAAAAGTTGCTGTTGTTTTGCAGAAAGGCTCATAGCATTACTCAAATAGACTGAATGATTTAGGAATGATTAAAATAAATTCGCCCATGCATTCACACGTGCAGGAATTTCAGCGACTGGTCGCGCTAATATATCACTAATAACCGCGCATAGGTCTGCACCAGAATCGACCACGACCTGAGAATTTTCAACGCTTAAACCACCAATCGCGCAGATCGGCACATTTTTAAACTGCAAGGATGCTTGCTTTAAAGTCTCCAGACCGATATTGCCCGCTTCAGGTTTGGTCGATGTGGCATAAATCGCACCAAATGCCACGTAAGTTGCGCCTTGGGCAATAGCGAGTTCAGCCAGTTCAAGTGAATTGGCACAAGTCCGACCAATAATTGCACCTTCAGCGAGTTGAGCTTTGGCATCGGTAATTTCACCGTCTGTTTGCCCCAGATGCACACCCAAGCCAAATTGTGCAGCAAGGCTTAAATCATCATTGATCACAAAAGGCGTTTGGTATTTTTCACAAAGCTGCTTGATCTGCTCAACCTCAACAGGCTGATCGCTTCTAGCAACTTTTTTACGGCGATATTGCAAAATTGCCACCTGTCCTGTCGCCAGCGCAGCGTCTAATTTTTCAAGTAATATTTCTAAAGGGTCATCATTAGTAATGAGATATAAACCACGCATATAAACTCTAAATATCAAGCGAATTTGAGTTTAGTGTAACGCTCACATCTCTTAAGTTCAAACTTCCAATAAAAAACCGAGAAGTTAACTTCTCGGTTTATTGTCTAAATCATATTAGATTTTAGAAACGGTAACCAACACCAAGGTAAGTCACGATTGGATTGATTTCGATTTTACTGCGACCTGTAACCAATGTAGCCCCTGTTACATTATTAGCGACATCAAGTTTGGCATTAGTACTTAGATGAACATAGCTCACAGAAGCTGTTGCAAACCAGTTTTTCGTAATATTGTAATCTGCACCAATAAAAGCAACAGGAGCTACAGCATCATCAATTTTTACGTTACGGATACTTATACCTTTTGACGCAGTATCAGAAACTACTGCAGAGTCTAATTTAAAGTTACTAAAGTGCGCATACATAAGACCTGCACCAACATATGGGCGCAATTTATTGTTTACTGCACCAAAAGTATATTTACCTGTTACAACTGGGCTATAAACTTTAACGTCGCCCACTTTACTAAATTTATCTAGATTTAACGCCCCACCTAATAATTGTCCTTTACCTTTAATATCAAAGGTTGGTGGCACGCCTACAATTAACCCCAAACTAACATTATCATCTACTAAATAATCAAATTTAAACTCAGCAGTATCAGAATCTTTCAATTCAAAACCAGCAGAGGGTGTAAATGGTAAATATGGGCCTGTGCTCCCCACTTGAGTAGACACGCCTTGTTTAGTCCCTTGCGGCATAATATGTGCCCAGCCTGCAGAAACAGCCAAGACCTTGCCCTCTGAAGTCTCAGCATGCGTTGCAAAGCTGACTGCAAATAAAGCAGCTGGAATGAGTGCTTTAGTCAATTTTTTCATAAATTAAGATTCCATCATCATGGTTAAACAGCGATCACGAGGCTTCCAAGCCTTCATCATTTGTTTTTAATATTAGAATAATTACTTTAAATAGCAATACGATAAAGTCAATATTTATTTTCCAATAAATCTAAAAATCATTTTAATTTAAAAAAAACATATATTATCAATTACTTATAAAAGAATACTCATCAGTCGCGATTCTTTTAAATGTTTATCTTTTAAACCCTTAAAAAACCATGTAAGTACTTAAAAAATATATAAAATTAAAATTAGTCTTATGATTTAAGGATAAGCTTATTACAAACGAGTTGAAAGAAGCATAAAAAAATTAGTGCAAATCTGATTTTTTAAATGTTCAACTGAAGCATCTCGGTCTATAGTGACATTATCTTCAAAAGAACTCATAGGGCTTAGCTCATGCATGAAATTGAATTAAAACTACAAATTCCTGAGCAGAAACGTGCTGCAATCGTTAAGGCTTTTGACACAAAAACCACTCAGCATATTGAGTTACATGCGCGTTATTTTGACACTGCTGACTCAAAACTAGCAGCAAAGCAGATTGCAATCCGAATTCGTAAAGAAGGAATTTTTTGGGTTCAGACCCTCAAAGGCGCAGGTGAAAATCCTTTAAAGCGTTACGAACATGAAGTGAACTTAGGAGAATCAACTCTAGCTCCGGAACTAGATCTCAGTGTTTATAAAGAAGAACCACAGGCATTGAAATTACTCAAAAATGCCTTGGGTGATGATTTTAATGGATTAATTTTAAAATTTGAAACGATTGTGCAACGTGCTTATCGTGTTGTGCAATTTAACAATTCCAAGATTGAAATTTGCCTTGACCGAGGCGTTGTACAAAATGTTGACGAACAACGTGAAATTTATGAAGTTGAGTTTGAACTCAAGCAAGGACAAATTTCCGACCTGATTCAGCTTACACAACAATGGGTTAAGAAGTATCACATTTGGCTCGATGTTCGCAGTAAAGCTGAACGTGGCAATTTATTGGCTCAAAAACTACAAGTCAGCCCAGCAACGGTTGCTTCACCTACAAAATATGACAAGAAAGCTCAGCCAGATTTTATTTTAAAACAGCTGATTGCAGCTGCATTACGTCATGCTTTACCTAACTTTGCTGCAATTGCAGATCAGATTGCTGAACCGGCTCATTATTATCAGGCTTATTTGGCACTGCGCCAACTCGCCAGCAGCTTGCAATTATTTCAGGATTTTGCTCCAGCCGCGCTGATTCAACATGTTACACAGTTACAGCACTTATTAAAGACCACTCATCAAGCATATTTGGCAACAACACTTTACCCTGCAATATTGTTACATGCTGAACATGCCGAGACTGCCGATTTAGAATTACATCATGCCAATCATGTATTTACGCAAACGGGTTGTACATTATTGATCTTGGAACTACTGGCATTCAGCTTAAACGATGCTGATGCTGAGCCACCTCGCAAAATCAAAAGCAGCATTAAAAAACAATTTAAACAGCAGATTGAACAATTTACTGCGGATTTTGCAAACTTTGCACAACTCGATGTCGCTGAAAAATGTCAAGTCTTGAGCCATATCCAGTGTTGGGGTGATGCTCTGGCGCTCTGTACACCATTTACCATCAAAAAACACTTGGCACTTTATGTAGAACTACAGCCTGAACTCAATGAAAGTCTAGATATCTGGGTTGCTCAGCAACATGCTTATAAATATCTGGTTTCAGCAGAGCAGCAATATTTTGTGTTAGGTTGGCTCGCCAATCAAATTCCTTCACAACAGGCACATTTAGAAATAACCATCAAAAAACTGTTAAAAAAACTAGACGTTTAAAACCACATATTTGAGTAACAGGCTATGCTGTTTAAATTTGAACAGCATAGCTTTTTTGTTTAACGATACTTCCCAAATACTTTCCAGACACCATTATCGGCAAGCGGGTCGCTATAGCTATCACTGCGCTGCTTACGTGGCTTTTCCCGCGCATCAAGCACTTTAAAATGCTTTCCCCCACCCAGAACAATGCCATTGTTGTAAAAACGCGTGCGGGTATATTCACTTTGCCCATGCTGAAAAACATAAGTTCTCAAATCAATAAATTCGCGGTGTGCAACCAAAGCTGCGGTGTCATCACTTTCCAGCCATGTTTTCATTGCCAGCATCTGTTCAGGGTCAAACTGCCCACATTTTTCTACCAGACTAAGTATGCCCCGAAAAGTTTTGGACTCTTTAGCGCGAGTTTTATTAATTCGAATTCGGTCTACATGAAAGAAAAATAACGGTAAATTTAGATGGCTTGGCAAATGAATCGCATCAATCACTTCATCTTGTAAAAATGGTTGGCACAACTGCTGTGCCCGTTCAGTTAACTCACGCCATTGGCTAAAATAATGCTCTGCTTCGGCTTGCGATGCATAATAAATCGGTAAACCTTCGACATGTTCCAGATGTTCAGGCGGCCAGATTTGCTGACGCAGAAGTTGAATATCTTGTTTTAGATTTTGTATCGCAATTGAATCTTGCATACATTCGGCTCATCATGCTTAGGCTATTTAAAGATTAAGCCAACTGTTTAGTTTCTGCAAGGCTTTGCCTATAATAGGGGCTGTCATTTTTGTGTTGGAACTTCCCTATGACCCAAAAAATTCAAGCGACGGATATTACTGAAGAAGAAGCACAGAATGCGGTCTTTTTCGAGCGTACCGATGAATTTATCAAACTGGCAAACGATTTTTGTCGCCCTGAAAAAGGTCAAAAGCCTAAACCTGCCGAGTTACGCGGACAAGTAAGCGCAGCGATGCTTTTTGCAACTGCTCGTTTTAATACATGGGTTGCTGCCAACAATTTTAAAGATGGCAATGAAATGCGTGATGCCAAAGATCAAGTTATGTCTTACTTGATGCAGCAGTTTCAAATGATGCTTGATGACAATTATGATGAGTATTGTGAGCAGTTTGAGAATTATCTACGTTTTCGTAAAAATGAAGATTTTCATGCACATAAACATGATCATGAACACGATCACTAATTACCCCTGTTTGAAACTCAAAAAAAGAGCTTGAATTCAAGCTCTTTTTTTATCGAAATATACCGCTTTTTTTATTTGCTCAATGCCGCTACTTTTAAGTCAGTTTGTTACTGACCATATTGATCCGCCATGACTTCAACATAATGATCAGGCTGGATATATTTTTTAATCACGCTATCAACATCAGCTTTTCTGAGCTGTGCAATCGCCTGATCACGCTGTTCACGACTCAGCATGATTTTACCACGTTCAAGCTGACTGTTAAGCATTTGATGAATAATTCGGCTATCCTCAAGGCTAGTGACACGCTGTTTTAAAATATTGGCTTTTGCCGCAGCAAGCTCCTGTGGCGTAATGCCGTTTTGAATCAAGTCCTGCAATACGTGATGCACAGCTTGCGAGGTTTGTGCCGCTTTATTTGCCGTGTAATTTGCCTGAATGGTCAGAACACCTACCGAATCATGTAAATCCAGATTTAAATCACTCGAAAAACCATAAACTAAATGATTTTTTTCGCGCAGTGCTTGCCCTAAACGCGATGAAAGCTGCGAGTCGCCTAAAATATAACTCAAGACTTGCAAAGCAGGCGCATCAGCATCGTCTATTCCCACAGGCAATACCAGTAAACCCTGATAATTGCCAAATTCACGCTGCTCTGCTAACGCATGAACTTGGGTTGCAGGATAACTTTTGTATTTAGATGATAAGCGCTGATAGCTTTGTTTCGATGACCATGTCGCAAACTGGCGGGTAATCAAGTCATGCATTTGCTGAGTATTGAATTCTCCTGTCATTGCCAATTCAGCATGGTTAAACCCCATAAACTGCCGATACAGTTGTTGAACCTGAGGCTGCGTTACGGCTTGAAGTTGTTGTTTAACCTGCTCAGGCTCAAAGTGGTAACGCAAATCACCTGCCGAATACTGTTCCACTAATCGAGACATGGTTAAAGCCGCTACAGTTTCAGGTTCAGTATAAGGTCTGTTCAGGCTAGCCAGACTTTGCGACTTGATCAGATCAAACTGGCTTTGCTCAAAACTCGGGTGCTGCATAATGCCAACAATATATTGAAAATAATCGGCAAAGTGCTGTTTATTGGCTTGAATCTGAATCAGCATTCCATTGTCTTGACTTACTGCAGTTGCCTGCCCATCGGCAGCAATCGATTGATCCATCACCTGCTGTAAAGTTTGCTGATCTGAACCACGCAACAACAAATAAGCGGTTAAATCCAGTATTTGCCCTTTGTTCCATAAAGATTTTTCTGTACCAAAGTTCAGACTAATAGTGGCATAGACTTTGTTGTCATGCGTAGGCACTGAAAATAAGGCATAGCGCAAACCATTCTTGAGCTTGCCACGCTGAATCTGCTGTTCAGTGGTTTGTAAGTGCTGTTTGGAGCGTGTCAGATAATCCTGGATTTCTTGTTGATACTGCTGGATATTTTTAACAGGTTCTGGGTCAGCACTTTGAGCGGTCTGCAACGGTTTTTTCGGTTGTGATGGCTGAAGCTGCATCGCTTTTTTTTGTGAATCAGGTGTTGGCTGGATATCACCAGAAATACGATGTTGAGGTTGAAAAAATGTATTCAAGCTCTGATTGACCTGTTGAGTTGACAGATTTTGAACTGCCTGCACATCATTAAAATATTGTTCCCAATGTCCATGTGAAGACACCGCATAGTCGCTCAGACGATTACCCAGCGCGACTGCATTGGTTGCAATACTGTCAGCCTGATTTTTAAATACACTTTTAACGCGGTTCAAATCAGCATCATTAAAATGTGCTGGAGTTTCAATATTCTGTGCCAAGTTTTTGGAAATTTGTTGAGCATCTTGGGTTGGCGCATACATCGCTCCCATAAATACCACATTAAAATCCTGATCAAGCCATGTGGTCGATTGTACTGTCGTGGTCATACCTGTTTCTACCATGGCTTTATACAATTGCCCGCTCGGTTGCAAGGTATACAAATATGGCGCGACAGCAAGCACAGGTTGAATTTTCAAATCGCGACTATTCAGATACATATTGACTTTAGCCAGATCACTGCCCTTTTGTACGCTCAACTGACGCTGCTGAATTTTACTGGCATCCAGTAAAGGTACTTTAGCCATGGCAGGTACAGCATGTGCCTGAATTTTGCCAAAGTTTTGCTCAATATGCTGCAATACCTGTGCCTGATCAAACTTACCTGTAACTACCATCACCGCATTATTGGGAGCGTACCATTTACGATAAAATTGATTGAGCTCCTTCATCTGAATCGACTTCAGCTCATTCAGATCACCAATCGGCAAACGCCCCAAATCACGATTGCCATAAGCTGCTTTAAACATCTGATCCATTAACACTGCAAAAGGCTGATCAAGACGTAACTCACGTTCACGACGTACAGTTTCAATTTCTGAAGGTACAAATTTTTGCTGTAAAACCAGTTTATCCATACGCTGTGCTTCAAGATAAAGCACTTGATCAATCGCTTTTTGGTCAGGGCGAATAATATTGGTATATTTGGTTGAATAGTAATCCGTACTGGCATTGGTGGCTAAGGTGTACTGATCGAGTCTGCGCTGAAATTCTTCACCTTGCACATCTTGTGTACCTTTAAATGCCAGATGTTCCAACAAATGTGCTAACCCGCCCTTACCCTGTGGGTCGTTCAAAGAACCTGTCAAATAAACGGTGTTCATAAACACCTTATTTTCACTATTATTTGGGGCCAGGATTATCCGTAAGCCATTATCTAGTTGGTACTCATTAATCTGATGCTGACTTCTCACCAAAACAGTCTGGGCAAATGTTGCCGTGCTCACCCCAATCAAACACAAGGACCAAGTTAGTTGTTTCAGGCGTATTAACATAAAAAATTGTCCAATCAGGTGAAATGCTGCAACTCAAACCCGTTATAGTAGAAAATGTTCAAAAAGAATTATAGTGAAGTTTTGCAAAATCAAAATCTTATTATTTTTTATGGATAAAAATAAAAAGCCTGCAATCTGCAAGCTTTTCATTGAAATTAATTAATTTAGTTCTCAGTCGACATAAGTTCCGTACGTTGCTGACTTTGTACACGCAACCACTGATGCCAGCCATACGCCGCCATGACCACAAATGCGGCATATAAGCCTGCAGTTAGATACAAGTCCTTGTAAATAAACATACCCACATAAATAATGTCAACAACCACCCACAGTACCCATGTTGCAATATGTTTACGGCTCGTCCAGTAAGTGGCTAGCAAACTAAACGCTGCAAGTTGTGCATCCAGCATTGGAACTGCCGCATTGGTAAAATTTTTCAAGATCAGGCCAAAAGCCAGACCCGCGATTGCCGAGACAATCAGTTGTAAAATAATTTTAGAAAAAGCTAATGGCTCAATTTTAATATCATGATCGACTTGCTTACTTTTCATCCAGACATAGAAGCCATACAAATTCATCACAGAAAAGAAAATTTGCAGAATGACTTCCCCATAAAGCTGGTAGGTAAAGAACAAATAGCCATATAAAATATAAGCAAGCATATTAAACGGCCAACACCACATATTGCGAAGAATCGTTAATCCAACGCCAATCAAGCTAATAATGACCGAAAAAATTTCTAGATTTGACATAAACAAACATCACTATACAGCCGAGTTTCGCCAACAAAAGTCTGGGCTAAAACAACAGACACAAAACTCAAGATTTCATGGCCCATTTCGCCAACTTGTTGCTGATTTTAACTGCCAAACTATCGACGTATTCACTATAAAATGCAGAAGCCACTAAAATACTGCTCAGGCAAGTCAGCACGGCTAACAGTACAGAAAGATCATAGTTGAATCCCATACCCATCAACCAATTAAATGCAGGGATACAGACCAAATAAATCAGCATCATGTGTAATAAGTAAATCGAGAACGATAATTTACCTAAATAAACTAATGGCTTTTTATCAAATATATCGGACAGTTGAGTACACAGTAAAATGCTATAAACAATTAAAATACCTGAAAAGAAATTACTATAGTCGTAGGTTCTCCAACCTAAGATTTTATATAACCAGTGATAAGCATGACTGCTATTATGTGCACCTGCAAAGTATAGCCCTGCAACAAACATTGACCATGCAAAAACAGGCTTAATTTGCCTGCCATACAAGTACATATAAGCGCCAATCACAAAACTCAACAAACCTAAAAAAAAGCGCTCATCATCCCATAAGCCAAGCAGTGGCAAAAATATTGAGCCAATATGAAACAGCAGTTTTTTATAATGATAGAGCAACAATAAAACAAACAAGAGAATTGAACCAAATAGCTCAATTTGCATGGTCCACAAAACCCAGTTAGTACTACTTTCAGCAAACAAAAATGCGCCTATACTGCCTTCATAAACTGCTTGTTTCAGGCTGACTTGCTGTGTTGCATAGGCTTGTAACCAATCATTAACTAGATCACTGTTTATACTGGTATAACTGAGTGCTAACCAAGCCAAAATACAAGAAAAAAATGCAGGAATTGCCAATCGTGGATAACGCTTGATCGCCATTTCAGTGACTTTTCGGGGAACATCGTCATGTCTTAAAATGGCATAACTTAATACAAAACCACTTAATACAAAAAAGACAAAAACCGCAGCAGTACCCGAATACCAGAAAGCAAATGGCGAGTGGTGCATAAAATAGTCCCACTGACCATGCGCTCGATCATCTGGACTAAAGTGATGTAGGTATGGGTAAAAGCTTAAGGAGAGGTGTGAAAACACCACAGCCAAACATGCCAAACCACGAATACTTTCCGCTGCATTTAATTTTGCCATAGTGGGAGCAATCAAGAATTTTTTAAACGTGCCAAGCATAGGACTGAATCCACGCTCATGCAAGAATAAATAGAAAAAAGCCCCTGATTTAGGGGCTTCATATCACGATTTAAATATTTTATTCTACGCGAATAATTTGACCTTGTTCATTATGATGTACCACGGTCACTTTTTGCTGACGACCTTGTACAATTTCTTGCTCAGGCAAATCAAAATGACGTGCATAATCATTGGTCGATTTCACTTTGGCGTGTTTCACACTATGTGCAGGGATTAACTTACACCATAAGCACAAAATCGCAGCACAGGTCAGCAAAGTGATCATATCCATTTGCAAACCAAACCAGAAAGCATTAAACAAGCGATGGAATCCATACGGCTTGTTATAACTCATAAGGGTAAACAACACTAGCATTGGACGCCAAAGCAAGAACCACGCACCCCACAGGATTGCAGTTGAGGTTGTAGACATATAGCGTCTATGCCAAGGTAACTGTGCACGCAAGTCAATAATTAACGAATTTGTACTCATGAGAATCTATATACACCTAAGTTATCGACGATTTTAGCGAATACCGCGATCCGGGCTTACCCAGCGCGCACGTTTGCCATCCCCTCTTATTAATACTTTTGGAAAGGCAATAATGCTAGCAGTCACGGTGATTAGCCAAAATACGAATGGATACCAAATCATCCAGTAATAATTTTTCAGTAGACCTGGTTCATAACGGCTATCCATCCATTTACTAATCATGAATTGGAACAAGCAGGTCGCACCTAACAAAATACCTGTACCGTATGGGAGAAATGGTGAGCTCATGACAGGTAAGAAATGATTAGGAACGATGAGATCCACTAACCAAATACAAGCTACCAATAACATTAAATATGACCATACTAATGTTAGTAGTAATTCTATCATGAGTGGCCATAAAAAGTTCAAACCAGGTCGAAATATTACATCAAAATTTTTGATTAGAACTTGTGCGCCACCCATCGCCCAGCGCAAACGCTGCTTGTACAAACCTTTTAAGGTTTCAGGCATCAATATCCAAACCAATGCATTAGGTTCAAACTCTACATCCCAACCAGCACGTTGCAATTTCCAAGTAATGTCAATATCTTCAGTGAGCATATTGGGAGACCAATAGCCAACTTCATGTACTGCGCTTTTACGAAAAGCAGTAATTACACCAGAAACCGTAAATAAGCGTCCGAATACCCGCTGGGCACGTTTGATCATGCCAACAATGGATGAAAACTCACCCACCTGAATCCGTCCAAGCAATGTTGAACGGGTACGGATACGAGGATTACCTGTTACGGCTGCAATTTTTTCATCAGCAAGGAAATGACGAATCATCCACTTTGCCGCATGTGGGTCAAGCAAGGCATCGCCATCAATTCCGATCAGGAATTCAGCGTCAGTCATTAAACTGCCTGCCTGAAGCCCCATGGCTTTGCCCTGATTTTGCGCCAAATGCACCACGCGTAATTTATCAAATTTTTCCGCCAGTCGATCTAGCACTTCGCCCGTATTGTCCGAACTACCATCGTTAATCGCAATCACTTCAAAGTCTGGATAATCCAGTTTTAGTGCATGGCTGATAGTTTCTTCAGCATTTTCACCTTCATTAAAACAAGGAACAAGAACTGCTACCTTTGGATATGAAGGCAAATCCTTTGGCTGATTGTACGCAGGCTCTTTGCGCTCTTTCATATAGAACACAATCGCGCCGATCATCCACAAATAGGACATAAATAACGGGTAATAAAACACGAACTCTAAGGCAGATCGCCAAAAGTGCTGTAACGCAGACATAATGCTCAAACTCCTACGGCACTATGCGATCTGGTTTAGAATCAAAAGCCTTACGCATAATATCGACATCAGGATGTTGCTTGACTGGATCATCTGGGTAATACGCAATATGCAAAGCACCTTGTTTATACAAAGACTTAATCGTATCGCCTAACTCTTCTGACGGTACAGGTTCATTGGTACGCCAATTTTCTGCTTGTAGTTCAAATACTGTTTTGTGTAGACCGTTTGGATAGGATTTAACATGATTCACAATATCTTGATAGAACTTATCTTTATCTGGTGCCTGTTCCATGTATGGCATTGCCATAATGGCAGTAAAGTCATAGCGTTTTAAAGATTGCTCTAATGACTGTGCATACCAGTTTTCAGCATACGGATTCAATGCCACTTGTGCATATAAATTACGGGCAGTCACTAAAAATGGTTGATACTGGCGAACTTCACCTGCCAACTGCAAAGCAAAGTTGTCAATATAGTTGGTTTTGAATTTCGTCCATTTTTCCATTTCAGCATCATTATTTCGCATTTCTTCCAAATCAGTTGGAAGACCTGCTTTTGCGTATGCCTTCAATGCATATGGACTCGCATCTTCATAATCTGACAACGTCGTATCATCATGGAACAGGATACCGTTGAAAGTTGAAGACTTCGCCAAATCCTGATACAAGCCTTCAATCACATGACGTGCTGGGGCAGAGAATGGGCTTAAACGGATATAACCCATGTTCAGGTGATCACTGGTTTTAGGCTGCTGTGTTACCACCAAGTCTTGAGATACAGGGTTAGATTTTGGCAATTCCCATGCTAAAAGTGGCATCCACGCATATAAACGAGTTACCTGAGTACGGCTTTGGATTTGCCAAGATACACGGTTAAATAGGTCAGCACGCACTGGAAGATAACGGTTCGGGAAATACACCATATCGGCTGAACCATTAGCATCAGGATCAGAGAATGCTTGCAAATACACAGTCGTAATGTGCATTTTTTGAATACGGTCAAGTAAATCGCCTAAGTTACGTTCTTGCTGCTCAGGATCTGGATCATAGATATAATCCAAGTCAACATGCATGATTTTTTGTGGGCGATAATTATCACCCAAGTTTTTATCACGTATAGTGATCTCTTTTGACAAACCGTCTAAGGTCATGTCATGTTCAACCAAAATACGGTTGATTGCACCCAATGACTTTTTCAAATATACAGGACCATCGTCAAGACTAACGGTAATCGGCATACCCAGTCCTTTTGCGATACGAACTGTTTCTAGGTTATAACGTCCATACGGCCAAACCATAACACGCGGTGACGGAATCCCGTGCGCCTTGATCAAATCATTATTTTTCTTTAAATCATCATAAATACGTTTAGCATATGCACCATCACCCTCATAAGTTTTAGTTTTTGTGTCATATAAGCGTGTAGTCGCAGCAGGTTCAGAGTTACCTTGCGGGTTACCTAAGATACCGTGGTGTAAATCGTAACTGTGGCTTGCAATTTCAACATAGCCACTTTTGCTCATTTCTTTAAGCTGTGGCCAAGTCACAATTTTGCTACGAGGAATTTTATCATCACCAAAATTCACCATCTCACCCGCTTTTGGCTCTAACCACGAACCAACAACAGCCAAAACGATAGGAATTTTGTTCGCTTTTACAAATGGATAAACATTGGTATAAAAATTTTCATATCCATCATCGACTGTTAATAAAACAGGTTTTTCTGGTAATACAGTTTTGCCTTGATGGGCTTTTAATAACTGATCAACGCTAATAAAGTGAAAACCACTTTTCTGTAACCAACGAACTTGTTCTTCAAAGCGTGCTGTACTAACCGAATACATCGGGATCAACGCTTCTTTATCATCGGTAACTTCATGGTAACCAATCACTGTAAGCGTTGTTGGATTAATTTTTGGCTTCTTTGCGGAAACGGCTTGAGTCATACCCACGGCTGCCATACCAACGCACGTTGCAAGCACTGAACTTAAAAAGCGATTAAACATAATATGCCTGTTTTATAAATCGTGATGTAACCAATCTGACATTACACTTCAAACACTCAAGTCGTGAAAACAATCTTTTATATTGCATGACTATTCAGATTAGTAATTACAATATATTTTCAAAAAGTAAACTGAAAACTAGCTTAAAAGCTTGGTTCTTTCCATGCCACTGATTTAGATATTTCCATCCCAAGAACTGTGTTTAGCTAACCGATAAAATAACTTAGAATTATACATTAAATTCAAACAAAATCAAAAACTTGGTGAAAATTTACGTGATTTTTTTGAATATTAAAACACAAGAAATCATAAAGATCCGTGTCTTACACTTACATGATACTGCATATTTTTACAATTTAGTACATCTTCGAGGCTAAATAGTAATAAGCAAACATGTCAATTCTTTGACAATGATCATTCAGCTTAGCTTAAGAACTGAATGACCATCACCTCAAGTCGTTTATTGGTCTCGGGTTTTAACATCAAACAATTCAATTTCAAAAATCAGGTTAGAATTAGCAGGAATGACTTTACCCATTTTGCGTTCACCATAAGCCAAATGTGCAGGCACTTTCAATTTTCGCTTACCGCCCACACGCATTCCCATAATACCCTGATCCCAACCCTTAATTACTCGACCCGTACCAATCACACATTCAAAATACTGACCACGATCAATTGAGGAATCAAATTTTGTTCCATCTTCTAACCAGCCTGTATAATGCGTGGTAATGAGCGCACCTTTCACAGCTTCTTTACCTTCACCGACTTTTAGATCAATAATTTCCAACTCTTGCATGACTATTCAGACTCTAAATAAAAGAAACTTATTTTACGGGCTTCTTAACAACAAACCGATGGCTAGTTTTTTATTTTTAGTAAAAAATAAGATCCCCGCATTTTCACTCCAAGTGCAATAAAAAAAGACCGCCGCGTTAGACACTGGCAGTCTTTTTTACACAAACAGGATTATTCGCCCTGTTTAGCACTTTCTTTATAAATACTACAAGAAGGGTGATGATTTTCATGTAAACGTAATTTTTTACGCTGTTCGGCAGCTTCAAAACGGCAACGCTTCCACTCGTTGTCTAATTTTAATGGAGGAACTGCTTGAGGTTGACCATGTTCATCAACCGCGACCATGGTAAAGAAGCAGCTATTGGTATGACGCATACTACGGCTACGAATATTTTGAGCTTCAACGCGAATCCCAATTTCCATAGAAGTACGACCTACATGGTTAACACTTGCAAGGAATGTTACCAGCTCACCTACATAAATCGGTTCTTTAAAAGTTACCTTATCGACAGATAAAGTCACGACATAGCTACCTGAATAGCGGCTTGCACATGCATACGCCACTTGGTCAAGTAATTTTAAGATGGCTCCACCATGTACATTCCCTGAGAAATTTGCCATATCAGGTGTCATAAGAACCGTCATGGTTAATTCAGATTGGTCATCCGCTGACTGTAGAACTTGATCTAAAGGTGACATTAAAACACTCTTCGACTAAAGAATAATTGACAGTTAACAATTATAGCTGATTTTTTCATAATTATTGTTCTGATTATTTATCAGTATTTCAGATAGAAACGCTCAAGATTATACAGCGTATCTTATCAAGATGCGCTGTGTTTTTAATATTTTTTAAAATCAATGCCTTAATCTTAACCAGTTAAGACCGAGCAGCCACAAGTAGTTGCTCTTCTTTATCATGAATGACTTGCTGAATGTCCTCAAGCTTAGCCTGAGTGGCATAAACTCCAGCTAAACGGGTGCGGTCTCGTTCGGTAACATCAAAAATATGGGCTTTTTCTCGTAAATCAGGTTGAATGATCACATCGGCATGACTCAGTTCAACACGAGATAGCTGTTGCTGCATAATATTAATATTTTGGTTAAATAGCCCCCACATATTGGTTGTTTCGGTATATTGTGGTTGTGCCAAAATATCCACGGCAATCACAATATCCGCACCAAGCTGACGGGCAACATCAACAGGAACAGGACTGACCAGTCCGCCGTCAACATATTCCTTATTTTGAATTTTGGTTGGAATGAACATGCTTGGAATAGACGAAGATGCACGTACAGCTTGCCCTGTATTACCATAATTAAAGACGACTTTTTTACCTTCTTTGAGTTCTGTTGCAACAACAAACAGAGGAATTCTCATCTTTTCCAAAGGTAGATTTCCAATCTGATCATTAATAAAGTCTTCAACTTTACTGCCATCTAAAAAGCCATTTTTGCGCAAGGTAATTTCACGAACATCCTGCACTTTCATATTTAAGGCAATATCTTTGATTTGTTCAGGAGACTTCCCACTAGCGTACAGTGCGCCCACTATGCTGCCAGCACTGGTTCCGACAATAAAATCAGGATGAATCCCATGTTCTTCAAGCACCTGTATTGCACCGATATGCGCATAGCCTCGTGCTCCGCCACTCCCCAGCACCAATGCAACAATTGGACGATGCTGCTGTTGTTTGATCTGCTCAAAGTTAATCAGATTTGGGCGTGATTGAGCCTCTTCATCTACAATAGCCGTAGTGGCAACCATAGGTAAAGTTGCGGTTTGAGTCTCATGGTGAGGAATGCTTTGACATCCAACCAAAGCCCCCAAACAAGTCACAGTCACAATCCAGTGTTTCATAGGCAGCATCTTTGAAATGACAATCAAAAAAGGAAATCCACGGCATTCTACTGCGAAAGAATAATTCAATCTGAATCGTTTCTTTGCAGTATTGTTTCAATATAATTAATCGTTGCATTTTGCAAAAAAACAACTGAGCATCTATGACAATTCTTCTAACAATATGTTTTCGAATTATTTTATTTTTTATTGGCAGCGTTTTTCTGGCTGACAGCCTCTATTTATTGTTACAAGGCAAAATTCATATTGGGATTATATTGCCCTTCTTGATGGGAATCGGGTTTGTCTTTATTGCTTTGGCATGGCAGTTTATACACGGCTATTTGGCACAGCATCCTGCGCTGCAATCTACATACTTTATTCTTTGGGGATTATTTGTTATCTGGCTGATTTCTTTTGCAGTTTTCATTTACCAGCTCAAAATCCATATGCAAGCTCAAACACAAATTACATCACCTGTACGAGCGATTATTGTGTTGGGTAGTGGCGTGATTCAGGGGCAGCCTAGCCCAACATTGGCACTGCGCCTTGACCGTGCAGCAGCGCTTGCCAAGCAACAGCCTCAAGCATGGCTTGTACTGTCAGGTGGATTAGATTTTGCAGAAACAGTGACGGAAGCACAGGTCATGGCAAACTATTTACAGCAAAAATATGGACTACCTAGACAGCACATGTTGCTAGAAGATCGAAGCACCAGTACTGAACTTAATTTTAAAAACAGTACCGTTTTATTGGCACAGCATCAGGTAACAAAAGATATGCCGATTGCGATTGTCACCAGTGACTTTCATACCATCCGTGCGCAAGCAATTGCATGCAAACAACACTACACTCACAGCATGATGTTTGCAGCACAAACACCATTAGAAACACGTTATAACGCATGGCTTCGAGAGTATTTTGCCTTTATTAGTGGCAAGATCTTGCAGGAATATTAAGGTTGTTTCTTTTTTCATGAACCACTTCAACCAAGATAAATCACAATAAAAAATGAACGGTTTAAGTTTGGTTCAGAACGGCGCAGCTTAAACAAACTCAACATGCTCATGATATACATTAGTAATGCGCCATTGCACGGGGCAGCACTACAACATTTGCAGACTAGGCAAATCATTTTTCTAGATGCAGGCAGTACCACATCAATTTTGGCAGAAGAACTCAGAACCCTATCAGGACTAATGATTATCACCAATAGCTTACAGGCGGTATTTAACTTAACCGTTGGCTATAAGCATGATGCCCCACAACATGAAATTATTTTACTCGGTGGGCGGGTACAACAGCGCCCGCAAACTCAAGGCGATTTAGTGATTTCGGAGATTTATCGCTATCAGGCAAATATTGCATTATTGTCACCTGTCGGGATTGACCCTGTACACGGTGCAAGCAGTTTCTATAGTGAAGAAGCCAACATTGCCAAAGCTATGGTCAAGCAAGCCAAACAAACTTTTATTTTGGCAGATCAGAGTAAACTCGGTGTGGTCAGTCGTGTGCGTTATGCACAACATCATGAAGTTTCCATGCTCATTAGCAATCAGGAAGCCAAATCAGAGATTGATCTTGCCAGTTACCAGCAACATTTTCAGCAAATAATTTGGGCTTAAGGGTTTAAAACTGCCGAGTTTTTGGCATAGTAACGGTTTTTGTCCAGATACATCTGATGATCAGCACGTTTGAGCATATCTTCCAGAGATTCATATGGTTCACTGGTTGCTGTTCCGATTGCGATACTCATCGGTAAGCTGGCATGGTACTGGTTGTCCAAATGAAATAGTTCTCTCAAAGTCACTACAAGTTTTGCTGCAGCCTGCTGATCTGCACGTGGCAGCAGCAGAACAAATTCATCACCACCGATACGTGAACCTGAATATGGCGGACTGATTGCCTGTTGCAGAATTTCACCTGTTCGCCGCAAGATATCATCGCCAGCATCATGTCCAAAATCATCATTGACTGTCTTTAAGGCATTGAGATCCAGATAAATTGCCGACACAGGGAAAATTTTCTGTCGGGTTAAACGCTTCAGTTCTTCATGAAAAAATGCGCGATTATACAGTTTGGTCAACACATCATGTTTACCCAGATATTCCAGATAAGACTCTGCTTTTTTGCGTGCAGTAATATCCGTCATTGCCAGTTGCACCATCGACCAGTCATGTTCATAGCTTGGAAAAATGGAAAATTGCAGTAGTACATGTCGCTCTGAACCATCCAGTGCATGGTTGACCACTTCACGCTGATGAAACAGATTACCTTCCCAAAGTTCCAGCAACTGCTCACGAAATGAATTGAGCATTTCTGGGCAACCCAAAACTTTATCAATATTTTCCAGCAGAACGTGTTTATTGGGTGCTAAAAATAAATCTAATACTTTTTGATTGACATCAAGTACCCGAATCCCCGCGATACTGTCACTTATAAATTCTGGGTGTACATCCAGAAAAGTCCGTAAATCTTCAATACCAATATATTTCAGATGATCGAGTTTTTTCTTGATCACACTAAAATCTTCCACCCACAATGCCGCAGGTGAATATACAAAGCGTGCCTCTGCCAAAGCACGATTTTTAAATTCCTGACGGCGTGCATTTTGATAGGCGGTAATATCTTCCGTCGTGACTAAAATGCGACTTAAATCTTGCTCCGCCTCTGGCAAAACTTGCCCACGCAGTTGAATATCAATCCGTTTTCCAGAAATTGAATAATTGACCTGCTCACTAGCAAACTGCAAATGACCATTCCATACGGCAACCAACCCCTCTATTTGCAGGTTATACATTTCATCGCGAAAAATATCAGATAAATGCGCTGACAAATGCGCAAAATCACGTGCTTCAAATAGAGTTAAGGTAGCCTGATTCACGTCTAGAATTTGAATCTGCTCGACACACTGACGAATACGCCGGGGATCTTGTTGTAAAAAATGACGTAAATCGGTAACGCCCTGTTCACGCCACTGGACAAACTGCCTTGCAATACCACTCCAGTCTTCAATCCACATGGCAATCGGAGCAAGCTGAAAAATATGGAAAGAATCTATGGCATCAATATGTGGCATAGTTTGTCCTTATTGTTATAAATGTGAAATATATAGAGTTATTTCTTGTAATAGCATAATCACAACCCCAAGAAAAACCAAAACTTAGATTTAAATGTAAAAATTATTCAAAAAAAAACCATGCAATGATGCATGGTTTATAAAATGGTGGCTATGACGAGACTTGAACTTGTGACCCCCGCATTATGAGTGCGGTGCTCTAACCAACTGAGCTACATAGCCGAAAACTGTGCGCGCATTATCTTTACTTTTTGTTACAGCGTCAAGCATTTTTTCAAAAAAATAAGGGAAGTGAGCCTGTAAGCCGGGTTCTGTCGAGGACGATCATTCCTCTAGGCGTACAATCACTCATACGCTCAAGCGACCTACCCGAATCCAGTACGGGCCGTACCTCAGGATTCCTATTTGGTCTTGCTTCTGGTGGGGTTTGCCATGCCGTGAACTGTTACCAGACACGCGGTGCGCTCTTACCGCACCCTTTCACCCTTACCTCACGAATGAGGCGGTCTACTCTCTGCTGCACTTTCCGTCGGCTCGCGCCGCCCAGGCGTTACCTGGCACCCTGCCCTTTGAAGCCCGGACTTTCCTCCCCTGCTTCAGTCACGAAGACCTCCACAGCAGCGACCGTCCAGCTCACTTCGGCGCGTATAGTAGCAAATCTTATTCAGAAATGCTTGCGTTTTTTTGCGCAGTCAGTCGTTGATACTTCTCAAATAACTGCTCTTGGCTTTCTTTATGGTTCGGATCGAGAGGAATACAGTCAACAGGACAAAATAATTGACACTGCGGTTGATCATGATGCCCCACACATTCGGTGCATAAATCAGGATTGATCTCATAAATCAGCTCCCCAAAGAAAATCGCTTCATTGGGGCATACTGGCTCACAGACATCACAGTTAATACATTCTTCAGTAATATATAATGACACGCTACCAACCTTGCTGATGTTTACGTTTAAATGCTTCAACCACATGTTTCGGTACAAATTTAGATACATCGCCATTAAGACGTGCAATTTCACGTACCATGGTGGATGAAATAAAAGAATACTGCTCGGCAGGTGTTAAAAATACGGTTTCAAAGCTGGCATCTAACGTACGGTTCATATTCGCGAGTTGAAACTCGTATTCAAAATCCGAAACTGCACGTAAACCACGCAACACCGCTGTAGCTTTTTGTTCATTAAAAAAATTGACCAACAAGCCATCGAAACCCATAAATTCAACATTATCGAGATGACTCAGCGACTGCTGTGCCAGTTCCACGCGTTCTTCAAGGGAAAAAATCGGATTTTTATGATGCCCGACTGCAATCGCAACCACAACTTCATCAAACATTTTGGCTGCACGCACAACTAAATCAATATGACCTCTGGTAAATGGATCAAACGTCCCCGGGTAAATGATGCGTGATTTCGACATCCTAATCTTCTCTAGTTTACGCTTTGGTGCAGCTATTCTAGCAAAAAGTTATTTTTTAGCGAAGGAACTGCTTTGTTTTCTGTAGAAAAGCTTCACCTTAGGAAAAGTTTGCGGCACAATAGATACAGTTTTGGAATGATTTAATTATGGCGAAAGCAACTGTAGTCAAGAAAAATAATGGCGGAACTATTGCACAAAATAAGCGTGCCCGTCATGATTATTTTATCGAAGAAAAATTTGAAGCGGGTCTTTCCCTACAGGGTTGGGAAGTCAAATCCTTGCGTGCTGGGCGTATGAGTCTGGTTGAAAGCTATATTATTTTTAAAAATAATGAAGCGTTTTTATTTGGCGCACAGATTCAGCCGCTCTTGTCTGCCTCAACTCACGTAGTCCCCGAAGCCACTCGTACTCGCAAGCTGTTACTGTCACGTCGTGAACTGGAACAGCTCACAGGCGCAGTCAATCAAAAAGGTTACACGTGTGTACCTTTGGCATGTTACTGGAAAGGACATTTGGCGAAACTGGAAATTGCGCTGGTAAAAGGTAAGCAATTACATGACAAACGCGCTACTGAAAAAGACCGCGACTGGCAACGTGACAAAGCCCGTATTTTTCACCGCTAACCCTGATTCTTTTAAAAGCGAAGCCACTGGTTTCGCTTTTTTTATGCCCGTAGGCCCCGTCTGTATTCGGATACATTTAGCTCGATTTCTGCATTACTTAGCAGTTTTTCTGTATTCCAGTTTTAAATACAGCAGCAATAAAATAAAAATACAAACAATATCAATAACTTAATTTTTTAATTCCATTCTTATCTTATTTTTGACTTTTTATGCAGTTTTTTACATAAGGTTTGCAATAAGCCTTATTTCTCAACCGCTTTTTTTCTGATTACGGTGTGACGATGCAATCAAGGGGCTTGTCATGTCTACTATTCAGCCAAATGCCAATATTATTCAAAACGATCAAGAAGCGATTAATGCTGCCTATCAATTGGCAGATTTTGCTTTAGAACAACGAAATCTACGTGATCAACAACACGTTTTACCTACCGATGTCATTCAGCAACTCACTCAAAAAGGGTTGACTGGCATTCGTATTCCCAAAACCTATGGCGGTGCTTTTGTTTCCAATAAAACCTTAAGTCACGTGTTTCGTATCTTGGCGAAAGCCGATGCCAATGTGGGTCAAATTCCACAGAACCAGTTTGGGGTGCTCAATCTGATCGAAATTATGGGCACTGAAAAACAAAAAAAATGGGTTTATCAGCAAATCTTAGCAGGTCGCTTCTTGGCCAATGCAGGACCTGAAAGGCACAGCAAAGACACCAAGACTTTGCATACAACACTGAGTTTGGTGAATGGTCAATACTTCCTGACAGGTGAAAAATTTTATTCGACAGGCAGCAGCTTTGCAGAGTTACTGGCAGTCAAAGCACTGCATCCTGAAGGTCATGTGGTGTTGGTCTTGATTGAAAGACAACAACACGGCGTTGAAGTGGTTGATGACTGGAATGGTTTTGGGCAACGCACTACATCGAGTGGCACAGTCAAACTGCATCAGGTACAGGTTGACCCCGAACTGATTTTTGATGAACGTAAACTTAATGAAACGGCAAATTATCGCGGGGCGTATTCACAACTACTGCAAGTCTCGATTGGTGTCGGGATTGCCGAAGCAGCTTTGCAAGATACGCTCAGTTCAGTACGCAAAGCTCGCCCGATAGTCGATGCTCAGGTCGAGCGCGCCAGTCAGGAATTATTTACCTTACAGGAAATTGGCAAGCTAGATATTTTACTCAATGCCAGTGTACTACTGCTCAATAATGCGGCTGAACTCCTCGATGAACTGGATCAGCTGTCCAGTATAAGCGACGCTCAGGCTGCTCAAGCCTCGATTGCCGTTGCTGAAGCCAAAATTTATGCGCATCGCGCTGCCCTAACCATTTCGGAAAAACTGTTTGAGCTCGGTGGCAGCCGCTCTTCTTTAAGCCAATACAACCTCGACCAGCACTGGCGCAATGCGCGCGTGCATACCCTGCATGACCCAGTACGCTGGAAATATCATGCCTTGGGCAATTATTACTTAAACGGCGTTTTTCCTGCACGCCACGCATGGATTTAAGGAGAAGGCCATGACTTCCTATCAAGATTTTTGGGCAGAACAGCCTCAACTACACCATACCGCCCACATTATTACCTCAGATGCCGAAGCACTGGAGATCGCACAGCAACTCAGTCAGGAATTCAAGCAACTGGCCGTTGAGCGTGATCAAGAGCGCCGCTTGCCTTTTGAAGAAATTCAAAAATTTAGCCAGTCTGGGTTATGGGCAATTACGGTGCCGAAACAATACGGCGGTGCAGAAGTCTCAAGTTGGACAGTGGCTCAAATTGTGGCGCTGTTTAGCGGTGTAGATGGTTCAATCGGGCAAATTCCACAAAACCATTTTTATGCCCTTGAAGTGCTACGCAATACAGGCACAGAACAACAAAAACAGCAACTTTACCGTGAAGTATTACAAGGTGCTCGTTTTGGCAATGCACTTGCCGAGTTTAAAACCAGAAATGCCGCCCAGAAACATAGCCAGATTCAGGCGATTGAAGGTGGTTATCTGATTCAGGGTGAGAAGTTTTACTGCACAGGCAGTTTGTTTGCCCATCGTATTCCCACTTTAGTGAAAGATGCACAAGAACGTGAGTTTTTGGCCTTTGTACCACGACATAGTGATGGTTTAGAACTGCTAGATGACTGGTCAGGTTTTGGACAACGCACCACAGGCAGCGGTACAGTCAAATTTAATCAGGTTTTCGTCGCAGAAGACGATGTGATTCCATTTGATTCGGCATTTACACAGCCAACCGTGGTCGGGCCTTTTGCCCAACTGATTCATGCATCCATTGAAGTCGGGATTGCCCGTGCAGCTTTTGAAGAAACCCTGCAACGAGTCAGACAAGCCCGCCCGTGGATAGATGCTCATGTCGATAGCGCAAGCCAAGACCCACTGACCTTATACGAGTTGGGTCAAGTCGCAGTCGATGTCAAAGCCAGTGAACTGCTCCTGAAACAGGCTGCCTATGCAGTCGATGCTGCCAAGCCAAAGCCGACAGTCGACAACATTGCCCTTGCTTCGATTCAGGTAGCCAAAGTACGAGCGCATAGCACCGACATTGCACTGCTGGCTTCATCCAAACTGATTGAACTGGCAGGTAGCCGCGGCAGTCAACGTGATGATGGTCTTGACCTGTACTGGCGTAATACACGGGTACATACCCTGCACGATGCTGCTCGCTGGAAATATTATTTTATTGGCAATTATGTATTGAACCACATTTTGCCGCCGCGCCGAGGAACACTGTAATGTCGAAGCAGATTTTACTGAATGCCTTTGACATGAACAGTGTTGGGCATATCAATCACGGTTTATGGACACATCCACGCGATCAATCCTACCGTTTTGACGAGCTGAACTACTGGACAGATTTAGCCAAAACTTTGGAAAAAGGTCTGTTTGATGGTGTGTTTATCGCTGACATTACTGGGGTTTACGATGTTTATCAAAACAACCTCGATGTGACTTTACGTGAGTCGGTGCAACTGCCAAGTAATGACCCTGCAACCCTGATTTCTGCGATGGCAAGTGTCACAGAGCATTTGGGTTTTGGCTTAACGGTGAATTTAAGTTATGAACATCCTTATCAACTGGCACGGCGTTTTGCCAGTTTAGACCACCTGACTCGCGGGCGGATCGGCTGGAATATCGTCACAGGCTACCTCGACAGTGCCGAACGCCTGATTGGTCAGTCAGGGCTGAAAGATCACGATTTACGTTACGAACAAGCCGAAGAATTTTTAGAATTATCTTACAAGTTCTGGCAAGACTCTTGGGAAGATGATGCTGTCCTGAAAGACAAACAGCAACGCATCTTTACTGACCCACGCAAGGTTCACCCGATTCAGCATCACGGGCGTTTCTTCCAAAGTGAAGGCGTGTTTCAGGTTGCCCCATCTCCGCAGCGCACACCCGTATTGTTTCAGGCTGGCGCATCACCACGTGGCATGCAGTTTGCCACGCGCCATGCCGAATGTGTATTTATTGGTGGCGATCGCCCTGAAAAAATCCGTCAGCAAGTACAGCGCCTACGCCAACTGGCACGTGAACAAGGGCGCGATCCACATTCGATTAAAGTCTTTGTCGGTATTACCGTAGTCACCGCAAAGACATCAGCCGAAGCTCAGGAAAAACTCAGCGAATATCAACGCTATGCCAGCCCTGAAGCAGGTTTGGCGCATTATTCCAGTTCAGTTGGCATCGACCTTGCGCAGTTTACCGATGATGAAGCCATTCCCTATCAAGACACCAACAGTATTGCTTCAGTCAATCAGAAATTTAAAGAACAGCTAATCACTCCACGGGACTTAAAACAACAGCATGTTTTGGGTGGTCGCTACCCGCTCTTTGTCGGCAGTGGCGCCGAAGTTGCCGAGCAACTGATTGAACTGCTGGATCAAACCGACATCGATGGCTTTAACCTGACCCGCACCATTACCCCTGAATCACATGAAGATTTTATTCAGTATGTGATTCCTGAGTGGCAGCAGCGTGGACGTTACAAAACTGCTTATGCCGATGGCACGTTGCGTCACAAGATTTTTGCACAAGGTAATCAACTGCCTACTCAGCATCCTGCACGTCAGGGCAAGCAAACACAGACATTATCAAATGCTGTCGCACTCGACGGCTAAACACACAATTTTGAGATATTTTTCATGGGACAAACACAGACATTATCAGGTAAGAAAATCGCCAGCATTGGTGTGGTGGTGGTTGCCGTCATCGCAGGCTTATTTGCATGGAATCAGCACCGTCAGGCACAAAGCAAGGAACTGGTGATCGGGATTACCCCTGCTTTTGCCAATACCTTACAAGTCGCAGCCAACGAAGCCAAGAAACAGGGGTTAAATGTCAAACTGGTAGAGTTTTCCGACTGGAACACGCCGAACATTACCCTCAATCACGGCGATATTGATGCCAATTTTTTCCAGCATCAACCGTTTTTAAATAATGCGATTAAAGAAGGTAAATACAAGCTTCAGCCTTTTGCTGCGGGGGCTGCATCACGCGTCGGGTTATATTCAAAAAAATACAGCAGTCTGGATGCCTTGCCAAATAAAGCCCGCGTTGCTGTGCCGAATGACCCTGTCAACGAAGGTCGCGCGTTACTATTATTACAGCAAGCCAAACTGATTACCTTAAAAGATCCGAAGAATTATTTATCGAATTTAAAAGACATTGTGGCGAATCCAAAAGACTTACAATTCGTTGAAATGGAAGGCCCACAAACAGCCCGTGCAGTCGACGATGTCGATTTGGCATTCAGCTATCCGCATTATTTAAACCTTGCCAAAACCATCGATCCGAAAAAAGCCTTGCTACTAAATAACCAAGAAGACAAACGCTATGCAATTCTTTTTGTAGTGCGTAAAGACTATAAAGATGAAGGCGGTCGCTTAGAAAAATTTGTCGATATTTATCAACACTCGCCACTCGTCAAAGCCTCGCTAAATGCGGAAATTGGCTCTGGGCTGTGGTATGCAGGGTGGTAACAATGTCAGGAATATTAAAATCTCGCCCTTTAATTATAAGTTTTGTCGTTGTTTTGGCTATTTTTGGCTTAGCAGGCTATCGTTATATTCAGCAAAAAAATCAGGACAATGTGCTCACCATAGGCATTAGTCCACCCTATAAAGATCTGCTACAAAGCGTGGCAGATGATGTTGAAAAACAAGGCATTCATGTCAAACTGGTCGAATTTTCTGATTGGCAAGCACCCAATATTGCAGTGCAAAATGGTGATATTGATGCCAACTTTTTTCAGCAAAGTGTTTATCTAAAAAATGCGATTCGCCAAACTCATTTTAATTTACATGCTTTCGCTGTTGGAACTGGTAGCCATGTTGGGCTTTATTCAAAGAAATACCATTCGCTCACAGAGTTACCTGAACATGCACGAATTGTCATTCCAAGTGACCCAGTAAATTTGGCTCGTGCATTAATTTTATTAGATAAAGCGAAACTCATTCAGTTAAAAGATGATCAAAATGAGCTTTCTACCCAACAAGATATTATTTCCAACCCTAAACAATTCCAATTTGTTGAAGTTGAAGGCCCTCAAACCGCACGTGCAATTGATGATGCTGATTTAATTTTTGGCTATCCACATTATTTAAAAATGGCAAAAACAGCAGACCCCAAAGATGCTCTTTTCTTAGATCCAATTGATAAAAAATATGCCATTCTTTTTGTAACACGCGGCGATTATCAAGATAAGAATCAAAAACTTGCCACCTTTGTTAAAACATTTCAACAGTCCACGAAAGTTCAACAAATTTTAGATAAAGATTTTGGTCAAGGTCTCTGGTTTAAAGGTTGGCAATAGGAGATAAGCAACATGGTCAGTTTTGGGACATCGCTCGAATTTAGTACACCGCATATCAAAATTCGTAACCTGAATAAATACTATGCGGGGCAAAGCCAACAGGTTCATGCCTTAAAAGACATCCAACTGGATATTCCACAAGGGCATATTTTTGGCATTATCGGCAAAAGTGGTGCAGGAAAATCCTCTCTGATACGTAGCCTGAATGGTCTGGAACAGCCATCGAGTGGTCAGATCCTGATTCATCAACAGGATTTGACCCAGCTCAAACATGCCGAACTGATTCAACTGCGTCAGAAAATCGGCATGATTTTTCAGCATTTCAATTTAATGTCTGCCAAAACCGTCTGGGAAAATGTGGCGTTGCCCCTGAAAATTTCAGGAGTTGCCCAAGCGGAAATATCTTCACGCGTCAATCATGTGCTGGACTTGGTCGGACTGAGTGAAAAAACTGAGCATTACCCTGCCCAGCTTTCAGGTGGACAAAAACAACGTGTCGGGATTGCCAGAGCCTTGGTGCATCAACCTGAAATTTTGCTCTGTGATGAAGCCACCTCGGCACTCGATCCAGAAAGCACTGCCACCATTTTGGCTTTACTGAAAAAAATCAATCAGGAACTGGGTATTACCATTGTGCTGATCACCCATGAAATGCAAGTGATTCGTGACATTTGCGACGAAGTAGTGGTCATTGATCATGGTGAAATTGTCGAGTCTGGTGCAGTCTGGTCAGTCTTTTCCAACCCTCAACAGCAGATTACCCAAGAACTGCTGAACCTGGAACAACAGGACTTTGCGGTTGCGCTTAGCCCTGATGCCAGTGGAAAACATGCACAAAAAATTCTGCAAATCGACTATGCACATCGCGCTGATCAGGCATTTGACTTTAACCAACTTCTGCAAAAGTTTCAGTCACCTGTACAGATTCTACAAAGCCATATTGATCAGATTCAGCACTATATCGTGGCGCGTTTGGTGATTGCAGTTGATTCAGATCGCCCAACACCTGATTTGCAAGATTGGCAACATATTCAGCATTTACAACTCAAGGAGCTTGGTTATGCAAGATCAGTTATTTGACCTGCTTCTGACAGGTACACTGGATACTTTGGTGATGGTCGGCTTATCGGCACTGATTGCCTTGCTGATCGGTTTACCACTTGCGGTCATCTTGGTCAGCACTTCAGCTCAGGGCATTTTTCCATCTGCTAAGATCAACCAACCAATTGGCTGGGTCATCAACATTACCCGTTCTGTACCTTTTCTGATTTTAATGGTGGCACTGATTCCAATAACCCGCTGGATTGTCGGGACGAGCTACGGGGTTTGGGCTGCGATTGTCCCTTTATCACTAGCAGCCACGCCGTTTTTCGCGCGGATTGCCGAAGTGAGTTTAAGAGAAGTCGATCATGGTCTGATTGAAGCTGCCCAAGCCATGGGCTGTAACCGCAAGCAGATTATCTGGCATGTGCTGTTGCCTGAAGCTTTGCCTGGCATTGTGGCGGGATTTACCGTGACCATTGTCACCATGATTAACTCATCGGCAATTGCAGGAGCGATTGGCGCAGGCGGTTTGGGCGATGTGGCTTATCGTTATGGTTATCAGCGTTTTGATTTGCAGATTATGTTTGCGGTGATTGTGGTGTTAGTGATTTTGGTGATGCTGATTCAAGCCACTGGCGATCAACTGGCACGCCAACTGGATAAACGTAAATTGTGATTGGAGATTGAATCGGCTTCTTCCATATATCCACTATTTCTCCCTGTGAGATAAATAGCAAAGGAGAAATGGCGAGAACAGTCAAATTCTTAAGGTTCAACATGCGCTGACTGGGTTCATGCTCAGGTCAGCGTCACTGTTGCGATGATTTTTAGCTTTGAAATGCGGCAAAAGTGAACTTAGGCTGAATGATTCAGGCGATTCAACATCAGCGCGATATATTCACCAAACCAGATAGCTGTATCCAGATCACCTTGTGGCGGAGTAATTTCAACAGGCGCATTATTAGATTGGGTCATGAGTCCCAAGTGACTGGCCAAACGGTTTAAATCGGTGTCTTTTTGCCCTGTCGATAACAACGGCAAACCTGTCCAAAGCATGCCATGCTGCATGGCAAACAAATTAATTTGCTGCAACACAGAAAGTTTGTCACCGCTTAACCCCCCCGAATTGGTAAAGCCTGCGGCAAGTTTGCCTTGCCACAAACGGTTGATCCAGCGCTTCGAGGTCGAGTCCATAAACATTTTGAACTGCCCCGTAACACTGCCCATATAGGTTGGGCAGCCTAGAATAATGCCGTGTGCCTGATCCAGCTTGTCCCAATCCACATGCTCAATGGACATGACATGGACAGTCACGCCAATTTGCGCTGCGCCTTTGGCAATGTATTGGGCAACTTTTGCGGTATGCCCATATGGGCTGTGGTAAACAATAGCAAGGGATTTAGGCAACGTCGTCATTATTGAGAATCAATAGCAAAAAATCCCGAGCAGTTTAGCATGAATTATTCTTGCATAAACACGAATGTCGCCATGCGACCTGTTTTCGCATTACGGCGATAAGAGAAATAATCCTCAGTCTGGGTGTAGGTACACTGATCTCCACCCGACACTAAAGCCACACCATGCTGCTCTAAAATATAACGCGCAATCGCATACAGGTCGGCATAGTATTTCCCTGCCTGCTCACCTGCTTTAAAGGCGAACTCTAACGGGTATTTTTCACAAAATGCCTGTTTGACTTCTGCACCAATCTCAAAGCAAGGCTGACTAATACACGCACCAAGCCAAGCCCATGTGGGTTTGGTCTGCATCGCGGCAATAGTATTTTCAATAATCCCGCCTGCCAGACCACGCCAGCCCGCATGCAGATTGGCCACTTCAGTGCCATCAGCATTGCCTAAAACCACAGGCAAACAGTCTGCGGTCATCATCAAGATGGCATGCCCTTTTTGCTGGGTGACCAAACCATCACCCACCAATGGCTCAAAGTAGACTTGCTGATTGACCGTATGGCAAATCGTGCTATGCGTTTGCGTCATCCACGTCAACTTATTGACACCATACTGAGCAAACTCGGTTAACAATGTCATACGATGTTGCTGCACACGCACTGGATCATCCTGCACATGTAAGGCCAGATTAAAGCCTGACAGTTCAGCACGTTCACTGGAAAGGCTTTCTGGATGCTGAACATGAGTTTGCCCAACATAAACACCTTGGGGTAAACCTTGAACAAATTGCATGACTGAATTCTCCGATTGCGGTGTAGCAAATACGACCTGATTAGTAGGCTGCATTTTCTTCGCGTAATACTTGAACTAGATTTTTAAAGTCTTCTGGCCACGGCGCTTCAAATAGCATTTCTTCTTGCGTACGTGGATGCACTAAACCGAGTTTTGCCGCATGCAAGGCTTGACGGCGGAAGCCACGCAAAGTGCTGGCTAAACGCTCTGAAGCACCCGCGGGCACACGAACACGACTCATATATACAGTATCGCCCACCAGGCTATAGCCAATATAGGTAAAATGCACCCGAATCTGATGCGTACGACCTGTTTCAAGCTGTGCCTGTACACGGGTAAAATTCTGGAAGCGTTCTTTAACATTGTAATGCGTCACAGCATCGCGCCCACCAGGAAGCACGGTCATTTTTACACGGTCAACAGGGTGACGTTTAATCGGTTCATCAATCGTGCCGCCTGCAATAATGTTGCCATATACCACAAGGTCATAGACACGATAGACAGACTTGTCACCGAGTTGCTTGGTCAATGAAAACTGTGCTTCCAGATTTTTCGCGACCACCAGCAAACCACTGGTGTCTTTATCGATCCGATGTACCAGTCCTGCACGCGACAACTCTGCCGATTTTGGATAGTGATACAGTAAAGCATTGACCAGTGTTCCCGATCCATTGCCCGCACCAGGATGCACCACCATACCAACGGGTTTATTAATGACAAGAATATCGTCATCTTCATAAACAATATCTAAAGGGATATTTTCAGGCTGGTTGTGAGTTTGCACCTCAAGCTCAACATCAAGCGTGAGTAATTCATGCCCTTCACAGCGATATTTCGGTTTAATTTTGTTACCGTCAACCAACAGATGCCCATCTTTCATCCATTGTTTGAGTTTTTCTCGTGAAAAATCAGCCCAAACGGTTGCTGCAACCTGATCAATCCGCAGCCCAAGATATTGTTCATCCACCTGAAATTGCAACGATAAATGTGTTGCAGTTACGCTCGAAGTATGATTATCTGCATCCTCAGCATCTTCAAGTAAATTGAAATCTGTTTCAGTGGAATTAGAATGAGAAGATTGTGTTGAAGTCATTTGGCTCATTAAGACAATAATGGTTTAATAATGCCATTGTAGCTCATTGGCCGTATTAACTGAGGAATTTTTATGTCGCTACCACGTTATAAAGTTACTATGCTTGTGCTTTGTTTAGGCATTGCTGGTACATTTGTGGGCTGTAGCAGCAATCCATCAAAAAAAGAAGTTGTCGATCTCGGACCACAAAACAGCGAACAAGCCTACTTTGATTCGGCTGAACAAGCGCTCAATAAAGGTCAATATAATGAAGCGGCAAAAAATCTCCAAGCGATTGATACTTACTTTCCAACAGGCACACATGCTCAAAAAGCGCAGTTGGATTTAATTTATGTCAAATTCCAACAAAAAGACTATCCTGGGGTTGTCACTGCCGCCGATCGCTTTATTCGTTTAAACCCAGACCATCCAAATGTTGCTTATGCTTACTATGCACGTGGCGTTGCCAACATGGAACAAAACTATGATGGTCTTGTGCGTTATACTTCACTTAAGCAATCACATCGTGATATCAACTATTTAAAATTGGCATATCAAAACTTTGTCGATTTGATTCGCCGTTTCCCATCAAGCCAATATTCTGTCGATGCTGCACAGCGTATGAAATATATTGGTCAGGAACTGGCAGAACACGAAATGACCGCTGCTCGCTTCAACGTTGAACGTAAAGCATGGGTTGCTGCGATTGAACGTAGCCAGTGGGTCGTTGAACATTATCCAAACACCCCACAAATTCCAGAAGCATTAGCAACGATTGCCTATAGCTATAACCAGTTAGGTGATCAGCAAAGCGCTCAGCAATATACCAATGTCCTAAAGCTAAATTATCCAAATTTAGTCAAAGCCAATGGCAGTGTGAACATTGCAGCGGCACGTAAAGAAGGCAGCTGGTGGAACAAGGCGACTTTAGGTATTTTTGGTCGTAGTTCAGAAAACAACGTGCGCGAGCAGAAAGCTAGCCCTGATAATACTACGGAAGAAAAACGTAGCTGGACCAACCGTCTAAGCTTTGGCATGCTCGACAAACCTGAAACTGAAGCTACGAGTACACCAACTACAGCTACACCTACACCAGTGATCGCTTCTGAACCTGTTGCAGCGCCTGTTGACAATTCAAATGAAAAACCAAAACGCAGCTGGACTAA
Organism: Acinetobacter brisouisimilis; assembly: GCF_000368265.1. Classification (GTDB taxonomy): domain Bacteria; phylum Pseudomonadota; class Gammaproteobacteria; order Pseudomonadales; family Moraxellaceae; genus Acinetobacter. The sequence goes on along the minus strand of NZ_KB851219.1, from coordinate 356,446 downwards.
CCGCTTAAGCTTCGGCATGCTCGACAAACCTGAAAGCAACTAATTTCGGTCTATCGTTCGTAAAGGCAAGCTCATGAGCTTGCCTTTTATATTTTGTGTACCTTGAAAATTTGTTACACTGGTTAACCCGCATCGTATTGTTACATCCCTGATTATGGCGATTCCACAACAGACCATTGACCAAATTCTTGACCGTACAGATCTTGTCGATCTGATCAGTCAGCGTGTCAAACTTAAAAAGACTGGACGCACATACTCAGGCTGTTGCCCGTTTCATCAGGAAAAAAGCCCGTCTTTTCATGTTTATCGGGACAAACAGTACTATCACTGCTTTGGTTGCCAAGCCAATGGGAATGCCATTAAATTCTTAATGGACATCGACAACCGCAGTTTTATCGATGTCATGAAAGACTTAGCCAGTCAGACAGGGATCGAACTTCCGAAAGACAATCAGGACAGTAAGAAACTTACCTATAAAAAAACAATTACGCCAACACCAGCACCAAGCATCAGTACTCCACCTGTTGCTCCTGCACCTACACCCGACCATATTCAGGACTTTGAACCCTATCCATTTCCGCAGGATGATCCGTTTTTATTTGCAGACCAGCAGTTTGCCGAGATTACCCAAGAAGGGAATTTGTATGATTTACTGGAAAATATTGCCCAGTTTTATCAGCAGCAACTCCCCAAAAGCACTTCTGCTCAGCGTTATTTCAAGCAACGTGGTTTAAGCCCTACAACCATTCAAGACTGGCGTTTGGGTTATGCACCCGAAGACTGGCAGCACTTGGAACAAGCATTCCCTCAAGATATTGATGGTTTAAAACAACTTGGCTTGATTCGTACCAGTGACAGCGGACGAGACTTTGACTTATTGCGGGATCGGGTGATTTTCCCGATTCGTGACCCAAAAGGACGTGTGGTTGGTTTTGGTGGTCGTGCCCTGAACGACGAAATCAAACCCAAATATATCAACTCACCTGATTCTGAAGTCTTCCATAAAAACCAACTGCTATATGGACTGTATGAAGGTACCAAATTTAAAGCACAAGACTGGCTATTGGTCGAAGGCTATATGGATGTCATTGCCTTACATCAGGCAGGCATACATGGTGCCGTCGCGACACTCGGAACTGCCAGTAACACCGAACATCTCAACATTTTATTCAAACGCAATCATCGGATTACCATCGCTTTTGACGGCGATAGTGCAGGTCAAAAAGCTGCACAGCGCACTTTAGAAATTGCCCTGCCCCTCCTCAATGATGGTCGTGAACTGAAATTTTTTATTTTACCCAATGACCACGATCCTGACTCTTTAATTCGCCAAGAAGGTGTAGAGAGATTTCAGCAGCTCTGGCAACAAGCACCTTTGCTGTCTGATTTTTTATTTGCTTTACTGACCCAGCAGCATGATGTCAGTACACCCGAAGGGAAAAGTCAGGTGATGGGCGAACTGAAAAATATGACGCAATTATTGCCTCCACAAGGCTCTTATCGTTATTTGCTCAGTCAGGCTTTTCGGGAAAAGCTGGGGCTAGGCAAACGCTTTACCCCCAAAATCAGCCATGACGCTTCACTCTCTTTCAATATTCGCACGCGAGATGAAGACTTTGCAGTTGCCTTGCTGATGAGTAATCCGTTTTTATATACACACTTTGAGCAATTACGCGCCTATATTCAGCAAGATGATCTGTTAGCCGAAATTCTAGCGGTTCTCGATCAAGTCTTTGATAAACTGCCAGAAGATCAGGAGCGAGCCATTTATTATGTTCTAGGTGCTTGCTATGCGTATCGAAATGAAATTGCCGAATTATTACAGCGCACCAATGTTTTAGATATTTTAAATTCGCCAGAACAGGCTTTTAATTTTGCCAAAGAAAATGCTTTAGCTTTACAAGAAAAATTGCTTAGACAGCGCATGAAACGCCCTGCATCATTACAGGAATCGCAAAATTTACGAATGCAGCTCAATGAACTGACCAAGAAAATCAGTTTAAGATTATTACACTAATAAAAATAGCAAGTGCAATTTATCTCACCTGCTTCGCATCACAACAATTAATTAAAAAATAAATGCCGATAAGCAGATTGAAAACACTTATGCACGCCAAGCTGCTGTAATTGTTGCTGGCGTGTCTGGGCATTTTCAAATTCACCATCAAAGACCCCAATCGAAATACTTTTTAAATCAGGGCAATACAGTGCGATTTGGCGCTTACCAAACTGCCACGGATGTAAACATACCTGTAGTAACCGAATATGTGACGATGCAGAATTCATACGATATTTCATGTCAATCTCCTACCGCTAAAAATGAAATGCGAGCAGTGAAAATCAACCAATATCCTTTTCGGAGATTTTACAGCGGAGACAGTATAATGCGTCTAAAGAGCAATAGAACAACGTTAAAATTTCTCGGTATCACTTAAAAAACACACGACTTGACAACCAAGTAGGCATTAATCTTTTGAAGAATAATCATTATTTTTTTAATATCTGAAGAGTTTCAAAAAAAATGACTTTGTAGTCACAAAATATAAAATATTGCACGCTCACAATGCAAAACACAAAAAACTAACTTTTGGGTTTTCGGCGATGCTGCAACACACGTTGTAAATGATCTTGAATCCATTCCAAATATTCAGGATCTTCAGTTTGAGCAGCTTCACGCAACAACATAGAGGTCGGGTGAAGTAGTTTATGTGTTAAACGATGTGCAAGTTCCTGAATCACTCTTTCAGGTGCTTCACCTTCTTTTAAACATTGTAAGGCATGCTCAACTTCTTCTTGTTGCATCTGCTGTCCAGCTTCACGATAAGTACAAATTGAATGCCCTGCTTGCTTGACTTTTTCTTGAGTAAGTAACTGAGTTGCCAGCTGATTGACCATAACTTCAGCTTCAACTGCCGCTTGACGGCGCTGAGCCAGATTTTCATCAATCACGCTTTGTAAATCATCAACACCGTATAGATACACACCATCCAAACTTTCAATTTTTGGGTCTATATCACGCGGAACGGCCAAATCTACCATCAACATTTGTTGATAACGGCGCTTCTTTAAGGCTGCTTTGACATCCTGATAAGCAATGACTTGATGCAAACTGCCTGTACAACTTGAAATCACATCGGCACGATGCAAATGTTGTGACAGTTCTTCAAATGGAATAATTTCAACTTCTACAAATGGTGTAATTTCATTGGCGAGCTTTTCTGCACGTTCACGCCCTCGGTTACAGATCAGGATTTTTGCCACACCGAGATCTGCCATATGCTTTGCTACAAGGCTGTTCATTTCCCCTGCCGCAACCATGAGCACCACCAGTTTTGCAGGGTGGCTAAAAACTTGCTGTGCTAACTGAGCTACGGCATACCCCATAGACACTGCATGACTGCCAACGGCTGTTTCTGAGCGCACACGTTTAGCTGCATAAAACGCATATTCGAAGACACGGTTTAAATTTCCAGACACCGTGCCCGATTCTTTGGCCAGCGACAATGCCGATTTTACCTGTCCCAAAATTTGTGGCTCACCGAGCATCAGTGAATCCAGGCCGCTCGCAACCCGCATCAGGTGAGAAACTGCCTGAATATCTTCATAGCGATATACATGATTAAACAATTGGTTAACATCAATACCATTGGCTTGAGCGAGCCAATTTAATAGCATATCTGCTTCATCAGTCATCGCATAGACTTCGGTACGGTTACAGGTTGACACCACCACTAAGTCATTGAATTGACTTTGATGACTTTGTTCAGCCAATAAAGTACGCAGTCGTTCTGCGTTGAACGCAACACGTTCACGCAACTCAACTGAGGCTGTTTGATGGTTGACACCTAAAGCAATGAACGCCATGTCAGATCATCATTTCACTAAAATTATGCATGTGTTATTGTGCATCATCGGTGTCATAATAAGCATAAATATTTGGATAAAGAAATTTTGCAGCAAACAATTCGCCAACAATCATGTATGTTGATACGACGCTATTCTAGCACAATCTTATTGCTAGGAAGCATCACCTTATGTGCCTATAATTACACTTACGCGCAAAATACAACAGTGGCACACTATAATCCACTTCCGTTACAACAAACCATGATTGCAGAATTTGCTTTGCAATATCAACAAACTGCCACAGCATTACACAACTATACAGTTCTGGCAATTCATAACAGTTCCACAGCAGTCAAACAACGTGCGCTCGACATCGCGCTTGATGAAAATGACCTGCCATCTGCACTCGATATTGCGACACACTGGGTCAATCAAGACCCAACAGATGTACCTGCTCTATTCTATTTAGCACACATTGCACTAAAAACACATAAATATGAGTTAACTGCACAAACACTTGATAAAATTTTAAACATCGACCCCGATGCCGATCTGGCTGAAATTGTCGCGGGGATTGCACCGGACTCACAAGAAGATCGAACCACACTGCTCAAAACCTTGCGCAGTAGTAAAGCCCGAAGTAATCCATCCATCTTGGTGATGATTGCAAGCTTAGAAGCCCAAGACAATCAACTAGAACAGGCGTTAAAAGACATACAGCGCGCTTTGCGCAAACGCCCAAATGTCACCAGTTTTATTTTACTTAAAGCCAATATTTTGGATGCATCGGGTAATCAGGATGCCACCATAAAATGGTATGCAAAATCGAGTCGTCAGCATTCTTACAACCTGGAAGTACGTCTTGCTGAAGCAAAATATCTAATCAAGATTGGTCAATCTGAACTTGGCTTAAAAAAACTTGAAAGTGTTATTCGTAAATGGCCTTCTGCCGATGAACCTATTTTTATTGCAGGCTTAACCAGTATTGACTTAAAACGTTATGATCAAGCCGAAGGTTTCTTATTACAACTTAAAAATTCTTCACAATATCAAAATGATGCCTATTATTACCTCGCGATTAATGCTGAGCGTAAACAGCATTATGAAACAGCAAAAGCCTATTATCGCCTAGTTGATGGTAGCCTATACACGGTATCACGCCGAAGTCTCGTCACCATTTATGATAAAGAAAATAAGCTCAGCGATGCATTACGCTTTTTGACACAAGAACGAGTCAATTATCCGCAACACGCCAGTTTTTTATATCAACTGCAAGCAGAAATCCTGAAGAAACTTAATCATAAACTGGCAGCGATTGAACTGCTTGATGAAGCAATTCACAATCTGCCCGATGACCCTGATTTGATTTACGCACAAGTCTTACTGCTTGATCCTTATCAGGATAAAGACCGTTTAGAACAAGATTTAAATAAGTTACTGAGCATTGAACCCAATAGCCCTACATATCTGAATGCCTATGCTTATACACTGGCATTACAAAACCGCCGCTTGGGCGATGCACGCAAATATGTCGAACATGCTTTGGAGTATGCACCCGATCAAGCCTCTATTCTCGACACTTATGGCCTAATCACCTTTTTACAAAATGATCTTGCAACTGCGATCCCAACCTTAGAAAAAGCCTACCTGCTCAATGAAAATGTAGGTACAGGCGTTCGCCTAGCCAAGGCATTGTATTTACGAGGCAACATGCAGAAATTTGCAGATTTACTACAAGAACTCAAACAAAAACATCCGAACAATCCACAAGTAATTCAACTAAATTCCTTGTTATTATCACAACAGCAAAAAATGAGTTTAGTTCACCATGCATCTGTTCACTAAAATTGGTTTAGGATTACTGACTAGCAGTAGTTTAATTTTGACAGGCTGTCAGCAGTACAGAAAGCCCCAAGCGATGACCAATCAGCTGCCTACAACCAATACAATCGCACCAACTCAAGAAACCAATTTTTCTCTGCAAGGTAAAATTGGAGTGCGTACACCAAAACAATCTGGCAGTGCTTTTTTTACATGGGAACAACAGCAGGACAATTTTAACATTGAGCTAAGTGGCGCACTGGGTATAGGCAAAACCCATATTCAAGGGATACCAGGACAAGTGACCCTCAATAGTGCAAAAACAGGCTTGATTCACGCAGCAACACCAGAAGAGCTTTTAGAAAAAGCGACAGGCTGGCAAGCTCCCATTACCGATTTGGTTCACTGGATTTTAGCGCAGCCCGCAACAGCTTCAGTGCAAATCGAAAAAGACCAACAGCAGCGCCCGACCCAATTTATTGAAGATGGCTGGATCGTCCATCTCAGTTACAACAACGCTGCAACCCTACCTAACAAATTAATTTTAAAACAACAGCTTGATGATGGTCAGGAAAATCGTATTACAATGGTCATTCAAGACCGCTAACTAGATTTCAATTTATGATTCGCGTTCCTTCCCCTGCAAAACTTAATCTTTTTTTACATATCACTGGTCGACGAGCTGATGGTTACCATGAATTGCAAACCATTTTCCAACTCATCGATTTATATGACTGGCTTGAGTTTGAACCTAATGGTAATCAAAACATTTGCCTAGATGGGTTATCCAATGTTGAACAAACAGACAATCTGATTTTCAAGGCTGCTGAAAAACTCAAGCCTTTTGCTCAGCGATTTTGCGGATTAAATATCCATTTAGACAAGCATATTCCTATGGGTGCAGGTCTAGGCGGTGGTTCATCCAACGCGGCAACGACGCTTTTGGTACTCAATCAGCTTTGGCAATGCCGCTTAAATATCCAGCAACTGGCAGAAATTGGGCAAAGCTTAGGTGCCGATGTACCTGTCTTTGTGTATGGTCACAATGCATGGGCAGAAGGCATCGGTGAACAAATTACATTCATCAATTTGCCTAAAAAACAGTTCATTGTGCTTAAACCTGATTGTTTTATCAGCACTCAACTACTTTTTTCACAAAAAACGTTGACAAGAGATTCCAAGACCTCTAAATTTTGCGCCTATCAGCGAAAGCCATCGGATTTCGGAAATAACTTTGAGCCAATCGCAAGAAGCTTATATCCAGAAGTTGATGAGGCAATGCAATATCTCGATCAGTTCGGCATTGCAAAGCTTACAGGAACAGGTGCCTGTGTTTTTGTTGAAGTAACTCCTGATATGCAAACAGAGCAGATCGTTCGCAATGCACCATGTAAAGCTTACTTGGTACAAAGCTTGGATAAATCTCCTTTGTATGACATACAGGTAGTGCTATAGGGGCGTCGCCAAGTGGTAAGGCAGCGGGTTTTGATCTCGCCATCCGTTGGTTCGAATCCAGCCGCCCCTGCCAGATTCTTCTAAACAACACATCAACCGCCAAGGGTGCTTCATGCCCAATCTTGTCGTTTTTAGTGGAAATGCTCATCCACAATTCGCTCAAAAAGTCGTAAGCCATTTACACATTCCTTTAGGCTCTGCTTCAATTAACCGTTTTTCTGATGGTGAAATTGCTGTAGAAATTACTGAAAATGTACGTGGTAAGGACGTTTTCATCGTTCAGCCTACTTGCGCCCCAACCAATGATAACCTGATGGAAATCTTGGTCATGGCTGATGCACTTCGTCGTGCTAGTGCTGGACGTATTACTGCTGTTATCCCTTACTTTGGCTATGCTCGCCAAGATCGTCGTCCACGTTCTGCACGTGTGCCGATTACAGCTAAAGTCGTTGCTGACATGCTCACTACTGTTGGTATTGACCGTGTTGTGATGATCGATTTGCATGCTGACCAAATTCAAGGTTTCTTCGATATTCCTGTCGACAACATTTACGGTACACCTGCTTTGCTTGCGGACTTACGTCAACAACAACATGACAACCTGATGGTAGTATCACCAGATGTTGGCGGTGTTGTTCGTGCACGTGCCGTTGCAAAACAGATGGGCGATATCGATTTAGCAATCATTGATAAACGTCGTCAAAAAGCGAATGAATCTCAAGTGATGCACTTGATCGGTGATGTCAAAAATCGTGACTGCGTCATCGTAGATGATATGGTCGATACCGCTGGTACTTTATGTAAAGCAGCCGATGCGCTTAAACAATTTGGTGCACGCCGTGTTGTTGCTTATGCAACTCACCCTGTACTTTCAGGTAAAGCACTCGAAAATCTACGCAACTCTGTGATTGATGAATTGGTTGTAACTGATACCATTCCTTTATCACAAGAAGCGATTGATTTAGGTAAAATTCGCCAGGTTTCTGTTGCAAGCATGGTTGCTGAAACCATTCGTCGTATTAACAACGAAGAATCGATCAGCGCGATGTTTGACAGCTATTTATAATATAGCTGCACAATTTTCCTAAAGCCCTGCTATAATGCGGGGCTTTCTATTAGCCAGATTGGTCGCAAATCTGGCTGTTTCGTAACTTAATGAGGATATCTCATGGCTAATTTCGTATTAAATGCTCAAGCACGTGCTGAAGACAAACAAGGGAAAGGTTCGAGCCGCCGCCTTCGTCGTGAAGCATTAGTTCCTGCTATCATCTACGGTGGTGACGCAGAACCTGTAACTGTAACTTTAGAACTTCGTGAACTTGTTAAAGCTCTAGAAAACAATGATTTCTTTGCTGAAGTTGTAGAAATCAAAATTGGTGACAAAACTGAAAGCGTTAAAATCCAAGCGCTTCAACGTCACCCAGCAAAAAACACTCCTATGCACGCTGACTTCAAACGCGCGTAATGGTAAGTGAGAGCGTAGTTTCGTGACTAAAATTTCGCTCATTGTCGGTTTGGGCAATCCTGGTAAAGAATATGCCCAAACCCGACACAATGCCGGCTTTTGGTTTGTTGAGCAACTCGCAGACCGTTATGGCATTAGTTTAAAAGCAGATCCCAAATTTTACGGTATCAGCGGTCGAGGTAACATCGAAGGTCATGATGTCCGTTTGTTACTCCCTACCACATTCATGAACCGTTCTGGGCAAAGTGTCGTTCCTTTCACCAAATTTTATCAAATTCAGCCTGAAGCAATCTTAATTGCACATGATGAACTGGATATGAACCCTGGTGTGATCCGCCTCAAAACAGGTGGTGGTCATGGTGGCCATAATGGTCTACGTGACATTGTTCCGCATATTGGTGCCAATTTTCATCGTTTACGTATTGGTATTGGGCACCCTGGTGCTAAAGAACGTGTTTCTGGTCATGTTTTAGGTAAAGCACCTAAAAGTGAACAGGATCTTATAGATGCAGCAATTGATCATGCATTGTCGAAGACTCAACTTTTGGTTAATGGTCAGGTTTCGCAAGCCATGAATCAGATCAATGCCTATAAACCGTAAATTCAATCTCTGATGGCATCTTTATGTACATCTCTTAAGTCTTTGAATGCCTTTTTTCTAGCAAACTGAGCAAATCGAGGAGATATTTGCATGTTATCACGTTTATTAAAATGCAAAATCCATCGCGCAATCGTCACACATGCTGAGCTTCACTATGAAGGTTCTTGTGCAATTGACGGCGTTTTAATGGATTTGGCAGGCATTCGTGAATATGAAGAAATTCATGTTTGGAATGTCACCAATGGTAAGCGTTTTACAACTTATGCTATCCGTGGTGAAGATCATTCAGGCATCATTTCCGTTAATGGTGGCGCTGCACATCAGGCTGAAGTGGGTGATATCGTGATTATTGCAACATTTGGTGACTTCAATGAACAAGAAGCAAATGCTCATAAACCACGCCTTGTCTATGCTAATCCTGACAATACCGTCAACCATACGGCCAACTGTATTCCTGTACAGGTTGCTTAACTTTTTTGAGTTGGATCATGAGCATATTTCGATATGCTCAGATTACTGCTCATAGCAAATTATTTAATATTTATAGTACGAATCATTCTATAGAAAGGATGATTTTTCACAAAAAATAACGCTATAATTTTGTCACATCGCTTCAGGGCGGGGCGCAACTCCCCACCGGCGGTAAGCTCACTCTCGAGCAAGCCCGCGAGCCAATGGCTGGTGTCATTTGCAGATTTGGTGCAAATCCAAAGCCGACGGTATAGTCCGGATGAAAGAAGTCGACGTTTCAGAAGATTCACTTTTCAAGCTTTTGTCACGACCCCATTTTTTCGATCAGTCCTGAAATGTTCCTGTATCTAAATTACGTGAGCGTTTCATTATGTCTATTTTAATTCAACCCGAATTATTTTTTTCAAGCCTATCCCCTGCTGAACAACGCATTCAACAAGCTTTAGAAGATATCCGCCAAGGCAAACCTGTTTTGGTCATGGATGATTTTGACCGTGAAAATGAGGCAGATTTAGTTGTTGCCGCAGAAACTCTCAATGTAGAAACCATGGCACGTATGATCCGTGATGGCTCAGGTATCGTGTGTTTATGTTTAACTGAACAACTGGCTGATCATCTAGAACTTCCACCAATGGTGAGCAACAACTCTAGCCATTTCCATACGGCATTTACCGTCACCATTGAAGCAGCTGAAGGCGTGACAACAGGCGTATCGGCAAAAGACCGCGTGACTACCATTCGCGCGGCAACCAAAGATGGTGCTGTCGCCAGCGATTTGAATCGCCCTGGACACGTATTTCCATTACGCGCACGTGAAGGTGGTGTTTTAACCCGCCGTGGTCACACCGAAGCTACGATTGATTTGGCTCGACTAGCAGGTTTAAAAGCAGCAGGCGTATTGTGTGAATTAACCAACCCAGACGGCACAATGGCTGCAGGCATTCAGGTGTTATCTTATGCTCAGACTCATCATTTAACCGTCATTACTATTGAAGAATTGGTTCAATATCGTTTAGCTCAACACGTTTAATTTTTTTAGCATCATCATCACAACGATGGTGATGCGTTTTTCTCACCATATTTCTCAAACCTTTGCTGTAAAGCATGCATCAATTGAGCAATCACAACTAAAGTAATCGCACCTGTCAGCACAGGGAAAATTAGAAAATCCCAATCGTAATGCACCGATGATGCACTCAATAAAATCAATAATGGATTTGCTCCCGCAGGTGGATGAACGCACGCAAAAATCTGCATCGATACAATCGCCAAGCCCACAGCAAACGCTATCGTAGCAATGTTAATCGGAATGTAATGCACAAATGCCAAGCCTATGGCTGCCGATACCACATGCCCGATAATCACATTTTTAGGCTGAGCCAAAGGTGACTGTGCCGCAGCATACAACAAGACGCAACTTGCACCGAACGGCGCCATAATCCATAGCTGATGAGAAAGCTGGGTCAAATACAATAAAATGGCAATACTCAGACTCGCGCCCACCAGTGCCTTCATTAAATCAGAAATTGAATACTGGAATGATTTCAACATCACGTTCCCCCTGAATTGATTTTTGTCGATTTGCACGTTAAAATCAAAATAGTACAGATCTGTACTATTTACAAGAGAAAAAAGCATGTCAAAATCCGCAGCTAAAATTCTGGGCACTGCCGAAAAGTTATTTAATCAGCACAGTTTTAACGCAGTTGGAGTAGATTTAATTCGGGATGAATCAGGCTGTTCCAAAACAACGCTGTACACATATTTTAAAAATAAACAGCAACTCGTTGCTTCCGTACTAAAAAAGCGAGATCTTCAGTTTCGGCAAAGTTTGTGTGATTTTGTTGGAGAGGCTCAAGGTTTAGCCGCACTTGAGCAGATTTTTGACTGGCACGTTCAGTGGTTTCAGCAAGATCATTTTAAAGGTTGCCTATTTGTACGAGTTGTTGGAGAGTCTTCACAGCAAGATACTGAAATTCTTGATCTCGCTAAGCAGCATAAGCACTGGTTATACGAATTTATTGCGCAGTACGCACAACACCTCAAGCAACCACAGGCAGTCACTGAATTGTGCTATAATTTTTTAGAGGGGTTAATAAGCCGATTTTTGGTTGAAGGCTTTCAAGCAGAAATTGCTGAACAGAACAAACAACTCATGATCAACCTGATAAAAAATTTACAGGCTTAATCATCTGCCATGTGCAATAAACTATAATGAATCCCGTCGGCACGCAGCCAGGCGAATTCATAACTGGCTTTAGCAAGTGCCAATACACGCCGCTCAAACTCATCCCACAATGGCTTGACTTGTGCCTGTTGAATGCCCAATCCACTCTCTTCAGCAAACTGGCGATGTTTCTCACAAATCTTAAGCGCATGATACAACTTGCGCCCAATAGAGGCATCAGGTAACAAGCGTGTACGTTTTGAAATAATAAAACCCTCAACGTGTTGCAGATTGGCATGAGGCAGCATCGGCACTAAAATTTGATCTAACTGGGAATCCAGACGCTTCCAAACGACACGCTGCTGTTCAAGTGTATAAGTATTCCATTGAATCACTTCATGATTAAAACGTCGGCAGCCTCGACAGACATGATCACCAAATACAGTGGAACAACGCCCTGCACATGGGGTGAGTGTCGCAATGCGACGATCTTTACTCAAACCAACCTCTCCTTCACAAGAACCATTCTCGCTTAATTTTCAAAATCACGCTAAAATACGCGCCTTATTTTTCTATCTTAATACATTTGGAGTCCCGCATGAACGCTACTGTAGAACAGCTTGCACCTGTAGAACAGCAAGCGACCGCTGATTGGGTTGTTGCCGCACTATATCAATTCAAAGAAATTCAAGACCCTGCTGATTTGCAGCAACGTCTACTTGACTTGGTTAAAACTATCAATCTATGCGGAACTCTAATTGTAGCTGATGAAGGCATTAATGGTACAGTCGCTGGAGATCGTCAAGCGATTGATACGATTCATCAATTTTTGCTGAATGAAGGCTTTAACGCAATGGAATATAAAGAGTCTCATAGCTCTGACAAGCCATTTCGTAAAATGAAAATCAAGCTAAAAAAAGAAATTGTAACTTTGGGTGTTAAAGTTAAACCACGTGATTTGGTGGGTCATTATTTAGATCCTAAAGAATGGAATGAACTGATTGCACGTGATGATGTCATTCTGATCGACACTCGTAATGATTACGAATACAAAGCAGGCACATTCAAAGGTGCGATTGACCCGAAAACTGAAACTTTCCGTGAATTTCCAGAATACGTCAAAAAAGAGCTTGAACAGCATAAAGACAAAAAAATTGCCATGTTCTGTACAGGTGGTATTCGCTGTGAGAAATCAACCTCTTTGCTTTTACAAGAAGGTTTTGAAGAAGTTTATCACCTCAAAGGTGGGATCTTGAAATACCTTGAAGAAACCCCTACTGAAGAAAGCATGTGGGAAGGTGAATGCTTCGTGTTTGATGGTCGTACTGCAGTAACTCATGGCGTTGAAGAAGGTCAAAATATTAAATGTCACGCTTGCGGCTGGCCGCTTACCCCTGAAGAATCAGTATTGCCAAGCTATGAACATGGCGTATCTTGTGTGTACTGCATCAACAAAACCAGCGAGAAACAAAAAGCGGGATTCCGTATGCGCCAATCTCAAATTGCCGCAGCAAAAAGAAAACGCCTATAAAATTAAGTTTCATTAAAGATTAAGCCATCAACACGATGGCTTTTTTATTACGGGAAATCTTAATTTTTGACTAAAATTTCTTTTAACTTGTATGCAAAATCCGCTAATGTTTTGAAAATTCAAGTAAGAATAAGGTTGTATCATGCAAGAGCAATTTTGGCTAGATAAATGGAAAAACAATCAGATTGGTTTTCATCAACAGCAAGTCAATGAATTTTTAGCAAAATATATCGACAAATTATCCTTGCAAAAAAATGATCGGATTTTTGTTCCGCTTTGTGGCAAAAGTCTGGATATGCATTGGCTGCTAGATCAAGGGTTGCGTGTGGTCGCCGTTGAGTTAAGTGAGTTGGCCGTTGAAGAGTTAATCAAAACTCTAAACTTGCCTTTTGAAGAAATACCAAATCAACGCCTTCGACATTTTCATCATCCACAAATCGACATTTTTAATGGCGATATTTTTCAACTTACCCAGCCGCTACTTGGCAATGTCGATGCAATCTATGATCGGGCAGCGTTAGTCGCCTTACCTGAAAACATGCGGGTTGAGTATGCACAGCATCTCAAGGAAATTACCAACAATGCTCCGCAGCTTCTGATTAGCTATGAATATGATCAGGATGCCTTTTCAGGCCCACCCTTTTCAATTCCCGAAACAAAAATCAAAGGTTTGTATGATGATGTTTACGATATCGAGCCATTGATTCGCATTGAAAGACCAAGAGCATTCCAACAACAGGATGCGATTGAAACTGCCTGGTATCTGACAAAAAAGATTGATCATTAACGTGCTGAACTAACAAAAATTTCATTTTTTCATAAAAAAGCCTGACCATTGCTACAATGATCAGGCTTTTGCTACAACAACAATAATTAACTATGACATGCAGAATGCCATCACGGCATCGCCTGTCATATCATCATGATTGTGTATGATACATCAAGAAAAGTTCATTTAGATTGTCTGGAATTTCTTCTGCAAGTTCATCCATTAACTGCCCGTTGCGACGGAAAGATTCCATTTGTGCATCTTCTTCATCAACGCCGCTAAAGATCATCATTGGCAAAGTCAAATCGACTAATTGTTCTTCGAACTCAGGCGTAAACCATGCTTCTTCGTTCAGGAACATGGCATCGACAAAACCAACACTCCAGTCACCCAAACTTGAGTCTACATCGGCTTCTTCAATTTCAAAAGGAAACTCGATTCCTTCTTCATTGGCAAGGCTTTGACGTAACTGTTCGAGCCATAATTTGACCTGCACCACAATTTCACTCGGCACTTTATTTGGGTTTCCATCAAACAAAGCATCAAGCCAAGTATCAAATTTTGGTCCAACAGCAATCGCGCATAAAAATCCATGAGTTGCCGCAAAATCTAGACCATATTCGTTTTGGTCACCATCTAAATAATCACTTAACTGATCTAAATTCAAAGAACTCATTTTGATTCCATTATTGGTTACTAGGGTATGAGCATAGCATTGATAGGGATGATATTCTAAATGCTTTTATGCATCATCATCGCCCGAATCATCATCGTCGAAATCATAATCAAAGTCTTTCAACTCGCGCTCCAAACGGCGTTGCGCAAGCAAGTCATCAATTAAACGACGTTTTTCTAATGACTCTTTGGCACTGATTTTATTCGATGCCTCATCAAAGCTAACGTCATCATCGTAGTTATCATCTAGTTCAAAATCTGTAGAAGACACTCAAACTACCTCAACATAAAAATATAAATGTTTTACGCGCTATTTAGCGTAGTTATTTATTTCTGTCAAGATTTTTATGCATTTATATTTTTAGGGTTCTCACTAAAATCTGCTTTTTTTCCGCGTTTTTTTTGTGTATTTATTAAGAATCTGGAGTTTTTCATCACAAAATTGCACGGACTTGAAAAAATTAAAAATGACACAATATCCATTCTACTTTAACAACACAAAAGATATCATGAATTCGGTGCCCGCCCCATGATTTCTGAATTTTTTAAACAAATTGTGCTATCATGCACGGTTTTTCACTGCCACAGATTCAACAAAGAGTAAGCAAAAGATGAGCGATATGCATTCCCCTACTTCTCAAGTAGCGGCTCTGATTAGCCGAGGCAAAGAGCAAGGTTACTTAACTTACGCTGAGGTTAACGATCATCTCCCAGACTCAATCACGGAAAGCGAACAGATTGAAGACATTATTCAAATGCTTCAAGATGTGGGTATTCCTGTTCATGAACGCGCGCCTGAATCTGACGATACTATGTTTGGCGAATCAACCGAAGCAGCCGATGAAGTTGCCGAAGAAGAAGCCGCTGCGGTACTTGCTTCAGTTGAAAACGAACCTGGTCGTACGACTGACCCAGTTCGTATGTATATGCGTGAAATGGGAACCGTTGAGCTGCTCACTCGCGAAGGTGAAATTAGCATTGCAAAACGAATCGAAGAAGGGATTCGTGATGTATTAAATGCGATTGCTTACTGGCCAAATGCGGTTGAAGTTGTTCTCCAAGAATACGAAGACGTTAACACTGGCGAACGCCGTTTAGCTGATATTTTATCAGGGTACCTTGACCCTGAAACCGACGATGACATTCCAGAAGTCATCGAGGAAGAAGAAACCGAATTGGTCGATGTCGAAGAAGATACATCGAAGCCTGCCAAAGAGGTCAAACTTGACGACGACGATGAGGAAGAAGAGTCGGAAGGTGATGACGATTCTGAAGGTGATTCAGGCCCAGATCCAGAAGTTGCAAAAGTGCGTTTTGCAGAGTTGGAACAAGCGTGGAGCAAAACTAAAGCAGCGATTCAGCAGCATGGTCGTAACTCGAAAGAAGCTGATGAAGCATTGGTTACCCTTGCAACTGTATTTATGATGTTCAAATTCACACCTCGTTTATTTGATATCATTTCTGAAATGATCCGTGGTACACATGAGCGTATCCGCACGGCTGAACGTGAAATCATGCGTTATGCAGTCCGTCGTGGTCGTATGGATCGTAACTTGTTCCGTACTACATTCCCTCAACAAGAATCGAATCCAGCATGGCTGGATGCGCAGCTTGCCAAAGTAACACCAGAAGTGAAACCGCATCTGGAAAAAGTTCGCCCAGACATCTTGGCATTCCAGCAAAAAATTGCAGATATTGAAACTGAGCTTGGCTTAAACGTTCAGGAAATCAAAGATATTTCTAAACGTATGGCGATTGGTGAAGCCAAAGCACGTCGCGCCAAAAAAGAAATGGTTGAAGCCAACTTGCGTTTGGTGATTTCGATTGCGAAAAAATACACCAACCGTGGTTTGCAATTCCTTGACTTGATTCAGGAAGGTAACATCGGCTTGATGAAAGCGGTAGATAAGTTTGAATATCGCCGTGGTTACAAATTCTCGACGTATGCAACTTGGTGGATCCGTCAGGCCATTACCCGTTCGATTGCCGACCAAGCACGTACCATTCGTATTCCAGTACACATGATTGAAACGATCAACAAAATCAATCGTGTATCTCGCCAGCTTCTTCAAGAAATGGGCCGTGAGCCAACTCCTGAAGAACTAGGTGAACGTCTGGAAATGGATGAAGTTAAAGTTCGTAAAGTGCTGAAAATTGCCAAAGAACCGATTTCAATGGAAACTCCGATTGGTGATGATGAAGATTCGCATCTTGGTGATTTCATTGAAGATCAAAACATCACATCACCAGTGGATGCTGCAACTTCAGAAGGCTTGAAAGAAGCAACTCGTGAAGTGCTTGAAAACCTGACTGAACGTGAAGCCAAAGTCTTGAAAATGCGTTTTGGTATTGATATGCCAACTGACCATACGCTTGAAGAAGTAGGTAAACAGTTTGATGTAACGCGTGAACGTATCCGTCAGATTGAAGCCAAAGCGCTCCGTAAATTGCGCCATCCTTCACGCTCAGAACACTTACGTTCATTCTTGGAAAATGATTAATCGGGATTCTTGATTTTTCAGGAAACTACCCCATTTTATCTTTAAAGAATTAAAAAACGCCTGCTCTTGCAGGCGTTTCAACTGCTGAGAGCACCTATGTTAGATCGCACACCTTCTCGTGAACTTCGTGAAGACCTTTGGGTATTCCCAATGGATTATCCTATTAAACTCATTGGCAATGCAGGTACAGAACTTCGTATTGCTGTGGTAGAAATCTTGATCAAACATTTCCCTGAGTTTGATGAAGCCACTTTGGCTGTACAACCTTCGCGTACAGGAAAATACCACTCGATTACTGCCCAACTGCGTTTTGAGGAACTTGAGCAAGTTCACGCACTGTATGCAGACTTGGCAGCTTGCCCTCATATCCGAACTGCGCTTTAATCCTGAACCAGATGCCTAAAACATCTGGTTTTGTTTTTTATATAAGGTTTTTCATTCCATGGATGCATCTACTCTCCAGCAGTCACCAAAACTTATTATTCGTATTTTCGATAACTTACAAGATTATCAAGCCAAGTTTTCAGAAATGAAAACCTTCACTGAAACACGTGAAGCAGATACTCACGATGAGTTGTGGCTGTTGCAGCATCAAGATGTACTCACTCAAGGACAATCTGGAAAACCCGAACATATTTTGGTTAGCAGCAATATTCCTGTAGTGCAGTCAGATCGTGGTGGTCAGGTAACATGGCATGGCCCAGGGCAAATGATCGCTTACTTTCTGTTTGACCTCAACCGCTTAAAATGGCATGTGCGTACACTGGTCAGCTTTGCCGAACAGTTGATGATTGACCTGCTCAAAAAGTACCAGATCGAAGCGTATGCTAAACCTGATGCACCAGGCGTCTATGTGGATGGGCGTAAAATCGGTTCTTTAGGGTTTAAAATTCGCCGTGGTCGCAGCTATCATGGGTTATCATTAAATATTGACTGTGACCTGCACGGTTTTCAGACCATTAATCCATGCGGCTATGCTGGTTTGGAAATGGTGCGTATTCAGGATCTTGTCGAAAATCATCCTAAATTTACACAACTCAGCCAAGACGTGATTGAATATTTAACACAAACTCAGTACTTTAAAGAAATTGAGGTCATTCTGGAAAAATAACGTTTTTTCTGGTTCTCTCTTTCAGATCAATAAATACAAAAAAGGACAAGTACGTGTTCACTAAGCCGTTAAAACCAGCAATGCAGCAAGCTTACGTCAAGCTCATGATGAGTGTTATTGGCAATGGCTTGGTGATTGCCAGCCAAGTTGACCCTGAAATTCAGCAAGAAATTGCTAAATTCCCTGAAAACTTCACACTGTCCATGAAAGTTTTTCCACATGGCCCAGCATTTACTGCGAGAGTCAATCAGCTTAAGCAACTTGAACTGGTCGATCAACCAAGCGGTAAACCTGATCTGTGCATTATCTTTAAACATTTGGAACATGCATTCCTGGTTTTTTCATTTCAGGAAAGTACTGCACGCGCCTTTGCCAATGACCGTATGATTGCAGATGGTGACGTTTCTTATGCGATTCGCCTTGTGCGCTGTTTAAACAAAATGGAATCGCTAATCTTACCCAAACTCATTGCATCACTCGCGGTCAAACAATACCCAGAACAACTTGGCTTTAAAGAAAAACTATCCAACGCCAGCCTGATCTATTTAAAACTTGCACAATCCTTTCTAAAACGGAGCGCATAAGCACATGACAAAAGCGTATTATGAATTTTTCTGTCCAGTCAAAGTCATTGCAGGTCACGCAGCTTTAGAACATATTCCTTTTGAACTTGCTACTTTAGGTGCAAAACGCCCACTGATTATTACCGATAAAGGCGTACGTACCAATGGTTTGCTTGAACCGATTGAAACGGCATTTAGCTCAACTGATGCTGAAATCGGCTTTATTTTTGATGAAGTACCACCCGATTCAAGCTTAGAAACCGTGAAAAAAGCCGCAGCTTTTTATCGTGAACATCAATGTGATGCGCTCATTGCAGTCGGTGGTGGCTCGGTGATTGATACAGCGAAAGCTACCAATATTTTAGTCACTGAAGGCGGTGATGATTTACTCAAATATTCGGGTGCACATAATTTACCTAAACCACTGAAACCATTTTTTGTGATTCCAACGACGTCAGGTACAGGTTCGGAAGTCACCATGGTGGCTGTGGTTTCTGACCCTGTCAAAAATGTCAAAATGGCATTTGCTTCTTACTACCTGATGCCACATGCCGCGATTCTTGATCCACGCATGACGCAAACCTTACCTGCGCACCTGACTGCCATGACCGCTATGGATGCCATGACGCATGCGATTGAAGCCTATACTTGTATGGCGGCAAATCCACTGAGTGACGCCTATGCAACAGGCGCAATCAAGAAAATTAGCCAGAACCTGTTTAAAGTATTGGATAACCCTAAAGATGCAGAGGCACGTTTAGAACTGGCACAAGCATCAACCATGGCAGGGATTGCTTTCTCTAACTCTATGGTTGGCTTGGTACATTCTCTTGGGCATGCATTGGGTGCAGTTGCACATTTACCTCATGGTCTATGTATGAACCTGTTCTTGCCGTATGTACTTGAATACAACAAGTCGGTCAATGGCGATAAAATTGCGGAGCTGTTGTTACCTTTGGCTGGTGCAGATATTTATGCACAAACCCCAGCCGATCAACGTACTGACAAAACCATTGAAACCCTCTACAGCATTCGTGATCATTTGTATGAACTGACCAAATTGCCACGTAATTTGCGTGAAACAGGCAAAGTTAGCGAAAGCCAGCTCGATGAGGTTGCAGAAAAAGCCTTAAATGATGGCTCAATTATTTACAACCCTAAAGAAGCCTCTTTAGCACAGTTACGAGAAATCTTGCAAAAGGCGTGGTAAACCAACCAAATAACAAAAAACGCCCATTGCCACTGGTACATTGGGCGTTTTTTGTTATATAAGAATCAACTACAATGCAAAGATCGTTGAATTGGCAGAAAAATTGCTAAAGGAATACTGCAATTAATTGCTGACAACAGATATCTATTTACGATAAAGTTGCGCTCTTTGTTAAAAAATGGGGGGATCGTTCGTCCTAAACGATCCTAAAAATTGATAGCTGATCCTTGATCAACGATTATGAGGATAACGCCGTTGACACATTCTCCTGGGACTCAATCGGCAGCAAAACTGCAAAAATCACTTCTACTGGGGCATGTTATTGTTATAGGTCTTGCCTATATTCAACCCATGACCTTGTTCGATACCTTCGGTATGGTATCTGAAGCCAGTGCCCAACATGTACCAACATCTTATTTCTTTGCCTTGCTGGCGGTGCTGTTCACTGCGCTGAGCTATGGCTATATGATCAAACGTTATCCATCTTCAGGATCAGCATATACTTATGTGCAACGTGCGATTCATCCCAATGCGGGCTTTATGGTTGGCTGGTCTTCCCTGCTCGACTATATTCTTAGCCCGATGGTGAATATTTTACTTGCTGTCATCTATTTAACAAGCATGTTCCCCAGCGTGAATCAATGGGTATGGGTCATTGGTCTGACTGGACTTATGACATGGGTCAACCTGCGCGGCATCAGATTTGTAGCCAACCTGAATGGCTTAATCGTATTTTTCCAGATGCTGGTGATTGCGATTTTTGTCTTTTTAATTATTAAAGACTTGGCACTTGGTCATACTGCACAAACTGCAATGGGTTTATCGGCAGCAAATAATGGCACCTTGCTTTCATCTGCACCGTTCTGGAGTGATCAAGCCAAACTAGGCGCCTTAATTTCTGGGGCAACCATTTTGTGCTTTTCTTTTACAGGTTTTGATGCACTCAGTTCACTGGCAGAAGAAACCCATGAAACCGATAAAGTCTTACCTAAAGCCATTTTCCTGACTGCACTGATTGCGGGCGTTGTGTTTATTGCCGCGACCTACTTTATGCAACTGTATTTTCCAGGGAACCCTGCACAATACTTCAAACACGTCGATGCCACCCAACCTGATATTTTACGCATCGTCGGTGGTGAGATGTTCAAGTCTGTGATCTTGGCATTTGCGATTGTAACAGTCATGGCATCGGGTATTTCTGCACATGCAGGAGTATCACGCCTGATGTATGTCATGGGTCGTGATGGGGTCTTTAACAAAAAATATTTTGGACATCTGAGCCCACAAACTCATGCCCCCACTTTTAACATTATTTTGGTTGGCGTCATCGCACTCTCTGCGGGTTTTACCGACCTTGAGCATGTCATTAACCTGATTAGCTTCGGGGCACTGACTGCATTTAGTTTTGTGAACCTGTGTGTGGTTTCACAATATGTATTGCGTGAAGGACGTACCAAAACAGCCGCAGATATTTTCCGCTATTTGGTGATTCCAATGCTCGGCTTTATCTCAATTGGTGCACTCTGGCTTCAGATTAACCACACTGCGTTGCAATGGGGAATTGTCTGGGCTGTGATTGGGGTTTTATTCCTTGGCTATAAAACCAAAGGATTTAAAATTCCACCACCACAGTACAAACACGACTAGAGTACGCTCAATAAAAAACCAGCTTTACGCTGGTTTTTTATGACTTCTGTTTGTCAAATCAAGCTTTGAATTAGCCTGCCAATTTTTCAGTAATCGCTAGAACACGTTTTGCATAGGCTTTAGCTGTATCTAAATCACCTGATGGAATCTCATCGACACTTGCATCGGCAGGAGACTGTACCAACAGACCGACTGATCCGCCCAAGTTATTAATATCTTGGCGAGTCGCTGCTTTTGTATTCGCAGGCAACAATCCCAAGCTCACCCAAAGACCACCATGTTGTGATGCCAAAGTTTGCAACTGAATGAGTGTTACTTGTTTGTCACCGTTAAAACTTGCGCTGTTGGTAAAACCTGCAAACACTTTATCTTTCCATGCTTGAGTGAACCATGCTTTTGAAGTTGCATCAGCAAATTTCTTAAATTGCCAAGGCGCTGTACCCATGTAAGTTGGTGCACCAAATACAATTGCATCGGCCTGATTTAAAGTTTCCCAGTCAGCTTCTTGAATATCGCCATTTTGGTCAATTGGAATCAGTTGTGCTGCAATTTCATTTGCAAACGTCTCTGCAATCACTTTGGTATGACCATATCCAGAAAAATATACCACTGCTACTTTTGCCATGTTGAAACCCTATTTTTTCGTTTTAGAAAGGAATTGCTATATAATATATTTTAGAAACTAACTGTCAATTAGTTACCAAAAGGTAACTACTGGTATCTGATCAAACATAGCACGGAATATATTTGAAATATGACATCGTTACCGTCTTACAACATTTACAATCTGTATTGTCCAGCACGCCTGTTTTTTGAAACACTTGCCAATAAATGGGTGTTACTAATCATGAATGTATTGGAATGCTCCTCCCAACATTTCAATCTTTTGAAAAAAAACATTGAAGGAATTTCTCCCAAAGTCCTGTCACAAACACTTAAAAACTTAGAACGTGACGGCTTTGTGAAAAGAACTGTGATCGATAGCAGCCCAATCCGAGTAGAATATGCTTTAACTCCACTCGGAACAGATTTCTCAAAAACTGCATATTTATTAAAAGAATGGGCGGAACAGAATATTGATCGTGTTTTACATGCACAAAATGCTTATGATGCGAATCTGAAAAAAATATCAACTGACTAAGTTTTTGAATAATTTATAAGTTCTTAATGGATAAAAATATTAGGCATCGTTCCTCGAGGCTTGATATCTTCTTTATCTTTACCCCAAAACAAAAAATATATTTCAATGAAGCACAATAGAAATGAAATGGCTGATGATCAAAGCCTATTTATAAATAAATAAAAAGTGTCCTCATAAAGAGGACACTTTTTTATGCAACTTTGATCATTACAGCACTTTAAAACCTTGTTGACGCCAAGCTTCATACACAATGACTGCTGTGGCATTCGACAAATTCAAGCTGCGAGAATTTTCTGCCATTGGCAGACGAATCCATTGTTCTTTTGGAAACATGAGGCGTACATGTTCTGGCAAGCCACGGGTTTCAGGCCCCATCAGCAATGCCACAGGACGATTTAAATCAACAGTATGCGGAATTGCCGAACCTTTGGTCGTCAATGGAAAAATATGCTCAACGCCCTGACTTGCCAAGTTCTCAAGGCACTGCTCAAAATTATCCCAGATTTTCATACGTGCATATTCGTGATAGTCCAATCCTGCACGCTTGAGCTTTTTGTCATCCAGTTCAAAACCTAAAGGCTTGATCAAATGTAACTGAGCGCCCGTATTGGCACATAAACGAATGATATTTCCCGTATTACTTGGAATTTCAGGCTCGTACAAAACCACATGAATCACAACTTTTCTCGACTTTTTCTACAGAAGTTACTGCAACTACTGCCACTGTAACTGTTCACGTAAATGCACGACTTCACCAATAATGGTCAAAGTTGGTGCTTGAATTTGATATTCGGTGACTTTACTGGCAATATCCGCCAGTGTTCCCACAACGACTTTCTGATCGGGTGTTGTTCCCTTAGAAATGAGTGCGACAGGCATATCTGGGCGCTGACCATGAGCAATCAGTTGCTGGCTAATTTTTTCCAGTCCTACCAAGCCCATATACAACACCAGAGTCTGGTTTTCATACACCAGTTCATCCCAAGGCAATTCAGGGGAACCTTCTTTCAGATGTCCTGTCAGAAAACGTACACTTTGAGCATAGTCACGATGTGTTAATGGAATACCTGCATAAGCCGAACAGCCTGATGCCGCGGTAATCCCGGGTACAACCTGAAAAGGCACACCCGCAGCAAATAATTCCTGAATTTCTTCGCCACCACGTCCAAAAATAAACGGATCACCACCTTTTAGGCGACAGACCCGTTTGCCCTGTTGTGCATATTCAACCAGTAAAGCATTGATACCATCTTGAGGGACACTATGATTGGAGCGTGCTTTACCCACATACACCTTTTCAGCATCGCGGCGGCATAACTCTAAAATAGGTGGAGAGACCAAACGGTCATAAATCACCACATCTGCTTGTTGCATGAGGCGTAAAGCCTTGAGCGTCAATAGTTCAGGATCACCTGGCCCTGCTCCGACCAAATACACTTCCCCTTTGGGTGCTGTCCACTCTGCCAGTGCCTGTTGTAGCATCTGATCGGCTTTTTCCAAGTTGTCATTAAACACTTGTTCTTTGAGTGGGCTGGCATACAGCTCTTCCCAAAACACCCGACGCTGATCAGGATTGGGAATTTTTTCTTTCACAGCTTTACGCCAGTGCCCCGAAAATTTTGCCAGCTTTCCTAAACCATGTGGCAACAAACTCTCAATCTGGGTACGTAACTGGCGGGAAAGTACTGGAGATGTGCCATTTGAAGCAACCGAAACCACCAAAGGCGAACGATCAATAATCGCAGGTACCATAAAACGACAGTGCGGAATATCATCTACACTATTGACCAATAGGTTACGCTGCTCACACAAATCAAAAACCAGATGATTTACTTTAGCCTGATTTGTTGCTGCAATGACGAGACGATAAGGATGTTCTAAATCAGTTTCAACAAATGCATGTTGCAGGAATTTCCCTGTTGATTTATGCACAATCTCAAGCAGATTTTCATCGATTTCAGGAGCAACCACATCAATGATTGCTCCTGCTTTATGTAACAAAATCGCTTTGCGGTAGGCAATATGCCCACCACCAACGATCAAACAACGCTGCTGCTGCAACTTGAGCGAGATTGGAAAAATTTCCACAACAACTCCCTAACTTTCAATCTGATCGTCTTTAAGCAAAAATCGTGCACAAAATTAATCGATGTACTCTAAACCACCCATATATGGGCGTAATACTTCAGGAATGACGATTTTGCCATCTTTTTGCTGATAGTTTTCCATAACGGCAAGCAAGGTACGACCTACAGCCAAACCTGAACCATTTAAAGTATGTACCAGTTCAAGTTTCTTTTGATCAACACGATAACGTGCTTTCATACGGCGCGCCTGGAAGTCGCCCATATTTGAGCAGCTTGAAATTTCGCGATAAGTATTTTGGCTTGGCACCCAAACTTCCAAATCGTAAGTTTTGGTTGCACCAAAGCCCATGTCACCACCACAAAGGATAATCTTGCGGTACGGTAAACCCAATGCCTGCAAAATACCTTCTGCATGAGAAGTCAGCTCTTCCAAAGCCTGCATCGAATCTTCAGGCTTCACGATTTGCACCATCTCAACTTTGTCGAACTGATGCTGGCGAATCAAACCACGCGTATCGCGTCCATAAGACCCTGCTTCACTACGGAAACATGGTGTATGTGCGGTATATTTGAGTGGCAGACGATCTGCATCAATAATTTCATCACGTACAAAGTTAGTGATTGGCACTTCTGCTGTTGGAATCAGGTAATATTCTTTCTCACCTTTTAATTTGAATAAATCTTCTTCAAATTTAGGGAGTTGACCTGTGCCACGCAAAGTATCAGCATTCACCAGATACGGCACATACGCTTCGGTATAGCCATTTTTGAGGGTATGTGTATCAAGCATGAACTGGGTCAATGCACGTTGTAAACGCGCAAGTGGTCCTTTCAAAACACTAAAGCGTGAACCTGTCAGTTTGGTTGCAGTTTCAAACTCCAAACCGCCCATCCACTCGCCAAGGTCAGTATGATCTTTGATCTCAAAGTCAAATTCACGAGGCGTCCCCCATTTGTAGACTTCAACATTATCACTTTCATCTTTGCCATTCGGTACAGATTCGTCTGGCAAGTTTGGAATCGACAAATATTTTTGTTCAATTTCATTTTGCAATTCAGCCAGTTCAAGTTCTGCCGTTTTAATTTCATCGGCAATGGCTTGCATACGGGTCATAATTTCGGAGGCATCGCCACCTGCTTTTTTGATTTGCCCAACCTGTTTCGCTCCAGCATTACGTTCTGCTTGGAGATTTTCAGTTTTAGACTGAATTTCTTTACGACGAGATTCTAAAGCTGCCCATTCTTCAACGTTCAGTTTTACACCACGTTTAGCAAGCGCTGCATTTACCGCCTCAATATTATTTCTCAGTAATTTCGGGTCAATCATAACCAATCAAATTGCATAAAAAAGACTGGGTATAGTGTAAGCGCTTCATTCTAAAAAATACAGTCACCTGTGATGAATCCTGCAGCTGAGCTACAGGATCCAAGACTATTTCGGCAAATATTCAGCACGAATCAGACCTTTTGCCATCGAATATGGCAAGGTCAGTTCTGTCATACCCTCAGCATAAGAGGCCATTTCATATAGTGGGTACACGAAAACAATGCCATTTGCGCCATAGTAAAAATTATCGGTAATCTCCAGTTTTTCTTTGGCAAATTGATGCTGACTGAACCAGTTCTGGTTGGCTTCATACAAGGCATTCAGAAGTTTTTGCTGCACTTGGGTTTGTAAAAGATCATCTACCATAATGCGTTTCTTGGTTTTTAAATCAAAAATCATATATTCCTTATGGTACATGCCATGCGCTGCACCCTGATTATAAGTTTCCGACTCAATCACAAACGAAGCCAGATTGGCATTTTGCCCTAAATAACGCACCAGAGCGCTATTCGAACTTTGAGTTAAATGCTGTGCCTGACTGGCTGCTGGTTCAGATGCAGGCGGGTTAAATGCCAGTGGAAAATCTTTCTTGAAACGTTTCAAGAAGAATCCATCAATCCAGTTCACATTGGTTTGCACTGTTGCCAATTGATAAGATGTGCATTCATCTTTCTCACAAACTTCAACTTTTGGCAAAATAATAGGCTGAGTTTTTGCCTGAATTAATGGAATGCTTGCAGTTTGCGACAGGCTTTGACTGGCTGATGAGGTTTCCTGAGTATGTTGAGATTGCTGACTGTCATGGCAGGCACTCAATACGCTTACTAAGACTGCGCCAACACAGCAATTGAGTATTTTATGCTTATAATTCAACGTATAACTCCCTTATATTCAGCAATCTTTTCACTATAAAGGATTTGGCTGTTAAACTGTGTTGCATTCTTGCTAAACAAAAAAGCCTGCATATCGCAGGCTCTTCGGATCAGAAAAATATTACTGATCAATAATATCCGTACCCTTAGGTGGGGTAAAATTAAAAATCAATGCAGGAATGCTGACATTTTTCGCCGCATTGGTAAAACGTATGGTTGTGGTTTGCCCTAAAGAATCATTTAAAATCATAAACGCTGGGGTACCATTTGCAGAAAAACTGATACTCAAATTCTGAAATGCGCTTTCTTTAGTTTTTGGCGTCAAGGTATAGTAAGTTTTACTGTGGTCTGGCTGACTCACACGATAAGACTGCATAATCTGACTAGTGTTACCTGAAAGCAATAATGCAGGTGTATTGGCAACCTGATCGCTCAAACTTTGACGCACGGCTTGCTGCAAGTCAGGATCATAAATCCATACTGTCTTACCCGTCGTCACGATGGTTTGTTTTGATGGTGCTGTTGTTTCCCAGAAAAATTTTCCTGGTCGAGCGACTTTCATCACGCCACGGAATGTCTGGTTCAGGTGCTGTGCTGTTAACCCTTTCTTCTGTACTGTTTTTTTACCATTACTTTTGGTGGTTTGTTCAAAGTTCGCACTCAAGCTATGTAAATTGGTTAACTGTCTGACTAAATTTTGAGTTGCTTGCTGTTCTGAAGCGGCAACTGGCGCTGCGAAAACTGTTGTACTTACGACTGGAGCCAAAGTCACGGCACCAAGTACCGCAGCACAAAATGTTTTACGAAGCATATTCATTGATTCACCTTTTTCTTTATAAATGCAGTTGCATTGTTTGCCATACTACTCTAGATGAGAAAATCTAAGAACAGAGAATATAAGCAATTTTGTATTTGTTATAGCACCAGTTTGTGAGCATTTTCCCTATTCATGAATAAAATATGAAAAATTGAAGCATAAAAAAAGCCTGCAAAAGCAGGCTTTTTTTTAATCAAAGCTTATACAGCTTCAATTTTTACGTAGCGACGGCCAAATTGACCTTTCACTTCGAATTTTACTACGCCGTCAGCAGTAGCAAATAGAGTATGGTCGCGACCCATACCAACATTTGCACCAGCGTGGAATTCTGTACCACGTTGACGAACGATGATGCTTCCAGCTGATACAGTTTGACCACCGTAAGCTTTAACACCTAGCATTTTTGGGTTTGAATCACGACCGTTACGTGTCGAACCACCGGCTTTCTTGTGAGCCATGTCTCTTACTCCTCGTGATTAGCCTGAAATACCAGTAATTTTCAACTCGGTAAACCATTGACGGTGACCTTGTTGTTTACGGTAGTGTTTACGACGACGCATTTTTACAATACGAATTTTGTCGTGACGACCATGACCAACCACTTCTGCAGTTACTTTAGCGCCAGCAACAACTGGAGCACCGATTTGAATGCTTTCGCCGTTTACAACCATTAATACATCATCAAATGTAATAGTTGAACCAGTTTCAGCTTTTAACAATTCTACTTTAAGGGTTTCACCCTCAACCACACGGTGCTGTTTACCACCGCTTTGGATTACTGCGTACATAATGTACTCCAAACCAAGCCCGTGTCGTCGTGTCGATAAAGGGATATATCGATCTTAAAACGAACGCCACTGGGGATATAAAGGGCTAGTATTTTAAGTAAAAAACATACAAACAACAAGTAGGCATATTTATTTTTACACATTAAAAGTCAACTATATATAACCAGTTGTTTTTTATTATTTTTTAACTATTATTCGCAAATAAAAAACCAAGAACTAAGAAAAACATCTATTTTATGGTATAAAACATGCTTTCAGCCACAATGTATTTGCTTGTGGCAGGCAGTATAAAAACGTTTTAAATAGATTTTAGGTTTTATGTTTATGGCCATCGATTTTAAGCAAGATATTCTCGCCCCTGTTGCTGCGGACTTTGCTGCAATGGATAAATTTATCAATGAAGGAATTAGCTCTAAAGTCGCACTGGTTATGTCTGTGAGCAAACATGTGGTTGAGGCAGGTGGCAAACGTATGCGCCCAATCATGTGTCTACTGGCGGCACAAGCCTGTGGTGAAAATGATCTCACCCAGACTCAGCGCTTAGCAGCTGTTATCGAGATGTTGCATACGGCAACATTGGTTCATGATGATGTGGTGGATGAGTCTAATTTACGTCGGGGTCGACCTACTGCCAATGCCACATGGAACAATCAAACTGCTGTTTTAGTCGGTGACTTTCTGATTGCTCGCTCTTTTGATTTGTTGGTTGATCTCAACAATATGACCTTATTAAAAGAGTTTTCAACAGGAACTTGCGAGATCGCCGAGGGCGAAGTGCTACAGCTTCAGGCGCAGCATCAACCAGATACCACAGAAGAAACTTATCTCAGCATTATTCATGGTAAAACGTCACGCTTATTTCAGCTCGCGACTGAAGGTGCTGCAATTTTAGTCGGTAAACCTGAATATCGTCAGGCGCTACAACAATATGCAGGACACTTTGGCAATGCCTTCCAGATTATTGATGACATTTTAGACTATACCTCGGACGCTGAAACATTGGGTAAGAATATTGGCGATGATTTAATGGAAGGTAAACCGACTTTGCCATTAATCTCGGCATTAAGTAAGACCTCAGGTACAGATCACGAGATTATCCGTAAAAGTATTGCTACAGGCGGCTTGACTGAACTTGATGACGTCATCCGTATTGTACAAAATTCTGGCGCTTTGGATTATTGTCGCCTGCGTGCCCAACAAGAAACTCAGCTTGCCATTGATGCTTTAGCAATTTTACCAGAGAGTATTGCCCGTCAGGGATTATACAATTTAGCCATGCTGGCTCTGGATCGTATCCAATAATAGACCGTGGTGAGATGACTCAACAATCTATCAGCCAAATTCTGATTCATATACAACAGCAGCTTGAATACCCTTCAACTGCTGTAGATGAACAAATCCTGATTGATCTCGTTCAGCAGCTTCGTCCAGAAAATCCACACAATGTGGAAGAAACCAGAAGCAAGTTTCGTTGCCTATTGCAAGCATTGAGACAAACTCCGCATAGTATTGTGAGCTTGCAACAGTATTTGCTGTGCCTAATCACCCAATATCAGCAAACAAAACTGTATGCAGACATTGGGATTTTGTCCTTGGATGGTTTCTGGAATCAATTGGGACAGCGTTTTATGTCTCATATCTTGCCTCCGATTAATGACCAGACTCAGTTGCAAAACCTGCTGGAAAAAGTCTTTTTTTTACCGACCGACCATTACTGGCTCGAACAGATTGAGCTTGTTGAATGGCGGGTACTATTTCAATTATTTGACCAGAATCAAAATCAGAAGCAGCAAAAAAACCTGCTAAAACAAGATGTAATTAAAGCAATTAATGTTTTGAGTTATCGCATCAGTGGAATTGGTTTATTTCCAGAGCTGATTTATGCCGAACCAAAACTCACCGAATACGAATCTCCTTTTATCGCACAGAACCGTGAAATTATTGGTTTTATTAATAAGTTCAATAACCTATTACTGAAAGATCATCAGGTAAGCATAGAGCAACCGCTGGATGCTGCACAGGCGTTTGTGATGATTGAACAATGTCAGACCATTGTCGGTAATATTCGTAAATCCACTAAACGGATTGGCGTCAGTTTGAATCTGACCTATTTGCTGACAGTTTTAGAACAGAGTCTTGAGCGGTTAGAGCTGTTATTGAAATTATTACAGGAATCTAAAGAGATTCGTGCCAATGGTATTCATAAACTGATCTGTGATTTGGTCACTGCCACCCACAATGAAAAAAGTGTTGGCGCATTACTTTCTGCCAACAGCGAATTACTGGCTTTTCAAGTCACTGAAAATGCGAGCAAGACTGGCGAAAATTATGTCAGCACTGACAAACAAGGTTTTTTTAGTATGTACTGGGCAGCCGCAGGTGCAGGTTGCATTATTGCTTTGATGGCAACCCTAAAGATTCTGCTGTCTCGTCTAACACTTGCTCCATTCGCTCATGCATTAAGTTATAGTCTGAATTATGCTTTCGGGTTCGTATTTATTCACATCTTGCATTTCACAGTTGCAACCAAACAACCCGCCATGACTGCTGCGGCATTGGCAGCTACGGTTCAGCATCGTAAGGGCTCACGGACGGCGCAACTTGCTGAACTTGCAGAGTTGATTGTCAATATTATACGTACACAGTTTATTGCCATTTTAGGTAATATTTCGATTGCGATCCCCACTGCTGCAATCATCACTTTTTTATGGCAAAAGATAACCAGTGAGCCCTTACTGAAGCATGCCAAGGCTGCCGACTTGCTACACAGTCTTGATCCATTTACTTCTCTGGCAATTCCCCACGCCGCAATTGCAGGGGTATGTTTGTTTTTATCGGGCTTAATTGCGGGTTACTTCGACAACATGGCGATTTACCGCAAAATTGGTCCACGTCTAAAAGCACATCAGCGCTTACGCGATTGGCTAGGTGAAGAACGTCAAATTAGATTTTCTGATTATGTCGAACGCAATCTGGGTGCACTTTCGGGTAATTTCATATTTGGAATAATGCTTGGCAGTATGGGCACCATTGGTTTTATTTTAGGCTTACCCTTAGATATTCGACATATTGCTTTTGCTTCTGCAAATCTCATTCAAGGTTTAATGTCCATCAATGAACCTCCTGATTTGGGACTAATTCTAGTGTCTAGTTTTGGCGTTTTACTGATTGGGCTCACTAACCTATTTGTCAGTTTTTCATTGACTATTCTTGTGGCATTACGCGCTCGACGCGTTCGTTTTGAACAATGGAAACCTTTGGCCAAGTTGGTGCTCACCCATTTTGTAACACGACCAAGTGACTTTTTTTGGCCACCTAAAACAACATCTGAAACTTCTGAACACCCTCAAAAATAACACCAAATACAATGTTATAACGATATAAAATCGAATGTATCCACAATAGAACCCTGCTGTTTTTTGTTATGTTTGTTTACTTAATGTTAAAAAAAACTTGAAATAAAATTACTATAAATTTTCAGACTTGAAAAAAAGTGTACTGGAAAGTACACTTTACCTTCTTAAAAATACCGTTGTTCGGTGACCTAAATTACAAGGTTGATGCATGCCGTATCTAATGTTCTGTATTGGCTGTGTTTTTTTTATTTTCAGTGTCAGTCTACTGAATTTAATGAGCACTCAAATTTTAGATCAGCAAATTGTCAGAATATTGAGCCTGCATCGAATTGAGTGGTTAGATCCTGTTGCAAAAGGCTTATCTGATCTTGGTAGCATGCCTTTTGTATCGATATTTACGACACTTTGGTGTGTTTACTGGCTGCGCATTCGACAGTATGCGATCGTCGTAACCATTATTTTAGCAGTGAGTGGGAGCAGTATTATTGGCTGGAGTTTAAAGTGGTATTTTGATCGTCCACGCCCTGCCTCTATCTACCATATGGTCAATAGCTATGGTGCATCCTTTCCTAGTGGTCATAGTGTCTCTGCAGCAACGCTGGCATGCCTTGTAATTATGATTTACCGACGACACCCACATTTCCGCAGCATTGCACCAACAGCATGTATCTGGTTCATATTTATGGGGATTTCTCGAGTATATCTAGGTGTACATTACCCAACAGATGTATTGGCAGGTTGGGGCATTGGCTTTTTATGGGTAGCCCTGATTTGGCTCGGATTCACGCGAATTCATATGAGTAAACAACAATTTAATTTTTAGAAAAAATCTAAAAGAGGTGTAAGAATGATGGCAGCTAAGCTTTGGGTTCCAACCCTTACTGCTTGCGCATTGGCAACAAGTATCGCACTTGTTGGTTGTAGCAATGACAAAAAGGATGCGCAGCAAGCTGCCGCTTCCCAGCAAGCACCTATGGTTGAAGTCGGTGTAATTGTTGCTCAGCCACAAAATGTGGAGAAAACGGTTGAACTCGCAGGTAGAACATCGCCTTATGAAGTCTCTGAGGTTCGTCCTCAGACAGGCGGCGTGATTTTAAAACGTCTATTTGCTGAAGGTAGCTATGTCAAAGCCGGTCAACCTTTGTATCAAATTGACTCTCGTGCTAACCGTGCTGGTGTTGAAAATGCCCAAGCAAGTTTGTTACAGCAAGAAGCCAATCTCAACAGTCTAACCACCAAAATGAATCGTTATAACCAGTTGGTCGGCATTAATGCTGTCGCCAAGCAGGACTACGATGATTTGGTTGGCCAAGTGAAAGTTGCAAAAGCTCAGGTTGAGGCAGCACGTGCAGCATTAAACACCGCACAAATCAATCTCGGCTACTCTACAATTCGTGCGCCTATTTCAGGTCAAACTGATCGTTCATCATTTACCGCAGGTGCTTTAGTCACTTCGGGACAAGCCGATGCACTGGTTAAAATTCAACGTCTAGATCCGATTTATGTCGATATTACCCAGTCAAGCAGTGACTTGTTGCGTTTGAGACAGGAACTGAAAAAAGGCAGTTTAGACAACAGCAACAACGCTAAAGTTAAACTTAAACTTGAAGATGGAAGCACATATGGCAATCAGGGGAACCTTGCCTTTGCCGATGCCAGTGTAGACACCAGTACAGGAAGTATTACCATTCGTGCCGTGTTCTCTAATCCGGATCGCTTGCTACTTCCTGGTATGTACGTCACCGCACAAATTGTGGAAGGTGTTGTTCCAAATGCTTATCTAGTGCCACAAATTGCGGTGTCTCGCACACCGACAGGTCAAGCAACGGTATTTATTGTCAATGCAAAAGGTATTGTAGAAACTCGTAATGTTCAGACTTCTGCTGCTCAAGGTCAAAACTGGATTGTAACCAGTGGTTTAAAACCAGGTGATAAAGTCATTGCCGATGGTGTTGCTAAAGTGAAAGAAGGCCAACAGGTGAAAACCACACCGTATCAGCCTGCTCCTGCTCAAGCAGCAACGCCAGCAAATCCTGTTACTCCTGTCGCAAAACCAAATGCATCAGCACCGGCTCAAAGCTCATCTAAACAGCAAGCACAGCAACATGCTTAAGGGGTAGATTGAATGGCTCGCTTTTTTATTCATCGCCCAATTTTTGCATGGGTGATTGCATTGGTGATCATGTTGGCGGGGGTTATTACGCTGACAAAGATGCCAATTGCACAATATCCAACAGTTGCTCCACCGAAAATTACAATTTCGGCAACTTATCCAGGGGCATCTGCTGAAACTGTTGAAAATACCGTTACACAGGTCATTGAACAGCAATTAAACGGCTTGGATGGTTTGCGCTATATTAGTTCACAAAGCGCAGCCAACGGTTCTGTGTCGATTGCCGTGAACTTCAAGCAAGGGGTTGACCCCAACATGGCACAGGTGCAGGTGCAAAATAAGTTGCAGACAGCAACAGCATCTTTACCTCAAGCTGTACAGCATCAAGGGGTGACCATCAAAAAATCAGGTGCGAGCTTCTTGCAGGTAGTGGCATTCTACTCTCCCGATGACAGCTTAAGCGGTGCGTACATCAAGGACTATGTCAACTCGCATATTTCTGAGCCGCTCAGCCGTGTTGCGGGTGTAGGCGAAGTTCAGGTCTTCGGTGGTCAATATGCGATGCGTATCTGGCTCGATCCTGCAAAACTGACCAATTATCAGTTAACCCCAAGTGATGTAAGTAGTGCGATTCAAGCACAAAACACTCAGGTTTCTGTCGGTCAGCTTGGGGGATCACCTGCGGTCAATGGTCAGATGATCAATGCGACAGTCAATGCGCAAAGCTTATTGCAAACACCAGAACAGTTTAAAAATATTATTCTGAAAAACACCACATCGGGTGCTCAAGTCCGCTTGGGTGATGTGGCGCGTGTAGAACTTGGTGCTGAAGACTATCAGTACGACACTAAATATAATGGTAAAGCTGCGGGTGGTGTCGCGATTCGTCTGGCAACTGGTGCCAATGCACTCGATACTGCCAACAACGTACAGGCTGCTCTTGCAAAATTACGTCCAAACTATCCTGCGGGTATGAAAGATACGATTGCATTTGACAGTACACCATTTATTAAACTATCGATTGAAAACGTGGTACATACCCTAGTTGAAGCGATTATACTGGTGTTTATTGTCATGTTCCTGTTCTTGCAGAATTGGCGTGCAACAATCATTCCAACGCTTGCCGTGCCTGTGGTTGTGCTAGGGACATTTGCGGTTATTAACCTGTTTGGCTTCTCGATTAACACCTTGACCATGTTTGCCATGGTGCTTGCAATTGGTTTGCTGGTCGATGATGCGATTGTGGTGGTAGAAAACGTCGAACGGCTGATTCAACAAGAACACCTTGATCCTGTGACGGCAACCGAAACATCAATGCAGCAAATTACAGGTGCATTGATTGGTATTACCAGTGTATTAACTGCAGTCTTTATTCCGATGTCATTTTTCAGTGGCACAACGGGTGTGATTTATCGGCAATTTTCAATTACTCTAGTGACCGCCATGGTGTTGTCATTAACAATTGCCCTGACCTTTACCCCCGCACTTTGTGCCACCATTTTGAAACAGCATGACCCCAATAAAGTGCCAAGCAATCATATTTTTGCTCGTTTCTTTAGAGGATTTAACAGCGGTTTCGACAAACTCTCACATCGTTATCAAAATG
The DNA here is from genome assembly GCF_000368265.1 of Acinetobacter brisouisimilis. Classification (GTDB taxonomy): domain Bacteria; phylum Pseudomonadota; class Gammaproteobacteria; order Pseudomonadales; family Moraxellaceae; genus Acinetobacter. The sequence continues at coordinate 320,506 of NZ_KB851219.1, read as the reverse complement.
GTGTCAATCGCATGACCCATCATAAAGTGTTCTCCGCAACATTTTATGCGATTGTGATTGGTCTTCTAGGCTTCTTGTTTAAATCACTGCCAACTGCATTCTTGCCCGATGAAGACCAAGGTGTGGTCATGGCACTGGTCCAGTTGCCAACCAACGCTTCTTTGGAACGTACTGGAAAAACCCTAGATACCATGACCGATTATTTCATGAATAAAGAAAAATCGAGTGTGGCATCCGTGTTTAGTGTGGCAGGCTTCTCCTTTACAGGCGTGGGACAAAACCAGGGGATTCAGTTCGTCAAACTCAAAGACTGGAGCGAACGTAAAACCCCAGACACCCAAATCGGTGCACTGGTTGGACGTGCAATGGCACTCAACGGCATGATCAAAGATGCGTCAATGATCTTCCCGTTACAATTACCTTCAATGCCTGAGCTCGGTACAAGCTCTGGTTTTGACTTTATGCTCAAAGATATCAATGGTCAGGGGCATGCCAAACTGCTTGAGGCACGTAATGCAATTTTGGGCATGGCATCTCAAGACAAGCGCTTGATGGCAGTACGTCCGAATGGGATGCAAGATACTTCACAGTATCAAATTCAGATTGACCAAGCCAAAGCAGGTGCTATGGGTATTAACCTGACAGACATTAACAACACCATGAGTATTGCTTGGGGTGGTAGTTATATAAATGACTTCCTTGATCAGGGACGCATCAAGAAAGTTTATGTGCAAGGTGATGCACCTAGCCGCATGATGCCTGAAGACCTCAACAAATGGTATGTTCGTAACGCTTCAGGGACGATGGTTCCATTCTCTAGTTTTGCTACAGGTTCTTGGACATATGGCTCACCGCGCTTAGAACGTTATAATGGCGTATCGTCAATTAACATTCAGGGTTCAGCCGCTCCAGGCAAAAGTTCGGGCGAAGCCATGCAGGCCATGCAGGAAATCATGCAGAAACTGCCAGCTATGGGCTTAAAAGGCTTTGACTATGAATGGACAGGTCTGTCACTTGAAGAACAGGATTCAGGTAAACAAGGTCCTTATTTGTATGTTCTTTCCTTGCTGATCGTCTTCTTGTGTTTGGCAGCGTTATATGAAAGCTGGTCTGTGCCTTTTTCAGTCTTACTGGTGGTACCATTGGGCGTTATCGGTGCTTTAGCACTCACCTTTGTCGGCTTGATGATCTTGAAGAATCCAAATCTTGCCAATAACATCTACTTTCAGGTGGCGATTATTGCGGTGATTGGTCTTTCGGCGAAAAACGCGATCTTGATTGTCGAATTCGCAAAAGAACTGCAAGAAAAAGGTGAAGAACTGTTTGAAGCCACCATGCATGCAGCAAAACTGCGGTTACGACCAATTATCATGACCACGCTGGCATTTGGTTTTGGTGTATTGCCACTGGCTATTTCAACAGGTGCAGGTGCAGGTAGTCAGCACTCTGTTGGTTATGGTGTATTGGGTGGCGTACTCAGCTCAACATTACTTGGTATTTTCTTTATTCCTGTATTCTTTGTTTGGATTCGTAGTATCTTTAAATACAAACCAAAGAATACCCAAATTCAGGAGCATAAATCGTGATGCAAAACATATGGTCTCTTACAGGTCGTAGCATTGCCGTCTCCACACTTGCACTTGCTTTGGCTGCCTGCCAAAGCATGCGCGGTCCAGAGCCTGTTGCAAAACCCGATATTCCAAATCAGTTTGCATCGCAAAATACTGCTGGATCTTCTGTTGCAGAGCAAGGCTACAAAGACTATTTTTCAGACCCACGTTTGTTAAAAGTCATTGAAATGAGTTTGGACAATAATCGTGATTTGCGTACTGCTGCATTGAATATTCAAAAAGCACAGTTGCAATATCATGTGACTGAACTTGATCAGCTACCAACTGTCGGTACACAAGCTGACTATGCTCGTGCTCAAACAGCCACCTCTAACTGGAAACCTTCTTCAATGTATCAGGTTTCTCTTGGAGTCACGTCTTATGAACTAGATTTCTGGGGACGTGTGCGCAGCCTAAAAGACGCAGCACTTGATAGTTACTTGTCTACACGTGCAGCGAAAGACTCAACTCAAATTAGTTTGATTAGTCAGGTGGCTGAAGCGTGGGTGAGTTATTCTTATGCCAATGCAAACTTGCATCTGGCACAGCAAACGCTTAAAGCGCAGCAAGAATCGTATAACCTCAACAAAAAACGCTTTGATGTCGGTATCGACAGTGAAGTCCCACTGCGCCAATCGCAAATTTCTGTAGAAACTGCACGTAGTGACGTTGCTAATTATCAGACTAAACTTGAACAAGCCAAAAACCTGCTTGATCTTTTGGTCGGTAAAACTGTTCCAGCAGAGTTGCTACCAAAGGACACTGTGAAGCAGATTACCTCGCAAAAAGTGTTGGCGGCAGGCTTACCAAGTGACTTACTCAACAACCGTCCAGATATTGTGTCGGCTGAATATCAGTTAAGTGCAGCAGGCGCCAATATTGGTGCAGCGAAAGCAGCCATGTTCCCAACCATTAGCTTAACTGCAAACGCAGGTTTTGCCAGCTACCAGTTAAGTGATCTGTTTAAATCGGGTTCAACGATTTGGCAATTTGCACCGTCGATCAATCTGCCAATTTTTGACTGGGGAACACGTAAAACCAACGTCAAAATTTCAAAAGTTGATCAACAGTTGTCTTTAACAGGATATGAAAAGGCGATTCAGACTGCTTTCCGTGAAGTCAATGACGTATTGGCAACCCGCGGTCATATCAATGAACGCTTGGCAGCACAGCGTAGTTTGGTACAGGCAACCAACAAAAACTATCAATTATCAACCGCCCGTTTCCGCGCAGGAATTGATAATTACTTGACAGTTTTGGATGCACAGCGCTCAAACTACGCTGCGGCACAAGGTTTACTGACGCTTGAACAAACCAATCTGAACAATCAGATTGAATTGTATAAAACCTTAGGTGGTGGTGTGAAAGCCAACACTTCAGACCAAGTGCAGTACCCTGCCTCAAGTGCTGAACGCAATCAGAAAAAATAGACCAGACAAGAAAAAGCCCACTTCGGTGGGCTTTTTTATTACTTCACTTGCGCTTTACGAATCTGTTTATACAGTATGGATGGTGACAAACGTGACAACATTACGCCCAGTTTTTCTTTTCTGCCGCCAATCACAATATATTCCTGATCTTGCAGCAAGGCTTTGACTGTCTGCTGAGCAAATTCATCTGCATCTAAGCCTTGCTCAATCGCTTCGTCTTGGAAACCTTGTGCTTCGCCATTTCCTGTTAAAGCATTTAGCGACACGTTAGTTTTAACAAAACCAGGGAACACGACTGCAACATGAATTCCCTGTGCGGCAACCTCGGCACGCAAACTGTTTGCCCACATATGAATCGCAGCTTTGGCAGCCGAATACGTGGCTCGATATTGAGTTCCAATCAGCCCTGCGACACTGGAAATAAATACCACACGTCCCGACTTTTGCTTGAGCAACGTTGGTAAAACAGCTTTGGTCATAGCGACTTGAGCAAAATAATCTACTTCCATAATCTTGCGCTCAGTGTCCATGGACGTGTCTTGAATTAAAGCACGCTGACTTAAACCTGCGTTATTGATCAACCAGTCGATTCTGCTTTTTTCTGCCAAGACCTGCTGTAGCGCCTGCTCAATTTGCATGGCATTGGTAATATCCAGCGGAATACAAATATGCTTCTCTTGGTTTGCCAGCAAGGCTTTTACCCGTTGTAACTCACTGTCACGACGTGCAGACAAAACCAATTGCATACCTAACTCGGCAAAGACAATCGCCAAAGCCTGCCCAATTCCCGAAGATGCCCCTGTGATCCAAACCACCTGATCTTGCAAATTTTGTGTTTTCATAAATTGCCTTATTTTGTATGTCCATCACGAATCAAAAATTTCAGGAAATGATCGATATAATAAGGTGCAACGTGCAAATCAACTTCCTTGCCTAAGCCCTGTAAACGCTTATAGCCCATATGTGTGGTCATTTGTATGACGCCATTTAAAGTTTTATCCACCACAAAGTTAAAATGGAGCATTTCTTTGGGAACACGAATTAAATGCGTCACGCCCTGATCAATAATTTCAGTCAGTGCATGAAATGCAGGGCTAATCTGGCTGGCATCGCCTGCCTGAATCTTTTGAACCAATGTTAAAACTTGATCAACCAAGGTATCGGTTACAGGATAGCGTAAAAATACCTGATCTTGTTCCAAGACAATACATTTCGCAAAATAATTAACGATATCAACCAAGCGCGTATTACTGAGCAATGCCACTGACCACGGCAAATATTTTTTTAAGGCATCCAGCACATGCTGCACGACTTTTTCGGACTCTTCAGCAATTTTATGCCCTTCGGGACGTTGCACACGCTGCTTTTGTTGGGTCAATAAATCTACAAACACTTGCTGAATAATTTGCACCGCAACATCGGCAAGTAGTTGCCCCAACTCATGTGCCAGCTTTTGCTTGGTTGCGGCATTAAGTTGCTGTTGTAACGTTAAAAATTGTGCATAACTTTGCGGGTTGACCTGCAAACTGACCACATACCCCATAAAAAATCCTGCTTCAAGCATCCAATTTATCGCTTAACTGGATATTGTCGCATGATATGCCACAGATTGCCGACGCTTTGTAGCTTAATCTTGTGGATTTTTTTGCTACAATGGAGCCAATTTTTTTGCACTTTTGATCTGTTAACTATGACTGACGCAACTGCGAATTCCGCTCAGAATATTGCTACAACCTACGATCCTACCGAGATCGAGAAAAAATGGTACAAGACTTGGGAAGACAAAGGCTACTTTAAGCCATCAGGTCAAGGGGATTCATTCTGTATCATGATTCCACCACCGAACGTCACTGGTAACTTGCACATGGGTCATGGTTTTAACAATGCCATTATGGATGCCCTCACCCGCTACAACCGTATGTCAGGTAAAAACACCTTATGGCAACCAGGGACTGACCACGCGGGTATTGCAACCCAGATGGTGGTAGAACGTCAGCTTGGTGCACAAAACATCAGCCGTCATGACTTGGGCCGTGAAAAGTTCATTGAAAAAGTCTGGGAATGGAAAGAACAGTCTGGCGGTAACATTACCCGCCAAATCCGTCGTTTGGGTTCATCTGTAGACTGGTCACGTGAACGCTTCACCATGGATGAAGGTTTGTCGAATGCCGTAAAAGAAGTCTTCGTTAAACTACACGAAGAAGGCTTAATTTACCGTGGCAAACGCCTAGTAAACTGGGATCCTAAATTACAAACGGCTCTTTCTGACCTTGAAGTTGAGTCAGATAAAGAAGAAGCAGGTTCACTCTGGCACTTCAAATACTTCTTTGAAGATAAATCACTACGCACGCATGATGGTAAAGATTACATCGTGGTTGCAACCACACGTCCTGAAACTTTATTGGGTGATACTGCGGTTGCGGTTGCCCTTGATGATGAGCGTTATGCAGCGTTAGTTGGCAAAAACATCATCCTACCGATTACAGGGCGTGCAGTTCCAATCGTTAAAGATGAATATGTTGATAAAGAATTCGGTACAGGCTGTGTAAAAATCACCCCTGCTCACGACTTCAATGACTATGAAGTGGGTAAACGCTGTGAATTGCCGATCATCAACATCTTCAACAAAAATGCTGAAGTGTTGGCTGAGTTTGAATACATCGCCAAAGCGGGTGAGCAAATTTCTAAAACCATCGCTGCACCAGCAGACTACATTGGTTTAGAGCGTTTTGCTGCACGTAAGAAACTGGTTGAACAAGCTGAAGCTGAAGGCTGGTTAGACCAAATTCAACCGTATACCTTGAAACCACCACGCGGTGACCGTTCAGGCGTGATTGTAGAACCATTATTGACTGACCAATGGTATGTGAAAATTGCGCCACTGGCTGAACCTGCAATCGAAGCCGTAAAAGATGGTCGCATCAAGTTTGTACCAGAACAGTACAGCAACATGTATATGGCTTGGATGAACAACATTCAAGACTGGTGTATCTCACGTCAATTATGGTGGGGTCATCGTATTCCAGCTTGGTACGATGCTCAAGGCAATGTCTTTGTGGGTCGTGACGAAGCGGAAGTCCGTGCCAACAACAACATTCCTGCTGATGTTGCATTAAACCAAGATGAAGACGTATTGGATACTTGGTTCTCATCTGCGCTATGGACTTTCTCAACTTTGGGTTGGACTGGCGACAAAGCCAAAGATGCTGAAAACTACTTCCTCAATACCTTCCACCCAACTGATGTGTTGGTGACTGGTTTTGACATTATCTTCTTCTGGGTAGCGCGCATGATCATGATGACCATGCACTTCATGAAGAATGAAGATGGTACGCCACAAGTTCCGTTCAAAACTGTCTATGTACATGGTTTGGTACGTGATGGCGAAGGTCAGAAAATGTCTAAATCTAAGGGCAACGTACTTGACCCATTAGACTTGATTGACGGTGTAGACCTTGAAACCCTCGTACAAAAACGTACCACTGGTTTGATGAACCCGAAACAAGCGACGAAGATTGAAAAATCGACCCGTAAAGAATTCCCAGAAGGTATTCAAGCTTACGGTACAGATGCCGTTCGTTTCACCTTCTGTGCGCTTGCCAACACAGGTCGTGACATCAAGTTCGATATGAAACGTGTTGAAGGTTACCGTAACTTCTGTAACAAGATTTGGAACGCAACCCGTTTCGTGTTGATGAATGTTGAAGGTCAAACGGTTGGTCAAACCGCTCGTCCTGATCTTTGGGAATTACCTGAACAGTGGATCATCAGCCGTTTACAAAAAGCAGAACAAGCAGTTCAGCAAGCCTTTGCGACTTACCGTTTAGACTTGGCTGCACAAGCAATTTATGACTTCATCTGGAATGAATACTGTGACTGGTATGTAGAACTCACCAAGCCAGTATTGAACGATGCTGAAGTATCTGAGGAGCGTAAAGCGGAAGTTCGTCGCGTGTTATTGGCGGTAATGGAAGCGTCTTTACGTTTAGCACACCCAATTATGCCGTACTTAACTGAAGAAATTTGGCAAACCCTTGCACCAATGCTCGGTATTGAAGGCGAAACCATTATGACTGCGGCATACCCTCTGCCTGCTCAAGAGAAAATCAATGAGCAAGCTGAAGCGGACATGCAGTGGTTACAAGGTTTGATTGGTGCTGTTCGTAACATCCGTGGTGAAATGGGCTTAGGTAATGCACGTTTATTACCAGTGTTGCTTCAAAACACTACTGATGCTGAAAAAGCACAGATCACGCGTATTGAAGCATTGTTTAAAGCCTTAGCTAAAGTTGAAAGCATTACTTTCTTGGCTGATGCTGAGCAACCACCATTGTCTTCTTCATCTGTTGTGGGTCACGTGTCTGTATTTGTTCCAATGAAAGGTTTAATTGACCCGAAAGCGGAACTTGGTCGCCTACAAAAAGACTTGGACAAAGTGCAAAAGCAGCATGACCAAATTGCGACTAAACTTGCAAATGAAGGTTTTGTGGCGAAAGCACCTGCGGCTGTGGTTGAAGGTGAAAAAGTGAAACTGGCTGAGTTTGCTGACCAGTTAGCTAAGATTAAAGCGAATATGGAACAGATTGCGGCGCTTTAATTCTTTAAAGCCTCTGATTTTATCTATAATATAAAGGGCTGATTATTCAGCTCTTTATTTTTAAAATGAACTACATAAATATAATTATCTACAATGATAGTGAAATTCATCTAAATCAAAGACATTTAATTATTACAGGTAAAAATGGTGTTGGAAAAACAAGATTCTTAAACGATTTACGAACAGAATTAGAAAAAGATAAAAATACAGAGTCACACATACAAGAGATTCTTCGTGAACAAATTTCAGAACTTCTTAAAAAAGGAATAAATAATTACCCTTTATCTCTCAACTTTAAAAATCAAGAAATAAAAAATATAAATAAGTTTCGAAATAATTATGACTCTGAAATCAATTATAAAAACCATTTATTAGATATACAAAATTTAATCTCTAATAAATATAAATTTTTTAATAAAAAGAAAAAGTCCTACTTCCTAAAAACGGATAGTACTACACAATATGAGCATCTCAAGATTGAGAACCCCGATTCAATTTTAGAAAATTATTACTACTATAACAATCCACACCACATAGATAACTTTTATAACTCACTAATCAAATTAATAGACAACTATTTAACAAATACTAAAAGAATTAGTGCTTATCCTATCAATCACTCTAAAAACATATATTACTTTGAATCATCAAGGGTTAGTTCTAACCTATTTACAATGACAGTTTTTCAAAGTTTTGAAAGCTTTAAAAACAACCAACAGAAACATGATGTAGAAGATGCATTAGAAGCATTTTTAGTTGATCAAAGAATGGCTTTTTATAATTTAATAAAGTTTAGAGAACCCCAAGAGCATAATGAAGGTGCTCTTAGTACCAGGTTTTTTGATACAAATGAAATAGAAAGATGGTTTTTAAAAATTGAAAAAGATCTTCAAACTATTTTGGAAAACCCCACTATTGAACTTTCTTTTACAAAAAAAGGAGATCAAGTTTTAATTATTCAAAAAGATAAAGATATCTCATTTTCTTTTGATTCTCTGTCGTCAGGTTTTAAAGCTATTTTTAATATTTATGCCAACTTATTAGTACGTGCACAATTTCAAGAAGTTGCTCCCGAAGAATTAATTGGCATAGCCATTATTGATGAAATTGATGTTCATTTACATATTTCTCTTCAAAAGAAAGTACTCCCATTTTTAATTAATGCATTCCCTAAAATACAATTTATTGTAAGTACGCATTCGCCTTTCGTTATTACTTCGACAGATAACGATACTGTAGTCTATGACATTTCAAATGGTGAGTTTTTTCAAGAGGATTTGAGCCTCTATTCACATGAATCTATTATAAAAGAATTATTCCATGTTCAAGATGAAACTGAAAACTTGAAGAAGTTATCTGAACAACTAGTTCAATTCATTGAATCTGAAATTCCACTTCAAAATTTAGATAAAATTCAATCAACCTTGAGAAATATTAATAAAGATTTTGATAAGCTTTCTGTAGAACTGCAACTACAGTATATGGTTGCCAAAAATAAACTTGCCAAATTAAAACATGAGGGCAATTAATTCATGTTTTCTGTTGAACGACCGAGTGAATTTCCTAAAAGCTTAACAAAATCTACTAAAGACTATCGCGCTGCTGATGTAGTTGAAGAACTACAAGATATATTCTTTGCTAAATGTTATCTATGTGAGAGACAAGGATTTCCTGATGTAAATATCGAACATCGTGACCCACATTTAGGTAATGAAACAAAAAAATATGACTGGCATAACCTTTTTTATGCTTGTGTAAGATGTAATAGCATCAAAGGTGATATACATATAAATATTTTGGATTGCTGCCAACCAATTGATGTATCGCAAGCAATTGAATTACATTGCCCTCTTGTCAATAACGAAGCTCATAAAGTAACGGTACAGTTAGGAAATCTACCAAATAGTTTAGAGATTTCATCAACTATTGATCTTCTTGATAGATGCTTTAATGAAACCAATACTGCATTAAGAGGTATAAGTAGACATTCATTAATAAAAGAAATCCAAAAATACCAAATTCAATGGTGTATTTTGAAAAATAAATTACTTTATCCTGATTTACCCTTAACTTCTAAAGCTAAAGCCGAAATTATTGAACAACTAAAAGCTATGTGTGATAAGGAATTTCCATTTTCTGCATTTTGGAAGTGGGCTATCACTAGAGATGATGATCTTTCAAAAATTGTTGGTAATGTATTTTAAATACTTTTAATCCCTCTCCTTTTAGGAGATGAGCAGCACTGCTGCGCAAAGGGAGAGTGGCTTTTAAAAGTTTACAAAACCCCATGCTCCAACAACATCTCCACTCCACTCACCTTTTTCATATGCTTTAAGCGTTCCTTTTCCCACTTCAATTGCTGCTTTAACTCAGCACAATCGGCATCTATGGCTTTATAGACATCACTTATATGCACATGCTCAGCTTTGACTTTTTTATTACCAAAATAAAAAGACTCTAAAATCTCACTCATTTGGCTTTCAAGCTGCTGACTTTGAGCATCCAAAGCCAATTGATAAAACTTTACTTGCTCAGAAGTTAATTCTTTTGAAGTCACTCCCTTGTTCTGCTCAAGCTGTAACTGCATTTTCAACAAATAAAACAAATCCTGTTGTTCATACGCCTGATTCGCCTGTTGGAACAATTCAGTTTTTTCTTGTTTCTTCGCCTCGTCTTGTTCACGGTCAGGATGAATCATCGCAGCAATTTTTAAATACACCATTTTGAGCGACTGCGCTGCCATTTGCTCGGCTTGTTCTCGTTTTTGTTGTAGACGTTGCTGTTTGGCTTGTTCTCGTGCCTGTTGTTGCTCAGCGGCATATTGTTCAAAGTCTTGCTCTATCTCAAACTCATCTTGCTGAGGAATTTCCTGATGCTCGAGACTCACACTTTGCGGTTTTTTGCTTTTTTTAGTGGTCGATTGCGCTGCAACTTGCTGATAAAAAGTGTTGATTTTAGCGGCCTGAGTTTTCTGATCAGCAGACAATGTGTTCGAGTGCTTCAACATTTTGGCAAGACTGGCAATTTTCTCATCGAGTTGCTGCACTTCTGCTTTGGAAAATTCGTGGCTGTGTAACATGTTCCAGAGCTGTTCAAGTTGCTGAAACAGGACAGTATGTAGTTCTGCATAGACAGGCCAGAGTTTTTGTCGCGTGTGTTGTTGAATCTCATCCTGAGCATTTTTCCAACTAGCAAGGCTGATTTTTTGCTGTTCGATTTTGTCGATCAGGCGATTGAGCTTTTTTTGCTGTGGGGAAAATTCAGCTTTTTTCTGTACGCTTATCTTTAGATCAGTGGTCATCGCCAATCAAACTTGCAAAACCAGCACTATAGCAAGATTGCAGAGGCAACGCAGCAGTACGGCTCATTGCATTCGTTGAAGTAATCTCTTTATGAACGCTTCAAATACCCCGATTACAATACGATTTCACCTCGTTTTAACTTTTAACGAGAAGATTTAAAATCTGCGAACACATCAACAATAAAAGTGCAATTCAACATACCCAGCCATCGCTATACGAAAAAAATCACAAAGAGCATCGCTGCACATAAGATGTTAATCAAGCCTAACATTACGGGTAAATCTGTTCGATAACCAACAATCATTTCAAAAGGGTTTAACGACTTCAAAGCAACTTTATATTGGCGTATTGAAAAAAGGCTGATCACTACTGCCAAGAGGACAATCAATACAGAAAACCATTTGCTTAATGCGACTTTAGGCGAGTTTTGGGTCGATTCAAGCACGTGTATAAGCAAACTTGAACGCTCCAATAAAAAACCAAACGCAATTAACCCCAAACTACTTCTATTCCAAGCCAGTAAGGTACGTTCTAAAGCTAAAAGCACACGTGGATCTTTTAAATCAGACATTTTATCCTTTGTTATATCTATAATTATGACTTATTTCACTTTATTCATTTCTGATATTCTTGTAAAGCACCGCCTTCCTTTTGACGAAGCATCTTCAATAAAGCACTATTTTTGTGCTTTTTTTCTGTTTTAGTGCAAAAACTGCTTTATATCGAGTCTTAGCTGCTTTTGCATTGTTATCATTAGAATTTCCATCCAATCATTTCTATATTGGTGCAACAGGCATCGCTATACTTGTGCATATTTCCAAATTAGCACTATTTTTAAGCGATCATGATGCAAAATTTCGATATTTTATTTTTATTGCTCGGTGCAGTTCTGGTTCTTGCCATGCACGCTGGCTTTGCGTTTCTAGAATTGGGTACAGTTCGACATAAAAATCAGGTCAATGCACTGAGTAAAATCTTGTCAGATTTTGCCATTTCTGCAATTGCTTATTTTTTTGTAGGTTACTACATCGCGTATGGTCAACACTTTTTCCATTCGGGTCAAGTACTTGCAGAACAACATGGCTACAACCTGATGCGCTGTTTCTTTCTACTGACATTTGCTGCTGCCATTCCAGCTATTATTTCGGGTGGGATTGCAGAGCGTGCAAAAATGCGCACACAAGCAATCGCCACTTTATTGTTAGTCGGCTTAGTTTATCCATTTTTCGAAGGACTCATCTGGAACGGCAATCTAGGATTCCAAAACTGGTTACAACATACTTTTGGTGCGAGTTTTCATGACTTTGCTGGCTCAGTTGTTGTTCATGCCATGGGCGGCTGGATTGCCTTTGCTGCCGTGATTTTACTGGGCGCTCGTTATGGACGCTACCGTAAAGATGGCGCGATTGCAGCTCACCCACCGTCTTCGATTCCATTTTTAGCACTTGGTTCATGGGTTTTAATGGTCGGCTGGTTTGGCTTTAACGTCATGAGCGCCCAACGTTTAGATGCCATTTCAGGATTGGTTGCCATCAATTCACTCATGGCAATGGTTGGTGGCACAATTACCGCGAACTATATGGGTAAAAATGACCCAGGCTTCTTGCATAATGGTCCATTGGCAGGATTGGTTGCCATCTGTGCAGGTTCAGACATCGTGCATCCTGTCGGAGCACTATTGATTGGCGGGATTGCAGGAGTTGTCTTTGTACAGCTATTTACCTACACCCAAAACAAACTCAGAGTCGATGATGTACTCGGTGTTTGGCCAATGCATGGTGTTTGTGGTGCATTTGGAGGCATTGCTGCAGGTATTTTTGGGCAAACTGCTCTTGGCGGGTTAGGTGGCGTGTCTTTTATTGCACAAATGATTGGTACACTACTGGCGATTGTGATTGCGCTAGCGGGTGGTTTTGGCGTCTATGGTTTACTTAAAGTCACCATGGGAATCCGCTTGACCCAAGAAGATGAATACCGTGGTGCGGATTTATCCATTCATAAAATTTCGGCAAATGCTGAAGAAAGTAAATTCTAAGTCTTTGACAGGATGAACTTATTTTAGGTTCATCCTGCCTTTTATTTTCAATCTAAAACAGAATATTTTAAAAGATATTTCTATACTTATTTTGCAAACTGAGCTACATTTTCATTCCAATTTGTTTTCGTATATCACCTAAATTAGGTGTCGTTTTTTGCATGCAAAAATATCAAGAGTTCTTAGAACATACTGCACTCACACAAAACCAATCGATTCAACCGTATGTGATTGATGGTTTAAAAGTATGGCTCAAGAAGGCATCAAAACGTCATCCTTGGTGGCTCTATTTACCCGTTCAATGGCTTTCCAAACTGATCAATATACAAATTTTGGCGCCTGTACCGAACTATGGTGGCGCAGATGCCATTCATTGTGAGGCAAAACGTATTCGCCAACTCGAAAAAATTGGTGTTGCAGTTCCCAAAGTCCTTGCCGAATCCGACTCTGGATTGCTTATTCAAGATATTGCCAATGACGATCAACAACTGATGCAACTTGATCACGCCCTGGCACGTGAATCTGACTTTAAAAAACGCAAATATTTGTTTGAAGTAACAATTCATGCTTTAAAACAGATCCATGCCCAAAATGGTTATTTAAGTGAAGCCTTTGCTCGCAACATTTTGATTGATAGTCAGCAACATATTTCTTTTATTGACTTTGAAACTGACCCACGTACAACACTTGATCTTGAAATTTGTCAGGCACGTGACTGGCTCTGTTTACTTTTTTCTACGGCATTTCGCTTCAATGAACAGGAACGCCCTGTGATGGAACAGCTGGTCAAGCAAGCACTCAAAGACCGCCAAGACATTTTATACCAACTCAGTAAAGTTGGACGTCGTTTTGGATGGCTGAATAGCGTAGGTGTAGAAAGAACAGGAAATGATGGTAAACGCATGAAAATTTTCCTGATTTTCTTAAAAAACCTCACCCCCACTTTATCATGAGTTCAGTGTTGGAAGGCGAAGCGGTAGCTTGACCAAAACTCTTAAGCCTCCCAATTCCAAGCTTTTGTCGAAGCTCAATGTTCCACCTACATGCTGAATCGCTTTTTGTACAATCGATAACCCTAGCCCACTGCCCACTTCCAGATGGTGATGTACTCGATAAAATCGTTTGAGCACGTCTTCATACTGCTCTTGTGGAATTCCAGGGCCGCTGTCTTCGATACAAATATACGCAACTTGCTGCTGCTGATCTGGATATACGGCAATATTAATCACCCCTTGTGTTGGAGTGTACTTAATGGCGTTATCAATCAGGTTATAAATAATGGAATGCACCGTCGGCTCATAACTTTGGAGAATAACTTCATCATTGCGCTCAAAGCCTAGGTCAATGTCTTTTTCCATCGCCAGATTCATCAGCTGTTCGACACAATTTAATGCCACATCGTTTAAGCGAAATTTCTTCGACATTTCCAAAATATTGAGCGAGGCGTCCTGCTTGGCAAGTGCCAATAACTGACTGACTAAATGTTGAATTCGCGCCAAGCCCTTACTTAAATTAATCAATGCCGTATTTTCAGGAAAATCACGCAGTAAAATTTTAGTTTGCAAATTCAATGCGGTAATCGGAGTACGCAGTTCATGTGCAGCATCGGCAATAAACTGTTTCTGTTCCTGTTGAGTTTTAGAAATACGGTCAAACAAATAGTTAATTTCGTGAATTGCAGGTAACAGTTCTATTGGATACTGTTCTTCCTGAATATGAGTAAGCTCATTGGAATCGCGCTGCGCCAGTTCACTTTTCAGATCATCCAGCGGTTTCAGACTTCCCCGAATAATCCAGAAAATAATAAACAGCACAAATGGCATAATCAGAATATAAGGCAGCACCATACTGCCCGCCAACTCTAACGCTAGAACTTGTCGGGTACGCTCATGTTGACTGACCTGAATTTGAAATTTCGGCGTTGGTAACACATAGGTATACCATGTGCCATTATCAGTTTCATGCTGATAAAAACCCGCCTTGCTGACTCGAGGGACAAGTAGCTGATTGGTTTTGAGTTGATTCACATCATCATACGACCAAATATCCATAAACAGCTCTTGGCGCTCATATTCATGGTCAAGATTAAAGCTGCTATGAGTACTTTTTAAATTAAATGTGGTCGCACGCCTTGCCAAGAACTGCATTTGGGTATCGAGTATTCGGGTCAATTCTTTAAGCGCAATATGATAAGTCGAAAACATCAAAATACATGCCATCACTACGCTCAGCAGCGATGTGAGAACAACTAGTTTTGATCCTAAAGACTTAGCTTTTTGCATTCTTATATTTGAACTCAATTATG
The DNA here is from genome assembly GCF_000368265.1 of Acinetobacter brisouisimilis. Lineage (GTDB taxonomy): Bacteria > Pseudomonadota > Gammaproteobacteria > Pseudomonadales > Moraxellaceae > Acinetobacter. Next base: position 305,227 of record NZ_KB851219.1, on the reverse strand, counting down.
CCCTAAACGATAACCCAAGCCACGGATCGTACGAATAAAATCTTTCCCGAGTTTGGCACGCAAATGGTGAATATAAACCTCAATGGTATTGCTAGAGACTTCACTGTCAAAATCATACAGCTTATCTTCCAAATTAGACTTGGAAAAGATCTTATTTGGATGTGTCATGAGTGGCGTTAAGATTGCCCATTCACGATTCGATAATTCAATGATTTGCCCATTAAGCTTGGCAATGTGCTGCTCAATATCGAGCACCAAATCACCATTAATCAACACCTTATCATTGGTGCTAGTTTTTACGCCAATACCCGCACGGCGCAACAATGCCTGAATACGCGCAAATAGCTCCTCAAATTCATAAGGTTTCACCAGATAATCGTCTGCACCTTGATTTAAACCATCTACACGATTTTCTAACTGATCCCGTGCCGAGATAATCAAAACTGGAATTTGTGTCCGTTGGCGAATCTGCTTGAGAACCTGCATGCCATCCATCATCGGCAAGCCAAGATCAAGCAACACGATATCAAACGCTTGCTTAGACAATTCTGCCAGACCATCAACACCATTGTTGACCCATTCAACATCAAAACCATGATATTTCAACAGGGTAATGGTGGACTCTGCAATCATAAAATCATCTTCAATTATTAAGATCTTCGACATTCGATGCACTCTAATTACAATTTACAGGTTGGCACACTACACCAACATATTTAATTCGGGGTGGATAACATGACTGTCAATATCCAACAACTTCAACAAAGTTGGAAGCACATTATCATGCTCACTTTTTGTTACTGCTGTTATATAACAAGCACACGACGTATTTGTTTCTGCACCACTCTGAAAAAACCACATCATCCCGAAACTATGAATTTGTAGGAATGGTACTAAAGTATATCGTGCACTATGCATATACAAAGAATTTCAGCCGTGGCTCACTATAGTTCGATAAATACCAAAAACCTGTTTGATACTTATCATGGTTAGCTACAACATCAATCACTTCAAATATGATGAATATAAACAATACTATTATCATCACGATTGAGCAATTTTTCTCATTCACACTTCTAAATCACAAGGACATTGCGATCTGAACTGATGTTGAGCAATCACTTGAATATGGCTTAAGGATCTATCTATGTTGTCCAATAGTTTAAATCCTGCGCCAAACTCGTTATTCGGTAAGCGTAGAGACTTAACTTCTAATGCCCACAAAACAACAACTAAAGTGAAGATCACTTAAATCAACCACACTAACTGCAATAATCAAGCCGATTACAATCCTTGTCTTTCTCCAAAGCAAACCTCAAGTCTTTTTTCTTAAGCAGTTATCGAAAATTATACCTATAGGAATAATTTTCATAAAACCGAGTCACAGCAAATACTTGCATAAGCGACTTTCATAAACCTATTTTATTTTTCTTACACGCAATTGAGATATATCTCAATTTTGTCTAGCGAAAAAATGATGACAGAATGACTAATGTGACCTGTTTGCATCATATTCTGAATTCGTTCGGAGAACATTCTCCTTATAGGATAGGTCTAACAAAATACGCCGTACATCCAGTAATCACCAATAATAAGACAGTCGACCATTTTCTGTTCTAGTGCCCTAAAAATTTTACCCCTGCAGAATAATAAAGCCTTAACACTCAAACCAGCACGACTTCAAACAGTTCAAGTTGATTGGCTAGAATTTGGCTTTAAACTAACCTACAAATTCAGCTTAATTATTCTTCCATATGGAAATTGCAATGTATAAGGACTAACTTAAAAAACACTTAAACAATAACTATTGACATCTAGCCTTGTTAAAGTAAGAGGGCTTTTCCTGTAAAATGTACACTCTCAAATAAACAATATTGCGTAAGAATAATTCGTGCTGTGTTGATATTTCTATTGTGGAATCTAGCGCATATCTTTCATACATAATCGCACTCTTCTTTCAAGATCTGCTCTACATTTCGGGCTAGACTATTGCTAGATATTTTCAGCAGTACAAATACATCTGGATGGTATAGGCTTCATTAGCTTCTTCGTCACGCAATCTTGCATTTATACTTGAGGATTATTATTCGTACTAAAAACTCTATATCTAAAACAGATTTTACATTTTGATTTGTAGCAGTTGCTTGGCACGTAATTCCCTAATAATAATGAATACAGTGTTCTTAATCTGCTAAAAACTTTCTAATATCAGTTTTTTTAAAACTAATTCAATTCATTGATTATTTTATTTTTATTCTTAATTTGAGTATTTTCACACTTAAAATATATCTGATCTTTATTGTTCAATAGCTAGAAATGCAGGATCTAAAACCATGATAAAAACTATAGGTAAATTTTTTGGATTTTGGAGTACACCTTGTAGGATTTCACGGTAAAAGTAAGCATGTAACCTAAAGTAGCCATTTCAAGCCTTGTGAATAGCTAGTTAAGTTGAGATTCAAAATAGATTATGAGCTTATGCTGTATGCTCAACTCGCAATTTTTCTTCAAGTTATAGCATATATAAGACCATGGTTTCAGCAGTAAAAAATACATCATTCAAACTGAGACCCGTCACTTATACCTTTTAGGCTAAACCAATAAATTTATGCACCCAAAAATAAAAAACCGCAGCCATTCGGCTACGGTTTTAAAGCATTAGGTTCGTGTTCGTTAAATTAGAAGTTATAACGAGCCATTAAGCCTACACGAGAGTAATCACCCTTGTTGTCTACAAGTGCAGTTTTGCTTGCAAATGTTTCACGTTGACCATAAGTGTATTCAACACCTAAATCTACGTCTTTAACAGGTGAGTAGAAGCTGTTAACAATAATGTTATACAAGCTTTTGTTCAAAGTTTGAGAAGCTGTTGTTTTTGCATAGTTTGCATAAGTATCGCTATTTTTATACCAAATTGCGCCAGCTGCTACAGTTGAGCGGAATTTTGGTGACCACTTATGCGAGTAACCGAGCAAACCAGAATCAGACTCAGATTCACCGATATAAAGATCTGTACCAACACGAGAAGCAACATATGCATCATTTTGGAAGAACATATATCGGTTATCACCTTTTAGGTGATAGTAGTTAGCAAATACAGTATCATTTGGTGTAAAGCTATATTTACCACCTACACCAACACCCCAACCCAACTTGGTTTCGTCAATGTTATAACCAGCATTAGTTGCTGCTGTTGCAGCAGAAATACGGTTTTCATGCAACATACCATGAACTTGCAACAAACCTTTTTTATCGGCAGTAGCAATGTCATAACGTGCAGTTAATGCAGGTAAACGGTTACCGCCTGAAGATGTAGTTGTTGTTCCAGCAGTAATTGCAGTACCCGCAGTACTTAACTTATCAACATCACCACCTTCCAACGCAACTAACACTTTTTGATTAGCAGTGATTGGTTGAGTATAACGTACTTGAACGTTACGTTTTGTACCACCACCCATTGCACCATTGTAGTCAACAGTTTCAGGCATAGTATCAACGTTAACGAATGGAGAAGTGGTTTGACCGACTAACCATTTACCCAAAGAAAGGTAAGCATGACGCACACGGAATGAACCATCGCCATTTGTGCTGCTGCTGCCCATAAAGTCAGCTTCGAGTTTACCTGTTAAGTCGCCATATTGTGTTGGACGAACAACATCAACACCAAGGCGTGAAGTTGCAGCAGATACGTTCAGGTTATTTCGAGTACCATTTGCAGAATTTAAAGGTACTTTGTTTGTATTGTTGGTAATACTTGTGGTATCAGAGTTTCCACCTTTAGTGTCATAAGTGCTGTCTGCACGAACGCTACCATAAACTCTAAGCTGAGTTTGACCATCTGCAAGTGTGATCCAACCTGGTTTAGTGCTAGCTGCCATTGGTGCAACTGGTGCTGGTTTAGCTGCAGCAATTTCTGCTTGTTGTTGCAATTGCACTGCTTGTTGCTGTTGTTGGCTAGAAAGGCTTTGAACCATTTGCTGAAGTTCTGCAACTTGTGCTTTTAAGTCAGCAACTTGTTGTGTTGTTGTTGCTGCTTGAGCAGAACCCATTGCGCCCAACGCTAAAGCTGCGCTGACTGAAAGTGCTAATGTTTTTACCTTGACCACAGTATTCTCCATCCAATAAAAAAAACTTGTTGTTTTGAAAGTATCGCTACTATTCCAAACTAAAGTAACAAAATTATGACAATCCCTTAATAAATTTAATCTTCCTTGCTTATTCAATATATTTCTATACAGCTTAAGTCGTAGAATTACACAAAAAATAACTTTAAATACTTTTTTTTCCAATACTCTGATCAAAAGAAAAATGTAATTTTTTAATTTTTTGCACATTTTTTAAACACTTACTCGTAATTAAAATTTTATCTCTAATTAATGAATAGAAAATCCATCTAAAAAATCAATAACCATATTCTCGATACAACTCTACAGATAACTCCAAAACACTGCCAAAAAAGTAACAACTAGGACGATGACTGAGAAAAATCAGAACTAAAATGCATAAAAAGTGAAACTCTATCAAGAACCCTTGTCGTTAAAAATGTACAAGTGAACGGTTGTTATTCAACCAGACTATTGCATATACCAAATGGTATGTGTAGTGGGATTAAACTCAAGACTTACAATTTGTACAACCATGATGGGCACATCAGTTTACAATGCATTCTTGTCAAAATGGCATTGAACGACCAATATGCAAGCCAAAAATTTTCCGAATCTACCTCCCCAATTACCTGCACGTGGTACAGCAAATAGCCGTGCTTGGTTTCGCCAATTGTTATTTTTACAAGGCTGGAGTTTTGAAGGCGAAATTCCTGACCTACCCAAAGGGGTCGCGATTCTCATGCCGCATACATCGAATTATGATGCTTGGTATGCTCTGATCGGGATTTTGGGTTTAGGGGTTAAAATCTCGGTTTTAGGTAAGGCATCATTATTTAAAACACCGCTCAAACCACTACTTGAACAAGTTGATGTCATTCCTATTCAGCGTAACAGCAAGAGCGGTTTTACTGAACAAGCCATTCAGATTATGCAATCCAGAGAAAAAATCTGGATTGGTCTGGCACCTGAAGGCACGCGTAAACACGCCCAAAACCTTAAAACTGGGTTTTACCGTATTGCCACAGGCGCAAATGTGCCAATTGTTATGTTTGCACTTGATTATCAAAAGAAAGTTTTACGCTGCTTAGGTGCAGCGCAACCGAGTGGTGACTACGAGCAGGATTTAGAAAAAATATTAACCCACTATAAAGGGCAATTTTATCCAAAACGCCTTGAATGGCTGTCTGAACCCTTACGCAAACTTTTGTAAAAATACTGGTCAATATCTAAAAAATTTGCTGATATAAGCGCTCCCATTTTTTCATGCACATAACATTTGATTATATGATACTTAAAATAACACGCTGGTCCTGCATTGCCCTATTGGGTGCAGGACTATTGGGATGTGACACAACAAGTTCTAAAAAAACACTTCCAACACTTAAGCCACGCGAACCTGTTATTGCACTTGCCCTAGGCGGTGGTGGAGCTAAGGGTTTTTCACATATTGGCGTGATTAAAGTACTCGAATCACATGGAATCAGACCCAAAATTGTCACGGGAACCAGCGCAGGCAGCTTTGTGGGCAGCCTATATGCAAGTGGCAAAACACCTTATCAATTACAACAACTGGCTTTTCAGCTCAAAGAGTCGGACTTACGTGATCTAACCTTTAACCGTCAAGGTGTTGTACTGGGGCAAAAACTTCAAGATTACGTTAATGCCAATGTGGGTAATAAGCCCATCCAGCAATTCCCGATCCGCTTTGCGGCTGTAGCAACACGCCTCGACAATGGTAAAAAAACCGAGTTTATTCGTGGCAATGTCGGTCAGGCTGTTCGCGCCTCGTGTAGTATTCCTAACGTATTTGTACCCGCAACCATTGCAGGCGTGAAGTATGTCGATGGCGGATTAGTCAGCCCTATTCCCGTCAGTACTGCAAAAAGCATGGGCGCAGATATTGTGATTGCAGTTGATATTTCTGCACGTCCAAGTAAAACTGGCGCAGGCAACATGTTTGGTCTACTTGATCAAACCATTAACATTATGGGTCAACAAAGCATTCAACAGGAATTACAACAAGCTACTGTAGTGATTCAGCCTAAAGTCGGCAATTTGGGTGTGCTTGATTTGAGTTCTAGCCAAAATGCAATTTTAGAAGGCGAACAAGCCGCACAAGCGAAGATTCCTGCCATAGAAGCAGCAATTGCCAACTTTAAAAAATCACCCGCTGCTCTAAGACCTGCTCCACGCCCACGTTTCTAAAAACACCCAATAAACATATTTTTTAGCAATATCATCTGCTACATTAGTGAGTAACTGATGTGATTTTTGCACATAAAACCAATAAATAGAGACAACTTATGCAGATTGTGTTGGAACCTTGGCACTGGTTTGTTTTGGGCATTGGCTTGATGCTGATTGAACTGGTTATACCCACTTTTGCAGCGATTTGGTTTGGTCTCGCTGCAATCATAGTCAGTATTTTATATTGGATTTTTCCGTGGATGGGCTTTGCCACCCAAGTCGTTACATGGACTGTTTTATCAATTTTATGCACCATACTCTGGTTTAAATTTATAAAACCTTTGTCAATTGATAAAACCAAGGCTGGTTTACCCCGTGAAGCCACCATCGGGCAAATTGGTATGGTGATTCAGACTGGGCTCAATCACGAGCAAATCAAAGTACGGTTTTCCTTACCTATACTCGGCGCAGATGAATGGGTATGCCGCACTGCATCCAATGTACAGGTCGGTGATCGCGTTATTGTGACTGATATTTTAGGCAATGACCTGCTGGTACAACGCTATTCTTCAAATCCTTCCTCTTCACAACAAGGAAAATAATAATGAACGCAAGTATTATTGTTTTAGCACTTCTTGCTTTTGTTGCAGTCACTATTTTTAAAGGCGTACGGATTGTTCCACAAGGCAACAAATGGATCGTGCAACGCTTAGGTAAATACCATACGACTCTTGGGCCAGGTTTAAGTATCATTATTCCGTATATTGATGATATTGCTTATAAAGTCACAACCAAAGATATTGTTCTCAACATTCCTTCTCAAGAAGTCATTACCCGTGACAATGCCGTTTTAATGATGAATGCTGTGGCATACATCAACCTGACCACACCTGAAAAAGCAGTCTATGGTATTGAAAATTTTAATATCGCAATTCAGAATTTGGTGCAAACTTCCTTGCGTTCAATTGTCGGTGAAATGGATCTGGATGATGCTTTGTCGTCACGTGATCATATTAAAGCTAAGCTCAAAGCTGCAATTTCCGATGATATTGCCGACTGGGGCATCACCTTAAAAACTGTAGAAATTCAGGATATTCAACCTTCTACAACAATGCAGGCTGCTATGGAAGCGCAAGCCGCGGCAGAACGTCAGCGCCGTGCAACCGTCACCAAAGCCGATGGTGAAAAACAAGCTGCCATTTTAGAAGCGGATGGACGTTTAGAAGCTTCACGCCGCGATGCTGAAGCACAAGTGGTTTTGGCAGAGGCTTCGCAAAAAGCGATTGCCATGGTGAGTTCTGCAATCGGCGAACAGGAAATTCCTGTGTCTTATTTACTTGGTGAACAGTACATTAAAGCGATGCAGGATATGGCAAAATCCAACAATGCCAAAACTGTGGTACTGCCAGCCGATGTACTGAATACCATTCGTGGCATTATGGGACGTACTTTAAAATAATTGATTTAAAAATAAAAAAAGCGGCTAAGCCGCTTTTTTTAATGTTGCCGCGCCAGTAAAAACTGGGTAATCGCATGCAGTTGCTGTGCATCTTCCCCAAAATGGCTTAAAGCTTGTAGCGCCTGATCATGCAATTGCTGTGCATAAGCTTGTGCAGCATCTAAACCTAAAAGCGCAGGATAAGTTGATTTTTCAACTTCCAGATCTTTACCCGCCGTTTTACCCAAGACTTCAGTTTCAGCCGTGACATCTAAAATATCATCCTGTACCTGAAATGCCAGACCAATTGACTGTCCAAACTGACGCAACTGTGGAATTGCAGGATCTGTACCTTTAAAAATCGTCACTGCCGCCATCATGATTGCAGCCTGAATCAACGCACCTGTTTTGTTACGGTGAATATCTTCTAAAGCATCTTGATTAACTTTTTTACCTTCAGCTTGTAAATCAAGCACCTGACCGCAAACCATTTTCGAGCTGGCTGTTGCTAAAATCTGCATTTGCTTTAAGACGACACTGGGTTCAATTGCTACGCCTGTATCAAACAGGCGACTGCCCAGCACTTCATAGGCCATCGACTGCAACACATCGCCCGCCAGTAAAGCAGTATCTTCCCCAAATGCAACATGACACGTCGGTTGTCCACGGCGCAAAGAATCATTGTCCATACACGGCAAATCATCATGTGCCAGCGAATAACAATGAATCAATTCAACTGCAACTGCCGCACGACGTACTGCTGCAGAATGCATATGCGGTTGTAACGCCGCAGTTGCATAACACAGTGCAGGTCGTACACGCTTACCACCTAACATCACAGCATGATACACCGCACCTTTTAAAGGCTCAGGCAGTGCAAAAGCATCTAATGCTTGCGTTAAATCCTGTTGAATTTGTTGCTGTGCAGATTTTAAAACGTCTGCAGATATTGATGCGATTATTGACACACCTGCCTCGGATATATTGAAATTACGCTTTTTTAACAAATTCTGATTTAAGCTTCATCGCTCCAATACCATTGATTTTACAATCGATATTGTGACCATCACTCGCATCAGCAAGCAAACGAATACCTTTCACTTTGGTACCAACTTTGACGACTAATGATGAGCCTTTGACTTTTAGATCTTTAATTACAGTGACGCTGTCGCCATCTTGCAAGACTTGACCATGTGCATCGACAACTTGCTCAGCTTGTTCAGCAGCTACCTCGCCTTCTTTCCATTCATAAGAACATTCTGGGCAAATCAATAATTCACCATCGGCATAGGTATATTCAGATTGGCACTTTGGACAAGCAGGAATTGTCATATTAATCATCTCAAAATAAAAAGCATTATCGCCTGATTGTTGTTTTTTTTCAAAAATATCTGAGCGATCTCAGCAAAATACACAACCAAGATTGAAAATAGAGTAATTTTTAATCAAAAAATATTTATTATTTTCAAAAAGTTATCATACAAAAGTTGCACATCAACCAGTCATTCATAAGGCTAGGCTAAATTATAGCAATCTATTACAATACACAATCTTGTGGATTACTGAGCATACCATTTTGAGTAACGAGTCATCGAAATTACAGCGTGGCTTAAAAAACAGACATATCCAACTGATTGCAATGGGTGGTGCAATTGGTACGGGTCTGTTTCTAGGTTCCGCACAAGTCATCCAATCTGCTGGGCCATCGATTATTTTAGGCTATGCAATTGGTGGTTTAATTGCATTTTTAATTATGCGTCAACTCGGGGAAATGATTGTTCATGAACCAACGACAGGTTCATTCAGTCATTTTGCGTATAAGTATTGGGGAAATTTTCCAGGTTTTTTAACAGGCTGGAATTACTGGATTTTATATATTTTAGTGGCAATGTCTGAATTAACAGCCGTTGCAAAATATATTCACTACTGGTGGCCATTTATCCCTGCGTGGGTGTCGGTGCTTTTCTTCTTTATTGTCATTACCTTAGTCAACTTAGGCAATGTCAAATTCTATGGCGAATCCGAGTTCTGGCTTGCAATTATTAAAGTCACAGCCGTAATTGCCATGATTATTTTCGGAATTGTATTATTAGTCACAGCTGCCCCAAGCTCAGGTTCAACGGTTACCAATCTATGGACCCATGGTGGTTTCTTCCCGAAAGGCTTTAGTGGTCTATTTTACATGCTTGCCTTTATCATGTTTGCCTTCGGTGGAATTGAACTGATTGGTATGGCAGCGGCAGAAGCTGAGCAACCAGAAAAAACCATTCCGAAAGCGATTAATCAGGTGGTTTTCCGTGTTCTGATTTTCTATGTCGGTTCACTCACGATTTTATTATCACTTGTGCCTTGGGACAAACTACAACTTGGTGGTTTAGACAAAAGCCCATTCGTGATGATTTTCAGCCAGTTAGGTATTGGCTGGGCTGCGAGTATTCTGAACTTCATTATTTTAACAGCAGCGCTCTCTGTATATAACAGTGGCATGTATGCCAACAGCCGTATGTTGTTTGGTTTGGCAGAACAAGGCAATGCACCAAAAGTGTTCCTGAAAGTCAATAAACAAGGTACGCCAATTCCTGCCGTGTTATTTTCAGCGCTACTGATTTTTGCTTGTGTGTTATTGAACTACTTTGTTCCTGAGGATGCTTTAGGTCACCTCATGTATATTGTCGTTGGGGCTTTGGTTCTGAACTGGGCAATGATTGCACTGACCCATTTGAAATTTAAAAAGGCAATGATTAGCGAAGGAATTAAAACTAAATATCCTTCATTGTTATACCCGATCACCAACTATATTGTTTTAGCTTTTATCGTGGTTGTGCTTTACATCATGTGGATGCAAGGCTTTAAAGAGTCTGTGATTATGCTTCCGATTTGGATTGCGCTGATGTTTATGCTCTTTAAAATGCTTGCTGCTAAAAAATCTTAAGGAAAATGGGTTAGAGACCGTATTATCTCATCAAAACCTGATTTTCTGAGTATTTTTAAAAAGTTATTGCTCCGCAATAACTTTTTTTTTATGAAGGTTTGCGGTAGAGTAACGCCTGAGCTGCGGTCTTAGCTTAACTGGATAGAGCAGTTGCCTCCTAAGCGACCGACGTGGGTTCGAGTCCCGCAGACCGCACCAATTTAGTGTTTATTTTCATATTTTTCTGTCCATTCTGGATTTATATAATAATCAAAATCAATTATTTAAACAAAAATACCATCTATCCAAGTACAAAATATCCTATTGGAATTTAGATTTTTTTGCGGTATTTTTTACGGTAAGTCTACTAACCATACAAACCTATACCGCAAAAATGCCAAAAATCGTTATTCCACTTACAGATACAAAGATTAAGACTCTCAAAGCTGATCCTGCAAAAATTCAGAAATTAGCTGATGGTCATGGTCTATTTTTAATCATTTCCAAAACTGGTGAAAAAACTTGGAGGTTTGATTATTCACGTCCCTATAGCAAAAGAAGAAACTCCTTAAGTTTTGGCTCCTACCCTATGGTTACGTTGGCTGAAGCACGAAGTCGACGTGAAGATGCGCGTACTTTGCTTGCTCAAGACATTGATCCTCAAACTGAGAAAAAAAGAATTGAGAACGAGATATTAAATGCAAATAAGAATATTTTCTTAGAAGTTGCAACAGAATGGTTTGCCAAACAAGATTTTGCTGCATCTACTGTAAAGGGGCAGCAACGACTACTGGAAGTGATTAATCAGCATATCGGAAAAATGCCCGTGCATGAGATCAAACCAATGGATGTGCTTAAAGTTTGTCAGCTTTATGAAAAAGAAGGAAAATTAGAAACAGCCAAAAAAGTTAAAGTGAAATGTGGTCAGATTTTACGTTACGCCGTATCAATTGGTTTATGTGAACGTGATCCAACCCAAGATTTGCGAGGTGCTCTTAAAACCCCTCGTGCAAAGCATATGGCAGCATTAGTTGAACCCAAGGACTTTGCTTTACTCCTTCAAGATATCGATCACTATGAAGGCTCAGCTATTACACGCTATGCATTACGAATTGCACCATTAGTGTTTGTACGGCCAGGCGAGTTAAGACATGCAAAATGGCAAGATATTGATCTTGAAAAAGGGCTATGGTGTTATACCCCACCAAAAACAAAATTAAAGACAGGTGTCCAGCATATTGTTCCCCTATCCACGCAGGTGATTCATTTGCTTTCGGAACTTTCTCAAATTACTCGGCATAAAAGTGAATATGTTTTTCCTGCAACAACATCTAACTTAAAGCCAATGTCTGAAAATACAATTAATCAAGCATTACGTCGCCTAGGCTATACCAGTGAACAAGTCTGTGGGCATGGCTTTCGTGCCTCTGCACGTACCATTTTAGAGGAAGTTTTAGAGTTTCCAATTGAACTGATTGAGCAACAACTCGCTCATCAAGTCAAAGATATGCATGGTCGTGCATATAACCGCACCAAGCATTTAGAAAAGCGAAAAGTGATGATGCAGATATGGGCAGATTATTGTGATGGGCTAAAAAGCCCATCACAATAATCAATATATGCTTAAAACCAAGATTCAGTTATGATTTACTTTTGATTTTTATCGTGTTGTGGCAGAGCTATGTTTGAAAATATTGATGTTTTAAAACACAAATTGGATCAACATCGTCCTCTTGCCCCTTCTATTGTCAAAAATTTACAGGAAGATTTAATCCTGCGTTGGACATATCACTCCAATGCAATTGAAGGCAATACACTGACTTTGCTTGAAACTAAGGTTGTTCTAGAAGGGATTACTGTTGGTGGCAAGGCACTACGTGAGCACTTTGAAGCCATCAATCACCGTGATGCAATTTATTACGTTGAAGATATCATTCGGAAAGATGAACCTTTTTCAGAATGGCAAATTCGTAATATTCATCAACTCATTTTAAAGAATATTGATGATGACAATGCTGGGCGTTATCGACAACAGAATGTACTGATTTCAGGTGCAACATCAAATCCTCCTGACTACACACTACTGAATGACAAAATGGCTCAGTTTGTCGACTGGTATAATGCTGATGGAAACCAACTACATCCTATTGAACGTGCTGCTAAAGTACATGCTGACTTTGTGGGAATTCATCCTTTTATCGATGGTAATGGACGTACTTCTCGGCTACTTATGAATTTGGAGCTAATGAAAGCAGGCTACCCACCTTGTGTAATCACTGTTGAGAATCGCCTTGCCTATTATGAAGCACTAGATCAATGGATGGCCTTTGGTCAAACTGAAAAGTTCATTCAATTGGTTACAGATGCTGTATTAGAGGGGTTTAAGCCTTATCTAGTGGTTTTAGGGATTTAATAAAATAAACTTTAAATCATAATCTCACTACATTTAGCTAATTTTCATTACCTATTGATTTCAATATACTTTTAAAGCATTATATTATTAATAACAATGACATAACTATCATTATCATGCTGCTAAAACCTGAAAATTTTTACCATATTGAATACTTAGGTGAAAAAGGCATTACTCAAAGATGTCTAGTTAGCCTCGGTAATTTGATTCAAACTAACTCCAACCTCACCCATGCTCTATTGCTAACTAATAATCAAAATCATGCATTGATTATTAAAGATATTTTTGATTCTTATTTTGTTATACGTTCAGGTTTTGCATCTGGTTACTCAGGCGAAGGGGCCAAAGGCTTAGCTACGGCTCTCAGCCTTTTAGAAAAACATCAAATTGAAACTGAAGAAATCTTAGTTAATTCAAAAACTCTCAATAAATTAAATCATTCTTCACTTAGTGATGTAGATATCGACTCATTATTTCGTCAAGAAATTATTCGTCCAATACGTCTACACGACTATATCTATCCCTTCAGAACGGAAGTTTCAGAAGTTTATAATACTAAACGCTACTATCCTCTAGAACTTCCATACTCAATCATTGATGATAGAATTTTTGATCTAGCTTTACTCTTTAAACAAGATCCAGACTCAGCTCTTCTAAAAGCTTATAAACGACTGGAAGATATTCTTAGGGAACGGACTGGGCTGCTGAAAGATCACAGCACGAAACTTTTCTCTCAAGCATTTCAAGGTGAAAATGCTTTATTAACATGGAAAGTACCAGATAGTGCAGAAATCAAAGGAAGAGTAAATTTATTTACAGGCACATACATGGCATTTCGTAATGCTAGAGCACATCGAGAAAAAGATGAAAATCTAGTTCATCAATACCGTGAGTTTTTACTCATTAACGAATTATATTTACTCGAAAAAGAAGCAATCTCTATCCAAACAAGAGAATAAATCTAAAGTCCGAGTTCAACTTCTAAAACTTTATAAGTATACTTCTTTTAAATATATATACTTATAAAGGGCATGCATGACACCCGAAGATAAAGCTCGAATCATTATTGATCAAAAGTTAAAAGCTGCTGGATGGGTTGTTGTCGATAAAAAAGATTTTAATCCTAGTGCTGCCTTAGGTATCGCTGTTCGTGAATTCCAAACCAAAACAGGTCCTGCTGATTACATTCTCTTTGTAAATCGCCTTCCTGTCGGTGTGATTGAAGCTAAGCGTGATAAAGCAGGTGAAAATATCACAACTCATGAGCGTCAAACCAAGCGATATGCAACCTCTGGCTTTAAAACAAAAAAAGAATATGATGCTCTCCCTTTTTTATTCCAAGCGACTTCGCAAATTATTCGATTTACAGACAGACGAGATCCTGAACCTCGATCAAGGGAACTTTTTTACTTTTATAGACCTGAATATCTAAACGAGTTGGACAAAAAAAAGAAAACTTTGCGCCAGCACCTTCGGGAGATGCCTCCTTTAGTCACTGATAATCTGCGTGATTGCCAAATTAATGCGATCACTGGACTTGAGCAATCCCTAGCCCAACAACAACCTCGTTCACTCATTCACATGGCTACGGGTGCTGGTAAAACATTTACAGCCATTTCTTCTGTTTATCGCCTGCTTAAATTTGCGAATGCGAAACGAATTCTATTTTTGGTTGATACACGCAACTTAGGTAAGCAAGCTCACCAAGAGTTTATGGCTTTTACCCCACCTGATGATAAGCGTAAGTTCACTGAACTCTATAACGTTCAAAGATTGATGTCTTCGACTTTAGATACTAAAGCCGATGTTTGTATTTCTACGATTCAACGTATGTACTCGATTTTATCTGGTGAAAAACTAGATGAAAGTGATGAAGATATAAATTTTAATGAATTGAATACAATAGAAGAAACTGCTCGATTATCTAAAAAGCTGATTCAATACAATCCTAACGTCCCTATCGAATCTTTTGATTTTATTATCATCGATGAATGTCACCGCAGTATTTACAATTTATGGAAACAGGTACTCGACTACTTTGATGCATTCTTGATTGGTCTAAGTGCAACACCAGATAAACGAACCTACGGCTTCTTTAATGAGAATATTGTTGCACAATATAGTTATGAACAATCCGTCATTGATGGGGTCAATGTAGGTTATGACATCTATGAAATTGAAACGGAAATTACTAAAAAAGGCCAAAGTATTCGAGCTAAGCAATGGATTGATCGTCGTAATCGCCAAACTCGTGCAAAGCGCTTAGTCGAGGCTGATCAAGATATTGTGTATACGCATAAAGATCTAGACAAAGATGTGGTTAATCCCAGTCAAATTCGCAACATCATTCGTGAAATGAAACGAGCTGTGAGTCAAGAAATTTTCCCAGATCGTCAGGAAGTCCCTAAAACGTTAATCTTTGCAAAGTCAGATAGTCATGCAGATGACATTATTAATATCGTTCGTGAAGAGTATGGTAAAGGCAATGAGTTTTGTGAAAAAGTAACCTATAGCGCCAAAGATCCTGATGGTGTACTCAGCGATTTCCGTAACGAATATAACCCTCGTATTGCCGTGACTGTGGACATGATTGCCACAGGTACAGATGTAAAACCTTTAGAAGTTTTACTCTTTATGCGGGATGTTCGTTCTAAAGGCTATTACGAACAGATGAAAGGTCGTGGTGTTCGTAGTTTAGATGAAGATGGCTTAAAGAAAGTCTCACAAAGTGCTAGCGGAGCCAAAACTCGATTTGTGATCATCGATGCTGTGGGTGTAGAAAAATCACAAAAGACCGAGAGTCGCCAATTAGAGCGCAAACCAACCACAGCCTTAAAGCAGCTTATGGATGTCATTATTATTGGTGATGTTGACGAAGATACAGCCTTAAGTTTAGCGAATCGACTCATTCGCCTTAACAAAAATTTAGATGCTGAAACTCAAACTAAGATTAGCCAACTCACCCATGGTAAAAGTTTAAAACAGATTACTGAAGCGATTTTAAATGCAGTTGATCCCGATACGATTAATCAGGCCATTATTGCTGAAGAAGCGTTGCAGGGGCACGTTTTAGATGAGGATTCTATTTCAGAGCAACAGTATGTAGACAAAATGACTGAGTTGCTTGAACAGGCCTATCATGTCTTTGATGATCCAAATTTGAGAAACCTACTCATTGATAAAAAAGATGCTGAGCAAATCATTGATACAGTTAATTTGGATAAGGTGATTAATCGAGGTTTTTCTGAAAATGTAGAACAGAAAGCTCAAGAAAATATCGAAAAGTTTGAATCATATCTAAAAGAGAACCGTGAAGAGATTGAAGCTTTAAGTTTCTTTTATGACCAACCTTATCAACGTCGCGAATTGACCTTGAGCATGATTCAAGAGCTTCATGATAAACTCAGCCGTCCCCCACTATTATTGACCACTGAACGTTTGTGGTCTGCTTATGAACGAGTCAAAGGCAGTCAGGTCAAAGGTGTAAATACTCAACGAAAATTAACCGATTTATTATCTTTGGTTCGTTTTGCATCTGGGTTAGACCGTGAGCTTTCACCATTTAGTGAAGAAGTTGATAAACGTTTTCAGAAGTGGGTTTTTAGACATAATGCCAATAATGCGACTGCTTTTAATGATGAGCAGATGACATGGTTACGTTTGATGAAAGATCATATTGCGAATAGCTGTCAGCTGACACCAAATGATTTTAAGTTAGGTTCATTAGCAAGTCATGGTGGGGCATTTAAAGCGGCAGAGGTTTTTGGTCGAGAAAAACTGATGCCATTAATGAAAGAATTAAATGAAGAGTTAGTGGCATGAGTAATACATTACCTAAAAGTTGGGCTATTTCTACCCTTGGTGAAATATCTCTACCCTCACAATATGGATTTACCGCCAAAGCTCAGCATTCTGGCAACATCCATTATGTTAGAACTACTGACATTACTTCAGGTTCTATCGATTGGAATAATGTGCCATTTTGTGATGTAAGTAGTGAAGAGTTAGAAAAATTTAAACTCTATGATGGGGATATTTTAATTTCTCGGGCAGGATCTGTTGGCTATTCAATATTAGTTCAAAATCCTAAATCTTCCGTATTTGCATCATATCTAATCAGATTTAGACCATTAATAAATTCAAAATATTTCTCCTATTACCTTAATACTCCTCAATACTGGGACTTAGTAAAGCAAAAAAGTGCTGGAATTGCGGTACAAAATTTGAATGCTTCAAAACTGTCTAACTTTACTATTCCTATTGCACCAATTAATGAACAAGAAAAAATAGTTTGCAAAGTTGATGAATTATTTAGCGAACTAGATAATGGAATCGAAGAGCTTGAAACAGCTCAGAAGAAATTAGAGCTTTATCGTCAGTCTTTATTAAAGTCTGCTGTTGAAGGTGAGCTGAGTAAAGAATGGCGTGAATCTCAAAATGAAGTTTTAGAGACTGGTGAACAACTTTTAGCACGTATTTTAAAAGAACGCCGTGAACGTTGGGAACAAGAGAAACTTAAAGAGTTTGCGGAAAAAGGGAAAAATCCACCTAAGAATTGGCAGAACAAATATCCTGAGCCTATTCAACCTTACGACTCTATAAATTTACCTAAGCTACCTAAAAGTTGGACATGGGCTAGCTTAGATCAGCTTGCGTACCCAATTCGAAATGGGATGTCTCCAAAACCTAATACTGAGCAAAAAGGCTATCCTATCCTAAGAATCAATGCTGTAAGAGCAATGAAAGTGTACTTAGATGAATGCAGACATCTTGATTTGCCCTTCGAAGATGTTAAAAATTTCATTATCAAAAATAATGATATTTTGATAACTCGTTATAACGGCAGCATAGATTTATTAGGCGTCTTTGGTGTTGTCAGAGATATTGATGAGCCTATGCTACACCCTGATAAACTCATCAGAGCTCAACCTATATTGGGTGAAATATTATCAAATTGGATTGAATTAGCTGCAAATATTGGGCATTCAAGAGCTTATGTCAAATCTAGAGCTAAAACTACATCTGGTCAAACTGGTGTTTCTGGTGAAGATATAAAACAAACTCCTATTGCTTTACCACCATTAACAGAACAACTATATCTAACGAATTTAGTATCTTTAGAGTTAGAAAATATGTCTAATCAATTTGATTCGTTAGAAATAACTCTGAAACAAGCATCAAATCAAAAACTTAATATTTTGAAGGATGCTTTTGCTGGAAAGCTTGTACCTCAAGATCCAAGTGATGAACCTGCTCAAGTTTTGTTAGCACGTATTCAGCAACAACGTGAAGCAGAAGCTTTAGTAAAAAAAGCTACATCAAAAAAACTCTCAGCCTCAAAATCAAAAAAGGAAGTTGGTATGTCTAAAACTATCCTCGACATTCTAAAAAATCAGTCAGATTGGATTTCAGGACAAGACCTAGCAACTACTTTTGGACTAAATGGTAAAAGTAAAATTGAAGAAATCGAGCAATTTTACGAACAACTCCGCACACTGAGTCTAAATGACAAAATCACGGTAAAGCCAGATCAACAAAATAACAAAGAACAAGATCTGATCAAACTCAAGGATAATACAGATGCGTCTTGATTACTTAAAGATCGGGAGTGCTAAGGATAGCCCTACCCATCAATTTAAAAATTTAAAAGATGTCTTTATCGACTTCAATGAACATCAATCAATCACTGTCGTTATTGGCTGGAATGGAACTGGAAAATCTAATGTATTAGAAGCACTTGCTATTATTTTTAGAAATTTAATCCAAAAAGAAAAGATACCAGCCTTTGCTTATGAGCTTAAATATGAAATCGGATCAGGCATCAACAAAAAATATGTCACTATTCAAGCGGATCCCGATTTAGAGAAAGATAAATTTGTTTTTTCATACATCCCATTTCAAGCAGTTTTAGAACCATCAGCTAAAGAACAATCATATGTAAATTTAGTTGAGCTAAAACAATCTGATTTATTCGAAGCTGATCATAAGCCGAACATTGATCCTAAAGAACAAAGTACTGATTTACCTAAACCTATTAGTGTCTCTTTTACAAAATTTACAGCTGAGAATAGTGAATTCTTACCTAAATTTGTATTTAGTTATTATTCTGGCTTAAGCACCAGAATGAAGGAAATTTTTGATCCATATATAGAAAAATTTGATAAAAAATTGAGAAATGGTAAAACTCCCGAGGAAGTCGGTTTCAAACACATGTTCTATGCCCTTCCTATTCATAGTCAATTTGTCCTTTTAGCTTTTTTATTTAAACAAGATGAAATCATTAAATCTTTTTTAGAAAATCAGTTAGGTATTGATGCTGAGTCTGGAATTGAATCAATTTTATTTGAACTGCGCCAACCCTCTTGGACAAATAAAAATGATGATGGCGATCCGAGACTCTGGGATGCAAAAGGAGTCGTTAGAGAGTTTCTAAGCGAACTTTACGATCTTTCATTAGCACCTATCAAATTCACAAAAAGCTCTAAAAGCAGCCTGTGGAATAAGAAAACTCGTGAATATCAATATTTATTTCTCAAAGATATGACGTCTTTTCAAAGACTCATGGAGCACAAAGAAGCACAAATCCTATTTCGTGATTTAGAAAGTACTTATGTTTCTGAATTAATTGAAGCCGTTCATATACGAGTTAAGTTAAAAAAGAATCTTGACGCTGTCACATTTAAAGAATTGAGTGAAGGTGAACAACAATTACTGACAGTTTTAGGCTTGCTACGTTTTACGAATGAAGATGAAAGTCTTTATTTACTTGATGAACCTGATACTCACCTAAACCCTAAATGGTCGGTTGAATATTTAAAATATTTAGAAGATTTCATGAAAAATGAAAGCAGTGGAGTAAGAACAAACAGTCATATTGTATTAACTACACACAATCCAATTGCAATTGCAGAGCTTAAAAAGCAACAAATTCAAATTTTGCATCGGGATTTAGATCAATCAATTAAATCTAAAGAACCTGATATTGATCCACGAGGTATGGGGTATGCAGGAATTATTACAAGTGATATGTTTGGCTTAAATTCCAGCCTAGACACATATACTCAGAAATTACTCGAGCGCAAGAATATATTCACAGTTAAGGAAACTCCTTTAACTGATGATGAAAGAACCGAGTTGATGCAAATTAATAATGAACTTGAAGATCTTGGCTTTAGGTTTTCAATGCGTGATTCACAATATGAACGATATCTCAAAGCGCTTCATAATCACGAAAAAAATAAATTACAACAGGATAATCAACCTTATAGTGATACGTCCGAGCAACTAAAAATCGCAGAAGAAATTATTCAGGCTATACTTAATCAAAACAATGAGGATCAAACATGAGATGGATTGATCTGACAAAACTAAACGTATCAACTGATTGGCTAAACAGGGCTACTATTACACAAGCGACAATAGATAGTGACCCTGATTTGAATTCATCAAATTACCCTAATATTTGGACTGAGTTAAAAGAAGAACTCAAAGCATTATCTCATGGTAAATGTTGGTATTGTGAAGCCCGAGAAAACCGATCTGACAATGCTGTGGATCATTTTAGACCTAAATCAAAATATAAATGGCTTACCTATAATCCTAACAATTTCAGGTTCGCATGCACTTTTTGTAATTCAAGAAGAACTGACCATGCTACTGGGCAAAAGGGTGGCAAAGGAAATTATTTCCCACTCTTTGATCCAACCACTAAAGCTAAAAATCATGCAGAATTAAGATCAGAAAAATATATTCTCTTAGACCCTTGTGACCCATCAAGCTCCTCTATCATGATGTTCGATGATGAAGGAATACCAAAACCAAGTTTTTTAGCAACTGAAATTGATAAACAGAGATTAGAAGAGTCTGTCCAATACTATCATTTACATCATTCTGAATTGGTCGAAATGCGCAAGCAACTTGCACTACAAATTAATGAATGGATTAATGAAGCAAATGATTATTTTTCAACTATAAACGAACCCGTGTCTCGAACTGCATTCACCAATAAACTTAAAGATTTATGTAGATTAATTAAGCCAGAGAGCCCACTATCAACTTTCGCTAGATGTATCATTCAAGGGCATAAGGACAAACCTTGGATAGATCTATTATTTCAAATGATGTGAGCAAAGCATTGCCAATATCTATACAATATTACAGCTCTTTAAACTGTGCTTGTGATTCATGAATGCAACAACTCTTATCTCCAAAATTTGGAATTTTTGCCATACCTTACGTGATGATGGTGTGGGATATGGTGATTATCTAGAACAGCTCACATTCTTACTTTTCTTAAAAATGGCTCATGAGCAAAAAACACTAAATCCATTTGAGTCAGTTGATGTTGGTATTCCTACTAACTACGACTGGGAAAGTCTCCTTAACTTAAAAGGTGCTGCTCTTGAAGCTCATTACATCAAAGTACTCAATAAGCTTGGCACAATGTCAGGCATGTTAGGTGCTATTTTCTTTAAAGCACAAAATAAAATTCAAGATCCTGCAAAACTACATCGCTTAGTATCTCTAATCAATGAAGACACATGGAGTGGTATTGGTGCTGACGTAAAAGGTGATATGTACGAAGGTCTTTTGCAGAAAAATGCAGAAGATACCAAAAGTGGCGCTGGTCAGTACTTTACTCCCCGCCCTGTCATCGATGCCATTGTTGAATGTGTTCGCCCTAAACCGATGAAAACAATTGCAGATCCTGCATGTGGTACAGGTGGTTTTTTCCTAGGTGCTCATAAATACTTATTGGCTCAAAAGTTAGATAATAAACAAGCTGAATTCTTAAAAGAAAAAACATTCTTTGGTAATGAGATCGTCGCAAGTACCCGTCGCTTATGCTTGATGAACTTATATCTACATAACGTTGGTCATCTTACAGATGAACCACATATTGCTCGTGCAGATGCCTTAATCAGTGAGCCTTCTGTAAAAGTAGATTACGTCTTAGCCAATCCTCCTTTTGGCAAAAAAAGTAGTATGACTTTGACCAACGAGGAAGGTGAAGAAGATAAAGAGTCCCTCACTTATGAACGTCCTGACTTTTGGGTAACGACATCAAATAAACAATTAAACTTCTTACAGCACATCGTAAGTATGCTGAAAGCAGATGGTAAAGCTGCTGTTGTTTTACCTGATAACGTACTTTTCGAAGGTGGTGTTGGCGAGCGTGTACGTAAAAAGCTACTGACTGGATGTGATGTACACACCATTCTGCGCTTACCTACAGGTATCTTCTACGCAAATGGAGTAAAGGCAAACGTCATCTTCTTTGATAACAAACCTAAATCAGAGCAAATCCAAACCAAAGGTATTTGGTTCTATGACCTTAGGACCAACATGCGTTTTACGCTAAAAACTCGCCAACTTCGTAAAGCTGATTTAGATGACTTTATCACATGCTATAACCCTGAAAATCGTTTTGAACGCAAGGAAACTGATCGATTCAAATACTATCCTTACGAAGATATTATCGCACGTGACAAAACCAGTCTGGATATCTTTTGGTTAAAAGATAGCAGCTTAGATAATCTTGATGACTTGCCTTCACCTGTCGTACTTCAACAAGAAATTATTGAGCATTTAGAAGCAGCATTAGAAGCTTTTAAATCAGTATCTTTAAGTTTGAAAAATTAATATAGAGCTAGGCTACTTCTATTAGCCTAGCTTTAATTTTTTGAGCCTTTGATGAATAGTTGCCATAATTACTTTCTACTCATTCCCCCTATACTAGAATAATGTTTTTCCAAAAGTGCCAACATTTTCTCCTGATGTGTCTGAATAACTTGCCTATTCAGATTCTTACTTCCAGAATTTTTGAAAGTATCAAATAAGCATTTAAGCTTTAAAGAATCGTATGAAGGCTTTCTATCAAATTCTGCCATTTTTACAGTCACTGGCTTATTACTATATTCAGAGTTCTGACCTGGACTTAGTAGAGCTAAATTACCAAACGCGTGCAAATATGATTCTTGTAAAGTAGCTCCATATCTTTCATTTTGTGAATGCACGTGCTCTACTGAGTTTTTTGCAGTAATACGATAATTTTTAAATTTCTTCTCTGTACGACGACCATAGTTTTTCCATAAAACATATTCTAATTTTTGGAACCAGTAATGTTCAAAAGAAGTCCCTTTTTGACTTTCTAGGTAATCTTGAATTTCTTGCCAGTCTTTTGTTCCTATTTCATCCTCAATACAAAGTTGATAACTCGCTACTTTTTGAGTGACGTCATCTACTGTCAATGATAAATCATTATCAATTTTCTCTAACCACTCAACAACTTTATCTTGCCCTAAACTAGACTCCGCAGTGATTAGGTGTATTAAGAATGGCGTTAACCAATATTGCGCACTACGTTCACCAGTAAAAATTCGCACACATTGTAAAAGCTCTAAAGCAGAATGTTCTTTCTTTGTCCTATTAAAATATGCTTTTTTAGCCTCTTTCTTTTTCTGTCGATTTATCGAAGTTAAACGTAATTCCTCACCACCACCATCTTCGTTCTCTAGCCATTTAACACACCAAGTATCAAATTGATATCGTACTTTCCACAATACATCTAGAAAAAATTTTACCTCTTTCTCACTGGATTGATTTACAAAGGTTTTAAAAATTTTTTGTAAGTTTGAAGCAATCAAACGATCTTCAATATCATTCTCATCATTTAACACTTTGTAGATACGCAATGCATGAATTAATAACAACTCGAAGCTAATAAAAGATCTACAATGATTTTTCCCTTCCTCTGGAATATCCTCTTCTATCTGATCTTTAATCTCTTTTTCATTATCGCTGTCAGTTTCAGGACCTAAATTAATCCTCTTTCTATCAATATCTTGAATAGATAAACCTTTCAAAGACAGTGCCTTGGGTCCTTCAGCATTGACATCAAATACTATTTTCTCTGCATCGTATTGTTCAAGATGCTCATACTTCAATTGATTCCATGATGAAGCTTCGATTTTTTTACGTAACACTCGTTCAAAATATGTATTCATATTCTGGCAAGCATCCCAAATTGCCTCATAAAGCTTCTTATTCTTAGTAATTTTTTTAAAAATTTTGGATTTCAGAATATCTACTGGCTCTAACTGTATTCCCGAAGTATTCATACTCGAGAACAATTTATTCAGATCTGTCTTTTCAGGAATAATATTATTAATCCATCTTACATTTTCAAAGATGTAGTCTATAAATTCCTTAAGATCTAACTCACTTTCACTAATCTTTTTTAGTCTTTGTTTTATGTACTCAAGACCTGCATGTATATGCTTCAAATAAGCATCTTCGATCAATTGATCTTGCGATGGCTTACCAAATCCATCAAGCCCTGTTTGAGAACCCAAATAGGATTCAATTCTTTCCCGAATTTCAAAATGCAATCTCGGTTTTTTATCATAAGTCGAGACTTTAAGTATCGGATGCCCTTTTAAATCCGAATCTCTGTAATCATGGCAAGCCAAGGCAAATAACATCAATGTTGTTGTACGCTGTTGCCCATCGATTAATTCATAAGTTGAATGATCTTTTTTTGATGACAATGTCGTACCAATAAAATAATGAGGTTCTTTATTTTTAAATGCCTGCTCAATATCATTGAGTAAATCTTCAATATGAATTGAACTCCATACATACGGACGTTGATAGCTAGGGATAACGAATTGATAACTCTCATCTACAACGTGCTTTAAGCATAAAAGCTCTGTATTTACTGCTTGATTCATTCTTATTATCCCAAATTCCGTATAGTTTGACTCAACTGATCTGCAAATTGTTCTGCATATATGACTTGTTGTATTGCCAATCCAAAGTATATATTGGTTTCTTCAACAAAATGTCTTTTGACCGTGTTTTCATTGAGTCCATCTTCATCTACTTTTAGTTCAAAGCAATCTAAACTTTCAAAAACCTGTTCTGCTGTAAAGCTATAAGCTATAAGGTCTAACACTTTATGACCTTTTAAAAACTCAGGTATTGAATCTGCCCTTACTGCTTTTTTATTACTGACACGTTTTGAATAGGCCACCCTAAAAAACTTCTTAGCAAAGACATCAAGCTTATATTCACCAAATTGACTGATGTATAACATCAACCCAGTGACGAAAAGCTCTTCTAGGAAACGACAACCTTCTAGTTCTTTTAACCAATGAATAAACTTAGAATACTCTGGTAAATAGCTGACTTTTAAATCTTTATAATATTTGCGGTATAAATTTTGAAAGTATTCCATATAGGAAATGCTATTGATACCTTCATTTAACGGCTGTCTAAGCTGGTAACTATTTTGCAAATCTTGCTTTGCTTGTTTGGTCATAGGTGTATATGTCACACGAATAAGACCATAAGCAACATCGTCTTGATGTTTTAGAGTTCGGTTGGCAAACTCTTCAACTACTTCATCTCGATTTTTTTGTTTTTCTTGATAAAAAGGAACTGTTCGCCCTTTCAAACTATTCCAATAACGCCCTCTTAACAGCGTCATGACTATGCCTTGTAATTCACCTAAATCTTCCCATTCTTTGGCATAGTGATTTCTATAATCTACAGGCACAGCTCTCAAATGATGGGCTTTAATAATATCTGGCCCCGTGAGCCTCACACCACCTGTATTTTGCGTTTCAAAGAATTTATAAGCATCATCTTCTGACTCAGTTACTACGAGTGATACAACAATATTTTCAAATTTTATATATTCTTCCCATTTACTCCGTACCTTTTCAAGGTACTGTAAATTTTGCTTAATATTCTGGATACTCAGACTTGCTTGATACGTTAGAGATACATCATCAAGCTCGCCATTTAGATAGCCAAGTAAAGCAAGTGTTGTTAAGCGCTGCTGCCCATCAATAATATTCAAACATTCATCTTGTGCATGTAAGATCACACTCCCAAGATAATAAGGACTGTCAGCAAATTGTTGGCTATGGTCTTTTAGATCATCAATCAGTTTATCAATCTGCTTTTCACCCCACACATATGGACGCTGGTATTCTGGAATACTTAATTGCCCTCGAATATATGTCTGGTTTACAGTCTCGATTCTTTTACCGCTGAGTAACTGAGCTACATTACAGACAGCCACTTTTATCAACTCTTGTGGTTTTGACACATTAATCCATATAGTTTTATATTTTATATACCATTCTAGCGAATTATTTTATAAAAATCATTTATATATAATTTAAAATCCAGCTAAGAAATTTAAAAAATTTTAAAATATGTTTAAAATTTCAATAAATTCTTAATTATATAAAAATCAAAATCTTTAAATGTGACTTCACCTGTCACTTTATTCACTCAATATACCTTTTTAACCAACTAGCAAATATCACTTTTTACATCACGGGACTACAAAAATGAAAGGTATAATTCTAAATTTTTCAATTCAGACCAATTCAGGAATTATCTCGGGGGAGGATTCTCAACGTTACTCTTTCGTAGGAAATGAATGGAAAGAACGCTCTGTACCAGAACGAGGCTTAAAAGTTGATTTTGATATCACTCCACAAGGACAAGCCATTGATATTTATCTTGAACTTCTTTCCAATTTATCGACGGATAATACTACACTCCCAAAAAAAACAGTTAAGTCAGAAGATCAATATCAATTTGTAGATTGGTTTATTAAATGTTTAAAGAATTATGCCAATTTTAATGGTAGAGCTAGCCGTCAAGAATTTTGGTTCTTCGTGTTATGTAAATATACATTAATTTTTATTTTATTTTTACTAGATGAAATGCTTGAAACTGGAGGCATCTTCTGGGTAATTGCTGCAATTGGTTTAGGTCTACCTGAGTGGGCTGTTGGTTGCCGACGATTACATGATATTAATAGAACAGGATGGTATCAGCTATTAGCGATCATTCCTTTTGCAATCATATTACTAGTTATTTGGTGGTCAAAAGAAAGTGATCCTCAAGAAAATCAATATGGTAAAATAACAACATAAACTAAAAAAGCTCATAGGTCTTTTGACCTATGAGCTTTTCTTAAGCATTTTGATTAATCTTTTATTGCAGTTCCTATTCCTGCTTTTCTAACAGGCCATTGTGGTAGTCCTAGAAAGGCTAAAAATTAAACTTATTGTGTGCAAGAACAGCATACTACATGAATAAATTTTTCATACAAATTGATAAATAATATTATTAATACTCACTGCACCAAACTTATGAATAAATTGCATTAAAAATGCCATTATTACCCACAACTATAAAATGTTAAATCATACCAATAAATACTATTTAAATATTTTGCAATGTTACCATCAGATATTTCTCTAAACTTGTATTTAGTATTTTAACAATACCATCAAAGCTCCATTCAGTAACTTCTTTAGTTTGTACATTATACAAAGCATAATGCCCATCCCCTAAATCCAAAACAGGAATAGAATTATCTGGATAAGTGCTTATAGCACTTAACTCTTGGTAAGCTCGTCCAACATTAACATGAGAATTGGCGGGAACACCTAGACCGTAAAATTCTAAATAATCATATTCTAACTGCCCACAAGTTCTGAGATAATTCAAATATTCAGAATCAAACTTAAATGGTAAATTCTTTTCTGTAGCTTGAATTTGCTCATCTGATACATTAATAGTATCAACTGAGTTTGATACTATAAACTCTTTCAAAGTATTCATGCGTTTTCTAACTCCTGTCTCACTTCTTCAGCACGAGCTTTCCAATGTTCAGCACGTTCTTTACCAAATTCAGTGCGGCTAATTTCTGATTCTTTTTTGGCTTCATGTAAAATTGTATAGTTCCCACGTTCTTGAGTACCATGCTCTTTTTTGGTTAGCTCTGCAAGCGGGGAATCCATTTTTTGCCCAATATGATGTAGTTCATAAGGCTGTCCATTTTTATCTAAAGGAGATAAACCTTTGCTCATTCGGTCAAGATTAGTCCGACCTCTATCATCGACTTGATCATAATCAATATCTTTTCGAACCAAACATTCACGCCCATTGACTTCTTTCGCTTCAAGTTCTGCCCCATCATAAATATCTGCTTCTTCTTCAGAACGAATAGATTCAACAGTTTTTTCACCATATCCCTTCTCTTTCAATTCCTGTTTTCTATCATCAGATAAATCAGTCAAAGATTGTTCCATCCTCTCAGGAACAATTTTAGATATTGGTTGATCTAAAGAAGAGATAGAATATTTACCCTCTATTGAAGTAGATGTATCCTTATACCAATTTCCTTTCGATAAAGATGCTATCTCTGTCATTCCTTTCACATCTATCATAATTTCCCTCTAGATTAAGCTAAGTTATAAGGTTCAAGTGTATTTGGCTTTATTTGGTCTATCCATATTTGATAACCTTTTAAATAGCGCTGATCCAACATAGATAAATATTTAAAACATGCCTGTTTTACTTCCATCTGAATTAATGTATCGGACTCAATAATCAAATGATTTAGTCTAGAATCAAAATCAACAACATCTGTTGTTTGCTGAATAAGAGGCTCTAACTTATCCTCCAACTCCCAACTACGCACAATTAATCTACTAATCTTTTCGTAATCTTTGATTGCATCCATTTTCACGCCAGACTTATATTGGGTAATTAAATCAGCAATCTCTAAACGCAATAATGTATCTGCAATTTGTTCCAAATTTGCTTGCATCTGTTCAATATCAAAGAGACTTTCTTCTTGAATACGTTGGCTCATGCATAATAAACAACGTACAATTTCTTGTCTTAATTTTTGTGAAGATGAAATACTTCCAATTTCAGCATTGAAGATGTATCGTTGGTTTTGCTGTTCAAAATAGTTAATTTTGCACAGAATCGGTTCTAACCACTCACTCTGATGCACAATTGCAACACCCTGTGGAAGCTTAGAAATCTCTTGTAGCTGTTCATCATTTAATGCAACAGAACGACCAACCACGTGACGATCCTGCTCTTCAGGCAAGCGTAAAATAATTTTTGTATTGGTATTACGAATAGCAGAAATATCTAAGGCATTCGGTGACTGATCTACAATAATAAATGCTTCACCATAAGTTCGCATTTCTGCGATAGATTCACTCAGCATTTCTACAGCTTTACCAACAAGGTTACCAGATTCCATAGATTGGCTAGTATTAGTCCGCTTCAATAGGTGATGCGCTTCTTCCAATATGGTGACATGCTTCAGCGCTGAATTCATATCAAGATTTTGACTAATACGATACTCATTTAACTTCATCACCAAAATCCCCATAATTAAAGACTTGGTTTCAGATGATGCAACACGGCTCAGATCCACAATCACATTATGATCAAACAACATAGTATTACTAAGCTCATGATGATTAAATATTTTTCCATTTAAACCATCCGTTAATGACATAATCCGTGTTTCAAGTGAACCAATATAATTGCTTTTAACTTCTTCTGAATAAGCAGAAGATTGGATAATTTCTTTCAACTGATTCGCTACATCTTTAAATGTAGGAAAATATTTTTCTTTCCGTAAGTTGATAGATTCAGTCAATTCCCATCCAACCACCTCATAGGCTTTAAGGATAGATTTTTTTAAAATCACTGGCATTGCAGCATACATTGGCCAGCAAACATTGAAAATCTCAATGAGCCGATCAATATGTTCTAAGACATGGATATCTTCTGGGAAACTAAAAGGATTTAATTGTAGTAATTTTGCTTGCTTAGGATTCGTTCCATATACAGCCACATTTGGATCATTTCCAAAAACATGCTTATATTCACCTTTTACAGGTTCAATAATTAAGAACGGAATCTTCTGTTGAAGTAGTTCATTTAATATCGTGTATAACGTATTACTTTTACCTGACCCAGTAGAACCACAAACTAAAGTATGTTGGGTCAATTGTTTTTTATTAAGAATAACTTTTTGATTATACTCTTTCCATAAATGACGCAATACTCCAAGTTCCAAACCATCTACATCACTTTCTTTAGATTGGTTTAGTAATTGTATCGAGCGACCAAATGGAGCTGTTTCAACCACACTTAAAGTAGAAGTCGAATGCTGTGGTAAATTGAGAGTTAAAGCGATTTCTTTTGTAGATAATAGTGTCGTTGGTGTTAAAAATGGGATTTTTTCTATTATCTTATCTTTAAATATTGGGCATAATTGTGGATGTTGAAGATTCTTTAAATACCCCAAAATCAAGTCCTTATTTGTATTAGACCATGTAGTAATACTAGACGCCTCACAACTAGATTCGTCGCCTTTCATCAGACCATAGTAAATACTCCCCAATGAGTGCGAAACAATCGGGGTTTTACCGATAAAATACGCAGCAAAGTTCCAGCCACCGAAAGACTGAACTTCATCCAAACGCTCTAGATTACGATCAATTTTTTGCAGCATTTGCTGTATCGATTTATTCTGAAACTCAATCGTATGCTGTTCACTCGTACCGGTTGTTGTCCCATTACTTATACTATTAGTCGAAGTATTAGCGGTTGAATTTGTGTTTGTAGTGGTCTTACTGTCTGAATAATTCTCAGTTTCAGTATAACTATTTCCTTTGGTTATAGATGAGGAATTACTTTGACTAGCATTTATACCTAATCCAAAAGGAGATATAGAAGCAGCTTGATTTTTTGATGACCCAACTTGATTACTTTCATTTGTTCCGTTAGAAACACTCTGACCTTTTGTTTCTGTAAGTCCAACACTTTGCCCTAAGGTTTCAGTTACACTCGAACCTAGTACCTGTGCGAAGTTTACTGATTCTTGCTGAGAATAGCTAAAGGTGTTCTTTGCAAAAGGAGAAATTTGAGTATAAATTTGCTCATAGCCAGTTTTAATGATTTGTAATAATTGTTCATCTACTACTTCAGCAAGAATAATAGCCTGATAAATTTGCCCCTCAGCAGCATCAATAAAACGTTCCATACCTTGCATGAAATATTCACGGTCTGTTACCGATAATGATGGAATTGCTGTAACAGCTGTCACACCTGCTGCATCATTTTTTTGATATTCTTCTATCCGAGCAAAGACATTGTTGATTTCAGCATTAGACATTCGCTTCAAGCAACTACCAGAAAATTGCCCTTCAAAGGTTGCTTGTAATAATTGACCTGCATTCGTGCCTGCACCAGTACCAGTTTTACTTTTTACACCAATTTGTATTTGTGTAGAGTTTCCATCACTTTCCAATACAAAAAATATACTATACCCCGATTTTCCTAGAGCTGTATAAATGGCTGCTAAACCTTCTAAAACTGATTGTTTATTGTTTTGTACTAGACGTTCTAGTTTAAATAATCGAACTTCCGAACCTAAATGAACTGCTTCAACATTTGCAGGAAAAATAGACATGTTTGATAAATCAGGCAAATAGCTTTTGCTGATAATATACTCTGTGGATTGCAGCATTTTATCAAGGTCTTGCTGTTTAAAACTTACACCAGTTTTTGCTTTGACTAAATCATTCATACATATTTTTCCTTATCTTAATCTTATATCTATTGATTTATTTTAATTTCGATTTAACTTTTTCAATTAAATCACAACTGACATCTTTTATTTTCTGTAGACTCTCAACCAAAATATCAATTAACTCATCTATCCAAGATTTTGAATTACTTTCAGTATTATGTTGATCTTTACCAGTTTCATCATCTTTCTTGCCTTGGGAACTAGATGTTTTCTCCTTAGTTCGTTCAATATATTGAAAGTCAGGATCACCATTTACTCGTAAATATTCACGAACATCTAAAAGATGTTGATAACGTTTGAATGAAAAATTTGTTTCCAATGATACATTTTGCTTTAGAAAATAATCAGATGTCCAAAAATTCACATCTTCATTCATTGGTTTATTAAACATATCCTCTCTATATTCTTCAAATACATCAGAGCATTTATCTTTCATTAGAAATAAAAGCTCATTTAGCTTGGAAATAGGCTGACTATGATCTAACAACAAATTTAATAAAGATATCTTTAATCCATGTAGATCACGACTTGATAGTTCATCAACAAATGTAGAAGGCAAATTACTTAATATAGCTTTTTGCTCTACATTATTTACATTATGGCTTCGTGTTGCGGATACATTATCAGCAATCATATTTTCCATATGACTAGATTCTGTAAAGCCTTTTACACCAATAACAATCAAATTGAGTTTAATATCTATCGCTCGATTTAACCGTTCTCGACAAAAATTTTTATCTAACTGCAATCGAGAACGATCAAAATCTTCTCGTATATAATGTGTCTTTTCTTCGATCAAAGCACCCAAAATAGAATTAAAAGCCTCAAAATCACTACTAACATCACGCAGACTCTGAAGTTCAACTTGATCATTTAACTGATCTAAGTACTGTAAAACTTGTTCCTTATTCAAATTCATTTTGAATCTCTCTTAAACTACTAAAGTTGTATTCAGTTCAGTGCGTAAGTTTTGAATCCATAGCAATTCTTGCTTCGCTTTTGCAATGACTTGCTCACGTTTATCTTTATCTTGAATTTTTTCAGTCAAATCAGAAATGATCTTATCGAATTGTTGGTCAAATTCTTTGCTCATAAATGCAATATAAAGATCAACAATCTGATTTGCCCCAAATTGCAAATGTTTTATACCGTCGACTAGCAATTTATCGAATGGTCCTCGCACTTCTTTAAGCCGCACGCCCCATAACTCATCTAAAGACACATATTTTTTATCTTCATAAATACCAATTGTCTCCGTACGTCCCCATGAGAATGGGTTATACCAACGAGAAGTACTTACCTGTCTCTGTCCAACTCTTACCCTTTTTGACTTTACTTCAGCAGAAACGGTCCTTGCTACTGCAATATTCAAATGTTGCAGCTTATGTTTAAGACCTTCCAATGTTGGAATATTCAATGAATTAGCATCTTCAAATATTGATGCAACATATTTTTGATATTCAACACTAAGATCACTTTGAATATCCTTTTGCATCAGAGTATAAGCATTTTCTAATGCATTGATTACTTCTCCAAACTTAAACTTCAATTCATTTTCAATACTTTCTAATTTTTTATTGGCGAGTTGTTGACTTATCTCACCACGTAAACTATTTCCTGCATTATTTAATGTCTTTACAATATCTGTGCGTAAAGATTCAATAGCATCTATTGTGGTAGTTGGGAGTTGATTCTTTTTCTCTTTTAACTTTTGTTTATAAGTTTCAGTTTGAAAACCCTGTTCTCGTTTTTGCTCAAGCTTATGGATACTATCTAAAATTTCTTTAAGCTCACCCTCATCTTGTTCTAATGAAAGTGTGATTTTCTCCTCATTTAAAGCAGAATTAATCGCTTTTTCTAAAGCTACTTTAGCTCTATTTAAACGATGTGGAAGATTATATTTGTCAATATATTCATCAATCATCATTTCAACAGCAGGAATACCAGTATTTTTTAAAGCTGTATTAAACTCCTGATTATCAAAAAATCCTAATTCTTCAACTTTTCGAGAGACTTTAGCAGTTAATGGCATATATTTAACAAAGTTGTAATGATCATCTTGGAACTGATCAATATAACTATTCTTTTCTCTACGCTCTTTAGCTGTCAGTTTTTGCTCATCATTTCGAATTAATCTTGCTGCAAAAGCAGATACAGGATAAATCAATGGGTCATCAATGCCATTTTCCTGTAAATAGTTTCTAACATTATCTAATGCTTTTTCTAGAGATTCTTTCTCCAGATCAAACTCATCACATTTATTTACGACGAAAATAAAGCGATCTTTTGCTTGTTTACCACCTTTTTTAATTTCCTTTGCAACTAAACTCAATAGATTTTTATCATCATTAATACCTAACTGTGTTGCATTCAAGATATACAAAATTAAAGGATTACGGATTGAATCTTGTATATAAGACATAGTTAATCGAGCATGTGATTCATCACGGCTATTATTTGGTCCAGGTGTATCAGTTAAAACTAGTCGAACGTTGTCTCTTTCTTGAATACCTCGAATTGAACCTTCTATACGGATGGTATGTGTCTTTTCAAGATCATTCCATTCATTCAATACTCTAAGGTCGATAGATTGCTTTTCATCAAGTAAAACGTTATCTTTACCATATCTCTCTCCATAATACCCATCCAACTTAGTATTAAAAATTTGAGCGATTGTAGCTGTAGTTGCTTCATTTCTTGCGGGCAATAAATCATGACCTAACAAAGCATTAATGAATGTAGATTTACCTGATGACATTGTAGCTACAACATATGCATCAACGTCATTATTAAATGACTCTTCTAAACCTTGCTTAACCTCACTATTATTTTCTAAATAGTTCACAAATTTCTTGTTTTCTTTTGCTTTACTTACCAAAGTCTTAATTGCATTTAAACGGGATTCTGCGCTATCAGCAAAGGGCTTTACATTCAAATCAATGTTCATGCCATTCGCATTTGCTCGCTCCACTTCTTCCTTTAAATCAATATAGTCTGATTCTAACCCTTCAAATGTAATTACTATATTAATATCATCATTAAAAAACTCGGATAACTTTTCCGGAAGATTAGCAACCCAAAGTTGTAATCTTCTATTTTTTAACTCCGATAAGATATTCTGATCAGACAGCTCTGTACCATTCACTGTAAAAATTGTTTCTACTGTAAATGGGTTATATTTGATATTAATGTTATTCATAGTTAAATTTTCTTACTTAAACCTTGTTTAATAAATTCTTCAAAATATGGAAAACCTGTATTCAGATATAACTTTTTGAGATTTTCAGATTTATTATCTAAAAAATCATAAAACTCTGTTTCATCTATTCTCAATGTTATATCTTCTGGCAAATTTAGATGTTTTAAAAATTCGTTATCACTTTTATCTCCTAACAGTTTCAGAAATACCCTTCTTTCTTTACCTGTCAGATGCTCTCTTCTTTCTATCTTCTTTAAAATCAGTGCATGGTAGGCACTCACTAGAAAGAACTTAGGCTCATCAAATCCTAATGATTTGAAATATTCTCTTAGATTCGCCAAAAACCCTTCCACTGATTCCAGCTCACTATCTAAAACGTCAAGCTTATTCACCAAAAATATGATTTTATCCTTGTTAATATTACTTAAAATATGTTTTATATAAACAAAATCATCATTTATAAATGGTTGACTAGCATTAATTACATAAACAATATAGCCATCATAATTACTTAAATATTTATACGATAAATTCCTATGGCTCAGATCTCTACTATTATTAGCACCAGGCGTATCAACAATAACTAGGTTTCTATTTACTTCAAATTTTGATGCTATTTCAATATAAGAAATATCTTGAGCTGCATTTAATACTTTTATACTATCAAAATTAAAATTCGAACTTTGATGTAATAGAAATTGATTTTCATCATAGCAAAAAATATAGGTTTCATCAGCATGGCTAATTGTTGTGATTGTGGCTGTTGTTGCCTCATTTGCAGAATGTAGTAACTCAGTTCCTAGCAATGCATTAATACATGTTGTCTTACCTGAGCTCATTGTTGCAAAGAAAGCTAATTTTAATTTCTTGTCCATATATTGCCCTAACTTTCCAAATAGCTCTTTAGTCCAACTTCCAATGCATCCTGCAACTCTATTGGATTAACGATTTTGACATGAGGAATCCAATAACGAACCAGAGGGAGGATTTGGTGGTAATGAGTGATTTGGCTGGAAATTAATAAACCACCATCTTCCAAATTCTTAATAATTTGTTGTTCAGGCAATAACGCACGTTGAGTAAAATACGTTGCAACATCTGGTTGTACAGTTAAAATCACTTCAATTTTTTCTGTGCCGAGCCAAATATCATTTTCGTTTTCAAGTCGTTCTAAAATCACAGGGTCATGTTCAAAATAAACTACCGCTTTTGGAGAACTGATACTGTTCATTCGCGCTAAGCGATAGGTTTTTAATTCCTCTTGTTCGACAGCTGCCAAGTACCAACTGCCATGATGATGGATTATGCGATAAGGTTTTACATGCCTAAGTAAATCTTTATAGAAAAATTGAATTTGTTTTTTCTGCTGTATCGCTTCGTTTAATTTTTTAAAGTGATCTGCATAAACTGAAGCATCTTCAAAGGCATAGCCTTTAGCTGAATAAATTGGTGGCTTCCCCTTGTCTAATAAATCTCGCAGAAAAGGAACATTCAGCTTTGGATATAACTTCTGTACACCTGACAATTGAGCAAAATTCACGATATCACGTACACCATAATTACCCATTGTGATTGGATTTAGATAAAACCTTTTGGTTTCTTCATCACGAATAATTGGCAATTCGGTAATTTCCAAGCGTTCAAAATCACGCTGGATTGTGCGTGGATGTGTTTTGAATTCTTGTGCCAATTCTTTTGGACTAAGCCGCTCACCAGCATTTAATCTAACAATAATTTTTACTAGCCGCTCAGCTAGCCGCTCATGCGCAGAAGAAGTTACTTCCATACTTACCCCGTTATTTCTCATTTTTATGTTATATGAAATTTTTAAGATGCAATTGATTTAAAACATCAAGACACTATCTCTTTCGAATTTTGCATAACATATCTAAGATGCTGTATTTTCCTCTACTCTTCTGACAGGTGGTGTCAGGCCCACCATTTTTTTTAGCTATTTGTTTAATCAAATGAGTGCAATAGCGTAGAATAAATGAAGAGCTTACCTTTAGTGCCATTCTTGTGCTCAATTTGAGTAAATTAATTAATGTATCATCAATAGGGATAATTACTATAAATTTCATACAGATGAAATGACTGTATTGCGCATTTGATTAAAATACAAACAATTATATACACACTCACACAACAGATAGATCACATTTATTTATACAACGGGTTGAAGAAGGCAGCTGATTTAGTTAGACATATTGATGCTGCTATACTCCAAGAGTAAAACCCTCAATAAGTTTAGATTTGGTTCTTCAAAATGATTTATCTATACCATTCCTAAATTTTATTTTTATTAATCTGCATTACATTTAATACAGAATATATCCACAACAAACTATTTTTAAGGACATCACCTGTCCTTCAATTTAACCAAAATAATGTCATCACTTATAAAATTGAGAATCGAATGTCAACTTTGGTTAAGAAATTTCTAATCATTTTATGTTGTATAAGTACTATTTCTCTCAGTGGATGTAGACTTCCAGTAGGCGTTACTGAAAACATACTTGAAGTTATTGCTAAAATCTCTGGTAAGTTAATTGCACAAATCTTTTTAGACCTATCCAAATCATCACAATCAAAACAAACAGCATCCATTCCTACAAAAGCACCAGCTTCTAACCACAATACATCGGATGTGTTGGATACAACCAATAGATCAATATCTGTTCAAGAACTTGAAGATGCAAAAAACTTGCAAACACAAGCTGCCTCAGACACTGAAGAAGTTGAAAAAAATGATATGCTAGTCACCCGACATCTATCGAGAAATGATTCTTGGTCTATAAATAATTTCACCCCAATCACAGATGTTCCAGACATATATGCTTATATAGAAACCTTAACGATCACTCATGAGGCAGAATCGAAAGATGTGGGGTTAGAGCTTCGTAAAGAAATTGCAAAGCAGAAAAATTTTTCTATCACGAAAGTCAAAATCGAATATGCTTATAAAACTGGAGATGGGTATGCGTACATCTTCATTGTTAAAGATAACTGTTTGTTTGTTGAAGCGAAAATTAATCGTAGCTGGCGTTCAATCTCCCCAAAAGTGAAAGCCTGTTAAGTATATCACCATCACTTACCTAGCTTAAAAAGCTTACTAATGTAATATTTAAATCCGTGTATTTCTGTATCAACCTTACAAGTTTCTCTTAGCTATTTATAACTTTCACTTGATAGACTTGTTGCATAAATCCAAAAGTATCTCGACATGAACCACAACCCAAATAAAAAATCATATATTTTTCTAAAAAAACCTCAAGAAAGAATATAAGGTTTACATATATGCATTGTAGGTTTGCTGGAAAATTCATCTGAATTTATATTGTAATAATCCATGCGATTCTCTTTTTCTAAGTTTTATCAATACCAAACTATAATGACCTTTATCACCTATAGCTCTATATATGATTTTCTAATTACGAAAAGTACTATTTTTTACAAAAAAAATAAGGGAGCCGAAGCTCCCACTCAAATTAGCGATTTTCAGACTTAACTGCAATCCATTGATTGATTTCCCATGCAGACCAACCGACACGCCCAACGGTTAAATTGATTTGCTTTGGAAAAGTTGGATCATATTGCTTATGTTTTTCATTCATAATGTTATAGATAGTTGCTCGACTCAAATTTGTAATATGCATAACTTCTTTTAAGTTAATGATTTGATTCATCAAAAAAGTTTGACCTGTGATCGCATTCATGATGTTTACTCCTGATCATTGATGCGAGCGCTTATTCGCTCAAATGATCGGGGTATCCTGTATAAATCTACACTGAGACACCCTCCCCCATCTTTCCCTAGTTCACCACCCGAACACTTTGCTGCAAGCCTTGTTGAATCTGCTGAATCTCCGTGACTGCTTGATTCGGACTGCCCCCTACTCCTGATAAATTATCTTGCTGCTCAGAATAAAACTCATCTACAACCTGCATTCCATCGTCTCCCTCATCCCGATCAAACACTGCATTGGCATAACCCTGTCGAGCCACCTGATCCAGTAACTCCTGCTGAAAGCCGCAGGCTTGCGCCTCCTGTTGCAATTGTTTAGCTGCAATGATGGCATGTTGTAAACTGACTCCCTCCCTTAAAGTCAAATCGACATAGTAAATTGGTGTGCCATAGCTTTGACTGGTGCTCTTACCTCTTAAAGTGAGCTGTAACGGTAGGCAAGACAGTAAGCCATTCACTGCGGCATGGTAGTAACGCAGCCTTGCGGTTAAGGTACGAATGCTGTTAAAACCTGTGGTTCTAAGAACAAAGCTACCCAGCTCATCCTGTTCATCCAAGTTGACATATAAACGGGCATAGGGCTTGCACTGCCCACCTTGAGCCAATGGGCACAAATCAGGTGATGGGCAGGGATGTTGTTCAACCCCGTTGCCTGTTCGACGCTGACAACTCTCCCCATCGCCAATACACACGGGTCGTCCCGTCTGACGGTCAAACAAGGTATATTCAGCCCGTAGATTCAGTTCTGGATCATCAAACAGCATCCTGACAGGAATACTTCTCAGTTTCTGATTGGGGGATTTGGCACGCAGCTGTTCATCAATGGGATGTTTGACCCAACCCTCCTTGGTATGGATTTGACTGGTAATGGTAAATTGATCGTCTTTTTCAGGCAGGCGTTTACCGTTCTTTTCGACTACCTTGCCGATACTGATACGACCCAGTACAGGTGGTGTGATGATGAGACCTTTAATCATGTGGATATCCTCTGTTCATTTCATCAGTGATTAGTTAAATTACAAATAAAAAATCCCATGCACTAAGCATGGGATTTCTGAAGTTGGTTGCTTGAATGTGAAAGTAGTTGAGTAAAACCACTCCATTTAATCGTTGTAAATCTGAAAGCGTCGGCTGCCTTGCTTGGTTTGTGGAAACTGCTGTAGATATTCAGGATGTTGTTTCAGTAAAGCTTTACTATCTAGACTGATTGAATCCTTGGAGCGTTTCCATGTGACTGAACCACCCTGAAACACAGCACGTTCCGCATCCTGCATCTTGGCTTGGAGCTGATGCTTGAGCAGATCAAACTGTTCCTGATGCTGTTCAATCAAATTGCGCTGTTGAAGCAGTTGCTCAAACTGTTGATTGGCATCGTTATCTTCAGACAGATCAGTCGTACTCAATGGCACATGCTCTGGATAGAGCAATTGCAGGGCTTTAGCAGCCGAGGCACTGGCATCGACTGACGGTGGAATATCCTGTTCCACACACTCCCAGAACTGACGCTCGGCTTGAATGATGTGCGTAATCACTGATTCATTGCGGCTGACTTTAAATATCTTGGTTTCATGCCCACACAGCAGCACACAGACATGTGCCGCCTGTTTGCCTGTCACGGCAAGCTGATGTTGTACCTGACAGAGTACATATAAAGGCACACCATCCCGCCATAGTTTTGCCCCATGTTCACCTGCGGTTTTACATTCCAGAATCTGGACTTCAGGATTGCCCACTACGGCATAATCGAGGTTTGCCAACATAAAATGCTTATCGGGATCAGGGTGCTGTAACACCGCATTCACTCGTCTTACTTTATGCTGGGTATGCAGGCTGTAGTATTCAGCCACCAAGGGTTCGAGCTGTTTACCCCAATACAAAGGTGCATGCCCCTGATGATCATCTTCGATGTTTTGTTGGATGCGTCCCGTTTTAATCATCCATAGTTCCAGCATCGACATATATGGATTGAGTCCACAGGCTGCGGCACAATCGCTACTGCCAATGCCTTGGCGACGCACTTCTAGCCATTCGGCTTGACTGAGCTTTCGGGTATCGACAAAGCGTTTGGCGGTAAACAGTTTCGGACGAGTGTTATTTAGAATTGGCTGAATTGATGTAGATCGGTTTGAAATTGAAAGGGCTGTATTCATGAGAAATTCCTGTATGTGTTAATTTTTGGGCATAAAAAAACCCCAACCGAACACAATCGATTAGGGCGTTTTAAGGGTTAAAATTAATGAAGAAATTGGGGTGCTAAAGTTATGACAAGGTATTGATTGAATTCAGAATGACTAGAAAAATCTGACTTAAGCAATAAGACGTAAAGCTTGCTCTAATCCCCGTTGTTTCAGGGCTGCACCTGCCCCAAACCATGCTGAATCCAGACGGTGATCCTGACTCATAGCTCGACGTTCGTGATCGGCAAACTCGGTGATGCTACACAGCAAGCCATAGGCATTGTCTTTGGCTGAACTCAGTTCAGCACCACGTCCCTGCCCGTTAAACATGCTCATGACCTTGGACATGGCTCGTCCATTCGGTTCAGTTTTAGTCTCAGCTTTGCCTGTTGGATTGCTTTGTGCTTGGGTGGCA
The DNA here is from genome assembly GCF_000368265.1 of Acinetobacter brisouisimilis. Taxonomy (GTDB): domain Bacteria; phylum Pseudomonadota; class Gammaproteobacteria; order Pseudomonadales; family Moraxellaceae; genus Acinetobacter. The sequence continues at coordinate 264,197 of NZ_KB851219.1, read as the reverse complement.
ACATTGCGGTAGAACTGAATAATGCTGTCGTCCTGATCAGCAAGGCTTAGGCTAGTGTTGTTAAACACGGCATCGAAATAGGCGACTGCTTCGGTCTGGGTGACTTTACGTTGGCTGAGCTGTTTCATTTCATACATGTGTTCATCCCATGCTCGTACTGAAATACCCAGTTGCTGTTTAACTTTCTCGGCATCGAACTTGGTGCTATGCGGTACTTTCACCACACCCGCACTGCTGCTTTGTCCTTTCAGAGCAATCGCCAATGTGTTGTTACAGACTACACGGATCGAAGTGAATTGGGCAGTGGTGGCGAGTGTGCCATCACATGCAGTTGCCAGTAGAATATAGCCATTGCTGACATCCTTGCCTTTGAGCATAGAGGTTTGTCCAGTCTTGGCTAATGCCCAAAACTTCTTACCGCCTTTGAGCACCCCTGCAGTTTCCAGTTCAAAGCCAGCCTGCTCGGTCAGATCCCGATAGAATTCCAGAATCTCCAAGGGTTGGACTTCTTGATAACGCTGACTGACCACAGATAAAGGGGCATGCGTATCGGAACGGTACAACACCCGTTGTTCTTCATACGGCAGAATGATGTTCTGTCCACGTTCATTCTGTGCCATATAGCTGACATTGGAGGATTCAATTCGCCAGTCCATGCCCGCCTGCTGTGCCCAGACTTCAATCGGTTGATTAGGTGTTAGGCTATTCCCTAGACCATGCCAAGGGGTTTCGCCAACATACGCCATATTTTCAATCAGATGTGCCATAAATCGTTTCCTTATAAACAAAAAAGCTGCTGAACCTCATCCCTGAATGGAATAAAGTTCAGCAGCTTTAGCTAAGACTGTTTGAATGAAGAATGTATCTATTGACTCAAGATAAACATTCTATTTGGTGATTCATGTTTATGTTATATAAGTGAAATTCCTTTCAATCAGCCCAACCGCTCCAGTCGTATTAATCGCACCCTGATCTTACTGTATAGACATCACGATCTTCTTCATTTTATCTTTTTCTCCCAATCCCCAATAACGCTGACAAGATAGCAAAACATATGAGCATGAGAAAAAACTTGGCCCTAACCAAATCAATAGAATGATGATGCCTATACACCAAAAAATTAAAGACATAATCGACTTCTCAAGCTTTTGAATTGAATTAATACTGAATATTAGAACCATCAAACAATGCTGAGGCGTGAATTGATAAACGGCCTGCCTCATCCTGAATAAGTACCGCTTTCTCTTTAACCTCCTGACCACTTTCTGATTCAAGGTCATAACTACAAGCAAATATTGGGCGTTTTTTTTCTTCTGGGAAAACGTAGCCTTCCTGACTACACTTTATATTTGATACTGATTTAACTTTAGGATTTAAGTTTGCGTATTGGTTATACAAATCTTTTATCTCTTGTTCCTTGAATGAACCTTCACCGCATCCGATTAAGAATGCTGGGACAATAAGACATGCATAAAGTAGTTTATTAATTTTCATATTCATTTACTTCTTTCAGCGAAAGCATAATATTGGATAAATTTTTTTCCATTCTTCAATTTTTGAATGGTATTTACTTGTCTTGACGATTGATGCACTGTTGGTAATATTTCTCTTTAAATCGTTTTTTAGTCGCATCAAAAGTGGATAACCCTCCGCGGTCATATTCATATGCATCATCGATAATCGGTCTGAGTCGCTCTCTGAGCTCAGTATTGTTTCCTGCCAGTAAAAGGGTTGCATTGGCAATATTGCTTTGTTTAAGGCGTGCATCCATCACAGTTTCAGCAACATCTGCTTCTTCCCGACAAGCTTTTTCTTGAACTGAGCTACAGCCAACAAACAAAGTTGTGGTCATGATGAAAAGTAATTTATTTTTTAACATAGTCTGCTCCTACTCTACGCATTTGCCTACGGTATAACCTCTGGCAAAATCCAGACGTCTTTGGTCTTCTTCACTGGTGATTGGGACGATAAAGAAAGGCTTACCAAATTTTTCACGAATGCTGTCATAAGTACATGTACAGAGTTTTTCACTACTCACTGCAGTTTTAATGGCAGCATTGGGATACATGCATTGTTGGATATAAGCTTGACGGTCTTTGGTATCGGTAGATGAACAAGCGGATAAAACGGGTAAAAATAGTACAGCAAGTATGCTGAATGATTGAATTCTCATAAAGCTCCCCTCTGGTATTGTTCTGTATTGAAATCAAAATTTTAAAGACACGAAGATGCATGCTCCCTTTTGCAGGAAGATATGCAGATATCAATAAAATGAGATGAATAAATCCCATCAACTGCTGGGTAAAAAGTCAGTTGTTTGAAATAAAATTCAGTACAGTAAGGGGAAAATTTGAATGACCATGACGGACTCCTAGATGTAATAGAAGCTCTGCCGAATCACTGTCAATTGATTATGGTGGCAGAACGAAAAGGGGTTGACAGACTGGTCATCTAGTACCAGCACGCGCGAACGCGTCCCCCTCCCGTTCTACCGCAAAGGGGGACGAGAAGGTTTCGCACAAGACTTATACTCAGGAAGAATATAAGTACCTGATACGCTAGATGGATCGGTCTGTCAAAACCGGCTGACAATGTAGGTCAGCAGGATAAGAATAATGGTGAGGCTGATTGAAGTCAATTCAGGCTTCTATTGAGTGGATAAAAACCTTGCGATCGCTCAGCATAAAAAAGTGAAAATTGCTTTTTTCATTCATAATGTATAAGTGAAGCATTTTTGGTTGAATTAACGCCCTTTAATCCCTCTTCGAAAGCTATTTGCAAATAGTCCTGTGCCAAAGGTTCGCATAGTGCTAGAGCATTTCACTCTGAGATGCTGGTCGTGTTTATCATGATCTGTAAGATATTCGATCACTGGAAGTAAACGTTCCCAGTCACTCTCATTGTTTCTCGAGACCATGCCAATCCCAATATCGCATCCTGCCATCTTCAACTGATTGATATATTTTTGCTGATGAAGATTAAAATAACAGCCATGCCCTAGAGAAATGTCCATCCATTTTTTACCCGCTTGCTGTGCGTAATAAGATCCATTTTGCACTTTTGCTCCATCATAAATCAGGAGTAAATGAACATGATAGCCTCTGCTTTGTCCTTGTTCTAAGGCCCAAGCATAACCATGCAGATGTTCAAAGCAAGTATCTTTATTGGATAAACGATTTCGAAGTATTTGAACATGTTCATAGAAATGTTCGATATTGATCTGGTTCTTTGATGTATTGAGGTAACCTAGATCCACTCTGACAATTAATAACTTTGCATAGTGATCAAATAGCTTACGAACATAAGCTGTTAAATTTCGCGTATTTTCCTGCTCCTGTAATGAAAATTGATCTAAATACATTCGTATGTATTCTTTATGATTTTGAATTTGAAATTCAAGAATTTTTAATTGCTCACGACTAAAATAAAGAACAAAATCATAACTATCGCTGAAGTTAGAAAGAGCATGATAACGCATCATGTCAATTTCTAATTTTATTAATACAAAGATAGAATTATAGTCACTATAATAGTAATCTATATTATAGATTTCATTAAACTGATCAAGTAGCTCTTTAAACTTTGATTTAAGAGAAAAATCAAAGCCATTGTTGATAATAATCTTAATAAAATTTTCAATTTCAATTAAAACATCTGATTCAGAAATTTGATTGGATAGAAAAGTGTTTAATTGCATGGTGTCTCCGAAAAATATTATTCACCATGACATGAGTTACTTAGGTTTTTTTTAATTAAAATATTGATCTTAATAAATCTGATATAATATAATTAACCAAGTAATTTTTGATTATTTTTATATAAATAAATTTAATAAAAATTAAAATTTAACCAATGAATTTAAAGGGTTTTTTAAGATATTTTTAAGCTAAAGTTAAGCTAATGAATTCGGATTATTTTTAATCACTAATTAATTTTCATGAAATATTTAATAACTAAATAAAGAAGTATAAATTTCTATAAAAATAACTACTAGAAATTTTTAAATTCTGTTAATTAATTTTTTATTTAATAAATATAATAAATTACAAGATATAGACCATTATCTACTACAAAACTTGGCAAATTCTGACTTATGTATCAGTCGCAATGCTGTGCATGATTTTGAATTATTCAAACGTAATTTAAACTAGATTCCTTTTAGAGCTTTTATCCTTGCAGGTAAGGCTATCAGGAAATTTATATTTTGTATTCAAATACCTTATTACCCTTCAAAGTGAAAAGATGGTGTACTTAGATTCCGAACTGAAAATTTATAACCAAGAGATCAACAAAAGACGAACAGGGATTGAGTATATATTTGGCAGTTTGAAAACTTTCAAAATTCTAGCTGAATGCTACCAAAACGAAGGTGAAAGACTTGGTTTTAGGTTTAATTTTATTGCTATAATTTACAATATAAAATTGAATAAAAATGATTTATGAAATGAAGCTTATTTCTAATAAAATATTGATTAAATTAGTTTTTATTTTTAATTTATAAAAATATATAGATTTTTTACTACGTAAATATCACGATAATATTATGCATATATTTTTAAAAATAAGATTAAATTTATGCTAAAATAATAGTAAAATTAAACGAAATTCGGGTCAAAAATGCACAAATATAACCAAGAAATATATTTAAAAAAATATCATCAGTATGAGCTAAAAATTAATAGTTTAGGTTATCCTCAACTTCTTGCTTTATGGTCTAAAGACTCTAGTAATTTATTAGAGAATTATTGTGATTTTGCTGATTTTAAAAGAAAATTAACAAATTACCTCTGTAAGGAGGAAAATTATGAAATTGAAGAATTTTTAAAAAATCACTCTATTAAGGAGTCTGATCTCTTAAGATTTTTAAATAAAAATGATATTAGAGAAATGAGTTTCTTTAAAAAATTTTGTGAGAAAGAATTGAGTTCTTTAATTTTTAGTTTTGATAGTTTTTCGGAAATTCCTAATTTTTTTGAAGATAATATTTATATTAAATGTATCCAGCTGTCTAATAAACTTTATTCTGAGAGTAAAACTTCTTACAAATTAGAGAACTTTAAAAAATTTCAATTAATATGGAGAAATATTTTATCAAATAATAGAGATATTTCTTGGATTAATAAGGAAGATTTAGAACAAGTTCAATGGGCATTTTCTTATATTAAAAAGAGTGAAAAAAGTTTATTTCAGCCATTAATGAATGATATTTGTTTAGTATCGCAAAGCACCCAATTAATAGATAATTATCTTTATGTTATCACAGAAATAGATGCATTAAGCCTTGGTCAACCAGCCGAGAAAAATTTATTTTTAGATAAAATGCGTCGTGCATGGAGCCAAAAAAAATTTAGAGATGCTGGAAAAACGAAGAAAGCTTACCATCTACCACTTACTAAAGAAACTCATAAACAATTAGAGTTTTTATCGCAGATATTGAACAAGCCTCAAGCTCAAGTACTCGAATCTATCATTAGAGATAAATATCAAGAGTATAGCAATCAAAAAACAGGTAAAAACTTGTATTAACTGAGGCTAAGTAACCCATAGATACAATGTTTAAGAAACCCAATGTGCTTGTAAAGTATGTAGAGTTCATCCAGTATAGGTATCAACAATTATGAGCTTATTAAGCCATGTATTCGATTTATTTTATAAATCGAATACAAACAACAAAAAATGGCTCTAAACAATATCGTACCCATCTCAATACAAAAAGGTAATCAACGTGAGAAAGCTATAGCCACGCACAATCTAGTGTAAATTAAATTGGAAGGTGGTGGGCGTAATACTCGGTATCAAGTCAACTGCGAATTTAAAAATATCAATTAGATAGCACTTTTATTTTTTACGGTACAATATGCGGTACAAAAAATTTTAAATTTATTTACTTCATTACTTTTCAATAGTATAAATTAAAAATTCGAGTCCCGCAGACTGCACGAATTTATATTATACCTTATTTTCATTTTCAATAATCCAAACAACTCTAAAAATAAGATTAAATTCAGCAATATAAAAAATACTCAATCTATATTCGCATTCTGAACGAATACCTTCCTTTACAGTACAGATAGACCGTACCATACATGCTAGTTGCCTTGTGGAAAGGCAAAGCAATCGTAATAATCATTCACTGTTCAAAATTAAGTCTCTGGCACTCACTACAAATACAAGTGAATTCAACATTAATTCACTTGTATTTGCCCACTACGTCGATAGCCATCAACATAGCACTCCAGTTGTGTAAGTGCCCAATTGATATCCTGTTCCGTCGCTTTAATTTTTTCTAGAGATTTAAAGATCGGTTGCAATTCGTCTAAAGGGAAATCTTTTTCAAAAGAACGTAAAATGCGACTATGTTCAGTAACCTCAGTATCATCCTGATCAATCAATAGCTCTTCATAGAGTTTCTCACCAGGTCTCAATCCCGTATAGTGAATCTCAATATCACCATATGTACTTCCAGCTTCCCTAATCTGTAAACCACTCAATGTCACCATCTGCCGAGCAAGATCCTGAATTCGTACTGCATCCCCCATATCCAGTAAAAATACATCTCCTCCGGTACCTAGCGCTCCAGCCTGAATCACCAATTGTGATGCTTCTGGAATAGTCATAAAGTAACGTGTCACTTCAGGATGAGTCACTGTAATCGGACCGCCTTTACTAATTTGCTGTTTAAATAAAGGAACGACAGAACCCGATGATCCAAGAACATTACCAAAACGGACAATACTAATCTGAGTTTGATGCTGTACTTTTGCCATGGCCTGACAGTAAAGTTCAGCCATACGTTTTGAGGCTCCCATCACATTGGTTGGGCGTACTGCTTTATCAGTTGAAATCAGTACAAATGTTTCTACCCCTTTTTTCACAGCGGCATTTACACTAAAAGCTGTTCCTAATGCATTATTTTTTAAACCGGCAATCGGATTACATTCTACCAGAGGCACATGTTTGTAAGCAGCAGCATGATAAACAGTCTGCACAGCATATTGCTCAATCACCCGTTCCAATTTCCCCTGTTCTAGTACACTACCTAAGATCGGAATAATGTTACAATTACTATTTAAACGCAGCTCTTTATCAATACTATAAAGTGCAAACTCAGTTAATTCATAAATAATCAGTTGTTTTGGCTGGTTTTTCACAATCTGACGGCATAATTCAGAACCAATTGATCCACCAGCCCCAGTTACCATTACCACTTTATCTTGGATATTTTTGGTCAGTAATGGCTCAATTGGTGGAATTGGGTCACGCCCCAACAGATCAATAATATCTACTTCACGGATATCACTGATCTTAATCTCACCATCCATCAGTTGCGTCATATCAGGTAATTCAGTAATTTTTAAATGTGCAGGTTCAAGCAGCTTAATGATTTCATTTTTACGTGAACGACTTATCGAGGGTAATGCAATTAAAATTTCATCAATCGCATATTTTTTAAAGGCACGGTTAAATGCCTCCTCAACTGAATAGACTTTTAATCCACCAATGATCTGCCCCTGTAAGGTTTTTTTACTATCAATAAAAAATAATGGTATATGCTCATCTGAATGTAGTAAGACTGCAGCAATTTGCTGTCCAGCAAGACCTGCACCATATATGGCAACGCGCTTCTTCCTAGCTTTAGATCTCAGCATAGCCTGTACAATAAAACGAATAAGTGCACGACTGAACCAGACCCAACCAAACATGAAAAAACCGTACATGAGTGGAATCGACATGGGAATAGAAGTCAATTTCATATAGGCTAATAAATATAAAGTTATAACCATTAAACTGACAGCAAAAGCCAGTTTTGTAATAAACAGTTCACTAAAAGCCCGCACGATAAAATGGTAGGCTCCCATCAGTAACAAGCTCAAAACTGAAAGTCCACTGATTAGAATCCAACTGAGAATCATTCCCGGAATGATTTCAACATTCCAGTCAAATAACCGAATCGCATAACATATCCATAAGAGAATAGGTAGAATCAATAAATCCAGCAGTAATAAACTCACCTGTTTAGTCCTTCTGGACATCGATAATAGCTGAATAATCGTGCGTTTCACGGAAATTCCTTAACTGACTGTCTTTGCAATTTTCTAAATAAAGACACAAAAAACAATTTTCACAGTTTTGTATTTTATTGTTAAATAATAAATACAAACCATCAAAAACAATATATCCACAACACTTTCTTTTAATTATACTTGCATAATTTGAATAACCTGTCGAATAGCAGCTAAAGTCTTTTTCATATTATCTTTACTCAACGTTGGATGTACCAAAAACATTAGACTCGTTTCCCCCAACTGCTTCGCATTTGGCAACCGCTCTATAGGTCGCCATGATGTACCATCAAAAGCATGCTCCAAATAAACTTCAGAACAAGATCCACTAAAACAGGGCACACCTAACGCATTGATTTCATTCATAATACGATTACGTGACCAATCTGATGGTAAAGCATTTATATTTACTTGCACATAACATTTATATTGCGCATGAACATAATCAGTTGATGGGCGATGTACAGTAAAATAAGGACTATCTTCAAAAGCCTCTAAAATCTGCTCAGCATGTTCAGTACGTTTTTTTGTCCATTTCGGCATACAAGCAAGTTGAATACGACCAATGACAGCCTGCATCTCAATCATACGCCAATTAGTTCCAAAAGAGTCATGTAACCAACGAAAACCTGAAGAATGCTGTTTACTATAAACGCTATCGAAATTTTTACCGTGATCTTTATACGACCACATTTTTTTCCACAAGCCTTCATCATTGGTAGTCACCATACCTCCTTCACCACCTGTAGTCATTATTTTATCCTGACAGAAAGACCAAGCTCCTATATGACCAATTGAACCTGCAGATCGACCTTTATATTCTGCTCCATGTGCCTGAGCACAATCTTCAATCACATACAGTCCTTTTTCTTCAGCAAGCTGCATGATTGGCTCCATATCACACATCCAGCCTGCCAAATGTACACAGATAATTACTTTAGTATTCGGAGTTAAAACTTTTTCAATGGTACGACGTGAAATATTTTGTGAATCAAGTTCAACATCAGCAAAAATTGGATTTGCCCCTGCAGTCACAATTGAACTGGCTGAAGCCAAGAACGTACGTGAGGTCACAATGACATCATCACCTACACACACACCTAAGGCTTTTAATGCAACATCTAGAGCGACAGTCCCATTAGCAAGGGCAACCGCATATTTCGTTCTAGTAAATTGGGCAAATTCTTTTTCAAACTCACGACATTCTTGCCCAGTCCAGTAATTCACTTGATTTGAAAGTAAAACCCGAGAGACAGCATCGGCTTCTTGTTGGGTAAAACTTGGCCATGGCTCAAATGCAGTGTTTAACATGATCTTTCCTAAACTAAAATTGAAGCTTATCTTTTTTCTAAAATTCGTGCGGGGTTACCTACCACAGTCACACCTGATGGCACACTTTTGGTGACTACCGCCCCCATACCCACGACAGCACCTTTACCAATCACTAATGGTTTGTCTGGAGTACCCTGTTTAATCACTGCACCAGTCCCAATGTAAACATGATCCTCAATATGAATATTGCCGTTGCATTTTACACTCGGTGCAAAAGTCACATAATCCCCAATCACGCAATCATGCTCGACATAGCTATATAAATTAGCATGAAAACATTTACCAATTTTGATATTCGAAGTAATTGTAACAAATGGACTTAAAGCAGCACCAACCCCAATTTCCACTTGGTCCATTAAAACCATATTATCAGCAAATATCGACCATAATGCTATTTTATCAGCTTCTAAAATGTTAGCAATTTTTTGACGAATATAGCTATTTGCAATTGAAATCTGTACTGCTTTATCCTCTGCTGCTTCATTCAAAAAAGCTGTATAATTCATAGCACGATGACCATTAATGATCATCGTCTGCGTAAGTGCATCGTCAATAAAAATAATCTCTGAGGAATTATCCCCACGCGCTAATTGCTGACGTGCTACAGGCATTAGACTGCGACCACAACCTGAAGCACCATAAATTGCATAAAGTTTAGTCATTTTTCTTAGATGTACCTGTAAACTTGTTCATAGTAGCTTCACCATCAGCACTGATATCATCTTTTAAAAGTACTTTTTTTACAGTTTTTATTAAAATTTTTATGTCTAGCCAAAACGATTGATGCTCAACATACCAAGTATCGAGTTTAAATTTTTCTTCCCAACTAATCGCATTACGGCCATTAACCTGAGCATAGCCCGTTATTCCTGGGCGAACTTGATGACGCTTTGCCTGCTCAACACTATAAAGTGGCAAATATTCCATAAGTAAAGGACGCGGTCCAACAAGACTCATATCACCTTTTAATACATTCCATAATTCGGGCAATTCATCTAGACTGGTCGAACGCAGCATTTTTCCAAAAGATGTTAAACGCTCAGAATCAGGTAAAGGGTTACCTTTTAAATCCACTGCATCTTTCATGGTGCGAAACTTAATCATTTCAAAAGGTTGACCATGTAATCCTGGGCGAGTTTGACGAAAAAATACGGGTGAACCGAGATTTTTTTTAACCTTATAAGCAATGACCGCATAAATAGGTGCAAGAATGATTAAAGCGAAAGCTGAAATGATAATATCAAAGGTTTGTTTTAGCATAATATAATCACCAATTGTCTCAAGCTAAGATACTTTGATAATAGTCTAATAAATATTGTGAACATAATTCTGCATCAAATTTTTCTTTAATTCTTTGTATACCAAATAAAGAAATTTTATTGAGCTCCTGAGAATTGTCAATACAATAAATCATTTTATATGCCAAATCTTCTGAATTACCAACTTGAAATAAGTAACCACTTTTACAATCATCAATAGCATCTGTAATACCGTAAATATTCGAACCAATAGTTGGCGTACCACAAGCAGATGCCTCTACAATGACCGTGCCAAACCCCTCTCTATATGAAGGTAAGCACATAATATCAGCCATTGCCATATACTCTTCAGGAGTTTTAGTAAATCCTTGATAAAAAATAGCATTATCAAACAATTTATTCTGTTCGATAATAGGAAAAAAATTCTCCTCATCAGGACCAACTATAAGTAGTTTAGCTCTTGGTCGTTGATTATGAACTATTTCAAAGCTTTTTAATAAATCTTTTATACCTTTATCTGCATTTAGGCGGCCAATGAATAAAAATACAAAGTCATCCTCTACAAAACCTAACTTATTTCTTAAAATTCCTGTATTTCTTGGATAGAATTTTTTAATATTAACACCAGAAATTGATCCTGCTCCTAATACTTGAATTTTGGCTTTAACAGGAATATTTTCAGAAATTAAAAAATTTATTTGAGATTTACTATCAGCTAACAAGTGCGTTGATAAAATTGCGATTGTCTTATCAATTAATTTTAATATATTTCTCTTTATTCCAGTTTTATTTGCCCATACTTGACCAGTGAATGTATGTAATCGGACTTTTCTACCCGACAAAAAACCGGCTATCTGAGTTACAAATCCTGCTTTAGGTGTAGTTGAGTGAACAACATCAAAATTTTGTTCTTTGAATATAGCTGTTAATTTCATTAAATTTTTTACATCATCTATAATAGATGGTTTCCTATCTAAATTTAACGAAATATGTTTAACATCAGGTAAAATTATTTCATTTTTTGCAAAGTTAGCAATCAAAGTAACATCATATAATGTATTTAAATATTTGATATGATTTAAGTAAAATGCATTAAATGTTCCAGGTGCTGATACAATTAGAGCAACTTTAGGTTTCAATTAGTATCTCCTTGAGTAAGGTAGGATAAATCTCTTTGCAATTGTTGAATATAAAAATCAGGTGTTTGAGATTGAACTCGTCTTTTATGTAGCAGGCCTTCTTGCTTAGTCAAAAACAATATTCTTACCATTATTTTTTTTAGCAAAAATTTATTAATAAATTTTTGCTTTGTTCTATTATCAAGATATTGGCTTGACACTTTAGATATAATATCAATTTGACTATCGTAAGCTGTTAGCAATTTTTTTAACTGGATGCTTTGATCTTCACGATAGTAATATAAAGGCTTTTCGATAAATCCGACTTTTAAATCATTTTTTAGATACGCTGTTAACCATAGCTCATAATCTTCGGCAAGTCGATTGTTCTCATTATAAGGATTTCTGAGAAACCAATCTTTTTTTGCTACGACTGAAGCATGAATAATGCCAGTTGTACCCATAATCGCATCTGCTAGATTGATACTTTTGGGATTAGTTGTACCACGATAGCCAACTAATGTTAAATCATTTTTAAGCGACAAAATACCAGTTGAAATAAGGTCTATCTCAGGAGATGCTTGTAAAAACTCAATTTGTAATTCAAGGCGTTGTGGACTAACAATGTCATCAGCATCCATTCTAGCTATATACTTACCTTTTGCCTCATGGATAATCTGATTAAGCCTAGCAGGTAATTTTTTATTTTGACCATCAAAAATAATACGAATTCTACTATCTTTTTGGGCGAATGATTTAGCGATTGACAATGAATTATCTGTAGAACCATCATCTATTAAGATAAGCTCCCAACTTTTATATGTCTGTGCAATCACCGATTTAATAGCATCAGATAGATAAAATTCTGCATTATAAAAGGGTATACCAATCGTGACTAACGGCTGTATATTCATTAAAATATCTCAAAAGTAGAATTAATCATATAAGGGCTAAGATTACTAAATTTACTTGTAGCCAAATAGTAATAAACCACACATAAAATAATAAAAAACAACTTAACAGAAAATCCTTTAAATTTATTTATTAAAATCGGAAAAATAAGCATTAAAGTCCAAGTGAAATAGTTTAAAATACGTTGTGGTCCTGAAGCCCCGGCACCCAATAATGAAACTGGTATTAACAAGGCTATGCCCAATAAATACAAAGTTAATAGCTTATTAAATAGTTCATCTTTAATTTTTAATTTTACATTTACAACTAAAACAAACAAAGCAACAACAACATAAAGGCCTAATGTAAATAACCCACTAAAATCATCATTTGTAGTATAACCTTCATAACGTGCATTATCTTTTGCCATATACTTAATAATTGGTGATGCACCAATAAATGCTACTACTAAGACAGTCATAATTTTATAAATATTTTTTATATTAACATTAACCAAAAAATAAAAGGGAATCATAATTAATGCAGAGATATGAAATAAAGAAGCAAACAAACAAATTAGAACATATTGCAATAATTTTTTATTTATTAATGCAGGTATTGCATATAAAAATATAGCCATAGCTATAGCTTGCCTTAAGCCATTCAACATAAAAGTATAAGCACCAAAAGTAACAAAGATAATTACTGACAGCACATAATCTTGTGAATATTTTTTAATAAACCTTAGGTAACTAAAAACAATAAAAAATGCAGTTAAAAATAACAACCAGAAATAATTATGTGTAATATTTAATAGCAAATAGTCGAATAATTGATAACCTTTTTCAACATCGTCCCGAAACTGAAAATAGCTTGGATTGAGGTTGCTAATATAATTTGAAACATATGCCCCTGTATCAGTACCAACCCTATAACTACGTATGCCTGCAAATAAAGAGAGAGCCAGTGTAGGAATCCAAAATGCTCTTCGATTAAGAGAATATTTTTCAAAAATGACCCACACCATAACAAATAATAAAATAAAAAGATATGGAATCATCTTCAACCCTATAAATGTATATTATATTTAACTTTAATTACACACTGTATAACTGTTCGAGACGTTGAGAGTTTTGAAAAATATCAAAACCCTGACTAGATAACTTATGAAAAATTTGTTCATTCGATAAATTAACAGGTGAAAAATCTACAATTTTTTCTGCCCAAATTTTTGCATGATTAATCGGTAAAAAATCTATCATCCCCAAACCTAAATCTACTTCTTGAGACACATTATCAGATACTAAGGTAGATAGCCCTACGGCTTGACTTTCTACCAGTACAACAGGAAAACCTTCATGTAACGAAGGTAAAATCATTATGTCCGAGTTTGCCATTAACGCTATTATATCTGAACGTAAGCCTAGTAATTTAACATGCTGACCAAGGTTTCTTGATTGAATTCTCTGCTCTATTTCTGAACGTAGAGGACCATCACCAACCAAATAAATAATAAAATTTGTGTCTCTTTCAATCAATGCCTCAGCAATATCCAAGACAAATATATGATTTTTAACTGACATAAAGCGAGCTACATGGATAATATTTAGCTTAGCTTTATCAAATATGAATGATTTTCGACTTATTTCGACAATATGATGTATTTCTCTTACATTAACAGCATTAGGTAAAACCAACACTTTTTTCACATTATTATATAAATATTGTCCAGCTTCATAACCACAGGCTATTTTGCACGTAGCTAAATGATTAATAACTTTTTTAGCCACTATCTCATATGTTTTCGCAAGATAATTTTTCCCACCATTACTGGTACTATGAGAATGAGAAATTCTATTTTTCACACCTGCCATTAATGCAGCAGTTAGATGAAATGCATTATTCAATAATACATGAGTATGAATAATTTGATATTCCGAATGAGCTTTCAAAAATTTATATAACTCTATCATCCTAGCTAATGAATTACTAGCAATAATCGGGAAAATCTTACCTCCTAATGCTAGAATCTCATCATCATAATCACCTTTGTCATAAGTAAAAGTAATAAAATCGAATTGAATTTTTGAACGATCAATACTACGGTAGAGATTCATAAGCATAGTCTCTGCCCCAGCTCGATCCATTTTCCCAATGATATGTAAAATACGTTTCATTTTATAGCTCCTCAATCAGTGGATTAAACTGCTGAGCTGTATCCTTAGTACAAAATTTACTATTCTTAATATGCTGTACTACTGTTTCAATTTGATTTGCATCAAATTTTTCTACTAAATACATGCTAGGTTGATACCGTATCCAATCATAAATTCCTTTGATTTTATGATTATTATTTTGAAATACAATACAAGGTGTATTGGTAATATAGGCAAAAATCATCCCATGTAATCTGTCAGTAACCACAAGTTCAGCTTGATTAAAAGTTTGCCATATATCATTTAATGCATTAACTCTTACATTAGGACTCAAATTATTTTCATCAATATGTGTATCACGATAAATAATATCTTGATTAAAGGCTTGCTTTAAACAGCCTAATACCAATTGCGTAGTGCTATCATCAATAAATTTTTCTTTATCATTTCTCAAACAGACAACAACACCTTTTCTTAGTATAACTTTAGCTATATTCTCCAAAGTCATGACAATATCAGGTGTAATAATCACCTTATTTTGACTAAAATTTTCTTTCATTAATTGATAAGAAACTTGTTCACGAGCAACTATAATTAAATTATTATGGCTACGATAAACTCTTTTTGCTTTATTGAGCTGTTTTTGACCCTTTAGAGTATTAGAGAAATCAAAAGTTTGTGGAAATGAAACAATTTTATTAAATGGGAACTGCTGAATCACTAATTGGCGCAATATCTCAATTTGTTCATATAAATCTCCCATGTTACCGCCACCCACAAGAGTAACAATATCATCATTTTGGATATTATTTTTCACCCACCAGATACCCTCAGCTGTTTTACTGATAGGAACTTCAACTACCTGATATCCATGGCTTTCTAAAAACTTTGTCTGAGCATAAGTAATAGCAACATCACCTAAATTTCCATAATCCGCTGCTAAAAAAAAGAAAGCTTTTTTTCTACTCGCATCAAGCTTTATTTGGTTAAAATAACCATAATTTTTAAACTTTGCTTGATAAAATAAAAATTTATACTTTAACTCAAAAGGAATTTTTTCCTTAATATTCATATCAACCTCTAGTTTGAGCCATCATAGCAATCAGATATTTGGCACGATATTTAATAAACTGATGATAAATTTTATCACTACTTGTTATAGGTTTATAAAATTGTGAATAGTTTACTAAATCAGCATCATTTAACATTTTTTTTATATACTCAATTTTCTGAATATAGTTAAATTGATTTTTATATCTAAATAAATTTAATACACAATAACGCAACCCACCTATTAGATTATTAGCCAATATTTCTTGTTTATTATTAAATGACCAAGCATCAATAAATGCAGATAAAGCTACATGCTTAAGCTTAACCCATTCAAAACTTTTTTCATGAAATTTTTTTGTCAAAGTCATCTCTGGTCGTTGTATATAATGTACATAAGCTTTTTGATTAAAAACAATCTGACTGGAATATTGATAAACTCTAGCATTAAATAAAATATCCTCTACCAACGAGACACTTTTAGTAAAATTAATACCATACCTATCTAAATAGTCTTTTCTATAAAGCTTATTCCATGCATAACCCAAAATATTAAGCATATAGGAAGTTAAATGAATAGAATCACCATTTAGCCAATGTGTATTTTTTGGAATATGCTCGATCTGTTCAATAACTTCTTCATTCACATTGGCATTATCTTGAAAAAAACCAAATACAATAAAATCTAATTCTTCTTCTAAAATTATTTCTAAATTATCTTGCAATAAATTTGGTTCAACCCAATCATCTGAATCCAAAAAATAAATAAATTCACCAGTTGCTAAACTAAACCCATAATTTCTAGCATCAGACAATCCACCATTAGATTTAGTATATACTCTTACTCTATCATCAACCTGTTCAAATCCTCTAGCAATGACTTCACTATTATCTTTAGAACCATCAATAACAATAATAAGTTCAAAATTAGTATAAGTCTGCTCTAATATAGAACTAATAGATTTAGCAATATATTTCTCAACATTATATACAGGCAAAATTACTGATACTTTTGACATTACTTATACCCAACTGAGCTATATGATCAATTTTTAAACGCATTAAATTCGGTTGATTTTTTTTAAAACAAAAGACTTTAGCAGATTTCTTTCAAAACCATTCATGCAAAAAATCATAACAGATGAAATAAATACAATCTCCACAAATCCGACCATTAAAAAAAGATCACTAAATGAGTCTAATAAAATAATATTCGAAGTTTCTTTCAGAAAAGGATAAAGCAATATCAAAAAACAAAGCACATAGCTAATATTTTTAAAGTAAAAATATAGCATTTTTTTTGGTAAATGATTACCTTTTAAAAAATAGCTCACCCGATAAATCAATGCCCCGCCTACTACTCCAATTGTTGCAAAAAATGACACATACACTGAATGTGAAAATTGATAAAGTCCATATGTTAATGGTAAATTCAATAAAAATATCGCTGAAACAACTAATTGATATTGCTTAATATTACCTTTAGCATGCGCTGACATCCAGAATGGCCCAGAAACACAATCTAATATTGTCACCCAAATCATAGCTTTTGCAAAATAACTTGCATATGCAGGTAGATTTTGACCCAACCATAACTGTAAAATAATATCCGAGTACAACAAAAATGGGATCGCAATAATTGATATCAAATACAGAGAATATCGTGATGCATTAAGCACCAACATATTATGATGTTCAATATCACCACAGGCATAAGATTGCACTATCTGAGGATTAAAAGCCATCTGTAGATTATTAGCCAATGTACCAACTAAGCCTCTCACTTGTTGCCCAATAGCTAATGCAGCATTAACCGTTATACCTAAAAACAAATTATATAAAATTGTTACACCTTGATTAGAACTTAGAACTGCGATTTGACCGAATAAATTCCAACCAGAAAATGATAAAATTTCTTTAGTTAATCCAGCTTCTCTTTTAAATTTATATTTTGTTTCCAATCGAAAATTTCGTATTGTGATCATTAAATACAATAAAAACATCCCAATTGATAAAGCTGTTAAAAGACTACTATAAAAAACTAAAAAATTATAACTAGCATAACCAATCACTAGAGCTATCAATAATTTTGCTATGGCTTCAAATATACCAATATAAGCAAACAAACTCATACGCTCTTTAGCTACGATAATAGCTTGATAAGGCACACTAACTATTCCTAATATAGTCATAACAACAGCGCATTGATAAACAATATTTGCCGTTACCACTTTATCATGAGGTATATTCAATTGATAATTAAGATACCATAAACCAATTGTCTCCAGAGTCAACAAGATAATAGCTGCGATTACTATATGAATATTTAATGCTGTACTAAAGGTAATTTGTACCTTATCTATATTTTTTGAAGATAGCGCCACATTTAAAAATCTTTGTGTGCCACTTTGCATTGCTGAATTTAAAAAAGAAAATAATGCAACAAAGCTACTGACTAAATTAAATAGCCCATAATTTTCAACACCTAAAACATTAAAAATAACTCTAGTAGTATATAGAGAGATTCCTATAATAACCAACATTCTAATATATAAGAATATAGTATTTAGTATGATTGTCTTGTTATTTACCTGTGAAACCATATTGATCTACTATGCATATATAAAGATATAATATCTATACTAGATTACAGTATTATGATTTAATCTTTAACCAACTTAACTAACAAAACCTTATCTTAAAATAATATACATTAAGATACAAAATTACTATTAAGCCTTACAGAAGTTAAAACAAGTTATTACACTACTTATCACATTCACGAACACATAAAAATTGATAAAAACTAAACTATTGAAAATCTTAGTTAGAAGCCCATCATTTTAAAAAATTAGCGATTGTAAACAATAAGTATAAAAAAATATACACATCGGTAAGCTTTCTTGTATATAATCTAAATTAGACTTACTACTTTTGAGAAAAAATTATCATCTGCACATGCAATAATCAAATTTTACATGAAAAGTAAAACCTAAAGCTCTGATAAGTAAGACTGTAAGCTAATCAACAGATATATAAGACATTGTTTATGATACTTTAGTGTATTCACAATATCAATCTTTTGATTATTGTGAATTTTGTGTGTGTTTTAATCAACCTCATACCTTCCAACTGAGTCTTCTACTTTCTTTACCAAACCCTTAAATGAAAAATTTAATTTAATTTCAAATACATAAACTTTTAGAAAGTTAATTTTAAAAGCTCCTAACAACATAAGAGTATTTCTATAAAATTGAACATATAATTGGACTTAAAGCTATGCTAAAATTTTGATGAATGTAATCAGTATTTCAAATATACTTCTTATTTAGAATTTTGGCTAGAATTAACATAGTTATAGTATTCAGTGTAATATAATATTCTGATCGTATTTAGGTGCTTTAAAAATATCTTGATTATGAGAATAGTAAGATAGATATTACAAAAATCAATTAAAGGGTAAGACGTGAAATTTAGTTTAATTTTTGCAATCACATCTCTCAGCTTTGCAGCCACAGGCTGTACGGTTATTTCTGGTTTACAAAGCTATGATCTTCCTCAGCAAGGCTCATACACGACAAATTTAGGTGTGCCGGTAAATATCATTGCACTAAATCAGGAGACACTTCCTGTAACACAGGCTGCTCAAGAATTTTCACCCAAATATTATTATAGTTTATTTCATTCCACTAAAAACACTTACATCTTAACATCAGGAGATGTTTTATCAATTCAACTGTGGAATTACCCTGAAATTGCACCACCTACAAATAACATTTCTTCCGATCAATCAGCGTTGGCAAATGGTTACCCTATCGACCAACAAGGTTATGTGCAACTGCCTTTGGTAGGTCGATATAAAGCCTCAGGCAAAACTTTATCTAAAATTAACACTGAGCTAAAATCAGCATTTTCACGTTACCTGAAACAACCTGATTTGGTTGTAAGAATCATTTCTTATCAAGGAAAGCGTTACTATGTACAAGGCAATGTCAACAAAGGTGGACAATTTTTCTTAAATGATCAACCAACCAGCTTATATACCGCTTTAGGCATGGGAGGAGGTATCACGCAGTTGGGCGATCCGACATCTATTCAGTTAATTCGCAATGGGCAAACATTTAACCTCAATACCATAGAATTAGAAAAACAGGGATTATCTTTACATAATCTCATAATTCAGCCCGATGATACAATTTATGTCAATGCGCGTGAGGACAAAAAGATTTATGTAATGGGAGAATCTGGTAAAAATCAATCTATTCCTATACGGGATCAAGGCATGAGTTTAAGTGATGTACTTGGTGAAAGTTTGGGACTTAATCCTTTATCAGCAAGTGCTGCACGTATATATGTTCTTCGAAGCAATAACACCGACCATACCATGGCAATTTACCATCTTAATCTTAGCAGTATTGGCAATTTTGGGCTTGCTAACCAGTTTAAAATGCGTAGCAATGATATTGTATATATTGATCCAACTGGTTTAACTCGTTGGCAACGTGTAATCAGTCAAATTATTCCGTTCTCAAATGTACTCTATAGCACTAAACAGTTAGGGCAGTAACTTGACGATGAAGTTTCAAAAGCTTTTAGTGGTTTGTATCGGAAATATCTGCCGTAGTCCAATGGTCGAATATTTACTTAAACGAGAGTTTCCTGCACTGGAGGTATCATCTGCAGGTATTCATGCAATGATTGGACACCCTGCAGATGATAAAGCTATACATAGCATGATGCAGCAGCATACATGTACAGATATTTCATCTC
This sequence comes from Acinetobacter brisouisimilis, assembly GCF_000368265.1. Classification (GTDB taxonomy): domain Bacteria; phylum Pseudomonadota; class Gammaproteobacteria; order Pseudomonadales; family Moraxellaceae; genus Acinetobacter. The sequence continues at coordinate 243,558 of NZ_KB851219.1, read as the reverse complement.
ATATTGCCAAACAACTTAATGAATCTATGCTTAAACAAGCAGATCTAGTTTTAGTTATGACGGCAAGCCAGCAACAATTTATAGAAAAAACTTGGGCGTTTAGTAAAGGTAAAGTATTCCGCCTTGGACACTGGAGAAATAAAGATATTCTTGACCCTTATCAAAAAGACCAAGACTTTTTTAACGCAACCTGTAGCATGATTAAAGATTGCTTAACAGACTGGTACGAATATTTGTAATTTTAGAATGTGAAGATAATGAATACAACTCAACAGACTGATTATACCATTGATTTAAAAGAATTATTTTTCTCCATGATTGCACAATGGAAGCTGATTGCTGTATGCGTACTACTCAGTCTTATCTGTGCAATACTCTACCTCCGTGTAACACCAGCAACATATGCTGTTGATGGTTTAGTACAAGTTGAATCAACTAAAGGTGGTGCTTCTGCTGCACTTTTAGGTCAGCAGTTATCGAGTATCATGGATACAACAGGTTTAGGGCAACAGCAAGCTCAAGCTGAGATTGAAATCTTAAAATCACGGTTAGTCTTAGGTACAACAATCCAGACCTTAAACTTGGACATCCAAGTTAGCCCAACACAAAATTCTTTATTACAACGAATTATTACAAAACCAGACTTTCAAACCCAGTATTCTACACAAGGTGTTACAATACATAACTATACTGATAATTTTACGATTCGAGAGTTAAAAGTCCCTGAAAGCTTTGAAGATAAAGCCCTCATTTTACACATTTCAGGTGATCAACTGACTCTAACCGATAAAAGAACAGACCTTACTGTATTTAAAGGAAGTCTGAATAAAAATAATATTGTGTCAAATACTGAAGGAACATGGCACATTTCAATTTTCGCAAAAGCTCCGCTTAATCAAAATTATGCTTTAACAAAGCAAGCTTTACCAAATGCTGTAAAATCTGTTTTAGATAATTTTTCAGCAACAGAAGCAGGTAAGCAAACAGGTATTATTAATATTACATATAAAGGGCAAGATGGCTTACATATTACTCATGTACTCAATACAATTTTATCAACCTATAAAGCCCAAAATGTAGAACAGAATTCTGCAGAAAAAGAACAAACCTTAGCATTTTTAAATAAACAGCTTCCTCAACTTAAAGCAGACTTAGACAATGCAGAAAGAAAATTTAATATTTTCCGTGAGGCAAATAATACGGTAGATATTAATCAAGAATCTGAACTGTATTTAAAACAAAGTATTGACCTTGAAACACAAAAAATTCAATTACAACAAAAACAAGCCGAACTTGCTTCTAAATATACCTCTGAACATCCAATGATGCAGGAAGTTAATGCACAGTTAGGTGCGATTAATAAAAAAATGGGGGAATTGGATGCAACACTAAAACGTTTACCTGAAATTCAGCGCAAATATTTACAATTTTACCGTGATGTTGAAGTTAAAAATCAATTATATACCAATCTTTTAAACACTTACCAAACCATGAATGTTGCGAAAGCTGGTGAAATTGGCAATGTTCGTATTGTCGATATGGCGATTGAACCAGTAAAACCAATTAAACCCCAAAAGCTAATTATCTTGATGCTCTCAATTGTTATAGGAGGCTTCATTGGCATATTATTAGCGCTGCTTCGTAGTATGATGCAAAGTGGTATTAAGGATGCATCGCAAATTGAAGATGAATTCAATATCTCTGTTTATGCAACTGTGCCTCGTTCAGACTTACAATTACGTCGTACTCATTTGCTGAAGAAAAAGCGCCAGTTACCAATTTTAGCAATCAAAGATGCTGAAGATGGGGCTGTAGAAAGCTTAAGAAGTTTACGTACTGCTATTTATTTTGCACTAGGCAAAGAGCATGGTAATCAGGTCATTCTAATTTCAGGAACATCACCTGAAATTGGTAAATCTTTTATTGCAATTAACCTTGCCGCAATTTTGGCACAAAGTGGTAAACGCGTATTGTTGATTGATGGAGATATGCGCCGTGGCTACTTACAGCAATATTTTGCTAACCCTAACAACCTTGGTCTTTCCAATTTACTCACTGAGAGTATTACTGAACTACATAAAGTCATTCAAAATACTCATGTTGAAAACTTGGCTTTTATTGCTCGTGGTAAGTCACCGAAAAATCCTGCTGAGTTGCTAAATACAGGGAAATTTATTGCTATTATTGAGCAATTAAAACAAGAATATGACCATATTGTGATTGATACTCCACCACTTCTTGCAGTAACAGATGCAGCGATCATTTCACAATCTGTAGATTTAAACTTATTGGTGGTTCGTTTTGGAAAATCTCACTTAAAAGAAGTTGATATCACCATCAACCGCTTTAAACAAAGCGGTCGTGAAGTACATGGTGTTATTCTTAACGATATTCATAAAACAAGTGGGGCTTACGGCTACGGTTATGACTATCAATATAGTTATGATTATAAATCCCGTAAATAACCAATTTAAGGAGCTTCGGCTCCTCTTTTTTATTCATTGCATGCTAACTCTTTGATATAGAGTAATCTTAAAATACCGGAAGTCAGTAGAAAATAGCTTAAAAATCCTCTAAAAAAGCTAAAAACACTTGTGGATAATATTTGATAAGAAAACCAAGAAATAATTTCATAGACATGATTTTCTGTTAATTTTTCAATATGTATTACGCCACAGATCATTGCACCCATAACACACCGTATGATGAATAGTGAACATATCGACCTTGCCTGAAGTGCATCCTTATGATCTTTATAATAGCGATATAACATGTAAAAAATGATCGGAAGAGGAACTATAGAAAATAAAACCTGCGTTAGTATAGAAACTTTAGTCTGTATATTTAAAAATACAATCGGCTGACTCAAAAACTCCTTGAAAGCAATATTTTTAGCATCATCATGACTAAAACCATCCCACAATAAATGGGTAATTGCCCCTAAAATAATTGCTATAGATAATTTAAGAAAGAAATCACAATAACCATCTATACCAATGATCTGTAACGGATCCCTGATTCTAAAATAGTCGTAAAATATAGGACACCAAATCCAATACCAGACTGCTGCAAAGAATAAACCAACCAACAAATCGGGAAAAATCAGACTAGACCATTGGTGTGATTGCACGTTCGCACTGAATAGCCACGCAAGATCAGGTGCCATACATCCTATTGCAAGACCCGCCATAGGCAGCTGATGTTTAAATAATTTTGCAAGTGGTAAGGCAAGCACGGCATGTGAAACAGTAAATGGCATAACTAATAAAATCCGAATTTTAACCACTGAACAATTAAAAAGATTAAGATCATCAAAACTGATGCTGCAAAAATTCAAAAACCAGCATAATCATGATGTATTTTTAATCATTTATAGATCAGCCAAATAAGCCGCTATTTCATCAACTGCTGCTTTTGCTGTTCTCGATACACCAATTAGTGTTGCTGAGGCTGTTCCTACCCATTCACCATAGCCAACTAGCCATAAGTTATTCACTTTTAAAGAATGTGTACCTACGACTTTGACTGTATCATCTGGTTCCACGACGTTCAGGCTTTTTAAATGATTGAGAGATGCTTTAAATCCAGCATACCAAATCACTGCATTTGTTGTAAAAGATATAAAAGGAGCCCAACTCTTCAAAACGCCCCTATCTCTTGCCTCTTTAACACTGTCAATCATCACGATGTCACCCAATCCACCAATCGGCTGATCGATGACCCGACCTTCCTGTTGTGCTTTGAGCCGTTCAGTTGCTCTTAAAAAGAGTACATAACCATCGACGGCATCGTCAGGTAAAAATTGTGGTGGATTAGGTGTGACCCAAATTGTTTTTGCAACTTTAGAGATCTCAACCAGAATTTGTGCACCTGAATTCCCACAACCAACCACAATGACTTTTTTATTTTTAAATGAATCTGCGTTGATGTAATGAGCTGAATGCAACTGAATGCCCTGAAAGTTTTCATGACCAGCATAATCAGGAATATGCGGTTGACTCCATGTTCCTGTTGCACTGACTACAGCTCGGGCTCTCCAATATTTTTCTCCCACATAAACATCTAAATATGCACCGTTTGATTCAACATGATCCACATGTACTGGACGAATAATTGGGAATTGATAACGTTGTTCATACGCAGCCAAATATTGTATGACTTCATCACGTGTAGGATAGACCTCTGCGGTTTTTGGCATTAGCCAACCAGACAGCGAACTCCATGTGTTGGGAGAAAAAAGCGCAATGATTGCCAAGTATGCTGCCATGCCCCACCCGCCTGATTTTGATCATCTAGAATTACGAATGAAATTTTTTTACGGTTTAAAAAGTAAGCTGTAGAAAGAGCCGTTTGCCCCCCAATAATGACCACATCAATCTCAGTCTGTAGTTGAGTCAAAGCCTTTCTCCTCTATTGAATTATTCGTTTTATAATTAAAATTTTAACGGTGCAATCATATTCAGGATTGCTTCTAAACAATCTAACCCACCACTAAAAATCAAGCTTAATCACCTGAAGTATTAAACTTGTTCTCGCTATTTTCAACAGCAGAAACTTTTCAAAAATTGAATCGCATTTATATTGCTAGAGTTTACAAACTCCGCTGATTTACCCGCTTTGAGAGTTCTTCTGCGGATTCTTTACGTTCTGAGTAGCGGTCGGTGAAGTAGTTCACCTGTCCATAAGTCAGTAAAGTAAACTTAAACAACTCTTCCATCACATCAATGATACGGTCATAGTAAGGCGATGGCTTCATTCTTCCATCTTCTTCAAACTCTAAAGATGCTTTAGGAATTGAAGATTGGTTTGGAATTGTAATCATCCCATCCGCATCCAGCGACCAAGAATTCGCATTTGATTCACGCTGTTAAATAATTGTGCCCCCCACTCACCTACATCAGCGCCAGCGTTTTTCCTTGAGTTGCTCGAATCGCACCACTTGCAAGTGGAATCCAGTCAATCTATGATTTAAAGATTGAACTCATCGCGCCATGGCATTCTGGTGAACACCACACCATGCCTTCAGACCATGTCAATAATGCATGTAACTCTTTTACTTTTGGATGTTCAGCATCTGTATCTTCAGGTAAAGAGAATCCTTTCGGGTGAAATATTTTTACTTCAGCACCAAAGTGTTCCAAAATTCAACCTGCCTCAAGTACTGCTAAATGACTGTATGATCGTTCACGATTTGAGCCACACAACAGTAAAATACGCGGCAGGTGATCCAATTCTTTCGCTTGAACCTTTTTCAAAGTTGGTTGTTCAAGCAGATTCATATCTACATTCGGGAGAGTCATCATGTCTTGTTGCATCAGCATGCTCAAATTAAAAAATTATTATCGTTATCAAGTTTAAGATATAACTTGAATACGAAGTCTGCCTAATGCCTTAAATTTATTCAATACTATGCATCAAACATCGATCTCCTTCATATAATTTTAAAATATTTTATAGGCAACTTATCTCCAGATAACTTTATGCAGTGCATCTTCATTTCTGCCAAACTATATAAAACTCTACACAAAGTCCGTAAGCATACTGAATCTATCGAAATAAAACTTTAAGCATTCAACAACACTGATTGCAGTATCTGAAAAATACAAGAAAAGCCTCAATTGAGGCTTTTCATTTAAACATTTTGGGGAAATAGCCCCAATAGAAGCTTTATATTTAGCGGAAGGATTCAAGCAAGGTTTGCTGAGCATTATATAATGGCTCGCCTTGTTTTGGCTGTACACGTACCCAAACTCCGTCACCTTGCAACAACCATGCCTGCTGATTATCTTGTAAATAATTAAGCAAACCAAACTGATAAATGCGTTTACGCAGTGAAGGATCTTCTATCGGGAAACAGGCTTCTACGCGATTAAACAAGTTGCGGTTCATCCAGTCAGCACTTGAACAGTAAATTCGCGCATTGCCCTGATTGGCAAAATAATACACTCGCGTATGTTCAAGAAAACGTCCAACAATTGAACGTACCCGAATATTTTCTGATAAACCAGGTAATCCTGGGCGTAAGCAACAAATTGAACGAATAATCAAGTCAATCTGTACACCAGCTTGTGAAGCTTCATAGAGTTTGTTAATGAGCTGAACTTCTGTCAAAGCATTCACTTTAATGATGATTCTTGCTTCTTTACCCGCTTTTGCGGCTGCAATTTCATCATCAATACAACTGACGAGGTGGCTATGTAACGTAAATGGCGCATGTAGCAGCTTTTTCAGCTTTGCCATTTTCCCCATACCTGTCAGTTCTTGGAAAATGCGATGCACATCTTCGCAAAGTTCTTTCTCTGTAGTCAGCAAGCCATAGTCGGTATAAATGCGTGCATTACCCGCATGATAGTTACCTGTACCCAAATGCGCATAACGTACCAATTTATTGTTTTCACGGCGTACAACCAAAATCATTTTGGCGTGGGTTTTATAACCCACAATACCGTATACCACGACTGCTCCTGCCTCTTGCAAAACATTAGCAACTTCAATATTGGACTCTTCATCAAAGCGGGCACGTAACTCAATCACCGCAGTCACTTCTTTGCCATTACGAGCGGCTTCTGCCAACACCTGCACAATCTCTGAGTTTGCTCCACTACGGTACAAAGTTTGCTTGATCGCCAAAACCTGTGGGTCACGTGCAGCTTCACGCAGAAATGAAATCACTGGCGCAAAAGATTCAAACGGATGGTGCAGTAAAATATCTTGCTTACGCATTGCCGCAAAGATATTTTCAGACTTGGTTAGCACCTTTGGAATCACTGGCGTAAACGCATCATATTTTAGATGTGGGCGTTTGAAATTCGACAACAAGCGCGCCAAATTGACAGGACCATCAACTTTATAAAGTTGATCTTCATCCAGTTCAAACTCGTTCAGCAAATACTCATAAATATGTTTCGGGCAGTTTTCTGTCACTTCCAAGCGCACTGCGCGACCAAAACGACGTGAGCTGAGTTCACCTTTGAGTGCTTTTGCTAAATCATCAACATCTTCATTCAATTCAAGATCGGCATTACGGGTCACTCTAAACTGGTAACAGCCTGTTGCCGTCATTCCTGGAAATAAGTCTGAAACATGCTCATGAATAATCGCTGACAGCATGACATGGTGTTCTTTACCATCGGTCAATTCATCAGGCAAGCGAACTACTCGCGGTAATGAACGTGGCGCAGGTACAACCGCCAGATCAATTTGACGACCAAAGGCATCTTTACCTTCTAAAGTGACAATAAAGTTTAAGCTTTTATTGACCAAACGCGGAAATGGGTGCGCCGGATCTAAACTAATTGGCGTGAGTACAGGCGCAACCTGTTCTTGAAAATACTTCTTAATCCATGCTGTTTGCGCAGGAGTTAACTCCCCACGGCGCAAGAAGCAAATGTCCTCTTCACGTAAGCGCGCTAGAATTTCCTGATTTAAAATACGATACTGACGTTCAATCGCAATATGCGCAGTTTTTGAGATCTGTTCTAAAACTTGCTTGGGAGTCAAACCATCTGGACTATGGCTTTCATTACCCAAAGTCAGTTGTTCCATGACACCCGCGACACGAATCTCAAAAAATTCATCGAGATTGCGTGAAAAAATCAATAAAAAATTTAAGCGTTCAAGTAATGGGTGTAATGGGTCTACAGCTTGTTCAAGCACCCGTAAATGGAAATCTAAAATCGAGAGTTCACGATTAATATAACGGTCGTTATAAGCATAATCCGCGGCAGTTACACGTTTAGCAACAGGTGCTGGTGTCGGCGCAGGAGATACTTCGGTATTCATATGTCGTTCCATACGTATTTTTCATGTTATTTAAACAGTATGCTGCATATTTATGACGATTTCATAAAGTTTGAACATAAACTATGCAAATGAATATGTCTATGTTGGAATTTGGCTATATCGGATGTATTTCGCAATGAAGCGCTTACGGAATCTAAATTTTTCATCTTCTGGATGTTGCTGATAATAACGTGGATTCGGCAATAAAGCCGCTAAGAAAATCGCCTGTTCACGTGTCAGATTTTTGCTACTTTTATGAAAATAATGACGTGATGCCGCTTCGACACCATAAATGTTAGCCCCCAGTTCTACCGAGTTCATATACACTTCAAGGATGCGTTGTTTTGACCACATACGTTCCATCATCCATGTCGCAATGGCTTCTTGCCCTTTGCGAACGAAAGAACGCTGATTAAACAAAAACAGGTTTTTTGCCAGTTGCTGAGAAATGGTCGAACCACCCGCCACAATTTCATCTGCTTTTTCGTTACGATGTAAGGCAACCTGCATCCCTTCAAAGTCAAAACCATGATGGTGCAAAAATTTACCATCTTCCGCTGCCACGACAGCATGTTTAAACTGATTGCTGATTTCATCATAATCACGCCACTTATGTTGTAGCGTTTCATCGGGATACTGAAATGCATCGATACGCATAAACATGCTGCGGTCTACGGGGTGCGTTCGCCACCACAATAAACTGGCAAAGACCCAGAGTTGAACCAACATAAACAAAGTCATTAAAATCAAAAAAATACGCATGAACAATGTTTTCATGATGTGCAACTACTCCCAATCTCACCCGATATGTTAAGCTGAGTTTTTAAAAAATCGACACAGCATACCATGTCTGAGATGCAACAGCCTCCGTTTTATCGCAGCAACCTTGATGTTCAACTTTGGTGGATTACAGCCACCTTAATCAGTATCAATGTTGGGTTATATTTATGGCAAATTGCAGTCGGTGTCAATCCAAGTCAACCAAGCATTGATGCTGCACTGGCTTGGGGAGCAGACTTTGCACCATTGACCTTTTTGTCTGAGCCTGTGCGGTTATTTACCAGCATGTTTTTTCATTTTGGTTTTCTGCATTTGGCACTCAACATGTGGGCGCTGTATATTTTTGGCAGTCTTGCCGAGCAGATTTTCGGACGTTTTTATTTTCTAGGCATATATATTTGCTGTGGTTTAGCAGGCAGCTTGCTCAGTAGCTGGTTAAATATTCATCATAGTTATTTGTACTTAGAAACCGCCAATACTGCCCTGCTACCGAGCGTCAATGCAGGTGCGTCGGGCGCAATTATGGGCTTGGGCAGTGCCCTGACTGTATTGTCATTATTTCCTAACCTGCCCAATGTGCCTTTTGTCCTGGTGAAACGCAGTTTGTTGCTCATTATGGGAATCAACCTCACTTTGGGCATGCTGATTCCCAACATTAACAATGCCGCGCATTTGGGCGGTGCAATCATGGGCGTCGTGCAAAGCCTGATCTGGTATCGCTGTACCGTTCACGGACGTAATACCCTTGGCAGTTTGCTCGGGCTGAGCGTTGGGATAATGCTGTTAATCGCCAGTTATCTGTACTGTCAGCATCTTGTCCAAGCAGGCTTACTCCCCTTATGGCACCTGATCCTGAAACAGTTTGATATGCCTGCCTAGCTTTGCTCACGCAGACTTTTTAACGGGCTAATCCGTGTCAGATAAGTTAGACGATAACGCCCGACCAACGCACACAAGATCGCCATACCGACAGGCAAACTCAGCCACAAACCTACATGAAGTTGCAGACTTAACTGCAACTTCGAACTGGCAATCGCACTAATCACCTCGGCAAACAAACAGGCAACCAAACCCGATAGCAGCCCCATCATGGCAAATTCACGGGTCAACATATTTTTGATTTGTGCCTGAGAACTACCAAAAGCGCGCATTAACGCTACTTCTTTCTTGCGTTCATCCATGAGCAAGTTCAGACAGGCCAGCAGCACCAAAATCCCAGAAACTGCCACCAGAATTGCCAGTAAAGTGACAATCTGTACCATGACATTGAGCAGATGTTTGATTTGCTCCAGAATCATGCCTACATCAATAAAGACTGTCGTACTATGCTGCTGAATTAACTGTAATAACTTAGCTTTGTCTCGATCTGGTACATACAAGCTGGCAAGGTAGCTACCTGCATTTTCATCCAAAGTTTTCGGTGCAAAAATAAAGAAAAAATTCGGACTGAAACTTTGCCAGTCAACCTGGCGTAAATTCACCACTTTGGCATGCAGTTCGCCTTCAGGCAATGCAAAAGTTAAGCGATCACCCACCCGAATTCCCAAACTTTGCGCAGTTTTTTCTTCGACAGAGACATCCCCTACTTTTTGCAGTTGAGCTGTGCCTTGCGTAATAACATTATCGGCAGGATAGCTTGCAGACTGGGTCAGATTAAGTTCACGGCGTAAACTGTTATTTTGTTCAATCTGCTGTGGGGTAAATGCCTGATCGTTATGTGCAATCAAGCGTCCACGTACATTTGGATAGAGTAGCGTATTTCCCCAGCCATAGCGTTGCAGTTGTTGCTCAAAACTTGGCTTGTCCATCGGCGGCAAACCATAAATAAACTGATTCGGCGTATTGGCTGGAAGTTGCTGCTGCCAACGGGACAACAAGTCTGTACGCAGCACCATCAGCACCGAAATCAGGCTAATTCCAAGTGCCAACGCCGTCATTTGTAACGCTGTTTGCGATGGTACACGCACATACATTGCCCAGTTACTTTGGCTGCGTTTAATCTCACGCAAAACCAGCCATAACATGCCATACATCAACAGCCCGACGACACAAACACTCAGCAGCACAAGCAAGGTCAGTTGAATCGCATGCGTCAACAACACACTAAATAAAATCAGGCTGGTTAGACCTGTCAAAAATGTCCAAATATAAACTCGCCCAAAAGCGGGTACTTGGCGAATCACCCGAATTGGCGGTGTCCGCAAGAGCTGATAAATATTGGGGAAAATAAACCCAAGCAAGACGATGGCACTGGTTAAAAAACCAATCGGTAATGGCTGTAAAATACTGCTAAGCACTTCAATTTGCATCTGAAGGCTCGGCACAAATTGCAGCATCAGTTGTAATAACCCGATACCCAATGACCCACCTAGAACACCTCCAATGCCTGAAGCAATCAGCATGACAATTAAGAGTAAAATCGCAATTGCACCCATGATTTGACGCTGACTGGCCCCTAGACAACGCAGTAATGCAATCTGATCCTGAGTTTGTTGTACATAACGGCGACTCGACAAGGCAATCGCAACACCACAGAGTAAAATCGTCAGCAAATTGGTGAGTTGCAGGAAAGTATCCAGATTTTCTAGCGGTTTGAGTAAACGGGTATTGCCCTGTTTTGCCGTACGTAATTGCAGATTATTATCGGCATTGGCAAGATCACGCTGTGAGTCACTGGCATGTGGATTCTTTAAATTAAACCAGTGCTGATAATCCTGTACTGTCTGAGGCTGACCTGCCAGTAACAAGCGGTATTCAATCCGACTGCCCGCCTGAATGGCATGTGTGCGTGCCACATCTTGCTGATTAATCATCACTGTTGGTGAGAAACCCGAAAAGCCTGTTTCCTGATTGCTATCCTGAACAATCAGCCCTGTAAATTTAAATTCAGCATCGGCAATAAACACCGCGTCGCCCAGTTTGACGTGCAACAAGTCTTGGGCACGTTGACTCAGCCAGACCTCTCCTGCCTGAATCTGTCGTGTAGCAGGACGAATTTGTAAATTGCCTCGCAACGGAAATGTCTGATCAATGGCTTTGACCGTAACCATCACAAACTGATCTTGCGTATGTGCCATACTGCTAAAGACCGTCACCTGAGCCTGTTGCAACTGCTGTTGTTTTGCCTGCTGGATATATTCGGCAGCAATCGGCTTGGTATCTGTGATCGCCATATCACCACCCAGCAATTGCGCTGCCTGCAATAAAATCGCTTGCTGAATTTGCCCATTACTAAATTTCAAGGCAGTTGTGGCAGAAATCGCCAGACTGAGAGCCACGATCAGCAGCCACACACCCTGACTGCGAAAACTCTGCTGTAATAAGGGTTTAATCAAATGATTCATAGGCTTACCCCTGTTGTTCACAAAGCTGTCCATCATGCAAAATAAAATGCCGCTGACATTGCGATGCCAGATTCATGTCATGCGTCACCAGTACCAGCGTTACGCCCATGTCCTGATTGAGGCGAAATAACAGCTGCTCTACTTCTTGCGCTGTTTGTTCATCTAAGTTTCCAGTAGGTTCATCGGCAAAGATAATTTTCGGTTCTGCCACCAGTGCCCGAGCAATCGCAACACGCTGCTGCTCTCCACCCGACAACACTTGCGGTGTCTGATCAATCTGACGTTCCAAACCTACCTGTTGCAACAGGTTTTTAGCTTTGGCAACCGCGCTGGCATAATGAAAATTGGGTTGTAAACGCAAAGGTAACAGCACATTTTCCAGTGCTGACAAATGACTCAGTAACTGAAAAGACTGGAAAACAAACCCTGTGTATTGCAAACGCAATTTTGCCCGCTGTTCTTCATTTAGCTCATGTACAGGTTGCTCACATAGCCAGAGCTGCCCCGAACTGGCTTGATCCAGCGTTGCCAACAAACCTAATAAAGTTGATTTGCCTGAACCCGAACGCCCCGTAATCGCAACCTGCTCTCCTGCAAAAATTTCAAGCTGAATATCTTGTAAGATTTGCAGGGTTTTGTTTTGAACCTGAATTTGCTGGCTTAAATGCTGGGCGCGAAGAATCGGTTGTGGCATGATGCGAAACATCCATAAAAAATCATAGGACAAGCCAAATGCAAAATAACAAACACGCGGTCTATGTTTCAGTGCTTGCATTGATTGGCACAGGTATATTGGGTACACATACAGCAACAGCAAAAACTGTGATGGTCTATGGCGATAGTATTAGTGCTGGTTATGGTTTGAACCCCGAACAAGGCTGGGTTCATTTATTACAAAAACGTCTTGAACAACAGTATCCGAAAAAACACAACGTGGTCAATGCCAGTGTGAGTGGCGAAACCACTTCAGGCGGGCTGGCACGTTTTCCTTTAGCCTTAAAAACTCATCGCCCTGATGTTGTGGTTTTGGAGCTGGGTGGCAATGATGGTTTACGTGGGCAACCCCCGCAAACGTTACAGCAAAATCTGGCAAAAATGATTCAACTGAGTCAGCAAGCTCATGCCAAGGTGATTGTACTGGGTATGAAAATTCCACCCAATTACGGCACGGCATACAGTAAAGCCTTTGAACAAAGTTACCGTACGGTGAGCCAACAATACAAAGTTCAGTTATTGCCATTTTTCATGCAAGGCATTGCAGGCAATAATCAACTCATGCAAAAAGATCTGGTTCACCCCAATGCAAAAGCACAGAGTATATTGCTGAATAATGCCTATCCACTAATTCAATCTGCTCTTAAATAAAAAATACAGATTGCCATGGATACTCTATAGATGTTCTCTCATCAGTCGATTTGATTTCTCTTGTGCTTCAAATTTCAATGTTGCTTAGAGAGAACAGCGGCGAGTAAAAATGATGAAAGAAGCTATTGGTTTTAATAGCGAAATAATTTGGACTCAATTCAATGATTCGCTATATTAACTGTGATCTTCATAAGCAACTTTAGAAGGCTTCTTTTTTCGGTTCCACTTCATTTCACTTAAGATCACTCCAAAAACCACACACAATCCACCCAGCAATGCCATTGCCCCTAAGCGCTCACCTGCCAAGCGCCCAAAGACCCCCGCCCAGACAGGTTCACCCGCATAAATAATCGCCGCTTGTGAAGGGTCAACCGAACGTTGCGCCCAGTTCATAGTTAACTGAATCAGTGCACTCGCAAGGCCTAATCCAGTGACCGTAAAGAATAAGGTCCAGCTAAAATGTGGAATGCTCACTTCCCCGACCATTGGCATACTGACAAATGCACAAACTGAAGCAATCAATAACTGAATAACCGTGACGCATTGCGTATTGACCCGCCCTGCAAAGTAACCGATCAGAATAATTTCCATAGCGATCGCAATCGCACCAAATAAAGTGATCATTTGCCCCACATTCAGCTGAATGTTTGAAAAACTATTATTTCCAGTCAATAAAATTAAGCCAATAAATGCAAAAGCTGCTGCGCACCACATCATCGGTTTGGGTACTTTTTTAAAGATCAACAACTGTAAAATGGGGACCATCGGGACATAAAGCGCGGTTAAAAAGGCAGACTCGCTACTCGAAATGGTTTGCAGACCAATGGTTTGTGCACCGTAGCCAATCGCAATCATGATCCCAATGCATCCACCTGCGATAACATCATAGCGCGATATGCCAGACAGTACTTTCCAAGACAATACCGTCATAATGCCCGCCGCTGCTGCAAAACGGCAACCCACAAAAAACATCGGCGAACTGGCACTCAATGCATGCTGGACGATGAGAAATGTACTGCCCCAAATCAAAGTGATCAAGATTAAGGAGAGCTGCGGCGCATAAGTATGCAAAAAGGTTTTAGGCATGATTTTGAACAAATTGTGCAATATACTGCACATCATATAATCATTAAGTTTTGTGCGCAATATATTGCACAAATATGCTAATCTTCCCCACGGTTAATTTGCAGTTTTATGGTGTTCATGCATGACTCAACAGGGAATTTTAGAATATGTCAGTGACAACCTGAAACGCTTACGTGAACAACACCAACTCAGCCAGCAACAATTGGCAGATCAGTCTGGGGTCAGTCGGCGTACCATTGCAGGCTTGGAATCAGGCGAAATGAATATTAGCCTGACCAAACTGGCTGCGGTTGCCAGTGTTTTACAGGTTTCTTTTGCCGAGTTAGTCAGCTCACCTACTGCAAAAAATCCACATATTCATCGCGTCAAAACTTGGCAAAGTACAAATGGCAATAGTTTTGCCGAGCTACACTGCTCTGCCCCTGCCCAGCAACAGGTTGAATTATGGACATGGTCACTTGCCAGTGGTGATGTTTATCAGGCAGAAGCCGATCCCGAAGGCTGGAGCGAACTGCTATATATTGTGCAAGGCTCATTGACCCTGACGCTAGATGGTGTGCAATATCAGCTCAACGCGGGTTCATCTTTTGTCTATGCCAGCTCAGTTCCCTACAGCTATGCCAATTTGGGAACTGAACCGTTACTCTTTACGCGTACAGTTGCTTATTAATTAATGTCGTGCTTTTGGCATAAAATCAGGTCGTTTGATCATCACAAAACAGATCACACAACCGATTAAGCCCAAAACCCCACCAATCATTCCAATCGACTGTAAACCATAATGCAAACTGACGATGCTGCCGAGCAACGCACCGCCGCCAATTCCGACATTATACAGCCCTGAAAATAATGACATGGCAACATCTGTGGCATCAGGGGCTAATTGCAAAACTTTGGACTGCAATGCCAGACCAAAACTCATAATTGCCAGCCCCCAAAATACGGTAAGCGTCATTAAACCCATCACATGAGTTGCCAATGGCAACAACAGCAACATTGAGATACTGATTCCCAGGCTAGATGCCATCACAAAAGTTTTTGGTAATTTACGACTAAATCGGCTAAACAAAACTGACGCCAAAATTCCTGAACCACCATAAACCAACAATAGTGACGTGGTTTGTGTCGATTGAAAATGTGCAATATGCAAGGTAAAAGGTTCAATATAACTATAACCAGTAAATTGCGCGGTAATCACCACAATCGTTGCAAGATACAATAAGAGCAATGCAGGACGTTTGAGCAAGACAGGTAAACTACTCAATGAACCCGAGTTTTGACTTGGTAATTTAGGTAGCGTTGTCCAAAGAATAAGCATGGTCAACAGCGCCAAGCCTGCAATCAGGGCAAAGGTATTACGCCAGCCAAACCATTCACCAATCACCCGACCAAATGGAATCCCCAGTACTAGTGCCAGTACCGTTCCTGTAGAAAGTAATCCAAGTGCCTGCACCCCTTTTCCTACGGGGGCAACACGCACCGCCAATGATGCGGTAATTGACCAGAAAATAGCATGTGCAAAAGCAATTCCGATACGGCTGATCAAAAGAATCGTAAAATTACTGGCAATACTCGACAGCAAATGACTCATCATAAACAGTAAAAAAATCGACAGTAATAATGCCTTTCGCTCCATATTGCGGGTCATTAGCATCATCGGTAATGAAGTCAGCGCCACCACCCATGCATAAATCGTCAGCATAATGCCGACCTGTTCAGCCTGCATCTGAAAGCTTTGCGCAATATCACTGAGCAATGCAACAGGCACAAATTCCGTGGTATTAAAAATAAAAGCGGCTAAAGCGAGTGCAATCACACTAATCCAGCTTCCTTGCTGCGCTGGTTGAGTAGATATAGACATAACCATCTTAAAGTTTGGGAGAGAAAGAAAAACAACGCCATGATTATACTGCTCAGTAAAAAATGGTATGCGTCATTTCAATAAAATTTCGATTATTTTAGTTGGATTTTTGCAAAATACGAACAAGACACGGATGCTCTTCACCTTCGCATTTTAGTTCAGCATCGTATGCGATGACACTCAATGCAC
Organism: Acinetobacter brisouisimilis; assembly: GCF_000368265.1. Classification (GTDB taxonomy): domain Bacteria; phylum Pseudomonadota; class Gammaproteobacteria; order Pseudomonadales; family Moraxellaceae; genus Acinetobacter. The sequence continues at coordinate 227,151 of NZ_KB851219.1, read as the reverse complement.
GATATCTTTTAACTTTTCATCTTTATAAATATCTGAAAATTGCTAAATTATATTGTTGAAACATTCAATAATAAATCATGCAGTTTTAAACCATTTAAGTGTTACATGACCCACATGCCATGCTTTGGAATATGACAAGTTATATGCTTCTTCCAAGCAAAATGAATCACTATTCAGGTCAAGGCGAATGATTTCTATCGATCTTTTCTCATATTGCTCGTTGTTCAAAATTTGAGGATCATAGCACCAGACCTGACGAATTGGATGATATTACTTAAATCGATTTTACTTATAAGTATTTACCTTTTATTTATCTCCTGATTTTATGCTTTACTTTATTTCATTTTGACTTTATCTCTGTCTTATTAATAAGCATCCAAGCTGACAGCCAGGAATAACCATGACCGACACCATTCCCTCTATTGATCTGATTGATGCACTTGCTGCCGAATATGCAGATAAATCACCAAGTGAAATTCTTGAGCTTGCTTTAAACCAACAGGGCGAAGTTGCCATTTCCTTCTCAGGTGCAGAAGACGTCGTGCTGATTGATATGGCCTATCGCCTGCGCAAACCATTTCGCGTGTTTAGCTTAGATACAGGACGCTTACATCCAGAAACCTATGAATTTTTAGAAGCCGTTCGCAAATTTTATAAAATCGATATTGAAATCTGCTTCCCAGAATCTGAAGCTGTACAAAAACTGGTGACTGAAAAAGGCATGTTTAGCTTTTTTACAGATGGGCATCAGGAATGCTGTGGTGTGCGTAAAGTGCAACCACTTCGCAAAAAACTGGCAACACTCGATGGCTGGATTACAGGTCAGCGCAAAGACCAAAGTCCAGGGACACGTAATGAAATTCCAGTGATTCAAGCCGATGTAGGCTTTTCAGGCCCAGGCAAACAACTCATCAAATACAACCCGCTTGCCAACTGGTCAAGTGCAGATGTATGGAATTATATTCGCATGATGGAAATCCCATATAACTCACTACATGAGCGTGGTTTTATATCCATCGGCTGTGAACCTTGTACACGCGCTGTGTTACCCAACCAGCACGAACGTGAAGGTCGTTGGTGGTGGGAAGAAGCTACACATAAAGAATGCGGTTTGCATGCTGGCAACTTGAAGAAATGATTTGTTGTAGACTTTTACAGATAACCACTGCTTTGCAGTGGTTATTTATTTATACTGATAGTTTAGACGACTGATTTTTCAGTATATACTTATAACAAAAGCAAGCAAAAATAGAATGACAATCAGTCATATACTGGATAAATAGGCATAGGCAGTGAGGCACATCGTAATGCGACCATTACACCCAATCGACTTTATTTTTTTATCTTTAGAAAAAAGACAGCAGCCTATGCATGTAGGGGGATTGTTTCTATTTCAAATTCCGAAGAATTCTCCTTCAACCTTTATTCAGGACTTGGTTACTGATATTCGTAATTCAAAATGCAAGCCCGTTGCACCATTCAACAACACCCTCAATGGCCTATTTTGGGATAAAGATGACGAATTTGATCTTGACCATCACTTTCGACATATTGCTCTGCCTCATCCTGGACGTATTCGTGAGTTGCTGATTTACATTTCACAAGAACATGGTGCTTTAATTGACCGAGCCAAACCACTGTGGACATGTACTATCATTGAAGGTATTGAAGGTAACCGCTTTGCGATGTACTTCAAAATTCATCATGCCATGGTTGATGGTGTGGCCAGTATGCGTCTGATGGAAAAATCTTTTGCCAAAGATCCAAATATTCACAGCATCGTACCGCCGTGGTGTATTGAAAAGCGCCGCTCACAACAAGAAAACAAAAACCCCGTTCGCCGCTTAAGTAGTAAGCTGACTCACTTAAAACAACAAATGAATATTGTGCCTGGCGTATATCATGAACTAACCCAAGCTCTATATGACCGCCACCATGACCCTGACTACGTCTCAAGCTTTCAGGCCCCTGCCTGTATTTTAAACCAGCGTATCAGTGCATCTCGACGTTTTGCAGCACAATCTTTTAACCTGCAGCGCTTCCGTCATATTGCCAAAGCCTTACAGATTACCTTAAATGATGTGATTCTTTCGGTCTGCTCAGGTGCTTTACGTGAATACTTGATGAGCTTGAACAGCCTGCCTGCCAAGCCCCTCATTGCAATGGTACCGACCTCAATCCGTTCAGATAATGACTCTGATACCAGCAACCGCATCACCATGATTCTTGCCAATCTGGCAACGCATATCAGTGACCCGATTGAACGGGCAAAAATTATTTCACGTAGCGTCAGTAACGCCAAAACCCGCTTTAAACGCATGACCCAAGACCAAATTTTAGGCTATAGCGCATTTGTATATGCCGCTGCGGGTTTAAATATTATTTCTGGGCTGATGCCTAAGCATCAGGCATTTAACCTCGTGATTTCCAACGTTCCAGGTCCACGTGAACCACTGTACTGGAATGGAGCGAAACTAGAAGCGTTGTATCCTGCATCTGTCGTCTTTGATGGACAGGCATTAAATATTACGCTGACGAGTTATTTAGATAAACTTGAAGTGGGAATTGTGGCATGCCGTAATACTTTACCTAAAGTACAAAGTTTACTCATGCTTCTTGAACAAGAAATTCAAAATTATGAACGCCATCTTGGAACGGAATATCTTTCTGAAGAGCAGAAAGCACATTTAAAACACGTTGGTTAAATCCAACTTTTGAATTTTCTAACACAAATAAAAGGGCGTATGATTCGCCCTTTTATTTTAACTTCTGACTGTACGACATTGCTCAAGCAATTTAATACAAATATCTTGCACCATTGAAGTGGTGATCTGGACTTCTTTACCCTGTTCATCGACCATATAACAATCGTTTTTAACAGGACGATGTTCTTTGTTCGTTTGAGTATTATTTGTCAAATTGTTATCTTCTCGCATATGCATATTTCAATTCCCCATCTGGCTAAGACTAAGGTCTTTGGCTACTCACTTAAGTTTATAGTATTGGGAAATGTTCAATGAAAGTAAACAGCGAGTTGTAACAAGGCTTATGCGAAATTCTGTTACAAAATCAACTAAGAATGATATCGTATTGCTCTTGCGTATAGAGGTTTTCCACCTGAAATTTGATTACTCGGTTAATAAAGTGCTCTAAATCTGCCACTGCTGGCGCTTCGGCAGTTAACAATCTGTCAATCACTAATGGATTGGCAACCACCATAAATCCTGCCTGAGATTGATAAGCGCGTGCATAGCGTAAAATTTCACGGAAAATTTCATAACATACCGTTTCCGCTGTTTTTACAAAACCACGTCCCTGACAGGTTGGACATGACTCACACAACAAGTGCTCAAGTGATTCACGGGTACGCTTACGCGTCATTTCAACCAGACCAAGCTCGGAAACCTGTGTAATTTTGGTTTTAGCATGATCACGCTCAAGCATGCGCTCAAACTGTTTCATGACTTCATCACGATGCGTCGCTTCTTGCATATCAATAAAGTCAATAATAATAATGCCACCCAAATTACGTAAGCGTAACTGGCGGGCAATCACCTGTGTCGCTTCCATATTGGTCTTGAATACAGTGTCTTCAAGGCTGCGTCCACCCACATAAGACCCCGTATTGACATCAATGGTCGTCATGGCTTCAGTCTGATCAATCATCAGGTAGCCACCAGACTTCAATGCCACGCGGGTTTGTAAGGCTTTTTGAATATCTTCTTCAACATTGTAAAGATCAAATAGCGGGCGCTCGCCTGGATAATGAATCAGGCGGCTTTGCATTTCTGGCATAAACTCATCAATAAAATCTTTGAGTTTTGCGTGAATTTCTCGTGAATCGATGCAAATCTTGCTGGTCGATTCAGATGCCAAATCACGTACAATACGCTGATGTAATGGCAATTCTTCAAAAATAAGGGAAGGCACCGCAATACTTTTTTGCTTGCGCTGGATATATTCCCAGAGTTTTGCCAGATAATTCATATCCTGTGCAATTGAGGCTTCATCAATTCCTTCAGCAGCAGTTCTCACAATCACACTACCCGGTAATTGATGCTCTTTCTGGATTTTTTCAATCAGTGTCCGCAAGCGATCACGCTCTTGTTCTGATTCAATACGCTGAGAAACTCCGATATGGTTACCAAACGGCATTAAGACCAAATAACGCGAGGGAATTGAAAGATCGGTACTTAAGCGTGCGCCTTTGGTTCCCAGCATATCTTTCATCACCTGAACCGTCAGGATTTGCCCAGGCTGAAGGAGATCAAAAACATTGGGCGTTGGCTGGTTACGTGACCAGACCATATCGTTAATATGTAAAAATGCAGTTCTCGATAAACCAATATCGACAAAAGCAGCCTGCATACCAGGAAGTACACGCACGACTTTGCCTTTATAGATATTGCCAACCAAACCACGTTTTACCGTACGTTCGACAAAAAGCTCATTTACTGTTCCATTTTCAATTAATGCGACGCGGCATTCCATCGGCGTGACATTAATCAGCAATTCATCTGACATAATAAACTCAAAACATTATAAGAATTCTTGTAAAGCGATCAGTTTGATGCATTAACCGCTTTTAATAGCTTGATTGTTTCATGCAACGGCAGTCCAACAACATTGGTGTAACTGCCTACAATACGGGGAATATACTGCGCTGCCTGCCCTTGTATGGCATAGGCACCTGCTTTCCCCACAGGCTCGCCTGTAGCCCAATAATTTTCCATATCATTCGGCGTAAGTGGCTGAAACTCGACTTGAGTCTGCACCACTTGATATAAAATCTGTTGAGCATTTGCCACGCAAACACCAGTCAATACATCATGACAACGTCCTGACAGTTTTTGCCAAATGCTAAATGCATGTGCTTTTGATTCAGGTTTTCCGATAATTTCATGATCGACAGACAAACTGGTATCAGCAGCAATCACGGTTGCATCTGAAAACTTGTGTAATACTGCTTGAGCCTTAGCTTGTGCGAGCCGTGCAACATACTCAGAGGCTAACTCACCTTCCAAGATGCTTTCATCAATTTCAGGGCTAAATACCTCAAATTGTAAACCAAGCTGTAAAAGCAACTCACGACGACGTGGTGAGCTTGAAGCCAAAATCAAGCGCGCCATTTTTTCAAGCAATAATATAACACAGGCCAAGCAAAAACACTGCTGATTAATGGTGGCCAACGGCGCATGACAGGATAGTTAATACCCGCCATCACCTGTGTCACCCAAACAAAAATGACATAAGCCAAAATCGCAAGAATCGCAATAATCCATAAATTCAGAAAAGTGAGAACTCGACGTTCACGAATAAAGTAACGTGCTGCAAAAGTAATCACCACATAAATCAGCGCATTTTGCCCAAGCGGTGCATCAAGCAGCAAGTCCGTAAAAATACCCAGACCAAAAGCAAACCACACACCGCACCATGTTGGCTGACACAGTACCCAAAACAGCATCACCAACAGCATGATACATGGTCGCCATGCGGACGCATCATATGCCAATGGATAAACCACCAGCACAGATGCCAACACTGTCGAAATCACAATCCAGATAAATGGATCTCTAGGTTTCTGAGGGCGATAATTAGCGACTAGCATAAGGCTGCTCCTTCGCTAGTGAGTCAGAAAACAGCACCACAACATAATGTCCGCCTGCAAGTTGACCTGCTGGTGTGACATCAATCTGGGCAAATTCCCCGGAATTATGTCGCTGAATTTTCGACACTGTACCCACCAGATACCCTGCTGGAAAATGCTCACCCAAACCTGAACTATAGACACGATCTCCAACAACAAGATCTGCACTGGTTGGAACATATTGCATTTGCAAGATTCCAGAATCACCTGTACCCGACACAATTGCGCGCATACCTGTGCGCTCAATCCGGATGGATAGAGAGCTTTCTTTATCAGACAATAGGAGCACGCGCGCACTATGTGGGTAGACGTTAATAATCTGCCCCATAATTCCGTGGTCATCCAACACCGTTTGTCCCAGATAAAGACGGTCGGCTTTACCTCGGTTAATCACAATAATATGACGTAATGGATCTACATCAGTCCCGATGACTTCAGCAATTGCCATACGACCATCAATAATTAAAGGCGTGTCGAGCAGACCACGTAAACGGGCGTTTTCGGCTGAAAGTTCAGAAAGTTTTTGCAAACGTACTTGCGCTTGTAACAACTCGGCATGCATTGCAGTATTTTCACGACGCAGTTGTTCTTCAGACTTGGTTTGTTGATTCAGCCACTCTCGCGACATGACTGGATAGCTTGCAAGCGCATAAATGGGGTTATATGCTGCGTACAAGACATCCCTAGCAGGTTTCACTACATGAGGCATGCGCCAATCAAAGAAAAGCACTAGCAAACACGTAATGACTGCAATAATGAATGAGCGAAAAGATGGCGGTTGTCTTGAAAAAATATTCGGTTGCACCGCCCTGTCCTATTTTATCCTACAAAAAGCATGTCATGGTTTGGGTTGTCAAAGAACTCAAGGACTTTTCCACCACCGCGTGTCACGCAAGTTAAAGGATCTTCAGCCACAACCACTGGCAAGCCAGTTTCTTGTGCCAATAATTTATCCAAGTTACGTAGTAATGCACCACCACCTGTCAAAACGATGCCGCGTTCGGCGATGTCTGAAGAAAGTTCAGGAGGTGTTTGCTCAAGTGCAGATTTTACCGCACTGACAATGCTTTGTAGAGGATCTGCAATCGCTTGCATCACTTCCTCAGAAGTCACTGTAATTGAGCGAGGTACACCTTCTGCCAGATTACGACCACGCACTTCAATTTCAAGTTTCTTGGTGTGTTCATCTTCAACTGCCATACCCACTTCTTTCTTAATGAGTTCAGCAGTCGTTTCACCAATCACACAACCATGCGCCTTACGCACATAGTTAATGATCTGTTCATCAAAGACATCACCACCAATACGTAAAGAATCTGCGTATACACAACCTTGTAAAGAAATGATGGCGATTTCTGTCGTACCACCACCTACATCGACTACCATGGAGCCACATGCTTGCTCAACTGGCAAACCAGCGCCAATTGCTGCAGCCATAGGCTCTTCAATCAGGCGAACATCACGGGCACCCGCATTGTAAACTGCCTCACGAATGGCACGGCGTTCAACCAGTGTTGATTTACATGGCACACAGACGACAACACGCGGCGCTGGTGGGAATAAACGTTTTTCATGCACTTTACCAATAAATTGGTTTAACATGGTTTCGGTGACTTCAAAGTCTGCAATCACACCATCTTTCATCGGACGAATTGCAGAAATATTGGCAGGGGTACGACCTAGCATTTGTTTCGCATCTAGACCAACGGCTGCAACAATTTTTTGTGAACCACTGTGGCGAATTGCCACCACCGTCGGTTCATTCAAGATAATGCCCCGTCCTGGTGCATAAATGAGTGTGTTAGCTGTACCTAAATCAATCGCAAGATCTGGCGAAAACAAGCCAATTAGTCGTTTTAAAATCACGGGTCGTACTCAGTTTTTACAAATGTGGACGCAAGGTCGCAACTTTAACTAAATGTGATGATTTGAACAAGTCAATCGCTTATCATATAGCACGATATTTTGAAATTTTTTGATACTGACAAGGTGATGTTATGTCTACATCGGATGCTCAGCATTCAGATCTAAATGCTCAAACCGTATCGCAAATTGCCAATCTTGCACGTTTATCGTTCAATGATACGCAATCTGCAGAGTACGCACAAAGTCTAAATAAAATTTTAGGCATGATGGAAACCTTAAAAGGCATTGATACTACTGGTATTGAGCCATTAAAAAGCCCATTTGACCATCCACAACCTTTACGCCCTGATGTGGTCACTGAAACAAACCACCGTGAAGAATATCAAGCTGTTGCACCTGCAACCCAAGATGGCTTGTATCTTGTACCACGTGTGATCGAATAATCTTTTGTTTCATTTTGTAAATACTCGCACTTTTGTCGTACTTTCCAACGAAATAACCAAATCGTGCTACTTTTTAGATCAGATTTTAAATTATGACTAATTTACATCGTCTCTCTATTCGCGAGTTATCAGAAGGTTTGCAACAAGGCAAATTTTCTTCTCGTGAACTGACACAACATTATTTAAAGCGTATTGAAAAAATTGACGCTCAGGTTAAAAGTTATGTCACCGTAACGCCTGAACTTGCACTTAGCCAAGCCGATGCTGCCGATGCCGCGATCAAAGCAGGTAATGCAACGGCTCTGGCAGGGATTCCGCTTGCGCATAAAGACATTTTCTGTACCCAGGGTGTGCGCACCTCTGCGGGCTCAAAAATGCTCGACAACTTCATTTCACCTTACGATGCCACTGTCGTGACCAAAGCCAAAGCAGCGGGTCTGGTAACTTTGGGTAAAGTGAACATGGATGAGTTTGCCATGGGTTCAACCTCTGAAAGCTCATACTACGGCGCAACCAAAAACCCGTGGAACTTGAACTATGTTCCAGGTGGTTCTTCAGGTGGTTCAGCAGCGGTAGTTGCAGCAGACCTTGCACCGTTTGCAACGGGTACAGACACAGGCGGTTCAATTCGCCAACCTGCATCTTTTTGTGGTTTGACGGGTTTAAAACCGACTTATGGTCGCGTTTCTCGTTTCGGGATCATTGCGTTCGCTTCATCTTTAGACCAAGCAGGCCCAATGGCACGCTCGGCTGAAGACTGTGCTTACCTGATGAATGTGATTGCAGGTCACGATGCCAAAGACTCAACTTCTGTCGATAAAGAGGTTGATGACTATGTTGCAAACCTGAATGCAACTTCGGTGAAAGGTTTACGCATTGGTATTCCTAAACAGTACTTTAATGTTGCAGGTTTAGCAGCTGACGTTAAAGCACGTGTTGAAGAGTCATTGAAGAAACTTGAAGATATGGGCGCAATCTTGGTCGAAGTTGACCTTAATATGGTTGAAGCTTATGTGCCAACCTATTACCTAATCGCACCTGCTGAAGCTTCTTCAAACTTGTCTCGTTATGACGGCGTGCGCTATGGCTACCGCTGTGAAAACCCTGTGGACTTGATGGACCTGTACAAGCGTTCTCGTTCTGAAGGTTTTGGTGAAGAAGTGAAGCGTCGTATCCTGATCGGTACTTATGCGCTTTCTGCGGGTTATTACGATGCTTATTATGTCAAAGCACAGAAAGTTCGTCGTTTAATTCAACAAGACTTCTTAAAAGCCTTTGAAAATGTTGATGTGATTGCCGCGCCATCTGCACCAACTACAGCCTACAAAATCGGTGCGAACCTTAGCCCAACAGAAATGTATTTGGGTGACGTGTACACCCTTGCTGTGAACTTGGCAGGCCTGCCAGCGATTAACGCACCTGTAGGTTTAGATGATCACAACTTGCCTGTCGGCTTGCAGTTGATTGGTAACTACTGGTCTGAATCACAATTGTTGTCGATTGTGCATCAATACCAACAAAACACCGACTTCCACACCCAACGTGCGGCAATTGCTGAGGAGAATGCATAATGGCACAAGCTCAAAAAAAGCCTAAATCAAACCTGATTGATGGTTGGGAAGTGGTAATCGGGATTGAGATTCACACTCAACTTGCAACTAAATCAAAAATCTTCTCAGGTTCTTCAACTGAGTTCGGTCAAGACCCAAATACCCAGGCCAGCCTAGTTGACTTAGCAATGCCTGGTGTTTTGCCTGTTTTAAATGCTGAAGTGGTTGATCTGGCGATCCGTTTTGGTTTGGGTATCGATGCCTATATCGACCAAGCGTCTGTGTTTGCCCGTAAAAACTATTTTTATCCTGACTCTCCAAAAGGCTACCAGATTAGCCAGATGGACAACCCGATTGTGGGCTTGGGTCATATCGACATTCAACTTGAAGATGGCACAGTGAAGCGCATTGGCGTCACTCGTGCCCACCTTGAGGAAGATGCAGGTAAATCAATCCATGACCAGTTTGAAGGTATGTCAGGCATTGACTTGAACCGTGCAGGTACACCTTTACTTGAAATCGTGTCTGAACCTGACATGCGTTCGGTTGAAGAAGCGGTTGCCTACATTAAAGCGATTCACACTTTAGTGCGTTGGCTCGGTATTTCTGACGGTAATATGGCAGAAGGTTCGTTCCGCTGTGACTGTAACGTATCTTTGCGTCGTCCAGGTCAGCCGTTTGGTACACGTTGTGAATTGAAAAACCTCAACTCATTCCGTTTCATTGAACAAGCGATCAATGTTGAAATTGAACGCCAAATGGAAATTTTGGAATGGGATGGCACGATTGATCAAGAAACCCGTTTGTTCGACCCTGTGAAAATGGAAACGCGTTCAATGCGTTCTAAAGAAGAAGCGAACGATTACCGCTACTTCCCTGACCCTGACTTGTTGCCTGTGATTATTGCAGATGCGCAAATTGAAGCGATTAAAGCCACCATGCCTGAGTTACCTGCGGCACGTCGTGAACGCTTTGTCGCTGACTTTGGCGTGACTGAGTATGATGCGCATGTCCTTACGCTTTCGCGTGAAATGTCTGACTTTTTTGAGGCAGTCGTTGCGGCGGCAGGTGGTGCAGCTCAAGGTAAAGTGTCTGCAAACTGGGTCATGGGTGAATTCTCAGGTGCTTTAAATAAAGCAGGCTTGGACTTGGCGGCTTCTCCTGTATCTGCTGAGCAACTTGGCGGCATGATTGCGCGTATTGTCGATAACACCATTAACGGCAAAATCGCTAAGCAAGTGTTTGGTTTTATGTGGGAAGAAGGCAAAACTGCCGATGCCATTATTGCTGAAAAAGGCTTGAAGCAAGAAACCGATACAGGCGCGATTGAAGCGATTATTAAAGATGTGCTTGCAGCCAATGAAAAAATGGTTGAAGAGTACAAGTCTGGTAAAGAAAAAGCCTTTAACGGTCTTGTCGGTCAAGTGATGAAAGCTGCAAAAGGTAAAGCCAATCCTGCGCAAGTCAATGAATTGATGAAGAAATTGATTGGTTGATTTATTAGCTAGTCAATTAATTTCATGATATAAAAACCTCACTTTATGTGGGGTTTTTTATTAGAGACAAATATGGATGCAGGCAAAAGAACTATTAACGATATTTTTAACGGGAACCGAATCTTAGAAATTCCTTTTTTTCAGCGCTCTTACGTTTGGGATAAAACTCAATGGGAAAGGCTTTTGGAAGATATGGAAAGCATAAGCCAATCAAACAAACCATATTTTTTAGGTTCAGTAATCCTTAAACAACAACCAACAACCACAGGAAATAAAGTTGGTGACCAACGAACTCTAATTGATGGCCAACAAAGATTAACCACTCTTTCAATCTTTTTCAAAGTTTTAGCACTCAAAACTAAAGATGATTATGAATTTAATCGAATGTTCAAGTTAAGAGATTTGATTGCTATTCAGCATAATCACAATGATATTGATGCTTATGAAAAAGTAATGAATTTAATTGAATTAGAAAATCTTAAAGGTTGCGACAACATCACAAATGCCTACCATTATTTCAAAGAAAATATAAAGCCTGAAAAATTAAATATAAACAATATTCTTTCCAAAATTTTGTTTGTAGGCATTGATCTTAGTGAAAATGAAGATGAGCAACAAATTTTTGACACCATTAATTCATTAGGCGTTACATTAACCACTGCCGAACTTTTGAAGAACTATTTTTTCAACCGTAATGAGATTTCAACTTATGAAGTTTATTGGAAAAATATTTTCGAGAAAAATGAAGAGACTAAGCAATATTGGGACAGAGAAATAACAACTGGGCGCATTAAAAGAGCTTTCATTGACTTATTTTTCTTTTCTTATTTACAAATAAAAATTCAAGACAAAGCACTAAATATAAAAACTGAGGATAAAATAGAGTTCTCAAAAGTTGAAAATTTATTCGAGTCTTACAAAAAAATTATCCAAACCTATCTAGGCAATGACAAAAATGGCATTCTTAAAGAAATTAAAGAGTATGCATTAATCTTTCAAGAGAATTTTGATTTCAGTACTATTGAAAATGAGCTTACAGCCCAGTCAGGCATTGAAAGAATTAATGCAATAATTTTTGGTTTAGATACATCCACCCTAATCCCTTATACCCTTTACATTTTGAAAAATGTACCAAATGATACTTATCGAAATGAGCTGTTTGATTTTATTGAAACATATATTTTTCGACGAATGGTTGTTCATGCTAATACAAAAAATTATAACCAACTTTTTACAGACAGATTAATAAATAATGAAATTCTATCTAAAAAGCAGTTTTTAGAGTATTTAGAAGGGCAAGCTGACAAAGTAAATTTTTTACCTTCGGATGAAGAACTAAAACAAGGATTTAACAGTTCGTGTTTAGTCAATAAACAAGCTGCTGGAATTCTATATTTTATAGAATCTAAAATCCGCAATAGAAGTTTACAATCAACTCAACTGTTAGGAATTAGCAAATATAGCTTAGAACATTTAATGCCAAAAAAATGGGAAAACAACTGGGATAAACTTTCCACACAAGAAGATAAAATCAATCGCAATCGAAAACTGCTCACTTTAGGGAATTTAGCTATTATTACGCAAGCTTTGAACTCAACAATCAGAGATGCGAATTGGGCAATTAAACGTGCGGGTAAAGCTGATAAAAAAGGCTTGAACACATATGCTGCAGGACTTGAAACAATAAGCCAATATCTATCAGAAGACAAATGGAATGAGCAAAATATAGGAGAACGGGCATCTTTCTTATATGAAAATGCAAAAGAAATTTGGAAAATTTAATTTACTTTTGTAGACATCGTCATAAGATTCTCTATTCTCGCTTTTTAAGTGAGGGAGAATCTAAAACCTATTCAAATACCTCACACCAAAAACAATATGACCATCAAAAAAGTATCCTCAATCACCAAACTTGAAGACTTAGGATGCATCCAACTTTCAAAGTCCTTTTTTATGCGTGATTTATAGTTACCCTCATCCCCCGCCTTCTCCCAGTGGGAGAAGGAGCAATCATTATAAATTAAATGCTGGAATCAATTTAATAATGAATATCCCCTTCTCCTGAGCAAGTTTTAAAGCATTGCTTTAAGACGAAGCGCAAGTGAGGGCTATGGAGAGGATTTAAAACTACTTCCCTCGAATCGTTCCCAACTGATTCCAAATATCAGGCGTCAAAAACGTCACGACCAGCTTATTTACATCCACATAACGCAACAAACCATTGAGCTGCTGCTTCACCTCAGGATTTTTAATAATTTCCTCACCCGTAATCTGCCCCAACTGCTGGAAGCTCTCTCCTACCGCTTGTACGCCTTCCGCCTGAATTACTGCTTTGGTCTGTGTCGGACATTGATCGACCAAAATGCGCTGCAATACCTGCGCCACGTTTTTATCCAATGCAGTTTTTTGCTCGTCTGTCACATGACTAAACTGTTTTAAATCAGGATGGTTCGATAAAGACACAAACGTCCACTGCAACACTGCAGTTTTATCGGTTGCAGTAGTAGATTTCATCAAGCAATCACTGAGCCGATCAACGGTTGGGCTTGCCATCGTGACTTGGGTTGTGCCAAAGACAGCAGCTGCCATCAAAAGTGCTCGACTCAAAGATACATGTTTACGTTGTGTGGACATTCTTAAACTCCATTCAGTCATTGGCTTCTTTTTAGCACACGATATGATGCTTAGGTGTTATGACTCTGTATCGATCTGGCAGGTGCAGCTAGCAATTCTAGTACGTGCTGTACCCGAACATTTGCATCTGCCCGATACACCGTATAAATCGGGGCAATACACGGCGACTCGGCTTTAAGGGTCTTATATACAATCTGTTTATTCCAAAAGTCCTGAATTGAAGCAGGTACAATCGACACGCCAATCCCTGCGGCGATCAGATTTAGGCTCGAGGTTAAACGCGGCGCTTCCTGAACAATATTGGGGCTAAAACCTGCCTGATAACAATGCGCCAAAATATTATCGAATAAATCCTGTCCTGCCAGTCGCAGATATAAGACAAACTCATAGGGTTCTAAATCGAGCAAGCGAATTGCCCCACTTTTTTCTGTCAGAGGATGATTACTCGGCAGCGCTACAATTAATGGTTCATCCAGCACATGTACACTCTGCAACTCGGCACGAAGTGGCGCGGGCTTACGCAAAAAATGAGATCCAGTTTTTCATTAAAAACAGCATCAATTAAATCACGACTGCTTTCTTCTTCTAGCTGAATCGTGACTGCAGGAAACTGTTCACGAAACTGGTGAAGTAACGTAGGTAAAAAAGGATGCAAACCCACTGAGTGGGTAAATCCAATATGAAGCTGCCCTTCCAGACCCTGTGCGATATTTTGCACCCGTTTGGGAATCGCCTGTGCATGCGCCAAGATGCTCACGGCCTCTTGATACAATACTCGCCCAGCCTCAGTGACTTCTACCCCACGCGGCAAGCGTTTAAACAATACCGTTCCAAGTTCTTGTTCCAGACTTTTAATCAATCGTGTTAAAGGCGGTTGCTGCATATACAAACGATTTGCAGCTTTAGAAATATTACTTTCTTCAACCACGGCAACAAAGGCATTAAGTTTATGAATCTCAATCATTGCTATACTTTTTAGGCATGGTTTAAGGTAAAAATAGCATTTGTCAATATAGCATAAGCGCTGCATGCTATATACATCTTGGGACAGGTTAAGGTGATCTGGTGAGCGAACAAGTACTCAACATACCAACATGCAAAGCATTGTTTTTAGGTTTCTTAAAATTGGGATTGATGGGTTTTGGCGGTGTTCTGCCACTTGCACATCGTATGATTGTGGAAGAAAACCGCTGGTTAAGTACAGCTCAGTTTACCGACCTGCTTGGAGTCTGCCAGATTTTACCAGGTGGCAATATTATTAATATGTCTGTGGCGATTGGCATGGAGTTTCATGGCGTCAAGGGTGCGCTCTGTGCCATTTTAGGATTAATCTGTGCGCCTACCATTATTGTATTGCTGATTTATCAGATTTATAGCCAGTTTCAAACTTTACCTGCAGTACAGCATGCGATTCAAGGTTTGGCTGCAGCGGCAGCAGGTCTGTTATTTTCCACAGGTTTAAAAATGCTTAAACCGATTGCCAAAAGTTATTTGACGGCCAGCAGTATTGTGCTGACCTTTATGCTCATGGTCGTGGTGAAAATACCATTGTTATTTACCCTGATCATTTTGCTGGGTCTGAATATGTGGGTTTTAAGTTTGGGAGCAAAACGCGCATGATTTGGGTGTTATGGTCACTGGCATTGGTATTTGCAGAATTATCTTTACTGGCATTTGGCGGTGGCAATGCAATTTTGCCTGAAATGCAGTATCAGGTGGTCTATGTCCACCATTGGCTGACTGCTGAAGAATTTAGTGCCCTGTTCGCAATGGCGCAAGCAGCGCCTGGCCCAAACATGATGATTATCCCTTTGATTGGCTGGCATGTTGCAGGGACTGCAGGTTTACTGGTGACCTCGATTGCCATGTTTGCGCCATCTTCAGTGATTACGGTTTATGCACTCAAGTTCTGGCGACAAGTCAAAGATCATCCTTTACATTCACGCTTTGAAAAAGCCCTAAAACCTGTGACAGTTGGACTGGTCTTGGTTAGTGCATGGCTGATTGGTTCAGCATCAGCACAAAATCTTTTATTGACTGTGATTATTTTGGCAACAGCAGGACTTGGCTTATTTAAAACAGTGCATCCGCTTTGGGTTATGTTGCTGGGTGCGGTGTTGGGCGTGTGTTTTTTATAAGTTTATGTCACACTGATGAACATGATTTATCATCCTTAAAACGATAATACTGTTTATTCTTCACTCATCATTTAGGTGATATTTATGCAAGAGTCAGAACGTGATAAAGATAAACCATCCTCTTTGATAGAGTTTCTGGTCGATATATGTTTTGAGTTTCTTCCCAATTTGGTGATGGGTATTTTTCGCCCTATCGCACATTTTTTAGGTGAAGTATTTCACCTTTAACGCATGCAAAATGCATCTGATTGATGATCATGGCCTTTTATAAAATACTAAAAATATACTGACCATAAATCACCGATTCCACAAAAAAAAGCCAGTCAATATTTTGATTGACTGGTTTTTTCATTTAGGCGTTTAAAACCTTATTTATGCAAAATCGACTCAAAGGCTTTTAGACGCTTATAAATCGAGAGCAGTTCAATAATGGTTTTCCATGAGCTAATCAAATACTGAAATGACTCACGTACTTTATCGAATACGTTGCCAATCTGGTTGAGTAAACCCAAAGTCATTTTTCCTGCGGCAATCGATGGGAACAGCACCACAAGGCTATACAAGACATCGAGCTGCATGTACCACGTACTCACCAAGTTAAAGTAAGTGTAGTGAAAATACAGACGGAAATAGTTTTTACGGACATGACCGAACAACTCTCTGAGTGTCGCAGGCTCTGCACGTTCAATACAATCTTCACCATACACCAGTTCTTTACGGTAAGCGGCTTCAACCCTTTGATTATTAAATTCTAAGCCAGGTAATTTAATACCGACAAACATTAACAAGAATGTACCAAAAGCCGCCCAGACCACTGCTGCATACACTAAAGAATGTTTAATTTCACCAATGATTGGCAGTGCGGGAACATGTGCTGAAAGCTGAAATAAAATCGGTAAAAACGCGATCAGGATCATAATCGCTTTGACAAAGCGGACACCTAAATCTTCCATTGTGGTTGCAAAACGCATGGTATCTTCTTGTACCCGCTGTGATGCGCCTTCTATATTGCGTAATTTTAACCAATGCTCGCTGTAATATTCATTCATGGCAGTACGCCAACGGAAAATGTAATGACTCACCAAAAATGAGTTCAATACTGCAAATGTTACTGCAACCATGGCAATGTATAAGAACGTTAATGTCCCCATATACAGGTCTTTGATGTCGCCACCGCCACTTCCCAGCATTTTCTGGATCATGTCCCAAAATGGACCATACCATGCATTGACCGCGACACTGACTTGCACACCAAACCAGATATTAAACAAAATGAGGGCTGATCCCCAGACTGACCAGCGTTGCCATTTATTGTCTGAGAAAAAACGCCAAAAACCTGCAAAAATGGCGGTTGCAATAAAGAACCATATATAAAACCATAGAAATGCAGGTGACCAAAAGCGACTCACGCCAATCGCAGACGGCGCTTCTGCATACCCCTGTGCCCAGCCCAGTAAAGTGCCCCACGCCTTTCCACCTGAGTACCACAAGATCAGGTTAAACGACAGCCATGCGACAACTGAAAGAAAAAATGCACGCGGTGCAGGAAAAAACGATTTAAACATGCTGTGGGGATATTCCATCTAATTTTGAAATTCTGCCTGAGCTGATTATAACTGTTTAAGCTGAGGGCCTGTTGCAAAAACAGTGTAAGTAACGCTTAGGCATGATGTTTTTATTTTTTGTAAACCTCAATCAAAAAAGCACAAATATGTTCCTAGTTATCCATGAACAATTTAAAGCATATTCGATTTTTTCGTCAGGCTTTACATACAGCCTCTTTGTTTTTCTCTCTAAGCAATTCAAGTCTATTTCAATGAAGTGCAAGAGCAATAAAATAGCTTAATCAACGAAGTCTATTTTACTTTTAGATTCTGGATGTTATCGGATTCACGCCATGATCTACATGAAAAATTAAATGTAGTGTGTATCAGATTGGTGTGGTCTATAAAAATAAGCCTAAAAAACGGAATTCTTTTTATCATTCTGTCTCTTGCTTGTCGCTTTATAACACAACATATCTTCACCTTGCTGCAAATGCCGTGTCATTTTTAGGACATTGTTTTGCAAGTTTATGGCTGTATTTAATCAAAAAATCGATTATTTTTTTACAATTTATCGATGATGATTCTGACGAATTCAGTTTAAAATCCGCCAACAACCTGATTCTGCTAGAATGAACTAAAATACAATCTGGATTGATTGTGATTATGGTGGTGATTCTTCTCTATGTACGCGATTATTATTGTAACGATTTTTGTGATTAGCTTGCTCTATACCTATTTTCGGGGGAAAGAGCGCCTAAAGCTGTCACGCCAACTATTTGATCATTCAACCTTCTTAGGTCCAGTCAATATGTTTATGACGGGTTTTTCCCGTTTACCAGCCCAACCGTTCTATCCTGTTGAGGATTTTCCTGAGCTGAAACCGCTACAGGATAACTGGCAGGTCATTCGTGATGAAGCCATTGCATTACAAAGCCAAATTAAAGCGGCTTCAAGTAATAATGACGCAGGTTTTAATACCTTCTTTAAACGTGGCTGGAAGCGTTTTTATCTCAAATGGTATCAAGACAGCCATCCTTCAGCTCAACAACTTTGCCCTAAAACTGTCGAAATCTTAGAGAAAATTCCATCAGTCAAAGCCGCTATGTTTGCCGAATTACCTTCAGGCAGCTACTTGGGTAAACACCGTGACCCCTATGCAGGTTCAGTACGTTATCATTTGGGATTAAGCACACCCAATAGTGATGAGTGTTTTATTGAAGTTGATCAGGAGCGTTATAGCTGGCGCGATGGTGAAGCAACTGTATTTGATGAAACCTATGTACACTGGGCACAAAACAAGGCTGAGCAAACCCGTATTATTTTGTTTTGTGACATTGAACGCCCAATGAAATGGCAATGGGCACAAAACTTCAATCACTGGTTTGGTCGCAATGTGATGTCAGCATCAGCGTCACCCAACGATGCGCAAGACCAGACAGGTTTTATTAACCGTATTTTTAAATATTTTTATGCAATTCATGCCAAAGGCCGCGAGCTTAAAGCTAAAAACCGTCGCATGTATTATTTAATCAAATGGATTTTGTTTTTAGTGATTATTGGTGCAATTTTATTACCAAGTTTATTGTAAGCATTTAAAATACATAAATTTGAACCGCATTGAAAGATGCGGTTTTTTATATTCTATTGTCAGAAAATAACGAATCAATCGTGTTTCATCGATCAGCTTAAATATATTATGATTAATTAATCTACAATTTTAATAACAATGGAAAATCATTATGCAAAAAATATGTTTAAATTTGACCTTGCTCTTGTCTGTAACACTCACTGGCTGTGCTACGTCACGCGGACTGATTCAACTGCCAGCAACGCCACCTCTCCCAGTAATAGCGCCACAACAAAGCAGTCAACATACGGCAGTGATTGCACTGGTTGAAGATGACCGTATTTTTCAAGAAGCCCCAAAAACCCCAGATATCCCGTCATTAAAAGGTGGTCTGGCACAAGCAACTCAAGATGAAAAAGCCCGTGCAGTTGCACGTAAGCGCAATGGTTATGGCATGGCACTTGGAGATATTTTATTAGAACAAGGAACAGTGACAGATGTGGTCAAAACACGTGTAGAACGTGCCTTAACCCAATCAGGCTATCAGGTACTCCCAAATACCGACGCCAATAAAGCCACTGCAAATTTGGTTCTTACTGTAAAAATTAATAAGTTCTGGTCTTGGTTTCAACCTGGTTTTACCTCGATTAAAATTCACTCTGAAATTGACAGCGATGTGCTCAATAATAAAACATCATTCCAACCCATTCATATTTATAGTAAAGTGACCAATTCTGGCCAAATTGCCAATGGCAGCAAATGGATTGCCAATATCAATCAGGTTCTGGATGATTATGAAGCCCAGTTAATTCGTGAGCTTAAAAAACAACAACCTTAATTTAAAATAGAATGGCAATTTGTTGCGATAAAAAACAGGCTGCAATGCAGCCTGTTTTTTCAATCCTATCTTTTTCAAGATCGCTTGTTTAAATCCGAATTTCAGCACCGAGTAACTTCACAAACTGCGCCAACCAAGCAGGATGTGCAGGCCACGCAGGTGCAGTCACCAAGTGCCCATCGGTTACGGCGTCTGTTACTGCAATATCGGCATAGGTTCCACCTGCGAGTTTGACCTCAGCCGCACAGGCAGGATACGCAGAACAGGTTTTACCTTGCAATACATTTGCAGCAGCCAATAACTGTGCCCCATGGCAGACCGCTGCAATCGGTTTTTGAGCAGCATCAAATGCTTGTACAATTTCGACTACACGTGCATACATACGCAAATATTCAGGTGCACGCCCACCTGGAATGACTAAACCAACATAGTCCTCAGGATTAACTGCATCGAAGTCATAGTTGATTGCAAAATTATGCCCACGTTTTTCACTATAAGTCTGCTCACCTTCAAAGTCATGAATCGCAGTCGCGATATGATCTCCTGATTTTTTATTTGGGCAAACGGCATGCACCACATAACCGAGTCCTGTTAAAAACTGAAAAGGCACCATGGTTTCATAATCTTCTGCATAATCGCCAACGAGCATGAGTAGCTGCTTGCTCATATTATTCTCCGTGTTGTTTTTTGATAATTTTTAGACAATAGCATACTGCACTGAAAAATGGATTTTTGCCTGTATATCTTTATGTAATGTTGATCCTGTCCATTTTTTATACTGGTTCTTTTCTTTAATTATTTACCGTATGCTTTGACATCCTCCTCAGTCTTGAGCTGCAATTAACGCAGCTAAAGACTGAGAATTCCTACTTCTAGACGCTCATGTCCGAGCGCGAGAATATTCAGTGCTGAGTTTATATCTCTATCGTGGAATGTACCGCATTCCACACACTGCCATTCTCTTATTCCAAGATCTATCCTACCTTTCGGACTACTGCTTGATATTTTCTTACAGCACGAACAAATCTGGGTGGTATAGGCTTCATTGACTTCTTCAAACAATACTCCTGCGTTCTCGCATTTATACTTGAGCATTGTTTTGAGCGCTGAAAATCCTGTATCCAAAACCGATTTTGCTATCTTAGTTTTTACAAGTTTTTTAGCACTTAAGTCACCTACTATAATCAGTGCATTTTCTTTCACAAGCTGAGTGCTTGCTTTATGCAAGTAGTCTTTACGACAGTTTGCAATCTTGGCATGTAATGCACGAGCGCGTTTTTTATTCTTTGCTCTTTGGGCTATACCAAGCTTTTGCTCATACTGACGATAGAACTTAGGATTAGAAATAATTGTGCCATCTGAACAAGTCGCAATGTCTTTTAAGCCTAGATCAATACCAATCGCCTTAGTGGCTGTACTCTTGTCTGCTTCAAGGGTATCCACAACTAAGCAAACATACCAACGTCCTCGACTATCTTCTACGAATGAGCCTGTTTTAACATTATATTTCGACAGTCCATAACTATCCCAAAGGCTAAACCAGTGATTACCGTATTTCACTTGTCCATTTTGGTATTTAATTGCTACTTTCTTAAAGGGAATCCAACCTAATGAGTATTTAGCTGATTTCTTACTGGTGACACGCCATTTAAGTTTGGCTTTTTTGAATTGTTTTCTACGGGTAATTAATTCTTCCGTTACAGCCTGAATGGTTTGACTGTGCAAATGACATTCTTTGGAAGTGCCTTTAGTGTACTTGGCAATATCGTAGGCACTAAAGAATTGACCTGTCTTTTTGAGATGTTTAAAACACAAATCATTTACATAATTCCAGACAAAATTTACCTCAGATGCGAGTTGGTCTAGCACCTTGCAATGTTTGTCTTTTATGCGTAATTTGAGTGTTTTCATACAGAGATTATAGCTGAAGCAAAAAACATAACCCTTGTTATAACAAAGCTAAACGTCATATTGTGTCGCATGACTTGCAGCAGTAGCTTATATCCTTGAACTACCCTCAAGGTTTTATGCTTCAAACGATAAAAAATAGGAAAAATCACATAAATGCTGAGGGATAAGCAATGGCATCAGTCGATCATTCACTGCGTTATCAGGCTTATGGTTATATTGCTGCAGGGATTAGCAGTTTAATGCTTGTGCATGCCATTGGGCGTTTTGCCTTTACCCCACTATTACCCTATTTCATCCAAGATCATCTCATCAGCATTAACCAAGGTGCAGACCTCGCAACCAGTAATTATCTAGGTTATTTGATTGGGGCATTAATGGCGGTCTATTTAAACCGACCTGATCGACTGAAACGTTATGTATGCTTTGGTTTAGTGATCAATGCCACACTAACCATACTGCAATGTTTGAGCGCTGCTTATACACCCCTGTTATTGCTACGCCTTGCCAATGGCATGAGTAATGGTCTGGTGTTTGTACTTGCGCCTGCCCTAATTTTGGAATGGCTCAGTGAACATCAACTGACGCGTTTAAGCGGCCTCGTGTACTTTGGTGTAGGTTTGGGATTAATCGTCAGCGGTATTTTGGTGGACTGGACAGCTCCGTTTTTTACTGGGCAATGGCGCTGGTTACCGATTGCCATCGCTTGCATTCCCCTGTTGGTCTTTAGCCTGTATCAAATCTCAAAAATCCAGATTCACCAGCAAGTTAAAACAGCACATGCAAACCAAAAGCTGTTTGATACCAACAGCACACCTCTATTTATTTCTTATATTGGTGCAGGTTTGGGCTATATTTTACCGATGACCTTTTTGCCAGCTTTAGCACATCAGGTGGGTGGTGAACATACATTTTTGGTGAAAAATGTCTGGCTGATGACCTCGCTGTCCTGTTCGCTGTTTATTCCCATCTGGAACAGTTTAGGCGCACGTTGGGGAGATCGTCAGGCATTGCTCGGTTCATACTGGATACAAGCGCTCGGCGTGTTACTGATTTTACTTATGCCAAATATTTGGGGTGTTTTAGGCTGTGCTGTCTTTGTCGGTGCTGGATTTCTTGGCTCAGTCATGTGTACCCAGCGTTTGGCACGTTTTTTCCAGCCGCATCAAGGGCCGAAACTTTCCGCAGCCATGATTACCATTTATGCAGGCGCGCAGTTATTTGGCCCGTGGTTGGCAAAACTCTGGATTGAACATGGCGGTTCATTGCAACAAAGTTTTGCAGTGGGTTTATTGGCTTTTATTTGGGGACTGTTTTGGACATGGCGTACCCCAAAGAAAATAGCGATTTAACAATATTAGATATACTTTGGAAGCTCATCCGTTCTTTCGTTTCGCCAAATAAGAAGCTGAGCTTCGCAAGAAATCCACCTACCGCAAAACTTGGCAAAATTATTCATTGAGCAAATAAATCGCAGAAACAGCATATTTTTAAAGATCGTGCTGCCTCAAACAGCGCATGACATTTCCATGACACATCTGCCATCTTAAATATGAAAAATGCCAATCAATTTTTCAACTGATTGGCATAATAACTTAATCTTTTTTGGTTTTCACACCGATTAACGTGTCAAAACTTTTGCAATAGATTCAGCAACGTAATACACATTTTTCTGGTTCAAACCTGCCACACAGATACGACCACTGCGAAGCAAATAAATCGCGAATTCGTCACGTAAAATGTCAGCTTGCTCGCCTGTTAAGCCTGTGTAACTGAACATGCCACGCTGTTTCACCAAGTAACTAAAGTCACGACCTGGTACACGTTGGGTTAGCTCATCGCGCAAGATGGTACGCATTTTGGTAATGCGGTCACACATCTCTTGCAACTCTTCTTGCCAGTCCAGACGTAGTGCATCATCACGCAAAACGGTATCGACTAAAACCGCACCTGTCGTTGGTGGGCTTGAGTAGATTTTACGAACAGTCGCTTTGAACTGACCCAAGACATGTTCAGCCGACTCAGTCGATTCACAAATCGCAGTCAACCCACCAATACGCTCGCCATACAACGAGAAGATTTTTGAGAATGAGTTACTGAGTAAGAATTTTGCACCTGCACGGTCTAGCGCACGAATTGCATAGGCATCTTTATCGAGGTCTTCTGCAAAGCCTTGGTAAGCAATATCCAGGAATGGAATCAGGTTACGTTCCAGTAATACCGCAATCACTTGATCCCATTGCGCAGGAGTCAAATCTGCACCTGTCGGGTTATGACAGCAAGGGTGCAACAATACAACGTCTTGCTCTGGAATTTGTTTTAAGCAAGCCAGCATGTCGTCGAATGCCACGCCGTTGGTATTGGCATCGAAGTATGGGTACTCAGCGACTTCAAAGCCTGAACCTTGGAAAATCGCAATATGGTTTTCCCATGTTGGGCGGCTCACCCAAACTTTAGAGCTTGGGAAATATTTATGCAGGAAGTCTGCACCAACTTTCAATGCACCTGAACCACCCAAAGTCTGAATGGTCACCGCACGTTGTTCTGCACGCGCTTGGCTGTCTGCACCCAAAAGTAATTCTTGAGTAATGTCACAGTAAGATTTCAAGCCTGACATTGGCAAATACAGTTTGGCTTTATCCACGTCTTGATTGGTGCGCAGTGCAGCTTGTTTCACAGCATTTAACTGCGGCACAATCCCTTCTTCGGTGTAATATAAACCAATACTTAAATTGACTTTATTGTTGCGTTCATCTTTTTGGAATTTTTCCATTAAAGTTAAAATCGGGTCGCCTGCATAAGGCTCAACATGCTGAAACATAGACTATCTATCCTGATGGTTGCCTTAGCATTATAAACACAGATCGCACCATTTTGGCGCTGATTTTTTAGCCAACTATTCAATCCATTTTCCCATGTTCAATCTGCTCAAGAATCGGACAATCTGCGGTTTCATTCCCCGCGCAGCAATCTGCGGTATGCTGCAAAATTTCCACCATGTTTTGCAATGCTGCTATACGCTGCTGTAACTGCTGAATATGTGCCAGTGCCAACTGTTTGACTTCTGCACTCTGCCGCGACTGGTTGCGCCATAAACTGAGTAATTCCTTGATTTGTTCCACTGAAAAATCCAGTGTTCGGGCATGGCGAATAAAACGCAAGGCTTGAAGATCTTGCGCGGTATAAACTCGATAACCCGCACTCGTTCGCTGAATATTGGACAGCAACCCAACTTCTTCGTAGTAACGAATCATCTTACTCGACAGCCCTGTCTGTTTGGCAACTTGCCCGATATTCATGCAAAAACTCCCCGAAAGCGTTTCAAGCGCAAGGCATTCCCCAATACAAACACTGAAGACATGCCCATGGCAAAGGCTGCAAACATGGGTGACAGTAAAATGCCATAAGCTGGATACAACGCCCCTGCTGCTACAGGAATAAGTGCTGCGTTATAGACAAATGCCCAAAACAGGTTTTGGCGAATATTGCGAATGGTGGCTTGGCTCAAGGCAATTGCATTGCTCACCCCTTGCAGGTTGCCAGACATCAACACCACATCGGCAGATTCAATCGCGACATCCGTTCCTGTTCCCACGGCAATACCGATATCGGCTGCTGCCAACGCAGGGGCATCATTAATACCATCACCCACAAAAGCCAATTTGCCATATTTCTGCTGCAAAGCCTGCACGGCGTTGACTTTCCCTTCTGGCAACACTTCAGCAATCACTTCATCGATACCCAACTGCTTGGCAATCGCCTGCGCCGTCACATGATGATCACCTGTGATCATGGCGACTTTTAAACCCAGTTGGTGCAAATTTTGAATCGCACTGTAACTACTTGGCTTAATTGGGTCAGATACCACCAATATCGCCATTAACTCTCGATCAATTGCTGCATAAATCGGGGTTTTACCCTGTTCTGCCAACTGCTGTACCTGTTCGGAAAAGACCTCGACACTTAAACCTAACTGTTGCATTAAGCGTGCTGCACCCAAATGAATCTGCTGCTGATTGACCGTTGCTTCAACACCATAACCCGTCAAGGCTTGGAATTGCTCAACAGGAAGCAGGGCTAAACCTTGTTGCTGCGCATGTTGCACAATTGCCACTGCAATAGGATGTTCTGATTTGGCTTCAACTGAAGCGACCACCTGTAATATGTGTTGAGTTTGATTTGGATCAAGCGCCACAAAATCGGTCAGTGTCGGTTTACCTTCGGTCACTGTGCCTGTTTTATCAACAGCGATAATCTGGGTTTCCTGCAATTGCTGCAAGGCTTGCCCTTGTTTAAATAATATTCCCAGTTCTGCACCACGCCCTGTACTGACCATGATCGAAGTTGGTGTTGCCAATCCCATTGCACATGGACAGGCAATAATCAGCACAGCTACAGCATTGACCAAGCTCAAGCTTAGCGCAGGTTCAGGGCCGAAGAAAAACCACACCACAAAAGTCAGGAGTGCCAAACCCATCACTACAGGTACAAACCACATGGTCACTCGATCCACCAAAGCCTGAATCGGTAACTTGGAACCTTGCGCCTGCTCTACCAAACGAATAATTTGTGACAAAACCGTATTCGCACCAACGGCAGTGGCCTGAATGGTCAGCGAACCTTGCTGGTTGATTGTGCCTGCCACCACGGTCATGCCTAGATTTTTCGCCACAGGAATCGGCTCACCCGTGATCATGGATTCATCGACAAAACTTTGCCCTTCAATCACTGTAGCATCGACAGGGATTTTCTCCCCTGGTTGAATGAGTAATTGCATGCCGAGTTGCACTTGGGCAATTTCGACCTCTTGCACTTGCCCATTGACAATAATGCGTGCAGTTTTTGGCTGTAAGCCGAGCAAGTGCTGAATCGCCTGTGAAGTTCGTCCTTTGGCTTTGGCTTCCAAATAACGCCCAAGCAGAATCAGGGTCACAATCACCGCAGCCGATTCAAAATACACATTTACATTGTTCTCAGGTAGCCACGTTGGGGCAAAGGTGGCGACGCAGGAAAAACCATAGGCTGCCAGTGTTCCCACCGCAACCAGTGAGTTCATATCAGGGGCAAAACGCAGTAAGGCTGGAATGCCTTTTTGATAAAAACGACGCCCTGGAAAGAACAGTACCAACGTGGTCAAGACAAATTGTAGCCACCAACTGTTTTGCATGCCAATGTGCTGCATCACCCAATGGTGAAACGCTGGAATCAAATGCCCACCCATTTCCAGAATAAACACAGGCAAACTTAAACATGCTGAAATCAATAAGTCGCGCTTTAACTGACTGGCTTCCTGTTCACGGCGTTCGCTCAATTCATTGCCAGGTTGTGCTACATGCTGTGGCTGTAACTGTGCCTCATAACCTGCTTTTTGTACCGCTGCAATTAATGCATTGGCATCGGCTAAATGTGCATGAACCACAGCTTTTTCGGTAGCAAGGTTGACCGTTGCATCACTCACGCCTTCAACTTTTTTCAGGACTTTTTCTACGCGCCCGACACACGAAGCGCAGGTCATGCCCTGAATATTCAATTCAAATAGCTGCTCAGGCTGCGTACGAACTTCATAGCCTGCCCGCTCGACTGCATGCACTAAATCTTCACGTGGCACAGCCTTATCACTATGGATCACGGCTTTTTCGGTAGCAAGATTGACTGCAACCTCTGCGACACCATCCACTTTTTTTAATGCCTTCTCCACCCGCCCAACACACGAGGCACACGTCATGCCCTCAATATCAAGTGATTGATGATAAGGATGTTGTGACTGGCTCATACTGCCTCCTTGTACTGCAACCAAGCAGTGCGTCTACAGTTCTGTTGATGATCATTTATACTGTTCAGCTTAAACCTTGACATAAGAGCAAGGTCAAGATACAGATTTAAAATATTCTGATTTAAAGCCACTTGACCTTACCATGAGGGTAAGCTTTACAATGCAATTCTCTTCTTTAAATCAGGCAGCAATCATGAAATTTGAAATTGCCAATATGACTTGTGGCGGCTGTGCACGTAGCGTTACAGCAACCATTAAAGATCTTGATCCAAATGCACAGGTGAATATTGATGTTGCAAGCAAACTGGTTGAAGTCCAAACCAGTGCCAGTGTTGAACAACTGACTGAAGCTTTAACAGAAGATGGTTTTCCACCTGTTCTTAAAGCATAAGCCTTGATTTTGGGTATGGGATACCTCATACCCAAAGTGTTTAATGTTAATAAAGCCTTTCATTACAAATAAAAATGCTTTTTCTGGCGCCTTTTTATTTCATCCAAATGATCTGTTATGGGATACGTGTGCGATTTTCGCTGATCTTTACTTATTCTAGTCTGCTTCGAACACATCTTTTCTTCTTACACTCGCGTGCTTAATCCTGTGTTTTACCTTTTCTGTTGAAATGAGGATTTATACGTTTGGCTGTACGAATTCGCTTTTTATATACATAAAAACGGGCTAATCCAAATGATCAGCCCGTTTTTGTTCAGTATCTGTTGTCTAGCAACATGCAGCTCGACAACAGCACATCACTTATTTTTTCTCAGGCAACGCATAAGCCACCACGTAGTCACCATGATCTGGTGATTGACGCGCACCGCCCGCAGAAATCACGATATATTGTTTTCCTGTTTTTGGTGAAATGTAGCTGATTGGCGTACCTTGGCTACCTACAGGTAAGCGGGCTTTCCACAGCTCTTTCCCTGTTGATGAATCAAAGGCACGCAAGTAGTAGTCTTGTGTTGCAGCAAAGAACACCAAGCCACCTTGAGTTGCCATTGAACCACCAATGGTTGGCATACCAATCGGTGCTTTCAAGCCCATTTTGAAGCCTAGAGGTCCAGTGTCTTGAACTGTACCCAATGG
Organism: Acinetobacter brisouisimilis; assembly: GCF_000368265.1. Taxonomy (GTDB): domain Bacteria; phylum Pseudomonadota; class Gammaproteobacteria; order Pseudomonadales; family Moraxellaceae; genus Acinetobacter. The sequence goes on along the minus strand of NZ_KB851219.1, from coordinate 198,660 downwards.
CACTTGCCATGCAATTTGACGAGTTTTCATGTCAATCGCAGTCATGGTACCAAATGGCGGTTTTTGACATGGAATACCCAAAGCCGACATGAAGCGGTTTTTGTTGACTTTGTACGGCGTACCTTTCATTGGTACAGCACCCATGCCTGTGTTGACTTTCTCACCACCGCTCGCCTGAATTTTGATGTCTTCAGGTGTTTGTTTAATCAACTGAATCCATAAACCTAAACGCATGTCGTTCACGAACATATAACGATGTGTCGGATCAAATGAGATACTACCCCAGTTCATACCACCCAAAGAGCCTGGGAAGCTGAGTGAAACATCAGTCCCTGGTGCAGTGAACAGACCATCGTAACGCATAGATTTAAAGTTGATACGACACATCAACTGGTCAAATGGTGTTGCACCCCACATGTCAGACTCTTTTAAAGTCTGATTGCCAATTTGCGGCATTTCCACTGAACGCGGTTGAGTTTTTGAATACTGCTCGTCTGGAATGTCTGCAACTTTTACAGGTTGCTCAATGACTTTAGTCAGTGGTTTACCTGTGACACGGTCAAGAACAAAGAACTGACCAGATTTAGTACCAATCACGACAGCAGGTTTAGTTGTACCATCTTTCATTGGGAAATCGACCAAGCTTGGTTGCATTGGTAAGTCAAAGTCCCAAAGATCATTATGTACAGTTTGGTAAATCCATTTTTCTTTCCCTGTTGTCGCATCAAGCGCCAACACAGAAGTATTGTATTTGTGATCTAGTGCATTACGGTTACCACCCCAAACATCTACCGATGAACTGCCCATTGGCAAGAACACAGTATTCATTTTCGGGTCATAAGACATTGGCGCCCAAGAGTTTGCTGAACTACGTTTATAAGTTTCGCCTGGTTTTAACACATAGTTTGGATTCGGGTTACGTGGATCAAATGCCCAGCGTAATTTACCCGTGATCACATCATAACCACGGATTACGCCCCCTGGCATGTCTGCAGCAACGTTATCGGCAATACGGCTACCCACAACCAGTGTTGTACCTGCCAGTGTCGGAGCGGAAGTGACCTCAAAACGTGGTGCTTTCGTACCATCTCCCATGCCTTCAAGCAGATTTACCGTACCATGATCACCAAAATCTTCACAGCGTTGACCATTGTCAGCATTGATCGCAATTAAACGCCCATCTGGTGTATTGGTATAAACACGACGTGGACAAGCTGTATTGTTTGCAACTGTGGTTACAGGTGTTGCACCTGCAAATTTTGGTTGTTCAATGGTTTGCGTTGAATCAAAATAAGCAACGCCACGACAGCGCTCCCAAGCATCAGCATGTGAATTGACTTCCGCTTTCCACAATTGCTTACCTGTATCGGCATCAACCGCAATCACGTTGTTATGCGGGGTACACAAGAACACTTTATTGCCAACTTGTAATGGTGTTTCCTGATCTTCAGCACCATTACCTATACCTGTAGTTTTATCCCCTGTCTGATAAGTCCAAGCCACTTTCAGGTCTTTGACGTTATTACGGTTAATTTGGTCTAATGCAGCAAAACGGCTACCACCCGCATCATTACCATAGTGATCCCAGTTTTTTTGCTGTTTTGTTGCATCTACAGGAACTAAAGGCAATGCCTGACCTGATGCTGCAACGGTTGGGTGTGGCTGGAACATTTGATAAAATGCCACCAACATCCCCACAAGTACCACTAAACCTGAACCATATGCTGGTGTAGCACACCGCGCTTTTTGCTCATAACAGCGTAAGCTTGGCAGCGTCAACATGATGGCTACAAATAGTCCAGATGGAAACATGAGGCTAGAGAACAAGCCCCAGAAATCCCAGCCTTTGTCGAACAATGACCAAATCAGCGTTACAATAAATACAGCAGCATAAATAAAGCCACTGAGTGCTTTTCTTCTCAACATGAGAATAGCCGCAAGGGTCATAAAAATCCCTGCAAGCAAGAAGTACCAAGAACCACCGAGACTGATGAGCTTACCCCCACCAATCACATAAAATAAACCTGTAGCCAGTAATGCCAATCCTAAGATCGCACACCATATCTTAAATATGGGGTGTGGCTGAGTATGTGAATCAGACATACAACTATCTCCAGTTTTGATGTCAAATCAGTTTTTTATCTGATACAGAACAGCACCTTGTGATGCTGCAACCGATTTGCACAATGCGCCAAAACAAAAACCAAAAAATTGCTTTTACGCCACTTGGCATAAAAACAGCTTCACTCCTTTGTTATAAGTCACGATGATTCCTTTTCATCTTGATGAGGCTGACAAGGCTTTTTAGTCAAAATTCCTCAGTACAAAAAGTAGCGCAGTTTAAAAACAACAGTTTTGAATCTATCCTCAATCAAAAACTGAAAAAGCGTGTGCTACCGTCGAAACCATGCTGAAATCCTGCTGGGCATTGACCTCTGAACACCCAGCAAGTTCTAAGTCCAGATTAGAAATTTACACGCATACTTAAACCTGCAACCCAAGCATCATCAACTTCCTTCACCCCTGCTGGCTGATGAATATATTGCAAGTTTGGACGAATCATGACGGCAGGTGACAATTGATAGGTATAGTTTAGTTCCACATTCAACTCGCTACGTTGTATCGGAACATAATTGCTTGCTAGCGGATCATAAGAGAAGTAGCCACGGCTGATGTCTGTTGCAATTTCCTTATCACGAGCACGGTCATTAACGCCATAGCGAGCAAAACCAAGTGCAATGGTGTCGGCTGGACGGCTATCAAACATGCCCTTGTACCAAAATGCCAATTGTTCAGTGTTATCAACAAATGTAGTAGCTTTGTCATTGAATACAGCATTAAAACCGACATACAAACCACGTTTCGAGTCATCACCACGTTGGGTCAACTGTTGCTGTGAATTGAACCAGAAACTGTGTTTGCCATCATGGACTTTACCTGCGGTTTTAATGTCTTTGGCTTCAGCCGTTGAATACAAGGCACCGATTTTATATTCACCAGGCAAGCCATTAAGTTTTGGTTTCCATGCCAACTCAACAGGAATCGTTGCCCCCTGAACATTGTTCATGCCAAGGTTAAAACCATCACTGGCTGACTGGGTTTTAATGTCATCGGGATTGACTTCATAAACCCCGACACCAATTGTCCATTCAGGTGCAAACTGGTATTTGACATTGGCTGCCCAAACACTGACTGGCCAGTTATACCAGATTGAACCAATCGACTTACCCAGCTGACCACCGCAAAGTAGCAAGTTCTGGAACTCACACTGTGAGCTGTTAAAGTCATCTGACATGCCCATACGGCCCGCTTTGACCTGAATCTTGTTGTCATCAAAGCCTTTTTTCACCCATGCTTGAGTCAAACGCCAGATTTTTCCACGCCCATAAATCTCTTGTGAGTTACCTAACGTGGTAGAACGAGGGTCTTTAATCCGCTCATTGGTCAGCGCATTACCATCACGTTTGGTAATCATGATGCCCGCTGTTGTATCATTCCAACCTGCGATTTTATTTAAATCAAAATTTGCCCCAAGGGTCAGCTGTGATGCAACCGTAGTCGTATTGTTATCATTGTAACCACCATCAATATTGGTCGCAGCCTGACTCATGATCGATGCTGTAAATTTGTAGCCTTGGTCTTCTAGTTGCTGACGCTTACCATTCCAGTCCCCAAATAGCCATTGACGATCTTGTGACCATGGCTCATTTGCCATAACACCTTGGCTACATAAAATTGCGAGTGAAACTGCACTCATTTTAATTAAATTAACTTTTTTCATATTTGCTCATCCTTAGCCTAATCGGGTTAGGCACCCCGACATGCTGTCAAAGTGCCTATATTTCATCATTTTAGTTTTACGGGTTGGCTGAGTTCTGAACTTGCGCCGAGGTGATCAGTGATATTTGCTGTGTAATTGGCAAATTTCTCGGTTGGTTTCCAAGTCAAAGTGGCTTGACCTTGTGCGTTGGTTGCAACTGTTGCTGCACCTACAAACTGTTCTGCTTCTTTAGACTGTGCATTGCGGTTACCAAAGAACTCCACGCGGTAACGCTGGTTCGCCTGACCTTTGAAGCTCACCATAAGTTGCCCCTGATGTGCAGTCAGTTTAGGTGCCTGAATCCATTGGTTCGGCTGTGGGTTACAACCTTGCTGAGTTGGCTCAGTACAGGTTTTTTGCAGGTTCTTCGGATCAATGACCACACCGCCACCACGTGAACCGACAAAACCTTCATGTTCCAGTGCTGGCACACCAAATACAATCGCGCCTAAACGCTGATTTGGCACACAAGTCCCGCCCGCTTCACAGCGTTTGATGTCCTTGCCGTTGTCCCAAATCTGATTTTTAGTGAAGGTAATATGTGCATTGGCATCTTTTTCTGAACGCACGGCAATCCCAATACGGTTACCATGTACCTTGTTACTGTCAAAGATGTTGCCATCACCTGTCAGGTTGAATCCTGTTGAATTGGCAGTCAATTCGTTATAGGCAATATAGTTGCGCTTGCCCCAGTTAATTTGTAAACCATCAGAGTAATTTTCAAATTTATTACCGACAACCGCGTTGTCATTGCCCCACAAGATTTCAATACCTTGTGATGGCTCTGGGTTGGCTTTGGTGTTAGTAAACAGGTTATTCGCAATTAAGTTAAACGCTGCACCACGGGTCAACTCTAAACCATCGCCATTATCCTGAAGGATATTGTCCAAGAACTTGTTATTGTTGGTCGTGGTTGAGGTTGGATTGCCCTTGCCGTCATCTCCTGTAAACATCACCCCAGCACCACCGTAGTTATTGCTAATACGGTTATGCTGAATCAGGTTATTGCTCGAACGGTTGACCAAAATACCAATACAGAAGCGATGAATATCCAGACCTTTCAGCACAACATGATGTGTGTCACGCAATACTAGACCTGGCAGAGTCATCGTGCGTACGTTGGTACCATATTGCCCAGGCACAGCACCAGGACAAGCTTTTGCCCCTTCACCCTGAATATAGTTAGAACCATCAATGGCAATAAACTCACCTGTTTTGTCCCATTGCGTACCAATGATTTTTACAGGGCCTTTTATTTCAGGCAGTGGCGAATTTACCTTAATGCTATACGGTGCTTTACCTACAGCCTGAATCAATATTTGATTGTCATCCGATGGATTGGCATTGGACTGTTCAATCGCCCAACGCAATGATCCCTGATTCTGGTCATCTTGGTAACGATCAACCACGTAGGTTGAAGCAGCCGCCCAACCTGAAGCCAATAGTCCTAAACTTAATGCGGTCACTCGCAAAGAAATTGCTTTCATTCCAGATATTCCTTTAATTCACTTTTTATTATGGTGTGGGTTGTACAGTTTGTAAGAACTGGCGCAGCTGGGTCACATCAATTTGACCTGGTGCTGAAGCCTGACCAATCATGCCGAAACTTAAACTACCACCCGAGCTTGCAGTTGCGATTCGGGAAATGGTGCCCAAGCGTCCCATTGACATGGTTAACAATGGTTTTTTGCTTTGTTGGCTTACTTTCAGTGTTGCATTCATCAAGGTAAATACATCGGCTTTAGACTGCGGCATGACTGCAATTTTTAAAATATCTGCACCCATTTGGTCTTGTTTTAGCAGACGATCAACAATTTCCTGTTCGCTTGGTGTTTTGGCAAAATCATGATTCGACATCACCACCAACACATGTTTTTCATGCGCCAAATCCGTTACCTTACGTACCACTTTTGCATCACGGAACATTTCGATATCAAGCAATTGCATAAACGGTTTTTTCAAATACGCACTATAGATTTTGCCGTATTCTTCATCACTGACTTTCAGTTTACCGCCTTCATTGGCAGTACGGATTGTTGCAAGAAGTGGTTTGTCTTTTAAAATCTGATTGAGTTGCTGTCCTAATGCAATCACCTGTTTGCTATCCGTAGCGAAGTTCAACAAATCAATACGGAATTCAGCAATATCTGCATTTGGATTGCTGGCAATCACTTTTGCCTGAGCAATCGCCTCTGCAGCAGTTTGCGCTGTAATCGGCACGATGGTCTTTACTGGCATCACACCAATATCAACATTTTTCACGACATAATGATCTGCCATCAGTGGTTGTGCCAACGCAACAGATGCTGCCCCCAACATGCTGCATGCTAGTGCCATCTGAAGTACTTTATGTTTAAGGTTTATCATTACCATTCCTTGTGTAATGTCGCTGTATGAAAAACCCATACAGCGCGCAGCTTAGATATCAAAAAATACGGTTTCATTTTCGCCTTGGATACGAATATCAAAGCGATAAACGACCTGACCATCACGCTCTACACGTTTAGCCAGCAAAGTATTACGACGTGGCACCCACTCAATACCATTTAAGATCGGGTCTTTAGCATTTGCTTCAGCTTCATCTTCAAAATACACACGGGTATGTAAACCAATGTTTATTCCACGTGCAAAAATAACCAATGCAATATGCGGTGCTTGCTGTGTACCTTTGCGTCCTGGAACTGCACCCGGTTTAATGGTGTCAAAGTGCCATACGCCAGTCTGGAAATCAGCGCCTGCACGTCCCCAACCTTGGAAATGCGGATCAGCAGTTTTGCCTTGGATATCGGCTTGACTTGGGTAAACACCATTGGCATCGGCTTGCCAGATTTCAACCAAGACATCACGTAGTGGCAAACCCAGACCGTCAAAAACTTGACCTTCAAGGCGAATACGTTCGCCATGAGTGTGTTCTTGCAAAAGATTGTTGTTGAAATTGTTGTCAAATACTTCAATGTTGGCTTGTTTCGGCAACAGGCCAATGTGTACGTAAGGACCACCTGTTTGAGATGGGGTTTCTGCTAATTCTTGAAAATTCCAGCCATTCATTTTTTCTACTCCATCCATTAAGTTAAATCGTTTTCGAAGTACGTTGCGCGACGACCACGCAAGGTGATGTCGAAACGGTAGCAACGGCTATCTGCTTCAATGAAATTGCTCTTATCTTCCAAAGCAATCAGTGCACGACGTTGTTCTTCTAAAGGAATAGTTTTAATAATTGGACAAGAATCAATTAATGTATCGCCTTCAAAATAAAGCTGTGAAATCAGGCGCTGTGCCCAACCATCTGCGATTAAAGAGAAGTGAATATGCGCAGGACGCCATTCATTGATACGGTTACGCCACGGATATGGACCTGGCTTGATGGTACGGAAAACAAAGTAACCGTTTTCATCGGTCAACATACGACCACAACCACCAAAGTTAGGATCAATCGCACCAATAAACTGGTCATTTGGATGGCGATAACGACCTGAAGCGTTGGCTTGCCAAACTTCAAGTAGTGCATTTTTTACAGGACGACCAAACTGATCACGCACATAACCATGCACAATCACCCGTTCACCAATTGGCAAACCATCTTTTGCATAATTTAAGATTAAGTCGTTATCTTTAGGGCCAAACTGATTTGGACTAAAATGTGGTGCTGTCACCTCAGTGAGTGTTTCCGCAATTGAAATCAATGCATTGCTTGGCGAACGTAACACACTGGTTTTATAGCCTGGTGTATGTGCTGGCGGATGATGATCTGTATTACGCTGTGCGTAGGCACCCCAAATAATCTGAGACATCATATTTCTCCTTTAAATTTTAAAAAAATTGCATCCATTACGCTTGCTGGCCAGGTGAAATTCCTAGCTCTTTAAATACTTCTTCTGCCATATGCATCGCGGCATTTGCTGCTGGCAAACCTGCATACAATGAACAATGAAGAAATAATTCTTTGAGGTCGTCTTGAGTGACACCATTGTTAAAGCACGCACGAATATGCATACGTAACTCTGCTTCACGACCCAGTGCCAACAACACAGCGATAGTCACCAGACTACGGGTATGGCGTGGCATGCCAGGGCGAGACCACACTTCACCCCAAGCAAAACGGCTAATAAAATTCTGAAAGTCGCTATTGAACTCATTCAGGTTTTCAATCGAACGGTTGACGTGCTTTTCGCCTAAAACTTCCGTGCGAACTTGAATACCTTGTTTGTAGCGTTCATCATCATTCATAAGAAAACCCTCATTAGGTTGCATCAGTATGTGCAACCAGTGATTTGACAAAAATAGAGACTGCGGCAGCGGTTGCTGGAATCAATAACATGCTCAGAATTGCGGTAAATGACCAGTGTTGACCGAGAAGTACTGCACCAATCCACGCTCCAAACACCGCACCAAAACGCCCGATCCCTGACATCCACGCCACACCTGTTGCACGGCATTGGGTTGGGTAAAAGCGTGCACTGAGTGCTGGCATAGAAGACTGTGCACCATTGATTGCAACGCCTGCACAAAGTACCAAGACTGCAAGTAAGATCGGACTACTCAAGCTTTGACCCACAGTGAAGGCAAAAACACCTGCCGCCAAATAAAAGCCTGCAATAATGCGGTTCGGGTTAAAGCGATCCATTGCCCAGCCAATAAATAACGCACTAAGAACACCACCGAACTGGAATAGACCACCGATAAAGGCTGCACGTTCCATGCTCGCGCCAGTTTCACGCATCAAGGTTGGTAACCAGCTGGTAAGCAGGTAAATCATGACCAAGCCCATGAAATATGTGAACCAAAGCAATAACGTGCCTTTGATGTACGTTGGCGAAAAGAGCATCGAAAACACGTTTTGCTTTTTCTGCACTGCACTTTTTTCTTCAGGAACATGAAACTCAGTTACGTTCTGCACTTGAGTCGGCGCAATACGGCTCAAAATTTTGCGAACTTTTTCGTTATTGCCACCACGAACAATCAAGAAGCGATAAGACTCTGGCAAGAAACCAACCACAAAGAAGGTCAGAATCATTGGGCTCCAGCCACCAAACAGGAATAAACTGTGCCAGCCAAAGTTTGGAATCATCCAGCTACTTAAGAATCCGCCAATCGCCATACCGAGGTTGTAACCACAAAACATGCAGGTTACGAGTAGTGAACGAATACGTGTCGGGCAATATTCAGAAAACAGTGTGGTGGCATTTGGCATGGCTGCCCCCAACCCGATTCCTGTCAAGAAACGCAAAATAACCAAAGTATCGAGGTTATTGGCATAAGCACAGCCAATGGTAAAACCACCAAAAATCAGCATGGAAAATGACAGCACCGCCTTACGACCAAAACGGTCAGCCGTTGGCCCCGAGACCAATGCACCGATGATCATGCCGCCAAGAGCAGCACTCATCACAGGGCCCAACTGAGAACGGTCAAGCCCCCAGTCCTGAGCCAGTGCAGGCGCAATAAAGCCCATCGCTGCGGTATCAATACCGTCTAAAAAAACAATGAAAAAACAAATGGCTGCAATCATCCACTGATAAGCACTTAATGGTGAATCATTAATCAGTGCCTGTGCATCCATGCTCATATTTGGGCGAGCAGTGTCCTGAGACGCCATAGTTGCCTCCTTAGGCGAAAATCCTTTTAAAACAGTGGGCTTTTATGAAATCACTTCAATAAAGCGCTGAAGAGCCTGAGTAAATCCTTCAGGTTGCTCAATATTTGACAAATGTGATGCTGGTAAAATATTGAGTTGGCTATGGGCAATGCGCTGCTGCATAAATTCAGCATCAGCGACTGTGGTGATCGGGTCAAATTTACCTGCGATCAACAAGGTTGGAATCTGAATATTGGCAATCTGTTCACGCAAATCTTCATGTGCCAAAGCTCGGCAGGCATTGGCATAACCTTGTGCTGGTGTATTGGCTAAACTTTGAATGGTTTGCTGTGCCAGTGCATTTTCCTGATAATCAAATTCACTGCTAAACCAACGGCTATGCGTTGATGCAACCAAATCTGCCAAACCATTTTGCTCAACCGCTTCAGCACGTTTTAGCCACGCTTCTGCTGTTCCAATTTTGGCTGCGGAGTTGGCAACTGTAATGCTGTTAAAACGATCAGCATGGTGAATACCTAAATACAGTGCAGTCAGCCCGCCCATTGAAATACCGCAAAAATGTGCTTTTTCAATGTTCAACGCATCTAAAATATCAATTACATCTTCTGCAAGGTTTTGCACAGTTGTCTCTGCGACTACATCGCTTTGACTATGCCCACGAGTATCATAAGTAATCACTTTGAACTGTTTTTTCAGTTCAGCAACCTGTGGCTGCCATATGGCATGATCGGTTCCCAAAGAGTTGGAAAAAACAATGGCAGGCGCATTCTCAAGACCTTCCACATAAACCGATAAATGTTTGCCTTGACGATTGGTAATCGTGATCATCACTTTGCCACTCCTGCCTGTGCTTCCTGCAAAACTGCATCAATTTGTGCCTGAATATTGCCTAAATAAGATTCAGGTTTAAAAATCGTGGAAATTTCTGCTGTAGAAAAATTATTTTTGACGTCATCAAGCTCAGCGATGACTTCTTTTAAGTGCTTTTGCTCAGCAACTGCGGTTTTACATGCGGCTTCGACCACATGATGCGCATTGAGACGTCCCATTTTAGGTGCCAATGCCATCATGACTGCTTCAGCCATAATCAAACCTTGAGTACAGTCCAGATTACGTTGCATGTTGCCCGCATTGACTTCCATCCCTTGTAAAACTTCCAAGGTACGTGACAATGCACCTGCGCAAAGCTGAAAAATCTCAGGCAACACCAACCATTCAGCATGCCATGCGCCAAGACTACGCTCGTGTTCTTGCACCATGCTCTGATAAATGCTCGACATTAATGCGGGTACACGGTTTGCAGCTGCAAGTACCGATGCTGCTGCAACAGGGTTACGCTTGTGCGGCATGGTCGATGAACCACCGCGACCTTTTGCAGTTGGCTCAAACACTTCAGCAATTTCTGTCTGCATCATCAAAGACCAGTCACGTGCCATTTTGCCTGTGTTACCGACAATCATGCCGAGTACACTGGCGATCTCCACGATACGATCGCGCTCACCATGCCATGTGCAACTTGGTGTCGCTAATTGGAGCTGTTGGGCAAATGCTTCGACAACTGCGGATCCCTGATCAAGCAGTGATGCCAATGAACCCACTGCACCGCCGAGCTGAACAGCCAGTACGCGGGCTTTCATTGCCTGAATCCGATCCAAATCACGTTTAAACGCACTTGCCCAACGAGCAAACTTGTGACCCAGCGTAATTGGCAAAGCTTGTTGTAGCCATGTCCGCCCAATCATCACCTGATCACGATAAACTTGTGCCTGCGTCAATGCCGTCTGGTAGTTTTGCTGCACGCTCTGTTCAACATGCTGCAACGCATCACGGCACTGTAAAATACAGGCAGTATCTAAAATATCCTGACTGGTTGCACCCCAGTGCACAAAACGTGAAGCAGCTTCATCTTGTTGTTTCACAATTGCAGTCAACTGTTTTACAAAAGGAATTGCGATATTGCCTGCAAGCCCTGTTGCGGTTGCCAACGCATCAAAATCGATCTGTTCCAATGCTGTTTTTTGTTCAATCGCTTCAATCGAATCTGCCGCAGATTGAGGAATTACCCCAACCTGAGCCTGAGCTTTTGCCAGAGCCACTTCAGCTTGAATCATGTAAGAAATCAAAGACCGATCACTGAAAATTTCAGTCACGTCATCCTGATAAAATAAGCTGGCATATAACTGGCTCATACTTAAACTCGCTCAATAATCAAGGCAATCCCCTGACCGACACCGATACACATTGAACATAAGGCGTACTTGCCGCCAGTCTGTTCAAGCTGGTTCAAGGCTGTAGTGACTAGACGTGCGCCTGAAGCACCGAGTGGATGACCCAGTGCAATCGCACCACCGTTTGGATTGACTCGGGCATCATCGTCCGCCAGACCTAGGTCACGCGTACATGCTAATGCCTGTGCAGCAAAAGCTTCGTTCAATTCAATCACGTCCATCTGTGCCAAAGTCAGGTTGGCCTGTTTCAGTAATTTCTTGATCGCTGGTGCTGGGGCAAAGCCCATGATGCGCGGTTCAACACCCACCGTTGTAGCTGCAATAATCTTGGCGCGTGCTTTCAGTTCGTATTTTGTGATGGCTTCATCTGACGCAATCAGTAGTGCTGCTGCACCGTCGTTAATACCTGAAGCATTGCCCGCAGTCACCGTCCCTTCAGCTTTCACTACAGGTTTCAGTTTGGTTAAGGTTTCCAATGTGGTTGCACGTGGATGTTCATCGGTATCAACCACGATCGGATCGCCTTTGCGCTGTGGAATCGTCACAGGTACGATTTCGTTGGCAAAGTAGCCTTTGGCTTGTGCAGCGGCAGTACGTTGCTGGCTGGTTAAAGCAAACTTGTCCTGATCTTCACGGCTAATGTGGAACTGTGCTGCCACGTTTTCCGCGGTTTGTGGCATGGTGTCCACGCCATACATTTCTTTGAGTTTCGGATTGATAAAACGCCAGCCCATGGTGGTGTCTTCAATCTTCTGGGTGCGACTGTAAGCCGTTTCGGCTTTGCCCATGACAAATGGTGCACGGCTCATGCTCTCTACACCACCCGCGATAATCAGGTCTGCTTCACCCGCTTTAATGGTGCGTGCCGCCATGGCAATCGCATCTAGCGATGAACCACACAGACGGTTAATGGTCGTTGCTGGCACTTGGTATGGTAAGCCTGCAAGTAAAGATGACATGCGTCCGACATTACGGTTGTCTTCACCCGCTTGGTTGGCACAGCCATAGATCACGTCATCGACCTGTTGCCAGTCCACGCTTGGGTTACGCTGCATCAGGGCTTTGATCGGTAAGGCACCGAGGTCATCGGCACGAACTGAAGCTAGACCACCAGCATAACGGCCAAACGGAGTACGGATGGCATCGACAATATAAGCATTTTTCATTCTTTAATCCTGTCCTGTTACTTCACCTTTTCCCTCTCCTTTCAGGAGAGGGTTAGGGAGAGGTTTTTATCCTTGAGTCGCATCAATCAGTGTTGCACCAGTCATTGCCTGCAGCTCGTCAAAGCTTAAGCCTTCGACTTTCTCCAGCACTTTCAAACCTTCAGGTGTGACATCAATCACACATAAGTCAGTATAGATACGGTCTACACATTTCAGACCTGTCGCAGGATAAGTCAGTTCTGCCACAATCTTTGGTTCACCCTGTTTGGTGACATGATCCGTGGTGATAAAGACTTTCTTGGCACCAACAGCCAAGTCCATTGCACCGCCGACAGCAGGAATGGCATTCGGTGCACCAGTATGCCAGTTGGCCAAATCACCATTGGCTGCAATCTGGAATGCACCAAGAACTGCGATATCAAGGTGACCACCGCGCATCATGGCAAACGAGTCTCCATGATGGAAAAACGCGCCGCCTTTCAACATCGTTACGAATTCTTTACCGGCATTGATTAGTTCAGGATCTTCTTCACCCTCTGCTGGTGGTGGGCCAAATGCCAACAGGCCATTTTCAGAATGAAGGAAAACGTCTTTATCCGCAGGCAGGTAGCTGGCGATCTTGGTTGGTAAGCCAATGCCAAGATTCACATAAGCACCATCAGGAATGTCTTGAGCGACACGTTCAGCGATTTGGTCACGGGTTAGTTTTTTATAGCTCATGTCAGTCTCCTTATGCGGTTGCCAATGGTGAAGCAGGTTCAACCTGAACCACATGCTGCACAAAGATACCTGGGGTAATGATGTGTTCAGGATCTAACTCACCCAGTTCAACCACTTCAGAAACTTGTGCGATGGTGACTTTCGCTGCCATGGCCATGATTGGGCCAAAGTTACGTGCGGATTTGCGGTAAACCAGATTGCCCCAGCGGTCGCCCTGCTGTGCCTTGATCAAGGCGAAATCGGCATGAATCGGGTATTCCAAGACATAGTCCTTGCCATCGATATGACGGGTTTCTTTTCCTTCAGCCAGTAAAGTGCCATAGCCTGTAGGCGTAAACACTGCACCCAAGCCCATACCCGCAGCCTGAATACGGCAAGCGAGGTTGCCTTGTGGCACCAGTTCCAGCTCGATTTTGCCTGCGCGGTACAGTTCGTCAAATACCCAAGAATCCGACTGACGCGGGAAAGAACAGATGACTTTTTTCACAGCGCCTGCTTTGAGCAATTTCGCCAGACCATAGTCACCATTACCCGCATTGTTGCTGACAATAGTCAGGTCTTTGATGCCCAAATCCAGCAAGCCATCAATGAGTTCGGCAGGTTGTCCTGCGGTGCCAAAGCCACCAATCATGATGGTCGAACCATCTTTAATTTGCGACAGAACCTCGCGAAATGAGGTCGCACTTTTATCTATCATTGGATAACTCCACTGTGCATCATAAAATGATTAATTGATTGGAACTAAAAATTAGGCAGGATAAAGTCAGTCGCTTTCGACGTTGTTACCCAATCCCGAGTAATTTAATTAGATTTCCTTTGTCTGCTCATTTTTTATAATTTTCGCCTAAACATCTAGCAGTAAAACGCGTAATTGTTCGATGATAATGTATATTGTTCGACTATCGAACAATAGTTATTATTTTGAACCTCCTAGAAAATAATGCTTGGTCAAGCACTTTGTATGGTGAAATTTAGATGGAAAAAATAGAGCAAAAACCCAACAAGACGCTGCAAAATCCTGAAAATAAAAAAATAATTCGCCATGAAGATTTTATTGCAGGCATGGGGAAAGGACTGGCAATTTTGGAAAGCTTCGGGAATGATCGACATCGCTTAAATATCTCTATGGCAGCAGAACGTACAGGTTTGACTCGAGCTGCTGCACGTCGGCATTTACTGACCTTAGAGTATTTGGGCTATTTAGAATACGATGGTCATTATTTTTATTTGGCTCCAAAAATTTTAAAATTTTCAGGAGCTTATTTAAGTGGTGCTCCATTACCTAAAATTTCACAGCCGTTGCTTAATCTGCTGACCAATCAGACTTCTTTAATCTTTTCAGTCATGGTACTCGATGGTTACGAAGCGATTACGGTTGCCCGTAGTGCAGCACACCAGCAAACTGACCGAGTCAATCCATATGGCTTACATTTGGGAAATCGTTTGCCCGCCCATGCAACTTCTGCAGGAAAAATCTTACTGGCACATTTGGAACCAGAACAGCAACTTGAGTGGCTAAAAAAATATCCCTTGAAGCGTTTAACCAAATATACCTGTATCGATGATGCCGAATTTTTACAGTTACTAAGAGAATTAAAAGAACAGGACTGGTGCTACTCCTGTGAAGAGCATGAGTTAGGCGTACATGCCTTGGCAGTTCCTATCTATAATGGCAATTCCAAAGTCGTTGCCGCACTCAATATTGTGTCACCGACCATGCGTACAACACGCGAGTATCTGATTCAGCATATTTTACCTTTGTTGCAAGAAACCGCACGGGAACTGCGCAATGTACTTTAAGTACATTGATATCTGGCTATCCAATCTATCTCACACAATTTTGACTCAGTAGGTCTAGAGATAATCCCTGATAAATTTAACCATATCTTCGCATACCAACTCCCCAAAACAACCCTGTTGCACTCGCAACAGGCATTTTTTGCTTACTTATAGACAGGTTTATTTTTATAAATTTACTTTTTTATAATTTAAAACTTACTTTTTAATAAAAATAAGTTTACTTTTTTATAATTTAAAACTTACTTTTTTACATTAATATGTTTACTTTTTAAATCATTACAATTTACTTTTTTATATTAATAAATTTACTTTTTAAATCATTACAATTTACTTTTTTATATTAATAAATTTACTTTCTTATTAAAAGAAATAAACGTTTTTAACTTTTTAAATACCTCTATTTTCTCACCATTTATATTCATGCATAAAACCGACCACGGCGACGGCGTAAGCCTAAAACATGAATTGCCCGCACTAAAACAGCATATGAAACACTATAGCCAAACTCTTTTTCAAACAATGGAATAAGATCGCTAATATTTTGAAATTTATTATTTTTTATAAAGTTCTGAAAAGCTTCCCAGTCTTGAATATGTGCAGGTGCTCCCCGTTTTTTACTTGGTTTAGGTTGCAAGCTTCCTGTCTCTTCCTCAAGCTTAATCCATGCATCCAGAGTGACTCTAGAGATATTAAACTGTTTACATACAGCCACTTTATAATCAGTTTTCTTATAAGTATCCAAGGCAGCTTTTCTGATTTCAATTGAATATTTCGGCATATTAACTCTCTAAAAAAAATATTAATGGCACACTTTATGCACAAATAAAAACAAGTTTGAATATTTCCCTACAGGGATTATTATTGTTACAAGGATTAGATTATGCTGCAAGATGATATTCATTTAAAAAAGTTATCGCTATGGCAAGTGATTGTGGTCGGAGTTGCTTATATGACACCAATGACAGTGTTTGATACTTTCGGCATTGTTTCTGGAACAACCGAAGGACACGTACCTTTGGCCTATTTGTTTGCATTGGTTGCCATGCTACTCACTGCTTTTAGCTACGCTCGTTTTAGCCGCGTGTCTGAAAAGCCAGGCTCAGCTTACACCTACACAGCCGAAAGCTGTGGTTCATCTCTAGGTTTTTTTGTTGGTTGGTGTGCTCTTTTGGACTACATCTTGTTACCCCTGATCAATGCTTTACTCTGTGGTATTTATCTGGAAGCAATTTTACCAGGTGTACCTTACTGGGCATGGGTACTGATTGCCGCTAGTGTGGTTACTTTTATTAACCTTTTTAAAGTCAACTTGTTAGCTAACTTAAGCTTAATCTTTGTACTCGCACCTGTACTGTTAATGGTGTTCTTTGTTTACTTGGTCATTCATGGCGTGAGTAGCACTCAAGGCTCTGAACACGTTTTAACCCTTGCACCACTCTTTCATGGAAATACTCATCTGCTGCCTCTTGTTGCGGGAGCATCCATTTTGTGCTTTTCGTTCTTGGGATTTGATGCCGTTACAACACTGTCACATGAAACCAAAGATCCTAAACGCAATATTCCACGTGCCGTAATATTAACAACACTGATTGGTGGTGTGATTTTCTTTACCGCAGCGTGGTTTATCCAACTGTATTTCCCAACCAATGCACAATTCAAACACCCCGATGAAGCACTCCCTGAAATTGTACTGTATGTGGGCGGTGCGCTATTTCAATCAGTGTTCCTGACAGGGCAAATCATGAACACCGTTGCATCTGGCTTAGCCAGTCATGCCAGTGCTTCACGCCTGATTTACATCATGGGGCGTGATGGTATTTTCCATAAAAAAACCTTGGGCAGTATTCACCCACGTTTTGGAACACCACTGTATGCAACCCTGTTCATTGGGCTTGTCTCTTTAAGTGCAATTTTCCTTGATCTTGCTCAAGTGGTAAACCTGATTAGTTTTGGGGCTTTGGTTGCCTTTACTGCAGTTAATTTTTCAGTCTTTATGCAATTCTATGTGCGTAACAAGCAGCGCCAAGGACTAAAAAATAAATTTTTTAATGCCGTACTCCCACTGATTTCTGTTGCCGCCATTGTGTGCTTATGGATGAACCTTGAAAAATCTGCACTGACTTTTGGTGGTATGTGGCTTGGGGTTGGCATTGTGTTCTTTATCTATAAAAAAGCAAAAAAACAATCAATTGCGATTAGCAATGCTTATTAATTCAATCAAGTGAGTATCAAAATGCAAAAACTGGTTAACAAACCTAACTTGCTGGAAGATGTTGAATTCAAAGTCAGTATCAACCAGTTGAATGGCAAAGACTGGAACTGGGTTAATCCCAATAAGGCACAAATCGAGAGTCCTGCCAACTACTACGAAAGCTCTTTGGCTGAATGGCAGACTTTCGATGCACTCAATAACAATACAGAGTGTGATGTTGTCGTGATTGGTGCTGGGCTTTTGGGCTCGTCAACTGCACTGCATCTGGCAGAACAAGGTGTTGAAACCATCCTGCTCGACAAAGACCGCATTGGCAGCGCCGCTTCTGGACGCAATGGCGGGCAGCTCACTCCTGGACTTGCACGCTGGGAAGCTGAAGAAATGATTGAACACTTTAGCTATGAAGATGCAAAGCGTCTCTGGAACTTCACTTCTGTTGAAGCCATGCAATTAATTGACAATATTGCTGCCAAATACCAGCTCAATTTACAGCGCAAACGCGGCCATATAACCGCAGCTGTGCATGAAGGACATTTGGTTGCCTTAACTCAAGGCTCAGATGCACGCAAATATTTAGGTGAAAACCACACGCATGTTGTCGGAAAACATGAGCTGTTCGATCATGTCAAATCAGAAAGTTATTTTGGTGGGCTAATTGATCATTTAGGTGGGCACATTCATCCGTTGGCGCTCAATCGAGGCATTGCTTACGGCTTCTTGCAAAAT
This sequence comes from Acinetobacter brisouisimilis, assembly GCF_000368265.1. Lineage (GTDB taxonomy): Bacteria > Pseudomonadota > Gammaproteobacteria > Pseudomonadales > Moraxellaceae > Acinetobacter. The sequence goes on along the minus strand of NZ_KB851219.1, from coordinate 180,392 downwards.
GGTGGCACCATCTACGAACGTACCGAAGTGACCGAAATTGAAGAACGTGATGACGGCATTTATGTACATACGGCTCATGGTACGATCAAGGCGCGTAAAAGTGTGGTGATTGGAGTACATCATGCATCTTTCAAATTATTACCGCAGCATAATCAAACCACGATTCCATTTTATACGTATGTGAGTACCACAGCACCACTCGAAGTTGATTTAAGCGAGCTATTACCCAGTGATCATCCTGTGTATGACACCCAGTTCCAGATTGACTACTATCGCGGAGTCAGCAAAAACCGCCTACTCTTTGGGGGACAAGGTACAGGAAGTTGCTGGAGTCCAGAAAAAACCTACCAATACCTGCTAGGGCGCATTAATAGCGTTTTCCCGCAACTTAAGCAGGTTGAACTCGACTTTGTTTGGAGTGGTACAACTGATTTAACTGTAAATGGTGCAACTGACAGTCGTAAATTTGGCAATAAATTCCCAATTTATGTAGTACATGGCTGGAGTGGTCATGGTGTCGCACAAACTGTTCGAATTGGTAAAGCCATTGCTGATGATTTTGTTGGGCAAGCCAAAGATTTTGAAATGCTCACGCAAATTCAGCACAAAGATATCACCTTTGGCCGAGCATTGGCACCACTGGTAATCCCTGTAGCAAAAGGCGCTTATGGTTTAGGTGCCATGATGAACCCAGGCAAGATGGTTTCTTTTTAATGGTCAGTATCCTGTTTTACCCATAATAAAAAAGCCGCTATAAAAGCGGCCTTTTTATATCTACAACTTATTAACCAAGTTTTTTAGTAACGTAGTCAATTGCAGATTGAACAGTTGTGATTTCGTTTGAATCTTCATCAGGAATAGTGATGTCGAAGTCATTTTCGAAAGACATCACAAGTTCTACTAGATCCAAAGAGTCAGCACCCAAATCATCTGTGAAAGATGCTTCGTTTTTGATCTCTTCAGCGCGTAAACCTAATTGTTCAGCGACTGCTTGCTTTACACGTTGTTCGATATCGCTCACAGGAATTCTCCTCATTGCTTGCGGCGTTTTTTAATGCCGTTAGTTTAATTGAATATAAAAAATTTTAAAAGTTTAATAGCTTAGGATTAAGCCATGTATAACCCACCATTTACATGTAACACAGTACCTGTAATGTAACTGGATTTTTCACCCGCAAGGAAGCTGACCGCATTTGCGATGTCTTGAGGTTCGCCTAGACGACCAAGTGCAACTTGCTCACTCATTTTCTTACGAATTTCTTCGCTCAACTGGTCAGTCATTTCAGTTGCAATAAAACCTGGCGCAACACAGTTCACCGTAATTTGACGGCTACCCATTTCTTTAGCTAGGCTACGACTGAATGCCTCAATCCCTGCTTTAGCAGCAGAATAGTTGGCTTGACCAGGGTTTGCAAAATGCGCAACCACTGAACTAATATTAATAATACGACCGAAACGTGCGCGGGTCATACCCTTCAATACACGTTTAGATAGACGATAAACCGCTTTTAAATGGATGTTTAAAATATCATCCCAGTCATCTTCTGACATACGCAATAATAAATTATCACGAGTAATACCAGCATTATTGACCAATACCAGCACTGAACCATATTTTTGTTCAATATCTGAAACCAATTGCTCAATTGCTTCGGCATTGCGCACATCAAGCACAGCACCTGCACCATTTTCTGCAAATTGCTGAGTTAATTTTTCTGCGCCAGCTTCAGAAGTCGCTGTACCTACCACAAAAAAACCATCTTGGATGAGTTGTTGAGCAATCGCAGCACCAATACCACGGCTTGCGCCTGTAACTAATGCAACTTTTCGTTCTTGTGTCATGCAATTTTTCCTTCAGCCACTAAAACAGCATTTAGGGCATCTTCAATGCGACTCTTACTATCAATCGCAAATGTTTTTTCAATGTTTGGTAAACGTTTTGCCAAATTGCTCAATACTGTACCTGGACCACATTCAACAATATAACTAATACCTTGATCTTGTAGGTATTGCATGGTCTTCGTCCATTGTACAGATTGGTACAATTGTGCAGTTAAAGCTTGACGTAGCTGAGCAACATCGGTGGCTGCCTGAGCATTTACATTTTGTATTACAGGAATACGTGGCAGCTCAATGGCAGTTTGTTCCAAAGCCTCTGCAAATTGTTCAGCAGCAGGTTTCATCAATGAACAATGCGATGGCACAGATACAGGTAATGCAATTGCCTTGCCATTTTGAGCTTTCGCTTCAGCCATAACCGCTTGTACAAGCGCTGCTGTACCTGCAATCACGACCTGACCTTGTGAATTGTAGTTAGCTGCTTCAACTGAACCCTCAGCATTGGCACTTGCTTGTTGGCAAAGTGCAACGACCTGATCATCAGCCAGACCCAAAATAGCAGCCATCGCACCCTGACCTTGAGGTACTGCAGTTTGCATCAATTTACCGCGTAAATTAACCAATTTCACTGCATCTGCCAAGCTCATCGCTTCAGCAGCAACCAAGGCACTATATTCGCCTAGAGAGTGGCCTGCCAAATATTTAGGTGCTACGCCACCTAAATCCAACCAAGTACGCCATAACGCAACACTTGCGGTTAACAATACAGGCTGGGTATTTTCTGTTTGATCTAACCCTTCACCTGTTTGAGCAATCTGCCACAAATCAAAACCTAATGCTTCAGAAGCTTCTGCAAAAGTGTTCTGAACACCACTAAACTGCTCTGCAATTTCGGCGAGCATGCCGACTTTTTGTGAGCCTTGACCAGGAAACACAAATGCAGTTTTAGTTGCTTGAACTACTTGATCGAGTCGTTTAGCAGACATATAAGAATCCTTTTTTGTCTTCTCTTGAAGTTCGGTACTGCAATTTAACATTAAATTTCACGATTTTTAATTGCCAAATACAACATTTCATTCAATAAAAAAAGGGAGCTTGCGCTCCCCTTTTTGTCACTAAGCCAAGGCTTAATGCAAACCGATTATTCAGCAGATACTTTAGCGAATAATTGGCGACCACGGTATAAACCGTCTTTAGTTACGTGGTGACGACGATGAGTTTCACCAGTAGCTTGGTCTACAGTTAATGCATTCTCGGTTAAAGCGTCATGTGAACGGCGCATGTCACGGCGAGAGCGACTTTTACGGTTTTGCTGAACAGCCATGATGGCTCCTTACAGAAATCGAAAAAATGGATCAGAACAAATTCAGTTGCCTTGACTTAAAAGTATAACATACTTTATCAGTTAAGTTTACCCTTCAAACTTGCTAATACGTCAAACGGATTATCCCGTTTTTCTTCAACAACGTCCTGCACGGTCGGTCGGTGCTTATGCTCACAAACTGCATGTTTAGGAGACAATGGCACCAACAATAACAATTCATCTTCAAGTAAAGAAAGTAAATCAACAGTAGCAGGTTGATCAATCGACCCTTTTGTTGATGACTCGCTTTCACCCAAAACGATGAAATCAGCATCCTCATCCAAGCGCTCTATCAGTGACTCATCATCGATTAGTGCTAAATGAACGTCTAAAACTAAATCAACCCCAACAGTATCCAGACAACGCTGACATTCCATTGGAAGTTGGGTCTCAACGTGTGCACTCAACCAAACTATTCGGTTATATGCATCCATTGATAGTTTACAGTCTACTTGAACCCATTGATTTTCAATCGATCCAGTGGATTCACGAGCGATTCGAACAAAGCTTGACAGGGGCAGTTTTCCTGACCATGTATAGCCTTGTTCAGCCCATTTAAACGGCTCAATTTTTGCCGGAAAGGTATTTGCTGACATAATTAAGGCGACAATTCTACAAATTCATCTGAACTCTGTCAAAGTTTAAGATACAATTTTGCACTTTGAAACAGAACTATCGGGTAAATTAAGTTATGCATTTGTTGCAGCCGCAACCTAAAGTTAACACGTCATCACTTGTTCGCACCCTGCCTAACTTGGATTTCACTTTGTCTTTAGACCAAGTACAACGCTTGGCATGGTCAACATGTCAGAGTGAGGCATCGCAAGTAGATTGGCTTATATTACACTTTAATCAGTGGTTTTCCCATCACAATGTGATTTTATTCAAGGGTGAGAACGAACCCGAATATTTTCCTGCAACAGATCAGGAACCTGCAAAAATCCAGTTTGCTCACGGTTTCTTTAATAGTGCATTACATGAAATCAGTCACTGGACCATTGCTGGGGCAAAGCGTCGTTTATTGCCTGACTTGGGCTACTGGTATGCACCCGATGGTCGCACGCAGGAACAGCAAAATCTATTTGAACAGGTTGAAATCATTCCTCAAGCCATCGAATGGTTGTTTGCGGTTGCCTTTGGTCGGAAATTTCGTGTGTCTTTAGATAATCTCACTGGCGACGGCGGAGATGGAACGCTGTTTAAAGACAATGTATATGCACAAGTTCAACATTACTTCTCTGGCGAAGCACGTCTTCCTCGTGATGCAGCACATTTTATTTCATGTATCTGTTTATGCACGCGCAATGGCAAAAGCTTACATGCAGATGAGTTTTGTCGTGAAATGTTAGATTAAAAATCGTTTGATAATAAACAACATTGCACACTTTTACCGAACAGTTTCATAATATAGCCATGCACAGCGCCTAGGAGAACAACAATGTTGCATTTACGAATCCACCCTGACAATCCACAACCCCGACTTATTCAACAGGCGGTTGAGCGTATTCGTGCGGGTGATGTTGTTGTGTATCCGACTGATGCTGCGTATGCCATCGGTTGCCAAATTGGAAATAAAAGCGCGATGGAGCGTATTGCTCAAATTCGTAATCTGGGCGACAAACATCAATACGCCATTCTCTGTAGCGATTTATCTGACCTTGCGACCTTTGCTAAAGTCGATAATGCCACTTATCGTTTACTTAAAGCGAATACTCCGGCAGTAACCACCTATATTTTACAGGCAACCAGCGAAGTTCCACGCCGCCTGATGCACCCAAAGAAAAAAACCATTGGTTTACGTGTTCCAAGCAATCCTACCTGCCAAATGCTACTCAAAGAGCTTGGTGAACCATTATTGACCAGTACACTCATTCTTCCTGGTCAGAATGACCCGCTCGATGACCCATATGAAATCGAGATGCAATTAGGTAAACGCATTGATGTGTTTATTGATGGTGGCTTTGGCACACTGACCACAACCAGCGTTGTCGATTTATCAGGTGATTCACCTGTTGTGATTCGTCGTGGTGTTGGTGATGTCAGCATGTTTGAATAGCGACAAATTTAACCTTTTATGATTTTTATCGGAAATATTGTGTATTTTCGTTTCATTCGAGGTGCGAATGTCATAAAATGGTAAACATTCGAGGTGTCGAAAATTATTTTATTTTCTTCCCTGTCATTTTACGCTGTAGACTCCTCATGCCTTTGAAAATTCGCGTGGCCTAATATTGTAATGAATCAAGTGCTTCACTCCACGATGGAATCTGCTCCACACATTCGTGTTCTGGATGAATGGCAAGAAACCATTCCTGAAGATTTATATATCCCTCCTGCCGCATTTGAAATTTTACTCGAGCACTTCGAGGGACCACTCGACTTTTTAATTTACCTGATTCAAAAAAATGGTTTCGACCTGCTTCAGCTCGATATTGCACCTATTGCCAGCCAGTATTTACAGTATATGGATGCCATGAAGTCGCTCAATATCGAGCTAACTGCAGACTATATGGTTATGGCTGCATTATTGGCAGATCTAAAATCACGTCTATTATTGCCAAAACCCAAAAATATTGAATTAGAAAAAGATCCTAAACAACAACTGATTGACCGTCTAGAAACCTATTTACGGATTAAAAAGGCAGCTGAACGCCTTGGGCAATTTTCCATTCTTGAGCGTGATACCTTTAATATCAATGTCAATTTAGGGCAAAGTACCGCTGTTTACGAAGGTTATAGTGTTGATTTTCTCAAAGATGCACTGTTTTGTGTATTTAACCGCCCTGAACCCGTTGCTCATCAAGTGCAACAAGAGCCCGTTTTACTTGAAGAACGGATTGCTTATATTGAACACATGCTTGAATCAGGGAAAGTTTTAAATTTTTCTGCCCTACTCAAACCAAGTCAAGGTAAAATGGGTATGGTCGTTACCTTCATGGCAGTTTTAGAGCTCACTCGACAGCAAAAAGTTCAGATTGTTGCTACAGGGATTGAAGCGCCGCTTGCAATTCAGGGAGTGGCTGCATGAGTGTGAATAATATGACCATGTCGATTGATGAGTTGCATCATGAAGTTTTAATGCAATTAGAAGCCATTATTTTTGCCAGCGATGCGCCTGTGTCGATTGCTCGTTTAAAAGAAGCTTTTCAGAATCAATATAACAAACAACAATTACATCAATATTTGCAGCAACTGGCTGTTTTACAGCATGGTCGCTCTATTGAGCTGATTGAAACCGCACAGGGCTTCCGTTTCCAAGTCCGCGCCAAATATCGACAGGTGATTACCCAGACTTGGCCAGAACGACCAACACGGTTATCACCTTCTCTACTCGAAACACTGGCTGTGGTGGCTTACCACCAGCCAGTAACCCGTGCAGATATTGAACAAATTCGTGGAGTGAGCAACAACAGTCAAATTTTGCGCACATTATTTGACTTTAACTGGATTAAAGAATCTGGTTTTCGTGAACTCCCTGGACGACCGGCGCTGTTGATTACAACGCCCCAATTTTTGAATGCTTTTGGTTTAGCTTCGCTAAGCCAGTTGCCTCCCCTGCAGGATGCCAAGGAAGCTTTCATGACACTTGATGCCCAAGCAGCAAAGTCGTGAATAGGTGGACTGTTGATTGATTAATTCTAAGGTTATGCTGTCATGAGTGAAAAACTACAGAAGGTTTTAGCGCGTATCGGTTTGGGTTCTCGCCGTTATATGGAAGAAGTCATTGCCGCTGGTCGTGTAAGCGTGAATGGTAAAATTGCCCAAGTGGGCGAACGCATCGAACCAACCGATGAGCTACGTATTGATGGTCGTAAAGTTCAATTCCAGATTGAAGATGAAATTCGCCGCCGCGTGTTGATTTATTACAAACCAGAAGGTGAAATCTGCTCACGTAACGATCCAGAAAAGCGCCCGACCGTGTTTGATAATTTGCCACAAATTAGCAATGATCGTTGGGTTATGGTTGGCCGTCTCGACATCAACAGTACAGGTTTATTGTTGTTTACAAACGATGGTGAACTGGCAAACCGTTTAATGCACCCTTCAAATGAAATTGAACGTGAGTATGCTGTGCGTGTTATGGGTGAAGTCACCAAAGAAATGCGTAACAATTTACTCAAAGGTGTCACCCTTGACGATGGCCCAGCAAAATTTGAATCATTTTCTGACCTAGGTGGTGAAGGGATTAACCGCTGGTATCAAGTCGTAGTGAAAGAAGGACGTAACCGTGAAGTGCGTCGTCTATTTGAATCTCAAGGCTTAAAAGTCAGCCGTTTATTGCGTACCCGCTATGGCTCAGTCATGTTGCCACGTGAATTACGTACAGGACGTTGGATGGAACTGGATAAGCAAGATATTGACAATTTGGTCAAACAGGTTGAATTGAAACCACGTCAAGGTACTGGTTTATATGGTATGGCAAAACGTCGTGCCGAGCGTATGACTGAAAAACCAATGGCGGCGCGCCGTGGTGGTTTCCTCCGTCAACAGCGTCGTGACAACGATGCTCCACAACCACCACAACAGGCGAACCCTTCTAGCAGAAATGATGGACAACGTAAGCCTGCAGGTCAAGGCAAGAGCTTCAAAAAATAATATGTTGACTCACCTTTATGCCTTGATTTGAGGCATAAAGGTTCTCCCCGCATCAAATATTTTTAGAATAATATTTAAAATCTCATCACTTATTTACGGCTTCTCATTCACGAGAGTTAAATTCCCCAAACTCTGGTTCGGTTATATTTTAGTACCCTATCCAATATCCTGATATTAATATAATCTTAAGCAAGTAGACTTACAGCAAAATTTGACTGAAGTGCAGCATGCTTTAAAAATGGTGTAACAACAGATCAGAATATTCAAACAAACGAACCACTAAAATTAAAAACAGCCACAAAAAAAGATGAGCCATATGACTCATCTTTTTGACTTGCAATCAAACTACAAGAACAGGTACATCAATCCACAAGGTATCAGGGAAATGTTCCGCCAAATAAGCTTTGAGCAATTGCCGTGTATCTTTGGCAATGATCTCATCTTGTGAATCATCATTGAGATTATAGGCCAGTGCATACAATGGAATCTGACGTGCTTTTAAGGCTTCAAGACTCAGTAAGGTATGGTTAATACTGCCCAAACGTCCTGAAGACACTAAGACCACAGGATAACCCTGTTGTTTAACAAAATCGATGGTGAGTAAACGGCGAGTTAAAGGCACCATTAAACCACCTGCACCTTCCAGTAACACGACGTCATAGCGCTGTGCCAAAGTTTCAGTTGCTGCATTGATTTTGGCAAAATCAATCTCACGCCCATCCAGTTCACTGGCCAAATGCGGCGATGCAGGATAAGTAAAAATTTCTGGCATGGTCAGCTTTTCATGATCTTCTGGTAACCAGTCTGTCGCCATGATTTCGCGGTGCTTTTCCAAATCTTCAGACACATCAACATTACCCGTCTGGATCAACTTTTGGGTAATGACTTTTTGCTGTTGCTCTGCCAAGGTTTTCGCCAAAAATCCGGTGGCGAAGGTCTTCCCAATTCCTGTATCGATACCACTGATAAAATAAATTTGGGCGCTCATGTCAACCTCCGAGCAATGATATAAATAGGATGATAAGTCAGTGGATACTGCTGTTGTGACTGCGCTGATTTGAGCTGTGCATAATCGGCATAGAACTGCTGCAAGCGCTGCTTTGTCCATGCAAAGTCACGGTTGGTTGCGGTGACACCTGTCGCTTTCAGATGTTTTAGTACATCACGCGGCTGGGCAAACTCAAGCTCTATCAGTTCCTGTTCAGCATGCACCACTTCAAAACCTTGTTGTTGCAACAAATCTTGTAACTGCTCAAGCGAATAGTAATCCAAGCCCTGACCAATCAATTGCTTGATTTGCCATAGATTCTTTGAACCAAAGGTTGAAAAACACAACCAGCCCTGCGAGTTTAAAGCGGCATGAATTTTGGCAAAAACTGCCGATAAATCCTGCATCCATTGCAATGCCGAGCTCGATACCACCGCTGCAAGTGTATCTGGAAAGACAATTTTTTCAGCATCACCAATACAGAACTCAACCTGTTGTTCAGGAAAAAATTCCATCACCTCAGCATACAAGTCATTGACGACATAATGCTGCACAGCAAACTGTTGCTGCAACAAGCGAGTCAGCGTACCTGAGCCACAACCGATTTCAAAAATTCGTGGCAACTGCTCAGGGCAAAACTGTTGCATCAACTGCGCCAGATGTTCACAGATCTGCTGCTGTGCCACAGCTTGTACCGTATAAGTTTCACGGGCCTTAGCAAAACGCTGTTGGATCACACTTTTATCGAGTGAAGTCATCTGATTCACAACCATTGTACCAAGGCTTCAAGCGCGTCCTGCTGGGTTTGTGCCGTCAACGACACCCGTAACCGTGCAGCATTTTTCGGAACTGTTGGTGGGCGTACAGGCATGACATAAAAACCATGCTGCTGTAACTCTTTTGCTTTCGCAACGGCTTGATCACTCGCACCAATCACAATCGGCACAATATGCGTGGTCGATGGACTATCGTAACCACGTGCCAAGACTTGCTGCTGTAAATAGTGACTGGTCTGTGCCAAATGTTGGCGCTCAGCCGTTAAACCTTGCATATGTTCAAAAATAAATTTCGTCCATGCAATATTCACAGGCGGCAAAGCGGTACTAAAAATCAGCGGGCGCATGCTATTAATCAAATAGGCTTTAATGATCGGATCACACAGCAAATAACCACCGACTGAAGCAATGGCTTTACCAAATGTACCGACCAAGAAATCAATCTCTTCAATACATTGATGCTGCTCTGCACAGCCCAAACCACGTTCGCCGCGCACCCCAATCGAATGTGCTTCATCAACATACAGCATGACTTTGGCAAACTGGCGTTTAATCGCTACCAATGCGGTCAGATCAGTTTCATCGCCATCCATACTAAAAATACTTTCCGTCACCACAATAATCCGATCAACCTCGGCATCATCATGATATTTTTCGAGCAGGCTTTGTAAATGTTGCAAATCATTATGGCGATAACGCACATATTTGGCAGCACTCAGACGAATCCCGTCAATCATACTGGCATGTACCAGTTTATCTGCCAAAATTAGGGTTTTACTGTCTGCCACTGCAGGTAAAATCCCGACATTCATGTGATAGCCGCTATTGAACAATAACGCCGCTCGCCCAGAAAATGCTTGCGAAAGGCTTTGCTCCAAGTCGGCATATTCAGGGAAATTCCCTGTTAACAAACGCGATGACGAGCTGCTCAAATAGCACTCTGCCACTGGGTACTGGGCAAAAAACTGCTCGCGTAAACTTACCTCGGCAGCAAGCCCAAGATAATCATTGGATGACAGGTTCAGCATCTGCTGCCCTGCAATTTCGATGTACTGCCCATGTTGGCGGTTTTCGGTAAATTGGCGATAGTTGCCTTGTTGTTTTAACTGGTCAAGCTGTACTGCATAGTGTTCAAGCAGGGACATTCGCTTCTCCTGAGGTTATTGCTGCGACCACCGCTTTGAGTTCACGTAATAAAACTTCTAATTCTTCGGGGCGAATTACATAAGGTGGCATGACATACACCAGTTTGCCAAATGGGCGTACCCATATGCCACGCGCTACAAATTGTTGCTGCAAGCTCGCCATATTGACGGCTTCGGTCAGTTCCACTACACCAATTGCACCGAGTACACGGACATCGGCCACATGTTCCAAGTCCGCAAGCGGTGCCAAACCTTGTTTTAAATGTTGTTCAATACGCTGAATATTGGCTTGCCAGTCTTGGGAAAGCAGCAACTTGGTGCTTGCCACTGCCACCGCACATGCCAATGGGTTTGCCATAAAGGTGGGGCCATGCATAAATACGCCTACCTCACCTTTAGAAATGGTTTCTGCCACATGTCGCGTGGTCAAGGTTGCAGCCAGTGTCATATAGCCACCCGTTAACCCTTTACCAATACACATAATGTCAGGCTCAACACCCGCATGTTCCCATGCAAAGAGTTTACCTGTGCGTCCAAAACCTGTGGCGATTTCATCAAAAATCAGCAAAATATTATATTTCTGGCAAAGCAGTTTGGCTTGGCGCAAATATTCGGGATGATAAAAATGCATCCCGCCCGCACCTTGTACAATTGGTTCAATAATCAGTGCCGCAATATTTTGGTGCTGTTGCTCCAAAGTTTGCGCCAGTTCAGCAATATCCTGAGCATCCCATTCCCCATCAAAACGGCTTTGTGGCGCTGGAACAAAATAACGAATCGGTAAAGATGAACCAAAAATCTGATGCATACCCGTAACAGGGTCACAGACCGACATGGCATTCCATGTATCGCCGTGATAGCCCGAACGCGTGGTAATAAAATTGGTTTTTTGTGGCTTGCCTTGCGCTGTCCAGTACTGCACTGCCATTTTCAGTGCAACTTCAACCGACACCGAACCCGAGTCTGCATAGAAGATTTTATCGAGTGATGGCGGCACAATTTCGAGCAGTGCCTTACCTAGCTCAATCGCAGGATCGTGGGTAAATCCACCAAACATGATATGTGACATGCGTTGTAACTGATCAGTGACTGCCTGATTCAGCACAGGGTGATTGTAACCATGAATCGCACACCACCAAGAAGACATACCATCGATGAGTTGGCGACCATCATCCAGTTCAATGGTCGATGCAAAAGCTTGCTTAACCTTAAATGTGGGTAATGGATTAATCATTGATGTATATGGATGCCATAAGTGTTGTGCATCAAATAAATCTGTCATCCAAAACCACCTTTTTTAACCTCAATGGCACTGATGTTAATCCGTTTCTGGTATGGATGCCATTGCCAGATCAGTCAAATTCAGGCAAACGACGCTTCAGTCAGAAATTGACAAATTTGTTCAGCAGCAAGCACTGGATGGGTCACAGGAAAGGCATGACTCAGTTCTGGTAACATCGTGATATGTGGTGCTTTAACAACAAAATTAGGGGCTTTTTGTGCAATCTGGCAAGGAACAACTGCATCCTGTTGCGTAAAGATAAAATAAGCCGAATTGGCATATTGCAACCATTTATCGACCAAGTTTAAATCCCGCAACATGATCAAGCCTTGCAATAACAACTCATTTTCTGGGGGATTGGCAGTATTTTGCAAACTCAGCCAGTGCTGTTTTGCTTGAGCATCACCGCGGCAAATGTTCAGATAAAAACGCTTGAGAGTCGCTTGAGGATTTTGCTGAAAGGCTTGGAAAAACTGAGTAAATTCAGTTTCAGGCATGGCACAAGACCAGTTTTCTTGTGCCACAAAACACGGGTTACTCGCCAAGTTAATCAGTGTTTTTTGCTGTCCTGTGAGTTGTTGATAGGCATCGACCAGTAACAGTGCCAATTGTCCGCCCAGTGACCAGCCGATAACTACATCCGCCTCAGCAACACGGGCAAGCATCTGCTGTTTTTGAGTAAGGTCAAACCAGTCAAAAATATCCGCCAGTTCCACCCGATGCCCAACTTGCTGTAATGCCTGTTGCAATGGCATGAGGGGTGCAGTTCCTACACCCCAACCTGTAATCAGCAAGATTTTCTTTGGCATCGATCTGTTCTCATCTACAACGATATGCGTAGCAGTATAAGACAAAGCCTTTATGATCGATGTGCAAGATCTACCATTTTTACCCTGACTAGCACAGTACAGAACTTACCTCTGGTTGCTGCACTGCTTGCTGTGCAGGTGCTGCGATCACACTCATTTTTGCCTCGACTAAGGTCTGTGGACAGTCGCGATTGAAATGTGTTCCGCGACTTTCCTGACGTTGTAAGGCACTATGCACCATTAACATTGCAGTCAAAAGCATTGGATATTGCTGCTCGGTCATTAGCCACCAGTGATTGAGCTGTGCATACAAATACTGCATACCTGCAAAGTCACGCTGAATACCAAAATACTGGGTCATTTTTTGCTGCAATGTTGCAACATCAAAATCATCTTCCAATTCAAACTGTGTAGAAACAGCATTAAAATCTGGTTGTACCAGTTCTGCCTCAGCTTTCGGGACTTGCCACTCATCTTGCTGAACAATCGCGTGTGCAACATCACGTCCCATCACCATACATTCAAGCAATGAGTTACTGGCTAAACGGTTCGCACCATGTAAACCTGTACATGCCACTTCCCCGATCGCAAACAGGTTTTCAATATCGGTATGCCCAATCGCATCGGTGAGCACACCACCACAGGCATAATGCGCGGCAGGTGCAACAGGAATCGGCTGCTGACTAATATCCAAACCTTGCTCAAGACAATGCTGATAGATCGATGGGAAATGCTCGGTAATAAAAGCTTTTTCCAAGTGAGTCATATCCAGAAAAACTGGCTGTTGCTGCTGTTTCTGGATTTGATCGGCAATGGCACGCGCCACAATATCACGAGGAGCAAGTTCCAGACGCTCATCATAGGCAGGCATAAAACGCTCGCCTTGCTGATTACGCAAGATACCGCCTTCACCACGCAACGCTTCAGAAATCAGGAAAGTTTTACTATCTTTAAGTGCCAATGCCGTTGGGTGGAATTGGATAAATTCCAGATTTGCCACACGACAGCCTGCTTGCCATGCCAATGCCACACCATCACCTGTTGAAGTTTCAGGATTGGTGGTCAGCTCAAATAGCTGACCTGTACCACCAGTCGCTAAAATCACATATTTGGCAAAGACCTGTACTGATTGTTGTGCTGTATCTTTTAACTCAGCCCCATAGCAACGCTGATCTTCAACATACAACTGTTGTAAACGATGTTCAGTCAAACAGGTCACATTGCTTTTTGTAGCAAGCTGCTGTTGCAAAGTCTGCGTGACTGACCAGCCTGTATGATCGGCAGCATGCACGATACGACGATGCCCATGCCCACCTTCACGAGTCAAATGTAAGCTTTGCTCATGGTAGGTAAATGGCACACCAGACTGACACAACCAGTCAATCGCCTCAGCCGCATGCGCTAAAATATGTGTAGTATTCTCTACATGACAGAGTCCCGCACCTGCGACCAATGTATCTTGAACATGTTCGGCCACAGTATCTTGCGGATCAAGTACTGCTGCGATACCACCTTGAGCCATATTACTAGAACAGGTGTCTAAATCCTGTTTTGCGAGTAAGGCTATTTTGAACTGTTCAGGCAAGGACAGAGCAACGGTCAAACCCGCTAAACCTGCCCCAACAATTAAAACATCATAATGCTGAATATTTTGCTTCATGTTGCGTTGCCAGCCATTGTTGAAATTGGGCTAAACCCGCACCCAATTGTTGCTGTTGATGGTAGTTTTTGTAGGCTTCAGAGAAGTCTAGCATCCGTTGGATTGGTGCTCGTGCTTCTTCAATCAGCGCGGCATCAAGTTGAACTTGCTGACTTTGATTGCGTAAAACTTCTGCACACGCCGCCAAGCCATTCATTGCCATCCACGGACAAAATGCACAAGATTTACAAGTTGCACCGTTGCCTGCTGTGGGTGCAGCAATAAAGGTTTTATGCGGAGCTTGTTTTTGCATTTCGTGCAAAATGCCCTGATCGGTTGCCACAATAAACTCATGTTCTGGACGCTGTACGGCAGCATTGAGTAATTTACTGGTTGAGCCCACCACATCGGCTTGCGCCACAACTTCAGCAGGTGATTCTGGATGCACCAACACAATCGCTTCAGGATGCTGCTGTTTCAAATGAGTCAGCTCAATGCCCTTAAACTCGTTATGGACGATACATGAACCTTGCCAGAGCAGCATGTCTGCACCTGTTTTATTTTGGATATATTGCCCAAGGTGACGGTCAGGTCCCCAAATGATTTTTTTGCCCTGATTGTGCAAATACTCAACAATTTCAATCGCAATAGATGATGTGACGACCCAATCCGCATGCGCTTTTACTTCCGCACTGGTGTTGGCATAAACCACGACTGTACGGTCAGGGTGCGCATCACAAAATTGTTTAAATTCATCCGCTGGGCAGCCCAAATCTAGCGAACAGGTCGCTTCCAGATCTGGCATGAGTACTGTTTTTTGCGGGCTGAGAATTTTGGCAGTTTCACCCATAAAACGCACACCCACGACCAACAAGGTATCGGCAGGGTGATTTTTACAGAATTTTGCCATTTCCAGTGAGTCACCCACCATGCCACCTGTTGCCAAGGCTAAATCTTGCAACTCAGGTTCCACATAGTAATGTGCCACCATCACGGCATTGTGCTGTTTTAAAAGTTTACGGATTTGTTCTTGGTATTGTTGGATTTCTGTTGCATTTAATGCTGCAGGCACCTTTGCCCACGCTTCATGTAAAGTACAGGCATTGCTTTGCTGCGCCTCAGCGGCAAACTCAATATGCGTTTGCATATAATCTAAGCTTGGCTTTTCATAAGGATAGCTAGCCAAATGTTCCTTCATAACGGCATTCCAACAATGAATATGCGCACAATTATGCTCACAATGAGTATATAAATTCAAACCCTTTTTGCTCAAAAAGAGTATAATTATGCGTAAATGACTGTTGTTTATGTATTTATTTTTTATATAAGAAAACTGCTTAGAGAATATGCATAGGGGTTTTGTTTAATCCAATATTTCTCATACAATAAACCCGATAGCAACAAACATAAGACCAAAGATGCAGTCACACGTCCATTTAGAACTTTCCAAATCCCAGGAAACTGCAACCGAACTGGTTGCCGTTTTAATTGCGGTGACCAACTTTTCCGCGCGGGTACTCACCATTCAAGATGGCACTCTTTTACCTTTTGGACCATTAACCCCAATTCATCATTCATTACAAGCAGGCGCACGTGCTTGGGTTCAACAACAAACCGAGCAACCTTTGGGTTATATGGAACAACTGTATACCTTTGTTGACATCAAACGTTCGCAGGATTCTGGGCATCCAGTGGTATACATTAGTTATTTAGGACTGGTTAAAGAGGTCGATGAACAAAACCTAAAACTTGCAGCAAAATGGCATGATTGGTACGAATATTTCCCATGGGAAGATCGTCGTACCAAAGATGCTGAACAAGTTTGTCAGCAAATTTTGCCTAAAATTCAAAACTGGGTCGACTCTGCTGCCTCGGTATACCTACGCCAAGCACGTCAACAGCGTATGAATTTATGTTGGGGGCTATCGAACTACGATTGGCTTGAAGAAAATACCCTACTCCGCTACGAGCTCATGTATGAAGTCGGGCTAATCGCCGAATCGCCATATTATGATGGTCGCCTACCTGAATCGATTACAGGTAAAGCCATGCACAACCATCACCGTCGTGTTTTAGCCACAGCCATGTCACGTTTGCGCTCTAAATTACAATACCGCCCAGTGATTTTTGAGTTAATGCCACCCGAGTTTACCTTGTACCAATTACAACAAAGTATTCAAGCACTCAGCGGTGTGGAATTACATAAACAGAATTTCCGCCGCCTGATACACAACCAAAACTTGGTTGAACCTACAGGTAAAGAAGCCATTCCAGAGCGTGGTCGCCCTGCACAACTTTACCGTTTTAAAGAAAATGTCTTACAAGAAAGTTTACTTTCAGGCTATAAGCTTCCCATTATGAACAACTAAGTTTTCAATTTTGATCACCAGTTAAATAGCAAACCAAGAAAATTTGCTATTTAACTCAAAATTAGCATAAATCCCCAATCGCACAAATTACCAGTTTGATCAAACATACTTAACATGTTGAAATACATTAATAAATCAACAGATATCACACTTTAACTTTTATCAAACATTCAAAAATCATGACTATTTTTGATAAAACTCAAAATTATGCCGTTTTTTAACCCTAGAAATTAATATTTGCGTGTTAGATAGTGAACAATATATACTCCGTTTGAGCATATATTGGAGAGATTCGTCATGCGTTATGCATTGCCAGATGTGTTAATTCAACCACTGGTTCAATCCGCATTAAGGGAAGACTTGGGACGACGCGGAGATATTACTTCCGAAGCCACAATTGATTCACAGCAAAATACTGAATTGCATATTATTGCCCGTGAATCTGGAATTGTTTGCGGTGTTCAACTGGCCCGTCTTGCCTTTGCACTTATGAATCCAGAGATTGAATTTACAGCACAATTGCAAGATGGAGATGTCTTGAGCAAAGGCAGCATCATTGCAAGTATTCGAGGTAATGCACGAGCAATTTTGAGTGCTGAACGTACCGCTTTAAATTTTCTGACTCATTTAAGTGGTATTGCCACTACCACACATGAACTACAAAGTAGTATTTCACATACGGCTGCAAAAATTACCTGTACTCGTAAAACCATTCCTGGTTTGCGTGATGTACAAAAGTATGCCGTGCGTGTCGGTGGCGGACGCAATCACCGTATGGGACTTGATGATGCGATTTTGATTAAAGACAACCACATTGCGCTGGCAGGTGGTGACATTATTCAAACGATTCAGCGTGCCAAAGCATATGCTGGGCATTTAATTCCTGTTGAAGTTGAAGTGGATACGCTTGAACAACTTGAGCAAGTTTTGCAAGAAGGCGTGTCTTTAGTACTACTAGATAATATGAGTCTGGAACAGTTACGTACAGCCGTGGCAATGTGTCAAGGCAAAGCGCAAACTGAAGCCTCAGGCGGAATTACCCCAGAAACTGCGCCAAGTGTTGCAGAAACAGGTGTCGATTTCTTGGCACTTGGCTATGTCACCCATAGTGCGCGTTATTTGGATATTGGCTTAGACTACGTTTAAGTTAAGCCAAGATAGCTTGTAACAAAATTTAGGCATTACAAGCTATCGCATATCCTCTAGAATGGATGACATCATGTCATTTAGAGTGAGATTATGACCGTCTTGCGTACACTCTTTGCCAGCTGTACTGTTGTAGGTTTAATAACATTGAGTCCTTTCATTCTTGCCAAAGAAAGTGACAATTTACTCACTGCAATTCAAAAACAATGGGTCGGACAAAAAGCACCAGCCTTCAAATTACAAGATCAACAAGGTCAGTGGCATCAATTATCCCAGTATAAAGGTCAATGGGTCGTTCTGTATTTTTACCCGAAAGATAATTCACCTGGTTGCACTCAGGAAGCCAACCAGTTTAAAGTTCTTTATCCGCAGTTTATTAAAAGTAATGCCGTAGTTTTAGGTGTGAGCCTTGATGATGTGAAATCACATCAGAAGTTTTCTGAAAAACTGAATCTACCTTTTCCTATTTTGGCAGACCATCAACAAACTCTTGCCAAACAGTTCGGCATTATTCGAAATTTAGGTTTTATGCAGATTGCCAAGCGCGAAAGCTTCCTGATCGACCCGAAAGGTACGATTGTTTATCATTATACCAGTGTCGATACGCAAACCCATGCTGCACAGGTTTTGCAAGATATACAAAAATTGAACCCATAAAAAAAACAGCCATCAAGGCTGCTTTTTCAATATTCAACCGATTAAATCTGCGATTGAATATAATTTTGTAGCCCGATCAGTTCGATCAGGCGCATTTGTTTTTCCAGCCAGTAAGTATGGTCTTCTTCGGTATCTGACAACTGCTGACGCAACATCTCACGGCTAATATAATCACCTTTCTCTTCACAAAGTTTAATGCCTTGAACCAGTTTTTCACGCACATGATATTCCAGTGCAAGGTCAGCTTTTAGGCAACTCACTACATCGGTTCCAACATCAACATCGTCTCGCAGCATATTGGGTGTGCCACCTAAAAACAGCACACGACGAATAATTGCATCCGCATGCGATGCTTCTTCATGCATTTCATGATCAATGCGTTCGTAGATTTTGCTTAAACCCCAGTCATCGTACATACGTGAATGGATCAGGTATTGATCACGAGCAGCCAGTTCGCCACCGATCAACATATTTAAATAGTCTATGACTTCTGGATTGCCACGCATGGTGAATTTCTCCTGTGAATATAAATTTTAGTATGCAAGGTTTAAACTAAAAAAGCAAAAAATAAGATTTATAAGTATATGATTTTTCATAACATTAAAATGAGAAACATACGCATTTATATTTCAACTTGGCTGATTTTTTAATCTAAAAATAAGCCCTTAAGATATTTTAAGGGCTTATTTGAACAGCGTCTGAAGTTACAAATTTCAACATTCTGCCATCAAAAACCAATCTGCGTTTATTCAGGAATCACCTGCTGACCATATTCAGCCATTAAGGTTAGAAATTCAGATTCGCTCAAGACCTGTATGCCGAGTTTTTCAGCTTTTTCCAGTTTAGAGCCCGCTTTTTCGCCTGCAACTACACATTTTGTTTTACTTGACACACTACCACTGACACGCGCACCGAGTGCCTGTAGCATTTGAGTGGCTTGATCACGCGTAAATTGCTGCAATGTTCCTGTCAGTACCCAGCTTTCACCATTTAAGGGTTGGCGTGTCGGTGCAGTAGGTGCATCCCATGTCAAACCAGCAGCCAGCAGGCGCTCTACGACTTCAATATTATGCTGTGCCTGAAAGAAATCCACGATCCATTCTGCGGTAATATCACCAACATCTGGGGTTTTCTTGAGAGTTTCAATATCGGCTTGACGCAGAGCGTCAAAAGTCTGGAATGTATTGGCAAGCATCCGCGCAGTGGTTTCCCCCACACCGCGAATTCCTAACGCATAAATAAAACGTGCTAGTGTGGTTTTCTTGCTGGCATCAATCGCATCAAAGAGGTTTTGGACTGATTTCTCACCCATTTTTTCAATACCGAGCATCGTCTCGCGATGTTGATGCAACTGATAAATATCAGACACATCATTAAGCAAATTCAGATGCAGTAAGGACTCGACCCAACGATCTCCCAAGCCTTCAATATCCAGTGCCTTACGCGAAACAAAGTGACGAATGGCTTCAATACGCTGTGCCGCACAGTACAAACCACCTGAACAACGCGCCAAAGCCTCACCTTCTGGCATCACGACAGGCGAATCACAGACTGGACACTGACTTGGTAGCAAAATTTCTACAGCATTATTTGGGCGAAATTCAGGCCAGACCTTCTCAACTTTAGGAATAACGTCTCCTGTACGATAGACACTCACGGTATCCCCCACACGAACATCTAAACGGTGAATTTCACCGATGTTGTGCAAGGTGACATTGGATACCGTTACACCACCCACAAATACAGGATTTAAACGTGCAACTGGAGTCAGTGTGCCTGTACGTCCAACTTGCCAGTCAATTTGGTCAACTGTCGTCAGCGCAGCAACCGCAGGAAATTTATAGGCAGTTGCCCAGCGAGGTTCACGACTTAAAAAACCCAATTGCTGTTGCTGTTTCAGGCTATCAACTTTAATGACCATACCATCAATTTCGACAGATAAATCAGGGCGCTCCTGCTGAATCTGCTGATATTTTTCTTGAACTTCCTGAATCGACTGACATAAAAATTGGCGTTCTGCGATTTCAAAGCCCATTTTGGTCAACCATATCAAGCTTTCATGCATGGATGTCAAATGATGTTGTGGTTCGCACTGCGCAATTCCATACGCATAAAATGCCAATGGGCGGGACGCCGCAATTTCAGGATCAAGCTGGCGCAAACTTCCTGCCGCAGCATTACGCGGATTGGCAAAAGTTTTTTCACCGCGCGCTTGCTGATCTGCATTGAGTTTTTCAAAACCCGATTTTGGCATCAACACTTCGCCACGGACTTCGAGCAACTCTGGAATTTTAATGTCTGTGCTGTACAAAAATTTAGGTAGGTTACGAATGGTTTTAACATTTTGGGTAATATCTTCACCTGTTTCACCATCACCACGAGTTACGCCACGAACTAAAACTCCATGTTCATACCATAGAGAAATGGCAAGACCATCCAGTTTTAACTCTACATCATACAAAATTTCCTGATTTGGCAAACGTTCTTCAACACGGCGAGCAAAAGCAAACAAATCTTCTTGGTTAAATACATTGCCGAGCGACAACATGGGCACGGCATGGGTCACACTTTCAAATTTGCTCAGTGCTTGCCCACCCACTTTCAGAGTTGGGGTATCTTGCTGAACCAGTTCAGGATATTGCTGTTCTAATGCCTTAAGTTGATGGAAGAGTTGATCGTATTCATTGTCTGAAATGCTGGGTTGATCCATTACATAATAGGCATGGTTATGCTTTGCCAGAATTTGAATCAGTTGTCGCATCTGCGCAATGACTGCGGTTGTATCCACCATAAAAAAATCACCATATAAAAGGGCGGACATAGTCCACCCTGAAGTCTAAAATCAGCGCTTTTTAGTTGCTCTGTGCCGCTTGCGGTTTGTAATCAATAATTTGATGACGCCAGTGTTCTTTGAGTTGCTGAGTCAGTTCACAACTGTTTTCATCAAATACTTTCCCATCGATATCACGGGCAATCAGATTGGCAATACTAACCATCATATCAAAACCTGCTTGTGCGTGCGGGTTTGGCAAGGTCAAGAAAAAGGCAAAGCCCTGTACCTGCTCAGCAGATAAAGTTTCCAAGTCGAACCCTGCTGGGCCTTCATCGGTAACACGCAATACCGAAAACATCAGTGGACTTTCTTCTTCTTCGGTATTTTCATAGCGATGGAAACAAGACAACTCACCAAAGCGCAGGCCGTATTTGAGTAAAACTTTCAAAGCACGATCACCAGACAATACACGGCGTGGGTTCGGATACACATTTAAGGCAAAAATATATTCGGCATTGGACAAGGCACTTTCATCATCATAGCGTTGCTGTTCATGCAAATGCATGTCCAAAATCGAGCTCTCTTCATCAAACTCTGCTATCGCAACGGTTTCAATGTCTGGGTTCAAGCTGAGTACTGGAGCAGGTTCAGCTTTTTTCTCATCATTATTGATGGCTGGATCAGTCTGCTCTACCGTTTCGGGCTGCTTTTGTTCTTGCTCTTGCGCAGGCTTCTCTGTTTTTTCCAGAACAAGCGGACTTGGTTCAGGCTCAGCTTTTTTTGCTAGCTCAGCTTCTGGGGCAGTACTGGTTTCCTCTGAATCATCGGCATCTAAATGTGGCTCAATGCGTTGCTCTAATGCCTGTGCAGCCGAAAGCTGATCACGCACAAAACGAGGAATCACTGGCTGATGGGTTTCAGGGTTAATGTGTAATTCCGATTCGAGCGAAGGCACATATTCTTTTGGCTTTCGTAACAGCAAAAACAACCCCAATAAAATAATCGCAACTGCGATCACAATACCTACGATTGTGGTGATTTCCATACTATGACTCCGCAACTAACCCGTATTCTTTCGCTTCTTCTAAATTCACAGTGACCAATTTTGATGTTCCTGGCTCAGGCATTGTAACACCCAATAAATCCGTCGCCATGGTCATTGCCAGTTTATTATGTGTGATGTAAACAAATTGTACCTGTTCGGACAATTCTTTGACCAAATTACAAAAACGCTGCACGTTAGCATCATCTAATGGAGCATCGACTTCATCCAGTACACAAAACGGTGCTGGATTAAGACGAAAAATGGCAAATACCAATGCCAACGCGGTCAGGGCTTTTTCTCCACCCGACAATAATGCCAGAGAACTGTTACGTTTCCCTGGCGGTCGAGCCATTAGTTTTACACCCGATTGCCAGTCATCTTCCAGACTTAAACTGGCTTCACCACCATTAAACACTTTTGGAAATAAATCCTGCAACTCATGATTGATCTGTTCAAAAGTTTGCATAAATAACTTACGCGTTTCCTGATCAATACTTTTCATGGCATGTTGCAACTGCTCCACGGTATTTTGCAGATCCTGCATCTGGTGGGTCAGTTCTTCATAACGCCCAGCAACTTCTTCGTATTCCTGCGATGCTGCCAGATTCACCGCCCCGATTTTATCAAACTGTTGTTGGGCTTTTTGTAGTTGTGTCTGATGTGCCACCAGCTCAATTTCAACGCTTTTCAGTGGTTCAGCATTTAACTGTTCTAACTGCTCGGTATAATGTGTCAGGTCAGATTTTGCAGCTTGCCATGCCAGTCGTTTTTGTTCAAGCAATTCACGTACTTGTTCATCCTGCTGCTGTAGCTGATGGCGCTGCTGAGTCAAATGCTGCTGCTTTTCTTGCACAGTATTCAGTTCAAGCTGCCATTCCTTCCACTGTTTTTCAAGCACGGCTGTTTGCTGTTGCTGCTCCTCAAGCTGCGCTTGCAAGCTCGGTAATTCAAGCTGTATAGGTTGTAACACACTTTGCGCTTGCTGAAGCTGCTGCACACACTGTGCATATTGGCTTTTGAGAAAACTTAAATCTTTTTCAAGCAGCTCAATCTGTTGCTGTTGCTGTTGTAACTGTTGTTTGCTGTCTTGTAACTGACCTTGTACCTGCTGACGCTGCTGTTGCTGTTGTTCACATTGCTCAGCCAGTTCATCCATCTGATACTGCAAGGTTTTATAATTGGGTAACGCCTGTTCCAGCTTGATTGCCAGTGCATGCTGATCGATCTCCAGATCGTCCTTTTGCATGGCATCTTCTTCGATTTGCAAATCCAACTGCTGTAACTGCGCCTGCAATTGCGTCTGCTGTACCGCAAAAGCCTGCTGTGCACTATGTAATTTAGCAACCTGAACATCCAGTTGTTGTTGCTGTTGACGTAAAGTTTTACTGTGCTGATGCTGCTCTTGAATCTGCTGCTGAGTTTCTTTTAACGTCTGTTCAGCCGAAGCACTCAGCTGCTGCAACTGTTGTAACTGCTGCTGCCCCTCTGCCAGTTCTTGCTCGATTTCCTGTAAGCGAATACGGTGACTCAACGCGCCTTGTGCAGCCTGACTTTGTTCATCATAGAGCAGCCCAATCACCCAGTCTTGCCCAAGCAAATAACCATCCAGACTGAGCAAGGTCTGCCCTGTCTGTAATTGTTTCTGCAAAACCAGCGCCTGAGTAAAATCAACTGCGATAGCAACCTGTTGCCATAACGAGTTTTGAGGATAGGCAATCCAGCTGGCCAGTGTTGGCAAACCTAAAAGTTCAGTCTGCACAGTCGTTTCAGTGATGTGCAGTTGCCGTGCCTGCTCAGGATGGAACGGCTCTGCTTCTGACAACACATGAGCCGATAACCACTGCGCCAGATATTTTTCCACCAGTCCTGCATGCGCTTTAGCGACGTCTTGTAACTGTAAAACCTGCATCAGCTGCTGTGCCGCTGACTGCTGTTTTGGCTGTTGCTTGGTCATGAGTTTTTGCAGGTTATTTTGTTCTGCCTGCAAAATCTTGAGTTGCGACTGTTGGGCAGAAAGTTGTTGCTGCTGCTGTTGAACGGCTTGCTGCTGCTGTTGTTTTTGCTGTTCAAGCATCTGTAACTGTTGTTCAGTTTGCTGCACTTGCTCGGCAACGCTGTGCTGTTGCTCAGTAAAATCTTCCAGTTCAGGCTGCGTAACTTGAGCTTTGACTTGCTGATATTGCTGTGCCAGCGTTTCTTTTTGATGCTCTAAACGTAAAAGGTTTTTATTAAGCTGTTCCAGTTGCGACTGCATTTGGGCATGTTTTTGCTGTTGCTGCTCAACTTGGCTTTTGACCTGCTGATACTGTTGCAATGCAGCTTGATACTGTGCAGACAAGTCTGAATTTTGCTGCTGTTGCTGCTGATCATTCTGCTCAGCCTGTTGTACGCTTTCCGCAAATTGCTCACACTGTTCATGTAAGGTATCCAGTTGCATTTCAGTCAGTTGCAACTGTTCTTTCAACTGCGTTTTTTGCTGTTCGAGCTGTGAAATTTGTTGACTATTCTGTAGCTGTAAAGCTTGTTTTTGTTCAACATTGAGTTGAAGTTCAGACAGTTTTTTCTCGGCGGTTTGCCATGCTTGTTGTAACGGGGTGGACTGCTGAATCAGACGCTGAAACAAACCACTGGTTTCAGTCAGGTCATGCTCAACCGTATTCAGTTCCGAACGCACCAGTTTAAACTGCTCACCAAACTCGGTCATTTGGGCAGTATATTCCTGTTGCAAACGCTGGCTTTGCTGACACTGGAACGAGAGAATTTCTATTTTTAAGGTACGAACTTGCTGTTCAAGTTGTTTATATTGAACCGCTGCTTCTGACTGGCGCTTTAGGGTTTTCAGCTGGGCTTTCAACTCGTGGGCAATATCTTCCAGACGCTCCAAGTTTTGCGTGGTATGTTCCAGATGTTGAAGGGTTTCACGGCGACGTGCCTGATAACGTGACACCCCTGCCGCTTCTTCTACAAATACGCGCATTTCTTCAGGTTTGGCATCCACCAAACGGTTAATCATACCCTGTTCAATAATCGCATAAGAACGTGGCCCAAGCCCTGTTCCCAAGAAAATATCGGTAATATCACGGCGGCGACAGCGCGTACCATTGAGAAAATATTCCGATTTCCCCTCTCGCGTCACCTGTCGACGCACCGCCAGTTCATTGTAGGCATTGTACATGCCACCGAGTTTGCCATAGGTGTTTTCAAAGCGTAGTTCGACGCTCGCCACGCCAACAGGCTTACGTTTGGCGGTTCCCGTAAAAATCACGTCCTGCATGCTGCCGCCACGTAACTGGCGTGCACTCGATTCGCCCATGACCCAGCGAATGGCATCAATGACATTGGATTTACCACAACCATTCGGGCCCACAATTGCACTACGGTTGGCTTTAAATTGTAATGTGGTACTGTCGGCAAACGATTTGAAGCCTGAGAGTTTTAAACTGCTTAAACGCATACTGTCCTAATTTAATGACGTGAGCGACGTGCCCATGCCAATTCAATCTGTTTCATTCGTGTCAGGGAGTCCAACACAAGTCCCCGCAAGTGTCGGCAAAAATCGTGCATAAATAAAGTGGCTTGTTGCAAATTTCGGGTCAAAATAGCATCAATCATCCATTTTATGCGATTAAAGGTTTCTTCCAAATCACGCCGAGAGGTATTCAGGATTAAAAAATAACTGCGACGCAGTGCAGGAAATAAGTCGTGAAAAAATTGAGTAAAATATAAATTATGAAACTGCCCTGCATGATTCAGCAGAAAATAAAACCATAAATCATAAAACTGTTCAGACTGCATCTGTTTGACATGCAATGTTAACTGTTGCTCAAGCTGCTGAATTTTTTGTTTTTCACTAGATACATCATGATAAATAAAACACTGAATCAACTGGCTCAGAAGCATGTCACAGCTTTCAAATAACTGATTGACCTGCTCGGTGCTCATTTCGGTAACTATGGCGCCACGGCGCGGATAAATCTCGATTAGATGTGTACGTTGTAGTAATAACAATGCTTCACGTACCGAACCACGGCTGACCTGCATTTCTTTGGCAATCCGCAGTTCAGGAATTCGCTCACCTTCAAGTAACTCACCTGAAATAATTTGCTGTGCAATTTGATCGGCAATCTGTTCGGCAAGACATTGTGCGGGTTGCTGCAGCATGATTCACCTGTTTCATTTTTTGATTTTGTTTTAATGTGCGGTCTGTAAAAGTTGTATCACACCCTGATAAATAAAATAACTCCCCACGGTAAAAAGTAAGCCGCTGAAGCATTTTTTCAGTGTGGCGGGTGACAAGGCATGTGCCACTTTGGCACCAAATCTGGCTGTGACAAAGCTCATGATGCTAATGCCAATAAATGCATAAATATGCACATAACCAATCGCATGCGGGATCTGGATGCTCTGTTTTGCCCCAAACCACATAAAACCCAATGCTCCTGCAACTGCAATCGGGAAACCGCAAGCCGCCGAGGTCGCCACTGCTTTTTGCATCACCACGCCATGCTTGTTTAAGTACGGGACAGTCAGTGAACCTCCGCCAATGCCAAAAATTGCTGAAGCGATCCCAATACCAGAACCCGCAAGTGCCTGTTGCCAAACTGTTGGTAAATGCTTCGAGGTGTCAACCTGTTGTTTTGCACCAAAGAACATGCGCTGCGACACCCAAAGTGCAAACACACCAATAATCAGTTGCAAACTATGCCCAGATAAAACATCGGCAACGCCTGCCCCTAAAAAAGAACCGATCACCAAGCCTGGAGCAATATTACGCACCACCGACCACATCACTGCGCCTTTTTGATGATGCGCCATAATCGAGCTTAAAGAAGTAATCATAATGGTCGCAAGCGATGTACCAAGTGCCATATGCATAATCACATCAGGGGCATAATGCTGCTGGGTAAACACTATATATAAAATTGGGACAATAATCAGACCGCCACCCACACCAAACAACCCTGCGGCAAAACCTGCAATTGCACCAATCAGTAAATATATGATTAACTCCATCTTATGTTTTCCCATGAATTGTTGATTATGGATGCGGATACTCGCCAATTACAGCAGCTACTCGAACTGTCAAACTGTACCCCTGATATTGTCTTGCTGAAACATAGCACGACATCGACCAATGATGATGTACGCGCACTTGCCCAGCAAGGCATGCATACTGCCCTTGTTTGCAGCGAAATACAAACCCAAGGTCGTGGGCAACATCAAAGGCAATGGCTGTCTCCCCAAGGCAACATCTATTTAAGCACACTCATCAACACCGAAACAGCGATTGATGGGCGCTTGGCACTTGAAGTTGCACTCAACCTACTTCACATGCCCATACTGAAAGACTTTAATTTACAAATCAAATGGCCCAATGATCTCTATAGCCATCAAGGGAAATGGGGTGGCATTTTAGTCGAGCCACTTTCTGCTCATCAAGCGATTATCGGGGTTGGCATCAATATTATTACGCCGCCTGACCTGCAAAATCTGGATCAGGCAGTGACCTCATTGAGCGAACTGGGGCTGCACAATCGTAGTCGAATTGAGTTGCTTCACGACATTTATGTGGCGATTCAACAGGCAGGCACATGGTTCAATCATGGCTGTTACAATTTGGCAGAGCGCTTTAATCATGTAGCAATGTTTAAAGGGCAATCGGTCAGTTTCGAGCACAAACAAGGTGTTGCTGAAGGGATATTCCTCGGGATTCAAAATGATGGCGGGATTGTGCTCGATACAGCACAAGGTCAGACCGTGTATTATCAGGGACGTTTACGCCCACTTCCTTCAACACAGTAATCCGAGAATATAATGCAAAATTTATGGCTCGATATTGGTAACACACGCCTAAAATACTGGATTACCCAAGGTCAAGAGGTGATTGAACATGGTGCTGAACTACATTTGCAATCGCCTGCCGACTTGCTACTGGGTTTAGTTCATCACTTTAAAGCCCTGCAAATTCGCCGAATTGGGATTTCTTCAGTTCTAGATAAAAAAAATAATGATCGGATTAGCCGTATTTTAAAACGTCTGAATGCCCCGCTCTACATTGCCAAAGTACAGCACGAATACGCAGGCTTGCTCTGTGGTTATGACGATATTCAGCAACTCGGGATTGACCGCTGGCTACAGCTTCTGGCAGTTGCTGCGCCAGAGCAAGATCTGTGCGTGATTGGTTGTGGAACTGCGCTGACGATAGACCTTACACAAGGCATGCAGCATTTGGGCGGCTATATTTTACCTAATCTATATTTACAACGGAATTCACTGATTCAAAATACCAAAGGCATTAAAATTCCAGATTCGGCATTTGAGCATTTGGAACCTGGACGAACGACCGTGGATTGCGTACATCATGGTATTTTGCTTGGGCTCATTAGCACTATTCAGAAAATTCTGGAACAATCACCGCGCAAGCTGATTTTAACAGGCGGTGATGCTGTGTTATTCGCCCGTTTTTTACAAGAGTATCAACCTGTTGTAGAAACAGACTTGTTATTAAAAGGGCTGCAACATTATATTTCACACCACAAGAACAACGAATCAGTTGAGGGATCATGATGAAAAGCAATTATAAAATTTTGTCTATACTGGCCTGTGGTATCGCATTATCCGCTTGCCAAAGCACGACTGCACCCTCTGCACCTACTCCAACCAGTTTAGGGAGTGCAGCTTCCGAGCAATCGGTGATTGCCTACTTTTCTTCGATGCAGACAGGCGGCATTTTGTTGCTCAATGGCCGCTCTGCCGATGTCTATCGGGTGTTAATCAAACATGACGAGCGCGGTTATTGGATACAGGACTTTTATCAGGCATCACACCGCCCACAGTCTAGTCCAGTCTTACTGACCAACCCTGCAGATTTAAACAAGATTTCCCCGACATCGGTTGTCGGTGATTTAATTCTGTATTACCGTAACGGGCAGGTCTACCAACGTGCAACCTATAATGCCCAACATCAACCAATGGGTCAGGCAACCACTTATAATCCTCAAGGCAAGCTGATCGTACAGGAAGAAAACCGTGCTGATGGTTCGTATTCGGGGCGTTTCTGGTATCCAGAAACGCTGCATCAGGCGCTCAATTTTGAAATGAATAGTAAGCATCAAGTGACTATGGCAAAAGGTTGGGACCAACAAAAGCATGCGATTCCTAGCAATCAGTGTTTTGCCGAAAAAACCTTAAATCCTAAAAACCAGCAAGATCAATGCTATCAGTTGCTGATGCAAATTTATCAAACAAGCGCCACTATGGCAGATTAAAGCTACTCTTGCTCAAGTCAGATTTGGCTTGGGCATTCTTTTCTGACATTTAAAATGATGAACAACAATGAAAAAAATACTTTTAACTGCCCTATTGGCATGTAGTTTGGTCACTCCCGCAGCAGTGTCGGCAAAAACCAGTAACAGTACATTAGCCACATCCAGTTCAATTCAAAAAAACCAGATTATTGCCTATTTTTCACCGATTCAATTTGGCAATGAATATTCAGCCAAAGCCTTAACCACAGGTTATTACCGTGTTTTATTAGACAAAAATGCACAAGGTCAGTATCTGGTACAGGATTTTTATACCCAAACCAGAACGCCACAGTCCGCCCCTTTCTGGTTGAGTAAGTCTGAAGACTTGCATAGTTTCGATCCAAATTCAGTCACGGGTGAACTCAAGCTTTATTATGCGACAGGTGAAGTATTTTTTACGACTCAATACAATCAGCAGCAGCAACTCATTGGGCCTAGCCAACTGTTGAATCGTCAGGGTCAACTGCTTTCACAAGAAACCATGTCTGCTGATGGTTCAACGCAAAGCGATTACTGGTACCATCCCAATGTACCTGCCTTAAAAGTAAAGTTCGATTCAGACGGGCAGATTTTACAGGCACAAGGCTGGGACACTGAAGGTAAAGCCATTGCGGCCGACGAATGTTTTGCAGAAAAAACTCTAGAACCGAAAAACCAATTAGATACCTGTTATTTGATCATGAATTTACTGAATGATCGTAATCAGACACTTATCGAAAAGCCATAAAAAATAGGCGCAATATGCGCCTATTTTTTATACAGAAAATTTTATTTTTTCTGGTCGTTGCCACCAAATAATGGCCCCATACCACCGCCACCACCACCGAACTGCTTTTGCATACCGCTGAGTGAACGCATCATTTTGCCCAAACCTGACGGATTGGCAAATTTCTTCATCATTTTTGCCATTTGCGCATGTTGCTTGATCAACTTGTTGACCTCCGCAACATCCATACCACAGCCTGCTGCGATACGTTTTTTACGGCTTGGGTTCATTAATTCTGGGTTACGGCGCTCTTTGAGCGTCATCGACAAAATGATGGCTTCCATCTTTTTGACTTGTTTTTCAGGGTTGGCTTGCTGAATCGCTTGCTGCAAACCTGCACCGCTCATGCCAGGCAACTTGTCCAAGAAGCCCATCATCCCGCCCATTTTGCTCATTTGCTCAAATTGCGTCAGCATATCTTCAAAGTTGAAGCTGCCGCCTTTTTGCAATTTTTTCGCCATTTTTTCGGCTTTTTCTTTGTCGAGTTTGCGTTCAACTTCCTCAACCAAAGACAGCACGTCACCCATCCCCAAAATACGCTGGGCAATACGTTCAGGGTGGAATGGTTCAAGTGCATCGAGTTTTTCACCCATACCCAAGAACTTAATTGGCTTGCCAGTAATGGCACGCACTGAAAGCGCTGCACCACCGCGTGCATCACCATCAGTTTTGGTCAAAATCACACCTGTAAGCGGCAAGGCATCATTAAAGGCTTTTGCTGTATTTGCCGCATCCTGACCCGTCATGGCATCGACCACAAACAAGGTTTCGGTTGGTTTAACTGCAGCGTGCAATTCTTTAATTTCGTCCATCATGTCTTCATCGACATGTAAACGACCTGCCGTATCGACAATCAACACATCGGCAAACTTGATTTTTGCTTGCTCAATGGCGCGATTGACAATATCAATCGGTTTTTCATCTGCACTTGATGAAATAAATTCTGCACCGACTTCGGCTGAAACCGTTTCTAACTGTTTAATCGCAGCAGGACGGTAAACGTCGGCAGAAACAGTCATGACTTTTTTCTTTTGGCGCTCTTTTAAGAAGCGTGCCAATTTTGCCGCAGTGGTGGTTTTACCCGCACCCTGCAAGCCTGCCAATAAAATCACGACTGGCGGTTTTGCTGCCAAATCCAGGCTTTGGTTTTCCTCGCCCATCATTTTGGTCAGTTCATCATGAACAATCTTGACAAAAGCCTGTCCTGGAGACAGTTGGCTCATGACTTCTTGTCCAAGTGCCTGTTCCTTAACTTTCGCGATAAACTCACGAGTTACAGGTAAGGCAACATCCGCCTCTAGAAGTGCCATACGCACTTCTCGCAGGGTGTCTTTAATATTGTCTTCGGTCAGTTGTCCTGTACCGGTAACATTTCTTAAACTCTGTGAGAGTCGTTCTGTTAAGGTGTCAAACATTGCAAATTCCGCTTTAAATGGTCTGTTGCAAAAAAATCTTTCTCAAAAATAGAAAATTTATGCATGAAATGCTATAGGATACTTGAGTTCACATCGAAATTATATCGCATAGCATGAATATTCATTATTCCAACAAAGGTTTGACATGATCAGTCTCCCCTTGGTGTACACGATACTGGCTTTAATCGCTTATACCACTGGTTTTTGGTACTCCTTTATGCACTTATTAGCGAAGCGTGAGCCAAACCGTTGGTTTATTGGCGTCATTCTGAGCATAGGTCTGTTGTTACATGGCTATATTTTAAAACATGACATGTTAACAACACATGGGGTCAATTACGACGTTTTCAACCTAATGTCGTTTACTTCTGGGTTAATGCTCGTATTGAGCGCAGTATACAACACCTATCGTCCCGTTCTTGCCCTGAATTTACTGGGCATTCCTGTCGCAGCGACAGGGCTTATTTTTGGTTTTGCTTTTAGCCAACCAAATCAGTTTATTGAAGAACATTCACTTGGACTCGATGCACATATCATCTTGTCGTTGTCTGCCTATGCAGTCTTACTCATGGCAACCATTCAGGCAGTACTGATGTGGTTCCAAGACCGCGAACTCAAGAAAAAACAAAAACGCCTGTGGGTCAACTTATTACCTCCATTTCAAGTCATGGAGTCACTGTTATTTGACATGCTCATGACGGGTTTTGTGATACTCACCATTGCTTTGGGCTTTGGGTTCTTCACCGTAGACAGTTTCTTGGGGCAGCATCTCGCGCATAAAACCGTGTTTAGTCTCATTTCATGGGTTGTTTATGGCGTGCTCCTGATTGGTCACTTCAAATTTGGCTGGCGTGGACAAAAAGCGATTCGCTTTACCCTGATCGGGTTTGCATTACTGGCTGTCGGATTTATTGGCAGTAAATTTATTCTGGAAATGATTTTAGGTCGTTAATCCTGTCCAATCACCCTAGACAGCGTTGTACAATTTGCGTATAACGCTGTTTTTATTTTTAGGGCAATGCCATTGAAACTGATTCTTGCACCCATGGAAGGCCTAACCGATCCAATTATGCGTGATGTGCTAACGCATGTGGGCAGTTTTGACTGGTGTGTGACAGAATTTATTCGGGTGACCGACAGTCTGTTGCCCGAACATGTCTATGATAGCTACTGCCCTGAACTAAAAAATGGCGGTAAAACTGCCGCAGGTACGCCTGTGCACGTGCAATTTTTGGGAAATAACTCCGAAATGCTGGCAGCCAATGCCGTGCGTGCTGTTGAACTCGGTGCACCTGCCATTGACCTGAATTTTGGCTGCCCTGCCAAAACAGTCAATCGTCACCGTGGTGGTTCGGTATTACTGGATGAACCCGATGTCGTGCATATTTTGGTCAAAGCTGTTCGTGATGCGGTGCCTGCACATGTCCCTGTGTCTGCCAAAATGCGTTTGGGTTATCTAGATGAAAACCACACCATGGACAACGCGCATGCTATTGAAGATGCAGGTGCAAACTGGCTCACGGTACATGCCCGCACCAAAGCCGATGGTTATACCCCACCTGCCTACTGGGAAAAAATTCGACCCATTCGCGAAGCCCTCAAAATCAATGTCATTGCCAATGGTGAAATCTGGAATTACCAGCATGCAAAAGCATGTCAAATTCAGTCGGGTTGTGAAGATCTCATGCTTGGACGCGGTGCAGTCACCACGCCAGATTTGACCCAGTGTATTCGCCAAAAATCCGATCATGCCTTGCTGTCTTGGCAAGATTTGGTGGAGCTACAAATCCGCTTCTTGAATGGTTCAAGCAAAACCGAAATCGGCATGGTTGGGCGTTACAAACAATGGCTCGGCATGATGAGCAAAGCCTACCCTGAAGCCAAACAACTTTGGGATGAAGTCAAACGCATTAAAGTGCTTGAGGATGTCATCCTGCAATTACAACGTAGCCTAGAACGTTAAAGCTTGTTCATAGACCATCACTTGTTGCCTGAGCCAGTCTAAAAACAGACTGGTTTCTGGCTGAATCGTCTGCCCTTCAGGAATCACACTCCAGTATGCCCACGGATATGCCACTACGGTATTGGAAATTTTCTTGAGCACCCCTTGCTGTACCAAATCAAACATCACACTTTTACGTTCCAAGGCAATGCCTAAACCTCGGCGTAGCATTTCAATCACCACATTGGAGTCATTAACTTGCAATAAGGTCTGTTCAGGTAATGCCAAACCCGTCTTTTCACACCACCAATTCCAGGTTTCCAGTGATGAAATAACAGGGTTTTCAATAATCTGCTGATCAGAAAAATACAGTCGCCCCTGTTGGAAATCTGCTGCTGCAACTACCCACAGTTCATCATAGAACAAAAGGTTTTTCTGCGCTGCCGCCCGCCAGTCGCCATTACCCATACGAATCGCAACATCAAACTGTTGCTCACTGAGATCTCCGACTGCCAAATCGACCAATAATTTCAAATGAATCTGTGGGTACAATTGGCGAAAATCCATCAACCTTGGTGCAAGCCAATGTGCGGCAAAGGACGGTAAAGTGGCAATCACCAGTTCAGCCTGACGCAGATTACTTTTGAGCTGAAAGGTAGCATCTTCCAAAGATTTCAGTGCATCACGAATTTGAATTGCATATAAACGTCCATCTTCTGAAACCGTGACTTTCTTGGTTTGCCGTTGCAATAACTGCCGCCCCAAATAAGCTTCCAGTGCCTTGATCTGCTGACTAATGGCCGAATGTGAAACATGCAGTTCTGCGGCGGCTTGGGTAAAACTTCCCAGCCGACTGACTGCTTCAAAGCTTTTCAGCATCTGTAATGAGGGCAATTGTGCCATGTAAGTCTTCCTTACAGCCTATGTTAGAAATACGAAAACCAACGCCGAATGATTTGTGTATGCTGATAAAAAACATAATGAGACACAGAGATTTGCCATGAAACTTTACGGAATGCTCGATTCACCTTTTGTACGACGTGTTGCGATTAGCCTAGCCAGTCAACAGATCGACTTTGAACTGATTCAATTGTCTGTGTTTTCCACTTTTAATGAATTTTCCAAGGTTAATCCTGTGGTCAAAGCACCAACCTTATTGCTCGATGATGGTACATACCTGATGGATTCAACCCTGATTCTGCAATATCTTGAGCATCAACAAAAGCTTAGCTTCTTTGCACTATCAGCTCAAGGTTACCAACTTTTGGGCTTAATTTTAGCTTTGGCAGAAAAAGCGGTGCAATATGTTTATGAAACCCAGTTACGCGCAGAAGAACTGCAAAACCCAACATGGAAAAAACGGGTTCTACTCCAGGCTGAAAAAGCCTGCCAAGCCATTGAACAGCAAATTCAAGGCTATCCGTTCAACTCTAAAGATCAGGTCTGCATTAGCCTTGCCATTGTCTGGACATTTATCCAGAAAAAACTCAAAGGTTTAATTTCACAAGAAAGTTATCCATCTATTACACAGTTACAACAGCAAATGGAACAGACTGAAATTTTTCAGCGCTATGCCTATCCACAGGCTTAACCAATAGAGGGATGCTTTTTTTCGCATCCCTCATGCTTATTTCACCTGACTGACATAACTCGGTAAATCCCATGCTCCGCCGAGTTGAATCATACGACACATGCCTGTAGTCGCATCTGAGCTTTTCACAAAGTTTTGACCATTCCAGACCCACTGGGCATCCCACCAGCAATCTCCCAAGCCACGACCTTTTTGTGCCGCATCAATCACACCTTTTTCATAACCTGAAGCACTTACAGTAATCAGTTGCGGTTTATATGGTTGTTGCTGCTGAATAATCCAGTAGCCATAGCCTTCGTTATACGCGCCACGCCAGCATAAGCCACTGACCAGCAAACGTTTATTCGGTAAGACTGCTTCGACTTGTGGCTCAAACTTGGTGTATTCATTATTTTCAGTCAGGCTTGAACACTCCTGATCATCGGATTTGTTTTTTGCTTGCTGGGCTTTCAGATTTTGCGTGAGAGCATTCCAGTTCACCTGCTTTTGCCAAAGCTGTAAATTAGCCACTGGAATTTTCTGTTGATGAATGATTGGCATCGGCAAGGCAGGCAAAACCGACTGCTCGGAGTGATTACCCACACGAATCAATGCAGATGGAGTATTTAGACGACCCTGCTGTTCATCGACTTTCAATAAGACTGCATTTGCCCCTGCACTCGACAATTCCCAACGTGACTTGCCCGCAGCAAAATAAATACGTTGGCTGCCTTTTAACGCGGTTAACAATGCACGTGTTTGCATTGCATTTAAATCACCGCCTGCATCTTTGAGGAGAATTCTGCCTAAATTTTGCTGACCAACCCAGAAATCCACGGCTTTAGGAACTGGAACATCTTCGGTATCACCAACATCTGCAAGTTGAACTTGTGCAGTAACAGGTTGATTTACCCCTGCCTTACGGGTCAGCAACACCGACACCCGTGCGTGGGCTTCATCAGCAGAATAGCCCGCAGCACGACAGGTTCGGGTGTTGTCACAGACCATTTCCCAGTCTTTATATTGAAATGATCGGTCATTAGCATGAACAAACATACTCATGCCACTACTCAGAAAAATTCCAACAGCTATACTTTTTTTCATTTTCACTATTTTTATCAGATACAAAAAAGCTGATTATGTCGAAAAAAATTACTTTTATGCTGTAACAAAATTGCAAATGAGCTGAGAATAAATAATGTTGCCCATTTTAAAAACAAGCTTTATTTCAGGCAGCCTATGCCTTGCCATGAACTCTATCGCACATGCAGATTGGTCAGATAACGAAACCCAGCAACTTAAATTTTGTACCACACTCGCAACCCTAAATAACCAAGCCGAACAGCACTATAAAAAAGCCCAATATCTACAAGCACGAAAAATCTGGACTGAACAAGTAGGCTATCTGGAAAGCTGTTTACGCCTGAAAGAAGATCCGAGTGACTTGGCCAAACAGATATTTACTGCGAACAATTCAGCCTATTTGAGCCAAAACAGCCTAGATACCTTATACAACAGCATTGCCCTAACCTATATCAAAACACATGATTATGGCAAAGCCAAAGCATGGCTGAGTCTTGCCCCGAAATCGGCAAAAACCGCATTTAATTTAAAACTTATTCCTCAACACGCTATAACAAAGAGTCCTGCAGGTGAATACTGGATGTACGCAAGTTTAGGCGCTTGGCAAACCTATACTGTCAAGATGCAAACAAACCAGCAATATTACATTCATTTTGAAGGTTTATATTTTGGTTTAAATGGGCTGCTATATGGTCCCAACATGGGAGAATATGACTATCAAACCAAGATTCAACAACAGCAATCGATATGGACTTATCCCGACTCTCTTGAGCATGAATTTTGCCGAATTCAGCTCAAATTTCAGGGCGATCAGCTTCATGCTACCACCTCAACCAATGGTTCACCCGACAGCAGTTGTGGTTTTGGACACAATGTCACAGCCGATGGTGAATATATAAAAGTTTCCTAAAAATACTTTAATAATAACAGTGAATTAATTTTAATTCTGAACAGTAAAGACAAGTCGATCATCTGCAACGTATAATTTTATCTGGGTAAAAATATTCGTGCAAACTGTACATTTTTGATCACAAGGCATTTTTGACTGGGGAATATACAACTTGAATCTTGGGCTACATCGCATTCGTCAGGTCACTCACAATGCATCACTGATGTATAACTTCCGTATGGCTATTGCTTTTATCGGAACAACTTTTGTACCTTATTTCCTGCATTTCCAACTAGCAACCATCCCCTTGACTTTAGGTGTGGTTGCAGCAGGTTTAAGTGATATTGATGACCGCTTTACCGTACGGATTTTAAACCAGTTTTATACTTATTTTGGCTTTTTTGTGGCTGCCAGCTCAGTACAGCTGCTATTTCCCCATCCTGTATTTTTTGCCCTTGGCCTGATTGTCGCTTGTATTGTGCTGATTTTACTGGGTTCACTTGGTCGGCGTTATTCCACCATTTCGTATGGCTGTCTGGTAGTGTCTGTCTATGCCATGCTTGGAGTGCATCTGTTCGATGAATGGTATATGCAGCCGTTGTTATTGATTACAGGTGCAATTTGGTATGGAATTCTCTCCACCATTAGTTTTTTGCTGTTTCCGGTTCGCCCTGTCCAAGTCAAACTGGCACAAAGTTATGCCTGCCTTGGTGATTTTCTCTTTGCCAAATCCAATCTGTTCGATGTCGACATGACATCTGAAAGCTATCGGCAAAGCATGATTGACCTGTCCATGGAAAATGGCAAGTTAATCGCCCTCTTTAACGATATGAAAACTGCGTTGCTGACTCGCCTCAAAGGTGACCGTGGACAAAAAGATACCCGTCGTAGCCTGCAATATTATTTTGTAGCGCAAGATATTCATGAACGTGCCGATTCTGCACATATCGACTATCAACAACTGGCAGATAACTTTAAACACAGTGATGTGTTGTTTCGCTTTCAGCGCATTTTGTCTTTACAAGGTAAAGCGTGTAAGGATTTAAGCGATAACATCATTAAACAGACGCCCTATCAGCACAGTAAACGCTTTAAACATAGCTTTGAAAATTTACGTTTATCCTTAAAAAAGCTACCTGAACAATATCCAAATGACCCGATTTGGGTCAATGCACTTATGTCACTCTATCAAAATCTAAAAGCAATTGATGGGCAGTTACGCAATTTGGAAGCTGAACGTGCGATGAGCATGGATATTAGCAAACAACAAGACCAACAATTGAAGGATGACGATCTGAAAGGCTGGGCAGATATCAAAGTACGGATTATGCAAAACCTGACCCCAGAATCTGTGTTATTTCGTCATGCCATCCGTTTGTCTATCGTATTGTTCTGTGCCTATGTTTTTGTACAACTTACGCATGACCATATTCAATATGGCTACTGGATTCTGCTTACGGCATTATTCGTCAGTCAACCCAATTTTAACGCAACCAAACGCCGCTTGCGCCTAAGAATTTGGGGGACTTTACTGGGTATTCTGATTGGTCTTTTGATCTTAAAATTTATCCCATCGACTGAAGGACAACTGATTGTGCTGATTCTCAGCGGGATTTTGTTTTTTGAACTACGCAGTAAACAATATGCTCAGGCAACCGCATTTATCACCATTTTGGCACTGATTAACTTCAACCTTGATGGTCTAGGCTCGACCGCAGCTCTGCCGCGTATGATTGACACGATTATTGGCTGTGGCTTTGCATGGTTTGGTGTCACATTTATTTTCCCTGACTGGAAATTCCGTCGCCTACCTCATAGTATTCGCCGTGCATTCAATGCTCAATGCGACTATTTAGCCGAAGTCGTACACCAATACCGCCAAGGGCGAAACAACGGGCTAGATTATCGGGTTAAACGCCGCACTGCGCACAATCGCGATGCTGAGCTTGCCTCACTGATTTCTACACTCGCAACCGAACCCGATTTCGATCCAAGCCAAAAAACCGCAGCTTTTGATCTACTTTGCCTGAGTCATACTTTTTTAAGCTATATTGCGGCTCTTGGTGCGCATCGGGAACAATTACTCGATCAGGAGATTTTGACCCTGCTCGATTCGGCACTGGATGATATTCAAGGCGTATTATTGCGTGATGAGCACCCAGATTTGAATTCCAAAAATATGCTGCAAAGCATTCGTCAACGCTTATCACAAAACAATCAAAATGATCAAAAAGCACTGATTATTTTACAACAGCTCTCACTGATGTTTGGTGTGCTGGAGCAATTAATGACACTCAAACAAAACCTGAGTAATGAACACAATACTGATGCCAGTGAATTGGGATCACTTTAAAAGCTGAGATTTTGGTGTAATATGTTGACGTTTCGCCAATGTTTAATGCTAAACTTTTTGAGTATCTATTTGTAACTATTCGCTATGACCGCTAAAACCTTATATGCATATACTTTGCAACCCGTAAATTATGAAGTTTCTGAAGCCGAACAGCGTAATGCGCAGTTGATGATTTGGCGGAGTACCAACAAAATCAGCCTTAAAGCTTGGGCAATTATGGGCGCTGTGGTAGTACTGGCGCTTTTGGGGATTGCCCTGATCAAGAACTATTCCACGATTTTCTGCTGGGTTGCGATTGTCTGTGTCATCGTTTATCTACTCATTCGTAAATTTGGTTTAGAATGGTATGTGAAACGCAAAATGAACGAATTTCCAACTCAAGAAATTAAAGGAATTCGTTTAGGTGTACAACCTCATGGTCTAGTCATGCGCCAACAAATGGGTGCACAAGAAGGTGTTGGAACTGTAGGTTGGAAAGATATGTACGAATGGTACAACACGCCTGAATTCCTGCTCATCAACTTTAAAGTCAAAGATCAACAAGGCGCATATATTTTGCCAAAACGCATGGATTCAAGAAACTTTCCTTTTGAAACCATTCGCAAACACTTAAAAGAAAGTGTAGGTGAACCTAAACAAATCTAAAGCATAAAAATAAAAAAACCTCCTATAGGAGGTTTTTTTATTGCTCAGCAATCAGCAATCAGCAATCAGCAATCAG
>NZ_KB851219.1:56840-139149 GCF_000368265.1 Acinetobacter brisouisimilis | reverse complement strand
GGTGGGCGCTGACGGGATCGAACCGCCGACATTCTGCTTGTAAGGCAGACGCTCTACCAACTGAGCTAAGCGCCCTTAACGTCTTTATCGTTTGTGAGGTGCATTATAGAGAATCTTGATCTACTGTCAAACGCTTTTCGAGGCATTTCGTTATTTTTGTATCTGAATGATTAAAAAATAAGTCATTTTTCGCCAAATACTGTAAATCTCAGTAAAATGAGGCATTATTTTGGCTTAAACTTCAAGTGAATCATAAATTTGTTGATCAATTTTAGACTCAGACAAATACACTAAGGCATCCGTAGCAATAGATTCAAATAGCTCGATAACATCCTGATTCCGCATGCGGATACAACCATGTGAAGCTGCAATTCCCATTGGTTGATTATCTGGCGTGCCATGAATATAAATGTAACGGCGATAGGTGTCACAACCCTCACCAAGGTTAAAACCCTGTTCTAGCCCCTGTAACCATAAAATACGAGATAAAATCCAGTCACGTTCAGGAAACTGTGCAGCATAATCTGCAGAATAAGTTTCGCCCGTTGCTTGCCGTGCAATAAAAACACTGTTAGCTGGTAAATTCTGACCAAATTTTTCTGCAACTCGATGCCAGCCTCTTGGGGTTTTACCACTATTTTCAGCTTCGCCAATGCCATTTTTTCCAGAGGAAATCAGATATTTCTTCTTGAGTTTAGGTAATATCAGGGTTTGAGTCTCAAGATCTACTAAAATATCAGCATCGTGCAAGGAAGTTGGAAGCATCTTTACTTTCTCAAATCGTGGGCAGCAGGTTCTGGTCGTTGCCACAGCCAAATGACAACGATCAACATTGTGATATCGGTAAATACCTTAACAAGGAGTGGCGCTCGGGTAAACAACATGATCATCGCGCTGACAAACATCATACCTGATGCCCAGTATTTGGCTTTACGTGGTACTGTGCCATGTTCACGCCAATTGCGTAATGTTACGCCATATTTAGGATGATTGAGTAACCATGCATCCATCTGTGGCCAGCCTTTCGATGCAGCCCAAGCAGCTAAAATCAAAAAAATGGTGGTTGGCATTCCAGGTAAAATGGCACCTATCATTGCCAGTATGACAAAAATACTCACTAGAATGCGCCAAAACAATGTTTTCATTCAACAACCTGCTCAGATGAACAGTGCTAGTATAAGGTCTTCATGGTAATTGGTGTAATTTTAATGACTCACCCCATACTGCCTTTACACCAAAACGATTATTTTGAGCCTTGGCTGATTTTCACACAACCCTGTGTACGACAACTGGCTTTTGCAATTGCTAGCCCAAATTTACTGTGTGAGTTGCCTTTGGAACTGGAGATTCGACACGGTTTTCAGTTACATGATGCTGCCACATGGCAACAATATTATCTGCAGTATCAATCTCGCCTAAAGCAACTGGATCATGACCCTGCTCCATTACAGCAATTTCTAGCGCAGCTCAAAAGCACGCGCCTAGGACTACGCTTTGAAATGTTGTTGTGGTTCTGGTTACAAGACAATCCTGAACAGCGTTATCACCCCTATGAGCTATTAGGGCATAGCCTGCAACAAATTGATGGCGCAAAAACCTTGGGTGAACTTGATTTTGTGGTATTTAATCATCAAAGCCAACAAGTTGAACATTGGGAAGTAGCATTAAAGTATTACTTGGCAGAACGTGATTACAGCCTGCCTTTTTGGTATGGCTTAAATCGCGATGATACCTTCTTAAAAAAACTGCGCCATTTCACCGAACGCCAGTTCCAGTTTGATGAGGTTTTTGGGCGTCGTATTCAGCAAAAATTTGCAGTAGTCAAAGGACAACTTTTTCTTCCTGAGCATCAATTATTTGCAACTCCATCATGGATCGCAACACAACGTCGCTTAGGGCTTTGGGGAACTTTCATTCCGAAACAGCCCATGCAGCATTTAACACGCCATGAATGGATTTGCCCTAACCTTCAGTCAACTTCAACTGCTGCGCAATGGTGGTCTAACGGCTTATATTATGATGCAAACACACAACTTACTTATATGTATCGCCAACCTGCTTTGATTGATTCTGTATACAAATGCTACAAAGTGATTACATTTTAAATGTCAAACATCAATACTTTTTTAAATACGGCTTGTTTATGCTTGATACTACAGTAACAAAAAATGACATACTGGAGAGTCTTAATGAAAAAAATTCTATTTGCTTCAATCGCATTTGCTATTGTTCTGACTGGTTGTAATACGCTTAGAGGTGTTGGTCAAGATGTATCATCTGCAGGGCACGTCGTCTCCGATACTGCAACAAATACCCAAGAAAAAATGTAATAACATAATGATGTCAAAAAACCTTATCTTTCCGATAAGGTTTTTTTATTGCTGACTTTCCCCTATCATAATCAACAAATTTTATCCTGCTAGATTTTTGCTGCTTATGTCTATCTCCGAAACTCTTGATCTTAGTCTAGAACTTTTACGTCAGCCATCTGTGACACCTGTTGATCATAACTGCCAAACCATAATGGCAGAGCGCTTGGCAAAGGCTGGCTTTCATATTGAGCCAATGCGTTTTGGAGAAGTTGATAACCTTTGGGCACGCCGAGGTACAACCGAACCTGTATTCTGCTTTGCAGGTCATACTGATGTAGTCCCGACGGGTAATCTAGAAGGCTGGAAAACCCAGCCATTCCAACCAGAAATTAAAGATGGTAAATTGTACGGTCGTGGTAGTGCCGATATGAAAACAGCACTCGCTGCCATGGTGGTTGCAACCGAGCGTTTTGTTGCCAAGCACCCAAGCCACAAAGGCTCTATTGCTTATTTAATTACTTCCGATGAGGAAGGTCCTGCAATTAATGGCACAGTAAAAGTGATTGAAACTTTAGAAGCTCGTCAGGAAAAAATCACTTGGTGCCTTGTAGGTGAACCATCAAGCACTCATCGCCTCGGTGATATTGTCAAAAATGGACGCCGCGGATCTCTGAATGCCGTTTTAACCATCCAAGGGAAACAAGGTCATGTTGCCTACCCTCATCTTGCCAACAACCCGATTCATCAGGCATCTCCTGCACTGAACGAACTTTGTAACACGGTATGGGATCATGGCAATGAATATTTTCCAGCGACTTCATTCCAGATTTCAAATATCCATGCAGGCACAGGCGCAACCAATGTGATTCCTGGAACACTCAGTGTAACTTTCAATTTCCGTTACTGCACAGAAGTCACCGCCGAACAATTACA
This sequence comes from Acinetobacter brisouisimilis, assembly GCF_000368265.1. GTDB lineage: Bacteria > Pseudomonadota > Gammaproteobacteria > Pseudomonadales > Moraxellaceae > Acinetobacter. Next base: position 135,904 of record NZ_KB851219.1, on the reverse strand, counting down.
AGCACGTGTGATTGAAATTCTCAACAAACACAAATTAAATTTTGAAATTCAATGGACTCTCTCTGGTTTACCATTCCTTACTCCAGTGGGTGAACTCGTTAAAGCAACTCAGCATGCAATTCGTAAGGTTTGTGGAATTGAAACAGAATTATCGACCAGTGGGGGAACTTCAGATGGTCGTTTTATTGCACCAACAGGTGCACAAGTTCTGGAATTAGGAGTACTCAATGCAACAATTCATCAGGTCAATGAGCATGTCAATGTCGATGAGCTTGAGCCTTTAGCCTGTATTTATGAAGAAATTCTGGTACAACTGCTTGCCTAATTTAAGCCAAACAAAAAAGCCTTCGTGACCGAAGGCTTTTTTGTTTTTTCAATTCAAATTAACCAGTAATTCCTAGTTCACGTTGAATTTCTACCAAATTAGGAATCTGATATTGCTTGCCTTCAGCCACAACATATTGGAAAACTTTAGGGTCATCAATCAGTCGATCATCATCAACAACCTCAGAGATACGTAAGCGGATACCTCGTGGCATTTCATTGCATAACAAAGCAAACCGCTGAGTAATTTCATCACCTTCAATAACCAAAGCAATTCCATCTTCCATATCAGGATGATGAATCGCATAAATTGGCAAATCAACATCATGCCAAGTGAGGACATTGGCTTGTGTCTCTGTATTTTGTGCTGACAATACAATATTTTGAGGGATCAGCATGGGTACTTGGTTATAACACTCAATAATATAAGCATCAATAAAGCCCGTAGAGACTGAAATTAAATGTTGCAGCTCTTGCTGATCAATATTATGTATACGTTCGGTATTCATCTGCTATTCCTCAAGCCTCTGCCAAAATTTGCTCAATATGGTGCAGCAAATCTGCTTCCTGGAATGGTTTACCCATATAGTGAGTTACACCTAGGCTAAATGCACGCTCACGATGTTTTTCACCTGTACGCGATGTAATCATGATGATTGGTAAATCACGATAAACGGCATGATGACGCAATGTATTGGTGACTTCGAAACCGTCCATTCGAGGCATTTCGATATCAAGCAACATCACATCTGGCTTGATATGTTCAATTTGCTCAATGGCATCTACACCATCTTTTGCGGTTACAACATCATAGCCATGACGTTCTAATAAACGCGATGTTACTTTACGCACTGTCACCGAGTCATCGACAATCATCACTAATCGGCGAGCACGAGTAACTTTGGCAACATCACGACGCTGTTCAGATAGAGCAGCGGTACGCTGAGTGCTTTGGATACGGCGCGCAATATTATGACCATCAAGAATCAGACAAACTTGACCATCCCCCAAAATCGTTGCACCACCGATCACATCAATTTTTGCTAATTGCTGACCCAATGGTTTCACTACAATTTGTGCACGAGAGCCGATCAACTGGTCAACCAACAATGCAACGGTCTGGTTGTTATGACCTTTAATTAACAGTACAGGTAACGAATGTCCCACACCACTTAAACGAGGTACTGGCTGATGTCCGACAAATTCAGAGACATAACGCAGTTTATACTTTTGCCCATCAATACCGAAGGCTTCTTCATTACCTGCAAAGTAATCGGCTAGAGCTTGTGGAGAAATTCGTACAATACGCTCAATCTGAGTCAATGGAATTGCAAACTGCTGATCAGCAACTTTCACCATCAAGGCATCACTGACCGCAACCGTTGTTGGAACGCGGATAATAAATGTCGTTCCACGACCTTGCTCAGATTGAATAGAAACGTGCCCACCCAGAGTTTTAATTTCACTTTGTACAACATCCAGACCGACACCACGACCAGAAATCTGTGTAACTTCTTTTGCTGTCGAAAAACCAGAATGGAAGATGTATTGTAAAATTTCCTGCTGACTTAAATTATGATCAGCACTAATCAAACCTAGCTGGCGAGCTTTGTTTTCGATCTTACTCGGATTAATTCCTCGCCCATCGTCACGCACCTCAACCACAATATCAGAACCCTGGCGGCCGATTTCAATCTCAATACGCCCTGCTTCAGGCTTATGCTGTGCTAAGCGCTCTTCTGCCGACTCAATCCCATGGTCAATCGCGTTACGCATCATGTGTTCCAACGGCGTAACCAATCGCTCCAAAATGCTTCGGTCAAGTTCAACATCTTGATTGACAATATTTAAATTGACTGCACGATTCAAAGTTGATGACGTTTGGCGAACAAGACGCTGTAAACGACTTAAAATACGCGAGAATGGTACGAGACGTACACGCATCAGGCCATCTTGCATTTCTGCCTGAATACGGGACTGTTGTAACAATAATGCCTCTGCATCGCGAACTTTGTCGGCTAGTGTCACTTTAAAGTCGATCAAATCCGATGCAGATTCCGCCAATGATTTGGATAATTGATTCAAGGATGAATATTGATCCATCTCCAAGGGGTCAAAATCAGCATAACGAGAATTTTCCATTCCATGCTTGGCAATAATCTGGGTTTCAAGTTCGCCTTCCATTCGACGTAACTGATCAGACAAACGCTGAATTGCCAGTTCCATTTCATTGAGCGTGATGGTGAACTGACTGATTCCCATTTCAATACGCGAACGGTTAATCGCATTCTCACCTGTCAAGTTGATCATTGTCTCAACTAGACCTGCAGAAATACGAATCATCTCATTATTTTGATCTGTAGTATTTTCAGTATCCCATTCACCCAGCATTGAAGGAGGTTCTGTACCATCCCCTTCAATAAAGCCAGCAAATAGATTATTCGCGGAATCAAGATGACTAGAAGCTTGTTGTGGTAATTGTACAGAGACATCAATAAACTCAATCGAAGTCAACTGCTGTTTCAGCGTCTCTAGACCATCATATTGATTCGATTGAATCGCCTGCCGCAACCATGCAACGATATTGAGCAATAAGCCATCATATACATTTGAACTAAACTGGCGTAATGCAAATTGTTCGAATGTATTTTCCAATGCTGTTGCAATATCGATGACAGGTTGAACCCCCGCCATACGTGCAGCACCTTTAATAGTGTGTGTATCACGTTGCAATTCAAGCAGCAAACTACGATTGGTACGCTGATCAAACCAACGCTGCAACCGCGTCTGAATTTTTTGAATAAGCTCTTGAGTTTCTTCAATAAAGCTTTCTTGAATCAATGCTTGTAATTCAACCGCTTGATCTATATTTTCAGACAGATCAACTATAGGCTCAAGACTAACTGATTGTGAAGCTGCTTTCTCTTCAACGGTAGCAAGTTCATGTAAAACTTGTAGAATCGCTGTTGCTGGATAATCAATTCCTTTTTGCTGAATCACTTCAACACGTTCAGCAATCTGATCTTGTGCCAGACGCAAGACTGCCAGCAAATATTCGGTTGGCTGCAATTGCTGATAAATCAGTTTCTCATAAACAGTTTCGAGTTCATGTGCAATTAAACCGATCTGAGTCGCCTGAATCATATTTGCACCACCTTTAAGGGTGTGCAAATGACGCATCAGGACATTCAGATATTCAGGCTTATAATTCTCATGTAAATATGCATTAAAGTCATGATCAAGTTGTACCAGTAAATCTTCTGCTTCATCTAGGAAAATCAGATTCAGGTCAGTATCTGGCAAGTGAGTGACTTGTGCACTTTCAACTGCAAGATGATCACTAAAGATACGCTGTGCGACACGGCTGATTGGATCATTTACATTGATCTCTGGTTCAGCTAAGACTGGTGCAGGAGTTTTAACCACAATCGGCTCAACAGGCACATTGACTTGTGTCTGCTCAGCACGACGACTGATGCTAGGCTTCAATAACTCATCTAAAACTTGTAATGTGATGACTGCCGAATAATCGCATCGTGATTCACGAACCAAATCAATACGATCCGCAACAGCATCAAGCACCACACGCAATACTGCCACCAGTTTCGGCGATGTTTGTAATTGCCGGTTAATCAGACGTTCAAAAATTGTTTCCAGCTCATGCGCAATCAAGCCAATATTTTTCGCCTGAATCATATTTGCACCACCCTTTAAGGTATGCAAATAACGCATCAAATGATTCAATGCCTTAATGTGTTCAGGTTCTTGTTGATATATATTAAACGAATGATCAATCTGTGCTAACAGATCATCAGCTTCATCAAGGAATACATCTATAAGCTCTTGATCATCAAGAACTACACCTTGAGCCAAAGCCTGTTGATCTTGTGCTAATCGCTGTACATAACTTGATAAATCAAAGCTGGTTTCAGTTGCTGTTACGTGCTCTGGCTGCTGTTGCTGTAACCAATCCAACAAATCATTTAAGACATGCTCTGTCTGGTTCGACAAATAAACCATTTGCCCCGTTGCAAGCAAGTCAAAGTAATGGATTAATTCTTGATGAGCATCATCAAATAGCTCAAAAGTATAGTCAGAATCCAACACCCATGTTTTATCTAAAACAACCTGATAGCAAGATTTCAACTTATCTGCTAACTGAGGCAATGCGAGTGTTGAAAATTTATCAGTATACTCGCCAAGAATAGTAGCTTCTTGAATTAAAGTTGCAAGATAGTACGTTGGATCATTCTTAACAGACTTTTCAAAATCATGCTCAGCATCCAGCAAATGGTCAATATTCAATGCCATAATGTCATTGATTAAACCACTAATATTTAATGCTTCTTTAGTATGTTGCTGATTTTCCTGATACTCATGCCAAGTACGTTCAAATTCTTCAGCCACACCAAGGCTTTGTTCAGTCGGTTCTTGTTTCAGATCGGCCAGATACGTCGTGATAAACTTAGAGAAGTTCACCAGTAGATCCGTTTCAGCATCTGTCAAAGATTGCTCTTTTTGTAAATGTGCCTTTAAAGCATGTTCAACATTGGCACTCGCTTGAAAAATTGGTTCAATATGTGCCATGCCCGAACTACCTTTTAAGGTATGTAAAGCACGAATTAACGCATCAATCTGTTTTGCAGATGGATCACGTTGTTGAACAAACTGATTAATCGTATCTAAATGCTCTAACGCCTCTTCCAAATAAATTGTTAAGGTCTCAGAAAATACGATTTCTTCTTTAGCCTGTACAAAAGCTGGTTGATTAACCGAATCAACATCAACGAATTGCTCAACAGGCAAAGCAATATCCACCACAACATCTTTGGTATCAGATTGCTTAGCATCATCAACCAGCTCAAGCCCTGTAATATCGGCTTCACTGTGCAAGTTCGCTGTGACAGTCAAAAGATCTTGTAAAATAGTATCTGGGGTTTGCTGTTGCTGTAACTGTTGTCCAAGCAATACCATTGGCCGCAAGTCTAAGGTTAAAGCCTGCTGCTGCTGCAATAATGGATAAAGCTTATATTGAAAAACTCGAAAGCATGCCAAAGCAAATTGCTGAATCTGAGAAGATAAATCTACACTTTTCGCCATGACTCGATTGAGTAGATCTTCAGTTGTCCAAGCCAGCTCACCCGCTTGATAAGCCCCAACCATTCGCCCAGATCCTTTTAAGGTATGGAAATGACGGCGAATGTCTTTTAAATACTGTTCATTATTGGCATCTGCTAACCACAATGGAAATAGATGCTCAAATTCAGCCAAGATTTCCTGAAGCTCTTCAACAAAGATCTCTAAAATCTCAGCATCCTGTTCTAAATAGCCATCTTCAGGCAACGAGATCGTTGTTACTAAATTTTTTAGTATTTCTTTCATCGCTCAAACTTCTTCTGTTTAGCTTGATATTGTTGAGCGCAAGCTAGAGACATCTAGCTACTGCGGTTGCTCCAAGGGCTTCTCATTCGTAAACAAGAAACCCTTTCAACAGACAAAAGTTATTTATTCAGGTAACTTAAAGTCTGTTACAGATTCACGGAGTGACTCCGCCATATTTGCCAACTCAGAAACAGATCGTGCTGTATCAAAACTTGAAGTTGTTGTTTGCGATGTAATGTCTTGTACAACGCTCATCGTATTGGCAATATGACTTGCAGATGCTGACTGCAATTGTGCAGCATTTGAAATGTTGTCAATCAACTGTGCCAATGCTTTCGATACGTTTTGGATCTCATCCAAGGCAACCCCTGCATCCTTCGCCAAGTTCGCACCACGAACAACTTCGGCAGTCGTATGCTCCATGGAGATAACGGCTTCGTTGGTATCGGTCTGAATGGTTTTTACAAGGTTTTCAATCTGTTTGGTTGCAGATGCTGAACGTTCCGCAAGACGCTGGACTTCATCGGCAACCACCGCGAAACCACGACCCGCTTCACCAGCCATGGATGCCTGAATTGCTGCATTCAACGCCAAGATGTTCGTTTGGTCGGCAATATCGTTAATCAGAGAGACGATGTTCCCAATCTCTTGAGAAGATTCACCCAAACGCTTAATACGTTTTGAGGTTTCTTGAATCTGCTCACGAATATTATCCATACCTTCAATTGAACGGTTTACAACATCCGCGCCATTTGCCGCGATGACAACCGAACGCTGCGCAACCTCTGCAGATTCTGTTGCGTTGGTAGATACCTGATCAATAGACAATGCCATTTCATTCATTGCAGCTGAGGCACCAGCAATCTCTTGCGCCTGATGTTCTGCCGCTTCAGCAAGCTGATTGGTAATCTGCTGTGTGCCTTGAGAATAACGTGCAACTTCTTGAGAGGTGTCATTAATTCGCGATACCAAGTCACGTAATTGGTCAATCGCAAAGTTAATAGAGTCGGCAATCGCACCTGTAAAGTCTTCCGATACTGTTGCATAACTACGCAAGTCACCATCTGCCAAATCGGCGATTTCATCAAGTAAACGTAAAATCGCATTCTGGTTACGGTCATATTCTTCTTGCAAGCTGTCCATACGGACTTTATCGGCTTCACCACGTAGGCTTAAAAGGCGATATGCACAGTATAAGAATCCAACAAAGCTGATAATTAACAGGAATGAGAAGTAAATTGTTGCAGATGCTGTAGTTGATAATTTATTTAATGACGCAAGCAAATCACCAGACTGGTTAAAGATTTGTGCTGTTGATTTCTGTACAGCTGCAACTTTAGCAGAGTTGTTGAAAAGTACTGCCGCACCTGTTTTGATGACTTGATTATACTCAGTCTGAATTTCAGTGAGCTGATCACGCAAATCTGGATCATCAATACGTGCTACACCTAACTCCGCACTACCGTTTAATTGTGCATTGAGATACTTACCAAAAGTATCGGCATCTGTTTTAAAGTCATCTGCTGATTCTTTTGAAGTGTCTGATACTGATAAAATTGCATCAATTGAACGTAAAATACGCTCAGCAATCAACACTTGGTTTTTTGCAATAACAACCTGACTGCTCGGCATATTGCTATGTACCATTTGGTCGACTACAGCATTATATTGCGCCTGCATACCAGGAACAACCTGACTAATTGCAACATTGGTATCGTACAATTTGTTCAGGATTTTTTCATTTTGAACGATGGTATCAATATTTTTTGAAGTTTGCGTCCATTGGTCTTCAACTTTCTTTAAATTGTCGACACGGCTATGAACTGTTTTTAAACTTGCCAAACTTGCATTAAATTGTTGTTGTAAGTTCTTAAGTTTTTTAACCGAGTCCTCAGAACCCGATGCTGTTGCATCAGTTGCTTGACGGGAAATCATCTGAGATAACAAACGTAACTCACCCAAACTTTCAGTCTGGGTTTTGTTACGCGGTACGCTATATGCCAAAACCAATAAAAGCACAAAAGAAACGGCTGCACACACCAAACCCATCTGAATAAATGGTTTTGCACGCTCACGGTCACCAAATGTGTCCGAAGTTGCATCAAGCGTGTCTTTTATCTTACGAACAAAACCTTCATCACTATTTAAACTGATTTGGCCTGTTGTTGTACCTTTTAATTTATCAAAAAAGCCCATCCAGCTTCTCCCCAGAATCGCAATATTTAAGCGATGTAATCATTTATTACTTTATCGCGGCATTCATATATTCAGTATCTTTCAGCATTCGGCTGAATAAGAAAATATTCCAGTCTCGTTGGTGTTGGCTAAAATAGCCTTGACAGTATTTTTGGAGTCGTTGATCTAAAGATCTATTACTTGAAAAGAAACTTCTTTTATTGAAATGTTGAATACCAAGCACTCGATCTACAGCTAAGCCTAGATATTGGTCTTGATGACTAATACATAATACTTTTTGCTGGCTTGGATTACGACTCGGTTCACCTGAAAAATATTCAGGCAAATCTGTAATTGGAAGAAGTCGACCACGAATATTTGCCAGGCCCTTTAGCCATGAATGACTATTGGGAATCAGCGTATAATGTGGGTAATAAATGACTTCTGATACCTCCCCAAGTGGGGCAACGAAGAATTGCCCCAACATTTCAAACGCAATACCTGACCACCGATTTACTTCATTTTCACTTGAGGTATAGTTTTTATTTCCTCGTTTTGCTAAGCGAAGTAATTCGATAAAACCATTTGCTGCCATAGTTTATCCCGCATTAAGATATTGTTTTATTACTTCGATTAATGCTTCTTCTTCCACAGGTTTTGTTAAATAATCGCGAGCACCCTGACGTTTACCCCAAACACGGTCAGTTGCCTGATCTTTAGTACTCACAATAATAATCGGAATATGTTTGGTTTTCTCAGCACGCGTAATTTGACGGGTCGCCTGAAAACCATTAACACCAGGCATGACTACATCCATAAGAATTAAATCTGGAAGCGCAGACTCAGCCAAAGTAACGCCATCGGCACCATTGCTTGCATCAAGTACTTCATAGCCATGCTTAGTCAAAATCTCTTTAAAACGAAAAGTTTCTGTAGGAGAATCATCTACGATTAAAATACGTGCCATTATTTAATTTTCCCAAAACTCTTATGCAACATGTGTACGAATTGCATCAATCAATTCATCTTTACTAAAAGGCTTAGTCAAATATTGATCTGAACCCACAATACGACCTTTTGCCTGATCAAACAAGCTATCTTTACTCGACAACATGATAATTGGAATATTTTGATATTGTTGCGAATTTTTGATTAGCGCACAAGTTTGGTAGCCATCTAAGCGAGGCATCATAATATCAACGAATACAATATCTGGATTTGTTTCAGCAATTTTTGACAATGCTTCAAATCCATCTACTGCGGTCACAACCTCATATCCTTCACGTTGTAAAAGCGTTTCAGCTGTACGGCGAATGGTTTTTGAATCATCAATTACCATAACTTTTAAATTTTTTGGGTTATTTTCTTGCATTTAATGATCCCTTCCCCTTGGAACAATGAAAATCAACAGTATGTAGATGGGTTTTCACAGTTATTTACAGATATTAAACATCTATTTTATTGCTTTTTCAACGAAGCTTTTGTGCTAGTTTGCCGACTTTTGGTGATACAGCCAACAAATTATTAACTTTTAGTTGATTAGTCTACCTTTTTTTCATTAAAAACTTCAATTTAGTCTTGAGTCAGGTAAAAGCCTTAGCCGATAATATGATCTGTATGAATAAAAATTTGATTATCTTTTTCAATTTTCGGGGACATCATGACATTTAACCAGCTAAAATTGCTAAAAATAATCATCTATATTTTTATACCATTTTCAATTTCTTCTCTCGCGCTTGCCGATAACTTACCCCCACCTGCATGGTATCGTTATTATGATCGCAATGGTGTTGCCACGATTAGCTCTTCCGTTTCTTCAACTCATATTCAACAGGGCTACGATGTTCTTGATCGAAGAATGCAGATTATTCGTCATGTTCCTGCTTTTAACGCTGAACGATCACAACAAAACGCTCAATCCTATGGCATACAATCCAAACAGCATGAAACCGATCTTCGACTCAAACAAGCATATACCTCTAGTCGAACAGCCGAATTAAAAAAACAAGAAGCGTTAAAAGCAATTAAAATTCAAATCAATATTCAACAACAACACACCAAAGATACCTATCAAGACCAAGTGTCACTACGTCGTGAAGAACTGCAATATATACGTCAAGGCAAGTCTGTACCTGCTGCGCTCAAAGATCACATTCATCAAAATGATCAGGCGATAAACCACAGCAAAAATAGGATTCTAGATTTGCAAAATAATTATAGGGATACTCAGCTAAAATATGACAAGATTATCTCTCGTTTAAAATTAATGGAATAATCCTGTAAAATTCATGTCATAATTTTTCAATTCAAATGCTTCGCTCATTTTGAGCTGTTTTTATCGTATAATTTTTTCACCTTAAAGTATCAGGATAACCTCCATGCGCGCGAGTCGCTTTTTATTTGCAACGTTAAGAGAAACCCCAAACGATGCGGAAGTTATTTCGCACCAGTTAATGCTTCGAGCTGGCATGATTCGTAAATTGGCGTCAGGTTTATACACTTGGCTGCCAATGGGTAAACGTGTGCTAAATAAAGTTGAAGCAATTGTGCGCGAAGAAATGAACCGTTCTAATGCATTAGAAGTGTTTATGCCTGTGACTCAGCCTGCCAGCCTTTGGGAAGAATCTGGTCGTTATGTACAATACGGCCCTGAACTTCTTCGCTTTAAAGATCGTCATGATAACCCATTTGTACTTGGCCCAACTCACGAAGAAGTCATTACCGACTTGGCTCGTAATGAATTAAAAAGCTATAAACAACTACCGATCAATTTCTATCAGATTCAAACTAAGTTTCGTGATGAAATACGCCCACGCTTTGGTGTGATGCGTTCACGCGAATTTGTGATGAAAGATGCTTACTCATTCCACGTAGATCAAGCCTCTTTGCAAGAAACTTATGATGTGATGTATGACACCTATTGCCGTATCTTCACACGCTTAGGCTTAAATTTCCGTCCAGTACAAGCAGATACAGGCTCAATTGGCGGTTCAGGTTCACATGAATTCCATGTACTTGCAGAAAGTGGTGAAGACGATATCGTATTTTCAACTGAATCTGACTATGCAGCCAATGTTGAAAAAGCCGAAGCTGTATTGGTTGGTGAACGCCAAGCACCTGCTCAAGAACTTCAAGTGGTTGATACACCAAATACCAAAACCATTGCAGATGTGTGTGCTTTCTTAAAAGCAGATCCAAAACAATCCGTGAAAGCACTTTTGGTTCAAGGTATTGCCCAAGAAGATGGAAATGTTCCTGTCGTGGCACTGTTCCTGCGTGGCGATCATGAGCTCAATGAAATCAAAGCTGAAAAGCATCCACAAATTGCTGCTCCACTAACTTTTGCCACTGAAGCTCAATTGCAACAATATGGTTTAACTGCTGGTTTTACAGGTCCACAAGGCTTAGTTGAAAAAGGTTTAACTGTAATCGTAGATCGCGCTGCATCAGTATTGTCTGACTTTGTAGCAGGTGCGAATCAGGTTGATCGACATGCTACTGGGGTAAACTGGGAACGTGATGCTCAAATCAGTGAAGTTTATGACTTGCGTAATGTCGTAGACGGCGACCCATCTCCAGACGGGAAAGGCGTTTTACAAATTAAACGTGGTATTGAAGTCGGTCATATCTTCCAGTTAGGTCAAAAATACTCTGAAGCGTTAGGCTGTAAGGTTCTCGGTGAAGATGGTAAACCTCTGACCGTTACCATGGGTTGTTACGGTATCGGGGTTACCCGTGTGGTGGCTTCTGCAATCGAGCAAAACTACGATGACAAAGGAATTATTTGGCCATCAGCGATTGCACCATTTGAAGTGGCAATCGTACCAATGAATGCACACAAATCACCACGCACTTTAGAAGCTGCTGAAGCCTTATACGCAGAATTACAAGCGCAAGGTTTTGATGTATTGCTAGATGATCGTAACGAGCGCCCAGGCGTGAAATTCTCAGATCTTGAGCTAGTAGGTATTCCACACCGTATTGTGATTGGTGAAAAAGGCTTAGACGCGGGTACTTTTGAATATAAAGGCCGCCGTGATGCTGAATCAGTGAATATCAGTAAAGATGAACTACTAGAAAAATTACGTGGCTAATTTAGCCCCATAAAAAATCCCGCCAAGCTGCGGGATTTTTTATGTCTTGCCATCAGCACTGAATTAAGCTTTTGGCAATGTCACACCTTGCTGACCTTGGTACTTACCACCACGGTCTTTATAAGAAGTTTCGCACACTTCATCAGATTCGAAGAACAACATTTGTGCAACACCTTCACCCGCATAAATACGTGCAGGCAAGTTTGTGGTATTTGAAAATTCTAAAGTTACATGCCCTTCCCACTCAGGTTCAAGTGGTGTGACATTCACAATAATACCGCAACGCGCATACGTTGACTTGCCCAGGCATACTGTTAGCACACTACGCGGAATGCGAAAATACTCAACGGTACGTGCTAGCGCAAACGAATTTGGCGGGATAATACATACATCGGATTCAATGTCGATAAAGCTTTTATCATCAAAGTTTTTAGGGTCGACAATTGCAGAATGTACATTGGTAAAGACTTTAAATTCGCGTGCACAGCGAACATCATAACCGTAACTAGATACACCGTAAGAAATTAACTTCTCACCTTGTTCATTATAGCGAACCTGATTGGGCGCAAACGGTTCGATCATACCGTGTTGCTCACTCATTTCGCGAATCCAACGATCAGACTTAATGGCCATGTAGCTATTCCAAAATCCTAAATCAATCTATCAATATTGGGCTGTACTTTAACTGAATTTAACGATTTTGACCATGATCAAAACTCAATATAAACGAATCAGAGCTGAATAACTCAAGGGAACAGAAAAAGACATCAGAATTAAAGAAGCTGTACGCTGCAAATTACAAGGGTTTAACCAAGAAACTTTATTTTTGGTGAGATAGGTGCCTAACAGAATCCAGCAAAAAGCGATCGGTACGATGAGTAATAAAAACACCCCAATATGCAATAAGTAAAGCCCTGCGCTTTGCCAAACCATTTTAGGAAAAATGACCGATGCAAACACCAAACCTTTAGGGTTGAATAAGGTTGCAACAAATAATTCTCTAGGCTGAATTACTGACTGTTGTAGATCTAAATCATGGTTAGCAGTTTTCCAAAGCTTAACTGCCAAATACAACATATAACTCGCACTCAAAAGCTGGAGCAATTTCGGTAATAGTGGTAAGCGCTGCTCCACAAAACTAATCAGAATGCCCCACAACGTAATCGCAATTAAATAACCTAATGTTTCTGCTGGAATAAGTTTTAATGATGTTTTTAGTCCTGCTCGAATACCTGAAGAAGCCAATAAAGTGTTGGTTGGACCAGGTGTAAACAAAATTGTAATTACAGAACCGAGAAATAACCAAGATATCATCCACTGACCTCCAAAGTTGATCGTCGCCAAAGTATGGCATTTTGCCAATCAAGGCAAAAAAGTAATTGTAACCATTTTTAAATAAATAAAATAAAATCCATATTTTCAATATCTTAAATAAATCAAATTAGACCATGGGCGAGTATACAGAACAGCTGAAATGATCAAAATAGCCAATACAGGCGGATTCTATGCTATTTTAGCATGTATGTTACATATCGTTTTGGCAGCGCAATGTAAAAGTGCAGACAATTAAGCTCTCGCTAAGTTTGCTTGCATAAAGTGGAAATGACCCAATATATAATATTGAGTGATGTTGAATCGATTAAATTTGAGCATGTATGGTTAAACAACTATTGCAATCTTGGTTGCCTTCGCCCGAACGAGTTTCCTCTATGAAAATGATGAAACTGTTTGGTAAGCATACAGCCAACCCTTTGCTGTGGTATGTCAACCGAAAATCGATCTGCAAAGCGATTTTTATCGGTTCATTCTTCGGTCTGCTTCCTATACCTTTTCATAGTATATTCATCGTTCTTGCGGTATTACTCCTCGAAATTAACCTGCCTGTCAGCTTGGCTTTGGCATGGCTGAGCAATCCATTTACGTTAGTTCCCATTTTATATATCGGATTTTGGTTCGGGACTAAAATCTATCAAGTCCACATGATCGACAAAGCCATGCTGATGGGCGTCATGCACCAGATTGTGAACTGGATTGAGCATTTCGGGCATGGGCATATTGATTTTAGTTTAGCCAAAATCCTTCTGACAGGTTTGATTGTTGAAGCCTTACTGGTCGCTATAGTTCTCTATATCGTAACGCTGGTACTTTGGCGTTGGAGCGTGATCCGCACCTGGCATAAGCGCCACAACCAAGCCCCACTTTAAAAAATTTTTATAGCTCTGCTAAATAATGCTGTACGACTTTAAATACAAAGTCCTGACATGCCTGCCCTGTTTTCGCATTATAAGTTTGTTGATTGGTTAAATTATTGGATACAACCCGTATCGCCAAAAAAGGTACCTGAAACTGGGCAGCAACTTGTGCCACAGAAGCACCTTCCATTTCTTCGGTGACTGTGCCATAAACCTCTCGAAAAAAAGCAATTCGATCCAGTTCATTGTTCCAGACATCTGCCGAGCCAATAATACCTTCTACAACTTGCCCCGCCCTATAGTCGTGTCGAACATACTGTGCCGCAGCAAATAATGCAGGGTCTGCATAAAAATATCGAATCGCAATCGGTTCAGGATCCGTTTCATCTTCTGCTAAAACATCAAAGGCTTCTCTCCACGCTAAAGCATCGGCACCTTCACCCAGTGCTTTTTTGGGTGTTTTGAATGCACCAATATTACAAACTGTACGCCCAAGCACGAGATCAAATACATTTAATGCGGGATCATGCCCACCCGATGTTCCCTGATTAATAATGGCGCAGGGCTGATATTTTAAAATAGCAATTGCTGTTGCCGCAGCAGAATTGGTCATTCCCATACGAGTTTTGGAAATAATCACTGGAAAGCCTTGATAATGCCCCTTCCAAAATACCCAGCCGCCGATAGTTTCCATTTCAACATTGGTTAATTGGCTTGCCAAATGTTCACACTCAACAGGAAGAGCACCTTGAATAATCAGCGGTCGCATCATGAATCCCTCCATTAAAAAAGCCTGATGCAGGCATCAGGCTTTAAGCGATTAAAAAATACGATTTTGATCTTTATCAGTTTTTGGTAACTTTTCAATACACTTCAAAAGTTGTTCGGCAATCGCCATATAGCTGTCATGAGCATCATCCATTGCGACCACACTTGGTTCACCTTTATCGGCATTTTCACGAATTTGCGCATTTAAAGGCAAACGTCCCAAGAGTGGAATATGGTATTGCTCAGAAATTTTATCACCGCCACCAACCCCAAAAATCCGCTCTTCAAAACCACAATTTGAACAGATATGTGTTGACATGTTTTCAACCACGCCCAATACAGGAATCTGCATACGATTGAATAACTCAATTCCTTTGGTCGCATCAAGTAATGCAACATTTTGCGGAGTGGTCACAATGACTGCGCCAGAGACAGGAATGCGCTGTGCTAAAGTCAGTTGAATATCACCTGTTCCTGGTGGCATGTCGATCATCAATACATCAAGCTCAGGCCACAAGGTTTGGTTAAACAGTTGCATTAAAGCACCCGTTGCTTTTGGCCCACGCCAAGCGACAGGCGTATTGTTGTCCCCTGTTAAATGCCCGATGGATAATACAGGCATACCATAAGCTTCCAAAGGCACAAACTGTTCATTTTCAATCAGTGGCGTTTGCCCAGCATTGCCCAGCATGGTTGGAATACTTGGACCATAGATGTCTGCATCCAGCACGCCCACTTTTAAACCGAGTTTTTGCAGCCCCAAAGCCAGATTGACCGTTGTCGTCGATTTCCCCACACCACCTTTACCCGAAGATACCAAGATCACATGCTGAATACGTGGGTGCTTTGGCACATCACGCTGCTGTGGTGCAGCTTTTTGAATGGGTGGATTATTTGGATCTGCTTCTACTGGCTCAGGTTTTGCCGAAGCATCTACGACAGGCGGTAAATTACCCGCTTCAGCTTTTGGTTTTGATGAACAGCTATGCCCAGCTTCACCATGCTGCTGACTGCCACAACCACTTACAGCCTGTCCTGTTTTTTGCTGAATCACATGTAAATTCAGCTCCTGAATGCCACATTTTTCTAAGGCATCAGCAAGCTCATCGTGAATTTGCTGTAATTGTTCAGCTTCACTCGGATGAGTATTAATGGTCAGTTGTAAGATCTGACCCTGTAAATTGACCTGACTAATACGGTCTTTGAGTAAATTTTCAGAATTGGGCAAACAGTAACTTTGGAGGACTTTCTGGATTTCTTCTTCTTTGACCTCCTGTGATGGGGCAAATTTTGCTTTTAAGGAAGAAAACCAAGACATATTTGACTCCAACAGGAAAGATAATGGGTTTAGTTTAACTGTAATTGCAGATAAGTTTAAGTCAACTTTATTGATAGCCATGATCAATATGACTGGTAAAAATGCCAAGATTTTATTTTGGTCTGAATATGAAGATTTCGCTTAATCTTTAATTTGAAAAGAATTCACCGCTTAAATCAGCAAAGTTCGATATACTCAGCGCAGCCCTCGCCAAATGCGCAGACAAAGCGTTGCTTTGTTTTCCTGCGCTCAGGTACAATCTTTTGCTTGTAAATACGAATGAGAGAACAACTTCCGTGCGTAAAATTTTAGTCACAAATGCCCTTCCTTATGCCAATGGTCCAATTCACATGGGTCACTTACTCGGTTATATCCAAGCAGATATTTGGGTTCGTGCCATGCGTGCATTAGGTCATGAAGTGACTTATGTGTGTGCGGATGATGCTCATGGTACTGCCATCATGCTACGTGCCGAAGCCAATGGCATTAGCCCAGAACAGCAGATCGCCAATGTGCAAAAAGAACATGAGCGTGATTTTGCAGGTTTTGGGATTAGCTTTGATCACTATGACTCAACCCATAGCAACACCAACAAAGCACGCTCTCAAGAAATTTATGTCAAAAACCGTGAAGCAGGCAACATCGCGACTCGCCCTGTCAGCCAGTTATTTGACCCAGAAAAACAAATGTTCCTGTCAGATCGCTTCATTAAAGGTACATGCCCGAAATGTAAAGCCGAAGACCAATACGGCGACTCTTGTGAAGTTTGCGGTACAACCTATAACGCAACAGAACTGTTAAATCCGCGTTCTACACTGAGCGGTGCAACTCCTATTGAAAAGTCATCAGACCATTACTTCTTCAAGTTGCCGAACTTCTCAGAATACCTACAAAAATGGACACGAGACCCAGGTCGTTTGCCTGTTTCAATTGCCAATAAGCTTGATGAATGGTTCGATTCAGGCTTGGCGGACTGGGATATTTCGCGTGATGCACCGTATTTCGGCTTTGAAATTCCAGATGCACCGAACAAATATTTCTATGTTTGGGTCGATGCACCGATTGGCTATATGTCGAGTTTTGAAAACTACATTAAAACTAAACGTCCAGATTTGAACTTTGACGACTACTGGAAAAAAGACAGTGAAAATGAAGTCTATCATTTCATTGGTAAAGACATTGTTTACTTCCATGCGTTGTTCTGGCCTGCAATGCTTGAAGGTGCAAACTACCGTACACCAACAGGTTTATTCGTAAACGGCTTCTTGACTGTAAATGGTCAAAAAATGTCGAAATCACGTGGTACATTCATTAAAGCTGAAACCTATTTAGAGCACTTGAATCCTGAGTATTTACGTTATTACTTCGCGTCTAAACTTTCGGACAAAGTTGAAGATTCAGACTTGAATCTGGATGATTTCATTCAAAAAGTGAACTCTGACCTTGTCGGTAAAGTGGTGAACATCGCCAGCCGTTGTGCCAAGTTCATTAACACCAAATTTAACGATACTTTATCGAGCGAATGTGCTGAAGCGGATTTGGTGCAAAGCTTTATTGATGCTGGTGATTCGATTGCCAAAGCCTATGAAGCACGTGAGTTCTCAACTGCGATTCGTGAAATCATGGCATTGGCTGACCGTGCCAACCAATACATCGACGAGAAAAAACCGTGGGCGCTTGCAAAACAAGAAGGTCAAGAACAGCAAGTACATGATGTGTGCTCTGTCGGTATCAACCTGTTCCGCCAATTGGCTGTTTACCTTGCGCCAGTATTGCCTGAGTTGGCAAATCAAGTTCAAGCCTTCTTAAAACTCGACAGCTTTAACTTTGAATCACGTAAAACGATTTTAACTGGTCATGAAATTGCTGCTTTCCAAGCGCTAATGCAACGTGTCGATCCAAAAGCGGTTGCAGCGATGGTGGATGCATCTAAAGAATCTTTAGGTGCGCCTGCTGCTGAACCTGCAAAAGCGGAAAAGAAAAAAGAAAAAGCCAAAGAGAAAAAAGCTGAACCGAAAATTGGTGAAGCTGAAATCATTGGTATTGAAGATTTTATCAAGATCGACCTTCGTGTAGCCAAAGTTTTAGAAGCTGCAACAGTTGAAGGCTCAGATAAACTTCTTCAACTGACTTTAGATGCAGGCGAAGCTGAACCACGTAACGTACTTAGCGGTATTCGTGAGTTCTATGCTCCTGAAGACCTGAAAGATAAACTGGTTGTATTGGTTGCCAACCTTGCGCCACGTAAAATGCGTTTTGGCATTTCAAATGGTATGGTGCTTGCAGCAGGTAATGGCGAAGGTGTTTGGGTGATTTCACCTGAATCTGGCGCTAAACCAGGTGATAAAGTGTCTTAAAGAAAAATCTCTTAATAAAAAATCCGCTTTTCTAAGCGGATTTTTTATTATTTCTCAGCATCTTCTTTAATTTTTGAAATCTCAGGTAAAATTCTTAAATTAATTCGTGCTTTGGTTATCTTATTCGCTGTTGGAAGTATATTTGTCTTGATATAATCTTCCACCTGATTAAACCAACTTTTTTCCTCAATATACATATTGAATGATGCTTGGATAGAATATCTATGTGATAAACCATATAAAGAGCTCATACAATCTGACTGCTTGATCATACATAACTTATTTGCAAAAATTTGAGCATCAACCTCTTTCATTATTGGATAATTATAATAATAATTTTCTTCCCTATTTGTTAGAGAGATACGTTGAATAAATAACTGGCTATTATTTTCCATTAAGTCAATTAGTTCACTAGCTCTTGTAGCATCTTTTTCACTATATTTATCTTCATAAGCTTTAACAATATCTTTCATAAAATCATTAAATTGGGGTATTTCTTTAGCAATAAACCCATAGTGCCCAGAATACTCTACAAAACTATGATCATAAATTCTTCTCATTTTTTCATTAACTTCGATAAATTTTTTCCAATCAGCTATAGCTATTGAAAATAAATGATCCAATGAAAAAGATATAAGTTGATTTTCCTTTAAGTAAATCAAAATACTGATTGTATGTAAAATATCTGAAGGATTTTTTAACTGATGATTTTCCACCTCTTCTTTTGCTAATGCCATCAGTTCATCAAATTCATATTCATCCAAATCTAAAAAATTCATTAACTTTAACCAAGTAGGCTGCTCCTCTTTAAATCTGAAATATACTTCATACAATTCTTTTTCAATCTTAGCGTTATCAATAATATTAAGGTTTAAAATTTCATTCCAAAGATTAGGTGAAATAATAAATTCATTTAATGATAAATTATATTTATTCATAAAATCTTCTGAATCTTTACTATTAATGCCACGCATAATTTTCAAGATAACCTTTTCACTATTATCTTTAGCATTTTTATCTTCATCCTCATCTTTCTTAAATTTCAAGATTTCTTTATCAAAACGCCCTTTCTTATTTTCTATTGATAGAATTAGAAAAGACTTTAATACTTTTTCAAAGATATCTTGATCAAAATTTCCCTTCCATTCAAAAATATCTTTTCGATAAAATCTTTCAAAATCAAAAATAGTTTGTTTAAATGCTCTTAAATTTTTATAAGCTATTTTATTAAATATTTCGGTAATAAATGAAATTTTAGATATTAATTTATCTTTCAAATCAGAACCACTTATTTCTTCAAGAATACTTCTTATTGCTAACTCTTGATCTTCTGTATAATTAAAGTTTACACCGATTAACTTTTCTTTTTTTCTTAAAAAATGATCACTTTCTTTAATTTCAGTATCATTTGAAACTATTAATACTTTAATGTTTTCTTGCTCTACAAAATAATTTATATAACCTAGAGTTTCTTCAATTTTCAGTTCGCAACGTTCTAAATCATCAAACACCAAAATAAATTTATCATTAATCTTTAAATAATCTGGCAATTTTATATCTGGTACAGAAATACCTACACTACCATCATCTTTAGAATCTTTATCTAAATCAATTTTTAACGTTGCTTTTAATGCACCTTTTAATATTTGTCCTGCTAGCTTAGCTTGTTTACTCGCTAATACAGGGTGAATGCTTTTAAAAATAGCATTATCAATATCAGCAGTCTTTGACAGACCATTTAAACTAATATAAGAGACTTTTTTACCCTGTTTTTCTTGTTTTTCTATATATTTTTTGACAAACCATGTTTTACCACTTCCCCATTCACCATTAAGTAGAACAGCATATTCTAATTTTTTAGATCCACTAAAATAATAGTCCAAGTATTCTTCAATATGCTTATTAGGTTCTGAAATATATTCTTGGCTATTCACTTATTATTCGTCCTACTTACTTCTATTGAATACAGTGATTAGAAATCAATGCAAAAAATCTATCAACATGCTAAAACAATATATCACCTTTAAACCTAATAAAAATTCCTATGAAAAAACTTAAACACTCTCTAATTGCCTTATTCCTGTCAACCACAACCATTTCATCAACATTCGCCACGTCCTCCACAGCCCCAATCGAGCAACAAAAACAAGTGGCAGGCTACTACCAATATCAGTCAGGTCAAACCCAAATTACCGCCCTGCTTGATGGCACTAACTATATTTCACCCAGTTTATTTAAAGGGCTTTCAGAGCAACAAATCCATGAAAGCCTAAAGAAATATTATGCAGACCAAGCCCAAGGCATACAAACCTCCATCAACGCCTTTCTGGTCAATACAGGACATTCGCTGGTGTTAGTCGATAGTGGTGCTTCCAGTTGTTTTGGGTCACATTTAGGCTCGGTTTTAAGCAATCTAAAAGCATCGGGCTACAAACCTGAACAGGTCAATACCATTTTGCTGACTCACCTTCACCCTGACCACGTGTGTGGAATCAGTAAAAATGGCGTTGCCAACTTCCCCAATGCAACTGTCTATGTATCCTCTACCGAAGCCAATTACTGGCTCAATCCTGAACAGATCAAAAAACTTCCCAAAGCACAACAGGCAGGCTATTTAGCCACCGTTGAAAAAATCAAACAGGCAATTGCACCTTATCAAGCTAAACAGCGCTTTAAAACTTACAAACTGAGTGATCAAATTCAGGGCTTTAAAGTGATCAGTACCCCTGGACATACGCCAGGGCATTTTAGTTATGAACTCAAAACATCAAATGAAACGATTGTTTTTATTGGTGATATTGTGCATTCACACACCATACAGTTCGATCATCCTGCAACGGCGATTGGCTATGATGTTAATCCTAAACAAGCGGTTGCAACACGCTTAAAGCAATTTGCTGAATATGCCAAAAATAGAGAAACGATTGCCGCACCGCATTTGCCTTTCCCTGGAATTGGACATATTTATTCTGCTGATGGGAAAAGTTATCAGTGGATTCCCGTACATTTTAAAGATTAAGACAAATCTCTGAGTCCTGAAATAGGTTGATACTTATTTCAGGACTGGGCAAATATATTTACGGTTTGTTGGCTGCACTTAACTGATAGTCTTGCTGATACACAGGAGTACCTGCAATGCTTCGTGCATAGTAATTAGGCTGAGTTTTGATCGGCTGTTTTAGCTCACATCCTGTAAGCATAAATAAACTCATCGCTACGCAGAGTATGGATATTGTCTTCATGAGCATATCCTCTTTGTTGTTTTATTTTAAATTAGCACTTTATTTGCAGAATGTATAAAAAAATATATTTCAATTTGTGAAGAAACTTATCCCAAGATGGCAAAATCAGCAATAAAAATATCAGCTTATTTTTAATCTTAAATATCTTTAAGAAGAACTTATTATTCTTCATAAAGTTTTTCATCTTATCTTGAGGAGGTGATAGATACTTCCACCTTACTCTCTGAAAACAAATTTATTATTGCCAACCCAAGATGATCAGGCATAAAAAAAGCCTATTGATGAACAATAGGCTTTTTTAAAATTCTTTAGATTATTTCATACCAAAAATCAGTTTCAGTCCAAGCAAAGTCATCACGCCGCCTGCTACACGATCAAAAATCGCTTTGGATTTTAAATACACTTTACGCGGTACTTCAGCCGAAAGCACCATAGCGACCAGCGAATACCAACCTGCATCAATAAAAAAGCACAGTATCGGCAAAACCACATAGTAATAACTTGGGATTTCTTTTGGCAGTAAAGCGGTAAAAATACTGGCGAGGACAATCGCAATTTTCGGATTACTTAACTGTGTGATCAGCCCTAAACGATAGGCTTGGGCATAGCTCATTTTTGGTGCTGTATCTTGCTCTGTATGGATTGGCTCTTTGGCATGGCGAATAATTTTAAATGCGAGCCATAGCAAATACAGACCACCACACACTTTTAAAATCAAATATGCGGATGGGACGGCGAGTAAAATTGCTTGCAAGCCCATGACCGCAAGCAAACCAAATAGTGCCGCACCTGTTCCAGTGCCCAAAGCAGTAAATAAGCCATGCTTACGTGAAATGGCAATGGAGTTTTTTGCCACATAAATAAACGTTGGACCAGGGCTAATCGCGCCTAACATTAATGCGATGGCAATCGGAAAAAGCGCCCACAAACTATTCACGACAGTACCTATTTACTGGCCAACAAAGGCGGATATTTTAGCAGAACTTAAGCTGTTTTTCCCAATACTAAATACATCACATCGCTTTGAAATGAACCATCTGCCTGAATCTGGAAATGTTGCATAACGGCGTCAGAAACTTTGCCTTGCAAGCTCCGAATCGTTTCAACGCCACTTGCTAGAGTTTGCATGCGGCTGACCCAACTGTCAAAGTCCAAATGCAATACTTGTTTTTCTACTTGCTCAACCTGAAAACCCGCATATTCAGCAAATTGCATCCATTCTTGCGAGTTGTAATTTCGCACATGACTTGGGTCACGAATCATTTCAATCGTTTGCAAAAAGGTGTCTAAAGCAGGCTGACCATTTCCCAAAATATCCACAAAAATCACTTTGCCGTGTGGTTGTAAAACCCTATAAATTTCCTGCATAGCTTGCCCGACATGCTGCCAGTGATGTGCTGAATAGCGACTAATAATGCAATCGAAAGACTGATCTGCAAAAGGCAATTTCTCGGCTGCACCCTGTTGCCCCTGAATTTGGCTTAAGCCCTTCTCTTTTGCTTGTTGGCAAACCAATTCCACCATTTCTGATGTCACATCATAAGCAATGACCTGCTCGGTATATGGTGCGACCTGATAACTGACATGCCCCGCCCCACAGCCCAAATCCAATATATGCTTGAATTGATGCTGCTGCACACATTGCTGCATTTTTACAAATTCTGCACCTTGAGCATGTACACTACTGTTCAAATAAGCAT
Source organism: Acinetobacter brisouisimilis (assembly GCF_000368265.1). Lineage (GTDB taxonomy): Bacteria > Pseudomonadota > Gammaproteobacteria > Pseudomonadales > Moraxellaceae > Acinetobacter. The sequence goes on along the minus strand of NZ_KB851219.1, from coordinate 112,352 downwards.
TTGATTTATCTTGGTATTGATGTTGATTGACTTGGTGTTGTGTATTCATTTTTTATTACTCCTCATATCTATAAAACACAGCATAAAGAAGATTTCATAAAATAAATAATGATGATTTATAAGCATATATATAAAATAAAGTTATTAATTTACAAAACTATAAACACCTATTCCAATACAAACGGACAAATTTGTCCGTAAAATACCAACAGATTTTGAATGACTTGGCAATCATGAGTAAACACTTACAACGTGCGGCACAAAACCGTGAAGAGCTTTTAAATGCTGCAGCAGAAATGATTAAAGCACATGGCATTCATGTGCCTTTACAGATGATTATTGATTATGCAGGGGTTGGGCGTGCCACATTTTATCGTAATTTTGCTGACCGCAAACACTTGATTTATGCCTTGTTGCAACAGTCGATTGAAAATCTAGAAACACGTGCCAAATATTATGGACAGTTTGAAGATGGCTTGTTTTTATTGATTTACAGTCATATAAACAATCTGCCGCACTTATCTGCACTCAAAGAATACTGGCGTGTCCTTGATGCCAATGAGGCACAGCTACAAGAACTCATCCAGCAACATCAGCAAATTATTCAACCGCTGATTGATCAGGCAATTGCTGCAAAGGTTTGTCGTCCAGATCTGACTTTTGAAGATTACCGTACTATTATTTCAATTTTAACCGCATCGTTTCGTGGGCATACCGAACAAGAACAAATACGCCTTGCCAAACGTGCCATTGAACTATTACTGACAGGGATTCAGGTATCACGCGAGGCACGTTATGGATAAACAGCCGCGTTATCTGGAGACACCGCCCGACTGGACAGCCGACGAACGTCCTGTCTTGCCTGGCTCTCCCCCTTCAATTGAGCACCCACGTGGCAAACGCTATTTATATTTTTTTATCGGCATATTTATTGCGCTTTCCGCAGGACTGAGTAACGGCTTTATTAGCGCCAATTTACCTCAACTACAAGGTGAATACGGTTTAACGCCTATTGAAGGAGCATGGCTGCCTGCTGCGTATGTTATGGCAAATATCAGTTCCAACCTGATTTTGTTTAAAGCCCGCCAGCAGTATGGACTGCGCTTATTTAGTGAAATTGGCTTGTTGGTATTTATTGCGGTCATGATCATGCATATTTTGGTAAATAACTATCAATCTGCACTATTTGCCCGCTTTATTAGTGGCTTGGCGGCTGCTCCCCTTAGTTCTCTGGGCATGTATTACATCATGCAAGGCTTTAGCAAAGAACATCGCATTAAAGGACTGTATCTGGGAATTGGTATTGGGCAATTGGGCGTACCGCTAGCATGGATTATTTCTCCACTTCTGGTGAACGTCAACAACTGGACTGTGCTGTATACCTTTGAGCTTGGCCTGAGCATTTGCTGTTTTGCCATGGTGGTCTCACTCAAGCTGCCGCGTAGCTTACGTATAGCAGTATTTGAAAAAGGCGATTTCCTGACTTTTGCCTTACTTGCCCCAGGCTTTGCCTGTTTATGTGCAGTTCTGGTACAAGGGCCGCTACGCTGGTGGTTTGACTCACCGTGGATTGCCTATGTGCTGATTTGCGGTTTTACTTTGCTGGTTTTGGGTTTTTTCTATGAGCATCAGCGCACTAACCCACTGATTATGACGCGCTGGTTAGGCACTTGGCCAACCCTACGTTTTATTCTTGCGGCATTCGCCCTGCGTCTACTTATGTCAGAGCAAACTTATGCAGCCGTTAACTTTTTAAAAACAGTCGGTATGGGGCCTGACCAGTTTGTCAGCCTCTACACAGTGATTTTTTTTGGCATGTTGGCAGGCGCCATTTTCAGTGCCTTGACCTTTACCCGCGAACGGATTGTCTTGCAATTGGTCTTTGCCGAATTTCTGGTCTTAATTGCTTGTGGTCTGGATTTTCATCTCACCAGTGATGTACGACCCGCCAATTTTTATCATAGTCAGTTTTTAGTGGCCTTTGCAGGTGGGCTGTTTATTGGCCCATTGTTGCTGGTCGGTTTTGGTCGCGCCTTGCAACAGGGTGCAGGCCATGTTGTGACCTATTTGGTGCTGTTTTCAGCGACCCAAAGTTTTGGTGGACTGGTGGGATCTTCGTTTTTTTCAACCTATCAAAAAGAACGTACTCAAGTTTATCAAGTCACCATTAACAATGCACTGGAAGCGACAGACCCTAACGTGACGCAGCGTCTCAGCCAGTATCAAGGCAAGTATGCCGCTTATATTACCGATAGCAGTAAAAATCAGGCACAGGCTGTATCCAGCTTGTCACAAGTCACTACCCGTGAAGCACAGGTGCGAGCCTATAACGATGTGATTTATTTAAATGGCATTTTTGCCGTAATTTTAATGGTTTGGGGCTTCGGCAATATTGCATCGACACACTACAATGCCCGCCGCCAACCTCAATCCTCTTAATTTTAGAGAAATGCTATGAGTGAACAGCCAAAAACCGATGATCGCCCAGCTGAACAAGAAGCCACATCAACAGCACAGCAACAACCGCATTTAAAGGCAGTGCCTCGGGTCAGCAAGTTGATCGAAACCAAAAAATCAACCTTGATCCTGATGTTCTTTGTGCTATTGGTTGGGATTAGTGTGATTATGTGGGCATGGCAGATTGGTCCATTCAATACCCCAATCCAGCAGACAGACAACAGTTATATTAAAGGTAAAACCACGGTTTTATCTTCTCAAATCAATGGCTATATTCAGGATGTTTTAGTCAGTGACTTTGATCATGTCAAAAAAGGGCAAATTCTGATTCGGATTGACCCGACAACTTATAATCAAAAAGTGTCACAAGCCCAATCCAGTGTCGAGCAGGCTGCAAATAACTTTAACAATCAAAAGCAAACGATTGCCCAACGTCAAGCCGATATTGCAGCAGCGCAAGCTAAAGTTGCTCAGATCGAAGCACAATATCAGCTCTCCTTACAACAACTGTATCGTTATCAGGCTTTAGGTAATACAGGTGCTGTTTCCAAAACAGATCTGGATCAAAGTCGAGCCAATGTTGCCAACAATCTGGCCTTACTCAATGAAGCCAAAGCTAACGTCAAAGTCGCCGAAGAAGCTTTAAAAACTGCACAAGTTTCTACCGTAGGCTTACAGGCACAAGTTAAAAATGCAGCGGCACAACTCGATCAAGCCAATACCACCAAAGATTACAGCATCATCACTGCCCCTATGGATGGACAACTGGGCGAGGTTTCTCCACGCGTAGGACAATACGTTGCGGCAGGTTCGCAATTACTGTATCTCATTCCCCAAACCACTTGGGTGGTTGCCAACTTTAAGGAAACTCAGATTGCCAATATGCAGATTGGGCAAAAAGCCTCGTTTACCGTCGATGCCTTAAAGCACAAAAAATTTACAGGACGGGTCGAGGAAATCTCTCCTGCTGCAGGCTCTGAGTTTAGTGTTTTAAAAACTGATAATGCGACAGGCAACTTTACCAAAGTGGTGCAGCGTATTGCGGTAAAAATTGCAATTGACCCAAATCAACCTGAATTGGCGCGCCTCAGACCAGGCATGTCGGTCATTAGCTCGGTTGATACTTCAACACAAGGAACAGGCACACGCTAATGCAGATTCAAGCCCAGTCGCCTCAAATTCCCGTAGAAACCTTGATACAACGCAATGATATTCAGCTTGATCTGAAACGGCTGGATTTGGTTCATCCCCAGATTTCAGGCAATAAGTTTTATAAACTCAAATACAACCTGCAACAGGCACAGCAACAAGGCAAAACCGCTGTACTGACTTTCGGAGGCGCATATTCCAATCATATTGCAGCAACGGCATATGCTGCTCAGATGCTTGGTTTACAAAGCATTGGCATCATTCGGGGCGAAGAAATGGCACAGCGCCCACTCAACCCAACCTTGCAAACTGCACGCGAGATGGGGATGCAGCTTGAATTTATTTCACGACAAGCTTATCAACAACGTCATGAGCCAGACTTTTTACAGCAGTTACAATCACAATTTCCCGACAGTTATCTGATTCCTGAAGGAGGAACCAATGACCTTGCCATTCAAGGCTGTCAGGAAATTCTAACTTCGGAAGATTTAAATCATTATGATGTGTTCTGCTGTGCAGTTGGTACTGGCGGCACACTATCAGGTTTAATCCAAGCCAGTGATTCACGCCATCAGTTACTCGGTTTTTCTACGCTTAAAGGTGAATTTCTGACACAAGAGGTGAAGCAATTTACCGACAAAAGCAACTGGAAAATTTTGGATACTTACTGCTGTGGTGGTTATGCCAAAACATCACCTGAACTGATGCAATTTATTCGAAGCTTTGAGCAGACTTATCAGATTCCACTCGAACAGGTGTATACAGGCAAAATGCTCATGGGAATTTTTGACCTGATCGAACAAGGCTTTTTTCAGTCAGGTACACGAATTCTCGCCATTCACACAGGTGGTTTACAAGGACGTGCACAAGAGTTAGGCGACATGCCCAAAATTTCAGTATAATGCGCGGTTTTTAGCATTCGGAGAATCACATGGCTGCTCTACAGTATGATGTCATCGTATTAGGCGCAGGTGCATCAGGCTTGATGTTGGCAGCATGTGCAGCCAAACGCGGACGCTCTGTATTAGTACTGGAAAAAGCCAATAAAGTCGGCAAAAAAATCCTGATGTCTGGTGGAGGAAAATGTAACTTCACCAATCTGGATGTCGAGCCTGAAAATTATCTTTGTCATAACACGCATTTCGTAAAATCGGCACTTTCACGTTATAACCAATGGGATTTTATTGGCCTGGTCTGTGAATATGGGATTGCCTACGAAGAACGCAAGCATGGGCAACTGTTTACGTTAAACGGCGCCAAAGATATTTTAAATATGTTGCTTGCTGAATGTAGCAAAACAGATTTGGTTGAGATTCAAACTTCAGCAGAAGTTACCCAAGTCCAAGTGCTTGCAGAACATCAGTTTAGCGTTAAAACCTCCACTCAAAGCTATCAGACTGAATCGGTTGTGGTCGCAACAGGTGGTTTGTCTATTCCCACACTCGGCGGCTCAGATTTTGGCTATAAACTGGCACAACAATTCGGGCATCGAGTTTATCCAACTCGCGCAGGTCTGGTTCCTTTTACTTTTTCCGATCAATTTAAAGAAGTCACAAGTCGTTTAAGTGGCAATGCTTTAGAAGCAACTTTAAGCAATGCGGATGCGGCTTTTACCGAAGCATTACTCTTTACTCATCGTGGTTTGAGCGGGCCAAGCTCATTACAACTGTCTAACTACTGGCAGGTTGGTGAAAGTTTTCAGATCAACTTTTTCCCAACTCATGATCTTTGTGCATGGCTAAAACAGAAAAAACTGAGCCAACCAAAAAGTTTATTACGCACGTTACTAAATGAGCTTGCAGCAAAATCCGTCATCGCTGAACTGCAACAACTGATTTGGCAAGCAGACAGTGAAACTGCAATCGGTCAATTCAGCGATCAAAAACTGGAAAATATTGCGACTCAACTACAAAACTTTCAGGTCAAGCCATCGGGTACTGAAGGCTACCGCACAGCAGAAGTGACTTTAGGTGGGGTTGATACCGATGAGGTTTCATCTAAAACCATGGAAAGTAAAAAGCAGAAAGGTTTATTCTTTTTAGGCGAAGTGCTGGATGTAACGGGACACTTAGGCGGATACAATTTTCAGTGGGCATGGTCATCTGCCGCTGCTGCAGCAGAATATGTGTAACTGCCGAAGGAATTCCATTCCTTCAGCAGTATATATGCTTAATTTTTCACAATTTTCGTCGCTTGAGGATGCCCTGTATAAGCATCTTTGGCACTTGGGCTGCTGTAACTGAACATGTAAGCCACAACTGCTACATAAAATAAAACAATCATGGCAAACATAAAACGCACGAGACGTTTATTTTCTTTTACATACATCTCATGAAGTGACCGACTTAGATGGCGTAACATAGTCATCTCCTCCTTTCTATCACGTCAATTCGACTATTTTTCATACTACATCAAGTTTATGTTGTGTTGTGTGAAGAAGCATTATCATCACGTATACATTGTTTATCTGCTGTAGCCTAAAAATAGGCTATACTATGTGCCACTTTTTCAATGCACCACGATTATGTCGTATAGCCTGCAATCCACGTCCCTTGAACTCGACACTGATGTGACGCATCAATGTTATTTACATTATACGCGAGATCAGCATCTGATCGGCGTGATTGAGTTTAGCAAGCCAAGCTATGTGCTCAAGTGGGGTGATTTGGAATATTTTCGTCGCCGTACAGAAGAATTTTCTGTCATGCCATTTCCTGACTTTATCAGTGCAATAGTGATCGATTTACGTAATATCGAAGCATTTCTCGATCAGGATGTTCTCATTATTCCTTGGCGTTTAGTCGATGAAGAATGCCCTATTCGCTTGGTCGTGCCACAAGATCGGCTCGAATATTATGCAGGTTTTTTTGAACCGACTTGGCTCAGTTCCGATGTTGAAACTGCAATTAGTGAAATCCGCACCTTTATGGATATGTTTGTGCATTAAGCTGCGACAAACATATCCAGACTCATTTTTACCAATAATTCTCTACAGCAATATTGCCTTCACCACGACGATTCATGCTCAAGCCACGCTGCTTTAAGGCTTCTTTGGTATCTTCAACCATTTGTGGGTTACCACAGAGCATAATATGACTCGTTTCTGGGTTAAATTGCTGTCCAATTACAGCTTCTAATTGTCCATTTTCAATTAAAACGGGCAAACGCTGGTGCAATATTGCCTGTGGATCACGCGTAATAATCGGAACAAATTGAAACCCTGTATGCCCTTCGCCGAAGGTCGCAGCAATTTCCTGAATACGCTCAACGTATGCCAGTTCTGCCTGTGTACGCACACTATAAACCAGATTGATTTTTTGATAATTTTGCCATGTCTCAAAATCCTGTAACATCGACAAAAATGGTGCCAAGCCTGTACCGGTTGCCAGTAACCATAAATCATGTGGTAACGGTTGCTGATAGCGTGCCAAAGTTAAGAATCCATAGGGAATTTTTTCCAGATACAGCTCATCACCCACTTGTAAGTCTTTTAGACGTGAAGTAAAAGCACCATCAGGCACAACAATCGAAAAAAACTCCAAGGTTTCATCATAAGGCGATGAAACTACAGAATATGCTCGCACGATGAGTTCACCATCGACCTGTAAACCAATGCGTGCAAACTGCCCTGCGGTGAATTTAAAGTGAGCTGGTCGTGTCATGCTAAAGCTGAATAAATTATCGGCCCAACGTTGAATAGATAAGACTTTTTCTACAGTAAATTTCTCAGATGTCATGATTTCAAGGTGCAAGAATTCGTCGGCTCATGTTAGCATGGCGAGGCAAATATTGATATTTTTACTCATTTAAGGCTTCAACTATGCGCATGACCTTACGCCAATTGGCTGTTTTTGTAGCCGTAGCCCAAGAAGGGACTGTGACCAAAGCCAGTGATGCTGTCAAGCTGACTCAAAGTGCGGCCAGTATGGCATTGGCCGATTTAGAGGATGGATTAGGTGCGCCATTATTTGATCGCTTAGGAAAACGCCTCCAACTCAATGACCTTGGGCGTTTTTTATTGCCACAGGCACTCGAAATTTTAGGGCGCTGTGAAGCATTTGAACAAGTCGCCAAAGGTGAATTACAAAGTATTGATTTACGCCTTGGTGCAACACTTACCATTAGTGATTATTTAATGCCAGATTTAATGGCAGGTTTTCTACAATTACAGCCTCAAGCCCACTTGCAATTACAAGTCGGTAATACTCGCCAGATGATTGAAGCTGTCAATCAATTCCAGCTTGATCTAGCGCTGATTGAAGGTTCTTGCCATATTCCACAATTACAAAGCATCCATTGGCGAGATGATGAACTGGCAGTATGTTGTGCTCCAAGCCATCCCTTAGCACAGCTAAACCGTCCTTTAACACCTCAAGATTTTGCTGATGTAGAATGGATTTTGCGTGAAGAAGGTTCAGGCACACGCGAGGTTTTTGATACAGCCATTTTAAATCATTTAGCAGATGCCAATATCCGCCTGACACTCGGACATAATGAAGCCATTTTAAAAATTATCTCAGGCGGTTTGGGTATTTCGTGTATTTCTAGACTCGCATTACTCCCAATGCTCAATTCTGGACAACTGGTTATTTTAGATACGCCATTTTGGGAGCTAAAACGCCCACTCTATATGCTCGTACATCGCCAGAAATATCAAGGGCCTGGACTTAAAGCCTTTATGCATTTTTGTGAAGAAAAAGACTAATTTTCATTTTATTGCCAATTTGGATCAGTGTTGCGGCGGGAATCACTTTCACAAGGCTCTCCGTCACGGTTACCATCCATTTTGGTGTTTGGGCAATTGTGTATAAACCACCGCGCTTCTGCAAGCGAACGCATTTGTGAGCAGTATTGGCGTCCATCACATTTAAACATCGGCTTTTGTGCTGGTGCAGGTCGACTCACAATACTTGGTGCAACATTCACTTGTGTTTTTTGTTCAGGCAATTGATCTGGTACATGCCCTAGTTTTTTCCGTTGCTCATCAATCAACTGTTTTTGTTCTTGAATCAATTGTTGCGTATATTGTCCACGCATTTGCTCATGCTGTTGTAGTCTTAAGTAAGTGATATAAATCCCGATACCAGCCAATACAACAACGACAAATAAAAACATCGCTGCTTTCTTCATCATTCTTGTCTCATAAAAAATACCTGTTATTTAGAGATTTAACAGGTATTTTTTTAAATTGACATTAGTCTTTTTGTACACTACCGAAAATTTTATCACCAGCATCACCAAGACCTGGAACAATGTAACCATGGTCATTCAGCCCATCATCAATCGATGCTGTAAAAATACGGACATCAGGGTGTAAGGCTTCCACTTTGGCAATACCTTCTGGTGCTGCAACCAGTACCATTACACGGATATCTTTACAGCCACTTTGTTTGAGTACATCAATTGCTGCGATTAATGAGCTACCCGTTGCCAGCATCGGATCAATAATCATGGCAATACGATTGGCTACATCTGGAACCAATTTTTTGTAGTAAGTTCGAGCTTGTAAAGTTTCTTCGTCACGCTCAAGCCCCAGAACACTGACTTTAGCACTTGGAATCAAATTGAGCACACCATCCAGCATCCCGATCCCTGCTCGTAAAATTGGAACAATGGTAATTTTCTTACCTGCGATGCGCTGTGTAGTCACCTCACCTGCCCAACCTTGAATTTCATGATCAACCACAGCTAAATCTTTAGTTGCTTCATAAGTCAGCAACATGGTTACTTCTTGCGCAAGTTCACGAAAGTTTTTGGTACTAATATCGGCACGACGCAACAAGCCTAGTTTGTGGCGAATCAATGGGTGACGAATTTCTTGAATAGGCACGGGGAGAACACCTGACAGATTTAAGTTGCGCCTAGTATATCGCGTTTCGATCAGAAATAAAAAAGCCCTCATTGATGAGGGCTTTTTTAGACCGCTAAAATTAGTGGTTGAACAATATTTGTTGAATTGGCGCTAAAACTTGTGACATTGCAGAAATTTTAAGTACAGGATCTGGATAAACACCGATCAACAGTACCAATGCTGCTGCACCAAGCACCATGATTCCACCCACTTTTTGACCCCAATGTTTTTCAGCGTCAATACGTGGCGTTTCTGGTGGTGTAAGGTACATCACAACCATAACACGTAAGTAATAGTATAAACCGATACCACTACCCACAATAATCATGGCAGCCAAGAACCAGTGACCTGCATCAACTGCAGCTTTAATCACCATGAACTTACCGATAAAGCCTGCTGTCAACGGAATACCTGCCAACGACAATAACATCACTGTCAAAGTCCCAGTCAAAACAGGACGACGCCAGAACAAACCACGATAGTCTGCAACGCTTTCAGCTTCATCGGTGTTGTTGTATGGGCTAGACATGAGAGTCACGACACCAAACGCACCAATGGTTGTTAATACGTAAGCAATCACATACATATTTACACTGTCGAGGCTGAAGTAGTTTTTGCTGACCAAAGCCACAAGCAAATAACCGAAATGTGCAATAGATGAATACGCAAGAACACGCTTGAGGTTGACCTGACGTACTGCAAGCAAGTTACCCACAATAATTGAGAGTACCGCAATAATGCTGATGATCAGGCTGATTGATGGAATCAACGCGCCCGCTGCAAGTAAATAGCGGACAAACAAACCAATGGTTGCAACTTTCGCAGCAGTTGCCAAAAAGGTTGCCAATGGCGCTGGTGCACCTTGATAAACATCTGGCGTCCATTTGTGGAATGGTGCTAACGATAGTTTGAACGCAATTGCGAAAATGATCAGACCAAGGCCCAAAATCACCATTGGGTTGCCCATTTTCACCATTTGCAGCAATGATGCAAAGCCTGTATAGAATGATAATGTGCCTGTATACGCATAAATATATGCCATACCCATCAACAACATCGCAGAAGCCGTTGCTGATAACACCAGATATTTCATTCCTGCTTCTAAAGACTTCTCACGTTCATGCGTATATGCCAAAAGACCATATACAGGAACTGACATCAACTCCAAGCTAATGAAGAATGATGCATAGTGAGAGCTTGCCACCATCAACATTGCCCCAGCAACAGAAGACAATAACAGCAAGTACAACTCTTCACGGTTGCCTTTATAGCTTTCAATATAGGCATGCGACAAAGTACAGCATGCCAAGGCAGAAACCAGAATCAGTAATTGATAAAGCATGGTAAATGGATCAACCATAAACATGTTCATCACATTGGCAGGTCTGAACTGCCCATTCATCATTTGCAAAATGATATTGAATGCTGCCAAGTTCAAACCAATAACGGATGCTGTTGCAATCAGATTATGATTACGTTTGATCGCCGTTAAGATCATGACCAGCACGATTGTCAAAGAGACAATCATGACTGGAGCAAGTGGCATAAGATCTGAAAATTGGATTGTGAAGTTCATGACTTATTGGATCTCCACATTATCAAGTTGGCTGACTGCTTGTTGCATCAAATCTACACCATTATGAACAGGAATATAGCTATTCGCTAACCACTGCATACTTGAATGAGACACATCAAGGAAGGATTGTGGGTAGATACCAAGCCACACTAGACCAATCACACAGATCATTAGAATCGCAATCTCACGTGCTGACAAATCTTTCAGTGGGTTTGCATAATGCTGTTTTTGCTCTTCGTTTGGAGTACCAAACAATGAACGATGAATCAAAATCAAGCCATAAAGACCAGCAAATACCAAGCTGATCGCAGCAATGATCGTGAATGTTGGATACTTACCAAATGCACCCATCATGATCAGGAATTCACCAATAAAGTTACCTAAACCAGGAATACCCACTAATGCTGAAATAAAGAACATTAAGAAGAATGGTAAATAACGGAATTGACCACGCATACCACCCATCAGGCGCATATCACGTGTATGTAAACGTTCATAAATCTGACCACACATAATGAACAATGCAGCAGAACATAGACCGTGTGCCAACATCATGATCATCAAACCTTGATAAGTGATGATGTTGCCTGCATAGATTGCAAGTAATACAACGCCCATATGTGAAATAGAACTATATGCCAACAAACGTTTCATGTCAGTTTGTTGATAAGCACACCATGCACCGTAGAAAATACCAATCAAACCAAAGATGATTGCAACATCGGCAAACTGTGCTGACGCTGCTGGGAAGAATGGAATTACAAAACGAAGCAAACCGTATGCTGCAGTTTTAATCAAGATACCTGCCAAGTCTACAGAACCTGCTGTAGGCGCTTGAGCATGTGCATCTGGTAACCAGCCGTGTAATGGGAATACAGGAAGTTTTACTGCAAAACCTACAAACATACACAACATAAAGCCATACGCAAAACTTGGTGGCAAGTGATTTGCAACAGCCAACAAGAAGTTGTAGTCAAAGTTAATCACACCATTGGTCATGATATAACCCCAGACCACTAGTCCAAGAATACTAATCAGCATGATCAAGCCTGAAACTTGCGTATAGATGAAGAATTTAGTTGCAGCGTAAACGCGTGAACGACCGTTCGAACCCGCATGTCCCCAAAGTGCAATCAAGAAATAGATTGGTACCAGCATCATCTCCCAGAAGAAGAAGAACAGGAACATGTCTATCGCAAGGAATACACCGATTACCCCACCTAAACTCCAAAGTAAGTTTAAATGGAAGAAACCAACATTCTTCTGAATTTCACCCCAAGAACAGCCCACTGCCAAAATACCCAAAAGTGCAGTCAAACCGACCATGAGCAATGACAAGCCATCTACAGCAAGGTGAATACTAATCCCCAGTGAACTAATCCACGGTAGATAAAATTGTGCTGCGAAAGTTGGCGCTTGTGAACCTAACTCGTAGTGATAATTACCATGGCTCCATAAGATTACAGTTAAGCCTAAGGTAATCACCATCCCGATCAGGGCAATCCAACGTGGAAGGTGCTGGTCGAGTTTATCGACCAACCAGCATATAAAACCTGCAATGAAAGGAATCAGAATCAGCGCGGGTAAAATTAAATTGTTTTCCATTTTATTTCCCCACTACCTGAACAACGATCAGGATCATCAGTAACACCACAATACCCAGTGACATACTTGATGCGTATTCACGCAATGATCCAGTTTGACGTGAACTTGTGAAACTGTTACCACCTTTCACTAAAGCTGGTAATACAAGCCACAAACTATCAATCGGATCACGACCTAAAATCTTCGCGATTAGTAAATAAGGTTGTACGAAAACGAGGTTATATAAAGCATCGAAACCGAACGCATTACGCCAGATGTGAGCAATACCTGCACCCAATGAGGTTTGAGCAAAAGCTTTAACCGCACCATAAGCAAAGACGAATAGCACTACACCAATCACTAGACCTACCAAGGCAACGCCAACAGCAGTATGCTCTGCACCTTTAACCAGTACTTCAACATTTTCAGGAACTTCAAATGCTGGAATACGTGCTGAAGTCAGTAATTTTTCAACAGGCGCTTTCAGTAATGCGCCTACACCTGTAGACAGTACCAATAGAATTGATAGTGGTGCCCAGTACGTAACACCCTTGATCTCGTGCGCATGAGTTTTTTCTTCACCAAAGAATACAACCCAGATTAAGCGGAATGTATAAATTGAAGTTAAGAATGCACCTGCAACACCGACCCAGTACAAGCTGTTATACAGTGGAAGATTTGCCAACATGCCGTGCGCATAAACTTCACCCAAGATCGCATCTTTAGAGAAGAAGCCCACAGTTAGGAATGGAATTGCTGCTAACGCGCCGCCACCCACAACGAAACATGCAAATACGAATGGAATCTTTTTCCAAAGGCCACCCATTTTGAAAATGTTTTGTTCATGATGACATGCCAAGATCACTGCACCAGAAGACAAGAATAATAATGCCTTAAAGAATGCGTGAGCCAACATGTGGAACAGACCAGCCTGGTATGCTTCAGCACCCACCGCCATAAACATATAACCTAACTGACTCATGGTTGAGTAAGCCAAGATACGTTTGATATCGGTTTGTACCAATGCTGCAAAACCAGCCACCAACAAGGTAATTGCACCTGTTACAGAAATAAACTGCATCACTTCAGGTGCCATTTCAAACACAGTGTGCATACGACAAGTTAAGTACACACCTGCGGTAACCATAGTCGCAGCATGGATTAATGCAGAAACAGGTGTTGGACCTGCCATCGCATCGGCTAACCAAGTTTGTAGTGGAATCTGTGCAGATTTACCCGCAGCACCCAAGAACAACATCAATGCTGTCCAGATAGCTAGTGAGTGATTTCCTGCGAGAACAAGGTGTGCATTTGCCACAATCGTTGCAATATGCAAAGTACCAAACTGTTGATAAAGCAAGAATAACGCGATCAATAAGAAAACGTCACCCACACGTGTAACGGTAAATGCTTTGATCGCAGCCCAACCATTGTCTGGATTTGAATAATAAAAACCAATCAATAAGTATGAGCAAAGACCTACACCTTCCCAGCCAAGGAACAATAACGCAAGGTTATCGCCAAGAACCAATACCAACATGCTCGCAACGAACAGGTTGAAGTAAGAGAAGAAACGTGCATAGCCATCTTCACCACGCATATACCATGATGCAAAGATGTGAATCAGGAAACCTACACCTGTGATCATGCCTGTCATTAATAATGATAAGCCATCAAGATGTAGACTCACTTCTGGTGCCAATGTACCAACACTGAACCATGTCCATAGATGTTGTACTACAGCTGTTGAACCGCTGTTGACAAACTCTAGCCCCGCAATCAATGCAAATAATGCAGACAGCCCCACTGAACCTACGCCAATAATCGCAGCAATATTTTCAGAAAGTTTATCGCGACCCACCGCTAATAAAATAAAGCCGATTAGCGGAAATAAGATTGTTAAATATAAATAACTCATCCGCGCATCTCACTCGCAGCATCCACATCCAAATGATGGAAGCGATGATAAAACTGAAGGACGATCGCTAGACCAATACAAGCCTCGGCAGCTGCCAATGTCAAAATTAAGATAAACATAATCTGACCGTCAGCTTGTCCCCAAACACTTCCTGCCAGCACAAAGGCTAATGCAGCAGCGTTCATCATGATCTCAAGACTCATCAATATAAATAGAAAGTTGCGACGCACCATTACACCGTAGAACCCAAGTGCAAAAAGAACGGTTGCAACAATCAAACCGTGTTCCAAAGGAATGTTACCCATCAGTCTTGTTCCTCTTCACCTGGTTCACGTTTACCTAAATGGAATGCTGCAACAAGTGCTGCGAGCAATAGCATTGCGGCAATTTCAACCAACAATAAATATTGGGTAAATAACGCTTGACCCACTGCTTTTGGTCCAATCACTGCTTTACCCAGCAATGCACCTGCTGGTGTGTAATCACTGCTGATCATCCACACCAAGGTCAAGCCCAATAAGAAGCTCAACAATGCAGGTACAGCCCAAGCATCAGACGTTAACCATTTACGTTCTTGCTCGACCGTGTGTTGCCCCAAGTTCAACATCATCACCACGAAAACGAACAAAACCATAATTGCGCCAGCATACACAATCACTTCAAGTGCGCCTGCAAACGGCGCACCCACGATCATGAAAATGCCTGCAACAGCAAGTAAAGAAATAATAAGGTTTAAAAGTGCATGTACAGGGTTCGAGTTAGTCACAACACGAACTGTAGAAACAATGGCCACAAGAGCCATTAAATAAAATGGCCACATCATGGTAATAAGCTCCGTACATCGACAGGTGCGCTTTCTTTTTGCGCTTGTCCTTTTTCTTTACCGTTAATTGCCATACCTGTTACACGATAGAAGTTGTAATCAGGGTATTTGCCTGGACCAGAAATCAGTAAGTTTTCTTTTTCATAAACAAGATCTTGACGTACATATTCAGCCAACTCAAAGTCTGGCGTTAACTGAATTGCAGTCGTTGGACATGCTTCTTCACACATACCGCAGAAGATACAGCGTGAAAAGTTGATACGGAAAAATTCCGGATACCAACGACCATCTTCTTTTTCTGCTTTCTGTAATGAAATACAACCTACAGGGCAAGCAACCGCACACAAGTTACAGGCAACACAGCGCTCTTCGCCATCTGGATCACGTGTCAGGACGATACGACCACGATAACGTGGCGGTACGATCTGCTCGGCGGGTACTTCTGGATATAAAATGGTGTCGCGTTTGCGCGTTGCATGGCTAAATACCATCCACAACGAGCGAACGACAGACCCTACACCAGCTAGAATTTTAAACATAATGTTCTCCCTGCTGTCTTAGGCCGCATGCTTCAATAGAATAACAGCACCAGTTATCAATAAGTTAACCAACGCCAATGGCAAGCAGATTTTCCATCCGAAGTTCATGACCTGGTCATAACGTGGACGAATTAAAGCACCACGTGCCAAGATGAACATCATGACAAAGAAAGCAGTTTTGATAATGAACCAGAAACCTGCTGGAATAAATGGAATATCCAAATTAAATGGTGCAAGCCATCCACCGAAGAATAACGTTACGATTAAAGATGAAATTAGAATGATGTTGATGTATTCAGCAACGAAGAACATCCCCCATTTCATACCACCGTATTCAACATGGTAACCTTCTGACAATTCTTGCTCTGCTTCAGGTTGGTCAAATGGATGACGGTGAGTCACCGCAACACCGGCAACCACAAACACCAAGAAACCAACAAACTGAGGAATGATGTTCCACATATCGCGTTGTGATTCAACAATCTCACGCATGTTGAAGGAACCTGCAATTGCAACCACACCCATTAGGGAAATACCCAAGAACACTTCATAAGAAATGGTCTGTGCAGAAGAACGTAGCGCACCGAGTAAGGCATATTTGTTGTTAGAAGACCAACCACCGAACAATACTGCATAAACTGCAATACCTGCCATTGCCATAAAGAACAATAGCCCGATGCTCATGTCTGCTACACCCATAAATGGGCTTACAGGAATCACCATGTAAGACAGCACAGCCGTTGCCATCGCAACAGCAGGTGCTAAACGGAATGTTAATTTATCTGCAAACTTTGGTGTCCAGTCTTCTTTGAACATGATTTTCAGCATGTCGGCAACAATTTGTAGTGAACCAAATGGACCTACACGGTTTGGACCGTAGCGGTCTTGCCACAAACCTAAAAGACGACGTTCAACAAAAGACATCAGTGCTGCAAAAATCACAACGACCAATAAAATCAAAATTGCTTGCACAACCATATAGGCGATTGGCCAATCTGTTGCCCATACAGGTAGAGCGCGTAAATTTTCGTGCATGATTACACTCCTACCGACACAGCAACAGGTTCAGCCAAAGAAACTGTTGGCGCTAAACCAATCGGATAACCAATATAGCCTGTTGGCAAGTATTCAATCACTTGCACAGGTAAGCTAATGCTGGTTTCCCCTGCTTTTACGGTAATTTTTTGACCATCTTGAAGATTTAAACGAGATGCATCTTGTTCACCAACAGCAAAAACTGCTTCTGGAATGCGTGACTGCATTGCAGGTGTTTTGATGGTAAATTCACCTGAAGCAAAAATATGATGCATTGGAACCAAACGGAAGCTGTCTGGGTTAGTCAAAACCGCAGAAGGAGCAACATAGCTACGTGCTGGACGTTTTGGTAAACGATCAAATAGACGAACGCCTGCGTCACCACCTTTCAAGTGACCACCCACTTCATCTTGGTATTTGTTCCAAGATTGTGGAGAGTTCCAACCTGGTGCCCATGCAAATGGAACCAATGATGCTGCTTTTTGCGGACCAACATAACCTTCCATTGAGAATGTTAATGCTGAGTCAACGTCAACAGGTTGTTTTGGTTCATGTACAGAAATCGGTGCACGTAATGCTGTACGACCTGAATAACGGCGTGGTTCACGCGCAATTTTCAAACCATGAACACGATAACCTGCATCTGGTGCAACATCTTGAATTGCTTCAAGTACTGGTACATTTTTCACGACAGATTCAATCACGTCATCGAGTAATGTCCAGTCAATCGCTTTACCACGTAGGCCCGTTTCAATCGCATGCAACCAGCGCCATGATTCTTTAATCGCGTATTCTGGTTTGTAGTAGCTTGGATCATAAACTTGATAAAAGCGTTGCGCACGACCTTCTTGGCTGACCACTGTACCATCACCTTCAGCAAAGCTTGCTGCTGACAATACAATGTTGGCTGCTTTCACAGTTTCAGTTTCGCTGTGATCAAGCACAATCACATCTTGTGCTTTAGCAAACGCAGCTTGAACTTGAGTTGCAGGCAAACGACGGAAAAGATCATTCTCAACCACAACAACAGTGTCATAGTCTTGTGCAAAAGCTTGCTCTAGGCTTAAACCACCAAACAGTGCCAGACCCATTGAGTTCACTTCAGGAACAACCAAAGTTAAACCTGCTGTTGCACCCAAGTTTTGAGTCAACTGAGCTGCTGCTTCCATAATCGCTGGATCTTGTAGGCTTGTACCTGCAATCACCAATGGTTTTTTCGCAGCTTTCAACGTATCTGCAATCGTTTGCGCAAATGCTTTGGTATCATCATCTAGACCCAGAACATTTTCACCTTTGACTGCTGCTGCAACTGCAAAACCTAAACGTGCGATGTCATTTGGAGAAGCAACCACTTCACCTGTCGCTACATCAGCTAAACGCGTTTGTGTCGCTGCCAAGATATAAATCGGAGATTTCTCATCTTGACCAATACGTGCAACAGGTTCAGCTAACCAGTCTGGTGTACGACGATCTGCTGCCATTTGTTTAGCTTTGTTTTTCGCAGCTTGGCGAACAGACAATGCCATACGTGGTGCAGTTTGAGTTAGATCTTCACCCAAAATGAGTACCGCATCATAACTTTCAACTTCACGTAAAGTTGGGTTATAGATACCTTCGGTTTGCATGATTGATGCAGCAAGTTCAACCAATGACTGCTCTTTTTGCGTCATCCCTGTTGAATAATTGTCTGAACCCACCAATTCACGTAGCGCATAGTTAGATTCAAGGCTTGCACGTGGAGAACCGATACCCAAGACTTTTTTGCCTTGTAATTTAGCAATCACAGCATCAAGTGCCTGATCAACTGAAACAGTTGTCACTTCAGCTTGATTACGCAATTGTGGCTGACGTGGACGATCTGCACGGTTGACATAACCTGTGCCGAAACGACCTTTGTCACATAAGAAGTATTGGTTCACATCACCGTTGAAACGGTTTTCTATACGACGTAATTCACCATAGCGCTCGCCTGGAGAAATGTTACAGCCTGAAGAACAACCTTGGCATACGCTTGGCGCATACTGCATGTCCCACTTACGGTTATAACGCTCTGAGTGAGTTTTATCGGTAAATACACCTGTTGGACACACTTCAGTCAAGTTACCAGAGAACTCAGACTCTAAAACACCTGATTCTGGACGACCAAAGTACACACGTGATGCATTGGCATATACGCCAAAATCCGTACCACCTGCGTAGTCTTTATAGTAACGAACACAACGATAACACGCGATACAACGGTTCATTTCATGTGCAATAAATGAACCCAGTTCTTGGTTGTGGTGTGTACGCTTGGTGAAACGGTAACGACGACGGTCATGTCCTGTCATCACTGTCATATCTTGTAAATGACAATGACCACCTTCTTCACAGACTGGACAGTCATGTGGGTGGTTTGTCATCAAGAATTCAACCACGGACTCACGGAAACTTACCGCTTCTTTGTCTTCGATTGAAATATAGGTATTGTCGGAAGCAGGCGTCATACAAGACATCACAAGACGTCCGCGTGTATCCTCAGGGTTTGCATACTGAGTGACAGCACATTGACGGCAAGAACCAACAGAACCTAAGGATGGGTGCCAGCAAAAATATGGGATATCAATTCCCAGAGATAAACATGCTTGCAGCAAGTTCTCTGACCCATTAACTTCGTACTGTTTTCCATCGACATGAATTGTAGCCATAGTCGAGTTCCTTAAGCTTGTGCTACGTTGCTAGTTTGAGCTACAGGACGATCTGTCACTTTTGCTTCAAACTCGCTACGGAAATGTTTGAGTGCGCCCATTAATGGCTCCATCGCACCAGGTGCGTGAGCACAGAAAGTTTTGCCAATCCACAACTTACGGGTCAGTTCCTGAAGATGTTGAATGTCTTCCATCTTCCCTTCACCGTTTTCAAGTGCTTTAAGCGCTTTCACTGCCCAAGGCAAGCCATCACGGCAAGGTGTACACCAGCCACATGATTCACGTGCAAAGAACTCTTCTAGGTTACGTGTTGCTGAAACCATACACTGCGTTTCATCTACCACCATGAGCAAACAAGTTCCTAAACGTGAACCTGCTTTCATGATGCTTTCAGCATCCATTGGAAGATCAATGTGTTCAGCAGCCAAGAAGTCTGTAGACGCGCCGCCTGGCAACCATGCCTTGAGTTTAAGACCATCACGCATACCACCAGCATGATCTTCGATCACTTCTCGTGCGGTTGTGCCAAATGGCAACTCCCAAAGACCAGGGAACTTGACTTTACCCGATGCACCGTAGATTTTCGTACCAGGATCTTTCGATTTTCCTGCTGACAAACCGATATACCATTCTGGACCACGTAGCAGAATTGCTGGCAAGTTATTGTAGGTCTCAACGTTGTTGACAATCGTTGGACGACCCCAAGCCCCTGCAACTTGTGGGAATGGTGGTTTGGTACGTGGGTTAGCACGGCGACCTTCTAAAGAGTTAATCAATGCAGTTTCTTCACCACAGATATAACGTCCTGCACCAGTGTGCACATACAGCTCGAAATTCCAACCTGTATCTAGAATGTTGTCACCCAAATAACCTTTAGCACGAACTTGTTCTAAGGCTTCGTTCAGGTACTGCGCAGCTTCGATGTATTCACCACGAATAAAGATATAACCTTGGGTCGCTTCTAAGGTATATGCTGCAATCAGCATACCTTCGATCAACTGATGAGGAAGTCTTTCCATCAACAGACGGTCTTTAAACGTACCTGGTTCCATCTCATCGGCATTACAGATTAGGTAACGAGGACCACCATCATTTGGTGCCATCAATGACCATTTAATCCCTGCTGGGAAACCTGCACCACCACGCCCTTTTACGGTTGCAGCTTTAATGACTTCCAGCACATCTTTCGGTGGCATGGTAATCGCTTTTTTAAAGCCCGCATAACCTTCTAGCGCTTCGTAATCATCCGCATTACGCACATGTTCTTGTTTGCTTAAGCGCCAAGTCAGTGGATGCGTTTCTGGGTTACCGTCGCCATAAATTGGTTTTGGTTCAGTATTCATACATACTTCTCCAATAACTGTTTGATTGAAGTCACTTCAACCAATCCATGAGTATCTTCATCAATCATCAAGGTTGGACCTTTATCGCAGTTGCCCAAACAGCAAATCGGCAATAAAGTGAAACGGTTATCTGCCGTTGTTTGTCCAAACTGAATACCTAATTCACGCTGAAATGCTTCAGCCAAGGTTTCAGCGCCCATCAAGAAACACGCGATTGAATCACAGAGTAAAATGACGTGGCGACCTACAGGTTGGCGATAGATACGGTTATAGAATGTTGCTACACCTTCTAAATCGGCAACACTGATCGTGAGGAGCTGCGCAATCGCATTTAATTGTGCATCATCTACCCAGCCATTACGGCGTTGTACACACTTCAAAGCATCAAGTGATGCTGCACGTGGGTATGGATAATGATCAATGTGATGTTCAATCTCATGAATTTCGTCCGCAGTCAAAATCCCTTCAACATTTACACGTGGCTTTTTATCAGTCAAAATCATCATAATGCGTTACCCCTTAGCGATCCACATCGGCCATAACCACGTCAATGGTTGCCAAGTAAATGATCAAGTCAGACACCAAACTGCCATTAATCACCGAAGGAATTTGCTGTAGGTGAGTAAATGTTGGTGTACGAATACGCGTACGATAACTCATGGTTGCCTTGTCAGAGGTCAAGTAATAGTTACTTGCACCTTTCACCACTTCTGCCATTACAGATGCCTCACCAGCTGGCATGACAGGACCCCAAGAAACGCTCAAGAAGTGCGTAATCAAGGTTTCAATGTCTTGTAATGTCTTGTCTTTCGGTGGTGGAACAGCCAGTGGATGATCCGCTTTGTATGGACCAGATGGCATGTTGTCTAAACATTGCTTCACGATTTTCAATGATTCACGAATTTCATGGAAGTGAACCATCACACGTGCATAAGCATCGCCTTCGTATTCAACAGGCACTTCAAAGTCGTAATTTTCATAACCGCTATATGGGCGGTATTTACGAACGTCAAAGTCAATCCCTGTCGCACGTAGACCTGTACCTGTCACACCCCAAGCCAATGCAGATTTCGCATCGTACTGAGCAACATTACGGGTACGACCAATAAACACAGAGTTCTTTAACGCTGCTTTATGGTATTCATCCAAACGCTTAGGCATCCAGTCCAGAATTTCACGAATCAGATGTTGCCAGTTGTTTGGAAGGTCGTGTGCAGTACCGCCGATACGGAACCAAGCTGGGTGCATACGGAAACCAGTGATGGCTTCAATCGCATCATAAATTTTTTGACGGTCAGCAAACATATAGAATACTGGTGTCATACCACCCGTATCCTGAATTGCTGTACCGATGTAAAGCAAGTGGTTATTGATACGGAATAATTCCGACATCATTACACGGATACACTGTGCACGATCAGGCACTTTAATGCCTGCAAGCTGCTCCACACCCATGACATAAGGCATGTTTTGCGCACAACCACCCAAGTAGTCTACACGGTCAGTGTAAGGAATAAATGAGTGCCATGTTTGACGTTCAGCCATCTTTTCCACACCACGGTGGTGATAACCGATATCAGGAACACAGTCTTTAACTTCTTCACCATCGAGCTGCAAGATCACACGGAATGCACCATGCGCAGATGGATGGTTAGGACCCAAGTTCAAGAACATGAAGTCCTCGTCCTTGTTACCACGTTTCAGTCCCCAATCTTCGGGAACAAAACGTAAGTGTTCTTGTTCGAAATCTTGTTTCGCCTTGTTTTGCATATAAGGCGTATATTCCGTTGCACGTGCAGAATATTCTTTACGTAGCGGATGCCCTTCCCAATAGGTTGGCAACAAGATACGACGCAACATTGGATGACCGTCAAACTTGACACCGAACATGTCATAAACTTCACGTTCGTACCAGTTAGCATTTGGCCAAATGTTGGTTGCGGTTGGAATATTCAGATCACTCTCGTTTAAAGCGACTTTTACACGAATATCGGCATTACGCTCTAGCGATAGCAAATGATAGAACACTGTGAAATCTGATGCTGGCAACCCTTCACGATGTTGACGCAAACGTTCATCAACAGCAGACAGGTCAAAAAGCATCACGTATGGGCGTGACACGGTACGCAAGAACATTAAGACTTCTTGCACACGTGCACGCTCAACCCAGACCGTTGGAAAATCTTCACAAGTCGGTTGCACGTAGAAGTTTTCACCGAATTTGGTTTTCAGCTCTTCTACAATTGCAAATGCTGGGCGCGAATCAATTTGAGTCGATTCTTCTGGCATAGCAATTTCAGTTTCAGCCATTGGCTTGGCTTCCTTTTTAATACAAATTCTTTTTAACCCTAACGACAAATCACCCATAAGTGGGTGATGAACAGTCCATCGTTAAAATTATTTAATCTCATCCATAGAGCGTAAGTTTTTCACTGCAATACGTTCTGCATTTTTACGGTCACGTTCTGGCATCATCTTTGGCTTATACACAGGCTTAAGATCATCACCAATCACCGCAGATAATGGACGGCGCTCTAGCTGAATTTGGTCTTGCAAGAGCATTAATGCTTGGATTAATGCCTCTGGACGTGGTGGGCAACCTGGAATATAAACATCTACAGGAATGATTTTATCGACACCTTGTACAACCGAATAAATATCGTACATACCGCCAGAGTTGGCACAGGCACCCATAGAAATCACCCATTTAGGTTCAAGCATTTGTTCATACAAACGTTGAATAACAGGCGCCATTTTTACAAAGCAAGTCCCAGCCACAATCATCAAGTCAGCCTGACGTGGTGAAGCACGAATAACTTCGGCACCGAAACGTGACAAGTCATGCACACCTGTTAAGGTAGTCGCATACTCGACGTAGCAGCAAGATGTACCAAAGTTAAATGGCCAAACAGAGTTTTTACGCCCCCAGTTGACCACATTGTGCATCACGTCTTCCAAACGAGTCATAAATACGTTTTTATTGACTTCTTCCTGAAGAGGATCTGTGACAATTTGACGCTCTTGAAGGGGATACTGGTCAGCCTGTGGATTGGCACGGGTTAAGGTATATTTCATCCCGTATTACTCCTTGTCAGAAGTTGCTGTGGTCTTTTTGACTCGAGATTGAGCCGGAACATGACCCGTAGGGTCTTTAACCAACTCATCAATTGAATTAAAACGCGTGATCTCTGCGATATCCATATTTGGAGAGCCAATTTTTGGTAATATGCCTGCCGCTTTACGACGGTCAAATGGTGACCAGTTCAACGCACCTACAGAAAGCGCATAAACAAGACCAATCAACAAATCGATAATAAAGACGGTTGCAGTTGAAAAACCCAACCAGCCTACTTCACGCACAGCACCAGACCATGCATAAAGATAAAGTGCTTCGATATCAAAAATGACAAAGAAGATAGCGACAAGATAAAATTTTGCAGACAGGCGAATGCGGGCACCACCAGCACCAACAATACCTGACTCAAACTGCTCTTGTTTTGAACGACCCCATGACTTACCTCCTAGGAGTAACGGAACTGTAAGCATAAAGACGCAAAGGAATGTAACGCCGATCACGAAGGCAATCGTTGCCCAATCGTATGGAGTAATGGCACTCATGCGGGGATAACTCCTGGCAGGCCTAATTTTAACAAAAAGGATGTATGTATTGGCCTAAAAATACACCAAACACAAAATTAAACACTTCAATTGTACCTGATTTATGATTTACGTTGCTAGGCTAATCTCTCTTGTTATCTCTAGCCTTTGGCATAATACTCTGTGTGGTTTTTACGCAAAAAGACGACTAAAAGTGTGGTAATCCATACTTATCGATTAATACTATTATCTTTTTAAAAAGTCACTTTTTTTTCAATTATTGTATTTTTCATGCCATTTTTTACAAAAAATTGGCTTTTTTCTCTAGCAAAATACTCCAAAATTTTTACTAAATTTTATAGAAAACAAGAATAATTCTCTATTATAAAGTCATGATCTACACTTTAATTTATTACAACCTTACAACAAATTCTTTAAATGTTTTTTATGTATGCACTCCATTTGAGAAAAATCATCATTCAACATGATTTCTCATATTAACGCACCATGCAACATTTATAAAAAATTTATCATGACGCAACATTCTAAAAATAGACCCTAGACATCTTCTACAAAAATTGTATGAGAACGCTTACGGTTACAACACAAATTTGGAAAACTATGCTATATAAATAAAAAAACACATAGAAATATCAATTAAATCAAATATAAGGATTCAACAATGAGCTTAGACATCTCACATAAACCAAATTATTTCATGTTTGCGCAATTACTGGTGCACTTTATTGAAAATCACCTACCTGTTCATCCAAACACCCAGCTCAAAATCCCTTTTGATCAATTGCAGCACTTGTTTCAGAATGATCTTGCTGCAACAAGTATCAATTTGGAAGGCATACTCAATATCGCCGATGAATATAAAGTTGAAACATTATCTGGCGATCAAAGACTTATTGAGTTTTATCAGATTGATCATGAACAATTAAACTTGACTCTTGATCTGAATGCTCAGGCAATTTCCGAACTGCTACAAGGCAAACCGTTAATTATTCCTGATACAACACTATATGAATAAATCACCGAATAAAAAAACCACCCTAAGGTGGTTTTTTAAACTACGTGCAAAATATTGAGTTATTTTGCTTCATAAATACTGATTTCAACACGGCGGTTTTGTTCACGACCACTCGCTGTACTATTTGATGCAATCGGGTTAGATGCACCATGCCCTTCTGAATTCACACGGCTTGATGGAACACCTTGGCTAATCAAATATTGAGCGACAGCATTCGCGCGGTTATTAGACAACGGAATATTAATTGAATCATTGCCTGTGTTGTCAGTATAACCTGTGACTAAAATCGCACTCTTGTTATCTTCAGTCAAAGTTTGTGAAACTTTATTTAGAGTTGAATAGAAGTTTGGTTTGATATTATAAGAATTGGTATCAAAAGTGATGTTACCTGGCATCACCAAACCAACCGAACCGTCTGGATTACGGTTCACTTCAACCCCTGTACCTGCCATTTGCTGGCGAAGTTTTTGCTCTTTTTTATCAAGATACAAACCACCTGCAGCACCAAGAATGGCACCAATCGCAGCAGCACGGTTATTTTGTGCACTTGAATTCGCACCAGCTCGTGATAAGCCATAACCTGCAAGTGCCCCTAAACCTGCACCAATCGCAGTTTTTTGATAATCACGGAAGCCACCACTACTACCTGTAGCACCAGAATTCGTACCAGTGTTCATACTTTGACAACCTGACAATGCCAAAGCCCCGATGACTGTAGAAATAACCAATGCACGCATCGCATGCCTCCTTGTTGTGTTTATTTACATGTAAAAAATTATGAAAGAATATACTTTCGTAAAATACTGATTTTTTGTTAAAAAACGAGGGTTTTTTAACAAAACAACAGTATTCATACCAGTTTAAGCATAAGCTCTCCTTATTTTCTACAGAGTAGATACAATTTGAAAGATTTATTTTGACTCTCTCTAGGTCGATCGTTATCTTTACTATGCGAGATTTAGGCTAGGAATTTTTATGACATCTCATCGAGCCAAACAAAGTTTATTCAAAAAAATTACACGCGGCATGACTGTTGGTTCTGTCATTACAGGGAGCACATTTTTACATGGCCCTCCTGTTTTAGCCTTGGGACTCACCAAACTGTTTAAACAATCACGCAAGGTGGATGAGACCAATATTCAGATTACCAATAGCTGGTTAAGTGTAAACAATTGGCTGATTGATCATGTTTTGCCAAATACCCAATGGGATATTCATATCGATGAGGATCTCGACCTGAACTTGCAAGGGCGTTATCTCATGCTCTGTAACCATCAAAGCTGGGTCGATACCACAGTTAATCAGTATTTCGGTTTAACCCGTATGCCATTGACGCGTTTTTTTACCAAATGGGAACTGATTTTTATTCCTTTTGTGGGGCAGGCATTTAAAATTTTGGGTTTTCCAATGATGAAGCGTCATAGCAAATCCGAGATTGCTAAAAACCCAGAGCTAAAACATCGTGACATTTTAGAAGCGCGCAAATCTTGTGAACAACTGCTCAGTCAACCATTCACATTGCTCAATTATGTCGAAGGTACACGTTTTACGCCTGAAAAACATGCTCAGCAGAAATCACCTTATCAACATTTACTTAAACCTAAAGCTGGTGGTCTGGCATTAGCGCTAAATATTTTGGGAAATCAGGTTGATGCCTTGGTGGATATGACCATTGTCTATCCTGATGGTATTCCAGATTATAGTGAGTTCTGGCTTGGTGAAGTACCTCGTATTGCCATACATTTACGTAAAATTGACATTCCAGCATGGGTTTTAGCGGGCAGCTATGAAGATGATCGCGAATATCGCGCCAAATTCCACCAGTGGCTAGCACAAATCTGGAAAGAAAAAGATCAGTTAATTAGCGACATTAAAGCCAAGTATTCCGTTTAAATAAAGACAAGGCATCATGCAAAATTCAAGAAAAGTTCCGAGCTTCCAAGCGATTGACCATAACTCCTTACAGTGGAAAATCTATTTGGGTTATGACATTTTCATGATGTTTATTATCGTCTTTAATTTATTTTGCCTTGGCACAAATGCCATCCTGATGAGTAACTTTTCGAATTGGTTCACTGAACATTTGCATATTACTCATCTACTGAATTTTTATAAAAGTGCATTACATCCTTGGGTAAATAAAACAGAAGGCTGGTTTATTTGCTTTCTTGTATTTGAATTCACAATACGCTGGTTTCTGGCAATTACACAACGCCATCATCAACGCTGGTTTTTCTTTCCATTTATTCACTGGTATGAAGTTCTTGCGATTATTCCCCTGTTACGTTTTTTGCGTTTGTTTCGCGTAGGGATTATTGCCTATCGTTTGCATGAATTGGGTTATGAAGTTATTCCTGAGGGATGGCGTAAAACTGCAAAATTTTATTATCAAGTGGTTATGGAAGAATTATCGGATCGGGTTGTGATTACGGTCATTGACGGTATTCGCTATGAACTTGACACCAGTTCCACGCATAAGAAAATTATTCATGAGCTGGTTGACCGCCACCGCGAAATGTTTGCACAAATGGTGGCTGATCTGTTAAGGGAAAATATTGCAACAGAACTTCAACGTCAACAACAAGATTTAGCACAGCATGTTGGTCAAGTTGTTGAAAAAGCTGTGATTGAAACACCTGAACTACACCAGTTATTACGCTTATTCCCGATTATTGGCAGTCGTTTAGAAGAACAGATTCAAAGTATCGGAAAACGCCTAGGTGAAAATATTACCCAAGGGCTCATTGAACCTTGGGCACAGCCTCAAAGTCCTACATCCAATACCCCATATCAGCAGATTGCAGACAAAATTAGTGAGGTAGATCTCAATAATGCACAGCTTGAGCAATTGGTTGAATCTGCTGTTTATGAAAGTTTGGCTGCAATTCGCAAACAGGTCAAAATCAAGCAATGGCAAAATATCTTGATCGCTGCCGATCAAAATAAATAACAAAATGAACATGCCTGATTTTTCCCGACAAATATTCATGATTTTTTCTTGCTGGTGCTAGAGAATTACAGCAAATTGATCTAGGATTTGAGCTATTTACAACATACTTTGACTTATTACTTATTTGGTCAAAAGCCTCTAAGGAAATATCATGGCTGATATACGCATTACCGGCAGAATGGTTAATTTTACCCGATTAACCTTCGATACAAATGATCATGATGCTATTCGCCAACAACTCACTCAAATGCTCGAAGACACTGGTTCTCACGGCGCAGCGGTCATTTTAGACAGTACCGTCGAACAAGAGCTAATCGAATTAATTCAAATACTGATTAGTCTCGATTTACAACCAATGGCCGTTATTGATGGGTTACTTGGTGATGAAGCTCGTAGTATCCAGTTCCCTGTTCTTCCTGCAGATCGTCCTTTACAAAGAATCAAGCCAACACACGAACAAGTGATTGAACAAAAGGATGATAAAGATCAAAATAGCGACAACAGTAAACAAAAATCAAACGCTGTAAACCATGTGACTTCATATCATAATGAAATGTTGCGTACGGGACAGTGCTTAATCCAAGAGCATGGCGATGTGATCTTAAATGCCAGTATGAATAGTGGTTCAGAAGTGATTACTTCTGGCAATATTTATATTTATGGTACAACACAAGGACGCATTATTGCTGGTGCGAGCGGTGACCCGACAGCACGTATTTTTTGTCAGTGCTTAAATGCCGAATTGGTCTCGATTGCGGGGACTTATTGTGTCGCAGACGACATTCCCGCGCATGTTGCGAAAAAAGCGGTACACATTTATTTAAATGATGAGCATGAACTTGAGTTCGAAGCGCTAGAAATCTAAGGTATGATTCGTCTTACTTAACCATTGAACATTTTATTTTAATTGCAAATGACCATAACAGGAGTGGATTCGGTGGCCAAAATTGTTGTCGTAACATCAGGCAAAGGTGGTGTAGGTAAAACTACAACAAGCGCATCATTTGCAACAGGCTTAGCCTTACGTGGTCACAAAACTGTAGTCATCGATTTTGATGTCGGTTTACGTAACTTAGACCTTATTATGGGCTGTGAACGCCGTGTTGTTTATGACTTTGTTAATGTCATCAATCATGAAGCTCGTCTACAACAAGCATTAATTCGCGATAAAGACATTGAAAATCTTTATATTTTACCTGCATCACAGACCCGTGACAAAGATGCTCTTACCGATGATGGTGTTGAGCGTGTGATGAATGAACTTGCTCAGGAATTTGACTATATTGTCTGTGACTCTCCTGCAGGTATTGAACGTGGTGCAATTTTGGCAATGTATCATGCCGATGAAGCCATCATTGTGACTAACCCGGAAATTTCCTCAGTACGCGACTCTGACCGTATTATTGGTATGCTCGATAGCAAAACTAAAAAAGTTGAGCACAATGAAGGTCGTATCCGTAAACATTTATGTATTACTCGCTTTAACCCTGAACGTGCCGATCGTCAGGAAATGCTGACGATTGATGATATTTCTAAAGATATTTTGCGTATTCCAACGCTGGGCGTAATTCCTGAATGTCCAAGCGTATTGCAAGCATCCAACGAAGGTAAACCTGTCATTTTGTATACAGAGTCGTATGCTGGGCAAGCTTATGATGATTTAGTTGCCCGCTTTCTTGGAGAAGATCGTCCGTATCGTCATATTACGGTAAAACCTAAAGGCTGGCTGGCACGTTTGTTTGGAGCATAATCATGGCAGGATTTTGGAGCAAATTATTTGGTAGTGACGATAAAACCCCAAGCGCACAGATGGCAAAAGACCGTTTAAAGGTTATTGTTGCTTCTGAACAAGGCTTAGGTCGTCGCTTGAGTCAAGACAAAATTGATCAGATGAAAAAAGAGATTATGCAAGTGGTCAGCCGCTATGTTCGCGGCGTTGATGAACAGCATATCCAAATGCAAGTACGTTCAGAAGCCAATATTGAAATGCTTGAGATGAATATCAATTTACCTGAAGATCATTAATTTCAATTCTGATTAGCTAAATATAATAATTCAAGGCAAAATATGCGGCTGGATAAGCAAACTAAAGCTTTATCCAGTCGCAAAATATTTTGCCTTTTATTTTCAATGTCGAGGAGTGAGCTATGGCATTATCACAGCCAGCAACTTTCAATGAAGAATGGTCAGATGAGCGTGTGTTTGCCTACTTGAATCATTTACCTCCTGAAGGAAACAGCGCGGACTTTCATGTACTTTATAATGCCTATAAACACATGCGTCCACATGATTTCGAGCGCCTACTGACTCAATTTACTGCTGATGGCCGCGATGTCAATGCAACCAACCCTCAAGGTCAGCGTATTCACGATGTGATTGCACAGTTCCCTCGCCATTCGACTGAATTTCTTAACGTTCTGGCAAAATTTGCTTAACTGTCGATATTTAGCCTGCTCTGTGCAGGCTATTTTATTGCACGAGGTAAAACCAGCACGGTGCTTGCCTCACCATTTTGTAGCAATTGCAGCCATGTTCCTTGTGGTTTTTCAATACACTCAAAGATTTTAGGTTCTGTCTGAGTAATCTTATAGCTTTGCTGCAATCGATAATATAACCGTATACCCTGCTTTCCCTGTTGAGTCGTCACTAGATGATAAGCTTCTACAGCCTGAGTATTAAGATAACCCTCTGCCAACCTTTGACAGGTCGCAAAATTTTCCTGCTTAAATTGAGTACAGCCAAACAGGCTTAGGCATATCAAGACAGCGATTAGATTTTTCATAAATCCTCCCCCATAACCAATCAAATATTGGTCAATCATAGGAAGATTCTGTTAAGGTATACAGATACACTTTTTTCTAAAAAAGCAGTACAGATATGCAATTTCGTTATCAGAATATTGCCAGTCAGCTTCGACATAAAATTCTGGCGGGTGAACTTACTCCGCATTGTAAACTACCCTCGCTACGCAACTTTGCCAAGCAACAAAATATCAGCCTGACAACTGCTCAAGCGTGTTATGAGCTACTAGAAGCGCAGGGACATGTCTATGTCAAACCCAAGTCTGGTTTTTTTGTACAAGCACCTAAAATAACTGCAAATACCAAGCAGCATGACTATATTGATTTCCCCTCAGTCAGCCGAGAAGTTTCCAGTTTTGATCTGCATAACCAGATTCAGGAAGCCTCCAGTCAAGCACAAATGATTCACCTTGGTGCAATTCAACTGGGTAGCCCACTCATTCCAATTGAAGGCCTACGGCGTTCGATTCAAAGAAGTCTTAAGCATAGCCACCCTGAAGATTTTTTATATTGTGATCGGCAAGGACACCCGCGTTTACGCAAAGCATTGCTGCAACACTGGGCAGAAGATGCCATTCATGTCGCTTACGATGATATTTTTATCACCAATGGCTGTATGGCTGCTCTTATGCTCATTATTCAATCTCTTACTGAGATTGGTGACAGCATTATTCTACCGACACCTACATTTAACGGACAATTACTGTTACTTGCTAGCTTAAATCGTAAAGTCATTGAAATTCCATCGCATGCTCAAGGTATTGATTTACAACGCCTCGAACAGGTTCTACAAACAGGGCAAGCCAAAGCATGCCTTTTAACAGCCAATTATCAGAATCCTCTAGGGTACTGCCTGACGCATCAGGAAAAAGCACAGATTGCAGCACTGGCTGCAAAATATCAGTGTTTCATCATCGAAGATGATATTTATGGTGAATGTGGATATGACTTGCAGCGTCCGTTACCTATTAAACATTGGGATCAGGCAGATTATGTTATTTGGGTAGGTTCAGTGTCGAAAAGTTTATCCAGTGCATATCGGATTGGCTGGTTATGTCTACCTAAAACCTTGCAGCATTTAAAGCCCAAGCTACTCGCACACAATATTATTGTGAATACACCACTACAACTTGGTTTGGCTGATTTTATTTTTAGTGGTGGTTATCGCCGTCATCTCAATCAGTTACGCCCCTGCTTATGGGAACAGGTACAGCAGTACCTACAGTATTTACAACAACTTTTTACTCCACAGATGTTATTGCTAAATATGCCTCAAGGCGGTTATGCATTATGGATGAAGCTGCCTCAGCATTTAAGCGCTTTTGCACTCTATCAATTTGCATTAAATCAGAGTATCAGTATTGTCCCTGGCGGTATTTTTGGGGAAGACAATAAATATCATGACTATATTCGGATTAATGCAGGTCATCCTTTGACACCCCCTATTCAGGCAGCCTTACAACAGCTTGCGACATGGATCAGGCAGCAAGCTGAGGATGGATAAGAATTATTTATTGGTGATTAAGAATGCACCAAATAGCGTAAAAATACCGCCAGAGATACCATCAATCCATTTTACCGAACGCTGGTAAACTGCTTTACAAGCTGGTAATGAAAATACAAAAGTGACAAACAAGAACCAAATGGCCGTTTCTGCACTAATCACCAAAAACAGAACAGCATGTAAATGCTCTAGCGCAGGGTTGGTCAAAAATAATGAGAAAACGCTCCCAAAATAAATCACTGCTTTCGGGTTGGACAAATTAGTTAGCATGCCTTTCATAAAGCAGCTCAACATACTTTTAGATACTTGCACGCTTGGGGAAATGGTTGTTGTCTGTTGTTTAGAAAATGCCGAACGTAACATTTGAACGCCCAACCAACATAAATATAATCCGCCACAAACCAGCAACACATGCTTCAGCCATGCCATTTTTTCAAACAGCATGTTTAAACCCATTAATGCCAGTAACGACCAAAACATAACGCCAACCGTGATACCTACAACAACAGCTACTGCTTCTTTATGAGAACGGCTGATTGCTGTTTGTGATACTAAAAAGAAATCTGGTCCAGGCGTAATCAAGGCACAGAAGTGAATAAATATCAGCATTGCAAAGGCAGCAAACATGCAGATCTCCAATTAACTGAATAAGCAAAACATGAATATTACACTGCATTGTGTCATATTTAAATGCAGTGTGTGCCAAGGGCATTGGTGCTACACTGGTTACAATATCGTGTTTTGCGACAACAAACAAAAATAGAGTTTAGAGAAATATGAGTTCACCCCATCAACTACAACCAAGCGAAGACGTCTCCACGGCTGAGCAGGAATTAATTAAAGATTTACCTGTTTTTTCTAAAACAGTTTTGGACTATCAGGGGAAGGTAACTTCGGAAGATTCCAGTTCAGCTGAGTTACCAGTAAGTTACCCATATCGGACTCGACTCTCTCGTAAAGCCTATGAAGCAGAGAAGAAATTGCTACAGATTGAACTACTCAAAGTTCAGTCTTGGGTCAAAGATACGGGGCAACGTATTGTTTGTTTGTTTGAAGGTCGAGATGCCGCAGGCAAAGGCGGCACGATCAAGCGTTTCATGGAACATTTAAATCCGCGCGGAGCACGCGTGGTTGCCCTAGAAAAACCTACTCCAACCGAAAGTGGGCAATGGTATTTCCAGCGCTATATCGAGCAATTTCCGAGTAAAGGTGAGATGGTATTTTTTGACCGCTCTTGGTATAACCGTGCAGGTGTGGAACGAGTCATGGGGTTTTGTGAACCACAAGAGTATTTGCAATTCATGCGCCAAACCCCTGAACTTGAACGTATGCTCGTTAACAGTGGCATTCATCTGTTTAAATTTTGGTTTTCTGTCAGTCGTGAAGAACAGTTACGCCGCTTTATTTCACGCCGCGATGATCCACTGAAACACTGGAAACTCTCTCCAATCGACATCCAGTCTTTAGATCGTTGGGAGGATTATACCCAAGCCAAAAACCATATGTTTTTTCATACGCATACAGGTGATGCACCTTGGACAATCATCAAATCTGATGATAAAAAACGCGCACGTTTAAATTGTATTCGTTACTTTTTATCCAAACTGGATTATCCAGATAAAAATCAGAAACTGACCCGCAAAGTGGATGAGCAAATTGTGCTTGTTCCAAATCCTCAATTTCAAGAGCACATTTTAAGTACATCTGATGAGTAATCAAAAAAACCTAACCATGACGGTTAGGTTTTTTTAAATCTAAACGAGAATATCTCGTTTACCATTTGCACCCATTGAGCTGACAATCCCATTTTCTTCCATGGTATCAATCAGTCTAGCTGCGCGATTATAGCCCAGACTAAATTTACGCTGTAAAGATGAAGTCGATGCCTTACGTGTTTCCAGTACAAATGCAACTGCCTGATCATACAAAACGTCGCGGTCAGGACTCGCATCACCTTCTTCAAAACCACGACTCGTTGATTCTTCATCATATGGCGTCAAGATTTCATCAACATAGTTGGGTGAAGCACGCTCACGCCATGCGTCACAAATACGGTTGACTTCATCATCGCTAATAAACGCGCCATGTACACGTTCAGGTTCAATTTTACCTGGACCAAGAAACAGCATATCACCGTGACCCAGCAAGTCTTCTGCACCACCTGCATCTAAAATGGTACGTGAGTCAATTTTAGAGTTCACGCGTAATGCAACACGGGTTGGAATGTTCGCCTTAATCAGACCTGTAATTACATCTACAGATGGGCGCTGTGTTGCAAGCAGTAAGTGGATACCCGCAGCACGTGATTTTTGTGCCAGACGAGTAATCATTTCTTCCGCTTTTTTACCCACTTGCATAATCATATCGGCAAATTCATCTGCCACAATGACAATCATAGGTAAAGGTTGCAAACGTGGTGCGCGCTCTTGTGTGGCTGAGTCGCTTGGCTTCCAAGTTGGATCAATCAGGTCTTCCCCACGCTCCAAAGCTTCTTCAACCTTACGGTTATAATCAGTAATTTTACGAATTTTGAGGAATGACATCAGCTTATAACGACGTTCCATTTCGTTGACACACCAATTCAAGGCACTGACCGCATCTTTCATATCGGTCACTACAGGCGTCAATAAATGCGGAATATCATTATAATTGGCCAATTCTAACTGCTTAGGGTCAATCAATATAAAGCGTAACTGTTCAGGTTTATATTTCAGCAGCATCGACAAAATCATCGAGTTGACCGCGACTGATTTACCTGAACCTGTTGTACCTGCAACCAACATATGCGGTGCTTTGGCAAGGTCAGTCAAAACAGGATTCCCTGAAATATCTTTACCCATTGCCATACTGATCAAGTTATTTGGATCACGGTAAGCAGGTGTTTCCAAAAGCTCAATTAAACGCACCATTTCTCGTGCGCTATTTGGAACCTCGATCCCAATATAGGGTTTACCTGGAATCACCTCAACCACGCGAACCGAAGCCATTGACATAGAACGTGCCAAATCTCGTGAAATATTGGTGACTTTGGAGGCTTTGACACCAGGTGCCAAATCTAGCTCGAATCGGGTGACTACTGGGCCTGGTTGTGCTTCAATCACTTTTGCTTTGACATTAAACTCTTGTAATTTAATTTCCAGAAGTTCGGACAGACGTTCCAGCTGCTCAGCCGTAAAATTAATTTTTTTATTTGGATCAACCCGATCAAGCAAATCTTCACTTGGTAATGGTGAAAGGTTTTTGCGCTTTTCTGCAACCTGCATAGCACGAGACAATGGACGACCTGCTGCATCAGTTAGAGGTGCATCAAAATCAAAGTCATCTTCAGGCTGAGGCTTGCCTGCTGTTTCATGCCATGCCTCAATAAACTCTTCCTTTGATAAATTAGGCTGTGTTTCAAGTGTGGTTTTAATTTCAGCTTTTACAAATGCCGATGACTGTGCATAGCTTTCTGCCCGACGTGGTGGTTGTACAGGTATATCTGTATCCATTGCTAAAAGCTTTTCAATATCGGCAATCTCATCATGCTTAAGTAAATGTTGTACCGTCGTATCAACTGATGCAGGCGTTTCTACCACATCATTAGTTAGACTGGTTTTAACAAGCTCATCAAATGCCAGATCATCTTTCCAATCTATTTTTTCATGCAAGTCAACTGGCACATTCGAGTGCGTAATCTGCTGCTGAACGTATTGCTGTGTATCATGAGTTTCTTCGGCAGCTTGCAGTAATGCATTTATTTCTTGCCGTTGTTCATCATTTTTATAAAGCTCTAAAGCACGCCAAACCTCACCTGTTGGCACAATACGATCTTGCTGTTTGGTCAACTGATGTGCCTTTTGCAATGTTTTTTCAAACTCAGCATCATTCAGCACAGGAATATTTGCTTTTTCTGCTCGTTGGTCTTTACTTGCCAAATCATCTAACAATCGCTCTGCAACAGGATCTGCCATCAGATGTTGAGCTGTCATGATCGGCTGGGCTTCTATTTTTTGTTCTGCTGAAGGTGCTTGTGCAACCGTGGTTTTTTTTATCGTTGGCTGTGGCGAGTTGGTGGTTAAATCATAATCTGCTTCACTTTCAGGCACATTACGATAAAACAAATCTTCCAGATATTTCGGTGTTGCTTTTAATGTCGCCCATGTTCGATTCCAGCGCACGCCAAAAGCAAAAGTAAACAACAGACTCCATAAAATTATCAGGAAAGCACTTGCACCATAAAGGGTTAACAATTCTGATAGGCTCGATCCCAGTTCGTAGCCAATAATTCCGCCCGAAGCATTATCCAGTGCATCACTTGAAACTTGCCAAAACAGATACAGTAAACTGGCTGTGGTCAGCATGAGGAAAAACTGGGCAGCATAACGAAAAGGGCGATTTAGAAAGCTATATGGCCACCATACTTGTATAGCTTCCATAAACAGGAAGACAGGCAACAATAAACTTGCCCAGCCTAAAAAACCAAAAAGCAAATCAGCAATCCACGCCCCTGCTACTCCACTGGCATTTGATACTTGTTGGGTGTCGCTTGAGATGTGCATCCAGCCTGGATCAAATGGTGTGTATGTGACTGTCGCTAAAAACAGATAAATCCCAAATGAGACCAAAAATAATGTAATGAGTAAGCGCTGTGCATAAGCACTCGACACCGCGGTCATATACTGTCCTGTATCAGAAAAATCATAGCCAGTTGAAAATCAGCAATAAACTTTTTTTCAATTCATAAATATCTGTATTATGCACTTGTTTAGCAAAAAAAGATGCAATGTAATACAGCATGTTTGTAGTCTTCTATATAGCTCAAATCGATTTAGATGATCAATATTATCGACATTGATCGAACACACAATAACAGCACTTTCACGTATAATTTTTTCAGTTTTTAATTATAAAAGGAAATCCGCAATGACAGCTCGCCATTCGCGATTAATTATTTTAGGTTCTGGTCCTGCTGGTTATAGTGCTGCGGTCTATGCAGCACGTGCAAACTTAAAACCGACCTTGATTGCAGGCTTACAGCTTGGTGGGCAACTAACAACAACGACAGAAGTTGACAACTGGCCAGGCGACCCTGAAGGTCTGACAGGTCCTGTACTAATGGAGCGTATGCAGGCACATGCTGAGCGTTTCGGTACAGAAATTGTGTATGACCATATCAATGAAGTGGACTTGAATGTACGCCCATTTGTTCTCAAAGGCGACATGGAAGAATACACCTGTGATGCTTTAATTTTGGCAACAGGTGCAACAGCGCAATACTTGGGTCTTGAATCTGAACAAAAATTTATGGGTCAAGGCGTAAGCGCTTGTGCAACCTGTGACGGTTTCTTCTATAAAAACCAGCATGTGATGGTAGTTGGTGGCGGTAACACGGCAGTTGAAGAAGCACTTTACTTATCGAATATTGCAGCACACGTGACTTTGGTTCACCGCCGTGACAGCGTACGTTCAGAAAAAATCTTGCAAGACCATCTTTTTGAAAAAGAAAAAGACGGTAAAATTTCAATTATCTGGAATCACCAAGTCGATGAAGTGTTGGGTGACAAAACAGGTGTGACAGGTGTACGCCTAAAATCAACCCAAGATGATTCAACTCAGCAAATCGACATTCAAGGGTTGTTCATTGCCATTGGTCACAAGCCAAATACCACGATGTTTGAAGGTCAGTTACAGCTTCGTAATGGTTATATTCAAGTCCAAAGTGGCACAGCAGGCAATGCAACTGCAACTTCTGTTGAAGGTGTATTTGCTGCGGGTGATGTTGCAGACAGCGTTTATCGCCAAGCGATTACCTCGGCGGGTTCAGGTTGTATGGCAGCCCTAGATGCTGAAAAATATCTTGATAACTTGGCTTAATCTTAACTGATTAATTAAAAAGCCGTAGTCATACGGCTTTTTTTATGTCAGTGTTTTTAAGCACCTTTAAGACTCATGAATACAATATGCAACAGCAACTTCCAGCTTCAAAATACATTTTCCCGAGTCCTTGTGAACAAGACCCCGATGGTCATGGCTTGATTTGTATTGGGGCTGACCTTAACCCATCAACACTATATGAAGCCTATAGCCATGGATTATTTCCCTGGTTTAATGAAGATGATCCAATTTGCTGGTGGAGCCCTGAACCCCGCTGCATTATTCGACCGCAAGACTATCATCCAAGCAAATCCTTATTGCGTAATATGAAAAAACACGATTATAAGATCACCATCAATCAGGCTTTTGAACAAGTGATTCGACGTTGCTCCTTACCTCGCCAATATGCCAATGAAACATGGATTAGTGAGGATATTATTCAAAGTTACTGCCAACTGTTTGAGTTAGGCTATGGTTACAGTATTGAAGTCTGGGCAGATCAAGAAAAACTTGTAGGTGGATTATATGGCATCCATATTGGGCATGGTTGCTTTGGGGAATCCATGTTTAGCCAAGCCACAGATGTTTCAAAAATGGCTTTTTTTGTGCTCATGCTGATCGGGCGAGAACAAAATCTGCCATGGATTGACTGCCAATTGGTCAATGATCACTTGATCAGCTTAGGCGCGAGCACACTTTCTCGCCAAGATTACCTAAAATCGTTACAAGATGTTATAAAACAACCTAATATCGATTGGAAAAGTTATCAAGACAGTGTATTTTCATCTAAAGAGGTTGCTGTAAATCAACAATTATTAAAGAAATAGCTATGTTCAGGAGGGACGCCTGATATGAATTCGTACCATCCAAAGTCACCTTTAAATGAACTACAATATTATATTACGCCGCCACATGACTGTAGTTATCTGGATCACAAATCGGCACGCATGGTATTTTTAGACCCAGCACAGCGTATTGATGTGGTAACGCTGTCTGAACTATCACGTTCAGGTTTTCGGCGTAGCGGTGATTTTGTCTATCGTCCCGAATGCCATTTATGTCGGCAATGCTTATCTTGCCGCATTCCTGTGAATGATTTCGTTATGAATAGTGCCCAAAAAAAGGCATGGAAGCACAATCAAGATTTGCACCTACGCATTGTACGTACGGAAAACGCAACATCCATTCATTACGACCTGTACGAACGCTACATTAACTTACGCCACCATGATGGTGACATGTTTCCAGCGAGTATTGATCAGTTCGATAAATTTCTGATGCATAGTTGTACTGACAGCTTTTTTTTGGAGCTTTGGCAAGACCAGCAACTGATGTGTGTTTCAACATGCGATATGCTCGATGATGGCATATCGGCAGTGTATACCTTTTTCGAACCTGAAGAGCATCGCCGATCTCTTGGGGTATTTGCAATTTTAAAACAGATTGAATATGCCAAAGCATTAGAGCTGGATTATGTTTATTTAGGCTATTGGGTTCCTCACTCGAAAAAAATGAATTACAAATCCCAGTACATTCCTTTTGAGGTTCTGATTGATGGGCAATGGCGACGTTTAAATAGACAGCTCAACGATCAGGAGATCCAGAGTTTAGGCACATCCTTAATGACCACGCTGTCTTCAGACTGGAATCGGGTGATTAAATAGAAAATAACTTTGCGAAATCATCAGTGCAACTTTTCACCATGATGATCGCATGTTCACGTCCACCACCAGCAAGCGGATAATAATTTTTGCGTCTATCAATCTGATGAAAGCCAGATTTTTCATACAGTTTGATTGCTGCAACATTACTTTCACGCACTTCAAGAAAAATTTGTATAGGGTTATTGCTTAATTGCTCAATTGAATAACTTAATAACTCAAACCCTAACCCCCGCCCTTGCATCTTCGGATCAATTGCCATCAACAACAAATTAGCCTCATCCAGCACTGGTTGTAAGATACAAAAACCGACAACCTTGCCTTGCTGCTCAATTACTGTAACTTGATAGTTTTCCAGTGCTTCATGAAACTGCTTTTCTGACCATGGATGACTTTGCACAGCCACTTCAATTTTATAAACCTGTGCAATATCAGCAGGCTGCATTAAACGCATCATTCTAGAAAAACTCATCTATTTTTTTAAATTATACGCGACTCATAAAACCTACAGGCATAAAAAAACGCTCCGAAGGAGCGTTTTTTTACTTTTCAGATATTATGCAGTTACTTTCGCAACAACACCAGCACCTACAGTACGACCACCTTCACGGATCGCGAAGCGTAAGCCAGCGTCCATTGCGATTGGGTGGATCAATTCTACTGACATTTCCACGTTGTCACCAGGCATAACCATTTCAACGCCTTCTTTCAACTGGATTGCACCAGTTACGTCAGTTGTACGGAAGTAGAACTGTGGACGGTAACCATTTAGGAATGGAGTGTGACGACCACCTTCGTCTTTAGAAAGTACGTATACTTCTGCGTCGAATTTAGTGTGTGGCTTGATTGTACCTGGTTTAGCAAGTACTTGACCACGTTGTACGTCTTCACGTTTAGTACCACGTAGAAGAACACCACAGTTCTCGCCCGCACGACCTTCGTCTAGAAGTTTACGGAACATTTCTACGCCAGTTACAGTTGTTTTAACTGTATCTTTAATACCAACGATTTCAACTTCTTCGCCTACTTTAACAATACCAGACTCAACACGGCCTGTTACTACAGTACCACGACCAGAAATTGAGAATACGTCTTCGATTGGCATCAAGAATGCTTTGTCGATTGCACGTTCTGGTTCTGGAATGTAAGAGTCAAGTGCTGCAACTAAGTCAAGAACTGATTGCTCGCCATAAGGACCAGCTTCACCGTTAAGTGCTGCAAGAGCAGAACCACGGATTACAGGAGTGTCATCACCAGGGAAGTTATAGGCAGAAAGAAGTTCACGAACTTCCATTTCTACCAACTCAAGTAATTCTTCGTCGTCTACAAGGTCGCATTTGTTCAAGAATACGATGATGTAAGGTACACCTACTTGGCGAGAAAGAAGGATGTGTTCACGAGTTTGTGGCATTGGACCATCAGTCGCAGCACATACAAGGATCGCACCATCCATCTGAGCAGCACCAGTAATCATGTTTTTAACATAATCGGCGTGTCCTGGGCAGTCAACGTGCGCGTAGTGACGAATTGGAGAATCGTATTCTACGTGTGAAGTATTAATTGTAATACCACGTGCTTTTTCTTCTGGAGCTGAGTCGATTTGTGAGTAATCTTTCGCTTCGCCGCCGTAAGTTTTCGCACAGATCGTTGCGATTGCAGCAGTAAGAGTTGTTTTACCATGGTCAACGTGACCAATTGTGCCCACGTTTACGTGTGGCTTATTACGTTCAAACTTGGCTTTAGCCATGATGATCTTCCTTTTTAAACTACTCATGCAGGGTCACTGCATGAGCACTTGGTTTTTAACTAAGAATTAGTTTGGGCTTATAGTAATCGAAAGATTACTCGTCGTCACCTTTTTTACCGCCAGATTGGAATTTAGAAATAATGCCTTCAGCCACGTTACGTGGAGTTTCAGCATATTTAGCAAATTCCATAGAGTAAGTCGCACGACCTTGAGACATAGAACGCATTTGAGTTGCGTAACCGAACATCTCAGCCAATGGAACTTCAGCACGAATTGCTTTAGTACCACCAGGTAAATCGTCCATACCTTGAACCATACCACGACGACGGTTTAAGTCACCCATGATATCGCCCATATAGTCTTCTGGAGTTTCTACTTCAACTTTCATGATAGGTTCAAGCAAGATTGGATCTGCTTTCATGAAACCATCACGGAAGGCATAAGAACCTGCCATTTTGAACGATAATTCGTCGGAGTCGACATCATGGTAAGAACCGTCAAATAATGTCGCTTTGATACCCACAACAGGGTAACCAGCCAAGACACCATTCTTCATACGTTCTTGAATACCTTTGTCGACCGCGCCAAAGAATTCTTTAGGTACCGTACCACCAACAACTTCTTCAGCGAATTGGTAATCTTTACCTGCTTCTTCAACATCCATAGGCTCTAAACGAACATATACATGACCGAATTTACCTTTACCACCTGTTTGACGAACAAATTTACCTTCTTGCTCAACAGACTTCTTAATCGTTTCACGGTAAGCAACCATTGGTTTACCAATGTTCGCTTCAACACCGAATTCACGTTTCATACGGTCAACGATGATGTCAAGGTGAAGCTCACCCATACCAGCAATAATGGTTTGACCAGATTCTTCGTCAGTACGAACGCGGAACGATGGATCTTCTTTCGCCAAACGGCCTAAAGCAATTGACATTTTTTCTTGGTCAGCTTTAGTTTTTGGTTCAACAGCCAATGAAATTACTGGCTCTGGGAATTCCATACGCTCAAGTGTAATGACATTTTTC
The DNA here is from genome assembly GCF_000368265.1 of Acinetobacter brisouisimilis. Classification (GTDB taxonomy): domain Bacteria; phylum Pseudomonadota; class Gammaproteobacteria; order Pseudomonadales; family Moraxellaceae; genus Acinetobacter. The sequence continues at coordinate 69,204 of NZ_KB851219.1, read as the reverse complement.
TCATCACACAGTGTATCACCAGTTGTTACGTCTTTAAGACCTACACACGCAGCGATATCGCCCGCACGGATTTCGTCAAGATCTTGACGTTCGTTTGCGTGCATTTGCACGATACGACCGATACGTTCACGTTTAGATTTAACTGGGTTATATACTGGGTCGCCTTGTTTAAGAACACCAGAATAAACACGTACGAATGTCAAGTTACCTACGAATTTGTCGTTCATGATTTTGAACGCAAGTGCAGAGAACGGAGCTTCGTCAGACGCTTCACGAGTTGCTTTAGTTTCAGCTTTATCGTCAAGGATACCTTCGATTGCTTTAACTTCTGTTGGAGATGGCAAGAATTCAATTACAGCATCCAACATACGTTGAACACCTTTGTTTTTGAATGCAGAACCACAAAGCATAACTTGGATTTCAGAAGCCAATGTACGTGCACGTAAACCTGCGATGATGTCTTCTTTAGAAAGATCACCTTCTTCTAGGTATTTGTCCATCAACTCTTCAGAAGCTTCAGCCGCTGCTTCAACCATGTTGACACGCCATTCTTCAGCAATCTCAACTAGATCAGCAGGAATCTCGCCGTATTCAAACTTCATACCTTGAGATGCTTCATCCCAAATGATCGCTTTCATTTCGATCAGGTCAACAACACCTGCGAAAGTATCTTCTGCACCGATTGGCACAACGATAGGCACAGGGTTCGCGCCAAGGCGAGTTTTCATTTGCTCAACAACACGGAAGAAGTTTGCACCAGTACGGTCCATCTTGTTCACGAATGCCAAACGAGGTACTTGGTATTTGTTTGCTTGACGCCATACAGTTTCAGACTGAGGCTGTACACCACCTACCGCACAGTAAACCATGCACGCACCGTCAAGAACACGCATAGAACGTTCAACTTCGATTGTGAAGTCTACGTGTCCCGGGGTGTCAATTACGTTGATACGGTGTTGTTGGAATTGGTTAGCCATACCAGACCAGAAACAAGTTGTTGCAGCAGAAGTAATGGTAATACCACGTTCTTGCTCTTGTTCCATCCAGTCCATTGTAGCTGCACCATCATGTACCTCACCAATTTTGTGAGAAACACCTGTGTAGTACAAAATACGTTCTGTAGTAGTTGTTTTACCTGCGTCAATGTGCGCAGAAATACCGATGTTACGGTAACGAGAAATCGGAGTTTGACGAGCCATGATGTCTGACATTCCTAAATGTGATCTTTAAAACAGGACGCACCAATAAAAATTGATGCGTACGAATACTCAAACTGTTGGGCAACTTAAATACCCGCGAAAGCTCCACTTTGGTAGAGAGCCACGTTAAATCGAGCTGCGGTACGCATGAGTATTCTCCTGATAAGGGACTGTCTTAACCGCTTAGAAACGGTAATGAGAGAAGGCTTTGTTAGCTTCAGCCATACGGTGCACGTCTTCACGTTTTTTGATCGCAGCACCTTTGCCTTCAGCTGCATCAAGCAACTCGCCAGCAAGACGTAAAGCCATAGTTTTTTCAGAACGCTTAGCAGCAGCATCTACTAACCAACGCATAGCCAAGGCAGTACGACGGGATGGGCGCACTTCCATAGGTACTTGATAAGTAGCACCACCCACACGGCGTGCTTTTACTTCGACCATAGGACGAACTTTTTCAAGCGTAGCTTCAAAGAATTCAACTGGGTCTACTTTATTTTTTTCTTGAACACGTTCTAAAGCACCGTAAACGATACCTTCTGCAACTGATTTTTTACCATCTTGCATAACGTGGTTCATGAATTTAGCGATTGTTTGGCTACTGAATTTCGGATCCGGAAGGATTTCACGAGCAGCGACTACGCGACGTCTTGGCATTTTAATACACCTAATAATATGACACTTCAGGGTGATCCAGCAGTGTGTGCAAGTGTCATGCACGCTTCGCTGGCCTTACTATACGTCGCTTGAATTACAAATCTATGAAGAATTCAAACAAGCGAAACGCTAAAGGATTTTTTTGGTCTTAACGACTAAGATTATTTCTTAGGACGTTTAGCACCGTATTTAGAACGTGACTGGTTACGATCTTTCACGCCAGCACAGTCTAAAGAACCACGAACGGTATGGTAACGTACACCTGGTAAGTCTTTAACACGACCACCACGGATAAGAACAACACTGTGCTCTTGTAGGTTATGGCCTTCACCACCGATGTAGCTAGAAACTTCAAAACCAGAAGTTAAGCGAACACGGCAAACTTTACGCATTGCTGAGTTAGGTTTTTTAGGTGTAGTTGTGTAAACACGTGTACAAACACCACGGCGTTGTGGACAAGCCTTCAACGCAGGAACTTTGGATTTTTCAACCAAAGTAGTACGACCCTTGCGGATCAACTGATTTGTTGTTGCCATCTGGCAAGTCTCCCGTAAATAAAAAACCTCAAAAAGAAAGTACCGCTTTTTGAGGGCAAACAATTGTAAGCAAAAACGCCATATTGGTCAATATTCATCGCATACTACAACAGTATGCCGTGCATTTATGACCTGACTATGAAGGATCATCTGGATTTGCGGCTATTTTAGAGCGGGATAGCTTGCTTTTAGGCTTAGATTCGGACACTGCTACAACCGTTTTTTCAGGTTGTTTTTCTGTTACTGTTTGAGACTGAGTACGACGTGGGCGACGTTGAGGTTTAGGTTTGGCAAGCTCAGTCCCTTCAGAATTAACACTTTTAAATTCAAGCTGATGTGCAGATTCTTTGGCCTGATTGAATTGCTCAACCGCAGCATGATAAGCTGCTAGTGTTGATATTTTTTGCTCAGGATGTCGCAGTAAATAATCTCGGGAAACTGAAAAAATGTGCTGTGCCTTTTGACCGATATCTTCAATAAATTGCCAGCTATACATTGCACTGACACTTGCCGCAATCAAGGGTGTAATGTGATGTAAGGCGCTGACTTTAGGTAAAGTATTCATCCATTGCCATTTAAATTCATGATTTTCATCTAATAATAATTCTTTAAGCCATTCATCATCATTATTTGAACCGAGCAAATGTTGTACAGCAGTTAAATCATTTTCTGCCAATAAACCATCTAATGTTCGCAGCCCAAGCAATACACTTTGCTTTTCTAGCATCTGCTGCAAATTGATTTGCTGAAAAATATATTGCACAACATCATGATCTTGCTCAGTTAATTCAAAACCATGTGCCCGCCCTGTCTGATAAATCGTGCGTAGCGCCAGTACCAGCGATGCAGGAATATCTACTCCAAGCCCAAGCAGCCCCGTTGCACCTGAAATTGCACCTTGCACTCCTGCAATCCATTTATTTTGTTCAGTCAATGCCTGACTAATCCGACCTGAACGTGAAATATCTTGCGACAACTCATGTAGAGATTCTGCCCCCGTTTGCTGCAAAATACTTTGTGTAGCGCTCAGTTTGTCTGAAAATATATGTAATTTCTGGAAACAATATTCTGAAATCTCATCCATACTCATCGGCGAAAGAAATTCAGCGACCTGACTGACTCGATCATAATGCTTGCCAAAAAGTTGTTTGGAAATATTGGGGAAATAAACACGGATTAACTGTTGTGGGTCTTGAACACCAAAACCCAATAGTGCAGGTTTTGGCGTGGCTTCATTGACAACTTTTGAGGGATTTTGTGAGCGCTGTAGTTGTTGACTATTCATCTGATTTAAAACTTTTAAACCCGATGTGCTGAGCTTTTTAGCCACTCCAAAAACCTGATTAAATTTGCTTTGTGGATGCTGATTAACCTCTTTTGGCATTCACATCTCCTCGTTGTTTTTCTTTAAATATTTAATAAATACTAGAAGCAGGAGCACTTTATCTCAACTCGTTTGTGTATCTTTTAGTTAAGTAAACTCTGTTCTGCATATAATCTGTTCTATTTCTAAATACTCATAGGATTTGCCATAAGATTTAAAAAAGCTTTCTGTTATGATGAGAAGCATTATAAACATGAGTGGTGCAGGCATTAACGCTTACATTTCAGGCTTTTGTCCATAAATGTGGTCTGCGCTAGCTCTCAATATCATCACCATATTAAGGGATCTTATAGATGAGACGTGTTGTAATCACTGGTATGGGCATCAACTCATGCATTGGTAATACTCTAGAACAAGTCACTGAATCATTAAAAAACGGCGTTTCAGGTACTCGTTTCAATCAAACTTACGCTGATCTTAACTTTAAAAGCCACGTCAGTGCTGCTGCTGAACAAAATTTCGACAACATCGACCGTAAATTAAAACGCTTTATGGGTGTATGTGCGATGTATGCATACAACTCTGCGGTTGATGCAGTGAAACACGCAGGCTTAACAGCTGAAGATCTTGCAGGCAATCCACGTTACGGTATCGTTGGTGGTAGTGGTGGTGGTTCAACAGCTTCTGTTGTTGAAATGACTGAACTGCTTCACACTAAAGGCGCACGTAAAGTTGGTCCTTTCTTCGTTCCACGTAACATGACCAACACGATTACCGCAAACGTCGGTGTTGCATTCAAATTACAAGGTGTGTCTCACTCAATTGCCAGCGCATGCGCAACTTCAGCAGATGCCATCGGTTATGCATATAATCTGATCCAGCTTGGCAAACAAGATCTAATTCTTGCAGGTGGTGGTGAAGAAGATCACTGGTCTCAAAGCTTACTGTTTGATGCAATGGGTGCACTTTGTTCTAAATACAATGACACTCCAGAAACAGCATCTCGTCCATACTCAGCAGACCGTGACGGTTTCGTCATTGCTGGTGGTGGCGGTTTCTTGGTACTTGAGTCACTTGAACATGCTCAAGCACGTGGTGCCAACATTATTGCTGAAATCGTGGCTTATGCAGCGAACAGTGATGGTGCTGACATGGTTGCTCCATCAGGTGAAGGTGCAACACGTTGTATCCTCATGGCACTTGATGAAGCTAAACAACACGGCGTAGAAAAACTTGACTACATCAACACTCACGGTACTTCGACTCCAGCAGGCGACATCACTGAATTGAAAGCGATGGAACGTGCTTTTGGTGAAGGCAATGTCCCAGCATTTAGCTCAACCAAATCAATGACTGGTCACAGCTTGGGTGCCGCGGGTGTACACGAATCAATCTACTCTGTTTTGATGATGCAAAATGACTTTATTGCACCAAACATCAACGTGACTGAACTTGATGAAGGCGCAAAAGGTTTTGATCTTGTACTTGAAAAACGTGATGCAAAACTGAATACTGTCATGAGTAACAGTTTTGGATTTGGCGGTGTAAATGCCTGCCTGATCTTCAAGAAATGGGCTAATGCCTAACGAGATCGTAAATGAATGCACCTTCTGATGCTTTTCTATGGGTAAAAGCATTACACATTATTGCCGTGGTTTGTTGGTTCGCTGCTTTGTTCTACCTACCACGTCTTTATGTTTACCATGCCATGAGTGATGATGCGATTAGTCATCAGCGCTTTCAGGTCATGGAACGTAAACTCTACCGCGGCATTATGTGGCCTGCGATGATAGCAACGCTAATCACTGCTCACTTTTTAGTGGCTTGGGGCGATGCAACGCAACATTATCATCTGGCACACTGGTTTTATCTCAAAGTTGCATTGGTTGGATTGCTGGTCATTTACCATTTTGTGTGTGGTTATTACCGCAAAAAATTGATTGAAAATGCCCACTATAAATCACACAAGTTTTGGCGTTTCTTTAATGAAATGCCAACGGTCATCTTACTGGCCGTGGTGATTTTAGTGGTCGTAAAGCCTCAGTTTTAACTGGGGCTTTTTTCTGCTTTAATTTAAAATGATAATAATCCATCACTGGTCACTTCATTTAAAACAAAAAATGTTCTTACCTGCCGCACTCCAGGCAAAGCAATAATTTTTTCACTGTGAAAGCGGTTAAATGCTGCTAGATCCTTGACCCGAATTTTCAGAAAATAGTCCACTTCCCCTGCCACCAAATAACATTCCAAGACGTTATTTAACTGCTTGGCTGCACACTCAAACTCAGAAAAACTCTCAGGAGTTGAACGATCCAGCACAACACCCACCAACACCACCGTTTCACGCTGTACCATGTTGGGATTAACCCGCGCGCGTACATCTAAAATTGCCCCGATCTTGAATAGCCGCTGAGTATGATTCCAGCAGGAAGATGGGCTGATACCAATCAGCTTTGCCAACTCTGCATTACTTAAACGTCCATCTTGTTGTAAAGCGCGCATAATTTTCAAATCAATTGCGCTTAATTCATCATGATTTTCTAACATAAATATTCTTTACTTAAATTTATTCTTTTGAGAAGAATTTATTCTAAATAATTTAAAATAGAAAATCTTATGTATTTTTAGAGTAAAAATTAAAAAGCACCTTCTTTTTAAAAATTGCTAAATTGATGCTACGTCTTTAAGACACATTTACGTCTAAAATCGTCGCTAGATTTCATTATGCAAAAATTGATTCAAGATTTTTCTGTTCCTGCCGTATTTGCGGGATTTATTACGTTTCTTATCGGGATTAGTGTTTCTGCAGTTCTGGTGATTCAAGGTGCTCAAACGCTAGGAGCAACCCCAGAACAAATTTCTTCGTGGCTATGGGCATTGGGTCTATCCATCGGGGTTTCAGGCTTAGTCTTATCATGGAAATACCGTTACCCTGTTGCGACCGCATGGTCAACGCCAGGGATTGCCTTAATTATTGCTACAGGTAGCCATTACAGCCTAGCTGCAGCGATTGGAGCATTTGTTGTCTGTGGTGTACTAACTGCATTTGTGGGTTTCTCAGGAGTTTTTCAGCGTTTGCTGTCTAAAATTCCGATGAGCCTGAGCTGTGCCATGTTAGCAGGGATTCTCTTAAAATTTGGGATTCAACTGTTTGCAAGCCTAGAACAAAGCTGGGCATTTATTCTGACTTTACTGGCAATTTATTTAGTTGCCAAACGTCTTTGGCCACGTTACTGCATCGTGTTGACTGTGGTCGCCGCGATGATGCTCTGCCCAGTGTTTATGCCATTTCAATTTCCTCACTTGTCTTGGTCATTGGCTAAACCTGTTTGGATCAGTCCTGAATTTTCAGCTTCAACCATTTTGGGTTTGGCACTTCCGCTGTTTATCATCAATATGTCTTCCCAGTTTTTACCTGGAATTGGCATGATCAAGAGTTATGGTTATCAACCACATACCAACTCACTCGTCGGCTGGATTGGCGTATCGCAAACTTTACTTGCACCCTTTGGAGCTTTCTCAGTCTGTCTGGCAGCGATTAGTGCTGCAGTGAGTCTGGATGATCAAGTCCATCCAGACCCGAAACGGCGCTATATTGCAGGAATGAGCTGTGGGCTGTTCTATATATTGATGGGGCTATTTGCGACCACACTGACTGGCTTACTCATGGCATTTCCGAAGATTTTTATTGTCACACTGGCAGGAATTGCCTTATTGGGTACGATTAGCCATAACATTGTGATAGCTTTTAAAGAGCCGCAAGACCGTGAACCTGCGCTCTTAACCTTTCTGATGAGTACCTCAGGGGTGCAGTTCTTCGGAATTGGCTCGGCTTTTTGGGGACTGTTACTGGGTATTGTAGTTGCGATTATTTTAAATCATCGTAAAGCACATTAACTGACAAAAAATAAAAAGCCAGTGTAAACACTGGCTTTTTTCTGCTGTACTCATTTGAATTGATTAGCTGTTAACAGGTTGATATAGCGAAAAACCTAAATTAAATGCTTGTTCTTGTTGTTTCTGATCAATCGTAAAAATTGCAATTCGCCCATCGGGTGCACCACAGACTTGCGGATAGAGTCGACCATCTGAAGCCACAGTTTGAGCATAGACCTGAATTTTTTGCTCTTCCAGTTGTGTTTTCAACTGATCAACACTCATACCTGTATCACCACACTGATGCCCAAATAAAGATTTGGCAATCTGGACTTTACCTGATACTTGTTGTTGCTCAACTTGCAAAGTACTACAACCCACCAAGCTCAGCATAGCAAGACCAACCGCCAATAAACCTGAAAAACGCATACAAACCCAAATATTTTTATTGATTTAAGTAAGCATAACCAGATTTTTTCAATGACTTGATCTGTTTTAGCAAAAACCCAACAAATTCGATGAATTAATTAAAGTAATTCAAAAGCTCTGCAAACTGCTGAATTTTCAGTTTGGGTGCTGCCTGAGTCAATTCCTGCATCGTACCGTAACCATATTCGACCGCAATGGTATCAATCCCATTTCGGCGTGCGCCCAAAATATCGTATTCTCGGTCACCCACCATCATGCAGCTTTCAGGCGGCAACTGTTCCTGCTGCAAAATGTATTGAATCAGATCCCCTTTATTGGTTCGTTCGCCAGTCAACTCACTACCATAGGGCTTGGTAAAATAATCAATCAATTCAAAATGCTGTAAAATACGCACAGCAAATACTTCTGGTTTAGCCGTTGCCAAATACAGATTATAACCACGTTCGACCAGTTCTGCCAAAGTGTCATGAACCTGTGGATATAGCTCATTTTCATACAGACCAATACTGGAAAAACGCTCACGATAGTAATCCAGTGCATGCTCGGCAAGATCATCCTGAGTGGTATCGAGCAGCTTAAAAAATGAAGCTTTCAATGGCGGCCCAATAGTCCAGTCCAGATCGATCTCTGGTGCCAGAGGTTGCCCCATTTTTTCCATCGCATAACGAATGCAGGTATGAATGCCAATTTTAGGGTCGGTCAATGTCCCATCAAGATCTAATAAAATATTTTCAACTGTCACAACGAAACCTAATCAATTCGTCTAATCAAAGACTCGGAAGTTAAATAAAACTTGCCTATACTAGCGTAAATTTAGATAAGAAGGATATCGTACTGTGCGCCCTACAGTTTTATGTTTTTCGGGTCTTGACCCTTCTGGTGGAGCTGGTTTACAGGCAGATATTGAAGCAATTGGTCAAAGTGGTGCACATGCAGCAATTGCATGTACTGCGTTGACAATTCAAAACTCTCAGCAAGTGTTTGGTTTTGAAGCAACATCAAAAGAACTTTTACTCGCACAAGCCAATGCTGTCGTGGGAGATTTGCCTATTCGCTGTGTAAAATCTGGCATGTTAGGCACAACCGATAACATTGCAGCGTTAGCTGAATTTTTACAACAACATCCAGATTATCTGTATGTGCTTGACCCAGTTTTGGTTGCAAACAGTGGCGGTTCACTGGGTGATCAGGCAACACTGGTCAAAGCATTCGTAAAGCTGATTCCACTGGCAACCATCATTACCCCCAACACTGTGGAACTACGCGCTTTAACAGGTCTGGAAGATATTGAACAAGCTACGACCCAATTGTTCAACATGGGTGCGAAAGCGGTTTTGGTCAAAGGTGGGCATGAAGATACGCCTGAGCATATCCGTAATGCTTTATATATTGAGGGTGAACTGGTTTCGGAAACCACTTGTGCGCGCCTTGAAGGTGAATATCATGGTTCGGGCTGTTCACTTGCCAGTTTTATTGCAGGACGTTTGGCTCAAGGCGATAATATTCAGCAAGCAGTGAATCATGCTGAAACATGGCTATTTCATGTGTTACAGCAAGCTGAAAGCCCAACGCCAAATGGACAAAAAATTCCAAAACGCTTCTAAGAAGATTCGCCTGACCTTGCATCGGTCAGGTTATTTCGCGTGATATTTTTTCAGGTTACGCACATGTTCAGCATCGGTTTTTCGGGATTTCACCAATGCCTGTTTCTCTAATGTCTGACAAATGCGCTTCATTTTGACGGAACTCATCACTTCTTCATGAAAGCTTTTGACATAGTTAATCCATGCCTGACCTTGTAAAACATTGTTTGGCATGACAGTTTTAAAGGTGCTTTCTCCCACAAAAACCACTACTGAATGCAAATCTTCAGGCTCAATTACATCACTCAATAGATGTTGCAATGTTTTGATATGACGATAGTTTTGATGTAATGGATTTTGAAATTGATAGCTTTTTTGATACAGTTTTTGTGTCCACATCTTCTGATGTTCATTGCCAAAAATCCAGCCCTGATAGTTTTTAGTTTCAATCACAAATACCCCAAAACGACTCACGACAATATGGTCAATCTGGGTGGTCAGCTGTTCATTAATTTTAAAAGTATAATTATTTAAAATGGTATAATTTTTCTCATCAAGATGTTTTTCTGCATGAGCAATAACGCGTTTTTCTCCCCTTTTTCCCTTAGTTTTGGCAGATGGATTGAATACAAAGACAGCCAGTAGTATGGCAATAATCAAAAATAAAATCAGAAGCAACATTACAACGGCAAACAAAAAAACGCATTGTATTACAGATATTTATATTTAAGAAATTTTATCTCATAAAATTTTATGGCGATGCAATTTTCATTAGGACCAGTCCCGCAACAATCATCACAGCCGCTAGCATCTTCATCGCATTGACAGGTTCTTGTAAAATAACAATCCCCACAATAAAAGAACCCACTGCCCCAATGCCTGTCCAGACCGTATAAGCTGTACCCAAAGGTAAGCTTTTCATTGCCCATGACAGCAAGGCAAAACTGAGCAACATGAATACAATTGTGATTGTACTCGGAACCAAGAGCGTAAAACCGTCCGATTTCTTCATGGCGAATGCCCAAACCACCTCAAATAAACCTGCTAAAACCAATACTAGCCACGCCATGTTGTATCCCAAAGCACGGTCAGGTCGTCCTGACATTTTTCCCAGTCTGGGGGAGGTCGTTCCTCCCAAAAACGGGATGCGAGAAGCATCCCGAAAAGATTTAAAATTTCAACAATACCCCGAGTGCATAAACAACACCATACTCATTTGGGGTGAGCTGCTGCCATGCTGTTGCTTTTTGTCCGAGATCAGATTCATACACCACTTCAAAAAATGGCATAACGGTTTTATTAATTTCATAGCGAGTTTGTACACCCACTTCTGCATGACTCAAACCTGTTTTTTGTGCTGCTTTCGAGTCATCTCTCAACAGCACGGTCGCTTTCACAAACGGCTCACTAATCAGCTTTTGCGTCCAGAACAGGTCGCGCCTGGCTTCCAGTGACATTGAGACATGCTGATGCTCTCCGACATATAAATAAGCCTGGGTTTCAAAAAAATACGGCGCCAAACCATGAATACCAACCACAGCATCCACAGCATGTTTATCTGCAACCAAATTATTGTTTTGACGATAGCGCAGCCCCGCCTGAGCATCCCAAAAGGTGCTGATGCTGCGGCTATACAAGGCCATCACGTTGGCATCGAGTTGTTCAGATTCAGCTTGCTTGCCATCAGCTTTAATAAAGAGTTTGTTGTCATCTGAACCGATCCAGCTTTCCAGTTCAGATTGCCAGCTACCTGCACCATGTCGGTCAACGACCCATTTGTTTTCCAAAGAATTTGCGGCGTAGATTTGACTGCCATGTTCATGCTGCATTTGCATGCTTGAATGGTCAGACGTCGCTATCATATCCATGTCTGTAGCCGCCCAAAGCGGTTGCCCCGCAAAACCTGCCATTAATAGCACCGAAGGTAAAAACTTAGTGATGTGCATGCGTATTTCCTCCTTGAGCGGGTGTTGGCATAAGCATTTGTCTGTCTTGTGGTTTCACTTTTGCCACAACCAATTTGTTCATCATGCCTGCACTCATGTGGTACAGCAAATGGCAATGAATTGCCCACTCGCCCAATTCATCGGCGGTCAGAAGCACGCTGATTTTTTGTCCAGGTGGCACAATGATTGTATGTTTGTTCGGTAAATTGGCAAGTGACTGACCATTTTCAAGCTGGACGAACATGCCATGCAAATGCATTGGGTGTGCCATCATGCTGTCATTGACAAATGTAAGTCTGACGCGTTCGCCATATTGCACCTGTATCGGGGTTGCCTGATTAAATTTCTTGCCATTCATGGTCCAGATATAACGCTCCATATTGCCTCCCAAGTGCAGCACGATTTCTTGCTGGGCAGGTCGGGTATCGGTTTGCGGGAACAGTGGACGCAGATCGGCATAACTTAAGGCTTTTAAACCCGCAGAAGTTGAAGCATTTGCCCAACCTTCTACCACAGTTTTTTCGGATGGAACTGGCATTTGCTGAGCGATCTGACCTTGAACCATATGATCGTCAGACTTCGACATTTGTTGGTGTTGCTCAGTAGTCATGCCCTGTATTTTGGACATATCCATGTCTTGCATATCTGACATTTTGTGCTCTGAAGACATTGAAGCATGATTCATCTGCTGCATCATTTTCTGATGCTGTTCAGGCGTCATGCCCTGCATTTTCGACATATCCATGTCTTGCATGTCTGACATTTTGTTTTCTGATGGCATTGAAGAATGATTCATTTGCTGCATCATTTTCTGATA
>NZ_KB851219.1:0-56800 GCF_000368265.1 Acinetobacter brisouisimilis | reverse complement strand
AGAATGATTCATTTGCTGCATCATTTTCTGATACTGTTCAGTAGTCATACCCTGCATTTTCGACATATCCATGTCTTGCATGTCTGACATTTTGTGTTCTGATGACATTGAAGAATGATTCATTTGCTGCTGCATCTGTTGATGCTGCTCAAGAGTCATGCCCTGCATTTTCGACATATCCATGTCTTTCATTGCTGACATATCATGTTGAGTTGAAGATGAATGTTCAGAATCATCATGCATCATGCCCATATCCTGCATATTCAGTAAGGCACGTGGGCGGTGCTGCGGTTCAGGTAGCGGTTGCACAGTAGCATCCTGATTACGTAAGGTCGCCAAAGCAAAACCGCTTCGATCAATTGACTCAGCCTGAATTTGATATTGCGCCTGTTTTGGCTCCACAATCACATCATAGGTTTCACCTGCCCCAAAACGAAATTCATCGACAGCGACAGGTTGTACAGGTTGACCATCGGCACTGACCACAGTCATTTTCAGATTTGGAATGCGTACATCGAAAAATGACATGGCTGAAGCATTGATCATGCGTAAACGAATTTTTTCGCCTGTTTTAAATGTACTGCTCCAGTTCTGCTGTGGTGTTTTACCATTCACCAAGAAATGATAACCCGTGACATCACTCAAATCGGTTTTCAACATGCGCATCTGATTCCACATGCGGCGATCTTGCCATGTGGCTTTTAGCCCTTGTTGTTTGGTTTGCTTCCAAACATCTGCCAGCGTTTCACGCTGATTTTGATAATAGTCCGACGATCTTTTCAGATGGTTCATGATCTGCTCGCTGGAAGATTCATGAAAGTCAGAGAACATGATCACTTCATCACGGTCAGTTTTTTCTGCTGGAGTAATGGGCTGATGGTTTTTCGGGTAAATAATCAATGCCCCATATAACCCATCTTGTTCCTGCCCTGCACTATGTGCGTGATACCAGTAAGTGCCCGTTTGCCGAATCTTAAAGCGATAAACAAAATCACCATTCGGGGCAATGCCCTGAAACCCGTTAAATCCTGGGACACCATCCATCACGGCTGGCAGCAAAATCCCATGCCAGTGCAATGCAGTTGACTGTTTTTTCAACTGGTTATGCACATAAATTACCGCATCATCCCCATCCTCAAAGGTTAAGGTGGGTGCTGGGAACTGACCATTGACCGTCAGTTTTTTGGTTGGTTTTCCAGTGACATTGATGGTTTGTTCACTGATATTGAGATGATATTCGCGCACAGCCGCAAAAATACTCTGTGGGACAACTAAACATGCTGCGACAATGCAGGCATGCATGGAAAATGTAGACATGACTCGCCCTCTTTAAAAAATGAAAATGACAATTTTTTAAAGTTCAGGCTTTGGGAGGACGCAGAATTTCTTGCCAATATCCAGCTAAATTAGTTCGATGATCTGACCAATACTGGGTAGTTGCAACATCAGTACTGGACTGCTCGGTCAGAATAGAAGTGGCTTGAGGAAGATCTGCATTAACACTTTGACAGTGCATAATCTGACAGTCAGGGCAATTGAGATGCTGCTGATGCTGTGACGAACTGACCTGATCCTGAAAATCATTACTCGTCTTCATCGGTATACTCGGTTGATGACAATGTTCAGACATTGTATGTTGCGGCATACTGCTCATGTCTGACTGCATCAACATTTCCCAATGCATACTTTGCACAGATGCGTTGGCAACACCCATCCAGCCGATACATAAAACGATCAGCAAGATAAAGCTTTGCGAAAACATAGTTCTGCGTCGATGCTGCATCTTATAACAAGTACAATGGAAAAGTTTGAACTAAAAGCATAGCCAACTCTAACGCAAGATACAAATAAAAAAGCGTTACACCCTGTGGTATAACGCTTTTTAAAAAGTTTAAAGTAAAAGCTTAAACTTCGACTGAACCCACTTGGTTGAGTTCCGCACGCATCTGGTCAATCACGGCTTTATAGTCAGGCTGACCAAAAATTGCCGAGCCTGCTACGAACATGTCTGCACCTGCTTCGGCAATTTCACGGATATTGGCAGGGCCAACACCACCATCGACTTCAAGACGAATATCACGACCGCTAGCATCAATAATTTTGCGAGCTTCACGCAGTTTTTGTAAGGTCATTGGAATGAATTTCTGTCCACCAAAACCAGGGTTAACGCTCATTAATAGGATCTGATCGACTTTATCCAACACATAATCCAGATAATGTAACGGCGTTGCTGGGTTAAATACCAAACCTGCTTTGGCGCCGCCTGCTTTAATCAGTTGCAATGAACGGTCAATATGATCGGATGCTTCTGGGTGGAAAGTAATAATGTCCGCACCTGCTTCCAAAAAATCCCCAATCATACGGTCAACGGGAGATACCATTAAATGCACATCAATCGGTGCTTTAATGCCATATTTTTTCAGCGCCTTACACACCCCTGCACCAAAGGTCAGGTTCGGTACATAGTGGTTGTCCATCACATCAAAATGCACAACATCTGCACCTGCTGCCAAGACATTCTCAACTTCTTCACCAAGACGGGCAAAATCAGCAGATAAAATCGAAGGTGCAATCAGAAAGGGCTTGGACATAAATCTAACCTAGCAAAATTTTAAAATCTGTGAGCAGTATACCAAAATCCGAAGCGACACAGGCAACGAAGCAGCATAACGCAACGCATTGTTCCGATTTCATTCTCTTTTTTCAAATTTATGCCTGTTAGACTACCAAACACAACAACAAGGAATTTGATCTATGCATAGTCAGACACAACTGGCAACCACTGAAGCTGCCCGTATCGCTAAACGGCTGTTTAACCACTGGAAACACAAATTTGAAGTAGCAGAAACCGAGCAACATTTTCAAATTCTCATGCCCACTGCGACCGTAACCCTCACGCCACAAGGCAATACACTGGATGTCAGCATTCAAAGTCAGCTTGATCTGGCTGAACAAACGCGATTAGAAGGTGTCGTCATTGATCACTTAAATCGCATGGCACAGCAAGAATTTCAGGTGACTTGGCAGCAACAGGCTTAAACGAAAAAAGGATCACAACGGTGATCCTTTTTTATACTGCATAATTTTACTGAGTCAGCTCCGAAGCATGAAACTGCAAATGATCATCGATAAAGCTTTGAATAAAATAATAACCATGATCATAGTGCTGATGTTGGCGCAGCGTCAGTTTTTGCCCCACCTCGGCACAAGCTTGCTGTAACAACTGTGGGTTGAGCTGATGATAAAACTGATCCGCCAAACCTTGATCGACTAAAACTTCACTAAACAGTACACCTTTGCTATAAACCAGAGCGACGGCATCATGCGCCAGCCATGTATCCCGTGCTTCCCCCAAATAATGAGTAAAGGCTTTTTCACCCCACGGACACTGGCTCGGTGCGCAAATCGGGGCAAATGCTGAGACTGACTTGAATTTTTCAGGATATTTCCATGCCAAGGTCAATGCCCCATGCCCACCCATCGAATGTCCCATAATTCCAATGCGGCCATGCTGAATCGGGAAATGGGTTTGCACGGCGTTATATAGCTCATCGACAATATAACTTTCCATGCGGTAATGTTCCGCCCACGGTGCTTGTGTGGCATTGATATAAAAGCCCGCACCCTGCCCCAGATCCCAAGAATCACCCTGCGCAACTGACTCTCCACGCGGCGAAGTATCAGGCATCACCAAAATTAAACCCAACTGTGCAGCAAAACGCTGGGCGTGAGCTTTAATCGCAAAAGTTTCTTCAGTACAAGTCAAACCTGCCAAATAAAATACTGCGGGGCATTCTTCACCCAGCAGTGCTTGTTCAGGCAAATAAATTGAAAATTTGGCGTCATTTTGTAATTGATCTGAATGCCATTGATACGTGCGCTGTTCCCCATCAAAACAGAAATTTTTTTGTATTTGCTGCATGACTGCTGCTCCTGATTATGGTGATGCTGTTGCTGGCAACATGGCTGGATTATTGGCAGGTAAATTATTTGGGCTTGGAAATAAATGTTTTTCGAGTTGCGGCAGCATAAGCTCCATATTTTTACCGAGTGACCATTGTGGTTCAGATGACTCAAAACCTTGAGCCGTTTCCCATCGTGACACCGTTGCTTTGGCATCGCCAAAAGCATCTTTTAGAGAGCTTTTTTCACGCATTGCCTGATCAAAGAACGCCCGACCAAAATAAGTATAATCAGCTTCATTGTTACAACCAAACGATGAACGATCTGCTGCAGAAGCAGTAATCACCAAGGTATTGTCCGATTGCAGGGCTGGCACAAAGCTGCCCGAATAACAGGATGAGACCACAATGACACGCCAGCGAATACCCGACTTGTCGAGCGCTTCACGTAACCATTTCGGGTCGATCTGTTTGAGATCAATCGGAGCATTTTCCAGTTCAAAATGGTTCGGTTCACCATGCGATGCCATATATAAAAACAGCACATCGCTTTCTTTATTCATTTGCTGACCAATACGGTTTAGTGCCTGTTGAATACTGGTACGCGATGCAATCGGCAATGTAGTCCGAGTGTTAGGATCATTGACCAGTTCCACTGAACGCCCAAAAGTTCCAAAGCGGGTATCAAACTGCGATTTAATTCGTTGAATCTCCGAACTAAACACCGAGTCGTAACTGTCGCCTGCAACCCCTAAAAAGTACCAGTGCGTTTGTGAGAAATCCCCAAACTGCACTTGCTCCAGAGCTTTGTTGAGCAAATTCCCCTGAGCATATAAAGCATCTTCTGAAAGTGTCGGTTGCACATCATCCACTTTCCAGATCGGTTGCTCTTTAACCGACATTTGCCATACTACAAGTGTACAAATGGTAGCGAACATGATTAAACCACGCTCCCACCACGGCCATTTCAACTGACGAGAAAAAACCCAGATGACCGCCAGACTCTGCCATACAAACAAAATCAAGAACAAGTTTGGCAAAGTGTTATAAATGCGGTCAGGTAAAAAATCCAAGTAACCCTGATCACCCAGATATTGTAGAAAACACTGAATCAGCAAAATACTAGCATCAAGTACTAACCACAATAAAGCTGGTACCAACATCAAGCGTGGATTATTGGTACGTTGTGACAGGAAAATTCCGACAATCAAGGCAATAAATGGCCAAAGTGCATAACTGACCAAACCTTGCGAATTAAAATGCCCAGCCTGACCTGCTACCATCCAGCTAAACAACGTATTGACCGCAGCCGCAATTGCTCCCCAGAAAATCAACTGAAAAATGGAAGGATGAACAATTTCTAAAGAACGGCGAGAACCGAGGAACAACCATAAACCAGCGATTTGGTTACTTTTAAGATCATGCCAAAAGTTGATGGAAGGTTTCAGGTCTATCATAAAATTCTGCTGGTCAGCGGTGGATTTATTTATGCACCCCTTAGTTTATGCCTGCATTTTTTTTTATCAATGTGATTTTGAATGAATTAACAAAACTTTGCTATTTTCTAAACTGTTGGTCATCAACACATTAAGGATGAAAATAACCGTCAAAACGGCAGGCATCGCCAAGCCACTGGTGCTGAGGAACTTGGTTATCTAAATATACGGCATGACGTGGGCGTTTGACGATGACTCTTTGTGCCAGTTGTCGCGCCAGTACCAACAAGTTTTCACCCAAATCCATTTCACCATCTTCAGGCAACAGCAAGTGCAACAATTGCATTTGTTTTTTGACTTGAGCCTGTTTTTTAAGGGCTTGCTGGTTTTGGTCACGCTGAGGAAACATTGGATCCAGATAAATCACATCAACCTGTTGCCCTGCCTGAATCTGCTGTTCAATGTACTGGGCAGAATCAGCATGGATCAGTTGAATATTGGCAACCACTGGTGCTAAAAAAACATCCTGCTGTGCGGTTTGATGTGCTGCTTCAAGCAAACTATATAAAATCGGATGACGCTCAATCAGGGTGATTTTTGCACCCAGTTTTGCCATCAACAAAGTGTCGTGCCCCAGACCTGCGGTCGCATCAATCAGATTTGGTTGTTCATTGACCTGACAGGCACGCGCCAGCATTTCCGATTTCATGCCTGCACGTTTTAAACGTGGAATTTCAGCTTGCCAGTCAGGCTGCATTTTCATGCCATTCGCGGCAAGACTTAAACCGTCCTGATCAAGAATTAGCGCCAATTCAGGATGTAAACGTAAAAACTTGGCATTAATTTTTTCTACTACCTGTCCCTTTAGCTCAACCTGTAATTCAGCTAAACGTGTTTGAAGCGCAATAAACTGCGCTTCAAATTCAGGGCTATACCAACAATCAAACTGCATTACCAATGTACCCAGCCTGTGCCCCAGGTCAGTAAAATAAATAAACCAAAAATAATACGGTAATAGGCAAAGGCGCTAAAGTCATGCTTAGAGACATAACGTATCAAGGCACGAATCACCACAAGCGCTGAAATAAAGGCAACGACAATTCCCACGCCTAAAACTTCCATGTCTTGGGTATGTAGCTCATGACGCATTTTGTACATGTCGAGTAGACCTGCGCCCATGAGTACAGGAATCCCCAAGAAGAAAGAAAACTCGGCAGCAGCTTTACGTGATACGCCCATAAATAGCGAACCAATAATGGTCGAGCCTGAACGTGAAGTTCCTGGAATCAAAGCCAAACATTGAATCAAACCAATAAATACGGCTTGCTTAAAGCTGATATCATCGACCTCTTGGCAAGCAATAATATGTTGACGGCGTTCAGCCCATAAAATAACAAGGCCACCCACGATCAGTGCTAATGCTACCGTCACGGCATTAAATAAATACGCTTTAACCGTTTCACCAATCGTCAAGCCAATCAGCATAATCGGAATCGTCGCCACGATGAGGTTGAAGCTTAAACGGCGACCTTCAGGATCTCCTGTGAGTGCACCAATCAATGCACCCCACAACTTGCCCCAATATTGATAAATAACAGCAGCAATCGCTCCAATCTGCACTGAGACTGCAAACATCTCACGTTTTTCCAGAGTCCAGAAGTCAAGCAACTGCCCAGTCAGAATCAAATGTCCAGTACTGGAAATGGGTAGGAATTCGGTAATCCCCTCAACCAAGCCCATAATTGCAGCTTTAAAAAGCAGTATAAGATCCATGTTTTGTCCTAGTTAAGGTTTACCTTGCTCTGGGATTTTTTTCCAGGCATTGTCACGTAAATACACAGGCAGTGCATACTCGGCGCTCACCCAGTGTTGTTGTTGTGCTTGAGGTATGGCGATGGTGGCGATATCTTGTGCGTTTGGGCAAAGTGTATTGTATTGGCTTGATGCAACATCTAAAAGATGACTACCTGAGCCAACCAGCGTAAAACGCTGAGCTTGAACAGCAGTTGCATAATCAAGTAACTGTTCTTCATCGACAGCTTGCATAATGTTGTCTGCATCCAGTTGAAAACTGGCAATGTAGACTTCTTTCATACGTGCATCTAAAACCGCAGTCACCTCACGCAGCCCATGTATCCGATAAGCTGCCTGAGCCAAAGCTTGCAAAGTCGATACAGCAATGACAGGAAGATCATTTGCCCATGCCAGCGCTTGTGTCACTGCTGCATTAATTCGCACACCGCTAAATGAGCCTGGCCCACGACTAAATGCAATCACATCGAGTTGTGACGTTGTTAAGCCCTGTTGACTCAAACCTTGTTCAATCATCGGGAGCAAAGTTTGCGTTTGTGCTTTGGCTTGTTCATTCAGTGCAAAAAAAACAGAATGTGAATCTTCGACCAGACAAACTGAACAGTGTTCATTTGCTGTTTCGAGTGCTAGCAGTTTCATGCATGCCCTACATTACAAAATACAAAACGCACGTATGATACTCTAGTCGTCCATACTTCGCGAATATAAAAATACCCAGTACAAACTTAGCATCGTTTTATGATTTGCAGCTTAAGCCTACTTTATTTAATCCTGATGAAACCAGTACGGTTCTAAGTTCAAATACTTTTTAAAATGTTCAGCATAATGCAAAGCGCTTTGTTTGAGTTTTTCTTCGCCTTCGGCATCAACAGTTTTCACCACTTTTCCAGGTGAACCCATGACCACAGAATTATCTGGAATAACCTTTCCTTCAGGAATTAGGGCATTCGCACCGATAATACAGTTTTTACCAATCACAGCACGATTCAAAATCACGGCATTGATGCCAATTAAGGTATTGTCACCAATCGTGCAACCATGCAGCATGGCTTTATGTCCAATCGTGACATATTTGCCAATGGTTAAATCAATTCCTGCATCAGTATGCAGCACTGCATTGTCCTGCACATTACTAAAATCACCAATCCGAATGAGACTGTTGTCACCCCGAATCACAGCACCAAACCAGATGCTGACCTGATGCCCCAATTCGACCCGCCCGATCACGTTTGCGCTTTCTGCAATCCAGCCATTCCACGGCTGCTGTGTTGTTGGTGTATATCCCTGAAACTTATACATCATAATTCTGATTTCCTTATTGTTGTGACATTGCATTTTGTCACTTTGTCATTTCGTGTAAATCGACTGAAAGTGGTGCTGTATTCAGCAAAAATGGCCATTCTTTATCGTACTTTAAACCATATTTGAACAGACTGACCAGCATCCGTGCGGTGAGTCCCCAAACAATTTCTTGTTCAACATGCATACTCGGAAAATATAAAGTTTGTTGCTGATACTGGACTGCATGTGGCTGGGTTGGCGTTTCCATCAACTCTTGCAGTGAGGCAAAAAAAATTCGATCAATTTCAGTAGGCTGCGCCACCAGATCGACCTGCGCAGGAATCAAGCCCACAACAGGTTTGACACTCAAACCGCTTTTAGATTGCAGCATCGGCAAATCACCAATCAGTTCAACATCATAAGGATTTAATGCTGTTTCCTCATGTGCTTCACGCAGTGCAACCGCAATATTACTAATGTCTTCAGGATCGCGTTTTCCGCCAGGAAAAGACACTTCTCCTGCATGTTGATTCAGATGTTTAGAACGGCGAGTCAGCAGAACTTTAGGATCATCTTCTTTGGTAATGGCAATCAGTACCGCTGCCTGTGCAGGCTCTACATGTCGGGCAAACCGTAACTGTTGCTGTAAATAATCAATTAATGTTTTCGTACTCATGTCATCACCTATTTTTTGCTGTTCCCTGTTCAACGCTCATGCAAATGATGCGAAAGCTCAATTTTTCAGTTATGCTGAACCATCTCTTTTTTCACCGATCATTCATTATGAACTGTTGCGTAAAATGTGGACATCCTACAGCCGACCAAATCCCTTTGGGCGATAGTAAATTTCGTCAAGTCTGTACACATTGTGGCAATATTCATTATGAAAACCCAAAGGTTATTTGTGGTGCTTTAGTGACTTGGCAGGATAAAGTCTTACTATGTCGCCGTGCGATTGAACCACGTTATGGTTTGTGGACATTGCCCGCAGGTTACATGGAGCTGTTTGAAACCATGGAACAAGGCGCTGCACGCGAAACCCTTGAAGAAGCTGAAGCCGAAATTGACATTGAGAAACTGTATTGCATGTACAACATTCCCCGTATCGGGCAAATTTACGTGCTGTTCAAAGCCTCGCTAAAAGATGGAAAATTTGGTGCAGGGCCTGAAACCATCGAATGTCGCCTGTTTGCTGAAAATGAGATTCCATGGGACGATTTAGCCTTCCCAAGTGTGCAACACACCTTGCAGCATTATTTTGCTGATCGTAAATCTGACCAGTTTCCAATGCATATGGAAACCATAGGTACACGTATTGACGAAACAGGCTAAAACTCAATACCTCATCATGCCTAGTCCCGACTAGGCATTGATTATCTGCGTTAATTGCTTCACTATTTGCCTTTCTTTTTTGCAACCTATTGTTATATGTCCAGTTGCTATTCCCTGCAAAAAGCACTATCACAATTTGACTTTTCCACAGCCGATCTATTGCTGTGTTTACAACAGCTCACAGGTTTGATTTATCTGAATGATGATGATCATCCTGTGATTGCGTTTTTACCGCAACAGTATCAGTTGATTCAACATCAACACACCCAGCATTTTGTGCGCGATGCACAATTTGATTATGAAGCTCAAGCGCAACATTTGTCACTTGAAGACTGGATTCAATGTCAGTCAAATCCAGCACAGTCAACTGCAACCCAGTTTCAAGGGGGATGGATGGGTTTTGTCGGTTACGACTACGCAGCTCGTCAGGATGTTGAAGCCCCATTACATGCCCAGCCTGCATTGTATTTAGGGCAATATTTATCGTTTCTGAAATATGAACATGCACAAGGCTGGGTGTTTTATAGCTTAGAAAGCCCTGAAATCGCTGAACATATTTTTCAAAAAATACAAAATCTACTTCATCTCGAAGCACCAAAAACTACATTCCAATTAACCCAAACCTGTCAGGCACGCTGGTCAAAAACTGAATATATTCAGGCATTCAATCAGATCATTGACTATATTCGCGCAGGTGACTGTTATCAGATTAATCTGACCCAGCAATTTATTGGACAGGCACAAGGTTTACTGCTTAGAACTGCTGAACAGTTCTGGCAACTGACCAATGCCCCTTATGCAGGCTATTTAAAAATTGGCGAATTTGAATTGCTCAGTTGTTCGCCTGAGCTATTTATTGATTTTCAGGCACAGAAGCAGATTATCACGCGTCCGATTAAAGGCACTATGCCTCGTTATACTGACCCTATGTTAGATGCTGAGTCTAAGCAGCGCTTGAGCCAGTCAGAAAAAGATCAGGCAGAAAACCTGATGATTGTGGATTTGCTGCGTAATGATCTGAGTGTCTATGCTGAAATTGGCACGGTCAAAACCAACAAGCTGTTTGAAATTGAAAGCTTTGAACAAGTGCATCATATGGTCAGCGAGATTCAGGCAAATTTGAAGTCTGAAATTCAACCCATGCAAATGCTGCTGAAAGCCCTGCCAGGTGGTTCAATTACAGGTGCACCGAAAATCCGTGCCATGCAAATTATTGCAGAACTGGAACAGCAGCCACGTGGCGCCTATTGTGGTTCATTGGGCTATTTTAACCAAGATGGTACGGGGCGCTGGAATATTCTGATTCGCTCAGTACAAAAGTATCAGCAGGAAGTGTCGATGTGGGCAGGTGGCGGCATTACCATTGCTTCACAAGCCGAAGCGGAATATCAGGAATGTTTTGACAAAATTTCTGCCATGTTGAATTTACTTAACACTTGGCAAAGTTAAGATTTTTGAGTTCTCAAAAATAAAAAACTCGCAGCCGAAACTGCGAGTTTTTTATGAATAGAATTAGACTTTTCTCATTGTAAAAATCTTGAATGTCTAGCGACAAACGATATCAAAAGCTTCTTGATAATAAGGTGTGATATAAGAGCTTTGTGTCCCGTATCTCTTGAGATGTGCTAAGGTCGTGAACTCAAGGATGTCATAGCTATAATGCGTTTCACCTGTATCGCCATTTATATATTTCGCATTATTAAAACCAGAGATAAATGCAGTATTAGAAGTTAAGCCTTGATATAATTCACCTTTATAATCAACAATTTCTCTCTTTTTACAATTAAAAAGATGATACTTGATTGCCGACTGATACGGTGTTTCTGAATCAAATTTTACAGGTTTCGAAAATTTCTCATAAATCACAGCTTGTTTGAGCGAGCTATTTATTCTTTTAATTGAATTCTTATCAAGGTAATGCTTACCCACACTGGTTTGCCCAATTAAAATTAAATCAGGGGTATAAGCAGCTGAGTATGAACAATATAAAAGACTAAATAAACAAAGGATTTTTTTCATCAATTTTCTCATTATTTTTTATGAAACAGATCAACTCGCAGCCGAAACTGCGAGTTTTTTTATTTTAAGAACAGCTTATAAAATCTGATTTTTTAAGGTATCGACCAAACGCTGGTTTTGCTCAGTCGTACCGACAGTAATACGCAAGTATTGGTTAATACGTGGTTTATTGAAGTAACGCACGATAATACCTTGCGCTCGTAACTCAGCCGCCAACTCACCCGCATCACGCTCAGGGTGTGTTGCAAAAATAAAGTTGGCTTTCGATGGTAATACCTTAAAACCAACACTGGTCAAATCTGCAACCAACTGCTCACGGCAATCAATCACTTTTTGGCAGTGCTCAGCAAAATAAGCCTGATCTTCAAATGATGCAACTGCCGCCGCAATCGCAAAACGGTCAATCGGATACGAGTTAAAGCTGTTTTTGACTGCTTCAAGTGCCGCAATCAGATGTGGTTGTGCAATCGCAAACCCAACCCGCAAGCCTGCAAGAGAACGGGACTTCGAGGTTGTTTGACACACCACCAGATTTTCGTATTTGTTGACCAATGCCACCGCAGATTCTGCACCAAAGTCCACATAAGCTTCGTCAATCACCACAACACGATCAGGATTGCCTTGTAACAACTGTTCGATTTTGTCGAGTGATAAGGCAATACTGGTCGGTGCATTTGGGTTGGCAACAATAATGCCGCCATTTGGCTGCTGATAATCAGCAACGTCCACTTCAAACTGCTCATTTAATGGCACAGTTTTCGTGTTTACGCCAAAAAACTGGCTATATACAGGATAGAAACTATAAGAAATATCAGGCGATAAAATTGGCTGATCTTGCAGGAAAAATGCCTTAAAAATATGCGCCAAAACTTCATCTGAACCATTACCCACAAAAACCTGTGAGACATCGACATGTTGCTGTGTTGCAATAGCTTGCTTTAAAGCACTTGCATCAGGGTCTGGGTACAAACGTAACGCATCCGCCCCGTCTGCCAACACCGCTTGTACTGCTGCCACAACTTTTGGTGATGGTGGATATGGGTTTTCATTGGTATTCAGTTTGAGTAAATTTTGAATTTTTGGCTGTTCGCCTGGTACATAAGGCTCAAGCTCGCGAACTTCTGGACTCCAGAAGCGCATTTGCTGATTTGAAATATTCATAGTGCAATCTCAAAAAAGGGCTGAAAAAACAGCCCCTAAATCTATATCAATAATTAAGCAGACTGATAACGGTAACGTGCAGAACGTGCATGCGCATCCAGATTTTCTTCTTGCGCCAAAATGTCTGCAGTTTTCGCCAGTGTTTTTACACCCTGCTCAGAACACATAATCAAGCTTGAGCGTTTTTGGAAATCATAAACACCCAATGGTGAAGAGAAACGGGCTGTACCTGAAGTTGGCAAAACGTGGTTTGGCCCTGCACAGTAATCCCCAATCGCTTCAGGTGTAAAACGTCCCATAAAGATCGCACCTGCATGACGAATGTCTTGGCTCATGGCTTCTGCATCATCTAGGCAAAGTTCTAAATGTTCAGGCGCAACCTGATTAATCAGCTCAATTGCTTCCGCGCGATCCTTGACCAATACCAATGCACCACGATTGGCAATTGAAGTACGGGCAATCTCTGCCTTTGGCAACGCAGCCAAATGTTCTTCAATCGCTTCAGCCACTTCATTTAAAAAGTTTTCATCTGGCGTGATCAAAATCGCTTGGGCCACGGTGTCATGTTCAGCTTGTGACAACACATCCATCGCGATCCATTTGGCATCATTCTGACCTTCGGCATACACCAAAATTTCAGACGGCCCTGCAATCATGTCAATACCAACCTGACCAAACACCGCACGTTTTGCTGCTGCCACGAAACGGTTACCTGGTCCTGTGATCTTGTCCACACGAGGAATGGTTTCTGTACCGTATGCCAATGCCGCAACAGCTTGCGCACCACCAATGGTAAACACGCGATGTACCCCTGCCAAATAAGCAGCTGCTAGAACCAATGGATTTAATTCACCATTTGGTGCAGGCACAACCATGATAATTTCAGGTACACCCGCAACATGTGCAGGCACCGCATTCATGAGCACTGACGATGGATAAGATGCCAAACCACCTGGCACATAAATCCCGACACGGTCTAATGGAGTAACTTTCTGCCCCAAGGTATTACCCAGATCATCCACATAGCTCCAGCCATCTTGCTTTTGTGCCTGATGAAAAGAACGAATACGGTTGGCAGCCAGTTCCAGCGCTTCACGCACTTCTGCGTTTAAACCCTCAAATGCAGCTTTAAGCTGAGCTTGAGACAATTCAAGATCTGAAAATTGATGCGCTGGATGTCGATCGAACTGCTGAGTTAATTTAAGTACATGTGCATCGCCATGTTGGCGCACATCGGCAATAATCTGGTCTACAGTTTTGAGCAGTTCTGGATCATTGACTGTTTCAAAAGCCAATAAATCAGCGAAGGCTTGCTTGAAGTCCTGCGCTTGAGTCGATAAACGTCGCATCAATTTACCCACAAGGTGTTTAAACAAAAATGAGGTTTTAGTTTACCCTGTTTCAGCTGACTTGTGGATAACATCTCGACATCTATCACAAAAGCTTGATGGAAAATTACTTTTATGAAGATAGATAAAAATAGAGTGCGATAAAAATTCGTCAATGACAAGAAACTTCACGCTCTCAGATTCATATGATTTTGAGCATAAAAAAACCGCCAAAATTTGACGGTTTTTTCATTCACAAACAATTATTTTTGCTTTTGACACTCATTCACAGCAATTTCAAGCTGCGAAATAATCGGATTCAACAAGGCTTGTTTGCGTTTAAAGCTGGCTTTGTTAACGATCAAGCGAGAAGAGACTTTACAGATTTCTTCAAGTGGTTCTAAACCATTGGCACGCAAAGTGTTTCCAGTATCCACCACGTCAACAATATAATCACCCAAACCAACCAATGGTGCTAATTCCATAGAACCATACAGTTTGATCACGTCGACTTGCTCGCCCAAGCTTGCATAGTATTGACGAGTCAAGTTGACATATTTGGTGGCAATCTTGAGACGACCTTGTGGGTGAACCATCCCCACTTTGGCAGCAGTCATTAAACGGCAATTGGCAATTTTCAAGTCCAATGGCTCATAGACATTTTGAGCACCATGTTCCATCAACACGTCTTTACCTGCAACACCCAAATCTGCCGCGCCATTTTCCACATACGTTGGCACATCTGAAGCACGTAAAATCAAAATACGAACCAGTTTATGCGTAGTTGGGAAAATCAATTTGCGTGATTTTTCTGGGTCTTCAAGCAGATTAATGCCTGCGGTTTCCAGTAAAGGTAAAGTTTCTTTTAAAATTCGACCTTTACTGAGTGCTAAAGTTAAACCATGATCAAAATTACCCATGACGTTAAAATTTGGATCATCGTTTCTAAACTCGTTCATTTCTTATCCACTTACTCGTTTAATTTTTGCGCCAATACCTTGCAGTTTCGCTTCAATATGCTCATAACCACGATCGATATGATAAATACGATCAATCAGGGTTTCACCTTCTGCGGCAAGTGCTGCCAACACCAGTGAAAATGACGCACGTAAATCAGTTGCCATTACAGGTGCAGCCGAAAGTTTCTCAACCCCTGTCACCACCGCATCATTGCCTTCCACCTGAATATTAGCCCCCATACGTGACAATTCAGGAACATGCATAAAACGGTTTTCAAAAATGGTTTCCGAAATCGTTGCAAAACCACGACCAATTGCATTGACTGCCATGATCTGAGCTTGCATGTCAGTTGGGAAATCAGGATGCGGTAAAGTGCGGAAGCTAACTGCTTTAGGGCGTTTACCTTGCATGTCCAACTCGATCCAGTCCTCACCACGGGTCACTTCTGCGCCCATTTCTTCAAACTTGTCGAGGACACATTCCAGCAAGGCAGGATCGGTATGCGTGGTTCTGACACGCCCACCCGTAATCGCAGCCGCAGCCAAGTATGAACCAGTTTCAATACGGTCAGCCACCACGGCATAGTCACAGCCATGCAAGCTCTCAACGCCTGTCACAACCAAGGTGTCGGTGTCTAGACCTTCAATTTTAGCGCCCATTTTAATCAACATGTTTGCTAAATCGGTAATTTCAGGCTCACGTGCAGCATTACGAATAGTCGTTACACCATCAGCTAGTGTAGCAGCCATCAAAATGTTTTCCGTACCGCCGACAGTCACCATATCAAAGATGACTTCACCACCTTTTAAGTGTCCGTCAACTTTGGCATGTACATAACCATTCTCAACTTCGATATGCGCACCCAAAGCTTCAAGTGCTTTTAAATGTTGATCCACAGGACGTGAACCAATGGCACAACCACCCGGTAAAGATACTTTCGCTTCACCATAACGAGCCACCAATGGACCAAGCACTAAAATCGAGGCACGCATGGTTTTGACCAGATCATACGGTGCAAACTGGTTGTTGAGTGTTGAAGTATCGGCTGTAACTGTATCACCAACATATTCAATGGCAACACCCAAGCCTGCAATCAGCTTCACTAGTGTATTGACATCGCGTAGGTTTGGCATGTTAGAAATGCGAATCGGTGAATCGGCTAAAATGGTGGCAGCCAATAGCGGTAATGCCGCATTTTTTGCCCCAGAAATCCGCACTTCACCTTCTAGCTTTTGACCACCTTGGATCAGAAATTTATCCATAAATCCTTAAGCTCCAAACAAGCTAGCTTTGCGCCATTCTTCTTTTGTCATTGCGCGAATCGTCACGGCATGCACTTCGCCACTGGCAATGTAATCATTCAATGGTGCATAAACGACTTGTTGACGAGCAACTGGACGTTTACCTTCAAACTGATCATCGACAATACGTAGGTCAAACTTTCCCGCTTGTCCACTCACAACAACTTCCGCATGTGGAAAAGTTGCTTTCAAAATTTCAGTGAGCTGTTCACTATTCATGGTTAAAAGACCTCGTGTAAGACCTACGTTGTAAAAGCTGGTTATTTTACTATATCTGAAAAAAATTATTCATTAGGCAATCGTAAAATTGCCATAAAAAAAGAGGTTTATAAAAAACCTCTTTTCCTTAAGTTAAAAATTAAACTGGAACAATAACTTGTGGAAAAATCGTTTGCATTTTACGATGTTTCTCCAGTTGTTTTTTCATTTTCTCAGTTAATTTCTGAATGGAAGTATACATATCATCGGCACAAGCTTGTGCAAAAAATTCCACACCGGGTAAACGAACAATCGCTTCGGCAATATGATTGGCACTGCCTTTACGAGAGCGTTTATCAAGTTGATGATCTCTAGAGAGTTTCACCTGCATACTATTGACCTGATCAAAATGTTTGGTCATCTGGTCAAACTTAGTGCGAATATTTTCTTCTATCGCAGGTGTAATTGTTAAATGATGTCCACGAATTGTTAATTGCATACCACTATCCCTCATTAATGTTCAGGATAAAGATCGTCACGGCTCATGATATGAATGCAATCTTAGTTCATTTGACTATCATTCGATCATGTTGAGCCACTCCAAGAAAACAAATTCATCATGTTGTCATAATGAATCTTTAGAATTAACAAATTCACCTGTTTAAATCAATACTTTTCTGTCAGAAGATGACGGAATGTTCAGTGATTCGCGATATTTGGCAACCGTACGCCGTGCCACATCAATTCCATCTTCTTTCAATAAATTAGCAATTGCGTTATCAGACAATGGCTTACGTGGGTTTTCCACCGAAATCATTTTCTTAATCATGGCGCGAATCGCTGTTGAGGAACATTCTCCACCAGCTGTTGTGCCTACATGACTTGAAAAGAAATATTTCAGCTCAAACAAACCGCGCGGCGTCAAAATATATTTATTGGTCGTCACCCGAGATACAGTAGATTCATGTAACTCAACTTCTTCCGCAACATCACGCAGCACCAAAGGCTTCATCGCTTCTGGGCCTTGCTCCAAAAAGGCTTTCTGATGTCTCACAATACAACTTGCTACTTTCAGCAAAGTTTTATGGCGTTCATCAACACTTTTAATAAAATTTTTGGCTTCCAGCATTTGATTGCGCAAATACTGGTTGTCAGCACTTTGATCAGCGCGGCGAATCATACTGGAATAAAATGAATTAATGCGTAATTTCGGTATGACATCTGGATTCAACTGAACTTGCCAATGATCCTGTTTTTTCATCACAACCACATCAGGGATCTGATATTCCGACTCCAACAAATCAAAATCACTACCTGGATACGGTTTTAAAGTTTTAACCAAATTAATGGCAGCTTTTAATTGCTCTGCATTTAATCCAGTTTGTTTCATCAGTTTGTTAATGTCATTAGTAACCAGTAATGGATAATACTCAAGCATTTTCAAAGCTTCATAACGCGAAGCCGTCGTTGCCGGAAGATATTCCAACTGGATTTTTAGACACTCTGCCAAATTACGTGAGCCAATTCCAATCGGATCAAGACGTTGCAAATGTTTTAAAACAACCAGAACTTCTTCATCTTCAATAATGTCATCGTAATCTAGTTCTTTTAATAAATGCTGTGCCGACGCTGTAATTTCTTCAATTTCAGCATCCAGAAAACCTTTTTCATCCAATGAGTCGATAATACAATAGGCAATCAATTGATCAATTTTAGAGAAATGCAATAAATTGACCTGATTAAGCATGTGCTCTTGCAAGCTCAAATGGCTTTGGCGATTATCTTCACGCTCTTCAAATTCTGCTGCACCCAATGCTGTCGATTGATGGGTATAGACCTCATCCCAATCGGTATCAACGGGCAAATCATCAGGTAAATAATCGGCATTTAACTCTTGGGTTAAATCCTTATTTTCATACTCATGCTCTGCCTCACTATTACTATCGGCATCCGCACTCGACAACTCTTCGACTTTTTCAAGCAATGGATTACTTTCTAACTGAATTTGAATTTCTTGTTCTAATTCAAGGCTAGAAAGCTGTAAAAGTCGGATAGCCTGTTGCAATTGTGGCGTGAGCGACAATGAGTTGGCAATTTTTAATCCTACAGACAACTTCATAAAGATTTCTATCCCAAGAGACCCAAGCAATTTTTATGCCGTTCTTATGGTTATAGCATATAGTTAATAAAAAACATACAAGAAAACGTAAATTATGCCTGCCTCAAAATAGATAAATATCCACTTTTACCTATTTCAAATAAGTCTGCAATACTGAAAATTGCGCATAAAAGTCCAACAATTTGAATTGATATAAAATAGTTATCAATACTTGGCTGTATAAATTGAAGAAAATTAATATCTTAGTATTCTCAATACACTTAGGATTTAAATTTTGCTTACTCAAGAGAGAAAAATATTTTATTTCAATAACATTTTACCAATAATATTACTTTCAACATTAGTAGGCTGCACCAGTCTTGGACCACATAGTGGCTCGGTTGCCTCTCGTTCTGTACGTCTATCTTCAGGGTTACAAAAAGCCTATACGGTATCGCCATCCAAAGCACAGCGACTTTCTCCAATGATTATTCAAAGTGCCGATCAGTACCAAGTCCCTCCATTACTGGTTGCTGCACTCATTAAGCAAGAATCTAACTACAATAGTGCAGCGCACTCAGCTACGGGTGCAGTTGGCCTCACACAAATTATTCCAAGCTATTGGCAAGAAAAATGTGTGGGAGATTTACACAATGAAGCGACTAATATCCAATGCAGTGCCTATATTTTAAACCACTACCATGAATTATCTGGAAGTTGGTTTAAAGCCACAGCTTATTATAATGTTGGGCCAACAGGCTATGAATCCAGTTTTTGGACACGGCATAAAGCCAAGAAATATGCACGTCAGGTTAGGCATCACGAAAAAGAGTTAGAAGCAGCATTATAAATTTCGGATAAAATGGATTTAAGCCCAATCAAGATATTGGGCTTACGTATTTATTAAATGCGTTACAAGGATTTTAAAAATGCGACCACGTCTGTATTTCCAGCCATTTCTGCAAGCTCAAGTGCCGTATATTTAACCCGATGATCAATTCTTGCACCTTTACTGATTAACAATCTGACCACATCTAAATGGTCATTTTCAGCAGCAGCTTGCAGTGCACTATAGCCTTCATCATCGGTCTGATTTGGATCTAAACCATCTAGCAATAATTGTTCAACTTGTTCTATATCACCTAAAGATGCCCAATAAACAAGCTCTGGAAGATGCAGCTCTTCATCATCTTCAGGAATTGGAGTGAAAGAATTGAGTTTCATAGTGGAATGACCTAATTTTCTTAAATAATTAAACAGTTGGGTTTAGAGAGCGAATATCGAAGAAAGCTGACTAGCCATACATAAAGGATGGTACTGTTAAATATACTACGAAGCGGGAACAAGACCATAGCGCGCCATCACCGCAAGAATTTGCGTAATGTCTGGCGGTTCAGCAGCATTGACTATGCTGGCAACGTCACGAAAATACTGTACACCAATATCAGGTGTTAGCATAATGAGTACGCGTGCCTTCTCTTCATATGGATTACTAAATCCATGCGCGGAACCTTTAGGCGTACACATCACGTCACCTGGATGCAAATCACGTGTAACATCATCGACCGAATAACGTAATATTCCCTCAAGGACGTAGATGCATTCTTCATTATGGATATGGCTATGTGGTGGCGGGACATTCGATCCTGAAGGGACAGTCAATTCAAATAATCCCATCCCCTTATGAACAGATCCATCAATCAGGTATTTAATTTCTAGCTTTCCGATTTTCACTAATTCCGGTTGAGTCATTTTCGGCTCCTGAGAAAAGTGCTTAGCTAAATTTATACAGCGTGTATGCTATCTATATCACTATTCAGTAAATAAAGTATAACTATTTTGACTTAGTTAATTATTTTATATTTTTCCGATTGTCAATACAGGCTATTTTAGTTTAATTATTGTTCTATTCCACTTCATCTCGCGCATAAAAAAGCACCCCCAACGGTTAAGTTGAGGGTGCCTGGAATAATGAGCTGGCGATGACTTACTCTCACATGGGTAACCCCACACTACCATCAGCGCTAAGAGGTTTCACTTCTGAGTTCGGGAAGGGATCAGGTGGTTCACTCTTGCTATGGTCGCCAGCACAACTGTTATGGACATTTTCGGGTTTTATGCTCAGATCACGTTGATCTTGTTGCTACCGTACTGTGTACCAAATGAGTTATTAACAAATTGGTTTGTTGAGTCTTACTTTAAGCAGTTCATTTTAGCGTTTTGCTTAACTTAATCAAGCTGTTTTGCTGTTTTATGAATCGATTGAGCTTTATATACAACTGCTTGGGTGTTGTATAGTCAAGCCTCACGAGCAATTAGTATTGGTCAGCTTCACATATCACTATGCTTCCACACCCAACCTATCAACGTCCTAGTCTCGAACGGCTCTTTAGAGGAATAAATTCCTAGGGAAATCTTATCTTGAGGTAGGCTTCCCGCTTAGATGCTTTCAGCGGTTATCCCTTCCGAACATAGCTACCCGGCGATGCGACTGGCGTCACAACCGGTACACCAGAGGTTCGTCCACTCTGGTCCTCTCGTACTAGGAGCAGATCCTCTCAAATTTCCAGCGCCCACGGTAGATAGGGACCGAACTGTCTCACGACGTTCTAAACCCAGCTCGCGTACCTCTTTAAATGGCGAACAGCCATACCCTTGGGACCTGCTTCAGCCCCAGGATGAGATGAGCCGACATCGAGGTGCCAAACACCGCCGTCGATATGAACTCTTGGGCGGTATCAGCCTGTTATCCCCAGAGTACCTTTTATCCGTTGAGCGATGGCCCTTCCATACAGAACCACCGGATCACTAAGACCTACTTTCGTACCTGCTCGACTTGTGGGTCTCGCAGTTAAGCGCGCTTTTGCCTTTATACTCTACGCGTGATTTCCGACCACGCTGAGCGCACCTTCGTACTCCTCCGTTACTCTTTAGGAGGAGACCGCCCCAGTCAAACTACCCACCAGACATGGTCCTCGCTCCAGATTATGGAGCAGAGTTAGAACCTCAATATTACCAGGGTGGTATTTCAAGGATGGCTCCATTGGAACTGGCGTCCCAACTTCAAAGCCTCCCACCTATCCTACACAAGTAAGATCAAAGTTCAATGTCAAGCTGCAGTAAAGGTTCACGGGGTCTTTCCGTCTAGCCGCGGGTACACCGCATCTTCACGGCGAATTCGATTTCACTGAGCCTCTGCTGGAGACAGCGCCGCCATCATTATGCCATTCGTGCAGGTCGGAACTTACCCGACAAGGAATTTCGCTACCTTAGGACCGTTATAGTTACGGCCGCCGTTTACTGGGGCTTCGATCAAGAGCTTCGCTTACGCTAACCCCATCAATTAACCTTCCAGCACCGGGCAGGCATCACACCCTATACGTCCACTTTCGTGTTTGCAGAGTGCTATGTTTTTAATAAACAGTTGCAGCGGCCTGGTTTCTGTGGCTGCCAACAGCTCATCCCGCAAGGAGAATCACCGTCAGCAGCGTACCTTCTCCCGAAGTTACGGTACCATTTTGCCTAGTTCCTTCAGCAGAGTTCTCTCAAGCGCTTTGGTCTACTCGACCTGACCACCTGTGTCGGTTTAGGGTACGATTCCTGTGTAACTGAAGCTTAGAGACTTTTCTTGGAAGCATGGTATCAGCCACTTCACTGTACAAGTACAGCTTGCTATCAACTCTCAGCATAGAGCACCCCGGATTTGCCTAAGATGCATGCCTACTGTCTTCCACCTGGACAACCAACGCCAGGCTGACCTAACCTTCTCCGTCCTCTCATCGCATTACACAGAAGTATTGGAATATTAACCAATTTCCCATCGACTACGCCTTTCGGCCTCGCCTTAGGGGTCGACTCACCCAGCCCCGATTAACGTTGGACTGGAACCCTTGGTCTTTCAGCGAACGGGTTTTTCACCCGTTTTGTCGTTACTCACGTCAGCATTCGCACTTCTGATACCTCCAGCAGACTTCTCAATCCACCTTCATCGGCTTACAGAACGCTCCCCTACCACTTACGCATAAGCGTAAATCCGCAGCTTCGGCACATAGTTTTAGCCCCGTTACATCTTCCGCGCAGGCCGACTCGACTAGTGAGCTATTACGCTTTCTTTAAAGGGTGGCTGCTTCTAAGCCAACCTCCTAGCTGTCTATGCCTTCCCACATCGTTTCCCACTTAACTATGATTTTGGGGCCTTAGCTGGCGGTCTGGATTGTTTTCCTCTTGACTACGGACGTTAGCACCCGCAGTCTGTCTCCCGGATAGTACTCATAGGTATTCGGAGTTTGCATCGGTTTGGTAAGTCGGGATGACCCCCTAGCCGAAACAGTGCTCTACCCCCTATGGTATTCGTCCGAGGCGCTACCTAAATAGCTTTCGGGGAGAACCAGCTATCACCGAGTTTGATTAGCCTTTCACCCCTATCCACAAGTCATCCCCCGGCTTTTCAACGACGGTGGGTTCGGTCCTCCAGTTAGTGTTACCCAACCTTCAACCTGCTCATGGATAGATCACCCGGTTTCGGGTCTATACCCAGCGACTAAAACGCCCTATTAAGACTCGATTTCTCTACGGCTCCCCTATTCGGTTAACCTCGCCACTGAATATAAGTCGCTGACCCATTATACAAAAGGTACGCAGTCACACCACGAAGGTGCTCCCACTGCTTGTATGCATGCGGTTTCAGGATCTATTTCACTCCCCTCACAGGGGTTCTTTTCGCCTTTCCCTCACGGTACTAGTTCACTATCGGTCAGTCAGGAGTATTTAGCCTTGGAGGATGGTCCCCCCATATTCAGACAAGGTTTCACGTGCCTCGCCTTACTCGTCATCATTATATGTGCCCTTTCGTGTACGGGACTATCACCCTCTACGGTTGCACTTCCCAGAGCATTCCGCTAAAACACATATAACTTAATGGGCTGATCCCCGTTCGCTCGCCGCTACTGAGGGAATCTCAATTGATTTCTTTTCCTAAGGGTACTGAGATGTTTCACTTCCCCTCGTTCGCCTTGCAACACTATGTATTCATGTTGCAATACCTACCTTATGGTAAGTGGGTTTCCCCATTCAGACATCTCCGGATCACAGGATATTTGCCGCCTCCCCGAAGCTTTTCGCAGGCTATCACGTCTTTCATCGCCTCTGACTGCCAAGGCATCCACCACATGCACTTAATTACTTGACTATACAACCCCAAACAGTCGTTATTACCTACAAGTAGTAATAAGACATGATCAATGATTTCTCATCAATCTCTTACAGTTTGAAGTACTGTGAACTTAATCACTGTACAGCTTCAATCTAATTCATATACCAAAACGCTTGATTCAGTTAATTTGCTAGTTCTCATTTCAATTCTTAATTAAACCGTAACACTTACGCATTACTGTCAATCTTGAATTAAATGAGTTGAACAATTTATTTCAGACTCAATTTTACCAATCTGTTAATGAGTTAATGTGTCCTCGTCGGATCACACTAATACCGTGATACTTAAATCACAGAAGTTAATAAAATTAAAACCCTTAGGTTTTTCTCTTACTAAATTCTGTAATCTTTAGCTCGAATTCTAATCTTCAGAATTCGTGGTGGAGACTAACGGAGTCGAACCGTTGACCTCCTGCGTGCAAAGCAGGCGCTCTACCAACTAAGCTAAGTCCCCAGCTTATCATTTCGATTTGTATATCTAAGTTTCTGTAACCTTGATCTCTCAATCTCAGTTGTAGACTTGGTGGGTCTGACAAGACTTGAACTTGTGACCCCACGCTTATCAAGCGTGTGCTCTAACCAACTGAGCTACAGACCCATTCGATATACCAGAAGAACAACTTGTTGTGGATTCTTACCAATCAATCCGTCTTTTCGTTAAGGAGGTGATCCAGCCGCAGGTTCCCCTACGGCTACCTTGTTACGACTTCACCCCAGTCATCGGCCACACCGTGGTAACCGCCCTCATTGCTGTTAGGCTAGCTACTTCTGGTGCAACAAACTCCCATGGTGTGACGGGCGGTGTGTACAAGGCCCGGGAACGTATTCACCGCGGCATTCTGATCCGCGATTACTAGCGATTCCGACTTCATGGAGTCGAGTTGCAGACTCCAATCCGGACTACGATCGGCTTTTTGAGATTAGCATCCTATCGCTAGGTAGCAACCCTTTGTACCGACCATTGTAGCACGTGTGTAGCCCTGGCCGTAAGGGCCATGATGACTTGACGTCGTCCCCGCCTTCCTCCAGTTTGTCACTGGCAGTATCCTTAAAGTTCCCGACATTACTCGCTGGCAAATAAGGAAAAGGGTTGCGCTCGTTGCGGGACTTAACCCAACATCTCACGACACGAGCTGACGACAGCCATGCAGCACCTGTATCTAAGTTCCCGAAGGCACCAATCCATCTCTGGAAAGTTCTTAGTATGTCAAGGCCAGGTAAGGTTCTTCGCGTTGCATCGAATTAAACCACATGCTCCACCGCTTGTGCGGGCCCCCGTCAATTCATTTGAGTTTTAGTCTTGCGACCGTACTCCCCAGGCGGTCTACTTATCGCGTTAGCTGCGCCACTAAGGTCTCAAAGACCCCAACGGCTAGTAGACATCGTTTACGGCATGGACTACCAGGGTATCTAATCCTGTTTGCTCCCCATGCTTTCGTACCTCAGCGTCAGTATTAGGCCAGATGGCTGCCTTCGCCATCGGTATTCCTCCAGATCTCTACGCATTTCACCGCTACACCTGGAATTCTACCATCCTCTCCCATACTCTAGCTAACCAGTATCGAATGCAATTCCCAAGTTAAGCTCGGGGATTTCACATTTGACTTAATTAGCCGCCTACGCACGCTTTACGCCCAGTAAATCCGATTAACGCTTGCACCCTCTGTATTACCGCGGCTGCTGGCACAGAGTTAGCCGGTGCTTATTCTGCGAGTAACGTCCACTTACTTTGGGTATTAACCAAAGAAGCCTCCTCCTCGCTTAAAGTGCTTTACAACCAAAAGGCCTTCTTCACACACGCGGCATGGCTGGATCAGGGTTCCCCCCATTGTCCAATATTCCCCACTGCTGCCTCCCGTAGGAGTCTGGGCCGTGTCTCAGTCCCAGTGTGGCGGATCATCCTCTCAGACCCGCTACAGATCGTCGCCTTGGTAGGCCTTTACCCCACCAACTAGCTAATCCGACTTAGGCTCATCTATTAGCGCAAGGTCTAATGATCCCCTGCTTTCTCCCGTAGGACGTATGCGGTATTAGCGTTCCTTTCGAAACGTTGTCCCCCACTAATAGGCAGATTCCTAAGCATTCCTCACCCGTCCGCCGCTAAATCCAGGAGCAAGCTCCCTTCATCCGCTCGACTTGCATGTGTTAAGCCTGCCGCCAGCGTTCAATCTGAGCCATGATCAAACTCTTCAGTTTAAAATCATTGCACTTTACTAAAAGTGCTAAATCTGGCTCATTAATCTTACTGACTAAAAATTCGCTCAAATAAACTTCGAGAAATTTCTACCAATTCAATCAATGAAATATATATTCGACTGATCAACCAGTAAAAATCCACACAAGTTGTTCTTCCAATTCTCTTAATGATCTTCTCGATGATTCGTCATCATCAAGCTAGGTCGGCTATGTTACTCTATTTTATGATAAAGTCAACAGGTAATTTCGATATTTTTAAAACTCATTCAATCAACCTAAAATCTAACTTATCAAGCTAAATCCTTGTTAATCAACAAGTTTTTATCTGCATCACCGCCGATGGATACGCATTATAGACCATAACCATTCTAACGCAACCCTTTTTTCAACCCAATAATATCATCTGTCTCTTTTTTAGACTATTTCGGCGCTTTTCTGCATTTTTTGCTTAATTATCCAACTGTTTTGATAAATTAGTTTCTTTTTTTCATATTGTGATAATCACATTTCAATTTTATTCATGCTATATAATGGTTAAAATTAAATTATCTAACTAAAATGTCGGAAATGCGTATGCGTAGTCAGTTTTCTGTATTGTGGGTTTCTTTAGTTACGCTGTGTGTCAGTGGTTCTGTTCTAGCAGCAGAATCAGACGCTTCTACTTCTGTAAATGAAACTCAGGCTCAATCGACTGCTGCAAAAGGCTCTCGTATTGATAAAATTAAGGCATTTTCCGAAAAGACAGTTAAAGATTTAAAAGTCGATGCCAATGCAAGTCAGCCTGATGAAGTTAAAGACCCTTTTCAACCACTCAACCGTAAGATTTTTGTCTTTAATGACTATATAGATCGCTATGCTCTACGACCTATAGCTGTACAGTATCAAGCGAAGATTCCTGCCGAAGTACGTGGTTCATATCGTCAATTTCGGGGCAATTTAGCTGAACCTTGGAATGCAACCAACCAAATTATTCAATGGAAACCTAAGCGCGCATTTCAAACGGTGGGGCGATTCTTAATTAATAGTATTACAACATTAGGCTTAGCAGATCCAGCAAGTCGCCTAGGCCTAGATCAGGAAGAAGAAAGCTTAGGCACGACATTGGGTTATTATGGTGTTTCTTCAGGTCCATACTTGATGGTGCCATTTTTTGGTCCAAGTACTTTACGTGATGGTTTAGGTTTTATTGTTGATACTCAGGCAAGCCCACAAAAGTATATTTTGCAAGAAAATTACCCTGGATTATATTGGGGAGATTGGGCGGTTTATGCAATTGATGTGCGTAGTTCATTGCTAGATGTTGATCAGGGTTTACAAGGTGACCGTTACGCAGCAATCCGAGATGCCTACTTACAGCGCAAACGCTTTGTCATTGCAGAGAAAAAAGGGGATTCGAGTCAAGAAACTTCTTTTATTGATGAGAATGATGGAGTAGATAGTAGTGCACCAGCCGATTCTCAGCCTAATAATAAATAATGATTTGTGATTAACATTATTTATTATATTTTGAATCAACCATTGATGTAAAAGGACTGTTCTCTCATTTATGTATTTCATTCAACCTACTCGAACAATACCTCATCTAGAGCGTGTATTAAGTGCTTTACCGAGCCTACAAATGATTCATATAGAGGACATTCCCCTTTACGATCAAAGCATTATTGCAATTGCTGACGTACAGGATTTTTTAGAACATCAATGGGAGTTGCCAACGATTGTACTTGCTTTTGAAAATGAAGGCTCTGCGCTTGCACAAGCATGGCAAGCGGGTGCGTTAGCAGGATGGATTTGGTATCAGCTCCCTGAAAAACCTATTGAAGCGCTCGCTAAAATTGATGCGCAATATAAGCGTAATCAAGATAGCCGCGATTTACCCTCTGCTGCCATATTACAAAAAAAACTGCTTCCAACCCCGCTTGAATTGCCTAACTATAAAATAGAATCATTTTTCAAACCTTCTGCCTATTTGTCAGGAGACTGGTACGATTACTGGAAAATCAGTGATAAAGAAATTATTTTTTATCTCGCGGATGTTTCAGGTCACGGCGTAACCAGTAGTTTACTGACTTCATGGATGGCTGCTTTTCATGGTCGTTCTAAAACACCTCGCGAGCTAATTAAAAAGCTCAATGGAATGTTAGTCCAAGAAAATATTGAAAAACATATCACGATGATTACGGGAATTTTAAATTTTGAAACCCATCATTTACGTTGGTCCAGTGCAGGACATTACCCTCCAGCGATCTTATTTGAGCCGAATCAGCCCCCGAAAATTTTAAATACCAGCAGCTTTCCCCTAGGCCTAACTGAAGACTTAGAAGTTGAGGAATTTGAATGTATTTTAAGCAAACAAGCACGTTTCATTGTGTGCTCGGATGGGGCACTAGAGCCATTTGAAGGTGGTTTAAATGAACAATTTCAAAAACTTGTCGAACATCTGCAAAATCATACATTTGAAGCACCAGCACATGTCGCCGATGATATCGCAATTCTAAGTTTATGCCGAGTAAAGTAGCAAAAAAACCTATATCGTAGTTTTTTGTAATTAATTTTCACTGCTCAACCACTTGAGTATGTCCCCCCCCTATGTGATAATTTTCTAATCCTTCTCAAAAAATGGCATATATATGTCAACAGGTCATGTTGAATATGCAAGTTTGAATGGCACGCATTTTTTCAAGATTATTGGAGAAGTTCGCGCACAATCTTGTATTAGTTTAGACAAACTTTTGAGTAAGATTGAACAGCAAAGCAACGTTAAAGGTGCGGTTGTCGATTTAACTCAGACTACATTTATCGATAGTACAGTTCTCGGGATTTTAGCGAAACTCGGGATCAAGCTGAAACAGGCACATCAGATTCAGGCAGTGATGCTATCGACGAACCCAGATATCACTACTCTCGCAAATAGCATGGGCTTAGGGCAGGTTTTTATCATGCTCAACTGTGGTGATAACAATGTCTGTACGCGCACGCTTGTTGATGAAAATATTACCCACAAGGCAATGCTGAATACTGTCTTAGATGCCCACCGCACTTTGATGGAACTGAATGATAGTAATCAAAATATTTTTGAACCTTTAGTGAAACAACTCGAAAAAGAACAAGATCAATTTGAAGAAGAAGTTGTACATCCTCATAACGCTTAATTAAAAATAGCAAAGGAACGCTTGCCATGACTTTACTCTCTGTCGCCCAAATGAACTCACAAAATAGCATTGAAGATAACTTCAAGCAGGTTGAGTTACTTATTCAGCAGAGTAAAGCACAAGGTGCATCGCTGATTACTTTTCCTGAAAATTTTATTTGTTTTGCAGCAGGTAAACAGCGCGAAACGGCTGAACAATTTGAAAGTATTCAGCAGCGTTTAGAACAGCTTGCACATCAGTATCAAATCTGGATTATTGCAGGAACTTTGCCTTGCCCGTTTCGCCCTGATGGTTCAATTGTTCCTGATGGTCGTGTGCGCACCAGTAGTTTATGTATCAGCCCAGAAGGAACTGAAGCACGTTATGACAAAATTCATTTGTTTGATGTGCAGGTAGCGGATGGCGTAGGTGGTTATCAGGAATCCAAGTTTTTTGAACCTGGCGATGAAGTGGTGGTTGCATCAACTCCGTTTGGTCAGATTGGTTTAATGGTCTGCTATGACTTGCGTTTCCCTGAGTTGGCACTTACGTTAAGACAACGTGGTGCGGATATTTTAACAGCACCCGCAGCGTTTACTTACACGACAGGACAAATGCACTGGCAGCTTTTACTGCAAGCCCGAGCAATGGATAGTCAATGCTATGTCCTCGGCGCAGCTCAGCAGGGTTGGCATGGCGAAAAACGCCAGACTTGGGGACATGCTGGAGTCACCAATAGCCGTGGTCAGTTACTCGCACTAGTGGAAGATGAAGGCGCACAATTAATTACCGTTGCTTTTGACCACAATGAACATCAACAAGTTCAGGCAGCCATGCCTTTAATACAACACCGCCGCTTATTACAATTTTAATTTTTTAGTTTTTATTGAATACAATCACGCCTCTAATTGTACTTTTACCCTCTATACTCCTGACTTTTAACCCATTAAAGTGATAGGCAAAGCTAGTCATCTAAGGAAATATTGTGTCAGATTTAGGTCTCATGGATGATCACTGGGAAAAACATATTAAATGGTGGGGCGAATATCATTTTGAGTTACACCAAACTCGTACTTGGCAATTTGGTTCGTTACTGTTTCGCCTGACTCGCGGCGCCCAAGAATGGCGTATGGAATATCATCGTCCGACGATCCAGTTTGACTATGAGCAGCAATGGAAAGAAATATTAGAGCCTGATTTTCCATTTCCACCGCCTGTACATGTCGAGCGCTATATGTTTCGCAAAATGGGCAATACCTTCCAACTGTTACCACGACTTGCCGATCGTTCCGTGGTGATTCGCCCTGTCGATCCAATGTATATTCCTGCAGGGCAACGCGGTCTGTTATATATCAGTACTCCACTTTGGATTACGGGTTTTGCCGAAGGGCAACGCGAACCGCTTTTTGATATTCCAGTCATTCGCCCAAAAGATACTTGGTTTGGCCCAGACAAACGCTCTGGCGAGCTTTGCTATGCTACGGCAGTTGATGGCCGTACGGAGCTGGAACAACTTAAACCTCGTGCCTTTCGCGCAGTCACTCCGATTATTTTTCATAACAGTAGCCACGAACAGTTACGTTTTGACCGCATGAATGTGCCTGTTCCTGCCCTGCCTTTATTTTATAGTGAAAGTACAGGGCGCTTATGGACATCGCACATTAAAGTGGTTCATGAATCTTCCGATCGTCCGCCTCGGATACGGATTGAAAATCGGACTCCACCGAAAGCGGGTGAAGTCGTTTATGTGCATGAACCGCGCTCCCCTGGTGGTGCATTGTTTAATATGTTTGACTCATTTTTTTAGGATCGTGAATGGAAAAATCACAAATTCCTCAAGACCTGCTCTCGAGTTTCAAAGACGTGTTCACCAACATGCATATTAGTGTCGAACGCATTTCCGATATGTTTGTGGCAGCCATGCTATGTCTGATTGGTTTTGCACTTGCCCGTCTGGTCTCGAATGCCTTTATTCGTACAATTGGTGCGAAGTTTAATGCCCATCAGCGTATGGTATGGCGGCGCGGGATTTTCTATACAATTTTCCTGTTTTTTGTCATGGCAGGCTTACGGGAAGCAGGCTTTAAAGTCAGTGTCTTTTTGGGCGCAGCGGGGATTCTGACTGTTGCTTTAGGTTTTGCTTCACAAACTTCAGCAACTAACCTGATCAGCGGGTTATTTCTGATTGGCGAAGGTTCTTTTGAGGTCGGTGATACCATTCAACTGACCTTGTTGCGTGGTCAAGTGATTGAAGGTGAAGTG
Source organism: Acinetobacter brisouisimilis (assembly GCF_000368265.1). GTDB lineage: Bacteria > Pseudomonadota > Gammaproteobacteria > Pseudomonadales > Moraxellaceae > Acinetobacter. The sequence continues at coordinate 25,175 of NZ_KB851219.1, read as the reverse complement.
ATTTCAATTGATTTACTGTCCGTAAAATTACTGACCTTAGACAATATTTATATTCGCTTGCCCAATGAACAACTGATCAAGACCCCAGTTTATAACCTGTCAAAATATCCGATTCGGCGGATTCCGATTACCCTTGCAGTCAGCTTTCATGAAAACCTAAGCAAAGTTCGTGAAGTGCTCCTAACCACTGCCAAGCATCATGTTCTAGTACTGGATGACCCTAAACCTGCCATGACAGTTACGGCTTTTGGGGAGTCTTCAATTGAACTGCTATTTACCATTTGGTGTCAGCAAGAAAATTACCTGCTGGTCAAAGACGAAATGCAAGAACGGGTTCGCGATGCCTTTGTGAAAAACAATATCGAGATTCCTGTACCGAAAATCGGTTTTGTTGGTAGCAGCAATCATCTGCCCACCCTCTAACTGGATTTTTTTAAAACCAATCAAAAGCAATCATCAGCTCAGTCGGCTGATGATTCAGCTTGCGGTGATACAGGGGGTAAGGGCGCCAGATAGGCAATAATCAACATCATTCCCCCTGCTCCGATAAATGAAATCACCCGTGTCAAAGTCGCACTTTGCGATAAATCCAGCAACGCCAGTTTAAACACCACAATCGCCAGAATACATGCTCCCATATACCAGACTTCACGCATGGCTTTACGGCTCGCAACGGTCATCCCCACACATGCCAGTAATGTCCATAGCAAGGTTAGACTCAGTTGAACCGCACCATTGTGCCAGATGTCCATGCTCCATAACGGCGTATTTAACAGATGATGTAAGGCACGTACCATCACACTGCTCAACACCCAAAGCAGCATAAAAAACAGGCTCGCTTTCAAGAGGCGTTGCCAAAGCAGTGAAGGTAGCTGAATCTGCTGTAACCAGAGCAGGCCACACAGCATGGCAAGACTCAGTACATCAATCGGGTTGAATAAAGGGATGACATAGTATGCCTGTATAGCATCTTGATCGATATTGACCAGCAACAACCAAAGCAGATTACAAAGCCATAGCTCAGGATGTTGTAGCCATACTTTGTTCTTTTGAATGATCGCAGTCCATAACCAGACTGTAGGTAACGCGCCCAATGCCATGATCGGTGCCTGTACCCATAGACTTAGACCTACCAGTGCCAGACTCGCCCAGAGTAAGAGTGCAAGCAAACGGTTCGAATTATGCTGACGCTGTGTCCAGTACAACAATCCACTCTGTAATAACGCAGCAACTGCACAAAACAATGCAAAGCCGCTATTTTTCCAGTGTTGTAAACCCTGCCAAATCTGTAATTGCTCCAAGGCTATGACCAGCCCGATCAGGATGATTGTACTGATGATCAGCTGCTCGGCTATCCATTCAATCGACTGTTTCAGAGTAACTACCACATAAAAGGCTGCATATAACACCGATGCAACTGCCAGCTTTGCCAATAAACCATAGGATTGCCAGTGGAAAATTTCTACGCTGGCGGCACTGCCACTGTATAAGGCAAATGCCAAAAAGAAACTGATGGGCGGAATCGCTGCAACACGGCGCTCTGGCGTACGCGTATCTTGCAAGAGAAAATACACGGCAACGGACTGCACTAGAGTATAAATACAGGCACTTAGGGTTGGGAAAACTTCATCTGACCAGATCTGAAAAAATAGCGCACCTGCACTACAAAACAATAAGGCCTCACCAATGATACGACTAAAACGATAACGTTCAGTGACACCCCATACAATCAGTGCAGTACCCTGAATCACCCAGCCCAGACTGGTCCAGTGTGCACCTTTTGCCAGTGGAAAAATCAGGGCAAAAAATGCGGTCGCCAAAATCATGAAACTCTTGCCAAGCAGCGAAAGCTCAGCTTGCCGCTTACGAATCCACACCGTCAACCCGAAGTACACTGCCGCCAAACCTGCCGCAGCCAAGGTCAAGGCATGACTGGACTGGTGCATGAGACTGGCATGCAAGGTAAATCCGAACACAGGTACACTAAAAATCAAACCGACATCTAAAATAGACACGTAGCCTTGTAATTCTAATTTTTGCCGCAGCATTAACTGGCTATAACGAATGCTAAGCCAAATAAACAATGCCAAATGTAGCCACAGCAACATATCCAGATAATTGCGCTGACTCGAGACATCGTGCATAAACAGGCTCATGCCTGCCAGTCCCATTGTTGAAAAAAATGCCAGATGATTGAGTAACTTCCACGACTGCACAAAATTAATTGCGGCAACCGCCAGATTCACCACCAAATAGTATTCCCATAAAAATATCGGATCGGGACGATATTGCGGAATCAGTAACGGTGCCAGATACGCCATACCTAACGCCAAAATCGCCAGTGAAATTTCTTTTTGTTTCAAACTCAGCCATGTCGTGATAAGCAGCAATCCTGCCAACACCACACTTGCTATGATCACACTGTTAATCAAAAGAAAATGATAGGCGAAAATCAAGGTCAGAAAAATCACCGCCAGCCCAACACCCTGTACCGCTACGGCAAAGCGCAGATTACGATTTCCAAGCCAGTAGCCTATTGCAGTGGTGATTGCACCCACCACTCCGATTGAGAGTAATCGCATACCCAGACTGACTTGCCAATATTCACTGGCAAAGCGCAGTAACAACACCACCCCGATCAGCAGCAATACCACAGCAACTTTCAAAATTGGATTGCTTTTTACCAGCCACTCTAAAACAGCTTGCCAATGAGGATTTGTTTGACTGGGGAATGCTGTTTGTGGCTCTGTTGGCTGCGGTGGGATCGCTATTGATACAGGAATTGGTGGTGGAACGACCTGAACTGGTGCCGATGCAGGCTGATATGGTATTTGCTGCCTTTCCAGATCAGATAAGCGTTGTTCAAGTCGATCTACCTGATTTTGCAGTCGAAAAATCAGCACAATAAAAAAACACAATCCTGCCAGTAACAGCAAATATGCCCATTGCTGCTTCCCGAATACATAGGCAAACCACGCCAATATTACCGAGAACATCAAAACAAGGCTCATCATGACCGCTGATTTTTTCTGCAACATAGATTTCCTGATTGGTGCAGCCGTTTTATTGATGTTAACCGATCATCTGAACGAGATAAAACTCCCTTCAACGGATCTACTTCTGCATCAAAGTTAAAATTCACGTAAAATAGCCCGCAGATTAGATTGAGGAAGTTGTGTAATGCCACCATTTGTTTTGGTTGATGGGTCTTATTTTTTGTTTCGTGCCTTCCATGCGATACCACCTCTCACCACTTCGACAGGACTACATACCAACGCTGTACGTGGCGCAATTTCTGCAATCCAGAAACTGATTCGTCGTACTCAACCCACCCATATGGCGGTGATTTTTGATACGCCTGAACCCACCTTCCGCCATCAGTTATCGCCGATTTATAAAGGTGACCGCCCAGGCATGCCCGATGAACTGGCTGAACAGATTCCATATCTGCATGCTCTGATTCGTGCATTAGGTCTACCTTTGCACATGCTCCCAGGTGCAGAAGCCGATGACATTATTGGTACGCTCGCAAAACGCGCTGTCAGTGAAGGGCATCATGTCCTGATTTCGACAGGCGATAAAGACATGGCGCAACTGGTCACCGAACATATTAAACTGGAAGACAGCTTTAAAGAGCGCTCACTCGATGTAGATGGTGTGTTTGAAAAATTTGGGGTTTGGCCACATCAGATGGTGGATTATCTGACCCTGATGGGCGATGCATCCGATGGAATTATGGGGGTAGCGGGCGTAGGTGCAAAAACGGCGGCAAAACTGCTAAACGAATATCAAACCCTCGATAATATTTTAGCCAATGCGGCCAATATCAAAGGCAAAGTCGGCAAAACATTACAAGAAAGCACCGAAAGCATCAAGATTGACCACCAATTGGCAAGCATTGTCTGCAATCTAGAGCTAAATCTGGACTGGCATGAACTGAAACTCAGTAACCCGAATGTCGATGAGTTACGTCGCCTGTATACCGAACTGGAATTTCGTAACCAGTTACAGTCGTTGGATCATCCGAATAACCCTGATAACCCAAGCTATAAGCAAAGTCGGCCAACGGTGGCAACAACAACCACAACAGCGCCAAGTGTAAAAACTGAAGATCTTGCACAGATGAGCAGTATCGATGATCAGCTAGGTCAGGCGCACTATCATACGGTACTCACCGATGCCGCTTGGCAACAGCTATGGCAGCGCTTCCAAACTGCCGAGCGCTTTGCGATTGACACAGAAACCACCAGTCTTGATTACCGTGCTGCCGAGATGGTGGGCTTTTCGGTAGCATTTGATGCCCAAGATGCCTATTACGTCCCGTTTACTCACGACTATGAAGGTGCGCCACAGCAGCTTAATCGTGAACAGATTTTGGCACAGCTTAAACCGATTCTAGAAAACCCTACGGTAGAGAAAATCGGTCATCATTTGAAATATGATGCACATATCTTTGCCAATCACGGGATTCATCTACAAGGTTGGTTCTTTGACACCATGCTGGCATCTTATGTACTGAATGCTTCAGCCACCCGTCATGGCATGGACGATGTTGCACGTTTGTACTTAAGCCATCTGACCACAACGTTTGAACAGATTGCAGGTAAAGGAGCTAAACAAAAAACCTTTAACCAAATTGAACTGGAAACGGCGGCACATTATGCAGCCGAAGATGCGCATGTCACTTATCGCCTATATGAAGTATTAGCCAAAAAACTGGCGCCATTCCCCGAGCTGGTCAACATTCTGCACAAGGTTGAAATGCCTGTAGCTGAAGTCCTCACCGAAATGGAAGAAAATGGCATTCAGCTGGATCCTGAGTTTTTAAAACAGCTCAGTGATGAATTCTCCCAAGCCATGCATAAGCTAGAACAGCAGGCGGAAACTCTGGCAGGTGAAAGTTTCAATATTGCCTCGCCAAAACAGGTTGGTGAAGTTCTGTTTGATAAACTGGGCATCAAAGGCGGTAAAAAAACTGCAACTGGGCAATACAGTACCAGTGAAAGTATTCTGGAAAAAATCGAACATCCGATTGCCGAAGTGATTTTAGAGCATCGCGGATTGGCCAAACTGAAAAGCACCTATACGGACCGCCTTGTAGAGCAAGCCAATCCTGCCACCATGCGCGTGCATACCAGTTATCATCAGGCAGTGACGGCAACAGGACGACTATCGTCATCTGACCCGAACCTGCAAAATATTCCAGTCCGAGGGGAAATTGGACGCCAGATTCGTCAGGCATTTGTTGCACCTGAAGGTCGCGTGTTGCTGGCTGCCGATTACTCACAGATTGAATTGCGTTTAATGGCACATTTTTCTCAGGATGAAGCCCTGCTACACGCCTTCCATCATGGGCAGGATGTGCATCGCCGTACAGCCTCAGAAGTGCTGGGTATTCCGCTAGATCAAATTACCAGTGATCAACGCCGCCAAGCCAAAGCCGTGAATTTCGGCTTGTTATATGGCATGTCGGAGTTTGGTCTGATTCGTCAACTGGGTTTCACCCGTGAAGAATCACAAAACTATATCAAGCAGTATTTCCACCGTTACCCTGGTGTCTACGAATACATGCAAAGTACCCGTCAAATTGCAGCTGAACAAGGTTTTGTCGAGACTGTTTTAGGGCGCCGTTTATATACACCAGATATTCATGCACGTAACGTCATGGTGCGTAAAGCGGCTGAACGTGCTGCGATTAATGCACCATTACAAGGAAGTGCTGCCGATATTATTAAACTGGCGATGATTGCAGTGAAAAAAATCCTGCCTGCTCAGCACGCTAAATTATTATTGCAGGTGCACGATGAATTGGTGCTGGAAGTCGATCAGGATTATGCAGCAGAGCTTGCCCCTCAGATTAGTGAAGTGATGCAATCGGTAATGCAGTTGTCTGTACCATTGCTGGTTGAAGTTGGACAAGGACATAACTGGGATCAAGCCCACTAAACCCACCCCATAAAAAAGCGCTCAGATTTGAGCGCTTTTTTTAAATCAATTCGATCATATCGACAGTGGGCGGTACACGAAAACGAAAAGGCACGCCCACCATACCTGTTCCCACAGTCACATAAACATCGGCATGTTCGTGCTGATACAAACCCTGTTTATGCCCCGAAATTGAAACATGCTTCATAATATAACTGGTCAACCATGGCAACTCGATCTGCCCACCATGAGTATGCCCAGACAGCATAAGTGGATGGCTTGGCAGCTCGGGCACCATGTCCACAGTGTCAGGATTATGCGACACAATTACCCATGGTTTGTCTTGTGGTAAATCAGGCATAAAACGCATATCGGTCTTACCTGCCCATAAGTCACCCACACCGATCAGACGAAATTCTTCAAATTCAATCACTTCCCCTTCGATATCCATCACCTGATTGGCATCTAAAGCCTGCTGGAGCAACTGCCGAATCGGCGGCCCCGGATACTGTTCGTCATGGTTACCCAAAACTGAATAGACAGGCGCATGAATTTGCTTGAGAATGGCAAGTTCCTCGACCAGTGTGTCTTCAGGCTCATAAGTCCAGTCTCCTGCCACCACAACAATATCGGGCTGCTGCTGATTAATTTTTTCTACAATCAGCTTGAGCTGACGTTCATTACCTGAAAATAGCCCGACATGTAAATCAGCAATCAAGGCAATTTTAAAAGGTTGATGAAAACTGTGTGGTTCATTGATTTGATACTGTGTCGTTTTGACTCGAATCCGATTCGGCTCAATAAAACGGGCATAAATTAAAATCGTACTGAGCAATCCGCTAAAAATGGCTTGTTGAATCGAATAATACCCTGTGATTCCTGCATAAATACTGAACAATAAAAGCGGTGGCAACAAATAACAGGCATAAAAAACCCATAAATGAATAAATGCTTTAAATGGATGAATTGTTTGTGTTTTAGACTGACTATGCCATGCGTGTGCTGTTGCCCATAATGCAACAGTAAAGAAAATAATATAGAAGATTGAAATAATTGAATTAGAATTCCACATACTTTTTCTCGGATCAATACAAAACGAGCATGACAAGTCGTGCAATAATTGATCTATAGGTTTTTCGCGTGAGATCTGATAACCAACATGAGCCACTTATCACAACAACAGTTTACGCCAGCTTTTTCAAGCTTAGCAGTGGCTCTTTGTATCGCATTGAGTGTCACGGCGTGTAGCACCTTGCCACATCAACAGGTACAGACTCCGAGTTATGCCCATGATGTCGATACTTCACAAACCACATTGGCGCATCGGATTACGCCATTAAGACAAGCCAATCCGGGCTTGACAGGGTATCACATTTTATATGACCCGCTAGAAGCGATTTCAACCCGCCTCAACCTCATTAACAAAGCACAAAAAACGTTGGATTTACAATATTATATCTGGGATAACGACAAAATTGGTGCATTGGCACTCTATGATATTATTCAGGCAGCCGATCGTGGTGTCAAAGTCCGCCTGCTCATTGATGACAACAATGCTAAAGGCATGGAAGGTGCATTTTTAGCACTGGATCAACATCAAAATATTCAGGTCAAACTGTATAACCCTTATCGCTTTCGTCAGTTTCGTGCTATGGATATGGTGCTCGACTTAAAACGCATCAACCGTCGCATGCACAACAAGAGCTTCATTGTTGACAATGAAATTGCTTTGATTGGCGGGCGTAACATGAGTGACCAATACTACAACGTCAGCGACAACTACCAGTTTTCAGATATTGATGTCATGCTGGTAGGGCAAGCTGTCGATGATATTTCCAATTCCTTTGATGAATACTGGAATGATAGCTATGCCTATCCTGTACGGCAAATTGTCAATCCAGAAAAACATCGCCTGCGCTATGAAAGTTTAAAGCAACAACTGACCGAACACTATCAGAAAGCTACGGTACAAAACTATCTGGGACTTGCCAACCGCACCTATATATTTGATGAATGGATGAATCATCAAATTCACTTCGAATGGGTCAAAGCGCAAGTCGTTAAAGACTCTCCTGCCAAAATCCGTGATCAGGCGCAAGGCAATGATTATTTAAGAGAACAACTCCAGAAAGAATTAATCTCACCACAGCATAATGTCGATATTATTTCTGCTTATTTCGTTCCTGAAAAATCAGGTGCGCGCGCGCTGAACAGCATGGCACAAAATGGGATTCAGGTCCGTGTACTGACCAACTCATTTAAAGCCAATGACGTTTGGCTAGTACATGCTTTTTATAGCAAGTACCGTGAAGATTTACTCAAAAATAATGTCAAACTGTATGAATTTTTACCCGCACTCGCGGGCAAAAGCCTCAACCCACAAACCGAAGAAATTTCAAAGAAAACCAAAATCAGTTTAAAAGGTTTAAGCCGTTCCAGCTTACATGCCAAACTCATGGAACTGGATCAGCAGCAAGTCTTTATTGGCTCTTTTAACCTCGATCCACGTTCAGCGAAACTCAATACCGAGATTGGCGTGGTGCTAGACAGCCCAAGTCTAGCCAAAGCAATTCATGACACCATGGATCAAAACTTGGGACTCTACAGCTATACACTGTCCCTCACCCCAGAGCAACAGATTCACTGGGAGCGTAAGACCCAGTATTTCCGCAAAGTCTACCCGCATGAACCAGACATGAAATGGTGGCAAAAAATTGGCTTAAAGCTGATTTCATGGTTCCCGATTGAAGGCATGATGTAATTTATTGCTCAATCTGATGCAAAACATGTTGCTGCAACTCTTGTAACCCCTTATACATTTTATGTTGTACTTCAGAGGTCAGCGAGTCGAGATTATGCCCTGTTACATCAATCCGTGGCAAAAACATCAGATGTGCAGTTACTCTCGGCATTTCTAAAACTTGTTTAACATGATCGCTAAAAGAAATCTCACCCACATATGGCGCAATATGATCTAGCTCACCTTGCTGGTTAACATAGCAAATCAGGGCAATCTGTACAGGTTTTTGCGCTTCGAGTGCAGCGCCCAACAAACGACCATGAATCCGTTTGATCGTTGTGCCATCGGAAGTCGTGGCTTCTGGAAAAAATAACACAGGAATATTTTGGGACAGAAAATCCGAGATTTGTTGACGAATACGTACCGAATCCCCCGAACCACGTTTAATAAATAATGTCCCGCCACCTCTTGCCAACTTCCCAACCACAGGCCAATCCTCGATTTCAGCCTTTGCAAGAAAAAATACCCGTGCCGCAGAACCGAGCGTCGGAACGTCCAGCCACGAGATATGATTACTTACCCAAAGTGCAGGTTCAGTTGATGCAGATTCACCATACAAACGTACTTCGATATTAAAAACATCACATAACCGTCGGCAAAACCATTGTACATAGCGCGTATTGTCTGGGTGATTTGGCTGTTTATACAATTGGTGACGATACACCACATAAAACCCCTGCCCAACAGCCGCTACTCCATGACTAATTTTTTTGCCAAAATGAATAAAACGGGCCAATCCTTTCTTTTTTACTACTGTTGTTGAATTTTGATGCGTCATAAACATGCATGAATCATGATGAAGTTTGTAGCAGCATTATAAATGAGCACGGTGTCAATTCTGCAAAAAAGTTACAATCTTGATCTGAATAACCGAAGTTAACAATAATAATATCCAATTTCATCTAAAATTAATTTTCCACTATGCTGGATATGGAAATCAGCAAAAGGAGAATGCCATGAATCACATGTTCAATCTTCATCATTCCACCCCTCACCATAAAAATATTCTCCAACAGCTCCAATGGATATTAGGCTGTAGTATTTTATGTGCTGGGCTTTTGATTTTACTCAACAAACTCTTCATGTTACTGCACTAGCAGATTTCAGACTCGCCTAGCCGCCAAGTTTTCTCTACAATAGATTTTTTACTTGGCGAGTTAGGTTATTAGTGGAATATTTTGAGCGACATCAAGGCGGCGAACGCGCCATATTGGTCAGTGTTTCAGTCAATATGCTGAATGATCTTGATGGCGAAGAGTTCAGTCTGTTGGCAAAATCAGCAGGCGCTGAAATTTTACAGCACATGACTGCTCAACGCGTAAAACCAGACCCTAAACTATTTGTAGGTTCGGGAAAAGCAGAAGAAATTGCAGCATTAGTCGCAGAACTTGAAGCAGAACTGGTTATTTTCGATCATTCACTCTCGCCCGCTCAAGAACGTAACTTAGAGCGTATTTTAAAATGCCGCGTGATTGACCGTACAGGTTTAATTTTGGACATCTTTGCACAGCGCGCTCGTACCCACGAAGGTAAATTACAAGTTGAACTGGCTCAGCTTGAGCATTTATCGAGCCGTCTCGTGCGCGGCTGGACGCATCTAGAACGGCAAAAAGGCGGGATTGGTTTACGTGGACCAGGTGAATCTCAGTTAGAAACAGACCGCCGCTTATTACGAATCCGTATGGGTCAGCTCAAGGAAAAACTCGAGAAAGTCCGCCAAACCCGTAGTCAAGGTCGTGCTGCCCGCCAAAAAGCCGCGATTCCAACCGTGTCATTGGTAGGATATACCAACGCAGGTAAATCCACCTTATTTAATATTCTTGCTGAAAGTGAGGTTTATGCAGCTGACCAGCTGTTTGCCACACTCGATCCAACCTTACGGCGTTTAAACTGGGATGGGATTGGTGCGTTGGTACTGGCTGATACCGTGGGTTTTGTCCGTGACCTGCCTCATTCTTTAGTCGAATCCTTTAAAGCCACTTTAGAAGAAACGCTGGAAGCGACCTTACTGCTACATGTCATCGACAGTAGTAGCCCAGACATGCTGGAACAGATTGATGCTGTCGAATCCGTGCTCAAAGAAATCGGGGCTGACGTGCCTGTGCTACGAGTCTATAACAAAATTGACTTAAGCGGCGATGAAGCAAAAATTATCTATGCCAAACCGCACCAGTCAGAGCGTGTTTATGTCTCAGCCCATAGCCAGCAAGGCTTAACGCTATTACGCCAAGCGGTGCAAGAGTGCCTAATGGGGCAAATTCAAAACTTTCAGCTCAGTTTAAAACCTGCTTATGGCAAACTCCGTACCCAGCTTTATGCACTCAATGTGATTCAATCAGAACATTATGATGATCACGGTAACTTACTGCTTGATGTGATTATTGCGCCGCACAAACTTGAAGAACTGATTAAAAAATTGCATTTACCTTTACATGAAATTTTAGGTGAACGTGCCGCTCAGTTTCAGACACCGCTCGAAGAGTTTGAAATTAAACCTTAGATCGGTTAAAACTGGAAAAATAACGTTTTCTAGCCAAGGGCTGTGTGATCTTGACAGCCCCCAAACCACGAAGATCTCACCATGAATGGAATAAAAACCATCGACTGGCAAGCATGGATTGCCAATATTTCGCTCATCATTTTATTTCGTGAAGCTGCGTTATGGATCATGACGCAACTGCATTTCCCTGAACTGGGCAATCTGACTGGCTTATTGGCGCTGCTTCTGGTTCTTAGTATCTGGCGCAGGTTCCGCCCAATTTCACTACGCCTGATCGACAGCAACAACAAAATCATGCGGGAAAGTGCCTTTGCCTTTTTGCCTGTCTGTGCTGGCTCATTGATTACCCTTGTACATATGGGCAAAGAAATTCCACTCTTTCTTGTGGTGTTGGTGGTCAGTACCCTGATTCCGCTTTGGGTTTACGCCAAAATGGCCAAACGCTGGTTATAAGGAGCAATTCATGAATATTGTACTGTTTAGCTTTGCAGTCACCTTGGTCGCCTACCTGATCGCAAAATTGATTAGCCGCTATGTGCCACGCGTCCCCGTTTTAGTGATTGGCATGTTTTGTGTGGTGGGGCTTCTATCTGTATTAGGCCTACCTTATGAACAATATATGCAAGGCACACATGATGTTTTTGGGCGGCTGCTCGGTTATGTGACGGTTGCGCTCGCGATACCACTGGCCACCATGCGTTATGATGATTTACCGCTCAAATCTTTAACAGGTATTTTGGTCTTTGCCAGTGTTAGTGCCGTTGCCCTCCCAATGAGCCTTGCTTATCTGCTACATATGGCACAGCCTACAATTTTGGCGTTCGCTACCCGTGCAGTGACAACACCAATTGCAATTAATATTGCGACCTTACTCGGTTCACCGATTGGTTTAGTGATTTTGATTGTGATTTTATCAGGGCTGATTGGTGCTAGTTTCTCGGGGCTAATTTTGCGCCATATTCATGATGAACGTGCTTCAGGATTGGCTTTAGGACTTGCAGCACATGCCATTGGTACAGTACAGGCGTGGCAACGTGGTTCAGTTGCAGGTCGTTATGCTGCTTTTGGCATGGCAGTTAATGGGGTATTTACCGCAATTTGGCTACCCATTGTGATCCATTTACTACATTAACTCATGAGTTCTCACTTCGGGAGTGAGTGCGATTGTTATTGCTTTACTTCTCTTTTAGAATAATTTTTGCTCATTCAATAGGGAAATTACAGAGGAGCGTTGAGCATGTGGAAATTACCACTCATTTTAACTTTGTCAGCATGTAGTAGTCTGAGTTTTGCAACGGATATTCGTGGAACTTGGAAACAAATCGATGATAAGACTGGATCGCCTAAAGCAGTGATTCAGATTCGCCAAGAAAAAGACGGCAATTATATCGGGAAAATCATCAAGGTTACTCCGCGACCAGGCTATGTGCCCAAAGAAACCTGTAGCAATTGTCCTGCACCGTATAACAACAAACCCATTTTAGGTTTAGATATTATTCATGACTTAAAGCCTATGGGCAATGACAACTATGGCGGAGGAAAAATCCTTGATCCTCTAACTGGCAAGATCTACAGTGTCAAAGGGAAGTTACTCTCAAACGGACGTCTGTTACAGTTACGTGGTTATTTAGGCATTTCAACACTTGGACGCACTCAAGTCTGGATTCGAGAAAATTAAATTATAATCAAAAGCGATCATCATACAATGACCGCTTTTGAGACTTAGACCAGAACTGGATTCTCTACGGCAAACAACTTTCGATCTTCCAGACGGTATGCCAGTAAGGTTCCACCCCACACACAACCACCATCCACACTTTGTACCTGTGCACTGATGGTTTTGCCTGCCAATGCAGCCCAGTGCCCAAATACAATCTGGTGCGTACGGGTCGTCAGACCATCAAACTCAAACCAAGGTAAAAAGCCTTTTGGCATCGGAGCATCCAGGCTATCTTTAAACGAAAATTCCAGACGTCCTTCGGCATTGGTTAGACGCATACGGGTCAAATAGTTGGTAATGGTACGCAGCCGCTCATGCCCTTGCAGATGATCTTCCCACAAGTCAGGCATTGCCCCATACATTTGCGCCAAAAAAGCATCCACTACGGCAAAGTCTTCATGCCCAATTACCGCCTGAACTTCCTGCGCCAGTTCCGCCGTTTGCTCGGCTGACCAAATACACGGAATACCAGCATGGGTCAAAATCGTCTTTTCATTTGGAAACAGACAAAGCGGTTGGCGGCGCAACCAATCAATCAGTTCATCACTATCAATTGCGTCAATAATATCTTGTGTCTGATCTTTTGCTTTGATTTTTTTGATATTACGTGCACATGCCAGCAAGTTCAGGTCATGATTACCCAAGACTGTTGCCGCACTACCTCGTTCCGCCAGTTTTTTGACAAAACGTAGCGCTCCTAAAGAATTCTCACCACGTGCGACCAAATCACCCGTGAACCAGAGAAAATCCTGATCAGGATCAAACTGAATCTGTTTGAGTAACAGTTTTAATGCTTCAAAGCAGCCTTGCAGATCACCAATTACATAGTTATAGCGTGTTGTCATTTCAAGCAACCATTTGATCGGAAAGTGCAACAAACTGTGCCAATGTTAGGGTTTCTGGGCGCGCCATCGGGTCAACCCCAGCTTGTTCAAAGCCATCTTCACGCAACATACCTTTTAGGCTATTACGTAGCGTTTTACGGCGCTGAGTAAACACATGACCGACCAAACGCGTCAAAGCCTGTTCATCTTTTGCCACAATCGGTTTTTCAGCATACGGGACTAGACGGAATACAGCACTGGTAACTTTTGGCGGTGGGTTAAATGAGCCTGGTGGCACTTCAAACAGGAATGTTGGCTGGCAATAATACTGAATCATCACAGACAAACGCCCGTATTCCTTGGTATTGGGTACAGCCGTGATGCGATCAACCACCTCTTTTTGCAACATAAAATGCATGTCTTTGACTTTACCGCCAAATTCCAAGAGATGAAACAGCAAAGGCGTCGAAATATTATACGGCAAGTTCCCCACCACACGCAGTGGGCGACCTTCCTGAAAAAGCTGACTAAAATCAAACTTTAATGCATCGGCTTCAACAATAGTTAAACGCTCAGGATGCGGTACGCGATTCGGCAAACCTGCTGCCAAATCACGGTCTAATTCAACCACCGTCAAGGCATCACATTCACCAATCAATGGCGAAGTCAGCGCTGCTAAACCTGGGCCAATTTCAACAATATTGTCACCTGTACGTGGATTTACAGAGCGTACAATTTTGGCAATCACACGCTGATCATGCAAAAAGTTCTGCCCGAAGCGTTTCCGCGCCTGATGCCCTTCTTCTTTCGGGTTTAGGGCATTAATTTGATACATAGACAATTTCCAAGAAAAATTATAACGAGTGAGCGAGGCTTAGTGCCAAATCGACTGCGACATGCAAGCTAGAACTTTTTGCCTGCCCTGTACCTGCTAGTGACAGTGCTGTGCCATGGTCAACTGAAGTCCGAATAAATGGCAAACCTAAAGTAATATTGATCGCTTCACCAAAACCTTGTGATTTTAACACAGGTAAGCCCTGATCATGGTACATGGCAAGTACAGCATCAGCATGTTGCAAATGTTCAGGAGTAAATAAAGTATCGGCTGGCAGACACAAGCTGAGCTGTTCACCCCATGCGCGGTACTGTTCTAAAACAGGATTGATCACCTCGATTTCTTCATGCCCCAAATAACCACCTTCACCCGCATGCGGGTTTAAGCCGCAAACTAGAATACGTGGCTTTGCAATCTGAAATTTGTTTTTTAAATCATGTAGTAAAATATCAATCACTTGCTGTAACCGCGTTGTGGTAATAGCATCAGCAACCTCACGCAGAGGCAAATGAGTCGTGGCTAAAGCTACGCGCAGGGTTTTAGTAGCGAGCATCATCACTACCCGTTCCACCCCTGCAAACTCCTGATAATATTCGGTATGTCCACTAAAATGGATTCCCGCATCATTGATCACCGATTTTTGCACGGGTGCAGTTGCAACCCCAACACTTTTGCCTTGCATGGCATATGCAGCCGAACGACGCAATTGTTCCAAAACATAGGCTGAATTTTGAGGATTCAATTCACCCAAAACCACATCAGTATTTAAAGGCACATGTTCAACATATAGTTGTCCTTGTGGCAAGACTTCACTTTGTCCTTTATATTCAATCAGTTCAATTTTTTTTTGCAGAATTTTAGCACGATCTTTCAACATTTGAAGATCAGCCAGTACCACAATCGGGCGCTCATCTGTTCGATCAGCCAAACTTAAACAAATATCTGGGCCAATTCCTGCAGGTTCACCACTGGTGACATATAAAGGGAGCATGGCTTTCTCTTACTTTTCAGAAATTTTACTTATTATAAAATTTCTGCCATCAAAGTTCAGTGTCTATATTGGTAAAAGCCTTAAAAAATACTCAGCTGCTGAAAATACAAAGTAAGAAGCCTTTAGCGCAATACACGGCATTGCAACAAAAAAAGACTTTAATCCTTACCCATTTCAATAAAGCCAATGTCATCTTTTCGGCCAACTCTGCTAATTTTACCAGCGACAACATAAGTTTTTATTTATCTTGATTATTTTTTAGTTTAAGTATCAATTTACCAATGATATGTGAATACACAAAAAATACTGCACGAAAGGCTTTTTATTTGTTTGTAGTTGGCTTAAAATACAGCGCTTGAAATTCGTATTTTCATTTGTGATTCTTAACGTTTTCGTTTAGAATCGCGTCTCCTTTTGTTTGGACAGATTCCATAGTCCAAACCAACTATAATAGGTAGTGGTTTAATGAAAACTCTCAGCGCTAAGCCTGCTGAAGTTCAACACGACTGGTACGTTGTTGATGCTTCTGGCAAAACTTTAGGTCGCCTTGCGACTGAAATCGCTCGTCGTTTACGCGGTAAGCATAAAACATCTTATACTCCTCACGTTGACACTGGCGACTATATCGTTGTTATCAATGCTGAAGAAATTCAAGTGACTGGTAAAAAAGCGCTTGATAAGAAATACTATCGCCATACTGGTTTCCCTGGTGGTATCCGTGAGACTAACTTCGAGAAGTTAATCGCTCACAAACCTGAAGCTGTTCTTGAAAAAGCAGTAAAAGGTATGTTGCCAAAAGGTCCTCTTGGTTATGCAATGATCAAAAAAATGAAAGTGTACGCTGGTACTGAGCATCCACACGCTGCTCAACAGCCACAAGTTTTGGACATCTAAGGGATACAGCACATGGCTACTAATTATGGTACAGGTCGCCGTAAGACCGCAACTGCACGTGTTTTCTTGTCAGCTGGTACAGGTAAACTCGTTATCAACAACCGTACTTTAGAGCAATATTTCGGTCGTGAAACTGCTCGTATGGTTGTACGTCAACCTTTAGAGCTTTTAGAAGCTACTGAAAAATTTGACCTTTACATCACCGTTGCTGGTGGTGGTATCGGTGGTCAAGCTGGCGCGATCCGTCACGGTATTACTCGTGCATTAATCGCTGCTGACGAAACTTTAAAACCTGTTCTTCGTCAAGCTGGTTTCGTTACTCGTGATGCTCGTGAAGTTGAACGTAAGAAACTTGGTTTACGTAAAGCACGTAAACGTCCTCAATTCTCTAAACGTTAATTCGTTTTCCGAATTGGACAAAAGGCCTCGGTTTTACCGAGGTTTTTTTATGCCCGATATAATGTACGAACTATGTCAAAACCATGACATGATGCAACAAAAATCGGTATAGTAATTTGTGTACTAAGAAATATTTAGAGCTTTGTTATGTCTGATCAAGAAATTAATTTAACCCCTACACGCCCATATTTGGCACGCGCAATCTACGAATGGATTTGCGACAATCAGCTTACGCCTTATCTCTTGGTCGATGCGACTCAACCGAACACCAATGTTCCTGCACAATTTGTAAAAGATGGGCAAATTGTCTTAAATACTGCACCGCATGCCGTACATCAACTACACATGGACAACCAAGCAATTAGTTTTTCTGCTCGTTTTGGTGGTGTGGCACAAAATATTTATGTACCATTTGCAGCACTTATTGGGATTTATGCCCGTGAAAATGGTCAAGGGCTCTTTTTTGATGCAAGCGAATATGCAAATATAAGTCCAACAACAGAAAACCCAGAACCAGAAACACCGAAGAAAAAACCAAGTTTAAGAATAGTCGATTAGCGCTCTTAAGGAGGAGTTCATGGCTTTTGATTTATTTCATTATTTTGCTGAGCAAACACGAATTCAAAAGCCTCAGCTTCTCAATCAATTTTCTCCAGCAGAACGACAAGCCCTGTTGCTCGAGTTAAATGCTTTGGCTTTAGGCAAACTGATCACTGAATGGCAGCAAAATGCCAGCCGTGTCTATCTGGAATTACAGCAGCAAGATCAATTGTATATTCAGCAAGTCGCACGACATATGACTACATCGGCGCATAATAAATCGACGCTGAGCAAACTTGATTTTGAACAAAGCCTCAAAGAAGTGTTGTCACTACAACTTGCTGAGCTCAAACAGCTAGATGATACAGGACACTTAGGACAAAAAGGACTCAATGAGTTGCTACTTGGGCAAATCAGCTATTTAGCTGGACAAGCTCAAGACTGGGTTTGGACAACAAATAACTTGATTCAACTGATTGGCTCTAAACCTGTCGAGACAAAACAGGTATCATTAGATGAAACAATCAAGGAGTTTAATCACATGGTTTCTCATGCTGACCATCACGACGATCATCAAGTTGCCGAACCTACTGTTGCAGCCATTCCTACTTGGGCAAAAATTCTAGAACCTGCTGTCGGTCTAGTCATTATTGGTTATTTATACTGTGCTTATCAGCAAATTGTTGGTTAAATAATCGACCCATAAAAAAAGCCAAGATCAACTTGGCTTTTTTTATTTTTAGACTTTAAGCACGGTTTTTCTGTTTCGACTTATTGAAAGGACGTTTCCGATCGCCTGTTTCACGTGGTGGCAAGCCTGTATGCTGGGTCAAAATCTGGCCTTTTTTCGGCTGCTGACGCTGTGAAGTTTGCTGACGTGCTGTATTTTCACCAGTACGTTTTTGCGAATCACCCGCCACACTCGAATTTTTCTTACGTGCAGCTTTATATTCACCATCAGCGGCTTTCGGCTGGAAAGTTGGAATCAAATGCTGCTTGGAATTACCAATCAGATCAGCACGTCCCATTTCTTTCAAGGCTTCACACAATAATGGCCAGTTGTTTGGATCATGATAACGCAAGAATGCCTTATGCAGACGACGACGTTTTTCACCTTTGACAACATCCACATTTTCAGTATAACGTGCCACTTTCGCCAGTGGGTTTTTCGCCGAATAATACATGGTAGTGGCAGTTGCCATTGGTGATGGATAGAAGGTTTGTACCTGATCGGCACGGAAACCATTTTTCTTCAACCAAATCGCCAGATTCATCATGTCATAATCGGTTGTACCCGGATGCGCTGCAATAAAGTACGGAATCAGGTACTGCTCTTTACCGACTTCCTTACTGAAACGGTCAAACATTTGTTTGAAGCGATCATAAGTCCCGATTCCCGGTTTCATCATCTTCGATAATGGACCTTGTTCGGTATGCTCAGGCGCAATTTTCAGATAACCACCCACATGATGCTGCACCAATTCCTTGACATATTCAGGATTGAGTACCGCCAAGTCATAGCGCAGACCTGAACCAATCAGGATCTTCTTAATGCCTTTAATTTCACGGGCTTTACGATATAACTGTACCAATGGTGCATGATCAGTATGAAGGTTTTGACAAACACCCGGATACACACAAGATGGTTTACGGCAGTTCTTCTCGATTTCTGGATCTTTACAATGCAAACGATACATGTTGGCTGTTGGGCCACCCAAGTCCGAAATAATGCCTGTAAATTGTGGTGCAGTATCTCGAATTTTTTCAATTTCACGCAGAATAGAATCTTCTGAACGGTTTTGGATAATCCGCCCTTCATGCTCAGTAATCGAGCAGAAGGTACAACCACCAAAACAGCCCCGCATGATATTCACCGAAAATTTAATCATATCAAATGCAGGGAAACGCGCATTACCATACACTGGATGTGGCAACCGTGCATACGGCAAATCAAACACGTAATCCATTTCTTCAGTGGTCAATGGAATCGGCGGAGGATTGATCCAAACATCACGTTCACCATGACGCTGCACTAGGGCGCGTGCGTTGCCCGGATTGGTTTCCAAATGCAAAATACGGTTGGCATGTGCATACAAAACATGGTCATTTGCCACTTGCTCAAACGATGGCAAACGAATCACCGCTAATTCACGTGGTGGCAATTTATGCTTGATGGCTTTAGATGTCACTTGCAACTGAACAACTTGGGTATGTTCATCTAGCTTGTCGCCTTCACGAACAATCGGATTTGCAACCAGTTCTTTTTGGAAATTTTGATATTGTGCTAAAGAATTGCCTTTTTCTTTTTCAACTTCACAGCCATCAATATCTTCCGTCATCACATACGGATTAATGATCGGATCAACACGTCCGATGCTATCCACATCATTACTGGCAATTTCGACAAACTTTGCTTTAGATGGTTTGTTGAGCTTATTGATAATAAATGCTGTACCACGAACATCAGTAATCTGATGAATTTTTTCACCTTTTGCCAAACGATGCATCACATCAATAATGGCGCGTTCACCATTACCATACATCAGCATATCCGCTTTTGAATCCATCAAAATCGAGCGGCGGACTTTATCCGACCAATAATCATAATGCGCAATACGACGTAAACTACCTTCAATACCACCCAAAAGTACAGGAACATCAGGAAAGGCTTCACGGCAACGCTGACTATAAACGGTTGCGGCACGGTCTGGGCGTTTGTTTGGAACATTGTCAGGAGAATAAGCATCATCCGAGCGGATTTTACGATCTGCAGTATAACGGTTAATCATCGAATCCATGTTGCCTGCGGTCACACCCCAAGCAATGGTCGGTTTGCCTAAAACACGGAAACTTTCAACATTGGTCCAGTCTGGCTGAGAAATAATGCCGACACGGAAACCTTGCGCTTCCAAAACCCGCCCAATCACACCAGACACAAAAGATGGATGGTCAATATAGGCATCACCACAGACTAAAATAAAATCACAAGCATCCCAGCCCAGTTGATCCATTTCTTCGCGTGACATCGGCAAAAATGGTGCGGGTTCAAAACATGACGCCCAATATTTGTCGTAATCAAACAACGCTTTTGGCGCAGTCTGCATAGTATAAGCAGTAGACATGGCTAGCAATTCTCGGCTGGCAGATGGAAGATCAAAAATAGATCAAAGATGAAAGCCGATCATTTTACCATGAATTCCATTCAGTTTTGTAAATTTAAGAATTGCAAAAACAAAGAGATAAAAAATAATTCGCTTAAAGTTTAATCAAATTAAAAACTTGAATCTTGATCAAACCTGTTCAAAACTTAAGTATTGCTTTGACTTCCATGAATTTTTCATATCAATCTACAAAAAATCGCACAAAAAACTTAAATTGAATTAAACAACCATGCTCCTATAAGCAGGATAATTTTGAATTCGTTGACACCATGCTTGAATATTTGGGTAAAGGTTTAAATCAAAACCACCTTCATCAGCAACATGGGTATAAGCATAGAGAGAAATATCTGCCAAAGTGAGTTCATTTCCGACTAAATAATCATGTTGACCCAATGCTTGCTCCATAATGGCTAAAGCTTTATGCCCTTTCGGCTGCAATGCATGATATTCCTCAACACGAGCTTCGGGTAAACCTAAGTATTTATTGATAAAACGTGCAACTGCAATAAAAGGCTCATGGCTATACTGTTAAAAGAACATCCATTCATACATTTTGGCTTTAGCATAGCGATCTGTCGGAATAAAATTTGTTCCTTCTGCCAAATAGCCCAAAATCGCATTGGATTCCGTCAAAATTTGCCCATCATCCAGCACTAATACAGGAATTTTACCATTTGGATTCATCTGTAAAAATTCAGGTGTATGACTCTCTGCTTTCAGTACATTGATATGTAACCGTTCATATTGAATGCCTAAAAATTCAAGGAGTAACTTCACTTTATAGCAATTTCCAGACAGCATATCTCCATAGACTTTCAATGTTTATTCTCCAGATTGTTTTAAAGTTAATCTCTTAAATCTTGAAACTACTTATTTCAAAAGATTAGAAAATAATGATTAATTCTTATAACCTGAATAAATAGGCTTTTTCGTCTTTGTAAAATAGATCTCATAATTACTCAGTTGACTTGCTAAACTTTGTATAATTGCTTGATAAAGTACTTTTCCTTGAACAGGAATCTCGCTTAAAAATATTATTTCACCATCACCATTTAGCAAATTTTAAACTGACTTATGGATTTTAAAATAACCCATAATCCACGCATAAAAAAGCACCCCCAACGGTTAAGTTGAGGGTGCCTGGAATAATGAGCTGGCGATGACTTACTCTCACATGGGTAACCCCACACTACCATCAGCGCTAAGAGGTTTCACTTCTGAGTTCGGGAAGGGATCAGGTGGTTCACTCTTGCTATGGTCGCCAGCACAACTGTTATGGACATTTTCGGGTTTTATGCTCAGATCACGTTGATCTTGTTGCTACCGTACTGTGTACCAAATGAGTTATTAACAAATTGGTTTGTTGAGTCTTACTTTAAGCAGTTCATTTTAGCGTTTTGCTTAACTTAATCAAGCTGTTTTGCTGTTTTATGAATCGATTGAGCTTTATATACAACTGCTTGGGTGTTGTATAGTCAAGCCTCACGAGCAATTAGTATTGGTCAGCTTCACATATCACTATGCTTCCACACCCAACCTATCAACGTCCTAGTCTCGAACGGCTCTTTAGAGGAATAAATTCCTAGGGAAATCTTATCTTGAGGTAGGCTTCCCGCTTAGATGCTTTCAGCGGTTATCCCTTCCGAACATAGCTACCCGGCGATGCGACTGGCGTCACAACCGGTACACCAGAGGTTCGTCCACTCTGGTCCTCTCGTACTAGGAGCAGATCCTCTCAAATTTCCAGCGCCCACGGTAGATAGGGACCGAACTGTCTCACGACGTTCTAAACCCAGCTCGCGTACCTCTTTAAATGGCGAACAGCCATACCCTTGGGACCTGCTTCAGCCCCAGGATGAGATGAGCCGACATCGAGGTGCCAAACACCGCCGTCGATATGAACTCTTGGGCGGTATCAGCCTGTTATCCCCAGAGTACCTTTTATCCGTTGAGCGATGGCCCTTCCATACAGAACCACCGGATCACTAAGACCTACTTTCGTACCTGCTCGACTTGTGGGTCTCGCAGTTAAGCGCGCTTTTGCCTTTATACTCTACGCGTGATTTCCGACCACGCTGAGCGCACCTTCGTACTCCTCCGTTACTCTTTAGGAGGAGACCGCCCCAGTCAAACTACCCACCAGACATGGTCCTCGCTCCAGATTATGGAGCAGAGTTAGAACCTCAATATTACCAGGGTGGTATTTCAAGGATGGCTCCATTGGAACTGGCGTCCCAACTTCAAAGCCTCCCACCTATCCTACACAAGTAAGATCAAAGTTCAATGTCAAGCTGCAGTAAAGGTTCACGGGGTCTTTCCGTCTAGCCGCGGGTACACCGCATCTTCACGGCGAATTCGATTTCACTGAGCCTCTGCTGGAGACAGCGCCGCCATCATTATGCCATTCGTGCAGGTCGGAACTTACCCGACAAGGAATTTCGCTACCTTAGGACCGTTATAGTTACGGCCGCCGTTTACTGGGGCTTCGATCAAGAGCTTCGCTTACGCTAACCCCATCAATTAACCTTCCAGCACCGGGCAGGCATCACACCCTATACGTCCACTTTCGTGTTTGCAGAGTGCTATGTTTTTAATAAACAGTTGCAGCGGCCTGGTTTCTGTGGCTGCCAACAGCTCATCCCGCAAGGAGAATCACCGTCAGCAGCGTACCTTCTCCCGAAGTTACGGTACCATTTTGCCTAGTTCCTTCAGCAGAGTTCTCTCAAGCGCTTTGGTCTACTCGACCTGACCACCTGTGTCGGTTTAGGGTACGATTCCTGTGTAACTGAAGCTTAGAGACTTTTCTTGGAAGCATGGTATCAGCCACTTCACTGTACAAGTACAGCTTGCTATCAACTCTCAGCATAGAGCACCCCGGATTTGCCTAAGATGCATGCCTACTGTCTTCCACCTGGACAACCAACGCCAGGCTGACCTAACCTTCTCCGTCCTCTCATCGCATTACACAGAAGTATTGGAATATTAACCAATTTCCCATCGACTACGCCTTTCGGCCTCGCCTTAGGGGTCGACTCACCCAGCCCCGATTAACGTTGGACTGGAACCCTTGGTCTTTCAGCGAACGGGTTTTTCACCCGTTTTGTCGTTACTCACGTCAGCATTCGCACTTCTGATACCTCCAGCAGACTTCTCAATCCACCTTCATCGGCTTACAGAACGCTCCCCTACCACTTACGCATAAGCGTAAATCCGCAGCTTCGGCACATAGTTTTAGCCCCGTTACATCTTCCGCGCAGGCCGACTCGACTAGTGAGCTATTACGCTTTCTTTAAAGGGTGGCTGCTTCTAAGCCAACCTCCTAGCTGTCTATGCCTTCCCACATCGTTTCCCACTTAACTATGATTTTGGGGCCTTAGCTGGCGGTCTGGATTGTTTTCCTCTTGACTACGGACGTTAGCACCCGCAGTCTGTCTCCCGGATAGTACTCATAGGTATTCGGAGTTTGCATCGGTTTGGTAAGTCGGGATGACCCCCTAGCCGAAACAGTGCTCTACCCCCTATGGTATTCGTCCGAGGCGCTACCTAAATAGCTTTCGGGGAGAACCAGCTATCACCGAGTTTGATTAGCCTTTCACCCCTATCCACAAGTCATCCCCCGGCTTTTCAACGACGGTGGGTTCGGTCCTCCAGTTAGTGTTACCCAACCTTCAACCTGCTCATGGATAGATCACCCGGTTTCGGGTCTATACCCAGCGACTAAAACGCCCTATTAAGACTCGATTTCTCTACGGCTCCCCTATTCGGTTAACCTCGCCACTGAATATAAGTCGCTGACCCATTATACAAAAGGTACGCAGTCACACCACGAAGGTGCTCCCACTGCTTGTATGCATGCGGTTTCAGGATCTATTTCACTCCCCTCACAGGGGTTCTTTTCGCCTTTCCCTCACGGTACTAGTTCACTATCGGTCAGTCAGGAGTATTTAGCCTTGGAGGATGGTCCCCCCATATTCAGACAAGGTTTCACGTGCCTCGCCTTACTCGTCATCATTATATGTGCCCTTTCGTGTACGGGACTATCACCCTCTACGGTTGCACTTCCCAGAGCATTCCGCTAAAACACATATAACTTAATGGGCTGATCCCCGTTCGCTCGCCGCTACTGAGGGAATCTCAATTGATTTCTTTTCCTAAGGGTACTGAGATGTTTCACTTCCCCTCGTTCGCCTTGCAACACTATGTATTCATGTTGCAATACCTACCTTATGGTAAGTGGGTTTCCCCATTCAGACATCTCCGGATCACAGGATATTTGCCGCCTCCCCGAAGCTTTTCGCAGGCTATCACGTCTTTCATCGCCTCTGACTGCCAAGGCATCCACCACATGCACTTAATTACTTGACTATACAACCCCAAACAGTCGTTATTACCTACAAGTAGTAATAAGACATGATCAATGATTTCTCATCAATCTCTTACAGTTTGAAGTACTGTGAACTTAATCACTGTACAGCTTCAATCTAATTCATATACCAAAACGCTTGATTCAGTTAATTTGCTAGTTCTCATTTCAATTCTTAATTAAACCGTAACACTTACGCATTACTGTCAATCTTGAATTAAAT
>NZ_KB851218.1 GCF_000368265.1 Acinetobacter brisouisimilis | reverse complement strand
CTATTCGCTATTCGCTATTCGCTATTCGCTATTCGCTATTCGCTATTCGCTATTTGGAATTTTCTGACTTTCAGATTTTGGAGTTATATTGAGTCAGTTATATGTAATAGCTAATTCGATCACTGAGTTTTTGTGGTGGAGAGTTTTAAGGATGTTAAATAAATCATGATGATGTTTTTATAATTCCAGTTAAATTTTTAGGCTATACAAAAAAGGATAATAGTTATCTTATAAAAAAGAGTATTTTTATTTAAAATAAAACATTATATATAACAATAAGTTAAATTTAATTGAGTATAAAAAAGAGACAGATGATATTATTGGGTTGAAAAAAGGGTTGCGTTAGAATGGTTATGGTCTATAATGCGTATCCATCGGCGGTGATGCAGATAAAAACTTGTTGATTAACAAGGATTTAGCTTGATAAGTTAGATTTTAGGTTGATTGAATGAGTTTTAAAAATATCGAAATTACCTGTTGACTTTATCATAAAATAGAGTAACATAGCCGACCTAGCTTGATGATGACGAATCATCGAGAAGATCATTAAGAGAATTGGAAGAACAACTTGTGTGGATTTTTACTGGTTGATCAGTCGAATATATATTTCATTGATTGAATTGGTAGAAATTTCTCGAAGTTTATTTGAGCGAATTTTTAGTCAGTAAGATTAATGAGCCAGATTTAGCACTTTTAGTAAAGTGCAATGATTTTAAACTGAAGAGTTTGATCATGGCTCAGATTGAACGCTGGCGGCAGGCTTAACACATGCAAGTCGAGCGGATGAAGGGAGCTTGCTCCTGGATTTAGCGGCGGACGGGTGAGTAATGCTTAGGAATCTGCCTATTAGTGGGGGACAACGTTTCGAAAGGAACGCTAATACCGCATACGTCCTACGGGAGAAAGCAGGGGATCATTAGACCTTGCGCTAATAGATGAGCCTAAGTCGGATTAGCTAGTTGGTGGGGTAAAGGCCTACCAAGGCGACGATCTGTAGCGGGTCTGAGAGGATGATCCGCCACACTGGGACTGAGACACGGCCCAGACTCCTACGGGAGGCAGCAGTGGGGAATATTGGACAATGGGGGGAACCCTGATCCAGCCATGCCGCGTGTGTGAAGAAGGCCTTTTGGTTGTAAAGCACTTTAAGCGAGGAGGAGGCTTCTTTGGTTAATACCCAAAGTAAGTGGACGTTACTCGCAGAATAAGCACCGGCTAACTCTGTGCCAGCAGCCGCGGTAATACAGAGGGTGCAAGCGTTAATCGGATTTACTGGGCGTAAAGCGTGCGTAGGCGGCTAATTAAGTCAAATGTGAAATCCCCGAGCTTAACTTGGGAATTGCATTCGATACTGGTTAGCTAGAGTATGGGAGAGGATGGTAGAATTCCAGGTGTAGCGGTGAAATGCGTAGAGATCTGGAGGAATACCGATGGCGAAGGCAGCCATCTGGCCTAATACTGACGCTGAGGTACGAAAGCATGGGGAGCAAACAGGATTAGATACCCTGGTAGTCCATGCCGTAAACGATGTCTACTAGCCGTTGGGGTCTTTGAGACCTTAGTGGCGCAGCTAACGCGATAAGTAGACCGCCTGGGGAGTACGGTCGCAAGACTAAAACTCAAATGAATTGACGGGGGCCCGCACAAGCGGTGGAGCATGTGGTTTAATTCGATGCAACGCGAAGAACCTTACCTGGCCTTGACATACTAAGAACTTTCCAGAGATGGATTGGTGCCTTCGGGAACTTAGATACAGGTGCTGCATGGCTGTCGTCAGCTCGTGTCGTGAGATGTTGGGTTAAGTCCCGCAACGAGCGCAACCCTTTTCCTTATTTGCCAGCGAGTAATGTCGGGAACTTTAAGGATACTGCCAGTGACAAACTGGAGGAAGGCGGGGACGACGTCAAGTCATCATGGCCCTTACGGCCAGGGCTACACACGTGCTACAATGGTCGGTACAAAGGGTTGCTACCTAGCGATAGGATGCTAATCTCAAAAAGCCGATCGTAGTCCGGATTGGAGTCTGCAACTCGACTCCATGAAGTCGGAATCGCTAGTAATCGCGGATCAGAATGCCGCGGTGAATACGTTCCCGGGCCTTGTACACACCGCCCGTCACACCATGGGAGTTTGTTGCACCAGAAGTAGCTAGCCTAACAGCAATGAGGGCGGTTACCACGGTGTGGCCGATGACTGGGGTGAAGTCGTAACAAGGTAGCCGTAGGGGAACCTGCGGCTGGATCACCTCCTTAACGAAAAGACGGATTGATTGGTAAGAATCCACAACAAGTTGTTCTTCTGGTATATCGAATGGGTCTGTAGCTCAGTTGGTTAGAGCACACGCTTGATAAGCGTGGGGTCACAAGTTCAAGTCTTGTCAGACCCACCAAGTCTACAACTGAGATTGAGAGATCAAGGTTACAGAAACTTAGATATACAAATCGAAATGATAAGCTGGGGACTTAGCTTAGTTGGTAGAGCGCCTGCTTTGCACGCAGGAGGTCAACGGTTCGACTCCGTTAGTCTCCACCACGAATTCTGAAGATTAGAATTCGAGCTAAAGATTACAGAATTTAGTAAGAGAAAAACCTAAGGGTTTTAATTTTATTAACTTCTGTGATTTAAGTATCACGGTATTAGTGTGATCCGACGAGGACACATTAACTCATTAACAGATTGGTAAAATTGAGTCTGAAATAAATTGTTCAACTCATTTAATTCAAGATTGACAGTAATGCGTAAGTGTTACGGTTTAATTAAGAATTGAAATGAGAACTAGCAAATTAACTGAATCAAGCGTTTTGGTATATGAATTAGATTGAAGCTGTACAGTGATTAAGTTCACAGTACTTCAAACTGTAAGAGATTGATGAGAAATCATTGATCATGTCTTATTACTACTTGTAGGTAATAACGACTGTTTGGGGTTGTATAGTCAAGTAATTAAGTGCATGTGGTGGATGCCTTGGCAGTCAGAGGCGATGAAAGACGTGATAGCCTGCGAAAAGCTTCGGGGAGGCGGCAAATATCCTGTGATCCGGAGATGTCTGAATGGGGAAACCCACTTACCATAAGGTAGGTATTGCAACATGAATACATAGTGTTGCAAGGCGAACGAGGGGAAGTGAAACATCTCAGTACCCTTAGGAAAAGAAATCAATTGAGATTCCCTCAGTAGCGGCGAGCGAACGGGGATCAGCCCATTAAGTTATATGTGTTTTAGCGGAATGCTCTGGGAAGTGCAACCGTAGAGGGTGATAGTCCCGTACACGAAAGGGCACATATAATGATGACGAGTAAGGCGAGGCACGTGAAACCTTGTCTGAATATGGGGGGACCATCCTCCAAGGCTAAATACTCCTGACTGACCGATAGTGAACTAGTACCGTGAGGGAAAGGCGAAAAGAACCCCTGTGAGGGGAGTGAAATAGATCCTGAAACCGCATGCATACAAGCAGTGGGAGCACCTTCGTGGTGTGACTGCGTACCTTTTGTATAATGGGTCAGCGACTTATATTCAGTGGCGAGGTTAACCGAATAGGGGAGCCGTAGAGAAATCGAGTCTTAATAGGGCGTTTTAGTCGCTGGGTATAGACCCGAAACCGGGTGATCTATCCATGAGCAGGTTGAAGGTTGGGTAACACTAACTGGAGGACCGAACCCACCGTCGTTGAAAAGCCGGGGGATGACTTGTGGATAGGGGTGAAAGGCTAATCAAACTCGGTGATAGCTGGTTCTCCCCGAAAGCTATTTAGGTAGCGCCTCGGACGAATACCATAGGGGGTAGAGCACTGTTTCGGCTAGGGGGTCATCCCGACTTACCAAACCGATGCAAACTCCGAATACCTATGAGTACTATCCGGGAGACAGACTGCGGGTGCTAACGTCCGTAGTCAAGAGGAAAACAATCCAGACCGCCAGCTAAGGCCCCAAAATCATAGTTAAGTGGGAAACGATGTGGGAAGGCATAGACAGCTAGGAGGTTGGCTTAGAAGCAGCCACCCTTTAAAGAAAGCGTAATAGCTCACTAGTCGAGTCGGCCTGCGCGGAAGATGTAACGGGGCTAAAACTATGTGCCGAAGCTGCGGATTTACGCTTATGCGTAAGTGGTAGGGGAGCGTTCTGTAAGCCGATGAAGGTGGATTGAGAAGTCTGCTGGAGGTATCAGAAGTGCGAATGCTGACGTGAGTAACGACAAAACGGGTGAAAAACCCGTTCGCTGAAAGACCAAGGGTTCCAGTCCAACGTTAATCGGGGCTGGGTGAGTCGACCCCTAAGGCGAGGCCGAAAGGCGTAGTCGATGGGAAATTGGTTAATATTCCAATACTTCTGTGTAATGCGATGAGAGGACGGAGAAGGTTAGGTCAGCCTGGCGTTGGTTGTCCAGGTGGAAGACAGTAGGCATGCATCTTAGGCAAATCCGGGGTGCTCTATGCTGAGAGTTGATAGCAAGCTGTACTTGTACAGTGAAGTGGCTGATACCATGCTTCCAAGAAAAGTCTCTAAGCTTCAGTTACACAGGAATCGTACCCTAAACCGACACAGGTGGTCAGGTCGAGTAGACCAAAGCGCTTGAGAGAACTCTGCTGAAGGAACTAGGCAAAATGGTACCGTAACTTCGGGAGAAGGTACGCTGCTGACGGTGATTCTCCTTGCGGGATGAGCTGTTGGCAGCCACAGAAACCAGGCCGCTGCAACTGTTTATTAAAAACATAGCACTCTGCAAACACGAAAGTGGACGTATAGGGTGTGATGCCTGCCCGGTGCTGGAAGGTTAATTGATGGGGTTAGCGTAAGCGAAGCTCTTGATCGAAGCCCCAGTAAACGGCGGCCGTAACTATAACGGTCCTAAGGTAGCGAAATTCCTTGTCGGGTAAGTTCCGACCTGCACGAATGGCATAATGATGGCGGCGCTGTCTCCAGCAGAGGCTCAGTGAAATCGAATTCGCCGTGAAGATGCGGTGTCCCCGCGGCTAGACGGAAAGACCCCGTGAACCTTTACTGCAGCTTGACATTGAACTTTGATCTTACTTGTGTAGGATAGGTGGGAGGCTTTGAAGTTGGGACGCCAGTTCCAATGGAGCCATCCTTGAAATACCACCCTGGTAATATTGAGGTTCTAACTCTGCTCCATAATCTGGAGCGAGGACCATGTCTGGTGGGTAGTTTGACTGGGGCGGTCTCCTCCTAAAGAGTAACGGAGGAGTACGAAGGTGCGCTCAGCGTGGTCGGAAATCACGCGTAGAGTATAAAGGCAAAAGCGCGCTTAACTGCGAGACCCACAAGTCGAGCAGGTACGAAAGTAGGTCTTAGTGATCCGGTGGTTCTGTATGGAAGGGCCATCGCTCAACGGATAAAAGGTACTCTGGGGATAACAGGCTGATACCGCCCAAGAGTTCATATCGACGGCGGTGTTTGGCACCTCGATGTCGGCTCATCTCATCCTGGGGCTGAAGCAGGTCCCAAGGGTATGGCTGTTCGCCATTTAAAGAGGTACGCGAGCTGGGTTTAGAACGTCGTGAGACAGTTCGGTCCCTATCTACCGTGGGCGCTGGAAATTTGAGAGGATCTGCTCCTAGTACGAGAGGACCAGAGTGGACGAACCTCTGGTGTACCGGTTGTGACGCCAGTCGCATCGCCGGGTAGCTATGTTCGGAAGGGATAACCGCTGAAAGCATCTAAGCGGGAAGCCTACCTCAAGATAAGATTTCCCTAGGAATTTATTCCTCTAAAGAGCCGTTCGAGACTAGGACGTTGATAGGTTGGGTGTGGAAGCATAGTGATATGTGAAGCTGACCAATACTAATTGCTCGTGAGGCTTGACTATACAACACCCAAGCAGTTGTATATAAAGCTCAATCGATTCATAAAACAGCAAAACAGCTTGATTAAGTTAAGCAAAACGCTAAAATGAACTGCTTAAAGTAAGACTCAACAAACCAATTTGTTAATAACTCATTTGGTACACAGTACGGTAGCAACAAGATCAACGTGATCTGAGCATAAAACCCGAAAATGTCCATAACAGTTGTGCTGGCGACCATAGCAAGAGTGAACCACCTGATCCCTTCCCGAACTCAGAAGTGAAACCTCTTAGCGCTGATGGTAGTGTGGGGTTACCCATGTGAGAGTAAGTCATCGCCAGCTCATTATTCCAGGCACCCTCAACTTAACCGTTGGGGGTGCTTTTTTATGCGTGGATTATGGGTTATTTTAAAATCCATAAGTCAGTTTAAAATTTGCTAAATGGTGATAGTGAATAGATCTAAATTGATTTAATAAGCCAATCGTGAAAGATTTGGGCTGCTTCACCTAATTTGCGATGTTTTTCATACACTAAAAATTCTCCATTGCCTGTATTACACTTAAATTCTGTGACTTGCTGTAATTTCCCTGTATGTACCAGTTCATCTGCCATAAAGCTCCATGCTAGTCCTATCCCCATACCTTGTTGTACTGCATGAAAAGCCAGTGTAAGTTGGTTGAAAGTTGGGCTTCCCAGAGCAATTTGGTAGGGCATATTAAAGTGTTGAAACCAGTCTTTCCAATCTAAGCAGTCCCATGCGCTGGCATTGATTTGCACTAAAGGAACTTTAGCTAAGTCCTGTAAGCTATGAATCTGAGAAATATCGATATCAGGATGAGCCACAGGATAGATAACTTCAGGAATCAAGCATTGGCTATGTAGTGATGACCAATGCCCCGCACCATATAAAATGCCAAGATCGTAATGGGTGAAACTGGATTCATCCATCGTGTTAATTGCATCGACATGTACCGTAATATCTGGATAAGCTTTATGAAATTCAACCAATTTGGGAAATAACCAAAATTGAGTAAGTGCATGTGTTGCAAGAATAGTGACGCAGTTTGGTTGATGGGTTTTTTGTAACTTTATGATTTTATGTTGTAATTTTTCAAATATCTGTTGTGTGGTCTGATGTAACTCTTCCCCCGCAGGCGTTAGTATGACACCACGTGGTTTACGTTCAAATAGCTGAATTTTTAAAGCATCTTCAAGTTGTCGAATCTGCTTGCTGACCGCACTTTGTGTCAGATACAGCTCTGTTGCTGCTTGGGTAAAGCTGCCATGTCTTCCTACTGATTCAAATGCAATCAGGGTTTCAAGCGGTGGTAATTTTTTTATATAGCGACTCATTTTAAAATCCCTGTTATTCCTTTGAGGAATAGGTAAATTCTAAATGATCTTTAGTCATTTTGCTGAGATCTGTTTATGCTGCTGTTTTATTTTTAGGAAAAATCAGTATGCGACAAGGCATTATTTTTGCGATTTTAGCCTGTGCTTTATGGGGTGGAACAATTGTTGTCCCATGGTTTATTCCTGAATTTAATCCCATACTGATTAGTAGTGTGCGCTTTGTTCTGTATGGGCTAATTTCTTTCGCTTTGGCGTTGCCTAGTTTAAAAAAGCTAATAAAAAAACTTGGTAAAGCAGATATTTATAAGTTAATTCAGCTCTCGATTGCAGGTAATATTTTGTATTTTGCTTGTATTGGTACTGCGGTACAGTTTGCTGGAATTACCATGACGTCGTTAATTAATGGATTAATGCCTGTATCGATTGCTTTTTTAGGGAGAGGTGAGCAGTCGAGTTTGCCATTTTCACAGTTAAAGCTGCCACTTTGTATGGTAGCACTGGGCTTAATTCTGGTTAATTTTATTCCTGATGTATTTTCAGGGGTACATTCGAGTACTGCGCAGCGAATTTTTGGCATGTTTTGTGTTGTTGCGGCAGTAGGAAGTTGGTCATGGTTTGCGATTCATAATGCACGTTATTTAAAAGAAAGCGCATTCAATAGTCATGAATGGTCAAGTTTAATGGGGATTATGACAGGGTTAATCGCGTTACCTGCTGCAATTTTAACAATTGTTATTATGCCCAAAGCTTGGTTTTTACAGCAAACGACCCAGCAGTGGCTGACATTTGGTGCTGTGAGTTTATTTTTGGCAATAGCAGGTTCATGGATAGCGAATGCTTTATGGAGTGCTTCAACCAGACGTTTGCCAATCAGTTTGGGTGGTCAACTGATGGTTTTTGAGACATTGTTTGCGTGTAGCTATTCTTATATTTTTGCAGGACGATTGCCAAGTTTATTGGAAACGATTGCAATCGGTTGTATTTTAGGTGGTGTATTTTGGGTGATCCGCTTATATATGCGCGTGCAAATAATGCAAAAAGCTCAGGTATAAACCAAAAAAAGCCTCAACATCCTATTGAGGCTTTTTTTGATTATTCACCGAGGATACAACTCCTTGTCGTATCATAAGGTTTCCATACCTAGATTTTTTATTCTTTTAATTAAGAAACGTCCTGTTTCTGTATGGTTTTATCTTAATCAAGAACAGGGATGTACCATAGCCGCTGACAGCCCTAACTCATGTAAGCAATCGCTGACAAAGTTGTAATAATCAAATATTCGATTTAATGAACACATCAAAATGTAGCTGCTGCAAGCACTGTTTCTTCGCAGTTTTTTGTTTAGAATATTGGAGATATGCCATACCTTTGAGACCACTATGCAAAAAATACAAGATTCTACTGCGATTGTTCATCAAAATACGCAGGATTATTTGCATTGGTTTCGTCATTCCGCGCCGTATATTAATGCGCATCGTAATAAAACCTTTGTGGTGATGTTTGATGGTGAAGCCATCCAGCATGAGAATTTTCAATATATTATTCATGATATTGCATTACTACATTCGTTAGGCATTCGTTTGGTACTGGTGTATGGTGCTCGCCCGCAAATTAATGCCCAACTACAAATTCAGCATTTGCAAACGCCATTTCATGATGTGCGTCGGATTACTACTCGTGAAGCATTGCCTTTTGTGATGCAGGCAGTGGGGGCAGCACGTATGCAAATCGAAGCGTTGCTATCGATGGGATTAGCAAATTCTCCGATGTTTGGTGCACGGATTGATGTGGTGTCGGGCAATTTGGTGACTGCAAAACCGTATGGCATTCGCGATGGTATCGACTTTCAACTGACAGGAGAGGTGCGTAGTGTCGATGTAGATGCGATGACCCGTCTGCTGGAGCGACATAATATTGTTCTGTTAGGTCCAGTGGGCTATTCAACCACGGGTGAAGTATTTAATTTACTGGCAGAAGAAGTGGCAACCAAAACAGCGATTGCGCTCAAAGCTGAAAAGTTGATTTTCTTGGGTAATCAGAATGGGGTGTTAAACTCGCAAGGGCAGTTACAGCGCGAAATTGTGCCACATCAACTCGATCAATATATTACGCAATATCAGCAAGCTCAAAGTCAAATGGCGCTGTATTTGCAAGGGGCAAAAGATGCAGCATTGAGTGGCGTGCAGCGGGTGCATGTTTTGCCTTATGCACATGATGGTGCATTAATTCAGGAACTATTTACCCGTGATGGGATAGGAACAATGGTGACTGATGCTCATTATGAAGAAGTGCGTATGGCAAATATTCAGGATGTTGGTGGTTTAATTAACTTACTTCGTCCACTCGAAGAACAGGGGATTTTAGTCTACCGTTCGCGTGAACGTTTAGAAACCGAGATTAATCAGTTTGCGGTGATTGAGCGTGATGGAACGATTTTGGCTTGTGCTGCTCTATATCCGATTCCAACGACAGCAGATGAAATGGCATCAGCAGAAATTGCTTGTGTGGCGGTACACCCAAGTTATCGTAAGTCAAATCGTGGTAGTCAGATTTTACATTTTCTTGAAGAAAAAGCCCGTACGTTAAATATTCGTCAGCTCTTTGTTTTAACCACGCGCACAGCCCATTGGTTCTTGGAACAAGGCTTTAGCCATGCCACAGTCGATGATTTACCAAATGCTCGACAAGCACTATATAACTATCAGCGTAATTCCTTGGTATTTAAAAAGATAATCTGAAATTTCGATGCAGTTTTTAAATCCCATTTTATTTTTATGGAATAGCACTTTTCCTGACAAGATGAGTGCACAAATTCACAGAATTGCTCTACAATCAAAATCATTTCTCTGAAATTGTTGTGTTGGCAATGGAACTAAAGAAAAGTACGCAAAAACGTAATAAACTTTTAAGTGCTGCCTTAGATGTATTTTCTGTGTACGGTTTTAATGGGGCAAGTCTGGATGAAATTGCTCAGCTGGCACATATGCACAAGTCGAATATTTTCTATTATTATGAAAATAAAGAGGCGCTGTACGTCGAAGTGTTGATGTCTGTTCTTCAAAAATGGATTGAGCCACTGCAATTGTTTGAGTCGGGCTTGGCTCCAGAGGAAATTTTAACGCAATATATTACCCAGAAAATTGAGTTTTCAAAAACTAATCCAAAAGCATCGAAACTGTTTGCTCTGGAAATTATTCAGGGCGCGCCATATATTCAGACGGTGCTGAAAGGTTCAATTAAAAAACACGTCAAGCGTAAACTGAAAGTGCTACAACAATGGCAGGCTGAAGGTAAAATGGCAGCACACATAGACCCTGAGTTATTTGTTTTGAATTTATGGTCAATTACCCAAAGTTATGCCGATTTTGATGCACAATTTGCTGCCATTCTAGGTAAAACCTTACGTAATCGCAGCTTTCACCAGCGTGCGATTCAGCATACCGTAGCGATGCTATTACACGGTAGTCTGACTTCACCAGCGCATGAAGAATGATGCTGAAGGATCAAATTTAAAAGTGTTTTTGATAGAGCTGCAAGAGTTTTTCTGCGCCCACTTTTAGATTATCCTGCCAGTCGAGATGTGCAGTATCGTCTGCACCATCGGTAATATATTTGACTGAAATCAGGCGCACGCCTAACTTTTTACAGACTTTTGCCAGTGCATAACCTTCCATGTCGACCACCTGACAGTGCACTTTAGGTAAACCTGTTTCAAAGGAATCGCCTGTGCCGCAGACTGCATGTGGCAGCTCAAGAAAATAACGATCGAGTTCAATTTCTGCTGGGTGATCATCATCCATTGGCGTGGTGCCAATAGGAAAGCCAAGTGGAGAAACATCCATATCGCGTTGAACAAATTGTTGAACTTCGACCAGTGCATGGCGTGGAAAGCTTGAGCTACCGGCTGTACCAAAGTTGATCAAGGTTTTACAACCTGTGCGCTGAATCACATCATAAGCTTTAAATGCCGCATTGATCTTACCAATACCGCTATAGTGTACTGGAATGCCATGTTGTTCAAAATAACCTTGCGATTCGCTTGGGAGTGCCATAATCAGGGCATGGTCATGCAAAGTGTTCAATCGATCTTCTCTTCGGAGTTAAGGCTGCGTGTTTAGTATAACCAAATTGTGCTGATCTGTAAGAGATAGGGTAAGTTTGTTTGTTCGAAATAAACATAATTTTTTATAGATAAATATATGTTTTTAATCATTAAAATTTGATAAAAACAACCACAAGACGAATTGATCAGAATATGGCACAATAGTTGGCTTTGAAATCATCAATTTTTAAAAGTGCCATGAAGCTACTTCGTTTGAATGTAATGACAGCCGATTTAGATTTGCCAAAGACTGCCGTCACCATCGGCAACTTTGACGGTGTGCACCTTGGGCATCAGTCCATGATTGCTCAGTTGAAAGAGATTGCTCAAGCTGAGCAACTACAGACCGCAGTGATGATTTTTGAACCACAACCTTTGGAGTTCTTTAAAGGTTATCAGGCCCCGCCGCGTATTACTTCATTGCGTGAAAAAGTCGAATATTTAAGCGAACTGGGCGTGGATTATGTGGTGATTGCCAAATTTGACAATCACTTTCGTAGCTTGAGTGCCGAGCAATTTTCAGAACTTTTAAAACAACAACTCAATGCCCAGCATTTGGTGTTGGGTGATGATTTTCATTTTGGCAAAAACCGTCAGGGCAATGCCGAGTTTTTACGTCAGTATGGGTTTAGCGTCACCAATCTACATACCGTAGAACTTGATGGTGAGCGGGTTAGTTCGACCCGTATTCGTGAAACCTTGCAAAAGGGAGATCTGGCATTGGCTGCACGCCTGCTGGGTCGACCTTATAGCATTACGGGGCGGGTACAATATGGTGACCAGATTGGACGAACCATTGATTTCCCGACGATTAATGTACGTTTAAACCGTCATCGTCCATGTATCAACGGGATTTATGCAGTTGATGTGGTCTGTGAAACGACAGCACTCGATGCCAAAGTCCGCCAAGACTCACCTGAGCAGCTTGGAGTACAAGGTTATCAGCCGACAGCACTGTTTGGTGCTGGACATGTCGGGACGCGTCCTGCGATTCGTCAGGAACATCCGCAATGGCGTTTAGAAGTACATTTTCCTGAGGTTTCTGCTAATCTGTATGGTTTATTAATGCGAGTGACATTCTTACACTTTTTGCATGGTGAACGGAATTATCCTTCTTTAGAAGCACTCAAAGCCGGAATTCAGGATGATGTTGTACAATTACGCACGTTTCGTGAGCAACACAACGAATTTCCTTTTTAAATTTTAGTTTTAATCTTGATGGTACAACGTGTCGGCGTTAGCGCAGACAGAACTGGAAGCAACTTGCATGAGCGATAAGCAAACACCTGAAAATGCAGTGGATTATAAAGCCACATTGAATCTGCCAGGTACTGAATTTGCAATGAAAGCAAATTTGGCAGTACGTGAACAAAAATGGTTAGAAGAGTGGTACGCTGACAACATTTATCAGCAGATTCGTGCTTCGCGTATTGGCAAGAAAAAATATGTGCTTCACGATGGCCCTCCGTATGCCAATGGTCAGATTCACCTTGGGCACGTGGTCAACAAAGTTCTCAAAGATATTATTGTTAAAAGCCGCACTTTAGATGGTTTTGATGCACCGTATGTGCCAGGTTGGGACTGTCACGGTTTGCCAATCGAACTCAAAGTCGAAGAAAAAGTCGGTAAAGTCGGTGAAAAAGTTGATGCTGCAACTTTCCGTAAACACTGCCGCGAATATGCCTTAGAGCAAATCGATATCCAGCGCAATGACTTCAAACGTCTGGGTATTTTGGGCGATTGGGACAATCCTTATTTGACCATGAACTTCAAGCAAGAAGCCGATATTGTGCGTGCTTTGGGGGCAATCCAGAAAAATGGTCACATTCAGCCTGGTTTAAAACCAGTCAACTGGTGTCTGGATTGTGGTTCAGCATTGGCAGAAGCCGAAGTTGAGTACGAAGACAAAAAATCTGATGCGATTGACGTCGGTTTCTCTGTGGTTGATCTTGCTGATTTGTCAGCGCGTTTAGGCGTTGAAGTTAAAGATCCAACCGATTTTGTGATCTGGACAACCACACCGTGGACATTGCCAGCGAACCAAGCAGTTGCTTTGCATGCTGAAATTGAATATCAATTGGTTCAAGTACA
This sequence comes from Acinetobacter brisouisimilis, assembly GCF_000368265.1. Lineage (GTDB taxonomy): Bacteria > Pseudomonadota > Gammaproteobacteria > Pseudomonadales > Moraxellaceae > Acinetobacter. The sequence continues at coordinate 475,893 of NZ_KB851218.1, read as the reverse complement.
GACTGATCGTGGCACGCAAAACCTTGTCTTGGCAAAAGGCTTGGTTGAGTCTGCATGTGAGCGTTATAAATTAGAAAATCCTGTAGTTTTGGCTGATTTTGTTGGTGCAAAACTGGAAAACCTACAGCTGCAACACCCACTGATCGCAGAGCGCCAAGTGCCTGTAATTTTGGGTGAACACGTCACTGCCGATAGCGGTACAGGTGCAGTGCATACTGCCCCAGGGCATGGTGTCGACGACTATAAGGTTGGTCTGATCTATAACCTGAAGGTGGACAATCCTGTAGGTGGTAATGGTGTGTATTTGCCAACTGCCCCAATTTTTGCAGGCGAGCACATTTATAAAGCCAATCCAAAAATTATTGCTGCATTGGGTGAAACAGGTCGTCTTTGGGCACACAATCCGATTAAGCACAGCTACCCACACTGCTGGCGTCACAAAACTCCAATCATTTTCCGTGCAACACCACAATGGTTTATCAGCATGGATGCCAAAGGTCTACGTGACGGTGCATTGAATGCAATTGAAAAAGACATTCAATTTGTACCAAACTGGGGGCAAAACCGTATTCAATCGATGATTGATGGTCGCCCAGACTGGTGTATTTCACGTCAACGTACATGGGGTGTGCCAATTCCGTTCTTTGTGCATAAAGATACCAATGAATTGCACCCGCGTACGCCTGAACTGATTGAAGATGTGGCGAAGCTGATTGAACAAGAAGGCATTGATGCATGGTTTAACCGTGGCGCTCAAGACTTCTTGGGTGATGATGCGGAACAATATAATCCTGTACGTGACACGTTAGACGTCTGGTTTGACTCTGGTACAACGCACTATGCGGTACTTGAGCAACGTGATGAGCTACAAAGCCCTGCTGACTTGTACCTAGAAGGTTCAGACCAACATCGTGGCTGGTTCCAGTCTTCATTGTTGACGTCTATGGCAATCCACAACCGCGCGCCGTACAAAGCGTTATTGACACATGGTTTTACGGTGGATGAGAAAGGGCGTAAATTGTCTAAATCTTTAGGCAACTATATTCCACTGGAAGAAATCATCAAACAGTTGGGTGCTGACGGTCTACGTTTATACGTGGCATCAAGCGATTACCGCTATGAAATTGCAGCATCTAAAGAAATCTTTAGCCGTGTCAGCGACAGCTATCGCCGTATTCGTAACACTTTACGTTTCTTGTTGGCAAACTTAAACGGTTTCAAACCAAGCACTGATTTACTGCCTGTTGAGCAATTGATCGCACTGGATCAATACATCTTGCAACGTGCCAACGAAGTTCAAAAAGTCATTACCCAAGCTTATGACGAAATGAACTTCCACGTGGTGTGCAGTGCCTTGACCAACTTCTGTATCAATGACTTGGGTGGTTTCTACCTCGACATCATTAAAGATCGTCAGTACACCACCAATGCAAATTCACAAGCGCGTCATTCTGCACAAACTGCCTTGTATCATCTGGTACAAGCTTTTGTTCGTTGGATGAGCCCAATCTTGAGCTTTACGGCACAAGAAGCATGGCCACTGATTCCAGAGCAATCTGAACAGTATGTGTTTACGACTGAGTGGTACAGCATTCCAACCGTGACAGCTAACCTGTTGTCAGAAGCGGATTGGCAAACATTAATTCAAGTCAAATCCGCAGTAAATAAACAAATTGAAGTGGCGCGTAACGCTAAACTCATCGGCAGTAATTTGTCGGCGAAAGTTGAGCTTTGGGCGCAACCTGAACTTGCTGCGGTACTCAACAAACTGGGTGATGAACTCCGTTTTGTGTTGATTACTTCACAAGTGGCAGTTCATGCTTTTGCAGAACAAGGCGAAGCAACTGAGCTAGACGGATTACGTGTTCAGGTGTCTGCTGCTGAAGGTGAGAAGTGTGCGCGTTGCTGGCATGTCTTACCAGATGTCAACACACATGCAGCGCATCCTGGTTTATGTTCTCGTTGTATTGTGAATGTTGCCGGTTCTGGCGAAGAGAGAAAGTATGCCTAATCCTCAAAACAAGGGTTTAGTATTTGATGCGTATAACATCCTGTGGTTGGGGCTGTCTGCCCTAGCCATCGGGCTGGATCAATGGACCAAACACATTGCCAGTACCGCTTTGATGTATGCGCAACCTGTTCCTGTGATGCCCTTTTTAAACTGGACATTGCTACATAACTATGGCGCAGCTTTTAGCTTCTTGTCTGATGCAGGCGGCTGGCAGCGTTATTTGTTTATGGGACTGGCTGGGCTCGTGTCTTTGATTTTTGTATTTTGGCTGATGCGTATGCCGAAATACATGAAGGTTTTACCTGCAGCAATTGCCTTAATTTTAGGTGGTGCGCTAGGTAATTTGATTGATCGGGTAACTTTGGGTTACGTTGTTGATTTTATTCATGTCTATTATCAAAATCACAACTTCCCAGCGTTTAATGTTGCCGATAGTGCGATTACCTTGGGAACGATTTTGTTGTTAATCGACACGTTATTTTTGGAAAAGCAGCGTAAAGCGGATGTAAAAAACTAAGATGGTTGAAATTATTAATCCCAATGAAGAGACCCGCGTCAGCGAAGGTTCAAAAGTTGATTTGCATTTTTCAGTTGCGATTGAAAATGGTGTGGAAATTGACAATACCCGTAACCGAGAAGAGCCAGTCAGTCTGGTGATTGGTGATGGTAACTTGTTACCTAGTTTTGAAAAGGCACTATTTGGTTTACGTGCAGGTGATCGCCGTACCGTGCATTTACCACCTGAAGATGCGTTTGGTCCTTGGAACCCTGAAAATATTCAGCGTTTCGATACAGTTAAATTTGAACAGCGTCCAGTGGTTGGACACATGATTGAATTTGAAGACAAAGCCAAATCAAGCTTGTTTGGTGTGGTGAAATCGGTGAATGATAATATTACTGAAATCGATTTTAACCATCCTTTGGCTGGCAAGAATATTACCTTTGAAGTCGAAATTTTTAAGGTGACGCCAGCAGGGCAGCAAGGCATTAAAATCATGTAAGAAAAAAGCTCCTTCGGGAGCTTTTTTTAATGTACCTGAATAATGGTATTGTCATCATCAATGAGCAAGTAGTCATTATTGACTTTATACCACTGCTGCCCATGCTTAGGTCTAGGTAGCTGATAATAATTATAATCGACTTTGTAACGGTCGCTACGGTAGTGCTGTGGCATGGTATAGCCTGTTTGCCACTTGAGTTGTTTTAAGCGCTCAAAACCACGCTCTTCACGTTGGCGGCGACGCTCTTGTAAATCTTGCAATGAAACAGCATCACGGTACTCATTTGCAGAATCAAAAAAGTCTCCGCCACCATGACCCGAATTTCCACCATGCGGTGGACCTGCAAAAGCAACGGGGATACTTAGCCAAACAGTCAAGCATAGTGCTATCGCTGTTAAACTTTGTTTCATTTTGCTTCCTCGAATGTATTACGTATGCCTAGCTGGCTTGACTACTGTATAAAAAAAATGCAGAGAAACTGTGAAGATCATGACATGATTTTTTTAAAAATATTGGAATATTGGCTATATTCAAGATTTTTATGCAAATTTTAAGATCATTATGATCTAAAAAACAGCACCTTAATTTAAAGATGCTGATGTTTGAGGCGAGGGTATAAGAGGTGCAATGTCAAAATAATGATTTTATCGTTCGATAAAATCATTCTTGTGCGTTAATACTTTGACCATTCATGCCGATGCTATCTTCTCCCATGAGGTATAAATACGCGGGCATCAGGCTTTCTGGTGTTGGTAAGCTGAGCTGGTCTTCTTGTGGGAAAGCTTTGGCACGCATTGCAGTACGAGTTGCCCCAGGATTAATGCAGTTGTAGCGAATGTTGGTGAAGCTATTTTCACTGGCAAAAATTTTGTTCATGGCTTCAATGGCAACTTTTGAAATCGAATAAGCGCCCCACATGGCACGCGCTTCACGCCCCACACCTGAGGAAGCAAATACCACAGAAGCACTTTCTGATTTTTGTAAGAGGGGTAACAGTGTTTGCGTCAAAATAAACGGTGCACGCAAATTAACCGCCATGACTTCATCCCAGACATCGACTGGATAATCTGCCAGAGCCACACGTTCGCCTAAAATGCCGGCATTATGCAAAATACCATCGAGGCGACCAAACTGGTGTTCCAGAGTATCGACCAAGTGTTCATATTCACGGCTAGATGCAGTGGAGAGTTGCAAGGGGAGAATCGCGGGTTGTGGTGCGCCTAAGCTTTCAATTTCATCATAAATCACTTCAAGTTTTTTAAGCGTTCGTCCATGCAGTACCACCGTTGCACCATGTAAGGCATAACTAATGGCTGCTGCACGCCCAATACCCTCACCCGCCCCTGTAATTAAAATAATTTTGTCTTTTAATAAGTCAGTTCGAGGTTGATATTCTGAATATTTCATTATGAAACCTCCATTTGTCATTGATTTGGTTATTAAATTTTTAGATGTTGCTGCAATACTTGCTGAAGCTGAGGCACATTTTCAATAATGCAGTCGGCTTGCCATGCCTGTAAGTTATCACGCTGCTGTACAGGTAGATAACCATAAGCGGCAAGAATTGTATACATTTCTGCATTGCGACCTGCTTCGATATCACGCGGATGATCACCCACATAAATAATCTGCTGCGGGTCGATCTCAAGCTGTTTGGCAGCTAAAAACATCGGTTCTGGGTGTGGTTTGGCATGCGTGACATCATCAGGGCAGACCAAAACCGAGCAACGCTGTTGTAAATTTAGTGCTTCTAATAAAGACTCGCTCAGATTGCGCGGTTTGTTGGTGACAATACCCCAAGGAATCTGGTGCTGTTCCAGCATTTCAAGCAATGGATACATGCCTTCAAACAGATCGGTATCCACCACAATCTGTTGACCATAACGCTCCAGAAAGTCTTGGCGATGTGCCAAGAAGGTTGCATCATCAACAGCCAGCTCTGGATAGACCAGTTTCACCATGGCACGTGCGCCTTCAGACACCTGACTGCGAATGCAATCGGCGTCCACGACTGGGCGTTGCTGTTCACGACACATGCTTTGAATGATGCGGATAAAGTCGGCTGCTGTGTCAATCAGCGTACCATCTAAATCAAATAAGACTGCTTTCATTGCTTAGACCAGATTTTGTGTATACACCATATAGTTCACATCAACATTGGGTGCGAGCCAATAATGTTTGGTGAGTGGATTGTAATGTAAGCCCGTCATTTGTTTCAGTTTCAAACCTGCTGCTGCAATGTCCGTGGCTAATTCGGATGGACGAATAAATTTATGATAATCATGCGTACCTTTTGGCAGCATCCGTAGCAGGTATTCCGCCCCAATAATGGCAAACAGATATGATTTTGGATTGCGGTTAATGGTCGAGAAAAATACGTGACCGTTTGGCTTCACCAGCTTTTGGCAAGCCTGAATAATCGAAGTAGGGTCGGGCACATGCTCCAGCATTTCCATACAAGTCACGACATCATATTGACCTGCCTGTTCTTCGGCAAGCTGTTCGACAGGAATTTGACGATATTGGATATTGGTGACCTGTTCTTGTTCGGCATGTAAACGTGCCACCGCCAGCGGTGCTTCACCCATGTCAATACCAAGTACTTCTGCTGCGCCACGACGTGCCATGCTTTCCGCCAAAATACCGCCACCGCAACCGACATCTAAAACTTTTTTGCCACGTAAGCCGCCAGACAATTCATCAATCCAGTTTAAGCGTAACGGGTTGATCTGATGCAAGGGCTTGAATTCGGAATGCTGGTCCCACCATTTGGCCGCGAGAGCTTCGAATTTTGCAATTTCTTGTGGATCAACATTCAGCTGTGACATGACCTTCACCTCAGTACAGTGCTTCATTTTTAAAAGATTTGTTTTCGTTGCTAGTGTAGCGCGTCTTGGGAAAAAAGCGATAAAAGCTGTAAAAAAGTTGACAGAAACAAAACGTTTTTTGCATAGATGTTTTATAGTTAACAGCTAAGCTAGTCAAAATCTTATATAAGGAAACATCAATCAATGAAAAAATTCATTATCAATGGCTTAGCTGCAACAGTTATGGCATTTTCAGCCAACGCGATGGCGGCAGATTTTGTTGCGGGTAAAGATTATACGGTTTTACAAAATCCTGGTAAGGTTGATGTTCCGGGGAAAATCGAAGTTCGTGAATTTTTTTGGTACGGTTGTCCACACTGCTTTAAATTAGAACCATATATGCAGTCATGGTTGAAAAAATTACCTAAAGATGTGAATTTTGTCCGTTCTCCTGCCGCCATGAACCCAGTTTGGGAGTCAGGTGCGCGTACTTATTATGCATCTGAACAATTGGGCGTGCGTAAACGTACCCATTTGGCTTTGTTTGATGCCATTCATTTGAAAAACCAGCAAATTTTTGATCAGGCTTCAGCAGCCCAATTTTTTACCAAATATGGTGTGCCAGCAGCAAAATTTAACGAAGCCTATAGTTCTTTTGCAGTCACTGCCAAAGTTGCCCAGTCCAATCAACTCGCTGCTCAATATAAATTAACAGGTGTGCCTGCAGTTGTGGTGAACGGTAAATATGTAGTTCAAGGTGAAGATGGTAAAGTGTCTCAAGTGGTGAGCTACTTGATTAACAAAGAGCGCCATAGCAAATAACCTGTTAGGTGTTTGGTTAAAAGCGTATGGTGACATACGCTTTTTTATGGGCTTAAGGAAAGTGAATATACTGAAGTTGTTGTATGAAACAGTGCAATAACTGATCTTTTTGCTGGGTTTCATGACTATGCAGCCATTTGATGATCCAGGCAAAATGCAGTTCAATGCAGAGCTCTGCGAATGCTAGCGGTTGCTGGTGATCCAGCCATTGTCCTGCATATTTTTTACTGATAAGTTGTGCCAGATCATCAATTAAAAATATCACTTCCTGACGGATTTTTTCTTTAAGAAAGCTTCCACCTCCCCAACGTTCCACAATAAAAAAATGCCAATGAGCAGCTTTTTGCTGGATCTGACTACAAAACAACGATAAATGTGTTTCGAGTATTTCACTGTTTTTATGTTGGATATGCTCCGAGAACTGAGTTAGGTGGCTTTTGATAATTAAAGAGGTTTGATCCACCAGTTCAATTGCCAATTGCTCCTTGTTCGGAAAATAACGATAAAAAGCACTGGGCACCATGCCGACGGCTTGTGCCAGTTGTCGTAAACTAATGCTGTTAAAACACTGACCTGCATAGTTCAGCTTTAATACTTGTTCCAGAATCGCTTGCTGACTCTGCAATTTACGTTCTGCACGTACTGACATAGCAAGTCCATCCTTAAATTTTTTTTCTATCTATTGTGCAATAAGTATAGCGTTTCTCGAGTGAAGAAAATGTGAGTTTTTAATGTATTTTAAAAATATTAAATATAAATCATATGGTTATATAGTTATATGTAATAGGTTGGGTTTGAATGAAATCAACGTGATTAAAAAAACAGTAGGCCGTGCCTACACAAGTCGCTTCATCAGTCTCACGATACAAATCATGATCATGTGTGGGCAATGTTGTTCATGTTTTTAATGATAAATTGAGGGTTCTGCCAGGTTGGTTTAGAAAACAATATTTACATCATTAAAAAAGAATATTCTTTTGCATAAAAAATAATTAAATTCAAAATGTTGTATTTTTATCAATAGATGAACCTGATGTGTCAAACAGATCATTTTCTAAAATTTGGCAAGGATTCTGCTATACTTGCCCGTGAAATTTTTGGCTGAACACTGAAGGAAAAATTATGCGTATTGACCAACGGGCATTAAACCAATTGCGTGATGTGAAAATTACACGTAACTACACGCGCTATGCTGAAGGCTCGGTTCTCGTTGAGTTTGGTCATACCAAAGTCCTTTGTACCGCAAGTATCGATAACAGTGTACCGCGCTTTTTAAAAGGTCAAGGTCAAGGTTGGGTGACAGCAGAATACGGTATGTTACCCCGTTCGACCCATACCCGTTCTGACCGTGAAGCATCACGTGGTAAGCAAACAGGTCGTACTCAGGAAATTCAGCGTCTGATTGGACGTAGTCTGCGTGCCATGATTGATCTGAAAAAACTCGGTGAAAATACCATTACCATCGACTGTGATGTGATTCAGGCCGATGGTGGTACACGTACTGCTGCAATTACAGGTGCTGCGGTTGCACTGGTCGATGCCATGAATGTTTTGCTTGAGCAAAAGAAAATTAAGCATGACCCCCTCAAAGGGTTGGTCGCGGCAATTTCTGTGGGTATGTACCAAGATGAAGTGCTGCTTGACCTTTGCTATGAAGAAGATTCAAACTGCCAAACAGACCTCAATGTGGTGATGACACAGGCGGGTGAGTTTATTGAAATTCAGGGTACAGCAGAAGATAAGCCATTTACCCGTACCCAATGTAATGCCATGTTAGAACTGGCTGAGCAAGGTATTCAAGAGCTGATCAAAAAACAGCAACAAGCTTTAGGCTGGTAAGTCAATCGCTCAAAAAAGACTCCGTATGGAGTCTTTTTTATTTGAAGATAAGAATACTTGCCCATGCAATTGCAATCATACTCAGCGTCACAAATTGTGCAGCGCTCCCCATATCCTTGGCATTTTTCGCCAACGGATGACGCTCTAGAGAAATGCGATCGACCACCGCTTCAATTGCAGAATTGAATAATTCAACAATCAGCGCCAGTAAACCGACTAAAATCAAAATCAGATGCTCTAATTTTGACAAACTGAGCCATAAGTTTATCGGAAGTAAGGCAATATTCAGTAAGACAATCTGGCGAAAGGCGGCTTCGTAGCGAAAGGCAGATTTAAATCCAGCGATTGAGTAACTCGTCGCATTCAGAATACGTTTGATGCCCGTTTTGCCTTTCAACGGTGAGTATGGATCCATGATAGTCTACAAATAAAGAAACTATGGGGTATGTTAATCAACCTCGGGTAAAAAGTAAAAAATAACGCCGTGCTGAGAGCGTTTGGACTGTTAGATTACGCTCTTCAGGTCTGACTCGGTTAAAATGCTTGAATGTGATTTAATGCGGAAATCAAGATGCAAAACCAGACAAAATTTAAAGTGATGGAGGGTGTGTTATGCGGTGCGCAGCAGTTGCCTTCCCCAAACTTTAATCAGCGTCCTGCTCAAACGCAGATTCGGCTAGTGGTGATTCATAATATCAGTTTGCCGCCTTCGCAATTTGGAGGAGGCTACATTCAGCAATTTTTCCAAAATCAACTGGACTGGAATGCACATCCGTATTTTCAAACCATTAAAGGCATGCAGGTTTCAGCACATCTTTTAATTCTAAGAACAGGTGAAGTCCTGCAATTTGTCAATTTTCATGATCGGGCATGGCATGCTGGACGTTCGAGTTATTTGGGTGTACCTGAATGTAATGATTATTCGATTGGTATCGAGCTGGAAGGTAGTGATGATCTGCCATTTGAATCTGTACAATATCAGGTGCTTGCACAGGTCGTGTCAGCCTTGCAGCGAGCCTATCCACAGATTCAGCAGCATATTGCGGGGCACTCCGATATTGCGCCGCAGCGTAAAACCGATCCAGGCATGCATTTCCACTGGGCAGATTTTCGTGAATTGTTACACAAAGAAAATCACATAAATTGAAGAATTAATAACGAAATTGTTCAGGCTTTTCTTTAAAATAGCCACTTCCAATTTGACTTAGGTGTAAGCGATGGCGCTTTGGCGGTCGACCTTTATCGTGAGTGCAATGACCATGCTGTCCCGTGTGTTGGGACTGGTGCGTGACATGGTGTTGCTGAACGTGTTTGGTGCAGGCAAAGAATTCGACGTCTTTGTAGTTGCATTTCGCATTCCCAATTTTTTCAGGCGACTGTTTGCCGAAGGTGCATTTTCCCAAGCCTTTATTCCGATTTTGACTGAGTACAAAACCGGACGTTTACATGCAGAAGTGCAAATCCTGATTAGTCGGGTGTTTGGCTGCCTGTTGGTGGTGATGTCATCGATTACCTTGCTCGCCATGATCATCGCGCCTGCCATCGTGTATATCTATGCGCCAGGTTTCCATAATGATCCCGAGAAGTTTTCACAAGCGGTTGAAATGTTCCGTTTGACTATTCCGTACTTGATGTTTATGTCATTGACGGCATTTGCCAGCAGTATCCTGAACAGTTACGGCGCATTTTTTAGCCCAGCGTTTTCTCCAGTGCTGCTGAATCTGGTGATGATCGCAGGGGCATGGTGGCTGACGCCGTATCTGCAAACCCCAATCATGTCATTGGGCTGGGCGGTGCTGGCAGCGGGTGTTATCCAGCTCACCATCCAGATTCCTGAGTTATGGCGCAAGAAACTGCTGATTCCACCGCGCATTGATTTTAAACATGAAGGGGTGGAGCGTATTCTCAAGCTGATGCTGCCTGCACTGTTTGGGGTATCTGTCACCCAAATCAATTTGCTGCTGAATACCATTTGGGCATCGTTCATGCAAAGTGGTTCGGTGTCATGGTTGTATAGCGCCGAGCGTATGACCGAGTTACCACTGGGTTTAATTGGTGTGGCGATTGGTACGGTGATTTTACCATCATTGTCGGCACGGCATGCCGAGCAAGACCTTGAGCGCTTTCGTGGCATGATTGACTGGGCGGCACGAGTCATCATCATGGTGGGTGTGCCTGCTAGTGTGGCCCTGTTTATGTTGTCAACGCCGATTATCCAGACTTTGTTCCAGCGCGGTGAGTTTACCGCAGAAGACACGCACATGACCTCACTGGCATTGCAGTGTATGAGTGGCGGGGTGTTGGCATTCATGCTGATTAAAGTGTTTGCTCCTGGTTTTTATGCGCAGCAAGATACCAAAACACCAGTACGCGTGGGCTTAATGGCAGTCGCTGCCAATGCGATTTTAAACGTGATTCTGATTAGCTTCTTTAAATCGATTCACTGGCATGCTGAGCATATGGCTCTCGGAATTGCATCTTCAGGTTCGGCATTTGTCAACGCGGGGATGCTGTATTACTACTTGCACAAACGTAATATTTACCGCTTTGGTGCACACTGGAAAAAGATTTTTGCCCAATACGGCTTTGCCAATTTATGTATGGCTGGCGTACTGGCGTATGGTTTGCATCTGTACGATGGACATTTGTCTACATGGATGAAAATTGTAGAGCTGACAGCACTGTGTGTGGTTGGTGCGGCTGCATATGCTATCGGTTTGCTTCTTTCAGGCTTTCGTCTAGGGCACCTGCGTCCAGAGCATTAAACATAAAAAAACCGACATCACAGTGTCGGTTTTTTTAACTCATTTTTTATTTAATTTTTAATAGTTCTACATCAAAAATCAGGGTGCTGTTGGGGCCAATGGCATCGCCTGCACCAATTTCACCGTAACCGAGTTTCGCTGGAATAAAGAAGCGGGTTTTACCACCTTCTTTCATGGTCAATAAACCTTCAGCTAAGCCGCTAACCACCTCACTGACGCGAAAAGTGGCAGCCTGCTCACGGGCAATTGAGCTATCAAAAACAGTGCCGTCAATCAGACGACCTTCATAGTTAATTTCAACGGTGCTATTTTTGCTCGGACTTTTGCCTTGACCAGCTTTGATCACTTTATATTGCAGACCTGAAGCCGTGGTTATCACGCCAGCTTGGTGGGCATTGTTGGCTAAAAAGTCAGCGCCAGCTTTGGCATTGATTTGAGCTTGCTGCTGATGTTGTAAAAGGTCTTTGGCTTCAGCCTGTTTTTTATAAAGTGCCAAGGCGTTTGCCATTTCCTGTTCTGACAAGGCAGGGTTTTGATTGTGCGATGCAGCAGTCAAGCCCTGAACAAAGGCATTTAAATCGAGCCCTTGTATAGCTTCAGCATTACTTTTTCCCAAAAGATAGCCAAAACTATAACCTGCTTGTGTGCTAAGCGAGCTATTGGCATCAATGGTACTGGCTGCCCATACGGGCGTGGATAAACAAGATAAGGCACACACAAAGCTCAGGATTTTTTTCATTATCATCTTCCTAAAATACAAATGGAGAGTTGTGACTCTCCATTGTTTTGATTATTTCACAGCAAGTAAATCGACCTTGAAGATCAATACGCTGTTTGGTGGAATGGTTTGGTTACCTTGTTCACCATAAGCCAGTTTGGCTGGAACATAAAGCATGATGCTACCACCTTCTTTGAGTAGTGGAATCCCTTCAATCCAGCCTGGAATGGTGCCAGCAAGTGGGAATTCAGCCGGTTCACCACGTGCATAGCTGCTATCAAAGACCGTACCGTCAACCAGCTTGCCTTCATAATTCACTTTTACAGTTGAATTGGCAGTTGCTTGTTTTCCTGTACCTTGTTTGATGATTTCATATTGCAAACCTGAAGCTGTGGTTTTTACACCCGCTTTCTTGGTATTTTCAGTCAGGAAAGTTTTGTTTTTTTCCTGCAAGCTGCTGAGTTTGCCTTGTAATTCTTTTTGATAGTTGACGATGGCATCTTTAACTTGTTGATCATTATAAGCATGTGGTTTGTGTTCGCGAGCGTCACGTAGACCTTGGGCAAAACCGTCAATGTCCATTTCAGGAGAAACCTGACCACCCATTTGGTAGCCTTGCATATAGCTCAGAACCTTTTTCGGTTCAGATGACGTGCCTGCTGATGCGCGATGTGTCTTTGCTGGAGCAGGGTGTTGAGACGCATAAAAAACAGGAACAAGTGCAGCGCCGCCTAAAATAACTGCAACAGCAACGGGTAAGGCTTTACTCATAAGAGGAATCCAATTTTATTTGATTAAAACAGCTTGCCTGATCATGCAGGCATTGGTGGCTCTAAGCATATAATGGATTGTAAACAAACGGTATGTTTTTTGTGTGAAGTAACTACCTAATCTGGCCAAAAACGTGTTTTAAATCTGTAAATAAAGCCAGCTCGTACTAAAGCCTGAACTCGCTTTTTTATCCGAAAAATCAGTCTGATTTCTGTTATATTAGTCAGCCTGTAAGGATCATCCATTATGATCCTCTTTTACTTTATTGATTAGGATCGGACTGTCTATGTTGCAACGAGATCAACTCAAAATCGCGATTGTTGGTTTAGGCTATGTGGGACTGCCACTGGCTGTTGAATTTGGTAAAACTGTCGCAACAGTCGGGTTCGATATTCAGCAAAAGCGTATTGATGAACTGCGAAGCGGTCAGGATCATACTTTAGAAACCTCGCCAGAAGAATTACAACAGGCAAGCCATTTAAGCTATACCACCCAGATTGATGATTTACAGGATTGTAACTTCTTTATCGTGACAGTCCCGACCCCGATTGACCAGTATAAACAGCCTGACTTAACCCCGTTGGTGAAAGCCTCTGAAAGCATTGGTCGTGTGCTGAAAAAAGGCGATATCGTGGTGTACGAGTCGACCGTGTATCCGGGTGCGAGCGAAGAAGTCTGTATTCCTGTACTGGAAAAAGTTTCAGGTCTGACTTTCAATCAGGATTTTTACGCAGGCTATAGCCCAGAGCGGATTAACCCAGGTGACAAAGAACACCGCGTGACCAATATTTTAAAAATCACTTCGGGTTCAACCCCTGAAATCGCCGATTATGTCGATGAAGTCTATAACTTGATTATCACCGCAGGCACGCATAAAGCGCCAAGCATTAAAGTCGCCGAAGCGGCAAAAGTCATTGAAAATACCCAGCGCGATGTGAATATTGCGCTCATCAATGAACTGGCGTTGATTTTCAATAAAATGGGCATCGACACCGAAGATGTCCTTAAAGCCGCAGGCACCAAGTGGAACTTCTTGCCATTTCGTCCGGGTCTGGTCGGCGGGCATTGTATCGGGGTAGATCCGTACTATTTGACCCATAAGGCACAGGCAATTGGCTATCATCCTGAAATTATTTTGGCGGGTCGTCGTCTAAATGACAGCATGGGCGCCTATGTGGTCACTCAACTGGTCAAGACCATGGTGAAAAAGCGCATTCAGGTGGAAGGTGCTAAAGTCTTGGTACTGGGCTTAAGCTTTAAAGAAAATTGTCCTGATATTCGTAATACCCGAATTATTGATATTATTCATGAATTGCAGGAATACCACATTCAGGCTGATGTGCATGATCCGTGGGTGGATGCTGCCGAAGTACAGCATGAATATGGTTTGGAACTGACCGAGCAGCCGAAAAATCATTATTATGATGCGGTGGTGCTGGCGGTTGCCCATCAGCAATTTAAAGCATTGACTCGTGATGACATTGCCAAAATGTGTAAAGCCAATTTTGTGTTGTATGACTTGAAATATGTGCTGGATAAAGACTGTGTGGACATTCGTCTGTAAGCGGCATCATGAGTAAAAAAGTCTATCTCAATTCACTGTGGATGATGGCTGAAAAGCTGTTGTCCATTTTTGGATTGATCTTCGTGACCTCGTTTGTGGCACGTTATATCGGGCCTGCCAATTTCGGTAAGCTGACTTTTGCCACCTCGATTTTTGCGATTGTGCAAACGGTATCATTGTTTGGCTCAGACAACCTGATTTTCCAAAAAACCAGTCAAAACCGCAAAACCGGTGAGCACATTATTTTTGCCACGCGGACGTTACGCAATCTGTTCTTTGCAGTTTTTGCCAGTCTGGTGCTGTTGTATCTGTATTTAACTGTTGATCCACTGACCTTTATTTTTTCGGTGGCGGCCTGTATAGGGGTGTATTTTTCCCTGCATGACACCGCTTATAGCATTTACTTTAATGCCACCTTGCAGTCACGTTTTAATACCATATGTAATGTCACCGCGATTTTGGTGAGCCTGATCGTGCGTTATGGGATTGCCGAATTTCAGTTACCCGTCAGTTATTTAAGTCTTCCGATCGTGTTGGTGACGCTGGTTCCGTTTCTGATGCGTCGTGCGATTTTTGCCCGTAAAAAACTCAGTACACCACAGCGGATTGCCGATCATTTACAGCAGTATCGTGGCTATGTGCTGAAAGTCGGACGCAAACTGGTACTGTACACCTTGTCGATTGCGATTTTTACCAAGACCTCGCAACTGTTTTTAGGCATGAAATCGCAGCATGATCTGGGGATTTATTCGGTTGCGATGACTTTGGGCAGCAGTTTTTACTTTGTGCTGAATGCCTTTATTTCTTCATTTCTCACTCAAATTTATGCAGAAAAAGACTTTGAGCGTAGTCAAACTATGGTGGCGCGCTTAAATGCGATGGTGATCGTGATTGCCTCCTCGGCGGCGGTATTTTTTGCGTTGTTTGGGCACTGGATTATTCAGTGGTTGTATGGCACAGCTTATCAACAGGTCAATGATATTTTGATTATTGCGGTGTTCGTGACGCTGTTTTCAGGTATGTCAACCGTGGCAGAAAAGTATCTGATCAAGTTTAATGCTTATGATTATTTGCATCATAAGACCATGACTCTGGTAGCCTTTAATGTCATCGTGACCTTCTTGGCGATTCATTATTTTGCCCTGTACGGCGCAATTTTTGCGATTCTTGCCACAGAAATTTTGTCTTTAACGTTGTTTAATTACTTTTATAAGCAGGGTTTAATTTTAGATACGCATATTCGTATCTTTAAACCGTCCACCTATTTCAAACGCTGAGAATACCCGATGAAGCTGAGCTTGATCATCCCCGTTTATAATGTCGAAAAGTACATTGAACAATGCCTGACCAGTATCTGCCAGCAGTTGCCTGTACCTGATGTTGAGGTGATTGTGGTCGATGATGGCAGCCCAGACCAGTCGGTTGCCAAAGCGCAGCAGTTTTTGGCACAGCAGCCTGAAGCGGTACAGCAGCAATTTCGCATTATCCGCCAAAAAAATCAGGGTTTGAGTGGCGCACGTAATACGGGGATTGGAGAGGCACAAGGCGAGTACGTGGCATTTCTGGATTCGGATGATTATCTCAATCCGCAGTATTTTGCTGAAGTGTTCAAAGGCATTGAAACGGGCGCTGACATCATCCAGTTTGCGGTGCAACGCGTAGATGACCAAGGCAATACCATTCCGTTTTTACACCGTATGTCGAAACAGGGTTTGCAAACCCTGAATCAGGACATTTTACTGGAACTGTCCAACCGTTCGGCTTGGTTTGCATGGCTGCGAGTGTATAAGCGCGAGTTATTTAAAGACATTCGCTTTCCTGTCGGTAAAAACTATGAAGATGCCTACACTACACCGTTGTTATTTTTCGCAGCAAAAACCGCTTATTTCAGCCCTGAAGTATTGATCAATTACCGCATCAATCCGCAAGGTATTACCGCGACCAAATCCCGTAAAAATATTGATGATTTGGGTGGCGTGCCGCTGTTTTATTTAGAACGTATTGAACAGCATCCTGAACTGGTGGCAACCATGATTGCGATTAGCCAGTCGCATATTATGGATGTACTCAATGCCGATGGGATCAGTGCGGCACAGCAGCGCTGGAAAACCTTAAAACAGCAAATGCGCCAGCATCCACTCAATGAAACCATGATTCGCAATCGTGGCAATCGTCTGTTTTTCCAATATGGCGTGGCCTTTTTGTTGTTTGACCGCACCTTGCGCCGTTTGGGCCTGAAAAAATGATCGGCAAAATTTGCTTTCTGATTGGTAATCTCAACCTTGCAGGTGGAACCGAGCGCGTCACGACACTGGTCGCCAATGCCTTAGCTGCACAGGGACAGCAGGTGTGTATTTTGAACCTGTCACAGGGAGAGCACCCATTTTTCGCCTTGGATGCCCGTGTGGAAAACCATGCACTTTATCCACAGCCTGTGTCGATGAAAAGTCATTTACTCGGAACCATTTGGAAAATCCGCCGTTTTGTGCAGCAGCAACAGATTCAGCATTTGGTGGTGGTGGACAGCATTTCCTGCATTTTTACTGTACCTGCCTTGTTCGGTTTGAAGGTACAGCATATTTGCTGGGAACATTTTAATTTTGAAGTGGATTTAGGGTTACGCCTGCGCCGTGTCGGGCGGGTCTGGGCAGCGCGTCATGCTGATGCGGTGGTGACTTTAACTGAGCATGACCGACAGTTGTGGCAGCAGGGCATTGCTAAAATCTCAGCGAAGCTTCAAGCCATTGCGAACCCGTCACCTTTTCAGATTGCTACACAGTTACTGAGTCAAAGCCATAAAACGGTGCTTGCGGTGGGGCGCTTACGTTCTGAAAAAGGCTTTGATTTGCTGCTCGAAGCATGGCAATTGCTCAGCTCAAAGTATCCTGACTGGACGCTGCGGATTGTGGGGAGTGGTGAGCAGGAACAGGCACTCAAACAACAGGCAATTCAACTTGGTATTGAACACTCTGTGGATTGGGTCGCTGCAACGCCTGAAATTGCTCAGTATTATGCACAGGCATCGATTTACTGTTTAAGCTCACGTTTTGAAGGTTTTGGTATGGTGCTGCTTGAAGCTCTGAGCTTTGGTTTGCCGATTGTGGCTTTTGATTGTCCGATTGGCCCACGTGAGATTTTAGCCAACACGCCAAACCGATTGGTTGCCCCTGAAAATGTACAGCAGTTGAGTGATCAATTAGTGCAGATGATGAACTTGGATACTGAGGATTATCAAACAATTGCCAAGCAAAATCAGCAGCATGTGCAACAGTATTCTAGTGAGCAGATTGTGGCGCAGTGGCTGCAACTATTTGCCCAAGCCTGAGTGAGTTGAAGATGAAAATTTTGTTGCTGATCACAGGGTTGGGTTTGGGTGGTGCGGAAAAAGTCGTAACCAGTCTTGCCGATCAACTGTTTGAAGCAGGGCATCAGGTCAAAATCGCCTATTTACGTGGTGAAATTGAGGTTCGACCGCAACATGCCGAGATTGAACTGATTCAACTGGGTTTAAATTCACTGGTGAATTTCTCACAAAGTGCCCAGCGTTTTGCCCAGATCATGCAGCAATTTCAGCCCGATGTGGTACATGCACACATGTTCCATGCAATTTTATTTGCTCGTTTACTACGCCGTTCGGCACAGATTCCCTATCTGATTTGCACGGCGCACAGCAAAGCGATTGGGGGTAAAGCACGGCAATGGCTGTATCGCCTGACCGATCGTTTGAGCGATGTGAATACCAATGTTAGTCAGGAAGCTACCGATTTTTTTATTGCACAAAAAGCCTTTAGCGCAGCCAAAAGTACCGCGATCAGCAACGGCATTGATACACAAAAATTTCAATTTTCCGCATCAGCACGTCAGCAGCTTCGTCAACAACTGGGCTATTCAGCAGAGATACCTGTATTGATGGCGGTCGGGCGTTTGATGCAAGCTAAAGATTATCCCAACCTGATTCAGGCATTTCACTTACTACAACAAACTCAGCCGACAGCTCAGTTATTAATTGTGGGGGATGGGGTGCAACGGGCTGAACTGGAACAGCAAGTGCAGCAGTTAGGCTTGGCTGATCACATCCGTTTTCTCGGTGTGCGCCATGATGTTGCCGAACTATTGTCAGCAGCAGATGTCTTCGTCCTGTCTTCGGCTTGGGAAGGGTTTGGCTTGGTGGTGGCAGAAGCCATGAGCTGTGAGCGGGTCGTGGTGGCAACTGACTGCGGTGGCGTAAAAGAAGTTTTGGGTAAGACTGAGTGGCTGGTTCCACCACAAAATTCAGAAATGCTCAGCAAAAAACTTGTCCAAGCGTTACAATTGTCGACAGAACAAAAAGCCCAATTGGGGCAGCAGCACCGCCAGCGCATTCAGCAGCATTACTCCATGCAGAGCATGCTGCAACAATGGTTGGCACTTTATCACCTCAGCACTGAGAGAACAGCATCATGAGCCAATATCAACAATGTTGTGAACAACTGCAACAGCAACCCAAAACCTGGTTAGTCACAGGCGTCGCGGGATTTATTGGTTCAAATTTGCTGGAACAACTGTTGTTGCTGGGTCAGCGTGTGGTCGGATTAGATAACTTTTCGACAGGTTTTCAGCACAATTTAGATGAAGTGCAGGCTACCGTGTCGGCTGAGCAATGGCAGAATTTCAAGTTTATTCAGGGGGATATTTGCAACCTTGAAGACTGCCAAACAGCGTGTGCAGGTGTGGATTATGTGTTGCACCAGGCGGCGCTTGGTTCAGTACCACGTTCGATTGAAAATCCGATTGCGACCAATGCCTCTAACATCTCGGGCTTTGTCAATATGCTGGTGGCTGCCAAAGATGCCCAAGTAAAAAACTTTGTCTATGCTGCCAGTAGCTCGACCTACGGTGATCATCCTGCCTTGCCTAAAAAAGAAGAGATTATTGGTAATCCGTTGTCGCCGTATGCCGTAACCAAATACGTCAATGAGCTGTATGCCAGCGTATTCCAGCGTTGTTATGGTTTTAATTCGATTGGTCTGCGCTACTTTAATATTTTTGGTAAACGCCAGACTCCTGATGGTGCTTATGCTGCGGTGATTCCAAAATGGACGGCTGCCATGATTCAGGGCGATACCGTGTATATCAATGGTGATGGCTCAACCAGCCGTGATTTTAACTATATTGCCAATGCGGTACAGGCAAACCTGTTGGCAGCCACTACTGAAAACACGGCTGCACTCAATCAAATTTATAATGTGGCTGTTGGCGGACGAACTGATCTCAATCAGTTATTTGTCATGCTGACCGAAACCTTGGCTAAAAATGCAGTGCATTATACTCAGGCGGCTGTCTATCGGGATTTCCGAGCAGGCGATGTGCGCCATTCACAAGCTGATATTTCCAAAATTCAGACTTTGCTCGGCTATCAGCCACAGTTCAATATTGCGCAGGGCATTGAACAAGCCATGCCATGGTATGTACAGCATTTACACGGTTCGGCAAAATAATCTATGAAGTTCTGCATTATTTCCAATGACCTACATACCGTGCGGAATTTTCGGGGTGACTTGCTCAATAGCATTGCAGCTCAAGGCTATGCCATTCACATCCTTGCACCGAATATCGAACTGTATCCTGAAGATCAGGCATATTTTCAGAAGTTGGGATTTGCTTTACATAGTTACCCATTACAAAAAATGGGTACCAATCCTGTCGCAGACTCGAAAACCATGTTGGCAATTTACCAGCAGCTTAAAGCCATACGTCCCAATAAAGTGCTGAGTTATACCATTAAACCGATTCTGTATGGCACGATTGCAGCGTATCTGGCAAAAGTACCTGAGCGCTATATTTTACTCAGTGGTTTGGGCTTTGCCTTTCAGAATGACCAGTCGGCGGGTCGTTTTAAATATGTAAAACGTCTATTTAATCAGATTTTCCGCTTTGCCTTGAGCAAAGCCAGCGCGGTGATTTTTCAAAATGCTGATGACTTGGCGCTGATTCGTGAACTTAAACATTTACCTGCGAAGATTCCGACTTATATTGTGAATGGCTCAGGCGTGAATACCGAAAAATTTGCCCCACAGTCGTTATTACTGGACGAGAAAGGGCAGCCACGGCCGATCTTCTTGATGGTGGCACGTTTGTTGAAAGACAAAGGCGTGTATGAATACATTGCCGCAGCCAAGCAAATCAAGCAGCGTTATCCTGCGGCACATTTTCATCTGGTCGGCTGGATTGATGAGAACCCTGCGGCAATTGCTCAGGATGATCTGGAAGCGTGGATGGCATCGGGTTTGATTCAGTATTGGGGCAAACTCAGTGATGTCCGTCAGGCGATTTGCCAATCCAATATTTTTGTGTTGCCGTCCTACCGTGAAGGCATTCCGCGCTCGGTACTCGAAGCCATGGCGATGCGCCGTGCGATTATCACCACCGATGCGCCAGGGTGTAAGGAAACAGTGATTGAAGGGCAAAATGGTTTTAAAGTCCCTGTACGTGATGCGGATGCACTGGCTCAAGCGATGCAGCGTCTGATCGAACAGCCTGCACAGATCGAACAGATGGCGGCTCAGTCCTTGGCATTGGTACAGCAGCGTTATGATGTGAAACGAGTCAACCAGCAAATGTTACAGGCGATGCAATTTGTGACAGATTGATTATGGTGTTGAGCTTGCAGATGCATGGCAGTTTAGCCCAAGAGTTGATAAAATACGTTTTTAAAAGTTGATCTACCATTTCGGCAGACCAGAGTTTCAACAAGGTTCAATTAAATGTCTACTATCGCTATGCGATGTGATTCCGGTTTGTGGATGAAATAATCATGCTCAAAAGACTTGTCGATATCATTATTGCTTCTATTGCATTTACGATTTTGTTGCCTGTGTTTATTTATGTTGCCTTCAAGGTCAAAAAGAATCTGGGTTCACCAATTTTCTTTTACCAAGAACGTCCAGGGAAAGATGGCAAGCTGTTTAAAATGATGAAGTTTCGCTCTATGAAAGACGCACTTGATCAGCATGGCAACCCACTCCCAGACGATCAGCGCATGACGCCGTTTGGTCAGAAGCTACGTTCAACCAGTTTGGATGAAATGCCACAATTGCTCAACGTCATTAAAGGCGACATGAGTGTAGTCGGTCCTCGCCCGATGCTTAAAGAGTTTGTCGAGCACTATACGCCTGAACAGGCACGCCGTCTGGAAGTGCGTCCAGGCATGACAGGACTGGCACAGATTAGTGGGCGTAACGAACTCGATTATGAAGAGCGTTTTAAATGTGATGTCTGGTATGTCGATCATCATAATGTCTGGGTGGACTTCAAAATCATGTTCAAGACTGTATCAGTGATGATGAAAAAAGAAGGCATTAATGCGCCTGGACATGTAGGGCCATCGCTATTTACAGGTAGTGATCCTGACGCATCGAAACAAACTAAAACCTGATAATAGTGAATGAATGAATGATTAAAAAAGCGATTTTGCCTGTTGCAGGCTTGGGAACCCGGTTTTTACCTGCCAGCAAGTCAATTCCAAAAGAAATGGTCACCGTGGTTGATCGCCCTGCAATTGAATATGTGGTACGTGAAGCGGTTGAAGCGGGTATCGAACAGATTATTTTGGTGACACATTCTTCAAAAGCTTCGATTGAAAACTATTTTGACCGTAATTTTGAACTTGAAACCACATTAGAACAAAAACAAAAATGGGACTTGTTGGCAGAGATTCGCCAGATTGTCCCTGAGCACGTCAGTATTGTGAGTGTGCGCCAGCCGCAGCCTTTGGGTTTGGGGCATGCAGTATTGTGCGCCAAGTCATTGATTGGTGATGAACCATTTGCCGTATTGTTGCCTGATGTTTTGGTCAAAAGCCAAACTGAGCAAAATGATTTGGCGCAAATGGCAGCGCGTTACCAACAGGTACAAGCTGCGCAAATTATGGTTGAAGCAGTGCCTGACCATTTGGTCGATCAATATGGCATTGTTGATGTGAATACAGTCCCTGTTGAAGGGCAAAGTATAGTCATGCAGGGCATTATTGAAAAACCTGCTGTAGGCACTGCACCAAGCAATTTGTCTGTGGTCGGGCGTTATATTTTACCTGCCAAAATCATGCAGTTATTACAGCAGACACCGAAAGGCGCAGGCAATGAAATCCAGCTGACCGATGCGATTGCCATGCTGCAACACACTGATGTGGTCGAAGCCTATCGTATGTCTGGTGTCACATTTGACTGTGGTAGTAAGCTAGGTTACCTCAAGGCTGTATTACATTATGCTGTTGAGCATCCTAAATTGGGTGAAAAGTTTATTGAACTCATTCAGGAACTGAAACTTTAAGAGAGACGAAATGCCATGAAAATCGCAGTTTATGGAGCGACATTGAATGCGGGCGTTATGGCTGGGTTATTTGCAGAATATGGACATCAGGTTTTTTGGAGTCCATATTCAAGTGACGATCAAACGAGTTCTATCCAATATCAAGATAAAACGGTTAATCAGCTCATCTCTACTCAGGCACAGACAAAAAGATTATCAATATGTGATTTAGCAGAGATTCCTTTACATATAGATGCTTATTTTTTCGCTTTTAATAGTAATGAAGAACAACAAGTTGATTTTATTTTAAATTATTTACAACAACAGCCGATTATTCATCCGAAGTTAATGATTAATGGGTCTAGCTTTGGTTTAAATGGGACAACAGCCTTAAAACAAAAATTGCCTCAAGATTATTGGTGTTATTTGCCAGATATGGTGCAAGAAGGTAATGCCATTAATAGCGTCTTACAAGTTTCTCATGTGGTGATTGGTATTGATCATCTGGATGTGAAGCCACAAATCAAAGAGATTTTACGACCTTTTTATCGCGCAAATCATCATTATGTCTTTATGCCAATTCTGGATGCTGAGTTCACTAAACTCAGTATTTCAGGCATGTTGGCAACACGCATTAGTTATATGAATGATCTGGCTCAGGTTGCAGAAAAACTCAATATTGATATTGCCAATGTTCGCTTAGGTCTTGGTGCAGATAATCGAATCGGTTCGAGTTATTTGGCAGCAGGCGCGGGCTTTGGCGGCGCAAACTTTTCCCACGATATTTTAACGCTGTCTAAAACCATCGCCGACGCAGGGGTGAAAGGTCAGTTGTTGGAGCAGGTCTGGGAAATTAATGAACAACAAAAAGAAATCCTGTTCCGCAAGCTTTGGAATTATTATCAGTGTGATCTGAAAGGCAAAGTCATTGCAATTTGGGGTGCTTCGTTTAAAGAGGACACACCACGCACGGATTACTCTCCGATTCATACCATGTTGCAAGCGCTTTGGGCACAAGGTGCAATCGTGCAATTACATGATCCACAGGCCTTGCCACTGATTGCCGAGCAATATGGAAACCGTGCTGATTTGGTGTTGTGTGAAGATCAGTATGAAGCCACGCAAGGTGCAGCAGCACTGTGTTTGCTTACGGCATGGAAACAGTATTTAAGTTTAGATTATCGTCTTTTGCATCAGTTGATGCAGCATCCTTTAATTCTGGATGGACGCAATATTTATGATCCTGATTATGTGAAGGCACAAGGTTTTGCCTACGCAGGGGTTGGTCGACAATGACAGAAGAAAATATTACCCATTTCCCCAAACACCAAACCAGTTTGGCTCAGCAACAACTCAGCAGTTTGGCTGACACGATGTCACAGTTACATCTGACAGAGTTATTCGAGCTGGATGCTGAGCGTTTTCAGCGGTTTTCATTGCGGTTTGAGCAGCTGTTTCTGGATTATAGTAAACAACGTATTGACCAGCGGATTATCCTTCAGCTGGTCCGCTTAGCTGAGCAACAACAGCTGAAGGAATGGATTCAAACCTTATTTTCCGAGCAGCGGATTAACTATACTGAACAGCGTGCAGCGATGCATTGGGCACTGCGGTTGCCTGCACAGTCAGCTGAGTTTCCTGCATTTTCTGATCAAGTTCAGCAGCAATTACAGCGTATGTATGCTTTGGTGGAGAAAATTCATGCAGGTCAATATCGCGGTGCAACAGGTGAAGTGATTCAGGATGTGGTCAATATCGGAGTCGGTGGGTCTGACTTAGGGCCACTGATGGCGACACACGCTTTGTCTGATTTTAAAGTCAATACAGCAAAATCGTTGCACGTACATTTTGTGTCGACCATGGATGGCAGTCAGCTTTCAGATTTACTGCATCAGCTACGACCTGAGACGACACTGTTTATTATTTCATCTAAATCTTTTGGTACGATTGATACACTGTCTAATGCGCAAACTGCGCGTTTGTGGCTTGAAAAAGCTTTGGGGCAGCAAGATAAGGTGACGAAAAGTCATTTTATTGGTGTATCGACCAAAGCGGATAAGATGACGGCATGGGGAATTGCTGCGGATAAACAGTTCCTGCTCTGGGACTGGGTGGGTGGTCGTTATTCACTATGGTCATGTATTGGCCTACCGATTGCTTTAACCATTGGCGTTAAAGGTTTTCAGCAGTTTTTAGCAGGGGCGCATGCGATTGATCAGCATTTTCGCTCGGCTGATTTTGCAGAGAATATTCCAGTACTCATGGGACTACTTGGGGTTTGGAATACTAATTTTCTCGATGTACAGACCCATGCGATTTTACCTTACGATGGTCGCTTAAAGTATTTTGCAGCGTATTTGCAACAACTGGAAATGGAATCGAATGGTAAATCGATTCAGCGCAATGGGCAAAAAGTGAGCATGAAAACCTGCCCGATTGTTTGGGGTGAAGTTGGTCCAAATGCCCAGCATGCATTTTACCAGTTGCTACATCAGGGCACACATGCAGTCAGTTGTGATTTTCTTGCTCCTGTACAACGTTACAATGCTAAGCAATTTACTTATGTGGAAAATGCCAGTGCCCTGATCGAGCAGCATCATCTGGCACTTTCGAACTGTTTGGCACAATCACGTTTACTGGCATTTGGTAATCAGGCTTTGGATAAAAGTGAGCTGGATCATTTACCAATTTATAAACAGTATGCGGGGAACCAGGGCAGTTCAACTCTATTGGTGGATGAGCTCAATCCATATAGTTTGGGAATGCTGATCGCCTGCTATGAACATAAAGTTTTTGTACAATCCGTGATCTGGAACATCAATCCCTTTGATCAGTGGGGTGTGGAAAAAGGTAAAGAAATTGCCAATCAGCTATTGCCGATTTTAAATGGTCAGCCGCAAGATGGGTTGCAACTGGACGCCTCCACACAAGGCTTACTCACAATTCTGTTAGGAAAATAAACATGGCAACAATTTTAGTCACGGGTGGAGCTGGGTATATTGGTTCACATACCTGTATCGCCTTGCTTGCAGCAGGTTATGAAGTACTGGTGCTGGATAATCTCAGTAACAGCTCACCTGAAGCCTTGCAGCGCGTACAAAAAATTGCAGGAAAATCGCTGAAATTTGTCGAAGGTGATATTCGCGACAGCCAAGTACTGGATCAGATTTTTGCCGAGCAGGCGATTGATGCAGTGATCCATTTTGCAGGGTTAAAAGCTGTAGGTGAAAGCCAGCAGATCCCGCTCACTTATTTTGATCATAATATTTCTGGCAGTATCAACTTGGTACAGGCAATGCAGCGGGCGGGGGTATTTCGTCTAGTCTTTAGCTCGTCTGCGACAGTATATGGTGATGCGCATCCATCGCCTTTAAATGAAAACATGCCAACTGCAATGCCGAATAATAACTATGGTTATACCAAGCTAGTCGTTGAGCAAATGCTGGAAAAACTGGCAGCGTCTGATGAGCGCTGGTCATTTGCTTTATTACGCTATTTTAACCCTGTCGGCGCACACCCAACGGGGCATATCGGTGAAGATCCACAAGGCATTCCCAACAATTTAATGCCGTATATCACACAGGTTGCTGTGGGTAAACGCGAAAAATTATCGATCTTTGGTAATGATTATGACACGCCTGATGGCACAGGGGTGCGGGACTATATTCATGTGGTGGACTTGGCTAATGCTCATGTTTGCGCGCTGAAAAACCGTTTGCAACAGCAGGGTTGTCGAGCATGGAATATTGGTACAGGACGGGGTTTTTCGGTTCTTGAAATTAAAAACAGCTTTGAACAGATTAATGATGTGACGATTGCCTTTGAATTCGCTCCACGCCGTGCAGGTGATATTGCCACCTGTTTTGCAGATAATGCTCGCGCGATTGCAGAATTGGGCTGGCAGCCACAGTATCAGTTAGAGGATATGCTGAAACATAGCTGGAACTGGCAAAAACAGAATCCACAAGGTTATCGATAATTCATACAATTATAGAGATGGCGCTGAAAGCGCCATTTTTATTGGCGCTTTCCCGTAGGGCTGACAATCTTTTGCTATAATTTACCATCTGTTTGATTAATCTCCTTGCTCCTGCCTTATGAACACCTTACGCCAGCAAATACTATTTTTGCTTGTGGCTTGTTTTTCTACATTTTTTTCAATCTATCTTGCTTCTAACTGGAATTTCTTCCTTGATGGTTTCTTTGCAGACCGCCTTGCCAAGACATTGATGTCCTGTGTATTTAATTACAGCTTGATTTTGCTGTTTGCTGCACTGTTCAGGCGACAATATACCGCGTTGGTACTCAGTCAGATTTTTGTCGGTTTGATTGAATTTATTAATTTTAAAAAAGAAAAATATCTCTCCACCAACTTTAGCCCTGACGATATTTTATTGTTTTCAGAAGCCTTCAAGGCTGCACCTCTGGCACTTAAAATTGCTTTTTTTGCCTTTATTGCCATATTTTTCGCAGTGCTAATTTTCTGTTTTAAAAAAGAAAAAACGACATTACTCAAAACTTATTTGCTACAGATTACACTGGGTGTGGTGATGTTCTGTTCAGCAATTTATTTAAACTATATCAAAAGCCCGATAGGGGCATGCAGTAAACCTGATTATCCCAACATTTGTTTAAATATGTCGGGCTTTCCCAATACCCGCAGTGACTGGATGGGCGATTTTCGTAAAATTCAGAATTTTGGCTTTACCACATTTTTCATGTCGAAAATTTTGGACAGCTTAACTGAAGCTTTTTTACCGCATGAAACGGTTTCACGTGAAACCATCCAACAGATTTTTAAACCTTTGGAGACTTCAGTTGCAACAAGTCCTCCGACATCTTCGACCACAGTACAACCGAATATTGTGGTGGTCATGGATGAGTCGATGTGGAATCCACGACGACTCGATAAAAAATTGCCCAAAAATCTCACCCCATTTACCAGTCAAAATCGGGTGTCGGCACTTTTGTCTCCATCGTTTGGTGGTGGAACTGCCAATGTTGAATTTGAGGCACTCACCAGTTTAAACACCATTTTCTTTCGTAACGAACTGGTTTATGTGGCAAAAATCCGTAAACCGATTTATTCATTACCACTGTATTTGAATAGCTTGGGTTATGACACTATTGCCATGCACAACAACTGGCGTTATTACTACAACCGTAACCGTGTTTATCAGCAGATGGGCTTTAACAAGTTTGTGTCTCTGGAAAATATGATGAATTCATCCAATCACGCCACGTTGTTTAATCAGGCGGGTTGGGCGAATGATGATGTGATTTTTAATTCGATTAAAACCGAGTTGAATTTAGCGAGCGATCAGCCAAAATTTATTTATGCGATTACGGTCGAAAATCATCCGATGTATTCGGATGATCGCTATGGGACACAGTCCTATAAACTCAACCCGAACCTGTCAGAAAGCGCACAACAGAAAATGGCAACCTATAGTGCAGGGGTGGCGCGTGCCGATCAGCATATTCGGGATTTGACTGAATTTGTCAAAACCCTAGGTCGCCCAACCATTGTGGTTGCTTTTGGAGATCATTTGCCCAATTTACAAAATGTCTATGATGAATATCATTATTTTGAGAATGACCCGAATCGTGAGGAGCTGAATGCTTACCAAACGCCGTTGCTATTGTGGAGTAATTATCCTGTACAGCGCAAAATACTGGCACAGCCGTATATATCAACCAGTTTTTTAGCACCGAAAATTTTGCATCTGGCGAATTTGCCGTTGCCACCGTACTATCAGTTTATTGAGCGTGTTTCACGATGCTATGATGTGATCCATCAGAAATTTATTCATGAAAAAGCATCGTGTCAGTTTGATAAGGCACAATTGCTGGATCAATATAAAGCCTTAAATAATGATACCTTAAATGGACAAAACTTTACTTATCAGTTGCTCAAGCCTCAAATAGTCAATTAAGCATTAAAAAAGCTCGGTCAACTACCGAGCTTTTTTAATTACTGAATGATCAACCGTGATTAACTTTGAATCATGGCTGAAAGTTCATCCACATAGCTTTGCATTGGGCGAGGTTGTTTATCACGACGACTTTCAATGTTTAAGCGTAACAGCGGTTCAGTATTAGAAGAACGAACATTGACACGCCATGCACCAAAGTCCAGGCTCACGCCATCGGTACGGTCAATGATCGGGTTTTGATCGGCATAATGATCAAAAATTTTCTGAATTGTTGCTTGGCTGTCAGCGACTTTAAAGTTGATTTCACCGCTGCATGGGAACTTGGCAATCATGTCTTCGACCAGACTCGACAAAGATTGTTGGGTTTCAGACAAGAGGTTTGCGACCAATAGCCATGGAATCATGCCGCTATCACAGTAGGCGAAATCACGGAAATAGTGGTGGGCACTCATTTCACCACCATAAATCGCATTTTCTTCACGCATGATTTGCTTAATAAAAGCATGACCTGATTTGGACTGTATCGTTTGCCCTTGGTATTTCTCGACAAGATCTTGTGTGTTCCAGACCAGACGAGGATCATGCACAATCTTTTCATTTGGATGTTGTAACAAGAAGGCTTGTGCCAGTAAACCGACAATATAATAGCCTTCAATAAACTGACCTTTTTCATCGAACAGGAAGCAGCGGTCAAAGTCGCCATCCCATGCGATGCCCATATCGGCTTGATGTGCAATCACGGCTTGTGAAGTGCTGTCACGGTTTTCAATCAGCAATGGGTTAGGAATGCCATTTGGGAATGTGCCATCGGCTTCATGATGAACCTTGATAAATTCGATAGGGACATTGAGGGCTTGAAATTGTGTTTCAATGGCATCAATTACATGACCTGCGGCACCATTACCTGCATTGACCACCAGTTTTAGCGGGCGAATTTTTTCAGGTTGAATGTAAGTCAAAAGATGTTGCACAAACTCAGCTAGAATATTATAGCTTTGAGTGGTTCCTTTCTGACTGACTTCAGTAAATGCAGCCGTTTCAGCCAATGCCTGAATCTCTTTTAAGCCTGTATCGGCACTGATCGGGCGGGCATTTTCCCGCACCAGTTTCATGCCATTATAGTCCATCGGGTTGTGACTTGCGGTCACTTCAATTCCACCCTGAACATCGAGATGAAAAGCTGCAAAGTAGACTTCTTCTGTTCCTGTCATGCCCAAGTCAAGCACATTGACCCCTGCATCGTTTAAACCGCGAATCGTGGCTTGTTTGAGGCTTTCACTACTAAGACGCACATCGCAGCCTACTGCAACGGTTTTAGGTTGATAGATTTGACCGTAAGCACGACCAATTTTATAGGCAATTTCTTTGTTAAGTTCAGTTTCGAGTTTGCCTCGAATGTCGTAGGCTTTAAAACAGCTGAGTTTAGTCATGATTTACAGAGGAATAATATGGTTATTTGACCCGCATATTATAGCGGGCTTTAGGGGCGTGTTTATACGTATGAATACAACAGATGACCTCGAAACCATGAACTTTTAAAGCATAAATTGGAATTTTAAGCAATTAGACATTTTTCCAATTAATATTGGAGGTTTTTATAAAAAAATAGAAATTAAATATATGAAAAATAATAACTTATAGTTATGTTTTTGATATTTTATTCATATGGAGTAAGATGTTTTAATGAATTGTTAATAAATTCTTAATAAAAAAATAAATTTAAAAGTAAAAATAACATTTTGAATTAAATAAATATTTTTTATTGCAGGTTTTTTTTGTTCGTTGTTTGTAATTTTTTTATGTTGACGAGAGAATAACCCATGAGTAGAGTAGTCCCATTTTGGAGCGGCCTCGAAATTGGATTTCGACTTATATGCTTTATTCTTTTCCATCTTCCGTCGTTAATGTCTGCCACATTACTGTGGACAACTAACTGGATCGTATAAGGTCTCAGCCTATGAATAAATTCAAGATTAGTCTTGCCTGGCAAATCTTAATTGCATTGATTTTGGGTATCGTTGTGGGAACAATTTTACACAACCAACCCGATATTCAGCAAAATGTTGTGAATAACTTTTTGAAACCAGCCGGTCAAATTTTTATTAACTTGATCAAGATGATCGTTGTACCGATTGTGATTTCAACTTTAATCTTGGGTATTGCCGGGGTTGGAGATTCCAAAAAGCTTGGGATCTTGGGTGTAAAAACCATTCTTTACTTTGAAATTATTACCACAATTGCGATTGTTGTCGGTATCTTGTGTGCCAATGTCTTCCATCCTGGTACAGGCGTTGACATGTCGTTGCTTCATAAAGTGGATATTTCCCAATATGAACATACGACTGAAGAAGTAAAATCGCAATCTCATGGTTTGATGCAAACGATCTTGTCCCTTATTCCATCGAACATCTTCAGTGCGATGGCAAGTGGGCAGATGTTACCGATTATTTTCTTCTCGGTAATGTTCGGGATTGGTTTAGCTGCTCTTCCTGTAGAAACCAAACAACCATTACTGAATGTGTTGAAAGCAGTTTCTGAATCGATGTTTAAAGTCACACACATGATCATGCTCTATGCGCCTGTGGGTGTATTTGCACTGATTACAGCGACTGTAGCAACTTTCGGTTTTGCATCTTTAGTGCCTTTGGCAAAACTGGTGATTTTGGTTTATGGTGCAATTTTGTTCTTCGGTATCGGTGTACTCGGTCTGGTGGCAAAAATCTGTGGTCTAAACATTTTTACCCTGATCAAGATTCTTAAAGACGAATTGATTTTGGCGTACTCAACTGCAAGCTCTGAAACCGTTTTGCCACGTATCATGGAAAAAATGGAAGCTTACGGTGCACCAAAAGCCATTGCGAGCTTTGTCGTACCAACAGGTTATTCATTCAACCTTGATGGTTCAACACTCTATCAAAGTATCGCAGCGATCTTTATTGCTCAGCTTTACGGTATTGACTTGTCGATTACTCAAGAAATCGTGCTGGTCTTGACCCTCATGGTGACATCGAAAGGGATCGCAGGTGTTCCTGGCGTATCTTTCGTGGTGTTATTGGCGACTTTGGGTTCAGTCGGTATTCCACTGGAAGGTCTGGCGTTTATTGCAGGTGTTGACCGTATTTTAGATATGGCACGTACTGCACTTAACGTGGTTGGTAATGCCTTGGCTGTACTAGTCATCAGTAAATGGCAGAAGCAATTCGACGAAGACAAAGCAAAAGCTTATGAAGCATCTTACAAATAAGATGATTTGTGGCAGATAAAAAAACGGCTCATCAGAGCCGTTTTTTTATGTCAGATTGATTTATGTGAATGATTGGTCATCCATGGTAAGGCGTTTTTTATGTTTTACATAGCTATAGATGAAAATCATTAGCCCGACCATGTACAGTTGTACCGAATCCCACAGTAAAGACAGATCTGCGGCATACAATAACCACACTGCATAAACTGTCGCAACGAGAGCAATCAGGATGTGTTTTGGCTGTTTATTTTTGCCTGATTCTTTTAGATAAAAAGCCGAAACCAACAAATACGGCAACAGAATCATCACGGAAGAAATCATTAATAACCATGTGTAGTTTTTATTGAAAAAATACACGCCAATCAATGCAGCTTGTACCACAATCGAAGTCAGCCACAGCGATGAAATTGGTACGTTATTGGCGTTGGTCTTGAGGAAGGTTGCAGGGAAAGCGCCATTCTTCGCAGCCAAGAAAGGGATTTCCGTGGCGAACAATGTCCAGCTTAAATAAGATGATGCCACTGAAATCATTAGACCTACGGTAATCACAATCGTGCCTAGTAAACCAATCAACTGGGTCAAAAGGGTTGCCATAGATGGATTATGCATACCTGCAATTTCGGCACGACTCGTTACGCCGTAAGACAAAACCGTGACCATTACATAAAAGGCGAGAGCCAATAACACTCCAAACACAGTGGCTTTACCAATGTCATGACGATTGCGTGCACGAGAAGACAGCACCACGGCACCTTCAATGCCTGTAAATACCCATAAGGTAATCAGCATCAGGTCTTTGACCTGTTCCCAAAGTGGCATTTTTAGGGAGAAATCATGCAAGTTGAGTTGGAATACATCCAGTTTAAATGCGACCAAACTACAGGCAATAAACACCACCATCGGTACGATTTTGGCAATCGTGGCGATCAAATTGACCACGGCTGCTTCTTTAATCCCGCGACTGACCAGCCAGTGTACTAGCCAGACAAAGATCGATGAACCGATCAGGGCATAAAGGGTATTGCCATCACCAAAGATTACATGTTCTTTGCTATCCACAAATGTGCCGAGACTTGAAAATACGATCACCACATAGCCGACAATGCCGATCGTGGTACACAGCCAGTAACCCCATGCCGAGCAGAAGCCAATCAGCTCGCCAAAACCTGCACGGGCATAGTTATAAATTCCGCCATCCAGTTCAGGATACTGACGCGATAAATACAACAGTGAAAATGCCAAAAATAAAATGCCAACGCCTGTAATCAACCATGCAAGCAGCAGGGCTGAACCATTGGCAACGGCTGCCATGTTCTGCGGCAAGCTAAACACCCCAGAGCCGACCATGGAGCTAAACACCAGTGCGGTCAGCGACAGTAAACCAATTTTTGTAGAAGACATGATTATTCTTCTTTAAAAAAAGCAGAAAGCTCGGCAATGTGCGCAGGCGTAATACCACAGCAACCACCAATTAAAGATGCTCCTGCATCTTGCCATTGTTTGGCAAAGCTTAAGTAAGCCGTTGGATCAAGATCTTGACGCACTTCATCCAAGCCATCGTTGGCAGTGGCTGATTCATCTTGTGGTGGAAAAGCATTGGCATAGGCACCAATGGTCAACTCAGGAGCAAGTTGTTTGATTTCCTGAATCGCTTGCAAAATCACTTCAGGCTGACAGCAGTTAAATAGCACGGCTTTTGCACCGATACGACGAATCACTTCAACCACTTGAGCAAGGTTTTCACCCGAACGCAAGTAAGCACGGTCTTGTCGCAACACATCTTGCAAGGTGAAAGAGACACAGTACGCTTTGCCATCTTTTGGAAGCAGGTTGTGCACCATTTCCACTTCTTTCAGGCTGGATTGGGTTTCTGCTAACCAGAAATCGACCTGATCTGCCAATGTTTCAATAATCGGCAAAGCCAGTTCACGCACATGATCTTCTTGGAACAAGTCAGCGCGGTACGAACCAAATAATGGTGGCAAGCAACCTGCGATCTGGACATCTCGACCACTTTCCTGAACCGCCTGTTTGGCCTGATTAACCGCGACTTGAACCAGTTGGCGAACTTCAGCATCGAAACGTTCCTGACCGATATGAAAAGGAACTACGGCATAGTTATTGGTGGTAATGACTTCTGCACCTGACTGAATAAAGTCGAGATGCACATCTTTGACAATTTCGGGAGCTTCCCAAAGGGCAAGTGCAGACCACTCTGGTTGACGAAATGGTGCACCACGACGCGCCAATTCACGTCCTACACCACCATCTAAAATTTTCATCATACAATTCTTCTAAAGTTTTACGAAAAGCGCTCTAGTATGCGCAAAAGCTTATTTGTCGGTTAATGGAGTTTCTGATAACCATATTCAGTAAAATCATGAAGCTAAACATTTATTCTTAACTGTTTATAAAGCGCCAAACTGTTGCCATGACTCATCTGTATGAAATGCAGCATAGTGCTGTTGTAGCTGATGAAAATAAGTGATCTGTACGCTCAAAAAAATCAGCAAACATACACTCAGCAGGCTCGCCAAGAGTAAATGCTGACATTTAGTGAGCTGTTTAGAGCGACCAGAGAAATAATAGGCGGACAGACTCAAATGCGGTAACAGCAGCCCAATAAAAGACAAATGCAGATACAGCGATAACAACAGACAAATCGGTAAAATCAGCAAGCTACAACTGCGTAACAAACT
Source organism: Acinetobacter brisouisimilis (assembly GCF_000368265.1). Classification (GTDB taxonomy): domain Bacteria; phylum Pseudomonadota; class Gammaproteobacteria; order Pseudomonadales; family Moraxellaceae; genus Acinetobacter. The sequence goes on along the minus strand of NZ_KB851218.1, from coordinate 441,430 downwards.
TTGTTTGAGTTGCAATTGATAAACCACAACTAAGCTGAGGTCGAGCCAAAAGAAAATCGCCGTTCCACCTAAAATTGCAATATAGCAGGCATGCAAAATGACCAAGCCAAATAAACTATATAGAAGACAGAGACTCAATTTTGACCAAGACATAAACGACAAACACACTTAGGTTTCATTGGAAAAAGAACGATCAGAAGCCTGATCACGGGTTTGTCGGTAACTCAGCAGCACCGTCAGTAAAGATAAACTTGAACCGAGTAGCATCGCGGGAATAATCCCAAATAAACGTGCTAGAATACTGGACTGTAATGCGCCGAGCTGATTGCCTGAGGTAACAAAAATCCCATTAATCGCGGCAATCCGCCCTAGCATGGCTTTGGGTGGAATCAGTTGTAATAAAGTCTGCCGAATCACAATGCTATAACTGTCACATGCACCCATCAGTAGCAAGATCAGTACCGCAAGGTAGAGATGCCGACTCAGGGCAAAGGCAAAACCACAGCAGGCAAACCCTGCAACGGCACACAGCATTTTGTACCAAAGTTGCTGTTGGGGTGGGAACTTCACCAACGTGCTCATCATCAGCAACGAACCACAGGCAGGGGCAGCGCGTAGCAACCCAAAACCATCGGCATCGAGATGCAGCACATCTTGAGCAAACATCGGCAGCAGTGCGATCACACCGCCAAAAAATACCGAGGTGACATCCAGCAACATCGCCCAGAACAGCACCCGGCTTTGCAGTAAAAATGCCGCAGCATCTTTCAGGCTTGACCAGACTGAGCCATTGGCAAGCGGTGGAAAATCTCGTGCTTTGAGCTGCCAAAGTGCCAGACTGCCGAGCATAAATAGCAGTACAATCAGCAAAAAAGTTGTATTTAAACCTGCATGCGCCAGCAGTAATCCAGCCAAAACAGGAGCAAGCACCGCATTGATTTGCCAACATAATGCCGTCCATGTTGCGGCATTACTGTACAGTTTTTCAGGAACCAGAAACGGGCGTAGCGAATTAAAACACGGGCTATAAACCCCGCGAATACAGCCAAATAAAAAGATGATCCCGTAAACACCGACTAAAAATGGTGTATCGGATAAAAGCTGTTGTTGATGGCTAGAAAAACATAACCAGAGCAATGCTGACAATGGAATCGAACTGCTAAAACTGAGCTGTAAAATGCGTTGTCGGTTAAAACGGTCAGCAATATAACCACCCCAAAGCGAGAGCAGCGCAAAGGGTACAAACTCTGCCAATCCGACTAGACCAAGTAGAATCGGGTTGTGGGTCAGTTGATATAAATAAAAACCTAGCACTACTTCCTGAATCAAAACCGCCAGCGTCAGGCAGCACTGATTGATCGTCAGCAACGAGAAATCGCGACAAGTCAGGGCAGCAAAAGGTGAAATCGTGTCAGACATTAGGGATATTGAAAATCAAAAAATAGGTTCGGGCTTAAAAATGACAAAAGGGATGAATGGCTTCATCCCTTCTGCTTTTGATGATTTAAATTATTTGTGCGCTTGCTCGGCAACAGGCGTGTAATGTAAGCCCAGTGTTGAGCTGGTGTATTGACGCACCTGATCTAACAACGCTGGGTTTTCGCCCAAGTCTTGTTGATAAGAGCGAATAATTTCATGCAACTTGCCGTTCCATGCACCTTTGGTTTGTGTCGGGAAGGCTTTTTCCAGAACATTCAAAATGATGTATGGCGAAGTGGATGCGCCTGGAGAAGCACCCATCAATGCTGCAATTGCATGGTCTTTGGACACAAAAACTTCAGTACCAAACTGCAATTTTGCAGGTTGGCCAGGTTCTTTCTTAATGATCTGTACGCGCTGACCACCTTGGCTTAAGTGCCAGTCTTTCGGGTTGGCATTTGGATAGTAGCGTTTCAACTCACGGAAGCGGTCTTCGTCCGACATCATCACTTGGCTAATCAGATATTTCACCAAGTCCATGTTTTCCATACCGATTGCAGTCATTGGCAAAACGTTGTTTTTGTTGGTATTGGCAATCAGATCAAGCTGTGAACCATTTTTCAGGAACTTGTTTGAGTAAGTTGCAAATGGGCCAAACAGCACATATTTCTTACCATCAATATAACGGGTATCGATATGTGGTACGGACATTGGTGGCGCGCCAAAGTCAGCACGACCATACAATTTCGCTGTATGTTGCGCTGCAACTTTTGGATTGTCGGTAATCAGGAATTCGCCGCCCACAGGGAAACCAGCATATTGCTTCGCTTCTGGTAAGCCAGTCATTTGCAACATTTTAATTGCTGCACCGCCTGCACCAATAAACACAAAGCGAGTTTTGACATGGTCGACTTTGCCTGTTTTTAAATCTTTAAATGCAACAGACCAAGTTTTGTCATCATTTGGGCTAATACCCGTCACTTCGGTAGATGTTTGCAATTTGAAGTTTGGCGATTTTTCCAAATGCCCAACCAATTGGCGCGTGATCGAACCATAGTTCACATCAGAACCAATTTCCATACGGGTTGCCGCAACTTTCTGTTTCGGGTCACGCCCTTCCATGACCAAAGGAGCCCATTGCTTAATCTGATTTGGGTCTTCAGTAAACTTCATACCTTGGAAGAATGGGCTTTTGATCATGGCTGCATAACGTTTTTCAAGGAATTGAACGTTGTCATCCATTACAAAAGCATGATGAGGTACAAGATTAATAAAGCTGGTTGGTATGCCCAAAACGCCTTGTTTGACTTGGTATGCCCAGAATTGTTTTGCGACTTCAAACTGAGACGCGACTTTTTCTGCTTTAGAAATGTCCATTTTACCGTCTTTTTCTTCGGTATAGTTCATTTCCATGAAGCCTGAGTGACCCGTACCTGCATTGTTAAAGCCGTTTGAGCTTTCGAGTGCAACGTTATCGAGGCGCTCATACATACGAATTTGCCAGTTTGGCTGTAACTCATTCAGATAAGTCCCAAGTGTCGCACTCATGATGCCACCACCAATCAGCACAACATCAACAACAGGTTCACCTTGGGTTGTATTAATTTTTTTAGACGCAATCGGTCTAAACAAAAATATCACAGCAAGAATTATCAATACCAAGAGCAGTATTAATAAAGCTTTTAAAAACTTACGCATTCAATTGACCTTAAAAATTAAATGACTTGCCAGAAAAATCGGCAAAAAGATCGACATAAAAAGTGTTCAAAAGGTGCTAAAAAATAAAACAGGATATTTAAGAAGCGAGAACAGAGATTGAACGAAATAAGACTTTAGTATAACAATTGTGTAGATATATTAATAGAAAGTTTTTTTAAATATAATTGTTCTATTTATTTTTATTTAAAAAATATTGATATTTAAATACTTGTGTTTATTTGAATTTTTGAAAATATTCATTTTCTTTCAAAAATAATTATATTTTCATGCAAATTAATGAAAAATATAAATAAAATAAAATGGTTTCAATTGTTTAGTTATAATTATAAATACCTAAAAGTTTAAAATTTGCGATGAATCATACTTAAAAGATCGGATCAAATCAGTTTTTTATTTGGATGAAAGTGCAGGGGCGCGACACTGTGATTTGTAAAGTCATCACTTGAGTGTAAATGGCACATTAAAAAACTACACATTGCCAGAATATGCAGTCAATTTTAGGGTTTTAGCCCGTGGCTAAGTGCAACGCAATTCCCCACATGATACAGCCAATGACAGTATCCAGAATTTTCCATGATTGCGGGCGCTGAAATATAGGCAGCAATATTTTGGCACCATAAGCCAGACTAAAGAAAAACAGCCATGATGCGAGGATTGCACCACAGGCAAACAGATGGGTTTCGGGGGGGAATTGCGTAGAAACCGAACCGACCAGCAACATGGTATCTAAATAGACATGTGGGTTGAGCCATGTTAATGCCAGACATATCCCGATAATTTTCAATTGGCTTTCTGGTTCGTGCTGACTGGGATCCAAGGCAACAGTGCTATAAAGGGCTTGATAAAAACTGCGTAAGCCATAGCCAAATAAAAATACTGCTCCAACGTATTGTGCAATCATCGGGATGTGTGGAAATTGAACAATCACGTGTGAAAAACCCTTAACCCCAAGAAAAATCAAAAGAGAATCGGAGAGGGCACAAATCAGGGCAACCCAAAACAGATATTGTTGTTTCAGCCCTTGCTTGAGAACAAATGCATTTTGCGCCCCAATCGCGAGCAGCAAAGAAAACCCAGTACTCAGACCATAAAAAAATGCCGACATGATCAACTCAGTAAAAATGAAATTTTCAGCATTATGATTTTTAGAGACTTTTAAAGCAGCAAAACTAAAAAAATATTGGGATGGCTAAAAAAATTTTATTTTGAATATAAAGAAAAACCGCCAGTGATTTAAAAATCACTGGCGGTTTGGATGTATTATGGTTACAGAGAGTTTTTCTACTCTTTTTACAGAAACCTTATTCGACTGTAACACTCTTGGCGAGGTTACGTGGCTGGTCAACGTCTGTACCACGAAGTACCGCAACATGGTATGAGAGCAATTGTACAGGCACACTGTAAACAATTGGCGCTAACCATGTATTCACACTTGGAATATTGACCACATGTTGACGGTCTTTTTCAGTAATTCCACTTTGCTCATCGGCAAAAATAAACAGCTCGCCACCACGTGCCTGAACTTCTTCCATATTGGACTTGAGTTTGTCGAGCATGTCATCTTTCGGAGCAAGAATGACCACAGGCATATCATTGTCAACTAGTGCCAATGGGCCATGTTTCAATTCGCCTGCAGCATAACCTTCAGCATGAATATAAGAAATCTCTTTGAGTTTTAGCGCGCCTTCCAATGCGATTGGGAAATGCGTTCCGCGACCCAAGAACAGGCAGTGCTGCTTTTCAACAAACAATTCAGACAAGCGCAGAATTTCAGCATTGTGTTGTAAAGTATCTAGGATGACTTTCGGACAATGCCAAAGCGCATTTGTAATTTCAGTCATCTGCTCAGCAGAAATCCGTTGTTTGACCTGCCCAATTTTCAGTAATAACAGCATTAATGCTGCCAACTGTGTCGTAAAGGCCTTGGTCGAAGCCACACCAATTTCAGGACCTGCCAACGTCAATAAATGATGGTCAGTTTCGCGTACCATCGATGAAGTTGCGACGTTACAGATGGTCATGGTGGCAATATTTAAGCCTTTAGCTGCAGCACGTTTTTGCGTGTCGCGTAGTGCAGCAAGTGTATCGGCAGTTTCACCTGACTGTGAGATACACACATACAAGGTACGGTTAATAATCACAGGAGAGCGATAGCGGAATTCACTGGCAATTTCGACCTGACAAGGCACATCAATCAGTTGTTCTGCCCAGTATTTGGCAATCATGCCGGCATGGTAACTGGTACCACAGGCAATAATCTGGATTTGCTCAATATTACTAAAGTTGATTTCTGCATCAGCAAGGAAATCTTCACGTAAGGCATTGCCATTGAGTGCCTGAGAAATTGTTTGCTGCAAAGCTTCTGGTTGCTCATAAATTTCTTTGAGCATGTAGTGTTTGTATTCACCTTTAGATGAATTACTCACCGTTGCATCAAGCTCTTTAACAGGACGTTGAATGGCTTGAGTACCATGTGCATAAATTTCAATGCTGCTACGGGTTAGACGAGCAATATCACCCTCTTCAAGGTAAATAAAGCGGTTGGTAATCGGTAACAATGCCAACTGGTCTGAACCAATAAAGTTTTCACCAATCCCGACACCAATCACCAGTGGAGAACCTTCACGTACAGTAATCAGTTCATCTGGATAGTCTGCATGAACAATCCCGAGTGCATAAGCGCCTTTGAATTTTGACACAATGCTTTGTACCGCGACTAACAATGAATCGGCAGTTTTTAGGGCTTCATCCACCAAGTGTGCGACCACTTCAGTATCGGTTTGAGAACTAAACACATAACCCTGTGCTTGTAAATCGGCTTTGAGTTCAGCATAGTTTTCAATGATACCGTTATGTACTACAGCCACTTTGCCTGAAATATGCGGATGAGCATTGGTTTCAGTCGGTTTACCGTGGGTTGCCCAGCGCGTATGTGCAATTCCCAAAGTCCCTGCAACCTGATGGGTTTTCACCGCTTCTTCAAGGTTAACCACTTTACCAACGCGGCGTTCGCGAAGGACTTGTCCATGACTAATGAGTGCCAGTCCTGCCGAGTCGTAACCACGGTATTCAAGACGCTTGAGACCTTCAATCAAAATCTCGCTGATATTTCGTTCTGCAACGCCACCAACAATACCACACATAGAATTTACCTTTTATTTCTTAGTCTTTTGAGGACGTTGATAATTTGTTTTTTCGACTTGCTGAGCGCGTTCAAATGCCAGCGCATTTTCTGCAACATCACGAGTAATGACTGAACCTGCACCCACGGTTGCACCACTGCCGACTTTGACGGGAGCAACCAGTGAGCTGTTTGAGCCAATAAATACGGCATCGCCAATCAGGGTTTTGTGTTTGTTTGCGCCATCGTAGTTACAGGTAATGGTTCCTGCGCCGATGTTCGAACCAGCACCCACTTCAGCATCGCCTAAATAGGTAAAGTGGTTGGCTTTAGAGCCTAAACCAATACTTGTATTTTTGACTTCAACAAAGTTACCGATGTGGACTTCATTGGCGAGTTTTGCACCTGGACGTAAACGGGCAAATGGACCAATTTGCGTATCTTCACCGACAATTGCGCCATCGAAAATGCTGTAAGGCTGAACTTTAGTTCCTGCGGCAATTTTAGTATTTTTCAGCACACAGCCTGTACCAATTTCAACGCCATCGCCCAGTTCACAGTCACCTTCAATAATGACATTGATGTCAATACGAACATCGTGTCCAACTTTGAGGTTACCACGTAAATCGAAACGCTTCGGATCAGTCAGCGTTACGCCCTGACGCATTAGTTCTAAAGCTTGCTGGGCTTGAAATTCACGTTCTAAAGCAGCCAGTTGAATGCGGTCATTCACTCCTTCAACTTCAAAGGCTTGTTCAGGCTGAATTGATGCAATTTCTAAACCTTCAGCTACTGCCATTGCCACAATGTCGGTCAGGTAATATTCGCCTTGCGCGTTATTGTTGGAAAGTTTGGGTAGCCATTCATGCAGTTTGGCATTGCTGACACAGTAAATACCTGTGTTAATTTCTTGAATCTGGCGTTGTTCATCTGAGGCATCTTTATGTTCAACAATGGCTTGAATTTTACCATTGTCACGTACAATCCGCCCGTAACCTGTTGGATTGTCTACCGTGAGGGTAATCATGCCAATGCCTGTTTCACTAGAAACCGCAACGAGTTGCTCAAGAGTCTGCTGACGTACTAGAGGGACATCACCATATAAAATAAGGGAAATACCATCTTGTGCTAATACAGGTAAAGTGACTTGAACAGCATGACCTGTACCAAGTTGCTCAGCTTGCTCGACCCATTGAATATGTTCATGCTGGAATGAATTTTTTACCAAATCACCGCCATGTCCATAAATTGTAATAATATTTTGAGCATGGAGTTGTTTAGCAGTGTGAATCACATGACCGAGTAAAGGTTGTCCTGCGAGTGGTTGAAGCACTTTTGGTAATTTGGAGCGCATGCGCGTGCCTTTACCTGCTGCAAGAATAATCACGGTAGTTGACATAATAACCTACTTAAATGGCGTTAAGCACCTGAAAGTAATAAATATATGGTAATACATAATGCAGCCCAAAGCCCTGCAATAATGTCATCGAGCATGATACCGAAGCCACCTGCAACCTTTTGGTCAGCAACACGAATTGGCCAAGGTTTCCAGATATCAAATAGACGGAATAATCCAAAGCCAATCAGTGCCCATTGTATATGCATTACGTTAAAAAAGATTAAAGGCAATAAAGTAATGGATTGTCCTGCAAACTCATCCCAGACAATTCGCCCATCATCATGTACGCCAATGACTTTGGCGGTATGCCCACAAATCCAGATCCCGACTAAGGACATAATAATAATGGCAAGTACTGAAGTATAAAAGCCCAGAAATAGCCAAATTGGAATAAATAATAAGGCAAAGGCTGAACCAAATGTGCCAGGTGCCTTAGGCGCGAGACCTGAGCCCAAGCCTACGCCACAAAACACGACGCAACGATCAAACCAAGACATTTCTTGGAATTTAATAGGTGATTTATGCAAAGTGTTGATATCCGCTTAGCTGTAAGAATTGGGGCTCGCCCTGATATTCAAATTTTAAACTTAAATCCGCCTGAATACAGCCAATAATCGTAAATGGCGTTACTGGGTTAAGTTGACACAGGCGCTGATAGTTGTCTTTAGAAATGGTAAAGCACAGCTCATAATCATCGCCACCTGCGAGTGCGTATTGCCATTGCTCGGTATGAGGTAATACGTGTAAAGCAGGATCAATAGGTAGTTGGTCAAGCCATAAAGTCGCACCCACATGCGAGGCTTTAAGAATATGCCCCAAATCTTGAGCCAGACCATCTGAAACATCAATCATGCTCGATGCCAGACCACGTAAACTTTGTCCAAGTTCACAGCGTGGAGAAGGGTAGTCCAAGCGTTGTTGTAATGGATGTCCAAGATGCTGTAGGGCAAATGCCGCATCGCCCACTTGCCCACTGACCACTACGTAGTCACCCACTTGTGCACCAGAACGAGTAATGCCCTGAGCGGTTGGAATCCAGCCGAGAGCCGTGACACTGATAGTCAGATGTGGACTTTGGGTGGTATCGCCACCAATCAGGTGCACATTATAAGGGGCACAGCAGTCAAACAAGCCTTGGCTAAAATCCTGTAACCAAGCATCATCGACCTGTGGCAGGCTTAGCGCGAGTAAAATACTATGAGGAGTTGCACCCATGGCTGCCAGATCGGAAAGGTTAACCGCAACGCTTTTCCAGCCGATGGCATGTGCAGATGTAGAAAGAGGGAAGTGCCGCCCTGCGATGAGGGTATCGGTACAGATGACCAGTTGTTGCCCCACGGGTGGGGAAACGATAGCCGAATCATCTCCAATACCTAAGTCGACCTGCGCAGATGCAGCAGTTTTGAAATAGCGATCAATAATCGAGAATTCGGCCATAGCGTTTGACAACAATTAACCTTGTTGTTTTTCAGCTTCGCGTAGCACATGTGCTAAACGATCCAATACACCGTTGATGTATTTGTGGCTGTCTGCCCCACCGAAGTGTTTAGCCAGTTCAATGGCTTCATCCAGCACCACACGATAAGGAATTTCTGCATGATGGCGTAACTCGTATGCACCCAGACGTAAAGTTGCGAGCTCGACACCGTCAAGCGCATCAATTTCACGGTCAAGTACAGGAATGAGCAATTCATCCAGAGTTTCATGCTCTGCCACGATTTGGGTTAACAATTCGTGATAGTAGTTTAAGTCAACCTTGTGCATGGCATTTTCAGCACGGGTACGCGCTTCAATTTCATGAACAGGGTTATGGCTCATTTGCCATTCATAGACGCCTTGTACAGCAAAACGACGTGCTTTGCGTTTTGCTGCATAAATTGCTTGTAAAGTTTGTGACATGAATTAAATTGCCTTTAACAAATTCACCATTTCAATAGCCGTCAAAGCAGCTTCACTGCCTTTGTTGCCCGCTTTGGTGCCTGAGCGTTCAATGGCTTGTTCAATACTGTCGGTCGTTAAAACGCCATTAATGACAGGCAAACTTGATTCTAAACCAACAACACCTAAACCTTTAGCACATTCACCCGCAACAAAGTCAAAGTGTGGCGTGCTACCACGAATGACCGCACCCAATGCAATAATCGCATCAAACTGTGCAGAATTCGCGAGCTTTTTCGCAACAACAGGCAGTTCCCATGCACCTGGTGCATGAATAACGGTGATATTTTCTTCTGCAACGCCATGACGTTTTAATGTGTCAATCGCGCCTTCAAGCAGATGTTCAACCACAAAGCTATTGAAACGAGCAACCAAAATCGCGTAACGGCCTTCGCTCGCGAGATGTAATAAACCTTCTATACGGCGAATCGCCATAGCAACCTCGATTATTTTCCAAAAGATTGATCAGCAGAAATATATTCCACCACTTCTAAGTTAAAACCAGAAAGGGCATTGAAGCGTAATGGCGAACTGAGAAGTTTCATTTTTTCCACTCCCAAGTCGCGTAAAATTTGCGCACCGACCCCAATAGTCTGATATTGATGTGACAATGCCGAATTGGATTTGACTGGCGTTGGTGCAGTTAATGCATCTAAAGCTGAGCCTAAGTCAGGTAAGCTTTTTTGACCAATCCAAACCAGAACACCACGTTCACTGTTGGCAATCGTTTGTAATGCATGGTCAATTGTCCATGCAGATTCGCCCGATTGTTTTTTCAATTTTAATAAATCACGCGTTGGGTTGAACCCATGAACACGAACAGTGGTGACACCTTGTTTCGGTTCACCTTTCACCAAAGCCAAATGAATGTCTGGGCTACCTTGCTCCTGATAACGATACAGTTGCAATGTGCCATATTCAGTTTCAATGTTTTGCTGGCTTAAACGCTCGACCGTTTGTTCATTGGTCATACGGTAATGAATTAAGTCGGCAATTGTACCAATTTTTAAGCCATGTTTTTCAGCAAATATTTCTAAATCTGGACGGCGTGCCATGGTGCCGTCTTCTTTAATGATCTCACAGATCACAGATGCAGGTTCTAAACCTGCCAAACGTGAGAGATCCGAGCCTGCTTCGGTATGCCCAGCTCGGTGTAAAACGCCACCAGGTTGTGCCATGAGCGGGAAAATATGCCCAGGTTGTACAATATCGGACGGTTTGGCTGCCGCGGCCACCGCAGTGCGGATGGTATGCGCGCGCTCTGCCGCAGAAATGCCTGTGGTAATCCCGTCAGCTGCTTCTATGGATAAGGTAAAGTTAGTGCCATGCTGTGCGCCATTCTGATCGACCATGAGAGGTAAGTTCAGTTGTTGACAGCGATCTTTGCTCAAGGTCAGACAAACGAGACCACGGGCATGGGTAATCATGAAATTGATGTCTTCGGCACGCACATGGGTTGCTGCCATGATGAGGTCACCCTCATTTTCACGATCTTCATCATCCATAAGGATGACCATTTTGCCAGCACGAATATCTTCGACAAGCTCTTCAACAGTATTGAGTGCCATCCTGTCCTACCTTAACCCTGAATTTACAATGCAATCGATTATCGCAGTTGTTTATATTAGCAATTTTTAGGCAGTATTGCCTATGTTTCCCTCAAGATCCACAGCAGCTTTTCTGATGTGTATTTCTATAATGCTGCTAAAGCTGATGATGTCAAGGCAAAATCATGATAAAAAAACCTCGCCATTCAGGCGAGGTTGAAAACTAGACAGTAATTTAAGTGGTTTCAGAACGTGATTTTTTACTTTTTAAGATCTCGGTACGCAGATTTTGTGCCAGTTCAGCACATTCACTGTTCATACCATTGATCATAAACGCGTGACGGGTCAGTACATTGCTTGGGTTAGGTAGAGCCACAAGCTGAAAATGTTCACTGATCAGTTTCAGATATTGTTCTTGCAAATACAGTGCGCTTTCTTTCGCCGTTAAGTTGTGTGTCAGGCGAGCTGCCGCTTGTGCTGCATTGAGTTGCATGTCTTCAACTGCGTTGGCAATCGCGCAGCGAGTTTGCAGTACAAAGCGTTTTTCTTCACGGTAGCGTTTATACAGTACCTCAGAGAGTAACTGAAAGACCATGCCAACCATGAGCAGACATTCGACCGCTTTCGGGCGTTCGGCATCAATGGTAATGGTCGCTCCATCTGCTTGGAAGCTTTGTTGTACGTTAATATCTGCTTGAGAAAGATGATAATGCTGTACACATAAATCAATACTTTTTTTCAAGAATAACTGACACAAATTAAAGTAAGGTACAGAAACGGACTGACTGACCGTGCTCAAAAGCTGTTTTGGGTCATAAAACTGAATATTCAGTGCCAAAGCATGTGGGTTTGGATTCACATCAGTTTTATCGCTATTGAACAGTCGGTTTGGAATCGCCTGTTTTTTAGGTTGTTGCTGTGCCTGCGCAATGACCACGGCACTATTGTGCTTTTCCTGTTCAAGTGCTTGAGTGAGCGCCTGAATCTCATGCTTGAGGTGCATTTCCTTGTTAATGCGTGCCAGATATTCGCTACGGCTTGGGCGAGCAATCGCTCGATAGGCAATCCATAAAACAAAATGCAAAATCAGGGAAGCTAAAATTGCAAGCCATTCACTACGCAAAATTTCGCCAATGCTCGGTTTGATCAGCGTGACTTCGACACTACCGACTTTCTTTTCATTTTGTAGTGCATCACGGCTAAAGACTTCACCTTCGCGGGTTTTATATAAGCCATCTGTTGCCAGAACCTGATTGGAGGCATCGAGAATGCGAATAGAGGCAATACTTGGATTGGTTTTATAACGATCGACTAGAAGCGCCAAAGACACGCGATTTGCTGGGTCTAATTCATGCAAGCTGTCCGTAACCAGTTGTGTGGTCAGCAATTGACCTTGGCTGGCACGGTTTTCTTTGAGTTGATGCGTGGTTGCAATGACCAGTAAAAAGGTCTGCAATGCAAAACTTACAATCAGTAGGCTAGCAAATAGCCCTTGTCTAGGTGCATTCAAGGTAAACTTCCAAGGCAATTCGATTCATTTTCGATTATGATTCTAATCATAGTTGTAGCTCAAACTGAGTCAATCCATGCAAGAAATCATTCTTATTTCATTTTTAGGACCCGACCAACCCAATCAGTTCACTCGATTGATGCAAGTTTTGTCCTCTCATTCATTGCAAATTCTAGATGTGGGTCAGGCCGTGATTCATAATCAGCTGACCCTTGGCATCGTGGTTGCATCTGAAGATCAGACCACAACTGCTTTGGCAATGAAAGAGATTCTAATTTTAGCACATGATATTGGCTTAACTGTGCGATTTAAACCAATCTCTAACGCAGAATATAATCAATGGGTCAGTGAAGGTGGAGCAACCCGTTATATTGTGACGGCGTTCGCACCTGAACTGAAGGCAGCCGATTTGCAAGCTGTCACGCAAATTGTATCGGGTCAGGGATTTAACATTGAAACAGTGACCCGTTTATCAGAGCGTTTGCTACTCGATACCCCAAATACAGAGCGTCGTCGCGCCTGCGTAGAGTTCGGTTTAAAAGGGAAAATGTTCGATGCGCAAGGGATGCGTGCAGCATGCCTACACTTATCAACTGAACTGAATATTGATATTGCGGTACAAGAAGATAATGTTTACCGCCGAAATCGCCGTTTAGTCTGTTTTGATATGGACTCAACCCTGATTGAACAAGAAGTGATTGATGAGTTGGCGCGTGAAGCGGGGATCGGAGCACAAGTTGCAGAAATTACAGAGCGTGCCATGCAGGGCGAACTGGATTTCCAGCAAAGCTTCCGTGCTCGCGTTGCCTTGCTCAAAGGTTTAGATGCTTCCGTATTGCCAAAAATTGCAGAACGTTTGACCATTACCGAAGGTGCAGAACGCCTGATCTCAACGCTTAAGCTTTTGGGATACAGAACAGCCATCTTATCGGGCGGTTTTCAGTATTTTGCTGAATATTTACAGAAAAAACTGGGGATTGATGAAGTCCATGCCAATATCTTGGATGTACAAGATGGCTTGGTGACAGGTGAAGTCAAAGGTACGATTGTCGATGGTGCGCGTAAAGCCGAACTGCTTCGCCGCTTGGCAGATGAAATGGGTATTTCACTTGAACAAGTGATTGCGGTGGGCGATGGTGCCAATGACTTGCCAATGCTTTCAATTGCAGGTTTAGGCGTGGCATTTAGAGCGAAACCACTGGTACGCCAAAATGCTAATCACGCAATTTCAAGCATTGGTTTGGATGGTGTTTTGTATTTGCTGGGTGTACACGATAAAGACATGCATTCTGTTAATTAAGTTTTTGTTTTTAAATAAAAAAGCACAATTTAAAAATTGTGCTTTTTTCATATGAATTAAATATTTGTTTCAATGAATTTACGTTTTTGGAAGGGTTAAAAAATTTTATAAAAAAATGATTTTAAGCATAAAAAGGTCTGAAGTGCATTGTAATGACACGCAATCCTATATATTTCCTTTACTCGCCGAATTTTCACAAAAAATCGTTTTGTAATGACATTGGTATTTGGCGACAAAGTGTGTCGCTTTGCTGGAAAAACTCCCTTTTTTTTCTGAAAAAACTTTGCATAATGCCATTATGAGCATGCACACAGTCATCTGAAAAATACGTAAGCGCTTAATCAGAACATGCTCAAATTGATCAGGGTTGCAGTCACAAAATGTGATAGACGGAGGTTTTATGTTAACAGCAAATGTTGCCACTATGGTGGGGATCGGCTTGATTGCCATTGCGCTTATCGCTGTTTTCTTTTCACCTTTTCGGCATTGGCTCGGGTTTATGTTTGCAGGTATGGCGTTTTGGGGTGTTGTAGAGGCGATTCGTTTGGGTGCACAGTCTGCCTTTCATTGGCCAATGACCTATAGTTATTTAACTGCGCTTAGCCTTGTCATGATGGGAATTACCGTGCTGCTATTAAGAGCAGATCATGTTGCGCAAAAGGCGCTTGCCAACCGACAGTTGATTGAACACACCCCAGTTTATGAAGAAGAACAATAAAGCCGTTTAAATCATCAGTTACTCAACTCGGGTGCATTGAAAAATGCACTTTTTTTTCTTAAAAATTGTTATACAAAGCTTAGTTATTCATTTGGCAAGTTATGATAGGATGCTTTAAAGATGAATAAAATGACAATAGGCTAAATGCACATGAATCTTTCTGCTATTCCTGTCGTAAAGTTACCTTTGCTGAATGTAAGTACAGACCCACTGGATTTGTTGGTGGTCAGCATGGTTTTACGAATGAAACAGCTTGCGAAAACCTCGCCGAAATTTATTGAATTATCGCATGATCGCCAAATTCGCATCCAGATTGCAACCGATGCAGGTTTTGCCCGTCAGATTCTGGTCAATAATGGCAAAGTGGATACCGTTGCTGGTGCGCCTCAACCTGCTGATTTTACCTTGCAGTTTGCTGATAGTAACCAAGCTGTAAAAACCTTGATTAAAGGTGAACCTTCTGCATTTATGACGGGTATGCAAAACGGCAGTATTAAAATGGAAGGTGACTTTAGCTTGTTGGTCTGGTTTAACAAGGTTGCACGTTTGTTGCCACCACAATTACCAAAACCGGTACAAGCCAAAGTAAAACAGGTTCGTCAGTTTATTCGTCAAAAAACAGGCAAATAAATTCTAGACCATAAAAAAGCTCTCAGATTTGAGAGCTTTTTTATTTAAACCACTTCAAGGTTAAACGTGACAGGTCCATCATTGACCAGATGAACTTGCATATCTGCAGCAAAAATCCCTGTTTCTACTTGGGGATATTGAGTTTTGGTGTAGTCGATCAGCTTCTCATACAATGCTTTTGCCGCAGCAGGTGGCATGGCAGGGGCAAAATCCGGGCGTAAGCCTTTTTGGGTTTGTGCCATCAGGGTAAATTGTGAAACCAGTAAAATTCCACCTTGAGCCTGAGCGACATTCCAGCCCATTTTGCCTTGTTCATCATCAAAAATGCGGTATTTCAGGATTTTGTCGATCAATTTTTTGCCTATGGCAAGATCATCTTGCTGTGCCAGACCCAAAAAAACTAAAAGACCATGTTGAATTTCACCTGTAATTTGTTCATCTACAACAACTTTGGCGGATTTTACGCGTTGTAATAGGGCACGCATATTTAAGACTACTCATAAAAGTACAGACTATAAACATTTCAAACGAGCTTTAAAATCTTTTTCATGAAGATGTGGTGATTATAAATTCAGCAAAAAACTACTAATTTGGATAGGTTTTTATCATTATTTGCTAAAACACTCGCTGAGTTGCGTATAAAAGTGTGGTTTAATGCCTTGAGCTAAAAAAGATCTAACCGATATGGAACCAATCATACGATCCTTGCTTGATACGGATTTATATAAATTTACGATGCTGCAAGTGGTGTTACACAAGTTTCCACAAACTCATAGTGTGTATCAATTCCGCTGCCGTAATCTTGAAGATACGGTGTATCCATTGACGGATATTCTGGATGACCTGAACCAGCAACTGGATTACTTGTGTGAGCTGCGTTTTCAGGACGATGAGTTGCAGTATTTACGCAATTTACGTTTTATCAAAAGTGACTTTGTTGATTATTTAGAATTATTCCAGCTCAAACGCCGTTTTATTCGGGCAAGCATTGATGATCAGGGACGTCTCGATATTCATATTGAAGGGCCGATGGTACAAGCCCTGATGTTTGAAATTTTTGTGCTGTCGATTGTCAATGAGCTATATTTCAGACGGATTCATTCTGAAAAAGTCCTGGCTGAAGGTGAACGCCGTTTACAAGCTAAATTGCAGTTATTAAAACAATACGAACAGCAGCAACAAGCAGATGAAAATCCATTTTTGGTATCTGATTTTGGTACGCGTCGCCGTTATAGTTTGACGTGGCATCGACATATCGTGGAAGAATTTTACCGCGCTGCTCCAGATGTATTTCGTGGTACCAGTAATGTCATGTTGGCAAAAGAACTGGGCATTACGCCAATTGGCACCATGGCACATGAATTTTTGCAGGCATTTCAGGCATTGGATGTACGTTTGCGCAATTTCCAGAAAGCAGCACTTGAAGCTTGGGTACAGGAATATCGTGGGGATTTAGGCATCGCCCTGACCGATGTGGTCGGGATGGATGCTTTCCTGCGTGATTTTGATCTGTACTTTGCCAAGCTGTTTGACGGTTTGCGTCATGATAGTGGCGACCCGTATGTCTGGGGGGATAAAGCCTACGCACATTACCAAAAGCTCAAAATTGACAGTAAAACCAAAATGTTAACTTTTAGTGATGGGCTGGATTTAGAGCGTGCGTGGAATTTGCATCAGTACTTTAAAGACCGTTTCAAAGTCAGTTTCGGAATCGGTACCAATCTGACCAATGATATGGGCTTGAAACCTCTCAATATTGTGCTGAAACTGGTGGAATGTAATGGACAGTCTGTGGCAAAAATCTCGGACAGCCCAGGTAAAACCATGACTGATAATGATACTTTCCTTGCCTATTTACGGCAGGTGTTTCAGGTTGAAGCTGTTTAAATTGAATCTAAACCGACTCATAAGAGTCGGTTTTTAGTTTTTGTCTTGTGAATCTTTGGCACAATGCTTGCGTAAAAAATCATAAATCGGCATGAAAAGCCTATGTTATGATCAAGCATGATCGAGTTTCAGCACGTCTTGAGCCTAATAAAAAATGACAGCCACTTCTGAATTAAGTTTTCCATTATTAATCGATGCCGAAGATCTTGTGCCGCATTTAGGCAATCCAAATTTAAGGATTGTCGATTTGAGCCGCCTGTCGGTCTACGAACAGCTGCATATTCCCCATGCAGTGCATGTTAAACCCCAGCAGCTGGTGCGCCAGCAAGAGCTGGCATCAGGCATGCTGCCCGATGTAGAGGGTTTACAACAACTGGTTGAATACTTGCAGCTTTCACCGCAACATCATGTGGTGGCTTATGATGATGAAGGTGGGGCATGGGCAGGGCGCTTCTTGTGGAATCTACATTGCTTGGGCTTTACCCAAACCAGTTTACTCAACGGTGGTATTCACGCTTGGCTGGGGGCAGGCTTACCCACTTCGGTTGATGTGCAAGATGTGGCTGTCACAGACCAACTGATTCCTGTAAATCTGGAACAAGCTGCTCAAGTACGGATTGAATATGCCGAATTGCTGGAATTGGTTAAAAAGAATGCCATCCAACTTTGGGATTGCCGTACTGAGGATGAATATACAGGGCTACGTTTGGCAGCGCGACGGGGTGGGCATATTCCCCATGCGATTCATTACGAATGGAGTACTGCCCTTAATCGCGAAAATCATTTAAAATTACGCCCTTTAGAACACATACAACAAAGTTTGCAGCAATTAGGGGTCGACTTTAAGCAGCCTGTGGTAGTGTACTGCCAGTCGCATCATCGCTCAGGCCTGGCTTATATTTTAGGTCGTTTGCTCAATTTGAATATTCGCGCATACGATGGTGCATGGAGTGAGTGGGGAAATCGCCCCGAGAGTCCAATTGTTACGGGAGAGAAGCCGTTTTGAGCCTCACATCACAACTGAAGAAACAACTTTTTTTACAAGCCCAACGTATTGTACCGCAGCATCAGCTGAGTCGTGTGGTGGGTAAAGTTGCTGCCAGTGAAAACCCGATTGTTAAAAATATTGTCATTCAGGCATTTAAAAACAAATATCAGATTGATTTGTCGGTTGCCGAACAAAATAATCCGTTGCAATACAAATCATTTAATGAGTTCTTTACTCGCGCTTTAAAGCAGGGCGTGCGTCAGATTGACGCCGACAGTCGTAGTATTGTCAGCCCAGCCGATGGTGCAATTTCACAAATTGGTCAAATTACCGATGGTGATGTATTTCAGGCGAAAGGACAGAGTTTTTCCGTTGAACAGTTGGTGGGTGATCCTAAACTGGCTGCGCCATTTAAACAGGGGCAATTTGCAACCGTTTATCTGTCACCACGTGACTACCATCGGGTACATATGCCATTTTCAGGCACATTGACTGAAACGCTATATGTGCCAGGCGAATTATTTTCGGTTAATCAGGTCACGGCAGAAAATGTTCCGAACCTGTTTGCGCGTAATGAGCGTATGGTTTGTTTGTTTGACACTGAGATTGGTCGTATGGCTGTGGTGCTGGTTGGCGCCATGATTGTGGCGGGGATCGAAACGGTTGCCACAGGTAAAGTCAAACCGAATGGTCGTCTAGACTTGCAGCAACATCAGCTTGAACTGCAAAAAGGCGATGAGCTTGGGCGTTTTTATTTGGGTTCAACGGCAATTGTGTTGTTTGAACCGAATACGATGGCTTGGGATGCAAAATTCAAAGCGGAATCTGTTGTGGTCATGGGTGAGCGTTTAGGGCAAGTGCTTTAATTCGCAGGCCGATCCTATGAAAAACGCAACCTTCAGGTTGCGTTTTTTGCTTTAGGGTGTTTGTTAAATACCGCAGTGCATTGTTCGTAGGATAGCCGCGCCTGTACTTGCTGGGCGGGTGATAAACTGAAATAGGCTTCAATCCACTGATTGGCTAAGGTTTCGCGAAAATGGGGTTGTTTGAATGCATAGTCAGGAATACTGCCTTGCTGGACTTGTCGCATTTTTTCACGAAGCTGTTGAACATTATGTGGCGCATCGGGTTGTCGAATCACAAAACACAAGATGGCTTGATACCGAGCGATTTCATCGGTATCGGTTTGCTGTGCTTTCACGATCAGAAAGACAATAAAGGCAGCGCATAGGCTGCCAAGTATGAGATAAAAATTTTTCATACGTTAAGTGTAGGGCTTTAGGCCTCTGCTTGACAGAGGCGTTCTTTTGGAAAAACAGCTTTGAAGCATGAACCTTGATTGATTTGTGATTCAACTTCTAAGTGTGCCCCATGTTGCATGAGCACATGTTTGACAATCGCTAACCCTAAACCTGTTCCCCCTGTTTGGCGGCTACGTGCGCTATCTACACGGTAAAACCGTTCGGTAAGGCGCGGTAAATGTTTTGGGTCAATCCCAATCCCGTTGTCCTGCACGGTAAAGTAACCATGTTCCTGATCATCATGCCAGCCAATGGTAATCACTCCACCTTTAGGCGTGTATTTAATGGCATTGGTAATTAGGTTGCCAAAAGCACTGGCAAGTTCCATATCCGAGCCAAGCAGGTCACAGTGACTGTCAATGTCGAGATTTAAAATATGTCCGTATTCGGAGTTATAGGCCTGCGCATCATCAAATAACTGGTTCATCAGACTAGGCATGTCGACAATCTGGTTTTTTGCCAGTTGTTTGTCATTTTCCAAGCGCGATAATAGCAGCAAGTCATTGACGAGAGCATTCATGCGCCGAGTTTGTGCCTGCATTTGTTCAAAAGGGCGTTTCCAGCGTGGATTGAAATCTTCCTGATCAGTAAAAGTTTCCAGATAGCCGCTGAGCACTGTGAGGGGAGTACGTAATTCATGCGAGATATTATCGACAAAGTCTTTACGCATCTGTTCTAGATTATGAACCCGAGTTACATCGTATGCCACGATAAGGCGGCTTTCTAGACCAAAGCGTGTGAGCTTGATTTGCACATAGCGATCTTCATGAATCGAAGATTGTAGTTTAATGCCGTCAGGCTGTTGTTCCATATTATTAAAATATTCAACAAAAGCAGGCTGGCGCAAAATACCCAAAATATTGCGTCCACGATCCAGTTCCTGAACGCCCAACAGTTTCTCTGCCGCAGGGTTCCACCATTCAATTTGATGTAGTTCATCGGTCAGAATCACCGCTTCAGCAAGTGCCACCAGTGAAGACTGGGCACGGTCAATGAGTCCGACCATTTCGGCTTGAACTACACGTTCCTGACGTTGTGACCTATAAATATTGAACAGTAGTGCACCCCAAATCCCATTCAGGTTTGGCGGTACATCATAAGGTCGATTGGCGATCCAGTCGTTGACCAAATACAGTGCGCGCAGTTGCATGACAATAAACACAGCAAACGCAATTGCAAGACAAATCCAAAAATGACCTATTCCCAAGCCAATTAAACTAGAAATTGTTATGAAAAACAACAAGATCCGTAGATCTTGTTTGGCGTAATCCCATAAACTGCTATAACGATAACGCTTATGTTCTAGGCTAATTTCTGGGGTTGGGTAAGGTTCATACATAAAAGTGATCTAACTAACTTAAAGCATCGGCGCGCGTTGAAAAACGGTAGCCTGTACCTCGTACGGTCTGTACGAAACGATCCACTCCAAATGGTTCAAGTACTTTGCGTAGGCGGCGGATATGGACGTCAATTGTTCGGTCTTCAATATAAACATTGCCACCCCAAACCTGATCAAGCAGTTGTGCACGAGTATAGGCACGTTCTGGGTGGGTCATGAAAAATGCCAATAGGCGATATTCAGTTGGGCCCATATCTAAAATATTGTCGGCAAAGCTGACGCGTTGACTTACAGGATCTAGAATTAAGCCATTGGCATCAATGGATTTTTCCCCACTCAAGGCATTAGAGCGACGTAAAACGGCTTTAATCCGTGATACCAGTTCGCGCGTTGAGAATGGTTTAGTCATATAGTCATCGGCACCTGCATCAAGGCCTTGAACTTTATGATCTTCTTCGCCACGTGCAGTGAGCATAATCACAGGAATTTCCGAAAGGTTCTCATCGCGTTTTAGGCGGCGGCACAAATCAACGCCACTAATTCCACCAGGAAGCATCCAATCGAGTAAAATAAGCGAAGGACGTTGATCAACGATCATTTGGTGGGCTTGTTTGGCATCTTCGGCTTGCAAACATTGGAAACCTGCCATATCGAGCGAAGTATGAATCATCTCGCGAATGGGTAATTCGTCATCGACGATTAAAATATAATCCTCTTTCACAAGGTCAAATCCTATCACTGCTTTATTTGTTTATAGTCCAGTATTACAAAGACTAATTATGACAGTATCATTGCAGTAGATTTAGGTATCTGCAATTTTAAAAAATATTTGTGACAAAATCTTGATCGTCATATGACTAAATGATGACGCATATGATGGTCAAGATGCAAGATCGAGATGGTAATGAAAAGTTTTCAAGGAAAAGTAGCAGCAATTTCAGGAGCAGGCTCAGGTATTGGGCAACAGTTGGCGTTGCTTTTAGCACGGCAGGGCTGCCATTTATCCTTGAGTGATATTGATTTGCAAGGTTTAGCACAGACGCAAAGCTTACTTCAGGCCTATAAAGTGCAGGTCTCGACACATTTGGTTAATGTTGCCGAGCGTGAGCAGGTGCAATATTGGGCAGAACAAACCGTACGTGAACATGGTCAGGTTAACCTGATTTTTAATAATGCGGGGGTGGCGCTGGCATCGACAGTTGAAGGTGCAAGTTATGAAGATCTGGCTTGGATTACCAATATCAACTTTTGGGGCGTGGTGTATGGAACCAAAGAGTTCTTGCCTTATATTAAGCAAACCCAAGATGGGCATATTGTCAATATTTCCAGTATTTTTGGAATTGCAGCCCAGCCGACCCAGTCCGCATACAATGCCAGCAAGTTTGCAGTACGTGGTTTTACCGAGTCATTGCGTCAGGAACTGGACATTCAGCGCTGTGGGGTGAGTGCCTTATGTGTACACCCTGGAGGGGTGCGAACCAATATTGCCAAATCTGCGCGTTCTAATCAAAGTTTACAAAGTTTGGGAATTGAAACCGATGGTACACAGCAGGACTTTGAGAAACTGCTGAGGACTCCACCTGAAAAGGCTGCCCAGAAAATTCTGAAAGCCATTCGCCGAAACCAGCGGCGAGTCCTGATTGGTACTGATGCCAAGGTTTTAGATTTGCTACAGCGTTTTTTCCCGGCAGGTTACCAGCAACTGAGCGTTTGGTTAAATCGGTTGCAAACCTGGAAATACTAAAGAAGAGAAGCGTAAGCTTCTCTTTTTGTTTGAGAATCTGTTAATGGCCTCTTGAAAAAAAACCAATGACTGCCAAAATCAAGGCAACAACCAACAAGATCAATGCAAATTGTTGTGATAGACCAGCGACACCACCGAATCCGAGTAAGCTGGCAATTAGTGCAATCACTGCAAAAATAATCGCCCAACGAAACATGATGATTCTCCTGAATTTTTTATTTTGAGGTTCAGTTTAGCACTGTAAATTGGCATGACTGTTTTTGCTTTGTGCATAAAATGTGCACTTTATGCAGCTCTTTCATCATGCTATGTAAGTGCAGTTTGTAAAAATTAAGCTAGAGTTTGGCATGTTATAATGTCTGCCTTGTTGTTTTTAGACTGAGAAATTTATGGCGCTGCGTCCACAATTCTGGAAAAAATATCCATTAGATCAACTCTCAAGCGAAGAATGGGAAGCTTTGTGCGATGGTTGTGGCTTGTGCTGTTTACTCAAACTTGAAGATGAAGACACGCATGAAGTGGCTTATACAAAAGTGGCGTGTAAGTTACTCAATTGTACAACGGGGCAATGCTCGGATTACAGTCAGCGTCAGCAGCATGTACCTGATTGTATTCAATTAACTTTAGAAGGCTTACAAAAAATTAAATGGTTGCCGTCAAGCTGTGCCTACCGACGTATTGATGAAGGCAAAAATTTACCTTCATGGCATTATTTAAATACAGGCTCGCTGCAGAGTGTGATTAAAGCCAAAAAATCGGTAGCAGGACGCTGTATTTCAGAGGAATCTGTGAGCGAAGATGATATTGATGAATATATTGTACGTTGGGTAAGGTAAAAATTTTTAAAAACAATAATATAAAAAATAAAAGATAACTCCCTTCATTTTTGGCTTAAATTTTGCTTGATTTTTACCCATAAAAAATGGGTGAAATTTCAATTACTTTTAAGCAATGCTGTTATGGGGGGAGAATGTATAAAAATAGCTATATCAACAATCTTGTACTCATTTTACTTGGCTTTTTTG
The DNA here is from genome assembly GCF_000368265.1 of Acinetobacter brisouisimilis. Classification (GTDB taxonomy): domain Bacteria; phylum Pseudomonadota; class Gammaproteobacteria; order Pseudomonadales; family Moraxellaceae; genus Acinetobacter. The sequence continues at coordinate 417,845 of NZ_KB851218.1, read as the reverse complement.
CCAATTCGGGTATGGCATGTGCCGCAACGGCGCCTTATATCACCAATCTAGAGCAAATCAATACGGGAAATACCGCATGGATGCTGACCTCCACTGCGCTGGTTTTACTCATGACTATTCCCGGAATTGCTTTGTTTTATGCAGGAATGGTGCGTAAAAAAAACTTAATTGCCACTGCCTTACAAAGTTTAGTGATTGTGTGTCTAGCAAGTGTGCTGTGGGTTGTCGTCGGGTACAGTCTGGCGTTTACACCCAATAATGCCTTTATTGGCGGTTTTGATCGCATCATGCTGCAAGGTGTGGTGTTCGATGCCATCGATGGCAAAATTTCCGTGAGCCATATGGCTTCCAGTATTCCTGAAACCGTCTGGATTATGTTTCAGATGACCTTTGCCATTATTACGCCTGCTTTAATTACTGGTGCATTTGCTGAGCGTATGCGTTTTTCTGCGATGTTCTGGTTCATATTTTTCTGGATTTTACTGGTGTATGTCCCTGTTGCACACTGGGTCTGGGAACCAACAGGCTGGTTGGCAGCCAAAGGTGCTCTGGACTTTGCTGGTGGCACGGTTGTGCATATTAATGCAGGTGCTGCAGGTCTGGCATGTGCCTATATGCTAGGTCAGCGCAATGGTTATGGCAAAGAGCCATTTTTTCCAAATAACCTGATCTATACCTTTATTGGTGCAGCATTGCTGTGGGTAGGCTGGTTTGGTTTTAACGCGGGTTCAGCAGGTGCAGCCGATGGACGTGCGGGCATGGCAATGCTGGTCACCCAGCTTGCAACAGCAGCGGCAGCATTGACATGGTTACTGGTGGAATATATCAGCCGTCGTAAAGTGACGCTGCTTGGTGCATGTTCGGGTGCAGTCGCAGGTTTGGTTGCGATTACCCCTGCATCTGGTTTTGTAGATATGACAGGCGCTTTGCTGATTGGTTTGATTGCTGGGGTATGTTGTTACTGGGGTGCAACTCAGCTCAAAATTCTACTCAAAGCTGACGACTCATTGGATGTTTTTGGGATTCATGGTGTAGGTGGGATTGTCGGTGCCATTCTGACAGGCGTGTTTGCACAAAAACATATTTCAGGTTTGGATGCCAGTCTGCTGGTCCAAGTGATAGGTGCAGTGACGACCTTCCTCTACAGCGCGATCATTTCTGTCGTGATTTTATTTGTAATTAATAAAGTGATTGGTCTGCGAGTCGATGCAGAACAGGAACAAATTGGTTTGGATTTAGCACAACACGGCGAGCATGTACCTTGATGTGTTGTATAAAAATTGGTTCAAGCCCAGCTTGAACCACAACTGTGGAGAAAAGTATGAAGACGATGTTGAGCAAAGATAAAAAAGTTGAAAAAGAGATCTTTGACCTCGCCACACAGTTATATGTTCGTTTAAGACGTGTGGCAGGGCGGGTGATTGATGTGGTGTATCTGGAACATAATCAGGAGTACGCTCAAGAAGTGGTCAAGCTTGCCTTGACCACAGGCGATGCGGAGTTGCACCGTTTAGGGTCTCGTCTGGATGCAGTGCTGTCTTATGGTACAGCACCTACGCAGATTGCAAGCGTGAAGTTTGTTGCTCCAGTAAGCGCCATGACACCTGCTATGGATGATCTGCCAAGCCCAGCGCAAAAAGAAGAAGTGCCACATCATTATATTGGTGCATTACGCTAAATGTCCTGTTTTATTGGCTTGACGCTCAGCACGTGATTTTTGAACCACATGATAACCTGAGCTAAAGCCTAGGCTTGCCATCACCGTAGCGACAATCAGGTCAGGAATGGCGTTGTGTGTGCCGAAGACGCCAACCGCCGCCAAAATTACTGCAATATTACCAATCGCGTCATTGCGGCTACATAACCAGACCGAGGTCATGTTGGCATCTCCATCACGGAAGGTATAGAGTACGAGGGCACTGATCACATTGGCAATCAGGGCAATAACACCAATAATGCCCATCGTCATGGCTTCGGGTTGCACGCCTGTCCAGTACGCCCAAACCACTTTGACCAAGATCAAAATCGCAAAACACAGCATGGTATAGCCTTTAATCAGGGCGATACTGGCACGCCAATACAAACTGAGTCCCAAAGCCATAATCGAAATGGCATAGTTAAAAGCATCACCAGCAAAGTCAAGAGAGTCTGCCCAAAGCGCAGCAGAGCCTGCATGTGCCCCTGCAATCACTTCAATAATAAACAGACTTAAATTGAGAAATAAGGCAATCCACAGCGCATTACGAAATTTTTTTGAAATGCTATGATTTGATGTGTGGTGTTCACATTGACAGCCTGCCATTTGAAAATCCTGTTTTAATTTGCATACACGGATTTAAAAGCTTAGAGTTGCTCTAAGGTCAAGTGAGGTGCATATGTTTTTTTCGATTGGTGAATTGGCTAAAAAATCCAAAATTTCTGCGGATACCATCCGTTTTTATGAGAAAAAACAGCTCATCACTGCGCCAAAGCGTGCGAATAATAATTATCGCTATTATGATGATCAGGCATTGCAACAGTTAATTTTTATTCGGCATTGTCGCGAATTGGGAATGTCCCTTAAGGAAATTCAAGAGATGAATGCACTGATGCTGCATCCGCAAGACAATTGTACTGTCGTGGATACACTGGTGGAAACCCATTTGGGGCATATTCAGGATAAAATTCAGCAATTGCAGAAATTTAGCCAGCAATTACAGCAGCTACGCCAGAGCTGTAATTCTCAAGCCTGTATTCAGGATTGTAATATTGTAAAAACCTTACATCAGTTGGATGCTGAATAAAAGGTAAAAAACTATAAACTCCTGTCTTTTCAGGATGCATGAATGTTACGGATGGTGTGTTTATGCGAAGATTTCAGCATCTTCTTTTTTTATTAATGTCAGTTTTAAGTTTAACTGCTTGTAGTTCGTCAGATTTTTTTAAACAGATCGAGCAATATTTTGATCAGTTTATGAACCAACGCACCTCAAAATTTGCACTATTACACTTTCAAACAGTCGGCACTTTTAATTCACCGTGGGCGCTGGTCGCATTACCTGATGGTCGGTTGCTGATTACTGAGCAAGCAGGGACAATCAAGTTGTTTGACCCTGTGAGTCAGCAGTCATGGTCTGTAGCAGGTGTGCCACCAGTAGTCTATGCGGGGCAGGGTGGTCTTGGTGATATTGTCTTGCATCCTGATTTTAACCAAAATCACTGGGTGTATTTCAGCTATGTAGAAGCCTCTGGGCAGAACACTACAGGTGCAGCCGTTGACCGTGCCAAGCTGGATCTCTCACACGCTGGACAGCCAAGACTGCTCAACCGTCAAAGAATCTGGACACAACAACCTAAAGTAAAAGGTAATAAGCATTTTGCCTATCGCTTGCTATTTGACCGTGATGGCAAACTCTGGATCAGCTCGGGGGAACGCCAGCAGGTTAATCCCGCACAAAACTTGCATAGCCATTTGGGTAAAATGATACGACTCAATGCCGATGGTACCACACCCATCGATAACCCACTTTATGCTCAAGGTGGCGTTGCTGCTCAGCTTTGGTCATGGGGACATCGGAATCCTTTAGGCATTGCTTTTGATAGCAAAGGACAGCTTTGGGAAGTGGAACAGGGTCCTAAAGGTGGTGATGAATTGAATCAGATTTATAGAGGGCGCAATTATGGTTACCCTTTAGTATCCAATAGTGATCGTTATTCAGATTCAGGTTTAAAAATTCCACAGCATGATACCCGACCAGGATTTCAAGCACCTGCTCTAAGTTGGACACCTGCAATTTCTCCTTCAAGCCTGATTATTTATCAGGGTAAACGTATTCCTCAATGGACAGGTAAGGCGTTGATTGGCGGTTTATCATCTGAATCAATTATTGTGGTGGATATTCAGCATCAGCCGATTAAAGAACTGGAACGAATTGAGATGGGGCAGCGCATACGAGGATTATTGCAAACACCTCAGGGAGATTTATGGGTGATTGAAGATGGTGAGAATGCAGCTTTGTTGAAATTGCAGTAAACTTAACCGATGCAGATTTTTTGATTGTCGAATAAAAAAACTGACTTAAAACAACTTAAAAATAAAGCAGAGTATTATTTAAAAATTGGATAATTTATGAAAAAAATTCGTAACGTATTGGTCGGTTGCTTACTGGTGGGTGCAATTACCACACCTGCATTTGCTGCCAACTTTGATGATATGAGTGATGTACAGGTTCTGGCAATTGCTCAAAAAGGACGGGCCGAAGCGCAGTATAAAATCGGTGACGTGTACTACTATGGCAGCAATGACACTGAACAGGATTTTGATCAGGCACGCTTTTGGTATGAAAAAGCTGCTCAGCAAGGCAATGCGGATGCTGAATATAGTTTGGGTGTGATGTATGACCAGGGTGAAAGTGTAGAGCAAGATCCGAAAAAAGCCTTGGCTTACTACACCAAAGCGGCCGCACATGGTTCAGCTGATGCTATGTATAATCTTGGCTATACGTATGAATATGAACAAGATCCGCCAAATTACGCCAAAGCTTTTAACTGGTACAGCCAAGCCGCACGACTCAATCATCGTGAAGCCTTGAACAATATGGGTGTCATGTATTTTAATGGTCGTGGTGTCACACAAAACTTTAAAAAAGCCTTCGATTATTATCAAAAAGCAGCAGAGCTAGACAACCCGACAGCGCAATATAATTTGGGTTGTTTGTATCGCGATGGCAAAGGTGTAGCCGTAGATAAAAAACAAGCCATGAAGTGGCTGGGTAAAGCCGCCGAGCAGGGAGATGAAGATGCCAAAGCGGACTTGTATGAGTTGATTCAACAGATGTAATCATAGAACAACGCTATTGAATGGGCATTTCAATCTTGTAGACTATAGCCAAGCCAAAGCAATGAATTAAAACCGCATGTCAGAGAGCCAAATTCCATTACCCGAGCGCCTACGCCCACGTGATCTGTCTGAAATTATTGGACAGGAACATTTATTGGGAGAAGGTGCACCATTACGGCAAATGATTGATCAGGGGCATTTACCCTCAATTATTTTTTGGGGGCCACCTGGCGTGGGTAAAACGACCATTGCTTTGTTGTTGGCGCAAGCGGTGGATCGTCCTTTTATCAGTTTGTCAGCACTCAATACTGGGGTCAAAGAACTGCGTGAAGTGATTGCTGAAAGCGGTGATTTACTGACACCTGTGGTTTTTATTGATGAAATTCATCGTTTTAACAAGTCCCAACAAGATGCCTTACTCGGTGCAGTAGAAAAAGGCAAAATTACCTTAATTGGTGCGACCACAGAAAACCCGTCTTTTGAGGTCAACAGTGCCTTACTTTCACGTTGTCAGGTCTATAGCTTAAATGCTTTGTCAAATGAAGCCATTGAAAGTTTATTAAACAAAGCCTTACAGCAAAATCGCTTTTTACAGGAACGTCAGATTTATATCGATGAGTTTGATGCCCTGATTCAGTTTGCAGCAGGCGATGCCCGTAAGGCACTTAATTTACTGGATTTAATTGCCAGTACTTTTGAGCCTGAACAGGACAATCACGTTAACAATGCGCTGGTGGTACGCGTTGCCCAGCAGAATATCGCCCGTTATGACAAGTCTGGCGAACAGCATTATGATTTGGTTTCGGCATTTATTAAATCCATTCGCGGTAGTGACCCAGATGCAGCACTGTACTGGATGGCACGCATGCTTAAAGGCGGGGAAGATCCATTATTTATTGCGCGTCGCATGCTGATTGCTGCTTCTGAAGATATTGGTAATTCCAATCCGAATGCGTTGTTGCTGGCAGGCGAATGCTTCCGCTCGGTACAGGTGATTGGTATGCCTGAAGCCCGCATTATTTTGGGACAATGTGCAGTGTACTTGGCGACTAGTGCTAAAAGTAACAGTACTTATTTGGCTATTAACCGCGCGATGGAGCTAGCAGAGAAAACTGCAAACCTGTCTGTACCATTACATTTGCGTAACGCTCCAACCAAGTTGATGAAACAGCAGGGTTATGGAGTGGATTATCTTTATCCACATGATTACCCTGAAAATTTTGTATTGCAGGAATATTTGCCGCCTGAGTTGAAAGGTACAAAACTGTACGAATCTGCGCGTAATAAACGTGAAGTCGAAGGCGAGCGTTTACAGCAGCGCCGCTGGCAGCAAGAACAACAGCAGCAACAGCAATAAAAAGAGCCGCTTGAGAATATCAGGCGGTTTTTTTATGCACGATACAATCACGAAATTGTTTAGAGCTGGTTTAATGCCTGAATTAATACAGGAACATGGCTATGCTCAGGCTCTTTTGCGGCTGTAAGTAAAATTAATGTACCATTTTCCTGCTGTAGCTGCCGAATGTCATTCAAATGCTTAAGCTGTTCAGGTGTTGAAAGTTCAAGTTGGTAACGTTGGCAAAATTCGGCATAGCGTTGAGTTTTATCTGCATGAAACCACTTTCTGAGTTCGGTACTTGGGGCAATGTCTTTCATCCATGAAATATCGGTCATCACTTCTTTGCGAATGCCTCTAGGCCATAAACGATCAATAAAAATGGCGGGTTTCTGACCTGTATATTGATAAATTCTTTGTATGGAATATGTCATTTGATCGACTCGAAAGTTTATTTTTATCGTTAAAATGGACGTGGGTTAAATGCCGCTTTGACTATTTAAGACTAAGGTATTTCTGCCTTTGATTGTCATTTATGTATTGTAAAAAAGAGTTAATAATATGATTATTCTAAATGTATTTTTTAAAGTAAAACCTGAACAAAAGCAAAATTTTATCCAAACCTTAACCAATATGGTACAAGAATCTAGAAAAGAGGCTGGATGTCAGTTGTATCAACTGGGGACGGATATTTTAGATGCAAATTCTTTTCTCTTAATTGAGCATTGGGTAGATGAAGCTGCTATTGCTGCCCACAATCAAACGCCACACTGGAATCATCTTGTTGAGGTGATAGGGGATTACTTGGCTGAACCTTTTGTTATTGAAAAATATCAAGCTTAGTTTTTCTGTATAAAAAAACCGAGCCAAATGACTCGGTTTTTACAAGGGAAAAACTTAGATATCTTCTAAGTTAATGCCTAAGCGTGCTGCAACTTCTTCATAAGCTTCAACAACACCACCTAAACCTTGACGGAAGCGGTCTTTGTCGAGTTTTTTCTTGGTTTCTTTATCCCACAAACGGCAACCGTCTGGAGAGAATTCATCACCGAGTACGATACGGTCATGGAATACGCCAAACTCAAGTTTGAAGTCAACCAAAAGCATACCACCTTGATCGAACAATGCTTTAAGAACATCATTTACTTTGTAAGTGAGTTCTTTCATGTTTTCGAGTTGTTCAGCAGTTGCCCAACCTAAAGCGATCGCTTGAGATTCGTTCACCATTGGATCGCCAAGCGCGTCATCTTTGAAGAACAATTCGAACGTAGGCGGGTTCAATTCTTTGCCTTCTTCAATACCCAAACGACGGCATAAAGAACCTGCTGCATAGTTACGAATAACGCACTCTACAGGAATCATTTTTAGCTTTTTCACTAACACTTCTGTTGGTGTAAGCAATTTCTCAAAATGGGTTTCAATACCAGCAGCAGCCAGTTTTTCCATAATAAAGGCGTTAAAACGGTTGTTCACCTTGCCTTTACGATCTAGTTGCGCGATTTTTTCGCCGTTGAACGCCGAAGCATCGTCACGAAAAACTAAAATCAAGTGGTCTGGACTATCTGTTTCATAAACAGATTTTGCTTTACCTGTATAGAGCAAGGTTTGTTTTAACATGGGATGAACCTGTTTTCAAAAATATACCTAGGGTACTAGGCTGGCCAATTTTGAGAAATCTGGTCTAACAATGCTTTCGCTTTAGCCTGATCAGCAAAACTGTTATCAGGATTAAATAAAACGAGGGTATTGGTTTTACCAACAGCGGAGAGCTTTAAGACATAAGTATGATCATCGACTTTAATTGTCGCTTCATACCGTGTTTGACTTTGGCTAATCACGCTGTAATTTAGACTGCTTAGTGTTGCAAGCGTGTACTGCCAAATTGTATCAGATTTACCAGTAACTTTCAGTAACGGATTTTGGTTTCCGTCAACTAAAACCACAGGTTTCGGATAATTATTATTGGCTTCAGCCAAAGTACGGTTTGGAACGACTTCATCTGGGCGAGGCATTGCAAAACGATTACCTTTTTGATTTTCAAAATCAGGCGCGTGTTGTAATGCAAGTGGGTCGATAATCGGCGCAGGGTACAGTGGCGTTGCAGGTCGAGCCGTTGAACCTTCAGGATATTTTAAGGGCTCAATGTCGGTGGTCGACTTTTTATAGTTTAAAGAACCGTTGTTAATACTGAGCTTATTACTCAAGGTGCTACAACCAGCCAAACTTAAAACTGAAAGTGCAAGGGTTAAACCTAAACGTAACTGCATAATGTTGTGCTCTTTAAATAATACCTACGTCTTTTAGCGCGTCACGCAATGGTGTGCGATATTGCTCTGCAAGTGGAGTGAGTGGCAGACGAATGCCTGAACCAATTTTCCCCATTTCATGCAATGCCCATTTCACAGGAATCGGGTTGGATTCGCAAAACAAAATATTGTTTAAATTTGCAATCTTATTATTAATTTGCTCAGCAACTTCTTGGTTGCCTTGTAACGCTGCAGCACATAATTCGCTCATCAATTTTGGAACAACATTGGCAGTTACCGAAATATTGCCTTGCGCACCAAGACGAATCAGTTCAGCAGCAGTGGCATCATCACCTGAGAAAACCGCCATACGACCCTTCAAGGCGTCGATCAATTCTTTGCCCCGTTCAGTGTTACCAGTCGCATCTTTTACCGCAATGATATTTGGAATATCGGCAAGACGAAGTACGGTTTCATTGAGCATGTCGACACCAGTACGTCCTGGGACGTTATATACAATGATCGGCAAATCAACAGTTTCAGCAATGGCTTTAAAATGCTGGTATAAACCTTCTTGAGTCGGCTTGTTGTAATAAGGTGTGACTAGAAGTGCGGCATCTGCACCAAGGGTTTGAGCTTCTTGGGTGAGTTCGATCGCTTCATGAGTTGAGTTTGCACCAGTACCAGCAATTACAGGAATACGTTTGTTCACGACACGAATGATTTCTTTAATCACTTGTGTGTGTTCAGACATGCTCAGCGTAGAAGGCTCACCTGTTGTGCCAACTGCAACAATTGCATTAGTACCTTGTTCAACGTGCCACTCAACGAGCTTTTCAAGGCTCTTCCAATCTACGCTGCCATCTTCAAACATAGGGGTGACTAGTGCGACAATTGAGCCTTGAATATTCTGAGCTTGCTGAGTCATTTTGAAAAAATATCCTATTTGACCATCCGTACAGTTTTAAAAAGGATGGTTACTGTATTTTGAATTTAAGCGGGAAAGTCAACGTAATGTAGTGGTAACGTTGAATGTTGCTTACTCAAATTATGACTGAACATGGTATGAAGAACAATATACTTTCGTTAAAGCAGTCAAAACTTTTAAGGCATTTTTTAAACGGGTTGGGTATAAATACTTTGAGTGGATAAATTGAAAAAAATATTGGCTTGAACCGCATCATTCAGCTTTGGTTTTATAAATTTTTAGCTGATATCGGCAATCAGTAAATTGATAGGAGAATAAAAATGAATCTGGAGCAGAGCGCCCTGATCGTGGTTGATATTCAAAATGGTTTTACTCCAGGCGGTCACTTGGCGGTGGCAGACAGCGACCAGATTATTCCATTAATTAATCAAATGGCTCAAAAATTTCAGCATGTGGTGCTGACTCAAGATTGGCATCCTGCCGACCATATTTCTTTTGCTGAAAATCATGCAGGCAAACAGGCTTTTGAGACCATTCAGCTCGGTTATGGCACACAAGTACTTTGGCCAAGTCATTGCGTGCAAGGTACACACGATGCTGAGTTACATCCGAACCTGAATATTCCACATGCACAACTCATTATCCGTAAAGGATGGCATACCAACATTGATAGCTATTCGGCATTTTTAGAGGCAGACCAGAAAACCACAACAGGTTTGGCAGGCTATTTAAGAGAAGCTGGAATTACGACAGTATATATTGTTGGAATCGCGACTGACTTTTGCGTGGCATGGACTGCAATGGATGCCGTGAAATTGGGATTTAATACTTATGTGATTGAAGATGCGACTGCGCCAATCGACTTAAATGGCTCTTTACAACAGGCGTGGGAGACGATGCAGGCGTTGGGTGTGATTCGTTTACAGTCTAGTCAGCTCTTAGGAGATTCCGAGACTAAGAAGTCGGCAAAATTCTGAGCTGTGTTTGGAATGCTATTTAAAGTGAGTGAACTTCCAAATAGAGACAGTTGTTATTCAGTATTCGGGCTACACAGTTTCTCGTATCATTTCGCAAGGTTGTCGCGATGAGCAGCATCGCTGCACAAGGGCAAAACCAATTGTCAGTTGCAAACTCAGTGAAATGTTATTTTTTAATGTATTTAAAAACAATATCTTGAAAAAATATTTTTGACCTAAAACATGCAACTGGCGTTTCTATATATCCTATAATTTCTATGCATTTTATATTGGACTCGGGTTTATTCATTTTTAAGATGCTGCTATAAGCCTCATTTGACGTGTGATTTCATGAAATTATTTTTATCGATGATTCAGTTCGTCCAGAAAAGTTTTGCGCTGTGGGTGGTACTGTTTGCAGGGATTGCATTGTATCTGCCACAAGGATTTGTTTGGCTAACCCATTATATTCCACTCATGCTTGGCGTGATCATGTTCGGTATGGGGATGACCATGACGGTGGGAGAGTTTAAAAGTGTGCTGCACAACCCCAAAGCGGTACTGATTGGTGTAGTGGCACATTTTGTGGTGATGCCAAGTCTGGCCTATTTGCTGTGCAAGCTATTTCAGTTGCCACCTGAATTGGCAATTGGCGTGATTTTGGTAGGTTGTTGCCCAGGAGGAACAGCCTCTAACGTGATTACCTTTATGGCAAAAGGCAATACGGCGTTGTCGGTCGCGTGTACTTCAGTATCGACTTTACTCGCACCCATTTTAACCCCTGCGATTTTCTATCTGCTTGCCAGTCAATGGATTGAGATTCATGCCAGTTTCATGCTGTTGTCGATTTTACAGGTGGTGTTGTTCCCAATCGCCTTGGGTTTGGTGGTGCGTATATTTCTGAAAAATAAAATTAATACTTATATTGAAATCATGCCTTTAATTTCTGTGGTGGCGATTGTACTGATTGTGGCGGCGATTATTGCAGCCAGCAAAACGGCATTATTGCAGTCGGGTTTGCTGGTCTTGCTGATTGTAGCACTACATAATGGTTTGGGTTTTTTATTGGGTTTTTGGGCCAGCCGTATTTTGGGATTGTCTTATTTTGACAGTAAAGCGGTGGCGATAGAGGTGGGGATGCAAAACTCGGGGCTGGGCGTGGCACTGGCAGCCGTGCATTTTGCTGCATCGCCATTAACTGCATTGCCAAGTGCCATTTTTAGTTTGTGGCATAACATTTCAGGACCTGCACTCGCCAGTTATTGGGCAATGGTGGCGGCGCGTAAACAACCCCAAGATCAGTCATAAAACTGAGTGAAACAGCAGGCATTAAAAAACCAGTCATCGAATGGGCGAGACTGGTTTTTTAATGGGTTGTCTGAATGATTATTCAGAAAGATCAACACACAAGTATTTCATTTCGAGATACTCTTCAATGCCGAACTTCGAACCTTCACGTCCAAGACCTGATTGTTTTACACCACCAAATGGTGCAATTTCATTGGAGATCGCACCAGTGTTGATGCCGACCATACCGTATTCGAGTGCTTCGCCAACACGCCATTGACGTGCTGTGTTTTGAGTGAACAAGTACGCTGCCAAGCCGAACTCAGTGTCGTTTGCCATTGCCACAGCTTCGTCTTCAGTTTTGAAGCGGAACAGTGGAGCAAGCGGACCAAATGTTTCTTCTTTGGCAACTTTCATGTCTTGTGTCACGCCAGTCAACACGGTCGGTTCAAAGAATGTTGCACCTAGCTCAGAACGCTTACCACCGATGCGGATTTGCGCACCTTTCGCTACAGCATCATCAATGTGTGATTGAACTTTAGCGACTGCTTTTTCGTCAATCAACGGGCCTTGAGTTGAACCTTCGTGACGACCGTCACCAACTTTCAACTGTTTCGCCACAGTTTCAACCAGACGTTCAGCCAATGCATCATAGATGCCGTCCTGAACATAAATACGGTTTGCACAGACACAAGTTTGACCGCTGTTACGATATTTGCTTGCCATGATGCCCTGAACCGCTTGATCCAGATTCGCATCATCAAAAATCAGCACAGGTGCGTTACCGCCCAATTCAAGAGAAAGTTTCTTGATGGTTGGTGCACATTGTTGCATCAGGATACGACCCACTTGGGTTGAACCTGTGAAGCTGAGTTTGCGTACGATGTCGCTGTCACATAAAGTTTTGCCGACTTCTGCAGCATCACCACTGATGTTAATGAGAACATCAACAGGTAAGCCTGCTTGTAGTGCAAGCACTTCAAGTGCGTAAGCTGTTAGCGGGGTTTGTTCTGCTGGTTTAACCAACATAGAACAACCTGCTGCAATCGCTGGCGCTGCTTTACGGGTGATCATTGCCGCTGGGAAGTTCCAAGGGGTAATCGCCGCAGTCACACCAATGCCTTGTTTAATCACAAGTAAGCGTTGTTGTGGTTGCACTGATGGTAAAACTTCACCATCAATACGACGTGCCTGTTCAGCAAACCAACGAATGAAAGAAGCTGCGTAACCAATCTCGCCACGTGCTTCCGCCAGTGGTTTGCCTTGCTCAGCCGTTAAGATTTGTGCCAAATCTTCTTTGTGAGCCAGCATGAGGTTGTACCATGCCCACAATACGTCGGCACGCGCAGTCACAGTTTGTTTTTTCCAAGCTGCCTGTGCTTTTTCAGAACGTAAAATGGCTGCTTCAACAGCTGCGCTGTCGTAGGTTTTCACCCACGCCAGCGTTTCACCTGTAGCAGCGTCATTCACTTCGATATAGTCGTCTGAAGCAGGCGCTTCAAACGTAATATCTGGGTGTTTTAGCAAATACTGCAAGTTAGTTTGGATCATGCAGACTGCTCCGCAGAATTTGTTGTGGTATTTAAAGTTGCAAAACCTTGTTTCAAGATGTCTAGACCTTGACGGAATTGTTCAACAGGAATAGTCAATGGATACAAGAAACGGATCACGTTACCATATTTACCACAAGTCAGGATCAATAGACCGTTGTCCATTGCATATTGTTGTACAGTTTTTGCTTGTTCAGCAGTTTCAAGTTCAACAGCAACCATAGAACCTAAGGCACGGATATGAGTAACAACGTCGCCAGATGCTGCTTTGATGCTTTCTAAAGTTGCAACAAGCTCAGCACCCAATTCATTGGCACGTTCGCACAGGTTTTCACCTTCGATGACGTCGATCACGGCATGAGCTGCAGCAACGGCAATTGGGCTACCTGCATAAGTACCACCTAAACCACCTGGGTTTGGAGCGTCCATGACTTCGGCACGGCCTACAACGCCTGAGATCGGGAAGCCGCCACCTAAGCTTTTCGCCATAGTGATCAAGTCTGCTTTAGTTTCAAAGTAGTTCATTGCGAACAATTTACCAGTACGTGCAAAACCAGACTGAACTTCGTCAGCAACTAACAAGATACCGTGTTTGTCGCAAAGTGCGCGAAGGCGTTTTAAGAATTCAGCAGGAACAACGTTGAAACCGCCTTCACCTTGAACGGGTTCAAGCACGATTGCTGCAACGTCATGTGCTGCAACGTCTTCACTGAAAATGTTTTCAATGCTTTCGATCGCGTCTTCAATTGACACGCCTTTTGCAGGAACTGGGTAACGTGCGTGGAATACGCCAGCAGGCATAACACCGAAGTCACGTTTGTAAGGTGCAGTTTTACCTGTCATTGCCATAGTCATGAAAGAACGACCGTGGAAACCGTTACCAAAAGTAATGATGCCGTGACGACCTGTGTAAGCGCGTGCAATTTTTACTGCATTTTCTACAGCTTCTGCACCTGTAGAGAAGAAGGTTGTTTTTGCAGGGCCTGCGATTGGCGCACGTTCGTTAATACGTTCAGCCAAAGCCACATAACTTTCGTAAGGAACAACTTGGTAAGCAGTGTGCGTGAATTTAGTCAACTGTTCAGTTACAGCAGCAATCACTTTCGGGTGACGGTGACCAGTATTCAATACTGCAATACCACCAGCGAAGTCGATAAATTGGTTGCCTTCAGCATCCCAAAGAGTTGAGTTTTCAGCTTTTTCTGCATACCACTGACACATTACACCTACGCCACGTGGTGTTGCTTGCTGTTTGCGCTCGTTCAGTGCAGTATGTTTATCGCTCATGTTAATCCCTCATTTTTGTCATCGGTTACAGCTTGTACGTATGTATAGCATCATCATGGATTATGATGGTTTACAATCACTGTGTATCGCTATAATTTCGCGCTTTAGGCGGCAACTAACGAGAGCCACTTTAATACAGAAGGAGAGAGCCAATTGCGTAGCCTGCTTGGAGATCATTTGTTGCAACGATTACAACAAGACGCCGAGGGTACGCTACATCAACGGTTATTTCGTTGCTTGCGTAGTGCCATTGTGGAAGGCGTATTACAACCGAAGACTCGATTACCTGCATCGCGTGATCTGGCAGGTGAAATTCATGTATCCCGAAATACTGTACTGACGGCTTATGAACAGCTGCAAGCGGAAGGTTATGTTGAAGCGCGTACAGGGCATGGCACATGGGTTGCCGAGAAATTGCCTGAAGCATTTTTAAATAGTCAGAAAAAGAAAGCTCAGCCACATTTGCAACAACCACTACGACGTGATTATACGTTGTCGAATCGTGGGGCAAGCCTGATGGGTTATGCCGCCGCATCACCACATCAGTGGGGTGCTTTTGTGCCTGGTGCACCTGATGTCACTGAATTTCCTCATCATATTTTTAGTCGAATTCAGGCGCGTTTAAGCCGTGAACCAGACATTAATCGTCTGATTTATAGTAATGCGGGTGGTTGTGTCGAGCTGCGCAGTGCCTTGGCAGATTATTTGCGTGTAGCACGTTCAGTCCAATGTGATGTCGATCAGATTATTATTACTGAAGGCATTCACCAAGGCATAGATTTGGTGTCACGGGCGCTGAGTGATATTGGTGATCATGTCTGGATTGAAGATCCTGCCTATTGGGGCATGCGCAATACTTTGCGGATTAACGGGCTGCATTTGCGTCCTATGCCTGTCGATATTGAAGGCATTATTCCAGAAGATAACCCAAAACAAGCGCCTAAACTGATTTTTGTCACGCCTTCGCATCAATATCCGCTCGGTTCACATTTGAGTCTGGCACGTCGTAAACAATTATTAAATATCGCACGTCAGCATGGCAGCTGGATTATTGAAGATGACTACGACAGTGAGTTCCGTTTTTCAGGACAGCCATACCCATCTTTGCAAGGGTTAGAACCCGAAGCACCTGTGATTTATATGGGAACCTTTAGTAAAACCATTTACCCAGCGCTGCGTATTGGTTATCTGGTGGTGCCAAAACCATTGTTCTCACCGCTACGTATTGTTGCAGCCGAGCTGTATCGCGGCGGGCATTTACTGGTGCAAAAGGCATTGGCAGAGTTTATTCGCGAAGGGCACTATGAAGCACATATTCGCCGTATGCGCTTACTCTACGGCAAGCGCCGTTCTTTCCTGATTGATCTGATTTACCGGTATTTGGGCAAAGATTTTTTACATGAATACGATGAAGCTTCAGGGTTGCATTTAGTGATGAAACTGCCAACCTACTGTGATGATGTGGCGATTGCCGCCAAGGCACTAGAACGTGGAGTGAAGGTGCGTCCATTGTCACAATACTATATGCAGTCGCATGCGCGTGCACAGCGTGGTTTGTTGATGGGTTTTGCCTGTGTCGATGAAAAAGATATGGTGATGGCATTTGGAGTGCTGTTGCAGTGCTTGCGTGAAGCGGGTGTGCCAACACTGAATTAAAATTCACCAATAAAAAAAACAAGGAGATCGCCAAATCTCCTTGTTTCCTTTGGTCGCTAGACCAACGTGATGCTGTCGAAAAAGTAAATTGTGTTAGCGTTCACAAAGTCAGGGATTTGGGAGAGTAGTATTAGTATGTCCATGCCAGACACAGTAATCTAAATAACCTGACCAATTTACTTTTTCTTCAGCATCAACCTGTGAATACGGGCATACGCATATGCCTGTATTGAATTTGATTATTTGCTTTCTGCTATGGCAGAAGGTGCTTTTTCACTACGGCGTTTGGTCACAATCAAACCAGAGATGACCACGAACACACTGAGAATCGCCGTTGAAGTGATTTCATGTGTATGCGCTGGATCAAATGCCATGGTCACAAGTGCCGCGATGATAAAGACAATCACTGCCCAAGTCAGGTACGGGAAGCACCACATTTTCATGGTGAGCTGTTTACCTTCAGCCACCAGTTTTTTGCGCATTGCCAATTGCGAGAATGCAATCACCAGATAAACTAGCAACGCAATCGCACCAGAGCTGTCAAGCAGGAAGTTAAAGACGGCTTTTGGTGCAGCATAGTTGGCAAAAGTACAGATAAACGCAACTGCTGTTGACAGTAAAACCGCATATACAGGTGTATGTTGCGAGTTTACTTTTTTGGTAAACGAAGGCGCATCGCCACGTACTCCTAAAGAGTACACCATACGTGAAGCGGTATAGAGTGCCGAGTTCAAACAGCTAGCTACAGAGGTCAATACCACGATATCAACCATCAGTTTTGCATGTGGGACGTGCAATACAGACAATACAGTTTGATATGATCCCATACTTGGTAAGTTAGGATCATTCCAAGGCACAAGTGCAATTACAAGGAAGATTGACACGATATAGAACAATGCAATACGCCAAATGACCGAGTTGGTTGCTTTGGTAATTTGATGTTCAGGGTCTTTTGACTCACTTGCAGCAATCGTGACAATTTCAGAACCCATAAATGAGAACATGGTGGTTAGTAACGCAGCCAAGACTGGCCCCCAACCATTTGGCATAAAACCACCATGATCCCATAGGTGTTTAACCCCGCTGACTTCTGGGTTCGGAGAGAAACCAAACACAGCAGCACAACCAAAAATAATGAACGCGATAATCGACACTACTTTGATTAATGCAAACCAGAACTCGAATTCACCGTAATTTTTTACGCTAAATAGGTTAGTTACAGTCAGTGCGGCGGTAATCAGGAAGGCGAGCAACCAGATCGGTGCGCCAGGAATCCAAGAGTTAATAATCGCGGCTGCGGCATTGGCTTCAAATGGAATGACCAAGACCCAGAACCACCAGTACAACCAGCCAATGGTAAACCCAGCCCATTTACCAATTGAACGATCGGCATAGGTTGAAAACGAACCACTGTCGGGCTGTGAAACAGCCATTTCACCGAGCATACGCATGACCAGAACCACCAGTGTCCCTGCGATGAAATAAGCCAAAATAGCTGCAGGACCTGCGGAAGCAATGGCATGTCCTGAACCGACAAATAAACCTGCACCGATGGCACCTGCAATAGACAGCATGGTGACATGGCGGTTTTTTAAGCCTTGAGAGAGTGAGGCTTGATTTGCTTGCGTCATAAAAAACCTTCAAAAAAGAAAAAATGGATTTATATCGAACGCCCATTTGCCCGAAGGCACTATGGGTTACGCAGCAGGGACGAACCTAACTACTCTGCAAGGAAAAAGGAGAGCATAAATGTGCTTTGCCCAAATCAGGCATCGCAACTGCATTGGTAACAAAACCAATGCCCCCATACTGTGAAAAATAAGCTGTCTGATAATGACTTTGAAAAGCGATGTGATGGCGACCACTTGTGGCGGCATGCACATAAACAGCTTGATGTGTTGCCATATGATTTTCCTTAATTCATGACTTAGGGCATTGCACAATCAAATACAAATGCCCTACAAATTTCTTGAGTTGTCACCAGATTGCATGGAGAAAAAAGCAATCTGGTAAACAACACCATTTGTGTATGCATACTTCCAGTAACTTTAATTTGATGGGTCGCCAACTAATAAACGAGAGCCATTTCCTGATATGCGGAAAGAGCCAATTGTGTAATTTAATTGAAAAATGAGTAACTTATCTTAAATAAAATGTGATATTTATCGCATATTTTTATCAAATGGTTTTTTTTATTCTTATATTTTTCATGTGAATATATAGAACCGATCATACAATCTTGTGTATTTAATTATCTGTAAAAATCGAATAAAAATAGATTTCAAAATACGAAATTTTTTTTGCAGAAATATGACATTTGCCCGTCAACCAAAATCACTTTTTGGCAATTATGGCTTGGGATTTTTAGGAATATATAAAATAAGCGATTCAAATCTCTCTATTTGGCCAAGAGATGCGAAATATTAAAATAGCAATTGCAAAAATATAGATCATGACAAGAGTATTTAGCTGTCTGATGAGGTGGCTTTGAGGCTGATATTGGTGAAGCATATTTGAGAGAAATATTTCTCTTTTGATTTCAATTCCGAACACACTAGAGCGACTGAGTTGTAAATATAACAATCATGAAAAATAATCTTTAAACAAGATTGCTAAATTGGCCAGAACAGCATGACCGATCAATAAAAAAACCCACACAGGGTGGGTTTTTCGGTAGCATCAGTGATGGATTTAACCTGGTATTTTTTCTTGATCGAGTTCGGGTTGTTGTTCTTTACCCCAGTTAAATTTCTGAGCACATAAACCAAGAATGACAATAAACAGCGCTAAACCTGAGGTGTAGATGACTTCTTTGAAGTAAGTGCCTTCAATCAGCATCATAATAATGGCACCGACGATGGTGAAAATCACAGCATAGGTTAAGCCAGGGAAAAGCCACATTTTAAAGTCAATTTTTTGACCTTCTGCTTCAAGTTTTTTGCGTAAGCGAAGTTGTGAGCAGGCAATGGTGAGATAAACATACAGTGCTGCTGTACCTGTTGCGAGCATGAAAATATCATAGACATCCATACTACCCGTTGCAGTCAAAATGGCAGCAAATACGGCAAAGCTACAAGAGACTAAGACACCCATCCAAGGGCTACCTTTACTGTTGATTGAACCAAAACTTTTTGGTGCATCACCACGTTTTGACAGAGAGAACAACATGCGCGAGCAGGTGTAGAGTGCCGAGTTAAAGCAGCTACATACCGAAGTGAGTACCACAAAGTTCACAATGTGACGCGCTTCAGGTACGCCCAGCGCCGTTAAAGTCACACTGTATGTTCCCCAAGTTGCATCTTTTAAAAGTGGATTGTTGTGTGGAATTAGGCACACAGTAATGAACATTGAGCCAACATAAAACAGCATGATTCGCCAAACAATCGAATTGGATGCTTTACGAATTTCTCGTGCAGGGTTATCCGATTCAGCCGCAGCAACCGTGACAATTTCCGCACCGATATAGGCAAACATTACCCCAAGTAAAGCCGTGATGATGGATGAAAAACCATTTGGCATAAAGCCTTGAGACGTGAGGTTAGTAAAGCCCTGAGCCGTCGGTGTAGCCCACGGCCAGAGATGTAAAATGGCTAAACTACCAATCACCAGGAAAATAATAATGGCGATCACTTTGATTAGAGCAAACCAGAACTCAAATTCACCGTAATTTTTCACGTTTTGCAGGTTCACGAGGACTAACGTAGTGATGACCGCGAGCATATAGATCCAGATTGGAATCAGCGGAAACCAGCTATTTAAAATTTTACCCGCAACATAAGCTTCCCAGCCCATGAGTAATGCCCAAGAGCACCAATACAACCAGCCAATGGTAAAGCCAGCCCAACGCCCAATTGCGCGGTCAGCATAGGTGGAAAATGAACCACTATCTGGGTTGAGAACAGCCATCTCACCCAGCATGCGCATAATAAACAGAATCAGTAATCCACCCAATCCATAAGCTAAAATTGCGGCTGGACCAGTAGAGTAAATGACACTTCCTGAACCTATAAATAATGACCCTCCAATCACACCTGCAATTGAGATCATTGTAAGATGACGTGACTTAAGTCCGTGTTTTAAATCTTGAGAGGAGGAGTTGCTCTCATGGGTCTGCGTCATAAAAAACCTTCACAAAAAAGAAAAAATGAATCTAATTGAACGCGCAATGCCTGAAAAAAGCGTGCACCTTCCGCAGCAAGGACAAGCCGAGCTACTCTGCAAGTAAGACGAAAAGGATTACTTTTAGATGTGCTGAATACGCTAAGAAATGTAGCCCTGACAGCCGTATTGGATCAGCCTGATCAATGGCTGATACCAATTTTCCCTTTTATTGAAAAAAATGATCTTTGGGTCACGAAGACTGAGACCACTAAAATGGCGACCGCTTTGAGCGGTATTCACATAAACAGCCTGATGTGTTGCCATACGATTTTCCTTAATTCATGACTTGGGATTTTGCATTTTCAAATGCAGCTTGACGTGCAAATGTCCTGCAAAAATGCTGCTAGATCGTGTGTCGAACTCAACTCGAATAGGCTTTTGTTACAACAACATAAATAGCAACAGTCGTGTATGCATACTTCCAGTAACTTTAATTTGTCGTTTGGAGAGCAAAGAAACGAGAGCCATTTTTAGATATAGGGAAAGAGCCAATGTGCAGACCTATTGTGAAAATTGGCACTAAAGACTTAAAGAAAATATGGGTTTTATTGGTAGAAAATTAAATTTATTGATTTAATTAAATTTTTATATTTCAATATCTTATATTTATAATTTGACAGATCATTTTTTATTTCAGGGTTATTTTTTTATAATTCATTATGAAAATACTAAAAATTTTTTCAAAAAATATTAAAAACCATACCGAGTCGCTACTGTTGTCGAAAATGAGTCGCTATTGGGCTAACTCAAGTACAAACCTAATAGCGACTACAGATGGGTAGGGTTTACCAACCGCCGCGACCGCCGCCATGATCGCCACGACCACCACCGTGACCTTCACCATAACCGCCTCGCTCATAGTGCCCACCTTCATGATGATGACCATCACCCCACCAGAACGGATCAAATAGGCAACAACCTGACAAGCTCAACATTGAAATAACCGCTAAACTTCCCAAGATCACTTTTACTTTATTCATAGATCTCTCCTTATAACCCGCGCCTACAATACAATAGGATAACGCGGTAAAAATGAATGTATTGAGATATTTTGTTGCACAGTGTACAAGGCAGCATACGGCTCATTTTGACTGGTCATTAAACTGGATGTAAAAAACGCTGGCTGTTCTGGCAAATCTGTTGGGTGAGCTGTTGCAATGGTGTGGATTGTTGTTGCCAATGATGCCAGTACAGCAAAATATCGGTTTGTGCTTCAGGTAAAATTTCAACTAATTCACCTAGCTCCAACGCTGCGCCGAGCTGTAAATCAGGTACAAGACCATAACCTAAGCCACGATGAATGGCGTTTACAAAGGCTTCGGACGATGGAATGAAATGATAGGGGTAACTGTTTGCAGTTAAACCATGCAGTTTCAGTAATACATTTTGATGCATGTGATCTTTTTGATTGAAAATAACCGCAGGTGCCTGCATCAGACTTTGGCGAGAGACACCGTGCTTAAACCAGCGGGCAATAAAAGTGGGTGTTGCTACCATCTTGTAACGCATATACCCCAAGGCTTTGGCGGAACAACCCCGTAAAGGTTGAGCTTCTACTGAAATACAGGCATGGGCTTGTCCAGCTTCGAGGAGAGCATGGGTCAAAGACTGATCATCTATGCGAATTTCTAGGGCAATCTGCTGTTGAATAACACTCTGTTGTAGGCTGGGAAGTAACCATGTTGCGAGTGAATCGGCATTACTGGCGATAACTACTTTAATAAACTCGGAATTTGCCTGTTTGCCCTGTAGATTTTGCAGAAAATTCTGTTCCATAAAGCGCTGCCGCTGCAAATATTGCAACAATTGCTCACCTGCGGGTGTGGTTTGGCAAGGTCGCCCACGAATCAATAACATTTGCCCAAGCTGCCGCTCGAGCGCCTGTACACGAAGTGATACTGCTGAAGCGGTTAAATGTAACTGTAAACTGGCGTGTTCAAAGCTGCCAGTTTCCGCGACAGCGAGAAACGCTTGGCATTGTTTGCTATCGAGCATAATGAAACCTGATTGAGTTTTTTTTAGGTAAGCTGGTGTTTGTTTAATTTTATTTACTTTTTAAGGGAAATGGAAATCCGATGACTCTTGACATGATGATTGAGCAAATTTTTTCTGGTTTATTTTGTTGGCTTACAGGGAAATGTGTTGGCGATCGATCATTCAGTCTTTAGAAAAGCGTATTGAAACCCTCATTGTTTACCAAATTAAAGCATTTAAAAATGAGATGCTGACTAAAATAATAAAGGCGATTGTAATGAGGTCTCGACTCAAGCAGTGATGGATGACAATTTCTTGTATCCAGTTTTTGACAAATGCTGATTGGGTTTGGTGGATTTATATTTTAGCTCAGTCGTTTTGGGTGCTGTAAAAAAGCCAATTATAAATTGAGGAACTGGAAATTAAAAAATGTCATTTAATTGTCATAAATTGGTCGCAAAATTTAAACAATTTTATGATATGTCACCATTCACATGAATCATCAGGTATCAATTGTTACTGAAAAGCATCCCGCATCAGCAATTGCCCAAAACACAACAAATTCTTCTTCTAAAAATATCCATCTTCCTGCGCCGCAGTGGTTTAAATATGTCTTTGCCTTAGTGGTATTGACATCCTTAACCTATATTGGCGTGCAACTGACTTTTGATTTGTCACAAGTTCCACCGCTGAGCGTATTTTCTTTCATCATGCTGGGCATGGCATTGGTGATCGCTTTGGGCTTTGAGTTCGTAAACGGTTTTCATGACACTGCCAATGCTGTCGCCACGGTGATTTATACCAATGCCATGCCTGCTCCTGTTGCAGTAATGTGGTCGGGCTTTTTTAACTTTTTGGGTGTTCTGACTGCCAGCGGTGCGGTGGCTTACGGCATTATTGCATTATTACCTGTTGAGCTGATTTTGCATGTTGACAGTGGTGCAGGGTTTGCGATGGTGTTTGCCTTGTTACTTGCTGCGATTCTCTGGAATTTGGGAACATGGTTTTTGGGTATTCCAGCCTCAAGTTCACATACCATGATTGGTTCAATTATTGGTGTGGGCATCATGAACCAGTTGTTACACTCGGCAACCGATGGTGTTAGCGGTGTGGATATGGGGCAGGTTTTAAAAGTTGCCAAAGCCTTGTTCTTTTCACCCTTGATTGGTTTTGGTTTGGCTGCTGCTGCCTTCCTGTTGTTAAAACTGGTGATGAAAAAGCGTCAAAAAGAATTGTTTGCTGCCCCAGAAGGCAATAAGCCGCCTTCATTTTTGGTACGTACTTTGTTGATTTGTACCTGTACTGGGGTGAGTTTTGCTCATGGTTCAAATGATGGTCAAAAAGGTATGGGCTTGATCATGTTGATTTTGATCGGGATTGTGCCATTGGCTTATTCTTTAAATAAAACTATGGATCCTGCGCAGGTACAGTCATTTGCAGCCTTGTCTGAAAAAACTGCGCATATCTTGGCGGTTGATCATCAGCCAGAGATGCCTGAATTACAAGCACGTGATGTGTTAACGAAATTTATTCAAACGCATCAATATAACCCGCAGGTCATGCCAGCAGTCGCAAGTTTGTCAAATCATTTGGGAGATGCTGTTGCCACTTATGGCAGCATGGCAAAAGTACCTGAGAAAGCGACTGTTAATTTGCGTAATGACATGTATCTCAGCAATGCAAGCTTAAAAGAGTTAGATAAAGGCAATCATTTAACACAGTTGTCGCCTGCACAAAAAGCGACTGTAGAGGATTATCGTCAAAACCTCGACAAAGCGACTCAGTATATTCCAACTTGGGTTAAAGTGGCTGTTGCATTGGCTTTGGGGCTGGGAACCATGGTCGGTTGGAAGCGTATTGTCGTGACTGTCGGTGAGCGTATCGGGAAGACCCATTTGACTTATGGTCAAGGCATGTCAGCAGAGCTTGTTGCGATGGGAACAATTATTGCCGCAGACAAGTTTGGTTTACCTGTTAGTACCACACATGTACTCAACAGTGCGGTAGCGGGTACCATGACCGCGAATAAATCAGGGTTGCAGTGGGCAACCGTGAAAAGCATTTTGATGGCATGGGTGTTGACCTTGCCCTGTGCGATGGTACTTTCAGCATCGCTTTACTGGCTGTTCTTGCAGTTCGTTTAATCTGTCGATTGGCATAAAAAAGACCTCCATGTGAGGTCTTTTTTATTTGATGCATCCGTTTTTATACATCAATGATATCGGCAAAGTGAGCACCAAGCAGTTGTGCCAAATCTTGCGGTGATAAACCGACATCCAGTCCGCGTTTTCCGCCACTGACATAGAGTTTGGCTAAAGTCTCGGCACTGGCATCAATCACGGTTTTCAGGCGTTTTTTTTGCCCTAATGGGCTAATACCACCAACCAGATAACCTGTCAGACGTTCTGCATCTTTCGGGTCTGCCATGTGTAGCTTTTTACAGCCCAGCGCAGTCGCGACTTTTTTCAGGTTTAACTGATGGTTGACAGGAAGCACCGCAACATAATGGTTTTTATCATCTGTGACCAATAAGGTTTTAAAGACTTCATGGACAGCCAGATTGAGTTTTTCTGCAGCTTCTAGTCCGAAACTTTTAGCATTGGCATCATGTTCATATTCATGCAGGCTAAATGAAATTTTTTTCGATTGAAGCAACTTACAGGCAGGGGTCATATCCATCTCTGATGCAAATATACAACAGGTATTATAAAAGCTTTTTAGGCATGATACTGCTGTGTTAAGCCGATAACATCTGTGGGTTTGCTGAATAAATGCGCGATGACTATGCCATTTGTAAGCTCTGATTTGTCTAATCTTTAGACGTAATAGCTTAATTCCCAATTAATATTTAAAAGCTATGATTTTGCGCCACAAAAAACCCAAGTTATGATGATCAAAAAACTGATTTTCAGTGCAAACCCGAGTAGAATCCGCCTTTCTTTTTTTCTAGAAAGGCACCGCCTCAACTCGACTTATGATGTTTTTCAAGGAATTCTTATGTTAGCGCTAGATACACAACATGTTCGGATGAATCAGCATGCTGTCGATAAGGCTCAGGCGTTGCAATGTCTAGTGGATATTTTGGTTGAAGATCAACTGGTTCAACCTGAATATATTCAAGGTCTGATTGGGCGTGAACAGCAAAGTGCAACTTATTTAGGACAGGGAATTGCGATTCCTCATGGGACACCACAGTCACGCCAGTACATTTTAGAAACAGGCGTGCGTTTGGCTCACTTCCCTGAAGGTGTAGTCTGGGATGGTGAAAACAAGATTTATTTAGCAGTGGTGATTGCTGCAAAGTCAGATGAACATTTACAAGTTTTACAAATTCTAACCCGAGCATTGCTCGATGATGTTTCTGAGCGTGTGCAACATGCTCAATCTGCTCAGCAAATTATTGAATTATTACAAGCACAACCACCTTCTTTGAATTTGCATGAAAATCTGATTGCAACACAAGCCATTGTTGCTGATATTGATGATTTTCTCTGGCAAGCTAGCCATTTGTTGAAACAACAAAAAATGGTGGAATGTGGCTTTTTAAGCCAGTTACAACCTAAAAATATGATTCATCTGGGTGAAGATATCTGGTCAATCAGCGCCAATCAGCATGTGCTTAGTCCTGCGGTGAGTATCATTCAAGCTGAACAGCCGATCCAGTACCAAGATCAAAAACTGGGTACATTGTTATGTATTGCCAGCAATCCGCAGCTTGATATGCCCCAGTTTAACCGACTCATGGATATTTTCTTTGATCCTGAACAGTTACAAGTGCTGAGCCAACAGCAAAATGCGCAACATCTGGCCCAGTTGATTGGTGCAGATGTGATTCCTGACTGGGTATCACAGCGTGTGGTATTGGCCAATGCACATGGTTTGCATGCGCGACCTGCCACGCAGTTAGTCAATACCTGTAAAGCATTTCAAGGTGAGATACAGGTATCTGTGGATGGTGGGCAATTTGTATCTGCCAAAAGCTTAACCAAGCTATTGTCATTGGGTTGTAAACGTGGGCAAACCCTGACCTTTATTGCAGAACCTGAAACCGATGCAGTTGCTGGTTTAAGTGCGGTGGTTGCTGCCGTGAAACAAGGTTTGGGTGAAGAGGTTGAACCTATTCAAGACGAGGCTGACATAGTTGTCGCGTCTGAACCTACAAATCCAGTGCTATCGACGCTGACTGTACCCGATCAAAGTCAGGGTATTGCTGCTTCATCAGGTCTGGCATTTGGCCCTGCACATGTGGTCAAGCCACGCCAGTTCCAATATGAACGCTTTGGTTCGAGTGTTAAAGTCGAAAGCGAAAAGTTCGATATCGCAATTCATCAGGTTAAAAACAGTATTCGCCAGTTTATTGCTCAAAGTTCGATTGAGGCGATTAAACAGATTTTTATGGCACATCTGGAAATTCTGGATGATCCAGATCTGATCCAGAGTGTACAACGAGGGTTGAAGCAGAATTTATCTGCCGCAGCTGCATGGCATGAGCATATTGAAGCGGCTGCCAAAGCCCAAGAGTCTTTAAATGATCGGTTGTTGGCAGAACGTGCTGCTGACTTGCGTGATATTGGTGAGCGTGTATTGGCAGTGTTATGTGGCGCACCAGAAATTACCGAACCACAAGAACCCTATATTCTGGTGATGCACGACGTTGGGCCAAGTGATGTGGTGCGATTAAATAAAGACCGTGTTGCGGGCATTTTAACTGCTGTTGGTGGTGCCAGCGCACATAGCGCGATTGTGGCACGTGCGCTGGGCATTCCTGCGGTGGTGGGTGTGGGAGCGGCAGTACTCAATATTGCAAATCATAGTGTGGTCTTGATCAATGGCGATACGGGTGAATTTGTGGTGAAACCCGAAGCACAGCGCATTGAACAGGCAATTGCCGAGCGGGAGCGTCAGCGTCAACTTCGTGAGCAAGCGGAGCAACATTGTCTGGAACCTGCGATTACGCTAGATCAACATGCAGTCGAGATTGCGGCGAATATTGGTAAAGTCCACGCCACGGCCCAAGCGGTTAAGCAAGGCGCGGAAGCGATTGGCTTATTGCGAACCGAATTGGTGTTTATGTCGCATAACAGCGCGCCAAATGAAGCCGTTCAAGAAGCGGATTACCGCGTGGTGTTTGATGCCTTGGCCGGTCGCCCACTGGTTGTGCGTACCCTTGATGTCGGTGGCGACAAGCCATTGCCATATTTGCCGATGGAACCTGAAGAAAACCCGTTCCTAGGTTTACGTGGTATTCGTCTGACTTTGTGTCAGCCCGAATTGCTACGTCAGCAATTGGTGGCATTGCTCAAAGCAGCGGATAACCGTCCATTACGGATTATGTTCCCAATGATTGGGCGTGTAGAAGAGTGGCGCGAAGCCAAAGCCATTTTGGATGAAGTGCGTGCAGTGCATCCGTGTGAACATTTGGAAGTGGGCATCATGGTTGAAGTCCCTTCAGCAGCATTACTTTCACCAATTTTGGCGCAGGAAGTTGATTTCTTTAGTATCGGAACCAATGATCTGACCCAGTACACCATGGCGATTGACCGTGGTCATCCTGTGTTGTCTGCCGAGGCAGATGGTTTGCATCCAAGTATTTTATTGTTGATTGATCAGACCGTACGCGCCGCACATCAGCATGGTAAATGGGTCGGCATTTGTGGTGAATTGGCAGGTGACCCGAAAGCTGTTCCTATCTTAATGGGGCTTGGGGTGGATGAGCTCAGTATGTCGAGCACGCGTATTCCTTTAGTCAAAGCACAAATACGCCAGTTAAATTTTGCCGATTGTCAGCAATTGGCACAACGTGCATTGTTGTGTGACAGTGCAACCGCAGTCCGTGATTTAGTTGAGTAAGTTCTATGGCAAAAATTTTAACAGTGACGCTCAACCCCGCAATTGATGTCACGTTGCAACTCGACGTGCTGCATGTGGGTGAAGTCAACCGCCATCATGCTGTGGAAACCCATGCTGCGGGTAAAGGCTTAAATGTCGCACAAGTCCTCAAAGATTTGGGACATGATGTGGTGGTGACAGGTTTTTTAGGTGAAGCGAATCGTCAGATTTTCGATGCGCATTTTGCCAAAGAACATTTTGAAAACCAGTTTGTTTATATTCAAGGCGAAACTCGCCAAAATATTAAAATTGCGGAAGCGTCGGGTCGCATGACCGATATTAATGGTCAGGGTCTTTATATTGATGCCAACGCCAAGCAGCAGTTGCGTGAAAAAATTCAAGCCATGATTGCCGATATGGATATGGTGGTGATTGCTGGCAGTTTGCCACAAGGTTTTGAGCCAAGTGAACTACGCGCCTTAATTGAGTTTCTCAATCGAGAGGGTAAAAAAGTCGCAGTAGATACCAGTGGTTCTGCATTGCGCGCTGCAATTGCAGCCAACCCGTGGCTGATCAAGCCCAACAGTGATGAGTTAACAGAAACCTATCATTTGCCAGCAAACAGTTTTGCTGAACAACAGCAGCTTTTCCAGTCACTGGGTCATATGCAGATTCAGCATATTATTGTGTCAATGGGCGAGCAAGGTGTGAACTGGCTGCACCCGACACACCCACTGCATGCTCAAGCGCCGCATGTTCAGGTGAAAAGCACTGTAGGTGCAGGCGATTCACTGGTTGCGGGTATGATTCATGGCTTGTTGAGTCACAATAGCCCTGAAGAAACACTAAAAACAGCAACTGCGATTGCTAGCCATGCCGTGACCCAGATTGGTTTTCATGTGCCAGATTTATCGGTCATTGAAGATTTGAAGCAACAAATCGTCATCAATTCATTGAGTTAATATGATGTCAGAAATTCACCAGATTTTATTTGTTCCGCATAGTCCTGAACAGTCGATCAATGCGTTGATTTTGGCAAAAAAACTCGCACAGGTTGCAGGTCAAGCAGGGTATCAAGCCCAAGTTGTAGAAAATCTTGAGTCAGCGCTAGGCACCTCTA
Organism: Acinetobacter brisouisimilis; assembly: GCF_000368265.1. Lineage (GTDB taxonomy): Bacteria > Pseudomonadota > Gammaproteobacteria > Pseudomonadales > Moraxellaceae > Acinetobacter. The sequence continues at coordinate 388,696 of NZ_KB851218.1, read as the reverse complement.
CAGACCTGATGGTTGTACTAGGTGATAAACTCCCTGCATTACACAATATTGCAGCACAAAAAGTTGCTTTGTTGTCTTTGGATCAAGCCCAACAGAATGCTACACAAGCCTTACAACAAGCGCTAGATTCAGCCAAAACACCAGCGCAATGGTCACAGCAACCTATACAAACTTCGACAGAAGCACGCAAATTTGTGGCGATTACTGCATGTCCAACAGGTGTTGCCCATACTTTTATGGCGGCTGAAGCCTTACAACATGGCGCTGATAAACTGGGCTATGAGATTCACGTCGAAACTCAAGGTTCGGTTGGGGCAAAAAATATTTTGTCACCTGAGGCGATTGCTGATGCAGATATCGTGATTTTAGCCACTGATATTGAAGTCAATACTGACCGTTTTGTTGGCAAGCGCGTGTATCGTTGTGGTACAGGCTTTGTGTTGAAGCAGACTGATAAAGCCTTTGCTAGTGCGATTCAGGAAGCCAAAGTTCTAGAGTCAGGAAAACAACAGGCAGGTGCGAGTGAATCTGCCGAGAAAAAAGAAAAAGTTGGGATTTATAAACACTTGCTGACAGGTGTGTCCTACATGTTGCCAATGGTCGTGGCAGGCGGTCTGATCATTGCAATTTCGTTTATTTTTGGTCTAAATCCTGTCGATGGCAGCTTTGCCGCATCGCTGAAACAAATTGGGGTGGCTGCATTTACCCTGATGGTTCCGATGCTTGCAGGTTATATTGCCTACTCGATTGCCGATCGCCCTGGTTTAACGCCCGGTTTGATCGGTGGTTTACTGGCAGCGCAGCTACAGGCAGGCTTTTTAGGTGGGCTTGTGGCAGGTTTTCTGGCGGGTTATATCGCGTTGTTTCTTGCCAAAAAAGTCAAATTACCATCGAGCCTTGAAGCCTTAAAACCGATTCTGATTATTCCTTTGCTGGCCAGTTTGGCAGTGGGTCTGATCATGATTTATATCGTTGGACAACCTGTTGCTCATCTCTTTGAATTATTAAAAGTCTTTCTCGCTACTATGGGCACCACCAATGCCATGATTATGGGTATAGTCTTGGGCAGCATGATGTGTATTGATTTGGGTGGGCCGATCAATAAAGCCGCGTATGCCTTTACGGTGGGGTTATTGACTTCGCAAACTTATGAACCGATGGCGATTACTATGGCCGCAGGTATGGTGCCACCTTTGGGTATGGCGATTGCGACCTTTTTGGCAAAAAATAAATTTGCGAAAGCTGAGCAAGATGCAGGTAAAGCTGCGGTTGTCTTGGGCTTGTGTTTTATCTCGGAAGGGGCAATCCCTTTTGCGGCCAAAGATCCGATTCGTGTGATTCCATGTGCTATTGTGGGTGGTGCAGTGACAGGCGCACTGGTTGCCATGTTTAAATGCCAATTGGTGACACCACATGGCGGAATCATTGCCTTGATTATTCCAAATGCGATTAATCACCCTTTGCAATACCTACTGGCAATTGCAGTGGGGAGTTTTGTGACAGGAATTAGTTATGCGGTGATTAAACAACGCGTAACCTCAAACCCTGTTGCGGCTTAAGCATAAACAATAAATAAAAGCTGAATCTCGAAACGGGTTCAGCTTTTTTGATTTATAAGTCTGGGCGCATGTGCCCACCTGAGAGCATAATCGCCAATAACAAGCTCACTTTGAGTACACCAGCACTCAAAAAAATCCGATCATATTTTTTAAGCCATATTTTCATAACCAGTCATCATCCTTTTTAGTTTTTAGCATATTGGCATGCCGTTATTGCTGATTAGGTTAAAAACATTTTTATCAATAAAGTAGGCATAATTTGTGATAAACGGTATATTTTGTGGTTAAAAAATGAATATTATACTTTTTTGTAATATATTTTTTAAGCTAGGTTAAGGTGGTTACGATGGATTATTTTTGATTAAAAAATAACCAAATAAAACTGGGTGTTTAAAATCTTGGTTGATATGTTATATCGTTTTTAAATCAAAAATATAGCTAACCTACCTACACAATAAGCACTGTGTAAAATGCAGAGCTGTCTAAAATTTGTTACAACCCTGTAGCACATCTGAAAACATTTCCTTCTACAATGGCACGCTGTTGAAGTTTTGATGTAAAAAATAGGTTTTTGTCATGATTCATGCTCACCATGCAGTTCACGCGCATGACACCGATGCGCATTCTGTTCAGGTTCACGTCCGACATGCACACAGACGAGTGGCGACCAAAAAAGTACAGCATGTGCAGCCGCAGCGTAAAGTACATCATGTTAAAATGACAAAGCAACATATTAATCATAATGTAGATTTAGCGGCGCAACGTATTAATCTATCTAAGTTTTCTCATAAACTTGAAAGCATTTCAGCAAGACGAAGTTCAGAGAAATGTGCGCGTAATGTACGTATTGCTTTGGAAACAGCAGGAGCGAATGTCTCGAATCACCCAATTGCGGCAGCAAACTGGGGGCGTACTTTAGAGAAAAATGGCTATAAGCAAATTAAACCTGCATTTAATAAACCAAAGAAAGGCGATATTTATATTATTGATGCGACCAGTAACCATACTTATGGACATATAGCAGGTTATACAGGTTCAGAGTGGATCTCGGATTTTCGCCAAAACAGCTATGCCGTTTATAGAGAGAAAGATGTGGAATACCATTATTATCGTTTAGAGTCAGCAACCTGATTATATTGTTAAACTGATGATTAACAAAAAAGGCTTAAATTGAAAAATTTAAGCCTTTTTTTATATTCCAGTGGATGATTCTGGAATGAATCTTGGCGAGAGAGGGAATCATATTTTTTATTTAAGTTATTAATAATATTAAATAAAAAATTTTATATTTTAAATTTATCCCCCAATTATCCCCCATCTCTTTTTTAGTTTATTCAATGCAAGATTTTTTTAGGTGTAGTTGAAATATGCTTGTTTGCACAAACCTATCTTTGAGGGCTTATTTAGTAATATTATTTCGGAATGAATAAGCCTACACTTAAAATCTATTGTACGACGAATTGGTCATCGTAGAGAAGCTTAAATATAAAGCAAAGGCTTATAATGGGATTGAACATTTTCCAAAATATGTGGAAGGTGCTATAAATTCAATTCATTGATGGGGAATTAAATTGGGACAAGCAAAAAAAAGAGGCTCTTTAGAGGAGCGAATAGCACAAGCACAACAAGAAAGGCTTGATGGCGAGCGTATCACTATTGATGAAGCTAAACGACGTTTAGAGTTACCAGATGCAGCGAAATTCCTAGGATATGTGATTCATCTTTATGATCAGGATGAATTTCTAGGGAAAGTTGAAGAAACAGATATGGCAATCAACCGAGTTTATGTCAAGATTCCTGATTTAGCAAAAATCTATAAAACAGTAGAAGATGCCGTAAATGAAGCTATGCAAATTGATAAGTATAGGTTACTTGTCTGTCTTTTATTTGAAATTGATAACAAGTATATGATCTATGATGTTTGGGCTAATTTTGATGACTAAAAATTTTAGTCAATAGTTGAAACTCATAATAGAAAAAAGCCCAATAGCATGATTGGGCTTTTATTCAATCTATTTAATAAATTATGTTATTGAAACTAGGTGATATTTTTCTAGATTGATAGTAATAGTATTTCAATGGGGATACCATAATTTTAAAAAGTTCCTTCCAATCAGCTAGGCTGCTGTATCCTTGAAGAGCATTTTTGGATACTTGTAAATTTCCTGTAATAGGATTAGATAGCACTAACTGTATTAGATGATCATTTGTATCATTCAACTGTTGTGACAAATTGCCTTGAGGTATATGAAGGGATGAATGATTTGCATCGTGATAGATCAACATGTTCAAGTAATATTGACCGTATAGAGTCCTTTGAATACGCCATTGAGTACAAAAGAGATAATTAGGATTTAGCTTTTGAATTTCACTAATCAAATCTGCTTTTAGTCGAACCAATCCTTGCTCAATTATACGGGTCTCAACAGTTTGAGAACTGCTACCAATTTCAAATAAATATGATAGCTTCGTCACTTGTATCTGTTCATGTGTTCTCAACAAACGACTTACAATGCGTGAGTTTTCAGTGCATTGAGTTTGAATAAGCCTTTCATGTTGTGCAAGATTATTGATAACAGGTGTACTGGTCGCAAAGCCACGAGTTTCGTTCCATAATTGCTCAAAAAAGCTACATACTTGCATTCTATTGGGATGAAGATTAAGAGCTGCTGGATCGATATGCATACTATTATTTAATATATGAATTATTTTTTGAAACAAAAATGATATGTGCTGCATAATTTTTTGGTTTGGATCATAGCTAAATGAAGAACGATAATTAAGACCCAATCCGATTGTCTGATGAATAGCTGTTGATAACTGATATAACTCAGGTTGAGCTATATAGATATCTTGTTTAGTTTTGAAAGGCTTTGAGTTTTTACAACTCATTTGATGGATTAAATCTGCCAGATATTGCAGATAAAGTAGAGTAGCCACATTCGCACTTCCGCCTACAAACTCACTAAGCTCTTTTTGTTGTAGGGCTTGAAGAAAATTCTTGCTCATCATAATTCCTTGGGTTTCTTAATCTGTAATAGCAGGAGAAATTGCAATGTTCTGTTTTGATGGCAGTGTACGAAAGCGACCTAATACCATGGGTGTTAGAGGTGGTATGCTAGTCTGAAAAACTCGCAAATTGCAATCTAAAAGCTGCTTATGAATCAGAAACTGGTCTTGCTTGCAGATGTAGAGCAAAGCTTGCTTAAGTATATCTAGGGCATTGTGGTCACCATATTGGATTAGACCAATTGAAAAACGGCGATGTTTAATTAGGTCATTAATACAGTTTAAAAAGTAGCCTTTATTTTCAGTCATGGTTTTCCAATATTGACCAATAATTTCGGCATAATCTGTGTGGCGTTGAAACGTATTACCATCTATAAAGAACATGCAATGGTAGTGGTAGCCTTTCTGTTTGCTGAACTGTAATTTCCAGAGGTATCCCACAATGTTTGGAAGATACTTTGAGTACCGAAACTCCCCTAAAAATTTAGTAAAGTTAGCTCTCATTTGACTAACCGAGATTTCACAAGGATTGATAGATTTATTCCATCCAAGATCAAGTCGAATAATTAATATGTGATTAAACAGCTGTAGTAGCCGTTTTATTAGTGCGAGCATTTTTTTGTATTGGCGCTTTACCTTTAAATTACGAGTGTATTGGAAAGCCCTATATTCAAGAGAATCAAAGGTTTTGCTAAGTTCATCTACCAAGATATTCTTGAGTTTGGCGGCTCTGACAGAACTCTCAGGGATGTAATTGTTACTTCCATAAATTTCAAACTTGAGATTGGTCTGAGCTCGCCAAAATAAATGTTCCTCATATTCCAGAATGTATGGGGAAATATGAGAATTAAACACCATTGAAAAAATTTCTGCTTCCTTGCACCAATAAGGTGTTTGTTTCAGTATCTCAATAGAATGAATACCCCTTAAATAAGAATCTAATACTGGATCAGAGGTATATAGACACTTACCTTCATAACTGAGCTGATATACCTGATTGCTAGACTCTTGTTGGATATAATGGGCAAGCAGCACAATAGAAGACAAAGTTTCTATACCAGAACTTTCCGTAGGCTTTAAAAATCCATTCCCTGTCTGTTCAGTTGTGAGCTCAACTAGGTTGCAGAGGTGTTTTTGCTCTATGTCAATTTGATCTTTCATTATGGATGTATCCTTTAAATTTAATTGTTAAAAAAATCTAGGCTAACTTTATTAAAAATAGCCATATCTCAAAGATAACCTGATGAGTTATTCCTTGATGGTTAAAGAGAAAGTACTGAGTTACGGTGAGCTTACTTAGCTGGAAAACTAGTGGTAAGGGAGATTCTTAAGCCACTCTTCCACCTCATTTTCTATCCAAGCTACGCTGCTGAGACTGAGCTTACGAGGTTTAGGAAAAGTAGGATCATAACGCTTAGATTTCTGATCCAATTTTTCATAGATGGTTGAACGACTGAGCTGACATTTTTGAATAACATCAGGGAGTTTGAGCATACGTGTATGGCAAGCGATGTCGGACTGGTGCATAAGATAGTTTCCTTGTTTTGTCATTTGACATAAGGAATTATGCTTTTTTTCTGCGGTATTGATATATTGTTTAGCTTTACGCAAAATATTAAGGGGACTTTTTATGCTAACTAAATTACAGCAAGATGCTGTTATATATAGTGTTTTAGATAATTTATTTAAAATAGTTGTAATGTATTCATGTGAAAAGGTGAAGATACAGGAGGATTATCGTTTTTTATATCTATGGTTTAATGACACTATGGATGAGTTGATTTATCCACGTGTAAATGAATTTTTGAATCAGTACATAGATCAAAGATCAGATAGTTCTATTAGCTATCAGCTTGTACAAACTTTCTGGATGTATGCTCAAAAAAAAGAATTTCTCTATGATGAAACTTATTTAAATATATATGGTTTTGATAAAAATGATTTGAAATTATTTTTCCAAGAGTTATATGCAGAGTTTAGGAGCGTTGCGCGTGATCATCCAGATGCAGATGATTTTTGGGATTTAACTGATAAATTTGATCTATCTTCTTTCTTGTCAAAGAGTAGATTGAATGAAGCATTTTTTACATATTTTTATTTATATTACATACTTACAAAAAAAATTTCAGTTATTGATGATGAGACTTTTATCAAGCTCTTTACTGAATTGTTAGATCAGATACCTTATCATTCTCCTTTTAATGGGTCTACGTTGATTAATGGCAGTATTTCTTTAAATACAAAAAGTTATTGGACAACTTTAAAAATTCCTCTTAATTTTGAACCATTTGCTTTACTTGATAACCTATTTCAATTTCTATTTAAGTTCCTTCAAAATAGCTTCGTTCATGCTGTAAATGAAGAAAAATTTAAAGATCCACATATCTATAAACAAAGGCTACAAGAGTGTGTCATTGTTATGGAGGCGCTTTTTAAGACCATTACAGAACCATCTTCAAAAAGTCAACTTAGAGATTATCGGGTTATTATTAAAGGAAAATCGCTCCATAAAATTGTGATGAGTTTAATGTTTAAAAATTTCCAACAGCATTATCATTTAAAGCATAAGAATATTGATTTGGATAAAAAAAATGCGAAAAAAGAAGCAGTGGAGGTTTATTCTGCTTTTATTGATTTTTTAGTACAAGGTTTTGAAAAATATAATATTAAAGTTAAGTGTGAGAAAAATAATAAACATATAGATGATTGGAGAATTATCTTAAAACTAGACAATATAGAGTTGGATGAAATAACTGGAAATCAGTTACGAGTTAATTTGAGAAATCACTCAAAATTATTTAAATTCCCACAAAGTCAGAATATGTCAAAAAACTATGTCGTACCTGTAATAGGGGACAAAGGAAGTGCAGTGTAGGCATTCTAATATTTGGGGGAGCTAAATTTTTTAGGTATGTTTACTGGGAAAAGCTGATTTTGATTCTAGCTAAAGTAATGGATACATAGGTCTTCTAAAGATAACGTAACTTTAGCTTGAGTGTTTTTGACATGAATCTTTTTGTTTAGGCGAAATTGCTGAATTTGTTGTGTACGTGATACAGGGATGTTTTAAGAATTTGTTAGTGGGTTATTAATGTAATGAATTAATTATATAAATCATACTATTACATAGCATAAGTATTCTATGTAAAACTTGAATTATTTCCTAGTGATATGAGTTTAATCATCAACAAGGAAATTCTCATGACAAATTCGAATACAGCACTTAATGAGTCTAAGGTACTGACGGATATAGATAACTTCATCATCTCTATGTATCAGGCATACAGCGAAGAAAGCTTTAAACAGGAATTGATTCAGTTGATTCCTCAGTTCAAGAAAATTTACCAACCCACACGACAATACTCTGAATGTATTAAGATATTTCATTCTTTAGTAAATGTTGTTGATGAAATCTTGAATGGTCAGGATATCTCATTAGTCCAATCTTTTGATGATAGACATTTCTGGAGACTTGTAGACACTTTATCCGATTTAAAGTCGAATGCTTCACTTCAATTTATCAAGTTTAAGGCTCAGGAACGACGAAATCAGAAAAGCCTTTTATTGTATTTACAGCAACTTATCCAACATTATGCAAAGCTATTGTTTGTGCGTGTCGATTTAGCAATTCAGCTGGAATATCAGCATGAAGTAGACATTCAGCAATTCAATCAATATTTGCAGCACTTCTTAAATCGAGTTCAGAATCAAGATACCTGTTTTAATGATTTGCAAGGCTATGCATGGGCACTGGAGCAAGGTGAGCAGAAAGGTTATCACTGTCATGTTTTACTCATCTACAACGGGCATAAGCATCAAAATGACTTTGGTATCGGACTACAGGTTAGGGATTGTTGGTCTACATTAACAGATCAGAAAGGCTATGCTTTTATTTCGAATACGCCTGAGTATAAGAAGAAGTTTGAGGATCAAGGTACGCTTGGCATAGGGATGATTCATCGGAATCAGCCTGAACAAGTACAAAATGCAATTCAGGCAGCCATGTATTTGGTCAATCCAGAAAAGGATAAACAGTATCTTCGGGTTGCTATGCAGGGTATGCGTAGTTTTGGACGTGGATTATTTGCTAATACTAAACGTAGAGGGCTAACAGCAGTTACCAGTTAAATCATTGTTAATATTGGAGATGTGTAATTTGATGAAAATCACACATCTTTGTATATGAGCTAACGAATCTGAACAGTTAATGTTCCATTAATTAGACTAGGGAATATACAGACGCTAGTCCTCATGGTGCTGCTTTAGCTTCAGAAGCTGGGTGAGTGAATTTATCCAGATCATTGACACTGCTATTGACCATGGCTGAAGCCTCAGCAGCTTCACTTGCGGATGTTTCAGCACTGGCTGAAGGTGAGGAGGTCTTCTCTTGGCAGCCTGTCAGGATGATCAGACATATCAAGCCTGTCATCAGGCTCAGGCGTGTATGGATAGGCATGTTGTTATTCTCATTCTAAGTGGGAAGCAACTTGCTACTTTCTGAATCTTGATTGTGCTTGTTAAAAGCTCAGTCAGCAGCAAGCTCAATCAGGTTTATTTGCAATGTCCAGCACGAACCGCATCCACCATACGGGGTTGTGCTGGATCGGCAGCGAGTTTTAAGCAAATCGGCTGTTTATTTTTCTCAGCTTTCATAATCAGCACTTCACCCGAAATTGGTTGAGCACCCCCTGCGTTATACACCATATAGCGTTTGCCAGAGGTGGCTTTAAAGGTATAGGCATCTCCTGATTCGCCATAACCTTCAATCTTTTTCACGGTGACTGTGACCTGTTCTGTTTTTGCCAGTGCAGGCAAGCTGCATAAGGTACAGCTCAGAGCGAGAAGTAGTTTTTTCATTGTGATTATCCTAATGTTCCTGCTGTAGTTGAAATTAATTGAACATGGAAATTGGCCAAACAATTGCTTTGCCGAGGTTGTACATATAGCTACGATCCGCAGTGGCACTACATCCTTTCAGGTAAAAAGAAAACAGCACTGCTACAACGATATAAAATCCAATCAGATAGTTTTTCATGATGTGTTCCTTAGCGAGCCTGACAATGTTGAACTGCATTGACCATGGCATCACCAAAATCAGCAGGAAGTTGCATATTGCTTGGGTTCATTTCCCCCAGTTTTTCCATGAACTCAGGGGAGTAGTGTTTTTCTAGACGGTCATAGACACATGAACAGGTGGATCGATCTTGTCCACCCGATTGACAGCCTGCATTAAAATCACGTTTTGCCTTACTTTCACAGCCAGATAACAGCCCCGACATGAGTAAGACCAGTACTGATAAGCCTGCGTACTTCGACATGGCTCTTTTCCTTATGGTTTATTGTGTTATTAGAAGCGATCATCAGGTTTGTCCCAGCCTGCCAAAGAAAGTAATGCGGAGATCACGATCAGAATGACAAAAAAGCCAAGAATGGCAGGACCTAACCAGATCACCAGCCCAATGATTAAAATCAGGCGTGCAAAAAGCTTCATACCGCTGCTCCTTATGACATGTGCCTCAAAATGGCATGTACTTCAGACAGGTGGTGTCTGAATGCATAAAAAACTAAGGATGAATGCTTAGATCGGAGACAGGATCGAAACATAAGGCGAAGATGAGCCATGCCTGAGCGGCATAGAAGAACAAAAGAAACAATGAGAAACAGTCATAGCGACTCCTGTATGTATAGAAGTTCTACCAATTACTGCTAAATAATGGTGGCAGAACGAAAAGGGGTTAGCAGACTGGACATACAGAACCAGCACGCGCGAACGCGTCCCCCTCCCGTTCTACCGCAAAGGGGGACGAGAAGGTTACACATATAAGTCATGCTCAGAAAGAGCTAAACCTGATGCGCTGTATGAAACGGTCTGCTAAAACCGACTGACAATGTAGGTCAGCCCTTGCATGATAATCTGCACTTTTTAAAAGGTCAATTGTTGTCAAATTCAATTGATTAGCATCGCATCCCAATTATTTTGAGATACATATCACCGAGATGAAACAAGACCTGTTGAGCACATTGCAACAGGTCTTCCAACATGCCGATTTAAATCACATCGCATTTCATCTATAGGGAGTATCTCACGATGTCATATCAACAACACCATGAGGATGCAGATGCATTCTACGAAGATCAGACTTTCACTCCACCTCAACCACTCATGCTACTTTCTCCAAATAACCTTGCTCAGCTCGGGTTGTATGTCTCACGCTCTTTGGGTTATTCCCCATGGATTGGTGCTATTGCAGGTGCAGCGATTGGAGGTGTCGTCCTAGCCATCATTGATCATCAACAGCAGCCCCCACAATTCTCTAAATCTTTTACCGATCACCAGCACTAATCGAGGATAAAATCATGGCACATCTACTTGAACAAATGGCGTATGTTGGCAAAACCCCTTGGCATGGTCTAGGTAATCAACTCACACAAAACCAACCGATTGAAGTCTGGGCACAGCAGGCAGGTATGGATTGGCGGATTGAATCCTCTAATGTCAGCTATATGGCACAGAATGAACGAGGACAGAACATCATTCTGCCTTTCGAGGAACAACGGGTCTTATATCGTTCCGATACTCATGCACCACTTTCCGTGGTCAGTCAGCGTTATCAGGAAGTCCAGCCCTTGGAGATTCTGGAATTCTATCGGGATCTGACTGAACAGGCTGGCTTTGAATTGGAAACCGCAGGGGTACTCAAAGGTGGTAAGAAGTTCTGGGCACTGGCCAAGACTGGACAAAGCTCTATGCTCAAAGGCAAGGACGTCAGCAATGGCTATATTCTACTGGCTACGGCTTGTGATGGCACACTCGCCACTACCGCACAATTCACTTCAATCCGTGTGGTGTGTAATAACACTTTGGCAATTGCCCTGAAAGGACAAAGCAGTGCGGGTGTAGTCAAAGTTCCCCATAGCACCAAGTTCGATGCTGAGAAGGTTAAACAGCAACTGGGTATTTCAGTACGAGCATGGGATGAGCACATGTATGAGATGAAACAGCTCAGCCAACGTAAAGTCACCCAAACCGAAGCAGCAGCCTATTTCGATGCGGTGTTTAACAATACTAGCCTAAGCATTGCGGATCAGGACGACAGCATTATTCAATTTTATCGCAATGTGGCGACACAGGCACAAAGCAATCCAACAGACAAAGCCGAGACTAAAACTGAACCGAATGGACGAGCCATGTCTAAAGTCATGAGCATGTTTAATGGTCAGGGACGCGGTGCAGAACTCAGTTCAGTCAAAGACACGGCTTATGGCTTGCTTTGCGCGATGACCGAATTTGCAGATCATGAACGTCGAGCCATGAGTCAGGATCACCGTCTGGACTCAGCTTGGTTCGGTGCAGGTGCAGCCCTGAAACAACGGGGATTAGAGCAAGCTTTACGTCTTATTGCATAAGTCAGATTTTTCTAGTCATTCTGAATTCAATCAATATGTTGTCATAACTTTAGCACCCCAATTTCTTCATTAATTTTAACCCTTAAAATGCCCTAATCGATTGTGTTCGGTTGGGGCTTTTTTATGCCCAAAAATTAACACATACAGGACATTCTTATGAATACAGCCCTTTCAATTTCAAACCGATCTACATCAATTCAACCAACCCTAAATAACACTCGTCCGAAACTGTTTACCGCCAAACGCTTTGTCGATACCCGAAAGCTCAGTCAAGCCGAATGGCTAGAAGTGCGTCGGCAGGGTATTGGCAGCAGTGATTGTGCCGCAGTCTGTGGACTCAATCCATATATGTCGATGTTAGAACTGTGGATGATTAAAACTGGACGCATCCAACAAAACATCGAAGATGATCATCAGGGGCATGCACCTTTATACTGGGGCAAGCAGCTCGAACCTTTGGTGGCAGAATATTACCGCTTACATACCCAGCATAAAGTTCGTCGAGTGAATGCGGTATTACAGCATCCTGATCCAGATAAGCATTTTATGCTCGCCAATCTGGATTATGCAGTGGTCGGCAATCCTGAAGTCCAGATTCTGGAATGTAAAACCGCAGGTGAACATGGTGCCAAGCTGTGGCGGGATGGTGTGCCGCTATATGTACTCTGCCAAGTGCAACATCAACTGGCGGTGACAGGTAAACAGGCAGCGCATGTCTGTGTGTTGCTATGTGGGCATGAGACCAAGATCTTTAAAGTCACCCGCAGTGAATCGGTGATTCGTCACATCATTCAAGCTGAGCGTCAGTTCTGGGAGTGCGTGGAACAAGATATTCCACCTTCAGTCGATGCCAGTGCCTCAGCAGCGAAAGCCTTGCAACTGCTCTATCCAGAGCATGTGCCATTGAGTACGACTGATCTGTCTGAAGATAGCGATGCCAATCAACAGTTTGAGCAACTGATTCAACAACGTAATTTGATTGAACAACATCAGGAGCAATTTGATCTACTCAAGCATCAGCTACAAGCCAAGATGCAGGATGCGGAACGGGCGGTGTTTCAAGCAGGCTCAGTGACATGGAAACGCTCCAAGGATTCAATCAGTCTGGATAGCAAAGCCTTACTCAAACAACATCCTGAATATCTACAGCAGTTTCCACAAAACAAGCAAGGTAGCCGACGCTTTCAGATTTACTCAAACGCTGAATAACCCTGATTTTAGCAAAAAAAGGCATATCGCTAAAAAAGCGCAAAAACCGCCCCCAGCCCCCTGTAAAGAAATTACAGAGGACTCAATAGACGATGTCTGCGCTGATGAATTGCATTTTAAAAAATTTGATTCAGTTCTACATATTAATCAGCTTGTTGTCAGAAATAACTTTAGAGGAATAAAACCATGATTAAAGGTTTAATCATTACCCCACCTGTGCTGGGTCGCATCAGCATCGGCAAGGTAGTAGAAAAAAACGGTAAACGTCTGCCTGAAAAAGATGATCAATTTACCATTACTAGTCAGATTCACAGCAAAGAGGGTTGGGTCAAACATCCCCTCGATGAGCAGCTGCGTGCCAAAGCCCCCAATCAAAAACTCAGAAGTATTCCAGTACGCATGTTGTTTGATGATCCTGAACTTAATCTACGGGCTGAATATACCTTGTTTGACCGTCAGACGGGACGACCAATCTGTATTGGTGATGGTGAAAGTTGTCAGCGTCGAACAGGTAACGGGGTTGAACAACATCCTTGTCCATCGCCTGATCTCTGCCCGTTAGCACAAGGTGGGCAGTGCAAGCCCTATGCCCGTTTATACGTCAACCTCGATGAACAGGATGAACTCGGTAGCTTTGTGCTGCGAACCACAGGCTTTAACAGCATTCGCACTTTAACTGCACGCTTGCGTTACTACCATGCAGCAGTCAATGGTTTACTCTCTTGTCTACCCTTACAACTGACCTTAAGAGGGAAAAGTACCAGTCAAAGTTACGGCACACCGATCTACTATGTCGATTTGACCTTGAGGGACAATATCAGTTTGCAGCAAGCCATCATCGAAGCCAAACAACTACAACAGGAAGCCCAAGCCTGCGGCTTTCAGCAAGAGTTACTTGATCAGGTGGCGAGACAGGGTTATGCCAATGCAGTGTTTGATCGGGATGAGGGAGAGGAAGGAATAGATATTGTGGATGAGTTTTATCCAGATGGTGCTGTTATTTCTGAACAAATACGACCTAAATCCAATCAGGGGAATGGTTTTGTTCAAGATATTCAGCAGAGTTTACAGCAAAGTGTAAGGGCAGTGAATTAGATGGGGTTAGACAGTATGAGACTCCGTAAAATTTTATTGGATTGGCTTATGATCTGAGCGAATACGCGCTCGCATCAATGATCAGGAGTAAACATCATGAATGCGTTCACAGGTCAAACATTTCAGATGAATCAAATTATTAATATTAAAGACGTAATTCAATTTACAAGCATTAGTCGGGCAAAGATCTATGAAATGATTAATGTCAATTCAAAGTACTATGATCCAAGCTTTCCAAAACCAGTCCGCTTAAGTGAATCACGGATTGGATGGTCTGCATTGGAAATCAATCAATGGATTGAATCTAAGTTAGCAAACCGCTAACTTAGATGGGAGCTTCGGCTCCCTTATTTTTTTCTAAAAAATTAACTATGAATCTATCTGAGCAAGTGCGAAAGATCAGCTGTTATTTATATTGTTTTAACAGTTTGTTCTGGGATTTGAATAGGTAATATCAAATATGGCGTCTACTAAAAATTGATGTAGACGCCATATATAAGTCACTATAGAAAGTAGACTTAAGGAAGTTCAGATAATCCCAGTTCCTTTAAAAACTTATTATGTTTATCTCTAGACTGTTTGATTTGCTTAGCAAGTGACTGTAACTGTTGATTTGTTACTTGTAGATCAATTTGCTCTTCTGGTTCTGAAGTACTAATATATCGAGAAATATTAAGGTTATAATCATTCTTATTCTTAATTTCATCCAGACTTACACGTCTAGCATAACGCTCTTCTTCTTTACGATATTGATAAGTATCTACAATTTTCTCAATATCCTCATCACGTAAGCGATTTTGTTTTTTGCTTGGTTCGAAGTAATCAGCAGCATTGATGAATAAAACATCATCAAATTTTTTACAACGCTTTAAGACTAGGATACATACAGGAATACCAGTAGAAAAAAATAGATTGGCTGGTAGTCCAATCACAGTATCAATATATCCATCATTAAGCAATTTTTGTCGAATTTGCTTTTCGGCACCGCTACGAAATAACACGCCATGTGGCAAGATAATTGCCATTACGCCATCTTCTGCTAAAAAGTGAAATCCATGAAGCAAAAATGCAAAATCAGCAGCAGATTTTGGAGCTAAACCATAATCTTTAAAACGAAAGTCTTTTGCAAGAGCTTCTGTTGTATCCCACCTTAAGCTGAATGGTGGATTTGCCACAATTGCATTAAAAGTAATTTTTTTAGATGGGTTTAGCTCGCTTAAAATGTCCCAATCATTGGTTAAAGTGTCACCATGAAAAATTTCAAATTCAGTATCTTTTACACCATGCAACAGCATGTTCATACGTGCTAAGTTATAGGTTGTGATATTTTTTTCTTGACCGTAAATTTTACCAATTTTGCCGCCATGCTCTTTTGCTTGTTGGCGTACATTGAGTAATAGTGAACCAGAACCACATGCAAAGTCCATAATTCGTTCTAAAGTCTTCTTATAACCAGTACTAGGGTCTTGGCTATCTAAAGTCACGATACGAGATAAGATCGTTGATATAGGCTGAGGAGTATAAAACTCACCCGCTTTTTTTCCTGAACCAGAGGCAAATTGTGCAATGAGATATTCATAAGCATCACCTAAAGTATCATTATTAGTTGAAAAATCTACAAGTTTTTCTTCGATACTACTAATAACTGAGCAGAGTTTTTCATTGCGATTTTTATATTCTTTGCCTAGTTTTTCTGAATTGAGATTAATTTCAGAGAACAAGCCATTAAAATTACGAGCGAAAGATTGTTCTTCAATATACTTAAAACCCGAGTTTAGCGTTTTAAGTAAGTCACTATGTTGTGTGCGAGCAAGTTCGGCAATATTACTCCAAAGAAACTCAGGTTTAATAACATAATGGATTAAACTTCTCATCGTATCTTCAAAGTCATCTACATCATTAGGATTGTTAGCATACCAAATGCTTAAAGCTGTTTGCTTAATTGTTCCATTATCATTCTTGACTGGTTTTGGATAATCTGAACCAAGCTCTTTTGCTACAGATTCTTCATAGTTTGATGATAAATAACGTAAAAATAGAAAAGATAACATGTAATCCCGAAAATCGTCGGCATTCATTGAGCCACGAAGTTTGTTCGCAATATCCCAAAGCAAGGCGCCAAGTTTTTGCTGTTCCTGTTCGGTCATGTTTGAATTTCCTGTGGTGTATCTGTTTGAGGAGATATGGAGGTAGTTGGCTGAACCACTTCCCCAATATTTGGTAACTGAAATGGATAGCGTTGTAAAAAAGCATCTAAAATATTTTTGAACAACTGCTGGTTATCTAATCCCATAGCTTGAGGTTCATATACTGAATACTTACCATGACTCAATAGGTTTAATGCACGAGAAAAAAGAGCTTCATTTTCAATACCACTGACACAGCTTGAAAAATCTTCAAAGCCAAAGAAAGAAGCTGTTTTTTCCATAATGCTACGTAGAATATTAAAATGATAAGTGTAAAGTCTGCAAGGATTCGCATCTGAAGCATCTTTTAATTCTTTTAACATTGCGACATGATAAAAAAATGGTGTATCACCTGTACTCTGTAGTTGATACTCATTGGTATGCTTATTTTTGTATAAAAAATAGCATTTATGCTTATGCTTTTTAAGCTCATTATTCATGATATTAAAAAATAAACCATGATGTGTTGAAATCACGACTTTAATTTTATCTTCACAAGTGCGGAGTAACTTAGCGAGATCACTCGCTAAAGCAATCACATTGTTTTCATCGAGTGAGGAAATGGGATCATCAATATAAATATATTTTACCCAGTCATATGCTTCCTGTTGATCAATAGCTAGCTCACAGATAGCTAAGAATACACACCAGATGAATAAATTTTCCTCACCACGAGATACTTTAATATCATCTACTATCTGAGTCGTTGGTTCTGTTTGTCCTCGATCCTTGACGGATTCGATTCTTGAAAACGATACTGCCCAATTTTGATAATCTATACGAAAGTCAAAATCTGCATATTTTTTTAAATGCACATAAATTTTTTCTTCTAATGCAAGTTCTTGAAAACCTGAAAAAAATCTTGAATCGCTGTTTAGATTTAATTTACGGTTAGTATCACTAGCCAAATCATTATCCCAGCGGAATAAATCTTCAGTAAAAGCATTAAAATACAGAGTGTCACGGCTTATGGTTGGATTATTCCCTCGGCGTCGAATCTTCCCTTTCTCTTTAAACTCCATGGATAGGCGAGTTTTACCTGTACCATTATAGGCATAAATGAGTGAAAAATTATTCGCTCCACTATCTAAGTCATTTCTTAAACAGGTAACTAGTCTGCTTAGTGTTGTAAATTTTTTAATATTTCTAATCGAATTCATGCAGAAGTTTCCTCAAGCACAGGAAATAGTTGTTGCATTAAGCCTTTTTTATGCGTTTTAAGTTGGTCAATATATTCACTTTGATTAGTAATTACTTCATCTAACGATGTTAAACATGAAGCTATTTTTTCTTGCTCTACGTGAGATGGAAGCATCACATTGATAGATAAGAAACTATCAGTCGAAATGTTATAACGACCAGCTCTAGCGCCTTCATTTATAATTTGTCTAATTTCACTCTCATGACTTTTAGATTCGAAAAAGTATTCCCAGAAAATAGGATTTTGGTTTTTCTCAAAGCGGAAACATTTGTAGATAGGTGAGACAATTCCTTCTTCATAAAGAGAAAGTCGTTTAATAGTCCCGTAGGTCGAGTTCTTGGTAATTCTATCGTTATATACAAAATCATTTTTTTGTAAAACAATATATTTATCCGTATTATCTCCAGCTATTTTTTTCTGGAAATAATCTACTTGTGAAACTAAACCATATTCATTAGATAGTGATAAGACCAATATTTTATTTTGGTCTGTATTTTTTTTCTTAACAGGTTTGGCTATCTTTGATAGTTTTATATTTTCCCATTCTTCACTAAACTCATCAAACCGCAATGATGGTAAGCTTTCCCCATTTTTTGGAAAGAGTTGTTGTAGTAAACCATCTTTATGTTGTTTATAGGCTTCAAGTTTACTTGATTCATTTTGTATCAATTCATCTAGTGATGATAAGCAAGCTGCGATTTTCTGTTGTTCGGCTTTTGATTTGGGAAAGTAAATTTGGATATTTGCTAATCTAGTGCCAGAAATACCCAGTACTTTAGTTCCTTGAGCTTCTTTTTGAATTTGTTCTCGAATGCTTGTAGAGTTAAATAAAAAACCTGCAAAGCCAGTAATTATCTCGTGATTAATTTTTCGAGCTAATAAGGTATGAGTACCAGATAAAACTTTTTCATTGTTCAGATTAATGATTTCAATATGTTTTCCAACATCTTTTAAATCTTCCGAGGCATCTGCAAAAACTAAGTCTCCTTCTTTACAGTAATTCTCATCAGAAATTCTTTTTAAATTGACACTTTGATTAACAAAAGGGACGTTCTCTTTTTCTAAATTGAATAATGTTGAAAATTTAGTATGAATATCCCCATAGTGTATATTTTTGACACTACCTGTTTCATAGTTTAAAAAATCTCTTGAAAAGGTGTTGGTAGTTTTGAACTCATACAACGAGTTAAATGGTTTTATTTCCCATTCTTCATCATTGTCAAATTCAGTAAAACGTAATTTCGGCACATTTTTTACTTCATCACTTTCAATTAATTGATTATTTGACATGTGCGTCCCATCCAGATATTTCACGCCCATTGGCACGTTTTTGCATTGGCTCGGTTAAATCTTGTATTAAAGCTTTACGAGTTTTACTACGCTCTTTCCAGCCTAACTCTAGTGGAGAAAGTAACTCATGCAACAAATCATTGTCTAAAATCATGCGTGCGAGCGTAGCATCCACAAATAATTTTAATGCCTCAATCTCTAGACCATATTTCTCAGCAATGTCATCAATCTCATGATCAATTTTCTCACGTTTAAATTGCTCATAACCTTGTTTGATGTCAGCTTCGTTTAAACCTTCCCCCATTTTTAAACTATAAACATAGTCAGCAATGTCATCTGCATCATCAACAAACTTGGCATCACTTTTAATGAGGTTGATTAGTTCTTCACGGGTCATATTCTGCTGTTCAGGCGTTGCATGACTGTAATCACTGATTAGTTTCATGATGTAATCATAATCAATCATTGCAGAGTTAAATAAGACGAACTCAAAATCGACTTGTTGGATTTCATCATTTTGCTGATTATCTGGTTTGTCTTGCTGAGCTTTAAAGCGCTTAGCGGTTTCTAGATAAACCGACTGAAAACTACGCAACTCATCTTTAGGCATAATCGCTTGAATAGACTCTGCTTGTTGCTCACTTAAATCTGTGTATTGGCTTAGTTGAGTTTGAAGTCTTTGTATTTCTTTAAATTTATTGATAAATTCAGCTTTTGCTGTATCACCTTGAAGATTAATAACTTCTTCTGGTAGAGGGGCTAAGCCTTTAGATTGCATAAAGTTATCTAAATGTTGCTTCGCTACAGCTAATTTTGCAATCACTTGTGATGCAGATTCAACTAACCATATTTCTTTTGCATCATCCTCTTCATTTAAATCTGAAAATAATTTCACCGCCTCATTCACTGCGGACTCTAAACCACGAAAATCAATCACAGTCCCATAAGGTTTTGAATCATTTAATACCCGATTAGTACGAGAAAAGGCTTGAATCAACCCATGATATTTCAGATTTTTATCAACATATAACGTGTTTAAATATTTTGAATCGAATCCAGTCAAAAGCATATCGACGACAATGGTAATATCGATCTTTTTTGATTGAGGTGTAGCGTCACTATTTGGATACTTTTGATCTTTAATACGTTGTTGAACATCCTGATAATAATTATCAAATTGAGCCAAACTATGATTTGTGCCAAACTGCGTATTGTAGTCACTGATGATCGCTGTTAAAGCCTGTTTTTTCTCATTGGGTTTTTCTTTGTTATTTGCTTGCTCAGTTGGTAGGTCTTCCGATAATTGTTTGACATCGGCATCACCTTCAGCAGGCGGAGAGAATACACATGCAATATTGAGTATTGGATAGTCTGAATTACTTTCTAATAACTCAGCTTGCTTTGCTTTGAATAAATGATAGTAACTAATCGCATCATTAATTGAACTTGTAGCGAAAATCGCATTAAATTTACGCTCATGAGTTGCATGATGGTGTTTATTCAAAATGGCATCAACAATTTTTGCTTGTGTAGTTGGATCACCAACACGAGCTGTAATAGGTTTGTCTTGATCGACCTGAGTTGCTCGGAAATATTCAATATTAAACTTTAAGACATTTTGATCTTCAATCGCATGAGTAATGGTGTAGGCATGTAACCTTTGCTGAAAAATGTCTTTTGTTTCAGCATAACTTGCTTCTTGCCCATCTATCCGTTGTACAGTTGCATTATCCTTGAAGATAGGCGTTCCCGTAAAACCAAAGAGTTGAGAGTTTGGAAAAAAGCTTTTGATTGCCTGATGGTTTTCGCCAAATTGTGATCGATGGCATTCGTCAAAAATAATCGCAATACGTTTATCTTGCAGGGGTTTAAGTTGTTCCTTGAAGCTTGGATATTTTGAACGTGTATTTTTGTTCGTTTTCGATTTGTCACTTGCTGGTGAGTCACTTAAAGCTAATGCCAGCTTCTGAATCGTAGTAACAATTACTTTATTACTATGGTTTGTAGAGAGTAATCGACGTACTAAAGATGCTGTATTGGTATTTTCTTCAACACAACCATCTTGGAATTTATTGAATTCTTCGCGGGTTTGACGATCTAAATCTTTGCGATCAACCACAAATAAGCATTTTTCAATGTCAGGATTATCTTTAAGCAAGGTCGATGCTTTAAAGGAAGTCAGTGTCTTTCCACTACCTGTCGTATGCCAAATATAGCCATTCCCACGGTTCTGCTTAATACTTTCAATAATCGCTTCGACTGCATAAATCTGATATGGTCTCATGATCAGTATTTTTTGTTCTGTCGCAACGAGAACCATATAGCGACTGATCATCTTACCTAGCTTGCATTTATTTAAAAATTTATCAGCAAATTTATGCAAATTATTTACTTTTTTATTATCATCATCAGCCCAATGGTAGATAGGTAAAAACTGTTCATCCGCATTAAAGTTAAAATGTTGAGGCTGATTGTTACTGAAATACATTGTTTCTTTTTGATTTGTAACGATAAACAACTGCATAAATGCAAAGAGAGTATTGGTGTAACCATTGCCAGTATCATTTTTATAATCAATGATTTGTTGCATGGCTCGGCGTGGAGAAATATCGAGAGTTTTTAGCTCGATCTGAACCAAAGGTAAACCATTAACTAGAATAATCACATCGTAACGATGATGGCTATTTCTTGTATTTAGGCGAAATTGTCGGATAACCTCAAAGTCATTTTTACACCAGTCTTTGGTATTAACTAATGTGTAATACAAGGGAGTGCCATCTTCCCGATCAAAAACATGTTGTTCACGCAAACGTTGAGCGCACGCAAATACATCAGCACTAATATTTTCTTCTAACAGTCGTTGAAATTCATTGTCAGTAAGTTGTACTTGATTTAATTCATTGAATTTTTCACGAAAATTAGCATTCAGTGAATCTATGTCAGTAATGTTTTTATTGGTATATTTTAACTCGAGCAACTTTTCAATCAGCGCATCTTCGAGATTATTTTCTGAGCTGGTCATATCACTCCATAATGAAAACAAGGCTATTTTACTGATAGCTTATTTTAAAAGCGCTATCATACGATAATTTAATCGATTTAAGTCATATGTAAAAATATACGATAGCCGTCAGGATAAAATATGTGCGATATATTTCATTTGATGTTGAAGGCTTATTGGGGGGCGCAATTTAGTCTTGATATGAAATAAGTTTTGGTAAAGGCACAATTTTATTTCTCAAACTATCAATAAAATCAGACCATTCCTGCATCATCTTAATGCGGTAATCTAAATGTTGAGCATGGTTGTAAGCCTGAGATACTGCATTACCGACACGATGAGCTAATTGAATTTCAATCGCATCATGCATGTAGCCTTTTTCATGAAGTGTGGTTGAGGCAAGCCCACGAAACCCGTGACCCGTCATCTTGCCATTATAGCCCATAGTGCGAATGACACAGAGTAATGCATTGCTGCTCATTGGTTTGGCTGTGCTGTGATTATAGAAAACGTATTGCTTGTTGCCTGTGAGTGGGTATAATCCTTCAATTAATTCAACGGCTTGTTTGGATAATGGAACAATATGGGGTTGAGCCATTTTCATTTTTTCAGCAGGAATACGCCATAATTTAGTTTCAAAATCAATTTCGTTCCATTCCATCATTCTAAGTTCAGCAGTCCGTACAAAAGTTAACGTCATAAGCTGAATGGCAGTCTTGATCATTGGATTGCCATGATAGCGATCCATGCGTTCAAGAAATGGAGGAAATTCTGAAATATCCAAACGAGCCATATGCTTAACTTTTCGAGGCTTTAAGGCTTCTTGTAAATGGGGTGTTGGGTCATTTTCAATAATTCCTTTACGAATTGCGAAACGGAAAATTCGACCTGCTAAAGGAATTGAACGTTTCGCCATTTCCTGTGCGCCTCGTTCTTCGATTTTTTTGGCACAGGCAAGTATGTCTTTACCTTTGATTTGATCAATAGGCATTTTGCCCAAAGCAGGGAATAGGTCTTTTTCAAATACGGATAAATCTCGTAAATAAGTTGTTTCTTTAATAACTGCTTTGCGATCTTCCATCCATTCCATTGCGAGTGATTTGAAAAGTAAACTTTCGTCTGCTTGTTGCAGACGATCATTCTTTACAGCATTCGGATCAATGTTTTTATAAATCTGAATGCGTGCTTCATCACGGGCACGGCGAGCTTGAGCAAGTGAAATTTCAGGATAGCTTCCAATAGTTAAAGTGCTTTCTCGATCATTAAATCGATACTTGTAGCGCCAGAATCTTCCACCCGCAGGTGTAACCTCTAAGTATAGTGATTTTTCATCAGAATAACGCTTTCTCTTTTCAAGTGGTTTTATTTTTCTTACCTGAGCATCTGTAAGCATTTTGGGCTGAATCCATACAAATTGGGGGACGAAAAATAGTATAACTAATTTATCCCCCAATTGCCCCCCAATTTATGGGGGATTGTTTTGGATGCGGCAGGATTCTCTGAAACATAAAAAAGGCTTAAATCCTTTATATTTAAGCCTTTTAATATCCTGTGGAGCGTTGCAGGAATGAAATTTGGCGGTGAGAGAGGGATTCGAACCCTCGATACGCGCAAACGTATACACACTTTCCAGGCGTGCTCCTTCAGCCACTCGGACACCTCACCAAGGCGTGCGATAGTAACTAAAAAAAAGCAGGCTGCCAAGATTTAATCGCCGCTTTACAGAAAAAATTTTATTTAAATGTTAAGATTGCATCAAAAATCATCTTGGTTTAATTATGCAATGCAAACTATGACCCAAAAGGCAAGATTGCCCGCGATGGCTCTCGCAGCGCTCGGAGTCGTTTTTGGTGACATTGGTACCAGCCCACTCTATGCCCTAAAAGAATCTTTTCATGAGGCACATGGACTTGGCATTAGCCCTGCAAATGTCTTGGGTATTTTGTCGATCATTTTTTGGTGTTTAACGCTGATTATTAGCATTAAATATGTAGCAATCGTCATGCGCGTCGATAACAATGGTGAAGGCGGCATTATGGCATTGCTTGCTTTGAACCTGCGTAAAGCAAAAATTGCTGATAATAAAAAAATCTATCTTATTGCAATCGGTTTTGTTGGAGCATCCCTATTTTTTGGTGATGGAATTATTACCCCAGCCATTTCAGTGCTTTCGGCAGTAGAGGGTTTATCCATCGCAACCGATGTTTTTGACCCTTATATTATGCCCATTGCAATTGTGATTGTGGTGATACTGTTTTTAGTCCAAAAACATGGCACAGCATTTGTTGGTAAACTTTTTGGACCGCTCACTCTGATTTGGTTTCTGGCTATTGGTATTTTTGGGATCATGAGTATTGCCAAAACACCACTCGTCTTGGGAATGTTTAGCCCACATTGGGCAGTTGAATTCATTTTTACCAACCCTGTGATGTCTTTTTTTGTTATGGGTGCAGTGGTATTGACAGTGACAGGTGGCGAAGCCTTATATGCAGATATGGGGCACTTTGGTCGTACGCCAATTCGCTTCGCGTGGTTTGGTGTAGTTTTACCTTGTCTATTGTTGAACTATGCAGGTCAAGGGGCCTTATTGCTACGTAATCCAAGTGCAATTGAGAACCCATTTTTCTTGCTTGTACCTTCATGGGCATTGTACCCAATGATTATTTTGGCCGCTATTGCAGCCGTCATTGCTTCACAAGCGGTAATTTCAGGTGTGTTTTCTTTGGCGCGTCAGGCTGTGCAACTGGGATATTTACCGCGGTTTGGTATTAAGCATACTTCCGAATCAGAAGAGGGGCAGATTTATGTACCTTTTCTGAACTGGTTGTTACTGATAGCCATCATTATTCTGATTCTGATTTTTAAAACCAGTTCGAACTTGGCAAGCGCTTACGGTTTGGCAGTAACCCTGACTATGCTGTGCGATACCTTGCTGATTGGCGTATTTATCTTTTATGCGTGGAAATGGAGTGCACCGAAACTGCTGTTGTTAATCACGCCATTTTTGGTTTTGGATATTGTGCTGGTCGCTGCAACTTCGCTGAAAATTGTATCAGGTGGTTGGGTTCCATTATTGATTGGTGGGATTGCCTTTGGCATTTTGATGACCTGGAAACGTGGTCGTGAATTAATGTTTGCTAAACTCGAACATGATACTTTACCGATTGATTTATTTGTTAAAAGTATTGGTTCAGATACTGTGCATTGGGTACAGGGTGATGCGGTATTCCTGACTGGAACACCAAATGTTGTGCCGCATGCCATGCTGCATAATATTAAGCACAATAAAGTACTGCATGAACGTAATATTCTGATTACTGTGATGGTTCAGGATGTCCCATATGTTGCACAGAAAGAACGCATTTTAGTTGAAACTCTAACTGAGCATTTTTACCGTATTCAAGTTTTCTATGGTTTTAAAGATGAGCCGAATGTACCGCGTGATTTGAAACAAGCCTATGAAGAACTTGGCTTTGAGTATGATCTCATGCAGATTAGCTTCTTTATTTCGCGAGATCGTGTGGTACATAAAGTTGGAGATGGCATGTCTCCTTGGCGAGAAAAGCTATTTATTTCTATGCAACGCAATACCAGTCCCGTCAGTGATTTCTATCAAATTCCAACCAATCGCGTGGTTGAGTTAGGTGGGCAAATCGAAATCTAGCCATAAAAAAACCAAGGTTCAAACCTTGGTTTTTTATTTTTTAATTACTTATTGGGCTGGTGTAGATACAGGTGTATCTGGAGTTGCGGCAGGGCTATTGTTATGATCTGCTGCAGGTTGTGGCGTAGGAACAGGTGTATATTTGCCACTGCTCATTAAGTCTGCTAATGATCCTGGTTGACCATTTACAGTTGTATTGACTTTAACTTGAGACAGGCTTTCTAGAGTCTCGCCTGGTTGTACAGCAGGCTCTGCAAACGCAGCAGTTGCTGTGAACATTCCCATAAATAACCCAATGCTAACGAAAATATTACGCATACCCGAACTCCAATACTAGAAAATTGTGTGATTTTTAATCTGAATTAACAATCCCATAGATTGGGATTACCCGCAACTAAGTATACGGAATATCAATAAATTATAGGTATAAGTGTAGTATAACCACAACAAACTGTTACGTAAAAAGCAACTGACAATCTGATGAGTATAAGGATTAGTCATTTGAAAGAAACCACATATACTTTCTAAAATGAGCTTGCTAAGCTGTTTTTAGTGCTCAAGGATAATCAATATGACTCAAAAACTTAACCATAGTATTCAAGGACTCGTTTTGTTATGTGCAGCTGCTGCGACAGGCACTGTTTTTGCACAAGACTCATGCTTATCTCAATTTTATCAGCAGACCCCGCCTGCACTGGTTAAGCAAAGTTTGAATAAAAATACTTTTCCTTTGTGTTTCAATGGTTTTGCTTTGGTCTATTCTGGCGTATCTAAAACACCTTTATGGAGTGCCGAGCATCTGACCGCAGTACGTTTAAGTCAAAAAATTAAACGTGAAGATCAGTTTCATGAAGAAGAACAAATTCCAGAGCAGTTTCGCTCCACGTTGGCAGATTATCGCGCTTCAGGTTATGACCGTGGACATATGTCTCCAAATGCAGACATGCCAGATAAAGCTTCGCAACATGACAGTTTTTCTTTAGCCAATATGGTGCCACAAGCGCCAAAAAATAATCAGGAAGTTTGGCGTAAGCTTGAAGAAGCCACCCGCAGCTTGGTCAAAAAACAAAAACAGGATGCCTATGTGGTGACAGGGCCGATCTTTGCAGGTCAACGCCTAAAAACGATTGGAAAGGGCAAAGTGATTGTCCCGAGTGTGGTGTTTAAAGCGGTATATATGCCGAAGACAGGAGTGATCAGTGCTTACTATGCTCCAAATAATAACTCTCAAGAAGTGCAGGTTGTCAGTGTTTGTCAGATTGAACAGCAAACAGGCTTAAATTTATTTCCACAGCTTTCTGTAGAAACTAAACGCAAAATTTATGATTTGCCACTCACCACCAGTGATGTTCAGGCAGGTCATGTTCCTGCGCTGGTTGGAACAGATCAAAATAGCCAATGTGCTACACCATCAGCATCATCGGACATTCGTTCATTACAGCAGTCTTTTGGTAATGCTGTGCAACAAGTAACGCAAGATATTGAAAAAACTGTGAATCAAGAGAAAGATAACTTTATCAAAAAGTTATTCAAAGCATTGCTTGATAGTGTATTGGAGTTTTTATTAAAGTTGTTTAAATCTTAACCCCGTTTCAGGGAGCTGAATATGTTTAAACCATTTGCTGAAGACCAGTCATCCTCTGCAATTTATGACTTAACCTTAGAAAATCAGCTAGATTGCATCAATCTGTATGGCAATCTGCAAATTACCAAAGATCAGCAGGGGCTTGCGGCTGCAAAAGCACTGCAAAGCTTGATTAATCAGGTCGTTGAAGTATTAGAGCAACAAGACAATTTGCCCGAGAAGATTGCACATCAACCCGAGCAGGAAGTTGAAAATCCGTTTTTATAAAGTGCTACGAATTTTTTGCCAGCAAAATAGGGCAAAGAAAATACTCGACATGGTCAGTACAATACTTAAACCACTGGCAATGTTGAGTAGAGCGCTGGCCCATAAGCCAATACCCAACGCAATTTGACCAATAATAAAAGCATACAGCACCATTTGTTTAGGAGAGTCTGCCAAGAGGCGTGCTGCCAATGCTGGAATGACCAAGAGCGCGCCCATCAACAGTGAGCCGACTGCACGTAGTGCCAATACTGTAAATAACGCCAAAAGCAGCATAAAGATAAAACGCTGTAATTTAGCGTTGACTCCTTCACTGATCGCAATATCTGGGTCAATTGCAATCTGAATTTGTGCTGACCAAAATTTCCATAAAATACTGACAGACACCACAATAATGACCGCAAAAATAGGAAGATCTGACCAACTAATGGTAAGTAGATCCCCAAACAGATAACTGAGTAATTCAGGGCGTAGGGCAGGGAGGTTTTGAATCAGCATTAAACCTGAACAGAGCAAGGTGGCCGCACATAACGCCAGTAGTGCATCGTTAGGCAAACGCCGATCATGCAAAATCCATAAAATACAAACCAGTAAAATCGCTAAGCTTGCGACACCAACCCACATTGGTAACTGTAAAACCCCAGCGACTGCGACGCCGAGTAACGTGCCATGAGACATGGTATCTGCAAAAAAAGACATACGACGCCAAAGCATGAGGCAGCCGAGTGGCGCAGTTAAAATAATCAGTAAAGCACCCATAACCCATGCAGGGAGCAAAAGTTGAAACCATTCCATCATGCGTTAAGCTTCCGGTTCGGGGTGAATATGGGGGTGACTGTCATGTTCACAGTTTGCTGTCGGACTATCACCATGTGCGCAGTGGTCATGATGATGCTGATAGAATGCTCGTTGTGTCCCGAAAATGGCTTGATACTCAGGATGTTGCTGCACATTTTCTGGAGATCCGCTACAGCAGATATGTTTGTTCAGGCAAACTACACGATGCGTCCCTTGCATCACCCATTGCAGGTCATGTGAAACCATGAGCACTGCACAGCCATAACGTTCAGGCAGACTGCGGACATATTCATATAGCTCGGCTTCGGACTGAATATCCAGACCTTGCATTGGTTCATCCAGTACTAAAACCTGTGGTTTGCGCAGTAATGCCCGTGCCAGAAGTACTCGTTGGCGTTCGCCGCCAGACAGTTGTTGAACTTTGGCATCTTGCAATTTTTCAATGCCTGTTTCCGCAATCACTTGCTGTTTAGTTATGGCATCACATGCTTCTAATGCCAGTAAATCCCGAACACGTAACGGCAAACTGTGCGATGGATTAAACTTCTGCGGAACATACGCAAATTTTAAACCGCTATCTTTTAGAATCTTGCCAGATGTGGGTTTGACAATACCTAAAAGGACTTTAATGAGCGTAGATTTTCCTGCACCATTTGGTCCAATCAGTGTCACAATTTCATTGGAATGTAACTCAAAGTCGACCTGTTTGAGAATCTCACGGTCATCAATCCGGACATAAATTTTCTGTAATGAAATGAGCGCAGGCGTTAGTGACGTTGTGTGCACTGTTGGCATTTTCCTGAAATTTCAATAATGGTGTGATGAATATTAAATTCATCCGAATGTGCTAATGCGTTGAGATGTGCCATTAAGGCATCGGCAGAAGCTTCTTTAACGGCTTTGCAGCTCACACAGATTAAAAATGCTGCCTGATGACCTTCACGAGGGTGGCAGCAAGGAATAAAGGCATTAATTGAACTTAGACGATGAATCAAGCCTTTATCCAGTAAAAAGTCCAAGCTACGGTAAACGGTTGGTGGTGCAGCAGGTTTATCTGAGGTATTTTTTATTTTTGCCAGAATGTCATACGCACCAATCGGTCCAGAAGCATTTAAAATTAAATGCAGAACTTCCTTACGCAACGGTGTAAGACGTGCACCAGTCGCTAGACACAATGCCTCTGCTTGCTCTAGGCGGACTTGAATATCGCCGTGGTCATGTACCTCATGTAAGGTATTGGCATGTGAATGCGAACATGAACTCATAAATATCTCACCTATGGTGCATCAAAACAGATAAGTTAACTCTTTTATAACAATATCACTATTTTTGGTGTTATAGTGTAACATAAAATCCCAAGTGATGATATATAGAGATCGTTTGAACATGATGGCGCGTTTTTTTGCAGCGTGTGTCTTGCTGTGTATGAGTAGCAGTTTATGGGCACAGGGCTTGGTTATATCCATTCACCCTTTATACTTAATCGCTAAAGAAGTGACCAAAGGTGTTGAGACGCCAACTTTATTACTGGGAAATCAATCTGGGCATGATGTACAGCTGACACCAGACAACCGAAAAGCAGTCCAATATGCAGAGCTGGTGATCTGGCTGGGTAAAGCACATGAGGCGCCACTGGATAAGCTACTGGGACATAATCCCCGAGCAATCTCGCTGCTGAACTCTAAGATTTTAGGAACTTTTCCAGTGCGAGATGTGCAGGGAAAACCGATTGCCAATACCATCGATACACATGTTTGGCTAGACCCGAATAATGCGGTTCGAATTGGCTTTTTTATTGCTGCACTACGTTCGCAGCAGCACCCTGAACATAAAGCTCAATATTGGGCAAATGCAAAAACTTTTGCTCAGCAGCTATTGCTGAGAAGTAAGCAAGTCGGTACTTATAGAAACACGGTTGACTATTGGTCATATCATGATGCTTATCAGTATCTGGAACATGCACTCAATTTACATCTTGCAGGTGCTTTAAGTACCGACCCGCACATTCCTGCTACAGTCACTCAAATTAAGTACCTCAATGATCATCGTCCGTATCCACAAATGTGCTTGTTGGCAGAAGGGCAGGCAAATAGCCAATATCAAATCTTGCAGCCTGTGCGTTTTCAGGCAGTAGACGAAAGTATGAGCGCAGAAAATGACTTTGTTCAGGGTTGGACGGATTTAGCAAAAAATATTCAAAATTGCGCAAGAAACATACGAAAATAATCAAATCAAGAGAATCTTAATAGGAAATTAAAAATATATAGATTATTTGAAAATCATACGTCTTAAGTCGGGAAAAGATTGCATGTTTAGGGGGGGGACTCTATAATGCCACCGATTAAAAACGATCATCAGGTTAACTTGTCAAGCTTTTATGCTGTGAGTGGATAATAATGAGCCGACCAAGTCGCATGATTGACCGACGATTGGCGAAAGCTTTGGTCTTCTTGCAAGCATTGACGATACCTGTTGCAACTTTGATTGCGTGGGTGCTTAAAGACATCGTGGTAGCCAAAAGCGTCGCCCTAGGCGGATTGGTTTGTTGGCTGGCACATTGTTACTTTGCCTGGCAATCTTTTCGGGTTGCGGGAGCGCGTGCTTCAAAGCAAGTGCTTTCAAATATGTATCGAGGCATGATGGGCAAGTTTGCTATTGTGATCGTTGGACTGATTTTGATTTTAAGCAATGTCAAGCCGTTGTCATCGGTGGCATTGTTTTGTGGTTTTATTCTCGTTCAAGCCATGTCGTGGGTTGCTCCTTGGTGGGTATCACGTCAACAAAAACGAGTATAGGCGCATAAAAAATTGAATATATAGAGCAAGATGAGATATCTAGCAGCGTGCGATATTCATCTCTCTTTTTATTAATTGACATTGACCAGGTGTGATTTATGGCTGCTGAAGAACATGCCCTTACTTCGACAGAGTATATTAAGCATCACTTGACCAATTTGGCCTATGGCAAAATGCCAGACGGTACATGGAAATTGGCTGAGAATGCGAAAGAAGCTCATGAAATGGGTTTTTCTGCTATTCACTTGGACTCAATGGGTTGGTCAATCGGCTTAGGTCTGATTTTCTGTTTGCTTTTTTGGTCTGTTGCGAAAGCTGCCAATTCTGGTGTGCCTACGAAATTCCAAGCAGCAATTGAAATGGTGATCGAGTTTGTTGACTCAAGCGTTCGCGATACCTTCCATGGTAAATCTCGTTTAATCGCACCACTTTCACTGACCATTTTCGTGTGGATTTTCCTCATGAACTTAATGGACTTGATCCCTGTTGACTGGATTCCATATTTAGCTCAACACATTGGTGCAAGCGTATTTGGTATGGATCCTCATCACGTTTACTTTAAGGTTGTTCCTTCTACAGACCCGAATATTACCCTCGGTATGTCATTGTCTGTATTTGTACTGATCTTATTCTATAGCATTCGTGAGAAAGGCATTGGTGGTTTTGTTGGCGAGTTAGCGCTTAACCCATTTAACCCAAGTAATCCAATTGCAAAAGCGTGTCTAATTCCTGTGAACTTAATCTTGGAATTAGTAACCTTCCTTGCACGACCAGTTTCATTGGCTCTACGACTATTCGGTAACATGTATGCGGGTGAATTAATCTTTATCCTTATCGCATTATTACCGTTCTGGATCCAATGGGCGTTGTCTGTGCCTTGGGCTATCTTCCACATTCTTGTAATTACATTGCAAGCATTTATCTTTATGATGCTGACAATCGTTTACTTGAGCATGGCAAGCGAAAAACATTAATGGTAACGCCTAACTATCACAGGGTGGTTAGGCATAAAATTTTTTAATTTAATTGGTATAAACCTAACCTCTGAGGAATTTTTCATGTCTATCGTTCCAGGTTTAGTTGCAATTGCTGCTGCTATTTTGATCGCTTTTGGTGCTTTGGGTACTGCAATTGGTTTTGGTCTTTTAGGTGGTCGCTTCTTGGAAGCTGTTGCTCGTCAACCAGAATTGGCTCCACAACTTCAAACTCGTATGTTCTTAATCGCGGGTCTTCTTGATGCTGTGCCTATGATCGGTGTTGGTATTGGCTTGTTCTTCATCTTCGCTAATCCATTTGTAGGTTAATCAGCTTAATTCCTAAATTAAACTATTGAGGAATAGCAATGAATATCAACCTCACATTGATTGGTCAAGCAATTGCATTTGCGATGTTTGTCGCATTCTGCATGAAATTTGTATGGCCACCACTAATCAATGCGATTAGTGAGCGTCAGCGTAAAATCGCTGATGGCTTAAATGCTGCAGAAAAAGCGAAAGCTGACCTTGCTGATGCGCAAGCACAAGTAAAGCAAGAGTTAGACGCAGCAAAAGCACAAGCGGCTCAATTGATCGAACAAGCGAACCGTCGTGCAGCACAATTGGTCGAAGAAGCGCGTATTCAAGCATCTGCTGAAGGTGAGCGTATTCGTCAACAAGCGAAAGAAGCTGTTGATACAGAAATCAATTCTGCGCGCGAAGAATTACGTCAACAAGTTGCTGCTCTTGCAGTTACTGGTGCAGAAAAAATCCTGAACCAGCAAGTTGACGCAGAAGCTCACAATGCCATGCTGACTCAGCTGGCTGCTAAACTTTAAGAGAGGCAGATTATGGCTGAATTCTTGACGTTAGCACGCCCATACGCTAAAGCAGCATTTGCTTACGCTTCTGAGCAAAGTGCAACTGACAATTGGTCAAATGCACTAAATTTGCTCAGTGCTGCGGTGCAAGATGAAGCATTTTCAGCTTACTTAAATCGCCCTGAGCTTACACCTGCTGAGCAGGTTAGTCTTTTTGCAAAAATTTTAGGCGAAGACCAAACTGTGGCAGTGTCAAACTTTTTGACATTGCTGGCTGAAAACAGCCGTTTGGCTTTGCTTCCTGAAATTGCTGCAGAATACGAACAACTCAAATCACAGAATAACAATACTGTGGATGTTGTGATTGAATCAGCATTCCCGTTGACTTCTGTACAAGAACAATTACTAGCTCATGCGTTAGAAAAACGCTTTGAAGCAGCAGTAGATGTAACTGTAGAAGTCAATCCTGCATTAATTGCGGGTGTGGTTATTCGTGCAGGCGACCAAGTGATAGATGATTCTGCGCTTAACAAGCTTGAAAAAATGCGGACACGTCTTCTTGCTTAATTGCATAGAAGACTGAACTAATTAAAGATTGAGGTATAGCGCAATGCAACAACTGAATCCATCCGAGATCAGTGCGCTCATTAAACAGCGTATCGGCGATCTGGACACCAGCGCGACCGCTAAAAACGAAGGTACCATTGTTATGGTATCCGACGGTATTGTGCGTATTCACGGCCTTGCTGATGCAATGTACGGTGAAATGATCGAATTCGACGGCGGCTTATTTGGTATGGCACTGAACCTAGAACAGGATTCAGTGGGCGTCGTTGTTTTAGGTAACTACTTAGGCCTTCAAGAAGGTCAAAAAGCTCGTTGTACAGGCCGTGTATTAGAAGTTCCGGTTGGTCCAGAACTTTTAGGTCGTGTCGTAGATGCTTTGGGTAACCCAATTGATGGTAAAGGCCCAATTGATGCAAAATTAACTGATGCTGTTGAAAAAGTAGCACCAGGTGTAATTTGGCGTCAATCAGTGGATCAACCTGTACAAACTGGTTATAAATCAGTAGATACAATGATCCCTGTAGGCCGTGGTCAACGTGAGTTGATCATTGGTGACCGTCAAACTGGTAAAACAGCAATGGCGATCGATGCGATCATCGCTCAGAAACATTCTGGCATTAAATGTGTATACGTAGCTATTGGTCAAAAACAATCGACTATCGCTAACGTTGTGCGCAAGCTTGAAGAAACTGGTGCTATGGCGTATACGACTGTTGTCGCAGCTGCGGCAGCCGATCCAGCAGCAATGTTGTATTTGGCTCCATATTCTGGCTGTACAATGGGTGAATATTTCCGTGACCGCGGTGAAGATGCGTTAATCATTTATGATGACTTGTCTAAACAAGCTGTTGCGTATCGTCAAATTTCATTGCTTTTACGCCGCCCACCAGGTCGTGAAGCATATCCTGGTGACGTATTCTATTTACACTCACGTCTTCTTGAACGTGCTTCTCGTGTATCTGCTGACTACGTTGAGCAATTCACTAAAGGTGAAGTTAAAGGCCAAACTGGTTCATTAACTGCATTGCCGATTATTGAAACTCAAGCCGGTGACGTATCTGCATTCGTACCAACGAACGTAATTTCTATTACAGATGGTCAGATCTTCTTAGAAACTTCATTATTCAACGCGGGTATTCGTCCTGCGGTGAACGCGGGTATTTCTGTATCGCGTGTTGGTGGTTCTGCTCAAACTAAAATCATCAAAAAATTGTCTGGTGGTATCCGTACTGCTTTGGCGCAATACCGTGAATTGGCAGCATTTGCTCAGTTCGCTTCTGATCTTGACGAAGCAACTCGTAAGCAACTTGAACATGGTCAACGTGTAACTGAGTTAATGAAGCAAAAACAATATGCTCCTTACTCAATTGCTGACCAAGCTGTTTCAATTTATGCATCTAACGAAGGCTATATGGCTGACGTTGAAGTGAAGAAAATCGTTGCATTTGATGCTGCGCTTATTGCTTACTTCCGTTCAGAACATGCTGCGTTAATGCAAAAAATCGATGAAACTGGTGATTATAACAAAGACATCGAAGCTGCAATCAAAGCAGGTATTGAAAGCTTTAAAGCGACTCAAACTTACTAAGTTAAGTCTTAGTCAGGTTTGGTTCACGGATCAACCTTCGGAAGCTCGAAAGAGCTTTCGAATACTAGGTTAAGCGTATGGCAAATTTAAAAGAAATTCGCGCCAAAGTAGCTAGTATCAAGAGCACGCAAAAGATTACTCGCGCGATGCAAATGGTAGCAGCTTCTAAGATGCGTCGTGCGCAAGAGCGCATGGCTCAAGGCCGTCCGTATGCCGAAAATATGCACCGTGTAATTGCTCATTTGGTACAAGCGAATCCTGAATATAAACACCGTTATATGGTTGAACGTCCAGTAAAACGCGTTGGCTATATCATTGTGTCTTCAGATCGTGGTTTGGCAGGTGGTTTGAACATTAACTTGTTCAAAAAAGTTGTTAAACACGTACAACAACAACAAGAGCAGTCAATTGAAGTTCAATTTGCTTTAATTGGTCAAAAAGCGGTTTCGTTTTTTAAAAACTACGGCGGTAAAGTGCTTGGTGCTACTACGAACGTAGGTGATGCGCCAAGTCTTGAACAGTTATCTGGTTCTGTACAGGTGATGTTAGATGCGTTTGATAAAGGCGAATTAGATCGTATTTATCTTGTATCCAACGGCTTTGTCAATGCCATGACTCAAAATCAAAAAGTTGAACAACTTGTTCCTTTAGCTGCGGCTGATACGGATGAGAGCCTGAACCGTCAATACGGTTGGGACTATATCTATGAACCAGAAGCTGAAGAGCTATTAAATGGTTTATTGGTTCGCTATATCGAGTCTATGGTTTATCAAGGTGTGATTGAGAACATCGCTTGTGAGCAATCTGCACGTATGGTCGCAATGAAAGCTGCAACCGACAACGCGGGTGACCTTATCAAGAGCCTACAACTTATTTATAACAAGCTGCGTCAAGCCGCGATTACTCAGGAAATTTCTGAGATCGTTGGTGGTGCCGCTGCCGTTTAACATTATTAGTTTGAATTGAGGAGACAGCAATGAGTAGCGGTCGTATCATTCAGATCATCGGCGCGGTTATCGACGTCGAGTTTGAACGTAATAGCGTTCCTAAGATCTATGACGCTCTCCAAGTTGACGGTACTGAAACTACTTTGGAAGTTCAGCAACAACTTGGTGATGGCGTAGTTCGTACCATCGCAATGGGTTCTACCGAAGGTCTTAAACGTGGCCTTAACGTAACTAACTCTGGTGCACCAATTTCTGTACCTGTTGGTACAGCATGTTTGGGTCGTATCATGGACGTACTTGGTCGCCCGATCGACGAAGCTGGTCCTGTAGCTACTGAAGCGCGTTTGCCAATTCACCGTCAAGCACCTTCTTATGCTGAACAAGCTGCTTCTACTGACCTTTTAGAAACTGGTATTAAAGTCATCGACTTACTTTGCCCGTTTGCTAAAGGTGGTAAAGTTGGTCTGTTCGGTGGTGCGGGTGTTGGTAAAACCGTAAACATGATGGAATTGATCAACAACATCGCGAAAGCTCACTCAGGTTTGTCTGTGTTTGCTGGTGTTGGTGAGCGTACTCGTGAAGGTAACGACTTCTATCACGAAATGAAAGATTCTAACGTTCTTGACAAAGTAGCGATGGTCTACGGTCAGATGAACGAGCCACCAGGTAACCGTTTACGCGTAGCGTTAACTGGTTTGACTATGGCTGAATACTTCCGTGACGAGAAAGACGAAAACGGTAAAGGCCGTGACGTATTGTTGTTCGTTGACAACATTTACCGTTACACATTGGCAGGTACCGAAGTTTCTGCACTTCTAGGTCGTATGCCATCTGCGGTAGGTTACCAGCCTACACTTGCAGAAGAAATGGGTGTTCTTCAAGAGCGTATTACGTCTACTAAGTCTGGTTCGATCACTTCGATCCAAGCAGTATACGTACCTGCCGATGACTTAACTGACCCATCGCCTGCAACTACATTTGCTCACTTAGATGCAACAGTAGTATTGAGCCGTGACATCGCATCTTCTGGTATCTATCCAGCGATCGATCCACTTGACTCAACTTCACGTCAGTTAGACCCATTAGTTGTTGGTCAAGAGCACTATGAAATTGCACGTTCTGTACAGAACGTATTGCAACGTTATAAAGAGCTTAAAGACATCATCGCGATCTTGGGTATGGACGAATTGGCTGAAGAAGATAAATTGGTTGTTTACCGTGCGCGTAAAATCCAACGTTTCTTCTCTCAACCATTCCACGTAGCTGAAGTGTTTACTGGTGCTCCTGGTAAACTTGTACCGCTTAAAGAAACAATTCGTGGCTTTAAAGGTCTTCTAGCTGGTGAATACGACCACATTCCAGAACAAGCGTTCTATATGGTTGGTGGTATTGACGAAGTGATTGCGAAAGCCGAGAAACTCTAATTTAAGGAGATCATCTCATGGCGACTATGCAATGTGATGTCGTAAGTGTTAAAGAGTCTATTTACTCTGGCGCTGTGACTATGCTTATCGCGAAAGGTGCAGGTGGTGAATTGGGTATTATGCCTGGTCATGCTCCGCTTGTAACTTTGCTTCAACCAGGACCGATTCGTGTTCAGTTGGAAAATGGTACAGAAGAAATTGTCTATGTATCAGGTGGTGTGTTAGAAGTTCAACCACATGTCATTACGGTTCTTGCAGATACTGCAATCCGTGCTGACAACTTGGATGAAGCTGCGATTATGGAAGCGCGTAAAAACGCTGAACAATTGCTTGCCAACCAAAAAAGTGATTTGGACTCTGCTGCTGCATTGGCTGCTCTTGCAGAAACTGCTGCTCAGCTTGAAACTATCCGTAAAATCAAAAACCGCGCTCAATAAGAGACGGTTTGAGATTGAAAAAGCCACTCGAAAGAGTGGCTTTTTTTATGGAAATTTGTGCATAGATATTTAATTTATTGATAATTTTTAAAAAATGTAGCTTCAAATGGCTAAATCACCTTGGACGAGTCACATAAGGCTTTTGCCATTTCAACAGACTACAGTACGTTGCTCTGCATGAGCGAAAAAGTACGGGCAGTTTGATTGTAGTGCCATGCATATCTCGTTCGTTAAATTGCATGCTAATGCTTTGTTGGTCATGTTTTTCCTCGTTTTGAATCACTCGATGCTATGCCAAGGTCGTGCCTGTTTCTGCTCTTTTTTATGTTATAAAAGAAATGAGCGCTGTCAGGTAAAACTTTATGAAACTCATTGAAATAGAACCGCATTTTTGGGAATTGTACCAAGATCAACAACAACTGTATTTGAGTGTGAGCGTGGATAATAGCGCAGTCACTTATAACTGGGATTTGCATTTAACTGCACAGCAGATCGAAGCGTATCAACGACAGGGGCGAGACAGTATTGTTGAGTTGGCTAAGCAGGTTGTCGCAGCAGTTTTTCGTGGTGATTTTTCTTTTATGCAACAGCATGAAGCGACAACTACAGAAAAGGCAGCGATCTTTGCAGCATTTAAACAATGGCGCGAAGCACAAAAGCCCGATTAAACTTGCGATTGATCAGCAATCAATTGAATGGAAAATTGCCCGTGTGTGCTGATTTTTACCTTGTAAATTTCATCAAATCCTTCACTAAGCTGCGGGATTTGTAAACGTCGATGTGTAGCATGCACGCCTTGATCGGGTATTCTGGCTTTGCCTTGGCGCTCGGCATTACGTTCCAAGGCGTGACTTAATGCCGTTTCAAAATAATAAGCTAAAATCTGAAATCCTGCCTGCTGTGCACGTTGAATATAACGAGCACGATCTTCGATGCTGACGTTGGTGTTATCAATTACACATTTGGTTTTTGAGGCAAGACAAGCTTCAAAAATGATATTTTCCCGATGACGGGTTTTAAGCATGTCCAGATTGATACGCAAATGCGTGCGATAAAAATATTGTTGATAAAATGTAGATTTCCCAGCCGCCTGAATCCCAATAAAAAGAATAAGTTGCATATATGATTTACGTATCGAAAATGAGGAGATCAACGTCACTATTTTGGAGTTAATCTTCTAACTGGCTATTTCAAAAGGGCTTTCGCTGGTTAAATTAATTCTCAAAACATAATTTTGAATTACATAAAACCTACCAAGCACCTACCTATGTCATTTTACTTTATGGATGAGAATGATTCTTAAATTTAGCACCTATCATAATAGTCATTTTCACCAATAGAAATAATAAGGAGCATAACATGGGAAGTACAATGAAGGCCGCTGTAGTGACAGCATTTAATCAACCCCTAGAAATTCAAGAGGTTCCGATTCCGAAAGTGAGTGCAGGTAAAGTCTTGGTCAAAGTCATTGCGACGGGTGTTTGCCATACTGATCTGCATGCTATGCATGGTGACTGGCCGATCAAACCGACGGTTCCCTTTATTCCTGGGCATGAAGGTGTGGGAGAGGTTGTAGAAGTTGGTGAAGGTATTACTCATTTGAAAGTGGGCGATAAAGTAGGAATTCCGTGGTTGTATTCGGCTTGTGGACATTGTGATCATTGTTATGCAGGTTGGGAAACCTTGTGTAAGAAACAGCAAAATTCAGGTTATTCGGTAAATGGCAGTTTTGCAGAATATTGCCTTGCCGATGGTGATTATGTTGGCGTGATTCCTGAAGGTGTCGATCTGTTTGAAATTGCGCCAATCTTGTGTGCAGGTGTGACTGTGTACAAAGGCTTGAAAATGACTGAAGCCAAAACAGGAGACTGGGTTGCTATTTCAGGGATTGGTGGTTTGGGTCATGTTGCGATTCAATATGCTAAAACCATGGGTTTTAATGTGATTGCGATTGATGTAGATGATTCAAAACTTGCATTGGCAAAAGAGCTGGGTGCAGATGTGGGAATTAATGCCCTGAAAGTGAATGTCAAAGAGGAGGTTCTAAAAGCTTCAGGGGAGGGTTGTCATGGAGTATTGGTGACTGCAGTTTCTCCGAAAGCCTTTGAACAGGCAGTTTCGATTGTGCGTCGTGGAGGCACAATGGTCTTGAACGGTCTGCCACCAGGTAAATTTGATCTGTCGATTTTTGATATGGTGCTGGAGGGAATTACCGTGCGCGGTTCGATTGTAGGAACGCGTTTGGATTTAAAAGAAGCACTAGATATTGCCGCGCGTGGCAAAGTCAAAGCACATATTCATGTTGAACCACTTGAAAATATTAATGATATTTTTGAGCGCATGGAACATGGCAAGATTGATGGACGCATTGTGATTGATTTAGCTTTATAAATCAGAAGCAATAAAAAAGAGGGCAGATGCCCTCTTTTTTATGCCTGAAATTAACGATGAACTACTTTAATCACACGATGGTTGTCAGTGTTTACCAAAACGTATTTATGTGGGTTGACTTGATACCATTGTTGATGGCGTGCAGGGTGATGTAATCTTTTATAGTGACGATAATCTACAGCATGTGCACGTCTGAAATGCTCTGGCGGTACAGCATGACCCACGCGCCACTCAGTTGTTGTAACGGTTTGTTTGACATAGTGTGGGTCATTTGGTTGAGCAAATACTGACCCTGCAGCTAAAGTTGCAGCTAAAGATAAAACAATTCCTTGGGCTAGACGTTTCATAAAATTCTCCACTTGTTATTGCTGTTGTTTCGACAATTTTATTTAAACAGATTTGTGGTAGGTGCGAATGAAGATTTTGTTGGAACAGTTTTAAAATCATGAACAGACCATGAAAACTTGCCTGCGAAATGTAAACTTAGATAAATTACTTAGTATTTGTGAAAACATAAATCAATAAAACATCGAGTAAACCCGTCATGGATTTACTCGATCTGAATCTTTTATTTGGCAAGTTCAGCTTCAATCGCACTAACAATACGCGGGTCATCCGCAGTAATGTCTGGAGCAAAACGTGCTACAACGTCACCATTTTTGCCAATCAGGAATTTTTCAAAATTCCATAAAATTTCAGGTTTTGGGTTTGGTGTTAGGCCGTAGTCGACCAAATCTTTCCACCAAGGACCTTCGCCAATACGTTCAGGCTGCGCTGAAATTAGTGCCTGATACAATGGATGTTTGTCTTCACCTGCAACTGAAATTTTGGCAAACAGTGGGAAATCTACATGGTAGTTCAGGGAACAGAATTTTTGAATTTCTTCGTTGCTGCCTGGCTCTTGTGCCAAAAAGTTGTTGGCAGGGAA
The DNA here is from genome assembly GCF_000368265.1 of Acinetobacter brisouisimilis. Classification (GTDB taxonomy): domain Bacteria; phylum Pseudomonadota; class Gammaproteobacteria; order Pseudomonadales; family Moraxellaceae; genus Acinetobacter. The sequence goes on along the minus strand of NZ_KB851218.1, from coordinate 347,556 downwards.
ACCTAAAATCTCTAAACCTTCAGCTTTTTTCGCCTGATACAGTTTTTCCAGACCTTCATATTGTGGGGTTAAGCCGCATTTTGAGGCAACATTGACTACTAAAAGTACCTTGCCTTGGTAAGTTGCAAGCGTAGTTTCTTCGCCTGTAATGGTGTTTACAGGAATATCCAAAATTGACTGGCTCATCATCATATCCTTAAAAGTAGAGTTATGTTTTAAAATGATTTTTTATGAAAGACAAGTAGATTTGCGTGACTAATGTTCAAGGCGCATTTCCGCAGGTGTTTTACCTAAATAGCGCTTAAAGAATGTAATAAAACTTGAGCTATGCCGAAACCCCAGCAGGTAGGCAATTTGTTTAATCGCAAGCCCCTGTTTCAGTAAAGAAATGGCATGAACAATTTTGGCACGGTTACGCCATTCGGAAATGGGCAGTTTAAGTTCTTGCTGACTCAGGCGTAAGAGATGTCGTTCACTTATACGAAATTCAGCAAGAATCTGCTGAATGGAGTACTGAAAATTTGAGACATCATTGAGCTGCGCCAGAATAGGTTGCAATACAGGATGACTGGTTTGTGGCAAGTAATGATCATAACAGTCGGCCATGCAGATCTGGTCATAAATGACTTGCAGTAAATGCTGATACTGTTGTGGATGGCTATGCCGAATGTGTAAGGCTTCTTTCACCAATGCATGAAAGAAAGGTCGGGTGACCAACGTTTGAGTGTCTGGGCTGAGCTTGTTGGCTAAATAGGGGTGAATGCGGATACAAATAAAATGAGTAACCTGTTTGTCGATGGCAATAGAATCATGTTCGGTTTGAGGAGGAAGCCACAAACCATAATTTGGCGGAGCTAAATACAGCGCATCGCCAATCTGGAGTTGCAAAATACCATCGAGGCTAAAGTTAAAGTCACCCCATAAACAGCAATGCATCGAAATCTGGTCATTGGCTTGGAAGAAAAACTCATGAATTTCAACCATGTCATTGAGTTGGATGAGATTTGATGCATTGTTCATAGTAATATTTTAGGATTCGCAAGTCATTTTAGGATTATTCAGCCCTCGAGTCAGGGTAAATAAGGCAATCAGTGCCAAGACAATGAAACTCAGGACACTGTAAATCAGCGTAGTTTCATTATAGTGGTCAACCACCATTCCGCCAAATAATGAACCCATGGCAATCATGACCTGAAACATCCCGACAAATAACGGCATGCCTTTTTCTACCGCATCGCCTGCATGCAAGAACATCCAGATGTTGGCTGTCGTCGGAAATGCACCAAAGGCAAAGCCCCAGAGTGCGGTCAAGACCAACGCGCCAGACAAATGCACGGCAAATACAGGAAAGCTAAAAAATACGATTGCAAAGCACAACCCGACAAAGGCAAGGGTATAGCGAATATTGAGGTTACCACTATAGCCTGCAAAAGCATTGCCAAAAATCCCTGCAATGCCGTAGAGTAATAACAGGCTGCCAATCGTCGCGCTGTTAAAACCTGCAATGTGTTTAAAAAATGGCGCCAGATAGCTATAAGCACAAAAATGTGCCAGACCCATTAATAGAATAATCACAATCCCGCGGCGCGCCTTACTGACACGTAGCAGCGCAGGCAAGTCGGCAAAACGAATCGCAGATTCGGGTAGCAGTTTTGGCAAGCACAGCATTTGTAAAATCAGCACCAAAAAGCCAATCCCTGCATTGATGGCAAAAGCACTGCGCCAGCCATATAAACCACTGAGCCACGTGCCAATTGGCACGCCTAGCACTGTTGCAAAAGTCACGCCTGTCATGACCACCGCAGTAGCTTTGGCGATTGGGAGTTGGGCAGGTGCAAGTTTGCCACTCAGGGCAATGGCCGTTGCCCAGAATCCGCCAATGGCAATACCTAAAACCAGACGGCTGAGCAGCAAAATATGAAAATTACTGGCAAATGCAGTAATGCTGTTGGCAATTACCATAATCGCAGTCAATACAATGAGTACATAACGTCGATCAAGCCGTTTAAACCAGACAGGCAATAGTGGTGCTGCCAGCGCTGCCATGACACCAGGCAAGGTAATGACTAAACCTGCTGTACCCGTTGAAATCTGTAAATCACTGGCGACATTATTGAGTACGCCTACAGGTAAAAATTCACTGGTGACCAGTACAAAGGCAGCAATTGCAACTGTCAAAATGGCAAGCCAACTGCCTTGAGTTGAAGGAGATTGATGTTCCGAGACCACGGAAGTGGGCATAAAGGCATCCTGTTTTCAAAGTAAAAATTAATTATGTAGTGATCACTATAAAATAAAATAGTTGAAGAAAATTCAATCGTCAATTAATTTATTAGCGATTGCTATAAAAATGGTTGTTCCCTGTATGACAAAACCCACAACAGATTTGGCAGTACAACAGGCAGATATGCCAATGAAAAAGAAACGTGGGCGTCCAAAATGTTTTGATGAACAGCAGGCGCTGGAAAAAGCCATGCTGTTGTTTTGGGAACATGGTTATGAAGCAACATCCATCAATGATTTAACCCATGCTTTACAAATTACCGCACCAAGTTTGTATAGCTGTTTTGGGGATAAAGCGTCATTGTTTTATCGCTGTATTGACTATTATCTGGAGCATGAAGCCTGCCCCATCATTCCGATTTTTGAGCAGGCGAAAACAGCAAAAGTCGCATTTGAAATTTATCTGTATAACCATATTCAGCGCTTACTCCAGCCCAATAAACCTGCGGGCTGTATGCTGATTGTTGCCGTGGTCAACTGTTCCGAACAGACACATGATGTCCAGCAAAAAGTTCTGGAAAAACGCTTAAAAGAGAAACAAAAACTGTTGCAGCGTTTGCAGCAGGGGATTGTTGATGGAGATTTGGCACCAACCACACCAATTGAAGAAATGACTGATTTTTATACCACGGTGATTCAAGGGTTAACCTTACAAGCGCGTGATGGGGCAACACAGGAACAGCTGCACAAAGTGATTGAACATGCCATGCGGGTTTGGGATTTGTTTTAGGTTCAGGTGTCGTCTTTACTATATTGATGTCGGATTTTCAGGATTTCAATTCAATCCGCCGATAGTCAGAATATTCCTTTAATTCATGATCAAGAGAATGCTATGCAACAGCATCAGAAAGCACCGTGGTGGGCATTGGTTTTGCCTTTATTGGCCGTGCTGATCTGGTCATTGAATATTGTCGTGACTCGTTATGTTTCTGACTTCATTTCACCTGTCAGTATCAGTTTTTATCGCTGGCTGATTGCTTTTGTATTGCTCACACCATTTATGCTGCATCGGGTGTGGCAGGCACGCCAACAGCTCCGTCAGCATATTGGTCAACTTGCGGTTTTGGGGGCATTTGGCATGGTGCTGTATCAGGGCATTGCCTATACCGCATCCCATTACACTTCGGCGACCAATATGGGCATTATTAATGCCTTTATTCCCGTGTTCACTATTTTTGTGTCGATGTTGCTGCTTCGGGATATGCCCAACCGCTTTGCCTTGATTGGCAGTGCATTGTCATTTTTTGGCTTGTTATATGTGATTGGACAAGGCAATTTTGCAGCCTTGCTGACTACGGGGCATCATTTTGGTGATGCGCTGATGGTGGTTGCCGTATTTTTCTATGCATTTTATGGCGTATTCTTAAAAAAATGGCGTTTAAATCTGCCACTCATGGTCAGTGTGTATATCCAGATTGCCTTTGCTTTACTGTTTCATCTGCCGTTTATTGTTTATTTGGGATTGGATGGCTTGAACAGTCAAAATGCGTTGAGCGTCCTGTATGCAGGAATTTTCCCATCACTATGCGCGCCAATTTTATGGATGCTGGCCGTGCAGCATTTAGGGCCAAATCGTACCAGTATTTTTATGAATCTGATGCCTGTATTTACTGCGATTATCGCGTTGATCTGGTTGCATGAACAGTGGACGATGTATCATACATTGGGCGGTATCATGATTTTGTGCGGGATTGCACTGGCACAAAAGAAAAACGCGCCGAGTCACTTGCGTTCCGTCTAATCTTCACTTTGCATTTCAAGTAAGGTATCAAGTTCATAAATTCCCAAATCCACCACATGACGATGCAAGAAGTTTTGTTCTGGTAATTCAGGGTTCGGATATAACCAGCGGGTAATCTGCTCGGCGACACTCGGATGATACGGAATGTTAAAATGGTTTAAGCCATAAAATACAGCTTTGTGCGAGTCGGGGAGATTCAGGTTAAAGCGCGGATTCGGGTGTTCGCCCAGCGCGCTTTTGACACTGACCAGATAGTCGCCAATCACAGCCATGGTTTTGGTTTTTATTTTCTTAAATTCCATTGTGCCTGCAATGAAAAAGGTATTGATATGTGAGGGGAGTGGTGCTGGTTTTCGGCTATCATTCATGGAGCCGATACGGGCAGACATGTGTTCCCAGTCGTCATCCCGCACGCTGCCATAGCGCAAATCTAAAATGCCATTGCTGCGCAGATTGACCACATGACGGGCAATTTTAACCAGAGGAAAACGTCCCAGGCTTTCCTGTAAACGAAAGCCAAAGCGTTCCAATGCTGCGCCATGATGTGGTGAGCCAATACACACCAGATTTTGGGTGCGGTGAAACCAGTGTTTTTGTTCTTGTTTACCATAAAATAGCGCGCTACGGCAGACCAAGCCCCCCATGCTATGCCCAATAAGATCAATGGAATGAATGCGTGGGTTACGTTCGATTAAATCTTCAAGCAAATTGGACAGGCTGCGACCATTCGCTGAAATGCGCCGTCCTGTATTGTAGTTGAGATACAGCATGGTATTGTAATCACGCTGTGCCAGTAAGCGCTCACCAATGCCTTCATAACGATGGTTTGACCAGTAGCGGTGGCTCATACATAAACCATGCACAAAAATCACCACTCGCCCACCAACATCGCCTCGTTGTATCGCGCCATAATGATCATAGAGCACCATGGGCAGTGCCAGCGGATTTTGCTGGAGCAAGAAATAATCTCCTGCAATCCCATTGAGTATACTCAAGGCTTCCTGCGCAATCGGGCTGAGTGATTTTTGTCGAAGCTGTGGATTGTGTTGCAGAATTTTTCGTAGACTAGGTGCAATAACGTGACTACCAGACTGTCTCATGACTTCGTAAACAGTATGGTTAAACCGATTGATCAGACGCATCCGTTGTAAGCGTTGAACATGTTCTTCACTTAAACCTAAAACACTCGACAACAGTTCTGTCTGAATGTTATGCATTAAACCATACAGGTTTTGTTTCGGTGTAGTCAGAAATTGCGCAAAACCCTCCAGCAAGTCGGCTTGACTTGGTGGAGTATCGTCCCAACGACAATAAGTTTCGTGTAGTGGCGTTAAACTTGGCATAGTCTTTGATCTCTCTATAACTGTGCTAACCAAGTATTGTCTGGTACTACGGCAATAATTTATGGTTTTGCTTTGCTTAACATACGCAATTTTTACCTAGATTGAGCCTGCTTTTGTCCTACAAGACCAGTTTAAATCATCACGGGGGAGTCATGCAGTGAATGACGTAGATTTAATACAAAATTGATGGTTGATTCGTATGAATATTATTTATTTACATGGTTTTCGCAGCAATACTTATTCGGTCAAAGGGCAGCAGCTGAAACGATACTGCCAAGCCCATTGTCCAAGCTATAGTGTACACTTGCCTGATCTAAACATGCCGCCACTGGAAGCGCTGGCACAGGTTGCAGGTTATATTCAGGCACTTGAAAATGTCGTGCTGGTGGGGAGCAGTCTGGGCGGGTTTTACGCAACTCATCTGGCATTGCAATATGCTTGTCCTGCGGTGTTGATCAATCCTGCGGTTCATCCTTATGCCCTGTTTATGCGGCTGTTTGGTCAGGGACAGATTCCGCTACAGGTGACACCAGACTGGACACTGGATCGGTCTCAGTTGCAGCAATTGGCAGCGATGGATGTGCCTATTGTTCAAGATGCCAGCAAATTGTTGGTGTTATTGCAACAAGGTGATGAAGTCTTGGATTATCGGGAAGCACAACGCTATTATAATCAGGCGCAAATCCCCAGCATGATCATGACTGAAATGGGGGGAAACCATGCCATGGAAAATTTTGCTGATAAAATTCCCATGCTACTGACCTTTTTAGCCTTATCGATTACAAAGGAAAAATAATCACGTGTCACAATATACGGCTCAATCCCTTGAAGTTTTATCTGGTCTAGATCCTGTACGTCGCCGTCCGGGAATGTATACCGATACCACACGTCCAAACCATCTTGCGCAAGAAGTAATCGACAATGCGGTGGATGAGGCTTTGGCAGGGCATGCCAACCAGATTAGTGTCACGGTCTATGAGGATGGCTCTTTATCCGTTCAGGACAACGGGCGCGGGATGCCTGTCGATATTCACCCTGAATACGGACAAAGCGGTATTGAAATTATTTTGACCAAATTGCATGCAGGCGGCAAATTCAGTACCGACAACTATCAGTTTTCGGGGGGATTGCACGGGGTCGGCATTTCTGTGGTCAATGCGCTATCGAATCGTGTTGAGGTTGAAGTACAGCGTCAGGGTAACTTATACCAAATGGCTTTTGAGCATGGTGAGCCTGTTACGCCACTTGAAGTGCTTGAAGGCAAGGCACCGAAACGTGCGACAGGGACACTGGTACGCTTCTGGCCAGACAGCAAATATTTTGACAATCCAAAATTTGCCTTAAAAGCCTTAAAACATAACCTGAAAGCCAAAGCCGTTTTAGCAGCAGGCTTAAAAATTTGCTATATCGACAAGATCAATAACGAAAAAATCGAATGGCAGTTTGAAAATGGTCTGGTCGACTATTTGATGGATGAACTGCAAGATCGCGAGATTTTGCCGCAGCCTGCCTTTGTATCGCGTGGTGATGCTGAACGTGCCAGTTGTGAGTTTGCCGTGTGCTGGAATGTCGAAGGCGGCGAGCAGATTCAGGAAAGCTATGTCAACCTGATTCCGACTGCGCAAGGCGGTACGCATGTGAATGGTTTGCGTGCAGGCGTGACCGATGCGCTGCGCGAGTTTTGTGAACTGCGTAATTTGTTGCCACGTAACATGAAACTCTCAGCAGAAGATGTTTGGGACGGGGTGAACTATATTTTGTCACTCAAGCTCCAAGAACCACAATTTTCAGGACAAACCAAAGAGCGCCTGTCGAGCCGTGAAGCTTCGGGCATTGTCCAAAATATTGCCAAAGATGCGTTTGCCCTGTGGTTTAACCAAAATGCTGAAACCGCAACCCAACTGGCGGAAATGGCAATTGCCAAAGCCGGTCGACGCCTCAAAGCAGCCAAAAAAGTCGAGCGTAAACGCATCGTAGCAGGACCAGCATTGCCTGGGAAACTGGCAGACTGTGTTGGGCAAACCCGTGAAGAAAGTGAATTGTTTATTGTCGAAGGGGACTCAGCAGGTGGTAGTGCCAAGCAAGCCCGCGACAAGAATTTTCAGGCGATTATGCCGATTCGCGGAAAAATCCTGAATACATGGGAAGTCTCTTCCGATGAAGTTTTGGCTTCGCAAGAAGTGCATGATATCGCGATTGCCATCGGGGTTGATCCGGGTAGTGATGACTTGTCGGAACTGCGCTATGGCAAAATCTGTATTCTTGCCGATGCTGACTCAGACGGTTTGCACATTGCGACTTTGTTGTGTGCCTTGTTTGTGAAGCACTTTCCTGCGTTGGTAGAAGAGGGGCATTTATTCGTCGCTATGCCGCCGTTGTTCCGTGTCGATGCGGCCAAAGATGTGTTTTATGCACTGGATGATGATGAGCTAGAAAGTATTTTAGCCAAGATCAAAACTAAAAATCCGCAAATCACCCGCTTTAAAGGCTTGGGTGAAATGAATGCGAGTCAGCTTCGTGAAACCACGATGGATCCAAACACTCGCCGCTTGGTACAGTTAGATCTGGATGATGTGCAGTTCACGGCAAGTTTGCTGGATAAGTTGCTTGCCAAAAAACGCTCTGCAGATCGTAAGCACTGGCTGGAGCAAAAAGGCAATCTGGCAGATCTGGTCGTTTAAGCAAAATTAAAAAAGAGGGAAATCGCCCTCTTTTTTTATGGGTGCGTTTGTCGGTACAAATCCCATTCATCTTGCTCTTGTCCATTGGGTAATTTGCAGTTGGCAGATTCATTGCCAAAGGCATCTTTTAGATGGCGCAGTTTACCGCCTTGTTCTAGGCAGTATTTACTGGCAGGGTTTGCCATCGCCAGTTGTTTTTCCGAAGGGTTGCTGCTACACGCTGCTAAAAATGCCGTTATGGTAGCAAGGCTCAGTAAAATCAATTTTTTCATCATGGTATGGACAAAAGTTGGCACACTAAACAAGTTTTCTACTATAGCCAATCGAGATTGCAGAAGTTTTATGCTTTTGCAAAGACTAAGTAGGGAAAATGTAGAAACATGTTATTCAATTGGCATATCGGTATGCCAGCAGACAGTCTACCGAAACAGCCTGTTCAGGGTTTTATTCTCGAATCAGTACAGGCTCAGCAAACTCGAACACATCACAGTTGTGTCCTGTACCGAGCCGATCAATCACAGCAAAATCGCTTGGGCTTTCCAACGTCAGAAGGGGATGATGCCATGTCCCTGCACGATAATTCACGCCTTGTATACCATCTGAAATAAATGCCCGAAGGCGCTTTAGATCAGGTTGATCAGCATTTAAATTGGACGCAACCACGATCAGGAATTTCTGTCCTTGCATCGGAATAAATGCTTGAGAACCAACTGGATGCCGTTCCAACATATCAATCTTGAATGGCAAATGTGTGGTCTTGATATTGCGAAAAATACTGATGCCAATCTTGCCCACCGCATCGGTTTCAGTGTGTGCCAAGGCGTGATAGCGCTCGGTATGCGCATCATTAATATGAAAGAAATCATGCCCTATACAACCGATCACTTCGCCGAATTCGGCGAAGTTTTCGATGGTTAATGGTTCAAGCTGAATATTGAGTTGACTCATCCTGTGACTTTACCCCATAAACGGATGCGGCTAATGCCGCCATCTGGAATCATGTTGACGCGAATGTGCGAGATTTTTTCGTGTGCCAAGACCTCATGAATATAACTATGCACATGATCCATTTGCATGTCTTGCGCTTCGAGTAAAAATGGCCAGAACATGCTTTGTGGAATCAGTTGCGGGTCGGTGGCATCTTGTACATACACCGCCTGAATCGATACTTGGGCAGGGAAGTTACCTTTAAAATGTGCAGTATCAATCTCGATTTTTTCAATCAGACCTGCTTGCCCCAAAGCCAGCACACACCAGTCAAAACCCGGGGCACGACGACGTTTGGTTTCCCAACCATCCCCCATATTGACACCACGACCTGGGTTAATCAGATTATGTGGATGACCATAGTGTGCATCACTATAGGAGATTACTCGCCCGCCATTTTCCAGTGCCAGTAAATCCAGTGTCTGGTTGTTGTCTTGGAGCTGAATTTGCACTTCGCCATAGATACGTAAACGCGCTACACCACCATCTGGGAAAATATTCAGGCGAATATGAGTAAAGACCTGATCTGAGGCAATATCAAAAAAGTGATGCTGGCTTGAACCCAGAATACTGTTAGGTAACAGACTATGCCACTTGGCTTGATCAAGCTGATCATCAGGTGCATAGCAGGCTTCCAGTGCAGCCGAAGCAGGATAGTTACCTGTAAAGAAAGTGGTATCGATGTCTAGCCCATAAATCTTGCCCGCCACACCCAGTTTGACGATACACCAGTCGTAGCCTGCATAGCGTTTACGACGGGTTTCCCAACCATCCATCCATTTGCCATGATCATCAAACTTGTCTTCGACAAAAATCGGGGCATCCGCATTGAGCATGCGTTTCGCTTCTGCAAAGAACTCATCGGAGCAGTCAATGATTTTGGCACCAATACGCGCATCGGCAAGATTGGTTAAATGCGTCAGATGTGTAGGAAGTTCAAAAGCAGGAGCGAGTAATGTTGCCATGTAAGGTTCCTGTATGCTGTTATTTTAGTCACTGAAATGAGTCCTTTGCCTATACTAGCATTGTTGTTTATTTAGGGAAGACTGGCAAAAATGTGGCAGTTTTTACGGTAATTGAACACATTCAGCGCAAAATATCGCGTATGGCATGCTTTTGGCATCAAAAATTAAACAAATGCTATAAATATAAAGGAGCTATAGATGGACATTGTGATTATCGGTGCTGGTATGGGAGGATTGACCACAGGAATTGCACTAAAAAAATTCGGACATAAAGTAACCATCTATGAACAAGCAGAAAAAATTCTTCCCGTCGGTGCCGCCATTTCGTTATGGTCAAATGGGGTTAAATGTCTGAACTATCTGGGATTATCAGAAAAAATCGCCAAACTGGGCGGACAAATGAATGATTTGGCTTATGTCGATGGGCTGACAGGGGAAACCATGACCCAGTTCAGCTTGCAGCCGCTCATTCAGGAAGTTGGGCAGCGTCCTTATCCTGTCTCGCGTGCCGACTTACAAAATATGCTGATGGATGAATTTGGTCGCGAAGACATTCATTTGGGCAAACGCATGCTGGCTTTGGAACAACAGGAACAGCGAGTAAAGATTCAGTTTGCCGATGGAAATGAGATTGAAGCAGAGCTTTTGATTGGTGCAGATGGAACACACTCATTAACCCGTGCTTACGTGCTTGGAGGGCAGATACAGCGCCGTTATGCAGGCTATGTCAACTGGAATGGACTGGTGGATATTTCTGAAGATTTAGCGCCTGCTGAGCGGTGGACGACTTATGTCAGTGAGGGGAAGCGAGCATCACTGATGCCTGTGGCGGATCAGCGTTTTTATTTCTTTTTGGATGTGCCATTACCAGCAGGTCTAGAGAATGACCGCAGCCAGTATCAAAGCCAGTTAAAACAATATTTTCAAAACTGGTGCCCACAAGTGCAAACCCTGATTGAGCGACTGGATCCGCAAAAAACCAATCGGGTAGAAATCCACGACATTGAACCCTTTTTACAGTTTTATAAAGGTCGTGTCGTGTTGGTGGGTGATGCCGCGCATAGTACCGCTCCTGATATTGGGCAAGGGGGCTGTCAGGCGATGGAAGACGCGATTTATTTGGCGCGTGCTTTACAGATCAATACTTTGGGTATTGAAGATGCCTTGTCTCGCTATCAAGAAAAACGTAATGAGCGTACCAAGGAAATGGTGTTACGTGCCCGCAAGCGCTGTGATGTAACGCATATGAAAGATCAAGCAACTACACAAGCTTGGTATAGCGAACTGCGTCAGGAGCAGGGACCACACATTATGCAGGGGATTATCAATAACATCGTGGGAAATGTACTGGATTAAACCTGATTTGAAATAATAAAAGCAAATCAATAAAAAAGATGCCTTGAGGCATCTTTTTTAACAACTTGGTCAGATAGCACTACCGTTGAAACAGTAGTTATACCAAGGCACTTAGAAGTTGTAAGTGATTCCAAAACGGTTTTGCAAGAACAGGTTGGCATCGCCTTGGAGTTTCTGGAAGCCAACAAATTCAGACAGGCTCAAGCCTTTGAGAGAGCCTGTGAAATTATAGAAACCATAGAACATCACTTCATACATGTCATTGTTGAGGCTGCTCAGTTTTTTGTAGCTATCGTTCACTGCAACATAGCTTAAACGTGTACCGACAAAAGCGTTCTGACCAAATGGAGAAGAAAGCTCCGTAGTGTAGAAATCGCCAGGTCCTAAGTCCTGAGTACTGGTAAAGAACGGCTGTGCAAAGTACGGATCAGAAGATGTATTGTGAGCATAAGGTGTTGGCAAACTACCTAGACCCCAAGCATTATTTTTCTTGAATACATGGTCATAACCAATACGCCAAGTCAGTTTGTCCGTTGGCTTAAGCTTTAACTGAGCACCAAGAGATGTGCTGTCGACTTTACCAAATTGGGCATCACCAATGTCATTGGCATAAGCGGCTTGCACGCTGACTTCAGGGTTCCATTTAACTTTGGTAAAACCAAGATTGGCTTCGCCGTAATACAAGTTGAATGAGTCTTCATAACTCTCTACCCATGCCTGAGTTTTTAAGTATTTATCATTCAAGTTGAATTTTTTACCTAGACCGAAACTGGTGACATGATCAAGATGAGTATCTAAAGTTGAGTCGTCATTATAACGGTCACGGTGGGTAAAGTTGTCATCACCATAGCTTTTGTATTTATTAATATAGGTCACACGCACGAAGTTATCGGCATCACCGTACTTCATGTCAACGCCTTGATATAACCATGGCTGTACACGATAGTCTGAGTAATCACCCATAAATGGTAAATCAAGCCGTTGGTTACCTACGGTTACAGAGAATTTATCTTGTTTCCAGTTTAGGTAAGCTTCGCCAATACCAAAAGTCCCATCTGATAATTCAGAAACGCTATGAGAACCGTGTGAAAGACGGTTTTGACCTTCAATCCCAACAACTGCCTGGAAGCCGTTGTAACGTGCTGTTTTGTAATTCACGTAACCACCTGCAGTAGTGGTATCTTCGCTACGTCCAATGCCAATCTGATCAAGAAAGTAAGCATTGTGTGTTGAGTAAGAAGCCAAACGTAAGCTACCTTCAACCGTACCACAGCTAAACATTTGTGAAAAATCTCTGACATTCGCGGCCTTACAAGCGTCATCGCTAGATAATGGCAATGCAAAAACTGAAGAACATAAGCTGCTAATACCACATAATAGAAGCGCTTTTTTAAGGCGAATGTTGCTCATTGTAGACTTCCCCACGAAAATAAACTGGTTTGCAAGCAAGATGCAAAAAACTGACCAATTTTAAACAAATTTCGCTGGGATGTAGCTATTGATTAGACAAATCGACAGCAGATCGTTGAGAAAAACGATAGAAAAGCCGAGAAAGTGTGAGAGAACAATAGGAGTGACGCGCTTTTTAATAATTCATCTGTAAAAACACCATTTAAAAACTCACGGCAAAAAGTAGGGTTTTACATAGTATCCTGCTTGGAATTAGTGCAGAAAATGAATTAATTTTGACCATTTGGTCTGACTGGTATAATCCTGCAGCTTGGCAGAATCATACCTTGTCGTCAGCAATTTGCTGCTTAACTCCCCCGATAGGTAGAGTAAGCAAATGGGCTAATCAGTAAAGGCACATGATAGTGCTCTTGTGGATCTGCGACATAAAACTGGATACAGACTTTAGGGAAAAAAGTCTCAAGTTGTTTCGATGCGAAGTAAGGTAAAATTTCATATTCAAGCTGATATTCGCCTGCAGTGATGGCAGTTAAGCCAAAATCTTTTAGACGGCCATCTGCATCAGTTTGGCCTTGCCCAAGTAATTTATGGCTGGCTGCATCAAATAACTTCACGTTTACAGCCGCAGCAGGTTTGCCTAAGTGCGTATCTAAAATATGGGTACTAATCACTTTCGATTCCCAGTTCCAGACGATGCAGAGCAATCCCCGCAAGCTGCTCATGAACCACCTGTTTTTCAGTCTCTAGGTCATTTTGCAAACGTTGCTGTAAGGCTTCAAAAATATCCATATGCGTCAGCCCAACGGCTTTAATTAAAAAGATAAAACCAAATTTTTGTTCATAAGCCAGATTGGCTTCATACAGCGCATCAGTCGTCTCGACACCTTGGTAAATGAGGGCCTGTTCTTTTTGTGAAAGAGCCTGCTCTTGTGCTGATAAAGTCTGTTTTGCCTGTTGTTCCCCAATGCGTGGATGAGCATCTAATGCGGCTTTAATGTCTGCCCACGTCCATGTTTCTGTTTGCATTTCTGCTGCATTGATCAGGGTGTGCTTGCTTGGATAGGGACGTTGTTCAGAAAGTGTTCTTACCCAAGAGGAAATATGGACACAGTGTTTTAAAAATTCTTGCGCCTGTGTCTCGGAGAGTTGGTTGAATTCTGAGAGTTGCATAATTATGTCCAGTTTATTGTTGCTTTTAATTATTTAAACATGTGCAATCATGGCTTAAAAAGCAAGAGCCAACACAGATTTTTTTACTTTGGATAATGATGTTGATACCAATGCTCGGCAATATCCTGACGGCGACAAATCCATACCCGTTCATGGGACTGAATGTAATCCAAAAAGCGTTGTAATGCCTTAAAGCGCCCAGGCTTACCTAAAATTCGGCAGTGCATGCCAATCGACAGCATTTTTGGCGCAGTATCGCCTTCCGCATACAACACATCAAAAGCATCTTTTAAATACTGATAAAACTGCTCGCCATTGTTGAAACCGCTAGATGAACAAAACTTCATATCATTGGATTCTAGGGTATACGGAATAATCAGATGTGGTCGGCTTTCACCTGCTGAGTTGGTCAGGGTGGTCCAAAAGGGCAGATCATCACCATAATAATCACTATCATATTGAATTTGTGGAAATTCAGCTAAAAGTTGGCGAGTATTCTGGCTATCGCGTCCTGTGTACCAACCGACTGGGGCTTTACCAAAAAGCGTTTCCAGTACACTGATCGCCTGATCCATATATTGGCGTTCTTGTTCAATCGACATGCCTTGATAATGAATCCAGCGTTGTCCATGCGATGCTACATCGTAGCCCGTCGACTTGATTGCTTCGACCACATAAGGATTACGAATCAGTGCCATACCGACACCAAAAATGGTCATGGGTAAATTACGCCGTTGAAACTCCTCATGGATACGCCAGAAACCTGCACGCGAACCATATTCGTACATGGAATCCATCGACATGTGTTTGGCAGGAAAACTGGCTGCGCCAATAATGTCTGATAAAAATTGCTCTGAGCCTGCATCGCCATGCTCAATATGGTTTTCAGATCCCTCCTCATAATTCAGTACGAATTGCACCGCAATTTTGGCTTGATGTGGCCAGTGAGCTTGAGGAGGGGATCCATGATAGCCAATTAAGTCACGAGAGTAGGGGGTGGAACGAATACAATCGATGAGTGCCTGACCACGCAAGTAAGAAGTTGTCACGGTTGGTTTCCTTTTGATCGTTTTTTTGCAAAATATGCTTGCATATTTTCGAGTATAGCCTGATATTTAAAACATAAGGACACCGAAACAATATGCAAAAATGGTGACAACACCTTCTGTTTAGGAAGAGTAAAAGCTTATAAATTTAAGTGTTTTTACCATCGTGCATCATCAGGTTTCAGGTGCATTTACATGGATGGTTGTTTTGTTTTGCACAGCGCAGATCGATGAAATAAGAGAGGATTAATTATGAATATTGAAATCCGTACAGATAAAAATATCCAAAATAGTGAACGTCTAATTGGTTATATACGTGCAGAACTTACGAATGAATTTCAACGTCACAGTGAACGTATTACTCACTTTTCAGTACATTTGAGTGATGAAAATGGAGATAAGGGCGGAGATGACGACCTACGTTGCATGATTGAAGCACGCCTAGCAGGATTGAAACCGATTGCTGTATCACATAAAGCAGGTACTGTGGATGCTGCAATTCATGGGGCAATCGAACGCCTAAAACGTAGCCTAGAACATGTGATTGAGAAAAAAGACAATCCTCGCGCTAAACCGCTTGAAATTGAAGAAGAAGAAGACGAAGCTTAAGTGACTGATTTTTCCAAAAAAGCTCCTTCGGGAGCTTTTTTATTGTCTTTGATATTGGATTTCTTGTTAAACTGGCTTGAGCACATTGCCATTGAGAACCCATCATGCTAACGACATCACAACATGCCTTGATTGATGCCATTGAACAACTTGACCCAGCCAAAGTACAAGACCTGTTATCTCAAGGGCTTGATCCTAATTTTATGGATCCTCAAAAAGGCTTGCCAATTACTGTGGTTTGTGATGGCTTGTTCCTGTGGTGGGAAACGCTGTGTGATGCTTGTGAGGCAGGACAACCTTTGTCAGAACAACAAAAACAGCAACTACTACAGCCCCATCTTGAAATTTTAGATGCCTTGATTCAGGCGAAAGCCAATGTGCATTTGTGGGATGCGGAAGAATTTTATGGACCACTTTGGGATGCAGCCAGCGCAGCATGTGTTCCTGCAGTGCAGCGGTTGCTGGATGAAAAAGTCAACCCAAATACGTTGGATGATGAAGATTTAACCGTGTTATCATCAATTAGCCAATTATTTTTTGAATGTGACTATGATGAAATCGATTGGTCACAAACCTTGCCAGAGCAAAAGCAGACTTTGCAGTTGCTTCGTGAGCATGGTGCAAAAATGACAAAAGAATTAACTTAACGCTTAATCCTTGAGAATATCTATGAAACTATGGCAAACCACGGCATTCGCACTGGCTTCAACAGTGAGTATGCATAGTCTAGCGACTGATTTTTCTTTTGACCGTCCAGGTTCAGGCTTTGGGACAAGTATTACCCCAGTCGGGCAACTGGCATGGGAACAAAGCTTGCCAAGTGTATCTTATACAAAGCAGGGTACGGCTGACGGTTATGAGAAAACTACAACAATTCAGACTGATATGCTCTTTCGTACGGGTCTGACCGACAGTATGGAATTACAGTTGGGTTGGCAAGGGCCAGCTTGGACACAAATCCGTCGTGCAGGTCAAAAAATCAATGATAATGGTCTGGGAGATGTATCTGTCGGGGTCAAAAAAGCCATTGATTTACAAGATGACCAAATGACTATGGCGGTTTTAGGTAAAGTCTCCTTTGCGACAGGTAATCGAGGTTTTAGAGAAAATCAAGATACCTATACTTTGGGTTCAACAGTGGCCTATCAGCAAAATGAATTGCTGAACACCAGTATCACCATGTTTTATGAGATGCAGGATGGTCGCTGGTCATGGACAGCTATTCCGACTTTAAAGTATAAGATCGCGAACAAATGGTCAGGTTTTTCGCAGTTTGTTTATCGTAAACAAGAAAGTCAGGCTGAGCAGACTTCGTTGGCAACAGGCTTGATTTACAAGCTTAACAATCGCACACAATTCGATGCCAGTTTTGGCGTAGGTTTGAGCGGTGATGTACCTGACTACAGTGGTGGTTTTGGCGTATCCTACCTGTTCTAAATTCAATGAGCAGATCTGCCGATGCGGTTGCATGTCAAAAAAACGGCAATATTGTGGCTAGCCTTACAATATTGCCTATTATTGATCGTATCTTTTCCTGTATTCAGCCATGCCGACGAGTTGTTGCCTGCTGAACAGGCATTTCAGTTTTCGGCGGAATCTCTCTCTGATCATCAGGCAAAACTGTCCTGGAAAATCCAGTCGCATTATTATCTGTATCAGCAAAAATTTACGGTAGAGCAGGGGCAACAGCAACTCACACTTAAATTCCCGCAAGCCGTCTCCCAGCACGATGATAATTTTGGGCAAAGTCTGGTGTACTTTAATCAGGTCAGTTTTAGTATTCCAACACAACCCAATCAGAGTTATCAGGTGACATGGCAGGGTTGTGCCAAAGACCGTTTGTGTTACCCACCGCAAAAAATCACCATTCGCACCGATGCCGATGGTCTGATCAGTATGCAAGATCAGGTGCGTACCCAGTCTAGTTTGCTTGAACTTTCACAGCAGCAATCCACATCACTAGATTCCAATACTTTAAATACCACAGCAGCGGTCGCAGAGACGAAGAATACCCACCCGCCAACCACCACAGTTTTAACCGCCGATGATGAAGTCTGGTCACAGCGCCTCAGTCAACATTCTTTTGTGTATGGGTTACTGTTGTTCTTAGGCTTAGGAATTTTGCTGGCTTTTACCCCATGTTCTTTACCGATGATTCCTATTTTGACTTCGCTCTTGATTCGGGAGCATAAGGGTTTAAAAGCATGGAGTATTGCACTGGTCTTTGTATGCAGTATGGCATCGGTTTACGCAGTTTTGGGTGTGGTGGCATCTTCATTTGGCTTGAGCTTTCAGCGCTGGTTACAGCAGCCGAGCATTTTAATGGCATTTAGCTTGTTATTTGTGGTCTTTGCGCTGAACCTGTTTGGTCTGTTTGAAATCAAATTGCCACAGACATGGACACATCGCTTAGATCAGGCACAGTCTATGCAAAAAGGGGGGTCCTTACTTGGTGCCTCAGTCATGGGGGTGATTTCTGCTTTGCTGGTCGGGCCGTGTATGACAGCACCTCTTGCAGGCGCTTTACTGTTTATTTCTCAGACCCAAAATCCATGGCATGGTGCAGTTTTACTGTTTAGCTTAGGCATGGGAATGGGAGTCCCAATGCTGCTGGTCAGTTTACTCGGCTCCAGAGCCTTGCCCAAAGCGGGGCTATGGATGATGCAAGTTAAGGTGGTCTTTGCATTTATTATGTTGGGGCTGGCGCTGTATTTTATTCGCCCTATCTTGAATAGCAGTGCGTGGCAACTCCTGAATGTATTGCTGCTGGTGAGTTTTATTGCTTATTTGCTTTATGGCACAGTGAAACATGTGCGCGGTCTAAAATGGCTGTATGCAGCTTTACTGCTGAGTCTGGTGCCTGCATACGCTTACCAGCAATACCAGTGGTGGCAAGGTCAAAATACTGTTGGGACCTCTACTCAGGTGCAATGGCATGTTGCCAAGACTGCTGCCGAATTTCAGACGTTGCTTGCACAAGCTCCTCAAGGGCAGGCTATTTTGGTTGATGTCTATGCTGACTGGTGTGTGGCATGTCAGCCTATTGAACATCAGATATTGCCACAACCGCAGGTACAACAGGCACTTGCGCCATTTTATCTGATCAAGCTGAATTTGAGTCAGTATGATGCTTCGCATCAGGCGTTATTGAGTCAATGGGATATTTTGGGGCCACCAACCTATTTGTTTTTAGACACTCAACATCAGGAACTACGCAGTTTGCGTTTAACGGGTGAATTTAAAATGGCTGCACTGCTTCAGCGTTTGCAGCAACTTGCGCAAAAAACGCAGTGATTGGAGTTCAAAATGCTTCATTTAAAACGGCTAATGTTTATCCAGCTTTTTATCTGATGTGGTCTTGCTTGACATTTCCTCTTGCAAGGGAACAGCATAATATAGGATGATCTTGTAAATATTGTTACAAGGCAACACTAAACGGTCACACTGAGAAATTGCAAATTGGCGGTGTATTTTGAATACTGAAGATTGGCAATACCATAGATGATTAGGGAAGAAATAATGAAAAAAATGTTACTTGCATTTGGACTATTTGGTGCCGCGATGGCTGCACATGCAGCAGATCAGCTCAATGGAACAGTTTGGCAAACTATTGATGATGAAACCAAAAAGCCTAAAGCAATCGTTGTCTTTACCGAGCAAAAAAATGGCACATTGTCTGCAAGTATTCAAAAAGTACTGACCCCTGGGGAAGAAAATAGCTGTACCAACTGCGAAGGTCCCTACAAAAACAAACCATTACATGGTGTGACGATTGTACGTGGTCTGCAAAATGTGGGGGGTAATCAGTACGATAATGGTTCAATCCTTGATCCGAAAAATGGCAAAACCTATAGCCTAAAAGGTCAGCTAATTAACGGCGGCAAACAGCTTAAAATTCGGGGGTATTTGGGTTTTTCTGCGCTTGGACGTAACCAGACTTGGAATCGTATTCACTAACATCTGATATTTAAAAAATAAAGCCTAGACACATGTTGTCTAGGCTTTATTTTTTTACTTTAAGTTGCGGTAAGCAGCCTCATCGAAGCCAACAACGAAGCCTTGAGCAGTTTGCAGCACAGGGCGTTTAATTAAACTGGTATGTGTGATGAGTGCCTGAATCAGATTGTCTTCGTTTGTAAGCGCTTGCTGTTGTTCAGCTTCGCTGAGTTTACGCCATGTGGTGCCTTTTTTGTTTAAGATCTGGTCTTGTCCACAGGTATCTAGCCATTGTTTGACTGTTGTTGTATCAATGCCTTGCTTTTTATAGTCATGAAACTCGTAGCTTAAACCTAATTCATTCAGCAGATCGAAGGCTTTTTTCATGGAATTACAGTTTTTGATACCGTAAATTTTCAGCATATTCATTACTCATCTATCAATATGACAAATGAGCTTAACCAAAAAATCTGTTTTCGGCTATGTTTATCTTGTTGGGAAAAATGGGTATTTCAAATAGAGAAAACCCGCATTAGATCATCCTGATTATGCGGGTCTCATTTACAACGTCCGATGTCACATCCTTGAAAAATAATCTAAGAAACTTAGTTTATTTTTACTTCATCCTACGGCGTCCTATCCTTTTGCTGTCATCCTGACATGTCCTTGTGCCGTGCGTGTATATTGCTACAAAGTGATGTCAGAAAAAAGCATTTTAGGCGACAATGGATGTAAGTTATTTTTAGTAGTTTTGTGAACATGTGTTCACAGAAATTAATTGAGCTGATAGTCAATAATAACAGGTGCATGGTCACTAAACCATTGGTCTTTATAGACCCATGCGTTCATTGTGCGCGTTTTCCAGTCAGGTGAACAGGCCTGATAGTCAATTCGCCAACCGACATTTTTCGCACGGGCTTGTCCGCGATTTGACCACCAGGAATACAGTTCTGGTTCAGGGCGCACCACACGGAAGGTATCGACATAGCCCAGTTCATCATAAATATGGTCAAGCCATGCACGTTCATGAGGGAGGCAGCCTGAAGCTTTTTGATTGCCTGACCAGTTTTTAATGTCAATCCGTTTATGTACGATGTTGTAGTCGCCACAGACAATGATGGATTTATTCTCATCACGCCATTGCTTCAGGATTTTTTTGTATTCATCTAAAAATTGATCCTTACGGATTTGCGCTTCTTCACCTGAAGAACCTGAAGGTAAATACAACGATGCAATATGTACAGGTTGCTCTAGTCCTAAATCAAATTCGGCACAAATAAAACGCCCTTGTGAATCTGCCAGTTCAAAGCCCAGACCATCCCGAACCGAGAGAAAGGGGAGTCGGCTATAGATTGCCGTGCCCGCATAACCTGCACGTTCTGCTGGAAAGAGATGCGTATGCCAGCCTTCTGGTTTAAATTTGTCTGTCCATTGGGCATGGGTAATACGACTTTCCTGAATGCAGACCACATCAGCATCGGACTGTTCTAGCCAGTCCAGCAGACCTTTGGTCACAGAAGAACGTAGCCCATTTACGTTAATCGAGACGACGCGTAGAATTTTTGCCTCACTTGGATAGTGATCCTTTGGTATCATGCTCAAGTCTTACCTTAATATCTAAATTTGGAGCCCTCATGACAACGCCATCTCAATTTAACCCACAGGCTTTTATTGACCTTGCTTTATCACGAGGTGTGCTGAAGTTTGGTGAGTTTACTTTAAAATCGGGTCGTGTTAGCCCTTATTTTTTCAATGCAGGCTTACTCAACGATGGTGAAGCATTATCATTGCTTGCACAAGGTTATGCGGATCAACTGATTCAGTGTGACAATGTTGAAGTTATTTTTGGGCCTGCATATAAAGGGATTCCATTTGTTGCTGCAACGGCTGTGGCATTATCACAAATTCATGGTAAAAGTGTGCCTTGGGGCTTTAACCGTAAAGAAGCTAAAGATCATGGCGAAGGTGGTGTTTTGGTCGGTGCTGCTGTTGAAGGTAAAAAAGTCTGGATTATTGATGATGTGATTACCGCTGGTACAGCGATTCGTGAAGTGGTCACCATTTTGAAAAATGCAGGTGCAAGCATTGCGGGTGTGTTGGTTGCGTTAGATCGTCAGGAACGTGGTCAGGGTCAACTCTCTGCAATTCAGGAAGTGCAAAAAGAACTTGAGATTCCTGTACATGCACTGATTACCATGAAAGATTTGATGGATTATCTAGATGCCAAAGGTGAGAAAGAAGCTCTAGCCAATATGCAGGCATACCGTGAGAAATATGGTATCTAAGTTTATATTTACCTAAATAAAAAAGGAGGCTAAGGCTTCCTTTTTTATTTATTATTTAAGTAAATTGTTGAGTGGATTTAATTTAAACGATAAAACATTGATTAAATAATAGTCGTGAAATGTGAAAAATCATGAAAAGGCCGTTGCACTGTGTGGAACCCTGAATAGGATTTGATTAAGGTATTGATAGTAATGATAAATTTTAAGAATTTTGTATAAGGTTTATTATGTTAACTTTAGAAGCATTTAATAATTAAGAGTCTAACAATGACTAGAGATGAGCTTATTAAATTATTAAAGCAGATGAGAATCCATCAAAGTAGTTATTCTTTTGATGAAATCAAAAATTCTGAATGTATTAGTGTATTAAAACAAAAAGAAGAGTGGCGTGTTTACTATACCGAAAGAGATAAGCCTGAGCTTTTATTTTCATCAAAAGAAGAAGGTGATGCCTATAGATTCGTAGCTAATCAGTTTGAAAGATGGAGCTAAGATTAAAATATGCAATTAATAGAAATCAAACCTTATTATTGGGAACTATATAAAGATAATGACGGGATGTATCTCAATGTTATTATCAATGTAAGAATAGTGAGTTTCGAAAAAGCTATTATCCTCGATGAGGAAGCAATTCAAGGTTATATAATCCAAGGAAAAGAATTTATTGATGGACTAGCTAAAAGAGTTGAAAGCAGTCACTTTAGAAATGATTACGATAGATTTTATTCTTATCCAGATGTATCTAAAGAGCAAAGCAATAAAATGAATGAAGCATTTAAGCTATGGGCTTCATCCTTGGATAAACCTTATGAACCCTATATTTAATATAATGGTTTATATGTTGAATTAATTAAAATCATCAACTTGATTCATTTTAAAGAATCCAAAAACTAGAGAAATGCCAATTCTGCAACAAGTCGGCATTTTATGAAGTAAATCTCTTATCTTTTGCCAATAAAATTACTTATTCGAAATTTTCCTCATTACACTTCTTACACTCAAGCATCATCCCCAATTTTTCCTGACGTCCTTGCTCAGTCATGACCCAAGGGCGGTTCTGCCACGGTGGCGTATGCCGTACATGTTGGGTATGCCCACAGGCCAGATCAGCAACCCAGTGTTGTTCTTCATCTAAATGAAACCCAATAATCGCCTGCTGCATGGGTTCCTCCTTTATTTTCTTGCAAATAATATATGAGGCTTTACTGAAATTCAGAAAAAGACCGCCACAATCTCCGCTATACTTTTTCTCATCAAAAAATAGCTAGAGTAAAAAATCATGCGTGTACTGGTTGTGATGGATCCCATTGAAAATGTCAATCTGAAGAAAGACTCGACCATGGCAATGCTATGGACTGCGAGTCGCCGTGGACATGATTTGGGGTATGTTTTACAACAAGATTTATATATTGATCAGGGTAAAGCCTTTGGCTTGATTGCACCACTGAAAGTTTTTGAAGATTATCAGCATTATTACGAACTGGGTGAAAAACAAAAACAATCACTGGCGGATTACGATGTGATCTTAATGCGTAAAGACCCACCGTTCGATATGAATTTTGTCTATACCACCTATATTCTGGAGCAGGCAGAACGCGAAGGTGCATGGATTATCAACAAACCACAGTCATTGCGTGACTGCAATGAAAAACTATTTGCAACCCAGTTCCCTGAGCTTCAAGTTCCAACTCTGGTCACATCACAAGAAAGTTTGATGCGCGAGTTTATTACTGAACACGGCGATGTGATTGTTAAACCACTGGATGGTATGGGGGGAATGGGAATTTTCCGTTTATTCCAAGACGGTGTGAATATTGGATCGACGCTTGAGCTATTAACCCAAAATGGTCAGCAGCCGATCATGGCACAGCGCTATATTCCTGAAATTGTGGAAGGGGATAAACGTATTTTGATGGTCAATGGCGAACCGATTCCTTACTGCTTGGCACGGATTCCGCAAAATGGTGAAGTGCGTGGTAACTTGGCAGCGGGTGGTTTAGGACAGGCTCGACCATTGAGTGAAAATGACAAGCGAATTGCTGAAAAAGTCGGCCCATTCTTACGCGAAAAAGGTTTGGTGTTTGTTGGATTAGATGTGATTGGTAATTACGTTACTGAAATTAATGTGACCAGCCCAACCTGTATCCGTGAAATCGATGCTCAGTTTGGCACTTCGATTGCTGATACATTATTTAATGTGCTAGAGCGGGGGCGTTAATTCACTCCTGTGAGCTGTTTAGTCGGTAAAAATATTCAAAATCCGATAATATGAGCGTATCAAGGTACGCTCATCAATTTTTAAGACCAGCATCAATAACATATTGAATATAAATCATATCGATTTCTTATGATCTAAAAAAACTGCCTGATGAAGGGTTGTGTATCGACTGAGTTGATTTGCGTGCTTACCGTGAGAGAAAAATACCGAACTTGTCGTGATTTGAACAAACAGATGAAGCATGATTTAGCAAGAATGTGAGATAACAAGATCAGTATCACTTTAATTAATCAATATTTGTTTAAATGACGTGAAAATCATTCACGCCAATAAGACTTTATGATTAAAATAAGCCAAGAAATTTACGTAACTTGCACAGCTGAAGTATTTAACCGTGACCAATTCTCAATTACAAAAACCGAAACATGTCATGATGATGGCTGCTGGTACGGGTGGACACGTTTTCCCTGCATTAGCCGTGGCAAAATTATTACAACAACAAGGTCATCGTGTCTCTTGGCTGGCAACTCCAGCAGGCATGGAAAACCGTTTGTTAAAAGACCAAAACATTCCGATTTATCAGATTGATATTCAGGGTGTACGTGGTAATGGTTTACTACGTAAACTGGTTGCACCATTTAAAATTTTGGGCGCAACTTTAGCCGCGATGCGCTTCATGAAACAGCAACAAGTCGATGTGGTTGCAGGTTTTGGTGGTTATGTTGCAGGTCCAGGTGGTTTGGCTGCACGCGCGCTTGGAATTCCTGTACTGATTCATGAACAAAATGCCGTTGCGGGCTTTACCAATGTACAATTGGCACGTGTGGCAAGTAAAATTTGTCAGGCATTTCCAAATACGTTTCCTGCATCGAGCAAGGTTGTGACGACTGGCAACCCTGTACGTAAAGAAATTACCGAGACATTAACACCGAAATGGCGTTACGAAACCCGTGAACAAGCCCATCAACCGCTGAATATTTTGGTGGTCGGCGGCTCACTCGGCGCACAAGCACTGAATGAAAAATTGCCAGAAGCATTTAAACAACTCAATGTTGAATTGCATATTATCCATCAGTGCGGGCAAAAACAGCTTGCTGAAACGCAAACTCGCTATGCGAATGCGCCGCAGCAGTTACAAGTGCAAGTGGTTCCCTTTATTGAAGATATGGCAAAAGCTTATAGCGATGCCGATCTGATTATTTGTCGGGCAGGTGCGTTGACAGTGACGGAAGTCGCAACCGCAGGCGTTGCCGCCGTTTTTATTCCACTGCCAAGTGCGGTCGATGATCATCAAACCGCCAATGCCCGTTTTCTTGAGGGTATTGGTGCAGCAAAAATCTGTCCGCAAGCCAGTATGACCCCTGAAAGTTTACAGCAATTATTGACTCCGCTGATGAATCGCCAGTTACTCTCTGAAATGGCAACTAAAGCGCGTCAACACGCACAACCAGAAGCCACACAACATGTGGTGGATTTAATCCAAGCATTATAGTTAGAGCATCGTATGTCATCGACAACCCCAGTAGATCAAGTCAACAAACTTATCAAAGTGCCTGAAATGCGCCGTATTAAACACATTCATTTTGTGGGAATTGGTGGTGCAGGGATGTGTGGTATCGCTGAAGTTTTAAAAAACCAGGGGTATTGCGTTTCTGGTTCAGACATCAAAGCCTCTAAAACCACAGCGCATTTGGAAGAAAAAGGCATTCAGGTGTACATCGGGCATGCAGTTGAAAATGTGCAAGATGCCAATGTCTTGGTGGTTTCAACTGCAATTGATCATGAAAACCCTGAAGTCAAAGCAGCACTTGAAAAGCGTATTCCTGTAGTGCGCCGTGCAGAAATGCTAGGCGAGTTAATGCGTTATCGCCACGGGATTGCAGTTGCAGGTACGCACGGTAAAACCACAACCACCAGTTTATTGACGACCATGCTGGCAGAAGAAAATCTCGATCCAACTTATGTGATTGGTGGTTTACTCAATCGTACAGGTGTCAATGCTGCGCTGGGTGCGAGTCGTTATATTGTGGCTGAAGCAGATGAATCTGACGCTTCATTTTTGTTTTTACAGCCAATGGCTGCCATTATTACCAATGTCGATGCGGATCACATGGACACCTATGGTGGTAGCTTTGACAAATTAAAAGATACCTTTATTGAATTTATTCACCGTTTACCTTTCTATGGCTTGGCTGTAGTTTGTGGTGATGATGCCAACGTGCGTGAAATCATGCCGCGTTTTGGTCGCCCAACGGTCACTTATGGTTTTAATGAAGATAATGACATTCGTGCGGTTGAGGTTGAACAAGATGGTATGCGTTCGCACTTTACCGTTTTACGTAAAGATCGTGAACCACTACGTGTCACCATTAACCAGCCAGGTTTGCACAATATCTTAAATGCCTTGGCAGCGATTGGTGTCGCAACCGATGAAGGGGTTTCTGATGCTGCAATCTGCCGTGCTCTGGAAGGTTTTAGTGGTGTAGGTCGCCGTTTCCAAGTACAAGGTGAATATCCACTGGGTGAAGGCAATGTCAAATTGGTTGATGATTATGGTCATCATCCAAAAGAAGTTGAAGCGACCATTAAGGCCGCTCGTCAGAGCCATCCTGACCGCCGTTTGGTCATGTTGTTCCAGCCACACCGCTTTAGCCGTACCCGCGATTGTTTCGATGACTTTGTTGACGTGCTGTCACAGGTGGATCAGTTACTTTTACTTGAGGTTTATCCCGCAGGTGAAAAACCAATTGTCGGGGCGGATAGCCGTTCATTGGCGCGCAGCATTCGCTTACGTGGTGAAGTTGAACCAATTTTGATTGATCCAGTTGAGGGGAATCTCGAAAATGTCATTCAAAAAGTGTTACAACCAAATGACTTGTTATTAACACAAGGTGCGGGTAACGTGGGTGCAATTTCGGTTGAGTTAGCGCAAAAACGCTTATTTATAAAATAATCCCGCTTGGGTGGTTTGCTTAGATTTAAGGATAAAAAACGTGTCAAATGCTTCAAAATTCGGCAAGGTTGCAGTGTTATTGGGTGGACGTTCAGCAGAGCGTGAAGTTTCCTTAGATAGTGGTCGAGCGGTTCTTGAAGCATTGTTGCGTTCAGGTGTCAATGCAGAAGCATTTGATCCACAAGAACGTAGCGTGACTGAACTGGTTGGCTATGATCGTGCTTTTATTGTTTTGCATGGTCGTGGTGGTGAAGATGGCCAGATTCAAGGTGTGCTTGAGTGGTTAAATATTCCATACACAGGTACGGGCGTACAAGGCTCGGCGATTGGTATGGATAAAGTCAAAACCAAGCAAGTTTGGCAAGGTTCAGATTTACCAACAGCACCTTACCGTATTATTGGTAAAGATACTGACTTAAACGAAGTGATTGAAAGCCTTGGCTTACCTTTAATTATCAAGCCTGTGCATGAAGGTTCAAGCGTTGGTATGAGTAAGGTCGAAAAAGCGGAAGACCTTGCTGCTGCGATTGCCAAAGCCACTCAGCACGATGCTGTCGTTATGGCAGAAAAATGGATTACTGGACGTGAGTTCACCATTTCATTTTTAAATGGTCAGCCGTTGCCAGTGATTCGTTTGCAACCACCTGCAGATGTGGCTTTTTATGATTATGAAGCCAAATATCAGCGTAATGACGTGCAATATGGCATCCCTTGTGGCTTGAGTGAGTCAGATGAGCAACGCTTACAAGCATTATGCTTACGCGCTTTCCAATCAGTTGGTGCAAGCGGTTGGGGCCGTATTGATGCCATGCAGGATGAACAGAACAATTTCTGGTTGCTGGAAGTGAATACGGTTCCAGGTATGACCAGCCATTCGCTGGTGCCAAAAGCGGCCAAAGCAGTTGGTTATGATTTTGACAGTCTTTGTGTGGCTATTTTAGAACAAACCTTGACGGAAACGGCTCGCTAATTTATGGCGCAATTACCAGCTTCAATGCGTCGCAAACCACGCGCAGCAGTCACCTCTATTCATGAAAAGCCGCCCACACGTGCCGAGAAAATGGCAAATTGGGGTGGATGGATATTGTTAATAATTGCAACAACAGTTTTTGTTGCTGGAGCTTATGGGCTATATAAGATTATTACAGATGCACGTGTGGCAGATTTGCAAGTGGTCGGTAACGATTCTGCTCTAGAAGCTCAGCAAGTTGGCGCGTATGTTAAGCCGATTATACGAGATAATTATTTTACTTCGGATTTGGAAAAAATCCGTGATCGGACTTTAGAAATTTCATGGGTTGATCGGGTTGTCATTTCTCGTGCATGGCCAAATGCAATTCGTGTGCGAGTTTTTCCTCGTCACCCGATTGCCCGCTGGGGAACAGGGCGTTTACTGAGTGAGAATGGCGATGTATATAGTGAAGCTGCACCACAGCCACACAATGATTTGCCATTGTTGCATGGGCCGATTAGCCAGTCACAGTTGATGATGCGACGTTATAATGAGATAAATCAACTATTTCAACCTTTTAATCTTCATTTAAAAGAGTTGTATTTAACTGAGCGCATGACGTGGTTTATGCAGTTTGATTCAGGATTACGAATTATTGTGGATCAGGATCAAACCATGAGTAAACTACAACGTTTAAGTGTACTTGCAGGAACAGATTTAAAGCCGATTTGGTCTCAAATCGCCACTGTAGATTTGCGTTACAGAAATGGGCTGGCAATCCAGTGGAGAGGTGAAACACCTGTTTCGCATGGACAATTTATAGCGAGCAATAATGTTGCCAGTACACCAGCGAGTGAGCCAAATACGGCGCAAGCGCATTAATATTGGAATACTGGCGGGCGCTATGCCGATAATTAATCATAAATCAATGGTAGTAGGTAATGAGTGAAGCGGTTCCCTCAGTTGTAGCAATAGACATCGGGACGCATAAAGTTTCAGTCTTGATAGGTAAAGTTCATGCCCCCGACAATATTCAGGTTGTTGGTATGGCAACTGCGCGCAATCGCGGTATGAACAAAGGTAAAATAGTTAGTCTGGATAAAGTGATTTCTGCGATTAAAAATGCGGTTGCAGAAGCTGAAAATATGGCAGAGTGCCGTGTGCATTCCGCCTGGATTTCGATTCCAAGTGCTGATTTAAAAAGCTTTTATGCAGCAGGGCGTACCCCGATTGCCAATCCTGATCATACCATTACCACCAATGAAGTTGTGCGCGCACTAGAACTTGCTAAGGCCAGTCATATTACGCCAGATCATTATCTTGCTAGTGCTGTACCATTGGGTTTTGAGCTTGATGATTCACAACAATGGGTAATTAACCCAATTAACATGTCAGCACATAGTATGACAGGGCATTATCAATTGATGATGTTGCCAATTAGTACCATGCAGAACCTTGATCGTGCGATGAAAGGTGCCAATATTGGCGTTGAGCGCATGGTCATTTCATGCTTGGCAACGGCCGAGGCGAGTTTGTTGCAGGATGAAAAAGATTATGGCGTATGCTTACTCGATATTGGTGCGGGTACAACCAATCTTGCGGTTTACCTTGATGGCCGTTTAGCATTGACTAAGACCTATGCAGTGGGTGGTGAACATGTGACCCGTGATATCGCGGCTGTCTTGCAAACCACAACTGAAGAAGCCGAGCGAATCAAAATTCTGCATGGCTGTGTTGATATGAATGTGGTTAAACCAGATCATATGTTGCATGTGCAGGGGATTGAAGGTCCACAGACTATTAGTCGTATTGAATTGAGTGAAATTATCATTGCGCGTTACGAACAAATTTTAAATACTATTCGTAATGATCTTGATGAAACGGGCGCAATCCATGGGTTATATCATGGCGTTGTGCTTACAGGTGACGCTTGCCAGATTGAAGGTATGGTAAGTTTGGCGCGTAGAATCTTTGGGGTTTCAGCACATTTAGGTAATCCACCTTTACAGGTCGGTGCAGATGATGCATATTTAGCCGCTTTACGTCGTTCGCAATATATTACTGCTGCGGGTTTATTGATGTATAGTCAAAGTGAAATACCTGATGCAATTGAAGTTGCCGACGAAAATAGAGATAAAACGATGATGAATCGTTTAAAAAATGGATGGAATTCGTTAAACAATAAACTAAAATCGATTTTCTAAGTCCGTTTTGATGGCGCATATTGTTGGGAAGTTGTAAGCAAAAAGTTCTATACTTGACAAAGATGGCTTTAGCACAGCATCCTAAAAAAATTGTATTTTATATAGACGTTCAAGGCAGTATACGGGCTCAAGTGGCTGCCAATAAGCATTAGGAACACTCAAGGTCATGGCCTCATTTGAATTTTTAGACGACGAACAAACCGATGGTAACGGTCAAGCCCGTTTTACTGTATTTGGTGTAGGTGGTGGTGGCGGTAACGCTGTGCAGCATATGGTGCAGTCTGATATTAAAGGCGTAAAATTTGTTTGTGCGAATACTGACAAACAAGCCTTAGACCGCATGAATGCGCCATTTAAAATCCAGCTTGGTGAACAAAGCACACGTGGTTTGGGTGCCGGTGCTAATCCAGAAGTCGGGCAAATTGCAGCGGAAGAAAGCCGTGAATTGATCCGCCAGCATCTTGAAGGCGCAGACATGGTCTTTGTCACCGCAGGAATGGGCGGTGGAACAGGTACAGGTGCTGCTCCTGTTGTTGCAGAAATTGCCAAAGAAATGGGAATTTTAACGGTTGGTGTTGTTACGACGCCATTTAATTTTGAAGGTCGTCGCCGTCAAAAATCCGCTGAGAAAGGTATTGAGGCACTTGAGCAGTTTGTTGACTCACTCATTATTATTCCAAACGAACGCTTGTTAAATGTCTATGGTGACATTTCTATGCAAGATGCTTATCGTAAAGCAGACGACGTATTGTTGAATGCTGTACGTAGTATTTTTGATCTGGTTGTACGCCCTGGTCACATTAACCTTGACTTTGCCGACTTGAAAACAGCGATGAGTACTCGTGGTTATGCCATGATGGGTGAAGGTAAAAGCTCAGGTCCAGACCGCGCAGAAGAAGCTGCACGTTTAGCTATTCGTAGCCCATTACTTGATAATGTAAATATCATGAACGCGAAGGGCGTGTTGATTAACATTACAGGTGGTAACGATGTAACTTTGCGTGAAACCCAGATCATTACTGATGTGGTGAACCAAATTGTTGACCTCGACGAAGGTGAAGTCTTCTTTGGTACAGTATTTGATCCAGATGCACGTGATGAAATTCGCGTTACTGTGATAGCAACAGGCTTAACTCGTAATTCAAATAACGCAGAAGCGCGTGCTAAGGCAGCATCGCACGTTGCGGCAGCTGTTGCTCAGCAGCAACCTCAGCAAATTGTCGAAGATGATGATGTTCCAGCGATCCAACGCCAGTATCAGCCAAATAGTGCACCTGCACGCCCGGCAGCAACATCAACAGGCGGTTCACGTCCAAACCCGATGAGTATTCAAGATTATTTGAAAAAACAACAAGGTAAGTGATTATTTTAGTAATTAATTTACTAAAATGAGAAAAGGTAGGCAATTGGCCTACCTTTTTTGTTTTTTATCAATGGTTAATTATGCTAATCTTGAGCAGTTTGTAAAGGTAGAAGACAATAACAGATGTTGAAACAGCGTACCCTCAAGCGTGTGGTCAAGGCCAGTGGTATTGGTTTACACAGTGGGCAAAAAGTCATGATTAACTTTGTGCCGCATACGGTTGACTCGGGTATTGTGTTTCGTCGTATTGACTTAAACCCATCTGTAGACCTACCTGCAGATGCCATGTTGATCCAAGAAGCATTTATGTGCTCTAACTTGGTACAAGACGAAATTAAAGTAGGCACAATTGAGCATGTCATGAGTGCGATTGCGGCACTGGGTATTGATAATTTAATCGTAGAAGTTTCTGCCTCTGAAGTCCCGATTATGGATGGCAGCGCAGGTCCATTTATTTACTTGCTGATGCAAGGTGGACTTGTTGAACAAGATGCTCCAAAGAAATTTATTAAAATTTTAAAACCTGTTGAAGCAACCATTGCCGATAAACGTGCAGCGTTTACCCCACATAACGGTTTTCAGCTTAACTTTACCATTGATTTTGACCATCCTGCATTTGCTAAAGAATACCAGTCAGCAACAATTGATTTTTCAACTGAAACCTTTGTGTATGAAGTCAGCGATGCGCGTACTTTTGGTTTTATGAAAGATCTGGATTTCTTGAAAGCCAATAATCTGGCATTAGGTGCAAGCCTGGAAAATGCGATTGGTGTCGATGAAACCGGCGTAGTGAATGAAGAAGGGCTACGCTATGATGATGAATTTGTTCGCCACAAAATTCTGGATGCGGTAGGTGACTTATATTTGCTAGGTCACCAAATTATTGCAAAATTCGATGCTTACAAGTCTGGGCATGCATTGAACAATCAGTTGTTACATCAGGTGAAAAGCGATCCGAGTAACTATGAAATTGTAACATTTAATGACATTAAAGATTGCCCAATTCCGTATGTAAATGTGAGCTAAACCCTTAAAATTTCAGGCAGGCTCATTGATTATACAAAAATATAAATTGTGTGAAAAATAGCGAAATATCGAGAAATAGCCTGTCAAAATTAGCTTGTTACTTTATAACGCTTGCCAAATTGCGTAGAGCTTGGCTAAGCTTAGGGTCGTTCACAAACTGTGCTGCGCTTTGTAACATTTGTTGTGTTTCTGCAGAGATAGGTTGAACTTTGTTTACAGGTCTTTTTTGAATGCTCTTTGTACGCAGACGAACTTGAATTTTTTGTAAATCTTTGAATTCATCTTTTTGAGATAATTGTGCAACATAATGTTTTTGTAAATATCCCAGTTGGCTAATCATGGCTTGATTTTCCCCTGTGATAATTAAGACACCATGTTGATAGCATACCACTTGCCATTGTTCAGGCTGGGGTAAAAGCGGTTGAATAATTTTTGTCAGCATCTGCCAATATTGTACTTGTTTGGTGAGTTGCTGAATATTTGCAGCCTTTGTTTGGGGGTGATTGGACTGAAATAGATTTCGAGGTTGTGACATGGCAGAGTCCGATTTTTGCTATTGCATTCATCTTAGAGCGTTGTTTAAGTCTAAACAAGAAGCACAAAGGTTGTTTTTCGTGATGCTTAAGTTAAGCAGTTTTTAGAGGTTTTTATGCGACGTATTTTATTAGCGTTATCTTTACTGGTCTCGACGCCACTGGCGTTTGCAGATTTAATTGAAACTCCATCTTCAACAGATCGTCTTGAACAATTGAGCCGTGCAGTTGCACAAGGTTCATATTCAGTAGAAAGCAATGATGTTGATGATGAAGATGCAACACGACATGTTAATGTGAGACTTCGTGGTCATAAATCAGTTGAATTTAACAATGCGTCAGTAACTAAAAAATACGGTAGTTCAAATCTTTCTACTGCAAATACCAGTTCTGGTTCAAGTGTTCTGTCTTGGTTAAAAGCTAACCCTTTGCCAGGCATGGTACGTGTGAGTTCACAGTATGGAACACGTTATTTTGCGGGTAAATCTGAATATCATCCAGGCGTAGATTTGGCTGCACCAAATGGCACTCCAATTTACGCTTCTGGTTCTGGTGTTGTGACTCGTTCAGGCTGGGTCAATGGCTATGGTCAAATGATTGAAATTAACCATGGTAATGGTTATATCACGCGTTATGCACATGCATCACGTCTGCTTGTGAGTGTAGGTGAGAGTGTACAAGCGGGTGAAGAAATCGCCAAAGTCGGTTGTACAGGTCGTTGTACAGGTGCACATTTGCATTATGAAATCGTACAAGATGGTCAACGTAAGAACCCAAGCACTTATCTTGCGATGCTGCCATAAATTTGAATATTTAATTTGTAATTTGACAGATCGGCAGTAAAAACCTCTAAATCTTCCTGCTGATTTGTTATTATTTTATAAAAATCGTCCTTATGGGCGATTTTTTTGTCAATAAGGATTTTAAAGATAACGATTATTTATTTTATGAATGTTGGTATCTAGTTGTATTTAAAAGTAGCCATAACTTTTTAATCTAAAACATGTTAAAAATAACGGGTTGTCTAAAATGATTAAGGAAAGGTGAAACATGGCGTATTATGGCGATTCTGACGCGCAAGAAACCCTAGAATGGGAAGATGCTTTTGATTCAGTGTTACAGCATATGGGAACAGAGCGAGCAGCATTCTTATTAGAAAAACTCTATCAACGTGCAATTGCTAAACACGTTCCTATTCAGCGCCTAAATACTCCATATCTCAATACCATTTCTGTAGAAGAACAACCTGCAATGCCAGGTGACCAAGACATGGAACGCCGTATCCGTGCTTTGATTCGTTGGAATGCATTAGCGATGGTGTTACGTGCCAACAAAACAGGCGATGATTTAGGTGGTCACTTAGCAAGTTTTGCATCTTCAGCAACCTTGTATGATGTCGGTTTTAACCACTTCTTCCGTGCAAGCAATGATAACTTTGGCGGTGACATGATCTATTATCAAGGTCACTGTGCTCCTGGTATTTATGCGCGTTCGTTCTTGGAAGGTCGTTTGACTGAAGAACATTTGAGTAACTTCCGTCGTGAGGTTGCAGGTATCGGTTTACCATCGTATCCACACCCATATTTAATGCCTGATTACTGGCAGTTCCCGACGGTTTCAATGGGTCTTGGTCCAATCATGTCGATTTACCAAGCACATATTCAAAAATATTTGATGAACCGTGGCTTGATTAAAGAAGAAGACCGTAAAGTCTGGGCATACCTTGGCGATGGTGAAATGGACGAGCCAGAGAGCTTGGGTGCAATTTCACTGGCAGGTCGTGAAAAACTGGATAACCTGATTTGGGTAGTCAACTGTAACTTACAACGCCTCGATGGTCCTGTACGTGGTAACGGTAAAATTATCCAAGAACTCGAATCACTGTTCCGTGGTGCAGGTTGGCGCGTAATTAAAGTAGTTTGGGGTCGTCATTGGGATCCACTACTCGACAAAGATGAATCAGGTGCTTTAAAAGCAATCATGGAAGAAGCGGTTGATGGTGATTTTCAACGCTACCAAGTGAAAGGCGGTGCATATACACGTGCGCACTTCTTTGGTAAATATCCAGAAGCTGAAGCTTTGGTGAAAAACCTAAGTGATGAAGATATTGATAACCTGAACCGTGGTGGTCATGACCCGTATAAAGTCTTTGCTGCATATGCAGAAGCAACCAAAGCAAAAGGTCAACCAACGGTAATCTTGGCCAAAACAGTCAAAGGTTATGGTTTGTCTGAAGAAATTGAAGCGGTCAATAAAACGCACCAAATCAAA
Source organism: Acinetobacter brisouisimilis (assembly GCF_000368265.1). Taxonomy (GTDB): domain Bacteria; phylum Pseudomonadota; class Gammaproteobacteria; order Pseudomonadales; family Moraxellaceae; genus Acinetobacter. Next base: position 312,224 of record NZ_KB851218.1, on the reverse strand, counting down.
AAGATGCAAATTGAATCGCTGAAATACGTACGTAACCGTTTCAACTTACCATTTACTGATGAACAGCTTGAAGAATTGCCATTCTATCGTCCAAGCGAAAACTCGCCAGAAATGAAATACATGAAGGCGCGTCGTGAGTCTTTAGGTGGTTATCTGCCTGCACGTCGTCGTGAAAGCGAGTCTTTAGCGATTCCTGAATTATCTGTATTTGACTCAGTGTTGAGTGGTTCTGGTGGTAAAGAACAATCAACTACCATGGTGATGGTTCGTTTAATTGCTGCATTGTTGAAAGAAAAGGCAATTAAAGACCGCGTTGTGCCAATCGTTCCAGATGAAGCACGTACTTTTGGTTTGGAAGGGATGTTCCGTCAGCTCGGTATTTATGCCGCTCACGGTCAAAAATATACCCCAGAAGACCAAGAACAGTTGATGCATTACCGTGAAGCAAAAGACGGTCACATGTTACAAGAAGGGATTAACGAAGCAGGTGCGATGAGCGCATGGGCTGCGTTGGGAACCAGTTATTCAACCAATAACTTGCCAATGATTCCAATGTACATGTACTACTCTATGTTTGGTTTTCAGCGTATTGGTGATATTGCATGGGCAGCAGGCGATGCACAAGCACAAGGTTTCTTGTTGGGTGCAACCGCTGGCCGTACCACACTGAACGGTGAAGGCTTACAGCACCAAGATGGTCATTCACATATCTTGGCAAATACCATTCCAAACTGTATCTCGTATGATCCATGCTTTGGTTATGAACTCGCTGTGATCGTACATGATGGTTTAAAACGCATGTATGTCAACCAAGAGCGCGTGTTCTATTATTTAACTGTAATGAACGAAAACTACGAGCATCCTGAAATGCCAGATGGCGCTGAGGAAGGTATTAAACGTGGTATGTACTTGTTCGAAAAAGATGAAAAAGCAACAGTTCAGTTGATGGGTTCTGGTGTAATTCTTCGTGAAGTGATTAAAGCTGCGAAAATCTTACGTGATGAATATCAAATTCATTCAAACGTATGGAGCGTAACAAGCTTCAACGAATTGGCACGTGATGGTATGGCATGTGAAGAATACAATCGCCTACATCCTGTTGTTGAAGAAGTGAAAGAATCTTGGGTATCTCAACAGTTGCGTGGCACAGAAGGTATTGTGGTTTCTGCAACCGATCACGTGCGTGCGTATAGTGAACAAATTCGTGCCTATCTTCCAGATGGTCGTCCATTTGTAGCATTGGGTACAGACGGTTTTGGTCGTTCAGATACACGTGCGAACTTACGTAGTTACTTCGGTGTAGATGCTGCGCATATCGTAGTTGCAACTTTGAAAAAGTTGGCTGATGAAGGCGAAGTTGATGCACGTTTAGTGAAAGATGCGATTTCTAACTTTGAGTTGGATACAGACCGTCCAGTGGCATGGGCACCACAAGCAACACCTGAACTACATGCTGTTGCAGATTATAAAGAGGAGAACTAATCATGCAAATTACGACTCCTGATATTGGTGTAGATAAAGCAACAGTTGCTGAAATTTTAGTTAAAGTTGGTGACAGCATTGCTGAAAATGACAGTTTGGTTTTACTTGAATCAGATAAAGCCTCTGTTGAAGTGCCTAGCACTTCAGCAGGCGTGGTAAAAAGTATCTTGATCAAAGAAGGCGATAGCGTTACTGAAGGTACAGTATTGCTTGAGCTTGAAACAGCAGGTGCAGCGCCTGCTGCCAAAGCAGAAGAAGTGGCAAAACCTGCAGCAGTGGCTGAAACAGTAGCCCCTGTTGCAGCGCCACAAGCCGTTGCTCAACCCGCAGTAACCAGCAGTCAAGTGGTTGAAGTTCAAGTGCCTGACATTGGTGTAGAAAAAGCCCTTGTTGCTGAAATCTTGGTAAAAGTCGGCGAAAGTATTGCTGAAAATGACAGTCTTGTTTTGCTTGAGTCCGATAAAGCCTCTGTTGAAGTGCCAAGTACAGTGTCTGGTATGATTGAAAGCATTGAAGTTAAGCAAGGTGACAGCGTTAAAGAAGGCGTGGTTTTAATTAAAGTTAAAACAACTTCTGCTGCTGCGTCAGCACCTGTTGCACCATCAGTAGCAACACCTGCACCTGCTGCGCCAGTTGCTCAAGCTGCTGCTCCAGTACAACAAGCACAACCTGCAGGTGATGTTGAAATTCAAGTGCCTGATCTGGGTGTAGATAAAGCTGTTGTAGCTGAAATCTTGATTCAGGTTGGCGACAAAGTTGAAGTGGATCAAAGCTTGGTTGTAGTTGAGTCAGACAAGGCGACCGTTGAAGTGCCAAGCACTGTTGCAGGTGTGGTGAAAGCCATTCATCTACAGTCTGGTCAAAGCGTATCACAAGGTGTCTTGCTTGCAACGATTGCAGTAGAAGGTCAAGCGGCTGCACCAGTGGCGGCAGCAACGTCTGCACCTGCTGCAACAAAAGCAGAAACAGCACCAGTGGCAGTATCAGCAGCCTCTGTTGAAGCTCCAGTAGCAGAAGCTCAAGGTGCCGATAAGCTGACCAAAGAACAGCAAGCTGCAAATGCGAAAGTCTATGCAGGTCCTGCGGTTCGTAAGCTAGCACGTGAGCTTGGTGTGGTCTTGGCACAGGTGAAAACATCTGGCGAGCATGGCCGTGTCATGAAAGATGATGTTTATGCCTATGTGAAACAGCGTTTGACAGCGCCTGTTGAAGCACCAAAAGCGGTTGCCGCAGCAGTTGCGTCAGGCTTGCCATCATTACCAGACTTCAGTGCATTTGGTGGTGTTGAAGAGAAAGTTCTGACTCGTTTACAACAAGTATCAATTCCGCAATTGTCATTGAATAACTTTATTCCACAAGTGACGCAATTTGACCTTGCTGATATTACTGAGCTTGAAACATGGCGTAATGATCTTAAAGGCAACTTTAAGAAAGAAGGCATTAGCCTGACTATTATGGCATTCATCATTAAAGCAGTTGCGCACTTATTGAAAGAAGAGCGCGAATTTGCAGGTCACTTGGCGGATGATGGTAAATCTGTGTTGTTACGCAATGAAATCCATATGGGCATTGCAGTTGCAACACCAGATGGCTTGACTGTTCCTGTACTGCGTAACCCAGACCAAAAAACTATTAAGCAAATTGCAGTTGAGTTAGGTGAGCTGAGTAAGAAAGCACGTGATAAAAAATTATCACCAAAAGACTTACAAGGTGCGAACTTTACCATTACAAGCTTGGGCGCAATCGGTGGTACAGCGTTTACTCCGTTGGTGAACTGGCCACAAGTTGCGATCTTGGGTATTTCTCCTGCAACCATGCAACCTGTATGGAATAGTAAAGAGTTTGAGCCACGCTTGATGTTGCCATTGTCATTGTCTTATGACCACCGCGTGATTAATGGTGCAGATGCTGCGCGCTTTAGCAACAAGTTGACCAAACTATTGGCTGATATTCGTAGTTTATTGCTCTAATTTGTAGCTAAACTAGAATTTAAAACCTCGCCACGGCGGGGTTTTTTTTATGCACATTATTTAAAAAATACATCTAATGGTGTCTTCTCAAAGGCTGAAAATAAAAGCAATTTGGTCATTAATATGAAAGAAAAACTACCTGATCTTTGGGGGTATTTAAAGATGATGCTGCCATTTGTGCTGCTTGTCTTGCTGCTGATGTTTTTGTGGGTGAGCCTTTTGAGTTTTCCTTGGACGTGGGTCAGTTACAGCGTGTTGGGGATTGAGGCAGTTGCTGCAATTTTGGTCTTATTCATTGAATATGACGGGATGAAAGTACAGGGTGCTGCGGGTTGGACCAGCTTTGGTTTCGTGGGATTAAGTTTATATTTTGCATTTTTATTGGGACTCATACGTTTAATGGTCTGGGGCTATTTTAAATTTTTTTCCTGATTTGATCTTTAGAGCATTAGCATCGTTCAGTTGCTTTATCCTTATAAGTAGTTTCTCATGGTATGTCATGTCTTTTTTTTGGGGAGAGAAGCAGGGGGAGGAAAGGAAAAATAAAGATGAAGTTACTGGATTGAACAGATGAGATTCAATTTATTTTTTTATTGGGTCGTAAAAGAAATGTTTTGAAAAATAAATTTAGATTTATATAATAACTGCATACTTCATTGGGGAGTAGCCGCTATTTACGTTTGTAAATAGATGATGGTCAACATACTTGTTCTGAACCGAACATGGTCATCATAGCAAAGAACCAAATGAGCTTTTCACCAAGCTTTCTTTTGTTGGCAAGACCTTTGATTTATCACTCTGCGATCAGATAATCTGATCATGGCTAGCAGGAGGGGTAAGTCATAGGCAAATTTTGCTAGCCAGAGAAAATTTATGCTAACTTTCCTGTTCTCTCTTGGAGCCGTGTTTATCTCAGAAATTGGTGATAAAACACAACTTCTCGCTCTTCTGCTTGCTGCCCGTTTTCGTAAACCCATTCCGATTTTAATTGCAATTTTGGCAGCCACCATGCTCAACCATGGTTTATCTGCTGTTTTAGGTCAGTGGCTCACTCAAGTTATTCCTCAAGACGTCATGATCTGGATTTTGGCTCTCGGCTTTATTGCGATGGCTGTATGGATGCTCATCCCCGATTCTATTGATGAAGAAGATGATGGAATTGCAAAATGGCAACATCTGGGTGTCTTTGGTGCAACATTTATTCTATTCTTTTTGGCAGAAATTGGGGATAAAACCCAAATTGCAACGGTTGCTTTGGCGGCACAATTCCATAGTGTCATTCTGGTCATGCTGGGCACTACGGTGGGTATGATGCTTGCCGATGGCCCTGCTGTCTTTATTGGTAATAAACTGGCGGACAGACTACCAATCGCGTTGATTCATAAGATTGGTGCATTTATTTTTCTTGCAGTTGGTGTGATCACACTGGCACAGCACTATTGGTCGGCAATTTTTTAATTTGATAAAAAAGACTCAAAAGAATTGAGTCTTTTGACTATTTAGCAAAATTTGTTAAATATTTTTAATCATCTGTGATTGTATGTAAACCAAAATCCATATAACTTATACGTGATAATAATTTAGTCATTTTTTGGGGCCTAGGGAAGATGTTTGAACGTACAACATCGCAGGTACTGTTTGATAACGGTACACACAAATGCATTAGCTTCACAAGTCTAGTTAAAGGCGAAGGGGTACAAGCCAATCAGTTTTTAATCATTGACCATGAACGCGCAGCAGTCCTAGATCCAGGTGGAGATTTAACCTACGTCCCACTGACGATGGAACTCAATAAATATACCAAACTGAAGAACTTAGACTATGTCATGGCATCGCATCAAGATCCTGACATTATTACTTCTATGCCACGCTGGTTAGTGTATACCGATGCAAAAATTGTGGCTTCTAAACTTTGGGCACGTTTTTTACCTCACCTGAATTCGTCATTTATGAGTGACCGTATGAAAGGTAGCTGGGAAGAGCGTCTGATTGAGCTTCCTGACCAAGGTCAGCGTATTCCATTGGGTAATAGTGTTCTTGTCGCGATTCCTGCGCATTTTCTGCATTCTGTAGGGAATTTTCAGTTTTATGATCCAGTCGCTAAGATCTTGTTTTCTGGTGATATGGGTGCATCAATGGTGGATGATGCTAATCTACCAATTGAAAACTTTAGTGACCATATTCCAAAAATGAAGGGTTTCCACCAGCGTTATATGGGAAGCAATTCAATCATCCGTTTATGGGTCAAGATGGTTCGTCAGTTAGATTTGGACATGATTGTGCCGCAACATGGAACAGCATTTGTGGGTAAAGAGCAGGTCAATCAATTTCTGGATTGGATTGAAAATCTGCAATGCGGTATGGATCTCATGAATGAGCGTGTTTTCAGCGTACCGCTTTAAGTTGTGTCTAAATTGCAAAAAACCCAAGGCATTTGGGTTTTTTGTAGATTTTCATTTCTCCGAACATGCATTTTTAAGAGAAATTTGTTTATAATAGCTCACGGAATTTACCAGTGAGTTTGTTATGCTGACCATCGTTCAAGAAGCGCTAACCTTCGATGATGTCTTATTAGTCCCTGCCTATTCTACTGTCCTCCCAAAAGATGTTTCTCTTAAGTCACGCCTAACTCGTGGCATTCAGCTCAATATTCCTCTCGTTTCTGCTGCTATGGATACGGTGACTGAGTCACGTATGGCAATTGCTATGGCGCAAAATGGTGGTATTGGTATTCTTCATAAAAACATGGATATTGCAGCACAAGCCGCTGAAGTACGCCGTGTGAAAAAATTCGAAGCAGGTATGGTGAAAGACCCGATTACGGTTACACCAGCTACAACCGTGCGTGAATTGATCGAAATTACCAAAGCAAACAACATCAGTGGTGTGCCTGTAGTGCAGGATGGCAAAGTTGTCGGGATCGTAACAGGTCGTGATGTACGCTTTGAAACCAATCTTGAACAACCTGTTAGCAATATTATGACGCCGCAAGAGCGTTTGGTAACAGTGAAAGAAGGTGCATCTAAAGAAGAAATTCAAGCCTTGCTACAAAAGCATCGCATTGAAAAAGTTTTGGTTATTGATGATAGCCATGCTTTAAAAGGCTTAATCACCGTAACGGATTTCCGTAAAGCGGAATCTTTCCCGAACTCATGTAAAGATGATTTGGGTCGCTTGCGCGTAGGCGCAGCAGTCGGTACAGGTGTTGAAACGCCTGCACGTGTTGAAGCTCTTGTTGATGCGGGTGCTGACGTGATTGTTGTAGATACAGCACATGGCCATTCAGCAGGTGTGATTGAACGTGTACGTTGGGTTAAACAAAACTATCCACAAGTTCAAGTCATCGGCGGTAACATTGCCACTGGCGATGCTGCTTTAGCATTGCTTGATGCGGGTGCGGATGCCGTGAAAGTGGGGATTGGTCCTGGCTCAATCTGTACGACACGTATTGTTGCAGGTATTGGGGTTCCACAAATCTCTGCAATTGACAATGTAGCAAGTGCATTGAAAGATCAGATTCCATTGATTGCTGATGGTGGTATTCGTTTCTCTGGTGATATGGCGAAAGCGATTGCTGCAGGTGCAAGTACGATTATGGTCGGTTCACTCATGGCAGGTACTGAAGAAGCACCTGGTGAAGTTGAATTCTTCCAAGGTCGTTACTACAAAGCTTACCGTGGTATGGGGTCTTTGGGAGCAATGGCAGGTTCTTCGGGTTCTGCGGATCGTTATTTCCAAGATGCCAAAGCGGGTGCTGAGAAACTGGTTCCAGAAGGTATTGAAGGTCGTGTGCCTTATAAAGGTCCAATGAGTGCGATCGTACATCAAATGATGGGCGGTTTACGTTCTTCAATGGGTTATACCGGTTCTGCGAGTATTCAGGATTTACGTGAAAATGCTAAATTTGTAAAAATTACCTCAGCAGGTATGCAAGAGTCTCACGTACATGATGTCACCATTACCAAAGAAGCGCCAAATTACCGTGTAGGTTAAGACGTTTTTAGTAAAAAAAATATGTAAAAAGCCGTCATAAACTGACGGCTTTTTTGATATGGTGTAAAGTATTACAAATTATGTATGACGAAACAGGGTTTGTTCAACAAACCTAAGAACACCAGTGAGAACAGCATGAGTTATTTTGGCACAGACGGAATTCGTGGAAAATTTGGTCAGCTTCCAATTACGCCAGAATTTGCATTGAAACTGGGTTTTGCAGCAGGAAAAGTTCTTAAAAAACAAGATCCAACGCATAAACCTGTGGTAGTAATGGGGAAAGATACCCGTTTATCCGGTTATATTTTAGAGTCAGCATTACAAGCAGGCCTCAACGCCGCAGGTGTCTATGTGCATTTGCTTGGGCCACTGCCAACACCTGCAATTGCGCATCTGACACGTGCTTTGCATGCTGATGCAGGTATTGTCATTTCAGCTTCACATAATCCATATTATGACAATGGAATTAAATTTTTCTCAGGCGAAGGTAAAAAACTGCCTGATGAACTACAAAATGCGATTAACCAAGAATTACAAAAAGATATCGTGATTGCTGACAGCGCACAGCTTGGAAAAAGTGTCCGTGTTAAAGATGCCAATGGACGTTATATCGAATTTTGTAAATCAACGTTCCCTTATCATTTCAATTTACGTAATTTACGGATTGTGGTGGACTGTGCCAATGGCGCTGGCTATAACGTTGGACCCGCTGTATTTTTAGAATTGGGTGCTAAAGTCGTTGCGATTTATAATGAGCCAAACGGTTTAAATATTAATGAAGACTGTGGCTCAACCCATCCAGGCAATTTACAAAAAGCGGTTCTTGAGCATGAAGCCGATATCGGGATTGCTTTTGATGGTGATGCTGACCGTGTCATCTTGGTTGATAAGTTCGGTAACCTGATTGATGGCGATCACATCCTGTATATTCTGGCGACTCAAGCCAAGCAGAAGCCCAAAGGTATTGTGGGCACGGTGATGAGTAATATGGCGCTGGAGTTGGCATTACAAAAAGCCAATGTACCATTTGTCCGTGCCAAAGTCGGTGACCGCTATGTTTTACAAGCACTTGAAGATAATCAATGGGTGATTGGTGGTGAACCTTCAGGGCATATTTTGACTCTTGATAAAAGCACTACAGGCGATGCGATTATTTCTGCACTGCAAGTGTTAACCGTGATGGTTGAACAAAACAAAGCACTGCATGAATTAGTGGAAGGTTTTCACCTGTTCCCGCAAGTGTTGGTCAATGTCCGTTTGGAACAGATGATTGATCCGTTTTCAATCCCTGCTTTGGTGGCTGAATTCGAGAAAGCTGAGCAGCAATTGCAAGGGCGAGGACGGATTTTAATCCGTAAGTCAGGCACTGAACCTTTGATTCGAGTCATGGTTGAAGGGGATCAATTACAAGAAGTGACCGATCTGGCGAATCACTTGGCAGATCTTATTCGTCAACATGCTTAGGGGAAGCAATGATGAAAGATGTAATTAAAGATTTAAGTGAACTACGTTTAAGCTATGAGCAAGGCGAGCTGCTTGAAACTCAGGTGCAGCCTCATCCACACCAACAGTTTTTAGACTGGTTTAATTTTTCACTGGCTGCCAATTTACATGAGCCATATGCGATGTCTGTGGCAACTGCAGATGCTCAAGGGCGACCACATGTACGTACCCTGTTATTGCGCGGTGCAACTGAAACAGGCTATGACTTTTATACCAATTATGACAGTCAGAAAGGTTTAGACTTGGCTGCCAATCCTTATGCAGAGTTTTTGTTTTACTGGCCAAGTCTAGAGCGTCAAGTGCGTATTCATGGGCGGGTGAGTAAAATCTCTGAAGCAGAATCTACGGACTATTATCATAAGCGTCCGCGTGATAGCCAAATTGCCGCGCATATCAGCACCCCACAAAGCGGAGTCATTGTAGGGCGTAAAGAGTTACAACAACGTTTTGAAACTTTACATGATGCTGTGGCTGAAGAAACCGAGTTGAAAAAACCTGAGTTCTGGGGCGGTTATCGTTTACAGCCTGAAAGCTATGAATTTTGGCAAGGTCGTCCAAATCGTCTACATGACCGTTTGCGTTATGAATTGCAAGATGGACAGTGGATTCTGCAACGTTTAATGCCATAAATGAAAAAAATACAAATTAAACAAAGACCTTTGCTAACACGCCCTGAAGATTTTCAGGGCATGTTGCCTTTTATCGCCCAAATTCTGGCGCGTCGTGGCGTGGCTTCGGTGCAAGAGTTAGATCTTAAGCTCAAGCATTTACTGCCGCCACAGCTCAAAGGATTGCAAACAGCGATTCAACTCATCGATACTGCAATTGATCAACAGCAGCAAATTGTGATTGTCGGAGATTATGATGCCGATGGTGCAACCAGTACTGCATTGATGTTATTAGCCTTGCGTGACATGGGCGCAAAAGTTGATTATGTCGTGCCTGATCGTTTCAAGTATGGTTATGGTCTGACCTCGAAAATTGCAGATTTGGTTCAGGAAAAATATCAGCCAAAACTGATGATTACCGTTGATAACGGCATTTCCAGTCATGCAGGAGTAGAGCAGGCTCAGCAACACGGTATGCAAGTGATTATTACTGACCATCACTTAACGACTAAGCCGACACCGAATGCTGATGCTGTGGTCAACCCGAATCAGCTTGGCTGTGACTTTCAGAGTAAGTCACTCGCAGGTGTAGGTGTTGCCTTTTATGTATTGGCGAATCTTGCCAGTTTTCGCCGCCAGCAGGGTAAGCGTAGTAGCCAACTGACCCAATATCTGGATTTGGTAGCATTGGGCACCTATGCCGATGTGGCGAGTCTTGACTATAACAACCGTATTTTGGTGGATGCTGGTGTACAACGTATGCGTCAGCAGCAATGTCGTTTAGGCATATTGGCACTACTGGATATTGCGGGACGTGATCCTGTAGAGCTACAGGCACAAGATTTGGGTTTTGTACTTGGCCCCCGAATCAATGCTGCAGGGCGTATGGAAACCATGGACATAGGCATTGAATGCCTATTGGCACAATATGCTCAGCAAGCATACCAATTGGCACAGCAACTGCATCAGCTCAACCAAGAGCGCCGTCAGGTTGAATCGCAAATCAAACAAGATGCCCTGCAAACTTTAGAGCAGATTCGTTTAGATCAGGAACATTTACCCGCTGCACTGGTAATGTTTGAGTCACATTGGCATCAAGGTGTTATTGGGATTGTTGCAGGTCGCCTTAAAGAACAGTTTCATCGCCCCAGTATTATTTTTGCAGCAGATCAAGATGGGATTCATCTCAAAGGTTCAGCACGTTCCATTGATGGTATTCATATCCGCGATGCGATTGAATTGGTTGCTGAGCGTCATCCGCACTTGGTACGTTATTTTGGCGGGCATGCGGCGGCAGCAGGCTTAACCATTGAAAAAAAATATTTTGCTGAATTTCAGAAAGTATTTACTGCGCTGATTGCAGATATGGATGCACAGTTATTTGAAGAAGTACTGTGGACAGATGGTGAATTGCCAGATGATGCTTTGCAGCTACAAACCTTAGATGTGTTGGAGCAGCTTGGGCCTTGGGGACAAAAGTTTCCATTGCCGACTTTTGAAGGAACGTTTGCCATTTTGGACTATCGTTGGCTTAAAGAGCGGCATTTAAAGCTTCGCCTAGGAATGGAAAATGGGCAAAGCCTTGATGCAATTGCCTTTAATGCAATTGATCGTTTTGAGTTTGATCCAATGAAAATGCAGTTACGTTTGGTTTATCGATTAGAAAAAAATACGTTCAATGGCGCAACCAACTTGCAGTTGCATATCATTCATTTAGAACAATAAAAAAACCGCTCTATAATGAGCGGTTTTTTTATGTGTGTGATTTTAGAAACGGTAAGATGCACCTACGCTATAGGTATTGTAGTTATCACCGAAGCCTAAACGGCCATCGACACTGACGTTGTTGTTAAAGTATTTTTTCGCAGTTAAGCCCCATTGGTCCTGATTAATGGATTTATCTCTACTGTAGTCTGCGCCAACACTTAGCGTTTTATCGATGTAGTAATCGCCTGCAACATAGTACTGTTTATTTTCCTTGTCGCCGAATACACCACGGGCTTCGAGGTTAATGTCATGTTGACCTACTTGAGTTACATATTTGGCGCGTAAGGTTGGATCGACTCCATTGCTACCATGTCGGGTGTCATAGCCTTGTGCACCTACTGCAACCAATAAACCTGGTGCAGGTAAGTAGCCGACTTCAGCGTTATACAATGTTGTTTTGAGATCAATATTTGTATTGTCGACTTTGTATTCGTTCCGTCCAACATTACCACCTAAGTAAAAGTCAGAGTTTGGAATGTAATATTCCACACCACCGCTGTAGGTAGTATTTTTTGTACCACTGTTGTCACCATAGCTGGCATTGGCATGTACGTTACTGGCACGGTCTAAAAATGCAGCTTCTGCCAAAGGCGCGTTACGGGTTTCTACAGGATTAAAATAATAAGTACCATTGACGCCAAACTGACTGACACCGCTGGCATGATCTGGGTCTAAGTAGTTATAAGAACCGCCAACTTCAGCTTGGTAGGCATTTGCCACGCTAGTTACACTTAATCCTGCAAAAAGTGCTGTCGTTGCAATCAGTATTTTTTTCATATCACTTTCTCCTTAGAAAGCCCGATTTTTCATTTTTTGTTACATCTTTAAGTCTATTAAAAAATACTGATGGGTCAATCATCTGAAAGTAATTGAACAGTACAAACGTAAGTCTATGTAAAAAAATAAAACTAAATATTTGATAATTATTTAAAAAATAAAATGTAGCCGTTTATTAATAGTGTTGTGACTTTGTGTTTTTAGCTTAAATAAACAGCAATTTTTTTGTTACAGAGTATGTAACCTGGTTTTGCAAGCGAGCTGTTTAGCTTCGAATCATCATGCTCTTTTTCAAAAATACCAGCATATCGTCAGATCAGACTCTATGTTAAAATGCCAAAAATTTTATGGCTGTAGAGAGAAATTTCACGTGGAAATCAATCCGTATCTAAACCAACTAAAAGATTTAACTGATCGTAGTCAAACACTACGGGGGTATCTTTGACTACGATCTGAAAAAAGAACGTTTAGAAGAAGTCCTACGTGAACTTGAAGACCCTGCGATCTGGAATGATCAAAGCCGTGCACAAGCTATGGCTAAAGAAAAAGGTGAACTGGAAAACGTCTTAAATGTCCTTGATGGTTTGGCAACACAACTTGAAGATGCTCAAGCCATGCTGGATTTGGCTGTGGAAGCCGATGATGAAGGTCTGCTAGAAGATGTACAGGCTGAACTCACTTCTGCCGAAGAAGAACTGGCAAAACTTGAATTCCGCCGTATGTTTAGCAATCCGATGGATCCAAATCCATGTTATGTGGAAATTCAGGCAGGTTCGGGTGGTACAGAAGCACAAGACTGGGCTTCGATGCTATTACGTATGTATATGCGCTGGATCGAGCGTCATGGCTTTAAAGCTGAACTGATGGAAGAATCGGATGGCGACGTTGCGGGGATTAAATCTGCAACCATTCGTGTAGAAGGTGAGTATGCCTATGGCTGGTTGCGTACCGAATCTGGCGTACACCGTTTAGTGCGTAAGTCGCCATTTGACTCGGGTAACCGTCGCCATACATCGTTCTCTGCGGTGTTTGTTTCTCCTGAAGTAGATGACAATATCGAAATCGATATCAATCCATCCGATGTCCGTACCGATACTTATCGTGCTTCGGGTGCAGGTGGTCAGCACATTAACAAAACCGACTCTGCGGTACGTTTAACCCATATTCCAACTGGGACTGTGGTGGCGTGTCAGAACCAGCGTTCACAACACGCCAACCGTGACCACGCATGGAAACAGTTACGTGCCAAATTGTACGAACTGGAAATGAGTAAGCGTAACGAAGCTGCTCAAGCACTGGAAGATTCAAAATCTGATATTGGCTGGGGTAGTCAGATTCGTTCTTATGTCCTTGATGACTCTCGGATTAAAGATTTGCGTACAGGTGTTGAAAACTCGAACACAGGCGCTGTCCTAGATGGCGATCTGGACAAATTTATTGAAGCGAGCTTGAAACAAGGGTTGTAATTGTTTCTTGCGGGTGTCCAAAAAGCCAATGTAGCAATTTACATTGGCTTTTTTCTTGTTGCAGATTGCATCTGTTCTTTTGAGAAAATTTACGCATAATAGGCACAAATTTTTTGTGACTTCAGATTTGGATGATCCAGCCCGTTCCTTTTTTCAAAACTCCCTTTTGGTACAATTGGCTTTTGGCATGTATTAAGCCAATTTATCGTTGGCGTTTAAACAAACGCTCAGGGCATCTTGCCGATTTTCAAGATGAGCTAACGGAACGTTTTGGCCCTTTTCAACCCCCGAAAAACCGTCAGGTGATCTGGTTTCATGCAGTTTCTGTGGGTGAAACCAATGCTGCACAACCTTTGATTGAGCATTATTTACAGCAAGGTCAGGCTGTTTTGATCACCAATACCACTCGCACAGGTCAGGCACGGGCAAAAGCCTTGTTTGCACAGCATTATCCTGAAATGTTTCAAGCCGTATTTTTACCAGTCGATCAGCAACCATTATTGGATGCTTTTATTGATTGCTACCAACCGAAAATTGTACTACTCATGGAAACTGAGTTGTGGCCAAATCTGCTGCAATGTGTGACACAGCGTGGGATTCCACAGCTTTTGCTGAATGCTCGTCTGTCTGAAAAATCTGCCAAAGGCTATGCCAAATTTAAACGCCTGACGTATCCGATGCTCAGTCAGTTAAACTGGATTGCAGTACAGGATCAGGCCACCTTGCAGCGTTTCGCCGATTTAGGGAAATCTGTGAATGAGATGAGTGTGGTGGGTAATGTTAAATTTGACATTACTGCACCTGACTGGGTCGTGACAAAAGCAGCACAGCTCAAACAAGATTGGCAGTTAAGTCACCGCAAAATTATGGTACTTGCCAGTACTCATGCCCCTGAAGAACTGCAACTGTTAACTGAACTGAAAGCAGCATTACAGGCAGACCAAAATTTACTGTGTATTGTTGTCCCTCGCCACCCTGAGCGTTTTGATGAAGTTTTTCAGATTACGCAGCAATTGGGTCTGAATACCAAGCGTCGTAGTTTACAACAGAGTGTTGATGCCAATACACAAGTCTATCTGGCAGATAGTATGGGCGAGTTATGGTTATGGTATGCCTTGAGTCAGGTGGCCTATGTTGGTGGTTCGCTGAATGAACCTGGGGGCGGGCATAATATCTTGGAACCTGTGGCACTGGGCGTTGCAACGGTATTGGGTAAAAATTATTTTAATTTCCAAGTGATCGTGGATGAGTTTGTAAAACAAGATGCGGTCAACATTGTACAGGATGCGCTGCAAGCACAGCGGCAACTCCTTGCTCTGCTCGAAAATACTGAACAACGCCACCACATGCTGCAACATGCCACCACAATTTTGCACAGTAACCAAGGTTCGGTGCTGCGTCATATCCAGCTGATTGATCAGTTCTTGGCAAGCGTATGAATCTGGTGTTATTGGCTCAGCCGCCTGAAAATGATGTTTGGGTAATTCGTGAACCTCGTCAGTTACAGCATTTGCAGCAACATCTGGATCTCAAAGTAGGTGATCCGCTCAAGGTCGGGATTCGGCAGGGTAAACGCTACCTGACTGAAGTACAATCGGTTTCAGCAGAACAGATACTGGTCAAACCTGTACAGGAATTGGCAATTCCTGAAAAATTACCCGTAACGTTAATTATGGCTTTGCCCCGTCCGAAGGTGTTGCGTCGTCTAGTGATGGACTGTGTGACTTTGGGTGTGGAAAAGTTGGTACTTATCCATAGTTATCGTGTTGATAAAAGTTACTGGCAAACGCCATTTTTACAGCAACTGGATGATTACGTTACACTGGGCCTAGAGCAAGCGGGGGATACGATGGCGCCTAAAATTGAACTATATCGCCGTTTCAAACCGTTCGTGGAAGATGTCTTGGCACAGTGGACAACGGCAGAGCGTCCAAGTTTTGTGGCACATCCTTATGCCCAGCAGGGTATGTCTAGATTACAGGCACAGCATTGTCAGCTTTTGATTGGGCCAGAAGGTGGCTTTATTCCTTATGAGATTGATTTACTCGAAAAAAACGGTTGCCAAAGTTTTAGCTTAGGCAACCGGATTTTAAGAACAGAAACGGCAGTCTCGTATATTTTGGGGCGTTTAACTGCCTGATGCCTTTACGGCAATTTCATCGGTATGTGGCTCGGCACGATGAACTTTGACTTCACGGATTGGGTATGGAATCGAAATTTGCTGTTCTTCAAAAGCCAACATGACATGTTCCTGAATTTCACTGGCTGATGCAGCAATCGTGGTTTCTGTGGTATCTACCCACCAGCGTACTGTCAGGTTCACCGAGAAATCTGCTAAAGCCGTGACATTCACCGAAAATGCTGGTTGGCTTAAGACATTACGGTTCTCATCCAGAATTTTTAAAATAATCTCTTTGGCTTTTTTAACATCATCTTCATAACCAATGCCGACCATAAACTCACAGCGGCGGCGCTGATAGGCTGTATTGACGGTAATCGCGCTAGTATACACCGTGGCATTTGGAATCACGATGCGGCGACCATCATAAGAACGTAAAAAAGTGGCACGAATCTGAATATCTTCAACGGTTCCTTCCAGACCATTACAGATAATGTCATCACCAATACGGAAAGGTTCGCTGAGCAAAATTAAAAGCCCAGACAGCAGGTTCTGAAAAATATCTTTAAATGCAAAACCGATGGCGACCGAACCAATTCCCAAAGCACTCATCAGTTGTCCAGGAGTGAAGCCAGGAATTGAAATCACGAGCGCAATCAGGAAACCAAAGAACAAGATCGCAGATGTACCGACTCGGTTGAGTACTAAAACCAGATTTTGGCGCGTATAAGAACGATTTTCCAGCGTTTTACGAACAAAGAATTTAAACAGTTTGGTCAATAACCAGAAAATGATAAACACCACAATCGCAATACAGATATAAGGAACACGTTCCCAGAAACTGTCCATGATCTTGTCGATGGTCGTATAAGCATCATGGTACTTGCTGCTATGTTCTAATACCGTTTGCGTGGTTTTTTTACCTGCTTCTTGTAGCAGTTGAGTGGTATCTTGCGCCACATTTTGTATGGTTGAGGATTGATGCTCTGCCACGTTGATTTGTTCCAAACTTCAAAGCGCTATATTCTGCCTTAAAAAGTATAAAGTTGAGTAAAGAAACGTAGAGCAATCTTAGAAATATTGCATACCCATGTTTCATGATTTGATGTGGGCTGTCCAGTTCACCTGTACCCATCATATAGGAAATACGCATACTGCTTGTGGCAAGGCTAATCAGAAATAACAGGATCATCAGCCATGCACAGAGTTTCTCCCAAAAAGCAGTGTGAGGAACTATCCCATAATTGTTTGCATGAGGTGTTCCTCGTACCAACACCAGATACAGGCTAAACAGGAGATTGAGCATCGGAATGAGGAGTAATAGACTCATCCAACCGCTTTGATTCAGGTCATGTAAACGCCGAATCATAAAGATAATTATGAGATAACTATATAACAAGAATAAAATGAATCCACCAGACAACATGAAAAATGAAGGCTGTGGTAGATGGGATGTGCGGAGCATCATCGTATTCCAGTTGATCAAATGCATTCCTTGTGCTGCCACAGAAAGCATGCCAATAAACAGGAAATGCAAAAATCCAAAACGGGCAATATAGCTAAGACGACCAAGCCGACCTTCACAAGACAAAAGTGTGTGAGCATGCGGGGGAGTGGCCTTACCAAAAAAAGACGCTGGATTTTGAGATGGCATATGGTCTTTCCCTAGAATAAAGTCATGTACAAAAATTATACGATACTGGAGTGCCTTGTGTTGAAATATTGTACTTAAATAAATTTCTATGGTGGAAAAATAACAAACAAAAACAACATGCATTTCATGATGAAACTGCGCCATATACTCAAGGAAGTCAGTCTATGCAAGAAATTTATCCCGTTCCCGAAGAATTCAAAAAAACTGCGCGGACGTTGGAGCACGAATACTTTCAGCGCTACCAACAATCGATTGATGATCCAGATCATTTTTGGGCAGAGCAGGCTCGGCATATCGACTGGATCAAGCCATTTACACAAGTCAAAAATACCAGTTATGACCCTGAGCATTTTAAAATCGAGTGGTTTGCCGATGGTCAGCTCAATGTCTGTGCCAATTGTTTAGACCGACATTTAAAAGAACACCCACATAAACCTGCCATTATCTGGGAGGGAGATCATCCTTCCCGACATAAAATTATTTCTTATAAAGAGTTGTATAGCGAAGTCTGCCGTTTTGCCAATGCCTTGAAAAAATATGGTATTTCCAAGGGCGATCGGGTGATTTTGTATATGCCGATGGTCAGTGAAGCTACCATTGCCATGTTGGCCTGCGCGAGAATTGGCGCGGTGCATTGCGTGGTATTTGGCGGTTTTTCTCCCGATGCACTAGCGAGCCGAATTGAAGATAGTCAAGCCAAAATGGTGATTACTGCCGATGCAGGTATGCGAGGAGGCAAGCTGTTACCACTCAAACAAAATGTCGATCTAGCCTTGGAACAATCAGGTACAGCAACAGTTGAGCATGTGATTGTGGTACATCGTACAGGCAATCCCATCAATTTTTACCCTGAACGCGACTTGTGGTATCACATGCTGCAAATGGAGGTTGATGAAATTTGCCCGCCTGAGCCGATGCAGGCTGAAGACCCGCTGTTTATTTTGTATACCTCTGGTTCGACAGGCAAGCCTAAAGGCGTACTGCATACAACAGGTGGTTATCTGGTCTATGCCGTGACCACGTTTCGAGAAGTTTTTGATTTAAAACAAGATGATGTTTACTGGTGTACCGCTGATATTGGCTGGATTACGGGGCATTCTTACGCTGTTTATGCACCACTGGCAACAGGCACAACCACATTGATGTTTGAGGGAATTCCACAATACCCAACATGGGCACGCATCGGGCATATTATTGATAAACATAAAGTCACCATTTTATATACAGCCCCTACCGCGATTCGCGCCATGATGCGTGAAGGCGATGCCTATGTGCGGGAAAGTAACCGTAGCACCTTACGCTTGCTGGCAACCGCAGGCGAACCGATTAATCCTGAAGCATGGCACTGGTTTTATAATGTTGTGGGTGAGGAGCGCTGCCCAATTTTAGATACATGGTGGCAAACTGAGACAGGTGGCATGATGATAACTCCTTTGCCTGGTGCAACCGCATTGAAACCGGGTTCGGCGACCCGTCCATTTTATGGCGTTCAGCCGGCATTACTGGATGCTGAAGGTCGTGAAATACAGGGCATAGGTGAAGGTAATCTGGTGATTAAGGATTCATGGCCGGGGCAAATGCGCAGTATTTGGGGTAATCAGCAGCATTTTGTAGAAACCTATTTCTTGACCTATAAAGGCTATTATTTTACAGGAGATGGTGCGCGCCGTGATGAAGACGGTTACTACTGGATTACGGGGCGGGTCGATGATGTCTTGAATGTATCGGGGCATCGTTTGGGAACTGCTGAAATTGAGAGTGCACTGGTTGCACATGAAGCAGTTGCAGAAGCTGCCGTGGTGGGAATGCCACATGAGGTTAAAGGACAGGGAATTTGTGCTTTTGTCACCTTACAAGCTGATTATGTCGAGTCAGAGCAATTACGGGAAGCCTTGGTTCGATGGGTACGTAAGGTCTTGGGGCCGATTGCAACGCCTGATGCTATTTATTGGGCGAGTGCTTTGCCAAAAACTCGTTCAGGCAAAATTATGCGACGGATTTTGCGTAAAATTGTGATGGGCGAACTCGATAGCCTAGGAGATACGTCTACGCTTGCAGATCCGCAGGTAGTCGAGCAATTAATTGTAACTGTGATCGAGAAACCGCAAAAATAGCCAATTTTTGAGGCGAAATAGCGAATATAGCTTAAATAAATGCCACTTTGATGTGGCATTGAGAGCTTTTGTTTATCAGGCCACGATGAATGGAAAATAAATAAAAGATGTGCAGACTATGTAAACATCTTTTTGATTTATCTATAAAAATGCAGTATGTTAGCATTGTGCTTAAGAAAAATAACCTGATCTTTAGATCATCATATATTGTTAATTTTTTTTGAGCAGATAGTAAAAAATGCAGAAACCTATCGAATCACACAACAAAGTTGGTAAAAATTCGGTAATATTTGTATACATACATAAAGTTGTAGCATAGAGTGGAAGGCTAGGCTACGCCAAATATATAGCCAAATTGCTTATGAATATACTAATCGTTGATGATCATCCTCTGTTTCGTCACGCACTGATTCAAGCAGTGCGTTATAGCTTTCCGCAAGCTCAAATTCATGAAACAGCAGCGGTAAACGAGTTTTACGCACGCCTTGAAAATGGAACTGAACCAGATCTTGTCCTATTGGACTTAAACTTGCCAGGCGCATCGGGTTTTTCTGCACTGGTACACGTTCGTGCTCAATATCCATCCATTCCGATTATTGTGGTTTCAGCACATGAAGAAGCCAGTATTATTCAGCGTGCAATTGCACATGGAGCAATGGGCTACATTCCAAAATCGGCTCACCCAAGTCATATTGGTGAGGCCATTCGCCAAGTGCTTGAAGGTGAAATCTGGTTACCACCCAATCTACCTGCCAACATCAGTTTTGACCCGCGTGCGGCAGATGAAACTGCATTGGCAGAGCGAATTCAGTCATTAACCCCACAACAGTTCCGTGTCTTGATGATGGTTGCTGAAGGACTGCTGAATAAACAGATTGCTTATGAGCTTGATGTTTCTGAAGCGACTATTAAGGCGCATGTCACTGCGATTTTTAGAAAACTGGGGGTACAAAACCGTACTCAGGCAGTGTTAGCCATCAGTGCATTGAATATTGATGAAAAGAAAATCTAATTTTTACAGCATATTCCACCCAATTAAAAACACCCTCAATTGAGGGTGTTTTTTTATGCTTAACTCGGAATTTTTAAGCCCGATAACCATGCGCGCATTGATGCAGGTTTGAGTGGTTTTTTCAGCAACATAATGTTCAGTTGTTTTAAACGTTCTGGCAGTTCTGGATCGGAGTCTGCGGTAATGAGGGCGACAGGAGTATTGTCCTGACGATACTGCAAAATAAAGTCTAAACCACGTTGTTCCTGATTTAAATGTTGGTCAATTAGCCAGATCTGGATATTTTCCTGTTCAATCAGGCGTTTTGCTTCCTCAGGTTCACGTGCTTTAAAGACCTGATGTCCCCATTTACTGAGTAAGGTGTTCATCCCTTCCAAAATGTTTTCATCATTATCCAAACACAAAATTTTGTAGGTGTTGTTTCTGAGTGGCATCATCTGGATGGGCGCAGCAGTAATTTTCGGTGCAGCGACGATAGGGGCTTCAATCATGAAGCATGAACCACGCTGCAACTCCGAATAAACATGCACGGGGTAATTCAGCAAACTGGTCATACGTTGTACGATCGCAAGCCCTAACCCCAAGCCTTGCTCGCCCCACGGTGAGGTATGTCCACAGCGTTCAAATTCCTGAAACAGTTTAATACGCTGCTCTTCAGCAATCCCAGGTCCTGTATCCCAAACGCCAATTCGAATATGTTGCGGTTGTGATGCTGACCGTAAAACGCCCACCACAATGCGCCCTTTGGCGGTGTAACGTAGCGCGTTACTGACAAAGTTCTGAATAATGCGACGAATCCATTGTGGATCGGTATCAATCCAGAACTGAGCATCATGAACATGAAACTCAATTCCACGCTGCGCTGCGATGGATTTAAACTGTAGTTTTAAATCGCTTAACAAATCATGTAATGGATAGGCTTGACGTTTTGGCTGAATAGTACCGCCTTCTAAACGGGCAATATCCAAAAGTGCAGACAGCATACTTTCCGCACCATGTAAGGCGCGATCCAGTTGCTGCAATGTTTGGCGATCTTCGTCGGACTGGATGCTTTGCTCAAGGGCGGTACTAAACAGGCGCGCTGCATGCATCGGTTGCAACAGGTCATGACTGGCAGCGGCAATAAAGCGGCTTTTTGACATATTGGCAGTATCGGCTTGTTCACGCGCGAGCTGTTGTTCTTCTAGGGCATTTGCCAATTGTTGGGTACGTTCTTTGACCCGCGCTTCAAGTGCGGCTTCATTTTCACGGAAAGCGGTAATATCAGCAAAAGTTGTAACAAAACCACCGCCTTCAATTGGATTACCACGCATCTGAATGACACGCCCATCTTTACGAATGCGTTCAAATTCATGCGCGCTACCCACTTTCATCCAGTGAATCCGCTTTCGGACATGTTCTTCAATCGAACCCGGGCCACATTCACCCCGTTCGGCATTGTAACGGATCAGGTCGGAAATCGGGCAGCCAACATAAACCAGATCTTTTGGATAATCAAAAAGTTTTAGATACTGGTTGTTCCATGCGACCAGACACATGTTGTCATCGACCACACTCACCCCTTGGGTCATATGGTCAATCATGGTCATGAGTAAGTTTTGGTTAAAGCGCTGCCACTGCGAAGCCTGATCGAGAATATTGGCAACCTGTGCTATGCCTAAACCGTTATTGGCAAGTGCAGTCGTGAGTAGGGTACGTGCCGAGGCTGCGCCGATCGTCCCTGCCAGATATTGCTCGGTAAAACGCCACCACATGCCGTTGGCAACGCTATTGGTATTGAGCACCAAATAATTCTGATCACAAAATTGTTGAAAAGCATGGGTGGTTGGTCCTTCGCCTGTAATTCGTTTTGCCAGAGCCATAAGGTCACTGACTTTTAAGCGCGGGCTATCGGGATGGAAGTAGCCCATTTCATGATTGGAGTTTTGAGAAGGTAAAGGCTTGGTTTCATAGTAAAAGAAACTTTCAGCCTGAATCTGTTCTGCAACACTTGGGCGGTAGGCCTTGGAAATCCAGATATATAAAATCGTATTCAGTCCTAACGACCAGATTACGCCATGCGTGAGAGGGGCGAGTGATTCAAAACCAAATAAAGCTTCAGGACGCAAGCCATTAATACCAAATAAACCACCATGTAAAACCTGAAAACTGAGCTCGGCATATTCGCGTGGTAGGCTGCGTAAAATAGTTGGAAAGAGCAGTGTGTATGCCCACATTAAAAAGCCAACCAGCAAGCCTGCATACACGCCTTGCTGACTGCCACCACGCCAGTACAAGCCTCCGATGAGCGCAGGTGCAAACTGGGCAACAGCACTAAATGCCAATAAGCCAAAAACAGAAAGCTGATTAATATCATTGAAGAAATGGAAAAATAAAAAGCCCATCAGCATGACGGCTACAATACAAATACGGCGTGTGGTTTTAAGCACCAGTGGTAAACGGCGATCATGACGCGATAGCATGTTGAAACGCCATAATGCAGGCATAATCAGGTCATTACTCAGCATAATCGATAAAGCCACTGATGAAACCAGTAACATACCTGTTGATGCAGAAAAGCCGCCAAGAAAGGCCAAAATGGTTAACCATTCATGGTTATAGCTCATTGGCAGGCTGAGTACCGCCAGATCTGGAATTTTGAGTAAATTGGGGTTGGCATGCAATGCCCAGCTGGCAATTGGAAAAATGGTCAGCGTGGTCAGAATCAAATAGAGTGAAAACCATTTGCGCGCACCGCGAATATGTTTTTCATCACGCAGTTCAACAACAGCGACATGAAATTGTCGCGGCAAGCAAATAATCGCAAGTCCAGCCAGTAAAGTTTGTACCCAAAAAGTATCAGGAACGCCAGCCATTTGTACTTCATGGTATTGTTCTTGGATATCACGACTGATTTGTGCAATGTTACTTGGCTGATCGGCGATAAAGAAAATTGCAACACAAACTAACGCAAACAGTTTTACAAATGATTCAAAAGCCACTGCCAGCATTAAACCACCATGCTGTTCAGTATTTGCCATTTGGCGTGTTCCAAAGACCATTGAGAGCATGGCTAAAATTGCAGTGAGCACCAATACGGTATTGGTTGTTAAGTGTAAATCATTGTTTTCTGGTAATATTACTGAAATGCTAAGCGCAATTGCACGGAGTTGCAATGCCAAATAAGGTACAATCGCAACGACTGCCAGGACTGTGACTAAAGAGGCTAACGTCCCACTTTTACCATAACGGGCTGCGATAAAATCGGCAATTGACGCAATCGCATGATGCTGGCGCACTCGTCCAATCCTGCGCCAAATATCATAACCTAGCCAAATAAATAACAGGGGACCGAGATAAATCGGTAGGAAAATGATACCCTGGCGGACAGCTGCACCCGTTGCCCCGTAAAATGTCCATGAAGAGCAATACACACCGAGGGTTAGACTAAAGAGTAACATGCGACCACGTGCATTTAGCCGGCTTGCATATTTCTCTCCAAAGAAAGCACAGACAAATAAAATCAGAATGTAAAGGGTTAATACCCCAATGATTACCCAGTTATTCATATTGATGGCTTATTAAAAATCTGTTGTTATGATACCTGAAGGTCGTGCCTGAACAAAAATTCTGCTTAAAAATTTAGCGACCAAAGTCTAACTGACTAAAAGCCTTAAATATTGATACCGTTAGAACACAGAAAAAACAATTAAAAATTGCGACCAAGGCTGGTTGTACACACGGAGTAATGCTATGGATGAGGTTCAAGTAGAACGAATTCTACAAAATCCAAAATTCAAAGAAATGGTTAGCCGCAAAAGTAAGTTAAGTTGGACATTAACCATCATCATGTTGGTGATCTATGTTAGCTTCATGCTTCTTGTCGGTTACAACAAAGAATTCTTAATGAGTTCTTTTAGTGGAGGCGTAACGACTTGGGGAATTCCTCTCGGGCTCGGTATCATTGTCTTGTCTTTTGTTTTATGTGGTGTGTATTCGTACATCGCCAACAATACATTTGACCAGTTGAGTGCAGAAGCAATGAAAGAAGTTGAAGCGATCACGCATCAAAAAACTTCTGCTTCACAATCAAATGCAAATCAAGGATGAGGATCAGCGGATGAATTGGACTTCTCTAAAAACTAAAGCTCTGCTTGCATCAACAGCACTTTGTTCAACTGTTGCGATGGCAAGCCCAGATCTTGGTGCAACTGAACAACAGGCAACCAACTGGCACGCGATTATCATGTTCGTGATTTTTGTTGGTTTAACTTTGTTCATTACCAAATGGGCGGCTAAACAAACTACAAGTACCAAAGACTTCTATACCGCAGGTGGTGGTATCAGTGGTTTCCAAAATGGCTTGGCCATTGCGGGTGACTACATGTCGGCTGCATCGTTCCTCGGTATTTCGGCACTGGTGTTTAGTTCAGGTTTTGACGGTTTGCTGTACTCACTTGGTTTTATGGTGGGCTGGCCAGTTGTATTGTTCTTGATTGCTGAACGTTTACGTAACTTGGGTAAATATAACCTGTCTGACGTTGTATCTTTCCGCTTGGAAGAAAAACCAGTACGTACACTTGCTGCATTTAGTTCGTTGGTTGTTGTTGCGTTCTATTTGATTGCACAAATGGTAGGTGCAGGTCAGTTGATCAAACTTCTATTCGGTTTGAACTATAACATTGCAGTTGTTGTCGTTGGTTTACTGATGATGGCTTATGTAATCTTCGGCGGCATGTTGGCAACAACTTGGGTACAGATTATTAAAGCGGTCATGTTACTGAGCGGTGCAACCTTCATGGCGTTCATGGTAATGAACTCTGTCGGTTTCAGTTTCAGCGAAATGTTCACTAAATCTATCCAAGTATTTGGTGAAGTCCGTCATATCAGCTTCAGCGATGCATCTAAAATCATGGGGCCTGGTAAACTTGCAGCAAACCCGATTGATGCACTGTCTCTTGGCTTGGCATTGATGTTTGGTACAGCAGGTCTGCCACATATCTTGATGCGTTTCTTCACAGTAAAAGACGCGAAAGAAGCACGTAAGTCAGTGGTTGTTGCAACAGGTTTTATTGGTTACTTCTACCTATTAACCTTCATTATCGGTTTTGGTGCGATCTTATTCGTATCGAACAACCCTCAATTCCTTGATGCTGCAAAAATGGCAATGACTGGCAAACTGGAATTGATTGGCGGTAACAACATGGCAGCTGTGCATCTTAGTGATGCTGTAGGTGGCGATATGTTCATGGGCTTTATTTCAGCAGTAGCATTCGCAACGATTCTTGCGGTTGTTGCAGGCTTGACCTTGTCAGGTGCATCTGCAATTTCTCATGACTTGTATGCAAACGTGTTCAAAAAAGGTCAAACAACACCTGAATCTGAACTTCGTATGTCAAAAATTGCAACACTTGGTCTTGCAATCTTTGCGATGATCTTAGGTGTCCTGTTTGAAAAACAAAACGTTGCATTCATGGTAGGTTTAGCATTCTCTGTTGCTTCTTGTGCAAACTTCCCAGTGCTTGTATTGTCAATGTTCTGGAGAGGTTTAACCACTCGTGGTGCGGTAATTGGTGGCGTTGTTGGCTTAGCAACAGCAGTGATTATGATTGTATTGTCTAAAGCAGTTTGGGTAGATACGCTTAAAATCTCTGAGTCTCCAGTTAACCCATTGAATGGTCCAGCAATCATTGCAATGCCATTATCGTTCATCTGCTGCTGGTTCTTCTCAATTACTGATAACTCAGCGCGTGCACAAAAAGAACGTAAAGCATTCGATGCTCAGTATGTTCGCTCAATGACAGGGATTGGCGCATCAGGTGCATCTGATCACTAATCTTTGAATCGATAAAAAAAGCTCCGTCAGGGGCTTTTTTTTATGCTTAATGAATAAACATATTAGACAATGTGCTTCATACAGAAAAACTGCTAGAATAACGCGCCTATCTTCTTTAGCTATCTATAGTTGTTTCTCATGACTACCAATACCCAAATTACTGAAGATCGTATCCTGATTCTGGATTTCGGTTCGCAATATAGCCAATTGATTGCACGTCGTGTACGTGAAGCAGGCGTATATTCTGAAATGTATGCGTTTGATATGTCTGAGGAAGACATTCGTGCATTTAAACCAAACGGCATTATCTTGTCAGGTGGTCCTGAAAGTGTGCATGAAGAAGGTAGTCCACGTGCACCGCAAGTTGTGTTCGAACTTGGCGTACCTGTTCTTGGTATCTGCTATGGTTTACAAACCATGTCTGAGCAGCTTGGTGGTAAAGTTGAACCAGGTACTGTGCATGAATTTGGTTATGCCGAAGTCGATATTTTGGTACGTGACCAACTGATTGGTAAATTACAAGACAAAGAAAACCAACTTCATGTTTGGATGAGTCATGGCGATAAAGTCAGCCAGATTCCAGAAGGTTTTGTGGTAACTGCAAGCACACCAAGCTGTCCATTTGCTGCGGTGAGCGATGAAAACCGTCGCTTCTACGGTGTACAGTTCCACCCAGAAGTCACACATACTGCAAAAGGTGCAGAACTTCTCGCTAACTTTGTGCATAAAATCTGTGGTTGCCGTGGTCTTTGGACACCAGAACATATCATTGACTTGCGTGTAGAACAGCTTCGCGCACAAATCGGTGATGAAAAGGTTCTTCTTGGTTTGTCAGGTGGTGTGGATTCATCTGTTGTGGCTGCACTTTTACATAAAGCCATTGGTGATCAGTTAACTTGCGTATTTGTAGACAATGGCTTGCTTCGTTTAAACGAAGGTGAACAAGTCATGCAAATGTTTGCAGACAACATGGGAATTCGTGTCATCCGTGCCGATGCAGAAGAGCGCTTCTTGACGGCTTTGGCGGGTGAAGTTGATCCTGAGAAAAAACGTAAAATCATTGGTCGCGAGTTCATTGAAGTTTTTGCCGAAGAAGCACGTAGACTCGATGGTGTGAAATTCTTGGCACAAGGTACAATTTACCCAGACGTGATTGAATCTGCTGCAAGCAAACAAGGCAAAGCACATGTGATTAAATCACACCACAACGTGGGCGGCTTACCAGAAGATTTAGCTTTTGACTTGGTTGAGCCATTACGTGACTTGTTTAAAGACGAAGTGCGTAAACTGGGTACAACTTTAGGCTTGCCACATAGCATGATTTACCGTCATCCATTCCCAGGTCCAGGTTTGGGTGTGCGTATTTTAGGTGAAGTGAAGAAAGAATATGCTGATATTCTTCGCCTTGCCGATGATATTTTCATGCAAGAACTTCGCGACAGTGGCTGGTACGACAAAACTGCTCAAGCATTTGCCGTGTTCCAACCTGTAAAATCTGTTGGTGTGGTTGGTGATGGTCGTCGTTATGCATGGGTGATTGCACTTCGTGCTGTTGAAACAGTTGATTTCATGACAGCGCGTTTTGCTCACTTGCCGTATGAGTTGGTTGATAAAATCTCAACGCGTATTATGAATGAAATTAAAGATGTATCACGTGTTGTGTATGACGTGTCATCTAAACCACCTGCAACTATTGAATGGGAATAATTTTCCACATAGTTGCTAGGAGAAAGGACGCGTAAGCGTCCTTTTTTATGTAGTCAGTTTTATATAGAGTGGGTCTAGAGTAGTGGAGTTGATCCCAATGCTTTTTAAGAATCCTTCGTATTGCTTTGGGTTTAATTCAACAATTTTTTTGAGAATAGCAAAAGAGGCTTTATACATTTCAGGTTGTTCTAATGGGGTAAATGATCTTTCAAATATTCCAGATAAGTGGGAGTATTCATTATTAATCCTATCTGTAAGTGTAAATGCTAGATGTTCACCCCAAAGGGATTTGAGCTTTTCGGTATCAGTGTTGGAAAATCCATCAGGATAATGAAAGTTAGAATATAACTCCAAAAATTTTCTCGCATTATTGGGAAAGTTGTAAAAGAGATTGTAGTTTTGGTCGCTAATATTTTCTTCATTTGCACAAAGATATAGTTGTTGAAATAGAAAGTTAAGTTCTGAAAAATAGTTTTTCATATAGTTTGGCATTTGGAAGATAGAGGACGAGTTAAAATTTCTTTTAATTATAAAAAATTGTATATCTCCCCATTTTCTACCATTGAGTCGTTTTAGGTATTTTAAAAACTCTAAATTATGTGTTGATATAAATAGTTGACCAAATTTCTGATTAGATACTATTTTGTCCTCAATTAGTGAAAAAATAAAGAAAATATGATTGTTATCAAGACTAGAAATCGGATCATCAATCCAAAGAATAGGTTCTTTATTTTGATCCAAATCATCTTGAATTTTTGCTAAGAAATAGCAGAAGGCAATCAAGCTTTGTTCACCTTCACTTAAGTTATGAGCTTTTATTTTGTTTCCATTTTGATTTCTTTGAATTTCAAATTTAAATGATTTTCCATTTATGGAATCTGTTTCTATCGCTTCAAGGCTTAGACATTGATGTCCAAAATCATGCTGTAAAATTGCATTAATGCGTTTACAAGCTTCGTCCTCAGATTTTAATTTAGCTTCTTCTTCTTTAATTTGGCTTTCAATCAAACTCTTTCTAGTATTTAGTGCTTCGAGCTGATGCTCTAAAGGCTCAATTGCTTGAAAAGCTGTGTCTATATCTGCTTTTAATTTGGTGTAATTAATGTTTTGTATAAATTGATAAACATGATTGAGGCGTAGTTCATTCTTAGCCTCTTTTTGTTTGGTAGTTAGTTCGCTGTTAAGTTGAATACAATCCAGTCTAATTTGAGAAATTTTATTGAGGACAGCTTTAATTTCGTCTGAATGATCATCAGGATATTCCACTTCTAGCTCAGTAAATAGCTTTCCATTTTTTTGTTCTAATAAAATCTTAAGTTGTTCAATGGATGATTTTTGCTTATCTAGGGCTGCTTGTAGATCTATATTAAGTTGAAAAAGATTGGTGTGATATTGTTGATAATAATGATTAACATCAAAGCTGATTTTAAAATTTTCACCATTTAATAAACCAGTTAAATGTTCAATGCCCTTTGAAATACGATTTCGAAGATTTTGAGTTTCTAGGTCAAAATGATTTCTTAATTCTTCTCGTCTGTTCTCTGATATTTCATTATTACAAAATGCACAAGTAGTTCGATCACTATGTAGTTGATGACCCGTTTGTACCCATATATTTAAAGCATTATTATTCACTAATTCTCCAATCTTTTTAGAGCCACCAACTATTGTTTTTAAGATTTCAGTTGTAGATTGAATAAGTGAAGTAAAATTTAAAGTATAGGTTGAAACTTCGGGGGGATTATCTAATTCTTTTTGAGTTATTATGGTTCTGTTTTCTACTATTTGATCATCAGTTAATGCGTTAAAGGTACTATCTTGAACTGAGGCTATATCCTGATTGAGCTTAGTGATAGTGTAATTAATCTCACCAAATATAGAGTATTGGTTCTTTATAGAGTCAGAATTTTTTGTTGCCTTATCAGTTAGTAGTTTGTCGAGTTCACGCTTTTTAGTTCCATGTTCTATTGTAGCGTTTTTTAGCTCATTTGCCTTATTTTGAATATCTAGAAAAGTACCAGTTTTAGTATTTTCTTCATTTGTTCCAAGTTCATGCTTTAATTCTTGAATACGATCTAAAATTGGCTGATTCTCATCACCTAAAGCTACTGAAAAAGATTCAATATTTTCATTTTCATTATGAAGAAATTTTAGATTTTCTTTCAAAAAATCAGAATTATAAACATGAATTGGATGTCCGAAGTTAGAGAGAGTAGATTGGGTAATTAGACTTTCATCATTTAACTCAATTTTAAAATCGGGATTTTCATATTTTTCAGGTAAAGCCTGTTTCTCTAAAGATCGAATGATTTTCGAAAGGCTAGTTTTTCCTGAATAGTTACGTCCGTAAAAGATATTGATATCTTTAAAGTTGTAAATTTCAGTGTTGTTTTTATGTTGATAACTTAGATTTGAATCCCAATTAAAATTTTTAAAAATCCCAAAGTTTTGAATTTCTTTTATATTTTTAATTTTTTGCATTATTCTACTCTTATGTAGTTAATTTTTACTGATTATAAAGTAAGGATGTTTTTTATACAAAAAAGCCACTCATTAAAGGTGGCTTGATTAAGCATGATTTTAAATCACAAAACTTGCAGGTGTTTTGAGATTATTAATGGCAGTGTAAATTTCAGAAATATTCTGGCAAATAATCAGTTTGGCACGGTGTTGTGGTGGAAGAAAACCTTCTGCAACTGCATGGTCAAGTTGGGCAATTAACGCGTTATAAAAACCGTTGACGTTATAAAGGATCATGGGTTTTTGATGCTGATCCAACTGTCCCCAAGTGGCAATTTCCAGAATTTCTTCAAATGTACCTAAGCCGCCTGGCAGGGCAATAAAGGCACTGGCGCGTTCAGCCATCATAGCTTTACGTTCATGCATACTTTTTACAATATGCAACTCTGTGAGGCGTTCATTGGCGATTTCATAGTCCAGCATAAATTCAGGAATGACTCCCACAACTTCGCCACCATGTTCAAGTACAGTATCTGCGACCTGACCCATCAAACCAATACTTGCACCACCATAAACAATTCCAAATCCATGTTCGGCTAAACCTTGCGCCAATTGAATTGCACTTTCTAAATAAACTGCTTTATTACCTACACGGGAGCCACAATATAATGCAATCAGTGCTTGCATCGTTTTTACTTTGTGATCTTTATTCATATTTACAACACTATTCATCTTTTATTCTCACCTTATCATGTTTTCTTGTTTTAGATTAAGCAAGAAATATGACAATTTGATGCGAAAGTGATTGTATTCCTAGCGTATTTTGTAAACCTTATCATCAGTATGATGGTCTTGAATCAGCTTGAAAGAACTGTCTCGAAAAAGCTCGATTTTTTGAAAAACTCTCATGAAAAGAGGATAAAAATGGTGAATTTCTAAAAAATCTTGCCTATACTGAAAATTCGATTCACAACATATAGATCAACATGAGTAGTGGTTGTAGGCGCTCGCACGATTTTTCAACAACTCAAATTTTGAACTACATTTCAGTTCATTCTTTCTTTTTGACGCAAGTTCAGTTTCCAGTTAAAGCTTTCCTCGGGGAGTGTGATCAATGATTTTCGAATGGATGTCTGATCCCTCAGCATGGGTAGGCTTGGCAACACTGGTGATTCTTGAGGTGGTTCTCGGGATCGATAACTTGGTGTTTATTGCCGTTTTGTCAGAAAAGTTGCCATTAGAGCAACGAGGTAAAGCACGTGTCGTTGGCTTATTGCTGGCATTGTGTATGCGTATGGTTTTATTGGCATCCATAGCATGGATTGTCACTTTAGATCAGCCTTTATTTCATATTTTGGGACATCCTTTTTCTGGGCATAATCTGATTTTACTGTTCGGTGGCGTATTCCTGTTATTTAAAGGCACCATGGAGCTGCACGAACGTATTGAAGGTAACCTGCATTTAAAAGATGAAAACCCAGTCCATGCGGCTTTTTGGGTGGTGATTGCCCAAATTGTAGTCCTCGATGCTGTGTTTTCGCTCGACAGTGTGATTACTGCTGTCGGGATGGTGAAACATCTGCCTGTGATGATGATTGCCGTGGTCATCGCTGTCGGCATTATGCTTTGGGCATCCAAACCGCTGATGGATTTTGTCAACAAACATCCAACGGTCGTGATTTTATGTCTTGGCTTTTTGATGATGATTGGTTTCTCTTTGGTGGTGGAAGGCTTCAATTTCCATATTCCAAAAGGTTACCTGTATGCAGCGATTGGCTTCTCGGTCTTGATTGAAGCGATTAATCAGGTTACTCGTCGTAATCAGGCACGTACAATCACTACAACTGATTTGCGTTATCGGACTGCTTCGGCAGTCATGCGCATGCTGGGTGGTCGACCAAGCAATACCAGCAATGAAACTGTATCTGAGAACGATGTTTTGGCAACGCATGCCTTTGCTGAAGAAATGTTTGATGGTGCAAATAGCGCATATCACAGTGTGATGGTGCAAGGTGTTTTGGGCTTATCAGAACGCCCTGTCAAATCGGTTATGACGCCACGACCTGAGCTGGAATGGATTGATCTTGATGATCATCCTGAGCAGATTCGCGAACATATGACGCAAATGACCCATTCACGTTTGATATTTGCACATGGTGAACTGGATAATCTGGCGGGAATTGCCCTGACACATAAAATCCTGAATGAGTATATCGAAACAGGTAAGCTGAACTTTACGGGACATCTGCGTGAACCGATGATTGTGCATGAAAATGCTCAGGTACTCATGGTTATGGAGCAGCTACGTCAGGCACCCTTACAAATGGCAATCGTGTTAAATGAGTATGGTTCAATCGAAGGGATTGTTACACCGATTGATATCTTAGAAGCCATTGCAGGGGAGTTCCCTGATGAAGATGAAATGCAGACAGTTGCAGAAAGTCTGGAAGATGGTTCACTCATGATTGATGGTTCAACCGACATTCGTCATATTTCTTTGTTGCTCGGACGTGACTTGGTTGATGAAAGTGAAGAATATTCAACACTGTCAGGATATTTATTGTTGCATTTGGGACGCTTACCCGAAAGTGGTGATGTGGTTGAAGTTGATGATTATCGCTTCGAAATTGTCACCATGGATGGGCATAAAATTGAGAAAGTCCATATTGTACCCAAAGAAAAACCTGAACAAACATCCTAAGTCTGGTTTTGCTAAAATAGCCCTTTAAATAGGGCTTTTTTATGAATGAACAAACCTGCCCATGTGGTCATGGGCAATACGCTACATGCTGTCAACCTTTACATCAAGGCATAGCCAGCGCGCAAAGTGCTGAACAGCTCATGCGTTCGCGTTATAGCGCATTTACTAAACATGAGATTGATTATATTGTCAAAACAACAGCTTTAGGGCAGCAGGAGCAATTAGACCATGCTGCGCTAGAGGCATGGAGCAGACATAATCAATGGCAGCAACTGGAGATTCTAAACAGTGTGCCTAAGCTGGATAAATCACACGCTATGGTGGAATTTAAAGCTTACTATTTTGATGGTCAGGAAAATCAAATTCATCAAGAAAAATCTTATTTTGTATATCATGCCGATCAATGGTTTTTTCTGGATCCGACATTGCCAAAAACATTCAGTATGAAGCAAGCCTGCCTGTGCGGTTCTGGGAAAAAATTTAAACATTGTTGTGCGAGTTTTCTTTAGAATAATGTTTGTTTTGAGCTACCTAAAAAAGGTTTCAGGGAATGCTGTTAACGGTCATTTATATTGTGGCGATTACCGCTGAAGCTATGACAGGTGCCTTGTCTGCGGGTCGACGCAGCATGGACTGGTTCGGTGTGATTCTGATTGCCTGTGTCACTGCACTTGGCGGTGGGTCGGTACGTGATGTTTTGCTGGGGCATTATCCTCTGGGGTGGGTGAAACACCCTGAATATCTGATGCTAACGTCTTTTGCCGCGCTGGTCACAATTTTTATTGCCAAATGGATGAAGCATTTACGCTCTATCTTTTTGCTGCTCGATGCTTTGGGGTTGATTGCTTTTACCATTATTGGTTGTCAGGTCGCTATCAAAATGGGGCATGGTTTTGTGGTGGCAGCGGTGGCAGGCGTATTGACGGGTGTATCTGGCGGAATTTTGCGCGATATTTTGTGTAATGATATTCCACTGGTATTTCGCCGTGAACTCTATGCCAGCATTTCCTTTGTGGCTGTCATCTGTTACTGGTTGTGCAGCATGCTTGATTTAACACTTGAAGTCACCAGCATTATTACCTTGTTGTTTGGTTTTACCCTAAGGGTGATTGCGATTTATTTTGGTCTGGAAATGCCGAAATTTATCTATAAAGAAGATGATGGACATTCGGCATCATCGATTGATGAATAAGACATTGTGTAGAACACTTTTCAATGCCTTTTAAATAACCTATTGATTTGAGAACAGCTTATGGATCTTGTATCCCGCGTGCAGCGCTTACCGATTGGTCGCTTTCATTATAATCTGTTGTGGATGGTTGGTTTGGGTTGGATGTTCGATGCGATGGATACTGGCATCATCGCATTTATTATGACCAAGCTGGTGCATGACTGGAGTTTGACACCTGTAGAAAGTGGCTGGATTGTGAGTATCGGTTTTGTCGGTATGGCAATTGGTGCGGTGTTTTCAGGTGCATTGGCTGATCGTTTCGGACGCAAGAATACCTTTGCCAGTACCTTGGTCATCTATAGTATTGCGACTGGATTATGTGCGTTTGCTCCAAATTTGACGGTGCTTCTGGTCTGTCGTTTTATTGTGGGATTGGGCTTGGGTGGGCAGTTGCCTGTAGCTGTGACTTTGGTCAGTGAATATGTGCCCGCACAGGTACGTGGGCGTTTTATTGTATTGCTGGAAAGTTTTTGGGGGCTAGGCTGGTTGGTTGCTGCCCTGATCTCTTATTTTCTGATTCCGCATTTTGGTTGGCATATTGCCTTTTTAATTGGTGGTTTACCCCTATTTTATGTTTGGGTAATTTTTAGCAAAGTGCCTGAGTCAGTTCCTTATTTAATTAACCGAAATCGTATTGAAGAAGCGCATGTGCTGATCCAGAAACTGGAGCGGCAGGCAGGAGTTGAGGTTATTCAAGAGATTGAAGTGCAGCCTGTCGCACATCAGCAAAAAGTATCCTTTCAGCAGTTATGGCAGAAACCATTTGTGCGTAGAACCCTCATGCTGTGGCTGATCTGGTTTGGCATAGTATTTTCTTATTATGGAATTTTTACCTGGTTGCCGAGCCTGTTGGTGAAGCAGGGCTATGATATTGTTAAATCTTTTGAATATGTGCTGTTTATGATTTTGGCACAGCTTCCAGGCTATGTTGCGGCATCTTGGCTGGTGGAAAAACTGGGTCGTAAAGGGACATTGGCAGGTTTTATCGGATTTTGTGCGGTGTCGGCATACTTTTTTGGTCAAGCCAGCAGCGCCAGTGAAATTATGCTGTGGGGCTGTTTAATGTCCTTCTTTAATCTGGGGGCGTGGGGTGTTTTATATACTTATACGCCAGAGCAATATCCAGCCAATATCCGTGCCTTTGGTTCAGGTTGGGCGGCAGCGATTGGACGGATTGGTGGTATTGTGGCACCCATGGTAGTTACGCATTTAATGGTTGCACCAGAAGCTTTTCATCATGTCTTTATGATGTTTACGGTGGTGCTTTTAGCTGTTGCTGCGGTAATTCTCATTCTTGGAGAGGAAACCCAAGGCAAAACGCTTGAGTCGATTGGTTTGTAAGAAAACGATCCTAACGATTTATCATCGCTAGGATCGCCCATTCATTAAGGCTGATATTTAGGCGAACGTGGTCCATAAAGTAGACCAATACCGCCCTGTTGGGTCGGAGTAAGCATTTGAGAGCTGACAATTGCAGCAGCTTTATAACCCGAATCAGACTTTTGATTAATCACCTGATCTACAACAGAAATGACCAGCATCGCAACCAAGTTGTTGTTATTGTCACTATTGGACAGAACGATGCGTTTCGAACCTGTCCATAAAACAGTACCTGTGTTCAAGTCAACCAGTTTGGCATCTGCCGAGACAGTGGTTGTAGTCTGAATGACTTGATACTTCGAGCCATATTCTTTTAAGTGAATATATAAAGCAGCATCTGCGCCAAAAATCTCTTTGAGTTTTGCTGCAGGAATGGACTGAGCATCGTATCCGTTGGTTACACCATTTTCTTTAAACATCCGATCCACAACGCTTAAAGGGAAAACATAGTAACCTGCTTCTGCAACAGGCACGGTGGTGGTTGACCAAAAACTGTAAGTTGCACGCGGCTCAGGGCTGTCATTGACAGGTGGCAAAACTAAGATCGAATGCGGCATATGTTGTTTATATACCGTTGCATCGTATTGAGGTTTGATGGCTTGGTGGGTTGCACAGCCTGTTAAGCTGATTCCGAAGCAAGCCAGAAGCAATAACGTCATATTTTTCATGATATTGTTCCTTAATTGGCTTTCAATTGAGCCAATAAGCGATTCATCAATACGCTGGCTTCAGGGTAGCTTTGTTTTTCCAGTTCAAAATATTGAGCTGCTTTTTGAGTGTCACTATTGCTATACAGTAGTCCCAAATGAGCATATAAGCCTGGTGGAATGGCTTGATTTTTAGCACGCGCTTTTTCAACATCAGCTTCTAAGACGCTGATTTGCTTGGCTGGAGAGGCTTTCTCAGGTTGATTAAATCCTAAATAAACCTGTTGAGGATAATTGCCCCAATGGTAAAGCGTATTGGGTTGCGAAGCACAACCTGTCAAGCCAATGGCAAGTCCAAGACTTACCCATGGTAAAATTTTTTTCATGTGATGTTATTCTCTGGCTTACTTCTGGATATTCCACTGATTGTTTTGAATATCGTTGACCAGATGATTGACTGCTTCACGAATGGCCAAATCCAGCACTTTGCCATTTAAGGTTGAGTCATAAGAGGCATCACTGCCAAAGCCTAAAACTTCGCGTTGGCTGAGTGAGTATTCACCACTGCCTTGCACAGAATGTACAATTGCTGAGGTTTGTACATCGACAATATTTAAATTGACTTTGGCATACGCAACTTGTGCTTTGCCACGTCCAAGCAAGCCAAATAACTGCACATCGCCCACTTCTTTGCGCCCAAATTCAGAAACATCACCTGTAACTACATAACGTGCGCCCTGAATTTTCTGAGCTGAGCCACTAAACCCTGTTTCCTGTTTCAGTTCGGATAAGTTGTCACGGTTTAAGACGGTAAAATAGCCTGTTTGCTGTAAGTGAGTTTCTAAAATAGTTTTAGCTTGTCCACCCAAACGGTCGACATTGTCTGAGAAAATGCCACGCATATAGCTTGAGCGGTTATCAAATTTCCCAATCGAAATACTGGTTTTTGTACCTGTGTATTTATTTGCGCTCAGGGCAGCATTCACTTGAGGAGATTGTAAAACTGTTGATTTTTCAACAGGCGCACAGCCACTGACCAAAACACCGAGTGCGAGTAAAGAGCAACCCATATAATGAATTTTCATAAATTATTTTTTCCAATCGAGTTATAATGAAGCTTATGTAATCTAATAAATATTATAAATCAACCACATTACATAGCCTATATATTATAAAGAAGCAGGGTATAAAACCCAAAGGAATGTGTGAATTGTATGCAATAATTTAAGAAAGTAGAAAAAAGCAGCGAGATCATAGAGTTTTAATTTACGTTTGAGTCCTGATCTTGTTAAATAGCCATATTCATTGTTTCTTTCCCTTAGCATTCAGATAGGTTCAATTCTTTTATGACCAATCTTGCGCATCATGCGACAGAAAACCGCTCCGTAGCAGAGTTTACCGAACAAGCCTACTTAAACTATGCCATGTACGTCATTATGGATCGTGCATTGCCCCATATTAGTGATGGTTTAAAACCTGTACAGCGCCGTATCGTCTATGCCATGAGTGAGCTAGGGTTAAAGCACAGTGGCAAACCGAAAAAGTCAGCGCGTACTGTCGGTGACGTACTGGGTAAATACCACCCACATGGTGACTCGGCATGTTATGAAGCCATGGTGCTCATGGCGCAACCATTTAGTTATCGTTATCCGTTTATTGAAGGGCAAGGCAACTGGGGTTCACCCGATGATCCGAAGTCTTTTGCGGCAATGCGTTATACCGAAGCAAAATTATCCCAGTTTAGTGAGCTGTTACTGTCTGAGCTTGGGCAAGGCACGTGTGACTGGCAGGACAACTTTGATGGCTCGTTAAAAGAACCGATAAACTTGCCTGCACGTGTGCCAAATATCCTGTTGAATGGTACGACAGGCATTGCTGTGGGGATGGCAACCGACATTCCGCCACATAACCTACGTGAAGTCATTAAAGGAACTATTGCCCTAATTCGTAACCCGAATCTGAGCGATGAAAAAGTCGCAGAATATATTCCAGGTCCAGACTTACCGACCAAAGCGGAAATTATTACGCCACCAGATGAACTGCTAAAAATTCAGACGACTGGGCGTGGCAGCTACCGTATGCGTGCAGTGTATACGGTTGAAAAAAATGAAATTGTGATCAGTGATTTGCCGTATCAGGTGTCTGGCTCAAAAGTGGTCACTCAAATCGCAGATCAGATGTTGGCAAAGAAATTACCTTTAGTCTCTGACATTCGTGACGAATCGGATCACAAAAACCCAACTCGCTTGGTGATTGTACTGCGCTCGAATCGTGTTGATGCCGAGCAGGTGATGAGTCACTTGTTTGCGACCACCGATTTAGAGTCTAGCTATCGGGTTAACTTAAACATGATTGGGGCAGATGGTCGCCCACAGGTTAAATCGATTCGTAAAATCTTGCTGGAATGGATCGAAATTCGTAAAGCAACCGTCACTCGTCGTTTGCAATATCATTTAAATAAAATTGAAAAACGCCTGCATATTCTGGCGGGTTTGTTAATTGCATATTTGGATATCGACACGGTTATTCAGATTATTCGTGAAGAAGATCAGCCGAAACAGGCATTGATGGAAAAATTGCAGATCGATGAGATACAGGCCGAAGCGATTCTGGAACTGAAATTGCGTCAACTGGCTAAACTTGAAGAAATGCAAATTCGCCAAGAGCAGGATGAACTTTCAGCCAAGGCAGCAATTATTCGTGAGCAATTGGCAAATCCTGAGTCATTGAAAAACCTGGTGATTAATGAACTCAAAGAAGATGCAAAAAAATTTGGCGATGAGCGCCGTTCAGCGATTGTACAACGCGCCGAAGCGGTACAAATTAAAGAACAGGATTTGATGCCAGCCGAAGCTGTAACGGTCGTGTTATCTGAAGCAGGCTGGATTCGTGCTCCAAAAGGTGCAGAGGTCGATGCTGAAAACCTCAATTACCGTGCAGGCGATCAGTATTTGAGCCATGCTGTTGGTAAGAGTAATCAGCGGGTTTATGTGATAGATCAGACAGGGCGAAGTTATGCCTTGCCAATCAATAGCTTGCCATCAGCACGTGGTTTGGGTGAACCATTAAGCTCGAAACTTTCACCTGCGAATGGCGTAGCATTTACTCAAGTGCTGATTGAAGACGATCAA
The DNA here is from genome assembly GCF_000368265.1 of Acinetobacter brisouisimilis. Classification (GTDB taxonomy): domain Bacteria; phylum Pseudomonadota; class Gammaproteobacteria; order Pseudomonadales; family Moraxellaceae; genus Acinetobacter. The sequence goes on along the minus strand of NZ_KB851218.1, from coordinate 272,687 downwards.
CAAGAATTACTGGCTGCGAGCAGTGCAGGTTATGGCTTTAAAACCCAAGCCAATGCCCTCGATACCAATGCCAAAGCAGGGAAAGCATTCCTGAGCATACCTGATCAGGCTCAAGTGTTACCTTTAATGCCAATTCAACAAAAAAGTCATGTTGCACTGTTAAGCTCTAGTGGGCGCGTCTTGATTGTTGACTTGCAAGAATTACCTGTTTTAAACAAAGGTAAAGGCAACAAATTGATACAACTTCAGGACAATGAAATTGTTGTGGATATGCAATTATTGAATTTATCTGATGTGATTCAGGTGGTTGCAGGGCAACAACAATTGAAATTAAAAGGCGATGACTTACAAAAATATCTTGGAAAACGTGCAGCAAAAGGACAACTTTTACCACGTGGTTATCAAAAAGCAAATAAACTCATAGTTCAGACATTGATCTAGTAAGCCAATTTTGAAATACGTTATATATGTTATTGTGGAAACAAAAGCGCGTTGGGCATAAGAAACTCAACAACCAGCTACATAGTATACAACGCGATCAGATCGGATTATAGATTGGAGATTAAAGGCATTATGGAAAAAATTTGGATTAATGAATACAAAAAAACAGGTATTCCCGAAATAGTCGAGCTGCCATCCGAAAATACTTCCTTAATTGATATTTTTGAACGCAATTTTCAAAAATATGCTTCTCGAGATGCTTTTATTTTCATGGATAAAACCATTTCTTACGCTGATGTTGATCGTGAAAGTAAGAAATTTGCCTGTTATTTGCAAAGTTTAGGTTTAGCAAAAGGCTCACGCGTTGCAGTGATGATGCCAAACGTATTTCAATATCCGATTGTCAGTTTGGGGATTTTTCGGGCGGGTTTGATTCTGGTCAATGTTAACCCGCTTTATACTGCACGTGAACTTGAACATCAGCTCAATGATGCAGGTGCAGAAGTTTTAGTGATTATTGAAAACTTTGCTTCGGTGTATCAAAAAATCATTGGGCATACGCCTGTCAAGCATGTGGTAGTTGCATCGGTTGGCGACATGTTGGGTTTTGTGAAAGGCAATCTGGTTAATTTTGTCTTGCGTAAAGTACGTAAACAGATTCCTGACTGGGATATTCCTGGGCATATCCGTTTTAATACTGCATTACATAAAGTCAGCCCGAGCCAATATAAACGCCCGATTGTCACCATGAGTGATACTGCAGTATTACAATATACAGGCGGAACTACAGGCGTATCCAAAGGTGCTGAACTGACGCATCGCAACCTGATTGCCAATATGCTGCAATGTGACACCATGTTCCAGAGCAAATTTGGTAAAAACTCGCAGGAAATCGAACGCTTGGTGTGTGCTTTGCCACTGTATCATATTTTTGCGTTTACGGTATGTGAACTGTACGGTATGTATAAAGGTTTCAGTAACTTACTGATTCCTAACCCGCGTGATTTAACCGCATTGACCAAAGAACTTGCTAAATTCAAGCCAACGATTTTCCCTGCAGTCAATACCTTATTTAATGCTTTGGTCAATAATGAGGGTTTCCGTCAGCTAGATCACAGCCAAATGAAGCTGGCACTTGGCGGAGGCATGGCTGTTTTGCCATCGACTGCCGCAGCATGGAAAGAGCTGACAGGTATTATTATCCATGAAGGTTATGGCTTGTCAGAAACTTCACCAGTTGCAACATTTAACCCGCCAGCTTCCTCTGAATTTAGTGGCTCGATTGGGATTCCACTGCCTGCAACTGAAGTTGCCATTTTAGATGACGATGGTAAAGAAGTGGCGTTGGGTGAGCAGGGGGAAATCTCGATTCGTGGCCCTCAGGTCATGAAAGGCTACTGGAACCGCCCAGATGAAACAGAAAAAACCATGACTGCAGATGGCTTTTTCCGTACAGGCGATATTGGGGTCATGAATGACCGTGGTTTTATTAAAATCGTTGATCGTAAAAAAGACATGATTTTGGTATCGGGTTTTAATGTTTATCCTGCTGAAATTGAAGAAGTTGTTGCAAAGCATCCAAAAGTTTTGGAAGTTGCAGCCATCGGTGTACCTGATGAAAAATCGGGAGAAGTTCCAAAACTGTTTGTGGTGAAAAAAGACCCAAGCCTGACCACAGAAGAACTGCTGGCTTATGCGAAAGATAATCTGACAGGCTATAAACGCCCACGTTATGTGGAATTTATGGATGAATTGCCAAAATCCAATGTTGGAAAAATCTTGCGTAAGGATTTACGTAATAAAGCCAAATAAGTTTTGAGTTTGACAAAATAAGACCGAAATTTCGGTCTTATTTTTTTGGTTGTTGCATTAGTTTGTCTAAATAAGGACGTGCGATATAGATAATAATCAGAAAAGGTAACATTCCAACCAGTTGTAAACGTAATGGTTTAAGTTGTAATGTTGCAAAAGTGAGGTAATTGTCGATCAAGCTATATACAACACACAGAATCAGCCATAACCAGATTGACCAGCGTTTAATGCCAACAGCATAAAATGCAACGGTTAACATGATGAATGTGCCAAGAGTTGACTGCCATGTCATATTGGCGCAAATGGTGGTAATCAGTAAGGCTGAGATTGGTAATACAATTTTTAAGATACGATCGACGCGCTTTTGAGCAAGCATTTGTTGTGACAGGGCATCTAACAAAGTTTGTTGATCTTGATCGATCATTCGGGCATCCACATTTGCATAATAGAAAGCCCTATATTTAACAAAAAAAATCACAGAAAAGCCATGTTATGATGAGTGCCTGTCTAATTTCAATAAGAGAAAACATTCATGCAAAGCATAAGCGGGATTATTTATCTGATTTTGACTGCATGTTTATTGCCTTATGTATTTACCTTTATCGCTAAAATAGCAGGTGGATATAAATTAAAAGATAATCAAAATCCACGTGAATTTTTGGCGAAAACCACAGGTCTAGCCGCCAGAGCTAATGCAGTGCAACAAAATAGTTTTGAAAGTTTACCGTTATTTTTAGCATCTGTGCTGATGGCTGAGTATATGGTTATGAATCAGAGCATGATTATGACGCTTGGCATTGCTTATATTGTGCTGCGTGTTTTGTATGGTATTTGCTATTTGGTAAACTGGGCAACGCTACGTTCAATCATTTGGGCATTTTCGATGGCATGCCCGATTTTATTGTTGGTATTTACCTTGCGCCTGCTTTAAGGCATCTGAATATTTTTCCAATCAAATCATGTGCCATGTATAATTGGGCACATGGTAAAACTTGAGTCTCTCAACTCAATTTTTTCAATTTGTTTCCATTTAAAGAGTATTGTCATGAGCTACAACAATATCCCTGCGGGTAAAGATGCACCAAATGATATCTATGTGATCATTGAAATTCCTGCGAATGCTGCACCAATTAAGTACGAAATCGATAAAGATTCGGATGCATTATTTGTAGACCGTTTCATGGGTACAGCAATGTTCTACCCTGCAAACTATGGTTATGTACCAAATACCTTGTCTGAAGATGGTGATCCATTAGACGTGTTGGTTGTGACTCCACATCCAATCGCTGCGGGTTCTGTGATTCGTTGCCGCCCTGTTGGTAAATTGAAGATGGAAGATGACGGTGGTATCGATGCGAAATTGGTTGCTGTACCGCATGACAAATTGACTCCATTGTACAAAGATGTACAGGAATACACAGATTTGCCAAAATTATTGATCAGCCAAATCGAACATTTCTTCGCACACTATAAAGATTTAGAACCTGGCAAATGGGTGAAAATCTCTGGTTGGGAAGGTGCAGATGTTGCAAAAGCTGAAGTTCTTAAAGCAATTGAAGCTGCTAAAAAATAAGTAATTTTTTGCTCATGCCTGTGAGCAGAATGTATTTATATAAAAAAACCTACACTGTAAAGTGTAGGTTTTTTTTATTCGTATTAATCAGTCATGATTAAAAGAATTTAATAGGGATATCTAGGAAGATACGTGTTTCGTTGGTATCAGGCATGTAGTAGTCGTTTGCATAAGCTTGGCTATTACGATAGATAGATTCACGTAGACGCAAGTTTACGCCTTTTGCAAAACCAGATTGAACGGTGTATTTAAGCTGGTTGAAGAATTCGCTTTCTTTCGCATTTTGCGTTGTTTTGGTGTTGATATCCCAACCATAGACATACGCAGTTGTAAATGATAAGCCAGGAACACCGAAAGCGCCTAAATCAACACTATATTGAACTTGTGCAGACCTTTCACCACGACCGTTAAAGTCTGAAAGGTAAGAGTTTGGTAGATAAATACTTTGGAAACCATCCGCATTTTCGTTATAAGCATAACCTGTGTTACCTGTGCTTTGTTGGTAAGCAAGCATTACGGTATGAGGGCCATGGTTATAAGTTGTAGAGAATGCCCAAATATTATTTGAACGATCAGAAGAATCAGCCGTTAATTTAGAAGAAGATGCACTTGCGCCTTTATCCCACTCAGTGTGATAACCACTCAAGTCATATGTTAATGAACTTTTATCGCTTAGCGGTTGTTTAAAGTTCAAATCAGCATAATGGCGTGTAAGCGCATCTTTGCTGTCTAAACCGTAGTAAGACGCATTGAATTTGTCATTAAATTTATATTTTGTGCCCCAAACATAAGCACGTTTTAAATGATTTTGATCTGTAGCAATCTGATCAGACATTTGATCTTTGGTAAATTCACCAGCGATCACTTCTAAATTTTTAATTTCATGGCTAGTGAGCAAAGTCCCTGTGAAATATTCAGGTACCATACGTGCTGTGTTGCTCGCGAGTACAGGAATATCAAGAACTTGTGTACCATAAGTTAAAGTTGTATTTGAAGCGCGCACTTTGACATAACCGCCACCACGAGTCCATTGGTCATATGGATCATTACGATTGTCATTTTTCCAAGGGATCATTTGGTTGCCAGAGTGCTTATTGTCACCGAGTTTGAATGAGAAATCACCAATGACACCGACAGCAACGCCGACAGTACCTTGAGTGAAGCCAGATTCAGCATTCAACATAACAGATTGAACAGTAGAGCGAGTGTCTACACCTGGTGCAACATTTTTTTTATCGCGGTCGATAAAACCTGTACGTAATAAAACTGATGCAGTTGCATCTTCAACAAAGCCTTTAGATTCGCTTTGTTCACTTGCAAACGCGGGAGAGAGTAAAGTAGCCTGAATTAAAACTGCTAAGGTTAGCTTCTGTGCTTTTAGCATTGGTTGCCCCTAAAAATAAAATAAAACCCGTAACGCTGTTTGATACAGAAAGTTACAAAGTGGGCTTTAATCTATAATAAAAAGATTACAACTATCAATATTATTTCATGATTTTTTCACGAAAATTTCATATGGTTTTAATATATCTGTATTTTTAAATTTAAGAGTTGATGATGGAATAGATCATTTATACTTTTTTTGAATATAAATGAGATTTATTTTCATCTTAAAATGGCCTTTATAATAATTTTTTAAATAAACATAATATATTATATGTATTTTCGGTTGCTTGGCTTCAGCGAATATTTTTTGAAGCATATGCACTTTTTTTATACAAATAAATCGCTGAAATGAACTAAAAGTGATCAATTTTCTAAAAATTATGAGACGAATAATCATTTGCTGGCAAGGAAAGTTGGCATAACTATTGCTAGTACTAGGTGGGTTGCAAGAAATAACCAAAAAATTGAATTCACGGTTTGGGGAGAAATCACAAAATGAAGAAACTACTCGCAACAGCATTATTTGCATCGACCTTGTCAACAGGAGCAATGGCTGCGGAAGAAAATACATTGGCACAATATGGATTAACATTTAGTGGTAATGTTGCATTGACTTCAGACTATCGTTTCCGTGGGATGACTCAAACGTTAAATGATCCAGCAATTCAAGGATCATTTACTTTGGCACATTCTAGTGGTTTGTATTTTTCTACTTTTGCTTCAAATGTTGATTTTGATGGTGATAATGTTCCACATTTAGAACTAGATCCATCGATTGGTTTTACAACCACCTTGCCATTGTCGAATAAAATTAAGCCAACGCTGGATGTCGGGGTTGTGGAATATAACTATCCAAGCCATAGCAAAGATTGGGACTGGACAGAATTTTACGCCAAGTTAACATTTGCAAGCTTAATTACCAATGGTGATAGCCTATTTACCAATGTGAACTACACCAATGACTGGGGTGGCTATACAGGCAGTAATTCTTGGAATGTCAATGCGAGCTACTCATTCCCAATCGCCAAAGGTTTTGGCGGCGTCGTGGGTGCTGGCTATACCAAAGCGGATAAAGACATCTTTGGTTATGGTGATAAAAAACATGACAACTTTACGGACTGGAAGGCTGGCATCACCTATAGCTTTAAATCAGTATCTGGTTTAACTGCCGAGCTGGATGCGATTGGTAATAATTACAATACCAGTGGTTTGCCAAATGCTGTTAAACGCGAAACCGATACAGGTGCGGTTTTTAGTTTGACTAAAACTTTCTAAAAATAGCAGGTCGACATAAAAAAACCGCATGTAAAACATGCGGTTTTTTTATGTCGAAAAATTAGCCTTGAAATGGGCTACGATAGGAGAGTGCTTCGGAAAGATGAGCTGTGGAAATAGACTCACTTTGTGCCAGATCAGCAATACTGCGCGCAACACGCAGTACCCGATGATAAGCTCGAGCAGAAAGGTTGAGGCGTTGTTGTGCAAGCGCCAGCATTTTTTGCGAGTCACTAGACAACACAGTATATTGTTCAAGTTGCTGAGGGGATAACTGCTGATTACTAAACCCTTGGCGGGAGAGCTGAAATTGATAAGCTGCCAAGACCCGAGCACGAACTGTTGCAGAAGTTTCACTTGGGAGCTGGGTTTGTAGATCTTGCGCCGAGAGTGGCGGCACATCAATATGTAAATCAATGCGATCCAGCAATGGCCCTGAAATTCGGTTCTGATAGCGTTTAATCGCTTCAGCAGAACATTGGCAACGACTGTCCTGATTAAAAGCATAACCACAAGGGCAGGGGTTCATTGCTGCAACCAGTTGAAACTGTGCTGGGAATGTCATCTGCCGAGCCGCTCGTGAAATCACAATTTCCTGACTTTCTAAGGGTTGGCGCAGAACTTCTAAAACCTTACGATCAAATTCTGGCAGTTCATCTAAAAATAATACCCCTAAATGGGCAAGCGTAATTTCACCTGGTTTAGGCTGTGAGCCTCCGCCAACCAGAGCAATTGCTGATGCTGTATGATGTGGCGCACGAAAGGGGCGTTGTCCGAATTGATAAGATTGATTGGCCATCGAATAAATACTGGCAACGGTGAGGCTATCTTCTTGATCGAGTGCGGGAAGAATACCAGAGAGTCTTGATGCCAGTAAGGTTTTACCTGTGCCAGGCGGGCCACGAAATAAAATAGAATGTCCGCCAGCCGCCGCAATTTCTAAGGCACGACGTGGTCGAAGTTGACCTTTAATATCTGCCAGATCCAGTAACTGCTGTGAGATGGTAAGGTTTTGCGAGGGAGGTGTGACCTGAATCGGTTGCTGTTCTAAAAAATGCTGACAAACTTGCTGAAGGGAACTGGCTGCATAGACGTCAAGCTGCTGTAACTGGGCGGCCTCATTGGCATTGTCTGTTGGCAATAACAGTTTATGCTGGGCTTTCTGACAAGCCAACGCAATACTTAACGTACTTGAAACAGCACGTAATTGCCCATCCAGAGCCAGTTCACCGATCAATTCATAGTTTGTAATTTTCTGGTCAGGAATTTGCCCAGAAGCAATTAAAATTCCCAAGGCAATTGGTAGATCAAGCCGTGAACCATCTTTGGGTAAATCTGCAGGGGCTAAATTAATGGTGAGGCGTTTGGTCGGGAACTGAAAACCACTATTAATGATGGCTGAACGGACTCGATCTTTACTTTCGCGTACCGCGGCTTCGGCCAAACCGACGATTGTTAAAGAAGGTAATCCCTGACTGACATGAACTTCAACTTCAATAAGGGGAGCATGGAGTCCCAATACTCCCCGCGTATAAATTTTGGCAAACGACATGTTATTTTAGTTCCGTTTTGGTGCTTATTATTTAGTCAAAATTCTATTTTTTTGCACAACTATGGTGCTTATTTTTGTGATTGTAGGCTGTTTTCAAGTTGTTTAATTTTTTCATCTAAAATTTCTAGGCGTTGATTTGCAATAAATAGTGCATTTTTTTGGCGCTGAATTTCCTCTTGAGAGACCAAATCCATACGGCTCACAGCTTCATTGAGAAGTGCCCTTAAATTGTGCTCCAAGTCCTTTTTGGGTTGATCAATTTGCTCTAATATCGCCTCTAATAAGGTTTCGATCATTATAAGATCCTCATAAATGTGCAGAAAATGTTAAAAATCTGCAGTATTCTAGCATGATGTGTTTAGAGCATCATAAATTGAAAAAAACTTCTTTTTTTTCTGATCTATGCACGTAAAGCGTTAAAATAGGGTATAAAGTGGATTCATGTTAGATATTTCTGTATTCCCCTAACCGCAGGGATATTGGCATGAAAATTGAACATAAAACCTTACAGCTGAACAACAAGCCGAAGGAAAACAAACATGAAGCTCGTAACTGCAATTGTAAAACCATTCAAATTGGATGATGTGCGTGAAGCACTCTCTGAAATTGGTGTTCAAGGGATCACTGTAACCGAAGTTAAAGGTTTCGGTCGCCAAAAAGGTCATACGGAATTGTACCGTGGTGCTGAGTATGTCGTTGATTTCCTACCAAAAGTTAAAATTGAAATTGCCATTAGTGATGAAATGGTGGATTCAGTGATTGAATCCATTACTCGTGTCGCAAGCACAGGTAAAATTGGTGATGGTAAAATTTTTGTGACCAACCTTGAGCAAGTTATCCGTATTCGTACAGGCGAAACAGGTCCAGATGCTGTGTAAGTAATTTTGGCACGAAGTTTGCTCAGTAGAGTTTAGCTCGCAAAAGATTAAGGTTGGGGGATACACATGAAAAAAATAATCATGGCGCTTAGTTTATCTGGCGCATTATTCGGTGGTTCTGCTGCTTGGGCAGAAGAAGCAACGTCTTCTGCACCTAAACAAACAGTAGTTGCTGCATCGGACGCAGCAACAACCACGGCAGCATCTGCCGCCACAGCAACACCAGCATTAGCACCCGCAGCAACAACGCCTGCGTCAGCAGCCAAACCCAAATTGGATACTGGTGACACGGCATGGATTCTCATCTCTACCGCATTAGTCCTTCTGATGACCATTCCAGGATTGGCTTTATTTTATGGTGGTATGGTTCGTAAAAAGAACGTATTGGGAACCATGGCGCATAGCTTTATGGCAGCCGTGATTGTGAGCATTGTCTGGGTGGTGATTGGTTACACTCTGGCATTTGACACAGGCAATGCTTTTATTGGTGGTTTTAGTAAAACCATGCTGGCTGGTATTAACACGGATACTTTGCAGGGAACGATTCCTGAAATTCTCTTCGTTATCTTCCAAATGACTTTTGCAATTATTACGGTCGCTATTATTAGTGGTTCTGTTGCTGAGCGTATGAAGTTTGGCGCATTCGTGGCATTTATTACCATTTGGGTGATTGCAGTGTATGCACCAATTACTCACTGGGTTTGGGGTGGTGGCTGGTTAGGCACAGATGGTGCGCTTGACTTTGCTGGTGGTACAGTGGTGCATATTAACTCTGGTGTTGCAGGTCTGGTTGCTGCATACCTCTTGGGTAAACGTATTGGCCTTGGTAAGGAATCTATGGCACCCCATAACCTTGTCTTGACGGTTATCGGCGCAAGCATGTTATGGGTGGGTTGGTTTGGTTTCAATGGTGGTTCAGCTTTGGGTGCAAACGGCGCCGCAGGTTATGCCGTGCTAACCACACAAGTTGCCGCAGCAGCAGCCGCTATTTCTTGGTTGTTTGTTGAAAAAATGATTCGTGGCAAAGGTTCTGTATTGGGCGTAGCCTCTGGTGCAGTTGCAGGCCTTGTTGTGATTACACCAGCAGCGGGTTATGTGACTGTAAGTGGTGCTTTAATCATGGGCTTGATCGGAGGCGTGGTGTGCTTCTGGGGAACAACTGGTCTGAAACGCTTACTTAAAGTCGATGATTCACTTGATGCTTTTGGTCTACATGCCGTAGGTGGTATTGTGGGTGCAATCTTGACAGGTGTATTTGCCAGCTCATTCATCATGGGAAGCAAAGCGCCAACAGATATTGCACACCAAGTTTGGGTGCAAGTTGAAGGTGTACTTGCAACAATTGCCTACAGTGGTATTTTGACTTTCGTGATCTTAAAAGTGATCGATGTGGTTATTGGTCTACGTGCGAGCAATGACGATGAACGTATGGGTCTTGACCTTAGCCAACATGGCGAACGTATCGAATAAGCTCTCGCTTTTAGATTGAAAAAACAGCTCCAATCGGGGCTGTTTTTTATTTCAAACACAACATTTAGTATCTGGAAGATTTTTGATACACTAGAATTACCGTTTTGCTTGATTCATTGTGTAATGCATTGTCCATTTTGTAATGTTGCCGATAGCAAAGTGATTGACTCACGTTTAGCTGCGGAAGGAAGTCAGATTCGTCGTCGTCGTGAATGTCCGGGTTGTGGCGAGCGGTTTACGACATTTGAAAGTTATGAAGTGGTTATGCCACGTGTGATTAAATCGAATGGTAAAAATGAACCATTTGATGAAGCTAAATTACGCCGCTCACTGATGCATGCTTTGCAGAAACGTCCCGTAACACAAGAACAAATAGAAACAGTACTCAGTGATATTCAAATTAAGATTCGTCGCTTAGGTGAGCGTGATGTCAGCTCACGCACCATTGGTGAAATTGTGATGCAGGCTTTGTTTGGTTTAGATCATGTGGCGTATGTGCGTTTCGCTTCGGTTTATCAGGATTTCCAAGATGTAGAAGCTTTTCGCCAACATATTGAACTGATGCAACAACGAGAACACTAACACATGATGTCGAATTATTCTGTTGATGAACGCTATATGCAGCAGGCAATTGGGCTTGCCAAGCAAGGTTGTTACAGTACCAAGCCAAATCCGAATGTGGGCTGTGTCATTGTTAAAGATGGTCAGGTCATTGGTCAAGGGTTTCATCCGCGTGCGGGGCAGCCTCATGCTGAAGTGTTTGCCTTGCGTCAGGCCGCTGAGCAGGCTCAGGGTGCAACCGCTTATGTCACGCTTGAGCCATGTGCGCATTATGGTCGGACACCACCTTGTGCTGAAGCATTGGTCAAAGCGCAAGTTAAAAAAGTGGTTATTGCCTGTTTAGATCCAAATCCACTCGTGGCAGGTAAAGGTATCGGGATTTTAAAAGCCGCAGGTATTGAGGTTGAATCGGGCATTTGTAACGCTGAAGCTGCTGCATTGAACAAAGGCTTTTTAAAGGCGATGGCAACTCAAATGCCGTATGTTCGCCTGAAAATTGCGGCAAGCCTAGATGGTCGAACTGCAATGGCCTCGGGTGAGTCAAAATGGATTACTGGCAGCGCAGCGCGTCAAGATGTACAGCACTGGCGCGCCATTTCAAGTGCTGTGATTACGGGAATCGGGACAGTTCTAGCTGATGATTGCCAGCTTAATGTGCGTGAACTCGCCGATGTCGATCTGAATAATGTCGTCCAGCCGAAACGTGTGGTGTTGGATCGTCAGGGGCGTTTGCCACTCACAGCCAAGATCTTGCAACATCCTGAAACCCTAATGGTCATGGGTCCCTTTCGTCAGGAACTAGCAGATTTAGGGGTGGTACAGATTGAAGTACAGCCTTTAGATCAATTGCTCAAGCAATTGGTACGTGATTATCAGATTTATGATGTATTGGTTGAAGCTGGTGCAACTTTGACTTCAGCATTTATTCAACAGCACTTGGTTGATGAATATATTCATTATATTGCACCAACTTTATTGGGGCATTCGGCTCGTGCCATGTTCCAAGCCGATTTGCAGAGTCTTAACCAGCAATATCGTTTGCATATTCAAGAAATTGCCCAAGTTGGGGAAGATATCCGCCTTAACTTAACGCCATTGCAAGAGTGATTATGAGTTCAGAAACAACGCTTTATCATAAACGCCGTCATGCTGCCCGTACCACTGATGAATACTTGTTTCATCAGTTGGTGCCATATTTGGGTAATAAGCGTCGATTGCTGCATCTGATTTTAGAAGCGCTGGAAGAAACAGGAACACTGAATCACAAAAGCAAGCGTGCCCCTATTTTTGCTGACTTTTTTGCAGGCAGTGGTGTGGTATCCCGTTTGGCGCGTCAGAATGGTTATCGGGTGATTGCCAATGACTGGGAGCCGTATAGCCACGCTTTAAATCATGCGGTGTTGTCGTGTATTGATGCGCCAAAGTTTAAAGAGCTGGGCGGTTATCAGAAAGCGATTGATTATCTTAACCGCTTGCCACTGGCAAAAGGTTGGGTGACGCATAATCTTTGCCCGCGAAAAGATGAAGAATATGATCCTGCACGTGATCGTTTGTTTTTTAAGCGCCGTAATGGTATGAGGATTGATGCCATTCGCCAGCAAATTGCCACCTGGCAGGCAGAAGGCGCGATTGATGATGTTGAAATGAGCGCCTTGCTGGCGCCGTTACTGTATTCTGCCAGTTTTGTCAGCAATACCAGTGGTGTATTCAAAAGCTTCCATCATGGTTGGGGCGGTAAAACCCAGACTGCGCTGGAGCGTATTGAGTCGTTATTGTGGTTAACGCCAAGCCGTTTTTGTGAAATCGGTGATGTCAAAAATCCGATAGCCGAAATGTGGTGTGTCGATGCTCAGCATTTGGCAAACCAAATGAGTGGTTTTGAGGTCGATGTTGCCTATTTAGATCCACCATACAATCAGCACGCGTATAGCAGTAACTATCATGTTTTGAATTCACTCACCTTGTGGGATCAGGCGGATTTACCTTCACCAGACACCAAAGGCTTTAAAAGCGGGATTGATCGTGCATGGCGTAAAGAGCGTCCAAGCCCCTATAATTCATCGAAACATGCCAAGGATGCCTATGAAACCTTGCTGTCAACGATCAATGCTCGCTACATTCTGACCAGTTATTCAACCGATGGCAATATTGCCGCCAAAGATTTGCTTAAAGCTAACTTGGAACGCGGGCGAGTGACCTTATTAACACAAGATGTGCCACGTTATCGCGTGAGCAAACAACGTCAGTCTGAGCGTGCGCGTGTACTGGAATTTATCGTGATTACTGATACCCATGCCAAGTCTGGGCCGCCATTGCGTCAGTTATTGGGACAACTTTATCATTGTGCTGAATTGGGTGGGGTAGATACCTTTGGTACCAGTACCCAGCTTGCATTGTGGTAAGCAAAATAAAGAGAATAGACTATGTTTACAGGAATTATTGAAAGCCTAGGTAAAGTGTCCAGCCTGCAAAATGTGGGTGGTGATGTGCGGTTACGAATTCAGACCGATTTAGATATGTCGGATGTACATTTGGGCGATTCGATTGCGACCAATGGTATTTGTCTGACAGTGATTGAGTGGGGTGACAACTGGTATGCTGCGGATGTCTCTCGTGAAAGTCTCAACCGTACCACATTAGGGACATGGCAAGTGGGGCAGGCAGTCAATGTCGAGAAAGCCATGTTGCCAACGACCCGTTTTGGCGGGCATATTGTCAGTGGACATGTCGATGGCATTGGTGAAATCACTTTGGTACGTGAAGATGCCCGTTCCCTGTATTTTGAAGTGACAGCGCCTGCCGAGCTTGCCAAGTATCTGGCTGAAAAAGGTTCGGTTACGGTCGATGGTATTAGCCTGACGATTAACCATTTACGTGGCAATATTTTAAGTCTGAACCTGATTCCACATACTGCGGAACGTACCAATATTGGCACGTGGAAACAAGGTTCAAAAGTCAATCTCGAAGTAGATGTGCTGGCACGTTATATCGAACGTTTATTGTTGGGTGACAAAGCTGCTGAACAAAAGACACAGTCCAACATTAGCATGTCATTTCTAGCGGAAAATGGCTTTCTAAAATAAAAAAAATCTCGGCATTTGCCGAGATTTTTTTAAGTATCTGAAGAAGGATGCTGTTCCAGCAAGTAGCGGATTTCTTCATCGGCGGCTTGCTGAATTTTTTGATTGAGGTGATTTACGCTTTGCTGAATCTGCTCAATTAAACTTTCAGCTTCAAGTTCTAACCGAATTTTTAAGTTATCTAGCGCATGCTGGATTTCAGGACTAATGACACTGTTTCTGGTCGCTTCAAAACGTAGTTTTGGTGTCGTGGTATAACGTTCAGTATATGCCAGACTTTCCTGACCAAGTTGTTGCTGCAATGCTTGTAATTGTTGAGTTTGTGCCTGTTGTTGCAAGCGTTCATCCAGTTGCAGGTCATCAATATACGCCTGTTGCTGGGCGCGCTTTTTTGCCAAAGATTGTTCCAAGGCATGTTGACGGCGAATACGTGCTTCCTCAAGGAGCTGTGCCTTGAGTTCGGCGTAGGCATTTTCGATGGTTTCATAGGACTGGAGCTGGGCTTGTTTATTTTTAGACAGCCAGTCTTCTAAACGCACATCGTTCGAAAATAATTCACAAATACGAGTCAGATCATCGATATAAGTTTGGCGAACAGCTTGTGGTGCATTGAGCCAACGCTTTTCAAAATCTGCTCCAACATCTAACGCCACATTTCACTCCTCAAAATAACACATTGGTTTATATTATAATTTAAAAGTACGTGGGCTTATGCCCCAATCGCGATACTGTCTAAACTTGTTGCGTCCTATTATTTTAGTCGATTCTTGGTTTTCGACAATTTCAATAATGTGTTCAAACGTGTCTTGAAGTTCGAGTGCCTGCTGTTCAAAGTTAAAGATCAGCCAAGAACCCTGATCAGGCAATTGTGCTGAAATACAGACACTGGCTTTCGGCTGATCAATGCCATGGGGAATAAAGCTTTGCGGATCAAAAGTCCACAAAGCCTCATCGAGTAACTGTTGCTGCTCGGCTTGGCAGCAATACCACCAAATATGTACGGGCTGGCGTAACAGTTTGCGCGATAAACGGCAAGCGCTGTCGACTTGCCGTTCTACGCTATTTTCAAACAAATAAAAACTGACTTTAGTCATGCTGAACACGGTTCGCAATAAATTGCATGAGTAATGGTACAGGACGACCTGTTGCGCCTTTGTTGCTGCCAGACAGCCACGCAGTCCCTGCAACATCCAGATGTGCCCAGCGGTAGTCACGGGTAAAGCGTTGCAAGAAGCACGCTGCGGTAATCGCACCGCCGTGTGGCCCGCCAATATTGGCAATATCTGCAAATGGTGAATCGAGTAGTTCCTGATAGTCGTCTAACACAGGCATGCGCCAGACGCGGTCAAAGCTTTGTTCACCTGCTTGGGTCAACTCTTGCGCCAAAGCGTCATCTGGCGAGAACAAACCACTAAGCACTTTACCGAGTGCCACTACACAGGCGCCTGTTAAAGTCGCAATATCAATCACGACTGCAGGGTTAAAACGCTGGATATACGTTAAGGTATCGCAAAGAACCAATCGACCTTCCGCATCGGTATTGAGAATTTCCACGGTTTGCCCGCTCATGGTGGTGACAATATCTCCTGGGCGTGTGGCATGGTCAGAGGGCATGTTTTCTGCTGCGGCAACCGCACCCACCACATGAATCGGCAGTTTGGCTTCACACAAGGCACGCATGGTTCCTAAAACCGATGCTGCACCACACATGTCAAATTTCATTTCATCCATACCTAAGCCTGGTTTGAGTGAAATGCCGCCAGTATCAAAAGTTACGCCTTTACCAACCAGGACAATTGGAGCTTGCTCTAATTCGGCTTTGTATTCGAGCGTGATTACCCGACCTGCACGTGCTGAACCTTTGCTGACAGCCAAGAAAGCATGCATGCCCAAATCGGTGATTTGCTGTTCATCTAGCACGGTCACTTTCAGCAGTTCAGGATATTCTGCTGCCAATGCGAGTGCTTGCTCAGCAAGGTACTCAGGGAAACAGATATTACCTGGACGATTGCCCAGATCACGTGCCAGATTTTGCCCAGTACTAATCGCTTGCAATAAATTGAGCTGTTCTGCATTGAGTGGTGATTTTTCTGCAATAAAATGAACTTCTTCTAAAATAAATTCATTTTTCTTGGATTTGAATTCATCGAAGGCATAATTGGCTTGGGTTAAGCTCATCACAAACAATGTATGTAGCTGTTCAGGTAACGCGGATAGGTCAATATCAATGCGGCTATATTTTTTTTGTGATTCTTTAATAATGCTTTGTGCTAATTTGCCGAGTTGTGCTGCCTGAATTTGTGCTGCATTACCTAGACCAAGCAAGCTACAAAATGGATAATGATCGTGCTGTGTAATTAAGGTTACACTTTCATTTAAGCTTGCTTTAAATTGTGTGGTCGCAATCAATTGCTGGTAATTTTTAATATGCTGCGCTGTTGGATGTTGGATTTGTTCAGCATCCACCAAGACAAACAGAGCAGAGCCAGTGTCTTGAGTGCGTTTTAAAGACAGTTTCATATGGTTTTAGATGCCTATTGATGTTTGCGGAATTTAAACGATTGCAACATTACACTGGATCAGGTTGCAATGTGCAATACAAGTATGGGTTTTTTCTGCTGGCTATTGGGTTAAACTATTCATCAGTCATGTTTTCATTTTTAACGGAAGCTTCCTTTGATTATTCGACGTTATCTTGTTAAGCAGGTTATGGAGACTTCTTTGGTCGTCATCGCCTTACTCACATTAATCATGATGGGCGGTCGCTTAATCAAATATTTTGGTATTGCTGCTCAAGGTCGTATAGATGCCAATATCTTATTTAGCATTATTGGCTATCGATTACCTGAATTTTTAACCCTGATTATGCCATTGGGCTTTTTTATTGGCTTGATGCTGGTGTTTGGGCGTTTGTATATTGATCATGAGATGGCCGTGCTCAATGCCAGTGGCGTGAGTCGCAACCAGTTGGCACGTTTACTTGCACCGCTTACGGTTGTTTTTCTGATCGTGCAGCTTGTCATGATGGTGTGGGTGTCGCCGTGGGGACTACGTAAATTTGAACAGCTGTCGAGCACACAGGCTGTACGCACAGGCTTTGATCTGGTACGCCCCAAAGAATTTGTTTCTTCTGGTGCTTATACGATTTATGCCAGTGATCTGTCAGAAGACCGTAAAAATTTGCGCGATATTGTGTTTTATCAACGTGCAACCAAAGAGGGTAAACCTGATGTGGTCATTTTGGCGCGTGAAGCAACTCGCGTAGAGATTCCCAATGACACGGCCAGTGTGGTGGATTTGATTGACGGTCGCCGTTATGAAATTTATCCAGGACAGCCACGTTATACGCAGGCTGAATTTAAAAGTTATCGTTTAAGAATTGAAAATAATAAAGAAGCCGATATTTCGGGTGATAAAGCAGAGTCGATGCGTTTAGAACAGCTTTGGGAGAAACGTCAAAACCCTGTTGTACAAAGTGAACTCGGTTGGCGTTTGTGTGTGCCATTTGCAATTGTTGTGGCATTACTGCTCGCAACGGCATTGTCTGAAGTGAACCCACGTCAGGGACGTTACTATCGTTTATTGCCTGCTATTTTGATTTTTGCCAGTTTGATTGTGGCATTGATGGCCGTCAAAACCCGTATTACCAAAGATCAGTTAAGTATTTGGGCGTATCCCGCCGTGATATTTGGATATGCTTTTGTCACGATATTATTTTTGCGCAAACCGAACCTTGCGCCGAAGTTAAAACTTAAATTGAGCAAGTGAGGTTAAGCTAATGTTCGCACGTCGTCTAGTCGCTAAGCATGTGACGAAAACCTCCACTTTAGCCATGTTAGGGGCTACGGCTATACTGACCTTGTTACAGTTTCTGTTTACCTATTTGGCGGAGCTGAGTGAACTCAAAAGTGATTATAACGCTTGGCAGGCCATTCAATATGTCTTTTGGAATACACCTTATTATCTGTATCAGATTTTACCGATTTCTGCATTGATTGGCTCAGTGATTGGTTTAGGCACACTGGCATCAAACAGTGAACTGATTGTGATGCGTTCTGTTGGGATTAGCTTATGGCGGATTGTGGGATGGCTGGTACGTTCAGCCATGTTACTGGTGATTTTGGCATTTGCGCTGAGTCAGTGGGCGATTCCCTATAGCAGTGAAAAAGCGGACAGTATTAAGAAACACCAAACGGTTGCGGCCTTAGGTGAAGTGAAAGGTTACTGGACACGTGAAGGGCAGCGCTTTATTTATATTAACTATGCCAATTCACAAGGCATTTTACGCAATATTCAGGTTCTGGATTTTGATGCTAATTATCGCTTAAAAAGTGTGTTGAATGCTGAGCAGGGTCAATATAGCAGCAGTACCAGACAATGGGATTTGAAGCAAAGCCAGCAAATGCAGGTTCAGCCAAATGGCGATGCGAATTTAATTGAATCGGCGCAGTTACCACTGACTTTGGCTTTACAGCCTAAATATGTGCATATGGTGACGATTGACCCAGAAGAGTTAGCACCAAGCCAGTTAGTTTCATTTATAAATTATTTGTCAGTCTATAGCCAAGTGCCAAAAACGTATCAGTTGGCATTCTGGAAAAAAGTCGCTATGCCATTTTCCTTGATTGCGCTGGTGGTGATTGCTTGTTCATTTATTTTTGGACCATTGCGCCAACAGTCGATGGGCTTTCGCTTGGTGATTGCCTTGTTTATTGGTCTCGGCTTTTATTATATGCAGGACTTTTTGGGTTATGCGAGTCTGGTTTATTCGCCGTCGCCTGCATGGTTTGTATTTGTTCCGATTATCCTGATCTTTATCGCAGGTGGATACTTACTCAATCGCGCCAAATAATATTGATGTGAGAAGGATCATCAATTTTTAGTCGATGGAGAATTGCTTAAAAATTAGGTAAAATGCGCGCATGCAATTGACAACTGAAAGAGAGTTCAAAATGACGGATGCGAAGGCAGCTAAGATTCCTCATGTCTTGGTGATTATGGATGGTGTGGGGCATCGTGAAGCGATTCAAGACAATGCTTTCTTGGCAGCAAAAACACCTAATTTGACTGCAATGCAAGCCAAGCATCCGCATAGCTTAATTTCAGGTTCTGGCGAAGATGTCGGTTTACCAGATGGGCAAATGGGTAACTCTGAAGTTGGACATATGAACTTGGGTGCAGGTCGTGTGTTGTATCAGGACTTTACCCGTATCACCAAAGATATCCGTACTGGGGCATTCTTTGAGCATGAAGTTTTGGTCGATGCTGTTGAGAAAGCCAAAGCAACAGGTGGTGCAGTCCACATTATGGGACTTTTGTCAGAAGGTGGCGTGCATTCGCATGAAGACCATATCGTTGCGATGTGTGAGTTGGCACTTAAACGTGGTGCAAAAGTTTATCTACATGCATTTTTAGATGGTCGTGATACCCCGCCACGCAGTGCTGAACCCTCTTTACAAAAACTCGATGCAGTCTTTGCTCAATACCCAAATCAAGGTCGTATTGCGACAATGATTGGTCGTTACTTCGCTATGGATCGCGACAATCGTTGGGATCGCGTTGAACAAGCGTATCGTTTACTGACCGAAGGTGAAGCAGTCCGTGTAGTTGCGACAGCAACTGAAGGCTTGGCACAAGCTTATGCCGCTGAAGAAAGCGATGAGTTTGTTAAAGCAACCCGAGTAGGCGATGTAGCTGCCATTCAAGATGGCGACAGTGTCGTATTCATGAACTTCCGTGCTGACCGTGCGCGAGAGTTGACCCGTGCATTTGTTGAAAAAGACTTCACAGGATTCCAACGGAAAGTTGTGCCACAACTGGCAAAATACGTAATGCTGACCCGTTACCAAGCCAGCATTGATGCACCCGTTGCCTATATGCCTGAAGCCTTGCACAATTCAATTGGCGAATACTTATCTAACTTGGGCAAAACCCAGCTACGTATCGCGGAAACTGAAAAATATGCCCATGTAACATTCTTCTTCAGTGGTGGTCGTGAAGATGAATATCCTGGTGAAAAGCGTATCTTGATTCCATCGCCAAATGTTGCAACCTATGACCTTAAACCAGAAATGAGCGCTTATGAAGTGACTGATGAATTGGTGAAAGCGATTAATTCAGGTGAATATGACTTGTTGGTCGTGAACTATGCCAATGGCGATATGGTTGGGCATACGGGTATTTTTAATGCTGCAGTGAAAGCTGTTGAAGCTGTAGATACCTGCTTAGGTCGTGTTTATGACGCGGTAATGGCAAATCATGGGCACATGCTGATTACTGCCGATCATGGGAATGTTGAGCAAATGCAAGACTACGAAAGTGGTCAGGTGCATACCCAACATACCACTGAGCTTGTACCATTTATCTACGTTGGTCCAATGCAAGCAGTGATTGCTGAAGGCGGTGTTTTGGCAGATGTTGCGCCGACATTATTGCATTTAATGAATATTCCTGTTCCGATGGAAATGCAAGGTCGCAATTTAATTACATTACAAGCATAAAAAAGGTGGATGGATGATTCAAAAAATCAGGCAGGTATTTTTAGCGACCAGTTTAACACTCTGCTATTTGAATCATCCTGTTTATGCTGCAAATTCAGCTTCAACAGAAGCTGATGCCAGTCTTGACTATGACACTGATGGCTCGGAATCGTCTTCTAATAAGGAGATTCCTGTCGATTCGATTCAGAAATTTGTGCAGATTTACAGTATTGTCAAAGATAACTACGTCACTGAAAAGTCAGATGATGCGCTATTTGAACAAGCCATCAAGGGCTTGGTAGGTGGGTTAGATCGCTATTCTCGCTACCTTTCTCCCGAAGATTATCGCCAATTAATGCAATATACTGAGGGTGATGTTGCTTCTGTTGACTTTGATTTAATTTTTGATAAATTGCGCCGTCAGTGGCTGATTCAAGGGCTGAAAGAGAGTTCAGATTCCGTCAAACTTGGACTGCATAATGGTATGACGGTCTATAAAATTGATAATCAGGAATTAAAAGATCTCAATCATGAGCAAGTTCGTAACTTGTTATATGGTTCAATCGGAACAGTTCTAACGGTGCAGACAGCGCCTGTTGGGCAGCCTGTCACGATTGTTCGTAATAAAAAAGTAGATGTTGCAGTGTCATCGACACTTTTACACAATCAGGTTTTGGTGATTAAAGTTCCTGTATTTCAACAGGAAACTGCGAGCGAAATCAAAAATATTATCGAGCAATATCCGTCCAGCCGTTTAAAAGCGATTTTAATTGACCTCAGAAATAACCCCGGTGGGTTACTGTCTGCAGCAGTTGAAACCGCTGATCTGTTTTTAAATAATGGCATCATTGTCACGACCAAAAGCCGTTCAGAAGGTGATCAGACCTTTCAGGCACTCCCTGGTAATAAATTTAGCAATATTAAATTGGGGCTGTTGATTAATGGTCGCTCGGCATCAGCCGCAGAAGTTTTTAGCGCGGCTTTAAAGGATCATGGACGTGCTTGGGTGATTGGTGAGAAAAGCTATGGAAAAGGGGTTGTGCAAAAGTTATTCCCATTGCCAAGTGGCGCAGCATTACAAATGACAGTTTCTCATTACTATACGCCGAAAGGCAGTATGATTGATGGGCAGGGCATTCAGCCCAACCAGCTTTATGCGTTGCCAATCGATATGCGTGACGATTTATATATCGAGAATGTCGCCGAGATTTTACTCAAGCATCGCTAACAGACCACAATAATAAAAATAAAGACAGTATTTAGCTGTCTTCATCGCCTTCGATATCTAGCCCAAATTTTTTCAGGCGATAGCGTAATGAACGAAATGACATTTGTAGCTTTTTGGCTGCCATCGTGCGGTTCCAGTGAGTCATTTCTAAAGCATTCAGTAAAATATTTTTTTCAATACTTTCCAGATAGGCTTCTAAGCCCTCTTCAGGTAATTTGAAACGCTGACGTAGCGTAAGGTTTTCATTCGGATGAGAGATAGGTTTTGCTTCAGGTTCAGCCACTTTGACTATTGTCGGGTTGCTCGTTTGTGAGCTTAACCTCGACTCAGAATGATATCGGATATGTTGAATATCAATCACAGTGGAATCACTAAGTGTTAATGCCCGTTCAATAATATTGCGCAGTTCACGGACATTGCCTGAAAATCTCTGTTCAAGTAAAAATTGTTGAGCTGTAAGCGTAAGCTGCTTATTTGGAATTTGCCATTCCTGGCAGATTTTCTGAATAAAATAATGGGCAAGTTCTAAAATATCTTGTCCGCGCTCCCGTAAAGGTGGCAGACGAATGTCCATTACATGTAAGCGGAAAAATAAGTCTTGGCGAAACTTTCCTTGTTGAATCAGCGTTTCCAGATTTTGGTGGGTTGCACTGATAATGCGAAAATCTACAGCAATTTCGACATCGCTACCAATGGGGCGAATCTTCTTTTCCTGAACAGCACGTAACAGTTTGACCTGCATGTTCATGGGTAACTCGGCAATCTCATCGAGAAATAGACTGCCACCATGTGCAGCCTGAATCAGTCCTTGCTTGTCTTGGGTTGCATTGGTAAAGCTGCCTTTTTTATGTCCAAACAGTTCACTTTCCATCAGCTCAACAGGAATTGCACCGCAGTTAATCGGGACAAAGGGGCCATTCTTGCGGTTGCTTAGAGAATGAATCAGGTTAGCCACGACTTCTTTGCCCGTGCCTGATTCACCTGTAATAAATACAGGTGCTTGAGTTTTTGAGATTTTGCGAATGGTATGTTTGAGCTGTTGAATCACTTCAGAGCTGCCAATTAACATACGTTCTTCAATAGCAGAGGAGGCTGTTAAGTGACTATTGTCTTCATTTGGAATAATTGCTTTTTCTAAGAGTTGTTGTAAATCTTCAGAGCGGACAGGCTTGCTTACGAAGTCAAAAGCGCCTGCTTTGAGTGCTGCAATTGCAATTTCCATATTGCCATACGCCGTAATCACCGCAATGGGTGTATTGGGATAATATTCAGTGACATGTCGTACCAGTTGGATACCATCACCATCTGGAAGGTTTAAATCGGTTAAGCAGGCATCAAAACGTTGAGCCTTTAGCTGTTGTTTGGCTTGTGTAATGTTATAGGCTACTTCGGCTTGAATCCCGATACGCTTTAGACTCATCTGCATGAGCATGCATAAATCTTTTTCATCATCGACCAGAAGCACGCGTGGTTGCTGGGTTGTCATAATGCTCCAATGACTTATTTATTGTATTTGAATGGCAGGGCATTCAATGCGGAAACAAGTACCGTCTTGTAATTTAACATAACTTAATTTTGCCTGATTTGCTTCACAAAAACTACGTGAAAGGTATAACCCTAAACCCGTTCCATCAATTTGTGTAGTAAAAAATGGATGGAATAGGCTGTGTACTTTATCCGCAGTAATTCCTTCTCCAAAATCAATCACATCAATAAAAGCATAGCCATCTTGTTTATAGGCATACACATAAATCTGAGGTTTTTCTGGCGCAGTGTGGCGCAATGCGTTGCGAATCAGATTGATTAGCACTTGGCGAAGCTGTGCTTCATCAAATGAAATGAGTACAGCATCTCGAACTTCAACAATAATTTTATGATGAACTTCATATAGATCTTCAAGCACCAGTTGCGGTAAAAATTGTTTGAGCTGAATATCAATCGGCAATGTCGCCTGATTATGCGCCATATTCAGGGTTGACTGAATAATATGATCAATACGTTGAGCCTGTTTCTGGATCATATTGATCAGCATTGAGTGTTGCTCGCTATCAGCATCAGTCAACAGATTATTGGCTTGTACAATACTGGCAAGCGGGTTACGAATTTCATGGGCAATACTTGCGGAAAGTTGTCCAAGCGCAGCCAGTTTAAGTTGCTGGACTTGCTGGTTGATTTTCTGTGCGTCCTGCATGACAAACAGAGTTAGGGTCTGCTGTGGCAGTTCCAGCTTTTGTACCCGAATATGAATGCTGCTATAGCGGGACTGCATTGTTTCAAAAATAAAGCGCTCGCCTTGTTTAGCTGAGTTTAGCTGTAAATATTGATACAAATCAGGCTGAATTTCTTGTAAAGGAGCAGAGCGAAAAACCATTAGTGCTGGAATACCAAGCAGCGTATAAGCTGCAGGGTTACTCAGCACCACTTGCATTTTTTCATCAATGGCCAGATAACCCATATCAATTTGTTCGAGGATATAGCGATTAATATTTTGTAATTGTAATAATTCTAATGACTGGGAAATACTGATATTTTCGAGTAACCGAAAGCGTTGTACTGCAAATTGCCCAGTCAGATAGACCACAAAAAATAAAAAGGCAAGTAACGTACTATTTCCGATTTTACTCAGGTCGGAGGTCATGAACCAGCTACCAAAAAGTTGCAGGTAGAGTACAGAGATCACTGAAAGTAGCGTAATACTGAACGCCTGACTCCGGCTAATGAGTAGATTAGTAACGAAAATGGTAATAACAAACAGTAAGCCGATATGTAGGGTCGGGCCACCCATTGCAAAAGTCAGGCTAGAGAAACACCCCACATCGATCAGGCTGATCAAGAGCAGCTGTCTAGGCAGTGCAATCGGAAAAAGTTTCAGTGCAAGTAACTGTAAAGTGCCTAAAAATGAATAAGCCAACAGGGTGAAAAGATACACCCCGAGATGTTGATAGTCGCTTTTAAATTGTTGAAAAGTTAAGAAAAAAATTATGATCAGGCTGAAGGAGATAATCAGTCGATAAACACCGTACCACACCCCAAGACGATATAATGTACTGGGATTGGAGCTCAGAAGTGCGGTATGCATATATAGAACCTGATTAAGGTTTGATTAAACCATAACGAATTGCCAAATGGGTCAGCTTCACGTCACTGTCAATTTCCAGTTTCTCAAAAATACGGTAGCGGTAGGTATTGACGGTTTTTACGCTCACAAATAACTTGTCTGCAATGGCTTGTGCACTATGGCAGTTGACTACCATCATGGCGACTTGCATTTCACGCTCAGAGAGTTGGTCAAAAGGAGATTTCTGCGTTTCAGATAAATATGAGCTTGCCAACTGTTCAGCAATGTCAGCACTAAAGTATTTACCACCTTGCATCACCTTGTTGATGGCACGAAGCATTTCCTGAATGGGTGCACCTTTGGTGATATAACCCTTCGCACCTGCCTTGAGCAATAAAGACGGATAAGGTTCTTCGGCCAAGCCGCTCACAGCGATAACTTTAGTTTCAGGTGTAATTTGCAATAAACGCCGTGTTGTTTCTACACCACCGATACCAGGCATATTGACATCGAGTAACACCACATTCGGGCGATACTGGCGTGCGAGAGTCAAGGCTTCTTCTCCTGATTCGGCTTGACCAATGACTTCAACATCCGCATGGTCTGCCAACATACGACAAATCCCTGTGCGTACTAATTCATGATCATCCACAACTAAAACCGAAATCACGAGCAACACCTCCCAATCTAAATGATTTTTTTGTTACATAAAGCAAATTAAGCTTGCAATGAAACGACAAAATTAGCAATGCTATCTTAAAATATAACCTAAAAGTTATGCACAATTACTGAACTTTAAAAGAGCGAGTCGATTGTGTAAATGTAAGGCATTTTTGTGGTTATACACAAATGTATCTTACCACCCCTGAGTTGAGTGTAATATGATGAAAAGTTTAAAAAAATCTTTAGTACGTGCTGTAAGCATGTCGATGCTAATAGGGTTGAGTGCCAATAGTTTTGCTGAACTCATCGTGAACAGTGGCTCGGGGGCAGCTTCCCAAGCAAAACTAAACTGGTCAACCGATGAAGCAAAACAGCTCCTGAGCCAAGATCGAAATAATGCTGAAACTTCTGTACGCAGAGGTGTCACTACCACTACATTCCGTGCACCGCATGTGACGGATACTCGCTTTGCAACTAGCAGCCCAGCTGTAGCAGCAGGTTCGGCACTGGTTATGGATGCTCATACTGGTGAAGTACTGTATAGTAAAAATAGTAATGCGTCACGCCCGATCGCATCGATTACTAAATTGATGACAGCTGTAGTCACTGCCGATGCGCATTTAAATATGTCTGAGCAGATTACCTTACAGCAAAGTGATTTTGAAGGTCCCAAACACGCCAGCTCTACTTTAAAGCCTGGTGACAAGATGAACCGTGCAGAAGTTTTGTTGGTGGCTTTAATGAAGTCAGAAAACCCTGCAGCGGCAGCGTTGGCACGTACTTATCCAGGAGGGAAACCTGCTTTTGTATCAGCAATGAATGCCAAAGCACGTCAGCTTGGTATGAGCTCAACCCATTATTATGAATCAACAGGTTTAGATGCTCGTAATGTATCATCGGCACGTGATCTGGGAATTTTAGTGGCTGAAGCTTCACGTTATGGCGTAATTCGTCAGTTTTCATCAACACCGCATTATGATTTCGATTTAGGCTATCGCGTATTAAAATCAAATAACACCAATGCTTTGGTACGTAATGGTGGTTGGAATATTAATCTGTCTAAAACAGGTTATATTAATGAAGCTGGACGTTGTGTTGTTATGCATGCAACTGTTAATTCGCGCCCAACCGTTGTGGTCTTATTGGGTGAACCAACAACACAGTCACGCAATAGTGATGCAACGAATTTGTTGAGCTGGGTGAATCAATTACCAAAACAAATCTAAATCTTTAGAATGAATTACTTTTCAAAAAAAGCTTTTCTAAGATGAAAGGCTTTTTTTATCTCTAACAAATAGGGTTTGTTGGCATTTTACAGATGGACAGATGGTTGGTTGAACTGAAAAATGTGTAAAAACTAAATACCTTTAGGCTTGTATTCGATAATGCACGCTAGAAGATGCAAATAAAAAACCAGTTGCAAACAACTGGTTTTTTATACTTAAGCGAAATACTTACATGTTAGAAAGAATAGAATCTTTCACTTGGCTCATTGTGGCATCAATTGACAACATAACAGCATCAGCACATTGCTTGATTGCTGTGTCTGGGTCTTTCAAACCATTACCTGTCACGGTACATACGATCACAGAACCCTCAGCAATTTTACCCGCTTTAATGTCACGGATAGCACCACCAATAGACGCTGCTGAAGCAGGCTCAACAAAGACGCCTTCATACATTGAAAGCAAGCGCTGTGCTTCTAGGATTTCAGCATCTTGTAGTTCATCGAACCAGCCTTTAGAGTCACGTACTACAGCTTTAGCATGGTTCCAGCTTTGTGGATTACCAATACGGATTGCTGTTGCAACAGTTTCAGGGTTAGCAACAGGCGCACCACGAAGGAAAGGTGCAGCACCCGCCGCCTGATAACCGACCATTGTTGGTAAGCCTTCAGGTTTTGGCCCTGTGAATTGATCAGTTTCAGCATCATAAATCACTTGCTCAAACTGGTCAGCAGGCTGATTGGCAACCACTTCGGTATAACCCATCCAGTGTGCAGTGATGTTACCTGCATTACCGACAGGCAAGCAGTGGTAATCTGGTGCACGACCCAACGCTTCGACGATTTCGTAAGCAATGGTTTTTTGACCTTGTAAACGGTAAGGGTTGATTGAGTTTACAATCGTTACAGGTGCTTGGTCGGCAACTTCTTTTACAAGGCGCATACCATCGTCGAAGTTACCACGGATTTGCATGGTGACCGCACCGTACATCATCGCTTGCGCCATTTTACCCATGGCAATTTTGCCTTCTGGAATTAAAACGAAAGCTTTAATGCCTGCACGTGCTGCATAAGCTGCGGCAGCAGCAGAAGTGTTACCTGTTGATGCACAGATAATCGCTTTTGAACCTGCTTCAACCGCTTTGGTTACTGCCATGGTCATACCACGGTCTTTAAATGAACCTGTTGGATTAAGACCTTCATATTTCACATAGATTTCAACATCTTTGCCAATAATACGTGGAATATTCTCCAGTTTAATGAGAGGGGTGTTACCTTCACCTAAAGAAATTGCACGTGTAGTTGCAGATACAGGTAAACGATCACGATAACGATCTACAAGACCAGTATAACGATTGGCATTCGACATGATGATGTTCCAATGAAAGAAGAAGCACGTAGAGGGGAGAGTTCCCCTCGACCTGATTAGTTATCCAGCGATTCTAAACGAATTCGCACAATTTCGCCATGAATGGCAGGAAGCGCTTGAATTTGAGCAAGCGCCTCATCCATTTTGGATTCCACGATCGGATCGGTCAGAATCACAATAGGAATAAGATCTTTTAAACGGGATTGTTGCATGATGGCATCAATACTAATCCCTGCACGGCTGAGAATGGTTGTCACATCAGCAAGTACACCAGTTTGGTCTTCAGCATTGAGGCGAATATAATAACCTGTAGTCATTTCTTCGCGGCTCAAGATAGGCGTATCGGCCAATGCTTCAAAGGCCAATTGAGGAATGGTTCCTGCCCCATCTTCAGTATAGGAAATGTCACGTACAATATCTACGATATCGGCAACTACGGCTGAAGCGGTTGGACCTGCACCTGCGCCCGCACCATAATATAAAGTTGGACCAACCGCATTGGCTTGAACCAGAACGGCATTTTTCACGCCATTGACATTGGCCAGCAGTTCTTCAGCAGGAATCAGGGTTGGGTGAACACGCAGTTCAATGCCTTTGTCAGTGCGACGGGCGATCCCCAAGTGCTTGATGCGAAAGCCAAGTTCTTCAGCATATTTCACATCTTGCGCAGTAATTTTGCTGATGCCTTCGGTATAGACTTTATTGAACTGTAAAGGAATACCAAATGCACAAGAGGCTAAAATGGTGAGTTTGTGTGCAGCATCAATGCCTTCAACGTCAAAAGTTGGATCAGCTTCTGCATAGCCAAGCTCTTGAGCTTCTTTTAATACATCGGCAAAAGCACGACCTTTGTCACGCATTTCAGTCAGAATGAAGTTACCTGTACCGTTGATGATACCTGCTAACCAATCAATTTTATTGGCTGCCAGACCTTCACGGATAACTTTAATAATTGGAATACCACCCGCAACAGCAGCTTCATAAGCAATCTGAACTTTGTGATCTTCAGCAGCTTTAAACAGTTCATTGCCATGTTCAGCCATAAGGGCTTTGTTGGCAGTAACAACATGCTTACCATGTTTAATCGCTTCATAAATGATTTCATAAGCAGGGTGAATACCGCCCATGACTTCAACCACAACATCGACATCGGGTTGGCGAACGATTTCGAGCAAGTCAGCGCTTTGTTTAATCCCTTCTAAATTGAGGTCTGGGCGAGGGCGGCGGGTACCAACGTAGGTAATTTGAATTTCTCGACCTGTGCGACGTTTAATTTCAGCGGCGTTTTCTTGTAATAATTTAAGGGCACCACCACCTACGGTACCAAGACCTAATATAGCCAGGCGAACTGGTTTCACGTCACACTCCAAGTATTTATTGCGATTGAGGTTGATCATAGCTAAAAAAATGCACAGACTCTAGGGTGAAGATCACAATATCTTCACCTTATTTCAGATTATTTTTCCAAATGTTGCTCTAGTTCTTCAGGGCTGAGATAGCCGCCAAGGTATAAACCATCTTGTGAGTAAATTGCAGGTGTACCATTGACCCCAATTTTAATGCCGAGTTGATATTGGGCTTTTACAGGGCTATTACACTGTACTGCGGAAATTTGCTGCCCTTGTATCACTGCATTAAAGGCTGATTTACGGTCATTATTACACCAAATGGCTTCCATGGTCGGGAAGAACTGCTCGCCACGTGGCCAGGCAATATAGCGGACTTCAATGCCTTTGGCATTGATCTCAGGCAAATGTTCGTGCAGTTTATGGCAGTATGGACAGTTGGCATCAGTAAACACATAGACAATATGTTTTGTCGCGCCTTGAGCAGGGTAAACAATTAAATCTTTGGGATTGAGTGCAGCAAACAGTTTTTTGTTTTCAGTCGCTTGTAAGGCTTGACTGACATTTTGCAGTTTCGTATCGCCTAAACGCAGCACATCACCCTGAATCAGGTATTTACCATCAGCCATAGCATAAACCGATGGCATGCCGTCTAGGTTGACCCAGTAAATATTGGGAATTTCAGTGGTTTTAATATCAATAATTTTAACGTTGATGTTGGCTTTTTTTAAACTTTCTTGCAGGGTATTGATTAACCGCTGTTTGGCATTGCGTTCTAGAATTGGCGAAGCTTGTCCTGTTGCAGGTGCCGTTGCAGTCAGAGAATCAGTTTTTTGTTCAGTATTTTTATCTTTAGAGCACGCACTGAGCATACCAGCAGCGGCAAGTGTACATGCTAGGAAAATTTTGGAACGGTGCAAGGACATAAATAACCCTTTGACTGGTCAATAAAAAGAAAACACCGTTAGCATAACAAAAAATGTGTGGTGCTTCGTGAATTTTCATTATTCTGTGTAATTCTTCGATAACACAGCGAAGGTTATGCGCGAGGGTGGTATTGCTGATGTAGTTGCTGCATGCGGATTTGTGCGACATGGGTATAAATTTGCGTGGTGGACAGGTCACTATGCCCCAAGAGCATTTGTACTACGCGCAGGTCGGCACCGTGATTGAGTAAATGTGTAGCAAAGGCGTGCCGTAAAGTGTGCGGTGAAATTTCAAAGTCGATACCAGCCTGTAGGGCATAGCGTTTGATCACATACCAAAAATTCTGCCGACTCATAATGCCGCCTTGCTGGGTTAAAAACACATAGTCGCTGCTTGATTTTAACAGTTGTGAACGTGATTCACTGAGATAGCGTTCCAGCCATTCACAAGCAATTTGCCCTAATGGAACCAGACGCTCTTTATTGCCTTTTCCGACAATTCGTACATAGCCTTGTTTAAGATTGAGTAATTCTAGGCGCAGCGTGATGAGCTCTGAAACCCGCAAGCCACAAGCATAGAGTACTTCTAGCATGGTTCGATCCCGTAAACCGAGCGCAGTTTCGGTATTGGGTGCTTGAATCAGGGCATCAACTTGGCTTTCAGATAAATCTTGAGGCAGGGCACGCCCCAGTTTTGGAGTTTTATGGGTACTCAGCGGATTGTCGGTGCGTAGTTGCTGTTCTCGTAAAAACTTGAAAAAAGAACGTAGCGCAGACAAAAGGCGGGCAATGGAGCGTGGGCTTTTCCCTTGTTGTGTGAATGCGATCAATACATCGGTAATATCTTCACTTGACCAGTCTAATAACGGTTTTTCCATATACTGGCTACACTGGATCAGGTCAGACAAATAAGCATTTCGGGTGTGCGGGCTGACGGTTTGAGCAACGAGATAGTCTCTGTAACCAAATAAAAATTCTAAATTTTTTGGAATATTAATCGCTGTTGGAATACGAGGTTTCTTGTTGATCATCTATCAGATATGAATCAGTATAAAAAGTGCTATTTCACTCTAGAATAAATTTCTGTAAAAGTCGAATTGTAAAGCTAAGCTAGATGCAAGTAGTGTATGTAAATTATTCTCATTTATGTTTATAATAAATCAAATGTCTGTGAGTAGAACGCTGTGCGGTTATCAGATTTAAAGGTAAAACAAGCCGCTGTCATTACCAAAGTCAACCGTCAAACTGTTGATGATGGCAAGGCGGATTTAATAGCAAGTCGATTGGAAACCTTGGGCTTTATTCCAGGAACACCTGTGAAAGTTGTCGCCAAAGGGGTCTTTGGTGGTGATCCACTGCTGATTCAGATTGGCTTTACTCGTTTTGCCTTGCGAAAAGCAGAAGCTCAGAAAATTGAAATTTCCGCACAGGGAGCTGTAACATGAGCGAAACTTTGCGTGTTGCTCTAGTCGGCAATCCAAACTGTGGTAAAACCTCGGTTTTTAACCAACTGACGGGAACCCGTCAAAAAGTTGGCAACTATGCTGGCGTCACGGTTGAACGTAAAATCGGCTTTTTTCAGTTACCTTCTGGCAATCAGGTGCGGGTACTGGATTTGCCTGGAGCTTATAGCCTCGAGGCGACTAGCCCTGATGAAGCCGTGACTCGTGATGTCTGTCTTGGTAAAATCAAAGATGAAAGCCAGCAGGATGCATTTTTGTGTGTGGTAGATGCTACTAACTTGCGGTTGCATTTGGGTTTGGTTTTAGAAGTCATTGAGCTCGGACGACCTGTGCTGCTGGTTTTGAACATGATGGATGAAGCACGCCGCCGTGGTATTCAGATTAACTCACAGAAACTGTCTGAACGCCTTGGTATTCCTGTTGTTGAAACTGTTGCTAAAACCTCGTCAGGGGTGATGAATCTGATTGATGCTTTGAGTCAGAAAAAATTTGCCTTGCCACAGACAGAAATGAACGGTGTCGTGGGGGATCAGCATCAAAAAGTTGCACAGATTCTGGCAGATGTCGTGGTCTTTTCAGATCATGAAGATAAACGTACCGAATTTTTAGACAGCATTTTTTTACATCCTGTATTGGGGTTTGTCGTTCTAGCCTTGCTGATGTTTGTGGTGTTTCAGGCGGTCTTTACTTGGGCAGCGCCTTTTCAGGAAGCCATCACCAAAGCATTCTCCTGGTTGGGCACCGAGATGGGCACATTAGTGACGCAGCCGCTGCTACACAGCTTGGTGGTTGATGGTGTGATTGCGGGTGCGGGCGGCGTTGTGGTGTTCTTGCCACAGATTCTGATTTTATTCTTTTTTATTTTACTTCTGGAAGAAACGGGTTATTTGCCTCGTGCAGCATTTTTGCTGGACAAACTCATGTATAAAGCGGGCTTAAGTGGGCGTGCATTTATTCCGTTATTGTCGAGCTTTGCTTGTGCCGTGCCTGGCATTATGGCGACCCGAACCATTCAGGACCCGCGTGACCGCTTAACCACAATTTTTGTTGCACCACTCATGACCTGTTCGGCACGTTTGCCCGTGTATGCCTTGCTGATCTCTGCCTTTATTCCCAGCAAAATGGTGTGGGGCATTTTCAATTTGCAGGGTTTGGTGCTGTTTGCGTTGTATATGGCAGGCATTATCAGCGCGTTAATCGTGGCATTTGTCTTAAAGTTTTTCCAGAAAGACAAATCCCAATACGCTTTACTCATGGAGCTGCCAAGTTATCGTTTTCCGAATATGAAAAGTATCGGGATTGGCTTGCTCGATCGCGCCAAAATCTTCTTGAAGCGTGTGGGTGGGATTATCTTCGCTTTATCTATTTTGCTTTGGTTTTTGTGTAGTTTTCCGCAAGCACCAGAGCATGCTGCTTTATCGCCAATTAATTACAGCTTTGCAGGATATATTGGGCATTTCATGCAGCCATTTTTTGCACCGGTTGGCTTTAACTGGCAAATCTGTATTGCCCTCATTCCAGGGATGGCAGCCCGTGAAGTGATGGTGGCATCTCTAGGAACAGTGTATGCATTGTCTGCTGCCAACGATGATGCGATGGCACAGGGTTTAAGTCATTTAATTAGTGCACCAGGTAGCGGCTGGAGTCTGGCAACAGGGTTATCACTTTTAGTGTGGTACATCTATGCACCACATTGTTTATCGACATTGGCAACGGTACGCCGTGAAACAGGTTCATGGAAAATGGTGGCGTGGATGACAGGCTATCTATTTGCATTAGCTTATTTTGCAGCATTTTTAACCTATCAAATTGCGTCCCATTATCTGGGCTAAATGCAAGCGGAGGTGAGTATGGTGAGTTATCTGATTATTGCGGTATTAGTGCTTTGGAGTGCCATCTATACCTTTAAAAAGATTTTCCCTCAATCGGCATATACTGTGTTTTCTGCTCTGGCACGCAGTTGTGAGCAGCGCGGCTGGATGACTTTGGCAAAATGGCTACGTCCGACGATGTCGGCAGGCTGTTCGGGAGGCTGCGGTTGTAGTGCTGACAGTTCTGCGCAGAGCAAAAATAAAGTTACAGTCCAAGCGGTGAAGTGGAAATAACTGCATTGAACTGATCTGTAAAACCGCCAAATACTGGCGGTTTTTTTACGTGAATATACAAAAAAAATGCGATAAGCCTCGATCAGGAAAAGCTTTCCAAAAAGCAAAGTGCTAACATTTGCCAAGTTTAAAAATAAATGCGATGGGGCAAATATGTTAATACAACGCGGTGGATTGAAAGTCGTTGCAGGGCTTGGTATTTCTGGTGTTTCAGCTGTCAATTTTTTGGTGGAACAGGGTTATCAGGTTGCGGTGACCGATTCGCGTGCGACACCGCCTGGACATGATCAGATTCCAAGTCATGTGCAGACCAGTTTTGGTAAACTGGATGTTGATTTGCTCTTGCAAGCCGAAGAAGTTATTTTAAGCCCAGGGCTTGCGCCACAACTGCCTGAAATTCAGCAAGCCATTGCCCAAGGCATTTCTGTCGTGGGTGATGTGCAATTGTTGCGCCGTGCAACCGATGCACCGATTGTCGCAATTACAGGTTCCAATGCCAAAAGCACCGTCACCACTTTGGTCGGCTTAATGGCAAAAGATGCAGGTAAAAAAGTGGCTGTAGGCGGGAATTTGGGTCGCCCAGCACTGGACTTGCTCAAAGATGATCCTGAATTGCTAGTATTGGAATTATCTAGTTTTCAACTTGAAACTACGTTGCATCTCAATGCCGAAGTTGCGGTGGTGCTTAACATGAGTGAAGACCATCTTGACCGTCATGGCGATATGTGGGGTTACCATCAAGCCAAGCACCGCATTTTCCAAGGCGTGAAAAAAGTGGTCTTTAACCGCGATGATAATTTAACTCGCCCTTTAGTTCCTGACACCACCCCGATGCAGAGCTTCGGTTTAAACGCCCCAGACATTCAGCAGTACGGTATTTTAAAAGATTTGGATGGCACAATCTGGCTCGCACGTGGACGTGAGCGTTTGCTGAAAAGTTCTGACATGTATATTCAGGGGACGCACAATGTTGCCAATGCCTTGGCATGTTTGGCGCTCGGTGAGGCGATTGGTTTGCCAATGGATTCCATGCTGGAAACTTTAAAGCAGTTTAAAGGTCTGGAACATCGCTGTGAATATGTGGCAACTGTACAAGACGTGCGTTATTACAATGATTCTAAAGGAACAAACATTGGTGCCACTTTAGCGGCGATTGATGGCTTGGGTGCAGCAATCGAAGCTCAGCAGGGCAAAGTGGCTGTGATTTTGGGTGGTCAGGGCAAAGGACAAGATTTCAAAGCCTTGCGTGATTCGCTACAAAAATATGTCAAAGTTGCCGTGTTGATTGGTGAGGATGCTCCACTCATTGAGCAGGCAATCGCAGGTACAACCAAGTTACTATATGCCGATAGTTTGCAGCAGGCAGTCGCGTTATGCCAACAGCATACCCAAGCACATGATGTGGTGTTATTGTCGCCTGCCTGTGCAAGCTTTGACATGTTCAAAGGTTACGCTGACCGAGGACATCAGTTTGTGGCTTGTGTACAAGCCTTGTCTGCATAAGCAAGAATCAGGGAGCACGTATGGCTGTAATTACTCAAGGTATGAGCAAACTGCAAAGTCTCTATACTCGCATTGCCCCAAAATTTCCGAGCGAAATCACTGCACGTAATATTTTGATTTTCTGTGTGGTGAGTTTACTGGTGATCGGGACAGTGATGGTGGGATCGGCATCTATGCCTTATGCCGATGCCAAGCAGCATGATCCATTTTATTTCTTGGAACGACATGCCATTTCGATTGTGATTGCTGCCATTGCAGCATTTGTTACGTCCAAATTTCCGCTGGATTACTGGTTTAAAAATACCTTTTTGTTCTGGTTAGTTACGATTGGTCTGTTAGTCGTGGCACTTGGTGTAGGAACCGAGGTCAATGGTTCAACACGCTGGATTCGTATTGCAGGTTTTACCTTGCAGCCAACGGAAGTTGCCAAGTTGATGATGGCAATCTTTACTGCAGATTATGTGGTGCGTCGTGCCCATGAAGTCCGTAATAGCTGGATGGGCTTGGTGCGTTTAGGTGGGATCATGTCGATTACGGTTGGTTTGATTTTGGCTGAACCTGACCTTGGGGCAACCGTGGTTATTGTGATGATGATGTTTGGCGTGTTCTTTTTGGCAGGCGCACCGATCATCCAGTTCCTGTTTTATATTGGCGCGATTCTGATTGCCTTGGTGTTTCTGATCGTATTTGAACCGTATCGTTATGAACGTCTGGTGTCTTTCAGTAACCCGTGGGCAGATCCACTGGGTTCAGGTTATCAGTTGTCGAATGCCTTGATGGCCTTTGGACGTGGTGAATGGTTTGGTGTCGGACTCGGGCACAGTATGCAAAAAATGTCCTATTTACCTGAAGCACATACCGATTTCATGCTGGCGATCTTGGGTGAAGAGTTTGGTTTTATAGGCATTACCACAGTGTTAGGGCTTGAGTTCGTGATGCTGGCATGTTGTGTGCGGATTGGGCAACGCGCCTTAAAAAATAACTATTTACGCGCAGGTTATCTGGCATACGGGATTAGCATGATTTTCCTGATGCAGATTCTGGTGAATGCAGGCATGAACATGGGCATGCTGCCAACCAAAGGTTTGACCTTGCCGTTTATTAGTTATGGCGGGACATCGCTGATGATGTGTGCGGTGATGATTGCTTTTGTACTGAAAATTGACGCATCGACTAGGCAGACCAACCCCAATCAGGAAGTCTCCAACTTCTAAAAATAAAAAACCACGCAATCGTGTGGTTTTTTATTGATAAATCTGTGTAAGTTGCGTGGTTCGCGGAATTCGTGAAACATCCCACTGCGCAACTGCCTGTGTAAGCATGCGGGCAGGGTGATCGAGTTCAACAGGTAACTGATGTAAGGCAGCAATCGCTTGTTGTAAAAGCTGTGGTGCTTGTGTCGGGTCAAGTGCCTGTGCCAGATTTTGCTTGGAGAGTTTTTGCCCCTGAGCATTCATAGCAAGAGGCAAATGCATATAGCTGAGGTGCGGATAGCCGAGTAATTGCCCGAGCCAGATTTGCCGTTCAGTATTATCCAGCAGGTCTGCGCCACGCACCACATGGGTCATGCCTTGTAAATAGTCATCAACCACGACAGCCAGTTGATAGTTAATAATGTCATCGCGACGTTTCAAAACAAAATCACCGAGCTCATGGGCAAGATTGGAACAATGTCGACCTTGTAGGCGGTCATCAAAACAGATGAGCTGATCACTGACTTTGACCCGAATGGCCTGATGTTCAAATGGTAATTTTAGCTTGCGGCAAGTCCCTGCATAAATGGCATTGGAGCCGAGCATTTTACGGGTACACTGGCAGGCATAGACAAGGTCTTGCTGCTGGAGTTGATTGAGTACGTCTTGATATAGATCTAGACGGTCTTTTTGAAAAATAATGTCAGAATCAGGTTCAAATGCAAAGGCATCTAGGCACTGTAAAATATGTGTTTCACTGCCAGGATAAATGCGGGGAATGTCGGTGTCTTCAATCCGAACCAGCCATGTACCATTTTGCGATTTTGCATCGCAATAGCTGGCAACAGCAGTGAGTAGTGAACCAAAATGCAACGGGCCGGTTGGCGATGGCGCAAACCGACCCACGTAAGCAGACTGCATGGACTGCAATTCACTCATGGTTTAACCGTTGTTTTGCTTCTCTTTGATTTCTGCCAAGGTCTTACAGTCGATACATAAAGTCGCTGTTGGACGAGCTTCTAGGCGGCGTAAACCAATTTCAATACCGCAAGTTTCACAGAAGCCATAATCTTCATCTTTGATTGCAGTAAGAGATTGTTCAATCTTACGAATCAGTTTACGTTCACGGTCACGTGTACGCAGTTCAATGGCAAACTCTTCTTCTTGGGTTGCACGGTCATTTACATCTGGCAAAGCAGTTGATTCGTCTTGCATGGTGTTGAGTGTACGATCAACCTCAGACATAAGCTCGGCTTTCCAAGCTTCAAGAATTTGATGGAAGTGCTTAAGCTGACCTTCAGACATATACTCTTCATTTTTCTTCGGTTCATAAGGAGCGATACCGAATAAGCTTGCTGTTGAGCTGCCTTCAGAAGCCTTAGGCTTGGTCTTACGTGGTGCACGTTTCGGTGCATCTGTGTGGTCATCTAAGACTTGGTTTAGGTTGTCATTCGCCATAATAGGGCATTCCTCATCATATACATCGAGATCGACGTAATCGCTATGGTGATATGCAAGTTTTTTGTTATTTCACCCTCAAGTGAATTCATGCTCAAGGGGTCGTCATCATAAAGACTTTTTGCATACTTGAATAGTCTTAAATTCTACCCAAGCGATCCTTTTTCAAGACGGTTAACTTAATCGAAATTGCACCAAATGAAAAGTTAATAACCTGAAATCTCATTATTTATTTTTGGAATGAGGTGATTGACACGGTAAACCCTACTGTCTATACGTCCGTCATTATACAAATCCAATACACGATAACCTGGTGCATCGCTATGTCCCAGAGCGAAATCATGGCTTTGGGGTTCAAACTGAACACAGGTCGATGGAACAGCTAAAAATTCGATATTGTCTTGAATCTGTGAAAATTCTTGGTGGACGTGCCCGTGAATCACAGCTTTAACTTGAGAAAATTTATGAAGTACAGAGCACAGGTCAGCACTATTTTTAAGCCGGTGATGATCGATCCAGGTGGATTGCATATGCAGTGGATGATGATGACAGCCAATAAGCACAAAACGGTCATTCAATTGCTGTAACAATTGATCTAATTGATCTAATTGATCTTGATCAATATGTCCATCAATTTTTCCCGTGACTGTCGTTGTCAATAAAACGATCGTCCACGGCATCAAATCGATCACTGTAATGGGCGCGGGTTGTGAATACGGAAAATAGTGCAGATCGTCATGATTGCCAGGCGTTTGATAAAATGGAATGCCTAAACTCTGCATATATTGCATATAGCGGGCATAAGTGGTTGGCGTTGCGTCTTGCGCGACATCTCCCGTGTGTACAATGGCTTGAATATGGGGATGTGTGGCAACAATATGTTGCATAATTCCATGAAAGTTATGTTCTGGACACATTTCCACAAATGTCGCACCGGCATGCTCCATCAAGTGGGTATCGCTAATTTGAATAATAGTTTGAGCCTGTTGTGTCATCGCATCTATCACACTTGAGTGCCATTTATTTTTGAAGATGTTGCTGTAACCATTGCAATGCCATAATTACAGGCGCATTGGCAAGTCGTCCGCTCGTCAGCAATCGGGCTAGGTCAGCATAATCAAAAAGATGTAATTGAATATTTTCGCCTTCGTCGGCGACCCCAAAAATTCCACCCTGTTCAGGCAAGTCCGCTTGTGCGGCATACAGATGAAATAACTCGGAACATGCGCCTGCGGAAGGGTAAAAACTGAATAAATGCTGGAGTTGGTCAAGCTGACAACCTGACTCTTCTAGGCTTTCACGGCGAATACAGGTTTCTGGTGATTCATCCCCATCGAGGACGCCTGCAATAATTTCCAGTTGCCATGGTGATTGCTGATCATCGAGTGCGCCAACACGGAATTGCTCAATCAGTGCAAAGCGTTGTTGCTGATCATTATAAATGAGTACACCTGCTGCTTCTGGTCGGTGAATTAATTCACGTTGTAAAACAGAGGTATAGCTTGTTTTTTTAAATAAACGATGACGTAAACTGACTTTCTCAACTTGCAAGAAACCTTTAAATAATGTTTTGCGAGAAGTCACTTCAACATCTTGTTTGTTATAGCTTGCATGCTCAACGATATTCATAAGCAAAATTAGGATGAAATATTTCATTTCATCCTAACTGAGCTATGAATTAAGGCAACTCTTTTTTATGGGAAAATTAGACCTTGTGGTATAACTTTTGCCCTGTCTGCTGGTAGGTTTCCTTCATGCTTTGTAAGCCTTGTTCAACTTCTTGATTTTGAATATCTGGCTGATTTGCATTTTTTTGATTTTCTGCATAATCTCTCACGTTTTGCGTGATTTTCATCGAGCAGAATTTAGGACCACACATTGAGCAGAAGTGTGCTGATTTATGCGCTTCTTTCGGCAAGGTTTCATCATGCATGCTACGCGCCGTATCTGGGTCCAGACTTAAGTTGAACTGATCATCCCAACGGAACTCAAAACGTGCTTTTGACAGCGCATTGTCACGTACTTGTGCACCCGGATGCCCTTTGGCAAGGTCAGCAGCATGCGCAGCAATCTTGTAGGTAATAATGCCATCTTTCACATCTTTCTTGTTTGGCAGACCCAAGTGTTCTTTTGGTGTCACATAGCACAGCATGGCTGTTCCGTACCAACCAATCATGGCTGCACCAATCGCTGAAGTGATGTGGTCATAACCCGGTGCGATATCGGTCGCTAGCGGCCCAAGAGTATAGAATGGCGCTTCTTTACAGACTTCAAGCTGTAAGTCCATATTTTCCTTGATCATGTGCATTGGCACGTGTCCAGGGCCTTCGATCATGACCTGAACATCATGTTCCCATGCACGGTGGGTCAGCTCACCCAGTGTTTTAAGTTCACTGAACTGTGCTTCGTCATTGGCATCCTGAATACAGCCTGGGCGTAAACCATCACCTAAGCTGAATGACACGTCATAGGCTTTCATGATTTCACAGATTTCATCAAAGTGCGTATACAGGAAGTTTTCTTCATGATGTGCCAGACACCACTGTGCCATGATCGAACCACCACGTGACACAATACCTGTCAGACGGTTAGCCGTCATTGGCACATAACGCAGCAATACACCTGCATGGATAGTGAAGTAATCCACGCCTTGCTCAGCCTGTTCGATCAGGGTGTCTTTAAAGATTTCCCAAGTCAGGTCTTCGGCAACGCCATCGACTTTTTCTAGTGCTTGGTAGATTGGCACGGTACCGATAGGCACTGGCGAGTTGCGGATAATCCATTCACGGGTTTCGTGAATATTTTTCCCTGTTGACAAGTCCATGATGGTGTCAGCGCCCCAACGGGTTGCCCAGGTCATTTTCGCCACTTCTTCATCAATCGAAGAACCAAGCGCGGAGTTACCAATATTGGCATTGATTTTCACCAAGAAATTGCGCCCGATAATCATTGGCTCAAGTTCAGGGTGGTTAATGTTGGCAGGAATAATCGCACGTCCCGCAGCCACTTCCTGACGCACAAATTCAGGGGTAATTTCTTTAAGGTTTTGCGCACCAAAGTTTTGCCCTGCGTGCTGACGCATATCGACATCTTCACGCTGACGCTGGTTTTCACGAATTGCGATATATTCCATTTCAGGCGTAATAATACCTTGCTTGGCATAATGCATTTGCGTAACGTTTTTACCTGCCTTGGCACGGCGAGGGTTTTGAATATGGGCGAAACGGATTTCTGCGGTACGGATATCTTTGAGGCGTTCTTGACCGAA
The DNA here is from genome assembly GCF_000368265.1 of Acinetobacter brisouisimilis. GTDB lineage: Bacteria > Pseudomonadota > Gammaproteobacteria > Pseudomonadales > Moraxellaceae > Acinetobacter. The sequence goes on along the minus strand of NZ_KB851218.1, from coordinate 231,375 downwards.
CTTCGAGGTTAAGGTGTCGAGTACATCGGTATCAGCACGTTCTTCAATCCAAGTGCCACGAACTGATGGCAAACCTTGATTGAGGTTAATTTGCGTATTCGGGTCAGTATACACGCCTGAAGTGTCATAGACCATGACAGGTGGATTATGCTCACCACCCAAACCTGTAGGCGTTTCAGTCAGTGAGATTTCACGGAAGGGTACTTGAATGTCTGGGCGAGAGCCTTGAACATAGACTTTGCGCGATGCAGGCAAAATACGGGTCAGATCTTTTGCATCTTGTTCATGTTGTGCTGAAATATCAGCAGGGGACGGATTCGTTAATTGGTTCATGGTCATGATCCTTATGAATGACATCAACGAATCAAGCACGACCAAAAAACGTGGCGGATTTATCGGGTTAGAAAGGATAAATCGCGAGCTGTAGTTTTTAGATGGCTTGATTCCTACGCAGGTTTTAACCTGATCAGGTTCAACGGTACTTGTGTTTAAATACAGAATTTACACAATCTCAGCGAGGGATTACTCGCGCTCCGTCAAGCATGGCAACAGCTTAGCATGTTTTTATTGAGAAAAAAGTCTCTGTCATTATTTTGCGATACAACAGTTTTTAAGCTATAGATTTTTAATTATTTTTTAAATTTTAACTTGCCTAAGACAGTTGGGTTGCACAGTAAAATGGAGGCAAAAATGAGGATAAATCCAATTAAGCTGGCATGGTCTGGCAATTCTTTCCAAAAGAAATAACCCCAAATACCTGCAAAAATAATTGCCATATAATTGACAGGCCCAATCTGCCCAGCAGGTGCCAGGCTGTAGGCTTTGGACATAAAAATCTGACTGATATTGGCCAGTAAACCTGCACTAATTAAAAATGCCAGCTCCTGCCAGTGATAAGGGCGAATCAGCCAAAACATTGGAATTGCCGACACCAGTGAACCAAAAGCGCAGAAATAAAACACAATTCGTTCAGCAGGTTCGGTATCGGTCAGCGCCCGTACTGTGACAAAAGCCATCGCTGCCAGAAAACTGGCGGTAAGCCCAATCAGCGAAATACTGTTAAACATACCTGAGTCAGGTTTTGCAACACACAGGACGCCTGTTAAACCAATCAGCGCCGCAATCAGCATGGATTTGGTAATCCGTTCTTTTAAAAACAACCACGCAATTACGGGAATAAAAATCGGGGAAGAATAAGTAAACACCATGGCATTGGAGAGCTTAAGATGGGCAATCGCATAGAAAAAACCATACATTGCAGATAATCCGACAATGCTACGCCACAAATGCATCCATAGTTTTGTAGTTTTAAAAAACTGTGGCCCTTTTTGTAAAAGTATCGGAATAAAAATAAATAACCCGATAAAATTGCGGAAAAAAACAATAGTCGCGTTGTCTACAGTATGTGACGCATAGCGAATACAAACCCCCATAATTGAAAATAAAAAGGCAGAAATAATCAAAAGGCCAATTGCTTTCAATATATCGGAGGAGTTCGAAGTCATGGTTTGGAAAGTGAGAAAATAAAGTCAGAATAATCGCCTAAGATAGCATAAATGGGCTACTTTTTCGGCACAGATCCTAAAATTGCTGCTTACTCACCAGGCTATTTGCCACCTTACCTGCATGGGTAATACAAATAGAATCACTTAAACAATCCCGATTAATATGTGTGCTGTCTAGCGCCAGAGGATCATAGAGTCCCATGTAATGATCGAGCTGTTTTATGGCTTTGATTGTCTCGCTTCGCTGTGAACGCTGTTCACTTGGACTGAGTTCAATCGGAATAGTCTCATCACGGTTGTGCGGGGTAATCTGAATAAAATGCAGGAATTTTTTTGCCTGTTGTCCTAGCTCAGAGTGATCTTGCACTGCTAAATACTTAATTTCTTCGAGTGCTTCAGGATAGATGCTGTCCTCGCCGACATAGTTGCTAGACACGAGCATATTACTTACTCCGTGAAAGAGAAACTGGGTATATTTGAATTTCAGGCGTTGTGCATCATCAATCAGAGCGCTGTCAGGGTACGTCTGGACATAATTTTGCCAAAATAATGCCCGTTTGGAAATTTCAGCCCATGAGATATTAAAACCATTGCTAGACAAGACTGGAAATTCATTTTGCGCTGCCAGTGTTTCAATAAAAATCTGCTCGGCTTTGGGGAGATAAGGCGCAAAAATATGCAGCAAATATTTGGGCTGACGGCGATACATAATCCCTGTATCGCCAGAATCATACACCTCATAATAGGCTGCATTGCCCTGATGCTGTAGTAAATAGCGGTCACGCGGTGAAAACTCGGATATATAACTGGTGTTGTATGTATTGTCACTCATCGCGTATTGATCAAAAGCACGCTGTTGTTCTGTCGTACGGTCGCTGGCGAGAAAGCGCTGATACATGCTCGTTGAGGCATAGAGTAATTGTTGGCGCTCATTCGCTGGAAGTTGTGGTAAACATTGTTCCAATCGTTGATTAACATACTGCAAATCTTGTACTGAGCTGGTATTGGTGATGTTCTGCATTTGCTGACCGAGCAAACTACACAAAGAGATGACCGTTTTTTGTATTCCGTGGCGTTGCGATTCTTCCTGATGTTGTTCATTGGTAGGTTGATGGCAGCCTGCTATCAAGAGTACGAGCATTAGCATGGAACGCCCTAGTTTAACTGGCATAAATCAACCTCAAAAATTTAAATCGTCAATTGCTAACATTGCGAATTTATGGATGATATTTTTAGAGTAAGTATGCAAAGAAAGCTGTTGTAAAGTTGCAAATTTTGGTTAACAAATTTAGTGAAGTGTCAAAGAAAAACGAAATATGTCCATACTGTGTAAAATTTGATGATTTTTTGGAATTCCAAGAATAAGATATTGAAAATCAAAAAATCACCCTCGTATCAAATTGTTGGTTTTGTCATCAAACCGTCATGTGAATTATGTTTAAATAAAAAAATTCATTTCTCGATTTTGGAGATCTCTCTTGACCCTAAAAAATCCAGTCTTAGCACATCATATTTCTTCACAATTTAATGAAGATTTACAAGAAGTGAATGCTAAATTTATGGCAATGGGAGGGATAGTCGAACAGCAAGTGACCAATGCTATTCATGCACTGCTCGATACCGATGTGAATATGTCACTCGATGTTCAGTACCAAGAAAAAAATGTAAATCGCCTTGAGCTGGAAATTGATGAAGGCTTAACTCTGATTTTAGCGCGTCGCCACCCTGCTGCAATTGACCTTCGGATGGTGATTGCGATGAGCAAAGCCAATACCGATATGGAACGTATTGGGGATGAAGCCTTAAAAATTGCCAATATTGCACAAACTTTATGTGAAGAAGGCGGTTCACCACGCGGTTTTATGGAAACTCGTCATATTGGCAACCAAGTCCGTGTCATGATTCATGAGGCACTGGATGCTTTTGCTCGTCTTGATGCGGAGCAAGCCTTAGAGGTACTGCGTGCCGATGTTGATATTGACCGTGAATACCAGTCTGCAACACGTACGCTCATGACGTATATGATTGAAGATCCACGCTATATTTCACGTGTATTGAATGTTCTCTGGGTACTACGCTCTTTGGAACGCGTAGGTGACCATGCACGTAATATTGCCGAACAGGTGATTTATATTGTCAAAGGTCTAGATGTTCGTCACACCAGCGTAGATGAAGTTGAACAACGGGTGCACAGTCGTTAATGAGCTGACTTTTATATTTTTGAAAGGGCGAAGGAATTTCGCCCTTTTTTATTGCTGACTCAAATCCAAAATAAAAAAAATCCCAGAGTTGGGGGTGATCTGGGATATATAAAAGGAGTATCGGTCACATTAATCAAGAAAAAAACTTGTCTTGTTAAAAGTATAATAACCAGAGTCTAAGCAACAATCATGTGTAGTCCTGTGAGGGCTTGTTATTTTGTATGCCTGTTTGTAAGCAGCATGTAAATTTTGTTGAAATAAAAAGCAACGAACAGGTCGTTGCTTTTTATTGGATGTTAAATACAGAGCGATAATATTTATAGGTAAAATATTATTTCTCAGCAGTCCAACCTTCAGCTTTCTCTACGCTTTCATCATTGCTCAAGAATTTTTCACGCTGTTCTTCCAGAAACTTTTTCGCTTCTGCTTCAAACACGTTTAAGCGTTTTTCATTGATCAGTGTGGTTTGGTGTTTTAACCATTCTTGCCATGCCTGTTTCGAGACTGTTTCAAACAGTTCTTGTCCTTTGGCACCAGGAAATGGTGCAAAGTCCAAGCCTTCCATCTCGGTTTGATATTTACGGCAAAAGACTTGTCGAGTCATATCTTATTAATCCTTAAGCGTAAAGTTTTTCTAAACGCACATAAGCACGCTCAATTGCTGCAGCAACCTGTACAGGGGCAGTACCACCGATGTGGTTACGCGCGCTGACAGAAGCCTCAAGGGTTAAGGCTTTTTCAAAGACATCTGCACTGATCAGGTCAGAGAACTGTTGTAATTGTTCAAGGCTGAGTTCAGACAAATCTTTTGATTCCTGTACGCCAAGCGCAACTGCTTTACCCACAATTTCATGTGCATCACGGAATGCCACGCCTTTTTTCACCAAATAATCGGCCAAGTCAGTTGCGGTTGAGAAACCACGTAGTGCCGCTTCACGCATAATTTCAATATTTGGAACCAGTGCAGGAATCATGTCGGCAAATGCCATGAGTGAACCACGAACGGTATCAATCGCATCAAACAAAGGTTCTTTATCTTCTTGGTTGTCTTTGTTATATGCCAACGGTTGACCTTTCATCAGAGTCAACAGGCTCATAAGGTCACCATACACGCGACCTGTTTTACCACGAATCAACTCAGGAACATCTGGGTTTTTCTTTTGTGGCATGATCGATGACCCTGTGCAAAAGCGGTCAGGAATGTTCACAAACTTGAACTGTGCCGATGTCCACAAAATCATTTCTTCAGACATACGTGACAAGTGCATCATGATTAACGATGCAGCAGCATTAAATTCAATGCCGAAATCACGGTCAGAAACTGCATCCAGTGAATTTTCGATGACGGCTTCAAAACCTAACAACTCGGCTGTATAAGCACGGTCGATTGGATAGGTTGTGCCCGCAAGCGCTGCTGAACCTAACGGCATACGGTTAACACGTTTACGGCAGTCGATTAGGCGTTCGCTGTCACGTACCAGCATTTCAAACCACGCCATAAGGTGATGACCAAAAGTCACGGGCTGTGCCGTTTGCAAATGGGTGAAGCCTGGCATAATTGTAGTGGTATTTTTGGCAGCTAAACCCAAAATTCCTTTTTGTAGGCGTTCGAGCAGTTTGAGAATGTCATCAATCTCGTCACGTACATATAAACGGATATCAGTTGCAACTTGGTCATTACGGCTACGACCCGTATGCAGTTTTTTACCTGTGATGCCGATGCGGTTGGTCAGACGTGATTCGATGTTCATGTGAACATCTTCAAGGTCAATACGCCATTCGAAAGTACCTGCTTCGATTTCCTGACGAATTTCAGTCAAGCCTTGAATAATATCATCACGTTCAGCTTCAGTCAGAACACCGACTTTGGCAAGCATGGTGGCATGTGCAATCGAACCTGCGATATCTTGTTGATAAAAACGTTGGTCAAATTGCACAGATGCAGTAAATTCAGCAACAAAAGCATCAGTAGCTTCGGTAAAGCGACCTCCCCACATACCTGAAGTTTCATTGGTTTGCGGAGTATTAGAGGAATGAGAAGATGTGGTCATGGCGGCTCAGTAAAATAAAAAGCAGTATAACAAAAGCTCAGCAACTTGCCGATGCTCAAGATCATCATTCAGCCCAGAGTAGCGATGTGCTGAACAATCAGTCAGCCTATTTTTTTACGAAAATAGGTCGTTGGCAACACTTAATCGAATTATTTGCAGCCAGCAGTATTTTGGCGGTGGTATTGATGCTGGCTGAAGCAGGGGCTTGGCAAGCCATGAACTGGGGGCATGTCCTGCAATATTTGCTCTACATTTATTGGGTGATTCTGGCTTTTATTGTGGTGATTCAGAAAATACAGCCGAAAATAAACCATTTAAATCATGTTGTTGTATTTACATTAGCATTTTTTTTGTTGCAAGGGATCGTACTTCTGACCACGATTTTCTTAAATGCATTGATGCTGATGATACATTTTGGATGGCGACAGCTTGGTGATTGGCAACAGTTATTTGATCATGCAGGGTTGCATCTCAGCTATGGCGTACTCATGGGGGCATTTTCTCTACGCTATCTGTATATTCGCGATCAGTGGCTCAAGCAGCAACATAGCGAATTGCAGGCGCGAATTCAGGCCATGCAGGCACGGATTCAGCCGCATTTCTTGTTTAATAGCTTAAACAGTGTGGTCAGTTTGATTGCGGTTGATCCCGATAAAGCAGAAGAGATGCTGATTAATCTGTCGCGTCTGTTTCGGGTGAGTTTTCAGGAACTCAAATTGGTGAGCTTGGCAGAAGAACTCCAGATTTGCCGACAATATATTGCGATTGAACAGATTCGCCTACGGGATCGTTTGCAGATGGATTGGCGCTTGCCTGATATTCAGGCACTGCAATATATTCAGATTCCAGTCCTGAGTTTGCAGCCTTTACTTGAAAATAGTATTTTTCATGGTGTTGAAAAAATAAGCAGTCCGTGTAAGATCAGTTTATTGGTAGAGATTCTCGACCGACAAGTTAATATTGTGATTACTAATCCATATTTACAAGAACAACAAGGGCAACGCCAAGGCAATGGCATTGCATTAGAAAATGTTAAACAACGGCTACGTGCCTATTATGGCGATGCTGCCTATATTCAATGTTTTGCAGGGCAGGGCATCTTTACCACAATCTTAACCTATCCGTATCAATAACAAACGGATGACATACACAGCAAATCGGGGAATATAAAGCGCGTATGGATATTTTAATTTGTGATGATGAGCCTCTAGCTGTTGAACGATTGGTGCGTTTGGTCAGTGATTTGGGGCATCAGGTGGTGGCAACAGCTGAACATGGTGGGCAAGTCTACGATTTGGTTCTAGAGTATGAGCCTGATGTGGTATTGCTCGATATTCAAATGCCCGAAATAGATGGGTTAAGCTGCGCCCGCCAATTGGCGCATCTTGAGATCAAACCCGCCATCATTTTTTGTACAGCGTATGATCAGCATGCTTTACAGGCTTTTCAGTCTCAGGCACAAGCTTATTTACTCAAACCGATTGCCAAAAATGAATTGTGTGAAGTCCTCGATCAAGTCTGTAAACCCAATCAGGCACAAGTCAGCCAGTTTCAACAATCATCCAGTCAAATATCCAAAAAACAGCGCCAGCACATTACCGCAAAGTCTCATCGGGGGGTTGAACTGATTCCGATTGAGCAGGTGTATTATTTTCTGGCAGATCAGAAATATGTCACCATTCGTCATCAAAAGGGTAGTGTCTTGATTGATGAAACATTAAAAGATCTGGAACTGGAGTTTGCTGACCAGTTTATTCGAATTCATCGCAATGCCTTGGTATCCATCAAATTTTTAGATGGAATTGAAAGTATTTGTTCTGGACAGTATCAGGTGCGGTTACGTGATGTCGCTGAGCGTTTGGTGATTAGCCGACGGCATTTGCCTCAGCTTCGCGAGTCTATACAGCAACTCTAAACAGTTTTTTAGGCTTGGGACTTGCATTTTTATTAGATCAGGTTAAGTTTAGTGCATCATCTCGATGCTCAGGCTTCATCCATTATGAATATTTTGAAAATTGCGACCCGTCAAAGCCCTCTGGCATTATGGCAAGCCGAGCATATAAAAAGTCGTCTTGAGCAGCTTTACCCGCAGTTAACCGTAGAATTGGTGACTTTTGTCACTCAAGGGGACAAAATCCTTGATACACCTTTAGCAAAAATTGGTGGAAAAGGTTTATTTGTCAAAGAGCTAGAAAGTGCCTTGCTCGATGGTCGTGCCGATCTAGCGGTTCATTCTATGAAAGATGTTCCAATGCAACTGCCTGAAGGCTTAACGCTGGCGGTTATTTGCGAGCGTGAAAACCCGTTTGATGCTTTTGTTTCCAATCATTACGCACATTTTGATGAGTTGCCACAAGGTGCAGTAGTGGGGACGTCTAGTTTGCGCCGTAAGTGTCAGATTTTGCAGCAGCGTCCTGATTTGGTGATTAAAGATTTACGTGGCAATGTGGGCACTCGTCTTGGAAAACTGGATGAAGGTCAGTACGATGCCATTATTTTAGCCAGTGCAGGATTAAAGCGTTTAGGTTTGGAACAACGTATTCGTCATCATGTTAGCGCAGACATGAGTTTACCTGCGGTTGGACAAGGTGCTTTGGGCTTGGAATGTCGTGCTCAGGATCAGGCAGTTTTGGATTTGATCGCACCTTTGGCACATGCTGAAACTCAATATTGTGTACGTGCTGAGCGGGCATTTAATGCGTATCTAGAAGGTGGATGCCAAGTGCCGATTGCAGGTTTTGCCACTTTGCAAGATCAGCAATTACATCTAGAAGGTCGGGTGGGGAGTATCGATGGTGTCGTGTTATTGAAAGATCAGGTGACAGGTGCTGTGGAGCAAGCTGAGCAGCTGGGTGTGCAATTAGCACAGCAATTGCTGGCTCAAGGTGCAGGTGAATTACTCAAAGCGCTGCACCACTAAAATGCTTCTGCTGAATACTCGCCCAATCGAGCGTGCGCAAGCCCTGACGCAAATCCTGCAACAAGACCAGATTGAAGTAGTGGAATTGCCTTTACTGGAATTAAAGGCAATACCCTATTCCGCAGAGCTTGCTTCATTATATCAGCAATTGCTGCACGTTCAGGTGATTGTAGCCGTCAGCCCTACGGCGGTTGATGTGGGGATGCGGTATTTACAGGCAAGCCAAATCGAACTGTCCACTTTGAAACAGGTGCAGTGGATTGCAGTGGGGCAGGCAACGGCACGCAGTTTGCAGTACTATGGCATTACGGCCAGTGTTCCAGATGTTGAGAACTCTGAAGGTATGCTGCAGCTTCCTGTGTTGCAGGGTTTGCATCTTCAGCATGTGGTATTTTGGCGGGGGCGTGGTGGACGACAGTTCATGATGGATGCCTTACAGCAGCGCGGTGTCAATATTTTGAATTTTGTACTGTATCAGCGCCAGTGTCCCGCACAGACCACAATACAGTTTCAGCAATTATCCCCACGCTTGCTGGCAATGACACAGCCTATCTTTGTTTGTATAAGTAGTGAAGCCAGTTGGTTGAACTGGGTCAAACTATGTCAAAATACCCCTGAAATTTTATCTAAATGTCAGTATCTCACTTTAGGGCAACGCTTAACGCAATTGTTGCTTCAGCAGCACATTCCCGCTGTGCAGCAGCTTGAAAGTTTAGACCCAGAGAGCATACGCAACTTTCTGTTAAAACAAAAAGGCACAGCATGAGAAAGTTATTTGTGGCTTTAAGTCTATTGATTGTCGCTTGGATGGTAAAACTCAATTACGATCTGATGCAAAACTCCAAGCAATTACAAGAGCTACAAACGCGGATTTTGCATAGCGAACAAGCCAATGCCAATGCCAATGACCAGTTAGTGGCATTACAACGTCAACTTGCACCCGATACGTCAGGGGCGACTGCTTCAGATGTTGCCAGTAGTGAAAGTGCTGCTGTACATGCGCTTAATCCGATTATTTTGGTGAAGCAGCAGTTGCAACTGGTACAGTTTGCTTTACAGCAGCAACAGGACGTTTATGCATTTCAACAATTGCAAAAGCTCAATCAGGAGATTGCAGCTTATGATTTATCACCTGCCCTGCAACAAAGTTTATATCAGGCAATTACTCAAGATTTACAAAATATTCAGCAATATCATGATAACCATCAAAATCAGCTAGATCAGTTACATTTAATATTTCGCCAAATGGATCAGCAATTAAATCAATTATTATTGAGTCAAACTCAGCAATATCAGCCTGTACAGCAAAAGCATTTTTGGAATCGCTGGTTTAAAGTCGAATCAACAGACCAGCCACAAACTGAATTAATGAATCAACGGCTGGTATTAAAAGAAATGCAAATACGTCTGGTACTCGCAAAACAATTGCTTGAATCTGGCCAATATGATGAATATCAGCAAACATTGTTAGATGTAAATCAGTTATTGCGTCAAGCACCGACATTTAATCGCCATGCTTTAAGTGTATTACTTGAAAAAGCCAAGCAGCTGCCTGCTGTGACTATGCCGAAACTCACTGCACTGGCAATATTGAATTAGAGGTCAGGCATGAAACAGATTTTATATTCTTATGCATTTGTGCTGCTGCTTTTAATTGCGCTGGTGAGTATCCTGAGTTATGGATATGGCGCAGGTTATGTCTATGTTTATTTTCGACATTGGCAAATTCAGAGTAATGTTTGGGCATTATTAATTTCGCTGGTCATACTGAGCCTGATTGGACAGGTATTATGGTTGCTATTTAAACGTTATTTTTCCCGACTTGAACAAAGAAAACAGAAAGTATTTAATTTCGAACATTTGCATCCTTATGAAAAAATGGCGGTATTGTGGTTATTAGATGCCAATCAAGAAAAAAGGGATATGGTTGAAGGGATTTTTAAACAATCTAATTTATTAAATGAAGTGATTCATGCATTTTTCCTCTGGAAGCAGGGTGATGCAAAATCAGCATTAAATATGCTTGAACATAGTCCTGCCATGGCGTTTGAATTGGCAGAATTACAGCGAATTGAAATTTATTTATCTGAACAAAACCCTAATCATGCATTAACCCATTTGGAATTTTTATCTCAGCATGAATTATCTCCTTGGCTAAAAGACATTCAGCAGGGATATCTGCAGCGTTTAACCTTGCTTTGGGGACAGTTTGCGGTGCAGTTTCCGTGGCTGTATGTGCAAAGTAGTCAGTTTGGGCAGCTCAATGATATTGATAAAACCCGTTGGTTGCAGCAGATTTTAATTGCCTTTGATCAAGCTAGCCCAGAAGATTTAAATCATTTACAGCAGCGTTATGAAGAGTTTAAAGAGACGAAGCTGCATGACACAACCCGTGAAAATAAAGTGTTATGGTTGAAGGTTTTAGCGCGGTTACCAGAGATGAGTCTGGCGCATGAAATGTTGGCTGAAACATTACTGAACGAATTGTTTGATCAGGAGGTTTTTTATTTGTGGTTTGAAAAACAATTGTTAAAACAAACACCTGCATATGATAAAATTGAACAACAGTTAAATATGTGGGAAGCGAAATACCCAAATATTCCTATATTTAGTTTTGCAAGATGGTTTATTTATCAGGAAACAGGTCGTTTTTCTGAAGCAGAAAAATTATTAGAATTATATCCAGATAATATATTAATGAGTTATTTAAGAATTAAAAACCAGTTAAAGGATAATGAAGTTCTGGTACAACAGCTTAATTTACTGTTTGAGAGTAATACGAACTTTTTAAAAGTAAATTTATAGCTGAATAATTTTGCAATTCGAATATCAGGATATTAAAAATATGAAACTAGAGGTTTTATGATTAAAAAATAAAAAGCGATTGATGTTGTAAAAATAAGTTATTTCTTTGGCTTTTCTCTATACTTAATAATCATGATTAGATTAATATATTTGGCATGGAAGTTTATTTTAAATAGATTCCAATCTGAATTTGGAGAAAAACTGTGCAAGACATTAGTACTTTATCTGTTGAAGAGTTAAAACGCTTACAACGTGAAGCGGAAGTTTTAATTGCTTCTAAAAAAGAACAGGCAATTCAAGATGCTTATAATCAAGTGATTGAAATTGCTTCAGGTCTTGGTTTAACAATTGAGCAACTACTTGAATATGGCGCTCAAAAACGTAAAAGCCCAACGCGTAAAACTGTTGAGCCACGCTACCGTAATAAAAACAACCCAGAAGAAACTTGGACTGGTCGTGGTAAACAACCTCGCTGGTTAGTGACTGAGTTGGAAAAAGGCGCAAGCTTGGAAGACTTCTTGATCTAATCTAGATGAATAAGATAAAAAAAGCTGAATCCATTTAGATTCAGCTTTTTTTATGTGTGCTGTTGCAGGTTTTATTGTTTGACGACATTCTAACAATTGGGTCGCTTTCATGATTGTTTTAACTTTTTTATATTTAGTTCATAGTTGAAGAAAATAGATCAATAAAAGAAGAGAGGTTTTACAGTTAAATTCATAATGTAGTAGATTTGAGTGGATGAATGCTACATATTTGTGAATAGTATTGTTGAATAAATCATCATGAGTCGTTTGGTATAACGCTGCTATGTTTAATTAGATTAAAATAATCATAAATATTAAAATTTTATATCATTAACTTGTCATTTTAGAGAATTATAATCTGGAGTATTTGGTTTAATTTTTAAATATATTTCAATTATTTAATTTATTTTTTTTAGATTCTTTTTAATTTTTGTTTAATTTTTAATTTATATGATGTACGCGCTTTAAGTAGGTCGATTTTTAAAAAATCACGAATCCAATACGATTTAAGGTAGCCAGACTATGCCTTCAACCAATCATAACGCTTCAAAACTATCTGTCGGTTCAAAGTTGGCTATTGCATTCGGAGGATGTTTGCTGATAGGTCTTATTTGGATCGTGTTATTTCATAAAAATGAACCTGCTGAAGCTAAAAATTCTAGCCCTCCACCTGAAATGTTTAAACATCAAGGGGATGAATATATTGTACCGAATCATTCACCTTTAATCAGCCATCTCAAAGTCATGCCTGTGAGTTCAGGCGGTTCGGCTCAAGTGATCAGCTTCCCTGGCATGGTTGAGGCTAATACGGCAGCATCTGCCAATATTGAGCCTCCACTGACAGGTCGTATCGTTCAACTCAATGTAAAAATTGGCGATCATGTTCACAAAGGGCAAGTGCTTGCGATCATGAGCTCTGGAGATTTAGCCCAAGCGTATGCAGATGTGAGTAAAGCCAAAGATAGTTTGAGTTTAGCCAATGCCAGCTTAAAACGTGCGCGTGAAGTCAATGCGATTGGTGCGAATGCCAATAAAGATTTGGAAGCGGCTCAAAGTACACAAATTCAAGCCAAAGACGAATATGAACGTGCAACGCAACGTTTAAAAACCCTAGCGGGACATGGTGCAAAACTTTCAGGCTCCGAAGCCTTTTTACCGATTGTTTCTCCAATCAATGGTGATGTCACGGCTTTAAATGTAGGTCTTGGCTCATTTATCAATGACAATACTAATGCCATTTTGACCATCGCAAATTTTGATCAGGTCTGGGTCACTGCAAATATTCCAGAAGCACAGCTGAATCAGGTACATACAGGGTTAGAGGTCGATGTGACTTTCCCAGCATATCCAAACCAAGTGTTTCATGGGCGTATAGGGAATATCAGTAATGTTTTAGATAGCGACACCCGCCGCACCAAGGCTCGTATTTTATTTGATAACACCAATATGAAATTGAAGCCAAATATGTTTGCGACGGTGCAAATTAAAAATAATAACCAACAGAAAATTACTGTGCCGCAGTCTGCGTTGCTGATGAATAATGAACAAATCACCGTTTTTGTAGAAACAAAGCCGCATACTTATGTGCGAAAAGTGGTGGAATTGGGCAGTGAAAATGATACTGATGTGCAGATTGTCTCTGGCTTAAATCCATCAGATCGCGTGATTGTTAGTGGTGGAGTGCTACTCAATGATTAATCGTCTGATTGCCTTATTTTTCCGTCGCCGTCACTTGGTTTGGGCGATTGCCATTATTCTCGCAATTTATGGCATGTACTCATGGAAAGTGATGAAAGTAGAAGCGTATCCAGAACTTGATGATGTCACTGTGCAGGTCACGACACAAGTTCCTGGGTTGTCTGCTGAAGATGTTGAGCAGCAAATTACAACACCATTAGAACGTAGTCTATATAGTACGCCAGGCGTCACGACCATTCGTTCTAGTAGTACTTTTGCACTTTCTCTGATTACACTGGTTTTTGACAGTAAAGATGATTACTTTGCCCGTCAGCGGGTGATGGAGCGTTTAAGTAGTGTCACTTTACCAGCTGGTGCTCAGCCTAGTTTAGGCCCGCTAAGTGGTTCAGGCGGTGAAATTTATCGTTATACCCTCGAATCTGAAAATAAAAATTTGATGCAGCTTTCAGAGATCCAGCGCTGGGTTGTGATGCCTGCATTTAAGCAGGTTGCAGGGGTTGCCGATGTCAATAACTTTGGTGGTTTAACCAAAGAATTCCGTATGGAATTAGACCCTGCAAAAATGCAGCAATATGGCGTGGTTCTTAATGATGTGACCACAGCAATTAACTCCAGCAGTTCAGATGCAGGCGGTGGGCGTATTACCCGAGGTGAACAAAGCTATGTCGTGCGTGGTGTTGGTCAGGTTCATTCCCTTGAAGATTTATCCTCAGTTGTTGTGACGCAAAAAAATGGCATGCCTATTTATTTAAAAGATTTAGGCAAGCTGGTGATTGGTCATCAAGAGCGTGAAGGAATCGTAGGTAAAGACTATAACCCAGACACGCTGGAAGGGATTGTTTTGATGACAAAATATCAAAACCCTTCAACCGTTCTAGATGGTGTACATGCCAAAGTTGATCAACTGAATAAACAACTTGCTCCGCAAGGGGTCAAAATTGTGCCTTATATCGACCGAGATAGCTTGGTCAAACTCACTGTAGATAAAGTGACACATACGGTGATGGAAGGTGTCGGGCTTGTCTTGATTGTTCTGATCTTGTTTTTGGGAAGCCCGCGCAGTGCCATTATTGCGGCGGTTGCCATTCCAGCGGCGTTGGTGACGGTATTTATTCTCATGAATTTTACCAATATGCCTGCCAATTTATTTTCGCTTGGGGCAATCGACTTCGGGATTATTGTCGATGGGGCAATTGTGGTCATGGAGGCCATTTTAAGACGGCGAGAAGAAGAACCAGATGTGGTTTTAGGCGAGCAAGATATCTTGGAAACTTTAAGTTATGTTGGTCGTCCGATTTTCTTTGCAACACTGATTATTATTACTGCCTATTTACCATTATTTGCCTTTGAACGTGCTGAAGGTAAGTTGTTTACACCGATGGCGATTACCGTGAGCTATGCATTACTCGGTGCTTTAGTCTGTGCGATCGCATTGATTCCGGGATTGGCTTACGTCGCTTTGAAAAAGCCCAGAAAGGTTTTTGAAAATAAACCCTTAATCTGGCTTACTGAAAAATATAGAAAGGTTTTAACCACTTTATTATTCCGCCCAGTGATTGTTTATAGCATTACGATTTTGTCTTTAGTGGCTGTGGTCTTACTTGGCGCGCGTACAGGGCGTGAATTCTTGCCTGAGTTGGATGAAGGTGCATTGTGGCTACAAGTGCAGTTGCCAACAGGTATTTCACTAGATAAATCCAGTGAAATGGCCACAAATCTGCGCCGTGTTTTACTCAAGCACCCTGAAGTGTCTTATGCGGTGAGTCAGGTTGGACGCAGTGATGACGGCACAGACCCGTGGACACCCTCGCATATCGAAATGCCAGTCGGGTTGAAACCTTATAGTGAGTGGCCAAATGGCGAAACCAAGGCTCAATTTATTAAAAAGTTGGGGCAAGAATTTAGCCAAATGCCGGGTTACGATATCGGGATTAGCCAGCCGATTATTGATGGGGTAAATGATGCGGTAGGTGGTGCGCACAGCCCATTGGTTTTACGTATTTATGGACCAGATTTAAAAGAAGGTCGCCGTATTGGTGATCAAGTGGTCGATATTTTAAAAGGAATCCGAGGAACAGCTTCAGCTTCATTATTTCAGGAGCCGCCTATCCCGCAAGTCATGATCAAGGTGAATCGTGAAGCAGCGGCAAGATATGGTATTAGCATTGCGGATATTTCTGCGCTGATCCAAACAGGTGTCGGAAGCACGCCGATTATCCCTGTGTACGTTGATGCCCGCCAATATAACGTGACAGTCAGTTTCCCTAAAAATGCGAAGAATAGCCCTGCCGAACTGGGTGCTTTGCAATTAAACAGCGCAAGTGGTGCAAAAATTCCATTGGCTCAGGTGGCCGATATTTCACTCAAAACAGGTGAAAGCACCATTTCGCATGAGCAGGGCGAACGACAAATTACCGTTCGTATTGATAACCGTGGTCGTGATTTAACCTCGTATTTGGCTGAGGCGCAGCAAAAAATTAATGCTCAAGTCAAACTCGATCCAAGTAAATATCATATGGAGTGGGCAGGACAGTTCCAAAGCCAAGATCGTGCCGAAAAACGCCTAGGGTTTATTATGATTTTAGTGATTGGCATGATGGGCGCTTTGTTATTTTTCCAGTTTGGACGCTTCCGTCAGGTATTACTGATTTTAGGTGTTGTGCCACTGGCGACTTTAGGGGGGCTTATTGCGCTGAATGTGACGGGGAATACCTTAAATGTCGCGAGTGCAGTCGGCTTTATTGCATTGTTCGGTGTCTCTGTCCAGAACGGGATTATTATGGTCGCCAATTTCAGGCGTGCGCGTGGGGATGGGCTTGATCTTGATCAAAGTATCATTACCGCAGCAAGTGAACGTTTACGCCCTGTTTTAATGACGGCTACGGTGGCTTCTATTGGGATGTTGCCAGCAGCACTGGCAACAGGAGTCGGCACAGATGTACAGCGTAATTTGGCTACAGTTGTGGTCGGTGGTCTCATTGTATCGACTTTATTGACCTTATTTATTGTTCCAGTATTTTATTATGTAATTGAAAAATTTGCTGAAAATAAAAAATGGAATATGCCTGGACGTCGGAGTCATCGTTAATGAAAAACTTGAGACCATATGCTTTGTCTGTAAATACTTTAAGAAAAGGCACGCTCTGGGGCGGGATAGGTTTGCTAGCAATTCTATCAGGATGTACGGTTGGCCCCAATTATCAACGTCCCGATGTTCATTTACCTAAGGCGCTCGTTGAGCAACCCAATTTGGCATTATCTCAGGCTTCTTCAACAGCACAGAAATATGTTTTACAAGATATTCCTACAGCATGGTGGCAAGCCTTTCATTCACAAGAACTGAATTTACTGATCGAAAAGTGCCTGAAAAATAATCCTTCTGTGGCAATTGCCCAAGCGAATTTAAATCAGGCTTTGGAAAATGTGAAAATCCAGCAGGCGGCATTTTTCCCTTCCGTATCTGCAAACTTTAACCCAACTCGACAAGGAGTTGCGAAGTCATTAGCCAGCCCCTTGGCTTCGAACAGCTATATCTATAATTTGCATACAGCACAATTAAATGCATCCTATAGCCTGGATGTATGGGGAGCAAATAAACGTCAGGTTGAAATGCTCAAAGCTGAAGCAGATGCAAGTCGCTACAATGTAGAAGTGACTTATCTCACTTTGATCAGCAATGTCGTCAATGCGGCGATCCAAGAAGCGATTATTCGTGATCAAATTCGAATTACGCAAAATGCAATTCAAAAACAACGTGAATTAACCTCGATTCTGCATAAAGCGAGAGCACTCGGGCAGGTATCAGATGCAGATGTGATGACACAAGAGTCGGCGCAATTGGCGGTGGAAGCGACGTTACCTCCTTTACAAAAACAACTGGCAATTCAACGTGATTTAATCAAGGCTTTAGCAGGTGAATACCCGAGTGATCATTTGGCTGCCGAGTTTAATTTAACTCACTTTAAGTTGCCATATGAACTACCAGCAGCACTAC
This sequence comes from Acinetobacter brisouisimilis, assembly GCF_000368265.1. Lineage (GTDB taxonomy): Bacteria > Pseudomonadota > Gammaproteobacteria > Pseudomonadales > Moraxellaceae > Acinetobacter. Next base: position 213,674 of record NZ_KB851218.1, on the reverse strand, counting down.
CTTCAAGTTTATTGCAACGCCGTCCCGATATTCGCTTATCTGAAGCCATGTTACATTCTGCGAGCGCTAATATCGGCGTTGCGGTTGCAAACAGATTGCCAAATATTGCCTTAAGTGCGGATTTGGGGTCATCTGCCGATAAAATCTCAAACTTATTTGCATCGGGTTCGAGTTTTTGGGGGCTTGGCGCAAACATAACTGCCCCTATTTTTGATGGTGGTGCATTAAAACATAAAGAAAAACTGGCACGTGCTGCTTATGATGGTGCAGTCGCACAATATAAAAGCACCATTATTGTTGCATTTCAAAATGTTGGTGACGTGATGCAATCGATCCAGTCAGATCAAAATGCCTATGGCACAGCTTTACAGGCTACACAGGCCAGTTCAAAAAGTTTAAATTTGGCACGCAAACAATACCGTTTAGGTGATATTAGTCGTATAGCTTTACTGCCACTTGAGCAAAATGATTTACAAATGCAATTGGCATTAGCACAGGCTCAAGGCAATCGCTTACAAGATACGGCTGCATTATTCCAAGCTTTAGGCGGGGGATGGTGGTCAACTCAGCAAAATCAAGAGATAACAAAATAACAACATCTGTGCCATGTAATTAGATATTGTGAAATAAAGAATAAGGAGAATTCAAATGGTGACAATTACACGGCATGAAATAGGTCCGCGATTTAGTGAAATGACCATTGCTCATGTGGGTTCAGCAAATTTTATTTATATTTCAGGGCAGGTGGCTGAAAATACAATTTTAGATGTTGAAGGCCAGACCAAGGAAGTTCTGAAATTTATAGATCGCTTGCTTGCACATGCGGGTGCCAGTAAAAAAGATATTGTTTGCGCCCGAATTTATTTAGCTTCTGTGGGTGATTATGCACAAATGAATGCTGTCTGGGAGGATTGGGTGCCAGAAGGCTGCCCACCTGCTCGTGCGGCTTTAGGTGTGAAACTGATTGACTCGGAATATAAAATTGAAATTGAAGTTCAGGCAGTTGCAGAACAACATATTCTTGAAGATGAAAATTGTTTAACGGGTGCGAGTTTAAAGCATCAATCTGAGCATAAGCGTTAAAAAAATGAATGTGATGATGAATAAAAAAGCCTGCTCAATAGCAGGCTTTTTTTAATTTAAATCTTGGTGATTTTATTGGTACGTATTTAAAAATTGAATCACACTTCATATGATGCTGCTGGAAATACAATTCAGATCATGGATATTGTTCAATAAACCATCTAGACAGGTTCGTGTAATACAGCTCTGTTCAAAGATAAAGTGAATTGAATCATTGGGCTGACAGGGGCAGCATGATCGGCTAAACATGTTATTCTATGTGAAACGAGAAAATGGGAAATCAATATGAGTTGGACACTACAGGCGATTTCTGATGAATTACAGGGTCAGGAAATCGAAGTAAAACAAGATATGCTGGTTGGACGTCATCAAGACTGTGACCTGGTTTTGCAATCTTCGGCGATTTCCCGCCGCCATGCAGCATTGAACGTTCGTGATGATCAATTGTGGTTAACCGATTTAAATTCATCTAATGGCACGTTTGTGAATGATTTGCGTATTGCTCAAGAGACGCTGTTAGCACAAGGTGATATTGTTCAATTTGCGAATTTAAAATTTGCGCTACTGGCTGAAAACGCAGATTTGGTCATTGATGAAAATCTTGAATTACCTAAAGCAGCGAGCCAAACAGAATTAGACAATCATGCTCAGAAAATGAGTGAGCAGGGTATGCCAAGCTTAACAGAGCGTGCAGTAGAAACGACTGTCAGCCGTGAAGGCATGCCACAACAGGTTTCTGTACCAAAACCTGCACCAATTCCTGAAGGTGTTGACCTTCATGCCAAAGTTGAACCTACTCCAGTGCCGATTGAGCCGCCTGCATCTCGTGTTGAGCAAGAAGTTGAACAACAGAAAAATGTATCAGTTGGATTGATGACCATCATTGCGATCATTATTTTGATTGTCTTGGCATTTGTATTCTTTAAATAAGACGAAGTGGTGAGGTTGCAACACAACCTCATGCTTAAAAGGAGAAACCCATGTCATCGGTCAGCCGATTACAGCAGCGAAATGTCATTTTATTTGATTTAGATGGCACCTTAATCGATACCGCAGCAGATATGTTTCGCGCCATGAATCTGACCCTGCAACAGCTTGGCTATCCGCTTGTCACTGAAACGCAAATCCGTGAATGGGTTGGACAGGGAACGTCCAAGCTTTGTGATCGTGTGCTGATACATTTACAAGGACAGATTGATCCTGAGCAGCATCGGCAGCTACTGGAAAAATATCTCGAAGTTTATGAACTTGAATTGTGTGTAGAAAGCCAGTTATTTGAAGGGGTGTTGCCTTTTCTACAGTATTGCCAGTCACAGCAGTTGAATATGGCATGTGTGACTAACAAACCTGAGCATCTGGCAAAAATTCTGCTCAATAAACTTGAAGTCGGGAACTTCTTTAGTTTGGTGGTTGGTGGGGATAGTTTGCCTAAACGTAAACCTGACTCAATGCCGCTGCTACATGCTATGGATTTCTTTCAGGTACAACCTGAAAAGACCCTGATGATTGGCGACTCAAGCAATGATGTTGAGGCTGCACGTCGTGCAGGGATTGACTGTGTGGTAATGAGTTATGGCTATAATCATGGTGAAGATATTTCTGCTTGCCAACCGCAGCAAGTGATTGATACTCTCGAAACCTTAATCGTTTAATGTTTGTTTAATAAGTACAGGAATTTTGGAATGAATATGATCACCTTTTTTCGATGGCGTCGCTCATAACCACGCTTAACCGAGTTTTGACTGATCAACCCTATTTTTAAAATAAAAGGCATTCCACAAATGATGACTCCTGAACGCTTTCAACAACTGCAACAACAAGGTTTTAACACCATTCCCGTTTACCGCCGTCGTCTGGCAGATACTGATACGCCGTTGTCAGTGTTTGCTCGCCTGAAACAGCATGCACAAGCTTATTTATTTGAGTCGGTAGAGGGCGGGGAAAACTGGGCACGTTATTCAATTATCGGATTGGGTGAGTCAACCATCTTTTCTTGTAATGAAGGTCAGCTCACAGTTCAACAACCTGATGGGCAGATCACTCAACAGTCATGTAGTGACCCATTTCAATATATTCGTGACTTCCAAGCTCAGTTTAAAGTCCCAACACAACAACAATTACCAGAGTTACCGAGTTTTACAGGTGGTCTAGTCGGTTACTTTGGTTATGATGCTGTGCGTTATATTGAGCCGCGTCTGAACCATATTCCAAATCAAGACCCTGTTGGCTTACCTGATATCTGGATGATGTTGTCAAAAACCGTGATTGTTTTTGATAACTTGAAAGATACCTTATTTATTATTGTGCATGCAGATACACAAGATGCCGATGCTTACCAAAAAGCACAGCAGCAACTTGATGAGATTGAAAAACAGCTCAATACACCAATTAGCCTAGAAGCCAAACCGCATACAGCACCACATTTTGAATCTCTTACAGGTAAAGAGAAATTTTTACAAACGGTTGAGAAAGTCAAAGAATACATTCGTGCGGGCGATGTGATGCAGGTGGTGCCTGGGCATCGTATGGTGTCAGATTTTGATGGTGAACCATTACAAGTCTATCGTGCATTACGTCATCTCAACCCATCGCCGTATCTATTCTTGGTGCAAGGGCATACATTAACCGATCACAAACCATTTCATATTGTGGGTTCATCGCCTGAAATTCTTTCCCGTTTAGAAAATGGAATAGCCACTGTGCGCCCACTTGCGGGTACGCGCCCACGTGGTAAAACTAAAGAAGAAGACTTGGCACTGGAAAAAGACCTACTTTCTGATGAAAAAGAAATTGCTGAGCATCTTATGCTGATCGATCTGGGGCGTAATGATGTTGGGCGCGTGTCTAAAATTGGAAAAGTGCAAGTGACTGACCGCATGGTAATCGAACGTTACTCACACGTGATGCATATTGTTTCGAATGTACAAGGTGAAGTACGGGATGATGTCGATGCTTTGGATGTTTTTAAAGCCACATTCCCTGCGGGTACGCTATCTGGCGCGCCAAAAATCCGTGCCATGGAAATTATTGACGAAGTAGAGCCAGTAAAGCGCGGTATTTTTGGTGGTGCAGTCGGATATTTGGGTTGGCATGGTGAAATGGACATGTCGATTGCGATTCGTACCTGTGTTATTCGTGATAATAAAGTCTATGTACAGGCTGGAGCGGGGCTGGTTGCAGACTCAAATCCTGAATCTGAATGGAATGAAACCCAAATAAAAGCTCGCGCAGTGATCAAAGCGGTTGAATTATCATCAAATGGATTGATTTTATGAGTTTTTCGCGGGTTTTTTTAAAAAACCGCTTGCATCATTTCTGAGTTTTGCTAAACTGCACACCGTTCCGATACGAAACGTACGAAACACTAAGAAACGCCGGCATAGCTCAGTTGGTAGAGCAACTGACTTGTAATCAGTAGGTCCACAGTTCGAATCCGTGTGCCGGCACCATTTAAAAGTGTGAAGTTTAGTTGAGTAGGAACAGCACTGAAATAAGTGTGATCTGGTGAGATTCCCGAGCGGTCAAAGGGAACAGACTGTAACTCTGTCGCGAAAGCTTCGAAGGTTCGAATCCTTCTCTCACCACCATATTTAACTTCGAATGAAGTGGTATAAATACCAACACGCGGGAGTAGCTCAGTTGGTAGAGCGGCAGCCTTCCAAGCTGCATGTCGCGAGTTCGACCCTCGTCTCCCGCTCCATCGAAGCTTATCGCTCTTATAGCTCAGTGGTAGAGCACTCCCTTGGTAAGGGAGAGGTCTCGAGTTCAAATCTCGATAAGAGCTCCAGATTACAGTTTAGTAGAAGTATCTACAAATTTTTAAAGAAGCAGGCTTATTAGTCTGCTTTTAAAGTATTGGGCGTCTGTTTTTTTTGACTATATGTCGATGTGTTGTGTAGCTTCGGTGTCTTTTGTAGCCTCTTGTAGCTTGCTTTCGACGTAAACGAGGAAGATCATCATGGCTAAAGCCAAGTTTGAACGTAATAAGCCACACGTAAACGTGGGCACAATTGGTCACGTTGACCATGGTAAAACAACTCTTACTGCTGCAATCGCAACGATCTGTGCGAAAACTTACGGCGGCGAAGCGAAAGATTACTCGCAAATCGACTCAGCTCCAGAAGAAAAAGCACGTGGTATTACAATTAATACTTCACACGTAGAATACGATTCTCCAATTCGTCACTACGCGCACGTTGACTGCCCAGGACACGCCGATTATGTTAAAAACATGATTACTGGTGCTGCTCAGATGGACGGTGCGATCCTTGTATGTGCTGCGACTGATGGTCCAATGCCACAAACTCGTGAACATATCCTTCTTTCTCGTCAGGTAGGTGTACCTTACATCATCGTATTCTTGAACAAATGCGACCTTGTAGACGATGAAGAATTACTTGAGTTGGTAGAAATGGAAGTTCGTGAACTTCTTTCTGCTTATAACTTCCCTGGTGATGACACTCCTGTAATCCGTGGTTCTGCTCTTGCAGCACTTAACGGTGAAGCTGGTCCTTATGGCGAGCAATCAGTTCTTGACCTAGTTGCAGCACTTGACTCTTACATTCCAGAACCAGAACGTGCAATCGACAAAGCATTCTTGATGCCAATCGAAGACGTATTCTCAATTTCTGGTCGTGGTACTGTAGTAACAGGCCGTGTTGAGTCTGGTATTGTTAAAGTAGGCGAAGAAGTTGAAATCGTTGGTATTAAAGATACAGTTAAAACAACTGTAACTGGCGTAGAAATGTTCCGTAAACTTCTAGACGAAGGTCGTGCGGGCGAGAACTGTGGTGTTCTTCTACGTGGTACTAAACGTGAAGACGTACAACGTGGTCAAGTACTTGCTAAACCAGGTACAATCAAGCCACACACTAAATTCGACGCAGAAGTATACGTACTTTCTAAAGACGAAGGTGGTCGTCACACTCCATTCCTAAATGGTTACCGTCCACAGTTCTACTTCCGTACAACTGACGTAACTGGTGCAATCCAGTTGAAAGAAGGCGTTGAAATGGTTATGCCTGGTGACAACGTGGAAATGTCAGTAGAATTGATCCACCCAATCGCAATGGACGCTGGCTTACGCTTCGCGATCCGTGAAGGTGGTCGTACTGTAGGTGCTGGTGTTGTTGCGAAAGTAACTGCATAATATCTGTTGTGATATTTAAACCGAGAATTTAGATTCTCGGTTTACTTTGTAGGTTAGTAGTTCAATTGGTAGAGCGTCGGTCTCCAAAACCGAATGTTGGGGGTTCGAGTCCCTCCTAACCTGCCATTTATTTCAAAAGTTAAAGCTTGATGCTGACTGAGCTAAATTGTCTTATAATAAGTCGCGAATTCTACGACGAGTACACCCATGTCGAATGATAAATCGCGTGACGCATTAAGCGACGCGCCAATCCCTCAAAGAAATAATTCTGCTGAAGTTGTTCGTTCTGGCTCCCCTTTGGATGTTGTCCTGTGGATTGTTGCGATTATTTTATTTATTTGTGCAACTTTGGTGAATCAGTATCTGCCAGCATACTGGGCACCAGCCAATAATGTTTGGACGCGTATAGGTGCAATTTTAGCTTGTATCATCGTGGCTTTAGGTTTATTATACGCCACCCACCAAGGTAAAGGGTTTATCCATTTACTGAAGGACGCACGCGTAGAATTACGTCGAGTAACTTGGCCAACCAAGCAAGAAACCGTAACAACCTCATGGCAAGTGGTACTTGTTGTTGTTATCGCTTCAATTGTGTTGTGGTGTTTTGACTACGCTTTGGGCTGGTTAGTGAAGTTGATTATCGGGTAAGAAGCTATGAAACGTTGGTATATTATTCATGCCTATTCAGGTTATGAAAAACAAGTGATGCGCTCACTCAAAGACCGAATCCAGCGTAGTACTGTTGCCGATAGCTTTGGTGATGTTCTTGTTCCTACCGAAGAAGTGGTAGAAATGAAGGATGGTAAAAAACGCAAGTCTGAGCGTAAATTCTTTCCTGGCTATGTGTTAGTCGAAATGGAAATGAATGACGATACTTGGCACATTGTTAAAGAATGTCCAAAAGTATTGGGCTTTATTGGTGGTACACCAGAAAAACCTGCACCGATTACTCAGCGCGAAGCAGATGCGATTCTTGCTCGTGTACGCAGTACTGGTGAAGCACCTCGTCCTAAGACGATGTTTGAACCAGGTGAAGAATTATTGGTTATTGACGGTCCATTCACAGACTTTAAAGGTGTGGTGGAAGAAGTTCAATACGAGAAGTCACGTTTAACGTTGACGATTAATGTATTTAATCGACCAACTCAAGTTGAATTGGAATTTCGCCAAGTCGAAAAAACCATTTAATTTGAATTGGTTGGAAAACGCCCGATTTATTCGGGCATTGTTATTGTAACAATTATGTTGCGAGAATAGTTGGGGAGCCTAGCGGCGTTTGTACCCAGAGGTAACTTAAAATGGCTAAGAAGATTGACGGCTATATCAAGCTGCAAGTTCCAGCTGGTAAAGCAAATCCATCTCCACCGATTGGTCCTGCATTGGGTCAACGTGGTGTTAACATCATGGCATTCTGTAAAGAATTCAATGCTGCGACTCAAAAGCTTGAAGTTGGTTTGCCAATTCCAGTCGTGATCACTGTGTACAACGATAAGTCGTTCACATTCATCATGAAAACTCCACCTGCATCTATTCTTCTTAAGAAAGCTGCTGGTATCCAAAAAGGTTCATCTGTACCAAACAAAACTAAAGTTGGTAAGTTGACTCGTGCTCAGTTAGAAGAAATTGCGACTACTAAAGAACCAGATTTAACTGGTGCTGATTTAGACGCACGTGTTCGTACCATCGCTGGTTCTGCACGTTCTATGGGCTTGGAAGTGGAGCTATAAGACATGGCAAAGTTAACTAAACGTCAAAAAGCCATTGCTGCTGCTATTGAAGCAAACAAAGTTTACACTTTGGAAGAAGCAGTACAAGTTCTTTCTAGCTTACCTGCTGCTAAATTCAAAGAGTCTTTGGATGTTGCGGTAAACCTAGGTGTTGACCCTCGTAAATCTGACCAAGTTGTTCGTGGCGCAACTACGCTTCCTGCAGGTACTGGTAAAACTGTACGTGTTGCAGTGTTTGCTCAAGGCGCGAATGCAGAAGCAGCTAAAGCTGCTGGTGCAGACATCGTTGGTTTTGATGATCTTGCTGAGAGCATCCAAGGCGGTAACCTTGACTTTGATGTAGTCATTGCTGCTCCAGACGCAATGCGCGTTGTAGGTAAATTGGGTACGATCCTTGGTCCACGCGGTTTGATGCCAAACCCTAAAGTGGGTACGGTTACTCCAGACGTTGCAAATGCAGTTAAAAATGCAAAATCTGGTCAAGCACGTTACCGTGTAGACAAAGCGGGTATTATCCACGCTGCGATTGGTCAAGTAGGTTTCTCTGCTGAAGCTGTTCGTCAAAACGTTGAAACTTTGATTGCTGACTTGAAAAAGTTAAAACCAGCAACTTCTAAAGGTGTCTACATCAAAAAGATCACTTTGAGCTCAACTATGGGTCCTGGTCTTGCTGTTGATGTAAGCAACGTTTCTAACTAAGTTTAGACTTAGAAAAGAATTTTAAAGCCCTGATAGAGAAAAGTGTAAATAGCAAATCATTGATTTTATTCTACACTTAAGCAATTTATTGCTTTCTCATCAGGCGGACTTTGAATTGATAAATGTAAATTTATCAGCGTCAAAGACCTCGGGCGAAAAAAGTTTTTTTGAACTTTTTTCTTAAAAAACCAGTCCGAGTAGACGCGGTGGTGTGATTTACTCATCCTCCGCGTGTAAGTTCGAAAGAGCTTACGAATTGGGAGTGTACTTGTAAAAGTACATAGATCACCGTTAGGAGGTTTACGATGGCTCTTCTTATCGAAGACAAAAAACAGATCGTTGCAGAAGTAAACGAAGTTGCTTCTAAAGCGTTTTCTGCTGTTGTTGCTGACTACCAAGGTTTAACTGTAGAAGCATTGACACAATTACGTGTTGAAGCTCGTAAGCTAGGTGTTAATACGCGTATCGTTCGTAACACTTTGGCTAAACGTGCGTTCGAAGGTACTCAGTTTGATATCTTGAACGATAACCTTGTTGGTCCAACAATTCTTGGTTTTTCAACTTCTGAAGATGACATGGGTGCAGCTGCACGCTTGTTCGAAGAATTTGCGAAAACTAACAAAGCATTTGAACTTAAAGCTGCTGCATTTGATGGCAAGGTTTATGTGGGTGCTGAAGTTAGCGTAATTGCAAATCTTCCGAACCAAGAAAAAGCGCTTACTATGCTTGCCAGTGTTCTTCAAGCTCCTATTTCGAAATTGGGTCGCCTCATTACAGCGCTCAAAGAGAAAAACGAGCCAGAAGCTGCATAAGCTTAAATTTATTTACACACCATTCAATTTCCATTTGGAGTTATTCTCATGGCTTTAACTAACGAAGAAATTTTAAACGCAGTTGCTGAAAAAACTGTTCTTGAACTTGTTGAACTTATCTCTGCTTTTGAAGAGAAATTCAACGTATCTGCTGCTGCTGTTGCTGTTGCTGCTGCTCCTGGCGCTGCTGCTGCTGTTGAAGAACAAACTGAATTCAACGTTGAGTTGACTTCTTTCGGTGCTAACAAAGTTGCGGTTATTAAAGCAGTTCGTGAAGCTACTGGCCTTGGTCTTAAAGAAGCTAAAGATCTTGTTGAAAGCGCTCCTTCAGTTGTTAAAGAAGCAGTTTCTAAAGAAGACGGCGAAGAACTTAAGAAAAAACTTGAAGCAGCTGGTGCTACAGTTACACTTAAGTAATTTGCAAGGGAGTCAATTATTTTTAATTGGCTCCTAAAAAATGGCTGATGGCTCTTGGGTCATCAGCCTTTTTGCGTTACAATAATCGGCTCGATTTTTGTTCTTATCGAATGAAAACGAATATTTTATAAAATAACGCAATATATCAAACGCTTACCAATATTTTTCAATAAAAAATATTGTTAAGCGTTTTATTACCACTCTAAATTGCAGCATTTGTAAGTAGTGGTGGCCATATCGGCCTGCGTAATTCCATCTAAATCCGAACTGCAGGCGGATTTAGTTTTGTACTTTCCGAGGACTCCAAATGGCATACTCATATACCGAAAAAAAACGGATCCGTAAGAATTTTGGTAATTTGCCTAAAGTGATGGACGTTCCGTACTTGCTTTCGATTCAAGTCGACTCGTACAGAACATTCTTACAAGATGGCAAAACACCAAAAAATCGAGAAGATATCGGTCTTCAGGCCGCATTTCGTTCAGTTTTTCCAATCGAAAGCTATTCTGGCAATGCTGCTTTAGAATTTGTTGAGTATAGCCTTGGTAAGCCAGAGTTTGATGTTCGCGAATGTATTCTTCGTGGCTCAACTTATGCGGCACCAATGCGCGTAAAAATTCGCTTGATCATTAAAGATCGCGAAACCAAATCAATCAAAGACGTTCGTGAACAAGAAGTCTATATGGGTGAAATGCCACTCATGACGGAAAATGGTACGTTCGTGATTAACGGGACTGAGCGTGTTATCGTATCTCAGTTACACCGTTCTCCTGGCGTATTCTTTGACAGTGACAAAGGTAAAACGCACGCTAACAAAACTTTATACTCTGCTCGTATTATTCCTTACCGTGGTTCATGGTTGGATTTCGAATTTGATATTAAAGATTTGGTTTACGTACGTATTGACCGTCGTCGTAAATTATTGGCAACAGTTATTTTACGTGCGTTGAATTACACAGATGAACAAATCCTGAACTTGTTCTATGAAAAAGTTCCTGTGTATGTCGATATGGGCAGTTACCAGATTGAATTGGTTCCAGATCGCCTGCGTGGTGAAATGGCACAGTTCGATATCGCTGACAGCTCTGGCAAAGTGATTGTTGAACAAGGTAAACGTATTAACGCACGCCATGTACGTCAAATGGAAGCTTCAGGTCTGACTAAACTGCCTGTTCCAGATGAATACTTGTATGAGCGTATTATTGCAGAAAACGTGACTTTACGTGATGGTGACGTGATTCCTGCAAATACCTTGCTTAGCCATGACATTATGGTGAAATTGGCTGAAGGCGGTGTTAAGCAATTTAACATCCTGTTTACCAATGATATTGACCGCGGTTCATTTATTGCAGACTCTTTACGCGCAGATACAACATCTAGCCGTGATGAAGCTTTGGTTGAAATTTATAAAGTGATGCGCCCAGGCGAGCCACCAACCAAAGAAGCAGCAGAAAACTTGTTCCATAACTTATTCTTCTCTACAGAACGTTATGACTTGTCACCTGTAGGTCGTATGAAGTTTAACCGTCGTTTGGGTCGTCCATACGAAGTGGGTACAGATCAGAAATCTCGCGAAGTTGAAGGTATCTTGTCGAATGACGATATCATTGATGTAATGCGTATCTTGATCGAAATCCGTAACGGTAAAGGTGAAGTCGACGATATCGACCACTTGGGTAACCGTCGTGTTCGCTCTGTGGGTGAAATGACCGAAAACCAATTCCGTGTTGGTTTGGTTCGTGTTGAACGTGCTGTAAAAGAGCGTTTAAGCCAAGCAGAAACTGATAACTTGTCTCCACAAGATTTGATCAATGCTAAACCTGTCGCTGCGGCAATCAAAGAATTCTTTGGTTCAAGCCAGTTGTCTCAGTTTATGGATCAAAACAACCCATTGTCTGAGATTACACACAAACGTCGTGTATCAGCACTTGGACCTGGTGGTTTGACTCGTGAGCGTGCAGGCTTCGAAGTGCGTGACGTACACCATACACACTATGGTCGTGTATGTCCGATTGAAACGCCTGAAGGTCCAAACATTGGTTTGATCAACTCGCTTTCTGTGTATGCAAAAGCCAATGACTTCGGTTTCTTGGAAACTCCGTACCGTAAAGTTGTTGATGGTCGTGTTACTGAGGAAACTGAATACCTGTCTGCAATTGAAGAAGTGGGTACAGTTATTGCGCAAGCCGACTCAGCGGTTGATGCTGAAGGTAACTTGATCGATGAGATGGTTACAGTTCGTCACCAAGGTGAAACTGTACGTATGCCACCTGAAAAAGTGACGCATATGGATGTATCTGCACAGCAGGTTGTATCTGTTGCGGCATCATTGATTCCATTCCTTGAACACGATGACGCGAACCGTGCATTGATGGGTTCAAACATGCAACGTCAGGCTGTTCCGACTTTGCTTGCTGACAAGCCACTTGTTGGTACAGGTATGGAAGCAAACGTAGCACGCGACTCTGGTGTGTGTGTGATTGCGAACCGTGGTGGTGTGATCGAGTTTGTTGACGCTTCGCGTGTTGTAATTCGTGTCAATGAAGATGAGATGATTGCTGGTGAAGCTGGTGTCGACATCTATAACTTGATCAAATATACACGTTCAAACCAAAACACCTGTATCAACCAGAAAGTTCTCGTGAACTTGGGTGATAAAGTAGGTCGTGGTGATGTATTGGCTGATGGTCCTTCTACCGATGGCGGTGAGTTGGCATTGGGTCAAAACATGCGTGTTGCGTTCATGACTTGGAACGGCTTCAACTACGAAGACTCAATCTTGCTTTCTGAACGTGTACTTCAAGAAGACCGTTTAACCTCGATTCATATCCAAGAATTGTCATGTGTAGCACGTGATACTAAATTGGGTGCAGAAGAAATTACGGCTGATATTCCTAACGTTGGTGAAGCTGCACTGTCTAAACTGGATGAGTCTGGTATCGTTTATATTGGTGCTGAAGTAACAGCAGGGGATATCCTTGTTGGTAAAGTGACACCAAAAGGCGAAACTCAGTTAACTCCAGAAGAAAAATTGCTTCGTGCGATCTTTGGTGAAAAAGCGGCTGACGTAAAAGACTCTTCTTTACGTGTTCCGTCAGGTACTAAAGGTACAGTTATTGATGTTCAAGTCTTTACTCGTGATGGTTTAGAGAAAGACGAACGTGCACAAGCAATTGAAAAAGCACAACTTGATGCTTACCGCAAAGATTTGAAAGAAGAATTCAAAATCTTTGAAGAAGCAGCACGTGAACGTATTATTCGCTTATTGACAGATCAAGAATCTAATGGCGGTGGTACAACTAAACGTGGTGACAAGCTTGCTGAATCTGTTCTATCAGGTCTTGAGTTGGTTGATTTACTTGAGATTCAACCGACTGATGAAGCAATCGCTGAACGTTTAAGTCAAATTCAAGTGTTCTTGAAAGAGAAGAGCGCTGAAATTGATGAGAAATTTGCTGAGAAAAAACGCAAACTTTCAACAGGTGACGAACTTACAACTGGCGTATTGAAAGTTGTAAAAGTTTACTTGGCAGTGAAACGTCGTATCCAGCCTGGTGATAAAATGGCGGGTCGTCACGGGAACAAAGGTGTTGTATCAAACATCTTGCCTGTAGAAGACATGCCACACGATGCCAATGGTGTTCCTGTTGACGTGGTATTGAACCCGCTGGGCGTACCATCACGTATGAACGTGGGTCAGATTCTTGAAACTCACTTAGGTTTGGCTGCAAAAGGTCTGGGCGAGCAAATCGACAAGATGCTTAAACAGCAACGTACGATGGCTGAACTACGTGATTTCCTTGACAAGATCTATAACAAAGTCGGTGGTGAGCAAGAAGAGCTTGATACCTTGACTGATGAAGAAGTCTTGAAACTTTCAGGTAACTTGCGTAAAGGTGTGCCTTTGGCAACACCTGTATTTGATGGTGCTGAAGAAAGCCAAATCAAAGAGTTACTTGACCTTGCAGGCTACTCGAAGACTGGTCAAATGGAGCTGTACGATGGTCGTACAGGTGAGAAATTTGATCGTCCTGTCACTGTTGGTTATATGTACATGCTCAAATTGAACCACTTGGTTGATGACAAGATGCATGCACGTTCAACGGGTTCTTACTCGCTTGTAACTCAACAGCCGCTTGGTGGTAAAGCACAGTTCGGTGGTCAGCGTTTCGGTGAGATGGAAGTCTGGGCACTTGAAGCATACGGTGCAGCATACACACTTCAAGAAATGCTCACTGTTAAGTCGGATGACGTTGAAGGTCGTACCCGCATCTATAAGAACATTGTAGATGGCAACCATTATATGGATCCAGGTATGCCTGAATCATTCAACGTATTGACCAAAGAGATCCGTTCTTTAGGTATCAACATTGAACTGAAAAATGGTGACTAAGCCCTAAACTGCTTAGATTTTTCAGGAAAAAACAATATTTGTGACCCAGCCGAGCGAGTTATGCTCCTCGGCACACGGAGAAAAAAATTGAAAGACTTGCTCGATATCATGCGTAAGAAGACGGACTCTGACGGTCATGCTCCAGTAGAGTTTGATCGCATCCGTATTGGTCTTGCGTCACCAGAAATGATTAAGTCGTGGTCTCACGGTGAAGTTAAAAAGCCAGAGACAATCAACTACCGTACCTTTAAACCAGAACGTGATGGTTTGTTCTGTGCCAAAATCTTTGGTCCAGTAAAAGATTACGAATGCTTGTGTGGTAAATACAAGCGTATGAAATATAAAGGCGTCATTTGTGAAAAATGTGGCGTTGAAGTAACAACTGCAAAAGTTCGTCGTGAACGTATGGGTCACATCGAGCTTGCATCACCAGTAGCACACATCTGGTTCTTGAAATCATTACCAAGCCGTATCGGTTTGCTTCTTGATATGACATTACGTGATATCGAACGTGTATTGTATTTCGAATCATACGTTGTGACTGATCCTGGTATGACTCCGTTCGAGAAGTATCAGCTTCTGACTGACGAAGAATACTTCAATGCACTTGAAGAACACGGTGATGAATTTACTGCGAAAATGGGTGCAGAAGCGGTTCAGGACTTGTTGAAAGACATCGACCTTGAAGCTGAAATCACACGTTTGCGTGAAGAAATTCCTCAAACAACTTCTGAAACGAAGTTGAAAAAAGCGTCTAAACGCTTGAAATTGATGGAAGCATTCAAAGAGTCAAACAACAAGCCAGAATGGATGGTGATGAACGTACTTCCAGTACTTCCACCAGACTTGCGTCCACTTGTACCACTTGAAGGCGGTCGTTTCGCGACTTCTGACTTGAATGACCTTTACCGTCGTGTGATCAACCGTAATAACCGTTTGAAACGCCTTCTAGACTTGGCTGCACCAGACATCATCGTACGTAACGAAAAACGTATGTTGCAAGAGTCTGTGGATGCCTTGTTAGACAACGGTCGTCGTGGTCGTGCAATTACAGGTTCGAACAAACGTCCGCTTAAATCTTTGGCTGATATGATCAAAGGTAAGCAAGGTCGTTTCCGTCAAAACTTGTTGGGTAAACGTGTTGACTATTCTGGCCGTTCGGTAATTACCGTAGGTCCATCTTTACGTTTGCACCAGTGTGGTCTTCCGAAGAAAATGGCACTTGAACTATTCAAGCCGTTTATTTTCGCGAAACTGCAAGCTTCAGGTCAGGCAACAACCATTAAAGCTGCGAAGAAAATGGTTGAACGCGAGACTCCGGAAGTTTGGGACGTTTTGGCATCTGTGATTCGTCAGCATCCAGTGATGTTGAACCGTGCGCCAACACTTCACCGTTTGGGTCTTCAAGCATTTGAACCGATCCTGATCGAAGGTAAAGCGATCCGTCTACACCCACTCGTATGTACAGCGTTTAACGCCGACTTCGACGGTGACCAAATGGCGGTACACGTACCATTAACACTTGAAGCTCAACTTGAAGCTCGTGCGTTAATGATGTCAACCAACAACATCTTGTCACCTGCCAATGGTGAGCCGATTATCGTACCTTCTCAGGACGTGGTCTTGGGTCTTTACTACATCACGCGTGATGCGGTAAATGCCAATGGTGAAGGCATGGTGTTTGCGGATACTCATGAAGTGAACCGTGCGCTTGCAACAGGTCAAGTGGCGATGCACGCCCGTGTAAAAGCACGTGTACACCAAACTGTAATTAACGAAAATGGCGAACGTGAAAAACAGACCATTATTGTTGATACAACGCCTGGTCGCTGCTTACTTTGGGAAATCGTACCTGAAGGTCTAAGCTTCGAGTCAATCAACCTTGAGATGACCAAGAAAAACATCTCAAAACTGATCAACTCTTGCTATCGTAAATTAGGTCTTAAAGATACCGTTATCTTTGCTGACCAATTGATGTACTTGGGCTTCCGTCAAGCGACTCGCTCTGGTGTATCTGTGGGTATGGAAGACATGCTCATTCCACCACAAAAACAAGCAATTATTGCCAAAGCAGAAGCTGAAGTCCGTGAAATCGAACAACAGTTCGAACAAGGTTTCGTAACTGCGGGTGAACGCTATAACAAAGTGGTCGATATTTGGGCGCGTACCAACGACCAAGTTGCCAAAGCGATGATGGACAACTTGTCTTATACTCTTGTGAAAAACAAGAAAGGTGAAGACGAGAAACAGAAATCATTCAACAGTATCTACATGATGTCTGACTCTGGTGCGCGTGGTAGTGCTGCACAGATTCGTCAGCTTGCAGGTATGCGTGGTTTGATGGCTAAACCAGATGGTTCGATCATTGAAACTCCAATTAAAGCGAACTTCCGTGAAGGTTTGACAGTACTTCAGTACTTTATTTCAACCCACGGTGCGCGTAAAGGTTTGGCGGATACTGCATTAAAAACTGCGAACTCTGGTTACTTGACACGTCGTCTTGTAGACGTTGCACAAGACTTGGTTATTACTGAGCCTGACTGTGGTACAGCAGGCGGTCTAGTCATGACTCCACTCATTCAAGGTGGTGACGTGATCGAGCCATTACGTGACCGCGTATTGGGTCGTGTAACTGCAGAAGACGTAAAACGTGCATCTGATGATGAAGTTGTATTGCCTCGTGGTACTTTAATTGACGAGAAAATTGCAGCTTATCTTGAAGAAGCAGGTGTCGATGAAGTTAAAGTTCGTTCAGTTGTAAACTGTGAATCTACATTTGGTGTATGTGCACGTTGTTACGGTCGTGACTTGGCTCGTGGTCACTTGGTAAACCCAGGTGAATCTGTTGGTGTAATGGCAGCACAGTCAATTGGTGAACCAGGTACACAGTTAACCATGCGTACGTTCCACGTAGGTGGTGCAGCGAGCCGAACTTCTGCGGCAAACAGCGTACAAGTGCGTAACAAAGGTACTGTACGTTTCCACAATGTGAAAACTGTACAGCATACCAAAGGTCATTTGGTTTCTGTTTCACGTTCAGGTGAAATCGGTATTGCAGATGATTTAGGTCGTGAACGCGAGCGTTATAAACTTCCTTACGGTGCAAGCATTGTACTGAAAGATGGTGAAGTGGTTGAAGCTGGTGGTATCGTTGCGACTTGGGATCCGCATACCCATCCATTGGTAACAGAAGTTGCTGGTAAAGTACGCTTCTCGCAAATTGCTGATGGCGTAACTGCAACATCGAAAACTGATGATGCAACGGGTATGACCACAGTTGAAATCTTGCCTGTAACTGCACGTCCTGTAGCTGGTAAAGATATGCGTCCTGCGATCGTGCTTGATACGGCTGATGGTACTGAACAGTTCTACTTCTTGCCACAAAACACAATCGTAACTGTACGTGATGGTGAAACGATTGGTGTGGGTGACGTTATTGGTCGTGTACCACAAGAAACGTCACGTACTCGTGACATTACCGGTGGTTTGCCACGTGTTGCGGACTTGTTCGAAGCGCGTAAACCGAAAGAACATGCAATCTTGGCTGAAGTGTCAGGTGTTGTAAGCTTCGGTAAAGAAACCAAAGGTAAGAACCGTTTGGTTATTGCTCCAGATGATGGCTCTGAAATCTATGAAGAGCTTATTCCGAAATGGCGTACCATTAACGTGTTCGAAGGCGAGCATGTCAACCGTGGTGAAACCATTTCTGATGGTCCACAAAACCCACATGACATCTTACGTTTGAAAGGCGAAGTGGCGTTGACCAACTACATCGTGAACGAAGTTCAGGACGTTTACCGTCTGCAAGGTGTAAAAATCAACGATAAGCACATTGAAGTCATCGTACGTCAAATGTTGCGTAAAGTTGATATCACTGATGGTGGCGATACAAGCTTCATCAAAGGTGAGCAAGTCGATTACATCCGTATGGTACAAGAAAACCAAGCAGTTGCAGCGCAAAACAAATTCCCAGCGAAATTTGAGCGTCAATTGATGGGTATTACCAAAGCGTCGCTTTCTACTGACTCGTTCATTTCTGCTGCATCATTCCAGGAAACCACTCGTGTGTTAACTGAAGCGGCTGTAACAGGTAAAGAAGATGAGTTACGTGGTCTGAAAGAGAACGTGGTTGTAGGTCGTTTGATTCCTGCAGGTACAGGTCTTGCGTATCACTTGGAACGTCGTCGTCAAGAAGCTGAAGCTGCGGAGTTTGAACTTCACAATGACTTTAGTGATGTTGACCAAGCGTTTAGCCAAGCATTAAATGAAAGCCAATTCTAAGTTTGAATTGACTGACTAAAAAAAGAGCCTTTCGAGGCTCTTTTTTTTGTTTATATACTTTGAAAATAGCTATTACGTAATAGTGATTAATTTGTTTGAATTAGAAATAGTTAAGAAATTTAAGCCCTAATAAAACAAGAGAAGTATGGGATGAAAAATGAAAAGTTTTTAGAAAGGATATTAATAGTCCTTAGTTATATGATTTTTATACTTGTCATAGGATTATTGGCAAGATTTATGAATGAAGTCATTAACATTGCTAGCAAATTACAAGATAAACACTCTACTTTCAGTTTCATGAGTTATCTTATTGCTATGCTACAAGTTGCTGGAATTAAAGGATTGATACGATGTGATTTTTTGAAAATTGAGCCTCTTGTTATCAAATTAATGAAGAATAATAAGTTTTTACTGGTTCAGAACATATCAAGTCCTCGCAGTGTATTAAATGATAAAGAGGTAATAAATTTTGATAAATATTTATATTAAATTTGAGTTTTCTAGCTTAATCCATACTGTTAAAAATTAATTGAACATTGCTGAGTTGGCTTAGCCATTTAAAGAATATGCTTAGCATAAAAATTCATAAACAGGATTCTGGATTATTTGAGATTGTGAATTAAAACGGTTTATGATCTTGAAATAACCTTTAAAAAACTATTCAGGAAGACTCATGACAACAGATGCACAATTTCCAACGCCAGCCAATTTAGGTATTGCAGTTTATGCCAACAACGCCGAAGCAATTGGCAACACACCACTGGTTCGCATTAACCGTATTATTCAAGGTGGGGCAACTGTACTGGCAAAAATTGAAAGCCGTAACCCTGCATTTTCAGTGAAATGCCGTGTAGGTGCAGCGCTGGTCGCAGATGCTGAAAAACGTGGTGTGCTTAAAGCGGGCATGCATATTGTTGAGCCAACCAGTGGTAATACAGGTATTGCTTTGGCATTTGTAGCGGCTGCAAAAGGTTATCCGATTACCTTAACTATGCCTGCTAGCATGAGTCTAGAGCGTCGTAAAGTACTGAAGGCGCTTGGTGCAAACTTGGTATTGACTGAACCTGCAAAAGGCATGAAAGGTGCGGTAGATGAAGCAATCCGCCTTGCCACTGAACAGCCAGAGCTTTACTTCCTGCCACAGCAGTTTGAAAATCCTGCCAACCCGCAAATCCACCAAGACACGACAGGCCCTGAAATTTGGCAGGCAACAGGCGGTCAGGTCGATATTTTGGTGTCAGGTGTTGGAACTGGCGGCACAATCACTGGGATTTCACGTTACTTTGAACAAGTACAAAACAAGCCATTGTACTCAGTTGCAGTTGAACCTGCTGAATCCCCAATTATTAGTCAATACCAACGTGGCGAAGATCTTACGCCAGCACCACATAAAATTCAGGGGATTGGTGCAAACTTCATTCCTAAAAACCTAGACCTCAGTTTAGTCGATGAAGTTTTACCAGTGACTAGTGAAGAAGCTTTGGAATGGGCACGTAAAACTGCAACTCAAGAAGGTATTTTGGTGGGTATTTCATGTGGTGCAGCATTGGCAGCAGCAGCGAAACTGGCTGCACGTCCTGAAAATGCTGGAAAAACCATTGTCGTGATTTTACCAGATAGCGGTGAGCGTTATTTGTCTTCGGTATTGTTTGAAGGTTTGTTTGCTGAAGAATAAGCTCAGCCTACAAAGTGAAGTTGTAAAAAGACAAGGTAAAATGCCTTGTCTTTTTTATTATCAGGTTTCATCTTGCTGTGCGTTGCGGCGACGTTCTGCCAAGCGTTGTAGCCAGACCTGTTTTGTCTGTGGCTTGATAAATAAACCGACAATTTCAGGATGCATGTGTTTGACGCGCATTTCCAGACGGTTAACACAAGCTTCAATCTCGTCGGAAGTCAGGTTATCTTTAAACTCCAAACTGAGCGATGCAATCACCTGATGTGCACCCATTTGCTGGGTGAGTACGCCATTGGCATGCAGCACAGCATAATCTTGCTGTACCAGTTCTAAAATATGCTTCGGCAGCGCAGGATCGGCAGATTCCCCCATAAGTAGACCTTTGGTTTCACGTGCCATAAAAAATGCCACCACCGCCAAAATACAGCCAATCAGGATAGAGGCAATACCGTCTAGCACAGGTGCATGATAATAATGCGAAAGGAATACGCCCAAAAAAGCGATCATTAAGCCTAATAATGCTGCGCTATCTTCAAATAAAACGGTAAAAGTGGTTGGGTCTTTGCTTTTGCGAAAGGCTTCAAAATATCCCATATCGCCTTTGTATTTGCGAAAGCCCTTGAGCGCTAGTAACCAAGAAAAACCTTCACAGACAAAAGCAATGACAAGAATGACATAGTTAATGACGGGCGAAGTGATGGCTTCAGGTTCAGCAATATGATGAAGACCCTGATAAATTGACACCACTGCACCCAGTGCAAAAACCAGTAACGCTACAATAAATGACCAGAAATACAGTTCACGACCATAACCAAACGGATGCTCTTCATCGGGCGTTTGCTGGGATTTTTTTAAACCGTGCAACAACAAAATTTCGTTGAGTGTATCGACCACCGAATGCACCGCCTCACTGAGCATGGCGGCACTCGAAGTGAGAAAAGCTGCAATAAACTTAGCCACCGCAATAATCAGATTGCCAACTAAGGCGATATAAATTACACGGCGGTTACTGGAGGCTTTTTTCATAGATGGCCCTTAAAATAATCTGGGAATCTGGTTTTGATTCATCAATATTGTACGCTTTGCCCAATGGATAATCATAAAAAATGCCCTGTTGGATGTACCAACAGGGCATTCAAATCATGCAAAATAAGTTCTAGAGTTTTGAGCGGTTTTTCGGTTTAACTAAAAACTTATGTGCAACTGCGAGGAAGATGAGCCAAATTGCTCCGACATAGAGTGCTGGGCGTGAGTCTGGAAAATAACCAATCATGGCAATCACAAAAATCATAAATGCTGTGGCAATGATTGGAGCAACTGGCCAGCCGATGATTGGGAAATCCAGTTTCTTGATGTCTTCTGCACTGAGTTTTTTCCGCATTCCCATTTGTGCCAGCAAAATCATGAGCCATACATAAACCGTTGCAAATGTTGCAATTGAAGCAATGATTTCAAAGACATTTTGTGGAATCAGATAGTTTAAAACCACACCAGCCAAAAGCACGACGGTCATGACCACAACAGGCATGAGTGGTGCGCCATTTTTTGAGGTTTTACAGAAAATTTTCGGAGCATGACCTTTGAGTGCCATACCGTACATCATGCGACCTGCGCCAAATACATCACTGTTAATGGCAGAAATAGCCGCAGTAATGACCACGATGTTCAGGATTGCTGCCGCTGATTTAATACCTAGACCTTCAAAAATCTGAACGAATGGGCTACCTGCAGTTCCAATTTGGTTCCATGGGAAAATCGACATTAAGACAAAAATCGTGAGGACATAGAACAGAATAATACGGATCGGCACGGCATTGATGGCACGTGGAATCGCAGTTTTCGGGTCTTGGGTTTCGCCCGCAGTCACCCCAATAATTTCAATTCCACCAAACGCAAATACCACCACGGAGAAACAGGCAATAAAGCCAGAAATTCCGTTTGGCATAAAGCCGCCATGCCGCCACAAATTGGCGATGCCTGGGGTAAAGTCACTATGGGGTATGTGCATGCCATACAACATGATGCCAAACCCACCCAAAATCATGGCAATAATCGCAGTGACCTTGATAATAGATAGCCAGAATTCGACTTCACCATAGACTTTGACATGAATCAGGTTAATCGCGCCCAAGAATAAAATGACCGAGAGTACCCAAATCCAGCGCGGAACATCGGGAAACCAAAACCCCATGTAAATACCAAATGCAGTCACATCGGCAATTGCCACAATGACCATTTCAAAGACATATGTCCAACCTGTGGTAAAACCTGCCAATGGGCTGAGATACTCAGAGGCATAATGGCTAAAGGAGTCTGAAACAGGGTTGTGTACCGCCATCTCACCGAGTGCGCGCATCACGATATAAATGGCTACACCCGCAATCATATAGGCAAGTAAAACAGATGGTCCTGCCTGCTTTATTGCAGATGCCGAACCATAAAATAACCCTGTTCCAATCGCCGAACCTAGCGCAAGGAAACGGATGTGACGCGTATTCAGCCCGCGCCGTAAAGTAGATGTCTCTGACATTATTCACTCCAATTCATGCGCGCATATTGTATAGAAGCTTGACAGGGAGTTCACACAATATTTGCCCAGCTCCAGTATTTCCTGATGAATATTGAAGAATTTGTGCTGTATGCGTATCTTTTGATCGATTACAAAAAAAAGTAATAAAGGGTTTTGTTGTAACAAAATGTTATGATTTTTTACTACAAAAAAGTTTAGTCTGATACTGAACAACAGCATAGTCTATTAGGAGCAAAATGATGAAAAAATTACTCGGTTTATGTGCGCTTACTGCCTTATCTGGCATGATGCTGGTTGGCTGCCAAAGTATGTCACCTTCTGAGCAAAATATTGGTGCGGCAGCGTTAGGTGGTGCAATTGGTGGTGGTGCTGGTAACCATGTAGGTGGTGGTTTAGGTGCGGGCGTTGGTGCTGCTGCAGGTGCAGGTATCGCTAGCCATACCCAAGGTGGTTCAAGAACGACAACAGGTAGTGCAATTGGCGCAGGCGTGGGTGCAGTCATTGGTAAAGCAGTATTAGGTGGTGATGCTGGTGCAGCAATCGGTGGTGCAATTGGTGGGGGCGCTGGTGCTGCTATCCAAGAAAACAAATAAACGTTTGTCGCGTTGATTTATAGGGCTATACTTCGGATAGCCCATTATTTTTTTGATCAATGATCATGTTATAGAAATTAAGTACAACAATAATTAAGTTCATTATTTTTCAACTCAACATCAGTTTGGTTAACACCTATTCAGCTATTTAAGTCAATCCAGATCTGCCAAATTGAAACAGTTATTTTGTACTATGAAAATGCCTTGCGGCAGATCTTGGTATAGGTTGAATCTTGTATGAGGGATGCTGATTTTTGAAAATTAAAAAATAAGCTTAGCATAATAATCACAAATATTATTTAAAATAAACTTGTTTCATAATCTATTTTATTTGTGAGAATAAATTGTAAGTTGATTATTTTAAATCAGATTAAAGTAGTTGGAATAATATTATTATAATCAGATTAAAAAGGTCTGATTAATCAATTGTAAATCAGATAAAAATGGTTTTATATCATAAATTTGTATTTTAAAACCCAACCAAATCAATATGATTTAAAAATAAATTTTAATTAAAACAATATATTATAAATAATGTTGTGGTTGTTGTTAAAAAATGTATTGCATTCGTTTAAATCAGCTTTTAATATTTAATTAATTTATAAAAGGGGTTGTAAACATGTTGAAAAAAACATTAGTCCTAGCATTATTAGCGGCTTCTTCTGCAACATTTGCAGGTAATTGGCAGGTAAAAGTAGGGGTAAGTGACATTGCACCGTCAGGTGAAAGCAATCTTGCAAATGGTGCTGTTAAAAATGCTCAAGCAAGTAATGAAGTTGCATTTACACCATCAGTAGAGTATTTTTTTGGTAATACGCCATTTTCTGCAGAATTGCTTTTGGCAAACCCAGTTTCTCATGATGTTAAGTCAGATAATTTAGGTAAAATTGCATCATTAAAAGAATTACCACCTACACTAACCGTAAAATATAATTTTAAAAATTCAACTCGCTTCACACCATATGTAGGTATTGGTGCAACTGCATTCCTTCCATGGGATGTGAAAAGTAAGCTGCCTGGTGCAA
This sequence comes from Acinetobacter brisouisimilis, assembly GCF_000368265.1. Classification (GTDB taxonomy): domain Bacteria; phylum Pseudomonadota; class Gammaproteobacteria; order Pseudomonadales; family Moraxellaceae; genus Acinetobacter. The sequence goes on along the minus strand of NZ_KB851218.1, from coordinate 189,290 downwards.
AAATTGGTGCTGATAATGCCTTTGGCGTAGCGGGTCAGGTTGGTGTGAACTATAAGCCAAAAGATGCTCAAAACTGGGGTCTATATTTTGATGTACGTTATGCAGATATTAATACAGACATCAAAGTTAATGGCGCTAAAGTTGGCAGCTTAGATGTCAATCCAGTGGTTTATACTGTTGGTTATAGCTACCGTTTCTAAGTCTCTTTGCAACAGAGTTAGAATTAAAAACCTCATTCATTTGAATGAGGTTTTTTTATGCCTGCTACAGTAGATGTACTGAATTGTCTTATAAATATAATGGGTTGGAGAGGCTGTAAACTTTAGACTAGAGTGACCAGACAGATTACAGAGGAAAGTGTGATGACTCGATTATCTATCGGATTTTGTATTTTGGTTTTGGGAATTTATTCGCAAGCTCAGGCAGCCAGTTTTTCTTGTGAAAAAGCCCATTTAAAGGCAGAAAAAACCATTTGCCAGCGACGTTCACTGAATGATGCTGACGTGAAAATGGCAACCATCTATCAAATTATCCTGCATGCTTTGCCCATGGGCGGATGTGATCAACAGAAAGAAATTCAATGGCAATGGCTCAAATCCCGTAATGCCTGCGGAGCAAATGTTCCTTGCTTAAGCAAAGCTTATCAGCAGCGCCAACAACAGCTTGATACAATGATTCAGCAGCGTATTTTGAATCATGGGCCTTTTTAGAGTGAAAAAAATTATATTGTAAGCATTGAAAAATTTCAGAATTACTCCATTCATAAAGCATTCAAGAAAAAATACCGATCTATATTTAAAGGAGTGATTCATGAGCGAACAAAAAGCGTCACAAAATTATAGTTTCCAAGCAGAAGTTGCCCAGCTTTTGCATCTCGTGACACATTCACTATATTCCAACCCAGAAATCTTCTTACGTGAATTGATTTCAAATGCGTCAGATGCGTGTGATAAATTGCGTTTTGAAGGCATCAATCATCCAGAATTTTATGAAGATGATGCTGATTTGCATGTACGTGTCAGTTTAGACAAAGAGCAAAAAACCATTACCATTTCGGATAACGGGATTGGTTTAACGGCACAAGAAGCGATTGAAAATCTGGGAACAATTGCCAAGTCAGGTACCAAGGACTTTATGTCTAAACTGACAGGTGATCAAAAATCGGATGCTCAGCTGATCGGTCAGTTTGGTGTTGGCTTTTACTCGGGCTTTATTGCTGCTGATAAAATTACAGTTGAGTCACGCCGTGCAGGGGTAGCTGCATCTGAAGGAGTTCGCTGGATTAGTGGTGGTACAGGCGAGTTTGAAGTTGAACAAATTGAAAAAGCCTCACGCGGTACAGACATTATTTTGCATTTGCGTGAAGATAAGTTGGATTACTTAGAATCTTATAAAGTTAAGCAAATCATCAATAAATACTCTGACCACATTAGCTTGCCAATTCAAATGCAAAAAGAAGTTTGGCAGCAAGAAGAAGTGGCTGAAGGTGAAGAGCCGAAAGCAGGTCAGTACGTTAAAACTGACGAATGGGAAGCGGTTAATTCGGCAAGTGCGCTGTGGACACGTAACAAAAATGACGTGACTGAAGAGCAATATGTTGAATTCTATAAAAACTTAACCCATGACTATGAAGCACCACTGGCGTGGGCGCATAACCGTGTTGAAGGCAATACCGAATATACTCAGCTTTTATATATTCCAAGCAAAGCACCTCAAGATATTTTCACCCGTGAAGCGAAAGCAGGCATTAAGCTGTACGTAAAACGCGTGTTTATTATGGATGATGCAGACAACCTGATTCCAAACTATTTGCGTTTTGTACAAGGGGTTGTGGACAGCGCTGATTTGCCACTGAATGTCAGTCGTGAATTGTTACAAGAAAGCCGTGATGTCAAAACCATTCGTGAAGGTAATGCGCGCCGTATCTTGACTGTGATTGATGGTTTAGCCAAATCAGAAGACGAAAAAGATCAGGAAAAATTCAAGCAGTTCTATGCTGAATTTGGTGCTGTACTCAAAGAAGGTTTGGGCGAGGACTTTGGTAACCGCGAACGTATTTTAAAAATCTTACGTTTTGCGACATCAAATAACGATGAAATCAGCACTTCTTTAGCTGACTATAAGGCACGTATGAAAGAAGGCCAAAAAGCCATCTATTACGTGACTGCTGACAGTTTAGCGGCTGCGAAAAACTCGCCACAACTTGAAGTCTTCAAGAAAAAAGGCATCGAAGTATTGTTGATGGCAGACCGTGTCGATGAATGGGCAATGAACTTTGTTCATGAGTTCGATGGTACGCCAATGCAAAGCGTGTCTAAAGGTGCGGTAGACTTAGGTGACTTGCAAGATGCTGAAGAGAAAAAGGCACTGGAAAAAGCCGCTGAAGATTTCAAACCAGTGGTTGAAAAATTGTCTGACTCACTCAAAGACAAAACCAAAGAAGTACGTGTAACGACCCGCCTGGTAGATTCACCTGCATGCTTAGTGACTAGTGAAGGTGAATTGTCACCACAGTTACTGCGCATGTTGAAACAGGCAGGTCAGGCAGTACCTGAAAGCAAGCCGATTCTTGAAATTAACCCTGAACATCCATTGGTGAAAAAACTCGATAGCTCAGAGCAGTTTGATGACTTAGCCAATGTGATCTTTGATCAGGCCGTGATTGCAGAAGGTGGCTTACCTGAAGACCCTGCGGCATATGTAAAACGGATTAACAGCCTGTTATTAAAATAATAGTGTGTTAAATCTAAAAAGCCTCTGTAAATCAGAGGCTTTTTATTTTTCTAAAGACAGAAAGTGAAATTTATACAGGATCAATATGGGTAATCACATCAATCACTCGATGTTTCTGCATAATCTGGTTTCGGACATTGACCGCAATATCGTGGCCTTCACGTACACTGAGTGAACCCTCAACTTCGATATGTGCATCAACAATAATCATGTCACCCATTTTACGGCTACGGATGTTATGTACGCCACTGATACCAGTTGTTGTTAAAAAGGTTTGGCGAATCGCCTCGACTTCACTTTCATCGGCAGCACGGTCCATCAAATCACTCAGTGCTTCCCAACCGAACTCAACGCCCATTTTTAAAATAATACAGCCAACGATCAAAGCTGCTATCGGGTCTAAAATCGGATAACCCATGAGGTTACCAATAATACCGACCATCACCACCAAAGATGAGGCAGCATCCGAACGCGCATGCCAGGCATTTGCGACCAGCATGCTGGATTTGACTTGTTTGGCGATACGAAGCATGTAACGGAATAGCAGTTCTTTAGCGATCAGGGCAGTCGCTGCAACATAAATCGCAACGCTATGTACTTGTGCAATCTGTTCATGATGCATAATTTTATTAATTGCAGAGATCGACATGCCAACCCCTACACCGACCAATAGAAGCCCTAGTACAAAAGAGGCTGCATTTTCAAAGCGATAGTGCCCAAATGGGTGATCATCATCAGCATCTTTCTGGCTAAAGTGATTGGCAATTAATACAATAAAGTCAGCAACTAAATCACTTAAAGAGTGAATACCATCGGCAACTAAACCTTGCGATTTAGAAAAAATACCGATCATGATTTGCAAAATAGATAGACATAAATTGACGACCACACTGACCCAAGTGGTTTTACTGGCAGCTTTAGCCCGTTGTTCAGGGTGAATAAAATCATCTTCATGAGTATCATCAAAATGCGGTATTAACATAAGTAAAATGAAATAGCAGCAGAAGGGAAGGAAAGTTTACGCTAGTTTTTAACCAAATTGAATTATTATTTTTTTAAAAATGTTTAAAAATCAGTTATTTATTTAATAATAATCTTGAGGATATTGAAAATAATTTCACTTTGGAAATGCTTCTTATCTTGATCAATGCATCTGTTGGTTTAGAAGTTAGTTTGAAATTGTAGTGAGGTACTAAAAATATGACGTCCCTCATTATTGGTTAACTCCTTGTAATAAGAGACTTCATTTTCGATATAAATCCAATTGTACAACAATGGTCTTCGCCAAGAGACATAAGGTCCCCAGCTTTGTAATTCGATATCACGCTTGGTCTTGTCATAAATACCGCTCGAATAAATACCATAAGTTAAACGCTTGTCGTTAGGAAATTGCTGCTGGCGAAATAGATGGTTATCCCAAGTGTAGGTTTCATCAAAGGTCTTGACGACTGAAAACTGTGTTGATGCAAGCGTTGTTTTAGATTCTTGTTGTGTAAGTTTAAAATTGGTTTCCGAATAGTTACGGCTTTGTGCGCCATAGCGAAAAGTTTGCGCCGCGTTAAAGCTAAATTTGGGGGTGAGCTTCCAGTTTTTTTCAGCGCTGAGTTCAACATAAACATCAGAAGGTGAATTTGAACCTAGGTTCATATCATTTTGAAAAGGTAACATTTTGGACAAATCTGACAGCACATGTTTGACCCAGTGATTGTCTGTACTGACTTTTTTACGGACTGCTTTCTGTGTACGGTTTTCACCAAATATGCGACGTTTACGACGATTCTGCTCAGCTTTTTGTGCTTTTTCTGCCAAAGAATCTTGAGAAAATACGGCTATTAGCTCTTCACTGAGTTGGGGTGAATAGGGATCAAACTCAGGTGCATACGGATTTTCGGGTAAATTTTGAAATGGCGAAGGTGGCCATAAACGTGTAGGTTGCAGATTGTGTAACCGACAGATATTTTCATTGGAAAATGAGAATAAGTGATATTGTTGTTCTTGGTTCAGTAATTGGTTTGCAAACGTATTTGTAGAAACAAATAGTGCCATAATCAGCAATTTTCGATTTATAAAAGCATTGAAATAAATCATGGGCATAAAATCATCAAAAGCATTGATGTAGCATATGAGAATAAATCTGCTATTTTAAAAGCTGCTTAAAAACTAATGTTCTGCCAACAGTTTTTGGATTTGAGCATATAAGGTTTCTGCACGAATAGGTTGAGGCAATATCTCGACAATTTCACGAAATAGTTGCCAACTCACTCCATCTTGGCGTGAAAACAAAATACATGGATAACCAAGCTCGTCAGGGGCAAGTTGTAGCCGTTTTTCACCATGCAATACCCGATACTTTTGTCGTTCTTTCATCAGAAGCAATGGTGTTTCTAAATTGGCTTCACTTTCTTCAAAAGGAATAAAACGCTGCGGTAAAATCATTGAGGCTGGAATAAATGGGTACATATATTGCTGCTGCCACAGATTTTTAGCATGTAAATACTCATTGAATAGGAGCTCAATACGGTTATAACTGGCCTGAAACTGAATCCATGAGAGAGTTTTGACGCTGGCTAAGATCGTATCAGTCTGTAAACAATATTGCTGTGCGAGCTGCCCCGCAGTCTGAATATCACGAATGCCTAAAATAGCAATATAACCTAAAAACTGACCGTTTGTGTTGATGTGTTCAGCAACGACTGCCGAAGCATGCTGCATTTCATTGACCCGCTGAGACAAACTAAAGCAGGTGAGGTAGTTTGAAATATGGTCATGACTTTGAAAAATGACTTCAAAACATAACTGGCTAAAACCTTCAATTCGAATCGGGGAGGTTTGGTGAATATTGATTGAATGATCGATTTTTTCTGTAGAAGGCTGTTGAGGAATATCATCGGGTATTTTAACGCTTGGCAACTGCTCGGGCGGTTGCTGTTCTGCCCGAACTGGGGGTTGAATACCCAGACGTTCATTAAACTCATCATCTGTCAGTAAACACTGCAACAGGTTTTGTTGCTGTAGCATCCATTGATAGCCTTCGTTTAGATGCCCTTTCCAGCTACAGTGAATAGCCCCACGTCGTGCTTGTGGAATGAGCCAGACTTGCCATAGTCGCCGTTCCTGATCGTATAAAATTGCCCATCCCATGTTGGGATTCTGATTCAGCGCCTGTAACAGTAAGGAGCGATCATAAAACAACCCCCGATAGCTATTTTTAAATGTGGACAGCTTCAGCAGCTCATTGCTTAAATGTACATGTGCCTCAGAAGGAATATGTGTTCCTTTCGGTGTCCGAAAGGTAATTGGTTTCTCACAGAGTTGAAAAATTTCTTTGAGATGGTGGGTTGCCTGAGCACGCTTAAACAGCGGTAGATGCTGATTGTCAATCATGGCAATAGTTTGATGAATATCTTTAATCAGCAATGCTTTTTCTAATAAATTCATTGTTAATAGCTCACTTGCTAATATAGTTTTTAGCTTTGTTGAGATATTGTGTCAGTATCTGATTCAGGGCTAATTCCAGTATCCGATATTCTTTAGTCTCTTGATCTGTATAGTGGTTTGCAAGTTCGATCAGCTCGTCTAAATTCAGCTGATCATAGCGAACTTTTTCTTGTAAAAATTCTTGTAACTTTAGCATGGGAGCCTGACAAAAAAGCACAGATGGCTTTAATTATAAACAACTTCATTCAGTTTAAAACATATGTTTAATAAAAACATTTTTAGATCGTTAAATAATTGATAACTCATTTATATAATTAATATTTAATATGAATAGTGTGGCATTTTCTGGTTTTAAAAAAGCGCAGATTTACTGCGCTGCTGAAGGTGGTATTTGACATTGCTCATCATCACAACGAGCTGCATCGGTATCCTGTTGAATATGAGTCGCTTGTTGCAGGGCTTGTAAGAAGATTTCGCGCGGCTGAGCGCCTGAAAGTGCGAACTTTTGTTCAAAGACAAAAAACGGTACGCCTGTAATGTTGAGCTGTTCATGTGCAATTTTTTCATCATGACGCACAAATTCGGCAAACTCGTCTGAATCGAGTACATACTCGACTTCGGCATGATCTAGCCCGATACGTGAGGCAATTTCTTCGATGACTTCACGTTCACCAATCGCCAAACCTTCGGTCATGTAGGCATGAAAGAATGCTTCTTTGGCTTGATCGCCCAGACCTTTACTTTGTGCCAGATGAATAATGCGATGCGCATTGAAACTATTGCCTGAATTGGCTTTTTCCCACTGGAAGTCAATGCCTTCACTGGCAGCAAGAGCAGCAACATTGCGTTCCATATCCTGCATTTCGGCAAAACTGCGACCATATTTTTGGGCTAGACGCTCAGTATTGCTCACCGTATGTCTGGCTGGTGCATCTGGGTCGAGTTCAAAACTATGCCAATGAATGTCAAGTTCAATGCCTACTTCTTGTGCGACATGTTCTAAGCGCTTTTTGCCAATATAGCAAAACGGGCAGACCACATCTGACCAAATATCTACACGCATATTCGATTCTCTGATAAATAGACTTTGCATAGTAAAGCTTAGATCGGGGAATGAAAAGCTGTGCCATAACAGCCTGCTGATATTTAAGCGATAACCATAAAAGAACGATATTTATTTTTATCAGCAAGGTCGTAGATTTCCCTCCAGTGAAAAAGGCAGATCCATGGGTGTGTAGACATGAGAGCTTTAAGCAGAAAATTGAAAGCCTTGAGATAGTCGATGGATGAATAAATATATAGATTGATCAACAGCTTCGATTTTTATTCAGATGTTATGGTTTTGTAGAACGCTTGATTTGTGTATCTTATATCTATAAATCTTATTTTTTAAATAAAAATAAATCAATTTTATTGATAATTGGTTTGTTTTAAGATGATCACAAATACTCATAGGATGTTTGTGATGCAACAGCCACAACAGTTGATTCGACATTTCACCCCGAACTGGTTTACGGTCAATATGGGAACCGGAGTCGTCGCGCTACTCTTGAGTGAATCTCCACTGATGACAGCATTTTGTGAGGAATTGGCGCGTATATTGTGGTTGGCAAATATTGTGCTGTTTATCTTATTTGTCGTGTTGTATAGCTTACGTTGGCTTTTTTATTTTCATGAAGCCAAACAGATTTTTCAACATTCAAGTATGGCGTTTTTCTTTGGTGCGATTCCCATGGGATTGGCAACCATTATTAATGGTCTGGTTAAATTCATGCCGCAACATTTGGACTTGGCTGAGTTCTTATGGGGCGTCGATGTCATCTTGGCGGTGACTGTGGCGGTGGGTGTACCTATGCTGATGTTTGTGTATCAGCAGCATCAGTTAAAAACCATGACGGCGATTTGGTTATTACCCATTGTGACGGCAGAAGTGGTGGCAAGCTCTGGAGGTGTTCTGCTCGCACATTTGCCTGCCAGTCCAGCTGCAATGAATTTACTCTTTGGCTGCTATGTTTTATGGGGAATGTCAGTTTTACCCGCATTTGCAGTATTAACGATTTTATTGCTGCGTTTGGCATTGCATCGTCTACCTGAAGCACAAATGGCAATGTCTGTTTGTCTGGCATTGGGACCTATTGGTACAGGTGCGCTGGCATTGCTGCTGTTGGGACAGCAAGCTCCTCGTATTTTGGTAGCTTGTCATTTGGTCGAACTCGGCAATTTGATGCATTATGCTGGCATTTGGATCAGTTTTATTTTGCTGGGCTTTGGGTTGTGGTGGTTCGCTATCGCATTGTTTACGATCTATAAACATAGCCGTACAGCGTTGAGCTTTAATCTGGGATGGTGGGGTCTGACTTTTCCTCTGGGTGTGTTTGATCTGGCGATTTTAAATCTTGCCCAGCAAATCCAGAGTCAGGCTTTGCTCTATATCGGTTTCAGCTTTGCAGGATGTATTGTGCTGTTATGGGCAATGGTGATGGTAAAAACTATACAAGGCGTTTATCGGGGTTCATTGTTTTTTTCACCATGTTTAATGTCAATGCTTGAAAAAGCATGATCTAATGCTGAAATAAAATACAAGAAACCAGAACTGATCATGTTTATACAAGCAACACAACAGCATATTCCAGACATTGTTGAGCTGGTAAATCTATCTTACCGCTCACAAGATATGCGTGGTTGGACATCAGAAGCCGATGTAGTTGAAGGAGATCGGATCTCTACTCAACAGCTTCAGGATTTATTTATTGCTGACTCTAAAATCCTGTTGTGGTTTGATGCTGCTGCACTGATTGCCTGTGTGCATGTGCAGAAACATAAAGATCAGGCCTATATTGGTATGTTGACTACACATCCACAGTGGCAAAATCAAGGGTTGGGTAAACAAGTGTTGCAGTTTGCAGAAGATTTTGCGCAGGCAAATTTTGCGGTTACAGGTTTTAAAATGTCGGTGCTGTCTTGTCGTACCGAGTTAATCGAGTTTTATTTGCGTCGGGGTTATGTGCTGACAGGTGAAACTGAAGATTATCCAATTGATGCGAATGTGGGGCAGCCGTTATTTGAGGATATTCGGCTGTTGCATTTGGTGAAGAATATATAAATATAGATAAATTGGCTGATAGAATGTTAATTATTTAAAAGATAAGATTTCATACATAAGATTTTTTTGATCATAAGATAAAATATTTAGCTAAGAATTCGGATTAAGGGGATAATTATGGATAAAGCTAAGCTTAATTTAGGAAAATATAATTATGTGTTTTTTATTTTCTTGATTCTTTTGTTTATTACTGCAAATATTCCTCAAGTAGATCAAAATTTATCAAATTTTATTTTAAGTGAATACAGAACTATATTGATTCTGTTAGCTTTAGTCAGCTTATCTTTTATTTTGCTTGAGGTTTTTCAAGATAAAATTCAGTTAGTAAAGGAAGAAAGAAAGCAAATCAAGCAAAGCCAACAGTTGAAGGATCAGTTGAAGTCCCTCAACTATGATGAAAAATATATATTGTCATTGTTTATGAGTGAGCAAAAAACTGAGAAGGCATTAAATGCAACCAATCCGAATGTGGTTTGGTTAGAGAATATGAAATTTATTATTAATACACTCAAAACCGAGGAGAATAAAAAAGTCTTTAGGATAGATCCTGTAGTCATGAATGAGTTAAGAAAAAACCCAAACTTATTATATTAAAAAATCCCCGCACTGAGCGGGGATTTTCTTTCAAGCTTAAATCAAATACGCTCAATAATAGTTGCAATACCCTGACCTAAACCAATACACATAGTCGCTAGACCGATTTGGGTATCTTTTTGCTCCATGACATTGAGCAAGGTCGTGGTAATACGCGCGCCTGAACAACCAAGCGGGTGACCAAGTGCAATTGCACCGCCGTTGAGATTGACGATATCCTGTTTCTCATACAAACCTAAGCCTTTGAGTACTGACAAACCTTGAGCAGCAAAGGCTTCATTTAGTTCAATGGTTTGAATGTCAGATATACTTAAGCCTGCACGCTTTAAGGCTTTTTGTGTCGCAGGTACAGGGCCATAACCCATAATTGCCGCATCACAACCTGCTACTGCCATTGAGCGAATCACGGCACGTGGTTTGAGACTTAAATCTTTGGCACGTTCAGCAGACATGAGTAACATGGCAGATGCACCATCAGACAGTGCTGATGAGGTTGCCGCGGTCACTGTACCGCCTTTCGGGTCAAATGCAGGACGAAGTGCTTGGAACGCAGCCAAGTTCGCATCTGCACGAATCACTTCATCGACATCGCAGAAGATTTTAAAACCATCAGCATTATGACCTTCAACGCCAACAATCTCATTTTTAAAGCGACCTTCTTGAGTTGCTGCCCAAGCACGTTTATGTGATTCAACCCCAAAAGCGTCTTGTTCTTCACGGCTAATACCATTCATGCGACCCAGCATTTCTGCAGTCAAGCCCATCATATTTGAGGCTTTGGCATAGTGTTTAGACGCTTCAGGATTGAGGTCAACGCCATGCATCATGTTGACATGACCCATGTGTTCCACACCACCAATAATGAAGATTTCACCTTGATGTGTGGCGATTTGAGCTGCTGCGGTATGAATCGCCTGCATCGATGAACCGCACAAACGGTTGATGGTTTGACCTGCAACGGTTTTTGGTAAACCTGCCAGCAAGCTGGCATTACGGGCAATGTTCCAGCCTTGTTCAAGAGTCTGATTCACACAGCCCCAAAGCACATCTTCAACTTCATTTACGTCAAAGCTGTTACGTGCCACCAAAGCACGAATCAGGGCAGCAGATAGATGCTCGGCACGTACATTGCGGAACATTCCGTTTTTGGATTTGCCCATGGCGGTACGTACGCCATCAACAATCACAACGTCACGTGGATTTAAAGTAGTCATTCACGCTGCTCCTTAACCGTAAAATTTCTTGTTGTTTTCAGCCATGTCACGCAGCAATTGCGGTGCTTCATAGGCTTTGCCCAAATGTGCATAGGTGTTGCACAGTGCTACGTATTCAGCGACGCCAGTCTGGTCGATATAACGGCATGGTCCACCACGGAAGGCAGGGAAACCAATACCCATGATCATCGCCATGTCTGCTTCATGTGGTGTAGCAACAATTTTGTCTTCTAGGCAACGAACCGTTTCATTGCATAGCGCCAACATCATACGGTCAATGATTTCCTGAGGGTCAAACTCGCGTTTCTCACCTGTGACCACAGCGGCGATCAGCTCATAGGTTGTCGCATCAACTATTTTGGCTTTTTTGCCTTTCTTGTCGAGTTCGTATTTGTAGAAACCGACATCATTTTTCTGACCGAGGCGTTTTGCTTCATATAAAGTTTCGATTGAACCTTTGAAGTCTGGTTTCATACGGTCAGGGAAACCTTCCGCCATGACCTCAGCTCCGTGTACGCCTGTATCAATACCGACCACGTCCATGAGGTAAGCAGGGCCCATCGGCCAGCCAAATTTTTCCATGACTTTGTCGATTTGCTGGAAGTCTGCACCGTCTTTAAGCAACAGATCGAATGCACCGAAGTAAGGGAACAGAACGCGGTTAACCAAGAAGCCTGGACAGTCATTGACGACAATCGGGGTTTTACCCATTTTCTGAGCCAACACAACTGTCGTTGCAATCGCTTCTTCAGAGGTGTGTTCGCCACGAATTACTTCTACCAGTGGCATCATATGCACAGGGTTAAAGAAGTGCATGCCGACAAAATTTTCAGGGCGTTTTAGCGCTTTGGCCAAACGGGTAATGGAAATAGTCGATGTGTTGGATGCAAGAATGGTGTTGTCACGCACTTTGCTTTCGGCATCGGCAAGAACCATTTCTTTGACTTTTGGATTTTCAGTCACGGCTTCAATAATGATGTCGACTTCTTTAAATTCGTCATAGCTTAAAGATGGACGGATACGGGTCAGGGTTTCGCCCATTTTTGCCGCAGTTAATTTGCCACGTTCGACTTGTTTGGTGAGTAATTTGTTGGCTTCAGACATTCCCAATGCGAGTTGTGGATTGCCAATGTCTTTCATAATAATTGGCGTGCCTTTACTTGCAGCCTGATAGGCAATACCACCACCCATGATCCCTGCACCTAAAACTGCAGCTTGGTTGATCGGATGTGCACCTTTCTCATGTTTTTTCGAGGCTTTTTTCACAACCTGATCATTGATGAATAAACCAATCAAGGCTTCTGCCTGTGGCGTCACCGCAGCTTTGGCAAAGCCTTGCGCTTCGATTTTGACGGCTTCATCACGAGTGAGTGTTGCACCTGCTTGTAGTGAGTCCAGCATCAGTTTTGGTGCTGGGTACTGGGCAGGGTTGGCTTTAGACAGCACCGCAGCTTTGGCGGTGGTAAATGCCATCATTTGTTCAATTTGATTGAGTTTGACTGGATCAAGTTTTTCCTGACGTTTGGCTTTCCAGTCCAGACGTCCAGCAATCGCTTGTTTCACCAAATCAATCGCGGCGACAACGACTTTGTCATCGGCAACTACAGCATCAACTGCACCATCTTTGAGTGCAGCATCCGGTTTTTTAGGGACAGCCATAGCGATCCATTCAACCGCATTGTCAATCCCGATGATACGGCTTAAACGAACTGTGCCACCAAAGCCAGGGAAGAGACCAAGTTTGATTTCAGGTAAGCCAACTTGTGCCGATTGTGCCATCACGCGGTAGTCACACACCAGACACATTTCAAAACCGCCACCCAAAGCCATGCCATTAATGGCAACCACTTTCGGGATATTCAAATCTTCGAAGCTGTTAAACACTTGATGAATGCTTACCAGCCAGTCCTGAATTACTTGCTCACCTTGAGCAAAATTTTCCCCAAATTCAGTAATGTCTGCACCGACAATAAATGTCGATTTGGCAGAGGTTACCACTAAGCCTTGAATTTCAGGATGCGCCTGTACCGCAGCAATTGCGGCTTGGAAGTCATCAATGGTGGCTTTATTGAATTTATTAACCGACTCACCGAGTAAGTCAAAGCGGAATTCTGCAATTCCGTCCTGTAGCATTTGGACGGTAATGGCATTGCCAGCGTGGATCATGCCCTGATCTCCTTTATTTTGGAGGACTTGTACGTTGATGTTATTGGGTTATGGTGCAAAGCACGCATCTGGAGTGCTTTTCATCTTACGATAACTCTAAACAAAAAATATGCTTGGAGTTGTATCAAGCCGTGACGCAATGGTCACTGATTTTTTGCATCAAAAGCGAACTGGGCAGTTTTTTTGTTGGATATCCATACCTGAAATACAGGTTTCTAGAATTTATCATGATGTAAATCATGTGCTTGAAAAATATCGTCTGGGAATTTGGAAAAATTTATAAAAATGTATTTTTTGTCATTTGAGTCAATTCTATAAACCTCCTACAAGGAGGGTGCATACAAAATTGCACAGCGCTTTCATTTGAATACACGACTCACCAGAAAATACCGACAAGCAAATTCCGATGGGTGTTTAGGGCTGCACACTTAAGTCACGTAAAGAAGTATTATTCAACAATAACCAAGAATATGTTGGTATAAATCGTTATGAAAGAAGCATAATCATTGCGTGATTGATCAATCTACCCAATAATCAACGAAAATTATTTTGCCTGAATTTATAAAAATCAAAGTTAGAATTATTTTTAAACATTCCTCTAAGAATAGCCTTTTCTCTAGTAAGTTTTTATTTTTTTGGTAAAATTTCACAACATGATAATCAGTTGCTTTTTTTAGGCTGATCGAATCATTGATTAATTCTGAGTAATACTATGATTAAATGGATTATTTTAGCGATTTTTGTGATATCAGCACTGTATATCCAATATCGCGGCAAAGTGCGTCATTCGTTTTATCGTCAGTTTTTTGACCATTCAACCTTGCTCGCACCGATTAATTTTTTAATGTATGCCTTTTCGAAAGTACCCAATCAGCCGTATATCGAAACGCAATACTTTAAAGATCTGAAAGTCCTCGATGAAAACTGGGAAATGATTCGTGATGAAGCCAAAGCACTGTATTCGCGTGGCGGCATTAAAGCAGCAGATACCTATAATGATTTAGGCTTTAACTCTTTTTTTAAAACAGGTTGGAAGCGTTTTTATCTAAAATGGTATGATTCTGCACATCCTTCAGCAGCAGAGCTTTGCCCAAAAACCACAGCTTTGTTGAAAACACTGCCGAGCATTAAAGCTGCAATGTTTACTGAACTCGCGCCAAACAGCCGTCTGGTTCGTCACCGTGACCCTTATGCTGGTTCATTGCGTTACCATTTAGGTTTAATGACTCCGAATGATGATCGTTGTTTTATTGATGTCGATGGGCAACGGTATTCTTGGCGTGATGGGCAAAGCGTCGTATTTGATGAAACTTATATTCACTATGCTGAAAATAGCACAGAGCAGAACCGCATCATCTTTTTTGCCGATGTTGAACGCCCCCTCAAAAGCCGTTTGATGGAAAAATTTAACCACTGGTTTGGTAAAAATGTCATGACTGCGGCAAGCTCACCGAATGATACAAATGATCAAACAGGCGGATTAAATAAAGCCTTTGCTTATGTGTATCAGATTCGTTTAAAAGCCAAAGCGTTGAAAAAAACCAATCGTCAGTTGTACTACGTTTTAAAATGGGTACTGATGCTCGGTATTTTCTTCCTGATCTTTATTCGTCCGTACGTGTTTAAATAAAAAAATGTGATTTAAAACGCCCAATAATGGGCGTTTTTTTATGCATAAAAAATATTATTTTTCATTGTCTAAAAATAAATATTCCATAAAATTGGAATAAATTCATCAAAAAACAATGGTAGGAAAAATACAAATGAAAACCAAACAACTTGCGGTTTTATTGGGGGCATTGGGGCTGAGTGTGCTGGGACATGCTACCACATGGTTTGCGGGTTCAGAGCATCGCGGTAATGTGAATATCCGCATTTCAGGCGGTGCAGGCGTGACATGGAACTGTAATGGTCGTGAATGTCAAATGTCTGGTCCTTGGGGCAATGATTTATCGCTAGAGTCTTGTCAGAATTTGGCGGCACAAGTGGGTGAGCTACGTTATTATGGAAACTCGGCGGGACGCATGTGGTCAGCGGGTTCACCTGCTTTGAATCAGTGTAATCAGGCAGCCAGTCGCCCAAGCAACCGTGGCGAAACTGTATGGTATGCTGCAAGTCATTATCGGGGTAAAGTTCAAACTCAAATTTCAGGTGGTGCACCTGTTGTTTGGGATTGCAATGGGCACGAATGTAGTATGTCTGGTCCTTGGGGCAATGATTTATCTATTGATTCTTGCCGTAATTTGGCAGCGAAAGTCGGGCGTATCAGTAGCTATAGCAATTCGGCAGGTGCAGAGTGGCACAGTGGTTCACGAGAGCTTGCGAGTTGTAATGCAGCAGCACGTTAAATCATTTTATTCTTGAAATCTGCGGGTTCAGGCGCTACATACTGTCATAACTGTTTTGATTGCTGAGCCAGCCGTGAACCCAAACGCCCGCGAACACATTGAGCAACTGCTTGCCAAAATGACCCAATTGCCAGGGGTTTATAAAATGCTAGGCAAGGACGGCGAGTTGCTCTACGTGGGCAAAGCTAAAAATCTGAAAAATCGGGTGTCGAGTTACTTTGTCAAAACCATTGAACATCCGAAAACTCAGGCTTTGGTTGCACGCATTTATGATATTGAAACGCTGGTGGTGCGCTCTGAAACCGAGGCATTATTGCTTGAACAAAACCTGATTAAGCTACATCGCCCGCCGTATAACATCATGCTGCGGGACGATAAATCCTATGTTTATATTTTTATTTCAGCCGATCAGCCTTATCCACGGATTGCCAGTGGACGCGGCAAGGGCAAACATCAGATTGGTAAATTTTTTGGGCCTTATCCGAGTGCTTATGCTGCACGCGACACTTTATTGATTTTGCAAAAATTGTTTAATGTGCGGCAGTGTGAAAACAGTTATTTTTCTCAGCGCAAACGCCCTTGTTTGCAGTATCAAATTAAACGTTGTACCGCGCCGTGTGTCGGACTGATTTCTCCTGAAGATTATGCACAAGATGTGCAAAACTCGATTCGCTTTTTGCAGGGTGACACGAAAGAATTAAATCAAGAACTGATTCAAAATATGGAAGCAGCGGCCGCACAGTTAGAATTTGAAAAAGCCGTGTTTTATCGTGACCGATTGGCATTGCTGCGTGAAGTTTCAGTGCAGCAAGCCGTGTATAAAATCAAGGGCGAAGCCGATATTCTGGCGATTGCGCAGCAGGCAGGCGTGATCTGCGTACAGATCATGTATGTACGCAATGGACGGATGCTCGGAGGGAAAAGCTATTTCCCCGATATGCTGAGTGATGACCTCGGGCAAATGCTCAGTGATTTTATAGCCAATTTTTACTTTCAGGTTGCCGATGAAATTCCACAGGAATTGATTGTGAATACGGATCTGCCTGATCGTGGTGAGCTGGAGCAGGCACTTAGCCAGCAGTTCCAGAAAAAAATTCAGATTAAGCCGAATGTACGGGAAACTCGTGCCGAGTGGTTGGAACTGGCACAAATGAATGTGCAACATGCGATTCAGGGACAACTGAATCAGCATCAGGAATTACACGAGCGTTTTTATCAGTTAGAGCAGATTTTAGAGCGCCCAATCGACCGTATTGAATGTTTTGATATTAGTCATACCATGGGCGAAGCCACCATTGCCTCCTGTGTGGTGTTCGATCAGGGTGGAGCACGTAAACGCGACTACCGCCAGTTTGCAATTGAAGATATTCAGGCAGGAGATGACTATGCTGCCATGCGCCAAGCTTTGACCCGCCGTTATAAAAAAGCGCCTTTGCCTGACTTACTCTTGATTGATGGTGGTAAAGGTCAGTTGCACATGGCGATGCAGGTCATGCAAGACTTGGGACTGGAAGCATTTATGCTTGGTGTGTCCAAAGGCGAAGGACGTAAACCGGGACTGGAAACTTTACACTTTACCGATGGACGTAAAATCCAGCTGGCAGAAGATCATAAAGCATTGCATTTGATCCAGCAGGTACGTGACGAAGCACACCGTTTTGCGATTACCAAGCACCGCGCCAAACGTGATAAACGCCGGGCAGGTTCTGTCTTAGAAGTGATTCCGGGGCTTGGACCTAAGCGCCGCCGTGATTTGTTGACGCATTTTGGTGGGATACAAGGGGTGCTGAAAGCCTCGGAAAAAGAACTGACACTGGTTCCTGGACTTGGAGAGATCATGGCACGCACGATTTATCAGGTACTGCATGAGTGATGGGCATGAATTTGCTGTTATTGAGGATAGGGTTTGGTCGATGAATCTTTTGCCTTGCTGTATCGGCTTTATAGTCGACACATCTGTGCATTTCGTATAAAGTGTGACTGTATTGATCAGTCAAAAATACGTTTAAAAATCACTCTATGCGGACTTTGCAAGGGCTATATTGGCGGTGGCTATGACAACAGGGCGAATCCTGAATATTCCAAATATTCTCACCATTGCACGAATTGTGCTCATTCCCGTATTTTTACTTGTGGCTTACTGGCCTCCTGCAATTGGTGTCGAAGGACATACAGGGAGCTTCTCGCGCCACATTCTGCTGACTTCCATTTTTGTCTTAGCAGCAGTTACTGACTGGTTTGATGGTTATTTAGCGCGTGCTTTAAATCAGACCTCGGCATTTGGACGTTTCCTTGACCCTGTTGCGGATAAGTTGATGGTGGCAGCAGCGTTGGTAGTCTTGGTACAGTGGAAACCGACCATTATTATGGCATTTGCGGGGATTGTGATTATTTCACGTGAAATTACAGTTTCTGCACTGCGTGAGTGGATGGCTGAACTTGGTGCGCGTACCAGTGTTGCAGTGTCCACCGTTGGTAAATACAAAACAGCTTTTCAAATGATCGCGATTAGTGTGTTCTTGCTGAACTGGCAGCCACTCGATACCTTTGCTTATATCCTGTTGTATACCGCCGTGATTTTGACACTTTGGTCGATGTTTATTTACCTCAAGGCGGCGTGGCCGTATTTAAAACAGCCTTGAGAGCCAAAGCCCTGTATGTTCAGGGCTTTTTTGTGCCTGTTTTTTGGTGGGAGTATTTGCTGAAATAGCGTGTATGGAAAAAATAGATAAATGATTTATAAAGTAAAATTTTATAAAAATAATCCTTATTAAAAAACTTGGCTTTATGCAAGAGTTGTTAGCAATAAAACTGTATAACATTACAGATGCTGACAACTGTGTTGATAAAAACTACCTTTTTTTAAAAAGACCTCTGTCAAGATGCTTGCGGCACGTGAAGTTTTCCTTCAAGGATTAGGGATGATGTGTTGTCAAACAAGGAAGATAAGGAATAACAAATAACGAGCTGTCTTATTCTTTCATTTTAGACGGTTATTTATGAAAACAATGTTTTTAGATCGGAAGTTTTATCCGAGCGATTTGATGTCAGGTTTAGTGGTGTTTCTGGTGGCATTGCCGTTGTGTTTGGGGATTGCCCATGCATCGGGAGCGCCGTTATTGTCAGGTGTGATTGCAGGTGTAATCGGCGGGATTGTGGTCGGTGCATTGAGTGGTTCACAGATTAGTGTTTCAGGTCCTGCAGCGGGTTTAACTGCGATTATTTTGACACAGCTCATCGCGCTGGATGGTCATTATTCGGCATTTTTGCTGTGCGTGATTTTGGCAGGTCTGCTACAAATGGTCTTTGGCTGTTTAAAGCTGGGCAGCTTTGCCAATTTTGTCCCAACCAATGTGATCTTAGGTTTGTTGGTGGCAATTGGTTTAATTCTCATGATCAATCAGTTACCGAACCTGTTTGGTTTGCATATGGCAACGATCAAACAGTTGGGTCTGCAAAATTTCCCTCAGGTTTTGCAACATATTGATGTGGGGGCAGCCGTGATTGGTGTACTGTCTGTCGCATTGATTTTGTTATGGGATCAAACACCTTTAAAGAAGTTGCAGTTGCCATCGGCACTGGTTGCGGTGGTATTTGCAGGCGTTCTGAACTGGTTGTTGATTCAGACTGGTTCAAGTTTTGCGGTAGGTGATCAGCATTTGATTGATTTACCGAGTTTGTTTTCTTCGGAAGAGAAAATTTTTTATTTCCCAGATTTTTCTTACTGGAATAACCCGCAAATTTATGTGGGAGCAGTCACGCTTGCTGTTGTTGCATCGTTGGAAACTTTGCTGAATCTGGAAGCTGCCGACAAGATGGATCCGCAAAAGCGTAGTTCGCCGCCAAACCGTGAATTGCTGGCGCAGGGGATTGGTAATACGCTATCGGGTTTTGTTGGTGGGATGCCTGTCACATCGGTGATTGTACGAAGTTCCGTCAATGCGACCAGTGGTTCCAAATCCAAAGTATCGACCATTTTTCACGGCATTTTGCTGATTATTGCGATTGTGTTTTTAACGCCTTTGCTGAATGTTGTGCCACTGTCGGCATTGGCAGCAATTCTGTTACTTACAGGTTATAAACTGGCACAGCCGAAGCTGTTTATCCAGTTGTACCAGAAGGGCTGGAAGCAGTTTCTACCGTTTATTGTGACCATTGTTGCAATTATGCTGACCGATTTGCTGATCGGGATCATGATTGGTTTAGTGTTGAGCGCACTATTTATTTTGCATAGCAATATGCATAGTGGTGTCAAAGTGATTCATGAAAAGCATTTGCATGGCAATTTAACCCGTATTGAACTCGCGCAAAATGTCAGCTTTTTAAACCGCGCTACGTTATTGTCTGTACTCAACAAAATCAAGCGCCATGAAACGGTGGTGATTGATGCCAGTAATACCGTGTATATTGATCCTGATTTGTATCAGGTGATTCATGAGTTTCAGCAGGATAAAGCCACACAACAGCAGATTGACCTGAAGCTGATTGGCTTTCAGGCACATTATCCCGAGTTGCGTGAAGATGATGTGATTGATGTCGATGTCAGTACCCGTGAGCTGCAGCAACAATTGACCCCTGAACTGATTTTGCAAAAACTCAAAGATGGCAATCAACGCTTTGTTTCGCAGCAGCGGTTACAACATAATATTACCCGACAAATCCAGATTACCGCCAAATATGGACAGCATCCGATTGCTGCAGTGTTAGGTTGTATGGATTCGCGTGCCCCAACCGAAATGTTGTTTGATGTTGGTGTGGGTGATCTGTTTAGTTTACGGATCGCTGGGAATATTGCAGGGGAGAAAGTGCTCGGTTCACTGGAATTTGCTTGTAAAAGTAAAGGTTCTCGCCTGATCGTGGTTCTTGGGCATACAGACTGCGGTGCAGTCACGGCAGCATGTCAGATGTATCAGCAGCAACTTGATGTGAGTCAGGCTCAAGATACACCCAACATTCAATATGTGCTGAAACCGATTATGTCGGCTATTGATACGGTCAAAAACCGAATGGCGAATGATCCGAACGTGCGCAGTTTTATTGATGAAGTGACCATGATGAATGTCAAAAACAACATGGCGTATATTCTCAAACATAGCAATGTGCTACGTGAGATGGTCGAGAAGGGTGAAGTTGGAATTGTTGGCGCGATTTACGATGTAAAAACTGGGCAAGTCAATTTTCTAGAGTAACCACCAGATCTTGTTTGATACAAGCAAGGCGGATGTTTATCCGCCTTGTGATTTTTAAAAAGTGAATTAGTCGGGATGTGACTGCTGTTCAACCTGTTCGGCAAGGCTTAAATATTTTTTCTCAATCTCTGTAGCATGTTCTTTCAACGTCTGAATGATTTTTTCCAGATTGACGTATTCAAAACGGTTTTTTGAACCGACAACTGTTAGGGCAACAGGTGCAATTTTGCTGGAATATTTAATCGGTACGGACAAGCTTGAATAGAGCGGATTGACTTCACCTTGAGAAAAATAATAACCCTGCTTTTTAATTTTACGCATGTGCTGAATGAACTGGCTTTCATCCTGAGCAAAACCGACTTTGGCAAGTTGTGCGGAATAATGCTCGTAGAAATTGTGCAAGCCTTGCTTGTTCATGTGTGCCACAATAATTTTGGGTGATGCTCCCATATAGACAGGGCGCGGGCTACCCCGACCATACGACACCAGTAAGTTGCCTTGAAAAGACTCATCATGAATGTCGATACAGTAATCATGGTTTAGGAAAGTGAGTAGGCAACTGAGTTCGGTATGCTCAACAATATCTTTCATATACGGAATACTGACTTGAACCAATGGATCAGTCGTGCGCGAAATATAGTCCAGTACCGCAATTTTCGGTCCAAGTGTATAGTCGCCTGAAGTACCGCTAATGCGTTGCAATAAATCCGCTGACACCAGCTCTTTTAAGTACCGATAGCTTGTCGGTCGGGATAAACCGAGTTCCTGACTAATAATATCGACATTGATGACGTGTCGAGAAATCGAGAATAAATCTAAAACGGTTAAAATTTTACCAAAGCTCGTAACAGCCATAGAGAATAGATTTCCCAAAAATAAAGGTGGCAAAGTCGTTATATTTTATAAAACGGTACATCTTTTCGCATAAAAAAAACATAAGATGTTTGTATAAAATAACATAAATTATCAAATTAAGATATTAGTGTTGACGAATATGTTTTTTTTTGAAAAAATCGGCAAACCAAATATCGAATGAAGACGTTAAATTGCATCTTCTTTGCATTAAACGAATTCAACTCTTTGCTTTCTTGCACCTCAAACAGGCAAGAAAACCTCCGACCAAATACAGCGCCTGTAGACAAGCCTATGGGTTAAGTATGCTATGGCATTGTGACAAATCATAGATTTGCTGTTTGTTGAGCAAATGTTAGAACATTATTGTCTTTAATTTGAGCAAAGAGTGATACATCATCAAAATCTAACCGAGTATTCGAGAGATATACATGTTGCTCTATAAACAGTTGTTGGCGTTTCGTCCTTCAAAAATGGATTTTATCTTTGCGGTAAAAACCTTTATTGCGGGCATGTTGGCACTGTATCTCGCCTTTTGTTTAGATTTGACCTATCCCATGTGGGCCATCGGCACCGTGATGATTATTGTCAATCCATATTCAGGTATGGTGTCGTCCAAAGCGATTTACCGTTTATTGGGTACCGCCGCAGGGGCGGTGGTCGCAACGCTGATTACACCTCATTTGATCAATACGCCATTTTTGTTTATGTCAGTCTTGGCCGCTTGGGTGGGCTTCTGTTTATATATCTCTTTACTAGACCGCACACCACGTAGTTATGTTTTCATGCTGGCAGGTTATACCACCGCCATGATTGTATGTAACTCGATTAATAGTATCGAAACCGTGAGTGTCTTTGATATGGCACTGGGACGCGTACTTGAAATTTCGCTGGCGGTGGTTTGTACTGCGGTGGTCTTTGCCACGATTTTCCCTATGCATCTGGGGCCAGCCATTCAGCAGCGTGTCGATAAAACCTTAAATGATACTCGCCAGATTTTTCAGAAAATTTTAACTGAGCATATTGCTGACAATAACTATAACCAGCTGCTCGGTGCAATCACCAGTGATATTGCCGATATACATGCTTTGGCAGCACACTTGGCCTATGAAAAAGGTGAACTGCAAGGCATGACCAAACCGATTCAGGAGTTACTGCATCAGGTCACCATGATTGTTTCCAATTTGACAGCGACAGCAGAACGGATTCGCCAGCTCAATGCCATCGATGCGCATTATCAGCAAGGCGTATTGACCCTGCATCAACATATTCGAGTATTTATTCAAAGTAAAACAGAGGTTCAAGAATCTGATTTAACGGCATTACCTGCTGAATTTGAACAGGATTTTCAACATCTGCATCAGCTGGCACGCCCAGAACAACAGATCATACTTGATGGTCTGAAAATGGATATTCGCCATCTGATTCAAAATGTTTTTACAGTGAAACTCATTTGGCGATTGATTCAACGTGGTGACAAGCACATTCCTGAATCAATCGCGACATTGACCACCAGTTATCCAAGTTTGCATCGCGATCATGGTATGGCACTGCGTGGGGCGCTTGCAGCGATGGTGGCAATTCTTGTGTCGTTTTCGTTGTGGGTGTATAGCGGCTGGAGTGCAGGTTACATGATGGCACAGCTGGCAGCAGTTTCAGCGTGTATTTTAACTGCAATGGATAACCCTGTTCCTGCTCTGAAACTGTTTATTCGTGGCAGTATTTATGCCGGAATTTTAACAGTGATTTATATCTTGGGCATTATGCCTGAGGTCAAGGAATTCTGGGAGTTAGGCTTAGTTCTTGCACCAGTCCTGATTTTCTTTGTGATGCTCTATCCACATCCACCGTTGGCGGGTTTGGCATTGCCGACCATGGTGACGTTCATCATGAGTTTGAATTTGCAAAACCGTTATAGTATTGACCCCGTAAAGTCCTTTGAAGGTTGCTTGGGTAGTGTAGCAGGCCCTATTATTGCGGTACTGGCCGTGTATTTTATTCGAGCCATTTCTCCCGAACAAAGTGCCAGCCGAATTTTATCCCACCACTATAAAGCCATGCGCGAAGCATTGTACTTGCCTTATGGAGTTGAATTCCGAATTCATTTACGCAGTATGCTAGATCGAATAGGCGTACTGAATACCAAGCTGGTGCAGTCTCCTGACTTAAAGCAAGCCATGAATTTGGCCCTGATTGAAACCAGCGCAATTGTAGATTTAAGCCGCTTGGATGAGCTGGCTAATCGGGCAGAAATGCCTACAGAATTGAAAACAGCGATTGGTGAATTGCAAAGCATATTAGACGATGCTTTTCGCAATCAGGAAAAGCAGTTGCATTTGGCAGAAGATATTCTTGCGCAGGTCATACAGAAGATTACACAGTTAGAACAACAACTTCAGCAAGAAACGCCAGCCGATATTGAACAGCGGTTACGCATTAGTCTTAACAATATCCGCAGCAGTATTTTTCATATTTCAACCACGCAGGCAGGGGCATAAGCATGGGTGAATTTAATCTATATGGTGTTTTTGTGCCGAGTCTGCTGATTCAGGCACTGCTAGCATATATTGTTTTTATGTTACTGAGTAAATGGACAGATCGCCTGATTCAACGTGACTGGGTTGCCTTTCCAGGCATATTTAACCTGAGTTTGTATATGGTTTGTCTATTGCTGACACACTGGGTTTTTGCTCAGTTTTCGTATTAATTTTAGGTGATGAACGTTTAGGATAAAGTTATGAATTCGTTTGATGCACGTAAAGTCGTTCGACCTATCGTGACACTGGTGACATTGCTCATCGCAATTTATGCCGCGGTGCATTTGTGGGATTACTACAATGCTGAGCCATGGACACGTGATGGTCGTGTACGTGGTGATGTGATTCAGGTGTCTTCCGATGTTTCTGGGTTAGTGACGGATGTACTGGTACAAGATAACCAGACGGTGAAGAAAGGTCAGGTCTTGTTCAAAATTGACGTTGCGCGTCAGCAACTGGATGTTGAGCAAGCACGCGCCGATCTGGCTAAAGCTAAAGCAGGTCTGGCACAAATGCAGGCCAATTTGCTGCAAGCCAATGCAAATTTGGTGAAATCACAAGCCAATACCCATCTGGCAGAAAAAAATGCGGTGCGTTATTCCAGTTTAATGGATGGTGCGGTGTCCAAACAGGAACAGGATCAAATGTTCGCGACCCGTGATCAGTCGCATGCCGAAGAAGGTCAGCTCAAAGCGGCGATTG
Organism: Acinetobacter brisouisimilis; assembly: GCF_000368265.1. Lineage (GTDB taxonomy): Bacteria > Pseudomonadota > Gammaproteobacteria > Pseudomonadales > Moraxellaceae > Acinetobacter. The sequence goes on along the minus strand of NZ_KB851218.1, from coordinate 164,414 downwards.
AAGAAGCTAAAGCCAATATTCAGCAGCAAAAAGCAGCGGTTGATGTTGCTCAAAGTACATTAAATCTGGCAGCCTTGAATTTGCACCGCTCTCAAGTGGTTGCGCCAGCAGATGGAACCTTGTCGAATTTTAGTTTACGTGCAGGCAGTTATATCAAAGTGGGTGACAATGTTGCTGCATTGATTGACCGTAAACAATTGTATGTGGTGGGTTATTTTGAAGAAACTAAACTCAATCGTATTCATTTGGGCGATCATGCCACAATTCAGTTGATGGGTGATTCACAAAAAATTAAAGCACATGTGCAAGGGGTCGCTTCAGGGATTGATGATCGTGAGCGTTCAACCAGTTCGAATTTGCTGGCAAATGTAAACCCAACCTTTACTTGGGTGCGTTTGGCACAGCGTGTACCTGTAAAATTCATTTTAGATGAAGAGCCAAAAAATACATTGGCATTTGTAGCGGGGCGTACTGCAACGATTCACATTTTAGAGAATAAGCCTGCCAAAAAATAAGCTAGTCTTTGGGCACATCACCTAAACTTTGACTTTGTCTTATTTTCCCAATAAAAAAACCTGCATTAAATTGCAGGTTTTTTTATGTCTTGAACTTTGAGTTTTAGGGGGTGATCCCTTCGGGTTCACGATACCAGCTTTCCAGTAATAACCCTGCTGCAAGGCTATCAGCAGCCACGCGTTTGGCACGCCCCTGACGCTGAAAGGCACTGAGTTCTTCACGGGCTTCACGTGTGGTCAAACGTTCATCCAGCATCCATGTCGTAATGTTGGTTTGATGGCGCAAGCGGCGGGCAAATTTGCGTGCGCGCATGGACAAATCAGACTCTGAATCATCCATATTTAAAGGAAGTCCCACCAGAAATACATCTGGCTGCCATTGCTTGACCAGTTTTAGCAACTCATCCCAGTTGGGAATACCGTCTTTCATGGGAAAAAGAGGGAGGGGATTCACGTTCTGAATGGCCGACTGACCCACGGCAATGCCCATTTTTTGTGTGCCGAAGTCAAATGCCATAAGGGTTTGCATTGTTTCAGGCATGACCAATCTCGGAGGCAAGCCAGTTACGATCAATGCCGATTTTTTTATAGGCGGCATCCCAACGCTCAGGATACGGCAAGTTAAAAATCAGATCCATATCTGCATCGCACATCAGCCAGTCACCGCGGGCGATTTCTTCTTCAAGCTGGTTTTTAGTCCAACTGGCATAGCCCAATGCAATCTGATAACGTCCAACGCCTTCATTGTGAGCAATCGCATCTAAAATATCTTTGCTGGTGGTAATACACAGATTTTCACCAACCGCAATTGACGAATGCCAGACGGGCTGTCCTGTATGTAAAACAAAGCCTGCCTCAGGGCGTAGTGGTCCGCCTTGTAGCACTTCGTGCGGTTGTACATTGTCTGCGTCAATTTCCAAGTCATTGAGTAACTCTTTAACCTGAATCCCTGCAGGGCGATTAATAATAATTCCCTGTGCACCATCGGCATCGTGACGTGCCAAATAAATCACGGTGTTGGCAAAAAAATCATCTGCCATATCAGGGGGAGCAATGAGACAACGATGCGTCAAATATTGTTTGCTCACCTAAGCCGTTCTCCTAAAATCTAGTTGTTCAATGTTATATTGAGACCTTTTATCAACATACAAGAGTAAATCGCTTTCGCCAATAGTTTTTTACTCAGGATTTTTCGATCTTGGTGTGTTGAAATTTCAATTGGCGTAACTGCTTGGCATGTTGCAAAGTAGTGTCATTGATTTCAACCCCACCTGTCATACGTGCCAGCTCCTGAATACGCTGCTCTTCGTTCAGGGCAAAAATGGTGCTGCTGGCAGGGTCGCTTTGCTGTTTTTGAACCAGTAAATGATGATCGGACTGTGCAGCAACCTGCGCTTGATGCGTAATACACAGAATTTGCACATGTTGTGCCAGATCTGAAAGTAAACGCCCAACAATTTCGGCTGTACCACCGCTGATCCCGACATCAATCTCATCGAAAACCAAAACTTCAGCATCGGTTTTTTCAGCGTTCATGACTTGCATGACCAAGGCAATTCGTGACAATTCACCACCTGAGGCCACACGAGCCAGTGGCTGTGCTGGAATGCCTTTGTTGGCGGTAAATAGCAGTTGAATGAAACTTAGCCCCTCAGCATTGGGTTGTTCCAGCGGTTCAAACTTAAATTCAAAATAGGCTTCGGGTAATGCCAATGGTTTGACTTGCTCAGTGAGCAACTTGGCAAGTGGTACTGCGGCCTCACGACGTTGCTGATCGAGTTGTTCGGCAAAAGCCATAAATTCCTGTTCGGTTTGCTTCACCTGTTCGGCAAGGGTTTCAGGGTCATCCAGTTGTTGTAGTTGCTCCAGTTCCTGCTGCCATGTGGCATATGCAGTATGTAACTCATCGGGCTGGGTGCGGTATTTACGCGCCAAACGGTGAAAGATCTCAAGCTGCTGATTGAGCTGTTCCATGCGTTCAGGGTCAAAACTTTGACGGTCAATAAACTGGCGCAGGTTTGCCGTGGCATCTTCGAGTTCACTTTGTGCGTTGACGAGCGCCGTATAAATATTGGAGAGTTGCTCACTGCGTCCGACGTGACTTTCAAAGCGGCGTACTACACTTGCCAGTTCCTGAGTCAGGTTTTGCTCAGCTTCATCAAGTACATTTAAACCATAAGCACAGTCCTGCATGATGTGTTCATGATGGCTGAGTCGATCAAATTCCTGCTCAATTTCAGCATAGTTGTACTGCAAGGTATCTTCGAGTTCTTCAAGTTGCAGCTCAAGGGTGGCAATGCGTTGCAGGCGAGTGGCTTGCGCATGTAAGGCATGCTCATGCTGACGAATGGCTTTTTGCCATACGCTGTAGGCGTCGCGTACTGTTTGGGCAGGTTCAGCAAAGTTGCTATAACGGTCGAGCCACTGTTTTGGATAAGGCGGTTCGAGCAGTTGTTGCTGACTATGCTGACTGTAGAGCTGAACCAGCAAACGCCCGAGATCTTTAAGTTCTGCAAGGCTACTTGGACGACCATTAATCCATGCCTTACTGCGTCCTGTGGCAAAGATCACCCGACGTAGATGAATCTCGCCAGATTCATCAGCCAGTTCATGTGTCGCCAGCCACTGTGCTTCGGCAGAATGTTCCGCATAGCTAAAAATGGCAGTGACATCGGCTTTATCTGTGCCATAACGTACCATATGGCTGTCTGTACGTTCCCCAAGACAGACAGAAAGTGCATCGAGTAGCAGGGATTTACCCGCACCCGTTTCTCCCGTGAGGACATGAAAGCCTGCTTCAATATCCAAGGCTAAATGACCAGCCAAAGCAAAGTTAATCAGAGTTAAGTGAGTCAACATATATGGACGCATCCAGACTGCGAGAAATGATGTTTGAAATAAATGAGGTTTTAAGTCATAACGGCTTCATCTTTGACAACGATCATACAAAACATCTTGGCACTGTAAACAAGATTTTTATATCAATCTGCAATTCGTACAGTAAAACAGCCAGTTTGGTACAGGATTTGCTGATTTAACCTGAGTTCAAGATGAAGTGTATAGAAAGAATAGGATGTGCCGAAACCCCTATGCTCTGTTTGAGATCAGGACTATATTGTTAAGGTATTGTTTATCAATGTATTAAAAAGGTGATAGCTTCTGACAGAGTGTGCAAGAGGGTTGCCTTTGTGCAGCAATGCTGTTCATTTTGAAAGCCTTGTGAAGTTGTGCTTCTCAGATCGAACAGCAGGGAATAACCCTGAGATAGGAGTCAAAACAGTAAAACTTAGTCATCATGATTTATTTGTTTTCAATATGTTGAGTAAAAATTTTCACATAAATCTATGTTAATTGACATTAAAATCAGATGGTGATTGATTCAAACTGCAGCCCTATTTAAACTAGATCCACTTTATTTACAATAAATGCACATTATTTGGAGAATATGCATGTCTGCTCAGTATGATCATGTTTCGGTCGTAAAAAAATCAAATGTTTATTTTGGTGGTTTATGTATCAGCCATACGGTTCAATTTGAAGATGGCACTAAAAAAACACTTGGTGTCATTCTACCAACAGAACAGCCACTTACATTTGAAACGCATGTTCCTGAACGTATGGAAATTATTTCAGGTGAATGTCGCGTAAAAATTGCAGACAGTGAAACTAGCGAGCTGTTCCGCGCAGGGCAATCATTTTATGTGCCAGGCAACAGCAAATTCAAAATTGAAACTGACGATGTACTGGACTATGTTTGCCACCTAGAAGGTTAAGCAAATCACGGTAAAATCCGTTAAACTATGCTCATCATCAATCCTGTAAAGTTGGCTTTGCAGGATTTTATTTTTTTATTTGTATCGTTTTTGAGGTCACCCGTTCATGGCAAAACCAGAATACTATTATGGCGTACATTCAGTGGAATCACTGTTGGAACTTGAGCCAGAACGGGTACTGACTTTATTTACCCTCAAAGGGCGTGATGATCAGCGCTTGCAGCGTATTTTGCAGTTGGCTGAGCCGTTTGGTATCAGTGTGCAAAAAGCCAGTCGTGACAGTTTGGAAAAGCTGGCAGGTTTACCGTTTCACCAAGGCGTGGTCGCCGCTGTACGTCCACATCCAACCTTAAATGAAAAAGACCTTGATGATTTGCTTGAGCAAAACCCAGATGCCTTGCTTTTAGCACTCGATCAAGTGACTGACCCACATAATTTGGGCGCATGTATTCGTACCGCTGCCGCAATGGGCGTGCAGGCGGTGATTGTCCCGCGTGACCGTTCTGCAAGTTTAACGCCAACGGCACGTAAGGTTGCTGCAGGTGGGGCAGAAAAAGTGGCGTTTATTCAAGTGACTAATCTGGCACGTACCTTGGCACATATCAAAGACCAGCATCATATGCGTGTGGTTGGCACCATGCTGGATGAAAAAGCACTGCCAATTCAAAAATTTGATTTTACTGGCGCAGTAACGATTGTCATGGGGGCAGAAGATACGGGTTTACGCCCGATTACCCAAAGCCAGTGTGATCAAACGGTTTATATTCCAATGGCAGGTAATCTACAAAGTTTAAATGTCAGTGTGGCGGCTGGTATGGCACTCTATGAAGCTTGCCGTCAGCGTAATCTCGTTTAAGTCAACTTTGAGCCGATAATGACTTCACGTACCCAAGGGTATTTATTTGTTGCCATTACCATGTTGATTTGGGGTGGTTTCACTATCTTTTCCCGACTCAATGCAGGCTGGCATATCAGTGCATGGGATATTTGTGCACTAAGGTTTACCATCGGTTTTACGGTTTTAATGCCGATTTTAATCTGGCGCCGTGAAACCGCATTTTTGTGGAAAAAAGAGCCCTTTATCTTAGGGTTACTCGGTGGGGTTGCATACTGTTTGACGTCGTATTCGGCGTTTCATTATGTGCCTGCAGCTCATGCTGCGATTTTCCTCAATGGCTGTATTCCATTATGTACCGCAGTTGCTGCTTATCTATTATTTAAGCAACCTTTTGATAAACATACCTGGATCAGTCTGATCATTATGCTGGGTGCAATTTCAGTCATGAGTGTCATGATGTATGAGCAGACGCATGTTGCCCTGAATATTGGTGATGGCTTATTTTTCCTGTCTGCCATTTGGTGGGGTATTTTTACCGTATTGCTGAAACACTGGAAATTATCCGCTTGGCAATCCATGAGTGGTGTGGCAATTTGGTCGGCACTGATTTATTTACCAATTTATATCCTGTTTTTGCCAAAACATTTTCAGGAAGCCAGCCTGATGCATTTAGCTATTCAAGGCTTCTTTCATGGCATTTTGGTTGTGATCGTTGCAACCTTGAGCTATGTTGCGGCCATTGAGCGTTTAGGCGCATTTAAAACAGGGAGTATCGTGACGCTTGCCCCGTTTATGGCAGCGCTTGTCGCCGTGCCACTTTTGGGTGAACCCTTAAATACTGCAATGATTTTTGGGTTGGTTGGTATGGGTGTGGGTGCGTTACAGCCTTGGCGCTGGTTTAACCGTAAAGACCCATTGCAACAGCAATTGAATGCACAGAAAAAAACAGCCTCACATTGAGGCTGTTTTTTTTGCATAGTTTAAATATTGCTGATGCAAGGGTTCGAGCTGTGCGTATAAATGTACAAGCTCTCCATCATTGACCACAATATCATCGGCACGTTGTTGTTTTTCTTCACGCGGCATTTGATGTGACATAATGGTTTGAATATGCTGATGCGAAATTTGATCGCGCTGAGTGGCTCGGTGTAATTGTAAATGTTCGGGTGTGTCAATCAGTAGATTACGCTGTGTCAGATGGGTTTGCCCTGTTTCGAATAATAGGGGCGATACTAAAATCACATAAGGACTTGCAGCAGTTTGTAGTTGCTGAATGATGCTTTGCCGAATCATGGGATGTGTAATATTTTCTAGCGTCTTTTTGGCTTCAGGATGCTGAAAGATATATTCGCGTAAAGCACGGCGATTCAGTTCACCGTTCTCCAGAATGACCCAGTCACCGAATTGCTGCTGGATGTGTAGCAGCGCAGGCTGTCCAACCTGTACCACCTCACGTGCAACTACATCGGCATCCACCACTTGAATCCCTTGTTTAGTAAACCAGTCGCTGGCAACTGTTTTGCCACTACCAATACCGCCTGTGAGACCAATCACATACATCTTATTGACCCAAGTAGATTTTCATAATGTCATTACCCCATAAAAAAGCAATCCAGCCAGCAATCGCGATATAGGGGCCAAAGGCGAAAGGTTGATTTTCTTTACGTATCTTCAGCAAAATGATCCCAATGACAGCACCCACCATAGACGACAATAAAATAATCAGCGGTAGCATCATGGGGCCCATCCATGCACCAAGCGCAGCAAGAAGCTTAAAGTCTCCGTAGCCCATACCTTCTTTGCCTGTAATCAACTTAAACAGGATATAGACAATCCATAGACATAAGAAACCAATCACAGCTCCCCAAATGGATAATGTGGGTGTTGTATAAACTGAAAAGCTGTTAATGGCTAACCCTGCGCCTGCTAAGGTCAAGGTAAAGCGGTCAGGTAGCAGTTGAGTATCAAAGTCAATAAAGGTGAGGGCAATCAGTACCCAAGTCAGTACCACACCACACAGCATTTGCCATGTTGCACCGAACACAGCAATGATAACCAAAGAACAAAGGCAGGTGAGCAGTTCAACGAATGGATAACGTTTGCTGATGGGATGTTGGCAATTGCCACAGCGCCCACGCAATGCTAACCAACTCACGACAGGAATATTCTGATACCAGTGAATGGCTGTATAACAATTCGGGCAAGTTGAAGGTGGGCTGCTTAAAGTCAGTTTTGCATGTTCAATGATGGGCTGTTCAGGGTGGAGCAGTAGTTGACACTCCTGCTTCCACTCCTGTTCCATCATTTTGGGTGTACGAAAAATGACAACATTTAAAAAACTGCCCACACATAAACTGATTAAACCGATAGCAAGATAGAGTGCTATAGAGTTCTGTGCAAAATAATTGATGAGTTCTAGCATTAGACCACAGAACCCATCTGGAAGATTGGAAGGTACATGGCAATCACCAGACCACCCACAAGAACCCCTAGAACTGCCATAATTAAGGGTTCCATCATTGCGGTTAAACCATCCACAGCATTGTCGACTTCATTTTCATAGTAACTGGCAACCTTGTCGAGCATAGCATCAAGAGAACCTGATTCTTCACCAATTGCCACCATCTGAATGGCCATTGAAGGGAAGATGTTGGCAGCACGCATCGCAAATTGTAGTTGCTGTCCTGTTGCGACATCTCCCCGAATTTTCATGACTGCTGTTTCATACACAATGTTGTTTGTTGCACCAGCCGTAGATTCTAAAGCATCAATTAAAGGAACACCTGCCGCAAAAGTGGTTGCAAGCGTGCGACTATAACGAGCAATAATCGCTTTATAAACTAAATCTCCAAAAATAGGGAGTTTTAAAGCGAGTTTGTCGAGACCATCTCTAAATTTTTGACTGCGTTTTTTGGTTTCCTGAAAGCCATACACAGCTAAGCCAATTCCAACAATCAAGATAAACCAGTATTTCTGCATCCATTTTGACATGTTTACGACCATTTGGGTAAAGGCCGGTAACTGCGCACCAAATGAGCTAAATAGGTCTTGGAAAACGGGAACGACTTTGACCATCAAAATAATGGTGACGATGATTGCTACCACGATCACGGTCATTGGATACTTCATGGCTTTTTTAATTTTTTGCTTTAAAACTTCACTTTTTTCTTTATAGGTTGCGACACGTTCCAGCATAATTTCGAGCGCACCAGATTGTTCACCTGATTCAACGAGAGAGCAGAATAAACGATCGAAATACTGTGGGTATTTTCGCAGCGCACCTGTAAATGTGTTACCGCCTTCTACTTCACCTTTAATCCCTAAAACTACGTCACGCATGGCAGGGTTGTCCAGTCCTTCAGCGACAATCTCAAAGCTTTGAACCAACGGAACACCTGCTTTCATCATAGTTGCGAGCTGGCGGGTAAAAATGGTGATGTCGATTGTAGAAACTCTTTTTTTAAAAATATTTTCAAGAATATTTTTGCGTTTCTCACGAATGGATTGAACATCAATACCTTGTTTTCGTAGCATAATTTTGGCTAAAGCCATATTACGCGCCGAAAGCTCCCCTTTAATTTTAATACCTTTGCGATCTACCCCCACATAGGCAAATATCGGCATCGCCTGAGCTTTTTTTACCGCCATAGTATTATCCTTTTTTTAATCTATCTATGCATTAATCACTCGTAACACGATTGACTTCTTGTAAAGAAGTCACCCCTTGCATGACTTTCTTTAAACCTGAGCGTCGAAGGTCTGCGAATCCTATTTTTTTTGAAGTTTCCGCAATTTGTAAAGCATTGCCATCTTCCATAATCAATTTGGAAATTTCAGGTGTAATTTTCATCACTTCATAAATTCCGACACGACCTTTATAACCTTCACGACATTCAGGACAACCTACAGGTTGATAAACCTGAAAGTCAGGATTCTCTAAATCTTCATGGCTAAAGCCCATTTCGAGCAGGCTGTTTCGTGGAATGTCTGATGGAATTTTACATTTCGAGCATAAACGGCGCGCCAAACGCTGTGCAATCACTAAATTTACAGAGGTTGCAATATTAAATGATGGCACACCCATGTTACGTAACCGAGTCAAGGTTTCTGGCGCACTATTGGTGTGTAAGGTTGAAAGCACCATATGACCTGTTTGTGCTGCTTTAATTGCAATTTCAGCAGTTTCAAGGTCACGGATCTCCCCGACCATAATAATATCAGGGTCTTGGCGCAAGAAGGAACGTAAAGCCGCCGCAAAGCTTAAGCCAACTTTTTGGTTGACGTTGACCTGATTAATCCCTTCAAGGTTAATTTCGACAGGGTCTTCGGCAGTAGAAATATTGGAATATTCAGTGTTGAGAATATTTAGACCCGTATAAAGTGATACGGTTTTACCAGACCCTGTCGGGCCTGTAATCAGCACCATACCCTGAGGTCGGTGCAGTGCTTCTAAAAACAGGTCTTTTTGCTCTTCTTCATAACCGAGGGCATCAATCCCTAGCATTGCACTTGATGGATCAAGAATACGCAATACAATTTTTTCACCAAATAAGGTCGGCAAAGAGTTGACACGAAAATCAATGGCTTTGGTTTTTGATAGTTTGAGTTTAATACGACCATCTTGAGGAATACGTTTTTCTGAAATGTCCATTTGTGACATGACTTTTAAGCGAGAGGCAAGACGGTTTGCCAATTGTAGTGGTGGATTGGCAATTTGACGTAATACACCATCGACACGGTAACGGACTCGATAAGATTTTTCGTAAGGTTCAAAGTGCAAATCTGATGCACCCATACGAATCGCGTCGACAAGGAGTTTGTTAATGTATTTAACAATTGGAGCTTCCTCTTCTTTAGATTCATCCTCAGAAGATTCTGTGGATGAAGACTCATCCAATGAAATATCCAGCTCTTCGTCACCGAAATTAAATTGATCTTCCTGAGCAAAATGCTGTTCAATGAATTTTTCTAATTTATCATGTTCAACAATCACCATCTCAGGGTTGAGCTTGCTGTTAAAGCGGACAGCATCAATCGCTTCTAAATCAGTCGGGTTGCTAATCGCCACATAAATGTTATTGCCGCGTCGCATGAGCGGTACAATTCGGTGCTTTAATATATGTTTATCTTCAACCAAATCACGAGGTAGCTGTATCGGATCATAACTAGAGAGATCAAACAATGGTTCATTAAATTCCATTGCAATCGCTTCTGCAATGGTTAACGAGGAAAGATACACGTGATCAATCAAATAAGGTACAAGGTTTTGCCGAGCTGTTTTTGCCCCTTCAACAGCCTGTAGCATTTTATCTTCAGAAATATGACCATCTTCAACTAAACGACGGGCAAAGCCTGATAAACGTGGCGTAATAGAGATGTCTGCCATAAATGTATTTGCCTTATGAATTGATCGCTTGCGAATACTCGATATTGAAAAAATTATACGGTTGTTGTCACAAAGCGCCATGCAAGAATGCAAGCTAACAGTATGTTACAACACTGAATTACGAGTATTTAACCTAATTATAAAAAATATAGAACTTACTGAGCATATAGCGTTGTTTATTTTGACAGAAAAAATGGCTTTGTGAGATTAAATTGTATAAAAAAGCAAAAAAAGCGTCAATTTGAGAAAAACTGTGTAAAATAAGCCCATTTTGGTGAAAGGGTTTTCTTGTATGTCGGGTTCGACAATTGTGCCTTGGGTGATTGGTAACTGGAAAATGAACCCTGCTTGGGCGAGTTCCCAACAATGGATTGAACAATTTAAGCAACATTTACAGCAATCTCCAATTTTAGAACAACAATGCCATTTAGCTGTTGCACCCACTGCAATTGCCTTAAATCGAGTACAGGTGCAATTAGACAACGCGCCACGGACTGTGCATACTGTTGCCCAAGATGTTTCACGTTTTGCTGGAACAGGTGCGTTTACAGGTGAAATCAGCGCGACTTTACTTGCCGATAGTCAAATCGGTTATGTCCTAATCGGACATTCAGAACGCCGCGAGTTATTAGGTGACACACCCGATGTGCTGAAAGTAAAAATCACACAGGCATTGGCAGAAGGTCTCACCGTGATTTACTGTGTGGGTGAAACCCTTGAACAGCGTGAGCAAGGGGTAGCTGAGCAAGTGGTATTACAACAAATCTGTGATGTTGCCACTGTGATTTCTGAGCAGCATTGGCAAAACCAGATGATTATTGCTTATGAGCCGATTTGGGCAATTGGGACAGGTAAAACCGCTTCCGCACAAGATGCGCAAGCCATGCATGAAAAAATCCGTGCAGGTCTGGCGCAGTTAAGTCCAGCAGGTCAGCAGGTCGCCATTTTGTATGGTGGTAGCGTGAAACCTGAAAATGCTCAAGAGCTTGCAGCATGCCCTGATATTAATGGTGCTTTGGTGGGTGGCGCTTCATTAAATGCAGAGTCTTTTTATCAAATTGCTCAAGCATTTGCGGCAAACCAATCCTAAGGAGATTCAACATGCATACATTTATACTGGTTGTGCATATTTTACTGGCTGTCATGATGATTGTCCTGATCTTGGTACAGCAAGGTAAAGGCGCAGAAGCAGGAGCCTCTTTTGGTGGTGGCGGTGCGGCTACTGTGTTTGGTGCTTCAGGTTCAGGTAACTTTCTGACCCGTTTAACGGCAATTTTAACGGCGCTATTTTTTGTGACCAGTATTACTTTAGCTGTACTTGCCAAGAAGCAAACAGCAGAAGCATATAGTCTGGGAACAGCCGCAGCACCTGTAACAACACCTGTAAAAAATTCGACTGAAACTTCATCAAATACGCAGAAAACTGCAAATTAATGCCAAGAAATACTTTTCTTTTTTGAATGAAGCGAATAGAATGCACGCACATGCGGTGGTGGTGGAATTGGTAGACACGCTACCTTGAGGTGGTAGTGCTTTCGGGCGTGGGGGTTCAAGTCCCCCCTTCCGCACCAACATTTTAGATAAATAAAATGTTGTTACCAAACAAAAAGGCTCAGTCTGAATAAGACTCAGCCTTTTTTGTTGTCTATAGAAAAATAAAGACTCATAATGTTTTTTTATTAAGTTATTGAAATTATTAATTTTATTTAATTTCTTTTGAAGTGCCGAACAGTTTTTTCGTCTATAAGCTCGGCATTAATTTTTGCTAAATTTTGCAATGAATCAAAAACTGGATCGTCAGTGATGTGCCAAGCATTTACCATTCAATGAATATGAATGCCTTGATCAAAATCATAATTGACCTAGAATTTAACTTACCGACTTGGCAAGGGTTTATGGCAAGCTGTCACAAGAGCCTATCAGTTTAAATGATTGGATCAGTGTCACCGTGTATTTGATCGATAAACCCAATTTTGCAACATTTGACCAAGTCCAGAGCAGTTTTTTGCCCAGTTGGATCTTGCCAGAATCGCAGTGATAGCAGATTGGGTGATTGATGCAAAATTGAAATTATTGTGATTGCCAAAATAAAAGGATAAAAAATGTCGAAAGAAGTTTTGGTACTAGGTGCAGGCATGGTCGGAATCTGCACTGCTCTCCATTTGCAACAGCAAGGTTATGCTGTCACGGTGATTGACCAGTCCGCGCCGGGTACAGAGACTTCCTATGGCAATGCTGGGATTATTCAAACAGAAGCGGTTGAGCCGTATGCTTTTCCGCGTGAATGGGTAAGTTTATTTAAAGTCGCGCTAAAACAGGATAGTGCGGTGAATTATCATATAAATGCCTTGCCAGAATATGCTGCACCGCTGTTGCAATACTGGCGTAATTCTAGTCCGCAAATCCATCAGGCCATCTCGCAGGATTATGCGGTGCTGATTCGGGTGGCACTGTCGGAGCATCAGCAGTTGATTGCTCAGGCACAGGCTGAAGATCTGATTTTAAAAAATGGCTGGATTCAGCTTTACCGTAGTGAAGCGGCATTACAAGAGGGCATTCAGGATGCCGAGCGTCGTCAGCAGCGTTATGGCGTGCCGAGTCAGATTTTAAATGCTAGTCAAATCAACCAGCTTGAACCGAATCTGAAAGCCGATCATCCTTTAATTGGCGGGATTCACTGGACGCAGCCGTGGAGTGTGATTGAACCTAGTGAACTGGTACAGCGCTATGCTCGATTATTTGAGCAGCTTGGTGGTGTGATCGTACAGGCTCAGATTCAGCAATTACAACAGCAAGATCATGGATGGCAAGTCCAGACTGATGGGCAGGCTTTAACTGCACCGAATGTGGTGCTGGCGCTTGGCCCATGGTCATCGAAATTTATAACTGAACTGGGCTATCACAATCCGTTATTTGTAAAACGTGGTTATCATCAACATTATACCCACGGCAGTCAGTTGAGCCGCCCGATGCTCGATGCTGAATATGGTTATGTACTTGCACCGATGAAAAAAGGCACTCGTCTGACTACAGGTGCTGAGTTTGCGCGTTTTTCTGCGCCTGCAACGCCTGTGCAACTTGAAAAGACCCAGCAACGTGCCCGTGACTGGCTGGACTTGGGGGAAGCTTTGCCAACACCTGCATGGCTGGGTCGCCGTCCTTGCAGCGTCGATATGAAGCCGTATATTGGTGCTGCGCCGCGCCATAAAGGGCTGTGGTTTAACTTTGGGCATGGGCATCAGGGTTTTACTTTGGGCGCAGCCAGCGGGCGTTTATTGGCAGAAATAATGACAGGGAAAGTCCAGTTAATTTCTGATCCAAATATTTTTTCACCGAACCGAATTTCAGTTTAATCAAGAGCGAAATCTGTTATGCAACCTATTCAAATCGATCAACTTATTGCTGAATTTCCGTTGCTGCAACAGCTACAGGATTTACAGGAAACAGTATGGTTTAACCCAGCCAGTACCACGTTGGATGTGGCGCTGGCGGATGTCGGTTTGACCGCAGAAGATGTCGCACAGGCACATGCGCGCTTGCAGCGTTTTGCACCATATTTAATGTTGGCTTTTCCAGAACTTGAAGCGACTGAAGGTAAAATCGAGTCGGACTGTGTCGCGATTCCTGCAATGCAACATTGCTTGCAACAACAATATCAGCAAGAAATTTTTGGGCAGCTCTGGTTAAAACTGGACAGCCATTTGCCGATTTCAGGTTCGATCAAGGCGCGTGGCGGGATTTATGAAGTGTTGGCGCATGCCGAAAAACTGGCGCTTGAAGCAGGTTTACTGAATCTTGAAGATGATTATCGCAAGTTGTATTCGCCTGAGTTTAAACAGTTCTTTAGTCAGTATGCGATTGCGGTGGGTTCAACAGGTAACTTGGGAATGTCGATTGGCATCATGAGTGCAAAAATGGGCTTTCGGGTCACGGTGCACATGTCGGCAGATGCCCGTCAATGGAAAAAGGACAAGCTACGCGCCAACGGCGTAACTGTAGTTGAATATGAGCAGGATTATGGTGTCGCAGTTGAACAGGGACGTGCTTTAGCTGCGCAAGATCCGCAGTGCTTTTTTATTGATGATGAAAACTCGCGCACGCTATTCTTGGGTTATGCGGTGGCAGGCGAACGTTTAAAACAGCAGTTCCAGCAAAAAAATCTGGTGGTGGATGCCGAACATCCACTATTTGTATATTTGCCTTGTGGCGTGGGTGGTGGGCCTGGCGGTGTGGCATTTGGTTTGAAACTGGCATTTGGCGATCATGTGCACTGTTTTTTTGCTGAACCGACGCATTCGCCGTGCATGTTGCTTGGCGTGCATACAGGATTACACGATGCGATTTCGGTACAGGATTTGGGCATTGATAATTTAACTGCCGCAGATGGTCTGGCGGTTGGTCGTGCTTCGGGGTTTGTGGGGCGCGCCATGCAGCGTTTGATTGATGGTTATTACACCCTGAATGATCAGCGTTTATATGACATGCTGCGTTGGCTCAGTGATGCTGAAAATATTCAGCTTGAACCTTCTGCTCTAGCAGGTATGTACGGTGCAGTATTGGTCTCACAGGCGAAAGATTATCTGAAAATGCAACATTTCTCAGAACCGCAATTACGGCAGGTAACCCATCTGGTCTGGGCAACGGGTGGTGGCATGGTGCCTGAAACTGAGATGCAAAAATATTTGGCACAAGGTCTGGCGGCTATTTAATGCTATGTGTAGTCGCATGCAGAAGTGTTTGATAATGGGGTGATCATTCTAAATTTGGATTTAAGCAATAGAATGCTTTTATCATGGATCACATGCTATTTTTTCTCTGATCAAAATTTCAAGAAAAAGCAAAAGGGTTTATGGCGAGTGTCTAATCAACTCTAAATTTTGGGAACTTTTTTATTATTTTTTAGAAATGCTCTGTTGCATATGCAGAAAGAACAATGATTCTAAGCCTACACTTTAAAGCTACTTACATTGTTCAAACCGAAAGCTCTTATCTATACGTGATAAGAGCTTTTTTGTGGTTAGACAGAAAGTTTGTGATTAAACGTGTCATGCCATTGTTCTGCTAATAGCACCCAGACAGGTGACCAGTATGAGAAAGTTTTCACTTCAGCAATCACCTGATCGATATTGTTTAAAGTATCAGACTTAAGCTGGAAAAATACCGTATCAGAAAGGGTTCCCATAAAATGCTGTGCCAATGCGCTGGCATCATTGAGCAACATAGCGTCTAGACTGTCACGAACAAAGACATCAAATAATGTTTCGGCATAAGTGAGTGGTGGTAGCCCCAATTGAGAAACTTTATTTTCATTATAAAGCTCCATGGCATCTTTCATGTTCAGTGCAAAGATGCAGTGCTGCTGATAATCACTGACGGGTGCAAATTGCTCAGGTGTGCTGGCAAGCTGCTGTTCATACAGCTTGAGTGCCTGTTGCTTGGCTTGCTGTATGATGACTGGATTAAGTGTATGGACATGACTCATTTAAAACCCCAAAAAATAACAAAAATATGGCTTTCTAATCCAAGGAAATCCTTTCTTTATTCTAACAATTTTTTCTGGAAAAGCGCTAATTTTGCAGCGATCTGGCAGTAAAAAAGCAGATTTATGTTGATGCTCAGTCAACATGGAATGGATATTGCTTGAATACTGAGACAAATGCCATGAATGGTTCAGCTTGCAATAAATAACAATCGGGAGAATACAAGAATGCCAAGTTCATCGAAGTTAAAAATATTTGCGACAATGGTCATGATGACTGGCTCAGTCTGCTTGGGCGGGGAAATAGCACAAATGCAGTTACAGCTTCCCGTGGCGATTGCAGGGGTGTTCCAAGGCTTATTGCTGATGTTTTTACTGGCAGCTAATGCTTTTATTGAAAACAAGTCCCATTTTTTGAAAAACAAAACCAAAGCAGCTGCGTTGGCAACGCAAGACTAAAAGGAGAATACGGATATGTTAGAAGTCACTGCAATTTTAGCCACCACCGTTGCTGCTGCGCCCCCCCTTATTTTTGCAGGTTTAGGCGAACTGGTAGCCGAGCTAAAGGGGGAATTAACCTTAGCGTAGGGCATGATGCTGGTTGGTGCAATTGCCACATTTGCCTTGTCAGAGCAGTTCGATCTGAGTGTGTTTAGCACGATTTGGGTCGGCGAGTCGCCTGAAAGTGCACATGCCATAGGTTATCACGTGTTGGCGATTCGCTATGGCGCGGTGTTGTTTGTTGGTGCAATGGCAGGGATTGGCGGTGCATTTTTATCGACCGTGTATACCCTGTGTGGATTGAAAACATGGTGGCAGGTCGTGGCTGGATTGCGATTACTCTGGTGGTATTTGCTGCGTGGAAACCTGCACGTTTGTTGCTGGGGGCGTATCTGTTTGATGGCGTGACTATTTTACAACTGCATGCTCAAGCATTAGGTATCAATGTGCCGACCGAGTTTTTGGCGGCATTGCCGTATGTAGCAACTATTTTGGTGTTGGTGCTGATTTCTCGGGATAAGAAGTTGTTAAAGATGAATTTGCCTGCATCGTTGGGTAAGACGTTTTTGTCTTAGTTTGAGTTTAGGATTGAATTAAGGGGATAGGAATTTGATATTGATACGCGTTCTTTTACTTTTCAAGGATGAAAAGTAACAAAAATCCTTTGTTGTACTGACGTTATGTCCCTATAACGCAGTACAACGTGGCGGCATCCATGCCGCCTGTCATGTAAATTTATTCAGAATAACATTCAAATTTTTCATACCGTGAGTTTGTATATTTATATCCAAAACCTACGCACATACAAAATTTTAAGATGATTGAAGCACGCTGAACCATCATGTGCTCAGCTTAAGGAAAGCCAATGTCAGCCTCAATCCTGAACAAATTTTACGTTTTTGCGTTTATCTAATGAAGTCGGTAAACGCGCTATTTCGTTGGAGCATCATTCCTTTGGTTCGGTAATGGTTGCGCCCGACCACGAACGTATCTTCGGCTGATGTGTTTGTGCATGGGCAAAAGGACATTGGGCTGATTGGCCCTGTTGCGGAACAGGAGCAGGAAACTGCTGATTTACAAATGGGTTTCTGGCAAAGCCGCTAAAGGCTATATCTGCAATTCTGCTATGGATATGTAAAAAAGCCAAAAGGATAGTGGCTTTGATGCATTCTAGTCATACACTCAGAAAGGCTTTATCGGTTTTAAAGATATCTAAATATATGTATAACAATAAATTTTTTTTCTACTTTTTGAATTAAGCCGAAAGTGGTTTTAGCAGTAAATCTGTAAAACTTTGCAGAAAATCTCTTATGCAGAAAATTTCATAATTATTCAATTTTTTCTTTATTTTGCTAAAAAAGACAAAGCTTTAAGGTATGGGCTTCCAGATCATTTTTGTCGAAAGAGCGCAGAAAGCCATGAATCGCTGTATACCACTTCGCACCTTCGCGGTGTTATCTACTTATCTTCAATCCTTCACGGTTATGCCAAACATGTGTTGTCAGTCTGCTCGAATGTAACTGAATTTTAAAACATATTTTTGAATGAACTCACAGAATTTTAGGATGTAGAAAGATGAATTGTATTCAACAGTGGTCAGTGATTGGTTGTGCAGGTTTGAGTTTGGCACTGAGTGCGTGCAGCAAACCTGCTGAACAGCAACAAGGCAAGGCACAGGCAGCATCGCAGCCGAAAACCGAATTGAAAACTTTAAGTATTGGCTTTCAAAAGTATGGTCTTTTGCCGATTGTCAAAGCACGTGGTGACCTAGAAAAAACCTTGCAGGCGCAAGGGGTTCAGGTGAAATGGGTGGAGTTTCCTGCGGGTCCCCAACTGCTTGAAGGTCTGAATGTTGGCAGTGTGGTGATTGGTGAGGCAGGTGAAGCACCGCCAATTTTTGCTCAAGCGGCGAATGCCAATCTGGTTTATGTGGCAAACCAGCCTGCTGCACCTCAGGCAGAAGCACTGATTGTGCCGAAAACCTCCAATATTCATTCGATTCAGGAGCTAAAAGGCAAACGTATTGCCTTGAACAAAGGTTCGAATGTGCATTATTTGTTGCTGAAAGTTTTGGAAGCGAACCATCTTACTTTAAAAGATATCCAAGTAGTGTATCTGCCACCTGCCGATGCCCGTGCTGCGTTTGAAAAAGGTGCAGTCGATGCTTGGGTGATTTGGGATCCGTTCTTTGCCGCAGCGCAGCAGCAACTGGGCGCACGTGTGTTGTCGACAGGGCAGAACTTGGTCAGCAATCACCAGTTCTATTTGGCCGATCGCAAGTTTGCGCAAAACAACCCTCAAGTGTTTAACACCGTGGTGAAAGAGTTGAATCAGACCACTGAATGGGTCAAAACCCATCAGGATGACGCTGCAAAATTATTAGAAAAACCAACTGGGCTAGATTATAGCGTGCTGAAAACTTCAATTTCGCGCATGGGTTTTGGCGTGACGCCTATTTCTAGCCAAGTGATTGCAGAACAGCAGCAAGTTGCTGATGCCTTTTATCAACAAAAACTGATTCCAAATCAAATTCATATTCAAGATGCGATTTTAAGCGCACCCAATAAATAACGGGGACAGACATGAGCTATTTACGAAGCACCAGCCTTGTAGTCTTGACCAGTGTCACGGTACTGCTTGCAGCGTGCCAGAAGTCTGAAACTGCCCCTACACAGGCATCTGTACCAACCGCAAGCCATGTGGCTGAGCTAAAAACATTGAGTATTGGATTTCAAAAATCGTCTTTAAATTCAATTGTTTTAAAACAGCAGCATTTACTGGAAAAAGAATTTCCGAAAACTAAGGTCGAATGGAAAGAGTTCCCCGCAGGGCCGCAAATGCTAGAAGCTTTGGCAGTCGGTGCAGTCGATCTGGGTTCGGTTGGAAATACTCCCCCGATTTTTGCCCAAGCTGCCAATAAAAGCATTGTGTATGTCGGTTATGAAAATGTGCATCCGAAATGGCAAGCGGTTCTTGTCCCGAACGATAGTCCAATCAAGACCATTGCCGACCTCAAAGGCAAACGCATCGCGGTACAAAAAGGCTCAAGTGCACATGACTTGCTTGGGCGCGTGCTGAAAAAAGCCAATCTGACCTGGAATGACATTCAGCCGATCTGGTTAGCACCTGCCGATGCCCGTGCGGCACTGGATAAAAAATCAGTGGATGCATGGGCAATCTGGGAACCGTTCCGTAGCGCTGCTGAAGTGGAAGGACATGCCCGCCCAATTATTGACGGCACAGCCTTTGAAACCACTTATAACTTTGTGATTGGTAACCCTGACTTTGTCAAAGCGCATTCACAAGAAACCACCCAGTTCTTAACCGCACTGAACCATGCTGCACAGTGGATTGTCGATCATCCAAAAGAGTCGTTGCAGTTGTATCAACAGGCGACAGGTTTAAATGCTGACATCGCCCAGCGTGTACTCGACAAACGCTATAAGCCGTCACTAACACAGGCGATTACTCCTGAGGTGGTCAAGGCACAGCAAGAGATTGCAAATCGTTTTTATCAAGAGAAGTTGATCCCAAATTCCATCGAGATCAACCAAATTATCTGGGCGCAGCACTAAGTGCGCTCTGAGTTTTAAAGACTTAGACATTTAAAGGAACAACACAATGAAAATTTTCTGGTTTATTCCCACTCATGGTGACAGCCGCTATTTAGGTACCAGCAAAGGCGCACGTCAGGTTGACCACGCTTACATGAAGCAGCTTGCGGTTGCCGTGGATAATTTGGGCTATGAAGGTGTACTCATTCCGACAGGACGTTCGTGTGAAGATCCGTGGATCACCGCAGCAAGCTTGATTGATGCCACTAAAAACCTGAAATTTCTTGTGGCGTTACGCCCAGGGGTGACTACGCCAGCGTTGACTGCACGTATGGCAGCAACTTTTGACCGTTTGTCGAATGGTCGTGTGTTACTGAACTTGGTGACTGGTGGTGATGAACAGGAACTCAAAGGCGATGGCTTGTATGAAGACCATACCACCCGCTATGAAACTGCCAATGAATACGTGAAAATCTGGCGTGAAATTTTAACCCGTTCACACACAGGCGAATCATTTAGCTTCCACGGCAAACACTTAAATGTCGATGATGCCAAACTGCTTTATCCGCCTGTGCAGCACCCTCATCCACCACTCTGGTTTGGCGGTTCTTCAGATGTTGCAATTGATTTGGCAACAGAACAGGTCGATACCTACCTGACTTGGGGCGAGCCACCTGCTGCGGTAAAAGAAAAAATCGAAGCAGTGCGTGCCAAAGCTGAAGCTAAAGGGCGTACTTTGAACTATGGTATCCGATTGCATGTGATTGTGCGTGAAACCAATGAAGAAGCATGGGCAGCCGCCAACGACCTGATTCAATACGTTGATGACAACACCATTGCCGCAGCACAGAAGAAATTTGCACAAATGGATTCAGTCGGTCAGCACCGCATGGCAGCCTTGCATGGCGGTCGCCGTGATCAACTGGAAGTGTCACCAAACTTATGGGCAGGTATTGGTTTGGTGCGTGGTGGTGCAGGCACGGCGTTAGTGGGTGATCCTGAAACTGTTGCGGCACGTATTCAGGAATATGCCGATTTGGGCATTGGCACCTTTATTTTCTCAGGCTATCCGCATCTTGAGGAATCGATCCGTTTTGCTGAATTGGTGTTCCCGTTATTGCCACTGGAAACCCGTAAAAAACTGTCACAGCCGAATCTGACTGGACCATTTGGCGAGATTATTGCCAACAACTATGTGCCTGATGAAGACAAAAAACGTCAGCGGGCAGAGGAGGCTGTATGACCCAAGTGGTAAAACGGCTAGGGCAACGCACGTTGCCTTGGCTGGTGCCCGTGGTATTGGTGATTTTCTGGCAAGTGGCATCGGTGACAGGTTGGCTGGAAAGCCGGATTTTACCTGCGCCGACTGCGGTGCTTAGTGCTTTTTGGTCGCTGTTGATCAGTGGTGAACTGTGGCATCACGTCAAAATTAGTGCGGGACGTGCCTTGCTCGGCTTATTGGTTGGCGGTGGTTTGGGCTTGCTGCTCGGTTTACTCAATGGTTCCTCCAGAATTGCCTCGAATTTACTGGATACCACCTTGCAGATGATTCGTAATATCCCTGCGCTGGCGCTCATTCCATTGGTGATTTTGTGGTTTGGGATTGATGAATCGGCAAAACTGTTCTTGGTTGCCATCGGGGTGTTTTTCCCAATGTATATCAACACCTATCACGGTATTCGCTCGGTTGACCCGCAGTTGATTGAAATGGGTAAAAGCTATGGCTTGACCCGTTGGCAGTTATATAAAGACATCATTTTACCTGGAGCGATGCCTTCGATTTTGGTCGGTTTACGCTTTGCACTCGGTTTGGTTTGGGTATTGTTAATCGTCGCGGAAACTATTTCTGCTCAGGCAGGCATTGGTTATATGACCATGAATGCGCGTGAATTCTTGCAAACCGATGTGGTCTTGGTCGGTATTTTACTCTACGCCTTACTGGGCAAACTGGCAGATGTTCTTGCCCAATATCTGGAACGCTATTTACTGCGCTGGCATGCGGGTTATCAACACGATTGAGGAGAGCATCATGACTGATTTAAGTATTGCGGATTACGCGGATGAGCTAGTCATCTCGCCCAAGTATAAAGTTGCCCCGACCACAGGCGCTGAAATTCATATTCAGCAACTCAACAAATATTATGGCAGTGTCACGGTACTGGAAAACCTTGATCTGAATATTCAGGCAGGCGAGTTTCTAGCGATTGTCGGGCGCAGTGGTTGTGGTAAAAGTACCTTGTTACGTCTGGTTGCAGGTCTGGAGCAAGCCAGTCAGGGGCAAATCGATTTTACTGCGCCTGCACACAGTGCCTCGATTCAGCCAGATGATATTCGGGTGATGTTCCAAGACCCGCGTTTGCTACCATGGAAGAGCATTGAGGACAATGTCAAACTCGGTTTGCCCAAGCAACAGTCTGAACAGGCGATAGCCTTACTGGAAAAAGTCGGTTTAAAAGAAAAAGCCAAATTGTGGCCAAGTCAGCTTTCGGGTGGACAACGCCAGCGTTCAGCATTGGCACGTGCCTTGGCGCATCGCCCACGGATTCTATTATTGGATGAACCGCTTGGCGCACTGGATGCCTTGACCCGTTTGGACATGCAAAATCTGATTGAAAAGTTATGGCGTGAGCAGGGCTTTACCGCCATATTGGTGACGCACGATGTCAGTGAGGCAGTGCAACTGGCAGACCGTATTATTTTGCTGGATAAAGGGCATATTGCGCAGCAGTTTAAAGTCAATCTGCCACGCCCGCGTCAAAAAGGTATTGGCTTTGCTGAACTTGAACAACAGGTGCTACAAGCAGTTTTAGCCACCTAAACCTGACACCACGAATCTTGCTTGTCGAGATAATTAAAATGTTGAAAACAATACAGAAACAAGGCAGGGATTCCTGCCTTTTGTTTTTTGGTGGGAGCGGATGGTATATGCCTGAGCTGAGTGTAGTATCATGCCAGATATAAGAATTGAATAAGCATAGGTCACTCAGTATGGATCAAAGTGTAAAACCAGAAAAAATAAAACATGACCATCAACTTTCCTTTGACCTCATTGAAGCCCAATACCGACTGCGAAATAGCCGAGGGAGTGATCACGGTAAAAGCGTTCTGGTGATTATGAGTGGTATTGAACTGGCAGGTAAAGGTGAGGCAGTCAAGCAACTGCGCGAATGGGTCGATCCACGTTATTTACATGTCTATGCCGAGCCGCCGCATTTTTTCAGCAGTAAACAACCCTTTTGGCAGCCATATGCCCAAGTCATTCCTGCCGAGGGTCAGATCGTGGTACTGTTTAGTAACTGGTACAATGACTTACTCAATACCGCCATGCATGTGTCCAAGCCTTTGGATGACACCATGTTCGATGCTTACATCCAGCAAATGCGCAAGTTTGAGCAAGATCTAAAAAACAATCAGGTCGATGTCATCAAATTCTGGTTCGACTTGTCGTGGAAATCTTTGCAAAAACGTCTGGACAATATGAATCCTTCCGAGGAGAAATGGCATAAATTGCATGGTCTGGACTGGCGCAATAAAAAACAGTATGACAACATCCAGCGTTTACGTGAGCGCTATAGCGAGGACTGGATTGTACTGGACTGCGAAGACAAGCGTCAGCGCAACCGTGAATTTTCCCAGCATTTATTGCTAGCATTGAAAGACTTGCCCAGGCATACGGGTCTAGTCGCAAATCAATGGCCACAAGCCCCAATTCCACAAAATTTATTTGCAATTACACATCCTGAAATCAGCAAAAAAGACTATAAGGCACAGCTTAAAAAACTCTCGCGTAAGGTTGCAGATCGCTTGCGTTACAATCAGCGCAAAGTGGTCATTGTGTTTGAAGGAATGGACGCTGCGGGTAAGGGGGGCGCAATACGCCGAATCGTAAAAAATCTCGATCCGCGTGAATACGACATTCACTGTATCGCTGCACCTGAGCATTATGAACGGCATCATCCATATTTGTGGCGTTTCTGGACAAAATTTGAAAATGCTAGCCCAATCAGCATTTTTGACCGTTCTTGGTATGGTCGAGTGCTGGTCGAGCGCATTGAAAATCTGACAGCAGATTTTGAGTGGCAACGTGCTTATGATGAAATTAACCGCTTTGAAAAAGATCTGGTCGATACTCAGACCATTGTGATTAAATTTTGGTTAGCCATTAGTAAGGATGAGCAGGAACAGCGCTTCAAAATTCGTGAACAAACACCACACAAACGCTTTAAAATTACCAGTGATGACTGGCGTAATCGGGCAAAATGGGATGACTATCTGGAGTCTGCCGCCGATATGTTTTATCTGACCAATACTGCTTATGCACCGTGGCATGTGATTTCTACCGACAGTAAGCGTCAGGCGCGACTGGACATTATGCAAGCTATTTTAAATCAGTTGAAGGCGGAGTAATCCGCCTGATGCTAGCTCACAACGGGTTGGGCTTTTTGTTTAAGCTGAATGCCTTTTGCCAGTTGGTAGCAGTCTTCAACATGTGCAGAAGCAATTTTTTTAAAGACCAGATAACCCAGACTGGCAGCAACAATTTGCCCGCCTAAAGGGATAAATTTGGAGACCTGTTTGGTCACCATTTTGCCAATAAAACCGTTCAATGATTTTTTGACACCTGTGCGTGCCACCATTAAGCCTGAAAATTGCACGCCACGTTTGCGCAGTTCCTGCCAGTGAATTTCACGGGTTTTCGGGTCATACACGCTGATGTGTTCAGGGTCGAGTCCAAATTTCTCATTAATTTCAGGAATCAGTTTCGACAAAATACCGACATCGACCACCACATCTAAAAAAGGCACAGGAATGACCGCAGCTCCCGCAGACAGATAGGCGCGTTTTTTCGCTAAAGCCAAGCAGTTTTGGCGTACCTGTTCCAGATTCAAATCGGGGTCAATCGAGTCGGGAATATGATCAATTTTCATAAAGTCTTTACCTGTTGAGGTGCTATTTTACTTGAAATACCGTCATTGTGATCACAACGTATTGTTTTTTAAAATGACATAAGTCATGTTAAAGAAATAGTACAATCTGTGTGTCAATTTGTGCAAATTGCATCCATTCTGCAAAAATACAGCGAGAAAAGTGATTTATGGGTATTCATGTTTGTCAAAGTCAGCGATTAGAACTGTTATTGCAAACGCTGTTAGCCCAAATTAGTCAGGCAGAAAGCCATCCTTTACAGGTGTTACAACAGCAGCATTTTGTGGTGCCGAGTGCTGCTGTGGAGCAATGGTTACAGCAGCAGATTTCTCAGTATCAGGGCATTAGCGCCAACCAATTGTATCACCAACGGATTCAGACCTTTCAATGGTACGCTTATCAACAAGTTCTAGAAAATAAAGAACAAGTACGCCAAGCCAATATTCCACGTTTGGTGATGCAGTGGCGTATTTATGAAGCGTTAAAACCCCATATTGAACCCGAGCAACTCAGCCTTGCTGCCGAGCATCCGCTGTATAGTATTGTGCAGCGGATTTACGACAGTGCAGCGCATTTAACACAAGGTTTGCAACAGCAACTCAAAAAACAAAACATGCTGTACTGGGTATCCGAGCAGGTGTCGCGAGTGTTTAGTCATTACATGGTTTACCGTGGGCAATGTCAGCACCACTGGCATGAGCCATGTGGTTGCCCGCAAAACTGGCTTAAGGCTTGGGGCAATAACCGCGAACTGGATATTGAGCAGTTATTTCAGGCGGACGAACACGGCATTGCGCTGTATCAACTGGAACAGGTACAGCAGCTTGAAGCATGGCAGCGCTGGTTGTGGCAGGAAGTCTTTCATGCTGACTTTGTGCAAATGCAGCAGATCGACCGCGATTTTTGGGAAATTCTCGATGACCCAGAGCAGCGTAAAGCCGCGCTGAAACGCCTGCCGCAGCAATTGCTGATTTTTACGGTGCTGGATTTGCCTCCGACCCAGTTACAATTTTTACGGCGCTTGGGGCAGTATCTGGACGTGGTGATTTTGCACTATAACCCTTCGCAGGAATACTGGGCAGACAGTGTCGATCCGAACTGGAAGAAACGCTATGACCTTGGGGTCAAGCAGCGTTTTTTGCAAAAACATCCGCAAGCCTCCGATGCCGATCTGCAACGTTTCTTTGATGAATTTACCCTCAATTTTAATGCCGAAGCGCGTGAGTCGCGTCATCCATTATTGACCCGTTTTGGCAAGCAGGCACGTGACCATTTCTCGTTGTTGTCACATTTGTCATCAGGCGAAGAAGGGCAATGGCTCGATTTATTCGATGAAGATTATGCCGAGAGTTTGCTCGGTAAAATCCAGTCAGATGTGCTGTACCTGATGGAACCTGAAAAGCATCAATTTGAGCTTTCTCCCGATGATCAGTCGATTCAGGTTCATGTTTGTCACTCTGCATTGCGTCAGCTTGAAGTCTTGAAAGATCAGCTGTTGCACTGGCTGGCACAGGGCACGGCTGAACAACCGCACCGTCTGGATGATATTTTGGTGTTAACACCAGACATCAAGGCACTTGAGCCTCATATTCGCAGTGTCTTTGCACCGCCACCACGGGTAGAAAATGCACAGCAAGCACCCTATTTACCCGTCAAAATTGGCGGTGTAGCGCAGCTGGATATGCGTCAGGCATGGCAGGCAGTGTGTTATCGGATTCAATTGCCGCATGGACGTTTCCAGTTTGAACAGTTTGCCGACTGGTTGAGTTTGCCTGCGACGCAGCAACGCTATGCTTTAGATACCTCACAAACCCAGCGGGCGTTGCAGTTGTTGATTCAGGCTGGTTTTAAGCGCGGGTTGGACGAAGCCCATCTGGCGCGCCAGCTTGGTCCAGAAGATCGGGATTATCGTTTTAGTTTTAAATTTGCCTTAGACCGTTTGGCACTTGGAGTGGCGATTCCTGAGCATGTGCTGTTTGAAGGAACACTGAGCTATGCGCAAGTGTTGTCGAGTGATTTTGAGTTAATCGCGACCCTGATAGACATTTATGAAGATTTGGCACAGCGTCGTGATTGGCTGATTTTGCATGAACTGGGGCAAAATCATACCGTTGAACACTGGCTGTATCAGATCCAGCAAGATATCCATGAGTTTCAGCAGGCAGGTGTGACCGCACTTGGTGCTGCTTATGACATGGTGCGTAAACACATTCGAATGCTGACTTTGTCGGTACATTATCAAAAACAGCAAAATTCACCACAGGTAGCATTACAGGATTTTAGCCTGCCACTGGGCGTGGTTTTGCAAGAAATTCAGCAGCAGCTCGACAGCCAGTTCGATCAGGCTGAACCGAGCGGACAGATTACTTTTAGTCAAATTGGGCAGATTCGTCCGTTACCGTATCGTTTGGTGGTCATGCTGAATCTGGACAGTGGGAAATTCCCAAACCGACAAACGCATACCCCATTTGATTTGATGCAAAGTTTACGACCACAGTTAGGGGATCGTTCGCGTCTGGAAGATGATCAGGGCGCATTTTTAGATGCGCTGCTACTGGCCAAAGAGCAACTCTGGCTATTTTATAATGGTTTTGATATTAGCGATGGTGAAGTGCGCCAGCCATCCAGTGTTTTGCAAGAGCTACTGGATCATATTGGCTACATTGTGGCATCCGAGCAGCCCGATGCCGAGATTGATGCAACTGTAGAGTATGCAGGTCTGGAGATTCCGCAGCAGATGCTGAGTTTATATCGGGTACACCCGTTACAGCCTTTTGACTTGAAAGGTTTTACAGCAGAATATCTGCGCTATCAAGACCAGTGGTTTACTGTAGCTCAGCAAATTCAGCAAGCGACAGGGCAACGTCAGCCGTGGAGTAATCAAACTTATACGGTGCCTGAAACCGATGTGATTATGCTCAGCAGCCAACAGTGGCTGAATGACATGGTCTTTCCAGCCCAGCTGTATTTAAAAACACTTGGAGTTGAAAATCTGTGTATGCAGGATTTACCCGATGAAGTTGAGCCATTGTTACTCGATGGTTTGGGGCGTTATAGCTTGCGCGAGTTTTTACAGCAGCAGGATGCCGCAAGTACCGAGCTGTTGCAAGACCGTTTGCCTGTCGGTAAAACTCAGCACAGCGCATGGCAGCTCGGTCAGTTGGAACATCAACAACTTTTGACCCAGTTACAACAATATGCTGCTGCACCGACTGAAACCACGGGGCAGACTTTACATCTGCGCGACAAGTTACATATGCGGATTGTGATTCCTAAACAGCCACAGCAGGATTGGGCGAGCCTGAACCCATCCAGTGCCCGCGCTGAACGCCGTGCCAAAACATGGCTGGAATATTTGTTGTGGCTGACGTATTTAAACCTCGGAGAACAAGGTAAGCAGCTAAAACGTATAGTGGTATTTAGCAACAGTACCCTGATTTGTGAAGGGCTGAGTTCAGTACAGGCAAAAGCTTATTTGGATGAATGGCTGAAGGCATGGGATTATGGGCAAACTTCACCCTTGGTGTTGCCTGCGGCATTGTTATTGAAACCGCTCGAAACGGGTAAAACTTTAGAATGGCAAGCCGATGAACAGGGCAATATGCACATCGTTGAACCTGAAAAAAATCTGTTAAAACAGTGGCAAGGTGGCGGAAACTTTAACAGTCTCTTTTCAATTCATGAAGATCGTTCCACTCAGTATCACGACGACTGGCAGTTTATTTTGCAGGAACAAGATGCTGACCTGTTGCTACAAGATGCCTGTCAGCGTTTTGCCTATCGTCTGTATGCGCCTATTTATCAGTACCAACGTGCAGTAGAACATGCCTAATGAATAAGAATAAAACCTGTATTTCAACCACCCCGATTCATGACATTGATTTTAGCGGTTTACACTGGATTGAAGCCTCCGCAGGTTCGGGTAAGACCTTTACTTTATCAAGCCTGATGGTGCGGATTTTACTGGAACAATACCTGCCGCGTCAGGTGATTGCCACCACTTTTACCCGTGCGGCGGCGGCAGAGTTAAAAACTCGGATTCGTAAACGCTTACAAGAAAGCCAGCGTTTTTTTGATGCTCGGCGTAGTGCGACGCCTGAAGAAAATCTGGCATTTGCACAGCAGTGTAGCGATCCTTTACAAGCCAAGATTCTCGGCCAGTTTGCCCATCAGGTCGGCTATGCTTGTGAACGCCTCAAACTGATCATCGATCAGCTGGATGAGTTATTTGTCGGAACGCTCGACAGTTTTAGCCAAAAGCTATTACGTGAGTTTGCATTTGAAAGTGGCAAAATTGAACATGCCGAAATTACCGATCAAGCCAAGCAATACACGCGGCAATTGGTGCATGACATTTTACGCGAATGGATTCAGGCACAGCCTCAGCAATTGATTGACTGGTTATATATCAGCGGTGAGCTTGGGCGGGTTGACAGTTATGTCGATGTGGTTGAAAAAAGCCTGAATTTTAGTAATGCCCAGTTTAAAAGCGTTGATGTGCCTACTTTCAGTGTTGTTGAATTTGAATCCGCTTTAAATCAATTTGTATCTACGCCATCGCAACATTGGGAAGAATTGCAAGATTACTATTTACTCGATGGCGCATATTATAAATTTATCAATAAGAAAGCTTTTGGAAGCGATCGTTTCCATGGCATTTTTACTACAGGTTTGCCTCGAATTATTCAACAGATTCGAGAACAAGGTGCTCACGTATATTTTAATCAACGCGTATTGAAAGACATCGAGGTTTTATTTTTAGATTCAAAAGGGAAACCTCGAACCAGTATTTTTAATAAATGCGATCAACATATTCAGGATTCTTTTTATCAGCATCCTATGATTGTGTCGTTAAAAAATATTTTAGAAACGAAACTTAAGATTCAAAAGGATTTAAATCAATTTAATACTTCTTTGCAATTCTATCTCTGTCAGGAAGTGAAAAAGCGTTTGCCGCAGCTGTTGCAGCAACATGGTGAAACCACTTTTTCCCAGCAAATCCGAACACTGGCAGAAGCCCTACAAGGTGAGCACGGGCAAAAATTTGCGGCTTTTGTGCAAAACCGCTATCCGCTTATTTTAGTCGATGAGTTTCAGGACACCAACCAGGATCAGGACGATATGCTAGCGAGTATCTGGCGGCATCCTAAGCGTTATAGTCAAAGCTGCATGATTATGGTTGGTGACCGTAAACAGGCCATTTACGGCTTTCGTGGCGGTGACATGCTGACCTTTATTAAAGCGCATCAGGATGTACAGCAAAAGGCAGGCAAGTTCTATCAACTGATTCATAATCAACGCTCGATTCAACCTTTGGTTGAGGTAGTCGATGCTTTATTCCAGCGGCAGCCCGATTTTGGTGAGCAGGTCATCTATTACCCCGTGCAGGCAGGGCGTCGTCCTCATCCTGCCTTGATTGATCAGGCACAGGAAAACCCGCAGCCGTTACGTTGGTTGAACATTCCTGAAAAACAGCCTCCCCATGAACAGGTGGCATGGCAAATTCGACAGTTGCTGAACCAGTCGGCACAAGGCCAATTGTATTTTGCCGAGAGCTCAGGCTCACGGGCGCTGATTGCCGATGATATTGCGGTGCTGTCCAAAAATCATGATGGTTTGGATCAGGTGCAACATGTACTGGAACGGTTGAATATTCGGGTCAATCGTCCTGCCAAACGAAGTGTCTTTGATAGCCAGATTGCCAAAGATGTTGCAGCAGTCCTGACGGCAATTTTAGCGCCATATGATGAAGCCAAACTCAAGCGTGCATTGCTAAGCCGTTTGTTTGGTTTAACGCTGAAACAATTGGTCGATTTGCAAGCCCAAGCCGATGGTCTGAGCCAGTATATTTTAGAGTTTGATCATGTGCGTGAGCTGTGGTTTGCACGTAACTTCTTGACCGCGTGGCAGTATTTATTGCAGCGTTTTGCGGTGTGGCAAACTGTGGTAGCGAGCCAGAGCCGTGACAATGAACGGGTAGTGGTCAATTTACGCCATCTGACTGAATTGCTCAGTCAACACAGTGGCCAGTATCAGGGGGCACAAAACCTGTATCACTGGTATATGATGCAGGTGCAAAAACCCAGTGATCGGGAATGGGAACTGGAACGCAAGCTCTCTACTGCTGCGGGTGTGCAACTCATGACCATTCACCAGTCTAAAGGGCTGGAGTTTAAAATCGTATTTTTACTAAATGCCGATGGCAAACACAGTGAACCCAACAAACAACTGAATTTTTCGACGGTAGAACAGCTCAACCCACAAACTCAGCAGCTTGAAGCACAGCGTGTGATTGCGATTCATGATCGGGACAATATCCCGCAGGCCGATTTGGATCAGCATCAACTGCGTCTTGAAGCCGAGCAGCATCGCCTTTGGTATGTGGCGCTGACCCGTGCCAGTTATCGAGTCTATGCCGTGTTACAAGATCATAAAGGCACATCCACTACAGGCTTGGCATTTTGGAAAAATCAGGTGCAAGAGTTTCAGCATCCTGCCAGTGGTGAAGCGGTTTTTTTAACCGAATGTCCGAAACCAATTTTTTCTGCTGTACCTGAAACGGTTATGGAACTACAGGCATTGCCATTGCCGCAAAAGCGCTTTTATCCGCGCGTACGAACCAGTTTTACAGGGTTGGCGCAGCATCTGTCCAGACAGCAAGCCAAAGACTTACTGGTAGAATATAGCGGTGAACAACAAGCTGCAGAGGATGAATGGCAGCCACTTATGCCAATGACTCAGCTTTCACAAGAGAGAGACAAATTGCCGTGGATTCAGCGCCAGTTTCCACAAGGTACACATGCAGGGAATTTCTTGCATGGAATTTTTGAACATCTGGATTTTCAGCAAAATGATAGCTGGCATTATGAAATTCGCCGTCGTTTTAAAAATGATGATATTTACTTATGGCAACAGTTATTGGAGCGCTATCAACAGCGCAGTGATTTGCATGTTGAGACGACACTTGAAGACTGCGCGGTTACCGAAATTCAACAATGGTTAACTCAGATTTTAGCAACGCCCATTCATGGTGATTTTTGTTTGCAGCAGCTTGAGCCTGCACAGCACTTGGCGGAGTTTCCATTTTTTATGGCGTTGTCTGATCAAGTCTTTGCAGTGCAACGTCTACATGCACTCTTTAAAGAATATGGGTTATACATGCCTGAGTTTAATCCTGCCGAGTCTGCACGTTATTTAAATGGTGCGATTGATTTGGTGTATGAGCATCAGGGGCGCTTTTATATTGCCGACTATAAAAGCAATTATTTGGGCGATAGCCTGCAAGATTATAGTGTGCTTGGCATTCAGCAAAATATGTCACAAAGCAGCTATTGGCTACAGGCCAGTATTTATCTGGTGGCTTTACACCGTTATTTGAAAACTCGCTTGGAAAATTATGCGATTGAGCAGCATCTGGGTGGAGCGAGTTATTTGTATTTGCGTGGCATGTCGGCACAGGCTGGATTTGGCAGTTATTACTGGCGACCAGAACCTGAGTTTATTTTAAGGCTAGATGCCATTTTGGGTTATACGCATGTCCAGAACAGGGTACAAAAAAGTGCATAACTTAGCTAAGTTTATAAAAAACAAAAGCTTAAATTGTGGACAACTTTGGGTATAACTCTGTTGATATCTATGTGAATAAGTATGAGGATAACTAGATGATAATGCAGGAAATCATGCCAGAGCAGCGGGAAAATTTTGTCTGGGCTGAAAAGTGGGCGAAGTATCTGACAAAAAGCCTTGTAAAGTCAAGCGAAAATGCTGATGTTATACTCTACATTTCACAATTGTTTATGGCAAAAGCTCGTGGTGACAGTTGTGTTCGCTGTACCGAGCAGCAAGCGCAGCAACTTGGATCACTGGTGAGTATGCATGCAGCTCAGGTCGCCCCTTTTATCTACGATGGGCAGGCTTTATTTTTGTATCGCTATTTTGCACTCGAACAACGTCTGGCTCAGCAAGTACAACGTCTGGTCGCTCAGCAGCCTACGCAGGTCGATACCTCGACTTATTTATCATTATTGCCTGATCCATATCAGCAGCAAGCTTTGCAGATGGTTGGACAGTCCGCTTTAAATATGATCACAGGCGGGCCTGGGACTGGGAAAACCTACACACTGGCACGGATCGTGGCAGTGTTAAATCATTGCTTGCCTCATTTAAGGATTGCAATGGCTGCACCTACAGGTAAGGCAGCGCAACGTATGCAGGAAGCTTTGCAGCTTTCTTTTAATGATCCTGATTTGCAACAACAAGGTTTGATTCAGTCTGGACTGTTGTTATTGAAGCCTGTGACATTGCATCGCTTGCTGGGAATCGGTAGGCAAGGGCAGGCAAAGTTTACCGCCCAGCAACCCTTACCTTATGATCTGATTATTGTCGATGAAGCTTCGATGCTGGATTTAAATCTGGCAACCTTATTATTTGAGGCAATTCCTGATCATGCCCGACTGATTTTGTTGGGCGATGCGCAGCAGCTGGCATCGGTGGATGTGGGTTCGGTGCTGGCAGATTTACAACAACCTAAACGCTTACAGCCGTATCGCGTAAATTTGCTCAATAGTCGGCGTTTTAGTGATGACGCTTTAATTGGCAAAATGGCACGTTTTATTCAGCAGGCAACAGTTCGACAAATGAATACTGAGCAAGTATTGAGCGCATTTGAACAGGATATTGTTGCGGCGGGTCAACTGCAAATTGTAGATCTAAACAGGATTCAAAAAGATTTGGTTCAGTTGCAGTATTTAAATGCTGAAACTGCTATAGAACAGGCATTGGAGCAATTATGGTCAGGCTTTGAAGACTATACTCAAAGCCTACTGGCTTATTTGCAAGGTGAACAATCACAGGCTGAGGTCGAGCAAGTCATTGCCTGTTTTGACCATTATCGTATTTTGACTGCGATTCATCATGGTGAGTTCGGTTTGGAACGTATCAACCAGTTTATGCAGCAGCAATTACTCAAAATATTACTCCCTTATACACAGGCGGTTGGGGATTGGTATATTGGTCGCCCTGTTATGATGACGGAAAATGACGACCAGCTTGGACTTGCCAATGGTGATATTGGGATCTGCTTTTTTCAGAAAGAAGATCATCAGCAGTTTTCGGTATTTTTTCCGAGCTTACAAAAATGGGTGGTTGCTCAGCGCTTACCTAAAAATATTGCTACAGCATTTGCACTTACCATTCATAAGTCGCAAGGTTCAGAGTTTGCGCATACGGCGGTTGTACTTGATGCTCAAGCAGAAAAGCTGTTAAGTCAGGAGCTGATCTATACGGCAATTACGCGGGCAAAAAAAGCTGTATCATTATTGGTCGATCGGGCAGCTTTTGCTCAGGCGTTAACCTGTCAGACGGTTAGATACAGTGGTTTGATTAGAAAAATTGAACAATCAATTGAATAGTAAAGTTTTATTTTACAATAGAGGCTAATGTAAGAAATGGCTTACATTAAATAAGGAAATTGCCGAATAGTTTAGTCAGTTAGATGTTCATACTATGGTTTTGCCAAATTGATTTAGCATGGATGAGCTAAATTATAATTGCATAAGAATAATAATAGTCAATAGACAGCAAACTTACGGGACGTGAGTCATACGCAGGAAACTTACAGCCACTAAACCTTGTAGTTTTGGGAGAGACTACAGGGTTTTTTTATATCCTGAAGATTTAGACTTGTTAATCATCATCTTGATTCATCAAGATACAACCTGCCAGTTGTGTTTTTATGCAAAGTAGATAAATTTACCATGTAAATATTTGTATCAAATGGTCAACTCTTTTAAATATATAAAACTATAGGTATAATCTTTTGTGTATTTTTATTTATTTGAATTTATTGAATATTTTTTACTAAACTTGATGAAATTATGTTTCTTGAGTATTTTAATCGTGTTTGTTTTGTAAGTTTTTGCTTACATTAGCTTGAGACAACGCCCATAGGTGACCCACTATTTTTATGCGAACATGATGCTCATGGAAGCATGATAAGCCCAAGTTAGGACGTTAAATCAATAACTAACTAAGAAGCGCGACTCAACCGCTCATAATAACAACAAAGCAAAACAAGAAACTACAGCGTACAAAAGCCCAAACCAATACCGTTTGGGCTTTTGCATTTTTTTATTTTTTTATAAAAAATTGATGGAATCTCACGCTTTTTTTGCAATCGCTTAGCTTTTGACTTAAAATAGATGGCTTGCTGTAGTGATGCACGGCAATCAGTAAATTAATTATATTAGTTTGTTGATATATATCATTTTTATTTATTTTTTTAAGCATCTCGGAGTAATCGAATGGCTTTAACTAACCAAGACCGCGCAGAAATTGTTGCTAAATTTGCTCGTGCAGAAAATGACACTGGTTCACCAGAAGTACAAGTTGCTTTGTTAACTGCACAAATCAATGATTTGCAAGGTCACTTTAAAGAACACAAACACGACCATCATAGCCGTCGTGGTTTGATCCGTATGGTTAACCAACGCCGTAAATTACTTGACTACTTAAACGGTAAAGATCATGGTCGTTACACTGCTTTGATCGGCGCTTTAGGTTTACGTCGTTAATTCGATTTAGGCTTATTTTTCGGTATTTCGAATGTTTCTGACTTCGTCGCTGAAAATGAAGCAAAGCTTAGCTTGCTAAGCTATTTTAGAAGGGGCGAATATTCGCTCCTTCTTCGTGTCTAACATCTAGTGAGGTCGGCTTCTAAGCTTTGTCATTTATTTCCGATTTGTGTTGTGAATGCCAAACCTTAGGGGTCTCCACTAGAATAATTGTTCAAAAAGAACTAGGAAAATACAATATATGTCGATGTTTAATATTGTTCGTAAAGAATTTCAGTATGGTCAATACCAAGTGGTTTTGGAAACTGGTCGTGTTGCACGCCAAGCCAACTCTGTATTGATTACTATGGGGGGGGTAACTGTTCTTGTTGCAGTTGTGGCTCAGCCAACTGCAAAAGCAGGTCAGGATTTCTTCCCGTTAACAGTTAACTACCAAGAAAAACAATATGCTGCGGGTCGTATCCCAGGTGGTTATGGCAAGCGTGAAGGCCGTGCTTCTGAAGCAGAAACTTTGATTTCACGTTTGATTGACCGTCCAATTCGTCCGTTGTTCCCAGAAGGTTATTACAACGAAATTCAAGTGACAGCAACAGTTGTGTCTTCTGACAAAACAATGGATGCTGACATTGCTGCGATGCTAGGTACTTCTGCTGCACTTGCGATTGCAGGTACACCATTCCGTGGCCCAATCGGTGGTGCACGTGTTGGTTTAATCAACGGTGAATATGTTCTTAACCCGAACTATGAACAACTAAAAGAAAGTGATCTTGACCTTGTGGTTGCAGGTACAGAATCAGCAGTATTGATGGTTGAATCTGAAGCGAAAGAACTTTCAGAAGACCAAATGCTTGGTGCAGTATTGTTTGGTCATGACGAACAACAAATCGCGATTCAAGCGATTAAAGAATTTGCAGCAGCTGTTGGCGCAGCAGAATCAACTTGGGTTGCTCCAGCACAAAACGAAGAATTGCGTGCGAAACTCAAAGAAGCATTTGAAGCAAAAATTTCAGAAGCTTATACCATTGCAGTGAAACAAGACCGTTATGCGGCACTTGATGCACTTCAGGCAGAAGCTATTGCTCAATTCGTTCCAGAAGAAGATGTCGATGGTATCGCTGACGACGTAAACGAATTATTTGAAGATCTTAAATACCGTACCGTACGTGACAACATCTTGTCTGGTAAACCACGTATTGATGGTCGTGACACTAAAACAGTTCGTGCGCTTGACGTACAGGTTGGTGTGTTAGATCGTGCTCACGGTTCTGCATTGTTCACTCGTGGTGAAACTCAGGCGTTGGTAACAACAACTTTGGGTAACACACGTGATGCGTTGATGGTTGATACCCTTGCAGGTACTAAAACTGACAGCTTCATGTTGCACTACAACTTCCCAGCATACTCTGTGGGTGAAACTGGTCGTGAAACTGGACCTAAACGCCGTGAAATTGGTCATGGCCGTTTGGCTCGTCGTGGTGTACAAGCTGTTCTTCCTGCAGCAGACCGCTTCCCGTATGTAATCCGTATCGTATCTGACATTACGGAATCTAACGGTTCATCTTCAATGGCTTCTGTATGTGGTGCTTCATTATCATTGATGGATGCAGGCGTTCCACTTAAAGCACCAGTTGCGGGTATCGCAATGGGTCTAGTTAAAGAAGGCGAGCGTTTCGCAGTTCTTTCTGACATCTTGGGTGACGAAGACCACCTTGGCGACATGGACTTTAAAGTAGCAGGTTCTGCCAACGGTATTACTGCACTTCAAATGGACATCAAAATCGAAGGTATCACTGAAGAAATCATGGAAGTTGCGTTAAACCAAGCATTTGCTGGTCGTATGCACATCCTGAATGAAATGAACAAAGTGATTTCTCGTGCTCGCCCTGAAATTTCAATGCACGCACCAACTTTTGAAGTGATTACAATTAATCCAGACAAAATCCGTGACGTGATTGGTAAAGGCGGTGCAACAATCCGTCAAATTACTGAAGAAACTAAAGCGGCGATTGACATTGAAGACAACGGTACAGTACGTGTATTTGGTGAATCTAAAGCGGCTGCACGCGCTGCAATTGCCAAGATTCAAGCACTGACTGCTGAAGTTGAACCAGGTAAAATCTATCAAGGTAAAGTCATTCGCATTGTAGAATTTGGTGCGTTTGTAAACATCATGCCTGGTACAGATGGTTTGTTGCATATCTCTCAAATTTCAAATGAGCGTATTGCTAACGTGACTGACGTATTGAAAGAAGGTCAAGAGATTAACGTTCAGGTTGCTGATGTAGACAACCGTGGTCGTATTAAATTGACCATGAAAGATGTTGCTCAAGCATAATCTGACTGTTGTCTGATAAAGAAAACCCGCTTGAAGCGGGCTTTTTTTATGGCATGATAAAAACCTTAATGTATTTTTAAATGTGAATATATGCAGATTTATTACTTTTACCATCATCCCGACGAAAATTACGCCTTTATTAGCCAAGAGCAGTCTGAATTTTATGTGCTGGATTTTGTCTGGGTCGATTGCTTAAGGCAGGATGTGGTCGGTAAAAGTGATGAATGGCAGGAAAAACTACATGCTTTGGCAAATTTGTCCTTAAATGAATTTCATGTACAGGATATTTTAAATATTGAGCATCCCTGTGCTTTTGATGCGATGGAAGATTATGATTTCCTGATCTTTCGTAAACTGATTACCCTGAATGACCGTATTAACCTCACTGATAAAAACTCCGAAACTCATAGTAGTGATTTTGGTTTGGTGACAACCCCTGTTGGGTTTTGTATGAGTTCACGGGCATTGGTGACCGTACGCGAAAAGGGCAACAAAGCCATTGAGAATTATATTGAGCGTTTGCATGGTTTTATGCATCGTTCGCCTGAAGAACAAAATCGTCTACGTAAACTTCCCAATACTCCTCTGAATCTGTCATTGCGTATTTTAAATAGCATGATTGATGATTATCTGGAGTTACGGTCACCATTGACGCGCCGCGTAGAATATTGGCAGCGTGAGCTGTTGCAAGGGCATGGGAATTTCAAGCAATGGCATCAGTTACTGCAGGAAAACATGGCATTCCAGCAAGTCGAAAATCTATGCGAAGAACAGATTGAAACCTTGCAGGAACTGCGGGATGAAATTGTAGAAAACTACCATCATTTGGTGGGTGAGCAACACCGTGAAGCACTCGATATTATGTTGGTGCGCATTAACGATCTGGTGAGCCATATTGAGCGGATTCAGAAACATACCGCACGCTTGCGTAGTTCGATTCAGGCAGCAATCGATCTGCATTTTTCGGCGATCAGCAATCAGACCAATGAAAATATGCGAATTTTAGCCATCATTACCGCAGTATTTGCGCCTTTAACTTTGTTGACAGGGGTTTATGGAATGAATTTTGAATTTATTCCAGGCTTGAAATCCCCTGTAGGTTTTTGGGTCATGCTGATCGTGATGCTCATGTGTACGGTGCTGCTGGTGATATATTTTTATCGTCGTCATTTGGTGGGGCGTGGTGAAAAGAGTGTGATTGATATGCTGGCACAGCAGCACCATCATCGTGGCGTAAACTTATTTTGGTTTTTAGATTATGAGCCAATTAAGCAGACCCTAAAAGAAGTCGAAAAGATCACTAAATTTAAATAAAGCAGACGGGCTATGAGGCTATCAAGCCGCTTAGCCTGAATTCTATTGCTTAGATATTGAAATGGCGGACTCTTGTTGTTGCAAGCTGGATGCTTGATTAAGAGTAGTTATATATTTAAGGGCAAATGGATGTTGTACCGTTTGTTCTTGCATCATTCTCCAAGACTGAAAGTGATTTACTGATGCTTTTGTAATATGAACTTCAAAAATATTCGCCTTTAGTCTAATTTTTTTCACAAAACCGCAATCCTTTGTGTGCATAATGGGATGAACAAAAACAAAACCTGAGGTGTAAATGACAGTTAAAATTATTGCAGTAGATATGGATGGAACTTTTCTTAACGAAGATAAAAAATATAATAAAGCACGCTTTTTAAAACAGTATCAACAACTTCAACAACGCGGTATTCATTTTGTAGTTGCCAGTGGCAATCAACTTTCAACCTTAAAAAATTACTTTCCTGAGATTGCTCACCAGCTTGCTTTTATCTCCGAAAATGGTGCTTATGTGGTGGATGCGGAACAAGAAGTTTCATTTGCACATTTCTCTGCAAACTTGGTAGATCATATGCGTGTAGCAATTGCAGAGCGTTATGCAAGTGCACTGATTCTCTGTGGGAAACGTGGTGCGTATATTGATCGTGCAGTCCCTGAGCAAAATCTGGAAAAACTCAACAAATACTTCAAGTCTCTACAGCAAATTCCTGATTTGGCACAGGCTCAAGATCAGATCTGTAAAGTCACTTTAGATACTCGACAATATGATTTTTCAACGCTGTGCGATGATTTGCAGCAGTTTGAATTTATTGCGAATGGTTCGGTGAAAATGGTGTCGAGCGGTTTTGGCTTTATTGACCTGATTGTGCCAAATCGCCACAAGGCACACGGTTTACAATTACTGCAACAGCGCTGGAGTGTCTCGGCAGATCAGGTGCTCGCGATTGGTGATAACTACAATGACCTTGAAATGGTCAAACAGTCAGGTTATGGCTTTGCGGTTGCTAATGCTGTTGATGAGCTGAAACATGCAGCCAACTTTGTCACCGAAAAAAACAACCAGCAAGAAGTGGTACTCGACGTGATTGATCAGGTGCTGCTGGGGCAACTCCCATTTCATAGTCTGCATAAAAAGAGTGCTTAAACTGGCTGGATGCTGAGGATTCAGCTTATTGAATTTACAATAAAAAAGACGAGTTATTACCCGTCTTTTTGGATGTTAGCGAATGTTAACTCGTTTAAATATCACTCTCTGCACGTTTCAACATATCGTACAGTTCTTCTTTTAATTTAAGTTTTTTCAGTTTGAGCGTTTCAATTTCTTCTAGTCCAGAAGTCACGGGATCTTGCTCTAAACGAATGATTTCATGATCAATTGCATTGTGTTCGTCAAATAGTTTGGAAAAATGAGCATCTTCCTGCTTTAACTTGCTAATGAGTGCGCGATATTCTGGAAACATAGTTGCTCCTCGTGTGAGTATTAGATTGTTATATTTACACCGCATCAACAAATGCAACGCAATTTATAATGCTTGTGAGTTTTTTAATTCCTTATAGAGCTTATGTGATTATTTGGTTTTTTTACAGTACTTTGTATAAAAAATATTCCTGTATTTTGTAAAAATTCTCCACTTATTCGAAGTTCGCATGTCTGACTTGCTTACGCAGTTTTTGCACCTCATCAATCAAATCAAGCATCATCGCAACGGCTGAAAACGAGGCTTCAAAGTCTCGTTGTAAACGATAGGCTCGGCGTGCCCGACTGAGGTCTTCACCTAAAAAAACATGCTCTGCCGTGTCTGAACGGGTGGGTAAGATGTCGTATTCGAGTAGTTGCAGAATCCATTCTGGTGATTGCCCACATGTCTCAGCAAATTGGGTCAAAGTGAAACTGAGTTGGTCATCAATGATTTCCGAATCGGTGCAGTCATCACAGAGAATTTCACGATAATAAATAGTAGTCATAGCTCAACTCCTTAGCCTTGACGCGGGTTAAAGTCTGGAAAACTTGCCGCCAATTGTTGATACGCATGTTGTTGTTGCTCATTGTGAGCACTTGGAAAGACGATATTGAGAATTAGATATAAATGTCCTGCGGTTTTATTGGGAATCCCTTTATCTTTTAAACGTAATTGTTGGCCCTGTTTTGCATTTTTAGGAATGTTGACCTGTAATGCACCTGCAGGCGTATTTACGGTGATGCCATGTCCGAGAGCTGCTTCCCAAGGGCTAATTGGCACAGTCACATAGACATCACTGCCTTCAACCCGAACGCTGTCGGTATCTTGGTAACGAATTTCAATATACAGGTCACCGTTGGCTCCACCACGTATTCCGACCTGACCTTGACCAGAAAGGCGAATTTGTTGACCTTCTTTCATGCCTTTAGGAATTTTGACTTGTAAGGTTTTACGCTGGACTTCGGGTTCACCATAGGCATTGATGGTGGGGATTTGTAGCGTAATTTGTTGGGTTGTACCCTGATAAGCAACGTCTATCGGCACTTCAATACTGGCGTGTTGATCTTCCCCTCGATAAGATGACTGCTTACGCTGTGCCCCACCAAAACCTGACCCAAACCGCCCAAATAAATCTTCAAAACCATGAAAATCTGAGGCATTGCCTTGACGATAAAATTCGGCCTGATCAAAACCGCCTTGACCTGCTTGCCCACCAAAACCAGCAAAGCCCTGTGGGTGATCTAACATTTGATCATATCCTGCTTTTTTTTCAGGGTTGCTGAGCGTGTCATAGGCGACATTAATGGCTTGCATTTTGGCTTCAGCATCACTTTCTTTGCTAATGTCAGGATGGTATTTACGCGCCAGTTTGCGATAGGCTTTTTTGATTTCGTCTGCGCTCGCCTTGCGGTTGACTCCTAGTTCTTCGTAGTAATTTTTTGACATAGCTTTATCGCTGTTTATGGTTATCTTTTCCTCATTATGAAACGATTTTCATAGATTTCAACAGGCGTTGTGCATTCAATTGAATATAAAGATCGTGAAATTTTAAAATTCATCGCATAGAAGTATTTTCACAAAATACGGTTTCTCAGTTTTGCTGTGAGATTCAACGCAGTGATTCGCTCTATTGAGCTTAATGTGGGTAAAGGAAGGTTATCGTCAGCAGAAAGTTTGATGGGTACAGGCTAGTTTATGAAATTAATTTTTTATATCCCGTATGGGAGCTGCTGTCTATAAGTTAGATGAATTGAAGTGGTTCTTCAATTCATCTTAAATTGATTCATTTAACTGAGATGCTCGCCAAACAAGCCAAGTGCTTCTTCAGCGGTAAACTGATATTTGGTGTTGCAGAACTGGCAGTCCATCTCGATCGGATTTTGAAATTCCAGTGTTTCTTTGACTGCAGAAACGCCAATTTGAATCAGGGCATTGGCACATTTTTCTTTAGAACAGGTGCAACCAAATTGAAGCTGTTCCAGTTCAGGTAAACGTACATCTTCTTCGTTATATAAACGGTACAGAATTTCATTGGCGCTTAGGCCTGTTAATTCTTCAGCTTTCAGGGT
Organism: Acinetobacter brisouisimilis; assembly: GCF_000368265.1. GTDB lineage: Bacteria > Pseudomonadota > Gammaproteobacteria > Pseudomonadales > Moraxellaceae > Acinetobacter. The sequence goes on along the minus strand of NZ_KB851218.1, from coordinate 121,696 downwards.
TTCGGTCAGCATAATCAGACGAGGCCACAAGTCTTCATCGACAAAACGCTGTTCTTCTTCGCTGTTACGCGGCAGAAGCTGAATCAGTAAACCACCTGTGCGTTTTTCATTGCTTGCCAAGACAATATGCGTTGGAATTTGTGCTGACAAATCATAGTACTGCATCAGGCAGCTTGCCAGATTTGGTTGATCTAAAGGTACAATCCCTTGATAACGCTCGCCAAACTCAGGTTCGATATTGATAAATAATACAGGTTGGCTTAATGCAGCTAACACTGTGCTACTGTCCGTAGCCTGTTCAAAGCGTGGGTCTGCTTCAAAGTCGGCTAAAGCACGTACTTCACCCACATGGTTACATTCTGCCATCGCCCATTTAAACGTGCCTTGTGCCTGAATTTGCAGGCTGATACGCCCCTTAATCTTTAAGGTGCTGGCAAGTAGCGCTGTGGCACTGAGCATTTCACCCAGTAAAATCTGTACAGCTTGTGGATACTGACGCTGCTGCAAAATGGTTTGCAGCGCTTCTTCCAGATGAACCACTTCGCCACGAACAGGGCAGTTTTCAATATAAAAGCGTTGACGTAAATTAGACATATATTTCTCCAAGACCCTGTATTAATGGAGATGATATTATAAAACACAAGTTACTCAGACTCATCCCGTGCCACATTGATGCGTTGTTGATCTAAACCGCGACGTAAATTGACATCATCGCTTTTATTTTCAGCAAATGCATCACTTTCAAACAGATGCTCCAGTTCAGCCAGCGCATTACGGTGTGTTTCAAAGATTTTCTGTTCATCATTGTAAATATTTTGCTGTTCCAATAACAGCTTTTCATCGTAATCACGGAACAGCTCGATTTTCTGATACGCCGTAGCATCATCAATCCCGAGTTCACGTAAGGCACGATATGCCATACCCAGTGAGGATAAATAGGTTTCCCGCCAGATATAATGCACGCCCAAATCTCGTAGCAAATGCACATGATGGCGGTCGCGTGCCCGAGCCAGTAGGGTAATGTGCGGATAGTTCAGGGTAATGTGCCGAGCTACATTGAGTGAGTCTTCGACATCATCAATCGCCAGAATAAAAATTTTGACATGTTCAATACCAGCCGAACGCAAAATTTCAGGCTGAGTCACATCACCATAGTAGAGTGTGCCGCCGTATTTGCGTACAAAGTCGATTTGTTGCAGGCTATGGTCAATCGCAGTAAAGGGAATATGTTGCAGGCGGGCAACCCTCGCAATAATTTGCCCGAAGCGACCAAACCCTGCAATGATCATCGGATTATGCTGATTCGGAATCTCATCATAAGCAGGCTGTTCCTTACGGTCGAAACGCGGTGCAATCCAGCGACTCACCACCCAGTACAGCAGTGGGGTTAAAGTCATGGACAGCGTGACAATCAGGCTGACAGGTTCGAGCAAATGGCTTTTCAGTACGCCCGCATCTTGGGCAGTGGTGAGTACCACAAAGGCAAATTCACCACCTTGTGCCAGACAGGTTCCGAGCAACAGGCTGTTTTTCCAGCTGTTACAATAATAACGCCCGATCAAGGTCATGACACTGGCTTTAATCAGTAACAGGGCAACCGCACCACCGACAATGATTTCAGGCATGCTTTGCAGCAAGGAAAGCTGTGTGGTCATGCCCACAGTCATAAAAAACAGACCTAGCAGCAAGCCTTTAAACGGTGCGATACTGGCTTCGAGTTCATGCCGAAATTCGGAATCTGCCAACAGTACGCCAGTTAAAAATGCCCCGAGGGTGACACTGATCCCAAGAGTTTGCATCAACAGGACGACCGCTAGCACAATAAACAGCGCCACTGCGGTAATCAGTTCACTGGCACCACTTTTGGCAACAAAGCGAAAAAACGGACGCATGACAAAACGGCTAAATAAAAACAAGCCGCTAAAGGTGGCAAGAATCGCTGCAAAATAGGCAATACCATGATGTGCAGACTGGTTGCCTGCCAAAATCGGAATAGTGGCAAGCAGTGGAATGGCGGCGATATCCTGAAACAGCAACACTGAAAAGGCTTTTTGCCCATACGTGGTATTCAGCTGTTGTTTTTCGTTGAGCAGTTGCAGCACAAAGGCAGTAGAGGACAGCGCAAGAGCAAAGCCAATCACAAAACTACTGGCAAGTGATAAATGCAGCCCGAAATACAGAATCGGCATGATCACGATGCCTGTTCCGAGCACTTGCAGGCTACCCATCGCAAAAATGGATTCGCGTAACTGCCATAAGCGCTGTGGACGTAACTCAAGTCCGATCAGGAACATCAGCAAAATCACACCAAACTCTGCCATGTTCATAATCGCATCGGCATCACTGGCGATATTGAAGACACTCGGCCCTAAAATAATGCCCGTGAATAAATAGCCTAAAACCGTGGCCAGACCAAAACGCTTCCCCAAGGGAACCAGTAACAGGGCAGCACCCAAAAAAATCGTGATTTGCAGGAGTAGTGACATGAATCAGCCTTAATATTGAGCAGCAGAACATCGACCAAACCCAAACATCGAGTCAAGTAGCCAACTTTATCTCTTTGATCCATATATTATAAACAGCAATATTGCAGACAATGCCCGTAAATGGTCGTAGTTGTGTTAGTTCAATTCCTGCGGATCGACATCAATGGAAACACGGATATTTTTGGGTTGTTGCTGTATGACTTCAGCCCACCAACTTCGCACATACATGTGCAGGCGAGCACGATCTGTTGCCAGCAGCAGGAGATGTGCCTGATTGCGTCCGGCCTTGCGTTCCATCGGAGCAGGAATCGGTCCCCAAATCTCGATTTCATTGCCTGAAACACTACGCAGCTGGTTGGCAATCTGCTGTAAAAATGCCTGATTGTCGTTGGCATTGCGGGCTTGGCTACGCACCAGCATGCTGTAACGATAGGGTGGAAACTGTGCCAGTTTACGTTCCTTGAGCGTATGTTGGGCAAAGTAACGATAATCCTTTTCCAGCAACATATGAAACAGGGGATGCTCGGGGCGTAAGGTCTGAATCAGTACATCGCCTTTATGTTCACCGCGTCCTGCACGTCCAGCCACCTGAATAATCAGTTGTGCGGTGCGTTCCGTGGCACGAAAGTCGACACTGAGCAGGCCTGCATCAATATCTAACAGCGCCACCAGACTGACATAGGGAAAATGATGCCCTTTGGCTAGCATTTGTGTACCCAATAAAATTAGGGGCTGGTTTTGCTGAATCTGGTCATAGAGTTTTTGCCAGCTTCCGACCCGACTGGTACTGTCACGGTCAACTCGAAGTACAGGGTATTCGGGAAACAGTTCCTGTAAGGCTTCTTCAATTTTGACTGTGCCTATGCCAATCGGCTTTAAACTGTCATGGTTACAGGCAGGACAGTGCTCAGGCAAACGCTGCACCAGTCCGCAGTGGTGACAGTGCAAATGCTGATAGGGTTTGGTATGCAGGGTAAAATGCGCATCGCAATGCGGGCAGTTGGCTTGCCATGCACATTGCTCACAAATCAGGACAGGTGCGTAACCCCGACGATTGAGAAAGATCAAAACCTGCTGTTTTTTCTCAAGCCGCTGTCGAATCTGCTGAATTAACTGCTGGCTCAGCCCGTGTTGTTTCTGGGCAATTTTCAGGTCAATAATGTGCATTTGCGGTAAGACTGCATGACCTGCACGCTGGTTGAGTTGCAAATGCGTCAGTTTGCCTTGTTCGACCAATGCATAGCTTTCCATACTTGGAGTAGCTGAGCCTAAAATAATCGGGCAGTGTTGTAGATGTGCCCGATACAAGGCGACTTCGCGGGTGTGATAGCGAAAACCTTCCTGTTGCTTAAAAGACAGATCATGTTCTTCATCTAAAATGATCAAGCCAAGATTGGGCAGTGGGGTAAAAATCGCAGAGCGTGTACCCAAAATAATCGAAGCGTGCCCCGTTTGAGCCTGTTGCCATGCCTGTAAACGCTGCGCATCGGTTAAGCCAGAATGCAACATCACGGTATGACCGTGAAACCGTGACTGAAAACGGTGAATGGTTTGCGGGGTTAGCCCAATTTCAGGCACCAGTACCAGAACTTGTTTGCCTTTTTTCAGCACCTCGTGCATGACTTGCAAATACACTTCAGTTTTACCGCTGCCAGTAATCCCATCCAGTAAAAATGCCTGAAAATGATCTTGTGCCTTTAATATAGTTTGGATGGCTTTGCTTTGATCAGCATTGGCTTTGAGTGGGAGCTGCGCCAGTTGTACAGGTTCGTTTTTAATCTCGTGGTGTTGATATTCTGCACGAGCAATCCCTTTCTGGGCGAGGGCTTCAAGGGTTTTATTTTCAATCCCGCTGGCATTTAAAATATGCTGCGGTGCGCCGTGCGGTTTGAGTTTTAAAATTTTGTAGGCTTCTTGCTGGCGATGTGCATTTTTAAATGTCACTTCCGCATGCGGGTCAGTGAGTATCCATATTTTTGCCAAAATATCATAAGGTTTGCCCTGACGCAGCAGGGTTGGAAATGCGACAGGCAACACTTCTCCGAGTGGGAAATGGTAATACAGTGCTGCCCAATGCAATAATTTCAGATGGTTGGCATCCAGCAAACTGTGCTGATCTAGTAAGGCATGAATGGCTTTTAATTCAAAACGTGGATCTAGTGGTTCATCGGCTGCTAGTTTTTCTACAATGATGCCAATACAATGCCGTGCCCCAAACGGAACTGCCACACGTGCGCCCATCTCTGCCTGTTGATACTGCTCTGCACTCAAAGTGTAATCGAAACAGTCATATAAATGAACAGGAATAGCAACTCGAATCCGAAATGGTAAAGGCATAAACATCACTTATTTTGAATTTGACAGCACTATGCAAGATTTGTTTGGACGTTGACAAGTCTGACACTGAAAAAATGCGAAATTTACCTGAAAAGTAGCAATAAAGAATAATTTAACATCTTAATTTAGAACAAGAATAATTATCAAAGCCAATAGTTACAAGAAACTCTAAAGATGGACGGAAATCAGACTGTTTCTTGGTTTTAAAACTTCGCATAATGCAAAAAGACAATGTTTTTATCGGAAGAGATAAAGCATGAAAACCTTATTCTTAGCTGATGTGCATGAGTTGCACTGGAAAATGCTCAAAGCGGTGTGTTTAATTGCCAGTTTATTGCCCGCAAAGCATGTGGCCGATGTTTTATGGCATGTCAGTCATGCTGAAAGTCAGATCGTTTTGGGATTCTTTGCGCTTAGTTTATTTGCATCCTGTGCCAGTTTGAGCTTTATTGGCGCGTTGCATATTTTAACGCTGTCAGTGAGTGATATAAAACATCCATTTGAACAACGGATCATACACATCTATCAACATGTACCCATGCTGTTTTTGGCAGGGGTAGTCACATATTTGGTGATGAGTTTTCAGTATTAAATGATGAAGCGTGTTGGCTACCTGATGCAACCAACACGTTGCTTGAATTAACGACGAGACTTAAACGACACGTCAATCTGACGTGGACGATAGCGCAAACTTAGTAACAGCAATAAGGCAGAGAAAATCAATACAGGTGCATTGCCCAAACGGTTATACAAGGTTTGACCTGTATATGCAGGTAATTCACCGCGCAATACAAAGGTTTTATCTTGAGGCGCCTGTTTGACAATATGCCCTTGCGCATCAATAAACGCAGTCACCCCTGTATTGGTGGCACGAATAAACCAGCGTCCATTTTCTTTGGCACGCATCTGAACCATTTGTAAATGCTGCCAAGGGCCTGCGGTGCCTGTAAACCAGGCATCATTGGACACAGTCACCATAAAGTCACTGTGTTCGGCATTCAGGCGGGTTAGGTTCGGATAAGCGACTTCATAACAAATCACCGCACCTAAATTGTGTCCCTTCACAGACAGCGGTTTTTGCCCTGACTGACCTGCAGTAAATCCACCTGCACTGGCATCATTTTGCAGGGAAGGTAAAACCCACTTGAGTAAGCCTGCCAGTGGCACATATTCGCCAAAGGGTACAAGACGCTGTTTCTGGTATAACCCAGAAGTCTGCTCGCCAGAAGCCATCAGGGCATTATAGAACAATGGTTTTTGTGCCTTGATCGAGCCAGCTTCATCAAAGTAAGGGATGCCTGTCACCCATGCAGAATGTTTGGCAAGCGCTTGATGGTTAATGTCTTGTAAAAATGGCTCAATGCTATTTTGTGGCATCGGAATCGAAGACTCTGGCCAAACCACTAAATCCTGTCCCCATTCTGGAGCGCTTAAGTCGTGGTAAATTTCCAGTGTACGGTTCTGATAGCTGGTCAGCCATTTCAGATCTTGTGGAATATTGCCCTGAATTAACGATACCTTTAAAGGTTTCCCAGCTTTCGGATAGACAAATACAGCAAACGAAGCTGCCCATGCACCTGCCAGTAAGACCACGATTGGTACAGCCCAGAACCATTTCCGCCGAATCATTTCTACTAAGCCACAGGCAATCGTCACGGCAATAAACGAAATGCCAAAGACTCCAAAGAGTGGTGCATATTGGTCTAAAAAGCGTTCGGTAAAGGCATAACCGACAAATAGCCACGGAAAGCCTGTAAATACCCAGGTTTTTGCCCATTCAAAAAACACCCAAAGGGGTGCAAAAGTCAGTGGTGTTTCAGGGAAAAATCGTCGGTAGACCCAGGCTTGTAACGCACTAAACAGCGCCATAATACTGGCCATAATTGCAATCAGTAATACACTGAAAAATGCACTGGTATCGCCGTATTCATGAATCGAGGTGTATAACCAAAATGCACCCACAAACCACAAGCCGAAACCATAACACCAGCCAACCAGTAATGCTTGAGGGGCGGAACGTTGTTGCAAGCAGGCATATAAGACGGCAGGGCTAATCAGTGCCACAATCCAAATATAATAGGGCGCCAAAGCGAAAATAAAGGCGGAACCTGCCAGTAATGCAATCAGACTAGCGAGCCAAAGTGGAAGTTTTGCCGTGCTGTTATTTTTAGAAGATTTTGCGATGAAGATTTGACTCATTGACGCACAGCCTGAATTAAATGAATCGTACGTGCATCAGCTTCTAAAATGGTAAATTGCCATTGGTTTAGCTCAATCACTTGCCCTTGCAAATCATTGACTAAACCGAGTTCTTGTAACAGTAAGCCGCCAACCGTTTCGACTTCATCATCTGAGAAATCGGCATCTAGTACACTATTAAAATATTCAATTGGAGTGAGTGCTTGCACCAGCCATGCGTTGGAAGTGTTATGTTTCGGGTCAGGGACAATATAACTGGCTTCTTCATCTGCCGTGTCATGTTCATCCTCAATTTCCCCGACAATTTCTTCTAAGATATCTTCTAGCGTGACCAGACCAGAGGTTGCACCGTATTCATCAATCACAATCGCAATATGAGTCTGGGTGTTTTTCAACATACGCAACACTTGGTCAGAACGGGCACTTTCAGGCACGAACACAGGCTGGCGCATAATCGCACGAATATCGAGTTTGGCTTTCGGGTCAATCAAAAATGGCAATAAATCTTTTGCCAGTAAAATTCCCACCACATTTTCAGGTTGGTCGGTTGAAAACACCGGAAAGCGTGAATGTGCTGAATCAATCAGGACATGCAAAATATCGAGCAGTTCGTCATCTTCTTGTAAGCTGATCATGGCGGTACGGGGTGTCATGACTTCGCGAATTTTGGTGGCAGGTAAGTCCAGCACACCTTCAAGCATTGCCACTGTATCGGGTTCTAAAAAACGGCGAGAATCTTGGACAAGTTTTAATAATTCATCTCGGGTTTCAGGCGCTGTGCCTAACCATTTTCTTAAGCCTCGCATCCCCCACGATGGGCTTGATTCCTCGTGCATGATTGTTCCTAAAATGGGTGTTTTTTTACTGAATGGGCCTCAATCATACCGAAGAAAAAACCGAGATGCATCTAATAAACTGAATCTTGCAACGACAATACAACGAATTGAGAAAAAACAAGTCCTGTTGTACTTTATGCTAAAATAAAGTCGATTTTTTATCTTGGGTTTACCATGTCTGAAGCTCCTGTTACTCCTGCCATTCAACTCAATACCCGTGGGCTGCGTTGCCCTGAACCTGTCATGATGCTGCATCAAGCGATTCGTAAAGCCAAATCAGGTGAAGTGGTAGAGGTATTTGCGACTGATCCATCAACCTCATGGGACATTCCAAAGTTTTGTATGCATTTGGGACATGAACTGTTGTTGCAGGAAGAGCAGCTCGATGAGCAACAGAAGAAGGAATACCATTACTTGGTGAAAAAGGGTTAAACCTGACAAAGTACGGTTTGTTTCAACCTGTCCTCAGATTGATACGTAACGCTATACTGGTTTGATTGATCGCTCTACAAACTATGCAGGATGAGATCGGAACCGAAAAATATACAAGTACAGGTTTTAAGTCTTGCATGGTTCAAAATGCTCAATCTGATCAGGAAAAATGCAATAAGCTACAAAAAAATAATGAAAGCGTATTTAGCATTAAGTTTGAAAGATTAAACTTAGCTTCAAATGAGATTGGGGTGAAAAAAGTGCCCTGATGGTCACAAATCGGTACTTCCCCCATCTCTTTGTGTACCTTGGTACATGGTCATTTTTATATCCCGATTTAGTTAGGAAAGCACGATGAACAAATTACATAGCATGACTTCTGTTGCAGCATTATTGGCACTGTCTGTAGCCGGTACAGCCGCTCATGCTGCTGACAATCAGCCTGCATCTGCCAGCAGTGTACAAACCAGTGAAGCCAAAAGTGCAATGATGAAAAAATCAACGCAACATAAAACAGTTCAGCATAAAAAAGCTGCTGATGCTTCATGTGGTGGTCACAAAGCAGGTGATGCTTCATGTGGTAGCAATCACTAAACAGCTGATGTTGACAGTCCAGTGACTGTCAACATGCTGATCTATTGAGGAAGGTCATGCACAACTTGACAGGTGTTGGCTTGGGGTTACGGCGTGAGCTGATTGATGCATTTTTGCTGGCTGAGCAGTTACCTGACTTTATTGAAGTTGCGCCTGAAAACTGGATGGGTTTTGGTGGGCGGCATGCCAAGCAGTTCGCGGCATGTGTTGAACGCGTGCCCCTGATTTGTCATGGCTTATCGTTGTCGATTGGCGGGCCGCATCCGCTGAATCTGGAATTTGTCGGACAGATCAAACAGTTCCTGAAACAGCATGACGCACTATTGTACTCAGAACATTTAAGTTATAGCCATGATGGTGGCTATTTGTATGATTTACTGCCTATTCCGATGACCGAAGCTGCCGTTCGCTATGTTGCCGAACGGATTTTAAAGGTACAGGACATTTTAGGGCAGCGCCTAGTGATTGAAAATGTCTCAACCTATGCCATGCCTGCAGCAGAAATGACTGAAGCTGAATTTGTGCGGGCTGTACTTGAAGCGGCGGATTGCGAGCTTCTGCTCGACGTCAACAATGTCTATGTCAACAGTGTTAATCATTGTAGTGATGCGCAAGCATTTATTCGTGCCATGCCGCCTGAACGGGTGCGTTACTTGCATGTTGCAGGACATCAGCAGGTTAGTCCCGATTTACTGATTGACACACATGGTGCAGCAATTGCCGATCCTGTCTGGCAATTACTGGCATACACTTATCAACAGATCGGTGTCCGTCCGACACTATTAGAGCGTGATTTTAATCTGCCTACATGGTTAGCGTTACAGCAAGAACTGCAACAGATCCGACAGATTCAGCAGGGGCATAAAGATGCGTACTGAAGCCGATTTTCAGCAAGTTCAGCATCAGTTTTGCCAAGCTATCCGACAGGCAGATCCTGCGCAGTTGCCACAGCTACAACCCGAGCGTCTACAGCTATATCGGGAACTGTTACTGAACAATATCACCAGTTTTATTGACAATGTTTATCCGATTGCCAAAAGCTTGCTTCCTGAGTCACTGTGGCGGCAGTTGATTCATGATTTCTTTGCCAAAGAACAATGTCAGTCACCATTCTATAATGAAATTTCCCTGCAATTTCGTGACTATCTCAGTCAGGAACGACATGCTGTCCTTGAGCAATATCCGTGGCTGGTTGAACTGTTGCAATATGAATGGCTGGAATTGTATCTGGATACGATCGAATTATCAGACAGTGTATTAGAAAACTCAGAACAGTGGCAACTCACAACACCAGTTTGGGTGTTGGTCTATCAGTATCCTGTGTATCAGTGGCAGTTGGGCATATCTATCGATGAATGCCAACCGCAGCCGAGCGCGATTATGGCGTGGCGTGATGTGCAAGATCAGATTCAGGTTGATGTACTGCATCCTGTCATGGCAATTTTAATCGAACAACTCAGCCAAGGTCCCCAATCGACTGAACAGCTAACACAGGTGCTTGAACAGTATTTCCCTGAATGGAATGCGGAGCAGTATGGTCAGCAACTCGATGAATTGGCTATTTATTTGCAGCAACAAAATCTTCTAAGAACGAGCTTGTTTTAAACGCTGTATTGATCCCCCATAACAACCTCAATTGCTTATTTTACCAAGCATTGCTTTTCTAGGTCTAAACTACGATGTTTGACATCTGCACTGATAAAAAAATCCCCGATGAATCGGGGATTTTTTAGCTAGCTTCGCTCTTTTATGTACATGAGGAACGAAATACAAAGCAGGGCTTTTGTGGTATCACACGTGCGAAAGCGATGCTTTTCAAATTACATATTTGGATAATTCGGTCCACCACCACCCTCAGGTGCAACCCAAGTAATGTTCTGTGACGGATCTTTAATATCACAGGTCTTACAGTGTACACAGTTGGCTGAGTTAATCTGGAAGCGTTTTGAACCGTCATTCTCTTCCACAATCTCATATACCCCAGCAGGGCAGTAACGCTGTGCAGGCTCATCCCATTTTGGCAGATTCACGTTCACAGGAATTGAAGCGTCTGCCAGTTTCAAATGTGATGGCTGATTTTCTTCATGCACAGTATTGGAAATAAACACTGAGGATAAACGGTCAAAAGTCAGTTTGCCATCCGGTTTTGGATAGTCAGGTTTAAAGTTAACAGCATCCACCGTTTTTAACGCTTGGAAGTCAGGTAACAGGTCGTGCAGAGTAAATGGAATGCGGAACACATTCTGGTCAATAAAATTGAATCCACCGCCAATCCAAGTCCCAAATTTATGCATCGCAGGGCCAAAGTTGCGTGAGTTATATAACTCTTCTTTGAGCCAGCTATTTTCATATTTTTGAGTGTACGTAATCACTTCTTTGATGAAGACATCATCACCTTCAGTGACACGAGCAAAACCGACTTCACCACCTTGAGCTACGCCCGCAGCGATGGCTTCAAAGATCGCTTCACCACAGAGCATGCCCGATTTCATGGCAGTATGTGAGCCTTTGATTTTGGCAAAGTTCAGGAAACCTGCATCATCACCGATCAGGCAGCCGCCTGGGAAAGTCAGTTTTGGTAGTGAGTTAAAACCACCTTTAACTACAGCACGTGCACCGTATGAAATACGCTTGCCACCTTCCAGAACTTGCTTGATCAGCGGATGGGTTTTCCAGCGCTGCATTTCCATAAATGGATACACATGCGGGTTTTCATAGGACAAGTCGGCAATTACGCCCAAAGATACTTGGTTGTTTTCACCGTGATATAACCACCAGCCACCAGCCGTGCCCGTTTCAGCAAAAGGCCAGCCTGTGCCGTGCATCACCAGACCTGCTTGATGCTTTTCAGGATCAATTTCCCAGAGTTCTTTAATGCCGATACCGTAATGCTGTGGATCTGCATCTTTATCCAGATTGTATTTGGCAATCAGGCGTTTACCCAAGTGACCACGGCAGCCTTCGGCAAACAGCGTGTATTTGGCATGTAGCTCATAGCCTGGTGCAAAGTTATGGGTTGGTTGACCGTCTTTGCCAATGCCCATGTCACCTGTTTGGATACCTTTAACTGAACCATCTTCATGGAACAAAATCTCAGATGCAGCAAAGCCTGGAAATACCGAAACTTCCAGTTCTTCGGCTTTTTGCCCTAACCAGCGTACTACATTGCCCAAAGACACCACATAGTTGCCATTGTTATGCATGGTTTTGGGTACCATCCAGTGCGGGGCTTCTTTATGTGTGCTGTCTGATAGCAAGAAATAGGTTTTGTCCTGAGTTACAGGGACATTCAGCGGAGCACCTTCTTCTTTCCAGTTTGGAAAAAGTTCATTCAGTGCACGTGGCTCAAGCACCGCTCCAGAGAGAATATGCGCGCCAACTTCGGAGCCTTTTTCAACAACACAAACGGAAAGATCGGGTAAATTGTTTTCAATTGCGAGTTGACGAATTTTGATTGCGGCAGAAAGACCAGAAGGTCCCGCGCCGACGATCACGACGTCAAATTCCATCGATTCGCGTTCGATGTGCTCCATGTAGGACTCCTCATATTGCAAAAAGGTGGCAACCAAATCTGTAAGCTGGTGCTGCCATGAGCGTTCTTTGGGTGTAGATCAGTATTTCGGTTAGTATAGATTTAAACCGCATTCAGTCCACTGACTGAGAGGGCTGTATTTTCTGTCAAATAGGGCATAAAAGCGATGGCAAATCAAAAGATTTCCCCCGATATGAGCAAAAAAACATCAAGTCACGATGATAAAAATTTTAAACAGATTACTCAATACTTAAAAGATGGACAGCAAGGTCACAAAAGGTCAATTCCCCCTCTTGACCAGTGGCACCCAAAGCATTGTGGTAAAATGGATTTAATCATAAAATCCAACGGAGAATGGTGGCACGAAGGTCAATGCATCACGCGCCAAAGCCTGATTGACCTGTTTTCCAGTGTGCTTTGGAAAGAAAACGATAGATTTTATTTAAAGACGCCTGCCGAGCAGATTGAGATTGCCGTTGAGGATGCGCCGTTACATGTGAGTCAGGTCGATCAGGTCAATATTGATGGAAAAAGTTATTTGCAATTGACCACCACCAATCAGGATATTGTGATGGTGGATGCTGAACATTCGATTTTTATGCAGCAGTATCAGGGTGAGTGGCGTGCTTATGTGCATGTGCGCTTTGGCTTAAATGCGTTGATTCAACGCAGTTGTTTTTATCATTTAATAGACTATGGAATATTGAGTGAAACTGAGCAAGGGGACAGTATTTTGTCTTTACAAAGTGGTGATTTACTCTTGCAATTACGTAGCTGAGGTTTAAGCTTTATAGATATCTTTGATTGCCTTGAAGTCTGACCATGACCGCAATACAGCCTCGACCGCTTGTTTCCCAAGCCATGCCCAAAGCCGATGCCCATGCGCCTATCGGGATTTTTGATTCAGGAATTGGCGGGTTATCTGTTGTGCAGGAAATTGCCAAACATTTACCCAACGAACGCATTATGTATTTTGCGGACACCGCACACGTACCGTATGGGCCACGCTCAGGGCAGGAAATTCGTGAGTTGACTGCAAATGCAATCGAATGGCTATATCGTCAGGGATGTAAAGCTGTAGTGGTGGCGTGTAACACAGCCTCAGCATTTAGTCTGGACTATTTGCGTGAACACTATGGTGAAAATTTTCCGATTATTGGTTTAGTGCCTGCACTTAAGCCTGCAGTCCTGCAAACCAAAACCAAAGTGGTTGCCGTACTGGCAACGCCCGCCACTTTTCGCGGACAACTGATTAAAGATGTCATGCAGCATTTTGCAGAGCCAGCAGGGGTTAAAGTTCTGCCTGTCACCTGTTTGGAATTGGTTCCTTTAATTGAAGCAGGACAGCAAATGAGTCCACATTGCTTAGATGTATTAAAACAATGCTTGACCCCTGCGGTTGAGCAGGGTGCCGACTGCTTGGTGTTGGGCTGTACACATTATCCATTTTTGAGCGAAGCGATTCGGCAGGTATTTGGCAACCAGCTTAAGCTGATTGATTCGGGTGTCGCCGTAGCCCGACAAACATCACGTATTTTAAGCAAACATGCCTTACTCAATAATCAACCGATGTCTGGGACGCAGATTTTCTGCTATGCCAGTGGTGGTAAAACCCCTCAGTTAGTGACAGTGATTGAGCACCTGATGCCGTTACATTTACATTGGGAGATTGCAAATCCTGCACTGTGATTTATACTGAATCGCTGTTTTTTTATATGAATTAAAAATTAAGTCTGTTTTATTTCTTACAGTACACTCAAGAGCATAATTATGGTCGATAAACGATACCAAGTGTTTATTTCAACTTCGGGGCAGGAAATGTTACCCGAGCGAAGTGTACTGTGTCAGACCTTGGTTGGAATGGGCTTTTTTGCTTGGGGACTCGAACAAAGAACCCCTCTAAGCACAGCTTTGGCACGCCGTCAAATCGATGACTGTGACTACGTGATTATGTTGCTGGGCAGCCATTATGGTGAGCAGTCTATGTCAGGCGTGAGCTATATGCAGCTCGAATATATTTATGCGGTCAGTAAAGATAAACCGATTATTGTTTTTGTACATTCAGACCCTGAGTCACGCCGCGATCTTTTGCCGAAAGAACCAGATATCGTGCAGGAAAAATTTCATGCCTTTCGCAAGATTTTGTTGCAGGAAGTGGAGCACATTTTTTATTTTCGCAATACGCGGGAGCTTGAATTAACAGTCAGAATGAACATGTCAAATATGTTGATTCGTTACCCTGCTTGGGGGTGGGTTCGTCCACAAAATACACAAGCTTTAAATAATGAAATCGTTGCACTCAAAGAAAAAATAAAAGGGCTTGAAACCCAGTTGGCACAAAAAAAAACAGATCCATTGTTAAGTTATCCTAAAATTACCAGTCAAGACACTTTTGAGTGTGAATATCAGTTACATGCTTATCAGGATGGTAATTTTAAAGAGCTGAAATTAAGCCGCCAAATGACGTGGCTAGAAATTCTACAGATTTTATACAGCGTCTTCAAAAATCCAACGCCAGAAGAATATTTTTCCATTCGCATCAATGATTATTTGAACGAGACTGGTTTAAAGGATGCACAGCTACAAATGTTGCGTGCGCACGCGGTAGCACGTTCCCAGATTAATTTTCGAGTATTGCAAAACATTAAGCAGCAGTTACGGCAAAGCGACTGGATTGTCCCCGTCGGGCGTGATGACCGTCAGCGCACCCTGTGGAAATTTACCGAAAAGGGTTTGAATTTGCTTGATAAAATGACAGCAAACAAAGCATCCTTATGATATGTTGCAAGCAGTGTACAATCAGCGCATGAATGGATAGGTTCAGTGTGAATAAACCCAAGATTACTGTCATTTTAGCCAACTTAGGCACGCCAGATGCGGCAACCGTACCCGCAGTACGTGAATTTCTAAAAGAGTTTTTGTCAGATTCTCGAGTCATTGAAATCCCTAAACTGCTTTGGCAAATTATTTTGCGGGCTTTTATCTTGCCATTTCGCCCAAAACGGGTGGCGCACGCTTATGCTTCGGTTTGGGGTGAAGACTCGCCGATGCGGGAAATCATGTTTCAGCAAGTGGCATGGTTAAAGCCACGACTTGAAGCGGCTTACCCAGACTTTGAACTGAATATTGTGCCTGCCATGAGCTATGGCAACCCAGGACTAAAAGCACTGTTACAGCAACTTCCACTACAAGAACATTTGCTGGTCTTGCCATTATTTCCGCAGTATTCAGCAACGTCGACCGCACCGCAGTACGATCAGTTAGCAGCATGGGTGATGCAGCAACGCAATTTACCTGGCTTGACGATTATTCGCGATTATTATCAGCACCCGCTATACATTCAGGCATTGGCAGAAAGTGTACGCAATTATTGGGCTGAACATGGTCGCGCTGAAAAACTGTTGATGTCATTTCATGGTATTCCACAGCCGTATGCAGACAAGGGTGATCCGTATGCCGATCGCTGTCGCATCACCGCAGACAAAGTGGCACACGCTTTGGGTTTAAGTGATGAACAATGGGCCATCAGTTTCCAGTCTCGCTTTGGTAAGCAAGAGTGGGTTAAACCTTATACTGATGCCTTACTGACTGAATGGGCACAGCAAGGGATCAAATCTGTACAAGTGCTCAGTCCTGCTTTTTCAGCAGATTGTTTGGAAACTTTAGAAGAACTCGCCATTCAAAACGCCGAGCTGTTCAAAGCTCAGGGCGGACAGTCTTATGCCTATATTCCTGCTTTAAATACTCAGCCTCTGCATTTGCAGTTGTTTGAACAATTGCTGTCGGCGCATCTTACCGCGTTACAACAGACCTTTGCCAGTTACTGAGAATAGCCATGCTTCAAGTTAAAATTGTTCCTGTCACCGCATTTGCGCAAAATTGTTCAATTGTTTGGGATGATGATAGTAAACAAGCTGTGTTGATTGATGCGGGTGGTGATGCGCAAAAATTGCAACAAGAAGTCGAAGCACTCGGTTTAACCGTACAAGCCCTTTGGGTCACACATGGACATTTAGATCATGTTGGTGCAGTGGGTGAGCTGGCGCGCGTGTGGCAAGTTCCTGTGATTGGCCCACAGCAAGAAGACCAGTTCTGGCTGGATTCCTTGCAGGATGTTTCAGCACGCTATGGTTTCCCAATTCCAGAGCCTGTTCATGTGACTCAGTGGCTGGAAGGAGGCGAAACCTTAAGTTTGGGTGAGCATGAGTTTGAAGTGCGTTATGCGCCTGGGCATACACCAGGACATGTGATGTTCTACAGTGCCGAATATGGTCTACTTTGGACAGGCGATGTCCTATTTAAAGGTTCGATTGGTCGTACTGACTTTCCACGTGGCAACCATCAGCAATTACTGGATTCTATTCAACGTGAATGCTTTAGCCTGCCCGATGACACCCAGTTTATTTCAGGACATGGACCAATCAGTACTATTGGCTACGAAAAGCAATTCAATCCGTTTGTTGCCAGTAAAGCAGGTTAAGACCTGCTTTTTGCTTTTATAGAGCATCTTTCATCAGTCAATTTCATTTCTTCCTCTGAGAAAAAATAAAGAGGATGTGAACCATGATGAAGGAAATCTATGATCGGTTAAAACTCATCGTCCTGTTGCGAAATATCAGATTGCGGTGAATCTTGAGTGGGCAGACGATAATCTTCATTTGCCCATGCCCCTAAATCAATCAGTTTGCAGCGCTCTGAGCAGAATGGACGATAGGGATTGTCTTCCCATTGACTGGGTTCGCCGCAGCGTGGGCAAGGAAAGGTACGAGGCATGAGAAGCTCCTACAAAAGCGTTTTCGGGTAGGCATTTGAGCAAGCACTTGTTAGACTTGTGCCATTTTGTGAATAGTTTGATCTGATTATGCATCTTCGTCAATTTCAAGCCCAGCGTATGCAAGCGCCACGTGAGTTTCAAGCCGTTGAAAATCAGCCTGTTTGTGTAGAAATCGGTGCAGGTAAAGGAAAACATGCGGTTTTGTTTGGCCAGCAGCAACCTCAATCTAAGCTGTATGCGATTGAACGAACTCGCGAAAAGTTTGAAGCGATGCAAAAACAGCATCAATTATCTAATTTAAACAATTTATTTCCAATCCATGCCGATGCATTACCGTGGATTACCCACGCGCTGTATCCTGCGCAGGTGGAGCAGTTCTTTATTTTGTATCCAAATCCTGAACCGCATAACCCCGCACAGCGCTGGTTGAACATGCCATTTTTCGAGTTCATTCTGTCTCGTTTACAGTTCGAGGGGCAAATCACTCTGGCCAGCAATATTCCTGAATATATTGAGGAAGCAGAGCAGCAGTTAAAAGAGATCTGGAAATTACCGTATGAGAAACAGGTGATTGCTTCTGACTCGGCACGCACACATTTTGAAGTCAAATATTTGGAGCGTGGTGAATTATGTCAGCAATTGATTATTCGTAAACCTGCTGATTACACCACCCGTTTTGATGATTTTATGCCGCTGTTGGGACAAAGCCATGCAGGCTAAGGTTGCCATTGTCGGGGCAGGGCCTGCAGGGCTGATGGCAGCCGAAGTGTTGAGCCAGTCAGGTTATGCGGTTGAAGTTTTCGAGCAGATGCCTTCTGCGGCACGCAAATTTCTGATGGCTGGCAAAACAGGGTTGAATATTTCCCATGCCGAAGCCTTACCTGAATTTATTCAGCGTTATGATCATGCGGATTGGCTCAAACCATGGCTGGAACAATGGGATGCGACCTGGATTCGTCAATGGATGAGTGGCTTAGGTATCGAATCTTATGTCGGTACATCGGGGCGGATTTTTCCTGTTGAAATGAAAGCTGCACCATTGCTTCGTGCGTGGCTCAGACGTTTAGCCGATGCTGGTGTGGTGTTTCATTATCGACATCGTTGTGTTGGCATTCAGCCTGAGCAAGTGCTGTGTTTTCAGAACACTCAAACACCTAATGCCCCTGTGATTGAGCAGAAATTCTCGGCGATTATTTTAGCCTGTGGTGCGGTGTCCTGGTCGCGTTTAGGCAGTGATGGTGCATGGCAAACATGGCTAAAACCTGAAGAAATTCAAACTTTCCAAGCCAGTAATGCAGGTGTGGAACGTGCTTGGTCAGACTATATGCAACCTGTGTTTGGTCAGCCTTTAAAGCGGGTTAAAGCTTGGGTAGATCATGCCGAGCAGGCCAGTCTAGGCGACATTGTGATTACCCAATACGGTCTGGAAAGTGGGCTGATTTATAAGTTTAACCGCGCCTTACGCCAGCAGTCTTCTATGCAGCTTTACTTAGATTTGTTGCCTGAATTGACACAGGCTGAATTGGTTCAAAAGCTACAGCCGCATAAGAAACAATCCATCGCAAATATCTGGCGTAAAGCAGGGCTAGATGCAGCAAAAGCCAATTTGGTTCGCGAGCTTGTGCCGAAAGCCTTGTGGCAACAACCTGAAGCACTCGCAGCTCACATCAAGCAACTGCCAATCGCCCTGACAGGTTTTCGCCCGATTGATGAAGCGATTAGCTGTGCAGGCGGAGTCAAGCAAAATGTTCTCAGTGACGCCTTACAACTCAAGCAGCATGCAGGCATTTTTTGCTGTGGTGAAATGCTGGATTGGGATGCGCCAACAGGTGGTTATTTGCTGACAGCCTGTTTTGCAACAGGGCGTGCTGCGGCACAAGGCGTGGTACAGTTTTTAAGCTAAAGCCTACATTTTTTTGTTATGCTGACGCCACGATAAATACAACATGAGGGAAGAATAAATGTCTGAAACGATCTATCGTGGCAGTTGCTTATGCCAAGGCATTCAATACGAAGTACATGGTGCAATTGGTGATATGGTCGAATGTCATTGCCAACGTTGCCGTAAAGCCAATGGTAGTGCTTATGCAGTCAATGCCCCAATTCGTGTTGCAGACTTTAAAATTGTGCAGGGTGAACACTTACTTAAAAAATATCAGTCAACTGCAACGACACAACGTTGTTTCTGTAGTGAATGTGGTTCACCGATTATCAGCGTGAAAGCAGAAACTCCAGATTCTTATCGCCTGCGTATTGGAACACTGGATACGCCTTTACAACAAAAACCAACCATGCATATTTTTGCAGCATCAAAAGCGGAGTGGGATGAGATTTGTGATGTATTGCCACAGTATGCAGAACGCCCATAAAAAGATCGGGAAAAACGATTTTTCATGCCGATGAAAAATCGTCTAAGATAAGTTCATCTGGAGATGGCATTCCTCCCGTAACAAACCGCCATATCGGCTAATGATGCCTACGTCATCCTTCATCTAGACAGGGTACGTAGGTTTGTATACGTACTCTGTCAGGAGTACTTCTATGCGTTACCCATTCTTTGCTTATGCTCTTTTAGATCTGTGCTAAAGGAGACAGATCATTATGTATTATTCACTTATTTCAATTGCCTTAGGTTCTGTCCTCGGTGCGTGGACACGCTGGTTTTTAGGCTTAAAACTCAATGCAATCTACCCAGAAATTCCACTTGGAACAGTAGCAGTCAATCTGATTGGCGGTTTTATTATTGGCTTTTCGATTGCCTTTTTTGCACAAAGTAGTCTGAGTCCAAACTATAAATTATTTGTCATTACAGGGTTCTGCGGTGCACTGACGACATTTTCAACATTTTCTGCTGAAATTATGAATTTGTTACAAAATGGCAAACTCAGTCTGGCATGTCTGGCAATCTCGGTGCATTTGATCGGTTCATTACTGTGTACTTTTCTGGGAATGGCAGCACATCATTATTTGACCGCACAGGCTTGAATTGGAGGCAGATATGCAAGGCTATTTATTGCGTTTTTATACCGAACAGCAAGTGCAATATCGTGGCAAAGCCATGTATAAATGGTTACTGACTGTTGCACAGCAATTTAAAATTCAGGGTGCAACAGTTTTGACTGCACTCGAAAGCGTTGGGCGACAAGGTGCAAGCCATTCAAGTCGTTTTTTTGAGCTGGCAGATCAACCCATTCAAGTGGAATTGATTGTGACCGCTCAACAGGCAGATGAGTTACTTGATTATTTGCAGCAACAAGAGCTGTCCTTGTTTTATGTCAAAATTCCTGTCGAATTTGGTTCGCTTGGACAATTAACATAAAAGACTCGCTTAAAAGTTGAATGCTGGTCAGTCAAGAAATTGACTGGCATTTTATTTTTAAATTAATGTGATGATATGTTTTGTGGCGATATTTTCACAACAGTTTGAAATGACAATACTTTAGAAAAAAACTGTTTTTGGGGGAAGGCGTACTACGCCTCGATCAGCTTTCCTTGCGAGGCTTCGTTTCTTATTCGTAGACATTAGAAAACAACATATATCTAAGTATTTATTTTTTATAGTTATTCAAAGAAAATTAAGGAGATTATTGATCATCTCCTTAACTGATCAGCAGTCAGCTGAGCGCCATCTTTTGATGAAAAGCAATACAGAATTATTTTGCTGCTAAAGCTTGACCTTCAAATTTAATCCCTTGCCAGCCATGCTGCATAAACTGACGGATGTTTTGATGGTCAGTGCTTTCAGGCGTTGCTAACACAGCAGCATAATGTTCCGCAAACAATGCAAGCGTATCTGCTGGGTTTAAGCCATTTAACTGTGCAAACGAAAAGACTTTGGCACTGCCTTGATTTTCAGTGCTGGCATTATGCTGAGCGCCATTTTGAAAAGCAGTTGGGGTATGGGTGTAATGCTGTTCGATGTAGCTAATTACATCTGCAAATTTAGCTTGACCGTTTTTTAATTGCTCTAATAGGGCTTGAGCCATAGTAACCTCGATGATTTTTCAAAATACAGCGAAGCATAGCATTGTTCTGGCACATAAAAAAAGAAGCCTAAAAGGAGGATGGATTTTAGGCTTCGCAATAAATTGAATTTCAATCGACTCGTTTAAAATCCGATGAATCAATTTTAAATCGATGGATTTATTGTAGAAGAGATTTATGACATGTTGTCAGGAATTAGCTCATTAAACAGGCTATTGAGATCGTCTTTTACCTTTAAATGCACCAGATTCCAGTAATGCCCTGTAAAGGTTCGGTTTAACATTAAGGTGTTTGGCGAAGGCTTAAAAATATCCCAATATTTTAAAGAAGCCTTCATGAGTAACATCCCATCATGATGTGCGCTGTTTTCTGCAAAGTCATAATGCTGGATTAACGGGCGTAATAGAATTTCTAACCAATCATGATACAATTCGTTTGGAAAGCGCTGCTTTTCGGTCAGGACTTGTAATTCGGTGAGTGCATTTTCCAGTTCTAGAATATTGCTCTGTCTGGCAGCATAGATCAGTTTTTTAAAATACTGGACCTGCTCAGTGCTGAGCTGTTTGACACCACCATAGTCATAAACCACCACACTGCCATCGGGACGAAATGCCAGATTACCGGGGTGTGGGTCGCAGTGAAAACGTTTTAAATAAAAAATTTCCTGTCCCATCGCAGTAAACAGGCGTTTGCCTAACTCATTGCGCAACTCTTGTGACCATGTACTGGCATGCTCAATACTGTCACCCGCTTCAAAGCTGAGGGTTAAAATATGCCGAGTCGAGTATTCCTTAAATACTTGTGGAATAATCACTTTTGAGTCTAATTTTTGATGGAATGCTCGTGCAATCTCAAGGTTTTGTGCTTCAAGTTCATAGTTGAGTTCATTGGTAAGGCTTTCTTGAATTTCAGTAAATAACTGATCTTGCAAATCTTTATCAATTTTTAGCATTCCCATCATGCGTAGCGCCAGCCGAATCTGTTTCAGATCACTCTCGCAGGCATGATCAACGCCAGGATATTGGACTTTGACCACCACATCTTGCCCGTTGTTTAGGGTTGCTCGATGCACTTGTCCAATTGATGCTGCGGCAAAAGGTGTTTCATTGAAGTGAGTAAATAGCTTTTCAAGTGGTTGTCCTAGCTCAGACTCGACCTGCGCCCGAATTTCAGCAAAAGGCATGGCAGGGGCTTGGCGTTGCAATTTACTAATGGCTTGGGCAACTTCAGGTGGGAAAATATCTTTGTATTGCGAGGCAATTTGCCCCACTTTCATGACCGCGCCTTTCATTTGCCCCAGAGTATCGGCAATTTGGATTCCAATTTCCTGAAAAAGTTTAGACTTGGCCGCATTTTTTTGGTTTTCATCTGCGTTTAGGCTGCGCAGGCTATTTGAAACTGTTTTGGTGGCAATGCTCGCTGTCATCCCTGCAAGTTTTAAAAAACGCCGAGTCGGGGAGTTTGCTGAATTTGCCATATTTAAAAAAACCTTATTGTTGTACAAAATTAGATCATAGAGCGCTTTTCTGCCCAGTGTGATAGAAAATTGTTAACTTAAAAATGTTGTTCAGCTTGAATGGTACGTCCACGACCTGTTTTTTTGGCATGGTATAAAGCTTGATCAACACTGGTCAGTAGATTGGTTAAATTACAGCATCCTTGCTCAATCAGTACTACACCTGCACTGTAATTGAGTTTGATGGTTTGGTCATGATACATCAATGGATGGTTTTGCAGGGTTGTTCTTAGTGTGCAGTCAAATTCCATAGCTTCATCCAATGACGAAACTTTCATGATCAGTAAAAACTCTTCGCCACCAAAACGCCCAACAGTCATATTTTGTTTGCGAGAAGAGCGCAGGAGTTGACTAAAGTGAATCAGGGATTCATCGCCTGCCAAATGCCCCCAAGTATCATTAATACTTTTGAAATGATCGAGATCCAGCATAAATACACAAAAAGGCAAAAGCTGCTGCTGATTTTGACTCTCTTCGAGCAGTTGTTCAAGCTGATGCAAAATTTCATCACGGTTAAAGCACTGGGTCAATCCGTCTGTACTGGCACGGGTTTTTAGGATTTTTTCAGTTTTACGCTGCTCAGTAATATCAATGCCGAAATTTAAAGTAGTCTGGTCAGGCAGCAATAACTGCGCCCAAAGCGTAGTAAGCATATTGCCATCACGGTGTAGAGGGTTCCATTCTTTGAGTTTTTTTGAGCCTGTATTTTGTGCGGTTTGTTTTAAGATCCGATCTCGGTATTTTTTATCTGGATAGAACAGTTTCAGTGGTTGCTCAAATTGTTGTAATTCTTGTTTTGACCAGCCGAAGACCTGTTCACATTGTTTATTCCACATCACAATCCGCTGCTGTTCATCAAGCGCATAAATCATGACAGGCGCATTATCAACAATATCTTGATAAAACTCGCTAATATTTAAAGAATGAAAAAAATTATTTTTAAAACTTGCTCGTTCTGAAAAGTACATACGGACAATGTTGAGAAACAGCATAAACTCCATACTGGTGAACAGCGTCTGCGGTTGCGGTATTGTAAATTGTAAATATAAATAAATACTGGCCAGATTTTCACGCGTGGCGAGTTTAAAGGTTAGCTTTGAACAGTAATTTGATGCAGAGTTACTTGTTGGTGCCATCGCAATATGAGGATGGCATGGCTTAAACTCGTGTTGGGAAATGTGCTGCTGACTCTGAGTTTCTGAAAATGAGCTGTCAGGCGTGTTAAAAAAATGGCATTCATCCCAAAGGTGATATTGTTCAAATAGCCATGCCTCACTGGTCTGTAGTTGTGCACAGCAATATTCTAAGAGCACACTGGGCGTAATACTTTGCTGAATCGCATCGGTCAGTTGGCTTACTAAGGATAAAAGCGCTGTTGAATCAAGAGTACGTATGGAGGTACGAGACATTCTAATTTATTTTGACCTAGACGAAAAATGTATTTATAGCCACGCATCCATGGATCTATTTCTATACAGTGATTGTAATGGATATATTTGTAATAATGAATAATATTTGTTCGTATAAAAGCAATAGAGTGTGACTATAGTCACAATCGTAATAATTATATAGCTAACTTGTATATAAATAAAAGCACACAGAGTGTGGCTTTTATTTATATTTTACAGCAAAACTTATGCTTGACCTTCAGCAGCAGCCAGTTGCGCACGCTGCATGTTCGCTTCAAACTCAGCATCGAAGTTGATAGGGGTCAACAACAATTGAGGGAAGCTACCTTTAGTCACAAGGTCATTCACTGCTTCGCGCAAGAACGGGAACAAAATATTTGGGCAGTATGCACCTAAAATGTAAGGAAGACGTTCATCTTCAATATCGCTAATCAGGAAAATGCCTGATTGAGTCACATCCACTAAAAATGCGGTTTCACCTGCATTCTGCGCTTCTACAACCACTTTTAATGAAACTTCATAGTGAGTTGGGTCAATTTTTTCTGCAGCAGATGAAAGATTGATATTTAATTCTGGCTGCCATTCTTGGGTAAAAACTTGTGCGCCAGGAACTTCAAAAGAAACATCTTTAGTATAAATACGCTCTAAAGCCAATTGAGCTTGTTGTTCTTCACTCATTTTAAGTTAAATCCTTCGTGTGATAGAAATTATGCCAGTAACTGGTCAAGTTTACCTTCACGCTCTAAAGCGTAAAGTTGGTCAAACCCACCAATAAATTGATCATTAATAAAAATTTGTGGCACAGTGCGGTGGTTGGTACGCTGCATCAATTCCACACGTACTTCAGGTGCTTCGTTGGAAAGATTGATTTCTTTATATGCCACGCCTTTGCGTTCGAGTAACTGTTTTGCACGAATACAGTATGGGCAAACGGTTGTTGAATAGATTACTACTTCAGGCATCATATTCTCCTCAAATTATTTTTTTGCTTTTACAAGTGGTAAACCTTGTGCTTTCCAGTTGGAAACACCGCCATCTAAACGATAGCTGTCAGCGTGCCCAACTTGTTGTAACGCACTTCCCGCAACCTGACCTAAATTGCAAATAAAGACCAATGGACGATCTGAGCCTTTCAATTCTTCAATATGGCTAGACAATTGGCTGTACGGAATGTTACGGCTACCGCTGATATGCCCCTCACGGAAATCTTTAGCATCACGTAAATCAATGAGAATGGCATTTTTAACTTTGACTAAAATACCAAGGGATTGTGGTGAGATTTTTCGACCGCTGCGTCGTCCTTCAAATACGAAAAACAATACGATAAGAACGGCAAGAATACCAAATAGAAAGGGGTGATTCCCCATGAATTCAAACCAACGTTCCACAATTCACCTTATAACCATCAGAAATTGAGCTAGAGTATAGCTTATATTAATAGTGATCAAAAACCTCGCTTCAAGGGTAAATCTCAACAAACTTAATTTTTTTGTTGCGCTTCTTGAATCTCGTCACATAAACGTAAAAAACTTTCCAGACGTCGCGGCAAAATTTCACCTGCATTGGCTGCCTGTCGCAGTGCACAGTTTTTCTCATGCTTATGCGTACAGTTACGGAACTGACAAGATCCGAGCAGATTGGCAATTTCAGGAAAACCCTGCTCAACCGCATCTAAAGTTAAATGCCATAAGCCAAATTCACGAATTCCAGGAGAGTCAATCAATGCACCTGTTTCACCAAAACTGATCAGACGGGTTGATGTTGTCGTGTGTTGACCGAGCGCTGAATTTTCCGAAATGATATTGGTTTTTTGTGCCGCTTCAGGCGCAATGATGTTAATCAGGGAGCTTTTTCCAACCCCAGATTGCCCAACAAATGCAACGGTTTCATTGTCTAAACGCTGTGCGAGCACTGAAATATCACCTGTTAGGCAAGTTTGCATGACTTCATAGCCTAACGCTTCATACTCTGCGACCAGTGTTAAAATCGGGTCATTTTCTTTTAATAAGTCGGTTTTGTTGAGGACCAGTAATGCTGGAATTTCTGCATTTTTACAGGCCACCAGATAACGGTCTATGAGCATTGGCGCAGGATCAGGCAAGGCAGCAAATACAACCACAATCAAACTGACATTGGCAGCAACCGGTTTAACTTTATGATAACGGTCAGGGCGGGTCAGTAAAGACTGACGTGGGTGAATTGCGGTAATAATGCCTAAGCCCGTATTGGGGTCGGCCTGCCATTTGACCCGATCGCCTGTAACCAGCAATTCGAGGTTGGTACGTGTATGACAACGCCAGACACTACCCAGTTCAATGGGTTTCCAGAAAGGTTCAGGTTCACCTTCAGCAACAGGCGGTTTTTCAGGGTGTGGTTCAGGAATTGATAATGCTTTGACTTCTAACTGACGTCCATAATGTTGCACCACTAGGCCTTCGAGATCATTTGATGTATCAATATCTTCTTGGCGTGATTGATGCTGTTTTTGAATCCGTCGCTGTTGTTGCTCAGTTAAGCGACGTTTACGGATGAGAGCCATGCATATCCTAAAGACCAACACAAGAGAATGGCAAAAATAGCATGAAGCCCTGATGAATTACAGCGAAGTTGCAAGAAATTTGCTAAGATGAGAATTTTTAAACAGATAAGAATTGACTCGATGAGCAGCACCCCTGATACACGTTTAATTTGGATTGACCTTGAAATGACAGGTCTCGATACAGATAATGATCAAATCATTGAAATTGCAACAATTATTACAGATGATCATTTAAACGTGCTGGCGGAAGGACCTGTGCTCGCGGTACATCAATCTGATCCAGTCATTAATGCAATGGATGAATGGAATACTCGTCAGCATGGGCAGTCGGGTCTTATTAACCGTGTACGTCGTAGTCAGCTCACGGCGCGTGATGCTGAAGTACAAACCCTCGAATTTTTGAAAAAATGGGTCAATGCCAAATCATCGCCAATGTGTGGTAACTCGATTTGCCAAGACCGCCGTTTCTTACACCGTTTAATGCCTGAACTGGAGCAATTTTTCCATTATCGTAATCTGGATGTTTCTTCTGTTAAAGAGTTGGCGAAACGCTGGCGCCCTGAAATTATGTCTGGCCTGAAAAAAGAAGCGTCACATCTGGCTTTAGATGATATTCGCGATTCAATTCGTGAATTGAAATATTATCGTGAATATTTCTTTATTATGAACAAGTAATTTAGATAATTGACTGACGTTTGCCTAGGCCTGTCTTTTCGATGACAGGCTTTTTTGTGGAGATTGAGTCGGCTGAGCAGTTGTCTGTATTTATAAAAATATTGTCATATATGGAAAATTCTATGTAAATACGCCAATATAAAGTTATCGGATGATTTTTGAGTGTCAGTCAAGCGAAATGAAATCACAGCAAATGTTAATGGATGACTGTACTGGCATATAAATTGCTCCATTTGCAATAAACACTCAAATTTAAAGGATACTTAAGCCCGCAATAAATAGCATTCAATGCTATTTCATTGAGATGTATGGAGACAGTCAGGCAAGTTTAAGTCCTAGTCAACAATTAGCGATTTATTGGTTCAGTACACTCATTTTTTATTTCTGAACTTTATAAAAAGGCTGTTCACTTTATAGTTTCTTTGGTTTTCTAACTATTGAACCCTCTTGAAGAAAACTCTCAATCAAAAAGCAAATTCTAGATTTGGAGTCCGACATGCAAAAGATAGATAAACCTCTCATTTTAGAGGATGTTGAATATAAGCGAAGTATTCACCACCAACTCGATAAGGAATGGAGTTGGTTAAATCCTGAGTGTGCTGATATTGATCAACCTGCCAATTATTATGAAAGTTCACTGGCAGAATGGCATTCATTTGATACCTTAACGTCGGATCAGGAATGTGATGTTGTCGTGATTGGTGGAGGCCTACTTGGCTCATCTACAGCATTGCATTTGTCTGAACTCGGTATCGATACCATCTTGGTGGAAAAAAACCGTATTGGCAGTGCAGCTTCAGGGCGAAATGGCGGGCAACTGACACCTGGTTTGGCGCGCTGGGAAGCTTCCGAAATGCTGGAGCACATGAGCGTGGAAGATGCCAAAAAACTCTGGCGTTTTACCGCAGATGAAGCCATGCAGCTGATTGATGAGATTGCTGATAAATATGATTTAGCACTTGACCGCAAGCAGGGGCATATCACAACTGCAGTACATGAAGGGCACTTAATTGCGCTGACGCAAGGTGCAGATGCACGTAAGTTTCTTGGTGAAGATCACACAAAAATTATAGGGAAACATGAAGTACATAACTATGTGAACAGTGAAGCATACTATGGTGGGCTAATTGATAGCCTAGGTGGACAAATTCACCCGTTGGCACTGACTCGTGGTTTAATTTATGGCTTCTCTAAAAATGGTGGTCAGGTTTTTGAGCAGACAGAAGTTATAGAATTAAAAACGCAGGCTGATGGTGTTTATGTGCATACAACGCATGGCGTGATTAAGGCGCGTAAAAGTGTGGTTTTAGCTGTACATCATGCCTCGTTTAAATTACTTGAGTCGCATAATCATACCACCATTCCATTGTTTACTTATGTCTGTACCACAGCACCTTTGGAAATTGATTTAAAAGAAATTATCCCATCGGGCTATGCCGTTTATGATACGCAATTTGCACTCGATTTTTACCGTGGAGTGTCTAAAAACCGCCTGTTGTTTGGTGGAGAGGGCACAGGAAGATGTTGGAATCCGCATCGTGCTTATCAATATTTGAAAAGACGGATTCAGCACGTTTTTCCACAACTTAAATCTGTTGAGCTGGATTTTGTCTGGAGTGGTGAAACTGATTTAACCTACAATGGTGCAACAGATTGCCGCAAGTTTGGTGAAACTTACCCGATTTATGCTGTACATGGCTGGAGCGGGCATGGTGTTGCGCAAACTGTACGGATTGGAAAAGCCATCGCAGATGATTTTATTGGTATATCGCACGATTATGAAATGCTGACCAAAATTCCACATAAAGACATGTTGTTTGGTCGCGAACTGGCGCCTTTAGCCATTCCTCTGGCAAAAGGTGCTTATGAAATTAATGCCTTTTTTAACCCGGCGAAACTGATTTCCTTCTAATCGGAGCATAAAAACCTGCGGATGTATTTCAATTTTAAAGCTTGCTTTAAAGCAGCCTGCTGCTTATGTCACTGTGAATGCATCTGAATAAATGAAGCGAAGCCGCCGCAATGGGCGGTTTTTTGCGTTATATGCAGATGCAGAATTTTGTTTTAAATAAGCATGAAAGAGATGTTTGATTTATGGTTATTCATTGATTTTAAAAAATAAAATATACAAGTATCGTTACAAAAATACATCGTAAAATCTATATTCAATTAGTGTTAACGATTAAAATTGAAGTGTATCCATTTAAATATAACAATGAGTTCAATGATGCAAAGTAATAATCCTATTTTAACGCACGTAGAAACCTACAGCGATTATCGGAACCCGATGACCATTCAGGGTGCTGTTAACAAGTCAGTCATGCTTACCAGTATTGCCGCAGGTTTAGGCCTCGTGTTCTTTTTCTACTGCGCGATGAGCATGAATTTTGGTTTAGCCAGTGTGGGTGCAATGGTTGGCGCAATTGGTGGTTTCATTTTGGCACTGATTACCACTTTTAAACCAG
This sequence comes from Acinetobacter brisouisimilis, assembly GCF_000368265.1. GTDB lineage: Bacteria > Pseudomonadota > Gammaproteobacteria > Pseudomonadales > Moraxellaceae > Acinetobacter. The sequence goes on along the minus strand of NZ_KB851218.1, from coordinate 91,918 downwards.
AAACAGCCCGTACACTCGCAATTCCTTATGCTTTGTTTGAAGGTGCATTTCTAGGAGGCATCTCCTTTGTGTTCCAAGCCAAATATCCAGGCGCACCATTACAGGCATTATTGGCAACTTTCGTCACCACATTCGTGTTGTTTGGTCTGTATAAAATGCGGATCATTCGCGCGACTGAAAAATTTAAGGCGATTGTGCTTTCAGCAACTTTGGCAATCTGTATTGTGTTCGTTGTGCAAATGATGATGAGCATGATTTTTAGCTCAAGTATTCCTTATGTATTTGAAAGTAATGCATTAGGTCTTGGTTTTGCTGCATTTGTTGCGATTATTGCATCTTTAAATCTGATTTTAGACTTCGATTTGATTGAGAACGCCGCAGCTCAGCGTGCACCACAAGCATTTGAATGGACCTGTGCAATTGCGTTATTGGCAACTTTGGTCTGGATGTATATTTCATTTTTACGTCTGATTGGTTTGTCACGTAATTAATCCTGTGTATTTTTAAGTAAAAACGCACTTAAAATCAGGTGCGTTTTTTATGGGGAATCGTAAAAATAGGCGCATTATGCAATTTCTAAAAGTCTGAAGAATTGGCATTATGCATGTATAAATCATCTTGATGAGAGAAAATTCATGGCAGGACTATTAGCAGGAAAACGCTTTTTAATTGCTGGTGTTGCAAGCAAACTATCCATCGCATTTGGTATTGCTCAAGCCTTGCACCGTGAAGGTGCTGAATTGGCATTTACCTACCCAAATGAAAAACTAAAAAAACGTGTGGATGAATTTGCTGAGCAATTTGATTCAAAATTGGTGTTTCCTTGTGACGTTGCTGTAGATGCAGAGATTGATCAAGCATTTGCTGATCTTGCAAAGCACTGGGATGGTTTAGACGGTGTGGTTCACTCAATTGGTTTTGCGCCAGCGCATACTTTAGATGGTGACTTTACTGACGTCACTGACCGTGAAGGTTTCCGTGTTGCGCATGACATTAGTGCATATAGCTTTATTGCGATGGCACGTGCAGCTAAGCCACTGTTACAAGCACGTCAAGGCTGTTTGTTGACATTGACTTATCAAGGTTCTGAACGCGTAATGCCAAACTACAACGTTATGGGCATGGCAAAAGCATCTTTGGAAGCGGGCGTACGTTATTTGGCATCAAGCCTTGGTCCAGATGGCATTCGTGTAAACGCAATTTCAGCAGGTCCAATCCGTACTTTGGCGGCTTCTGGGATCAAATCTTTCCGTAAAATGTTAGATGCGAACGAAAAAATTTCTCCGCTTAAACGTAATGTAACCATTGATGAAGTCGGTAATGCAGCATTGTTCCTATGCTCACCTTGGGCTTCAGGTATCACTGGCGAAATCATGTATGTGGATGCAGGTTTCAATACCGTAGGTATGAGCCCTGAGATGATGGGTAACGACTAAGCCTCTTGTCCTGAAAAAAGCACCTTAGGGTGCTTTTTTAATCTCTGTTGCAGCGATATTTTGCAGAGGCGAGCCACCGAGAGCCTGCATCAGTGTGACATAGGCATTGTATTGATTTTTTCGGGTTTGTAACAAGGCAATGCGTGCATTCCGGGTAATTTCTTGCGCATCGAGCACATTTTTCAGTGCAATGGCGCCATGACGATAACGCACTTCATTGAGGTATTCACTTTTTTCAGCCAAACCGAGCGATTTTTCCTGAAAGCGGATTTGTTGGTCGAGTTCGGTTCGTGCAGACAGCGCATTTTCAACGTCGCCAAATGCTTTATATAAGGTCTGACGATAATTCAAAATACTTTTTTCATAATCCAAATCACTGATTTTAATATTTCGTTTCATGTCGTTGAATTGCAGGAAAGGCAAACTGAGATTTGAACCCAAGGTCAGTACAGGATTTTTCAGTAATTCGGTTAAAGACGTACTGCTTGATCCCAGTGACCCCGTTAAGCTGATGGAAGGGTAATAGCTAGCTTTCATTGCATCTTTGTTGGCCAAAACCTTGCGTAATCGTAGTTCTGCAGCACGTAAGTCTGGGCGGCGTGACAGCAGTTCAGCAGGTAAGCCTACAGAAATAGGCGGTAAGCTCGCAATGGGTAAATGTTGTGGTTCAACAAGGCTCAACTGCTGCACGGGCTGATGCAGCAACACGGCCAATGCAGTCCGGGTTTCAACACGCTGCTGTTGAATCTGGCTTAAATTGGCTTTTTGACTTTGTACCGATTGTTCTGCCTGTGTGAGTTCCAAGCCAGATACCGCACCTGCACGGTACTGTACTTGAACCAGTGCAAACAATTTTTGTGTACTGTTTAAACTTTGCTGTGCGCTGCTATAAAGCTCATTTAAATAACCTAATTGCCAGTATAAGGTTGCAGTGGTCGCAATTAAAGTTTGTGCTGTTGCTTGAAGATCCTCAATTGTTGCAGCAGCTTCCCATCGCGCAGCTTCCGTCTGGCGGGCAAGTTTGCCGAATAAATCCAGCTCATAGCTGACCCCAGTTGTTAATGTGATTCCTTGCGAGTTCTGCTGACCAGAATTCAGGTCAATATTATGTCCGGCGGCAATATTCGCATTAACCCGAGGCAATTCCTGATTGCGAGCCAAGCCCGCCTGTAAACGTGCTTGTTGCAGTGTTATGCCAGCAACAGCCAGATTGCTATTGCGCTGAATGACCTGTTCAACCAGTCGGTTGAGTTGCGCATCAGCAAATAACGTCCACCATTGATCAGCATACTGGTTTGCATTGAGCTGCTGATTTTGGCTTTTTTCATATTGAAACTTTTTCGGAATCTGCACTTTAGGTTGCTGATAGGGTGTTTGAATCACAGCTGCACAGCCGGAAAATGTCCCCGTCATCAGAAGTAGTGCAGTCATTCGAATCATATTTTGATGCATAAATAAGCCCTATTCTCGTGACAGTGCTGTCACCGGATCAAGTTGCGCAGCATTCCGCGCAGGCAAGAAACCGAATAACACGCCAATCAGTGTGGAGCAGACAAAAGCTGCAATAATCGAAGTGAGGGAGTACGACATTTGGAAGGTGTTGCCAGAAAAATGACCAAAAATTTGCCCAATGGCAAGGGATAGCAAGACTCCCAAAACCCCACCGAGGATACAAACCAAAATAGCTTCAATCAGGAACTGTTGCAAAATGTCGCTTTGGCGTGCGCCAACCGCCATGCGCACCCCAATTTCCTGTGTCCGTTCGCTGACGGAAACCAGCATGATGTTCATTACACCAATACCGCCAACGACCAGTGAAATCACGGCAATGGTAGACACCAGCAGGGTCATGGTCTGAGTAGTACTTTCAATCGTTTCACGAATACTGTCAACATTCTGGGTGAAAATATCCTGTGCACCATGGCGTTGTATCAGTAAACTTAAAATGGCATTTTCTGCTGCGGCACTCGGGTATTCATCTTTAATGCGGACAATAATGCTACGCACATTGGCCTGTCCCATCATTCGGCTAAGAACTGTCGAATAAGGCAGATACACATTCAGACTGTCGGAATTTCCCATCACGGTTTTCTGTGTCGAAACCACACCAATAATCCGACTCGGGACATTGCCGAGCAGAATCACCTGACCCAAAGGGTTTTGACCGTCACTGAAAAAAGTATCGCGAGTATTGGTGTCAATGACTACATCCTGAGTCCGTTCTGTGATGCCTTGCTTGTCAAAAGGCTGTCCAGATTCAAAGGTCAGACCTCTGACATTAAAAAACTGCTCGCTGACACCATTAATGGTTGCTGAAGCATCCATTTCTTTATAACGAATGGTCATATTGGTCGAGACGCTGGGGCTGACAGCCTGCACATAAGGCTGGTCTGCCAGCGCATCAGCATCGGCAGGAACGAGCGTTTTATTCTGTGCGGTTTTAGAATTGTCACCAAAGCCACGACCCTGAAACACCGTAATGGTGTTCGTGCCCAGACTGCTAATGTTGTCCAGAATCTTTTTCTGTGAACCATTGCCCAAGGCAACAACCGAAACGACTGAGGCAATCCCGATAATAATGCCCAGCATCGTCAGAAAAGTTCGTGTCCGGTGGGCACTCATGGCAAAGACAGCCATACGGAAGGCTTCATTTAAACGGTCAAGTACAGAGCGCCATGCAGAAATTTTCTTTTGTTTGTTACGATTTAACGTCTGGATTTGTTCTGGCTCACTTTCGGGAATATTGGGCTGGTCTGAAATGATTTTCCCGTCACTGATTTCAATAATCCGTGTGGCATTTTGAGCTACGGTATGGTCGTGGGTGACCAGAATCATGGTGTGACCTTGAGCATTTAGTTCGCGTAAAATCCGCATTACTTCAATGCCGCTGTTTTTATCGAGTGCACCAGTTGGTTCATCTGCCAGAATGACATCGCCACCGTTCATTAATGCCCGGGCAATGGAAACCCGTTGTTGCTGACCGCCTGAGAGCTGGCTCGGATGGTGATGTAACCGTTCACCTAAACCTAAATTAGTCAGTAACTTGCTGGAGCGTCTACGTCGTTCAGCAGCATCTACACCGGCGTAAATGGCAGGAACTTCGACATTTCCCGCTGCGGATAAATCTCCGAGTAAATGATAACGCTGAAAAATAAAACCAAAATATTCACGCCGCAGTGCAGCGAGTTCATCGGGCGTGAGCGTATTGGTTTCACGACCTTGAACCTTGTAGCTCCCCGATGAAGGTTTGTCGAGACAGCCCAAAATATTCATTAAGGTGGATTTACCCGAACCGGATTGCCCGACAATGGCCACCAGTTCACCTGGATATATTTTTAAATCAATACCTTTGAGAATCTGCACCGTGCCTTCCCCAGCAGGAAATTCACGGGTCAGATTTTGGACTTCAAGTAATGGTTCTGGCTGAATGGCTTGCATTACATGAGTCTCGCAACTGTGCGGGTACTGCTTTTAGCAGCATTGTTGGAGGTGTCCGAAGTATCTCCCAGTACCACCTGATCACCTTCCTTGAGACCACGTAAAACCTGAGCATTGACCCGATTGTTCAACCCGACAAGGACTAGCTGAGTGCGGATCGAGCCATCAGTTTGAACGACTCGAACCGTTGCCAGACTGGCTTGACCGCTCTGTAGCAGCTGTTTTTCTGCCGTCGTTAACTGTAGTGATGTAGCTGATGTTTTTGCATTACTAGTCTGGCTATTTTTCTGCGTTTGTGGACGATTTTTGCTTTGTAATGCAGCAGCAGGAATGGTCAGAACATTTTTAGCATTGGCAAGTACGATAGACACTTGGGCTGTCATATCGATACGTAACTTGTTGTCCGGATTAGGCACATCAAACAGGGCATTGTAGTAGATTGCGCTGCTGCTGGTTGTGGTGGTTGATTTCGAGTTGTCTTCGGTGTTGATGGAATCAGGCGCAGGTTCAATCTGGCGTAATTTGGCGTAATGTTTCTGCTCGCTATTGCCTAAAGTGGTGAAGTAGACGGTCTGACCTTCCTTAACTTTCATGACATCGGCTTCAGAAACCTGTGCGCGCACGGTCATGATGTCCAGTTGTGCTAGTTTAACAATGGTTGGTGTGCTTTGATTGGCATTGACGGTTTGACCTTCATCCGCCACGATGGCAACTACCGTGCCATCTAAGGGTGCGACAATCCGAGTGTAATTCAGGTTCTCACGGGCAGTGGCCAGACTGAGTCTGGATTGTTCGATTTGTGCTTGAGTGGCAGCAATGTCGGCCTTGGCGGTACGGTAATTGGCTAAAGCTGTTTCCAAGTCTGCCTTGGAACTGGCATCCTGAGCATACATGGCCTGCTGGCGCTGATATTCGGCATCCACCTTGGCCAGATTGGCTTCCTTGATAGCAAGTTGTGCCTGCAGGTTTTTGATATTGGCTTCGGCTGTTTTTAAGTCGTTTTGTTGCCGAATCGAGTCAATTTGGGCAATCAATTGTCCCTGTTTGACATGGTCACCTAGCTGAACATACATTTTTTTGACCTGTCCGGAGGCCTGCGCGCCCACACTGACCATTTGCTTGGCTTCGAGTGTGCCGGTTGCCAGTACCGCATCTTCAAGATCGGTATGGGTTGCTGTTGCAGTAATATACTGTGGCTGAGTCTGTTTGGGTTTGAAATACCACCAACTGGCTGTGGCACATGCAATCAAGAGGATTGCCAAGGTCGTCACTTTGACAGATTTTTTTATTTGCATGGACGTTTGAAAAAAATTAAAAAATATTTTTAGTATAAGAGTGAATGGGATAAAAAAATGCGGTTTTTAGCGCTTTATTACAGTGATTTTGTTAACCGTCAAACAGTTGCTTGCCGCACAGTTCAGCAACCGCTTGCAAGCATAAATGCTCAGCATTTTCTTCAGAGATACCTTTAATTGCCGCATCAATTCGTAACAGTAAGTCTGACCAGCCTAAAAAACGCTGGGGAGATAAACGCCGTAAAGCCTGCTGATAGTAAGATACGCGCGTTTTCCAAATACCGAGTTGCAGGGCATTTTGTGGCTGCTCGTACAGTTGCATGAGTAAACGCATTTCTTTACTGATTGACCATAAAATCAGACTCATGGCTTCGCCCGTTGCCAGTAAATACTGATAAATTTTTACAGATTGGGCCAAATCACCTTGTAGCATACTGTCATTGAGATCATACGTGCTATAACGTGATTGATCTTGTAAACAGGCATAGAGCTGATCAATACCAATATGTTGCAAGTCAGGGAAGGTATCATTGACTCGAATCAAACTGTTTTTGGCAGCAAGCAGGTTATGTTCATGATGCTCAAGCAACCATTGCCAAGCATCTTGAGTCAGGGTGATTCCCAGTTTTTCGGCTTCAGTCGTTAAAATCCGTTGACGGTCTTGTGGATAGTTAGCCTGTAAGGAAACCAGTACACCATTGGCTTCGATGGTTTGAAAGAAGCTAGATTTTAAACTTAGGGTATCTTGCTTGGGCATGACCACGACAAGCAGGTTTTGCTCATTATATTGCAAATACTCTTTGAGTAACTTTAAGCTCGCTGCATCAGGTTTAATATTGCCATGTGCTTCAATCGCCAGTTGTTGAGAAAAGAGTGACAGGCTATTTAAGGCATTAAAGACATTTTTCCAGTCCTGAACACTTTGAATTTCATAGCGTTGTCGTTCAATTTCCTGACTTTGCCAATGGCGGCGCAGCGCATCTAGCAAGTTTTGTTCAAGCAGAGGTTCTTGACCATGCATGACCCAAGCCCCTTGTGCTTCAGTCACGCGTTTGAGGGCTTGGAGATAATCGAGTTTCATAACAACACTGAATTAAGGTGTTACAGTGGGCGTAGAAGCAGGTGCAGGTTGAAGGTGTGGAATGCGATTGGTTGCAATCTGACGAGCCATTTGCTGAGCAACATCATCAATCAAGAGGCTAATCACGGCATCTTGTTCATTATCATCCACGTTTACACTGGCAACATTGTATTGATAGCTTTTTACACCATTAATGCTTCGTGGTGTTGTAACAGGGCGACCTTGCGCATCTTCAATCTGGAAGGTTACATTTAAATATAAAATAACCTCAGCTACACGACCGCTGAGTTTTTGACGGCGATAATGATAATCCAAAACGTGTAGTGTATAAGCTTCTTTGGCATCATCAAATTGAATGCCATATCCTGATAAATAGCTTTTAAGCTTGATTTCTAATGTGTTCTTTTGAGGAATTATATTGTTATTGCTGTCGGTTACATGCATGGCTTCACTTGGCAAGTTCAGCTTCATGTGTGTGTAATCGACAGGAATTGAGGTCGGGCTGAGGCCTCTTAAATGAAAGCCACAGCCGACTAAGCTTGCACTTAGGCCAAGAGTTAAAACGACAGATGCTAAACGTGGGACTAAGTGCATGCGTATTCCTCAAATAATTAAACGACTAAGTTCACCAATTTGTTTGGCACAACAATTTCTTTTTTGGTCTCACCTGTCAAGAATTGCTGTACTTCAGGTAAAGCTTTGGCTTGTGCCAATAAATCTTCTTTAGAAATATCGACGCTCACTTCTAATTTACCACGAAGTTTACCATTCACTTGTACCACAATCGTTTGTGTATTACGGGTCAATGCTGACTCATCTACACTTGGAAACGCAGTTGTGGTTAAGTCGATGCCAAACTGAGCCAAAACGGTTTGGCTTAAATGCGGTGCAAATGGAGCAAGTAAAGTCAGTAGAGTAATCACTACTTCACGTGCAACCGCCGCATCATTGTCAGATTTTACTTCAAACTTGGTAATCGCATTCAGCAATTCCATTTGTGCTGCAATCGCCGTATTAAATGCGTAACGACGTTCAATATCATCACTCACTTTGACAATCGTTTCATGTACTTTACGACGCAAGTCTTGTGCTTCTTTAGATAAATTGGCTTTATCTAGCTCAATAGTTGCATAGCCTTGTTCAAAGAAGTTACTGCTTAAACGCCATACACGTTTCAAGAAACGGTTTGCACCTTCAACACCTGCATCTGACCATTCAAGAGATTGATCTGGTGGAGCAGCAAACATCATAAACACACGTGCTGTATCTGCACCGTATTGGTCAATAATGGCTTGAGGGTCAACGCCGTTATTTTTCGACTTTGACATTTTTTCCTGACCGCCAATGATCACAGGCTGACCATCTGCTGTGTATGTAGCAGACAGGATACGGCCTTTGTCGTCACGCTCAAGTTCAACATCAGCAGGGTTAAACCATGTTTTCTTGCCAGATGCATCTTCACGGTAGAAAGTGTCAGCCAATACCATACCTTGAGTGAGCAAGTTGGCAAATGGTTCATTGCCTTGTACCACACCTTCATCACGCATCAATTTGTGGAAGAAACGTGCATAAAGTAAGTGCAAGATCGCATGTTCTACACCACCAATATACTGGTTTACAGGCAACCAGGTTTGCGCTGCTTCAGGCTTGATCATGCCATCGGTGTAATCAGGAGAAGCATAACGTGCATAATACCAAGACGATTCAACGAAGGTATCTAGGGTATCAGTTTCACGTTTTGCCGCTTTGCCACAACATGGGCAAGTGGTTTCATAGAACTCTGGCATTTTTGCCAATGGGTTACCCGAACCATCAGGAACGACATCGGTTGGCAAAATTACTGGCAGTTGTTCTTCTGGAACAGGAACTTGACCACAGTCGTCACAGTTGATCATCGGGATTGGGCAACCCCAGTAACGCTGACGAGAAACACCCCAGTCACGCAAACGGAACTGAACTTTTTTGTTGGCCAATGTTCGTGGTTCTAACTTAGCAAGGAAAGCATCAAATGCACCTTGGAAATTTAAACCGTCAAATTCACCTGAATTAACGAGCTTGCCTTCTTTAGAACCGTACCATTCTTGCCATTGGGTTGCATTGAACTCGGCATCATCTTTGCCTTGAGCATCAATCACTTGTTTTATTGGCAAGTTAAATTTATTGGCAAATTCAAAATCACGTTCATCATGTGCAGGAACAGCCATGACTGCGCCAGAACCATAGGTCATTAACACATAGTTAGCGATCCAGACTTCAACATTTTCACCCGTTAATGGATGCTTTACAAACAAGCCAGTCGCACGACCTTTTTTCTCAGCAGTTGCTAAATCTGCTTCAGCAACTGAACCATGACGACATTCTTCAATAAATTCGTTCAGTTCAGGGTGAAGTTCTGCCGCTTTTTTCGCTAAAGGATGGTCTGCTGCAACTGCAACATAAGTCACACCCATTAAGGTATCTGGGCGAGTGGTATACACCATCAAGCTGTCAGCATAAATGCTTTTATCGGCAGAAGGGAAGATGATTTCCATACCTTCCGAGCGACCAATCCAGTTACGCTGCATGGTGAGAACCTGTTGAGGCCAACCTGCTTTTAATTGTTCTAAATCATCCAGTAATTCTTGCGCATAGTCAGTAATGCGGAAGTAATACATTGGAATATCACGTTTTTCAACCAATGCGCCCGAACGCCAGCCGCGACCATCAACCACTTGTTCGTTAGCAAGTACAGTTTGATCGACTGGATCCCAGTTTACAGTTGAAGATTTACGGTAAATCAGACCTTTCTTATAAAGCTGAACAAATAACCATTGTTCCCAACGATAGTATTCAGGGGTACAGGTCGCGATTTCACGATCCCAGTCAATCGCAAGCCCTAAGCTTTTTAGCTGATTACGCATGTAATCAATGTTTTCAAAGGTCCATTTCGCAGGGGCAACTTTGTGGGCAATTGCTGCATTTTCCGCAGGTAGACCAAAAGCATCCCAACCCATAGGTTGTAGAACTTGTTCTCCTTTTAAGCGGTGGAAACGACTAATCACATCCCCAATTGTATAGTTACGCACATGACCCATATGTAGCTTACCGCTTGGGTAAGGGAACATAGACAGAATATAGCGATGCTTGCCTTCTACTGTGTCAGCAACTTTAAAGACTTTACGATTTTCCCAATCTTGTTGGACTTGAGGTTCAATCGCACTGGCTTGATATTCAGGGTCAATATGAGGTGTAGTCATAAACGTAATAAGAACAATGTGGAAATAGTTTGTCGCAAAGCATAGCGCAAAATGCACCTAAAAGTGAATTTTGCGCAAGAAAATCTTGTCTGTCTATCCATAAATACGAGAAAATAGCAGTCAAATTTATGAATTACTATGTTTAGGAGCGCTTACGGGTAAATTTTCTTGATTATTGAGAGGGGATTGTTGATTTGCGGGTTGATTTTGAGTCGATGACACATGATTTATCACAGGTTGTGACGTATTTTTCTGAGACGCATCCGTATTATCGTTATTCGTATTTGTTGTGGATGGTGTTGGGGTAGTTGCCCAACCATGCGTTTGAATTTTACCGCGAGTTTTTACACCTTTGGCTTTTGGCGGTGGTGTGGTGGTGTAATGAGTCGAACCGTGAGCATCAATCCATTTATAGTAATCTTGCTGAGCCAAACTGATCTGGCTTAACCCCATTAAGCCCAATCCAATCATACTTGAGATTGTTATTTGTTTTAGCGTTTTCATAGAAACCCTTGTTGATTTTAAATAGTCACACGCCCTAAATTTTAGCGTGTTTTTTGACTGAAAATATGAATTTCTATGGTCAAATCAGGATTAACTTCAGATTTTTTATCTTCAGATAAACGGTGAGTATGTCTGTGGCACTAAGCAATTTGTGAAAAAACACATAGAAGTCTTGACAATCGGGAATGAAACAAGAAAAATGCTACAATTATTTATCTGATCACCCTTCGGATAAGTAAACGAATTGTGCAATAGGCATATATCCTCTAGCCGAGCTATATGTTGAATTAAAGATATGTTTATCCCAGCATGTTTTTACCTTAAAGATGCAGTATTTACAGCTTATATCGCTGTTGCATCTGATTTTTATCCTATTGCAGCGCCTAGGCGTGAAATTTGTGCTATAAGAGTACAGTTTGTATGAATTAAACACTATGTAATGTCTCCCATTACATGGAAAAAAGATATTTAGGGTGAATCACGTTGGAACTTCTATCTGGTGGTGAAATGCTCGTTCGTGCACTTGCGGACGAAGGTGTTGAACACGTTTTTGGATATCCTGGTGGCGCAGTTTTGCACATTTATGATGCGCTATTTAAACAAGATAAAATTCAGCATTACCTAGTACGCCATGAACAGGCTGCTGGGCATATGGCAGATGCATATTCGCGCGTCACAGGCAAAACTGGGGTCGTACTTGTTACTTCAGGTCCTGGTGCAACCAATACTGTTACACCAATCGCGACAGCCTATATGGACTCGATTCCTATGGTGATTCTGTCTGGACAAGTTGCTTCTCATCTTATCGGTGAAGATGCTTTCCAGGAAACAGATATGGTGGGTGTGTCACGTCCAATCGTGAAGCATAGCTTCCAAGTCCGTCATGCAAGTGAAATTCCTGGCATTATCAAAAAAGCATTTTATATTGCTGCAAGTGGCCGTCCAGGACCTGTTGTGGTTGATATTCCAAAAGATGCAACCAATCCAGCAGAAAAATTTGCTTACGAATACCCTGAAAAGGTGAAGATGCGCTCTTATCAGCCACCTTACCGTGGACATACTGGGCAAATTCGTAAAGCAGTTGAAGAGTTGCTCTTGGCAAAACGCCCAGTCATTTATAGTGGTGGTGGGGTTGTACAAGGTAATGCAGCCGAGTTATTGACTGAACTTGCACATTTGCTGAATTACCCAGTCACCAATACCCTCATGGGCTTGGGTGGTTTCCCTGGAACTGATCCTCAGTTTATCGGGATGTTGGGTATGCATGGCTGTTATGAAGCCAATATGGCAATGCACAATGCCGATGTGATTTTTGCAGTAGGCGCACGTTTTGATGACCGTGTTACCAATAACCCTGCAAAATTCTGTCCAAATGCCAAAGTTGTGCATATTGATATTGATCCTGCAACGATTTCGAAAACCATTTCAGCGCATATTCCAATTGTGGGTGCAGTTGAACCTGTATTGCAGGAAATGTTGAGTCAGTTGAAACAGCTCAACATTTCTAAGCCAAACTCAGAGTCTTTAGCTCAGTGGTGGAACCAGATCAATGAATGGCGTCAAGTTCATGGTCTGAAATATGCTCCTGCGGTTGACGGTGGTATGAAGCCGCAACAAGTGGTTGAAACTTTATATAAAATCACTAACGGTGAGGCGATTATTACCTCTGACGTTGGTCAGCACCAGATGTTTGCTGCGCTTTATTATAAGTATGATCAGCCACGTCAATGGATCAACTCTGGCGGTTTAGGAACGATGGGTGTGGGTCTACCATATGCCATGGCTGCGAAGCTTGCAAAACCTGAACAGCAAGTGGTGTGTATTACAGGCGAAGCTTCAATTCAGATGTGTATCCAAGAGCTTTCAACCTGTAAGCAATATGGTTTAAACGTTAAGATTCTATGCTTGAATAACCGTGCGCTTGGTATGGTAAAACAATGGCAAGACATGAACTATGAGGGTCGTCACTCAAGTTCGTATGTTGAATCATTGCCAGATTTTTCCAAGTTAATGGAAGCTTACGGACATGTAGGTATTCAAATTAATCATGCTGATGAGCTAGAAGCTAAACTTGAAGAAGCGATGGCGATTAATGATAAATGTGTGTTTATTAATGTGATGGTTGACCGCTCTGAGCATGTTTACCCAATGCTGATCGCGGGTCAGTCTATGAAGGACATGTGGTTACATAAAGGGGAGCGTACAAAATGAGACACATTATTTCTGTACTCATTGAAAATGAATCAGGTGCGCTTTCTCGTCTAGTCGGTTTGTTTAGTCAACGTGGCTATAATATTGAAACTTTGAATGTTGCGCCAACTGAAGATCCAACATTATCGCGTTTGACTTTAACCACGTATGGCGATGACCATAAAATTGAGCAAATTACCAAACAACTGAATAAACTGATTGAAGTTGTTAAAGTGGTGGATTTGAGCGAAGGTTCGCATATTGAACGCGAATTGATGCTGATTAAAGTTAAAGCGTTGGGCGCAGCGCGTGATGAAATCAAGCGTACATCAGATATTTTCCGTGCCTCAATTGTGGATGTAACGCCAACGACTTACACCGTTCAGATTGTAGGAACAACTGATAAACTTGACGGTTTTATTGATGCTTTAGCTGAAAATACCATTTTGGAAGTGGTACGTTCAGGCGTGTCAGGTATTGCGCGCGGCGAAAAAGTATTAACGGTTTAAAAAAGATTTTACTGGAGAACACAAATGCAAATTTTTTACGATAAAGATTGTGACTTATCTATCATCCAAGGCAAAAAAGTAGCAATTATTGGTTACGGTTCACAAGGTCATGCACACGCATTAAACCTTAAAGATTCAGGTGTAGATGTAACTGTAGGTCTACGTGCAAACTCTGCTTCTTGGAAAAAAGCAGAAAATGCAGGTCTTAAAGTTGCTGAAGTTCCTGCAGCTGTTGCTCAAGCTGACTTGGTAATGATCTTGACTCCAGATGAGTTCCAATCACAACTTTATCGTGACGTGATTGAGCCAAATATCAAAGAAGGCGCAACGCTTGCGTTTGCTCACGGCTTCTCTATCCTTTATAACCAAGTTGTTCCACGTAAAGACTTGGATGTCATCATGGTTGCACCAAAAGCACCTGGTCACACAGTACGTTCTGAATACCAACGTGGTTCAGGTGTTCCAGATCTAATTGCTATTCACCAAGATGCTTCTGGTAATGCACGTAACGTTGCGCTTTCTTACGCTTCAGGTGTAGGTGGTGGTCGTACAGGTATTATCGAAACTTCATTCCGTGAAGAAACTGAAACTGACTTGTTCGGTGAGCAAGCAGTTCTTTGTGGTGGTGCGGTTGAATTGGTGAAAATGGGCTTCGAAACTTTGGTTGAAGCTGGCTATGCACCAGAAATGGCTTACTTTGAATGCTTGCACGAACTTAAATTGATCGTTGACTTGATGTTCGAAGGCGGTATCGCGGACATGAACTACTCAGTGTCTAACAACGCTGAATATGGCGAATATGTGACTGGTACTGAAGTAATTAACGAACAGTCTCGTGAAGCAATGCGTAATGCATTGAAACGCATCCAGTCTGGTGAATATGCAAAAATGTTCATCCAAGAAGGTGCATTGAACTACCCATCAATGACTGCTCGTCGTCGTCAAAATGCTGAACACGGTATCGAAGTGACTGGTGGTAAATTACGCGCGATGATGCCTTGGATTCAAGCAAACAAAATCGTTGATAAAGAGAAAAACTAAGTTTTAGCTCGATCAAACATAAAAAACCCTGACTTGAAGTCAGGGTTTTTTATTGTGTGGTTGGTTTTTTAGTATATTGCTCAACTTAAAAATAATCGTGCAATATCTTGGCGTGGTTTAAATCCCCGCATCGGTTGGGCGACGTTGTAAATTTAGGAATGAACGGTTTGGCACCATATTCAAGTTAATATTGTGAGGCATAATTGGCGACTGGAACCACTTATGGTAAAGCTTACCCATTTGACCAGATTTCCATAGACCATTTACGCTTGTATCAACAATATCTTTAAACTTGGGATCTCCTTTTGGCAACATGATGGCATAAGGTTCAGAAGATAAAACAGGGCCTACAATTTCATAGGCATGTGGGTTTGAGCTTTTGGCAATAAGCCCTGCAAGAATATTATCATCCATGACAAACGCTTCAGCCTTGCCACTGGCAAGAATTGCAAATGAGTCATCAAAGTCACGACCATAAACATTGATAACATTAATATTTTTACCGCGTTCATTACGCTTGATATATGTATCTGATGTTGTGCCAGCAGTTGTTACAACGGCTTTGTGGTCAAGGTCAGCAAGGTTTTGAATATGCGAACTTTTTCTGACGGCCATACGAACTTCGGTGTAATAGAAGTTGGTTGAGAAAGCCACCTCGTGTTGGCGTTTGTAGGAGTTTGTCGTCGCACCGCATTCCATATCAACATGACCTGATTGAATGCTAGGTATACGTTGACTTGGATTAAGCGCAACAAACTCAACTTTTAAATGGGGAGCGTTGAGTTCTTTTTTAATGTCATTGGCAACGGTACGGCAAATATCGATCACATAGCCTGTTGCGCCACCATTGTAGGTATAGGAGATTGGCATAGCGGCATCATTGAAACCAATGACTAATTTTCCTGAGTTTTTGATCTTCGCAAGTGTATCCACTGCATGGGTTTGACTTGTTCCTAGAGAAAGGCAAGCAAACAAAGATGATGCAATGAATGTTCTTGAAAATAATTTCATGATTTTCCCTGATATGGTGTTGTGTATTGTTTTTAAAATAGGCGTGAGCCAGTGTAATTTATAAGCAAAACAAATGCCATATTTTTGATCTGTAATGCTATGATTTTTTTGAATTTAATATTAGTGTAATATTATATATTATTGATTTTTAATGTTATTTTTAATTGTCTTTATGTGATTGAAAATAAACAAAATGTGAATTTATGGTGAATAAATAAACGGTTATTTTTGTTTAAAAAAAGATTGCAATATATCGGTGCATTTACTGTTTAGTTATGCTTACTAATCGGGCAATTTATTGAAAATTTAATCAACAATTAGCTTCATAACTTCAGTATTGTGACTGTCAAAAAAACGTCATCGACTCATCATTAAACTGCAAGAAAATAAGATTAGATTGGTTTTCATAAAACAACAAAATGATATGGTGGAACCATGCTTATGCCATCGACTGCGGCATTGAAACGCCAGTTAGATATGCCATTTAAATTTCGATTTAAACGCGGTTATCAGCAGCCCGTACATGAAGCACAGGAACGTGCAGTAGAACAACTTATTCGTCCTAAGCTCAAAATTGCAATCGTCACGGAAACCTGGCCCCCTGAAATTAATGGTGTGGCACTTTCATTATTGCATCTGTGTCAGGGGTTACAGCAACAAGGGCATAAAATTATGCTCATTCGTCCAGAGCAGAGTCGTAGTTGCACCACATTTGTGGCACAGCAAGAATGTCTGGTTGCGGCACATAAAATTCCGAAGTACCCAAGTTTACAATTTGGTCGCCCGCAGTGGATGAAGGTGACCAAAGCAATTGAACAGTTTCAACCAGATGTGGTGCATATCGTTACTGAGGGGCCTTTGGGGTTTTTGGCATTGCAAGTTGCAAAAATGAAAAAAATTGCGATTTCCAGTGGTTTTCATTCTCCATTTCAAGAATTTAGCCGATTTTTTGATTTGGCATTTCTGGTTAAACCCATTCAGCATTATTTACGCTGGTTTCATAACAATACCAATTTGACCTGTGTACCTAGTCAGGATACTGCACGTGCTTTGCAAGCACATGGCATCACTTGCCCGATCCAAGTGATTAGCCGTGGGGTGGATCATCGTTTATTTTCTCCAGAGCATCGCTGTGAAGATATGCGCCAACATTGGGGTGTCGATCGTCAAACTAAGGTGTTGTTGTATGTTGGACGACTTTCTCCTGAAAAAGAAATTCATGTCTTGATCGATGGGTATTTACAAGCTCGTCGTCAACAACAGGCTGTTCGGTTGGTGATTGTGGGTGATGGGCCAGACAAAGAACGCCTGCAACGGTTAGATTCAGAACAACAGGTTGTTTTTATGGGGAACCTGACAGGGCAACGCTTAGCTGAAGCATATGCGAGTAGTGATGTGTTTGTATTTGCCAGTCGGGTAGAAACTTTTGGTAACGTAGTTTTGGAAGCAATGGCTAGTGGTCTACCTGTTTTGGCTTATGATTATGCATGTGCACATGCATATGTCCAAAATGAACAGTCAGGCTGGTTGATTGATTTAAACGATGGGCAAGGTTTGGTACAGCGCATGCAGAATTTACCTGCTTTGTCGCAGTTGCATCTCATGGGACAGCAGGCGCGCATGCAAGTCAAAGATACAGGATGGCAACGTCCTGTACAGCAGTTTGAGCAGGCTTTGTATGGTTTGATGATGACCTAGAATTAAGCCGATTCATCTTTGTTAGATGAGGAGAATACGATGACTAGTTTTCAACGCGCTAAACTATACATCTTGGCACTTGATCTTAAAGGCTGTTTGTATCTGAATCATTTTTCCCATTCACAGGGAATCAGTCAATTTTTTAAAGTCATTAGCCGTTTGGGTGATGGGTGGTTTTGGTACGTGATGCTCAGCATTGTCTGGGTCAGTCATGGCTTGGCGTATATTGTACAAATCAGTTATTTGCTGCTGGCAGGTTCAACAGGGACATTGCTCTATAAATTACTTAAGCACAAAACGATTCGACCACGACCTTATCAGGTTCATCAGGTCATTGTTTTGGGAGAGCGCCCACTGGATCATTTTAGTTTTCCCTCTGGACACACCTTGCATGCAGTCATGGCAACCACGGTACTTGGTTATATCCAGCCTGTTTTATTGCTGTGTATGCTGCCATTTACCATATTGGTTGCGCTCTCGCGAATGGTTTTGGGTTTGCACTATCCGACCGATGTGATTATTGGTGCAGTTTTGGGTGGTTTGGTGGGATGGGCCGTGATTTCCTGTGCACCAATGCTGAATCTGGTGTTGTAAAACAGACAGTGAAATTTTAAAGTAGCCGCATGATATAGAGATACTAGGATAGATGATGGGCTTACGCTGGACTGATACAATCGATATCGCAATTGAATTATTGGAAGCACATCCTGATGTTGACCCACAGTGGGTTCGTTTTACCGATTTGCATACATGGGTGTGTGCTTTGCCCGATTTTAGCGATGACCCAAATAAGTCGACAGAAGGTTTACTTGAAGCCATTCAGATGGCATGGATTGATGAAAGCAATTAAAAACGGCTAAAAATCCAAACTTTTACATTTTCTTAGCTGATTATTCTGACTAACCTCGGTATAATGCGGCAAAAATTTATCTTGATTTTTTGAATTAAGGAGCCAGACATGGCAATTGAACGTACTTTATCTATCGTAAAACCAGACGCTGTTGCTAAAAACCATATTGGTGACATTTTCGCTCGTTTTGAAAAAGCTGGCTTAAAAATCGTTGCAACAAAAATGAAACACCTTTCTCAAGCTGAAGCTGAAGGTTTTTACGCAGAACACAAAGAACGCGGTTTCTTTGCTGACCTCGTTGCGTTCATGACTTCTGGTCCAGTTGTTGTTTCAGTTCTTGAAGGCGAAAACGCAGTTCTTGCTCACCGTGAAATCTTGGGCGCTACAAACCCTAAAGAAGCTGCACCTGGTACAATCCGTGCAGACTTCGCTGTAAGCATCGATGAAAACGCTGCTCACGGTTCTGACTCAGTAGCTTCTGCTACTCGCGAAGTTTCTTATTTCTTCGCTCAAACTGAAGTTTGCCCACGCACTCGTTAATCGAGATACTTCAAACCAGATAAGTGTTATACTGCTTATCTGGTTTTTTTATTCTTGAAAATCTCTTGGCTTTATAAAGCCACTCTTGTTTTTTCTTTGACATTGTTTAGGTAATACACATGGCTCTTGAAGCAGTTGGTTCATCTTTGGTTTCAGATGGACAGCAAAACACCGCCACATTGCATCAGCCTGCGAATCCAGTGCAAAAAGTTAATTTACTTGGCATGTCACGGGCAGAACTCGAAAAATTCTTTGAAGATTTGGGCGAAAAGAAGTTTCGCGCAGGTCAGGTCATGAAATGGATTCACCAGTACTTTGTCACTGATTTTGCCGAAATGACTAATATCTCAGGCAAGCTTCGCGACAAACTGGTACAGATTTGTGAAATTAAAGCGCCTGAAGTGGTTCATCGTAATTATTCTAAAGATGGCACACGTAAGTGGGTGTTTCGCGTGGGTGAAGGCGAGGGCTCTTTGGTTGAGACCGTTCTGATTCCTGCGGAAGATAAAACAGGTTTACGCAAGACCTTGTGTATTTCTTCGCAAGTAGGTTGTGCATTGGACTGTTCATTTTGTTCGACAGGTAAACAGGGCTTCCAGCGCGATCTAACTCCAGCTGAAATTATTGGTCAGCTTTGGATGGCAAACTTCTCTTATATGGAAGACGTGCCTGTCGCAGAGCGTGAACGCTCAGTGACCAATGTCGTGATGATGGGTATGGGTGAGCCTTTACTCAACTATGACGCTGTTTTAAGTTCAATGCGTATTATGCTGGATGACTTTGCATATGGTATGTCCAAGCGCCGCGTTACACTGTCAACTTCAGGTGTTGTACCGAAAATTGATCAGCTTGCACAAGATATTGATGTGGCTCTGGCAATTTCTTTACATGCACCAAACGATGAATTGCGTAACGAGTTGGTGCCAATCAATAAAAAATACCCATTAGAACAATTGATTACTGCATGTCAGCGTTATATTGCCAAAGACGGTAATGAAAGTGCACGTAAGCATGTGACCATTGAATATGTCATGCTTGATGGGGTGAATGATCAGCCTGAGCATGCACAGCAATTACTTAAATTATTAAAAAATCTACCAAGTAAGATTAACCTGATTCCTTTTAACCCGTTCCCACACGCACCGTACGGTCGCTCAAGTCGTAACCGTATTATTGCCTTCCAAAAAACTTTGTCAGATGCGGGCTTTGTCTGTACTATTCGTCAGACACGTGGTGACGATATTGATGCTGCATGTGGTCAGTTGGTCGGACAAGTTGCTGACCGCACCCGTCGCGCGGCACAATGGCAAAAGAAAATTGCAGAAAAAAATGAGATCATACGCTCAAAAGGATAATAATTCACTGAGGTGGTTTGGCGTGAAAAAAACTGTAAAACATAGTGTGATATTACTGGGTGTAGGTGCTTTGTTGTTCAGTTTACAAGGCTGTCAAAGCACACTTGGGTTGGTGAAAAAAGATAGTTCACCGAGTTATGCAGATATTAGTACGCCAACCAGCAAGTTTAAGCGTGACAAGAAAAAAGCGGCTGAAATTCGTGTAGAGATTGCAGCTGAATATTTACGCACAGGCGATTTAGATGCAGCGAAACGTGCGCTCGATGATGTGTTTCAAGAGACCACTCGCAACGTGCGTGCTAATATGCTTATGGCAGTCTTGTTGCAGCAAGAGGGTAGCCCTGAGAATGTAGTGAAAGCTGAAGAATATTTTAAACGTGCGATTTCGATTGACCCTCAAGATGCACAAACACGTAACAATTATGGGCGTTATCTGTTTCAGTTAGGGCGCTATAATGACGCGCTTGAACAACTCAAGCTTGCAGGCTCAACTTTAGGGTATGAGCAGCGTGGAATGGCACTGGAAAATCTGGGCCTAACCTATTTAAAGCTGGGTGATGCACCAAATGCTGAAAAAACATTCAGACAAGCCCTGCAAGTAAATCGAAATTCTACAGTTTCGATGTTAGAGTTGGCAGAAATTTTTTACCTGCGTCAACAGTTTGCACTGGCAACAGAAGCGTATGGTGATTATGTGCGATTGGTTGGTGATAAAAACCAAAGCGCACACGGTCTATGGGTTGGTATTCGCCTTGCTCGCGCCAATGGTGATAATATGAGCAAGCAGGTTTTGGTTAACCAATTGCGGGCTTTGTTCCCCGATAGCCAAGAATATCAACGTTATTTGCAATTACAGTACAGTACTGAGGCGGTATGGAAGTAAATCCAAATTCACAGCAATCGACGGGTACATCAGCAACCCCTAATACTTTAGGCAACGTTCAGCGTCCAGGTGAATACTTACGTCATATCCGCCTTGCTCAAAAACGTGAATTGGCTGATGTTTCAAAAGCTTTGAATATGCCGATAAAAACTTTAGAAGCGCTAGAAAGTGATGATTATAAATCATTGCCTGAAGCAACGTTTATTAAAGGTTATTATCGTATATATGCCAAATACTTAAATGTCGATGCTTCGGCAATTATTCAGCGTTTTGATGAAATCTATGCCAATGACACAGGTTTATTGCCAAATCACGCCTTAAAAGATTCACCGATTAAAATCATGGGCAAACTGCCTGGTTCAAACAGTGATCGCAATAAAAAATGGCTAAAACGCATTGTGATTGCCATTGTGGTGATTTTTGTATTATGGCTCGTGGTGTTAGGCTTGCAAAAATGGGCAGCCAAAAAACAGCCAGCAGCTGCGGCAAACCCACAATCGAATACACAGGTAATTTCTTCTGTAGATCAAAATACAGCAACAACGGGCGATCAGCTCAATTTGAAATTCTCACAGCCGACTTCAGTCAATATTGTGGACTCAACAGGTAAAGTATTGGCAACAGGTCGTCAGGCTGCAGATTTAAGCCTAAAAGGCGTTTCACCATTTCAGGTACGTCTTGACAATGCCAGTGCTGTGACTTTAACCCTAAATAATGAATCTATTCCTTTGGCACCTTATACGGTAAATGGTCAGGCAGACTTCCGTTTATCACGTTAATGCAACAGAGTTGACCAAGTCATGATCGAAAATCCAATTAAACGCCGTCCAACACGTAAAATCCGTGTTGGTTCTGTGTATGTGGGTGGTGATGCACCAATTACGGTGCAAAGTATGACCAATACCGAAACCTGCGATGTCGATGCAACTGTGGCGCAAATTGAGCGCTGTGTACAGGCAGGTGCAGACATCATGCGTGTTTCAGTACCTTCAATGGAGGCTGCTGAAGCCTTTGGTGCTATCCGTAAACGGGTACAAGTGCCTTTGGTTGCCGATATTCATTTTGACCATAAAATTGCACTGGCTGTTGCTGACTATGGTGCAGACTGCCTACGCATTAACCCGGGCAATATTGGTTCAGATCAAAAAGTACGTGAAGTTGTGGCTGCGGCGAAGCATCATGGTATTTCGATTCGGATTGGGGTCAATGCAGGTTCTTTAGAGAAAGATTTGCAGAAAAAATATGGCGAACCGACAGGGCAGGCATTGCTTGAGTCGGCACTGCGCCACATTGATATTTTAGATCGTTTGGACTTTCAAGAGTTTAAAGTCAGTGTAAAAGCATCAAATGTGTTTTTAACTTTGGATGCTTATCGTTTATTATCTCAACAAATTGATAATCCGTTACATTTGGGTGTGACCGAAGCGGGGATTTACCGTACGGGTACAGTCAAGTCTGCAATTGCTTTGGGTGGTCTGCTGCTGGAAGGCATTGGTGATACCATGCGTATTTCCTTGGCGGCTGAGCCTGAAGATGAAGTCAAAATTGGTTTTGATATTTTAAAATCACTTGGACTTCGTTCAAACGGGATCAATTTTATTGCGTGTCCAAGCTGTTCGCGTCAGGAATTTAATGTCATTAAAGTGATGCAGGCACTGGAGCAACGCCTAGAAGGTATTCGCACACCAATGGATGTTTCGGTAATTGGTTGTAAGGTCAATGGACCTGGTGAAGCCAAGGAAGCCGATATTGGTGTGGTTGGGGCAAGCCCTCGATCATTGGTCTATCGAAATGGTGAGAAAAGTCATCTTATTTATACCGATCAGTTAGTTGACGAAATTGAAACAATGGTTCGTCAACGTGTTCAAGAGCTTGAAGAAGCTAAAGCTAAAGAGATTATTCGTAGTTCATCATGAGTTCAATTGTCGCAATTAAAGGTTTTAATGACGTTCTTCCTTCGCAAACGCCTGCGTGGAGACGTCTGGAGCAGCATCTTGCATCATTAATGGATGCCTATGGCTATCAACAAATCCGTTTGCCGATGGTTGAACATACGGGTTTGTTTAAACGCGCTATTGGTGATGCAACCGATATCGTTGAAAAAGAAATGTATACCTTTTTCGACAAAGGCAATCCGCCAGAGTCGCTGACTTTACGCCCTGAAGGAACGGCAGGTTGTGTACGCGCCATGCTTGAACATAATTTGTTGCGTGGAGCGACGCCGCGCGTGTGGTATATCGGACCAATGTTCCGTTATGAAAAACCACAAAAAGGTCGTTACCGTCAGTTTCATCAGTTTGGTGTGGAAACCTTTGGGGTAGCAACGCCAGATATTGATGCTGAACTGATTTTAATGACTGCACGTTTGTGGCAGCGTATGGGCGTTTCCGACAAAGTTCAGCTTGAGCTGAATACTTTGGGCGAAATGGATGAGCGTAACGAATACCGTAATGCATTGGTTGAGTTTTTGACTGCGCATAAAGACGAGCTTGATGAAGATTCTCAGCGCCGTTTAAGCACCAACCCACTACGTATTTTGGATTCGAAAAACGAGCGCACTCAGCAAATTCTGGAAAATGCACCGAAACTGCATGACTTCCTAAAAGAAGACACTATGCAGCACTTTGCACAATTGCAGCAGTATTTAACTGATGCAGGTGTGAAGTTTGTGATTAACCAGAAACTGGTTCGTGGTTTAGATTATTACAACAAAACCGTATTTGAATGGACAACCACACATTTAGGTTCACAAGGCACAGTCTGTGCAGGTGGACGTTATGATGGTCTAGTGGGACAACTTAAAGGGAAAGCAGACCAGTCTGTGCCTGCGGTTGGTTTTGCCATGGGTATGGAGCGTTTGTTGCTGTTGCTTGAACAGGTTGAACAAACACAAATCACTCGTGATTGTGAAGTGTTCTTACTTGCCGATCCTGCTTGTCAAGGTAAAGCACTGGTGTTGGCAGAACAATTACGCAATCAGCTTGAAGCTTTAAACAGCTCAATTCGTGTGAAAACAGGCTCTCAAGGCAGTATGAAAAGCCAAATGAAAAAGGCAGATCAATCTGGGGCAGTTTTTGCCATGATTTTGGGTGAGCGTGAGTGGGAAAATCAGCAAGTCAGCCTCAAAACATTGGCAACGGCAGAACAAGTCGAGCTAAAAATTGCGGACATCGTGCCATTTTTAATTGAAAAATTTGCTGAATAAGCTGCATAGGAAAGTCAGAAGGACAGTCACATGAGTGCACTAACACAAGAAGAGCAACTCGATAATCTAAAATCACTGAGCAAGAAATATGGTTCTGCCGCAGTCAGTGGTATTCTGGTTGCATTGATTGCATTTTTTGGCTGGAATTACTGGCAGAAAAAACAGCTCCATAGTGCGCAAAATGAAACCGCACGTGTTCAGCAACTCATGGATGAAGCACAGAGTTTAACAGGTGATCCAAGTGCATATAACAAACTTGCGCCATCTGCTGACACAGTTCTGAAAAAGAATCTGGACTCTGTGCAGGCGATTCAAGCTGAATTGGTCATGTCTAAAGTGGCATTTGACCAAGGCAACTATACTGCGGCAGAACGTGAACTGAAAAAAGTACAAAATGCGAAGGTTGACGACGAAGGCTTACTTCAGTTGGTTAACCTACATTTGGCCTATACACAAGCAGCGCAGAAAAAATATGATGATGCTTTAAAAACCTTGGATCTCATCAAAGTTCCAGCGTTTAAAGCATCAGCAGATGAAGCACGTGGTGATATTTACGTTGCAAAAAATGATGTTGCTCAAGCACGCAAAGCGTATCAAAGTGCATGGGATGCCATTGTTGCGCGTAAACAAGAACGACAAATTTTACAAATTAAACTCGAAAGTGTTGGCGTTTTAGTGAATGATCCTGATATCGAACGCCCAATTTTGAAAACACAAGTGGATGAGTCTTAAATGAATAAAAAATTTACCGTACCGTTTGCGCTAACACTTGCAGCTGTTGCTTTGGTGGGCTGCTCTAGCAATAAAACTAAAGTGGAAGAAATTAAACCCAATAAACTTCCAAAAATAGTGCAAGCGAAAACTTTAGTTCCTGTATTTTCTGAGCATGTCACCCAAACCAATAAAAATGATCCATTGCGTTTACAAATGGGTGCAGACAATGGCGTAATCTTTTTGGTAGATCCAAAAGGTTATGTCGAAGCCTACAAAGGCAAACAGCGCCTTTGGTCAACCAAGCTCACCAAAAAACATGGCTTAAGTGCGGGTGTGGAAGTTGGTGAAGGCATTGTGGTTGCAGGCAATGAAAAAGGCGAGTTGTTTGCACTCGATGAAACTTCGGGACAAATAAAATGGGCCGCTCAGCTTTCAGGTGCGATTATTGCGCCATCACATATTCAGGCAGGACGTGTGATTACAGTCAGTAATGATGGTAATGTCTACGCACATGATGTCAGCACAGGTCAGCAGCTTTGGACCTACCGTTTACCGAATGTCTCATTTAGCTTGCGTGGCCGCGCAGCACCTGTCATGCTCGATCCAAACAATGTACTGATTGCAACTTCAAATGCATATGTTTATATCATTGATGTCATTAGTGGTGTACCACGCTTGCAACGTCGTGTTGCAGTTGCGGAAGGTCGCTCAGACGTACAGCGTTTAAATGACATTAATGGCGACCCAGTGATGATGGGCCAGTATATGGTTACGACCAGTTACCAAGGGCAGGTTACCGTGACTGATCTTGCACAGCAACAAGTGCTGTGGAATCAAGATGCCAGCAGTAACCAGCGTCCCGAAGTGACACAAAATAAAGTCTTTGTCAGCACGACCGATGGCAAAGTGATTGCTTATGATTTAATAAGTGGTCAAAAACTTTGGGAAAATACACAGCTTTTACACCGTAATCTTAGTAACCCAGTGATGTTGGGTTCTGACCTTGTGGTTGGTGATTATGAAGGTGCTCTTAGCCTATTAGACCCAAATACAGGTAATTTGATTGGTCGTTCCAATACCAAGGGACAGGTCACATTTTTACGTGTGATTGACAACCAACTTTATGTTTCAACTCAAAAGGGCGCGTTAAGCGTTTGGCAGAATCGTTAATTTATGAAACCCGTTATTGCGCTGATTGGGCGTCCGAATGTCGGAAAATCAACGTTATTTAACCAGATAACCAAAAGTCGTGACGCACTGGTTGCTGACTTTGCTGGTCTGACTCGTGACCGCAAATATGGTGATGCAGCTTATCAAAACAAGTCGTTCATTGTAGTCGATACAGGGGGTATTGGTGAAAGTGAACAGGGCATTGATGCCTATATGGCAGAACAGTCCAAAACAGCCATTCACGAAGCAGATATTATTATCTTCGTGGTGGATGCGCGTGCGGGATTATTGGCGTCTGATGAACAAATTGCACGTGAATTGCGTACTTTAGGCAAGAAAGTTTTCTTGGTTGCCAACAAGGTCGATGGCGTACATGCTGAAGCTGCCGTAACTGAATTTTTCAAACTTGGCTTTGGTGAACCACTACATGTTGCAGCGAGTCATGGTCGCGGCGTCTCTCAGATGCTCGAAGATGTGCTGGTTGATGTGCCTGAAGATGAAAATCCTGAAGAACACGACAAAGCAACAGGTTTGCGCCTAGCGATTATTGGTCGTCCCAATGTGGGCAAATCGACACTGGTCAACCGCTTGTTGGGTGAAGACCGAGTGGTCGCATTTGACCAACCAGGAACAACCCGAGATTCTGTATATATTCCATTTGAACGAGATGGTCGTCAATACACATTGATCGATACTGCGGGTGTACGTCGTAAAGGTAAAGTAGATGAAATGATTGAGAAATTCTCGGTCGTTAAAACTTTACAAGCCATGAAAGACGCACATGTTGTTGTGGTTGTTCTGGATGCACGCGAAGGCGTGGTTGAACAAGATTTGCACTTGATCGGTTATGCGCTTGAAGCAGGTCGTGCCATGGTAATCGCCATTAACAAATGGGATAACATGACCGAGTATGATCGTAAACAATGTAAGTTGGATGTAGATCGTCGTTTTGACTTCATTCCTTGGGCACGTATTCACCTGATTTCAGCTTTGCATGGTACTGGTGTTGGTGAGTTATACCCATCGATTCACCGTGCGTATGAGTCGGCGAATCTTAAAGTTTCCCCTGCGAAATTGACCCAGATTTTGAATGATGCAACTGAAGCGCATCAACCGCCAATGATCAGTGGTCGTCGTATTAAAATGCGTTATGCGCATATGGGCGGGCAAAACCCACCAACCATCGTGATTCACGGTAACAAGGTTGATAAGACGCCTGCTGACTATCGTCGTTACTTGGAAAATGTGTTCCGTAAAGTGTACAAACTTGAAGGTACGCCTGTTCGTATCGACTTTAAAACTTCAGAAAACCCGTTTGAAGGTCGTAAGTCGCAGGTGGATGAACGTGTTGCAGCGCGTCGTCGTCGTTACGTTCAGAAATTCAAGAAAGCGGAAAAGAAATTTAAGCGTTAAGCCATCATATAAAGAGCTATCTTCGGATAGCTTTTTTGTCAGAAAGCTCGGAATAAACTGAGTGATTGCTTAAGGCATAAAAATATCAGGTTATCATCGAAATATCATACTTATTTCAGACAAATAACAGTCTGGTTCCAAAAATTCAGGTTTTAATTACATCAAATTTTAAGCTAATCATCATGGTATGCTTGGGTTAAGTCGATATGCTTATAAGTTCATCACCATGTCTAAGATAAAGGTTTATTTGCAGTTGCTGTCCCGACTTGCTCTGCAACAACCTGATGCTTTTGAGCATCGGGCGGCATTTAAGCAGTATCAGCAACAACTAATTTATGCCTATCGAGCAGAGATCTTGGCACGGCAGCTCAACGTTACTGAACAGGATTTGCAGTTTGATAAAACTGAGCATGGCAAACCCTATTTGGGAAATTATCCTGAACTGGCATTTAACCATAGTCATGGCCGTGAGCATTATGCGTTGGCAGTGAGTCAGCAGGTGCAAGATGTCGGTATTGATATTGAATCATTACAGCGCAAGGTGCGTTTTCAGGCACTGGCTGAACATGCTTTTCACCCCGAAGAATATCAGCACTGGCAAGCTACAGGGCAAAACCCTGAATACTGGTTTCAGGTCTGGACAGCCAAGGAAGCAATTTTAAAAGCCTGTGGTCTGGGTATCCGTTTGAGTTTAAATACCTTAAATACCCAAGCTGTGGCAGGACAGCAACAGGGGTATTGTCAGCATCCTGAATTGGGGCAATTTTCTTATCAGCACATGATTTGGAATGATGCGCTGTGTACTGTGGCATGGCGGGATCGTGAGGGTCTAAGCCCTGAGATTGGCTATATTCAACCATAAAAAAACAGCATCCGAAGATGCTGTTTTTATTTAAGTCGAAATCGAAAATGAGCAATTATTTATGTTCATCTTCAAATTCAGGTTTTACTTGTACAATAAAGTCCTGACGATTCAAACCACGCCACACGGCATAGGCAGTCGCGATATAAATCGAAGAATATGTTCCTGCAAATACCCCGATAAACATCGCCACAGAGAACCAGCGCAGACCTTCACCGCCCATAACTAGCATGGCAACAACGACCAGTAACAAGGTTACAGAGGTGTGTACAGTACGGCGCAAAGTTTCAGTCAATGCAATATCGACCACTTCACGCGGTGATGCGCCACGAATCTTACGGAAGTTTTCACGGATACGGTCAGACACCACGATGTTATCGTTGAGTGAGAAGCCAATTACCGCCAGTACTGCCGCCAAAGTCGTTAGGTCAAACGGCCACTGCATCAGCGCAAACACCCCTAAAATCACCAAGATATCGTGAAATAGGGAAAGAATTGCACCCACAGCCAGTTTGAACTCAAAGCGAATGGTCACATAAATCAGCATCAGTACCAGTGCAAGTGCTACCGCACCCGCAGAGCGAACATACAGCTCATTACCTACCTGACCGCCGACAGAGTCGACTTTGTGCAGGGTTGCAGTGTTATTTGGCACTTGGACTGCTTTGGCCAAAGTATTGCTTAAATCATCTACTTTGACTTTTTGCACAGGCATACGAATCAACAGATCCTTATTACTGCCAAGGGTTTGTACCACTGCATGTTGAAAACCTGCCGATTCAAGCGATTTAATTACCTGATCCTGATCAACCGCTTGTTGATAGGTGACTTCTGCAGCAATACCGCCGGTAAAGTCCAAACCTAAGTTTAGACCACGAAAGGCAATAAAGAAGATACTGGCAATGGTAATTAAAATTGACGCGAAGGCAGCAGGTTTGCTGATCTTCATGAAGCCAATAATGCGTTCATTGTCAGGGCGACCGTATTGTTTTGATTTAGGTTGAGTCACATTGGTCATCATAGATCTCCTTAAATGCTCAACTTTTTCAAGTCACGGCTTTTGCCATAAATTAATTGCACAATGGCACGGGTCACGGTAATTGAGGTAAACATTGAGCAGACAATACCGATCATATGCGTTACCGCAAAACTTTTGATTGGGCCAGAACCGATGGCGAACAAAATGAACGCAACAATAAATGTGGTCAAGTTCGAGTCGAAAATGGTGTTATAGGCACGCTCATAACCTGCCACAATGGCTTGTTTGGGCGAGGCCCCCCATTTGATTTCTTCTCGGATCCGCTCACAGATCAAGACGTTGGCATCCACCGCCATACCAATGGTGATGATAATACCTGCAATACCTGGAAGCGACAGCGATGCGCCAATCCAAGACATGACCGTCAGAATCATGGCAATGTTAATCACCAGTGCAAAGTTGGCAATCACACCGAAGACACGGAAGAACACCACCATCCAGATCGCAACCAGAATAAAACCGACTTCAGTCGATAGAATCCCTTTGTCGATATTTTCTTGACCAAGGCTTGGGCCGACCACACGCTCTTCGACAAAGTACATTGGCGCTGCAAGAGCACCTGCACGTAGCATCAAGGCAAGCTCAGAAGCTTCCTGTGGTGAACTTAAACCCGTAATACGGAATTGTGAACCCAAAACTTGTTGTACTGTTGCTGCGTTAATTACCACAGACTCGGTATATGGTGTACGAACTTCAGTTTGTGCACCTGTTTTCGGATCTTTTACGTAAGCAATTTTTTGTTTATTTTCAATAAACAATACTGCCATACGTTTACCCACAGCACTGCGGGTTGCATCCGACATCAGTTTACCACCTGCGCTGTCGAGGGTAATGTTCACCTCTGCACCGCCTGTGTCTTGGCTCAAACCAGAAGTCGCATTTTGAACACGTTCACCAGTGAGGATACGGTTACGGTTAAGCAATAACTGACGACCACTGTCTAAAGACTGGTAAGCAAACAGTTCTGTACCTGGAGGTAATGGCTGACCATTATATTTACTTGTATATGGGTCAATATATTGGTCATTCTGGTCAGATACCAGACGGAATTCCAAGTTAGCAGTACGGCCTAAAACACGTTTTGCTTCAGCAGTATCCTGAACACCAGGCAGTTCCACCACAATACGGTTGTTGCCTTGGCTTTGAACTACTGCTTCTGCTACACCTAACTCATTAATACGATTACGTAATGTGGTTAAGTTCTGGTTGATTGCATAAGACTGGATTTCTTGTTTTTTCGCATCGCTATAGGTCAAGTTCAGCGTTGAACCTGTATCTGTTGCCAATGCTTGCAAGGTATAGTCTGGGTTATTGCGGCGCAAGAAACTGGTCGCTGCATCACGGTCATCATTGTTGGCAAACTGGATGTTAATCACGTTGCCATTGACAGCAAGGTTATTAAATTTCAGTTTGTTATCATGAAGTTGACGGCGTAAATCAGTTGCCGAAGTTTCCATACGTTGAGATAACGCTTTGTCCATGTCCACTTCAAGCAGGAAGTGAACCCCACCACGTAAGTCCAGACCCAGTTTCATTGGCTTGGCGCCAATTTTTTGTAACCATGCTGGTGTGGTTGGTGCAAGGTTTAACGCAACAACGTATTGGTCGCCAAGCGCCTGACGCAACACATCTTTGGCTTTTAACTGGGCATCTGAGTTTGAAACACGCAGTAAGGCAGCATTGTTGGTAAAGCTGTTGTCATGACTGGCAATATTTTGGCTTTTTAAAATTTGCTCTGCTTTTTGCAAGACCGACTGGTCAATGTTGGTACCAGCCTTCGCCCCTGAAATCTGAACCGCTGGTTCATCTGGGTATAAGCTTGGCAGTGCGTATAATGTACTGATAATCAAAACCACGATAATCAGCAAATATTTCCATGCAGGGTAACGCATTTGCTATCTTCTTAAAATGAGAAAGCCGTGCGATTGCACGACTTAAGGAGAAAATTAAAGACTATTCAGAGTGCCTTCTGGTAATACTGAAACGACACTTGCACGTTGAATCTTGATTTCATTGCCACGGCTTAGCTCAACCACAGCATAATCACCTTCAAGTTTGAGGATACGTCCCATCAAACCACCTGCAAAAACCACTTCGCTGCCCACACCTAGACTTTCAACCAGAGTACGGTGTTCTTTGGCACGTTTTGATTGTGGACGCCAGATCAAGAAGTAGAAAATTGCAACAAATACGATGATCATCCCGACATTGGCAATCATGCTTGGTTGTTGTGCAGCGCCGCCTGCGGCATATGCTGTAGAAATAAACAGACTCATTTGTGTTTCCTAATAAAAATAAAATTTACTGACTTATTTGAGCAATTTACCTTGTCTTGCTCTCTAGCGCAAATATTGCGAATTAGTCGGCTGGGCAAGCTGGAACTTCTAAACTACGACGCTGGTAGAAGTCTTCGACAAAGGCATCAAAAGTACCTGCATCGAGTGCATCTCGCATGGCTTGAGTCAAGCGTTGGTAATAACGAAGGTTATGAATCGTGCCCAACATTGACGCAAGCATTTCTCCACATTTTTCTAAATGGAACAAATAAGCACGGGTAAAGTTTTGACAAGTATAACAGTCACAGTGTGGGTCAAGCGGGCTTTGGTCATGACGGTATTTACTGTTACGAATACGGACCAAACCATCAGTGACAAAATAATGTCCATTGCGTGCATTGCGGGTTGGCATGACGCAGTCGAACATGTCGACACCACGGCGCACCGCTTCAACGATATCTTCAGGTTTACCGACACCCATTAAGTAACGTGGTTTATCTGCTGGCATTTTGTTTGGTAGATAATCCAGTACTTTAATCATTTCTTCTTTTGGTTCACCGACAGATAGACCACCGATGGCATAACCATCGAAATCAATCTCTAAAAGACCATTTAAAGATTCATCGCGCAGGTCTTCGTACATGCCGCCCTGAATAATACCGAACAAGGCATTTTTGTTGTTCAGTTTATCATGATGATGGGTTTTGCAACGCTTTGCCCAGCGCAGTGACAACTGAAGCGATTTTTGCGCTTCGTCATGCGTGGCAGGGTAAGGGGTACATTCATCAAAAATCATGACAATATCAGAGTTCAATGTGTGCTGAATTTCCATCGAAATTTCAGGTGATAAAAACACTTTTGAACCATCAATTGGTGAACGGAAGGTGACACCTTCTTCTTTAATTTTGCGCATTGCGCCTAGACTAAACACCTGAAAACCGCCCGAGTCAGTCAGAATCGGTTTATTCCATTTAATAAAGTCATGTAAGCCGCCGTGGGCTTTAATCACTTCTAGGCCTGGGCGTAAATACAAATGGAAGGTGTTGCCTAAAATAATTTGGGCTTGAATTTCTTCAATGTCACGCGGCAACATGCCTTTGACTGTGCCGTAAGTGCCCACAGGCATAAACACAGGCGTTTCAACCACACCGTGTTCCAAGGTTAAACGACCACGACGGGCGCGACCCGATTGAGTTAACTTCTCAAACTTCATATAACATCCAAATCAAGGCGAAAAAACAGTTCGCTGATTGTTCAAGCTAAAAGAGGACTATTCTCCCTGATTCTGTATATAAACGCCAGTTTTGTGATGTATGGAACTGTTAAATTCATTCATAAAATATGAAGAAAAATCATCATGGATGAGGATTGAAAATCTAAATGATTTGTACTCTATGGCTGTAATGATTTGTTGCGTTTTTTATTAAATTTTAATCAACAAGCATAGACTTATAAAAATTATAGATTGTTCTTATATAAAAATTAAAGGATGAAGATTATATGAATGAACAAAAAAATGGCAATTTTATAAAGCACTGGTTGAGACAACCAAAGCGATTCCTTGGAAAGTGGATTGGGAAACCCAGGAATTTAGCTATATTGGCCCACAAATTGAAGACATTTTAGGTTGGACACCCGATAGCTTTAAAACAGTACAGGACTGGATTGACCTTATGCATCCTGAAGATCGGGAGTCTACACTCAATGTGTGTATGGCCTTGTCTAATAAAGGAACAGATCATGAAGCTGATTATCGAGTGTTCAACTAAAAGGGAGATTATGTCTGGATTCGTGATGTCGTGCATGTACTTCGTGAAAATAACAAAACTACAGCCTTGATCGGGTTTATGTTTGATGTTTCAGAACGTAACGACTTGAACTAGAGTTCGAACAACTCAATAAGCGCAATCAGGAGCTTTTATTACAAGATCCTTTAACGCAAGTCTCTAATCGGCAAGCCTTAAAAGAACGCCTTGAGCAAGAATTTAAACGGGCACAGCGTAATGAGCGCCCCCTTTCGATTTTGTTTATCGATATCGATCATTTTAAAAAGTACAATGATGAATATGGACACTTGCAGGGTGATTATTGCCTGATTGCAGTGGCGCAGTTATTAAAACAAATGTTTAGTCGAGTCTATGATTTTGTGGCACACTTTGGTGGTGAGAAATTTGTGGTGATTTTGTCAGAAACCTCACAGGAAGAAGCCATTCGTCTAGCTGAACATTTTAGAAAAGCAGTCAATTGTATTGAAATGCCGCTGATCAGTGCAGCCAAAGCTCCTAAAATTACGGTGAGTATTGGGGGCAATACTCACGGACAAACTCAGCAATACCTCACAGTTGAAAGCTTTATCCGTTCAGCCGATGAATTGTTGTATCTGGCCAAAGATCAAGGTCGAAATCAGGTTCGATATCATTTGCCCTGATCACCAGATAGCCCATCATCGTACTGATGTTAAAAGTTGGGGCGGTAGCTGTATGACTGATTCATAATTGGATCACGAAATGGGCGAATGGGTTTTTTCGACAAAGTCATCGTATTAATCATATTATTCGGGAAGACTTCAATCTGGTTATTGAAGGCTTCCACGTTACGGTTAAAAATACTAATTGCCGCACTGACATTTTCATTTTGCTCCTGAATTTCCTGCATCATTTGACTGTACAGATGATCGGCTTTAAGTTCAGGGTAATTTTCGACCACAAGGTTTAGATTGCGTATCAACTCTTGGTTGAGTTGTTCAATATGCTGTAAATGTGAAGTGTCAGTGTGGTGTAGATTCAAATTCATGATCTGTTGGCGTAGTTCAGTCACTTTTTCCAGCGTGCTTTTTTCAAAATGAGTATATTGGGCAAGGGTTTGCTCAAGATGATCCAGTGTTTTGACTTTCTGTAGCTCAAAGTTCGCCACTTCTGCCCATGAACGTTGTGTCGCATTTAGATAACGCACAATATTATTGCGGATCATGATTCCCCAAACGATCAGCACAATAAAAAAACCGAAAAAGACAATAAAG
The DNA here is from genome assembly GCF_000368265.1 of Acinetobacter brisouisimilis. Classification (GTDB taxonomy): domain Bacteria; phylum Pseudomonadota; class Gammaproteobacteria; order Pseudomonadales; family Moraxellaceae; genus Acinetobacter. The sequence continues at coordinate 57,153 of NZ_KB851218.1, read as the reverse complement.
CCAAACATGAATAGAATCCTATAAAAATTATGATAATAGTTTGAGCATATGTTCTTTGAATAAATTGTATTCCAGCATGCCCAGCGTTCTTAGATGTCCGCGTAAGTGAGAAATCTCTTGAATCTCGACCTGTTTGCTTTGTAGTCGAAACAAGTCTTGTTCCCCTAAATAACATACAATACTTTCGCGTGGGTGAAACAGTAAATCTCCTGTAAATTTCTCAAAAAAATCATACAGTTTTAATGTGAAACTCGGAGTGATATGTTTGGCAGTCTCATGTGCATCGCAGCCATAAATATCCAGTTTACGGTTGGTCTGAATATCGCTGGTTTCCCATTCCTGGATATAAGGCGGGAAAAAATCATTGCCCGTATTGCTAATCGCTAACCCCAGCACAGGTGCATCAAAGATAAATGCACCCCATTGGCGTTTGTTAATTTTCCGAATCACATTGCGCTCGCCGCGCTGGTTGGTGGTCGCAACCTCAACAATATAATCATACTGAAAAATAATCACAGGGTAGCGTTGCCCGTCATGTAACCATGTAGTTGACGCAAAGTAATCCAGTCGATTGACTTCAGTGCCTTTGGAAAATAGTGGAAACATGGCTTTGAGCTGTGCCAGCACTGAAAAGGTTCTGCTCGGATCAGTAAAGTTGTCAGGGAGTTTTTGAAAGTGTAAATTGTACCGCAGGCTGAGCATGCGTTCACGTAAAAACTGAATCACTTCATCAATCGGTTTTTGGCTTTCATGAATGAGATAAGCCCAGAAACCTAAACCAACGCTTGCCAGTAGTGTAAAAAAGAATGGAAAATAATGATGCAGCAAACCGCCTAAAATCAGTACCAGAACACTGGCAATCACCAAAAACATGGGCAATACATTATAAAAGCGTAAATCGCGATCTTCACCCCAAGGATGTAACGCATCCAGCAGTTCATCAGGCGTTTGAGCTTTCTGTCCAATATCCCACAGGCGCGCTACATTACGCATGACTTGCTGATTTTTCTTGCGCTGAATATGTAGGATTTGCTGGAGGGCATCCATCGGCATGGTGATACAACTCAAATTGAACAGCGCTATTTTAACCATTCTTTATGTTTTTTGTAATCTATAAAAAAAGGCTACTTGAAGTAGCCTTTTAGTCTCGTTTAATAGCGTTATGCACGGTCAATCAGCATGGCATCGCCATAACTAAAGAATCGGTATTGCTGTTTCACTGCGTGTCGGTAGGCATTTAAAATATTCTCTTGATTCGAGAGTGCTGAAACCAACATCAACAATGTTGACTCAGGTAAGTGGAAGTTAGTAATTAAACGATCTACTACACAGAACTGATATCCAGGATAAATAAAGATTTGTGTATCGCCTGTCCAAGCGTCAATTTTTCCACCATGGGCTTGAGCCGCACTTTCAAGGGCACGGGTTGCAGTGGTTCCCACCGCAATGACTTTATTACCACGAGCTTGCGTTTCACGAATCAGATCAACAGTGTGCTGAGGTACATTGCACCATTCGCTGTGCATAATGTGGTTTTCGATATTGTCAGTACGTACAGGCAGGAAGGTACCTGCACCCACATGTAGAGTCACGAAACTTTTTTGTATGCCTTTTTGTTCTAGCTCAGCCAAAAGCTGCTGGTCAAAGTGCAGGCTTGCAGTGGGTGCAGCAACACTGGCGAGTTTATTGGGGTCATGAAACACGGTTTGATAACGCTCGGTATCAATTGCCTCGGCTTCACGGTTAAAGTACGGTGGAATCGGTAACTGACCATAACGATCGAGTACGGTGAGGATCGGCTGCGAAAATTCCACAATAAATAAGTTTTCATGACGTCCTTGAACCGTCACTTTGACTTCATCTTCACCGATAAACAGCTCTGCACCAGCTTTAGGGGAGTTGCTGGCTTTAATGTGGCAGTGCGCAACAAATTGATCTTGCATGCGCTCAACCAACACCTCAACTGCTCCGCCAGTAGCGCGTTTGCCTTTCAGGCGGGCTTTCATGACTTTGGTATCATTTAGAATCATTAAATCGCCAGGATTGAACAGTTCTAAAATATCGGTAAAACAGTGATCTTGATATTTTCCGTCGGCATGTAAATGCAATAAACGTGATGAAGTACGTGACTGAAGCGGGTAACGGGCGATCAGATGATCTGGGAGTTCAAAGTTAAAGTCAGAGAGTTGCATAGCCAAAATCTGGAAAATAGATTGCAGCTATTATAAACTTTTTTCTTTTTATGGTCGATTTTGCTGAAAAAAACACCAAAGTATCAATTGTTTGTTTTAAAAGTGAGCAATGGTGTAGAAATGGCGTTGACACATTTTAAAAATAGGATAATATACACAGCGTAAACCAGCCATACTTAATCCCGAGGTGGTGAAATTGGTAGACGCGGTGGACTCAAAATCCACTGTTCGAGAGAACGTGTCGGTTCGAGTCCGACCCTCGGGACCATAAATCTGGTACCAAGATTTAAAAAACCGAAGCCAAATGCTTCGGTTTTTTTTGTTTATAAAAAATATAAATTTATATTATTCCAATAGAAAAGTATTTAATTGTTGACTGGTTTTTTACCTTTAAATTTATTTTTTGCTAATCAAAATAAAAATACCCAGAGCGGATTTTTGCTGCCTAAAAATATAATCGTGAAGCAAGCTAATCTTTGCGATTCCCCACATTGGATCTACTGATCTCTAAAGAACAGCTAAAACTGCTCTTGCTCAGTTTTTTTGTACTAAAGACAGTCTGTTTGATCATCGGGTGAGGTGGCTTTGGCAGCCGATACATTCATTGAGAGTTTTTGTGAATGAGTAGAAAATTTTTGATTCAATTTTATGTCATGTTTTCTTAATCTGGCAGGCTTATTTTTGCTCCAAATTGACGGTTACTTTTTTCATGCATACAGTTTTCTGGAATTTTTGAGTGAAATGTGTTGCGAATTTTCATCACAATAATTTGCAATTGACTTTCTTTTAAAATTAGTGATCTAGTTGGCAAAAAAATGAGCATAGATAATTTTGAAAAAAGCAAAAAACCTTATGATTTATATAGCTATGATCGAAAGGTATTGGTTACAAAAAAATAAAATGATTTAATGTTTGTTTTAGAAAAATGACTTTAGTGTGTTATTTTGTTAATTGGGAACGGGGTTTTCATTAAGGTAATACTTGAAAACAATGCCAGTACGGATGGATATGTGAGGCGAGGCATGCAGCCAAAATTGTTAGAACTCAACCAAGCCGATCAAATGAGTGATTGTAAGCTGTCCTTATTATTGGGGGTTACTAGCTCGCGCAATCAGATCGACATTTTTTTGAAAATGGCACGCCGTTTACTCAATGTGGAATTTGCCGCTTGGGCATTTCATCATGAACCTTATACTTGGTTTGTTACCCAACAAGGCTTTCAAGCTTATCCTGCAAATCCTGAATTGGCAGCTCAACTGCAAGCCTGCTATACCAAAGATGCTGTTGTCATTTCTCCAAAACATCCAAACTATTCAAAATTTTCAGAACACTTGAAACATCATTTTTTTGATCATCAGCGGTTGCTTGCATTAAATCTGGTGGTGAATCAAAACAGTATTGGTCAACTGGTGTTTTTTGATCAGGTCGCAGATGAATTTCATCCTGAGGACATTGAACAGATTGAAGTGTTATTGGAAGCTATGCTGGGCTATATCGAGCTGAAATTTGAACATACCGAACTTAAAGAAGCCTATGAGCAGCTTTCAGCACTGAATTATAGCCGTACCAAGTTTTTTCAAATTATTGCACATGATTTGCGGGCCCCTTTTCATGGCTTACTGGGCTTTTCCGATGTTTTAGCCGAAGAACTCGATACTCTAGATCATGCCAGTATTCAAAATATTGCCAGTTATTTGAATGACACGGCCAAGTCCACTTACAATCTGCTCGAAAACCTGCTCGACTGGGCGATGGCCGAGGGCGGGCATTTTGTTTATCATCCAATTAATTTTAAGCTCAAACAGTGCAGTCATATTGTCATGGATGTGCTGAGCAGCCTCGCTTTGAAAAAGACAATCCGCTTAGTAGATCAGGTTCCTGATGATATTCGAGTGTTTGCTGACATTAATATGTTGACCTCGGTGCTACAGAATTTAACTTCAAATGCTTTGAAATTTTCACCTGTTGATGGCACGGGCCAAGTCACGATTAGCGCTTGTGTGCATGGGGAACAGATTCAACTATCTGTAACCGATACAGGCTTGGGTATGACTGAGCAGCAGGTGCAGCATGTATTTGAGCCACGCATTAAAACCTCGCTAAAAGGTACGGCAGGTGAGCGTGGAACGGGCTTGGGTCTGGTGCTGTGTAAACGCTTTGTTGACTTAAATCATGGTGAAATTCGGGTCATTTCCAAAGAAGGTCAGGGCACAACTTTTACGGTGATCTTGCCGAAAGCCCAAGATGAACATAGTGCATTAGCATTACACCAAGATCAGTTGGCTGCGCACTAAAAAAGCTCACTTTTATTTTCCAAAAGTTTATTTCTCCTGCTATAACTAGCTTAGCTATAGGGGAAATATGCTGATCATGAATCACGATCAATTACAAAAAACACTTCACGCCAGTCAATACGCAGAACAAGTCTTGGCACAGTATGCTGAGCAATTACAGCAAGATGACCAAGATCATCCTTTTCATCAGACTTTATCAACCACAGAAATTTTTGCTTATGTTGAGCAAACGCTTGCAGGTATCGATGATGAAATTCAATGGATGCGTCAGTTAAGAATTTTACGTGCCCGTCTGATGTTTCGCTGGATTTGGCAAGACGCTAACCAACAGACTACCGTGCCACAACTTACTCGTGAACTTTCCGATTTTGCTGATGCCTGTATTTGTGCTGCCAAAGCCTTTGCGCTGCCAGCGTTATTGGCAAAATATGGTGAACCGATGGGTTATGATGGTCAGGTACAAGATCTGATCGTGATCGGTATGGGCAAGCTCGGTGCGCAAGAACTGAATTTATCCAGTGATATTGACCTGATTTTTGCCTTCGATGAGCAAGGTGAAACCAATGGGCGTAAATGTATTGAAATACAGCAGTTCTGTATTTTATGGGGGCAAAAGCTGATTTATCTGCTGGATCACATAACCGCAGAAGGTTTTGTGTTTCGGGTAGATATGCGCCTACGCCCGTGGGGAGATGGTTCGGCACTCGCGATTAGTCATGTCGCCTTAGAAAAATACCTGATTCAGCATGGACGTGAGTGGGAACGCTATGCGTGGATTAAGGCGCGAGTCATTACGGGAGAAAAAGGCGATAGCTTAATGACAATGACCCGTCCTTTTGTGTTCCGTCGTTATGTTGACTACAGTGCCTTTGAAGCCATGCGTGAAATGAAACAGATGATTGAACGTGAGGTGGCACGCCGCAATATTCACGATGACATCAAGCTGGGCGCAGGCGGTATTCGTGAAATTGAATTTATTGTGCAGGTGTTTCAGCTGATTCACGGTGGTTCAAAACTGGAACTGCAAGACCGTACCTGTTTGACTAGCCTTGAGCATATTGGGGCAGTGGGTTTACTTGAGCCACGCATTGTAAGTGACCTTGAAGATGCCTATCTGTTTTTGCGTCGGGTAGAACATGCGATTCAGGCACTCAATGATCAGCAAACCCAAGCACTGCCTGTTGAGCCTGCACTGCGTCAGCGTATGGTCGAAACTTTGGGTTATGCCACATGGGATGAGTTTCTCGATGTGCTAAACCAGAAACGTGACAAGGTCAGCTTGCAGTTTAAAAACCTGATTCGGGAAAATGAATTTGATCAGCATGATGCGGATAGTACTGAACTCGAGCAACAGTTACTTGCTGTACTGGATGATGATGCACAAAACCTGATTCATGAATTCTGGCACGGACATGCCATTAAAAAATTACCTGCCAAAGCGGTTGAACGTTTAAAAGCTTTTTGGCCGCCACTGATTGCTGCAATTTTACAAGCTGAGCAGCCACAAGTGGCATTGCTGCGCCTGATGCCGCTGATTGAGTCGGTGATGCGCCGTACCGTGTATTTGGTGATGCTGATTGAAAATAAAGGGGCGTTGCAGCGCTTGGTGAAAATGTCAGAAGTCAGTCCGTGGATTTGTGAGGAGCTGACGCATTATCCCGTACTGCTGGATGAATTCTTGTCGATGGACTTTGAGCTGCCACGCCGTGTTGACCTGGAAGCTTCCATGCGTTATCAGTTATTGCGCATTGAACTGGATCAGGTGGAAGACCTGATGCGTGTGTTGCGTTTATTTAAGAAAAGCCATGTATTGGCAGTTGCTGCCAGTGATGTCCTTGCCGAAAGCCCGTTAATGAAAGTCTCTGATGCCCTGACCGATATTGCTGAAGTCTGTGTCGAAGCTACCTTACATCTGGCATATGAAATGGTGGCGCAAAAGCATGGTTATCCTGTCACGCAAGATGGTCAACGCTGCTCGATCGATCAAAAAGGTTTTATTGTAATTGGGTATGGTAAGCTCGGCGGGATTGAACTGGGCTATGGTTCAGATTTGGATCTGGTGTTTATTCATTATCTGGATGAACAGGCCGATACCGATGGACGTAAATCAATTAGCGGTTTTGAGTTTGCTTTGCGTGTCGCACAGAAATTTATGTCGCTAATGACCACGCAAACTCTTGATGGTCGTGCCTATGAAATTGATACACGCTTGCGCCCTTCAGGTGAAGCTGGAGTGCTGGTGACCAGCCTGAAAGCTTATGAGCAATATCAAATGAAAAGTGCATGGCTTTGGGAGCATCAGGCACTGGTTCGTGCGCGTTCTATTGCAGGGGATTTGGGTTTAAGACAGCAATTTGAGCAGCTTCGCTGTGAAATTCTGACGCAAAAACGAGATGAAAGTGAAGTTCAGACTGAAGTCTTAAAAATGCGGCAGAAAATGAAAGACCATTTAGGCTCAAGCAAAGAGCAAAAAAAAGATGGGATTTTTCATTTAAAACAGGATGCAGGTGGTATCGTTGACATTGAATTTATGGCACAGTATATGGTGTTGGCATGGAGTGGGACGAAGCCCGATCTCGCCCATTTCTCTGACAATGTCCGAATCCTTGAAGATGCTGCGCGGTTAGATTGCTTACCCAGCCAAGATGCGCAGGCTTTGATTCAAGCTTATCTCAGTGAACGAGCCGAGAGCCACCGTCTAGCACTTGCAAACAAAAACATGCAAGTTCAAGCTGCACAATGGCGCGACACCCGCGAGATCGTTTGCAAGTTATGGCAGAGATTAATTGATCCAAGCGCACAAGCCTTGGACAGTGAATAATGATGTGAAAATTTGGAGTGTGTGCCGTGAATTTGGCTGATCGTGATGGTTTTATTTGGCAAGATGGAAAATTAGTAGATTGGCGTGATGCAAAAATTCACGTCTTAACCCATACATTACACTACAGTATGGGTGTGTTTGAAGGTGTCCGTGCCTATGAAACACCAAAAGGAACTGCGATTTTCCGTTTAAAAGAACACACCAAACGTTTGCTTAACTCTGCAAAAATTTATCAAATGAAAGTTCCATTTGATCAGGCAACGTTAGAGCAAGCGCAAATCGATGTAGTACGTGAAAATAAATTGGCTTCTTGCTATTTACGTCCGCTTATTTGGATTGGTTCAGAAAAACTTGGTATTGCCGCAACTGACAATACGATTCATGCCGCAGTTGCAGCATGGGGCTGGGGTGCATACCTTGGTGAAGAAGCGATGGCGAAAGGCATTCGCGTAAAAACCTCTTCATTTACGCACCACCATCCAAACGTGACTATGTGTAAAGCAAAAGCATCTGGTAACTATACTTTATCGATTCTTGCGCATCAGGAAGTGGCTCATTCAGGCTACGATGAAGCAATGTTGATGGATCCACAAGGTTACGTGTGCCAAGGTTCTGGCGAAAACGTGTTCTTGGTGAAAGATGGTCAATTGCATACTCCTGATATTGCAGGCGGTGCGCTTGATGGTATTACCCGTCAAACGATTATTACCATTGCCAAAGATTTAGGTATTGAAGTGATTGAACGTCGTATTACCCGTGATGAATTCTACATCGCTGATGAAGCATTCTTTACAGGTACTGCTGCTGAAGTGACTCCGATTCGTGAATACGATGACCGTCAAATTGGTGAAGGTTGCCGTGGTCCAATCACTACGTTAATTCAACAAACTTACTTTGATGCGGTTCAAGGTAAAAATCCGAAATACGAACACTGGTTAACTTATGTAAAATAAGTCGAATCAGTTAAGATAAGGGCGAAACTTCGGTTTCGCTTTTTTTATGTGAGTGGAAAAATCAGTATGCATGTGGTGTATATCAGTGATGGTAAGGCGGGGCATCGTTCCCAAGCCTTGGGATTGTATCTGGCGATGCAGCGTCAACATGCGAACAGCTCTTTTCAGGAAATCTCGATTGCTGATTTGCCGATTTTGAGTTTGATGGGTGCGATTTTTTCTCGGCAGTGTGTACAGGTTGAGCAAACGCCGACCTTTATTTTTGGTGTCGGGAGCCATACCCATTTGCGCGTGTGGCTCATGGAGAAAGTTTACCCACATGCCAAAACCGTGATTTTAATGAAACCAAGTTTACCTCTTAGTTGTTTTGATTATGCTGTGATTCCCGAGCATGATGCTGTGCCTGCATCGGACCAAGTGATCGTGACCCAAGGTGCGTTAAATCCGATCGTGAATCAGCAACGTCATCAAGCCAACCGAATTTTGATTGCTTTGGGTGGTTCATCCAAACGTCATGGATGGAATACTGAAAAGGTGCTGTTAGCGATTAAAAATATTACCGAGCATCAGCCACAAGCAACGATTATTTTAACCACTTCACGCCGTACTCCGAGTGATTTTCTAACTCAATTACAACAACAACCTTATGCGGCTCAGCTACAGATTTTCCCTGTAGAACAAACGCCACAAGGCTGGATTTTTGAAGAAATGCAAAAAGCCGAAGCGGTTTGGGTGACTGAAGATAGTGTATCGATGCTGTTTGAAGCGCTGACCGCAGGTTGTCGTGTTGGGTTGATTGAGATTGATCGGCTCAAGCAAGACCGTATTACGCAAGCCGTTGATGGGCTGTTACAAAAACAATTTGTCTCCTCGACAACCCATTTAGAACAACTGCCTGCGGCAAGCGCTTTTAAAGAAGCAGAGCGTGTGGCAACATATTTACTTCAATCTTGTTAGGTTAACCATGTGATTTATTTGGCTCTGATTGTGCTGCTTGCGGTGATGGCATTTAGTTATAAATATGCGTGGTGGAAACCTGCAATTGATTGGAAACGTCCGCGTGTCTTGATGTATCACATGGTGCGTGAGCATATTGATGGCGCAAAATTCAATAAACTGCGTGTGACTCCTGCCGAATTTGAAAAGCAAGTGGCGTGGATGAAAGCTCAAGGTTTTCATTTTGTCACCATGCAGGAACTTCAGCAGGACTGGGGCAAACATCCTGAAAAAACCGTGGCGATTACTTTTGATGACGGCTATCTGGATAACTTGGAAAATGCCTATCCGATTTTAGAAAAATATCAGGCCAAAGCCACGATTTATGTGGTGGTTGACCGTCATGACCGCGACTGGTCGACCTATAAAAAAGCCCATCATAATAGTGGCGAACTGGCACGTGAGCCTAAATTGAGTGATCAGCAAATTCAGTTTCTAGCCCATAGTGGTCGTGTGGAAATTGGTTCACATACCATGACCCATGCCAACTTAGACAAGTTGACAGATAAAGAATGTTTGCAAGAACTGGTGCAATCGAAACAACAACTCGAACAGATGATTGGGCAACCTGTGACCAGTTTTGCTTATCCTTTTGGGATTTATAGCCAGCGTGATGTTGAACTGGCAAAACAGGCAGGTTATTGCAATGCCGTGACCACTAAAGAAGGCATTGATACTGCACAGCCTGATTTTATGCAGTTACAGCGTATCAAGATTAGTGGTAAAGATTCGATATTTGCAGTGAAATGTCGCCTGAAACTGGGTCAGCGCGGGCTATAAGAGAGAATAACAATGCATATTTGTATGGTCATGGCAGGTGACGAAGAAGGTGGCTTGGAAAAGCATGTGGTTGAACTGGCAAATGGTTTGGCACAGGCAGGACAAAAGGTGACACTCATCGCTCATGAGAAGTATGCAGAGCGGGTCAGTGGTGTTGAATTTAAAGCCTTGGATTTAAGCAAAAGCCGTAAAAACCCGATTTTGCTGTGGCAATTGTATCAAGCCATCAAAGCCACTCATGCCGATGTCCTGCATGTGCAAGCCAACAAAGCCGTATCAATGATTGCACCAATGCTGAAATGGCTCAAAATTCCAAGTGTAGCGACACTGCATAACCTAAAACGTAATGTTCAGGCATTTGAAAAATATGATCGAATTATTGCAGTGAGTCGACGGGTCGCCAATCAGTTTAGTCAGCAAGACCGTGTGCGTGTGGTATTAAATGGGATTCAGCCGCCTGTACTTCAGACAGCACAAAAACAGCCACATCAACCCTTACAGGCGATTGCGGTTGCACGTCTCGTGCCAGCCAAAGGGTTTGATTTACTGGTTGAAGCATGGCGAGGAATTGATGCCAAACTCTGGATTGTTGGTGAGGGGCCAGATCGAGCGTTGCTACAAGAAAAAATTCAGCAGTATGCTTTAACAGATCGTATTGAATTGCTTGGACATCGCAATGATATTACGACGGTGATGCAGCAGGCAGATTTTTTGGTAATCTCATCGCGTAATGAAGGTGGCCCTTATACACTGGCTGAAGCACTTTTGGTGCATTGCCCTGTGATTTCAACGGATGTTGGTATGGTTGCAGAAATTTTGCCGCCTGAGCTGATGTGCCCTGCGGATGATGTCACTGCTTTACATGATTTAATTCAACAGCATGTGCAGCATTTTGAGCAACTGACTGAGCGTTCAGAACCGATTTATCAATATGCCCAGCAACAGTTAACGCTAGAAGCTGTATTACACAATACTTTACAAGTTTATCAGGAACTCAGCCATGTCTAATTTGAACCAAACAAAAAAAACCGTTTGGGTGGTGAGTGATGGTGTACCAGGGCATTTTAATCAGTCTAAAGGTGTACTGTTTGCTCTGGAACGCGATTTTGAATTAGAGGTGCATTGGATTGAACTGACTTTAAAGCACAAGTTTTATCGCAGACCTTTAACGTGGCTACTCAACTATAAAATTCCTAAAGCAGAAAAAATTGATCAGTTTTATCAGGGAGATGCTCTGCCAAATGCACATCCAGATATTGTGGTCGGTGCAGGTGGAAATAGTGCCTATGCCATTGTGTGGTTGTCTAGGGCATTTGGAGCAAAAAATATTTTCTGTGGTTCACTGCGTCAACTCAAAGTTGAATTGTTTGATGCAATTTTGGTGCTCGAACCAGATTTGCCAAAACCATTTATTAGCTTACCTGTGTCGCCGATGCCTTTAAGTCAGGCAACCTTGGAACAGCATGGCAAGCAATGGCACTCTGAGCATCCGCATGTCGAGCAGCAAGTATGGACGATGCTGATCGGTGGAGATGGCGCGGGAGCACAGTATCAGGAACAGGATTGGGTTCAACTGGCAAAACAGATGAACCTGCTGGCACGTCAGCATCGGATTAAATGGTTGCTTAGCACCTCACGCCGTACAGGCCAACAGGCGGAAAGAATTTTGCAGCAATACCTGAACTTTGAGTGTATTGCGGATGTCGTGTGGTGGGCAGAACAGCCACGTTCGGTTTTGCATCAGTTTTTGGCAGTTTCGACACGTGTATTTTGTAGTGCAGATTCAATGTCTATGCTGATGGAAAGTGTTTCTGCCATGCGTCCTGTGGTTGCTTATTTGCCTGAGCATTGGCAGCCCGATGAAAAATTTCACAATGTACTTGAGCGCTTGAGTCAACAACAGCTTTTGCAAGTCATTTCAATTGCACAGCTCAATACTACGTTTAAAGTAGAACAGCAGCATACCTTAACGCTTGAGCCGAGTGAAATGTTGGCACAACAATTACATAAACAGCTATTTGCTTGCAGTTAAGTCAGAATCCTCCGTGATTTCTTAACTGTTGTGTATAGAGAATTGGTTATACTAAGCAGAATTTTTAGTATTACGATTTTAAGATGAAAATTTTAATCACAGGTGGTGCAGGCTTTATTGGCTCGGCTGTCATTCGCCATATTATTCAAAATACCCAAGATGAAGTTTTAAATGTCGATAAATTGACTTATGCAGGGAATTTAGAGTCTTTATCAAGTATTGCTCAAAATTCTCGCTATCAATTTTCACAAACTGATATTTGTGACCGCGCTGCGCTAGATCAACTATTTTCAGATTTTCAGCCTGATGCGGTTATGCATTTGGCAGCCGAGTCACATGTGGATCGTTCAATTACAGGCTCAGCCGCATTTATTGAAACCAATATTTTAGGAACATACCAGCTACTTGAAGCCGCTCGCCAATATTGGAATGGGTTAGTTACTGAGAAAAAGCAGGCTTTTCGTTTTCATCACATTTCTACGGATGAAGTGTATGGCGACTTAGAAGGCACTGATGATTTATTTCATGAAACGACACCATATGCCCCAAGTTCGCCTTATTCAGCGAGTAAAGCCAGTTCAGATCATTTAGTTCGTGCATGGCATCGTACTTATGGTTTACCTGTACTGATTACTAACTGTTCCAATAACTATGGCCCATACCATTTTCCTGAGAAACTGATTCCACTCATTATTCTGAATGCCTTGAATGGTCGTGCGTTGCCTGTTTATGGCAATGGTCAGCAGATTCGTGACTGGTTGTATGTAGAAGATCATGCACGTGCACTGTATCAAGTCGTGACTCAGGCACAAGTAGGTGAAACCTATAACATTGGTGGGCATAACGAACAAAAGAATATTGATGTGGTTAAAGCCGTTTGTCAGCTTCTAGAAGAACTTGCACCGAATAAGCCGACGGGTGTTGTCCATTATCAAGATTTGATCACCTATGTGACTGATCGCCCTGGGCATGACTTACGTTATGCGATTGATGCCAGCAAGATTCAGCAAGACTTGGGGTGGGTGCCACAAGAAAGTTTTGAAACAGGATTACGCAAAACGGTCGAGTGGTATCTGAATAATCAGGAATGGATTGCGCACGTACAAAGTGGTGAATATAAAAACTGGTTAACACAACAGTATCATGCTGAATCGGCCCAGTAAGGTATGACGAATGAAAATTCTTTTATTGGGTAAAAATGGTCAGGTGGGTTGGGAACTACAACGTGCTTTGCAGCCTTTAGGGGAGGTGATTGCCTTAGATCGCCATACTAATGCACAAGGCTTGTGTGGTGATATCGCCAATTTTGATGTGATCACTCAACTCATTCAGCAAGTTCAGCCGAACATTGTAGTCAATGCTACGGCATATACGGCTGTCGATAAGGCTGAATCAGAAGCTGAACAAGCCAACCTCATTAATCATTTGGCAGTTAAACATTTGGCTGAACAGTGCCAAGCAGTGGATGCCTTGTTAGTTCATTATTCCACTGATTATGTATTCTCTGGCCAAGGTACACAGGCATGGCAGGAGCAAGATGTAACTGCACCACAAAATGTCTATGGTCAAAGCAAGCGTGCAGGCGAAGTGGCACTTGAGCAAAGTGCTGTACAATTTTTGAATTTTCGTACGTCTTGGGTCTATGGCACGCATGGTCAGAACTTTGTAAAAACCATGCTGCGCTTAGCGCAAGCCAAAGAAGAACTTAGCATTATTGCTGATCAGATTGGTGCACCTACAGGTGCAGCTTTAATTGCTGATGTGACTGCACAGGTAATTTGCTATTACAGTTTACAAGCGGCTGAACAACAGCAACAATTGTGTGGGCATTATCATCTCGCGGCTTCGGGTGAAACCTCTTGGTACGAATATGCACAATATATATTTGATGTAGCTCGACACAAAGGTCTGGTCTTGAAGTTGCAACAGGTACATCCGATTGTAACCACTGCTTACCCAACACCAGCAAAACGTCCTTTAAACTCACGTTTAAATACCCAAAAATTACAACAACAATTTCATCTGCATTTGCCGCATTGGCAGCAAGGTGTGGAACAAGTCCTAGGAGAAATCATCGTATGAGTCAAATAAAACGTAAAGGCATTATTCTTGCTGGTGGTTCGGGTACCCGTTTATATCCAATTACGATGGGGACATCAAAACAATTGTTGCCAATTTACGATAAACCGATGATTTATTATCCGTTATCTGTGCTGATGTTGGCGGGTATCTCTGAAATTTTGATTATTTCAACACCTGAAGATTTGCCAAATTTTGAAAAATTACTGGGTACAGGTGAAGCACTTGGTATCAAGTTGTCTTATAAGGTTCAGCCATCACCTGATGGTCTGGCACAAGCTTTTATTTTGGGTGAAGAGTTTATTGGTCAGGATAATGTCTGTCTGATTTTAGGCGACAATATTTTCTATGGTCAAAGTTTTAGCCAGCAGCTTAAACGTGCATCAGCACAGACTTCAGGTGCCACAGTCTTTGGTTACTATGTCAATGATCCTGAGCGTTTTGGCGTTGTTGAATTTGACTCAACAGGTAAAGCGATTAGCATCGAAGAGAAGCCGACACAGCCAAAATCAAACTATGCTGTGACAGGCCTGTATTTCTATGACAATAGTGTGGTCGAAGTTGCTAAAAATATTCAACCATCGGCACGCGGTGAACTGGAAATTACCGATGTAAATAATGTGTACTTACATCAAAATCAGTTGAACGTTGAGTTGTTGGGGCGTGGTTTTGCATGGCTAGATACGGGTACACACGACTCATTGCTGGAAGCGAGCCAATTTGTACAAACAGTTGAGCACCGTCAAGGACTTAAAGTGGCATGCTTGGAAGAAATTGCATTTAACAACGGCTGGATCGGCTCTGATCAGTTGTTGGCGCGTGCCAATTTCTTTAAAAAGACGGGTTATGGTCAGTATTTGTTAAAATTGCATCAAGAACACCAAGCAAAACAAGCCTAAAGTAACCAGATTGAGTGACATAGCATGAATATTATTGAAACCAAGATTAAAGATTTGTTGATTTTTGAGCCTCGTGTATTTGCTGATGAGCGTGGCTGGTTTATGGAAAGTTTTAATCAGAAAAACTTTGAACAGGCGTTGGCAGAGCGTAACCTCGATATTCCAAACTTTGTTCAAGATAATCATTCTATGTCACAAAAAGGCGTGTTGCGTGGTTTGCATTATCAGCTTAACCCTCATGCACAGGGCAAACTGGTACGTGTGGTGCAAGGTCGCGCATGGGATGTTGCGGTCGACATTCGTCAAGATTCAGCAACATTTGGACAATGGGTGGGAGTCGAACTGACAGGTGAAAATCATCGTCAGTTCTGGATTCCTGCGGGCTTTGCCCATGGTTTTATTGCCTTAGAAGACAATACGCAGTTTTTATATAAAACAACTGATTATTATGCGAAAGAGTGTGAGCGTAGTTTAGTATGGAATGATACTGAGCTTGCAATTGATTGGCCAATAGAAGCAGATATGCAGCTTAAATTGACTGCAAAAGATTTAGAAGCTGCAACATTTGCACAGGCACTTACTGCGCAGGCATTGTTTTAATTTATAGGTATTTGTTATGAAAGTTCTTAATGCAGTCTATGGCGATGCAACAGGTGGTCGCTGGCAGGCAATGCTGGATATTGCTAATACCTTAAAAAGCTTTGGGCATGAAGTGGTTTTGCTGCGTGGTACTGAAAATCAGCATCTCAAAAGTGGTGAATGGCCAATCACAGTGATCCCGAACAAAGGTTTTTACAGTGTCACTGCGGCATTAAAAATTCGTAAGTTCATAGAGCAGCAGCAACCAGATGTGATTATTGCCCATAGTGGTAAAGCTGTCTGGTTATTTAAAAATGCCATGTTGGGAATGTCGAAAAAGATTCCAGTAATTGCAGTTAACCACAGTCATAACGTTAAACGTACCTTACGTGCCGATGCATTTATTCATATCACGCCATATGTACAAGAGCTGGTACAAAAGCGCCAAACGCCTGAAGAGCGTGCTGCAAAACCACAGCAAGTGATTTCTAATTTAACTTATTTACCCAAAGTGGTGGCTGAGCCACGCCCAATTCGTGTTCCGCCAAGTATTGTGATGTTAACGCGTATGGTGCCCAATAAAGGCGTTCATGTGCTCATAGACGCTTTAGCGATTTTGCGTAAAAAGGGTGTGGATTTTACTGCAGTGCTGGCAGGTCAAGGTGAAATGCTTACGACCTATAAGCATCAGGCTGAACAATTACAGTTACTGGATAAGGTCAGCTTCCCAGGCTGGATTGGCGGTGAGGACAAAATTGCACTATTACAAAATGCCGATATTGTGGCGTTGCCATCAATTACTGAAATTCAGGGTATTGGTATTTTAGATGCCTTTGCATGGGGTAAAACCCTGATCACTACGGATGATATCGGGATTCGCCAGACAGCAAAGCATGGCGTAAATGCTTGGTGTGCCAAAGCTGATGATGCACAAAGTCTTGCAGATGGTATTGAATATTTGATTCAACATCCAGATGAAGCTTTAAAATTCGCTCAGCAAGGCAAAAAAGAAGCATTAGAAAAATACTGTTTTGAGCAGATTGCTAAAGCACATAATCAATTTGTAGAGCATGTTGTTGCGTATTATCGTTCAAGCAATTAGATATCAAGCTATTTAAATGAGATAAAAGCCAATATTGATTTTGGCTTTTATCTTTTGTGAAGGTATGGCGAATGGGGCAAATTATGTAAGAACTTTGTATAAATAAATAAATATTTCTAATATCTTCAACAAATGTTTCTATAATACGGCAAGATTTATAATATTTGAGAGTTTCCTGAATGGAACTATTAAACTTAGATGAAGTTGAATTTCATTCTTTTCATTGGGATAATTTCGATCGGGATATTTTGGCTGCACATAAAAAAGTGATGCAACATTTGGGGTTAAACGTAAAATATACCGAAGAAAATATGCCACATGGTGAATGGCTAGATCGAGTCATTGGTCAGTCTACAGCGAAAGTGGTGGCGATTATTGAACCTGATTTAATTCCGCTAAATCGTGAAATTGTTGAGAAATCTGCTCAGTATGTTTATCAGCATGATACTTTTCTCGGCTGTGCTCAAGCATCGAACCATATTCATCCTGCAATGCATATATTTGCTTCACCAGCGTTCTTTTTCATAACACCATCATGTTACCAAACGCTTGGTAAACCTTCATTTATGCAAAACAAACAAGCTGATGTTGCTGAACAACTGGCTTATATTGCAGAGAAAAAAGGCATTCGTTATAGAACCTTATACCCAACTTGCTTTGAGCGCGAACCACGTGAAGGCATTTGGTTATTAGGTAACTATGGCTATTATGGAATTGGAACAGTCTTTGCGAACAGTGTCTATCACTTATTTCAAAGCCGCCATGCTGATAATGTAAAACTATTTTTACAGCGTTGTGATGATGTGTTAAATAATCGCTTCTCAACGGAAGGTTTTATTTCATCTACATCATTTGATGATATCGGGTGTGTTGTGAAGAAGCCAAAAATTAAACAGTGGTATAAAAAAATTTTTTAAGATAATGAAAAGCAGTTCTCTATAAGAACTGCTTATTGTTAGGTAAGTATACATAATGGCACAGCTTAAAATCGCGCTTGTTGTGATTGTTTATGGTAAGACGTTAGAAAAGTCTTTAACTATTCATGATTTACTGAAATTTAAATACCCCTTGTCTCAGCTTTTGATTGTCAATAATGGCCCAGAAGCTATTTCAGAAAATGATCTATGTATACAGGAATTAAGTCAGATTCATCAGCAAGTTACATTGCAGAACCAATTGCAAAATAAACCGCTTAGCTGGATTTATAACGATTTTATTCAAGATTATGATGCTGATTATTATGTATTATTTGATGATGACACTGAAATCAATGAGCAATATCAGGATGTTTTATTTAATTTAAATGATGTTGATTTTGAGTTACCTGAAATTAGGGCACGCTGTGATTTAAAACCACGGTTTCCTATGGTGAATTCTAAATTATTACAACAACGTGGTGATATTATTCAACCAAGTTCTATTTATTCGGTAGGTTCTGGATTAATTATTTCAAATCGTATAAAAACATTTTTTAAATTACAAAATATGGAAATTTTTGATTCACACTTTGCCTTTTATGGTGTGGATACTACATTCTTTACTCGTATAAATCAGTTTATTCAACAAGGTCATCAATTTAAATTTTCCTCAAATACATGTTTGAATCATTCTTTATCATTAACTGAGGAAGAGTTAACACCATGGCGTAGAGATGAATTTATTTATGAAAATGTCTTAACTTTAAAATATTATAGTTCAAGTACATGGAGTAGAAGCCTAAAACTTTTTAAATTAATTTATCGAAAGTTAATTAAGTTCTCATTCCATGATGTAAATTTAGTTCTTAAAACATTTATAAGAGGTAAGCATCCTAGGTGCTAATTTTATGAAAAGGTAGAGGAAATGATTGGAGATAAAATAGCTATAGGATTTTCTATGGTTAAAAATGAAGAAGACATTATTGAAAATTTTATTAGATGGAATATGAAATTTTTGGATTCTTTATATATTATAGATAATAACTCTACTGATGGAACAGTAGATATTATTAATCAATTAATATCTGAAGGTTTTAATATTACGTTGTGGGTAGATAATACTTTAGCCCATTTTTAATCAGAAATAACTACAAAATCTTATCACCGAATATCTAAAATAAATAAAAAATTTGATTTGTTTTTTGCACTTGATGCAGATGAATTTTTAGTTGTTAATAGTATAAATTTTTTAAATGGTTTAAAACCAGCTCAAGTTTTTAATTTGGAGCGATATGATTATGTTATGACACAAGAAAATTTAGAGCATGATATTTTTATCTCGATGAATAGAAGGTTTCAAATAAAAAGTAAAGATGGTGATAAGGTCTTTTTCTCTCATGATAAGGATAGATATTTAGATTATTCTATTAGCCAAGGAAACCATAGCTTATCATCTAAAATAAATAAAGATATTAGAAAAAATAATAGTGATATTTGGATTGCGCATTTTCCTTATAGAGGTGTGCGTCACTATTTAAATAAAATTATTATAGGTAGTCAAGCAATGTTGGTGAGAAATAAGGATTTTTTATGTGAAAACAATCCTTTTGCGATACATTGGAGAAGTGAATATAATTATATTAAGAATAATAGTGCATTAATATCTTTTGAGAAATATATCTGTAGAGTTTATTCAGTTAAAAATTCTTCTGATTTTTATGAGTTAACAGTATTAGATCAATTGAATTTAGACAGTGATATTAAATACTTTAATTTGAGGAAAAATAGAGATCCTTTATTTAATGTAATTGCAAATTTTGAAAATCTATCTAAACTTTTTTGGATTGAAAAAGAAAGATCATTAGTGAGTTTAGTTATTCTGAAACTGAGTACTGTTATAAATAAAATTAGGTCGAGAAAGCAAAAAATCTATCGTAGTATCTATAAACGGTTACATTAGTTTTTTATAATTTTTTAACTATATTGTTGATATATTCTATAAGGATATTCTTTCTTCTAAAGGAAAGAATAAGAGCTATTCTTGTTTGAATATCTTGCCATATTTTATAAGCATTTTTAGCAAAACGATTTTCTTTATATTGTACTAAAAAATCTTTGCGATTTTGATCTGAAGCATCAATCGTGCTGTCATTTTCGCCACCTTGTTCAAAGAAATAATAATATGGAATTTCGGATTTTTCTGAGAGTAAATATTTCCAGTCATCGGCAACCGTAGTTTTTGCCAACATTTTTCTCACCAGTTTAGTCGCTTCATTGGCTGTGACACTATAAGCACATGCCATAGTGTATTGATAGCGAGAACCGAGCATATTGAAATAGGTCTTATCTTTTGAAACATAGCCTAAAATACGTGTACGGGCTTTTTTGGAGTGCCCACTGAGAAAAATAAACTCAGCAGGGTGATTGAGCATGCTATGTAATTGCGCTGTATGTTGATGGTGTGCAGCAAGATAGACATCATCTTCAATAATCACTACACGATCATAAGCTGTATAACGTTGCTCTGAAATACGTTGCCACAAAAATAAGTGACTAAGCATGCAGCCGATTTCGCCTGTACTCATCGGACGCTTACACTGACCAGCTTGCTCTCGTGCAATATTGATCAGAGCAAGTGTTTCGGTAGTCAAGTCTTTACCATAGATCGCATCAAAAAACTCAAGTTCAATGTCAATATCAGAAATTGCTTGGCGTAATTTGATAAATTCAAGCTCTATCGCTTTGCGACGATCTATACTTTGTTTGAGAGAGATACAAATAAATAGAACTTTCGCAGACTTAGACATGGGTAATACGTTGCCCTTTAGCATAGATTTCAGCTTGCCAAGGAGAATTTAATGGCTGCTGATCAATCAAATTTAACCATTGTTGCAGAATATACTTGGCTTCAAAAATTGAATGTGCAAGTGCATAACCACGCTGTGCAATTTCAACAGCTTTTTCAGGATGCTGCTGATAGTATTTTAATTTCTCAAGTAAATCAGAAGTATCTTGAAAATATACCACGCTATCTTCAGGAAATAATTCTGCTAGACCTGGTGTTTGGGCAGTAAAAACTAAACATCCCATTCCTGTAAGCTGAGCAAGACGGTCACTGCTATACATATAAATATCATTATACTTTGAGTAGTTAATGCCCATTAAACTGTTGCGGACAGCAGCTTGATATTCATGCCCAAATAGAGACGGTCGTCCTAAACATGCACCAAGCTTAAATTTGAACTCAGGAAGCTGCTCGGTTAAATGGCTAATAAATTGCTCACGTTCAGGATATTTACTATTTGAACCGCAGAAAATACAGTCATAGTCAAATTTGAGCCAGTCTTCACGCGCATATTCAATCGAATGCAAACTCAGGTTTGGCGTAAATGCAAATACAGGATGATCACAGACTTCGGATAGATTCTGTAAGTGCTGTCCGGCCGTTGTAACAAAGACATGATCGACTTCGCTATGCATTTCTTTGAAATGGTCAAGACGGTGAGGTTCGTTGATTGGATCAACAAACCACATGGCAACTTTGGCTTGGTTAATCGCTTTAAGTTGCTTGAGTAATTCTTTTGGTAAATGGATATGCCCAATTAAAATCAGGTCAAAGTGCACATTTTGACAAAGTTCAATCAGTTGCTGATGAGTTTTTTTATGAGAGAGGGAAGTGGTATTGAAAATGTTACTTTTTCTGACCATGTATTTATAGTCAAAGGCATGCACATAGTGCCCAAGCTCAATTAAACCATGTTGAATCTTGGCATCGGTGTTGTAAAACATTGAGCCATTATTGTCAGTTTTGAAATTTGCAATATGCAAGATTTTTAAAGATGAATGGCGCAATGTTACTGTTCCATAATAATAAGATGAACAAGAATTTAGGTCTTACTGATTATCCGCATTACCCTTCAGCACCATATAAATCAGTGCACAGAAAATGAGTAGGGCAGCAGATAAGCTGCTGAAACAGAAGTATAAAACACGTTGGCTTGTGGTGATGTTCATAAGCTGATTATGAATAATATAGTTCATAATGCCCCATTGGGCTAAAGAAAACACAATCACCACCAAGGAACGACGGCGGACTTCTGGACGCATAGCCATGGTTTTCACCTGATATAAAAAAAGCACCTTATTATGCCACTGTTAAGAATTGAGCTCAAATGAATAAAAATAATTGACTGAAGGCAATACAGATTCATATAAATTTCTAGCTGAGTTTTCTCAATTACCAGATTTACACACTAAACTTTAAGTTATTGATTGCTTGCGATAAATATTAATATTGCCATAACAATTTCTGAAACGCTTGTACGACCAGATGTATTGTTCGGGAGCGGTATTAACCATCTCTTGCATGGTGAGATTCAAACTATCGACAGACTGCTGTAAATCTTTCGAGAGAATCGTTTGCGGTAATTCGGTGCAATGCACATCAAAGCTCGACAGTTCACTATTACGGATACAGCTTAAACCGATCACATTACATTGAGTCTGAGCCGCCATTTTAGATACAAGGGTTGCTGACAATGTATTTTGTTGAAAAAACAGAGAATAAATTCCACCAGATGGTTTTGGTAAATGATCGGGTAAAACCACGGTGAGACCGCCCTGTTTAAGATGTTTAAAAATCTGGCGTATGCCTACTTTATCTGTCGGCACTAAGGTCGCGTTAAATTTTTGGCGTGCATCCAAAATATAGCGATTCATTCCCTTGGTTTTGCTGGGTTTATACATAATCATCGGTTGTGTATATATGTTTAGCCATGCGTTTAAGAGTTCCCAACAACCAAAATGAGGAATAACTACAATGACGCCTTTTTTATTGGCTAAAGCCTTTTCTAACAGATTGGCACCATGAACATTCTTAAGTAAGTCAAGGCTATACTGAGGTGGCATTCCCCAGCATTTCACAAATTCGATATATGTCAGACATTGGCTTTGGATACTCAGGCGAATGCGTTCTTGTAGAACGGTTTGCTCGAGCTCTGGATAAGCCAATTCCAGATTAATCGTGGTAATCCGTTTGATGGAGGAGTTGGTGTGGAAGAGGATGTAAGCCGCCCAAGTCGCGATTTTTTGTAAAAATGGCAGCGGAAAAATTGCAATAAATTTGAGTAATAAATAAATAGCCATATTTTGACTCAAGAATCTTTTTAAAAGATATGGTGAGAGAAAATTTTGCAAAGAAACTTAAAAATCTAAGATAGATAAAATCAAAAAGAGATGAGCATCTTAAAAACAAAATAAATTGATCAATAGAATAATTAGGGCAAGAACCATTGCAGCAGAATATAGACTATCGCCGCGTACTGTAAGCGTGATTGGAGAAAAACTCAAAAGGAAATTTGAAACCCGATTGTTAAAAGTGGCATTTTTTAAGAAGAATCTCTATTTATTGCAAGAAAAAACCCTGCACAAGGCAGGGTTTTTTTAGCGAAGTCAAAGATTAAGCTTCTTTCACTTCAGCTTTTGGTTTTTCACGTAAACGAATACCTAAATCACGCAATTGATTCGCTTCAACTGGTGCAGGGGCTTGAGTCAATGGACATTCAGCAGTTTTGGTTTTCGGGAATGCAATCACATCACGAATTGAAGAAGCGCCAGTCATGAGCATAACAAGACGGTCTAAACCAAATGCCAAACCACCGTGCGGAGGTGCACCATATTTCAACGCATTTAACAAGAAGCTGAATTTTTCTTCAGCTTCTTCTTCGCTAATACCCAATGCTTCAAAAATGGCTTTTTGCATTTCTAAAGTATAGATACGAAGTGAACCACCACCGATTTCAGTACCGTTCAAGACCATGTCATACGCTACAGACAATGCTTCGCCTGGGTTGTTTTTAACCTCTTCAACGGAAGATTTTGGTAGCGTGAATGGATGGTGAACAGACGTCCATTTGCCATCGTCAGTTTCTTCGAACATTGGGAAATCAACAACCCAAAGTGGCGCCCACTCGCAAGTTGCAAGTTTAAGGTCATGACCAATTTTCACACGAAGTGCGCCCATTGCGTCATTTACAACTTTAGCTTTGTCTGCGCCGAAGAATACGATGTCGCCATTTTCAGCACCAACGCGTTTCAACAAATCAAGCACGATTGGCTCGATGAATTTCACGATTGGAGATTGAAGACCTTCGATACCTTTTTCAAGTTCGTTGACTTTGATGTAAGCCAAGCCTTTTGCACCGTAAATGCTTACGAATTTGGTGTATTCATCGATGGCACTACGTGGAAGTGAACCTGCGCCTGGAACGCGTAAAGCCACAATACGGCCTTTAGGATCTTTAGCAGGGCCTGCGAAAACCTTGAATTCAACGTCTTGCATCAAGTCTGCAACGTCAACCAGTTTCAACGGAATACGCATATCTGGTTTGTCAGATGCATAGTCACGCATTGCATCGGCATAGGTCATACGTTCAAATTTGTCGAATTGAACATTCAACAATTCTTTGAACATTTTAACTGTTAAGCCTTCCATCAAATCCATGATGTCATCGTCACTCATGAACGATGTTTCAACGTCGATTTGGGTAAATTCAGGCTGACGGTCTGCACGCAAGTCTTCGTCACGGAAACATTTTGCGATTTGGTAATAACGGTCAATACCACCGACCATCAACAACTGTTTGAACAATTGTGGCGACTGTGGAAGCGCATAGAAGCTACCATTTGAAACACGGCTTGGAACGAGATAGTCGCGCGCACCTTCTGGGGTTGCACGTGTCAAGATCGGTGTTTCAACGTCTAGGAAACCGTGATCTTCGAAATAGTTACGGATCAGGTTGGTGACTTTAGAACGGAAACGTAAACGATCTAACATTTCAGGACGACGGATGTCCAAGAAACGGTATTTCAAACGAATTTCTTCAGAAATGTTGGTGTTTTCGTCATTCAGTGGGAATGGAGGTGTTTCAGAAGCAGCAAGAACTTCAATCTCTTTACCCAAAACTTCGATTTGACCGCTCACCATATTGGCATTTTCTGTGCCTGCATAACGGCGGCGGACACGACCTGTAATTTTTAATACAAATTCAGAACGTGCTTTATCTGCTGTTGCGAAAGCTTCAGGAGTATCTGGGTCAATAACCACTTGCACAAGACCATCACGGTCACGCATATCAAGGAAGATCACACCACCGTGATCGCGACGACGGTGTACCCAACCGCACAGGGTCACGGTTTGGTCAATTTGGGCTTCGGTTAAAGAACCGCAGTAATGAGTTCGCATCATGTTTTTTAAATCCAAACTATATTGGCAATAGGAGCGTATACGTAAACAGCGTACCGCGAATCAATCAGCGATTATGCCCTTTTAGGTCATGTTGCTCAAGGTTTAGTGCGAAAAAACCATCGCCAAGGCATGTTAATGTGGCGGTAACGATCTCTTAGCAGGTTGAATTTGTGAATATTTCCATAAAAACAAGCCACAACCGATGCTAAAACACAGTAGCCAACCTTGTACAAAGGCTTTAAAACTCCGTCCGATCAGTTCATCGTTATTTTCCCCAAACTCAAAATGATGCGACAGATAAACACTCAGCATGCCAATGCCACAGAGTAGAGCGCAAGCATATAAACGCTGTAAAAATTGTCGTTGAGCGAACGAGGGTAATCTGGAGTTTTGCCGATATTTGGCGATATAACGCTTTGACCAAATCCATAGCCAAGGCAACGCGAGCAAAGATGTACTGATTTGTAAGATGTAATGCAATGGGTAACTGTGTTGTTTAAAAATTTCAACTTGTTGCTGTAAAAAATCGCGTGCAAACCATGTGCGGACGTCTAGATGAGTGAAACTGTCCCAAAAGAAATGACTGATTGTTCCCAGTAAAATAGCAAAAATGGTTGTTATGAAAAATTTGAGGCTGTATTGAGGGAGCGGTGCGATGAGCCCTAGACCTGTAAAAATCACAGGACGATACAAACCATACCATAAGCCCGAAAAGAATAGACCAATGAGTAGGTCAGGGAAAATCAGGCCTTGCCATAAATGACTGATCATTATGTTCTGTTGGGTAAATAGGCGAAACAGGTCTGGGGTCATACAACCCATGCCAGTTGCAGCAAGTGGAAACTGCCGCTGACTGAGCCGATATATCGCAGGTGCAAACAACATGTGCGACACAGTAAATGCCATAACAATAATTTAGGAATAGAAAAGTAAAATTTTAACGGAATTCTAGATAAAGCACGAATGAGTCTTGTAAATAAAA
This sequence comes from Acinetobacter brisouisimilis, assembly GCF_000368265.1. Classification (GTDB taxonomy): domain Bacteria; phylum Pseudomonadota; class Gammaproteobacteria; order Pseudomonadales; family Moraxellaceae; genus Acinetobacter. The sequence goes on along the minus strand of NZ_KB851218.1, from coordinate 31,281 downwards.
AGATGCGTTATAATATAACAACAAATTTAGCACTGGATGCCTACAATGCCTTTTAAGAAACATGTGTTTGCTCTTTCCATTTTATCGCTGGCGATTCAACACGTCATGGCGCAAGATGCATCTGTGGAAGAAAGCGATTTACCTACTATTCAAGTTCATGTCACCAAAAAACCAAAAGTAAATTCAACTGCTGGTGATGTTGTTGTCGATCAGAAAACCTTGATTGAAGGTGCAACTACGATTGGTAATGCTTTAAATGGTCAGGCAGGGGTTTATTCGGCACAGTACACAGGCGGGGTGAGTCGCCCTGTGATTCGTGGACAAGATGGGGCACGTGTCAAAATCATCCAAAATGGGGGAGATGCCCTAGATGTATCAAGTGTGTCACCTGACCATGCAGTGACAGTGGATCCGAATTCGGCACAGGAAATTCAGATTCTTAAAGGCCCTGAAGCCTTGTTATATGCTGCAGGATCTGTCGGTGGTTTGATCAATGTGGTGGATGATAAGATTCCCACGAAAATGCCTGAAGGTGGCTATAGTGGTCGTGCAGGCGTGCGCTATAACTCAGGAAGTGATGAACTGCTGTATTCTGGCAATGCCACGATTGGATTAGGCGATCAGTTTGCACTGCGTCTGGGTGGCTTAAAACGCGATGCCAATAACTATATTTTGCCAAAAGATCTGCAAAGCGAAGATCGTCGTCAGGACAGCACTTTTGCAGATTCCAAAGACTATAATGTGGGCCTGTCGTGGATTTATGACCGAGGATATACAGGAATTTCCTTTAGCCAGCGCCATGACCAATATGGTATTCCTGCCGATAACGAACTTTATAGCACCTGTGAGCGCAGCGGCAACAGCTTGGTCGGTTGTGGCACAGCAGTGGCTGGTGGGGATGATGCACAAGGCTGGATTAACTTAAAGGAAAAACGCTACGACATTAAAACCGAGTTGAAAGATCCATTTGCAGGTTTTAACAAATTATCGGCTCAAGCCAACTATACCGATTATCAACATACCGAAATGGCGGGTGATACTCCAGATACTCGCTTTAGCAGTAAAGGTACAGATGCGCGGATTACCTTGAGCAACAACCCGTGGGCGGGCTGGAGAGGGCAAATTGGAACACAGTTTACCCAGCAAAAACTCAGTATCAATGGTGATGAATCGTTGATGAATCCGAACACGACCAAAAAATACAGCCTATTTGCGTTACAACAAAAGCGGCTCAATCATCTGAATTTTGAAGTGTCATCGCGGATTGACCAGCAAAATATCAATATTGACTCCACCCAAAAAGACTACAGTGGTACAGCCTATTCGCTTGCAGGTTCAACCAGTTGGGAGTTTATTCCAAACTATAAACTGTCACTGACAGCATCGCATCAAGAACGCTTACCTGTTGCTCAGGAGTTATATTCTGATGGCAAGCATATGGCGACCAATACCTATGAATTGGGCAATGACAATTTAAATAAAGAGAAATCCAATAACCTTGAATTGGGGCTGCACTTTAACAATGACCGTTTGAAATATAACGTTAGCGTGTTCCAGAACTGGTTTGATAACTTTATTTATGCCAAAACGCTCGATCAATATCAGGATTTTCGTTTGATTCAATATAGTCAGGCACAAGCGCATTTTTATGGCGTTGATGCGGACTTGAGTTATCAGCTTTCACCGGTCTGGAATGCAGGTCTGTTTGGTGACTATGTGCGTGGCAAACTCGATAATCAAGGCAATGCACCACGTATTCCGGGGGGACGTCTAGGGACACGTTTCAAAGCAGACTTTGGTGATGGCTACTCAGCAACAGCAGAGTATTATCATGTGTTTAATCAGGATGATATCGCCAATTATGAAACTGCTACCAAAGGCTACAACATGTTAAATCTGGGTTTGGCATATACAGGACAAGTCAACCCGAAAACAGGCTATCGTTTATATGCTCAAGCCAACAACTTGCTGGATGCCAAAGTCTATCAGCATGAATCATTCCTTGCCAATGTGCCACAAGTGGGGCGTAACTTTACCATTGGTGTGGATTTTAACTTCTAAGATGCTGCTGAATTCGTGACAGGAGTGCTTCCCATCACGAAATTACTCTTGAAAAAATCTGAGAGAGAACCTAGCCTGACGCTATTGGGTTAGGTTTATTTTTATGCGTATATTTCACAGAATTAATGATAAGTTACAATGGTCTCCCCGCCATTATGCAGGGCTGCTCGCTGGTATTTTCTTTATTGGCTATGCGTCTTCTGCAGTGTACCATACGGTCAAACCGTTGCCACGCGGGATTGACTATACGGGCGCATTGCAGCATGCCGATGTGCAGTTTTTTGCCGACGAAACTTATGTTGATGCAACAGGAAAGGTACAACAAGATCAGCGTATTTTTAATCAAATGCTGAGTTTGGTTGAGCAGGCTAAGACCACGATTGTCATTGATATGTTTTTATTTAATGACGAAATGGGCGAACATGCCCAGCCTCAACGACATTTGACACAAGAGCTGACACAAGCGTTGATTAGAAAGCGCATTCAATCTCCAAATATCGAAATTAAAGTCATTACCGACCCGATTAACTCGGTGTATGGTGGGCTTGCACCTGAACACTATCGCAAGTTGCGTCAGGCAGGTGTTGACGTGATTGAAACCAATCTCACACCGCTACGGACACCGAATCCTGTATGGTCAGGTTTTTGGTATTTGTGCTGTCAGGGCGCAGGCAATAATCCGCAAGCAGGCTGGTTACCGAATCCATTTGGACAAGGCAAGGTGACACTGCGTAGTTATTTTAACTTGCTGAATTTTAAAGCCAATCATCGTAAAATGATTGTGGTGGATACCGATCAGGGCTGGAAAGGTCTGGTGACCTCGGCCAACCCACATGATGGTAGTTCACATCATGACAATGTCGCTTTATTGGTATCAGGCCCTGTGGCTGTCGATATTTTAAACTCTGAGCAACCCGTAGCAGAAATGTCACAAGGGGACATGGGTGTCGTGATTATTGGGCAGCAAGAAGGTGCAAAAAATCTGCCACAGGTTCAGGTGCTCACCGAAGCTGCGATTTATCGGGCAGCACTGAACATGATCAATACCGCGAAACCACAAGATCATATTGATCTGGCGATGTTCTACTTGTCAGAACGTAAAATTATTGATGCTTTGAAACAAGCTAAACGCCGTGGCGTACAGATTCGCGTGTTACTCGATCCGAATAAAGATGCTTTTGGTTTAAAGAAAAATGGAATTCCAAACCGTGAAGTTGCAGCAGAATTGCATGATGCGGGGATTCAGATCCGTTGGAATGACACGCATGGCGAGCAAGCCCACACTAAAATGCTGTTAAAGCACAATGTGACACAATCTGAGTTGTTACTTGGTTCAGCCAATTTTACCGCACGCAATTTGAAAAACTACAATCTGGAAACTGATTTGCGTGTGATTGGTGCGACACAGACCCCTGTGTTTGTTGATGCACAGCGTTATTTTAATACGGCTTGGGAAAACCTGAATGGTCGTCAAATCAGTGTGGACTACAGCAAGTATGCAGATAGCTCGAAACTGAAATATGCCTTATATCGTTTTATGGAATGGTCAGGGTTGTCGACATTCTGAAGTTTAGACTTCTTTCATTAAGCTCCTGTATTTCTGCCTATAGCAGAAAAATAAACAGGCTATAACGCAAGATGCAAATTCAAGCTAAAATAAAAAAGAGAGGTTATATACCTCTCTTTTTTATTTTAAATCATTAACTTTGAGGTGGAATGAGTTGGTCAAGCGCCTTGTCATCCAGTGATTCGATTTCGCTTAAATCTGTTTTGATTTTCCACTGGCTTTCATCATCAACAGGGTTTGGTAAGCGTGCTTCGAGCCAGTCACAAACCACGTCAGGTGAAAAGTCAGCATGGTTACACTGAATCACCCAAGCTAGAAAGTCTTTGGCTTCACCATTCATATACGGTGGTGGAGATACAGGAAGAAACTGGGTCGGTAAACGCTCATTGGTGGACAAGTAATTCAAAACATGTCCAAGTTCCTGTACGGTTTGCCAAGCTAAAGGATGCTCAAGATCAATAAAAAACTTAAACCACCATGCATGTTGTCCATCATCACCATGCCCCACAATACGGCTGGTTTGCACACTTGGAACTTTGGCAAAAAATTGCTCTAGACGTTCAAAATTTAAATTAGACACTTTCCGCAGCTCTCTTTTTTCATTTGATCAATATATCTGACAATTATTATGCTAGTTCATCATCCTGAGGCTGTAGTTTTTTGCTGACAGTTTCATTTTTTTCTCTAATTGCTGATGGATAATGCCAAGAGGCATAACGCACAATCAAAATCGCTACTGCCAGAATCAGGATTGAGCTTGTCACAATCAGCAAGTCTAGAGAGGCTTTATGGTCGTGCTGAATCACGGAAATCAGCAGGCGGGTCAGGGCGGTAATCGCAACATAAATCAGAAAACGCACAGGCATGTGGTTGGTTTTAAAATAAATCCCGACCATTGCCCCAAGTTCTAAATAGATAAATAACAGTAAAATATCATCAATACTGGCGTAGTTTTTTTCAGTAAAAATACCAATAGTGGTATGCACGGCTGACCATGCGATCATACAGCCAATAATAAACAAGGCCAGATAATGAAAACTTTCAACAGCCAAATGACCAATACGATCTAAGAATGGTTGAACTTGATCGATTTTATCTTTGGGAGTGGGCATGAGATGACACCTTTATTCGATCTATTGTTAGATTAAGTTATCATCATGCAAAATTCATGACAAATCATAAAATAAAAAAATGCCTGATGAATCAGGCATTTTTTTAGAATAGAAGCAAATTATTGCTGAGTGAAGTAGGCAGGGTCAAATTGCATCATCACGCTTGAGCCAGCATTAATCTTGGCAAAACGGCTGTTGAGCTCAGGTAAAACTTTTTCAATATAATATTGGGCAAGACGCAGTTTGTTGGCATAAAACTCGCCTTGTTTTTGCTGTGCCACATGCGCAATTTTGGCAAACATATAGGCAAAGCTGAGTAGACCCACCATATGCAAATAATCAACCGCAACGGCATTGGCAAAGTCTGGGTCTTCTTGAGCTTGTTCAATCACACGTTGGGTGATGGCTTCAACTTCAAGACATGCATCGAGAGTCAAGTCTTTAATAAAATTAAGCTCGATATCGAGGTCATGTACAAAATTACGGATTTCTTCGATGTACTCATATAAGAATTCGCCGTTATTTTTAATGACCTTACGACCGATCAAATCTTGGGACTGAATGCCATTGGTTCCCTCATAAATCTGGGCAATCCGTAAGTCGCGGACACATTGTTCCATGCCCCATTCAGCGATATAGCCATGTCCACCAAAACACATTTGCGCATCGAGTACGGCATTAAAGGCAGTATCGGTTAAATAGGCTTTGGCAATCGGCGTGAGCAGGGCAACACGGTTATTGGCTTTGCGCACGGCTTCGGCATCGGTTGAAAACTTGGTAATGTCGAGCTGTTGTCCCACATAGACCGCAAAGGCGCGTGAGGCTTCGTTGTTGGCGCGAGCATTGAGTAACATGCGGCGTACATCACCATGTACCAAAATACTATCGGCAGGTTTGTCAGGGTTTTTAACGCCTGTGGCACTGCGACCTTGCAGACGGTCTGTGGCGTATTGCGCGGCATTTTGGTAGGCAAATTCTGAAGCGCCAAGCCCCTGAATCCCCATCGACAAGCGTTCATAGTTCATCATCACAAACATTGCAGCCAAGCCTTCATTTTCTTTGCCGACCAAAAAGCCTTTGGCAGCATCGAAGTTCATGACACAGGTGGCTGAAGCTTTGATCCCCATTTTATGTTCGATTGAACCTGGAGCAACATGATTACGTTCGCCCAAAGAGCCATCTTGATTGACCAGATATTTTGGCACAATAAACAATGAAATTCCGCGTGAACCTGCAGGTGCATTTGGGGTTTTGGCCAACACAAGGTGAATGATGTTTTTCGTGAGGTCGTGGTCACCACCTGTAATGAAAATTTTGGTGCCCGTGATGTTGTAGCTACCATCAGCATTGGGTTCAGCTTTGGTTTTAATAATCCCCAAATCCGTGCCTGCATGTGGTTCTGTCAAACACATGGTACCTGACCATTCACCCGAGTAGATTTTTGGCAAATAGGTTTCTTTTTGTTCTTGTGAGCCATAGCTGCTGAGTGCCATACCTGCACCAACGGACAAAAGGGGATACAGCATAAAAGCAGGGTTGGTGGCAAAAATCATTTCATCTGAAAGTACGGTGAGCATTTTTGGCATGCTTTGACCGCCCCATTCTTCATCGGCACTTAAGCCAATCCAGCCACCTTCGGCATACTGTTGAAATGCGGCTTTAAAACCTTCTGGCGTAGACACTTTGCCATCGGCATAGTGAGCGCCGTGTTCATCACCACTACGGTTGAGAGGAAGGGTAATGTTTTTGGCAAATTTCGCCATTTCTTCTAAAATTGCCTCGGCAGTTGCAGCATCTAAATGTGCCAGCTTTTCATTGCTTTGCCAAAACTGTTCTGCGTCAAAGACCTCATTTAAAATAAAACGCATATCGGCAAGTGGGGCATTATAGATTGGCATTGTTGTTCACCTGTTTTTTGTGTTTGTTTTAACTCTAGCAATTTTTATCGTGATGGATTGTGTATCGCCACCACAATATCGTTGCAAGACATTTCATAAAAAAGGCTGCACAGTGGCAGCCTTTTTTCTGTGCATTAGAATGCAAAGTGTTCGGCATCCAGACTCATGAGAGGTTCTAAGCCGCCTGCAATCACGGCAATATGTCCATGTACGCGTGGTAAGACCTTCTTGAAGTAGAATTGCGCCGTGGTGATTTTGGCTTTGTAAAATTCAACTTCGCTTGAGCCTTGAACCAGTTGTTGCTGAGCAACCACCGCCATGCGTGCCCATAAGTAAGCCAAGGTCACATAGCCTGCGAAGAACAGGTAGTCAACAGCCGCCGCACCGACTTCTTCAGGGTTTTGGCTGGCACGTTCACCAATACGGTTGGTGAGTTGTCCCCATTCTTTATTCAGGCTTGCAAGCGCGCTGATCAGCTCTTGCAATTCAGTATTGTTGGCTTGCTCTTGGGTAAAGTCATAAATGATTTTGGTGAAATCACGCAATAATGCCCCTTTGGTTTGCAATACTTTACGACCGAGCAAATCGAGTGCCTGAATTTCGGTTGTGCCTTCATACAAACAGGCAATACGAGTATCCCGCACGATTTGTTCCATGCCATGTTCCGCAATAAAACCATGTCCGCCAAAGACCTGAACGCCTTTGTTGGCTGCTTCATAGCCTGTTTCGGTCAAGAAAGCTTTGGCAATTGGTGTGAGCAAAGACAAGATATTATCAGCAAACTCACGTTCTTCGTTCGTTGCAGCACGTTCTACCAAATCAGCATATTGAGACAGTAAGTAAACAAGGGCACGACCACCTTCGGCAAAGGCTTTTTGGGTCAAGAGCATGTTGCGTACCGCAGGATGCACAATAATTGGGTCAGCTTCTTTTTCAGGCTGTTTTGCCCCAGAAAGCGCGCGCATTGCTAGGCGTTCTTTGGCATACACCAATGCCCCTTGGAATGATGACTCAGAAGCCGCCAACCCTTGCACCGCTGTACCAATACGTGCCGTATTCATAAAGGTGAACATACAGTTAAGCCCGCGATTTTCAGGGCCAATCAGGTAGCCTGTGGCTTTATCAAAGTTCAAGACACAGGTGGCATTGCCATGAATACCCATTTTATGTTCGATTGAACCACAACGGACATTGTTGCGTTCACCTAGAGATCCATCTGCGTTGACATGGAATTTTGGCACAATAAACAGTGAAATCCCTTTGGTACCTTTCGGTGCATTTGGTAAGCGTGCCAGTACGATATGCACGATATTTTCAGCCATATCGTGTTCACCTGCAGAGATAAAGATTTTCTCTCCTGAAATGGCATAACTGCCATCTGCATTAGGTTCGGCTTTACTGCGAATAATCCCGAGGTCTGAACCTGCATGTGATTCGGTCAGGCACATGGTACCTGTCCATTCACCTGAAACCAGTTTCGGTAAATAGGTATTTTTTTGTTCGTCTGAACCGTGGTCTTCAATGGTACGTACAGCACCATGTGACAGGCCAGGATACATGCCCCATGCCCAGTTGGAACTCCCCACCATTTCTGAAATTACAGTGGCTAGCGAGTTTGGCAAACCCTGACCGCCGTATTGTTCTTCTGCTGAAAGGGAAGGAAAGCCCAGTTCAATATATTTTTGATAGGCTTCTTTAAACCCTGTTGGGGTTGTGACGACACCGTCATGCCATGTACAGCCTTCACGATCGCCAATTTGGTTGAGTGGAGACAGTTCATTTTCACAAAAATCTGCGGCAGCCTCTAAATATTGATCAATCAATTCACGGCTAACCGTATCTTGAAATGCAGGCAATTTGGCATAGTGCTGCTCGGCATGTAGCAACTCATGCAAGACAAATTGCATATCACGTAAAGGTGCTTTGTATTGTGGCATGATCATATCCTCTTGTACTGGCAAACCCCAGTTTTATGTCTTTAAAATGTGCCTTTCCCAGCACTTTGTATGGATTACATCGTGCAACAAGTTGCAGTGTTCGACAAGAGCGGAAGCGTGGAATCTGTGTGACTATAAAGTCAAATTAAATTGAATTTACTATAATAAAATATTGAATAATATTGATTTTATATAATAATTTGATGTGCGTTTAGCCAATCGACTGAGTGATAAACAAAAACGGCAGACCATAGTGATCTGCCATTTTTGTTTGTGGTGATTTATTTGGTCGCAGGTGCAGGCATGGGCATATTTGCTGGATACATTGAATGATCTTTATTCATATTTGCTGGATACATTGGATGGTCTTTATTCATATCAGGTTTAAAGCGTAGTTCGCATGTACCTGTAATGGTTTTATCTTCAAGTTTGACCTGAACTTTAGCACCAACAGTTTGGTTGTTACATGCCTGTTTAAATTGTTCAAGTGCTGCTTGATGTTTTGCCATTTCCTGTTCTGACATATGATGTTGCCAGTGATGGCGATGATGTGGTTCTTGTGAACCTGCTTGCATACCAGCAGGATCATGGTGTTGCATAATTGATTGACAAGCGGTTAGCGTTCCCATGCTGAGCAACGTAGCACTTACTAAAGCAACTTTGGCGAATCGATTCATTTTATTGTCCTTTTTTTGTATACGAAAGTTAAAAAACTTTACTGTGTTAACTTTAACCAACCAACATGAAGGAACAATGGAGAGTTTTTTATCCACATGTTAGTTACAATGGAAAAAATCAGGCTGTTGATAGAGTTGAATTTTTGAAAAACCTGCGTGTTCCCATTGCCTTACGCTTATTCTTAACTGTGTTGTTGACCACCGTTATTATTACGACGGTGAGCTTGGGTGTGTTTCAATGGACCATGAAGGAAAACTTCACCAAGTATGTTGCTGATGTTGAAATGCAAAAACTGGATCATCTCATTGAAAACTTGGCTGGGGTATACAGTATTTATCATGACTGGGGCAATGCCATCCAGGCGCAGATTTTACAAATAGAAGGCAAGCCTAACCCTGATGATTATGATCATCTTTCACGAGTTTGGTTACGCCGTCAATATGATATTGCTTTTCAGCAGCGCTATTTTAAAGAAAATACCATTTTAAATGTTCCGACTGGCGTTGAGCAGCAAACAGCCGTCAAAAAAGAAGGATTGTCTGTAAGCGAAATTCGATTATTGCAAGAAAACCTGCCCTCTGAATATCAACCGTTTGAAGGCCTGAGCTTTCCTTTAAAAAATGGTGCTCTCTGGAATCGTAAGCCACCACAGGACAACCATAAGCCTAAAGTGGGCGAATCTTTGCTCGCTAGTGCGCCACCTGAAGGCAAAAAACGCTTTATTCCGATGCCCGATAAATTGGGGCTAAGTTCGCGTTTATCTTTGTATGATGCGAAAAAGCATTTTATAGTCGGCGAGCAAAATACAGGTGCAGTTTCATTTCGCCCGATTACCGTCAATAATCAGGTCGTTGGATATTTGGGCTTAAAACCTGTTCTTGATCAGGAAGATGCACTCAGCCTCAATTTCTTTAGTACCCAAAAGCAGGTTTTACTGCTGATTTATGCAGTTACGGTATTTGCCAGTTTACTCCTTGCCCTGTTACTGGCGACTTATTTTAAGAAGCCGATTCACCAACTGTTACGTGTTGCCCGTGAGTTAACAAAAGGGCACTATGAATCCAAAATGCAGGTCAAACGTAATGATGAGCTGGGTGATTTGTCCAATCAAATGAATCAGCTTGCCGAGATTTTGCATCAACATGAATTATCGCGACGTCAGTGGGTTGCCGATACATCCCATGAACTTAAAACTCCGCTTGCGGTGTTGCAGGCACAGATTGAGGCCATGCAAGATGGTATCCGTAAACCGACCCCTGAGCATTTTGCTTCAATGATGAGTCAGGTGAGTAGCCTCAAGAAACTGACTCAAGATCTGGCAGACTTGGCACAGGTTGAAGCACAACAGTTGACCTGTTATTTTGCTGAGGTTGATCCGTGGCAGGTCGTGGTGCAGGAGGTGATTAATTTCACCCCTAAATTTGAACAGGCTCAATTACAAATCGAAGTGGATGGTACAGGTGCGTTATTGTCTTTAGATGTCGACCGCTTTAAACAGATTGTGGTGAATTTGCTCGGCAATAGCATTCGTTATACTGAACAAGGCGGCAAGATTTGCATTCATAGCGCGCAAAATGAACAGACATGGACATTATTTATCGATGATAGTCCATTAGGTTTAACCGATGAACAGCTGCAACGTTTGGGTGAGCGTTTTTATCGTGTTGATGATTCGCGTACCCGTAGTACGGGTGGCACAGGTTTAGGTTTGGCACTTTCAGTCAAAATTGCGACAGCTTTAGGGGGCAAGCTCAGTTTTGATCACTCACCTTTGGGTGGTTTGCGTTGCCAGTTAACTTTCCCAAAAATTCCTAGGACATAAGTTTATGAAACATATTATTTTGGTTGAAGATGAAGTTGAATTAGCGGGGCTGGTTCGTGACTACTTGGAAGCGGCGGGCTATGAAGTCAGTATGTTTCATGATGGACAAGAAGCCTATAACAGCTTTTTACAACGCAAACCGAGCCTGATGATTCTGGATTTGATGGTGCCGCGTATGGATGGCTTGACCATCTGCCGTAAAGTCCGCGAACAGTCTAACTTGCCGATTATTATGGTGACTGCACGGACTGAAGAAATTGATCGGGTACTGGGCTTAAATATGGGAGCAGATGATTATGTCTGTAAGCCTTTTAGCCCAAAAGAACTGGTTGCACGTGTACAAGCCGTGTTACGCCGTTTAGAGCGTAAAGCCGAACCTGAAGACAATGATCTGTTTCGTATTGACAAGTCTCAGCAACGCATTTGGTATAAACAAAAAGCCTTGAATTTGACTCCAACCGAATTCCGCTTGTTAGAACTATTTTTAGAGCATGTTGGACAAGTCTATTCACGGATTCAGCTGCTTGATCATATTAACCCTGACAGTTTTGACGTGGCTGACCGTGTAATTGACAGTCATATTAAAAACCTGCGCCGCAAGATTTCTGAAGTTGCAGAAGATGATAATCGCCATGAATGGGTACAAGCTGTGTATGGTGTCGGGTATCGTTTTGAATATCCGAATGACTAAGTAAATAAAAAGGAGCGATAACGCTCCTTTTTTTAAGATGAACAACTCACCATTACATCGGGTACATCGCTTGGTAAAGGTGCAAGATCGGCAGGGCGTTCACGTTCGGGTTGATAGGTAAAAGGCTGCGCCAGTAACTCAAATAAACGCTCCACTTCGCTAAAGTCATCGCGCTGTGCGGCTTCAATCGCTGTCTGTGCCATATGATTGCGTAAAATATAACGCGGGTTGACCAAACGCATGGCGGCATCAAGCTGTTCAGTATCTTGGTTTTCGCGAATGGCCTGATATTGTTGCAGGAAATGCTCAAACTGACGGGTATCGAGGCAGTCATCTTGAATGGCGCGATATTGTTTGTCTTGTAAACGCAAAAAGCTTTGCGTGTAATCCAGTTGCTCACTTTGCATGATTTTTAAAAATGCCATGCCACAGTCAAAGCTGTCTTTATGAAAGTCGGGCAACCCCATTTTTGCAGCCAACCCTTGCTGATAAAATGCTAGAAATCTCGGTTCAAACTGTTCCAAGGCTTTGATCAAGTCCTGCTTAAACTGCTCACGATCTTCAGCTTTGGCAAGTGGCACAAGGTTGTTGATCCAAACCCATAAATTCCAGTGCCCAATGCTTGGCTGATTTTGATAGCTATAGCGTCCCTGATGGTCAGAATGATTGTTGATCCAGTTGGGGCGAAAGCGCTCCATAAAACCGTAAGGGCCAAAATCCAGAGTTGAACCTGTAATGTTTAAATTATCGGTATTCATCACACCATGAGCAAAGCCGACCAATTGCCACTGAGCGATCATTTTGGCTGTACGCTCAATCACCTGATCGACAAAAGCAAGAATTGGCTGTTCCGCAGTCAGACATTCAGGAAAATACCATTCGATGGCTTTTTGAGTAAATTCTGTCAGTAGTTCAGGCGCGTATTGGTTAATCCATTCGAAATGCCCAAAGCGAATATGACAGTCTGTTGTACGTAGTAACATTGCGCCTTGTTCAAGTTGCTCGCGCTGCACAGCATGTTGAGAGGTGGTAAATCCAATCGCATTGCTTGATGCAATACCTAAAGCATTCAGCGCGTGTCCTGCCAAGTATTCACGAATCACGGAACGCAACACTGCGCGACCATCCCCCATACGCGAATAAGGGGTTTTGCCAGCCCCTTTTAAGTGTAGGTCAATGGTTTTACCTTGCCGATCTAGAATTTGTCCAATCAGCAAACCACGGCCATCACCGAGTTGTCCTGCCCATTGTCCAAACTGATGCCCTGCATAAACCATTGCTAGTGGTGGAAACTCAGCAAAGGTTTTTTGCCCGCTACAAATCGCAATCCAATCCTGTTGTTCTTCAGGTGACCATTGTAATTCAGTAGCTAAAGCTGCATTGAAGTGTCCCGCACGCGCGCCCTGCAATGGTTTAGGTGCTTGCTGATGATAAAGCTTGGCATTTAAAGAAGGGTACAGGGAATTAAAAATCATATAGTCGGCAGGTTTTGCAAATGTTCAGAAAGACTATAACAAAACTTCGCTTTGGAATGACAAAATAAAAAAGAGATGCACAGGCATCTCTTTTTTTAATCGCGATATAAGATTAAGTTGAAATCTTACGCAGGCTTTTTACTAATACTTCCAAGCGGTCACGGTGGTGCTGTAAACGCTGTTCTATCAGTTGAAAATCCAGCTTTAATTTGTGATCAAATTTCTGGATTTTTTCAGTAACTGCTGCTTTTTTATGTTGCAACTCAAGCTCTTTGAGTTTTGCCATATCATTCAGCGTGTGGGTAAATGCTTCATATTCTTGAGCGATATGCTGTTTCATATTACGCATGTCTTCATTAATGTCATGCCCATAAACCGCGAGGTCTTGTTCAGCATATTTAAATTTCATTGCCAATTCTGCTTTTCTAATATTAAAGCTTGGAATACGGCGTAGATTTTTTGCCAAACCGACTTTTGAACACGACCAGATTAGCCATTTAGTTGGGTCATATTGCCACCATTTCACACCATTACGGTAGTCATACTGAAAGATATGGTGGTAGTTATGATAGCCTTCACCCCAAGTTGCAATCGCTAACCAGAAGTTGTCACGTGCGGTATTTTCGTCAGTATATGGACGTTTACCAAACATGTGGCACAGTGAGTTAATAAAGAAAGTTACGTGGTGACTCAAGATTAGGCGGAGTAAACCACCTAATAAAATCACGCCCCACAAGTCGTCAACTGCCCAGCCAATTGTACCCAAGATCACCACATGTACGGCAATCACCAAAGGCACATAGTATTTGTCTTGGAACATCACGACTTTATCGTTAAGCAAATCAGGCGCATTTTTATAGTTTGCTGTAGCTGCAGGATAATCACGAATCATCCAGCCTAAGTGGGCATACCAGAAACCTTTTTTAATCGAATACGGATCTTGTTCAATATCATCAACATGGCGATGATGAGTACGGTGTCCAGAAGCCCAGTACAAAATACTGTTTTGCACAGCAAATGTACCACCGAGCATCAGGATAATTTTTAGTGGGAGAGCCGCTTCATAGGCACGGTGTGCCCATAAACGGTGATAGCCCGCTGTAATACTTAAACTACTCAGCGCGAGTAGAAAAAATAGGCTTACCCACGCACTGACAGAAAAATCGTGGTAATAAGCATATAGCGGTATGGCAATCAGGGCAGCAATGGGGGTCCCCAACAACGTAATGGTTGCTGTCCAGTTAATCGGTGCTTTTGCTTGGGGCAGGGGAGTCATATGCAGCGACGCTCCTAAGAGTAAATAGGGTCAACCTTCAAAAATTTAATACTGATGGCTGTTCAGAGACATCTTTATAGAATAGATGCTTTAGCAATATTATACACTTGTATTTTAAAAGCTAAAGATAAACTTTCGATCAATATCTTCTGTCTAAATATTACTCTAAAATTCCCAGCTGATGTTGCATTGTTTTTGGAAAATCTGTGATTAACCCATCAATGCCTTGATCTAGTAAGCTTTTTGCTCTTGATACATCATTGACTGTCCAGACACTGACTGCAAGTTTTGCCAGTTTTGATAATTCAATCATATCAGGTGTGGCGAGTTTATCTTTCCAGCCAATGCGCGCACAACCATATTTTATTGCTTTTTCAATAGCTTGGGTTTTAATGTTGTCTTCAATCAGTAAGCCGCGTTGAAACTGGCTTTGGCTGTGCTGTAATGCCTGTAAGATTTTTTCATCGAAGCTGGTAATGGTTGCTGATCGTTCAAAACCTTTTAATTGCTGTTGTAATGTCCCAATAAGACGTTCGGCCTGAGCTTGATCGGCAACAGCTTTAATTTCAACTTCAATATGCTGAAAGTCCTGCAATAAATCGAGAACCTGTGATAGACACGGGGTTGGTTCATGATTTTCCCAGTTTTTCCATTTGGAGCGATGATCATGGTGAGCCAGATCATGTCGCTGGCTTTGGTAAACAGAACCCACTTTTCCTGACGTCCGAAAAAAATTGTCATCATGTATGACAATAAGCGTGTCATCTGGAAGTTGGCGGACATCGAACTCGACTGCCCTAATGCCCAGCTGTTTTAAATAAGCAAAACCACCGAGGGTATTTTCAGGTGCTTCACCACGCGCACCACGATGACCAATAATTTGCATTCATGTGCCAAATCAAATTGATAATGAATTTATTCTACGCTGAAAATGCTATTTTTGTCTTTGCCAGTACATTTCTTTGCCATGTTCTTCAAGTTGCAAACTGCGAGATGCAACAAATAACCAGTCAGACAGGCGGTTAAGTAGCAGGAGTGACGTTTTCTGAATATTTTGATCACGCTTTTGCAGGCTGATAAGACTACGTTCAGCACGGCGACACACAGCGCGTGCCTGATGCGCATAACTACATGATAATGAGCCTGCTGGCAAAATAAACTCTTTGAGCATTGGCAGATATTTATTCATGGCTTCAATATCTGTTTCCAAAAATAGCAAAGCGGACTCTTGAACCATAGTAAAGTTGGGAATGCAGACTTCACCGCCCAGATCAAATAACCAGTGTTGGATCAAGCTTAAGCTTTTATCCCAGCGTTGTTTTTCATCTGCCTGAATATTGCTGTTAACAACTTGTGCACGTAATACACCGATGACGCTATTGAGTTCATCGATATCTCCGAGCGTTTGGATACGTAAGTCATCTTTTTCAACACGTGTCCCATCTCCAAGCCCTGTAGTGCCATCATCGCCAGTGCGGGTTGAAATTTTACTTAAGCGGTGACCCATAAGTAGTTCCTTTAAATGATAAAAAAGGATAATGCCTTTAAAAACATTATCCATAAAAATGCGCTGATAAAATACTTTTTTAAAAGTTTAGAAGCTTAATGTTACCCCGACAGTGGCTAAACGACCACCGTTGATGTACCACGTATCGCCATAGTAGTTGGCTTCTTTGTAGTGAACATCACCAACATTCTGAATATTGGTAAATAACTTAATATTGTTGTTCACATTCCAGTAAGCATGTAAGTCCACAGTGCTGTAGCCTGGGGTGCTTGCTGAGTTTGTCGATTCATAAATTTTAGAATGCGATTTAGTGACCAGTGACGCACTTAAACCATAACGGGTGTTTTTCAATCCTACAGTTGTGGTAAATGTTTGGCGTGGGCGACGAATCAGATCATAACCTGTATCGTCATTAATCGCTTTCACATAAGCATATTCAGATTGAATATAGTATTGACCTTTGCTCCATTTAAAGCCAGCTTCACCACCTGTCATCTTGGCTCGGTTGACATTGGCATAGGTCGAGTCTGGCCAGCCATAAACCCATTCAATCAGATTTTTAACCTTGGTTTGATAGGCAGATAAATAGCCTTGAATACCAAACGGTAACTGTTGGTCTAAACCGATTTCATAAGTGACGCTTTCTTCAGGCTTTAAGTTCGGGTTGCCATAGTAGTTGCCATCAATTGAACTTTCATAGACATAATACAGTTCGTTCCCTGTAGGCGCTTTAAATGCAGAACCAACATTGGCATAGACACTGGTCGTTGGAGTGACTTGACCGCGAATGGCAAATTGTCCAACAGTATGTGTGCCGTACTGTTTATCATCTTCTAAACGTACACCTGCCTGAGTGCTAATACCATGATCTTGATATTGGTGCTGAATATAGTAGCCGTTTGAGTCAAGCGTCTTTTTACCATTTTGAACCGATGAACCTTGAACGGTTGCATCTTTGGTGGTTGCACCAATAAGTAAATTCTCATGCTCAGTAAATTTCCAGTTCAGGTTTGCATCACCTTCATCTCTAAAAGTGTTGTAGTAACCTGTATCTGTTTTTGTAGTTAACTGATCTTCAAAATGTGAATAGCGAACATTCAAAGTCAAGCTTGGTGAAAGTTCTACACGACCTTTAGCATTAATAAGGCGATTTAAAAAGTCTTGGTTACCGCCATAGTAATAACTATTACCCTTGTTTTCATCAATGCTGACACTGCCACCTAAGTTCGTATCTTCATAACCAACTTTTGCGCTATAGCCTTTTTGGTTGTAGCTTGATTTTTCAGAAGTGGTATTTAAAACAGGCGTGCCATCACTTTCCATGCGTTGTCCACGAACTTGCGCGTAGAAACCTTGATCAAGTTTAAGATCGGCACCGATAATCGATTTATATGTGTTATTTTCACCGTACTCGGTCGTGATAAATGCACCAGATTTTTTTGGCGGAGCACTAATAATTTGAATGACGCCACCAATCGCATCTGAACCATACTGAACTGATGCAGGGCCTTTAAGGACTTCAATGCGCTCAGCGTCAGTTAAGTCCAAATATGGAATGCTGGCATTACCATCTAGGGCAGTGTTAATGACGGCACCATCTTTCATTACAAGGGTATGATCTGAATTAGTCCCGCGAGTAAACACTGATGTAATCTGACCGATACCACCAGATTGCACCACATTTAATGCAGCATCTTGTTTTAAAAGCTGACTTAGGTCCGCAACTGGCGATTGTTGAATGGTTTTTTGGTCAATCACATCAATTCGGGCAGGAACATTCCTGATTGGCTCTGCGGTGCGAGATGCCGTTACAACAATTGTATCTAAAGGTGCGACATCTTGGTCGTTGTTTGCGGTTTGGTTATCTGCGGCATGAGCTGCTGCTAAAAAACCTGTTGCAAGCGCAATCGCACCAGCTAACGCAGTGAGCTTAAACATAAACATGGTTTGCTTCCATACATTCACTCCCCGTGAATGATTCATTGAAGTAAACAACAAGCAGGTCTTCGGACTTCCAATTATAGTTACAGATATAACCAGCATATTCGCCTTCCCATTTTAAAAAACAGTGACGTGAGCGAATGACTCAAACAATATGCGTTTCATTGTTACCGCTGCGGGGGCAGTGTTGGGTTTTCACCAACTTCCCTAAAACTTGTTGCTATAAATTGCGCCAAAGTATACGGGCTTTACATGAGTGAGACAATCAACAGACACAGATTGTGTTGAAAGCTGAAATTGTCTCTAGATTTTATGGTCTGTTTTCCGTTTTAATCGGCAGTATGCTTTTTATTAAACCAGATGATCTATGCGAACCAGAGCAAAAATTTGTGGAATTACCCGAGTAGAGGATATTCACAGTGTGGTACAGGCGGGTGCAGATGCGATTGGCCTAGTGTTTTATCCACCTAGCCCACGTTCTGTCACTGTAGAGCAAGCCCAGCAATTGCTGGCACATATTCCGCCTTATGTACAAACAGTCGGATTATTTGTAAACGCCAGTGCTGAAGAAATCTTGGCTGTGCTACAAAATGTTGCATTAGATGTTTTACAGTTACATGGTGATGAAAGCCCTGAAACCTGTCAGCAAATTGCACAACTGACTAAACGCCGTTGGTATAAAGCGATTCAGGTGAAACCTGATTTAAATCTAATTAACGAAATTCAACGCTACCAACAAGCGGGCGCAAGTGCTATCTTACTTGATGCTTGGCATCCTGACTTAAAGGGTGGGACAGGTTTACAATTTGATTGGTCGCAATTCCCGAAACTCGATATTCCACTGATTTTGGCTGGGGGCTTGAATCCTGACAATATTGCCGAGGCAATCGCACTGACACAACCTTTTGCGGTTGATGTGAGCGGTGGTGTAGAAGCCCAAAAAGGGATTAAAGATCAACGATTAATCAAAAAATTTATGCAAGGAGTCCATTGTGGATCAGCAAAACGAAGTGATTGACTATACACAATATCCAGATGCTAAAGGACACTTTGGCATTCATGGCGGACGATTCGTGTCAGAAACATTAATGGCTGCATTACAAGATTTAGAAAATCTGTATAACAGAATGAAAAATGATCCAGCGTTTTTGGCAGAATTTGACCGTGATTTGGCTTATTACGTTGGCCGCCCAAGTCCACTTTATCATGCTGAACGATGGTCTAAACATTTAGGTGGTGCGCAAATTTACCTAAAACGTGAAGACCTTAACCATACAGGCTCACACAAAGTAAATAATACGATTGGTCAGGCATTGCTGGCTAAACTCTCAGGTAAAAAACGCATTATTGCCGAAACAGGTGCAGGCCAGCACGGCGTGGCAACTGCGACTATTGCAGCACGTTTGGGGCTGGAGTGCGTAGTTTACATGGGTGCTGAAGATGTAAAACGTCAAGCCATGAACGTATATCGTATGCGTCTACTTGGTGCAAAAGTGGTTCCTGTTGAAAGTGGTTCAAAAACACTCAAAGATGCATTAAATGAAGCGATGCGTGACTGGGTGAGTAATGTTGACAGCACATATTATGTGATTGGTACAGTTGCAGGACCGCATCCTTATCCGCAATTGGTACGTGATTTTCAATCCATCATTGGGCGCGAAGCACGCCAGCAGATTTTAGCGCAAGCAGGTCGTTTACCTGATGCACTTGTTGCCTGTGTTGGCGGTGGTTCAAATGCCATGGGCTTGTTCTATCCATTCCTGAACGACTACGATGTCAAAATGTATGGCGTTGAAGCTGCAGGTCATGGTATTGAAACAGGAAAACACTCCGCACCTTTAAATGCTGGACACGTTGGCGTACTGCATGGTAACCGTACTTACCTGATGAGTGATGCTCAAGGTCAGATTATTGAAACCCATAGTATTTCTGCGGGGCTTGATTACCCAGGTGTTGGGCCAGAGCACAGCTTCTTAAAAGATATGAAGCGTGTACAGTATGTTCCAATCAACGATGAAGAAGCATTGCAAGGTTTCCGTGACCTGACTCAGATTGAAGGCATTATTCCTGCGCTTGAAAGTGCACATGCTATGGCTTATGTCACCAAACTTGCACCAACCATGTCAAAAGATCAGATTATTATCGCAACCGTGTCAGGCCGTGGTGATAAAGATTTGCTGACAGTTGCACGTATAGATGGTATTCCATTAGTTGAACTATAAAACAAGATTTCAATCGAAAGAAAGGCGGACTGATCACAGTCCGCCTTTTGTTTTTGAGGTATTTTTATAAAAAAGCAGAATACTGATGATGAATAGACCGAATAAATTTTAAGCGTGTGCAAACATTTTGCCATGTGAGTAAAGCTTAGACATTTATTTAATTTATTGTTTTATATATTTTTATTAATTATAAATTCCGTGTGAAGTCAAAAAAGCAATTCAGAATATGCCTAAAAATTAGGAAGGTTTGATCATTGAGAAAAACTATCAAATATTGATTAATGTAGCTTGCGGATTGTTTCATAAATGTTGAATCAAATCAGGCAGCTTTTGGCGCTGTGCAATGTATAAAAAATAGCGTTACAATGCGGTGTCATGTAAACACAGCACACACTATTTTCATGCAAGGAAAGTAAAATCTATGTCTCGTCTAGCCACACGTTTTGAACAGCTTCAATCTAAACAACAAAAAGCTTTGGTTTCTTATGTTATGGCGGGCGACCCTCATCCAGAGGTTACAGTACCATTATTGCATCGCATGGTTGATGCAGGTGTCGATGTGATCGAATTGGGCTTGCCTTTTTCTGATCCAATGGCAGATGGCCCTGTAATTGCACTTGCTGCAGAGCGAGCGCTTGCGGGTGGAACAAATACCCTAGATGCTTTGGCTATGGTCAAAGAATTTCGCCAAAAAGATCAAGAAACACCAGTGGTTTTGATGGGCTATTTAAACCCTATAGAAGTTATTGGTTATGAGAATTTTGTTGAAAAAGCCCATGAAAGTGGTGTCGATGGGGTTTTGTTGGTGGACTTGCCACCAGAAGAATCTGACCAGTTTAATCAGGTGTTAAGCCAATACAACATGAATCAGATTTTCCTGTTAGCACCAACGTCAACTGATGAACGTATTCAACATGTCATAAAACAAGCCAGTGGTTTTATTTATTATGTGTCACTGAAAGGTGTAACAGGCGCAGCAACTTTAGATACGTCTGAAGCAGCAAAACGTATCGAAAAAATTAAAGCACAAACCAGCATTCCTGTTGGGGTTGGTTTTGGGATTAACGATGCACAAACTGCAAAAGCTATGGCAGCAGTTGCTGATGCCGTGATTGTCGGTAGTGCTCTCGTTAAGCCTTTTGCAACGTTGCCACCGGAACAAGCCGCAGAACAAACGGTTAATAAAGTCAAGGAGCTTCGAGCTGCGCTCGATGAGTGAATATGAATCAAGAAGTTAAACCAAGTAAAGTTCTGAACCCATCGACACCTTGGACTGATCGCCCAGTTCCTGGAATCCATGTACCAGATGCCCAAGAAACATTAAAGGCAAGTTTTACTGAACCGACAGTTGAATGTCCAGAGTGCCGTTCATTGATCACACTAACAGCAATGAGCTTTAATGCCTATGTTTGCCCACAGTGTGATGAACATTTGCGTATGCGTGCGCGTGAGCGTTTAACATGGTTCTTCGATCAGGTAGATACCGAGCTTGGTCAGGAATTTATTGCTAAAGATCCATTGAACTTTGTAGATAGCAAGCCATATCCTGCACGTATGCAAGAAGCGCAAAAGAAAACTGGCGAGTCTGAAGCATTGGTGGTTTTGCAAGGTACTTTAAAAGGCGTAGCAATGACAGCTTGTGCTTTTGAATTCGACTTTATGGGCGGTTCAATGGGTACAGTGGTCGGTGATCGTTTTGTACAGGCAGCTGAAAGCGCGATTGCGAAAAAACAACCGTTCATCTGTTTTGCTGCTTCAGGCGGTGCACGTATGCAAGAAGGCATGTTGTCTTTGATGCAAATGGCGCGTACTTCTGCTGCAATTGAAAAAGTGAAAGCAGCAGGCTTGCCTTATATCGTGGTGCTTACTCACCCTGTATATGGTGGTGTGACTGCATCATTGGCAATGTTGGGTGATGTTCATATTGCTGAACCGAAAGCCATGATTGGTTTTGCAGGTAAACGAGTTATTGAGCAAACTGTACGTGAAAAACTCGAAGAACCGTTCCAACGTGCTGAATACTTGCTTGATCATGGTGTAGTCGATCAAATTGTTCATCGTCATGCATTACGTGATACTGTATATCGAATCGTAAGTAAGCTGATGAATATCTAAATTGAACACAATAGCACCACAAGCTACGGATAGTCTTTACACATGGCTCAACTATTGGGGTCATGTGCATGTAACAGGAATTGATTTGGGCTTAGAGCGCGTCATTCCTGTTGCGCAAAAATTAAAAGTGACTCAAACTTCTGCCAAAGTCATTACTGTTGCAGGAACCAATGGTAAAGGTTCAACTACGACCACCATCGCTGCTATTTTACAGCAGGCAGGTTATAAGGTGGCACTTTACCAGTCTCCACATATCTACCGTTTTAATGAACGCGTCAAAATTTCAGGCTTGGAAGCCACCGATCAAGAGTTGGTTGATGCTTTTGTACAAGTCGATCAAGCCCGCCGTGAATGTGGTTTAAGCCTATCATTTTTCGAAGCTACAACGCTTGCAGCATTTCTGATTTTTCAGCAAAAACAATGCGATGTCTGGGTTCTGGAAATTGGGCTTGGCGGGCGTTTAGACGTGGTCAATGTCATTGAACCTGATGTTGCCGTGATTACCAATATTGGTTTGGATCATGTCGATTGGCTCGGTGATACCATTGAAAAAATTGCCTTTGAAAAAGCAGGCATTATTCGTCCAAACATTCCTGTGATTTTTGCGGGGCAGCAACAGCTTCCACAAGCGATTCAGAATAAAGTACAGGAATGCCAGGCACAGTTGCATGTGCTCAATCGCGATTATTTTTATCAGGAAAATGATTCAGAAACGTGGTTATTTGCGACACCTGCGTCGACTTTACGATTACCTAAAGGACATTTGGCACTCGATAATATTTCAACCGCGGTTGCTGCTGTTTTGGTAAGTGGTTTGGCAATTTCTGATCAGGCAATTTGTGCAGGAATTCAAACTGCAAAGATTGCCGGGCGTTTTGAAGTTCGTCAAATTCAGAATAAAACGGTGATTTTTGATGCAGGGCATAACCCGCATGGTGTTGAATTTTTGTTAAAGCAATTGCAGAAATTTATGCAATACAATAAACAGTATTCTGAAGTTGTTACAGTTTTTTCGATGCTTGCCGATAAAGATATAGATTCTGTCGTTGAACTACTCAGCCCTGTGGTGTCTAAATGGCATATTGCGGAGTTGACTGTACCTCGTGCGGCAAGACTTGAGAAGATCCAACAAGCTTTACACAACACAGCGACACAACATTTTGCAAATGTGAAAGAGGCTTTTCAATCTGCTCTGGATCATGTAGAAGATCAACAACTGATTTTAGTTTGTGGTTCGTTTCATACCTTAGAAGCGGTTTGGGAGTACATTGAATAATGTCAATGAATAACAAACAACGTTGGATGGGAGGCGTTGTTTTATTGGGAGGTGGTGTGTTACTTGCCGCACTGCTGGTCAAAGGCACACAAGAATTAAAGCATAAGCAAGCTACTCCCTCAGCTCAGATGACAACAGCACAGCAACAAAAAACAACGCAAAAAGCTGGCAATATGCAGGCTTTACAGCCATTAACTGTGGATGTTGAAACCGAAAAACGCTTGCTTGAAGAACAGAAGCGCTCACGTGAGCGCGCGGTAGCTGAACAAGAAGCGCGTACTCAGCAATATCTACAACAACAACAGCAGGCTGAGGCAGACGCTGCACGTAAAGCAGCTGAAGAATATGCCGAAATTAATAAACGCCGCACAGGGCAGGGCGATTCTGACAATATTCCACCTGAGGTTAAGCCTGACAGTAAAAATAAAGCGACAGATCAACAACATCAGATTAAGGCTGATAGTAAAAGTAAAGCCACAGATCAACAACATCAGGTAGATTCTACTGCAAAAAAGAAGCTCGCTGATGATGAAGCAGCCAAGCATCAAGCGGCTGTAGATGCCAAGAAAAAGGCAGATGCAGAAGCGAAAAGACAGGCTGATTTGGAGGCGAAAAAGCAGGCTGAACGAGAGGCTAGGAAAAAGGCAGAAGCAGATGAACAAAAGAAAGCAGATGAAGAAGCTCATCGTCGGGCAGTAGCCAAGAAGAAAGCTGAATTAGAAGCACAGAAAAAAGCGGATGCGGAAGAAAAGCGCCAAGCGGATGCAGAAGAAAAGCGTAAAGCCGATGCTGCAGAAGCCAAACATAAAAAGGCATTAGAAGCCAAACATAAAGCTGCTTTAGATGCGAAGAAAAAAGCAGATGATGATCAAGATACGGAGATTAAGAAAAAAGACAAAAAAGCTGATGCTGACAAAGCACGGGATTTGCTCGAAGGTAAGAAAAAGTGGATGGTACAGGTATCACTTGCAGCAAATCAGGCGAATGCAGATGCTACAGTTTCCAAGCTACGTGCTAAAGGTTATAAAGTGGTGACTAGCCCAACCTCGAAAGGTATTCGGGTAATGGTGGGTCCTGCGAAAGATCGTGAAACTGCAGATACAGCGCGTCGAAAAATCCAAGCTGACAGTAGCTTAGGCATGAAATCAGCGTGGATTATTGACTGGGTACCACTCGATCAGCGTTAATTTTATTGGGTTGGATGTGTCAGTTGCTGACGCATCCAGTCAATATTTTTAGTTTTAAATAACCCATCAATATTCATCCAGATAGGGTGAAAGCCATAACCTCCATGTTTCATCTCATTGATTGCATCGTTAACCGACCAGTTTTCTAATAATATGCGTGACATAGCCACCATCGTACCTGTACGGTCTGAGCCATGATAACAATGAATCAATACCCGCTTATGCTGTGCCTTTGCTGTCTGTAAAATCTGCATGACTTTGACAATATCTTGTCGTTGAATATCCCAGGTATTGATTGGGATATGAAATAACTGAACAGGAGTATGTTTGAGTAATTGAAGGTCTTCATTATGAACCCGCAGGTTAATAACAATATCAATCTGTTGCTGTTGTAAATAGGGGAGTAATTCGGATGAAGGTTGTTCACTACGGTATAGCCATGAGTTAACACGATAAAAATTGTAGTGTTTATCTACAGCAATTCCCCAGTTTGGAGGGCGCTGAGCATCGGGTAAAGCACTGCTTTGCATACAGCCTTGTAAAAACAGACCAGTTGTTATGGCGATAATAAACCAGCGATAAGATCGAACCTGCATGATCATGAACATTCGTCGTAGAATTGCTTTAAATTAATAACAATTTTGGTCTGTTACAGCAGGTTTTGTGTAAAAAAAAGCCTATTAAAAAATAGGCTTGGAGAAATTTTTAGACAGTTTTTACAAAATTTATTTTAGATTGGGTTGTGGTGTTAAACGCAAATACGGTTTTACGGCAGTATAGCCTTTAGGAAAACGCTTTTTTAACTCATCTTCATCTTTTAAGCTCGGTACAATCACGACATCATCACCATGTTGCCAGTTAGCAGGGGTGGCGACTTTATAGTGGTCGGTTAATTGTAGTGAATCAATGACACGTAAAATTTCGTTGAAATTCCGCCCTGTTGATGCGGGATAAGTAATGATTAAACGGACTTTTTTATTCGGGTCAATAATCACTAAAGAACGAACCGTGGTGGTTTCACTGGCATTTGGATGCAAGAAGCCATATAGCTCAGAAACTTTACGATCTTTATCTGCCAAAATTGGAAAGTTAACAGTTGTCGCTTGAGTTTCGTTAATGTCCTTAATCCAGCCCTGATGTGACTCAACATCATCGACAGATAAGGCAATCGCTTTGACATCGCGTTTTGCAAACTCATCTTGCAGTTTTGCGGTATAACCGAGCTCTGTGGTACATACGGGTGTGTAGTCCGCAGGGTGTGAAAATAAAATGCCCCAGTGCTGACCTAAATATTCATATAAATCGATTTGCCCTTCACTGGATTGTTGCTGAAAATTCGGTGCAGTATCGCCAAGACGTAAACTCATGTGAAACCTCAAAACTTTTTATGGGTTGATGGGTTTCACTATGAACCAGTTCTTTTGCATGGAAAATACAGCTTTCTTATGTTGATATGAATAAAAAAGATAAGTGAGAAGTTTTTAGATCAAATTTTCTAGTGGTAATTGATGTGATTTAAAGTGGATAAGTTGAAAAAAAATGCGGCTTTTTACGTAAAAAACTTGTACTTCAAAAATCTAACTCCATAATAACGTCTAATTAGAAATTCATTTTTCATTTTTGACTAGCAAAATTTAGAGAGCTTATCCATGTTGGCAGGTCTGATCGGAGGTATCTTCGGTACAAAAAATGAGCGCGAACTGAAACGCATGCGTAAAATTGTCGAGAAAATCAATGCGCTCGAACCGACGATAGCCGCTCTTAGCGATGCAGAGTTGTCTGCAAAAACTCAAGAATTTAAAGATCGTTATCAAACTGGGGTAAGTTTAGACGACCTGTTGCCTGAAGCATTTGCGGTCTGCCGCGAAGCGGGTAAACGGATTATGGGAATGCGTCACTATGATGTGCAGCTCATTGGTGGTATTACCTTGCATGAAGGTAAGATTGCCGAAATGCGTACAGGTGAAGGTAAAACCCTTATGGCAACCTTGGCGTGTTATTTAAATGCCTTAACAGGTCAGGGTGTGCATGTCATTACTGTGAACGATTACTTAGCACAGCGTGACGCAGAGTTAAACCGCCCATTGTTTGAATTCTTGGGGTTGACGGTTGGCACAATTTATTCAATGCAAGCGCCAGATGAAAAAGCACTTGCCTACAAAGCAGACATTACCTACGGAACCAACAACGAATTTGGTTTTGACTATTTGCGTGACAACATGGTGTTTTCTCTAGCTGAGAAAAAACAGCGTGGTTTGGTTTATACCATCATCGATGAAGTCGACTCCATCTTGATTGATGAAGCGCGTACACCGTTGATCATTTCAGGTCAAAGTGAAGATTCTTCGCAGCTTTACGCTGCAATTAATGCCATTGCACCAAAACTGCATCCACAAAAAGAAGAAAAAGTGGCTGATGGTGGGCATTTCTGGATCGATGAAAAACAACGGTCAGTTGAAATGACCGAAGTTGGTTATGAAGCTGTAGAAAGTGAACTGATCCAGATGGGTTTATTGCAAGAAGGCGAGAGTCTGTATTCTGCGGCTAATTTGAATTTGGTTCACCATGTGTCAGCGGCAATTCGTGCTCACTTCTTGTTTCAGCGCGACGTACACTACATTATTCACAATGGTGAAGTGGTCATTGTCGATGAGCATACAGGTCGTACCATGCCTGGTCGTCGCTGGTCTGAAGGCTTGCATCAAGCCGTAGAAGCTAAAGAAGGCTTGGAAATCCAGCCAGAAAACCAGACACTTGCTACCACAACATTCCAGAACTATTTCCGTTTATACAAGAAACTTTCAGGTATGACGGGGACTGCCGATACAGAAGCGGCAGAAATGAAAGAAATTTATGGTTTAGATGTAGTTTTGATTCCAACGCATCGTCCAATGGTTCGTCAAGACCATAATGACCTGATTTACCTCAATCGTAATGGCAAATACAGCGCGATTGTGGCGGAGATTAAACGCATTCAGGAAACCCGAGCGCCGATTCTGGTGGGTACGGCAACCATTGAAGCCAGTGAAATTCTGTCACAAAAATTGACTGCTGCAGGCATCAAACATGAAGTGCTGAATGCAAAACAGCATGAGCGTGAAGCAGATATTATTGCCCAAGCAGGTAGCCCAGATTCAGTGACTATTGCCACTAACATGGCAGGTCGTGGTACTGATATTTTGCTTGGTGGTAACTGGAAAGCTAAACTTGCAAAAATTGAAAACCCGACTGCGGAAGATGAAGCGCGCCTAAAAGCCGAATGGCAACGTGATCACGAGATTGTCCTAAATGCAGGCGGTTTGCATATTATCGGTTCAGAGCGCCACGAGTCTCGTCGTATCGATAACCAGTTGCGTGGTCGTGCAGGACGTCAGGGTGACCCAGGTGTTTCACGTTTCTATTTATCTTTAGAAGATGATTTGATGCGTATTTTTGCGGGTGATCGTGTGGTTGGCATGATGCGCGCCATGGGCTTAAAAGAAGATGAAGCCATTGAACATAAAATGGTCAGTCGTTCAATTGAAAATGCCCAACGTAAAGTTGAAGCACGTAACTTTGACATCCGTAAGAACTTATTGAAATACGATGATGTTAACAACGAACAACGTAAAATCATTTACTCACAACGTGATGCAGTTTTAGCAGAAAATACCCTGCAAGAATATGTTGAAGAAATGCACCATGATGTGATGAAGGGTTTGATCGCCAACTTTATTCCACCTGAGTCTATCCACGATCAATGGGATATTGAAGGCTTGGAAAAAGCACTCAGTACAGATCTGGGCATCGAGTTGCCAATTCAACAATGGCTAGATGAAGAACGCCGCCTCGACGAAGAAGGTTTGGTTGAACGTATTGCTGATGAAGTGGTTGCACGTTATCGTGCGCGCCGTGAGCAGATGGGTGCAGATTCGGCAGCGATGCTGGAACGTCATTTCGTCTTAAACGCACTCGATCGCCACTGGAAAGATCACTTGGCTGCAATGGATTATTTGCGTCAGGGGATTCATTTGCGTGGTTATGCGCAGAAAAACCCTGAGCAGGAATACAAAAAAGAAGCCTTCAACCTGTTTGTGAATATGCTAGGTGCTATCAAATCTGACGTCGTGACAGACTTATCGTTGGTGCATGTTCCAACACCTGAAGAGCTTGCAGAAATGGAAGCACGCCAGCAACAGCAGGCAGATTCGATGCGTTTGTCATTTGAACATGACAATGTTGATGGTCTGACAGGTGCAACATTGATGGACGGTAGCGAGGAAGATGCAGAAACTAATATTAGTTTGGACAAAAATAGTATTATTCCGCCAGCGAGCCGTAATGCACCATGCCCATGTGGTTCAGGTCTAAAATATAAGCAATGTCACGGTAAAATCTAAGCCTGACAGTAGTTTTACAAAAGCAGAACAAGATGTTCTGCTTTTTTATTGCAAGGTCATAGGCTCAGTCACTAAATTCCAGTACACTTTTAGGCAAAATTCACTGTGTAAAACCTTAAAGTATTGGTGTGACCATGAAAAAAATTAAACAGGTAATATGGCTGTCTCTATGTTTTGCTCCAGGCTTAAGCTTTGCTGCAGATACACAATCAGTTATTACAACTGCACAAACTATTGTACAAGGTAATACGACTATGGTGATTAGCCCGCGTACTGGAATCCGTTACGCATTGGGTGATACACAAGGGCGCCTGATTCAAATTCAGACAACAGCGATTGCACCTGCAAACACCGCAACAGTAAAGCGCATAGTGGCAACAAATCCAGCATTATCTGTAGAAAGCCAGCAAAAAGCAGAGCAGTCCTTGCTCAGCATGGAACAATCTAGATAGCCAATTTGTTAAATACGATAGAAAAAACCAGCCAATATGGCTGGTTTTTTCATGGGGTTTGTTTCACAGAGGCTCGATTTTTACTGACATATCTAATAAGCTAGAGCTTTATTTAACTTCTAAAAATGGATTCTTAAAATGGCTGTTGGTGACGTTACAATGCCACTTATGCATGTGGTAAAAGGTGTAAAAATTGGCTCTACAGAAGCGCATGTACGTTACCCAAACCGACGAGATCTGGTGATCTTCGAGTTTGCTGAAGGCTCGCACGTTGCAGGCGTGTTTACTCAAAATGCTTTTTGTGCAGCACCAGTGCGCATTTCAAAAGCCCATTTACTAGAAAAAAATGCCCGTTATTTGGTCATCAATACAGGCAATGCCAATGCGGGTACAGGCACATTGGGTCTACAGAATGCTCAAAAAATTTGTGAGGCATTAGCCAATGTTGCTGGTGTAGTGACCCAAGAAATTTTGCCATTTTCAACAGGTGTGATTGGTGAGCAATTACCTGTCGATCGAATTATTGCTGGCTTGCAGCCTGCATTTGATAGCTTGCAAGCTGACGCTTGGGTGGATGCTGCTAAAGGCATCATGACCACAGATACCACACCAAAAGGTGCATCTGAACAGTTTGAGTTAGATGGTGTAACTTACACCATGACAGGTATCAGTAAAGGTGCGGGTATGATTCGCCCAAATATGGCAACCATGTTGTCTTTTGTGGCAACTGATGCGCCTGTTGCGCGTGATCTTGTACAAAAACTTTTAAAAGATACTGCAAATCAGTCTTTTAACCGCATTACCATTGATGGTGATACCTCAACCAATGACTCTTGCATCTTTGTGGCAACAGGTCAGGCGGGTGGTCAGGAAATCCAGTCAGCAGATGATGCTCGTTATGCAATCGTTGCAGAAGTTTTGACTCGTGTCATGAAGCGCTTGGCTCAACTCATCGTGCGTGATGGTGAAGGCGCAACCAAATTTATTACTGTAACGGTTGAAGGTGGGCAAAACACTGATGAATGCTGTGAAGTTGCCTATAGCATTGCACATTCACCATTGGTTAAAACCGCAATTTTTGCATCAGATCCAAACTGGGGTCGTATCTTGTGTGCAATTGGCTATGCCAAAATTCAGGATTTGGATGTGGAAAAAGTTCAGGTCTGGCTAGATGAAGTTCAACTTTGCAAAGATGGTGGTGCGGCTACAGATTATACAGAAGAAGCTGGCGCACGCGTAATGCAACAATCTGAAATGACTATTCGAGTGGATCTGGGGCGTGGTACAGCAAAAGATACTGTGTATACCTGCGATCTTTCTTATGACTACGTGAAAATCAATGCCGATTATCGTTCATAATTTAAGATTTTGATTTTTTAAAGCCTCATCATTTAGATGGGGCTTTATTTTTTTATGAGATAGATGCTTGAAAATAAGAGGAAAATGTTTAAAAAAAACACAAAAATGATAAAAATGCTGAATAAATAGGCTTTTGAGTAAAGAAAAGCAAATTTTTTTGATTTCAGGTATTGACCAAAACAGGACTCACGCCTAGAATGCACACCGTACCGCACGATGTGCGATATAGCGAAAGCTGAGATGAATCGGAGCATAGCACAGCCTGGTAGTGCACCTGGTTTGGGACCAGGGGGTCGTAGGTTCGAATCCTACTGCTCCGACCAATT
>NZ_KB851217.1:41491-133318 GCF_000368265.1 Acinetobacter brisouisimilis | reverse complement strand
CATAACTTCATAACTTCATAACTTCATAACTTCATAACTTCATAACTTCATAACTTCATAACTTCATAACTTCATAACTTCATAACTTCATAACTATGTCAGCTTACTATTTTTTAGCTGGTTAAATTTTTAATCTTTATATTCGATTAAATATAAAATAATCATCTATTTTATGAAATTAATCTTATTTAAATATGGATATTTTTTAATTTTATATTTATAGTTACTTTAGAGTATACCCTAAAGATACATATTTTTATCCAAGCAAACAATGTTTCTTTTAAATGTTTTTTGATCATACGTGACATGTTATTTTTAAATCTATTATTTATAATAGATAAATTGGGTTGTTTTTAGTCTATTTGGAGCGAAGTGCATGAAAGGTCAAAAAGTCGGCTATGTCCGAGTCAGCTCAGTCGAGCAAAATACTGGACGCCAACTTGAAGGCATCGAAACTGACCGACTGTTCATAGACAAGGCTTCGGGTAAAAATACAGACCGCCCAAAATTTCAAGAAATGTTGAACTATGTTCGGGAAGGGGACATGGTGGTGGTGCATTCCATGGATCGTTTTGCTCGAAGTCTTAAAGACTTGGTTGAAGAAGTAGACAAATTGGTTAAGCGCGGTATTGCAATTCAATTTATCAAAGAAAAAATTACCTTTACTGCCCAAGCCACGCCGATGGATAACCTGATGTTGCAATTGATGGGAGCTTTTGCTCAGTTTGAACGTGAAATTATTTTAGAACGGCAAAAAGAAGGCATCAAGCTGGCAGCGGCTCAAGGTAAATATAAAGGTCGGGTACATAAACTCAAATCTGATCAGGCGGATGCTTTACGTCAGGCTTGGGCAGAAGGTAAATATAGTTCGAAGGCTGCTTTGGGGAAGGCTTTTGGAATTAGCCGACAGGCTGTTTATCGGTATTTAAAAGCCGATAAGTGAGTCAATTGAAAGTTGCGACTGAATAAGTCATACAATTAATGATAAACTATTTTCAGACTCTGTATTTAAGAGCTAAACAAGGAAAAGTTATGAATAAAAAAATAGTAACAGTAGCTTATGGTCTTACTGTACCTTTACTATTTACTGCTTGTGTTCATACCCATACATTGTGTTTCACAAGACAAAACCAAAGTAGTAATGAGTAATCATGAATATTTGCACCTTGCCAGTACTCATCCTGCCCATATTGCTCAAAATAAAGATGAAATGCGTGTAATTTTATTGGGAACAGGCAGTTCTGTCCCAAGTGAACAACGTTTTGGTATGTCCACATTGGTACAAGCTGGAGGATATAATCTTGTTTTTGATGCGGGGCGAGGGGCAGTCATTCGTTTAACCTAGGCGGGTATACCGTTAGGAAAGATAGATGATGTTTTTTTAACCCATTATCATTCCGACCATGCCAATGGTCTTAGTGATATGGTGTTGATTTATTGATCCATAAAGTCGCAGAGTTTCAAGATACGCATGCCTTGCCACAAGTGTATGCTCACTATACCAATCATTTGACAGGTAGGTGAAATTCTTAATCAAACCTAAACTCACAGTAGATAGTCACATTGTAAATGGAGTTTCATCTAGAATTATTGGTATTTCTGATGAGGTGTTAATCCAACGGACTAAGGTCAATTATCAAGGTCCATTGGTCGTGGAGCGAGACTTGATGAGTTTTTTATTAACGCCCACTAAAATAGAGACTTACACACCTTAATTTTTCTAAGTCATCTTTATTTCAATCTCGACAATGACTAAGCCAAAAAAACAAAGTTTTTTATGTGAATAAATTTTATGTAACCCCCCTGTTTTTGTGAAACTATTGTAAATGACCTTTGATGGTCAGCTTAGTTTTTAGCTAACGGCTCAGTATATGAACCATAGTCGGCATTTTCAAGGCGAAATCATTGCTTGGGTTGTGCGATGGTATTGTAAATGTAAATATGGCATGAACTATCGTGAACTTCAGAAAATGCTTGCCGAAAGTGGTGTGAATGTTGATCACACCACTTTTATCGTTGGGTTCAATGTTATGTTCCTGAAATAGAAAAATACTTACGCGAGTATTAGTGTAACCCTACAGATCTGAGCGGTGGTCTTATCTGTATCGTGTAGTCGATCAACTAGGTTATATGATTGATTTTTATCTTTCTTCTAGATGTAATACCAAATCAGCATATTGTTTTCCTGGAAAATTTTTAAATAATCTAAATAAATGGAAAATTCTACATGTGATCAACACGTACAAAGCACTCCACATATGGAGGTGCTTTGTCATGAATAAAACGGGAAGGAAAATGTCCATCAGACCTTGAGTACAGGCAGATTAAGCACAAAAACAACCTGATCGAATATGATCATGGCAAGCTAAAGCGCATCATTATGGTCACGTTAGCATTCAAATCGATGAAGTCGGATGCCACAATTAAAGGCGTTCAAGTCATGTGCGCATTAGGTAAAGAACAAGCTTCATCATTTTATGATGATCAGCCTCAGGGTGAAGTGTATCTAGTTAATAGAGTTTTCATTCTCTAAATTTTTTTAAAGAGAACCTCATCGACTCAAATTTCTATTCGCAACAGTACCCTAAAAATGCCCTCATTTCTCTGCGAGCTCATCGCATCTTTCAATAACATGAGTTTCTGGCTAAGGAAGTGCGCTGAATAAATCAAATATTACTTTTCTTAACCACTGGTTACTGCTCTGATGATGACAAGAAGTATGCCAGTATTGCCGTACAGGATAAGTCGGGAAGTCTAAGGGCGCTTGTAATATTTTTAGATTACCCCGCGAGAGTAAAACTTCACTGAGATAATAAGGAATCGTGGCAATAGCATCAGTTTCCTGTACCACCAGCCCAACACCAAGATAACTGGGCAAAGTCATTAAAATATTACGCTTTAGACCTCGGCTGATTAATTCATTTTCAATGTGATAATGACCAATACTGGTATCCACATCGACATGCGACTCACGAATGTAGGTTTCAATGTCTAGATGGTCAGATTGAATTCGTGGATGATCCTTGCGGCTAATCACCACATAATATTGGGAAAATAATTGTTGCTGATAAAAGCCTTGATCAAACTCTGGTAAAAAGCCAATGGCTAAATCAATTTCACCATTCGCCATCTGATAGCTGGTTTCACGGCTGATTGGGCGGACTTTTAATCGAATAGAGGGAGCATATTGTTTTAAGTATTTGGCGAGTTTTGGCAACAACACTAAATGTGACACATCGGTCATGGCGATACTAAATAACTGATCAGACTGATTCGGAGTAAAATCAACTTTAAAATTATTCACACTTTCAATCTTGCCAATAATTTCACTGATTGGAGAAAATAATTGCTTAGCCAACTCGGTTGGCACCATTTCATTGCCCACGCGTAAAAATAGTGGGTCATTAAAATGTGTTCTAATTTTATTAAGACAGTTGCTCACTGCTGGCTGACTCAGTCCCAATGTTTCAGCCGCTGCAGAAACATTCTTATACTTGTAAATATAATAAAAAATCTCAAGAAGTTTGCTGTCTAGCTTAAACATGTTAATTATTCCATAATCACAATATGCTTTTCTTAACTGAAAATTTCGAAATACATTCATTCAGAAGGATGATTGTATCGAATATTCATATTATTACATGCCTTTTTTAGTACTGTAAGTTATATCTTACAAGCATAGAGGATAATGTCCCATATTCAAGCTGGGTCAAATTTCTTATTCTGAACTCATAGAGGAACAGGATGTTCCGGAACATCAAACAAAAATAATAAGTTCTCGCATCAGGAACGTGAGGGATGACAGGAGTTGACCCTAAACGTAAATATGGGAAAGCTGTATTATATTGGTTTTAGAAAAACTTAATGAAATTTATAGCTACTAAATTGGATTTTTGAATAACCTATTTAAGTCTGCGATTTAATGGACTTCTTTGATAAGTCAAAAAACATGCTACTTTAATGTAAAATTATATGGATGAGTTCACATTTTTAATATTAACATAATAGATCTTATACGAAATGCCTGTGTTAGAAACCATTTAAAGTGTCTGTATTCTCACCAATAAAAATCTCTGGTCTATGATGCACATCAACATCATGGGCTGGATATGAATTGAGATGCTGATCACTATGTCTGACAAGGAAATACAACGTCTTGTGGTTCTGCAAGACGTTCGAGATCAACGTATTACACAAGTCCGTGCTGCTGCAATTCTAAATCTTTCAACCCGTCAAATTACCCGATTATTACAGAAGCTCAATCAAGATGGTGTTTCAGGTCTGGCACATGCCAACCGTGGTCAACATGGTCATCGTCGCCATGACGACTTGTTAAAATCAGAATGCCTTTCCATTATTTCTGAACATTTTCTTGGCTTTGGTCCAACATTGACCCATGAAAAGCTGATGAGCATGTTTGGCCTGAATATCCCGGTAGAAACGGTTCGGCGCTGGATGACTGCAAATGACCTCTGGATTCATCGATCCAAGCGACAAAAACGTCCATATCAGCCTCGATATAACCGTGATTGCTTTGGTGAGCTGATCCAGATCGATGGCTCATATCACGACTGGTTTGAAGGACGAGCTGCCAAATGCTGCTTGCTGGTTTATATCAATGATGCCACTGGAAAGCTGTTACATCTGCTTTTGTGAGGCTGAAACAACCTGAGCCTACATTGAGCAATACGGCAAGCCTCTGGCTTTTTACAGTGACAAACACTCCGTATTCAGAGTCAATCAGGAATCCAAGCAAGACAGCCAGATCACGCAATTTAGACGGATTCTGAATGAGTTAAACATTGATATTATCTTTGCCAACTCACCACAGGCCAAAGGTCGTGTGGAACGTGTCAATAGAACACTCCATGATCATTTGATTAAGGAAATGCGTCTGGAAGGCATCTGCTCGATTGCCCAAGCCAATGCCTGGCTGCCCTGCTTCATTGAGCAGTTCAATCAGAAGTTCGCCAAATGTGCGCGAAACTCAAAAAATTTACATCGATCATTAACCGAATCTAATCTTGAACTGGATGATATTTTTACTTGGCAGGAACCACGCAAAGCCACGCATAACCTGACCATCACTTATGACAAGTGTATTTATATACTTGAGCCAACAGCACTGAATCATAAATTTGTTGGGCAATACATTTCATTTCTGGAGTATCCAGATGGAACTGTCGCCATCATGCATGAAGGACGAAAGGTCAACTACAGCATCTTCAATAAACTGGCTGGACTGCAGCAGACTGAAGTGGTTGAGAATAAAAGATTAGGTTCAGTCCTAGCCCATATTCAACAGCAACATGAAGAGTTGGAAAAACAAAATAAATGCTCTCGAGCCAAGAAAAGTATGCCAAGTCGTAAAGCTCAGAAAGCTGTTATTGAGCAAAGAAATTTAAATCCTGTTCTTGACTCTTGCAGTTAAAAACAGGGCATTTAAAATGGTTTATCGCATAGACATTTTAATTGGTGAATAACACAGTTATTTATTATTTTAATTCAGTATTTTATATGAAATACAGATTCTAAAAATTCGAGATTTTTATATGAATCTTACCATTCTACGCCGAATATTTGATCAATTCCCCTCATTTTGGGTTAGACTCTTTTATTAATATTATATAATCCATTTAGCTGACACAGAATTTTGAACACTTTCGACGGATAGGTGGCTCAATCAACACAAAGGGCCCACCTAATGGCTAAGGCGTGCTTTTAGTTAAATTGAAATGGAAAAAATTATTTTTACAAAAAGGTATTGAGGCAATCCTAAATTGAATCACCTCAATATATACATCATTTAAAGATTAGAACTTCTTACAATAATTGATAAAGAAACGGTCTTCACCAAAATCATTACCCGTCTTAATACCATAATCAATACGGATATATTGTAAAGACAAGCCCTTCAGATAAGGCTGCTGGAAAGCATAATTCACAATCACATCCGATTCGCTTTCCATATTTTTACTGCCGTTTGCAGCTTTAAAGTGATTGCCATACACATATTTCACCATGGCATTTAAACCTGGTACATAGTCTTTAAAATCATAACCGTAGATGAAGTGGTAAGATCTTTCGTCTTTCTTAAAGAACCCTGTGGTATTCCAGTTAATAAAATAGGTTTCAGGCAAGAATCCATCTGGAATCGGGTACGCTGATTTGCCTGTAATTTCTTGATAGCCCAAACCAAAGGTGTGATTTTGCACTTTTAACGTTTCAAGCAAGCCAATATTTTGAGCTTCAATATCAAAGCTATTGCCATCATTTTTGGCATAAAAATATTTAAACTTACTGTTTAAGGTGAAATTCTGTTGTTTCCAGCTGTGATCCAAGCCCACATAGTGTTTGTTAAACAGGTTTTCCATGTTGCCAAAGTAGTATTCGCCTTTCAGTGTTGGCGTAAATTGATAGCGCAAATCGATATAATTCAAGCCATCAGAATATTTGGTAACGCCATTGGCGGTAAATGCAAATTTGTGAAAACCTTCCTGGTTGCGCGGGGAAACTTTTTCGACCCGTCCGACTTCGACATTAAAACGGTCCGTGATTTGTGACTTGAGGTTTTCGCCCCAGTAGGAGGTGAGTAACTGGCGGCTATAATCAATTGAGGTCACAGGCAAATCTAACCAGAGTTCACCGACTTTCAGTAAGGTTTTGTCATAACCAAGTTTCAGTGTGGCACCATGTTTTAAATAGTCAGAGGCTTGAGATTTTGTCTGTGTGTCAAAAGGCAAGACAGTATCGGCTACATGTCTGTCATTACTTAAGCGTACCGCATATTGAACTGAAGCATCGACCCCAATAGTCAAAGGTTTATCAGCGATCTCTAAAGGTGTATCATGCATTTTGGAAGTGTAGAACAGAGAAGCCGACTGCGACCAGCTACCCGCATCCTTGATGGCAGGGTTTTCATAGTCACGGTTGATGTAGGCATTTTTAAGCGTGAATTTCCATTCATCCTCGTTTGGCTGCATAACACTATCGGCTGCATAACCTGATGTAGCGACGACAAATAATGAAGGAATTGCCAAATTTTTAAATCGTAATTGATAAAATAAGCGCATAAAGCATCCCTGCTTTCTGTGCAGCGAAGCACAGAAAGATCTTATTTAATTGTTAATGTTGAGCGAAGTAAACGTAAGTTATTTAATCAAGACAATTCGGAAACAGTCTGTGTCTGTTCTTTTTTTAACCGCTGAATCAAAAGTAACGAAATTGCCGCAAGTACCGCAGGTATCGCAAGTAAACTCATGATTTCAAGACTGGATAAGTTTAAAGACATCAGCCATCCTCCTACGACTGAGCCAATCACTGAGCCAGAACGACCGACTGCATTTGACCAACTGACTCCTGTTGCACGACAGTGGGTTGGATAAAAACCTGAGGCAAAGGCATTGGCACCCACTTGAGAACCACTAATTCCGACACCTACCCCAAACATTGCCAACATCAGGAGTAGTGTATTGGCCTGTTGAATGCCCATGCCCAAACCAACCAGACATAAACCACCCAATATATAAGCAGCACTCAGGATCTTGGTCGCATCTTGCTTATCCATCAGTAATCCCAAGACAATCGCACCAATGGTTCCTCCTACCTGAAAAATCGAAGTCAGCCAAGATGCGTTGGATAAGTTGAAACCTGCATTGGTGAGTAAGGTTGGCATCCAGCTAGAAATCATATAAATGATGAGTAGACTCATAAAAAAGGTAAACCAAATCAAAACTGTACCAAGTGCATAACTTTTGGCAAACAAGTCTTTAAGGCTTGATTTTTCAACTTCGTTGACGGTAGGAATGAGAGTCGGAATCGCGGTTTTTGCAGGTGTAATTCGAGCAGCAATTTTTTCAATTTTATCTGTGGCTTTCTTTTTTAGAACCAAAAAACGAATCGATTCCGGTAAAAAATATATTAAAAAAGGAACCAGCAATAACGGTAAAATTCCTCCGATCAGCAAGATTCCATGCCAGCCAATATGCGGCAATAATTGTGCCGATAGAATCCCACCAAAAGCCGAACCAATGGTAAACCCACAAAACATCATGGTGACTAAATTGGAACGACGTGATGTCGGGGCATATTCAGCCGTAAGGGTAATGGCGTTCGGCATGGCACCGCCCAAACCCAAGCCCGTGATAAACCGCAAAATAATCAGGGTATGTAAATCTGGAGAAAATGCAGAAAATACCGTCGCTAAACTGAAGACGATAACTGACCCCAGCAAAATGGGTTTGCGACCCAGTTTATCGGCCAATGGTCCAAAAATGAGAGCGCCTGCCATTAGGCCAAATAAACCTGATCCAAATAAAGGTGCAAGATCCGTTGCTTTGAGTGCCCATTCGGCTTTAAGTGCTGGGGCAATAAAACCAATTGCAGCCGTATCAAAACCATCAATTGCAACAATCACAAAGCATAACCACATAATGCTTTTTTGCAGCAATGACAGCGGGTTGGCATCAATAAAACTCTGAATATCGACTTTCATCTTATTTTGAGACATAGAACATCCTCACACCATGCAACATGGTGTTTTGCAATCCTTAGCAAAAGAGTACCCGACTGTATTTTTTATTCAGGTCAGGCACTCTATTTAAAAATCAAACCATTGATTTATTTAACGTTAACTGTAATTCCTGTTAATCCTGTAATATCAGCACGCATGACATCACCTTTCACCACAGCACCAACACCTTCAGGCGTTCCAGTGAAAATCAGGTCACCTGCTTTGAGTTCAAATAAAGTCGACAGATTGGCAATCGTCTCAGATACATTCCAGATTAAATGACTAACATCACTACGCTGTTGGGTCTCACCATTAACTGTCAAATGGATGTCAGCTTGATTGAGTTCACCTGTTTGAGTAATTGGATGAATTGGACCAACTGGTGCAGAAAAATCAAATGCCTTACCAATTTCCCATGGGCGACCTTTTTCGCGCATTGCCATTTGTAAATCACGACGGGTCATGTCCAGACCAACGGCATAGCCATAGATATAATCAGCAGCATCTTCTACAGAAATGTCTTTACCATCTTTACCAATCGCAACCACCAATTCAATTTCATAATGATAGTTGGACGTCTGCGCTGGATATGGAATATCAACTGCTTCTTGGTTTACTGGAACAATCGACTCCAGATCATTAGGTTTACAGAAGAAAAATGGTGGCTCACGATCTGGATCAAATCCCATTTCACGGGCATGTGCAGCATAGTTACGACCAACACAGTACACGCGGCGCACAGGAAATTTCTGGGTTGAGCCATCAATAAACAAACCCGCATGGGTCATCGGCTGAAAAATAAACGACATATCTTGTGTTCCTTGTCTCATATTTACTGTATTACAACGCGTCAGGTTGCTGTTTTGGCGCGGCATTTTGGAATGCTTCCAATGTCATACAGTGTTGATAAATTTCAAAAATATTAGGGTAAGATGTCAGATCCACCTGAAAACGCAGCGCTGAATCTACCTGAGGAATTAAGTAAGCATCTGCAATGGTTGGCTGGTTGCCATAACAAAACTTGCCACGCTCTGGATCTTGACTCAGCATGTTTTCTAAAGCTGAAAAACCACTGTGAATCCACTTTGCACACCATGCCAATACTTGTGTTTCATCCAAAGCGAGATCCTGACGTAAATATTCCAGAACGCGCTTGTTATTTAATGGATGAATATCACAACCAATTAAGGCAGCCATCGCACGAACTTTAGCCTTAGAAAATGCATCTTTTGGCAATAATGCAGGTTCAGGGTATTTTTCCTCCAGCCATTCAATGATAGCTGGGCTTTGCGTTAAATAACCTTGTTCGGTTTCCAGTACTGGTACAAAACCTTGTGGATTTATAGCCGTGAATGTACTTTGACGATGCTCATTTTTTGCCAAAGAAATAAACTCTTTGGCATAGCCTAAGCCTTTCAGATTAAAGACTATTCGGACTCGATGTGAACTTCCACTACGGAAAAACCCATAAAATTTCATGCCGCATGTCCTTGATAGTTTTTCACTGCATCCAGACAGTTACTCACGTTCCAGCCATACAACCATTCCATCGCATCATAGAAACGTTCTGCTGAACGACCACGCCACAAATCATTACGGACTAAGCGTTTTACACCCGAAGCATGGTAGAGTTTGCCCATTTCACGTGAAGACAAAACGATACGTGCTGTACGTGCTACACGGGCTTTTTGATACATATCCAATGCAGTCAACAAATCATTGTTGTTAACACGTAGTGCTTCGCCAAGGGTCACGGCATCTTCAAGTGCCATACATGCGCCTTGTGCCATGTATTGTGTGGTTGGATGAGCCGCATCGCCCAGTAAAGTCACTCGACCAAAAGTCCAGGTATCAATCGGTTCGCGGTCAGCCGTCGCCCAGCGACGCCAGCTTTTTGGCAGCTCAATCAACTGACGTGCTTTCGGACAGATATCCTGAAAATACGACAAGACTTCTTCTTTAGAACCATCAGTGACGCCCCACTCTTCCTGCTGGCGGCTATGGAAGGTCACTACCACGTTATATTCCTTGCCACCACGCAGTGGATAATGCACAAGATGACAGTTTGGACCCACCCAAATACTGGCAGCATTCCATTTTAAGTCATCTGGAAATTCACTTTCTGGTACTACGGCACGATATACCACATGGCCTGTCACCAAGGCAGGATCATGCACATAAGTTTCACGTACCACAGATTTCACACCATCGGCACCAATCAGAGCCTGACCAGTATAAGACTTACCATTTTGGTCATAGATGGTGACGCTATTTTCGTCCTGTTCAACCTTCTGAATGTGGCAATTGGTAATGATTTCAAGGTCGCCATATTTTTTGGCACCTTCTACCAACGAACCATGAATGTCCGCACGGTGAATCACGGCATAAGGGTTTCCAAAGCGTTGACGGAACTTTTCATCGGTTGGGATTTTACCAATCTGATATTCATCAATAGCGTCATGCATGACCATATAATCAGTATAAACTGCTTTACTACGGGCAATTTCACCAATACCAAGCGCATCAAAGGCATGAAAAGCATTTGGCCCAAGCTGAATTCCTGCACCAATCTCACCAATTTCAGGTGCTTGCTCAAAGACCTGAACCTTAAAACCTTGTTTTGACAACGCCAATGCTGCTGCAAAACCACCAATGCCACCGCCAGCAATTAAAACTGGTTGATCTTGATTTGACATGATTTATATCCTTATAAAATCTAAATTAATGACGTTCACGTACCGAATACACGCCCAGTTTTTTCTGAACAGGTGCTTCATCGGCAATAAATACATAACAAGGCTGGTCAGAAGTATTGATTAAATCAATTTGAGAGAAACAAGGTGCACAAGCTGTATCTGCTTTGCCGAGATCAAAAATTTTCTCATCTGTTTTCACCATGACCTGACCATCAATCACATGAAAGACCTGAGCGCATGAACGTGGCTGTAACTGAACAGTTTCATGTGGACGTAACATCAATGCGGAATAACCAATGATATTTTGGCAATCAGCGCCTGTTTCAGGATTGATATAAGTAACTTCAACTGGCCCTTGATGTTGCTGATCCTCAGCTAAGGCATGAAGCACTTTTCGTGTCTCTTTCCATGAATAGCGCATCATTGGATAAGAGGCGTTTTCACGGATAAAATGACAAGTTGGAACAACACCTACACCATAACGATGCGCATTTCCTGAACTGGTCACTTTCTGAATGTCGCCTGGCTGAACATAGGACGCTTCCATATAGTAGACCAATGGTAAATCCAGCACGTCTAACCAGATCACAGGCTCATTCCCATCATGACCATGTTCATGCCAAAGCCCTGATGGTGTAAGGATTAGATCACCATGTTCCATCAGACATTTTTGCCCTTCAACTGTGGTATAAGCGCCCTCTCCTTCAACAATCAGACGCACTGCATTCGGGGTATGACGATGCGCTGGTGCCCATTCTTTAGGTAGCAATAACTGCATCCCTAAATACATGACTGAGCTGGCTTTCATGTTCTCTAAACCATGCCCAGGATTGGCAAGTACCAAAACGCGACGCTCAGCTTTTTGAATCGGTGTG
Source organism: Acinetobacter brisouisimilis (assembly GCF_000368265.1). Classification (GTDB taxonomy): domain Bacteria; phylum Pseudomonadota; class Gammaproteobacteria; order Pseudomonadales; family Moraxellaceae; genus Acinetobacter. The sequence goes on along the minus strand of NZ_KB851217.1, from coordinate 121,235 downwards.
AGCTCACCAGCTTCTAAAAGTAAGGGCTTAATGTCTTTAAAATACCAGGCTGTTGCAAGGGTCTGAGGAATCGGTTTTTGTGGCGGTAAAACATTACGTAAGCTTGGCCATAAAGGAACCAGATTTGACTGCTTTAACTCGTGCAAATAGCGGGTTGGTAATTCATCCAATGTTGCTAACTGTTCCATAGCTCATCCTTTTTGACATCGATAACAACAATCCATTTTGTTGTATTGAGACTAAATGCTTCATTGATATCTAAGGTAACAACAGAATTTTGTTGAAGCTATGAGCAGAAATTAATACACTGTATTGATATTATCAATACAGAATAATCATGTTAGATATCGACTCCCGTTTATTAAAAATTTTCTTTGAAATCTATAAACATAACAGTGTTTCTAAAGCCGCTGAAAAGTTGGGAATTGGGCAGCCGACACTGAGTATTGCCTTAGGGCAGTTAAGAGAGCATTTTCATGACCCTCTTTTCGTTCGCATTGAAAATAGAATGCAACCAACTGAATTATCTAAACAAATTTATCCAATTGTATTTGAAGCCTTAAACAAGATTAAAGCCATTCAGGATTACAATATTGATTTTGACCCACTGACCTCAAATTACGAGTTTAAACTGAGCATGACGGATATTAGTCACTTGGTCTTACTCCCGACACTAATCAATTACTTACGGGAACATGCTCCGAATGTCCGCCTCGACATTCACCCAATTGACTTGAATACGCCAATGATGATGTCGAATGGAGAAATTGATCTCGCTATTGGTTTTTTGCCACAGCTCGAAGCAGGTTTTTATCAGCAAACACTTTTTCATCAACATTACATTTGCATTGCGAGCCAAAATCACCCTCGATTGGGCAACACCTATATTTCTGATGAAGAATATCGCCAAGAGATGCATGTCGATATTTTAGCAACGGGAGGGCATTATGCTTTAGAACATGAATTGCAAAAACAGGGCGTAAATCGTAATATTCTCGTGCGCCTGCCGAGTTATTTAGGGGTTGGGCTGGTGGTGCAAGACACTGATGCAATTGCAACTATTCCTCATTATCTGAGTCAGGTTTTATTAAACCGTGGTGGCTTAAAAATATTACAACCACCTTATGCATTTCCAAGTTACAGTGTAAAACAACACTGGCATGCGCGCTTTCACCATACGCCGAGTAATCAATGGCTTAGACAGGTTTTCTTTCAATTATTTTCTGGCATCTGCTAATCTTTTAGAACTGGGTATCAACATAAGAAGCATAAGGCTATATACATCAGAAACTCAATGAACGATATTGTGAATAAAGCTTGCATTAATCTAGGCAAATCGGCAATTAACTCTACTCACTGATGATATTTGGCAACAAATTCAGTCCACATGCAGTTTCATGGTTGTTATTGTTCAAAGAACAGTAGAAATATCATGGAAGCCATTTTATAGAAATGACATACAGGTGCAACATGGCGTGATATTTATGAAGAATACAGAAGCTACATACGCGCATCAGTATGCAAGTAGAGCTCGGCATGGTTTCGAGTGAACAATTGGACAATCAAGAGGTGGAAGAATCGCAAAAATTTATCTTGCAACAGACGCGTATGGATTACTGATTGATTTCAAAATCACTGAGGGTGAAGCCCACGATAGCCTTGCAGAGTAGTTGATCTGTGAAATAGGTCAGGCGGATTATCTTATTGCAGATAAAGGCTATGATTCAGAAAAATTAGCAAGGAAGCAAAATATTGTGCCAATCATTCCAATGAAATCAAATATTCAGAGAGAAAATAAAGAGTTTGATAAGTACTTATATTATTTAATGCGTTTAATTGAAAATGCCTTTGCGAGATTAAAACAGTTCCATGCAATAGCCACCAGATTTGATAAACTTGCCCGAAATTATCAGTCTTAATCTACATTGCCTGCATATTGATTTTGTGTAAATTCAAATGAAGGCATGCCCTAAAATTGTTTTTTTATTGATTACTGTCATATCCTGGCTCATCAACATGCCATAGGACTCAAGAATCGCTATTTTGAAAAGCATAGGTGGAAACAGATCTAAAATTCATTTGGTAGTAGATTTAAATGGGGATAGGAGGAGTGTTGTTGACCTACGCATTAATTTTTTTTATTGCTTGAATCTTCTCAAATGAATATATGATTTAGTGACAAGTAAAGCTCTAAGTATCTTAGGTTATTTTCATGAATTTATGTATCGCTATATTCTTATAAAATTTATCATCAAAATACAATGAATAAAATTCAAAAAACTATAGATAATTAATAATAAATATGTAGAATTAAAACTGAAAATCTAAACTTTATGATAATTTCCTAAAAATTTTACGTTATTTTTAGGCCTAATTATTATCCGCAATTCAGGTTAGCATAAAATGGTAGAAATTTCTGTTGTTGTACCTATCTATAATGGTATTCAATATTTAGAAAAATTAGTAAGTTGTCTTAAGGAGACGACGATTAAGAAAATAGAGTTTTTATTAATAGATGATTTTTCTACTGATGGAAGTTATGAATTTTTAGAAAGAAAAATACAAAATGATACTAGGTTTAAATTAATTTGTAGAGATAAAAAAAGTGGAAATGCTGTTTCAGCTATAAAATATATTTTACCGTATTGTAAAGGTAAATACTTTTTTTATTTGTCTCAAGATGATTTTTTTGATAAAGATTTACTTACGAAATTATATATAAAAATAAAAGAGACAAATGCTGATGCCGTTATACCTAATATGATTTGGTTTAAAGAAGGCGAAAATAACAATATGATATTACCACCTAATAATAATTATGAGTGTTTTTTAAATGGATCAGAAGCATTTAAACTATCTTTAGATTGGAAAGTACATGGATTTAGTTTAAGAAAAATAGAACTGTTAAGAGAAGTTGGTTTTGATGATTCCTATTTTATTGGCGATGAAATAACAACAAGGATATTTTATTTTAAATCAAAAAAAATAGTTTTTTGTGATACAAATTTTTATTATAGAATAGATAATATTAATGCTTTAACTAAAAAACTTAGACCAAATGTCACTGATTTTATAAAAGGAGATTTAATTTTATTAAATTTTATTAAAAACAACTATTATCAGGATACTTTATTTTTTGAAAATTACGATAAGTTTTTGAAAAAAACATACAATTTTTTAAAAAACTTAAATAAAGAAAATGTTATTTTTAATAGGTCTGAAAAAGAAGATTTTTTATATAGGCTTAATATATTAGAAAATATGATATTTGACTTATATATTAAAAATGAAAGAAGAGGAACATTTTCTTGGATTAAAATAAAATTTTACATATCAAAATTAAAAAATATTAATAGCTCTATATAGATAATTTAAAAATTCTATGAATTACCTATATAGATATTAATGATAAATTTTTATCTATACTCATCTTAACCCAAATTAAGGATAAGGCAGCCGCTTGAAAAGAAGATGGTTAGAGCCATTTAGAAAGTTACTACACAAGCCAAAGACTCTAGCCACCATGTTTGATTTTACAGAAATTTTCTGTACTGTTGATGATTTTTTAAAAAATTTGAACCCATCTATTGGAAATTTATTAAGCAAGAAAATAAGCGTAAACGAATTCGATTTGCAACTTTATCCCTCTTTGAAATTGTCATGATCGCAAAATTTGTTATAAAATATCTCAAGTAAATAATTTTGGGGCTGTACTAGATTAGCATTATGTTAATCTATGGAAATGAAGCTAACCAATTGTAAATTCAATAAAAAATACAGCTTAAGTTACTTAAGTTTTTGTATTTGAAGTAACTGCACGTTCAGCAGCAGATGTACTGGAAATACACCCCAATTCTGCCGCTCTCTTCTATATTAAAATTCGTAAGATTATTTCTTATTATTTAGAGCAAGAAGCTCTTGAAATATTAGATGGTGAAATTGAACTGGATGAAAGCTACTTCGGTGGCACACGTAAGGGAAAGCGAGGTAGAGGTGCTGCTAGTAAAGTTATTGTATTCGGGTTATTGAAGTGTAATAGTAAAGTTTATACGGTCATTGTTCCTGATACTAAATTAACTACATTAATGACTGTAATCTCTAAAAAATTATACCTGATAGTATTGTTTATACAGATTATTGGCATAGTTATAATGCTTTGGATGTTGCCATTACAGGATTAATGATTCAAGCCATTTTACAAATGGTCATAACCACATCAATGGGATTGAAAATTTCTGGAATCAGGCAAAAAGGATCTTAAGAAAATACAATGGAATTCCTAAAGATTCTTTTCACTTGTTTATTAAGGAATGTGAGTTTAGATTTAATTATGGTAGTCCAAAACAACAGCTAAAAATTTTGCGTATTTGGACCGAAGTTTAGACTTTATCTAGCACAGCCCCTTAATCTTTTAATTAGATATTTTAAAAATAATGGTAAATTCGATGTTTTTATAGCTTTATAAAGTAAATAGTGTACTTTTTCTCCCTTTATAAAAGCATATTCAAGATCTATTTTTGATAATTGAACTTTAATTTTTTGAATAGCCATTTCTTGTAATTTATTGTCTGCAATAAAACTTGAATCTAATAATCGTTGTAGTAATACTGGTTTCATAATTTTTAGCAAATTTTCTAATTTTTGTGCATTGCTTAGATCAGGATCCTGTGTAACATTAGATATACCAATGTCAATTCGATAATCTACTAAAGGTTTGTCTATATATAATAATCCATTCAAAATAGCACTACGATAAGCTAAAACAAGATCCTCATATGCACCTAACTCTTTTATATCACCAAATGTTGTGAATAAAGATTTATGCCAAGCATGAGATGCACCAATAATTAAACTTTCACTTAGTGCACAATCTAGGACAGAATGACCTAATTGTTCTATAGGTGGAATAAAAATATCAAGTAGCTTTCCATCAGGAGTTATTTTATTAACAGAAGAGTAAATAGATGTTGGCTGTTGTTCTGCTAACCTATATGCATCTATTATTTCAGTCACACGATTTGGGTGAGAAATATCATCACCGGCAGCAATTACAAGAAGTTCTGTATCAACTAAATTATTTACAAGATTAATATGTTTGATTAACCCTTGATTTACGGTATTTTTTTTGAAAAAAACTTCATGAGGCCCGTGATATTCTTGTAAAATTCCTTCAATAATAGAAACTGTTCCATCTTTTGAACAATCATCTGAAATAATTATTTTCAAAGGACTATAATCTTGATTTAAAGCAGAAAAAATAGCTTCTTTTATATAGTTTTCCTGATTATAACAAACGAGTACCATTGTGACAGATGGGGATGGACGCTTATATTCAATATTCATCATTTAAAGAAACTCATAATTTTTTCACAAACAAAAAATGCTTTATCTTCACTTAAATATGGTGAAATTGGTAAACTTAAAACCTCATTGTGGATTTTATCAGATATAGGAAATCTCAAATTATTCCATTCAGCATAAGCAAGTTGCTGGTGTGGTGGAATAGGATAGTGAATTAATGCTTGAATATCATTTTTACTTAAAAAGTGATGTAGTTTTTCACGCTGTTCAGAACGAATAACATATAAATGCCAAACATGTCTTAAATTATTAGGAATATCTTCAATTTTAGGTAATATAAGACCACTAATATTTTTCAAATTTGTTTGATACACTTGAGCAATATTACGTCTTGAATTAATCGTATCATCAAGGTATTTTAACTTTACGTTTAAACATGCAGCCTGAATCTCATCTAAGCGACTATTTACACCTTTATATTTATTTATATATTTCTCATGTGAGCCGTAATTTCTCAATGCCTTTAAAACTTCTGCAAGTGTGTCATTATTTGTGGTAATTGCACCGCCATCACCTAGAGCTCCTAAGTTCTTACCTGGGTAAAAACTAAAACCAGAAGCATCGCCCCAGTCCCCAGCTCTTGTACCTTCAATTTCAGCACCATGAGCTTGAGCAGAATCCTCTAAAACTAGAAGATTATATTTTCTAGCTAGTTGAGAGATACTTGGCATATCAGCCAATTGACCATATAAATGAACAGCAAGTATAACTTTTGTTTTTGAAGTTATTTTTTCCTCAACTAATTTAGGATCTAAATTATATGTATTAATATCGGGTTCGACTAAAATAGGCTTTAGATTGTTTGCTGAAATTGCCAAGATACTCGCAATATATGTATTAGCAGGAACAATAACCTCATCACCATCATTTAACTCTCCAAGCTCTTTCCAAGCACGAAGAACTAAAGTTAAAGCATCTAAGCCATTTGCAACACCTATAGCATGTTTAGCGCCACAATATTTTGCAAAGTTGTTTTCAAATAGGTCCAACTCATTACCATTAATATACCAACCTGAATCAATTACACGTGTACAAGCATTGATTAACTCTTCACGATACTGAGCATTAATTTGTTTTAAATCTAAAAAGTTAATCACGTTGAACTTGTCCTATAACTTTTGCTGGATTACCAGCTACAATTGAAAACGGAGGTACATCCTTTGTGACTACAGCCCCAGCTCCAACCAAACTGTATTGACCAATTCTCAGACCAGGTAAAATTGTAGCATTTGCACCAATAGATGATCCCTTTTCAATTAAAGTTGATAGAAACTGATCTGGATAATGTTTTGATTTAGGTTTTTTATCATTAGTAAAAGTGGCATTAGGGCCAATAAAAACATCATCTTCGATATGAATGCCATCCCATAGAAAAACACCCGATTTAACAGTCACATTATTTCCAATAACAACATTATTCTCGATTAAAGTATGAGCACAGATATTACAATTTTTTCCAATTTTAGCTTTTTCTAAAATTACAACAAATTGCCATATACGTGTATTTTCACCAATATTTTTCGTATGTACATCACTTAATGGATGAATGAAAAAACTCATTTTTCAACCTTAACAATCTTTAAAAATTCATCATAATCACGTATATAGTCAGATTCATCATAAAAATTATCTGCTAAAATCATTAAAACACAATCTTCAGAAAAATCTGACATTTCTCGCCATATGCAGGACTCTATGAGTAATCCTTGCGCAGCATTATCTAATAAGAAAGATACTTTTTCTTTTCCATCATCTAACATAAAACGGCAAGATCCTTTCACTGCAATAGCAACCTGTTTAAGTTCTTTATGTGCATGAAAACCACGTGTTACACCTTCTTTAGTATCAAAAATGTAATACACTCGTTTTATTTGAAAAGGAATATTTTTATCTTGTTCTAAAGATATTAGTGATCCACGATCATCACCGTGTGTTTGCAAAGGAAGTAATTTAATATTCATATGAACCCAAGAATTTATCTTATCTATCAATTCAATAAGCCAACCAAGTATTATTAGGCTTAACCTGATAAGTAGATATAGAAAATTTATTTAAACAAAATCATGCTATTATTATAACCCGAATCACGGGTAAGAAATTGACTTGAAAAAAGAGGATTAGAGCCATCAGTTGAGTGACTATACCAAACTCAAGACTCTCATCCTTATGTTCGATAGTACACAATTATTTTGCCTAATTGATGATTTTTTCTAAAATTTGAATCAATTTATTGAAAATTCTTAAAGCAAAACTTTAAATATTTAAGAATTAGCTCCGCACAGCTGGGTATTTCTGAAATTGTTTTTATTGCAATTTGGTATAATGCTCTCATTTTAACAGCAAAGCACTCTTCTTCTCATTAAGGTAAAATCAAAACTATTTATTCAAAAATCTACCTTGTTGCCAACGCATGATTTATCTAATCTACACTCAACTGGCTTTACATACCTCGTATTATGCTTTAATGAAAAAGCGTACAAGTGAACTGCCACCACCCTTCTAGGCAAATCGGCAATTAACTCGTTAGTTGGACTAGACCATAATTGATGAGCATTTTTTCCGATTAGAAATATTACACTTATGAGATGAAACCATCAGTATGTATCACCTTAGTGAGAATTTGATGTGAATCATATTTTTATTTCTATTGCATAAATAATAAAAAATAATAATTATCATCAACTTATTGCAATAAAATCTTCTCGGTAGAATTAAATTTTATTTAAGCGGAAGTATTGACTCGTTAAAATCTGAGGCGTATATTTGCCTCAATTTCCCCATCGGAGTCTAAATCTTGGACAGTAGCAGTTGTAGTTGTCGATCGACTATCTAAACTGACAAGCCAGTCTAGGGTTACTCCTTTCACTGCCTTGTCAGATAAAGACAAGGCAGTACATCGTAAAATGCTTACAGGTATTTCAATTCATCTTTCAGATGAATAACCTCTTTTTTTCAATGTGCTTGCCGAATACGGTCATTTGATATGTCCGTCATTATTTACGTTTCACTTCATTCGGAGGTGCAAAATGTTACGCGCACATTATATTAAAGATGCTCAAGGCAAATTGGTTCAAATCTGGGAAGACGAATCTGTTTCTAAACAGATTGGATCTTCAGTTGTTCCTGCTAAGGCAATTCTTAAAGTTCTTCCTAAGAAATCTATAGCCTCTTAAACGCCATTATTTCTATTGCTCATTAAGCAAGCCGATTAAGGTAAAAAAACCTTAATCGGCTTGTCATATTCAATTTTTAAATATCCAGGAGATGCATGATGAACCAGATTGTACCAAAATCTGAAATCCATGAATTTTCATCTCAAACAGATGCTGTACTTGATCAAGCCCATAAAGGTGATATTCATGGAGCTTTTGGGTCAATTGCACAACATGATCTAGGCGCACGTCAATCTATTGGTCATCGACTACGCACATTGCTTGCGATCATTGGCCCAGGCTTAATTGTGATGGTGGGTGACAATGATGCAGGTGCTTTTGGCACCTATACTCAAGCAGGGCAGAATTTTGGTATTACTTTGCTTTGGACATTATTGTTATTGATTCCAGTGCTGTATGTAAACCAAGAAATGGTTGTGCGTTTGGGTATTGTCACAGGTGTTGGTCATGCTCGTTTAATTTTCGCTAGATTTGGTAAATTTTGGGGAGCATTTAGTGTCATTGATCTATTTTTATTAAATGCTTTAACGATTGTGACTGAATTTATTGGCATTACAATCGGTCTGGATTATTTAGGGGTTAATAAATATTGGGGAGTTGGCATCGCAGCATTTATTTTAATGCTTGCTTCAAGCACAGGTAGCCTCCGTCGCTTTGAAAGATTTGCGATGATATTAGTTTTTGGTAGCCTGCTTTTAATACCTGTATTTTTGATGATTCATCCACTTGTAACTCAGATCACGCATAGCTTTTTTGTTCCAAGCATGCCTGGTGGAAAGTTAAGCGATATCATGTTAATTATTATTGCGATTGTCGGTACTACGGTTGCGCCATAGCAATTATTTTTCCAGCAAAGCTATGTCATTGATAAACGTATCACTCCTCGCTTCATGAGATATGAAAAATTTGATCTTATGATCGGGATCATCATTGTTGTGATAGGTGCTGCTGCAATTATGGGATTATCCGCAGCAACTTTTGCTGGTCATCCAGAGTTTAGCCATTTTACTGATGCTGGTGGGGTTGCTAGAGGCATTGAACATTATGTAGGCCATCTACCCGCTGTTCTGTTTGCTATTGCTTTGATTGATGCATGTATTATTGGTGCAGCAGCAGTTTCACTATCAACGGCCTATGCATTAGGTGATGTGTTTGCAGTGAATCATTCGTTACATCGTAAACCGACTGAAGCCAAGGGATTTTATGCAGTTTATTTTGGCTTAATTGCAATTTCTGCAGGGCTTGTGTTAACACCAGGAACACCGTTAGGACTATTGACGAATTTAGTTCAAACATTGGCTGGTGTTCTTCTACCAAGCGCAACAGTATTTTTATTGCTGCTTTGCAATGATCGAGAGGTTCTTGGTCCATGGGTAAATGGGAAATTAACGAATATTATTACTACAATCGTCGTTGCAAGTTTGGTCATGCTTTCTATCATTCTAACAGCAGCAGAACTCTTCCCGAATATTTCAGATGGTCAAATTCTAAGTATTCTTCTGGGTGGCACTGTTATTAGTGTAATGTTATCGGTTATGGTTCAACTTTATGTGAAATTTAAAGGGTTAAAAGCATCCAAGCCAGTTTTAATTCATTCACAAGAACAAAATGAACAAAACCGCATCCATTGGCGAATGCCCCCACTCAGTAAGTTGGCACCATTCAAATTAGGCTTACTAAATCGAATCTGGCTAGGTGTACTCCGATTATACCTTGTTTTGGCAGGAGGATTGCTTATAGTGAAGCTTGTTCAGATGGCACTACACGGCACTCATTAAATTCGCTCTAAGTAATGAATTTAATGTTTGTTTTGATTAGTGATTTTCGAGTCGTGCATACTCGCTTTAGTGATTGGGCTAAAGCGAGTATGGCAGAGCATCTTTAAAGCGCTGTCACATGATATTGACAATGAATACATCATGCTGGGTTTAAAACAATTCAGTTTTTCCGACTGGATGAGTGTCATGATTTCGTAATTCGTTGACTGCTGCACTATGATCCAGAAAAGAGCCAGTTCTTACATCTTAAAGCCCAAGGATGCATCTTGGTTGTTATCAATCAGTAGATCGTCTTATTTAGTATTTTGATAACTCACTATATATTATGTTGGTTTTCAAAATGATACAGTTAATGATTGGTCAATTAGCATGTAGCAGCCAACTTAATTGAATATTATTGACGATCTGATGCACCAGCCAATATACATTACGTAGTTTACGACTATTTATACCAGTCAAAACCAAGTATCTGAATTGTAATAAATATTTAATAGAATGAAATGATTAGAAGTAAGGGGATAGTATGAGCCAAGTGAAAAACCAACTGTGCGTATTGTTAGTCTGTTTAAGTAGTACCGCCATTTGTCCATTGGCATATGCCGACACATCTCCAAGCAGTACAATACAATCAACAGATACCGCAACAAATAGCGAATCACATTTTCAATTTCCAATTGAAGCCTCTATCAGCCCTTTTGTCGTTGGTCTACAAAGTACTTATATCTTTCAGCATAAAGATGCGTTTAATGCAGCTTATACAGGACCAAACAGTCTGTTACCAACACCTGAACGCAGCTATACCTTTACAGCAACTGCCTTGTTAGGCGCACGCTTGTGGCAAGGTGGTGAATTTTATATCACTCCAGAATTGTATCAGGCACATGGATTATCAGGCTTGACTGGGTTGGCTGGTCCCGTCAATGGTGAGCAGCAGAAAGGTGGCAGTTCACATAGTTTAAATCACTACATTCCCCGTACTTTCTTGAAGCAGACATGGGACTTGAGTGGTGACACTGTTAAGCTTGCTCCCAGCTTGACGCAATTTGCGGACACTGTCACGTCAAAGCGGTTGGTCGTTACGGTAGGAACAATGGCAATCACCGATATTTTTGATACCAGTCCAACAATAGGCGATCCCCGTAATAATTTTATGAACTGGTCATTTCTGACCTACGGTGCATATGACTATGCTGCAGACACGAAAGGCTATACTTCAGGAATTGCTGTTGAATATTACAATAATGACTGGGCAGTGCGTTATGGCCGATTTTTAATGCCGAAGCAATCGAATGGTTTTATCTTGGATGATCATATTCAAAATAGTTTTGGGGAACAGGTTGAATTTGAGCATGATCATAAGCTTGGTGATTTATCGGGTCTGGTTAAAGTCTTGATATATCGTAACGTTGCCAACTTTGGAAACTATCGCACTGCTGTCGATCAAGCTGCAGTGGAAGGCGTAACTCCTAGCATCACGGCATCACAGTCTAAGCATACAAAAGATGGTGTTGGCATTCATATCGAGCAGTATGTGACACCCGATATTTCTTTGTTTACCCGTTTATCAACGAACAACGGCAAATATGAACAATGGGCATTTACCGAAATTGATCAGCAAGCACAATTTGGGCTCACAGGTAATGGGAAACTGTGGGGACGAAACAATGATAGTTATGGTATTGCTTATGCCATAAATGGTTTGTCCAATTCACATAAAGATTACTTAAAAGCTGGTGGCTTAGGTGCTTTTCTTGGTGATGGCACACTACGCTATCATACAGAAGACATCTTTGAAGCCTATTATAATATTGCTTTAAATAACTCTTTACAGTTAACCCTTGACTACCAAAACATCGCTAATCCTGGGTATAACGCAAATCGTCATGGTCCAGTAAATGTGTTTGGCATGCGGGTACATGCTGCATTTTTCTAACGCCCATATTGAGCACAGTAAAATCAAATATTAGCCTAAGTTAGCGATAATATATTCGATTGATTATTAAGTTTAATTACAAGACTGAACCTAGTCGTCGTTTGGTCTTGAATATTCCAACTAGCCTCCCCTTTAAGCCTGACTTTCTTTCCATTCCAAAATGAACCGTACTCAGATTATCGGAGACCAATTTTCCTCAGAATGTGTAAATAAGAAATCAAAATATATTTTAGAAATTAAAGAACTAACTTTTCGCTTACTTCTTGAATATGAGAAAGATTATTTTTCATCTTGGGCTACCCCATCAAACACTTTGATCTTGGTATATAGACAATATATTGCACAAAATTTAGGTTAACAAAAACCAACTGCTGCACAACTCTTGTCAGATCAGTAACGTCTTAAACAACTGGAACGTAAAATAAAGAATGACTATAGGCGAATGAATTTTCCTAAAGCTTCAGCTTTTAATTTACCTAAATCACTTTTATCTATGTTCTGAAATATTTCATCCGTATTACTTATTATTTTATAGATAGTCGGATTTTTTCTATTTATTTTCTTATGCAAAACCTAGCTTCATATTTGGATGAGTATCCAGTGAAGTGATTCACTGGATACAATCAACAAGACGCGATTAAACAGATTCTACCGCCAAGGCAACACCCATACCCCCGCCGATACATAAAGTTGCTAACCCTTTTTTGGCATCACGACGTTGCATTTCATGCAATAAGGTGACCAGAATACGGCAACCTGAAGCACCAATCGGATGACCCAATGCAATCGCACCACCATTGACATTGACTTTATCCATGTTCAAACCGAGTTCTTTTGCTACACCCAATGCCTGCGCTGCAAAAGCTTCATTTGCTTCAATTAAATCAACTTCATCCAGACTCCAGCCAGCACGAGTCAAGGTTTTCTTCACCGCTTCAACTGGGCCTAGACCCATAATTTCTGGTGCAACACCCGACATGGCATAGGCTTTAATACGCGCCAGTGGCTGTAAGCCCAACTCTGCTGCCTTTTCTGCACTCATCACCAATACTGCTGCTGCACCGTCATTAATACCCGATGCATTACCTGCAGTCACGCTGCCATCTTTTTTAAATGCAGGTCGCAACTTAGCCAGACTTTCAGCATTGGTGTCAGCTTTAATATATTCATCACGATCAAAAACCAAAGGTTCGCCTTTGCGCTGTGGTACATAAACTGGTGCGATTTCCGCAGAAAACTTACCTTCAGCCTGAGCTTTAGCCGCTCGTTGTTGTGAAGTTAAAGCTAATGCATCTTGCTCTTCACGGTTAAGCCCGAGTTTTTCTACAATATTTTCTGCAGTAATGCCCATGTGATACTGGTTATAAACATCGGTCAAACCATCGTAAACCATGCTATCTACGAGCTGGGCATTGCCCATTTTCTGGCCATTACGCATTTGAATAAAATGCACACTTTGTGACATCGACTCTTGTCCACCCGCAACAACAATCTCAGCTTCACCTGAAACAATTGCCTGAGCCGCTAAATGAACAGCACGTAGCCCTGAACCACAGACCACATTTAAGGTTGACGCTGGTACCGTAATCGGAATTCCTGCTGCAATTGCTGCTTGACGTGCAGGGTTTTGCCCCACGCCTGCCGTCAAGACATTGCCCATAATCACCTGATCGACCTGTTCTGGCTTAACCGCTGCGGCATCTAAAACTGCACGAATGGCAACCTGACCAAGTTGAGGCGCACTGACACTGGCGATTCCACCAAGAAAACTACCCACTGCTGTACGCTTTGCTGCAACAATTACGACTTCTTTCATTGTGTTTCCTAGAATTTTAAATGTTTTTATTAAATAAAAATCAAATGGTGAATTGCATTTTTCTGTGAAAATGCAACCCACATCAATGACAAATTTGAATGCTTAAAACAGGTTAACCTGCACATAACGACCTGGAGCTGCTTCTTTTACAGGGTAGATTTCTGTGCCTAGAACACGTGCTGGCACTTGCTCTCCTGCATACGGTGCGACCCATTCCTGCCAGCGTAACCACCAGGATTCCGAATGGAACTGTGCACCATCTAACCACTCTTTGCTGTTGGTATAAGGTGCAGCATTGGTATAACAGCCGTATTTGTTACGGTTTGGCGGATTGATAATCCCTGCTACATGACCTGACTCACCCAGTACCAATGTTGATTCACCACCTAGGAAAGTTGCACCCTTAAAGCAGGCATCCGAAAGCGCAATATGGTCTTCTTGTGCTGCAATAAAGAAGTTTGGTGTTTTGACTCGCGACAAATTTAAACTAACGCCATTAACTTTAATTTTGTTTGGCTGAATCAAATCATTGTTCAAATATAGGGTACGCACAAGGAAACTATGGACTTTGGCTGGAATATTGGTGCTATCACTGTTCCAGTACAAAATATCAAAATCCGAAGGATCTTTACCTTTCAGATAATTTTCAATGTAATAGTTCCAATACAAGGTATTTTCACGCAACAAGCTAAAAGTCACAGCCAACTGACGACCATCAAAATAACCCGTTTGTTCATTTAACGCTTCAATACTTGAAACCACGTGTTCATTAATGAATACACCTAAACTGCCTGGGTTATCGAAATCTAGCAATGTCGCTAGATAAGTTGCACTTTTGACATGATTTTTCAAACGCTTACCGACATAATAGGCCTGTGTGGCAGCCAATAAAGTTCCGCCGATACAGTAGCCAATTGCGTTTGCTTCTTTTTCACCCGTTATTTCTTCGATAACCCGTAAGGCTTCGACAGCTCCAGAAACAACAAGATCATCAAAGGAGATATTTCTTTGCTCGAATTTAGGGTTACACCACGACATCATAAATACTGTATGCCCTTGGTGACGTAACCAGTTCACAAATGAATTCTGTTCACGCAGATCAAGCACATAATATTTATTAATGAATGGTGGAATGATCAGAATTGGCGTTTGATGAACTGTTTCGGTCACAGCTTCATATTGCAGTAACTGAAATAATTCATTTTCAAATACCACAGCACCTGGTGTGTATGCTAAGTCCTTACCCAAACTGAACGAGTCATTATTGGTCATGCGTACAGACAAATACTTTCCACTGTTCATTAGGTCATCATAAAACGTTTCCATACCTCGAACCAAGTTTTCACCTTGTTCGTTAATCGTTTGCTGAATCACTTCGGGATTGGTCCACAGGAAATTACCTGGTGCAAAAGCATTAATCATCTGACGGGTAAAAAAATGAATGCGGTAGCGAACTTTATCAGGAATACCATCCACGACATCCAGCATGTCCTGAACTAATTTGCTGAAATGCAAATAAGACTGGGTTAACAAGTCATAATTTGGTTCATCTTGCCACAATGGACTGGTAAACCGACGGTCACCACTTTCAGGTTTCACAAAGGGTTCCACCTGACTCCCCATTACGCCACGTAGCATGACATTTTGGTAAATCTGCATCTGGCCTTGCCACCATTTGCATTGCATTTCCATCAACCGCGTCGGATTCTTGGCCAAAGCTTCAAAGAACACAGTCATGTCTTCATTATTGACCTTTGCCAGTGCCTCATTTAATGGGTTTTTACCGTAATAAAATTCTTGTACTTTTTCCCACATATTTTCATGTACATTAAAAAAATTCTGTACATTCTGATTAAACTGAAGAATATTTTGCTGCATTTCACCTCTCCATTTGGTTAATGACCTTACCTTTGCATCAGCGACACTATGAAAAACGGGGAAGTGACTGGCACTTCCCCGCGTGTTGAGCTTGATATGTCATGGTCTGAGATTGGTGTTATTTAGTGTTTGGCATAGATTCGCTAACCAACTTGTCGAATTCAGATTTGAATTCAGCAGTTAGGCTAGCCAGTTTTTTGCCATCTTCAATCATTTGCTGGCTCAGCTTGGTCATGGTTTCCATTTGTTTGGTACAACAGCCGACCATGCTTTGCATGTCTTTAACTTCACTGTTTGCAAACACTTGTGACAAAGTAATGTCTGCATATTGACGCGCAGCATCTAATTGTAAATTGGTTAAATCAGCAAAGTTTTTAGCAACCAGACTGTTAAATTTTGCATAAGGTTCAAACATGTTTTTATATTGACTATTCATGTTTGCAAACATTTCGCCATATAGCATGAGCATTTTCTCCGTAGAATTATGATTTAGGATTATTACATTATTAAAAAAACATCGAATGAGTCATCAAGATGACACACATTATTGCATATACAACCCACCGTTCACGGATAGTGTTTCACCCGTAATATAAGCACCATTATCGCTTACAAGATATAAAACTGCTGCCGCAATTTCTTCTGGTCGAGCCAAACGTTGCAATGGAATCTGATCTTCAATACTCTTGACGACTTCTTCACGCATTGCGGTGACCATCGGCGTTGCGGTATAACCTGGAGCGACTACATTAACACAGATATTAGAACGTGCGCCTTCTTGTGCTAACGCTTTGGAAAAACCGATAATTCCAGCTTTTGTCGCTGAATAGTTTGCCTGACCAAACTGACCTTTCAAACCATTCACCGAACTGATATTCACAATACGGCCATTTTTTTGTTCTAGCATTTTTAGGAATACTGGCTGTGTCACTGTGAATAAAGTTTTTAAATTGGTATCAATGACTTGTGTCCACTGTTCGAAGGTCATTTTTTTGAAAGTGGCATCGCGGGTGATACCTGCATTATTGACCAGTACATCCACACGACCTTCTGCCTCAATTGCTTCGTTAATCGCTACCGTTGCTTCTTCATGCTTGGTCAGGTCAGTCAAAACGAAACGTACATCACTTTCATTAAAACCTTCATTAATTAACCATTGCTTTTCACGGTTTTCCTCACGTGGAACAACCGTAGCAATAATTTTGTAACCTGCAGCAACTAACTGGCGACAAATTTCACTACCAATCCCACCCAAAGCGCCAGTAACAAGTGCAACCTTTTTTTCAGACATACATTTTACCTTTAAAATCATTTATTTAAGTATTTAAAAAATAGATATTTATTTATTTTTTGTCGGTGTATAAATTAACCTTTAAGTTATTACGTCAGTATTACAATCACTACTTATTTTTATCGAAAAATGTAACTATTTTCTACCAGCACCTCTCAATCAAAACTTCTGCAGTATCTTAAATGAACTTAATTACTCTTTTCCTCATAACGATTGATGGATTATGATTTGCATTGTCAATGGGTCACAACTCTCGCAGTTCAACCATTTTTGGCCCTTGCGATTGTCGCCATTCAGGCATTAGTACCAGACAATATTCTTTTACTTTTAGAGATAATATGATCTCTGCAGATTGCCAGATTCAGGCGCTAAAGATTGATATTTTGCACAAACTGCAATCACAGGAGGATCTTGAGCTATTGAAAGATATGCTATTCAAAAAGATGGAAATACAATCAACCTAATGAATATAAAAAATATTTTTATGTTAACCAATCTAGATTCGGCGACAACTGTCGTGTTAACAATAGATACTCAACTATTTAATCCTGAGTCCGATGAAACAATAAATATTGCTCAAGCTCATGAATTGGCATCGGTTTAGCAAACAAATAACCTTGGTAATCATAACAACCATATTTTTCTAATACATCACGTTGAGCTTCAGTTTCTACACCTTCAGCCAGCACAGAAATTCCAAAAGTTTTTGTCAAGACAATGATAATTTTGGCAATTTCAGCATCGTTGGAATTGACCACAATATCACGTACAAAACTTTGATCAATTTTTAATTGATCAATTGGAATTCGTTTTAGATAGGCAAGAGAAGAATAGCCTGTACCAAAATCATCCAGAGAGAACATTACCCCGTAATGCTTAAGAACCATCATTTTTGCAATAACATCTTCTATACCCAGCACTAAGGCGCTTTCGGTGAGTTCCAGTTTAAGTAAATGTGCTGGAGCCTGTGTGCGTTCCAGAATTTCGATCACATCTTGGACAAATTCATCACGAGCAAACTGGCTAGCGCTTACATTCACGGCTATGCTGAGTTTGGCTGTTTTTGGATGTTTAGCCCATTGACTTAATTGCTGACACGCTGTTTCTAGCACCCACTTGCCCAGTGAAATAATAAAGCCATTTTCTTCTGCAATGGGAATAAACAGGGCAGGTGAAATGATTCCTTTGGTTGGATGTTGCCAACGTAATAAGGCTTCTACGCCAGTCATCTGTTGCCCACGATTCACTTGTGGCTGGTAATACAGCACAAGCTGATTTTTTTCGAGTGCCTGACGCAACCCAGCATCAATTTCGGCGCGTTCCTGAACCTGAGATTGAATCAGCGGATCAAAGAAACGATAAGTATTTCGACCATAGTTTTTTGCTTCCGACATTGCTATGTCTGCACGTTTAAGTGGATCCTGAACATTTTCATGCGCCTGCATCCCAAAGAGGCTAATCCCGATACTGGCAGAACTGCGATATTCTGAGTTTTCAAAAAAATATGGCTGAGCAAGTACCTGTAAAATACGTTTTGCGACCATTTCCGCTTGCTGGATGGCTTCTGATTCAGATGCACTTGTCTGATCAAGCAGTACCGCAAATTCATCGCTCCCAAGGCGGGCAATCATATGATTTGCGCCAACACACTCTAACAGGCGAGCTGCCACTTCTTGTAATAAGTGATCCCCTGTTTCATGACCTTTAGTGTCGTTTAAGGCTTTAAAATTATCCAGATCAATACACAGCAATATGCCAAGCCGCTTTTTCATTTCTGCATCTTGTATGCTCTGTTCAAGATGTTCTAAAAACAGGCGGCGATTTGGCAACTTGGTCAGAGAATCATAAAATGCCAGCAGGCGTACTTTTTCTTCTGACGCTTTATAAGCAGAAATATCGGTAATCGATGCGACATAATGGGTTGTTTGACCTTTTTCATCACGGACACTGGCAATCAGGATGTACTGTGCATACATATCTCCATTTTTACGTTTATTCCAGATTTCACCCTGCCAAGATCCTGTACTACGGATATGATCCCACATGGTGTCATAGAATTTTTTGTCATGCGTGCCAGATTGTAAGATTCGAGGGGTTTGTCCAATCAATTCTTGCTGACTATAACCTGTAATTTCTGTAAGAGCCCGATTGCTACGCAAAATTTTTAGGTTTGGATCAGTGATCAGCATCCCAACTTGGGAGTCAAATGCAGCCGCTGCAATACGCTGATTTTCTTCTGCTTTTTTACGTTCGGTAATATCGCGTGCAGAGCAGAAAAATACCTCGTAGTCATCAATATGTACCCGTACTAAACTGACTTCTACGGGATAGGCTTCACCTTGAGCATTATAGTAAAAAGTTTCAAAGCGGACACCTTCAGGCGTGCGAATACCATTTTTAATAAGGTCTTGAATCTCGGCTTTATTATAACAGGCATCCCAATAGGATGGCGTCTGACCAATCACTTCTTCTGGCGTATGACCGATCATTCGAAAGAATGACTCACTCGCTTCAGTGAGCCTTCCTTGTGCATCCAGAACATGAATACCATCATGTGCATTGCGCAATAATATCTGACTACGACGATTGGCAAAAAAACTCGCCTGAATTTGACGCCAAAGTAACCCAGCTGCAATCGTCGTCACCGAGAGGAAGATAAATTCTAACAACACGGCTTTGATCACGTCGTTATACCATTGCGCCAGATAATCTTGTTCAGCGAGGGCAACTACGACAAAAACAGGCATACCACTTAACTTACGAAAGGTACCAATACGCGGAACTTTATCTGTGGTACGTCGCGTATAAATGGTGCCAGACTGTATGCCAGAGTGAACCAGCCGAGATAGTTCCGGTGGACCACCAACAAATCCCACCTGACCATTCACGGTTTGGAGCAGCGGATTGCGTGCGATAATGCGCATATCCAGATCTTGAACCAGCACTACACCTTTAGAGCCTACATTCAGTTTCGTAATCAGATTATTAAAGTAGCTGGCTGGCAATGCGGCAGTAATAACTCCAGCAAACGTCCCATCAGGCTGGTTGTAACGTCGTACAAATAGATGAATCCAACCTTGACCATTAGGGTCTCTTATCAGTTTTGTGACAAACAGCTGATCCTCATTTTGCTGTTGGGCATCTTTAAAAAAACTATAATTTGCATAATTCAGTCTACGACTAATATCACTATGACCAAACTGGACTTGACCTTTTTCATCTGTGATATTAATTCTCGCCACATAACTGATCCAGTCTTGTTGTCTTTGAATTAAGTTATTAATTTCATTATTATTTATATATTTTTTATCACGTAATTCTTTTTTCTACATAAGCCTGTAGCGTATACAAAGATAGATCGATTTCTCTTGAGCTGACACTAATACTTTTTTCAAGTAATAAGGTTAAATTTTCTACATTAGTCCTAACTTCAGCTTCTTTGCGTTCACGTGAAGTGTGCAAAGTATAAGCCAATAAAGTGATTATGAAAATATTCATGATCACTACAGTGAGAACAATAAAGACAAAAATAGATTTGTTTTTTTGCAGCATATGCTCTCTGTGAGTTAGTTAGAATTCTATTTACGCTGTAATAGTGAACAGCACCCCAAAAATTAATCTTTTGGATCAAAGGTCAGCTTTAAAATCATGCAAAATTTAAAAAAATATACATGACAATGTCATTATACATTAATAAATAATGTAATGAATTTCCAATAATTAAGCTAGTCTTGTTTGAGCAGATATGAATATGCTTTATAAGGCTTTTAGGATCGAAAAAATCTACACTTCCTGCGGATAAAATTTGGATAATTTTTAAACGTTTTTTTGTACAACTCGCTGTATAGAAATTTAAGAATTTTATGGCTAGGGTAAAACTCAATTCACATACTAGTCGTTATGCGGAATAAGAAGAAGCCTAGGGACAGCCTAAGTCACTAAGCAAAAGAGCTGGTTGTGATCTACAAACCAACAATATATCACCCGTAAAAGCTATCAGAGGAGAATCAATAAAATTTGCGTAAAACTATACGAAGTATTAATTAATCCTTAATTTTCATATTGGATTATACCGGAGCAAATTATTTTCTAACCTACCAACTGATGCATGGACTAATGGCAAAATTTCGAACTTATTATTATGTGCTGATTACATTAATTATTTTAATCTTTGCATATTCAACAGTTTACAGAGTAGCTTGGAATGATATCCAGCGCACAGATTTTACCGTGTATACAGAAGCCGGCAAGGCGATTCTATATCAACTGGACCTTTATCATGTGCAAAATATTCGTGGCTGGCGCTATGTTTATTTGCCTCCTTTTGCTATTTGGATGGTGCCATTTAGTTTAATGCCTTTGGCTTTAGGTGCTTTTATTTGGTATGTTCTGGAAATTCTAGCGATCTACTTTAGCCTTGTCTTTTCCATCCGCATGCTCGGCATTGAAACTAAAGAAAATACCCGATTTTTGTATTTTGCCTTACCTTTATTATCCTTATGTGTCTTGCTATTGTCTGGCATTATGCGTTGTCAGGCATCTGAATTTGTTATTTTCTTTTCTATTGCAACTTTTTATTATAGCCAAAGAAATCAGGTCGTTTTATCAGCAATATCATTAGCTTTTGCCACATTGATTAAAGTTTTTCCTGCCAGTTTAATCCTGTATTTTATATTTAAGAAAAAATGGAATTATGCTTTTGCCTTTGGAGTTGCATTACTTGTTCTGGGGCTGTTATTGCCTTCTTTACAAATTGGTTTTCATACTACAATAACCGATTATATGAACTGGTTCCATGTGGTTGGCTCAAAGGCTGTTGAATCAAATGTAGACCGACAGTCAAATACTGATCTCTATCAACAGTTGCTTGATACGACCAAGTCACGAAATCAATCATTTGAAGCCCTGTTCTTGACCTTATCTGTTCCAGCAGCGTGGGTTAATTATTTCGTTGCAAGCATTGCTTTATTTTCTTTAATCTCTATGTATCGTTTTTCCATGCGTATACAAAGCCAGTTAGATCAAATACGTTTGATTAGTGCTTTTCTGATTTGGTCATTACTGATTACACCTATTGCAGAAAGCCATTATTTTGGTGTGCTTATTTTGCCGTTATTGACGCTGTCCTATATGATCTTGACGAGTCAATTGCCTGTAGTACAACAGCGCAAACTGATTACATGGGGTGTACTTATTTGCGTTGGCTGCATGATTCTGATTAGTTTTCCTGTTACGGAGAAATTACGACCACTATGCTGGTTATCCATGGCGATGTGGTATGTATTGATCTATGGTTTTAAAAATCCCGATCTCATCGCTGAGACGAGTTACAGCCAAGATCGTCTTTATGAAAATGAAGTATAGTTTTTAATTTTTCTATAACTCACAGAATACATTTACACAAATTTATTTTATATAAATCAATATTTTTAAATATCACTTAAAGCCTCATCCCTGATGAGGCTTTTTTATTTTATTATCAGGTTGCACACTGATGATTTGATCAATGTTTCACGCTTTATTCTATACACGGTGTTGTTGTTCATATTTTCATCTAAAAATTAATTTGTTTTTTAGATTCCATCCAATTTCGTCATGCTTTTTATCAGACATAGGAAATTTGCTTAAGCAGAATACCTTCAAATCAAGCTATGATTTCAGTATTTTCAGGATTGGCTGCCAGGCCAATCCTATGAGTGCGACGATACAAAAAGTTGCGCCTGCGTAGAATGTAAACGCTGCTCCGAGTCGATCCCATAACAGCCCAGCCAGTACACTCGCGAGTAGCATAGCCAACCCACTGACAAGATTGAAAAACCCATATGCTGTGCCGCGCAAGTCGGCGGGTGCAGTATCCGCAACCATTGTCGCCAGCAAACCCTGAGTCATCCCCATGTGGACACCCCAGAGGGCGACACCAGTCAGCATAACACTCCAGTGAGTATTGATTGCCAATACCAGATCGGCTGAGATTAATACAATCAATCCAAGTGCCAGCAGTACCTTATGGTTCATACGATCAGACAATTTTCCAAACGGATAAGCAGACAAAGCATAGACCAGATTCATCGCGACCATGACCAGTGGTATGAAGGCAACTGGTACACCGCTTTGCTGCGCACGCAAAACCAAAAAGGCCTCGCTAAAGCGAGCCAGCGTGAACACTGCCCCAATACTCACCACCCACCAATATGAACCACTTAGGCGTTTTAGGTTTTCCCGCTGAATGGGATTGGTGCGTTTAGGCGCCTCTTGGTGTTCTGGCTCTCGTATACCAAATAACAGCAATGCGACCGCCATCAGCCCTGGAATTACCGCGACCCAAAACACCGCACGGAAATCATTGGCCCACAGCAACATCAAGGCGGCTGCTAGTAAAGGCCCCAGAAATGCACCTACAGTATCAAGAGCCTGACGCAAACCGAACGCCGCGCCACGTATTTGTGCTGGTACAATGTCGGCGATTAAGGCATCGCGCGGAGCACCGCGAATGCCCTTTCCAGCACGATCTAATAGCCGAGCGGTCAACACAAGCCCAATCGTGGATGCTACAGCAAACAGCGGTTTAGTGAGTGCGCCTAGCGTGTAACCAATCACAGCCAAGCCTTTACGCTTGCCGATATAGTCACTGATGACGCCCGAAAATATTTTAATGATAAGTGCGGTAGCCTCGGCCAAGCCTTCGATCAGGCCAATCGCGAGTGCACTGGCTCCTAGTACCGTGAGCATGAATACGGGCAGGAGGCTATGAATCATTTCAGATGAAATATCCATCAGCATGCTGACAAAACCGAGTACCCACACGCCTGATGGTATTTGTTGCCTAGTGCTTTTTTGAGGTATTGTCATCGTCAAATTCATCCTGCGGCATCAATAGTCCATCACCGAATGCCGACACACAGGTTAATCTACAATAAAAACGACAGGTTAACAGCCCAAAGATTGTTTATTTATTAATCTACACCTAAGTGGGGCGAATTAATTTATTATTTTTACTTAGACTTAAAAAATACGGCACTGTTTGATTGTATCGAATCATACCCAAAAAAATGAATGCCTAAGCATTCATTTTTCGCAAAGTTAAAATCTGCTCGCTGCGACCAAAAGGGCCATGTACATCATGCAAGATACTACTGGTCAGGCCAATGCCATCATGACCGTATTGCTGTACGACTTCCAAGCCTAGCCATTGACCTTGTGGCCAGTGGTACAAATGAATTTGCAAGTCCAAATTAGGAAATGCCCACTTTGCTTCAGATGTCTGATCCCGAGGTACGACACCATTGGCAGTATCAACCATCCCCATAAGACGGACAAAATCGGTTGTATTGCACCCTTCAACCATATGCGTATCATTATGCAACCAGACAATGCCCTTACCTGACCGGCGTCGTTCGTCGGCACGTGCTTCCAGAGTTTGAATAAAGCCACCCGGCCAGGACTGCATGCCAGTCCATACCGGTAATTTTTCTGGATGCGCGACCTTGTCATCTTCCAATCCGGAAATCTCACTGGAATCCTGCGTCATCATGCGCCAGACGCGCGCCACAATACAGGTTTTACCTTGGGCCTGCATGGTTGATTCAATCAGTTCAATAGTTTTTCCCGGGCGCAGCAGCCGGGTTTGTATAGAAAACTCGCCAAAAGCAATCAACCCCCAAATATCCAGACTAATTCGACCAATGCGCATATCGGTTCTGGGCATAAACTGTTCAAGTTCAGTACACATAATCCCCGTGGCCGGTGCCATGTGCTGTTCATGGGCATTCCATGCGCCCTGACTATGAAGGGTAGAACGATAATGTGCAGTCGTTATGCCTTGTTCATCTTGTTCACGGCCAAGTAACTGGTAATAGGCTGGCATAAATATCCTTATTTTATTGATCGATTTTCATATAGTTCTACAAGGTCGTGCAGATCAAAAATTTACCTGTGACCTTGCATTTTGACTGTTATACGATAATTTGTGGCTTGGTCATTCTTTTTGGGAATCGAACAAGCCAGCAAATTAAATAATTTTGAATATAGCAATGCTGATTCAATTAAAAATCATAAATAATGGTCGCATTGATTCGGTTATCTAGACCATCTTTATTGTCAAACGTCTGGCGTTGCCCATACATATATTCAATGCCAATATTGACTGGTTTAACAGGGTTATAAAAAGCATTAATCCAGCCTTCAATTAATTGTTTATTCTGACTATGGTCATCGTGGACTAATCTTGCAAATGAATTATTGGTATTTGCACGCATGTAACCAAGACCGATGCTTGATCTGATTTTTGGCGTAAACTGCTGGGTCAAACCAACGGTGACAGCATCAAATTCATTTGGTTTTATATCTCCATTTTTATCAAATACATAAGCATAGTTCGTCCATAATAGGTTTTTAGTATCACCAAAAATATGATTGTAGTCAGCACGAAGTAATGTCGTTGGTGTTAACTGAATTTTCCCACCTAAACCAACACCCCATGCAATAAATTCATCATGATTTCCATACGTAGTTGCTTTTTGAGTGACAAAAGCTCGCCCAGAAACTACAGAACCATTATCAAATTTATAATTTAGTCGTCCTGTCAATGAAGGAAGTTTTAGTTTTGCATTAGGGTCAGTTTGAAAATTTTGTGTTCCTGTGGTGGTGACTGTTTCAGGTTTAGGATCTTCCAAGCTGACTGCAAAATTCATGTGTGGATTAATCGCATTGGAATATTTGAGCTGCGCTATACGTGTTAAAGAACCACCTACTGACAATGCAGCATCTACAGTTTCAGGAAAATATTCTACGGCATTAAAGTTAGACCATGTCTGACCGATTAACCAGTGATCATAAGTGATATAGGCATGACGTATGCGAAATGTATCTCGAGTACTGCCTCCCAAGAAGTCCATTTCTATCTTGCCACCTATATCGTGCCCCAAGCTTGTCGGTGCTTTAAAATTAAAACCCAAACGGGTGGCATTCAGCGAACTTTGAAATTTATCGGCATTGTTTGTTTCTGCAGCGGTATGTTCTAAAGGTACTGTGCTGATGTTATTAAACATTGCGCTAGGGCCTTTGACCTGATACGTGGCATCCGCACGAATATTGCCATAAAGTTCGAATTCAGCACCGCCCTTGGTCGTCAGATGCGTGAGATTTAAAGGAGATGCAGAAGTCGCTTTTTTTACTTTGGCTAATTCTTCTTGATCTGCTTCTTTTTGTTTTTGCATCATAACTTTCAATTCTTGAATTTCTTGCTCAAGTTTGGCAATTTGTTCTTCCGTTACCGCAGCATAAGTTGGAGAAACAAATATTAATGTTGCAAAACTCAATGCGCTTTTGAACAGAAAATTAGTCGATCCTTTCATATAAAACTCCATTTTAAGAATAAGCTCCGTTGCTTATTGTTTTGATTTATTGATATTCCATGCATAAATATGTGCTAAATCAGTGATGATTGGTTTTCTTTAAAAACAAACAACCCTATGATTTATCTAATTTATTTTTAAGTTGATGCGAATATCTAAAAATTAATTCATTGCAGAATATCTATTCAATACAATCAGTTATAAGATAAATTTTATGAAAATTAGCATGTGGAACCTAAGCCATTGCATCAATACCGAGCTGAGCAATGGTTGGTCGAGTTTTTTCCACCTGCAATCCTAATTTTTTAAATAACTGCTGATCTTGTCCTGCACCTGCATTTGGTGTAGTCAGCAGTTTTTCCCCAGAAAACAGCGAATTGGCACCTGCCATAAAAGCCAAAGCCTGATCCGAATCGCTTAATGATTCACGTCCTGCAGAGAGACGGATGTAACTGTTTGGCATGAGAATACGTGCCACGGCAATGGTGCGTATCCATTCTGTCACATCGAGTCGCTCTAGCTCTGCCAAGGGAGTACCTGCTATTGGAACCAGCATGTTGATCGGGACAGATTCGGGATGAATGGGCAAAGTCGAGAGTTCATGCAACAAACCGATACGATCCTGCTGGTTTTCCCCTAGCCCAACAATGCCGCCACTACAAACTTTCAGACCTGCCTGACGTACATGATCAAGAGTATTTAAACGGTCATCAAAACTGCGGGTGCTAATGATATGAGAATAATATTCACGAGAGGTATCTAGATTATGGTTGTAGTAATCCAGTCCAGCATCTTTGAGGCGTTCTGCCTGCGACGCATTCAACATGCCCAGAGTCATACAGGTTTCCAGTCCTAGGGCTTTGACCTCTTTTACCATTTCAAGTACATATGGCATGTCACGTTCATGTGGATTTCGCCAGGCTGCCCCCATACAGAAACGTGAAGAACCAGAAGCTTTGGCGATCTGCGCTTCCTGAACGACTTTTTCTACCGCAATACGCTTCTCAGCTTCCAGTTGAGAATCATAATGGGCAGATTGTGAACAGTACTTGCAGTCTTCCGGGCATTTCCCAGTTTTGATCGACAGTAAAGTGCTCACCTGTATCTGGTTAGGCTGAAAATATGCACGATGCACTTGTTGCGCCTGAAAAAGCAGATCCAGAAAGGGTTGTTCATATAAGTGCTGGATTTCTTCACGTGTCCAGTCATTCCTTGGTTGCATACTTTTTCCCTGAATATTGATAACTTATTATTAAAATTGGCAATTCCCCCTTTATTCCGTAGCATGTACTACAGAAATAAAGGGATTAGATTGACTCAAAAGAGCTAAAGGATGAATTAAGCCACTTCTTCCAGATTTAATTCCTTACGCATCAATTCACGTAATTTAAATTTTTGTGTCTTACCAGAAGTGGTCATTGGAAACTCGGTGAAAAACCGTACATAACGCGGCACCTTGTTATGCGAGATATGTTCTGCACAATAACGACGAATGCATTCTTCCGTTGTGGTGTGATGACCATGTAAAATAATGCAGGCGCATAGTTCTTCACCATATTTGGCATCTGGTACACCAATCACCTGTACGTCAGAGACATCCGGATGAGTATAGAGGAAATCTTCAATTTCTTTCGGGAACAGGTTTTCACCGCCACGAATCACAATATCCTTGATACGGCCTTTGATTTTGACAAAACCCTGATCATCCATTTCGGCAATATCACCCGTATGCATCCATTTGGCAACATCAACGACTTCTTTGGTTTTATCTTCATCTTCCCAGTAACCGAGCATCACGGAATAACCTCGTACACAAAGCTCACCGAGTGAACCGCGCGGAACCACTTTGCCCTGCTCATCCACAATCTTGATTTCCAGATGTGGATGCACACGCCCTACCGTACCGACTCGACATTCAATTGAATCATCAATATGCGTCTGGGCACTGACCGGCGCTGTTTCTGTCATGCCGTAGCAGATGGTGATTTCCGACATATGCATGCGTTCTATCACGCGCTGCATGATTTCACGCGGGCATGGGCTTCCTGCCATAATACCGGTACGCAAGCTGGACAGATCGAAATCTTCAAAGCTGTCCTGTTCTAGCATGGCAATAAACATGGTTGGCACACCATAGGCTGCCGTGCACTTTTCCTTCTGAATCGTTTTGAGGGTGTCAATCGGGTTAAATACAGCCGCCGGATACACCATAGTCGAACCATGTGTTAGGCAGGCCAAGTTACCCATCACCATGCCAAAACAATGGAATAATGGCACAGAAATGCACACACGATCTTGCGGAGTAAGATGAATCGCTTCACCGACAAAATAACCATTATTTAAAATGTTATTGTGGGTCAGCATGGTGCCTTTGGGGTTGCCTGTCGTGCCGGAAGTAAACTGGATGTTGATCGTTTCATCAAATTGCAGTTCATTGGAAATGCTGACCAGCTCATCGAGCTGCTTCTGACTTGGGGTAACCAGTAGGTCGTCAAAACGGTGGATACCCGGATGTTCTTGCTGATCAATTTTAATGACATGTTTGAGATAAGGTAGACACTCTGAGAATAGGACTTTATTGACAGCGTGCGGTAATTCAGGAGCAATATGGGTAAGAATAGCCTGATAATTCGTGGTTTTAAATTGCGAACCAATAACCAGTCCTTTGCAAGAGACCTTATTCAATACATATTCCAACTCATTACTTTTATAAGCTGGATTGAGATTGACTAAGATAATGCCCGCTTTAAAAGCTGCAAACTGTGTAATCGTCCATTCCACACAATTTGGCGACCAAATCGCCAAACGGTCCCCTTTCATGAGTCCTAATTTGAGCAAACTACAAGCAAAGGCGTTCACCTGTGCTTGTAATTCCTGATAAGTTAAACGCTTATTCTGATACACACTAATCACTGCATCATTATGGGCATATTGCTGGCAAGCTTGATCAAACTTCTCACCAATTGTCATGCCCAATAATGGCTGACTACTCGCACCATAGGCGTAACTTAACTTTGACTGTGTCATTGAATCCATCTCCTTGATTCTTTGTAATTCTGATTTTTACTGCACACTTTAATTTTGTTGTTGTGACTATTTCCAAACTGTCATCTATTTCTTTTTGTGATGATTAAATTAAATTTCCTCCTTTACGCTGACTGCATTGACACAAAAATCGGCGATCTGTTTGACAAAATAATCACGGTAAGACTGATCAAACATTACATTCCGAGATGGATTTAAAGGTTCAATTACCACAAAAGTCATGGTTCCCACGACACATAAAGCTGCTGTATTCAAATCTTCAAATCCAAACTCACCGGTCACTTTCCCTTCGGCAAGAATCTCTTTCATGCTCTGCTTAATAAATTGTTTACTGCGAAACCGCTCATGTTCAATCGCAGGATCAGCCGGTTCGAACATGAGCGAATACGCCAGTTGAGGGCTATTCAATGCTCGTTTTACAAATGCCGTTACTGCCTTGTGCAGTTTATCTTTCGGTGTAAGCGGACCCGCTGCAATGACATCTAAAATCTGTACCTCTTGCTTAATCGCTTCCGATAACACTTCAACGAGGATCTGCCCTTTATTTTCAAAGTAACGGTAGACCAACCCACTGGAAACACCGGCACGTTCGGCAATCGCGTGGATCTGTGCATCTTTCAATCCCCCCTGTGCAATCAATTCGCGAGCGGATTGCAAAATCGCTTTACGATTTTGTTCCATTCGGTCTTGCATCAATGAAGATCTCTTATAACCACTCATAGGCTTATTCTCAACCAGATAAAATGAATTGTAAATCATTTTGTGAATATTGATTCACTTTTTAAAAAAAAGATTGTATTGTAAAAATCAAGCACAGCAAAAATGCTTATGGAACAACAAATATAACCTCCAGGATGAATGAAGAAATGAATCTTAAAAGCTTAAATTTTGGTCTCGATGAAACGTTAATCGCACTTCGTGATTCAGTTTCCGCTTTCTGCGCAAAGGAAATTGCACCCATCGCCCGCCAAGTTGACCATGACAACCACTTCCCTGCCCATCTCTGGAAAAAGTTTGGCGATATGGGCCTACTCGGCATGACCGTAGGTGAAGAATATGGCGGCACCAATCTGGGATATTTGGCCCATATTATTGTAATGCAAGAGATTTCTCGTGCATCAGCAGCAATTGGCTTATCTTACGGTGCACATTCTAACCTATGTGTGAATCAAATTAATCGAAATGGTAATGAAGAACAAAAACAGCGTTTCCTACCAAAACTGGTTTCTGGTGAATATGTTGGCGCTTTAGCCATGTCTGAACCGAATGCGGGTTCGGATGTCGTCAGCATGAAACTACGTGCAGAACAAAAAGGCGATAAATTTATCCTGAACGGTTCAAAAATGTGGATCACCAATGGCGGTGATGCAGACGTCTTGGTGGTATATGCCAAAACCGACATCAATGCGGGTTCGAAAGGTATTACAGCTTTCCTGATTGAAAAAGATATGCTGGGCTTTAGTCATGGTTCACATCTCGACAAACTCGGGATGCGTGGCTCGAACACCTATCCGCTGTTCTTCGATAATGTTGAAGTCCCAATGGAAAATGTTCTTGGTGGCATCGGCAATGGCGTCAAAGTCCTGATGAGCGGTCTGGATTATGAACGTGCCGTATTAAGTGCTGGTCCACTCGGCATTATGGATGCATGTATGGATGAAGTCATTCCTTACATTCACGACCGCAAACAGTTTGGACAAGCCCTTGGTGAATTCCAGTTGATGCAAGGCAAGATTGCCGACATGTACTCAACTTGGCTAGCGTGTAAAGCATTAGTTTATGCAGTGGGTGCAGCCTGTGATCAGTTGGATCATGACCGTGGTCTACGTAAAGATGCCGCCAGTGCTATTTTATATGCAGCAGAAAAAGCTACATGGATGGCTGGTGAAGCAATCCAGACCTTGGGCGGTAATGGTTATATCAATGAATACAATACTGGACGTCTATGGCGTGATGCCAAACTCTATGAAATTGGTGCGGGAACTTCTGAAATTCGTCGTATGTTGATTGGCCGTGAAATTTTTAATGAAACGGCATAACTCGAATCAACCCGAAAAATAAAATAGCAAGGAAGTTTCTCTATGAATCAATTAAAAAGCAAAATAAATATTCGAAGTGAAGACTTTAAAATTAACCAGCAAGCCATGCAAACACTGGTAGATGATCTTAAAAATGTGACACAGCACATTGCTCTGGGTGGAGGCGAAATCGCCCGTGAAAAACATCTGGCACGCGGCAAATTATTACCACGAGAGCGAATTGATCACTTGATCGATCCAGGAACAGCTTTTCTCGAAATTGGTCAATTAGCTGCCTATAAAGTCTATCAGGATGATATTCCCGCAGCAGGTGTAATCGCAGGTGTCGGACTCATACATGGTGTGACTTGTATGATCGTAGCCAACGACGCTACGGTCAAAGGCGGAACCTACTATCCGCTCACAGTAAAAAAACATTTACGTGCACAAGAAATTGCCGAACAGAACCATCTACCCTGTATTTATCTAGTCGATTCGGGTGGTGCTTACCTTCCACTTCAGGATGAAGTGTTTCCGGATCGCGATCACTTTGGTCGTATTTTCTACAATCAAGCCCGTATGTCGAGCCAAGGCATCGCTCAGATCGCTGTCGTGATGGGGAGCTGTACTGCTGGTGGCGCTTATGTTCCGGCCATGTCAGATGAAACCATTATTGTACGTAATCAAGGTACGATTTTCCTCGGCGGCCCGCCTTTGGTAAAAGCGGCAACAGGTGAAGTCGTCAGCAGCGAAGATTTAGGGGGTGGGGATGTGCATACGCGATTGTCTGGTGTAGCAGACTATTTGGCAGAAAATGATCGGCATGCCATTGCACTTGCCCGTAATGTAGTAGCCAATCTCAATAAAAAACCTCAAAAAATAGACGAAAATATTGAAGCACCTTTATTTGATGCCAAAGAGCTCTATGGTGTGATACCTAGTGATGCACGTAAACCGTTTGATGTTCGTGAAGTCATTGCACGAATTGTTGATGGTTCACGTTTTGATGAGTTTAAAGCTCGTTTCGGCTCGACCCTAGTGACTGGCTTTGCCTCACTGTACGGTATGCCAGTTGGGATTATTGCTAACAACGGAATTTTATTTGCAGAATCGGCACAAAAAGGCGCACATTTTATTGAGCTATGTACCCAGCGGAATATTCCGCTGTTATTCATTCAGAATATCACTGGTTTTATGGTGGGACGCCAGTACGAAAATGAAGGTATTGCCAAGCATGGTGCCAAACTGGTGATGGCGGTCGCTAATGCGAATGTGCCTAAGCTCACTCTAATTATTGGCGGTTCTTTTGGTGCAGGTAACTATGGAATGTGTGGTCGTGCGTATTCACCACGTTTCTTATGGACTTGGCCAAACTCACGTATTTCTGTGATGGGCGGGGAACAAGCCGCGAGCGTACTTTCAACATTAAAACGCGATCAAATTGAACAGCGCGGTGAAACTTGGTCAGCAGAACAAGAAGATCAGTTTAAACAACCGTTCCGTGATCAATTTGAGAAGCAAGGCCATCCTTATTATGCCTCTGCCCGCCTGTGGGATGATGGTGTAATTGACCCGATACAAACCCGTCATGTGCTCGGTTTAAGTCTGGCTGCAGCCTTGAATGCACCCATCCATCCAACTAAATTCGGCGTGTTCCGCATGTAAGAGGTGTCACATGAGCTATCAATTTTTACAACTTGAACACCGTGACCAAGTGGCTTATATCTGGTTGAATCGCCCAGAATTGCATAATGCGTTTAACACTCAGGTGATTGAAGAATTACATCACTGTTTTACCCAGCTCAATGAGCGTGATGATGTGCGTGTGGTCATTCTGGCGGGACGTGGTAAAAGTTTCTCTGCGGGAGCTGATTTAAACTGGATGAAACATGCCGGACAAGCATCTCAGGCAGAAAATGAAGCAGATGCCTTGAAACTGGCAACGATGTTACATAGTTTGGCCACTTTAAAACAGCCAACCATTGCCCGAGTGCACGGAATAGCCTTTGGTGGAGGTATGGGTCTAGCATCAGCCTGTGAT
This sequence comes from Acinetobacter brisouisimilis, assembly GCF_000368265.1. GTDB lineage: Bacteria > Pseudomonadota > Gammaproteobacteria > Pseudomonadales > Moraxellaceae > Acinetobacter. The sequence goes on along the minus strand of NZ_KB851217.1, from coordinate 87,548 downwards.
ATTTGTATCGCCAGCACAGATGCTAAATTTGCAACTTCTGAGGTGCGTTTAGGTTTAGCACCTTCGACCATCAGCCCATATGTAATTCGCGCCATTGGCGTTCGTCAGGCATCACGTTACTTCCTGACCGCAGAACGCATTTCAGCAGAGCAAGCGCTCAATATTGGTTTGGCACATGAAATCACAACAGCAGATGAACTAGATCACAAAGTTGATGAAATCGTACAAGCTTTGCTATTGGGTGGTCCAGAGGCCCAAGCCGCATCGAAACAGCTGATTCAACTGGTCGATCAAAAAGAATTAACGCAGCAACTTCTTTTACAGACTGCACAACATATTGCTCATGTTCGCCAAGGATCTGAGGCGAAAGAGGGTTTAAATGCCTTTTTGAATAAGCAAAGCCCGACGTGGATTACTCCATCAGCATAAAAATAAGGAATAAGGATATGTTTGAGAAAATTTTAATTGCTAACCGTGGTGAAATTGCCTGCCGTGTGATCCGTACCGCGAAAAAACTCGGAATCGCCACAGTGGCTGTTTATTCAGATGCCGATGCACAATCGCAACATGTCAAATTAGCTGATGAAGCTGTACATATTGGGCAGGCTCCTGCAACACAAAGTTATTTACAAATCAATCGAATTATTCAGGCGGCACTAGATACTGGTGCACAGGCCATCCATCCAGGATATGGTTTTTTGTCCGAAAATGACCAGTTTGCCCTTGCTTGCCAGAAAAATAATATCGTGTTTATTGGCCCGCCAGTGGATGCAATTTTGGCAATGGGTTTGAAAGCAACCTCGAAAGCGCTGATGGAAAAAGCTGGTGTACCTTTAACCCCTGGCTACCATGGAAACAATCAAGATGCTGCTTTTCTGAAAGCACAGGCTGACCAGATCGGTTATCCAGTCCTGATCAAAGCCAGTGCCGGCGGTGGTGGTAAAGGTATGCGTCTTGTGGAACGCGCTGAAGATTTTTTGAGCCACCTTTCCTCGTGTAAAAGTGAAGCCAAATCCAGCTTTGGTAATGATGATGTATTAATTGAACGTTATGTGCTACAGCCGCGTCATATTGAAGTACAAGTATTTGGTGATACCCATGGCAACTATGTGCATTTGTTTGAACGTGATTGTTCAGTACAGCGTCGCCACCAGAAAGTGCTGGAAGAAGCACCTGCACCACAAATGCCGTCCAATAAACTAGCCACCATGCGTCAGGCTGCAATTGATGCGGCACGTGCCGTAAATTATGTTGGTGCTGGTACAGTCGAGTTTATTGTAGAGCAAGATGGTACAGCGTATTTTATGGAAATGAATACGCGTTTGCAGGTTGAACATCCAGTCACAGAAATGATCACGGGTGAAGATTTGGTAGAGTGGCAACTGCGCGTTGCCTTTGGAGAACCTTTACCTAAACAGCAACATGAATTGCAGATTCATGGTCATGCAATTGAGGCGCGTGTTTATGCGGAGGAACCAGGAAAGGGGTTCTTGCCTGCTATAGGTAAAATCAGCTATCTACACTATCCTGAACAAAATGCAGCGATTCGTGTTGATAGCGGAATTGTTGAAGGTGATGAAATCACGACCTATTATGACCCGATGATTGCCAAATTAATCGTTTGGGGCAAAAATCGTGAGGCTGCACTGATACAGATGCACCATGCCTTAAGTCAGTTTCATGTAGACGGCTTGGGCAACAACATTGCTTTTCTCGACCGTTTAGTACTCAGTAATTCTTTCAAACAAGCAAAACTAGACACGAACCTTATCCAGCGCGAGCATAATTTCCTATTCAATATAGCGCTAAAGATTGATGCTAAACTTGTGATCTTTGCTGCATTTATTGAACTGTTGACACTATTTAAGAAAAACACACAAACTGTTTCAGCAGTCTGGCAGGCACAGCCACTTTGGCGCTTAAATGTCAGTAGTCAATATCATATCGAATTGAAACATGGTCCTGAGACAATCAAAGTACAGTTTACTGTAGAAGAAGAAGGTTTTACTGCCCAGTACCTGCAACAATCTTACCGAATTTCGGGTAACTTGTTAGATCAAAATACCGTACATGTGCATCTGGATAACCAACAACAAAAATTGGCTTTTAGTCAGCAAGATCAACACTTCACCCTGTTTAAATCAGGTCAAAGTTATCAGTTTGAATATATCGATCCAGATTATGCTCAAGAAGATAGCGGCACAGATGATAGCAACCTGAAAGCCCCTATGCCGGGCGTGATTACCCAAGTGCTATTTACAGCAAATGATGAGGTGAAAAAAGACGACGTGTTAATGACACTGGAGGCGATGAAAATGGAATACTCCATTCGAGCACCAAGTGATGGCATTATCACCTCTGCTTACTTCCAAGTGGGAGACCAAGTCAAAGCTGGAGATGAACTTTTGGAATTCCAGCCTTTTGAGGAGGCTGTAGCATGAGTGAATTTGTCAAAATTGTCGAAGTCGGGCCACGCGATGGCCTGCAAAATGAAAAACAGCCTTTAACGATTGGCCAACGCTGTGACTTAATTCTTGATTTGATGAAAACTGGTCTGCGTTCAATTGAAGTGGGTTCTTGTGTTTCTGCCAAATGGGTACCCCAGATGGCATACAGTGATGAACTATACGCGATGTTACCCCAAAATGCGGATATCAGCTTTAGTCTGCTCACGCCGAATATCAAGGGATTCGAAGCAGCCAAAGCGGTTAATTGTCAGGAAGTTGCTGTGTTTACCGCAGCATCAGAAAGCTTTACCCACAAAAACATCAACTGCTCGATTGCTGAAAGTTTTGACAAGTTTGCCGATATTTTTCAGGCTGCCAAAAGCAGTAATATCCGTGTGCGTGGCTATGTCTCTTGTATGGTTGACTGTCCTTATGAGGGCGCGATTGATCCTCGTCAGGTTGCACAGGTGGTGAAAAAACTCTATGAGATGGGCTGCTATGAAGTCTCTCTCGGAGATACCATTGGCACAGCAACCCCAGATCGGGTGAAAAAAGTCTGGCAGGCTTGTCTGGCGGAGCTTGATGCTTCGGTGTTGGCTGGACATTTTCATAATACCTATGGCATGGCCATCGCCAATATTTATGAATCCTTGCAGCATGGAATCAGGGTGTTTGATTCCTCGATTGCCGGATTGGGAGGCTGTCCTTATGCCAAAGGAGCATCAGGCAATGTTTCTACCGAGGACCTATATTACCTGCTCTCACATATGGGATTTGAAACCGGACTGAATCTGGAGGCCCTGATGCAAGCGAGCCAGAATATTAGTCAGGTGCTACAGCGAGACAATCCATCCCATTATGCCAATGCTTACTGGCAAACTCGCTGCGCTTAAACAATACGGTTTCGTACTCATAGCCGTTATTGATGAGGAAATGCTCAGCACAATGCTGGAACAATAAAATAAGTAGAGAAAACAATATGTCAAATAAAGTATTTCAAAGTGCAGCGGATGCACTCCAAGACATCGTAAATGATGGTCAAACATTTGCAGTGGGTGGTTTTGGCTTATGCGGGATTCCAGAAGCCTTGATTGCTGCCTTAAAAGAAACTGGTGCCAAAGAACTAACCTGTATTTCCAACAATGCTGGTGTCGATGGCTTTGGTTTAGGGCTTTTACTGGAAACCAAACAGATTAAAAAAATGATTTCGTCGTATGTCGGTGAGAATAAAGAGTTTGAACGCCAGTATTTAAGTGGCGAACTTGAGGTTGAACTGACTCCGCAAGGCACACTGGCAGAAAAGCTGCGTGCTGGCGGTGCAGGTATCCCGGCTTTCTTTACTCAGACTGGTGTGGGCACTTTAATTGCAGAAGGTAAAGAAGTGCGTGAATTTGACGGCAAAGAATATATTCTAGAACATTCTTTAACCGCAGATGTGGCGCTTATCAAAGCTTATAAAGCAGATAAAGCCGGTAATCTGGTATTTCGTAAAACAGCACGTAATTTTAACCCGATGTGTGCCATGGCTGGGAAAGTGACTGTGGCAGAAGTCGAGCAACTGGTCGAAATTGGAGAATTGGATCCAGATGAAATCCATTTACCGGGCATTTATGTCAATCGTATTATCGTGAATGCGAATCCTGAAAAACGCATTGAACAAATGACTTTAAAAGCGGAGGTTGTGTAATTATGTCTTGGACTCGTAATGAAATGGCACAACGTGCCGCACAAGAACTACAAGATGGATTCTACGTCAATTTGGGGATTGGCCTACCCACTCTGGTCGCTAACTATATTCCTGCCAACATTAATGTCTGGTTACAGTCAGAAAATGGTTTACTCGGCATAGGTGAGTTTCCTACTGCTAAAACAGTGGATGCCGACTTGATCAATGCGGGTAAACAGACTGTTACTGCGAGTCCAGGTGCTTCATTTTTCTCCAGTGCAGAATCGTTTGCCATGATCCGTGGTGGACATGTCAATATCGCAATTCTGGGTGCAATGGAAGTCTCTGAAACTGGTGATCTGGCGAACTGGATGATTCCGGGTAAAAAGGTTAAAGGTATGGGGGGAGCAATGGATCTGGTGGCTGGCGTACAGAAAGTCGTCGTTTTGATGGAGCACTGCGCCAAGGATGGGACGCCAAAGATCGTCAAGCAATGTAGCCTGCCCCTCACTGGTAAATCTGTGGTTAGCCGAATTATTACCGATCTTGGTGTAATAGATATTACTGCTCAGGGTGTTGAGTTGATCGAACTTGCGGATGGTGTGAGTTTTGAACAGATTCAACAAGTTACTGGTGTGCAATTAATTAATAAATGTCAGACCCATCATGTGCATGCACAAACGGTCTGTGTTTAGTGCCGTCTACACAAAATAGCTGAAAGTTGCCGCAAGTCTTGCCTAACCACATGCCTTGTGGCCCAAAATAAATCGTGGTTTGAATACCCAAAAAATATTGTAAGTTAGCTTAGTTGATCAAAATAAAAATAATCTAATATATTGAGTCAATTAATAAAAACAGTAGGTTAAATTAAAAATAAATGTCTAAAAAATAGATGTTTTTCAACATGATAAAGGTATGTAATCCACAGTTTTCAGCATTTCTGCATAGGCTGATTTTTAAGGAGAAATGTAGTTTTGAACGTAATCCGTAAGTAAAAGCTCATACTTTTGCAAATATGCAGTTTCTTTCTATTACATCCTCAAAATAGGCATTTTCGGAAGTTTGTTACATATTCATTTGTAAATTATGACGCACAAGAAAAGGGAGAAAGGTTCAACAATTGACCACTAAAACAGCAGCATTCACCGAACAAGTTAAAATTAAATTGAATGATGCAGGGTTTGAGCATTTGCAGCAGTCAGATGATGCCAAATCTACTATTTGGGTCGATTAAAATAAGTTACATAGTGTTAGATCAGGAAGGTTTAAAATTACAGCCTACGTATGGCTACAACTCGAACATTACTGCATTTCAAGAACTGCCAAATATTTTTTATTCTGTCAAGATGGCTCATTTATCCAATCGGAATGCCGTTAGTTACCTGATTTCGTGTATGCATAAACTGTTGTATCATGACTAATGGTTGCCCTTTTGGGTGACAAGTTATCAGGATATTTCTCAAGTTGAGGACTATCTCTAATTACAGCCACATTTTGAGCATCTGATGGCGCTTGAATTCATTATGGCTTAGTGACCATATGTGCAATTTTTAAAGTACCATGGATGTAAGTGAACAACTAAATCCTAATAAAGATTTTGCTTATGACACTAATATCATAACCAGAAGTTAAATTTTCTAAGATAGAATACGAATCATGTGAAATGCGGATGTTAAAAACTGCATTTTACTAAGCTATATTTTTTCGATATTGAATAAAACCAGCATTGACCGCTACCTGATCATATAAGATTCTTGCTTGGTAGTTGGTTTCTTGAGTTAACCAATAGACTCGAGAACAATTTTTCTGATGAGCTTCGGCATATACTGCTTCTATCAAAATTTTCCCGCAGCCTTTGGCACGATTATCTGTTTTTACAAATAGGTCTTGAAGATAACAGTAATTCCCTTCTGTCCAAGTACTACGATGAAAAATATAATGTACTAGCCCAATTAACTCTTTATCTGCCTCAAGTACAAAACATCCCATCTCTTCGCATTCATCTAGAAGACGATTAAACGTTAATTGAGAAAGCTCTGATGTTAAATTTACCTTATAAAAGTTCTGATATCCTTCCCAAAGGCTTAGCCAGTTCTTATAGTCTTGTTTTAAAAGTTTTCTTACTTGCATCATCCTATCTCTTTAATTTTATTTAAATTAGTATAATACAGCTTATATGAAAAAGAGCACAATTAGTTTAGGATCTTTCCTGCATCTTACCTTGATCTTTTTACGCCTGATCGCTCCTGCTTCTTTCATCGAAGCAACCAAATCATCAAATAAGTCGTTATCTATGAAATTTTTCTTTCTCTAATTCGCACAGGCTCATGGTTTACTTTAAAAACCTGTTAAGCCTTGACCGAATTTCATCGAATTCGGGTTAAGAGAGCAGCATTACGATGGAGAATAACTTGTTTTTAAATTCTCAAGAGGGCTCGGATGAGCATAATAATACCCTTGTAGCATGTCACAACCATTTTGAGTTAAAAATATAGCCTGATCAGCTGTTTCTACTCCTTCAGCAACAACTTCTAGTCCAAGCTGATGAGCAAGCGTGATAATCGCTTGAACAATAGCGGCATCCTGACTGTTATGGGGAATATGTTTGATAAAACTTCGATCTAGCTTTATTTGGTTGGCAGGAAGGCGTCTTAAATAACTCAAACTAGAATAGCCCGTACCAAAATCGTCGATTGCAACTTGAATTCCTAAAGAGCGGATAGTTTTCAAAATTTCTATCGACCTATCAGCTTCTGCGATGAGCATACTCTCAATGACTTCAATTTTGAGTAAGTTTGCTGGTAAATTGCTGGCTGATAATGCTTTTTGCAGTTCATGCAGAAAACCATTACGACGAAATTGTAAAGGAGAAATGTTCACTGCAACATGTAAGGCAGTATTATTTCGTATGTTCCAGTTAGCAATATCCAAACAGGCCTGCTGAAGTATCCATTGACCAATTGCCACAATTTGCCCCGTTCTTTCGGCAAATGGGATGAAAGTGTCTGGTGACATGAGCCCCTTTTGTGGATGTTCCCAACGGATTAAAGCTTCAACTGCTTTAACTTGTCCTGTTAACGGATCAACGAGAGGTTGATAATAGATTTTAAATTGCTTTTCTTTCAAAGCATCTATCAGGTCATTGCGTAAACTAAGATAATTAATTTGATTTAAATTTTTCTTATCCGCTTCATACCAATGCCATGTATTTCGCCCTCGTCTTTTTGCTTCGTTCATTGCCAATTCAGAATGATGCAATAGATCGTTTGGATGTTGTGTATTGGCTGTATTATCTATAATGCCAATACTGGCAGTAATATAAATTTTCTCTTTTGCAATATAAAATGGCTTTGATAATAAGGAGAGTGTGTTTTCTACAAATTGAATGACATCCTGCTTTTCATTAAATTGTGTCAGCATAACGATAAACTCATCACCCGCAAAACGTGCCAAGAGATCTTTCTCTTGCATGAGGCTTTGCATTCGGATAGACACGGCTTTAATTAATTGATCACCTATGAAATAGCCTAAGCTATCATTTAAAAGCCTAAAATCATCAAGGTCAATGTAGAGAATAAATAAAGGGTGTTGAGTGTTTTTTACATGCTCAAACGATCTTTGTAATTGTGTTTCAAAGTATTGGCGATTGGGTAGATTTGTTAAAGTGTCATGAGTATGCAAATGGGCAATATGTTCTTCCTGTATCCGCTGTTTTGTAACATCTTGTTGAATTCCAACAAAATGAGTGCAATTTCCTAATTCATCCAAAACTGGAGCTAATATTAATTTATTCCAAAAACTACTCCCATCTTTACGATAGTTTTTTAATGTCACTTCTATTTCATGTTTTTCTCTGAGTGCATGTCTAATTTTACGAATAGCCGATGGATCTGTATCTGCACCCTGAAGAAACCGACAATTTTTGCCAAGAACTTCTGCTTCTGTATAGCCCGTTATGTTCAGAAATGCGGGGTTTACATAGACAATCGGCATATCAGCATCAGCATCGGTCATAATTATACCGTTTGGACTCGCTGATACACCTCGTTTTAGCAAGCGCAAATTATTCTCTGTGATATGCCGAGTTGTAACATCTTGAGCAATACAGAATATCCCTGTGACTTGTTTGTCTTGCATAATGGGTAAACAGGTCAGATTGAGCCAGTAAGTTTTGCCATATGCATTTGGGTAGGTCTGTAGTTCAAAATGCTGTGTCTTTCCTTGGAGTGTCTGATTAAAAGCGGACTTTGCAATTGATTGATATTCAGGGTGTATCCAGTGGCTGTAATGTATTCCCCAAATTTTTTCTTCTGAGAAACCAGTAAGTTGCAATGAGGCAAGGTTTACACTAACGAAATTACCTTCGAAATCTAATTCAAAACATCCATCAGGATGATGCTTGAAAAATGAATCATGCTTGTCATTTATAGCCAAACGTCGTTGGCGTTCATTCTGCAAATCAAGTGCTAAAGTGATTAATGCTGCTGCCCGATGAAGTAACCGTATGCTTTCATCAGTTAGTTTTTTAGGTTGATAATAATAAGTTTCAAACGTGCCATATAAAACGCCCTGAGCGTTAATAACAGGGGTTGACCAGCAGGCAGTCATATTTTTTTCTTGAATTAAATTTTGGGCTGAAACCCAGTTTGGGTCTGACTTAAAATTTTCATGAATAACCGAAGTAAGGTGATTAAAATTGATCTTTCCATAAATGGTAACATCTGGACTGATTCTAAAATGCTCTAAAATTTTTTTATCTTGTGTCGTGAAGTAGGTGCCACCATTAATAATGTGTAGGTTCTGCTCTGTTTCTGAAAACAATACGATAGAAACGATCGCATTGGTGATGCGATTTTCAAGCCACTTGATAATCGCATACAAGATCGTTTTTAGTTCGGTATGTAGACCAATCAAATCAAAAATATACTGGGTATCATGATCATTAACTTTACTTGTCATATAGCTCTCCCAAACTTATTTTAGAAATCCATCATTTTTTCTTATATGAAGAGTCACAGCTAATTAAAGTATCAGTATAAAAATGACTTTTAGCAACTTATTGATTGTAGCTTAATCATAACTAAAAAGTCGAACCATGTGAACAGGTGCGATTACAATCAATTTAGTCACTTAATTGTCTGTTTTACATAGGATGTTATGCTAATCAATTAGACCAAATTCTTGATGTTTGTTATGGTTAGTGATGATAATTTGTTAACACGTACTAATTCAACCTCGATTTACTTCATGAATGAAGATTAATCAGACATGAGAGAAACCAGAATATGCATGTGTCATTCAATGAAGTGATTGAATTTGTTGGAAAGGATAAAATTCAGGATTTAATGGATAGCTTTTATCAAGCGATTGGCGTTGCGAATGCTGTTGTTGATATGGCAGGTAATGTTGTTGTTCAGACTGGTCGGCAAGATCTCTGTGCCAAATTATATCATAAAAGTATAAAAACATGCTCTTCTTGTTGTCTGGAAAATGACGATGTACTCGTACAGCAGATGACTAAAAATGAAAAATATACAGTTTATCATTGTGCAAATGGGTTAGTGAAAACAGCCGCTCCAATTTTTGTAAATGGTGAGCATGTGGCTAATATCGTTACTGGCCAATTTTTTACAGAGCTGCCTAATTTAGAAGCATTTCATTCGCAAGCGTTAGAATTAGGTTTTAATCCTGAAGACTATCTCGCATCTATTCAAAAATTGCCAATAATCTCTTTGAAAAGAAGTCAGTCAATCACTGAACTTTATGTGAAATCCATTTCAACTTTGATTACGCATGGTTTGGATAAGTTATCTGAACAAAACCGTCAGCTTGAGCTCAATAAAATTAATGATGAACTAAAACAGCAGCTCAAAAGCAATATGGCAGATTTGGTTCGAATAGAAGCACGTGAAAAAAAGATTATTGATGCTTCACCTGTACCCAAGATGTTGGTCAATAGTCAGGAAAAAATTGTCTATCTGAATCCAGCATTTACTAAAGTCTTTGGTTATTCTGCCGAAGATATCCCTGGTTTAGAGGCCTGGTTTGAAAATGCTTACCTGGATATTCAGTACAAAAGCGCAGTGAGAGACTTCTGGAAGCTCAACTTGCCCTTGTTTTTATATGGTCAAAAGACCCTTTCTAAACTAGAAAGAACGATTCAATGTAAAGATGGCTTTCAGCGAGATGTGCTGGTTGATCTGGCTGTGATTGATCAGTATAAAAATGAAAAAGTCATCATGATTGTATTTAATGACGTGACTGAGATTCACCAAGCCAATGCGATAGTGAAACAAAAAAATCAGTTTTTACAGTCCATTCTTGAAGCGGAACCAGAATGTGTCATGATCATTGATCATGATCATCATCTTGAAGAGATCAATCCTGCAGGTCTAAGCTGTTTTGAGGTTGAGGATATTGCTCAAATTAGAAATGTAGGAGTTCTTAATTTTATTGAAGATAATTTTAAGGAAGATTTTAAAATATTAAGCCAAAAAGTTTATAAAGGACAATCTGGGGTACTCGAATTTTCAATTTTAGGTGCGAAGAAAACTAAGCGTTGGTTAGAATGCCATGCAACACCAGTGAAATTAAATAATAAAAATGAATCAGTTTTCAGCATGTTGGCCGTAAGTCGAGATATAACAGAGCGTAAACATACTGAACTTGAGCTATCTCACAGAAATCATTATTTGTGGCTCAATAATTTGGTTTTGAAGAAGCTAGGTGAAAACCTACCAATGAAAGTTATTCTTGATGAAATGATGACCAGCATTGAAGATTGTCATTTAGGAACCTACAGTTCCGTATTACTTGTCGATAAAAATAATAAATATCTTATTCATGGTGCCGCTCCGAGTTTACCTCGAGATTGGGTAGAGAAAATTTCCAGAGTTCCTATTGGTGAAGGAATAGGATCGTGTGGAACAGCCGCATATCGCGGAGAGCCTGTCATTGTTGATGATATTTCAACCCATCCCTATTGGGCAGCCTTTCGTGAGGATGCCTTGATGAACGGATTACGAGCGTGCTGGTCTCAACCCATTAAAAATGCTGCAGGAAAAGTTTTAGGAACTTTTGCAATTTATTTGCGACATGTAGCTGTACCAACGGCAGCACAGATTTCATTATTAGAAGACTATGCGCAGTTAGCTCAGTTGGTGATAGAGCGGTCACGATTAACTGAAGCCCTGTTAGAAACACAGCATTTGTATCAATTAATTGCTCATAACAGTACCGATGTGATCTGGGTACTAGAGCTGCCTAGCCTACGGTTCAGTTATGTCAGCCCATCAGTCAAATATTTACGGGGATGGGAAGCTGAAGAAGTCATGGAGCATTCAATATATCGAACATTCACTCCAAATATGCTTGCAGCTATGCAAGAAGCTTTAAAAGCACATTTAAAACGCCTCGCAGATGGTGATAAAACCGCCCGAATTGGTTCAATAGAACTCGAAGTATTACATAAGGATGGACATGCTATTCCTGTAGAAACGGCATTCAATATGATATTGAATGATAAAGGTGAGCCGATTCAGATTATCGGCGGTTCAAGAGATATTTCTGAACGTAAAGCTGCAGAAGCTATTATCAGGAATATGGCTTTCTATGATCGTCTGACGAATTTACCTAATCGACGAATGCTTGAAGATCGTTTGCAGCAGCTCATTAGCTCCTGTCAAAGATTACATTCTAGAATGGCGATGCTCTTTATTGACCTTGATAAGTTCAAACCAGTAAATGATCAGTATGGCCATGCGGCTGGTGACTGGCTATTAAAACAAGTTGCACAGCGTATGCTGTCTGTACTCAGGAAAACAGATACCGTGGCCCGAGTGGGTGGAGATGAATTTGTTGTTTTACTTCCAGATGCAAAAATTGCTGAACATGCTTTAAATATTGCAGAAAAAATCCGTCTTGAACTTGAGCAACCTTTTGTCATGAAGACGGGCATTACATTAAACATTTCATCGAGTATCGGTATAGTCATGTACCCTGAAAATGCTGATAACTCACGAGATTTGTTACGATTTGGTGATGAGGCAATGTACTATGCCAAAAAAGGCGGTCGTAATAAAATTGAGCTATTTAAGAATCCAGCTAAGGAAATAATTCCTCATATTGTTGAATTAATTTGGCGTGATGAATTCATATGCGGTCAGTCGGATATTGATGCAGAACATCAGAAAATATTCAAAAAAGCGAGCCAGCTTCTGCAATTATCTGCACAGTCTGATAAGAGACAAACAGAAGCGATGGATGCACTTGATCAGTTATTAGATGACGTGGCTCATCATTTTGCACATGAAGAAATTATTTTAGCGCAATTTGACTATAAAGAGTTACAGCATCATGTTGAGCAACATGCACATTTATTAGAACAAGCACAGCTTCTCAAAGAACAAGCCGAACACGGTGAAATTTCATTAGAAGGCTTAGTTGAATATGTGATTTCAGATGTAATCGTTGGGCACTTACGCCTAATGGGAGCTGATAAAAAATTCTTTCCCCTATTTTCCAAAACAAAGATTAATACTTTGGATGTTTAATATACATTCTTTAACTTGATAAGGTGTGTGATTTATAGAGATTGCTAGATTGAAATGACCTCTATAAATCATATGTTTCGCCTGATCTGGATATTTCTGGAAATGTTGTCAAAGTTATTTAGGGTTTCACATAAAATTCACTCATCAACAACTATTATCAAAATCGAAATTTCATCTTTTAAAGAAATGCTTAAATTATTCTGAGTCATATGAAATATGGTAATACTTACTAGATTTTAATCTAATTGCATTATGTAATTGATATTAAATATCTTTTATTTTTTGCAAATAGTATTTTTTACTGGCATTTAAAATATCATTGGATAAATCAGTGGCTATCAAATTCATTTCTAAATCTAAATTACCTACTGCTTTTGGCAATTTTGAAATTATAGCATTTCAGGATCAAAGCACTGGTGAAGAACATGTTGCTCTTGCTAAAGGGCTAGAGACTACTCCGACAAGACCTGTTTTGGTCAGAATGCATTCTGAATGTTTAACTGGCGATGCTTTTGGTTCATTAAAGTGTGACTGTGGTCCACAATTACATTCAGCAATGAAAATGATTAATGATGAAGGGCAAGGTGTAATTTTATATTTACGTCAAGAAGGCCGTGGAATAGGACTAACCAATAAAATTCGTGCATATGCGCTTCAAGATCAAGGGCACGATACTCTTGATGCAAACTTGTTATTAAACTTACCTGCTGATGCTCGTCAGTATGACATGTGCGCTGTTATGCTAGATTATCTACAAGTTAAAGAGGCAAGGCTAATTACGAATAACCAACTTAAAATCAATGCATTGGAAGATTTAGATATCAATGTAGTTGAGCGCGTTCCTTTAACTGTAGGTTTAAATATTTTTAATAAAGGTTACTTAGAAACAAAGCAAAAACGTATGTCGCACATGTATGAAAAGAATGATTTTTAGGATAGGTTACGGGGGAAATCTAGGCCCTCATGGCATATCGAGCATTCATCATTTCAACTCGACATTAGTGTAAAATCCATAACGACTTGGACACCTATTCTCATCCCAAAAGTTAGACACTTTAATAAACTCACTCATAAATGATCATTTTTTCTTATTTTTTGCTTTTTCTATGACATTTTGAACTTTTAATGATCAGTAAAACCTCTTAAAATGCAGGCGGAAATTTTAGCATCATCTGCAATCGCTTGCAGAAAACGGACTTCACACAGCATTGCTGGATGGTTTGAATTTTCTTCATTCCTGTACATTATACAGGCCAGCCAAAGGCTTTAAAGGATATTGCAGTGCCCAAGTCGATTCGCCCATTGAGTCATCATACTGCTTTGCTGCATTTTGCCATTTTTGCGATTGTTATTCTTGCCTTTTGCCTGTTAGGTATTGCCACCCGTCCAGTCGATTTTCTGGCTTCTTTCTGGCCCGCCAATTCGGTGCTACTGGGGTTGCTGATTCGTTTTCCTCATACGCGCCATCTACTTGCATGGCTCGGTGCGATTACGGGCTACATGTTGGCAGACTTGGTCACGGGTTCAGCCTTTATTTTAACCGCAGTACTGACCATGGCTAACCTGATTTATGTGGCCATCGTCTTATGGCTTTACCGTCACTTTACTGAACAAATTCATAAAACCCATTATGGATATTTATATTTATTTCTACTGGTCTTCTGTGCGGTGGGCAGTGCATTAGGGGCACTATTTGCCGTCAGCGTTGTGCCTTTAGTTAACACTACCTTTATGCAGAACCCGTTTATTTATGAATTTAGCGACTGGTTTTCGGCAGAAATGCAAAATGCTATTTTGGTTTTGCCTCTTATAATCAGCTACCCACCACGTAGGATTTTAATCCAAGCATTACTGCGTTTAAAAACACAAGATTTCCCATGGAGTACCTTGCTGCCAGTGATTGCCTTAATCTGTTCTTTACTGATCAGCTATTATGACCAAGGTCCTGGCTCCTTACTGTTTCCGATTGCTGCCTTAATTTGGTGTGCGCTGAGTTATGCACCTTTCCCACTGGCGCTGATTAATACTATTGCTTGTACTGTCATTATTTATCATACCAGCCATCAGCATCTGATTTCGCATAGTGTGGGATATCTATCAAGCATTTTATCCATTCGCATGGGTGCAATCATGATGGCACTTGCACCGCTCACTGTATCCAACATCAATGCGGTACGCAGCAAACTGATTCGGGAATTAAAACACAATGCCAGCCATGATGAACTGACACAAAGTTTTAACCGTCGCCAGTTTTATCAGGCAGTTAAAGATGCCATGAGCACTGCCCAACAAAAGCAACAATCCTTTGCCATTTTAATGCTCGACATTGATCACTTTAAATCGATCAATGATCGTTACGGTCATCAGGCTGGCGACTTTGCCTTACAGATTTGTGCCAATACGATTAAAGAACATTTACGCAAGTCGGATATCTTCGGCAGACTGGGGGGGGGAGGAATTCGCCATCATGCTCAATAATGTCGGTAGGGAATCAGCTTTTAGCGTTGCTGAACGTATTCGTTTTCATCTGGAAAACAAACAGTTCTATGTTGGAGAAGATCAGGAAATTTCTATTCAAATCAGTATAGGCATTAGCTGGAATATGCCGCATAAAACATCAACACTGGAAGAGTTGCTGCATGAAGCCGATCAGGCACTTTACCAAGCCAAATGGACAGGTCGAAATAAGGTTGTTGAGCTTACTGATTTTTATTCAAATAAATGCTGATCATACTAAAAGCATCGAAAAAACAATCAATCACAGTATAGCCAGATGCGAGTATTGACCAGCATCTCAAACTGTCTGCTAAGAAAATTGCAAAAGTAAATATTCTAAAAACGGACATTTTTACTTGAGATAAACCTCATATTTCTCTACTTTTTAGAAACCGTTTAAGGTGTTTGTATTCTCGCTATTTTTTTCACGATTTGTCAGTTTTTAGCAATGTTGTATCAATTATTGCATTCGGAGATTAACTGTGAGTACGTAAAGCTGCTTCTCGGTTATTCATTCCAAATAAGCAGTATCAGCAATGCTCATTTTCTGTTTTTAATATGAATATTTGCATCATTATGCACTTATAAAAGTATAAAAAAAATCACCCAGAAATTTTACTGGGTGAAAATTGGCAGGACGTATCCTTTTTCCTTAATTAAGCGTACTGCTGCATCACAAACGTCTGCATCATAAACCGTTCCACGCCCATGCAAGATTTCTACAAGGGCAGCATCCACACCTAAAGCAGCACGGTATGGACGATGGGTAGACATGGATTCAATCACGTCGGCCACTGCCAGAATACGTGCTTCAAGACGAATCTCATCCCCTTTTAAGCCTTTAGGGTAACCAGAGCCATCCATCCGTTCGTGATGTTGACCAATAATTTCGGCGATCGGGATATTAAAGGGAACATCCTTGAGAATTTCATAACCAGCCTGCGCATGACCTTTCATCATTTCCATTTCTAAATAACTCAAACGTGAAGGTTTGGTTAGAATTTCGGAAGGGATGGAAATTTTACCAATATCATGCACGAGTCCAATTTCCTCCATTTGGAAGCAACGCTTTTCATCCCATCCCATTTCTTTGGCAATCGCACTGGCAATCAGTCCAACACGGTATTCATGACCTGCAGTATAGGGGTCACGCATTTCCATCATGGTTGAGACTGCCCGTAATGTGCCATACATCGTCGCTTCTAGCTGTTTAACCTGCCTAGCAATTTGCTCTTCAGCCTGTTTTTGTTCGGTAATGTCCTGAGCCATCACAATCGCTGCAGGTAAGCCATCATCCCAAATGATGCTACGGGCATGCAAAGCAAATTCTCGTATCTGCCCATTTTTATGTTGCACAGGAACTGTATAGGGAATATTCAGATGAATTGTGACCTGAAATTGATCATTAGTCTGATGAATTCGTTCAATATTTTCTGCTGTAGCATTAGTAAATTCAAGGAAATTATGATCGGTGAGTTCTGTGGAAGACCTACCCAGCATTTCGGCATAACTTGGGTTGACGTAGAGATAGCGATTGTCTCGCAGTACATACATCCCGACCAAGGTTTGTTCCACCATACCACGGAAACGCTGCTCGCTGTCTTTTAATGCCTGCTCAGTTTTTCGGATTATTGTCAGATCGATCCAAGCGAGAATCACATCATTGCCGACAATCTCCAGCGTGCGCTGTGCGATGCGTTGGCTACCATCTTTTGCAATTAAGGTAACTTCAGGAAGCTTTACTTGTTTGCCATTCTTCGCTAACTGCAAGGCTTCTTCCCAACTCTGTTGTATGAGCTGTTTTTGTTCTTCATTGGGTGCTACTTCTTTCAGCCAAACTTCCCGATTTTGAAAATCTTCGAGGTTATATCCTAGCCATTTTTCATAGGCTAGATTGACAGCTAGAATATGTTCATCTTGTATAGAAATAATCTGCATTGGTACAGGAGACTGCAAAAAGACTTGCTGAAAACGGTTCTCCATCTGCTGTGAATAAGTTTCAGCAATTTTACGATGCTGTTCCGCTGAAAACCGTTCTAGTGCAGATGAAATATCTCTAGAGAGGTTTTGCAATAATTGAATCTGTTCTTCATCAAATTCAACCTGACCTGTAGTATACAGTCCAACCATTCCCAAGAAATGGCCTTTAAGCAACAAAGGGGTCAATGCGACCTGGCGCACCTGCTCTTGGTTTAAATATTGTCTCCACATTTTATATTCTGGAGTAAAATATTTATGAGGGGGACTGAGCAGATTATAGGTATAAACATCTACATCTGAACTTGTATTTTTTACTTGCTTCAGCGGAGGATTTTCGTCCTGCTGTAATACTTTATACAAGATTTCTAGCATGTTCTCTGCAATATTATGGTGGAACTGAACTAGCAATGGACTATCAGCTTGATCATCAACTTTAAGTGCAATCAAAATTTTATCAAAACTGCCAAGCTGTAGCAGAACCTGCTGTAATTCTGCAAACATATCATGTTGATTCTGACTATGGGCAATTACCCGATTGGTTTCACTGAGCAAACGATAGAGATAAGTCAAACGTGCTACACGGCCCTGTGATTTTAGTCGGGTATGAACGTCGGTGATTTGACTAGTAATATGGTCAATTAAACGTTGTTCTTCAGGCAGAAAGGCTAGTGTACTCTGTGTCTGATTATACCAGACAGTTAAGGTTCCGAATCGCTTGGTATCATTGGCAAATACTGACTGCAGACATGATGTTTGCAGAGGAGTATCTGCGCCAAAAATACCCCATTCACTGTTAATCTGCAGATAAACCTGTTCTGGAGAGGAAAAGCCAGAAGGAATGATTTCCAATGCTTTATTCAACAATTCAGTCATGCTGATATGGGTATTGTTACAGAGTTGATTGATCTGGTTCAGACAACGTACTTCTGTTACACGTTTCTGAACGCTTTGCAGTAAAAGTTGACGCTCTGTAATGTCTCGTACCACCATGACCCAGACAGGTTTTTTGCCTAGGCGTTCTGTAAAAGGTGCCACATGACACTCTATGGTTTTGTTATTGGGCAGAACTAACTGAGCTAAAAACTCTTTAGGATTTTGATCTAACTGAGAGCAGATTGGACAGTCCATTACTGGTACATTCGGGTCATGCAATAATTCATGCGCTGACAACCCAGTGAGTTGTGCTGCAGATGTACCGTGTGCTCGACCTGCTGCCAAATTTGCCTGCTGAATCGTTTGGCTGGAATTTACAATATAGGTGGGATCTGGAATGGTATCATAGGTGCTAGCCGCCTTTGATAGCATGCTGAAAGGCTCTTTAATCGTCGATTCTACTAGCGCAAGATACATAAACCAGTAAGAATAAACTTTCAGAATATGGCCCAATAGGTTCACATCTGCATATACGGAAACATATTGGGTAAAGGCAAATTCAGAGGCCATCATAGTGAGCATGGAGAGGCAAACGCCAAATGTCAGTTGCACCGATAAGTATTTTCGGCGTTTCCAAACTAAAACTAGAGCAATCGCTAAGATCCCAATAATGAGATATTCGCTATAGATTTTAAAAGGTGTCAGTCCCTGTCCCTCAATAAAAGCTATTGGGAAAAAACCTTGCATCACCGCTGTGACAATCGCAATACTCAACAGACCAAAAAACAAATTGAGTTGGACTGGTTTGATGAGCCGAGTCAACATGAATGGTGATGCAAGCATCGCAAAGGCCTGCAACAGTCGGGCACCAATCCATAGCTGTACTGCCTGATTAGCGCTGCTCACTGGAAAGATATGCATACCTTTGTAAAGTAGGGTATGAAACAAATCAATAAATCCACACCATCCAATGGCGATCGCAATAAAAACTACAAAATAATTTTTAGTAAAATGTCGTGAAACCAAGGTCACAATAAGAGCAGTGAGTGCGATAATAATTGAAATGAGTTCCGCCACTGTATGTGTGAATATGAAACCAAAACTTTTATTGGTCCACCAGATCAGTAAGGCAAAAATCGTCGGAGGAAAAATCATCATATAAGGAGAAATAAACGACTTAAGGTCGAATACATCCAGTGAAAATAAGTCACGAGATGATTTAGGCATAATATCCCTCTGTGAGATTCACATATCATTTTATGTAATTGTATGAGGTCGTTCAAAATTATATGTCAGCCGAACGACTATATTTTAACGGTTTTGTTGCAAAAATATTTAAGTTATTGATTTTAACAAAAAATATTTTAAATTAAAAAATAAATTAAAATATTAAAAATCATATGCTTAAAATATATTCAGAAAAACCCAGATGCAAGGTGAGAATTAGAATTTATTAAATTTCAATCTGCCTGTCCATTTCTAAAACTCGGTTAGATTATGCAAAGCCCGATCAAAATATAGATATGTGAGTCTAGAATTTTGGTGGCTACTCACTATTTAGGATTATTCTTGGCATCAACGGCTCAATGAATTTTTGAGCTATTTCTAACGATGTATTTTGAACTAGCTTGGGCTTTGATTCCTCAAGTATGTTGATGAGCATGTACATGTGCCGCATCAATAAATTCCCATTTTAGATCAGTATCAGAAGAAATTAAGTCTGAACTCATATAAATAAATCAAAGGTGTTATTCTGAAACCAGAATGGCCTATACCGATATTTCTAAGTTAAACACAGAATTTAATTTCGCTACTGGATTGTTATTTCTATACTCAGTTTCTTGGCAGAGAGAAATATGACGTTGGCTTAATTACTCTGATTTTTCAAGCTGTTGTTGAATATTAGCTAGCGCAAAATCCAAAAGTTATTCTCAACTATTTTTCACTGATTCCAACTAGCTTAATTTATCAAAAATACCTACTTTGAAATCAATCGTTTGGTTGCTTTAATAATCATTTCTCTGCGTTTTTCATGATTCCCCATGTCCTCTAATGGAGTAAACATTCTCGCAACTTGAGGCAACATAAACCAACTATTTGCAATTGCTAAAATCAAAAATGCTAAATAGCTTGGTTCAATACTATCGGTTACTTTTCCTTGTTGCTGTGCCTCAGAAACTGCCTGAATTTTATAATCATAATTTTTTCTGCGAATGTCTTCATTTGGGACTTCTCCATCATAAATTAATCCCTCCCAAAGTAATAAACGACTAAGTTCAGGATGTTCACAATGATAATCATAAGCCCGCCCCGCATATTCAGATAAGTCTTGTTCTGATATGGATTGAATAGGCACTAATTTGGCAACTTTAACCAATTCATTGCGCAAAACAGCATCAAATAACTCTCTTTTAGCACCAAAATAATTATAAATTCTTTCTTTATTTACCCCCGCAATTTTTGCAATTTTGTCAATCGTTGTGCCATCTGGCCCATGCTTTGCAAACTCGCTTACAGCTGCATCCAAAATCTTCTGTTTGGTCCCTTCTGTATCCCAAGGCATAATTTTTCCTCTTGCAAACCATAAAAAAATATATTATAAAGCACATATCCAACTAATTCGTTGGAATTTTTGGAACTTTATAATGAAAAACAATATTATAATTTTCGGCTATGGGCTAGGTATTTCTAGAGCGCTGGCTTATCGATTTGGTCAAGAAGGCTATATCGTTGGGTTGGTTGCTCGTGATAAAAAAAAATTAGAAGAACAAGTATTAGAACTTAGATTAGCAAATATCGATGCCCATTTTTTTTGTAGTGATTTAAGCCAAACGGAAAATATTCCTGAGCTTATTCATCAAATTAAAAATAAGTTTGGTGAAATTAAGAATATTCACTGGAATGCATTCCATGATATTGAAGGTGATTTACTTACGATAAATCCTTTTGATCTCACGAAAAGTTTTCACTTACGCGTCTCAAGTTATATCGCTACTGTTCAAGCTTGTATGGATGACTTGAAAAATAATAAAGGGAGTGTTTTGTCAACAAATGGTGTCTTTGCTCTTGATTTGAATGAAGTTGACCAGATTGCTAAAGAATATGCGGCCTTATCAATTGCAGCGACCTCACAATATAAAACTACAAATTTACTGGCACTTTCCTTGAAAAGTTCACAGATCTATGTAGGTCAAGCCATTGTGAATGGATTTGTGGAAGGTACTCCTGGGGCCGAAAGTAAGCTTTATACAATTTCGCCAAAAACTGTTGCTGATCAATTTTGGGATTTACATCAGAACAAGAATCAAACAACTGCCTTGTGTGGAAGAGCACTTCAAGTAGCGTAAAAATTTACTATTCATAAATGATAAAAATGAATACAAATAAAAATTTAATCTTTTTTAATGTGTGAAATCCAGAGGATATTATGAAACTATTACACATCAATTCATCAACTCGCGGAGAAAATAGTCAATCTTTATTGATTGCTAAACAGGTGATTGCCAAACTTCAAGACAAGCATCCTGATTTGGTCATTGATGAATTTGACCTATTTGCAGAAGCTCTTCCTGCATTCGATAAAAATGCTGTTGGTGCAAAAATGGCATTATTTACAGGTCAAGATGCAAACTCTACAGAAAAGGCAGCATGGACAGAAATTAAAGCTGTCTATGATCGCTTTGCCTCAGCAGATATTTATGTCTTCAACGTTCCATTATGGAATAACAATATTCCCTATATTTTAAAACAGCTGATTGATGTGGTCACCCAACCTGGTTGGTCATTTGGCTTTGACATGAATCATGGATATTCTGGCTTATTAACAGGCAAAAAGGCTTACCTTGTCATTGCGAGTGGTGTGTACTACGAAGGTATCCCAGAAAACTTTGGTTCTGACTTTGCGACACCTTATTTACAAGATTGGCTAAAATTTATTGGTATTACAGATATTGAAACCATTCATATTTCACCTACCGTTTTAAATAATGACTATGAAAAAACAAAAGGTGAAGTGATTGATGATCTTGAAAAACTAATTGCCTAATAACAACAAATCAACCATGAAGTCTGTTAGAACGCTAATAGGCTTCAAAAATTCAATCTAATAATAAATGCTATAAGGTTATACAAATGCGGATTGGTTTAACGGGAACATATTCATCAGGTAAAACGCTAACCTCCTTAATTATCAGCGAATATTTAAATTTGCCTCGTACAGAAGCGAGAACGATGCGGGAGATCCTACCTTTTGCTGCACCAGGAAAAACATTAGAAGAAGTCACATCTCCTCAATTGATTCAGATGATCATTACTCGTCATATGGATCGAGTTATTCATGAATATAAGCTCAAAGATCGTTTCATATCAGATGGCTGTTCTTTACAAGAATGGATCTACGGTAGTGTACGTGTTAAATATGGGATGAATCCTAATCAGTCGATTCACTTAAAAGACAATGAAACTGTTTCAAAAACCACCGAGCTGGCTTATTTTGAAAATATTATGAGTGAGCTAGGAAAAGTATTTAAGCGCCATGTACAAGATTCTTTTGACCTTTTTATTCATTTACCCAATGAGCTATCACTGGCAAAAGATGGTCATCGACCTGTAAATGAGTTATTTCGTTCTGCTTCAGATGAGCTTTTAAAAGATACATTTGACGAGCTGGATATGAAATATCACATTATTGGTGGAAGTCTGGAAGAACGTGCGGATGCTATTGCAGAACTTTTAAAAATTAAGCCTGTAAAGAGTATCCAAGAATCTATAGAAGTTGCAAATCAAAAATATAAAACACTCATTATGTAAGTATCTATATAAAAGCAAGAAAAAATTCTTAGATAAATAGGGGGAGATAATGAACTTATCATTTTTTAAAGATGTTGATGAATTTTTAGGTGATAAAAAGACACGTTATTTTGGAGTAGGCTATCTCAATAGCAATCATGCAATCTATGATTTTTCTAGCGAGCCTAATGATCTGAATATCTTAAAATTCTCTTGTTTTGGTCGAGTTGTATTGCCTCAAACTTGGTCTATTAAAAGCAATGGTAATCAAAAACCACATTTAAGTACGATTGATATTATTGAATTGTCTTTACTCACTTTTGATCATCTTATTCAGACCGTCTATAGTAACTTGCCTAAAATTTCTTATAAGAGTCTCATTTATAAGATGATCATTAGGGCAGGCAAAAGCCCAGTGGAGTCTGATTTTGATCAGATCAATATTCATGGAAGTATGGACAAGATCAATCAAGAGACCAATGCCTTGAACATTGATATCTCTAATATGAGAATTGAAATTCGATACTCTAGTGATCTCAATAAGATTGACTATTCAGCACCTACAGTCGACCTGAAAACACCATTGGATATTAATGATGTGATGATTAATGTCGATGAAATGAAAGCATCTGCTTTGGTGACCAATAATCAACTCATGAAAGAAAAGATAGAGCCATGGTCAACTTCATGTCTATTTTCCGTAGGCTTGCAGTTGGGTCAAGTTTTACTTTATCAGTTAGATTCAATTAGTCGGGCAGAAAGTAATACCCTGTGGATGAAAAAGACAGAAATATTCTTTCTTTCAGACAAGCCCAATCTTGATGATTCACATCCGATTTTTACACGTTTAGATAATGTCAGACGCTATAAAACATCAGATGGTGATTGGAGAAAAGCTGATATCTATTCAATTTTTGGTAATACCAAAATTATTTGTAGCGTTACTCATAAACTTCCTCTTACATCGATAGCATAATGAATAGTAAATTTAATCATGCAGTTGCTATATGTAATCCTTTGGAACTTGAAAATCCAGATTCATTTCTGGATGTTCAGGTTCCATACCCTAAAGCACTGCCACATGATGTGATTGTTCGTGTTGAAGCAGTCTCTATTAATCCAGCAGATATGCGTGCCCGACTGAGAAAGAAAAAAGATAATCAGATAAATGTCCTAGGTTGGGATGTGGCTGGAATAATTGTTGAAAAAGGTAATGAAGTTTCAGGCCTTTTTCAGGTCGGAGATGCTGTTTACTATGCAGGTGACATTAACCGCTCAGGTGGGAACTGTTCATATCATGCAATTGATTCTCGATTAGTTGCATTTCAACCCAAAACTATTAGCATTGAAGATGCAGCAGCATTACCCTTAGTTTCACTAACTGCGTGGGAGGCACTATTTGAAAAATTAGCTCTCGCTATTAATACCAATTTAACCATACAGCATAATAAGCCAACATCTTCACTACTTATCCTTGGTGCGGCTGGTGGTGTTGGCTCTATGGCGATTCAACTTGCTAAACTTGTTCCTAATTTAGCTATTATTGCTACGACATCTCGAAAGGAAACCACTGAATGGTGCTTAAAATTAGGTACGGATCATGTTATTGATCATAGTCAGGAATTAGCACCGCAATTATCAAAAATTGGTTATCCAGAGGTGGACTATATTCTGATTTGTAACTCACCTGATACTTATTTTGATATTTTACCGAGTATTACACGACCTTTTGGGAAAATTTGCAGTATTGTTCCTTTCCTTCAAAGTCAGGACTTTAATTTATTGATGAGAAAAAGTTTGTCCTTTCATTGGGAGTTTATGTTTACTCGATCTAGTTTTTCTACCCATGATATGGTGAAACAGTCCGAAATCTTAAATTATATTTCAGAACTAATTGATCAAAAGAAGATTATATCGCCTAGAGTAACTTCACTTAGCCCAATGAATGCATCAAAAATTAGAAAGGCTCATCAATTAATTGCTTCAAATAAAACCATTGGAAAAATCGTAATAGTCAATAAATAGAGAAATATTACCTATGGTCGGACTTCAATAGATGTATCAACCCTACTCTGTTTTTATAAAAGGCCATTCATTTATAAAAGAAAGTTTCAAACCATAATAAAAATTTCTTTTATTTCATTTTGTTCATGTTTGTATCTCTTATAAAATTGAATTATAGCAAGCTGTAAATTTTTGGGATAAAGTCAAGCTTTTAAAAATGGTTGATAATTGTGAAGAATGCACTTTCCGACAACAATCAAATTAAAGTGGTTTCTACTTTCTCTGAACTTGTCAATTCGCATTTTCAAGGAGATATGAACGCCATTTGCTGGTATCGAAATTTGATTGGTGATTTTAAAGAGATTGTGGCAAAACTTCACTTAGAAGAAAATATTACAGAAGTTTCTGTGGAAGATCTTTTAGCATTGCATCTTTCAGAAAAAGGTAATCTAGCAAGAGAAATTATTTTAAGTGATCTACAGCTATTAACTGATTTCGGAGTATCGCCTTCTCTGAATTTACTTAAAAGTTATGAACGGGATGAAGAGCTAGATTTCATTTCAACAGATGTGTATTCCTATCATATTGATCGCTCCCCCATTGAAATGGATACTTTTTTATGTACCTATCATGGCCCTGCAAGTGATATTTTGCCTCATGATCAGGTTGAGCAAATGATTTGGGTTCCAGAAATCAGGGAAAAACTCAAAAAACTACATGATGATCCAGAAGCTGAGTTTGAAACTTTCCTAGAAGATAATTTCTTTGATCTGCATTACCAGCCAAAACCTGATGCAAAACCAGTGAATTTGGGCTCTGGACATCTTTGGCGCTTGGCAGTAGATCATCCAAAGCAACAGGTCTTACCCTGTGTCCATAGAGCACCTGCTGAAAACGAAGGTGAATATAGATTATTATTGATCTGTTAAGTATCAATAATATAGATAGTAGTTAAACTTGATTCCTATAAAGTTGGACTGTTGCATCTGCTCATTTCTTGAATGCTCTAGAGAAATGAGCAGATCAACGTCACCTAACTGATATGCAGTACTGAAAAACGCATGGCAAATATGCATTTTTATTTAATGGTTTATACTTACAATTACTGTATAGCTAGTCCATATCATAAAATTCTAGCGGCTGGCTAAAAATCCAGCCAGAAAGTGACCCTGTAATATCTGTATCTAAAAAAGCCCCGACGCCCCTTCTCATCCCAATACTGTATTTTTGAATACAAATCAGGTGACGGTATCATTTTTATGATGGACCATTCATAGATTAATAAAAGTCACAATCATAGTCACTCAGATGTCTATTGTTAAAAAATTATTCATTCTACTGCGTGCTGGCTTAAGAATTTGATATAGCCAAAAGCTGATTTAAGCAATTTCTGCTTGCCCCACCTGATGATAAGCACGATTAAAATAAACTAAACTTTGATCTTGTTGACTTTGTTGAATCGCAACAACACGACACATAAAAATCGTATGTGTTCCAACCTCTTGAATTTGATCAATCTCACAATCAAAACTCACCAAAGCATCCTCTAAAACAGGTGCTCCTGTTTCCAGTTCTGTCCAAGTCCCATGTTTAAAGCGTTCTTCAGAACTCAGTTTCGATGCAAACACATTAGAAATATGCTCATGCTGTGCACCTAAAACATTCACGGTTAAGATCTTATTTTCAACAAAATGCTCATGTGACCGAGAAGATTTATTCATACAGACCAACAATGTCGGTGGTGTATCCGTAACACTACACACGGCAGATGCAGTGAATCCATAACGATCAGACATGTCTGCCGTGGTTACGACACTGACTGCACTGGTTAAGGAAGACATTGCATTTCTAAAGTCTGCTGCTTCAATCATCATTTTGTTCCTAAATTGAACCGTAACTTTTTTGTTTAGATTAGCTATACCACGTGATTCGGTCACATAGGCACATCTGAATAAGTTCTGAGGAGAACGAATACTTACTTTGGATAGGCTAAGGGTTACTCGTTGGATGATGAAGATTAAATTCTATTCAATCCTAAAAGTAACCCCTTAGAAATCACACGAGAAATTACTGCCCTACAAGCTCTTTGCGAATGATTTCTGCACCTGCACTTAAGGCATTGAGCTTACCGCGAGCCACTTCACGCGCTAAAGGTGCCATACCACAGTTGGTTGAAGGATAAAGCTTATCCGCATCGACAAACTGAAGTGCTTTACGCAGTGTATTGGCTACTTCTTCTGCTGTTTCAATGCTGTTGGTTGCTACGTCAATTGCACCAATCATCACTTTTTTACCGCGAATTAATTCGATCAAATCCATTGGTACACGTGAGTTTTGACATTCAAGTGAGACAATATCAATTTTAGATTTTTGAAGTTTAGGAAATGCTTCTTCATATTGGCGCCATTCTGAACCTAAGGTCTTTTTCCAGTCGGTATTGGCTTTAATGCCGTAGCCATAACAAATATGAACCACAGTTTCACACTTCAGACCTTCAAGTGCACGTTCCAAGGTTGCAATACCCCAGTCATTCACTTCATCAAAGAACACATTAAATGCAGGTTCATCAAACTGGATGATATCAACCCCAGCAGCCTCTAACTCCAGTGCTTCTTGGTTTAAGATTTTGGCAAATTCCCAAGCCAGTTTTTCACGGCTTTTGTAGTGACCATCATAAAGCGTGTCAATCATGGTCATCGGGCCAGGGAGTGCCCATTTGATTGGTTGTGTGGTTTGACTACGTAAAAACTTGGCATCTTCAACAAAAACAGGCTTTTGACGAGATACCGCGCCCACCACTGATGGAACGCTGGCATCATAACGATTACGGATACGAACCGTTTCACGTTTCTCAAAATCCACACCGTCGAGGTGCTCAATAAACGTGGTCACAAAATGTTGACGGGTTTGTTCGCCATCACTGACGATATCGATGCCTGCATGTTGCTGTTCCTGCAATGACAAACGTAATGCATCTTGTTTGGCTTCAACCAGTTGGTCACCTTCGAGTTTCCACGGTGACCAAAGTTTTTCAGGCTCTGCCAGCCAAGAGGGTTTCGGTAAGCTGCCAGCGGTTGATGTTGGTAATAAAATTGCCATTTTAAATCTTCTATCTCTATATTCTATTTCAGGTAAATTAAGCAGCGTTACGCTCTACGTTGTAATTTGCAGCCCATTGCTCAAGAATGTCTTGATAAGGCTTAATAAAGTTTTCTTCCGTCCATTTACCCTGTTTTACCGCGAGCTGACCACGTTCAACACGGTCATAGACGATTTGTGTGAGTGAATAATCTGGGTACTCTAGGCTTGCTTGATAGACTTGTGCCGCTGATGAATTTGCATTGTAAATTTCAGGACGATAAATCTTTTGGAACGTTTCCATGGTGCTAATTGCACTGATCAATTCAAAATCTGTGTAGTCACGCAGTAAATCACCCGCGAAATAGAACGCTAAAGGTGCAACGCTACCTTTCGGCATAAAAAAGCGAACCTTTAAGCCCATTTTATAGAAATACTCGTCGGTACGTGAGTATTGGTCTTGTTTATACTCAACACCCAAAATCGGATGTTCATTGGTCGTACGATGATAAGTTCTAGCAGTTGAAACACTCAGGCAAATCACAGGCTGTTGATTAAACTCTGCTTTAAAGGTATCCGAGTTCACAAGGTATTGATAAAGCTTGCCATGCAAATCCCCAAAACCTTCTGGTGCGTACGAAGTTGAGTTCTTTTTATTATGTTCTTTAAGCACCACGCTGAAATCATAGTCACGGACATAAGATGAAAAACTGTTGCCAATCATGCCATCAATACGCTGATTGGTGTGGTGATCGGTAATTGTGCTTTTCAGCATTTCAATGATCGGGAAAGTTTTACCATTACCTTCGATATCTAAATCTGCAGAAATAATATCAATTTCAAGTGAATAACGATCACCATTCGGATTGTCGGATTGTGCTAAGGTATTGAAACGATTATTAATCATTCGAAGTGTATTACGCAGGTTCTGCTCACGGCTTTCACCACGTGCCAAGTTGGCAAAATTCGTTGTTAGGCGTGTGCTATCTGCTGGCTGATAGTTTTCATCAAAACGAATGCGTTTAATTGAACATGTAAACTCTTTACTCATGGTGATCTGATACCCTAATTTCTAAAATAAAATCTAAATTTCTTAATGATGTGATTTATACCTGAATCACTACATGAATAAAAATGATTTTATCTAACATGAAGATGAGTAAAATTCATGTTTAGGGATTTTGTTATCCTGATTAAAAATGAAAGGTAGAAAATTAGTGACCCTATTTTTGATAAATTAAATCAGTTAAAAAATTAAATTATTTAAAAATAAATAGCTAAGTAAAGCTCTGACTTGTATCGGGTAAAATTATGGAAAATGGAATAGGTAAAAAAATAGAATGGATTTCAAAAGATGCTAAGGAAATAGATATACACAGAACATGACAATTCAATCGAAATCCAAATCTTGTACTTGCGTTGTACATATAAATATAAGACTTTTCTACTTATGAACTTATTAACTTATGAACTTATGAACTTATGAACTTATGAACTTATGAACTTATGAACAGTATACTTAATTAAATCAGTAGCTTAATTTATTTAAGCAACATAAAAATCATAGAAATCTGACTTTGAAACATACAGTTTTTTTAGATCCAGTTATGGAAGTGACTACCAATAAAAATGTTGAAAATCGGAATTTTGACCCTGTGAAGAACTGCTTCCAACGGTAATATTTTCTTAACCTTGTAAGCTGTCTCGCACAAAAGATAGAGACAATACCCATATTCAAAATCAATTGAATCCCTTACTCTGAAGCCATAAGGAACAGGAAGTTCTGGAACATAAAACAAAAAATGATAAGTTCAAGCATCAGGATGTGAAGTACGACAGGAGTCATACTTAAAACGCAAATACCCAAAAGCCTCGACAGGATGTCGGGGTTTTTTCTTTTCTATCAATGATTCAAACTCATAATTTTATTTCTACCAGAATTTTAAGTCTTTCCATGCTCTATATTTGATCATGCTGGCCTGGACCGCATTTGCATTTCTGTCAGAGATGAGCCGACGATGCTGTGTTATTTAGTGAATCGCTTTTGATGTTGCCATCAACCAGATTAATTGTTCGATCACAAGTTGCCGACAGGCGTGGATCGTGGGTGACTAGCAGCACTGCACAACCTCGCTCACGATGAACTTTACGGAACAACTCGAAAACCTCAGCAGCTGTTTGAGTATCAAGATTACCTGTAGGCTCATCGGCCAATAATAATGCTGGATCAGTGATCAGTGCTCTGGCAATCGCCACCCGCTGTTGCTGACCACCTGAGAGTTCATTTGGTTTTCTGTCGGCAAACTTTTCCAGACCTACCGCAGCCAATAATTCATGTGCTTTTTCTAGTGCAAATTTATCGGGTTTTCCCCGTGTCAGCATCCATGGCATCAGCACATTATTTAAGGTAGTAAATGCCTGAATCAAATGATGAAACTGAAAGACAAAACCGATGCTGTTACCGCGTAATGCAGTACACCCTGCATCATCCATGTTACTTGTAGGCTGGCCCAGCAGATAAAGTTCACCACTGCTCGGCTGATTGAGCAGGCCCAGAATATTCAATAAAGTGCTTTTTCCAGAACCTGAAGGTCCAATCAGTGCTGCAAAGTCGTTGCGGTCTATACACAGGTCAATCCCATGTAGAACCTCAACCTCATTGAGCTGGCCAATATTGTAAGACTTGCGTAGTGCTTCTAGGCGTAGGACTTCATGAGCTGGGTTAGACATGGCGAATCGCCTCCACGGGATCGAGAGCTGCTGCTCGGCGTGCTGGTACAGCTGCTGCGAGGATGCCGGTGAGCGTTGCCAACAGTAATGCGAGCATTACCAGTTTGATTGGCACGGGAATATAAAATAAACCTGGGCCAAAGTGATTAAAGGTCCACACCAGTGCATAACTCACCGCACTACCCATGACTGAACCCATTAAACCAAACATGGCTCCCTGAAAAAGGAAAATACGTAAGATTTGCTGTTGGGTTGCACCTGTCGCACGCAAAATACCAATTTCCCGAGTTCGTTGTACCACACTGACTGACAAGACACTGGCGATTCCAAAAGCTACGGAAATAGCCACAAAGATAATAATCATATTGGTTGACAGGCTCTGGGCTGAAATCGCATTCATTAATTGTGAATTAGTTTTAATCCAGCTGTCAGCCTTCAGTGAAGTTAAGCGCCCAATTTGTGCAGCAATCTCATCAGCTTTGAAAATATCTGTAACAGTCAGATCGATGACAGTGATTCCCCCAGGAAGGTTAAGTAATGATTGCGCCTGTTTTAAGTCGAGATAAACATAACGCGCATCCAGTTCACGCACCCCTAGCTCAAAGATTCCAGCAACATTCACCACTGTACTATTTTGTTGACCTGTATCCAGTCGCAGCTTGCTCCCTACCTGTACCCCCAAGTCATCGGCTAACTGGCTACCGATCAGTACATTGTCCGCCCCCACTCGTAGCTGACCACTGATCAGATAGTTTTTGAGGGGAATAATTTTTTGATAACGCGCTACATCAATTCCGACGAGCGCTACAGATTCGAGCGCATCACCACGTTGGGCAAATGCAGGACCTGATACTGTAGGTGATACCGCTGTCAGTCTAGGCAATTGATCTAGGGTTACCATCACTTCCTGCCAGTTGTTGATTGAACGCAGGCGTTGTGCACGCTTATCTTCCCGCAATAATTGTAAAGTGCCAGCTTTTGGGGGGAGAATTTGGTTCACCTGATCTGGTGATAGCACACGGATATGCGCTTGAGTGCCTAAAGTGCGCTGGATAATATTCGACTGCAGACCTTGTACTAAAGATGAAACAAAAACGATTACTGCGACACCCACCGCGACACCGACTGTGATCATGAAAGACTGTGCACGTCCTTCACGCAAAAAACTGACTGCGATCGTCCACTCTATCCAGAGTCGTCCAAGAAAGCTGTTCAATTGAATTTCACCGGTAATTCATTTTTGCTGTCAGCAGCATAGGCGTGAGCAAAAGGAATTTTTTCTAGTTTCAGGCGTACGCGCGTACCATCAGTCAGTGAAGAAACAGGGTTAGCCAAAATATGATCCCCTGCCTTTAAACCCGCAAGGACTTCTGATATGGCTAGACCACGTAAACCCAAAGTGATCGGCTGATGCTGTATTTTTCCGTTACGTACCAAGAGTACGGTTGCCTGATTACCTTGTACATTGGTTAAGGCATCATTTGGGATCGCCAGTGCTCGGTCACGTTTTGCTGTTTCAATATTCACAGAAACAGTCATATCCTGACGCAAAAATTCAGGCACAGGGTCAACCGCCAAGCGAACTTCTACCGTACCGCGCTGCGGATCAATGCTCGGCGCAATAAAATTAATACGGGCAGGAAATGGTTTATCTGGGTAAGCGTCAGCAATGACGATAGCATGCTGCTGTAATGCAAGCTGTGGTAAATTGCGCTCATCGAATGGTACACGTATTTCTGTGCTGCCATCCAGTGCGATGGTGAGGAGGGTACGGCCATGCTGTACCAGATCACCTGGTTCCACATTACGTGTCAGTACTGTACCTGCCACTTCAGCGCGGACTTGGGTTCTAGCCAGTTGTGCCTGCAGCGCAGCCAGACGTTCACGGAGCAGTTTCTCCTCAACATTGCCTGGGGCTAATGCCGTTGCTGCCAAGCGTGCTGACTCAAAGTTATTACGAGCCACCCGTTCAGCTTTATCCGCTTGTTCCTTTGCTTCAGTCGATAGGCTTCCAGATTCGCTCAGGTTGCGCCTGCGGTTTGCTTCACGGATCGCTTGATCTAGCTGGACTTTAGCATTGGCCAAATCAACTGCAGCCTGTGGGCGTCTGCTGGTCGCCAGTTCGGTAAGTGCGGTCTCTGCCTGTTTCACCTGAGCAACAATCTCATCGGATTTTAGGACCAACAGCAAATCTCCACGTGAAACTCGGTCACCTTCCTGTACAAAGCGTTTGAGAATGACGCCCGTAATTTCACTCCCAACCTGAGCACGCGATACTGTCATCACTCGTCCAGTTGCTACGACTGTTTGTACGATGGGCATCGAGACAACACTGTAGCTTGGTAATAGCGGCCCCTGCTACCAGCGTAATGCAGCAAAACTTGCAGCAATAATCAACACTGCAATAATCACGACATACTTATAGCTGACAGTGTGCAATGAGCTTCTCCAGATTAGATTAAAATGGGCATATATATCTGCAAAGTACCCCCCGTTCAGGTGAGTTGTATTGCGTTATACTCTTTTGAATATAAAATGTTCTTGAGCTGATTGATAATATATTTTCACGTTTAAAACGGTTTTTTTTAAATAAAAAGCGAACTAAATATCTCTAGGCTGGGTGCCGTATCGGGAAAGTTTCTCGATAAGTAAAATTTACACAATCATTATCATCTCTGTGAAATTTTTTGATTTATTGGGTCTCATGGCATCAGACCAGACAAAATAGCTATTCACATTAGTTTCACATCGTTTTTCTTACATTAAATAAAAACGAAGGAATAGTGTGATGAAAAGACTAAAAACCCTCATGGCAACGACTATCGCAGTTTTAAGTTTGACTGCGTGTAAAACTGTTCCAAGTTATACCAATGACTATGCTAATGCAGATCAAAATATAAAAGGTATTACCTTAAATGACGAACAGGCCTACAGTATAGGTTCACATTTTGTAGCCGCATTCAATACTTTGGGTACACCCGTTTTTGTTGATCGCGCAAGTAGTCTCTATGCGGATCAATTGTTTATTAATGATACTTTATCTCAGTTTGCGAACAAGAAAGACTTAATCAAGCATTTTGAAGGCATGAATAGTCAGGTCAGCAATGTCAGTGTCAAACTGATTAGTGCTACACATCACGAGGATTCTGCATATATTCATTGGAAAATGGCGTATGACTTTAAAATTTTTGGTAGTAAAAGAGCCATGAAGTCATATGGCATAAGTGAAATCAAAATCAATCAAGCGAATCAAATCATATTTCAGCAAGATTTTTGGGATCCAGCAAATGGTCTTTACAGATCAATGCCTGTAGTTGGAGGAATTTACGGATGGATTTTGCCTTTCAAAAATACACGCTAATACTCACGGGAATGATATTGCAATGCTGCGTATCATCGAATGCTGCAACATTAAAACAATGTAGTTCAGCCCCTATCATGGTC
Organism: Acinetobacter brisouisimilis; assembly: GCF_000368265.1. Lineage (GTDB taxonomy): Bacteria > Pseudomonadota > Gammaproteobacteria > Pseudomonadales > Moraxellaceae > Acinetobacter. Next base: position 53,490 of record NZ_KB851217.1, on the reverse strand, counting down.
AGTAAAAATAATGTTGGGCATGTGAACTATTTTGCAGAGAGCTGTCAGAAAGCTTGGGACAATCAAAGCATTCAACTTGATTTTTCTTATGAACGCGACATACCAGGATGGGCTTTTAAGCAGGCTGCGACGTATTTTTTAAAAAAGAACGTTACAGACAATACTTCACTAATCACATTAAATAAAATTACTGAATGGTATCAACCCGTCAAAAAAGGAGATTTATATCGTTTAAATTACCAGCATAGCAGCAAAAAAATGACATTGTCCCTCAATAATAAAGTCTTGGGACAAATTAGTGATCCTCAAATAAATCAATATTTTAAAATATGGTTTGGGCATGCACCTTTTAATGCTAAATTAAGACAACAACTATTAAATTAATAGGATTCATGGTTAACATATGAATAATCACTTTATTCTGATGGTTGAAGATCATTTTGATTTAGCAGCAACGGTTTGCGAATTTCTTGAAGCGCATGGCTACATTATCGATCATGCTCGCAATCTTGATGCAGCAAAGACTTTTCTTAAATCTCAGCCTTACCACTTATTATTATTAGATATCAATTTACCCGATGGTTCTGGCTATGATTTGTGTCACTGGATCCGCAATCAACAAAGTCTGGATATCCCTGTGCTTATGCTCACAGCGCGCGATACGCTTGATGATAAACTGAAGGGTTTTGCGGCAGGGACTGATGACTACTTGGTAAAACCTTTTGATTTTAATGAGCTTGTTGTACGCATACGCGCTTTAATTAAACGGTCTTTAGGTGAGGTGTCAAACAACAAACTACAAATTCATGATCTGATTTTGGATAGTGCTAAACAGACGGTATCTCGAGCTGGGCAGATCATTGAACTTCCCCCGATTCAATTTAAATTACTCAAAATTTTGATGCGTAACTCTCCTAAGGTCATTACCAAGCAAGAAATCATGATCGAGCTATGGGGGGATGAGGAACCTGAAAGCGATGCTTTACGTAGCCACATTTATAGCTTACGTAAAATGATCGACAAACCCTTCCCTCAAAAGTTACTTCATACTGTTTCAGGCGTGGGGATTAAAATCTCACTCGAACCTAGTGAATATTAATGAAAATACACCACCACAATGAGCCCCGTACTTGGTACTAAATTGAGATCAGGATGTGCAGATAGATAATACTCTCGATCAAACAGTTCGACTCTCCAGCCCAGCTGTTTACAGAGTTTTTCGACCAGCTGCAAACCAATCCCGTGACCTTTAACCTCAAATGTAATTTGTGAGCTATTTAATTCTTGCGCCTTGGCATCATTTGGAAGACTAATTCCAATTCCATTGTCTGCAATGACTAAATTATGTTTTTGCTGAATAATATGGATTTCTGAACCTTGCGAATAATTCAGCGCATTTCTTAGAATATTACTGAGTACCATCTTGGTCATGGATGGGTATAAATTCCGAGGTTGCTCTAATTTTTCACATTGCACATGGATCAACATGCCTTTGCTTTGACTCACTGTCTGCAATGACTCGACCAAGTCCTCAATAATTTCAGATAATAAAATTTGCTCCGAGGATAAATTCTGAGTGGTATTACGTGCAATCGCCAACAAGGTATCTACCAAAAGTTGCATATCATCAATCGTATTACTCAAACGCTTAAATGCTTTATCGTCACCATAACGTGCCTGACATAACTGTACATTTCCTTTCAGAATTGTCAGCGGTGTGCGTAATTCATGACTCACATCACCTGTAAATTCCCGTTCGCGCTGAATAAATGTACTTAAAATATAGTGATATTTTTCTAAAGCCTGCTTAAGATATTCCGCGTCCATATTGCCATTGGTATAAATATCTTCAAATGGAGATGCCTGAGTATTTTGATGTTCCCAATCAATATGCTCTAATGCATTTGCCAGTCGGGTAATGGGTGAAAAATAGCGCCTAGCCCGTCGGTTTGACCACCATAAAAAGCTATATAGAACAAATAGGCTAAACATAAGAGGCGCTAGGCCAAATAACCACACCAATTTATTTACATTGCTTTCACCAAATACCAGTAATACGTGCTGTCCATTTCGCTCACCATAAACGGTCATTCGCTCTTTACCATCTACCCAGATGCGGTGCACACCCATGTCTAGTGATATATTCTGAAAGCGCTGAGGAGGAATACGCGTATTCCATCGATAACCATATAGATTCTTTGTGTCTGGCAAATCTGCATTCGGGTTGCGATCTATACGCACCCAGTAATGCTCCATTTCTTGCTCTAATGCAGTTTTTAATAGCGAACCTTTGATGACCCAAGCACTGCAAGCAATCCCGACAACAATCGATAAAGCAATCAGGCCAATTTGCAACCAGTAATAACGATTGAATATTTCTGTAAGGGCATGCTTTTGATGGTTGTGTGCTTGGGATTTCAGCATATAAGTTTCCTAAATGAGAGCCAGACGATTAGCTGTTTTTATTTTGAAATAAAAAATGGCCAATCACCCATTCTTGACCTTGTTCGAAACCAAATAGTTCCGCACAGGCCATGAAAAAAATTCTCCAGCACTGCCACCATGCATCCGCATCTTTTCCATAAACCTGATCAAATATTGGTCTGAGTTCGGTCTCCTGCGCATCCATATTACTGAGCCATGCATTTGCTGTTTTTTCATAGTGTTGACCTGACCACTGCCAATGCTGACTCAGTTCCAGATGCTCTTGGAAGTGTAAAAAAGTGGACACTGAAGGCATTAAGCCACCTGTGAAAAAATATCTAGACATCCAGTCATATTCTGACTTTATTTCAAATGGATAATGTAGAAAACGATGGCAAAAAATATGACACCACAATAACCCATCTGCTTTGAGCCATCCGCTAATTTTTTCAAATAAGCGTTGGTAATTTCGAACATGTTCAAACATCTCTACGGATACTACACGATCGAAATAATTAGATGTCAGTTCCAATACATTTACATCACACGTCAACACTTCAATATTGGTTAGCCCTTGAATCTTAGCTTGCTCCAATATATGTTTGCGCTGTGTTTTAGAATTAGAAACCGCAGTAATATGCGCATTCGGATAACGTTCAGCCATCCACAAAGTAAATGAACCCCAACCACAACCAAGCTCTAAAATTTTTTGACCATCTTTTAACTGTGCTCGTTCGCTATAGAGCTGTAATGAATAATTTTCTGCTTGATCTAGTGTCGTAGTTTCATGCGGAAAATAACATGCGCTATATTTTAACCGCTTGCCTAAAACTGCCTGAAAGAACTGGGTTGGGAGTTCATAGTGTTGTTCATTGGCTTTATCTGTCTCTATCGCAATTTTGCTTTGTTTTAACAGATTAAGTACGTCCATATAACGCTGTGCAGCCTGTTCAGGATCATAACGCCCTTCCTGAATCAGGCGTTTTTTACTTAATGCACGAATTACAGCTCGAATTGCTGGGTCAGGAATTAAACCACTTTCAACGAGTTTTAAAGATTTCTGAATAATATAATCCATGTGTGTACCTATTTTTTGGGTTTCCACGGAATGAACATTGATGTTCGCTGCTGATAATCGAGATAATTCTGCCCCCGATTTTTAACTGCCTGTTGTTCGCTAAACGGAATGCCCGTGATGTAATACAAAAACAACCACATCAGAAATGGATAAATCCACAACACGTAGAGTCCTGCTGCCAGTCCTAATATGGGATAAACAAACCAATGTATCCACTCAAAGAAATAATTGGGGTGACGGGAATAGCGCCAAAGCCCCTGATCCATGGTTAAACCGTGATGTTCTAGCTGTCGTTTAAAGGCATATAATTGCTGATCAGCAACTGTTTCTCCTATAAAAGCAACCACCAAAATAACGACTGCGATCGCTAAAATGATAGGATAATCAGTCCGCCAATCTTGTTCAGCCGTCGTCAGTAATGCCCACATTGGCAAGAAAAATAAGATGACTAGTCCTGCCTGAAATATAAAAAACAGCAGAAAACCAATATGCTGAAACTTTCCCATTGCCTGACGCATATTGGCATAGCGTGTATCTTCCTTGCGTTCGGCAATATAGCGACGGAGTAGATGAGCACTCAGTCGGAGAAACCAGATACCACTACAGATGCCAATAAACATACGTATCGGCAATGGAGCAACATCTGTCAAAGAAGCAGTCAGTAAAATATTTAAAGCAAGGCAAGCACTCCAGGCAACATCTACTATGCCAACGCGGCGGTTGAATGTTGCCCAGAGCCAACAGCACAGCATAATCACAAGGTTCAAGATCATGAGTTCAACTAACATCATCTTCTCCTGTTTTGATCAGGCAAATTAGTAGCTGCTGGCTTCAAACAGCATATGCACATCGCTAATCACGCCTTCTTTAAAGCCTCCCTCGCAATAGCATAAGTAAAAGTCCCACATTCGAATAAAGTTTTCATCAAATCCGAGATTTAAAACCTGATCTTTTACAGCAAGAAAACGTTCACGCCAATGATGAATAGTTTGAGCATAACTCAAGCCAATATCATCTAACTGTTTCAAACGCAGCTTTTGTTCTGAAGCTGTCTGGGTCAGCACACTGATGCAAGGAATAAAACTACCTGGGAAAATATACCGTTTAATAAAATCAACGGTTTTGAGCGCTTTTTGATAACGCGCATCTTCAATTGTAATGGCCTGAATAAGTGCTAAACCTTTCGGTTTGAGTAACTCACGACATTTTTTAAAATAGGTTGGAAGATACTGCTCGCCTACTGCTTCAATCATTTCAATCGAAACCAATTTATCGTACTTACCTTCCAATAAACGATAGTCTTTCAGTTGTACATCGATGCGATGACTTAACCCAGCCGCATGGACACGAGCGATCGCTTCTTGATATTGCGCTTCGGAGATCGTAATGGTTGTGACTTTACAACCATATTGTTGCGCTGCATATATAGCAAAACCGCCCCATCCACTCCCGATTTCCACCAAATGATCTAAAGGTTTTAATTGTAATTTCTGACAAATCAATTCTTTCTTTAATTCCGAAGCGGCATCTAATGACATGTTGTCATGCTCAAATACAGCACTGGAATACATCAGTGAATCATCCAAGAACAGTTTGAAGAAATCATTACTTAAATCATAGTGTTCAGCAATGTTTTTGCGACTACCACTGATGCTGTTTTTACGAGTTTTATACCAGTTTTTCAGTACAAACTGACTCACTTGAGCAAGCGCATTTTGGTTGAGTTTGTCTAGAATCTCGCGATTTCGTGCCAAGATTTGAATCAGTTCAACCAGATCATCACTTTTCCAGTCTCCGCGAATATATCCTTCGGCAGCACCTAAAACACCATGTTTAAAGATTAATTCGATGAGTTCAGGATTATGCACCTCTACAATGGCATGCAAATCCGAAGCCTCTCCTAATGTGCCATTCCAAACGCCACGAAAACTGATCTGTCCATGCCGCAACTTAAGTAGGCTTCTCAACAAAAAAGGTAGCGAATCTTGCTCACCATAAAGAAATGCTTTCATCATGAGGTATTAATCCTTATTTTTCTTTGGGTGACGGTAAAATGGAACTTTTTTCCACCACAACTGAAAGGCTTGTATATAGATTGAAGCCATCATTTTAAAAGGCTCAAGGCTATGTCTCAGAGCATAATGATGTTGTTGTGAAGGAAATGTGATTGGATTTAAACGAAAGCGCATTGTGGCATCAAAGATCTGTTTGCCTGTTTCAAACAACTGCATATGAATGACATTTAACGTCGCAGAAAAATTAAATCGCCAACGATAATCAATCTCCATCGGCATAAACGGTGAAACATGGAATGATTTTTCGAAATTAAACTCAAAACCTTGGAAATCACCATGTGACGTGAGCTGATTTCGGCAGTCGTGTAGGTAAACCTTGCGTTCATTCCACGGGGTATTGGTGATTTCACTCAAAATAAAGCGTGGCTGCTTTTGTTCTTGATCAAAAATGAAATAAAACACCACTGAATTAAACCGAAAGCCCAGACAGCGCGGCAAAGCCAGTATGCGTATTTGTGAAGTTGCAGATAACATGACATCTGCATATTGCAATACGGCTTTTTGTACTTTTTCTCTCAGTGTGCCGTGGTAGGCAGTTAAAAAATCTGCAGCATACAAATTGAGTATGTTCCAGCGATGTGAAGACCACAGCCATGAATTTGCAGTTATCGTTTCAAGTTGATCTGGATCAAACCACAAATAGCTTAATTTAGACTCAAAAGCATGCTGTTTGGGTACATAGCGCCTATGACGTATGGTTGCCTCTGCGATTGCAAGCGAAGTATTCAATATTTGATCGCTCCATGCAAAATCACAATAATTTTTCTAAATAATCGACTACACGTGCAGCACTTCGAGCGCCATCTTCATGAAACCCCCATCCCCAGTAAGCACCACAATAAGAGCTGCGATTTAGCCCTTGCAGTTCATGCCAGCGAGATTGAGCCTGAATCGCTTTTTGATCAAAAACAGGATGGCGGTAATACCGTTGCACCAATATCTTTGCTGGATCAATATCCATATTTGGATTTAATGTTGCGAAGATTTGCTCTTTGCATTTGAGATTCTGCAAATTATTCATCCAGTAGGTAAAACCATAATGAATTGCTGACAAATCATTGGACGATCGATTCGCTGGTGTGACATGCACATGCCAACTTGCCCACTGTGAACGTTGCTTCGGCATAATCGATGTATCATGATGAACTACCATATGGTTATCTTGATATTTAAAGTTTTGTAAAATTTCTTTTTCTAAATCAGTTGGATCTTTTAATAATTTTAGACTGTCATCTGCGTGACTGGCAAAAATCACCCAGTCAAAAACTTGAACGCCTGTATCCGTTTCTAGCAGTACATGGTCTGTATGCCGACTCACGTTTTTAATCTCTAGATTTTTCCATTGGATTGCAGGACATTGCTGCTGAATTGCACGAATGTAACGATTTGAGCCATTCTTAACAGTCTGCCATTGCGGGCGCTCTTTTAACTGTAGCATCCGATGATGCTGGAAAAAGCTCACCACAAACTTATACGGAATATTACCGACCTGATCGACAGGTGCTGACCACAACGCACCACACATCGGATACAAATGTTCTAGACGGAATTCCTCTGAATAACCATGTTGGTTTAAATAGGCTTCTATTGTCATTTCAGGATCATGATTGATCACAGATCGTTCTTTATTATCTTGATAAAAGCGTAATAAATCTGCCAACATACGACGAAATTTTTTGTTGAAAAAGTTTTGAGGACGAGTCAGTAAAGACCATTTTTTGGAAGGATTGTATTGTAATCCCGTCACACGATTATTGACTGAAAAACTCATGTCACTGGACTGAGCATCAACACCAAGCTGGGCCAACATCTCACTAAATAATGGATAATTGTAGTCATTGAATACAATAAACCCACTGTCAACAGTAATCGCCTGCCCCTTAATTTGAAAATGGTGGGTGTCAGTATGCCCACCAAAATAAGCATTTTTTTCAAAGACGGTGACTTCATGTTGAGCTGACAGTTTCCATGCAGCATAAAGCCCAGAAATACCCGAACCTATGATTGCAATTTTCATGAAAAATCCCCGTTTTTTAATTTTTTTGAACTGATATTGATTTCTGACAAATTGCGGCGGCTGGCGACATAAATGCGTTTTGGAACAGGTTTTAAACCCCAGACTAAACCGAACCAAGACAGGATTTTTAACACATAATAAGTCACATCAATCTGCCACCAGTAAAAACCCTGACGGGTACTCCCTGCATAAAAATGATGATTGTTATGCCAGCCTTCTCCCAAAGTAATAATAGAAAGCAATAGGTTATTTCGACTCTGATCCTGAGTATCAAAATCCTGTGAACCATATAAATGTGCCAGAGAATTAATACATAATGTGGCATGAATCAAACATACCGTTGAAATCACAAAACCCCACACCAGCAATTGCGGGCCTGTTGTTTGAAAATCTGGATACGCGAACGCCAACCACTCGCCCAATGCATAAATGGCAGCAGCCGTGAGTAATACGATAGGAAGGCTGAAGCGATCTAACCAGATCAATTCTGGATATTTGAGCCAATCTTTAATGACTTCTTTGCGAATTTTAAAATTCTGATCATTCAGAAACCACCCTATATGGCTATACCAAAACCCATATGTGGACGAATGCGGGTCGTTTTCTGTATCGGTAAAACGGTGATGATAGCGATGATGCGCAGCCCACCATAAAGGACCACGCTGAGCACTCATTGTCCCAATTAAGATAAAAATAAACTGAACGAATCTGGACGTTTGAAAAGTTTTATGTGACAAGTAACGATGAAAAAATGCGGTAATAGCAAACATTCTAATGACATAAAAAAACAGCATAAAGCATACTGCAAACTTAGACACACCGACCCAAAGTACTGCTAGACACGCAATATGCAGCAGAATGAAAGGCAAAATGCGTAGCCACTGAATTTTATAAGCGCTGTTTGGATGCACTGATTGTGTTTGTACATCACCTGACCAGCTATCTATCCAGCGTAGAAAAAATTTAAGCATCGTTTCTTCCGGATTTTAAGTATTTCTTTGTAGGATTCATTCTAGATATAGCAAAATGAAATTTATGTGAAGTAAATCTTTTTGATTTTATTCATACTATTATTCAGGCCGAGAAAAATAGCATGATCAATAGTGTGATTTTTGATCAGGTGTTATAAATCATTCAGAAAAATGAGCCACCACCGATTTTCCAACCAGCTTTGAATGAGATGAAATGGCTAATTAGCAGGTGCTTATGACCGTAAGTTATCCCTTGAAGAATTCAAAATTGAAGCAGTAAAGCAAGTTATGGAGAAAGGTTCGGGTAGCTGAGGTTGAAGGTCGTTTAAGTATGACTACACGCGTCATGGGTGGCCAACATTTTTAAAATCACAATCTGGATGCAGCAGGGTTGTCGTCTGCACAGTATACGGCTTATGTCATGATCATGCTGTGGCTGAAATTTTTTTCAGTGATTAAAATGAGAAAAGATCAAGACAAAATATAGCTCAACAGCTAAGCCAAACCTGATATTTTTGAGTAGATTGGGATATTCTAAAATTTGGAATACAAACATAGTTCTAGTGATCAGTGTTATCGATGAGATGATGAAAAGGTCTATCAAAAGATCGTGATGTGTGTCTAAAATTTTAGTGGTTATTCCGTCATAGTGGTGCAGAATATAAACAGAAGCTCAAAGCTATATTGCCTATAGCGGTTTTTTTCAGATGGATGAAGAAAACCAGATTTGGACTCATTTCAGTGTCCAAATTGGCGAGAACAAGACCGACCACGTGCAGTAAAAATTAAAAGTAATGGACTTCATTGGAGTAAAACAATCCAGATTATGTCTGAAGCTAAAAGAATATGATGATTTATCTACATGGCGCAGGGCTTGATCTGAAGATTTAAATCTTGTTGTTACCCACTCATTGTTTAAGGATGATTTTATGAATCGTACAGCAATAACAGCTATCTTAAAAAATCTGGATCAGCTCATACCTGAACTGGAAACCTTGTACAAAGACGTACACGCTCATCCTGAATTGTCGATGCAAGAAACCCGAACTGCTGGGCTTGCCGCAGACTGGCTGCGCAAGGCAGGTTACGAGGTGACAACCGGTGTTGGAAAAACAGGCATTGTCGGTCTTTTGCATAATGGCGATGGTCCAACAATCATGTTACGCGCCGACATGGATGCCCTTCCGATAGAAGAAGCCACCAAACTTCCGTACGCCAGTACAATCACCCAGATGGATAACCAAGGAAAGCCTGTACCTGTTGGGCATATGTGCGGTCATGACATGCATGTCACGTGGCTCGTCGGTGCTGCTGTTTTATTTGCCCAAACTCGTGATGTCTGGAAAGGTACCTTGATGATCGTGTTTCAGCCTGGTGAAGAAACTGCCGAAGGAGCGAGAGCGATGATAGAAGATCGCCTGCTAGAACGTTTTCCGAAACCTGCGGTGGTACTTGGTCAGCATGTCATGCTGGGAGCAGCTGGAGAAATTGCAGGTAGTGCAGGCCCCATCACTTCAGCCGCAGATAGCTTGCAGATCAGACTTTTCGGTCGGGGTGCTCATGGCTCTATGCCACAAGCTGCCATTGATCCAGTTGTTATGGCTGCATCTACTGTTCTTCGACTACAAACCATTGTGGCGCGTGAGGTGGCAGCAACCGAAGCAGCCGTGATCACCGTCGGTGTATTGCAGGCAGGGACAAAAGAAAATGTGATTCCTGACGAGGCAATCATCAAACTGAATGTTCGGACTTTTGACGCGGGAGTTCGCACACGTGTTTTAGCTGCCATTGAGAGAATCGTAAACGCAGAGGCAGAAGCTTCGGGAGCTCCACGCAAACCAGAAATTACCCCACTAGATCAATATCCTCTCAATGTGAATGATGTTGATGCAAGTAATTGCGTTGCCGAAGCATTCCGCGCCTATTTTTCACCAGCACGCGTTCACCATACTGGGCCATCACCTGCGAGTGAGGATTTTGGCTGCTTTGCTACAGTTTGGCAGGTTCCATCGGTATTTTGGTTTGTTGGAGGTACAGATCCAGCAGCTTACGCCAAGGCAAAAGCCGAAGGAACATTAAACCACATGCCAGTCAACCATAGTCCGTTATTTGCTCCCGTGTTGCATCCTACTTTGGAAACGGGTGTCGAAACTTTAGTCGTGGCAGCCCTTGCCTGGCTAACAACATAAAGAGCTTGGAGACTTAACATGCAAACGCTGCTGTTAGTGCTTGATCTGGTTGGGACATTTGTCTTCGCGATTAGTGGAGCAATCGCAGGGGTAAAGCGACAGCTTGATCTTTTTGGAGTTCTTGTACTTTCCTTTGTAGCAGGGAATTTCGGGGGAATTACCCGTGATGTGCTCATCGGGTCTGTTCCACCAAATGCCATTAATGATTGGCGGTATTTGGCAGCCTCCCTGCTCGCAGGCATCATCACATTTTACAGGTCTTCGATCATCGACAAATTAAGCAGCCCTATGCTGATATTTGATGCGGCAGGGTTGGGGCTCTTTGCTGTTGCTGGCACACAAAAAGCACTGACTTTTGGTTTAAACCCTATCATGGCAACATTGTTGGGTATGCTGACAGGTATTGGTGGCGGAATGGTGCGTGACATTCTTTTAGCGGAAGTACCTACAGTGATGCGTGCTGATGTCTATGCAACCGCAGCTCTGGCGGGTTCAAGTATTGTTGTCATCAGCCCATTTCTCCATATTCCGTCTGCGGCTGCTACCACTGCTGGTGCATTGCTTTGTTTTGGGCTGCGTTTAATGGCGATTCGTCATGGCTGGCACTTGCCTATCGCACAAAAACCCAAAAAATAAACAGAACCTGACGCAGATTTTTGAGATGAAAAACTGATTTTTTCAAATTCAATTGCATCAAATAAAGACTTAGGTTATCTATAGGCATTTGTAAAGCAAATCAAACTCAACAAATTTTCTTGAATATATGGGAATAATCCGATGTTCAGTAGTGTAAAAATGATCTATGCTGATCTATCTCGTGTGATTGAAATGGCATGGGAAGATCGAACACCTTTTGAAGCAATTCAACGTGAGTATGGCTTAAATGAGTCTGCGGTGATTGAACTGATGCGCCAGAATTTAAAATCAAGCAGCTTTAAACTTTGGCGTAAGCGAGTCACAGGGCGTAAAACAAAACACTTGCAGTTACGTTCAACAGAGATCAGTCGCGCCTACTGTAGTCGTCAGTATAAGCACGCATGATCAGATGAGCTTAAGCCTGTACATTTTGTTCACGGGCTTATGCACTTTTTTAGATGCGCAGATGATTAAAGTAAAAAATACTCTTACCCTTCAAATCAGTTTATATTTTAAATAAAATTAATGTCTTAGTTGCGAGCCGCTGGATGGTATTTTCCACCTCATAACATTCATAACATTCATAACATTCATAACATTCATAACATT
>NZ_KB851217.1:3723-41481 GCF_000368265.1 Acinetobacter brisouisimilis | reverse complement strand
TCATAACATTCATAACATTCATAACATTCATAACATTCATAACATTATCATGCTGAAATAGCTCCCCAAAAAGTGTATCTTACCTCTCATTTATTTTTAATAAACATTGACTTAAACATCTGAAAGTATGTTGTCTATGATTTAATGAATATTTGGATGAGTTTCCTCACCCCATAGCATGACTAGCGTTCCAGAGAACAGCATAGCAATACTGACAAACCAGAAACCTGCTGTAACAGCACCAGCGAAGTGTGCAACTACACCAAAACTTAATGCACCTACGCCATAGCCAAGATCACGCCAAAAGCGGTAAATGCCAATCGCTGAACCTCTCCAGTTTGGGTGTGATAGATCGGCAACAGCAGCCCCGAGATTGGGATACAATAAAGCCATACCAAATCCAGTGATTGCGGCACTAACAGACCACCAAATCATTCCATCTCGAATCAGCATAAGCCCAACACCTAGCCCACAAATCCACATTCCCCAGACGATGGGTTTCATCCGACCAATATGATCGGACAGCTTGCCAGTAAGCAATTGGGTACTTCCCCAGACAAAACCATATATCCCGACTATCCAACCAATGGCATTTAAACTCAGTCCACGTTCATGCAGAAATACTGGGTAAAATACCCAGACCAAAGCATCGACAAATTTTTCCACCATACCTGCCTGACAAAAAGCCGCCATACGCCGATCCTTCCAGCTCATCAAATGGAACATTTGTGCTGTAGTTGGATGCGTTGGAAAATTGCCAAGTGATTTGGATGATTGCTGGTGTTTCGGTTGTTTCAAGCTTTGTTGAGCTTCGGTTCTAGCCCATTCTTGAGTTTCTTTGACAAGGAAAAATGCCAGTATGAGTGCCAGCGAGATCACGACTGAACCAAAGATCAGTAACCCCAGCCGCGCTCCCCATATGAGTGCCATATAACTGGTCAAAATACCCGCCAAAGCAACGCCGATATACCCTGAAAATTCATTTAGCCCCATGGTTAAACCGCGCTCATCTGCGCGGGTCATATCCATTTTTGAGGTTTGTGTCATCGACCAGCATAAACCCTGATTGACGCCGAGCAGAATCGTTGCTGCAACGATCCAGTTCCATGAAGATGCAAAAAAAATCAGAAATGGAATCGGGACGGCAATCAGCCAGCCAAAAATCAAGACTTTTTTGCGCCCAACTCGTTCAGACCAACGCCCAGCAACAAAATTGAGTGTGCCTTTGACAAAACCGAATGCCACGACAAAAGCCGTCAGTAGCATAAAAGAACCTTTGGATACACCAAATTCATCTTCAGCTAAAGCAGGCACAACGGTACGAAACATGCCAATGGTTAAACCAACCAAAAACACTTGTAATAGCTGATAGGCAACTTGAGCTAAGTTTTCACGAATACCATACCTATACGTTGACTCAGATACATTGAATTTCTGCATGCGGCATGCTCCTGATATAGACCTATCCGCGCGTTGTGAAAATTGCACACCAGTAAATTAAATTTCATAATCAGATGACCATTCAATTCATTTTTAGTGGGGTTGTTGATTTAATATAAAACATTCTAAAGATAATTGGAATGTTGGTTTTGGTGATTTAACTATGCCAAAATGAAAGTGATTCAAAAATTGGGTAAGAGGATGCAACAATGACAAATGCGCGCGAAATTAAATTGGAACTTTACGTACAGTTAGCTCGCATTGCTAAAGTTCTTGGAAACCCAAAACGATTGGAATTACTCGATTTACTATTGCAGGTCAGCAAGCCCGTTGAAATGTTGGCGCATGAAGCAAATATCAGCGTAAAACTGGCGAGTGCACATCTCAAAGAATTACGTGTAGCCCGTTTGGTCAACTCAGAGCGTCGTGGTAAGCAGGTCATTTATCGCCTTGCCAGTGCAGAAGTTCCACGTTTTTTGAATCTCATGCGAGATTTTGCCCAAGACCGCCTGTTTGAATTGCAGGATGCTTTACAGCATCTCAGTCAGCTAGAAGGTGAAAGTTATAGTGAAGATCAGCATACATTATTAGAAAAAGCGAAAGCTGGAGAAATGATTATTCTGGATGTGCGCCCAGAAAATGAGTTTGATCATGCTCATTTTCCTTTTGCTAAATCTATTCCTTTAGCTGAGCTCAAAAAACGTTTGCATGAGCTTCCAGCAAATGTTCCTGTGACTGTCTATTGTCGAGGACCTTATTGTATTATGACCGCCGATGCGATTCAGATTTTAAAGCAGCAAGGTTATACTGCGCTGGCACTTAAAACGAATGCTACGGAATGGGCGGAAATGCAGAATAAGTAAAAACTTTCCCAATATTTAAAGCAAAATATCAGTCACAATAAATGTGTAAAAATTCATTTTTTCAGTTTCTTAGCACTCTCTGAAAAATGCAATGAATGTTTTAATTTTGAGAATTTTTATATTTTAAGTTATTGATTTTAAAATATAATTTAAAAATTTAAAAAGATCAGATTAATAAATCCATTTTATTTTTTAAGCTGCATGAAAATAGATTTCAATTTTCTTTTCTGTGATTGAACTAATCCAGCTTTTTTACTTTTTATCATTTCAATGTTCAGTAACATCTCATATTTAAGCTATGGCCAATTTTAGGAGCATATATTAAGCCGTCTGAACACCAGTGTGATTTTATCAGGAACTCATAAGATGCTAGAAGTGTTAAAAAACATAACGTATAGGCATTTATTTTTAGCTCAAGTGATTGCTTTGATTGGCACAGGGCTGATTACCATCGCGTTAGCCTTACAAGCGTATGATCTTGCACGAGGACAAGCAGCTCAGGTACTGGGTATTGCTCTCGCAATTAAAATGATTGCTTACATTGGTGTTGCACCAGTCGCTTCAGCATTTGCGGAGAGGCTACCACGCAAAAAAGTTCTCGTCACTCTGGATATCATCCGAGCTTTAACGGCTTTATGCTTGCCCTTCGTCACTCAGATTTGGCAGATTTATATCCTTATTTTTGTTTTGCAATCCGCTTCTGCTGCATTCACACCGACGTTTCAGGCCATGATTCCAGATGTATTGCCTCAAGAAAGAGAATATACCAATGCATTGTCTCTTTCTCGTTTAGCTTATGATCTAGAAAATATTATTAGTCCTATGCTAGCGGGTTTTTTATTAACTTATATTAGCTATCATGATTTATTTCTAGGGACTGTCATTGGTTTTATTGGCTCAGCTCTTTTTGTTGTGAGTGCGAAATTGCCTCAAGCAAAAAAACCTGAATTTAAAGGGGTTTATCGCAGAATCAAGCAAGGCGCCAAAATCTATTTTAATACGCCTCGCTTAAAGGCTTTGTTGGCCTTAAATCTTGCTATTGCTTCTGCGAGTGCGGTCGTTATTGTCAATACAGTGGTACTGGTTCAATCCACGTTTAAATTAACTGAGCATGCGACAACGTGGGCTTTTGGGCTATTTGGCTTGGGTTCTATGCTATCAGCATTTATTTTGCCTAAAGTGCTCGATAAATTTTCAGACAGATCGGTCATGTTAACTGGAACAACAGTACTAGTTTTAGGTTTATTCAGCGGATACTTAGTCACTTCATATAATGGTTTGCTTGTACTTTGGTTTATTTTAGGCGTTGGTTACTCTACTTCACAGACACCGACAGGTCGCCTTATTCGTAAGTCTGCTGCAAGCGAAAATAGAACCTCGTTATTTGCTGCACAATTCGCATTTTCACATGCTTGCTGGTTGATTACCTACCCTTTAGTGGGATGGTTAAGTACTCATTTTGGGACTTTACAGACATTTGTTCCTATGGCTGTTATCGCGACTGGCGCATTAATTCTAGCGATGTCTTTATGGTCATCTCAAGATGAGACTTTTTTACCACACCGCCATGACGATTTACCACCAGATCATGAGCACTTATTACAGAACCAAGTCAATGGTGTGCATATACATGAGTATATGATTGATGATCATCATCCAAAATGGTCAAAACCTCGATAAGACCATTTTATTGCTTTTGTTTTTAGAGCATCGTGAAATTTCTTAATGAAATTTTAATTTCATGTCGGTTAACTATCTATAGACAAAAAAGTAGTTGTACTGACAAGCATTCGCAAGGCTATGACTAGCTCGTAGGGCGTTGTTATTGGTGTAGACGGAGTGAAATATGTTATCTGAAATAGCCACTCTTTGGGAGCAATGCGCTATTTGGTTAGGCCACCATGCAATTTTGCCTATTCTTAATTTTTTAGATATTACGAAATATACCGATTCACCAACAGATATCGCATCAACCTTAATGATTGGTGGATTACAGTTGTTGATCATCGGTGGCTTATTTCGCCCCTTGGAAAATTTTATTCCTGCTGAAAAGTGGGCAGATCGTCGTTATGCTCGCATAGATTTTCATTTAACTTGGCTGATGTTAGTCGGATTATTTCCGCTGTTTGCTTTTTTGATCATGACGCCAATTGTAAATTATTTTAGTGGTGTTTCACCTACAGCGGGTGATGACACCAGTTGGAGTATGAGATCTCAATTTCCATGGCTAAAAGAACATACTTGGTTGTTTTTTATTCTTTATTATTTGACGTATGATTTAGTTTATTACTGGATGCATCGTATTCAACACGTTGTGCCCTGGTGGTGGGCAATGCATAGCTTCCACCATAGCCAACGTCAAATGAGTTGCTGGACCAATGATCGCACCAATTATCTAGATGGAATGGCGCAGTCATTTGTTTTAGCGGGCGTAGGGATATTTTGGGGGGTATCTGGCGAGGAATTTGTTTGGTTAATGTTGCTTGGCGAGTTGGTACAAAATTTCTCCCATGCCAATGTGCGTATTGGCTTTGGTCCAGTCTTCGGTAAAATTTTTGTTAGCCCAGAGTTTCACCGCTTACACCATATGGACTTTGTACCTGAACGCCCAACACTGCATAACTGTAATTTTGGACAAGTATTTGCAATCTGGGATGTTATTTTCAAAACAGCTTTATATAACGAGCCTGTGCACCCAACAGGAGTCACTGGCGACAAGATGGTCGATATCGACAACGATAAAGGCCTGATTGGTGTACAGGTTGAATCCTTAAAGCGGTTTTGGGGGAGTGTGACCTGTTTAGATGGCTGGCGTCTTGGTGGTGTGGTCTTTAGCAAAAATTATCGGCCTATCCATATGAAAAAACCAGTGAATGGCCAAAAACAAGCCTTTAAGCCTCATATTCGAACCGATGCGCCAAGGCCCATAAATCAACCAGAAAAAGAGTCAGCATTAGATCAATTGCCACAAGTTAATGCTAAAAATGAAAATTAAAATAAGTTACTGTTCAACTAAGTGACTGAACTGATGTAATAAATAAAAGTCCATATTGAACCAGTGAAGATCATTGGTATGATCCAATGATCTTCATGTTATTACATTAGAACTTCTTACAATAATTGATAAAGAAACGGTCTTCACCAAAATCATTACCCGTCTTAATACCATAATCAATACGGATATATTGTAAAGACAAGCCCTTCAGATAAGGCTGCTGGAAAGCATAATTCACAATCACATCCGATTCGCTTTCCATATTTTTACTGCCGTTTGCAGCTTTAAAGTGATTGCCATACACATATTTCACCATGGCATTTAAACCTGGTACATAGTCTTTAAAATCATAACCGTAGATGAAGTGGTAAGATCTTTCGTCTTTCTTAAAGAACCCTGTGGTATTCCAGTTAATAAAATAGGTTTCAGGCAAGAATCCATCTGGAATCGGGTACGCTGATTTGCCTGTAATTTCTTGATAGCCCAAACCAAAGGTGTGATTTTGCACTTTTAACGTTTCAAGCAAGCCAATATTTTGAGCTTCAATATCAAAGCTATTGCCATCATTTTTGGCATAAAAATATTTAAACTTACTGTTTAAGGTGAAATTCTGTTGTTTCCAGCTGTGATCCAAGCCCACATAGTGTTTGTTAAACAGGTTTTCCATGTTGCCAAAGTAGTATTCGCCTTTCAGTGTTGGCGTAAATTGATAGCGCAAATCGATATAATTCAAGCCATCAGAATATTTGGTAACGCCATTGGCGGTAAATGCAAATTTGTGAAAACCTTCCTGGTTGCGTGGGGAAACTTTTTCGACCCGTCCGACTTCGACATTAAAACGGTCCGTAATTTGTGACTTCAGGTTTTCGCCCCAGTAGGAGGTGAGTAACTGGCGGCTATAATCGATTGAGGTCACAGGCAAATCTAACCAGAGTTCACCGACTTTCAGTAAGGTTTTATCATAACCAAGTTTCAGTGTGGCACCATGTTTTAAATAGTCAGAGGCTTGAGATTTTGTCTGTGTGTCAAAAGGCAAGACAGTATCGGCTACATGTCTGTCATTACTTAAGCGTACCGCATATTGAACTGAAGCATCGACCCCAATAGTCAAAGGTTTATCAGCGATCTCTAAAGGTGTATCATGCATTTTGGAAGTGTAGAACAGAGAAGCCGACTGCGACCAGCTACCCGCATCCTTGATGGCAGGGTTTTCATAGTCACGGTTGATGTAGGCATTTTTAAGCGTGAATTTCCATTCATCCTCGTTTGGCTGTCCCAATGAATCTGCTGCGAAAAGCACAGAACTTGATATTCCACCTATGAAAAATAAGGTCGAAGCAGCTAAATATTTTGATTTAAAACATGGTAATAAGCGCATAATCCATTTCCAATAAGGGTGCGCCAATCCTAGGCGCACTGATTTTTACGACTCAGTAAGAGATGATTGAAGAGAAAAATCAGGAGCTGACTGTGCAGCAACAGAAGCTTTTAAATTCACCAAAAAGATAGCAAGTGCGGCAAGAAGACCAGGTATGGCAATTGCGATAAAGTTCATTTGGTGAGGTAACTCAAATGTAAGTAATGCACCTGTTAAAACTGGCCCGATAATGGCTCCAATCCGTCCAATACCAGATGCCCATCCCATCCCTGTTGAACGAACTGCAGTTGGGTAAAACTGTGCAACAAAGGTATACAGTAAGATTTGCGAACCAATAGTTGCGGCTCCAGCAATCGCGATTAAGGTGTATAAAACAAATTGTGGGCTATTAAATCCAAGTAAAATCAAGGCAGCAGCACCAATGACAAACATACTGGTCAATACTGGTTTTAAATGGAATTTATCTGCAAGCGCACCACCACCAATCGCACCAACCATTCCGCCGATATTCAGAGCAAAGAGGAATAACATACTGGCACCTAATGAATAGCCAGCTTGTAGCATCAGTTTTGGTAACCAGCTTCCTAATGCATAAACCATTAACAGACACATAAAGAATGCAATCCAGAACATAAACGTGCTAAATGTACGCCCTTGTTGGAAAAGTGCGCGAACAGGTGCTTCTGTCATGGTATTTTCATTAAGTGAAAGCTGTGTATTGACCGTTAGCTCTACTTGTGGGGCAAGTTTTCTGACAATACTTTGAGCTTGATCGCCACGGTTAGATTTCACGAGAAAAGCTAAAGATTCAGGTAAAAACTTCCAGATCAAAGGAAGGAGCAAAAGTGGAATACCAGCAATCAAAAACATGATTTGCCATCCCATATCTTTTACTAGCCATGCACCCAGCAGCGCCGATGTCATGCCACCAATCGCATAACCACTGAACATAATCGCGACTAAAGTGCTGCGGATTTTTTTAGGTGCATATTCGGTCATGAGGGCCACGACATTTGGCATAACACCGCCAATACCGAGCCCAGCCATAAAACGTAGAACGGCAAATTCCGCTGGGCCTGTAGCAAAAGACCCAATAAAAGTAAATCCGCTAAATAAAGACACACAAATTAAGATGGCTTTTTTACGTCCTAATTTGTCTGAAATTGTTCCGAAAATCATGGCACCAAACATCATGCCAAATAAAGCTGTACTGGCAAGTAACCCTGCCTCAACGGTTGTGAGTGACCACTGTTTCATCAATAATGGAAGTACAACACCATAAATAACCAGATCATATCCATCAAAGATAATAATCAATAAACACCACATTAAAACTTTCCAATGAAAAGCAGTAAAGCTGGCCTTGTCAACAATGTCATTGATATTGACTTTGTTCATCCCTCACCTCCTGTGAAGTATCCGTTTTATTTTGTAAGTAAATTATTTTGTTATTGGGTTAGAGTCAAAAACCAAATTGATATATCTTTATGTCTTTAAAGTATTGAAAAAATAATATTTTATAAAAATTTCAGCGCACAAAAACCGTATTATTTTGCGAAAAATGAACTCAGGATGAGCCTTTAAAAGATGATTTATATTCTTTTATTATGAAGTTTTATCAGAGATAAGTCATGACATCACAAATCTAAAACATAAGCTTTATACAAGATGCCAAACGTGTGGATTTTGCGATTTAAATTAATTTAGTGAATTGATTTTTATATTATTATTTTAAATTGAGTTAAAAATTTATTCATCTTTCATCAGACAAAATACAAGATGGGCATAATGCCCATCTAATATGATAAAAATCAAGTAAATACTGTTGCTAAAAAAACAGCAACAAATCATATGGATTTAAAATATATAAACTTATTGCATTCGCCCTGTTTCCACAAAGTTGGCATGCCATGACAATGCTTCACGTAGTAAATGCGGAGTATGCCCGCCTAAAGCACAAGCACGTTCAAAATAATCTAACAGCGATTTTTGGTAACTTGGGTGTGCACAACACGTAATAATTTTACGCGCTCGCTCACGAGGTGCCAAACCACGCAAATCTGCCAGACCTTGTTCAGTCACCAAAATATCCACATCATGTTCAATGTGGTCACAATGGCTAACCATTGGAACTACCGAGGAAATGGCACCATTTTTAGCAATCGATTTGGTCACAAAAATCGCCAGATGCGCATTGCGGGTAAAATCGCCTGATCCACCAATGCCATTCATCATTTTTGTGCCTGACACGTGGGTCGAGTTAACGTTACCGTAAATATCGAACTCCAATGCAGTATTGATGGCGATGATGCCTAAGCGACGGATAATTTCAGGGTTATTGGAAATTTCCTGAGGGCGCAGCACAATCTTGTCTTTATACATGTCAAAATTTTTCATGACATGCGCAGCACATGGTTCTGACAAAGTCATGGAGCTACCCGAAGCAAATGTCATTTTCCCCGAATCAATGAGCCCGAATGTGCAGTCTTGTAATACCTCAGAATACATTTCCAAATCATGAAAATTTGAATGCTGGAATTCTGCAAAAACTGCGTTGGCAATTGAACCGACACCCGACTGTAATGGCCCCAGATTTTCAGGCAAACGACCTGATGCCACTTCCTGTTCAAAGAAATGAATTAAATGCTGGGCAATGGCCAACGTATCAGCATCAGGTTCATCCATTTTAAAAGATGTATCAGGCAGATGATTGATCACAATTGCGGCTATTTTGGCTGGATCGACCTCTATGCCTAATGTGCCAATGCGGTTGCTGGCATTGACTAACGGAATAGGCTGGCGATTTGGGCGAGTTGCAGGCACATAAACATCATGCGCACCTTCAAATTCAGGGCTAATGGTACAGTCAATTTCGATAATGACCTGATCTGCCATTTCCACAAAATTAGCCGAGTTACCACAAGAAGCCGTCGGAATAATCTGCCCTGTTTCGGTAATTGCAGTTGCTGCAATGACTGCGACATTAATGCGTGGCAGGTTTTGGTGACGAATATTTTCAGCCATTTCAGATAAATGCTGATCTATATACATCACTTCGCCTTGGTTGATGGCTTGACGCAAATCAGGGTCTGCCTGATATGGATAGCGACGAGCCAGTGCATGCGCCTGACTTAAACGCCCATCAATCCGATTACCAAGACTGGCACCTGTCGCAAGGGTAATTTTTAGTGGATGCTGCTGAGCATAATCTGCCAGTGCCAAAGGCACCGTTTTTGCCTCGCCTGCACCACCGAAACCGCTCATTCCAACGACTGAGCCATCTCGGATCAATTGAATTGCCTGCTCAACAGGCACAACTTTGTCATGCAGACTAGCTAGACGAATACGCTCCAAACCATTTAACATTTCTAATATCCCAATATCGTTTGAATTCTGATTCCGTTTTTATCGTTATGTTTAAACGGAATTTCCTTGTTTATTTGTATTAAACCAATTCGATTGCTATCGCAGTGGCTTCTCCACCGCCGATACATAATGCTGCAATTCCTTTTTTACCACCAGTACGTTTTAAGGCATGAATTAAAGTGACGATAATTCGTGAACCCGATGAGCCTAATGGATGTCCAAGAGCACAGGCACCACCATGAATATTGACTTTATCGTGCTCCAGTTCAAACGCATCTATAGCGGCCATTGTCACCATAGCAAAGGCTTCGTTAATTTCCCACAAATCAACTTCTTGCGCCGACCATCCTGTATGTTTTAAAACTTTCTCAATCGCCCCAACAGGTGCAATGGTAAATTCTGAAGGATGCTGTGCATGTGAAGCGTATGCCAAAATCTTGGCTAAAGGGTTTAAGCCCTGAGCTTGTGCATATTGCTCTGACGTAATGACCAGTGCCGAAGCACCATCTGAAATTGAGCTGGCATTAGCGGCAGTAATCGTGCCATCTTTTTTAAAGGCAGGGCGCAATGTGCTGATTTTGTCAATTTTGGAATTGAGCGGCTGTTCATCCTGATCAACCGTGATCTCGCCTTTTCGCCCTTTGATCTGCACAGGCACAATTTCCGCTTGGAAATATCCCTGTTGGGTAGCATGAATAGCACGGTTCAGAGACTCGATTGCATATTGGTCTTGTTGCTCACGACTATAGCCTTTTTGGTCTGCCATGTCCTGTGCCAAAATCCCCATCGACAGACCTGTTTCAGCATCTTCCAGACCTTCCTGAAACATGTGATCAGTGACTTTGCCATGCCCCATGCGATAACCGCTGCGGGCTTTATCCAGCAGATAAGGCGCGTTGCTCATGGACTCCATGCCGCCCGCTACGATGATCTGGGCTGAACCTGCACGAATGCTATCGGCAGCTTGCATGACCGCTTTCATACCCGAACCACAAACTTTATTAATCGTAGTCGCTGGCGTTGTATCAGCCAAACCAGCCTGACGCATGGCCTGGCGCGCAGGAGCTTGCTTCACGCCTGCAGGGAGCACACAACCCAAAATAACTTCATCGACTTGTGCAGGTTGTATACCTGACGCCTGTACCGCTTCGCGAACGACCACCGCACCAAGCTCTGGCGTGGTAAGTGGTGACAGTACCCCCTGAAAACTTCCCATGGCTGTACGTACTGCACTTAAAATAACAATCATCGTTTTTATATCCTTATTACGTTCATTAGAGTTCAAATCTTGGGACTCAATATCCTTACTGATTTATAGATCAATGACTTTGAATCATTTCTAAGTCAATCGTGACCTCTAATTTTGTCTTGTTATAGGATGAAAAATTTTGATTTCTCATCCTATAGTGAATCAATTTTTTATGCTTGTGCTGTGAAATACGCTTCTGGTAACTGCATTAACGTTGCTGTGCCCGCCTGAATTTTGGCAATATGCGAAGCCAGTTGTGGTAAGCATTTCTCTGCATAGTACTGTGCCAGTACCAGTTTATGCTGGTAAAACTCTTCTGGTTTTGCCTGAGCTGCTTGTGCAATACGGGCAAACATATAGGCAAAACTCATGAGACCAACCGCATGCAAATAATCAACCGCAATACCATTGGCAAACTCAGGATGGTTTTTTGCCTGTTCTAAAATAAACTGGGTAATCTTTTCAACTTGTGTACATGCATCCAGTGTTGCTGTTTTAATCACCAGACTATCATCGAGTTGCTGTACAAAATTACGAATCTCGACAATATAATCCGCAATCAGTGCACCTTGATTCTTAATGGTTTTTCGCCCAATCAAGTCTTGTGCCTGTACGCCATTGGTACCCTCATAGATCTGAGCAATACGCAAATCACGTACACACTGTTCCATGCCCCACTCACGAATATAGCCATGCCCACCGAAACACATTTGTGCATCTAAAACAGCATCCAATGCGGTATCGGTCAAATAGGCTTTGGCAATCGGTGTAAGTAAGGCAACCCGATCATTGGCTCGTTGTACACTTGCTGGATCGTGAGCAAATTTGGTCGTGTCCAGTTGCTGACCCACATAGACGGCAAATGCACGTGATGCCTCATTATTGGCACGCGCATTGAGCAACATGCGGCGAACATCACCGTGTACCAAAATCGAATCTGCTGGTTTTTCAGGAGATTGTACGCCTATAGCACTGCGCCCCTGCAAACGATCTGTCGCATATTGGGCAGCATTTTGATAAGCAAATTCTGAAGCGCCAAGTCCCTGAATTCCCATAGATAAACGTTCATAGTTCATCATGACAAACATAGCCGCCAAGCCTTCATTTTCCTGACCAACCAAGAAACCTTTTGCAGCATCAAAGTTCATAACACAAGTAGATGAACCTTTAATTCCCATTTTGTGCTCAATAGAACCCGCAGCAACACTGTTGCGCTCGCCTAAACTACCATCTTCATTGACCATAAATTTCGGCACAATAAACATGGAAATACCACGTGAACCCGCAGGCGCATTTGGTGTTTTAGCCAAAACTAAATGAATAATGTTCTCACAGAGGTCATGCTCACCGCTGGTAATAAAAATTTTAGTGCCTGTGATCTGGTATGAACCATCAGCATTTGGCTCAGCCTTGGTTTTAATGATCCCAAGATCGGTACCCGCATGTGGTTCAGTCAGGCACATGGTTCCTGACCATTCCCCTGTATACATTTTTGGTAAATAAGTTTCTTTTTGCTGCTGCGAAGCGCAGTTATTGAGTGCCATTCCCGCACCGACAGTCAGTAACGGATACAACATAAACGATGGGTTGGTGGCAAAAATCATTTCATCCACCAGAACAGTCAACATTTTTGGAATGTTCTGACCACCCCATTCTTCTTCTGCACCCAACCCGATCCAGCCACCTTCAGCATACTGTTGAAATGCTGCTTTAAAACCTTGCGGCGTTTTTACTTCACCTTGATGAAATTGTGCACCGCCTTCTTCATCTGCGGAACGATTCAAATCCAGAAGTGTACCTTTAGAAAACTTTGCCATTTCTTCTAAAATTGCATTTGCTGTTTGCATATCCAAATGTGCAATTTTTTCATGTGCTTGCCAGAATGCTTCTGCGTTAAATACATCGTTTAAAATAAAGTCCATATCTTTGAGAGGCGCGTTATAAATTGGCATTTTTCCTTCCTGAATCACTTTTTTAGGCTCAAGCAGTGTTACCCAAGCGGTCTTGATGACATCAGCGATCTGTTGATTAAAAAATCAATTCCATTCTGATGAGTATCATTATCAATTAATATATTTAAAGTATTTGAATTTATTTGAGTTTTTTAAAAATATGATTGAACACTTTCATGTATTCAATATGATTTTAAAATGGTCTAAATCCACACTCAAAAATCCAAACCATTAGGATGTTAGATGAGTTTTTATTTAAATCCAAAATATTGATCTCTAGAGTTCACTTTTTTCAAAATTTTAGTTTTTTTAGCAAATTTATTATACAATTTAAAAACCTATGGATCAGTCAATGGACTCTAAAATGACTCAATCTTTCAATAAGCTAGATTCAGTTCCGCAAGATCTGCAAAAAGAAAGAAAAGTGAGTCCAACCCGCCAACAGAAATTTCTGGAACGTAAAAATAATATTTTAATGATGGCTGAGACTTTACTATTAGAAAATAATCAGGAAATCAGCTTAAATGATATCGCGCTAGAACTGGATATTGCCAAAGGTACAATCTACAAACATTTTAAAAGTAAAAATCAATTATATCTTGAGCTAATTATCTTAAACGAAAAGAGATTATTGGAAATTTCCAAAAAATATAATCATGACATTAAAATTTATGTGTTTAAGTACATGTTATACAATATGTTAAATTCCAGTAGAACAATTTTATTGCATAATATTGAAGAGCGCCTGACCAATAATGAGCGCAATCTAAAACCCCTGTTTGAAGAATTATACAAAATACGCGAAGAACGAATTATTGAAATCAAGGATATTACTAAAGACTATCTGCATCTTTTGAATAGCAATATGTCAATTCGTGATTATCTGTCTTATATCTGGACAGTCACTTATGGCGCATCATTATTATTAAATTCAACCTATTATCAAAAATCAATCGGTTCCCGTGAGCGTTTGGTCAAACTGTATATTGATCAGGCATTGATGATTCCCGACCGTTTAACCTCTGTGGACTTGCATTAATCGATTGAGTAATCACAGGCACTGAATTCTATAGACTTCTTTCATAATCACTTACACTCTTTCCATTTTTCTTCGATAGAAAAATAGAGAGGCTTATGAAAGGAATATTCTAATGATGCATTGCAACTTATATATTTGCTTTTATTGATTTTTTATTTGATGAAAAGTTATTATCCTGAATGTTGGTATTTGTTAAATATAAGAAAATACGCTGGAATAATGTTGAGTCATAAGACCACCATGACAACATCGAGTGTGAGCATACGGTTATAATTCCCTATTGAATATATCGTCAAATGGTGGAGCTGTTAACTTGTCAAGATCCGAAAATCAGGATGCAATCGCTGCCAGTGCGTTTTTAATTTTTCTTTATGAACTGTTGCCATAGGAAGATCGGCTAATGCTTTTGGCCATAGTGCCCGCGCCTTAGCCATAACATCATGTAACTGCTTTTCAATGACTCGCCAAGGAACCCCTACTTTCTCTGCCCATTGTCGAAAGTACTTTATTTCTGCTAAATACCAGTCCTTATTTTTGGCAAGGTTCAAGGCAAAGTGTCGCTCATTTTCAATATAAACACTGGTCATTAAAATATCATAGGCAGGAGAGAATCTTGGTGTGCGCGTGTCGGGGTAGATCATGCTCCAGTTTTTTAAATGTGCATCGCCATTTGCCAGTAAAATATTGATCAGAATACGGCTGGCAAATTGTTGAATATCCACAATTTTATTTCCAGAATACTGATAAATAATTTGACCGATCTGCTCATAATTTGTGGTGCTGTATTTTTGGTGTGGATACGCCCCAAAAATCTGAGCAAAATCTTCAATATGAATTCGCTCTGTGGTCTGATCAGTGCTGTGGCGGTCAAATCTTTTGATTGCAAACGCATATTGTTCTTGGGGCAAATTCAGGACTGGTAAATCCTGTAGACATGCCATATCCACCAGTTGAATCTCTGGAATCTCGATTCCTGCCATTTGGGCAAGCATCATGATCGAATATTCATTCAGTGGCACAAAAGCATGCCGTGTGGAAGGCGTTTTGATAATCCAGTCCCCAAGTAAAGCCGACTCTGCCCCATGTGCCAAAGTAAAACGCCCATCTTGAGCTTTCATGGAAAACTTCATCTGCACACCTGCAAGCGAAAACTTATTATCTGTTTGTAGCTCTTGTGGTGTGACTTGATCAATATTTGAGATCTGAAGCTTGTATTTTATAGCATCTGGAATTTCATCAAGATTTGCCTGTGTCGCAAGCAATGCACCCGGTAGGTCGTGTCCCAAAGCAGCCAGCAACTGAAATTCATTGTCAATATGGAGTTTCAAACTGTTGGCAATCAGCTCTCGCAATGCCCCTTCAGGCAATAAGTTCGATAGCAATGGATGTAAGCGCTGATGCGTTACGAAGGTCTTTTCCAAGATTTTTTCAGATTGTGGATGTACAGGCGACGTTAATATACTCAGTGTTGGGCGTTGCGAATCCAGCCGAAAGGCATCTGTAAAAACCAGAATATTCTTTCCATTCTGAAACCCTGCCAAGTACCCGATTACGACGTGGTGTAATATTAATTTCAGAACACTGACGCTATTCATGATTCAGCATCTCCCAGTAGACCTTTCCACGGGTTAGTCATTAAATCATCCTGATCTTCAATGCTGACTTTAATTTCATCATTTAACAACTGCCTGACCAGATATGCTTTATCGTCAGGAATCAGCATCAACTGTGCATTGAGCCCTGCGGCAACAATTTCCAGCGTATCCAAACGTGGATTACCCTGGCTTTCCAGTTTTTGATACTGCTGCCGTGATATACCTGTACGAGATTGCATATCCGCTTGCTTAAAGCCAAGTTGGGTTCGTCTTCGTTTAATTTGCCGAAGTAAAGGCTCATTCATGGTAAATACGTTTATTGATTTTTAATTCGTTAAGCAATATATTAGTTTCTTTTCTTTCACAAAGCAATTAATTGATTGCTTTTATGAGAGATGTAGACGTTCTGAAGTTTATTGATGAGCACTCAATCATGATTTGAAAATAAGAAGATATTGATTGCTCATATTTAATAAAACGATTTAAGATTAACCAACAAATCTAAAATTTTTATTAAATCCGTGTATTTACCCAGTTTTCAGTATTTTCTACTCATTGTTCCTACTTGCTTAATTTTAATAGGCTGTACTTTTATTGTCGGGCATTTGGTACTCCATGCACCAAAATATTTATTTTGGTGCGGGATCGGATATATTTTGCCATCTAGCGCATTAGGCATTCAGAGCCTTATGACAAATGAGCAGATGACGCTGACGGCTCCATGGATCGGAATTTTATATCTTTGTGGTACTTGGGCTGTAGCTTATGGAATAAGCCTAAAAGTAAAAGCGAAATCCTATTTTTTAGCCTCATTGCTTTTAGTTTTATGTGGTATCTGTTTACTGGGCTATCTGTCATATATTGATCAGAAATTCTGGTTGAGAATGCTAACGATCAATTTTGTCATCACCTGCCTGCTGGCTATGGTTGTGCCAGGTGTTTATTCTTATTTCAAACAGGTGTCTTTATTAGGTAAAATTTTCTGTGCCAGCTACTTTTTCTTAACAATTTACAATGCTATAAGATTTTTAGTCATTCTCTTCTACCTTAAAGATATAGATGCCATCAATTTATCGTTCTCAAATTGGTGGATGTTGATGCTTGCAATTAATATTATCTTAAGTATCTGGTTTGCAATCATTATTGTAGCCACAACCGTCAAAGAACAATTCACCTTACTCAATAATGAACGCTATCAGGATCCTCTGACCAAACTCTACAATCGAAGAGGATTTTTTGAAAAAACTGGGGAACTGATTAAAAAATATCAGATAACTCATTTATATATTGTCATGTGTGATATCGATCATTTTAAAAAAATTAATGATACTTGGGGTCATGCTATAGGTGATAGGATTTTATGTGAGATCGGGCAGATATTAAAAGATAGCGTTCGCGAAGAAGATTTAATTGCCAGATTTGGCGGTGAGGAATTTGTCATCATGGTGAAGTGCTCAAACTATGCATCAACCATAAAACTCGTAAATCGTATACGCGATAGAATCGAAAAACTGTCATTTACTGAAAATTGTATTGACGTGACCGTGAGCTTTGGAATTGCTGAAATACAAAGTCATACACAACTGATGGAAGCGTTGGAACTGGCAGATCAGCGACTTTACGCTGCAAAAAATAATGGTCGAAATCAAGTTTGTTTTCATTAACCCGTCTTGCAAATGACATTTGAAATTTTGTATCAATAAACTGCCAACACTTTAGCTAACCAAGAATAACCGTCCTTCTGCGCCATTTTTACCATAGACTGTACTAGAAAAACTTGAACTCTGGCTGACTGACTTTTTTCAAAATGACGAGTGGTTAAAGATGATCTGAACACATACATTCAAATTATTACTCAGCGTTTGACTGGACAAATTTAATGGCTTGATCAAATTTTTTTCAACGAAATAAATTAGACCAAATTGACAAATATTTCTGATCATTTCAATCTGTTAAAAGTAATATATCACTGTGTCAGTAACCTGCTTAAAGTTGCGCATGATCTGGATTTATTTTTTATTCACAACTTGTTAAGGTAGATTTTGTTTAACTTGAGTTTGCTTATGTCTACCGAACGCGATTATCAGCGCATTGCTCAAGCAATTGAATATATTCATCAAAACTTTATGCAGCAACCAAGCCTTGCTGAAATTGCAGCACAAGTACATTTAAGTCCTGCACACTTTCAGCGTTTATTTAGCCAGTGGGCAGGCACCAGCCCAAAAAAGTTTTTACAATATACTAGCTTGGCATATGCTAAACAGGTGCTGCAACATAGCAGCCAAAATACCATTTTAGAAGCGACTTATGCAGCTGGATTGTCGAGTAGCAGCCGCTTACATGATTTGTTTATTCAAATTGAAGGCATGAGTCCTGCCGAATATCAACAAGGCGGCAAGCAGCTAACCATCAAACACTGGGTTTATGATACTCCTTTTGGCGCAGCGTTTATTGCATCAACTGCAAAAGGCATTTGTGCTTTAAGTTTCGACAACCACATGCTTGCGCTACAGCAGTTACAAACACAGTTCCCAAATGCAGATTTCCAGCAGGCACAGGAGATCAAACAGCAACAGGCATTGGCAATTTTTATGCAGAATGAAGCTAATCTTCCACAAGTAAAACTGCATTTAAAAGCGAGCGAATTTCAACTCAAAGTTTGGGAAAGCTTATTAAAAATTCCGCAAGGTGCGCTATGTAGTTATGCCAGTATTGCCCAGCAGATTGGTCAGCCCAAAGCCTCACGTGCTGTTGGCACTGCGATTGGACGCAATCCTGTGGCATTCTTAATTCCTTGCCATCGAGTGATTCAAGCATCTGGTGTCTTGGGTGGTTATCGTTGGGGCATCACCCGTAAAGCAGCCATCATTGCGTGGGAAGCAGCACAGCAACAATATTAAATATTTAAACCTGTTTGAGCGGGTATTTAGCTTTCAATAGCAACAGCAAGTATAAGGGTAAGAAAGCACATCCTGAATCTGGTAGAAATATACAACACCTGTTTTTTACCCCCTTTCCTCATGATTTGTATCGAGTTATTTTTTCTGAGAAAACTTGAAATCTATTTTCAGAATAGCATAAGGAAAATAAAATGGCGGATGAAAGAAGTTTATTGATTTCAACTATATCCGAATACAATTACGCCCTTCATTTTTAGCACGATACAAATTCTGATCGGCAATTTTAAATACTGTTTCTACATTTTTTGAACTTAATGGCCAATATGCAATCCCGATCGATACAGTAATTGTACCAACAAGATCAATTTGATGATTTTCTAAGCTTTTTCTCAAGTTTTCTGCTAAAGAATAACTAAAATCCAAATCAAAAATTGGAGCAAGTACCACAAATTCTTCACCGCCAATTCGACAGCAAACATCATCACTACGGAAATTCGATTTAATATAAGCAGCCAGCTCTTTGAGCACCAGATCACCTTTATCATGCCCAAAGGTGTCATTAATCTTTTTAAAATGATCAATATCAATAAAAATAACCGCAAACTCAGTATTGGTTTTTACCAAATCATCGATAAACAAATCCATACCACGACGATTATATAAACCTGTGAGCGGGTCAGTATTGACATGATAATTTAGCTCAGTAATCGTTTGCTTAAAATATTGCGAACTGAGCAACAAGGAAATTTTAAACTTCAAGACTTCGACAAACCACGGCTCAACCTGTTTAATTTTTTCATCTATTTCAGGATGGCTAAGATCACTTGCCATTTTGGCCAAATCAGAGAGCGGATTAGAAATCAGGTAAGCAACTCGCCAAATAATTAAAAAAATCACAATATAAAATAATGACATACCAAATAGAATTTTATAAATTATTTTATTCGCCTGATCCAAAAGTTCATGTGTTGGTTGTTGTGATACCACAATCCAATTGGTTGAAGGAACCCGAGCAAAGCCTGCCAAGTTATCGATCCCTAGACTATTGATCAAACGAATGGAGCCTTGTTTATTGCGGGTCATCGCATCCAGACCTGTATTATTTTTTACAGTCTCACCTATACGCTTTTCATTGGGATGAAAAATAATTCTTCTGGAACTATCCATGACATACATATAATTTTTCTTATAGCCATATTTGCTGGCAAGCATCTGATTTAAAATATTGTCTTGCTTTAAATAAATTGAAGCCGCTATAAATCCCAAATAACGATGCTGCTGGTCAAAAATTGGCTGTGAAATAAAAATGATGAGATTATTTTTAATCGAATAATAAGGCGAACTAATAAATGCTGCTTTCTTTTGCAGTGAGGATTTTACGCCTATAGTATGATTAACTGCGTTTGTATTGAGTTTTAACTGGACTGGTGCATAGCTCAAAAAACGCCCTGTGCTATCAGAGATCAGTACACTATTAAAATAATTCGATTGATACTTCAGGCGTTCAACTTCAGCTTGACGTAGCTGAGCATTATTAAAATTCTGCCCAAGCAAGTCAGCACTATAAGCGAGTTCATGTTGCATAATGGAAAAGTGGCTGTTTGTTTCATTGGCAATTTTTTGAGCATATGCTAGATGCACTGATAATGCATTTTGTATCAGCTCTTTTTTCTGGACATAATAGCTGACAAGTAATGAGGCAATAAATAGGCTAAAAACACTAAATGCAGCGAGACACAGAATGAGTTTTCTCAGGTCTAAATTAAGTGAGTAAATGATTTTTCTTAGCCACATTACACATTGATTACTTTAAGTTTGATTCGAAAAATTATACGATTAAACGCAAATAATAATCAAAAGAAATATGGTTATTTATTATAATTTATAGTTTACACACTTTTTATTTTTCTTTCTGAGCGAGATTGAAATGTATTTCAATGTAATTTATGAGAAAAATGACCTTATAAAATGAGTTTAGGTCATAAATAAATTAATAAAATGAGAATAAAATCACATTTTCTTAATTTTATATAAATATAAACTATAGCAAATCATTTAGTATCATACTAAAAATCTGATAAAAGTGTATGTTTATCAAAAATTTTATATTTTAATTTCCACATTCCAGTCATAGATTATTGATATTTAAATATTTTATTTAAAAATAAAAAAGATAACCATAATTTTTGTAGTGTTTAGCATAGACTTATTTTCACTATGGTTTAGGTTTTTTTATTTATCTTCCTAAGAATAATTGAGATATTTCTTAATGAAATTAGGATAAATAAGATATACTTATAAAAAGATCTAATAAATTAAAACTTACTTATATTTATATTCAGAAAGAAAAATAATTTGATGAATATGAATATAAATATAAATATAATATATAAACAGTGTATAAGTATTTTCAACCCTAAAAACGGATGCAATTTCTTCCATCGGCTTTAGCATTATATAAACACTCATCCGCACGTTTAAATACAGTTTTTATATTTTGTGAAGTGGTTGGCCAGTGTGAAATACCAATAGAAATTGTTACTTCACCAACCAAAGGCATTGATGTACATTCAATTTTTTTACGCAAGTGCTCTGCTAGCCTTATAGCATTTTCCAATTTTAGCCTAGCAGCCAAAACCACAAATTCTTCACCACCACTACGACAACAAATATCTTCGTCACGGAAATTAGAACGAATATAGTCGGCTATTTCTTTTAAAATTGCGTCACCTTGGTCATGCCCAAAATTATCATTAATTTTCTTAAAATAATCGATATCAATTGAGATGACGGCAAACGGAACGTTTGTTTCAATAAAATGAGCCACAGACAATCCCATACCACGCCGATTATATAAATGGGTAAGTGAATCGGTATGCATATAAAGGTTAAGTTCTGAAATAGTTTTCTTAAAATGCTGTGAACTGATCAACAATGCGCTTTTAAACTTACGCACTTCAACAAACCAAGGATTAACACGTTCAATGCTTGCCTCAATGTCAGGTTTATGTAGATTACTTGCCATGTTTGCCAATAAAGATAAAGGACTTGAAATTAGATAGGAAATTTTCCAGATAACAAAGAAAATCAGGATATAAAATAGCAACATTCCCACCAGCATTTCATAAACTGTATTGCTGGTTTCTTTAAGTAACTCACTCGCAGGTTGTTGAGAAATCACCATCCAGCCTGTAGTTGGAATACGTGCAAAACCCGCTAACCATTCATTCCCATGTTCATCGTTCAAACGCATTTCACCACGATTTTTATGCACAAGGCTTTGAATATTAATATTGGATAATTGACCAATTTTATTCATGTCAGGGTGAAATAAAATATATTTATTTTGATCAACTACATACATATAATTATGTTTGTAACTATAATGACCAGAAAGCATTTTATTTAAAATGTTGTCCTGTTTTAAATAAATAGTTGCACCAATAAATCCTAAATAATGATGCTGCTGATCAAAAATTGGTTGTGATATAAAAATTAATAAATTTTTACTTGTACCATAATAGGGCGGGGAAATAAGGGGAACTTTTTTCTCTAAAGAGAGTTTAAATCCTAAACTTCTAATCACTTTATTTTTTTGAAAATTTAATTTCAATGGTGTAAAACTTAAAAATTTACCGTCTTGATCAGAAATAGTCACGCTATTGAAATAGTTGGACTGATACTTTAAACGTTCGACTTCTTTTTGTATATATTTTTGATTATTAAATTTTTTTCCTAAAATTTCCGCACTATATGCCAACTCTTTTTGCATCATCTTAAAATGACTGTCTGAACTATTGGCAATTTTTGCAGCATACTCTGCATTAACCGATAAAGCATTATGTAAAAGTTCTTGCTTTTCTATATAATAACTCACGACTAAAGACACAATAAATAAACTCACGACACTAAAAATCGAAAGATATAAAATTAACTTCCGCAAGTTCAAATCTAGTGAATAAATGAGTTTTTTAAAGATCATTTTGTATCAGTCATGAGTCCATCATTTTTTTCTACTATGAAATAATATAACTTAAAATTTAACAAGTAAAATATATATTCATTCTCTAAGTATATTTTTAATAACTATTTTAAAAAGTATGATTAACCTTTAAAAACAGGAAATTATTTAGAATTTTTAAAAAATAACGAAATACCATTTAAGCATTCAAAATTTAATTCACTGCCGTGAGAGCATTCACCACATTAGGCTTATTTCATCATTGCTCACCTCTTCTTTATTTTTATTTCTAAGCAAAATTGAAGTATTTTTCAATAAAATGCAAGAGAAAAAAAGGGGCTGATGAAAAAAGCCTATTGAGTGAAAACATATCTAGCTTTAAGTTCCTTGCAATTTTTTAGCGTAAGGAAACTCAATGTCAAGAGGTGTACCATCCCCAAGGTTGGTCGCTTCTATAGCTGGTTATCTGCTTGATTTCCAGATAATTCTCTAAACCCCAAATCCCAAGCTCACGCCCAATGCCGCTTTGCTTATAGCCGCCCCATGGCGCTTCGGTAAAGGTCGGTTGTGAACAGTTAATCCAGATAATCCCTGCGCGTAGTTTACGTGCCACCCGTTGGCAACGGGTCAGATCTTTCGACATGACCGCACCTGCTAAACCAAAAATGGAATTATTGGCGAGTTGAATCGCTTCTTGCTCATGTTGAAAAGCACGAATAGCGACTACAGGGCCAAAAATTTCATCTGTCCATAGCGGATGCTCTAATGGTACATCCACAAAAATCGTCGGTTCTACATAATAACCGTGTGGCAAATGTGCAGGGCGTTGTCCACCACTAAGTAATTGCACTCCGTCCGCTTGTCCTTGTCGAATCACCTGCATCACTTGCTGATACTGCTTGGCATTGACCAATGGGCCGAGTTTGACATCGGCATCCAAGCCATTGCCAATTTTGATTTTTTGCGCAGCAGCACTTAGGCGTTGCAATAATTCAGGGTAAATTTCCTGTTGAACCAGCACTCGTGAAGTTGCCGAACATACTTGCCCCTGATTCCAGAAGATGCCGAACATGATCCATTCCACTGCCGCGTCAAGATCACTGTCAGAGAAAATAATAAAGGCTGATTTTCCACCCAGCTCCAGACTTAAGTTTTTGACGTTATGTGCTGCCGATTGCATGATCTGCTTGCCTACAGGCACACTCCCCGTAAAAGCAACCTTGTCAATGTCAGGGTGTGCAGTTAAATATGGTCCGATTTCATGACCAATTCCTGTGACGATATTCAAAACGCCTGCAGGCAAACCGACTTTTTCGGCAATCCGACCCAGTTCAATCGCAGTTAATGACGTCGCCTCGGCAGGTTTCAAAATCAATGTGCAACCTGCGGCAAGTGCGGGTGCAACCTTCCATGCTGCCATCAGAAGTGGATAGTTCCAAGGAATAATCGCACATGCTACGCCCACGGCTTCTTTACGCACAACACTGTTAAAGCGCTCGTCAGCAAGGGGGATGTTTTCTTCATGGCTGGGATCAAGCTGTTCTGCCAAGTCTGCATAAAAGTCAAAGCAGCCTGCGGCATCTTGAATATCCCAAACTGCCTCAGGCAAAGGCTTGCCATTATCACGGACTTCTAATTCAGCGAGCACATCTAACTGGTTACGGATTTCTTGGGCTATCGCACGTAAATATGCTGCACGTTGCTTAGGCTGATTTGCCCAGTCAGTTTGATCAAATGCCTGTCGAGCAGCTTGGACAGCAAGTTCGGCATCTTCCACCGATGCCGCCGCAACTTGGGTAATTTCCTGTTCATTGCTCGGGTCAATGCTGCTAAAAGTTCGCCCATTTTTCGGGCTAAGCCACTGACCATTGATATATAACTGCTGGTATGACATCACTATCCTGTAATTTTCTGCAAATCTGGCATATTTGAGTGTAACAGGATTTTAAGCGCAATTTTTAGTCCAAGCATTGGATTAAATGACCCAAAATAAAAAAAACTGCTTGCGCCAAACAGCTCAAGCAGTTCTGAATACTTGAAGTGAATTAGAATCTTAGAAATTCACAGTCCATGACAATTGCGCTGTACGTGGTGCACCGAGGAACAAATAGTCGTCTCCAAAGAAACTGCTTGCATCACGCCAGTATTTTTTATTGAACAAATTGTCAATATTGAGTCGCAGTATATTGTCATAACCATAAGCACGGAAATTATAGGCTGTACCCACATCAAATATGCTATAGCCTGGTACTTTGACTGTACCCGATTTGTTCGCATATTTACTGCTGCTGTACTGCATTCCCGCCAACAATCTAAGTCCATCAATCTGTGGTACCTGATAGGACAAGTGGCTGGCAAAACGCAGGGTCGGTACATTTTGAGTTTGATGCCCTTGGTACTCAGCCGTTTGTATGCCTGCGAGGCGTGAACGAGTCAGGGCTAAAGTGGAGGTGATATCTAGGTTTTGGTTTAAACGACCTTGCAGACCCAACTCCAAACCGAGATTATGTTGTTCGCCTTCAGTGACAAAATAATTATCAGAATTGGTATATTGATTGTCCTGTTTCAAGTCAAACACTGCTGCGGTAAAGAGTAACGCTTTCCACTGCTGCTTAATTCCCAACTCATACTGAGTTGAATGCACAGGTGCCAAAGTTTCATAGGCATTACCTTGAATACCTTTAGAAGGATTACCAAAAGCATACCAAGGTGCTTGTCCTCCATCACTTAAACCTTTGGTATAAGAAGCATACAAATGAGTACGTTCCCAAGGTTGATACATCAGTGCAAGTTGCGGAAGGAAGCGGTTAAAATTGGTATCTCGAATGTTGTTACCGTCAGCAGAATAAGCATTTTCATTTAAATGCAGCAATTTCCCACCAAGCAAGACCGACCACTGTGAATTAAAGTCGATCTGATCAAGCAAGTTTAATGCTGTTTGCTGACTTTCTAAAGATTTGTAATGATTGCCCAGAGTTGCAGTAGTAGGGCTATAGGTCGCACTATTACCATAAATATTACCTGTACCAACCCATTCATTAATCGCATTATATTGCGCATGGCGTTTATAGGTCTGTGACAATTCCAGACTCACCGTATGCAGCCACGTTCCTGTATCAAATTTTCCGTTTAATCCTGCTTTAAACTGGTTGGTCAAATAAGTGTCATTGGGGCTACGGTAATCATAAATGTCATAATTACCATTTGGGTCAAAAGTATTGCCTAAACCTGTAACCTGACAAACGCTACTATAATAGCAACCATATGGGAATGAAGAATAATCATCAATAACTGCACGACTTTGTGACGCAGTAAGATGAGCCTTCCAGTTATCATTGATCTGGTAAATATATTTTAAACTGGCACTTAAGCTTTCATCAGTGACAGGTTTACCCCAGCTTTGATAACCCAACAGACGATCCCAACTAATGCCACTTGGTACAGTGGTGCCACCAAGTAACTGATAACCTGGGACAGAACGTTGGCGTTGACGCTGCGATTCAATATCAAATTCGAGTTTTGAACGATCTGAAATTTTCCAGTCCAAAGCCAGAGAGCCAAATGCACGCTGCCCATTGGCGTGTTCAACATAAGGATGTATTTCTTCTTTGGCGAGATTGATACGATAGCCAAACTGCTGATCTTCACCTAGAAAACCACCAAAATCCATTGCAACACGGTTACCAGCATGACTGTCCGTTTCAACCGTTACAGAATGAATGTCTTTCGGGCGTTTGGTGACATAGTTGACTACTCCACCTGGCGTTGACATGCCGCTTTGCATGGCACTAATGCCTTTTAAAACTTCAACTTGCTCTTTATTTTCCAGTGCGACATTTTGTTCACCGCGTAGCAGATTGCCATTGAGCAAATAACTTGATCCAAGATTTAAGGCAAAACCGCGCATCATAAAGTTTGGATAATAACCAATCGCGGCATAACCATCACCAACAGCAGCATCATTTTTCACCACATCGGTGAGCGTTTTGGCATGCTGATCGGCGATACGTTCTGCGGTCACCGTACTGATAGATGCAGGAATATTGAGAATATTTTGCTGGACAAAGCCCGACAAATTGACTTTGGGCTGATAATACGCTGACTGTGACTTTTTCGCCGACACGGTAATAGTTGCCAGTTGCTGAAGATCATCTTCAGCATGTGCCAATACTGGACTCAGTCCCAAATATGACAATGAGCTAACAGCCAGTAATGCCTGTTGTAAACGAGAAAATGAAAATGGATACGTGTTCACGGTATTTGCCTAACCCAAAAAGAAAATTTGCAAGATTGTATTTTTGCGGGCATGAGTATTCACATTTTTTTGATTTTAAACAAGGCTTTCTCGCCATCATCTGTAGATTTTGAGCATTTATCCCGATGAAAGGTAATTTTCACCTCAAATCATCAGATGATGATCAGATCATTTCATATCTGTCGGGTGCAAACAGGTGTAGGGTTACCTTCTACTACGGATATTGTTCACAAAGCACTCAGCTAAATTGCGCCTTAACAGCCTTAGCTCTGATTCATATTGGGTGATTGCTATTTGTTGATAAAGCCACATCGCCACGAGTTTTTGCGTATCTTGTATTTAGATTAAATAAGCTGATTGATATTCACCCATTTAAAACCCAAAACCTTATAAATTGGAAACATCGCATAAGTCCTGAACATAATTTTTTAACAGTGGACTGGCTTGTCGATGGTACGCAATAACCACTTGAGCATAGGCAGCCTGATCTGAAAGTGGAATATAATTTATAGCCATGAGCGTGCGATCAATCATAGACTCAGCAATAATGCTTACCCCAAAACCTTGCTGGACCAAAATCAATTGCATACGTTTACGTGAACGTACAGCAGCAGGTTGCGGATTAAATCCTGAAGCAACACACAAACTGCGTAACACATAACTCATACCGCCACGCTCAGGATGCGGCACAGAAACAAACTTCTCGTTTTTTAAATCAGATACCTGTAAAACCGCACAGTTTGCTAACGCATGTTGCGATGGCAATACAGCATAAAGGCGTTCTTTCTGATATTCGACCAGTTCCAGTTCAGCATAATCATGCGTAAGCACAGGCAAACGTAATATGCCTATATCCAACTGCCGATTGATTAACAGTTCAATCTGCTGTTCTGATGAATATTGA
Source organism: Acinetobacter brisouisimilis (assembly GCF_000368265.1). Classification (GTDB taxonomy): domain Bacteria; phylum Pseudomonadota; class Gammaproteobacteria; order Pseudomonadales; family Moraxellaceae; genus Acinetobacter. The sequence continues at coordinate 13,584 of NZ_KB851217.1, read as the reverse complement.
CCAATCTCGATACTCACTTGTTGCGTAAAGGCAAACTGCTGAGTTTTCTGTAAAAAAATTTCAGATAAACCAATACTACTGGAATGGGCCAGTGTGAAATAGGCTTGTTTTCCCTGACTCAGTTCTTGTGCCTGTAGGGTTGATTGCTGCAATGCCTGCAACAGCTGACTGGTTTTTTTATAAAAATAGGCGCCTGCGGGAGTTAACCGAATTTGTCGCAGTTCCCGATTAAAAATTTGAAATCCCAGTTCATCTTCAAGCAGCAAAATCTGGCGGCTCAATGCCGACTGTGCAATAAATAATTGCTCGGCAGCCTGATGATAACTGCCTGTCTCGACAATTTTCTTTAAGTACTGCAATTGCTTCATGCTTGGCATATTGATCTCTTTTTTAGATCGTTTATTCAAAAAATGGAATTAGATTAGATCGGAAGAGTGCCTTATGCTCATAAAAAAGAAAAGAGGGATTCATATGTTAGATTGGTTATTTATACAGTGGAATTGGGTTTATCTTCCTATTATTTTGCTTTCATATATCGTTTTTGGTTTTTCTGGGTTTGGAACAACGCTTATTGCCGCTCCCTGGTTAAGCCTGTATATGCCGCTAAATCAAATCATTCCCATGATCGTGATTCTTGATGCAATTGCCTCTATCAAAAACTGGTACCAATTACAGTCAAGCGTTGAATACCGCCAAGTTCGGCAACTTTTCCCATTTATGAGTCTCGGCGCAGGTCTGGGTATCTATCTGCTGGCCACACGTCCCCCGATGTTATTACTCTTATTTATGGCCATTTTTTGTATCAGTTATAGCCTGTACCAATTATTCAAGAAGCCCATCTCTCACCCATCTTCCCGACGTTATTTACATATTCCAATGGGGCTATTTGGTGGCTTGTTTGGTGCATTATTTGGCAGTGGCGGTTTTTTATATGCGCTCTATTTACAACAGAAACTCCCGAACAAGCTACAGATTCAATCCACACAAAGTGTTCTTATTTCACTCAGCACCAGCCTGCGGCTCATTTTGTGCCTGCTCATGGGACTGTATTCTTTACCGTTGTTGGGCTTGGTCATCCTGCTAATTCCCAGCATGCTGTGTGGTGTTTATATCGGTAAAAGAATCACGGCAAAAATGAGTTTAAACCGCTTCAATCAATTCATTTATATTCTGGTTCTGTGCTCAGGTATCAGCTTGCTGATTCGTTATCTGGCTGTTGGTTAAGGGTATGGGATGTATCTTTACGTGTGCAGCGTAATCAGTAGTTGTTGATGACCTCAGACTTTCATCAGCTCAAAGTAACAGCTATAAGCGCAAACACTGCCAAGAAAAACCATGCTCAACCTAAAAATACATATATGGACTGGTATTTATATAAAAACAGACACTTGGCAGAGAAAATTTGTGAAAAATTAAAGTGATATCAACAGGTTTCTACGAGATTTCATCTGTTAGACAACGTCGTGAAAACACTGTTGCTTTAGCCCGTGATTATTTTTGCTGGAAATAATGAATGTTTGACACGAGCCCATAAAAACCAAAATAGATTTAACAAATCTCTCGCTACATACAGCAATAAAAATCCCATCCATTCTTAAAATATCAAATAAATTCACAGTTTATTCACATTGCTAGCTATAAGCTCCGTTTGCAAGATATCCCGATGTTTAATTCATCATTCGCTTGTTCCACCTGCTCGTAAGCAGTTGGTTAAATATACGGTTAAATCGTGTCTGCTTTAGTTCGAAAACAACCAAATAGATTTTATATCTTGATAGAAAGAGAGTATCTATATGATTTTAAATCAATATAAAATTGTTTTTGGCGGCAGTATGGGGGCTGGAAAATCAGCAGCAATCAAGGCACTCTCCGACATTCCCGTCATAGAAACTGAAGCAATCAATACGGATATCAATAGACATAGCAAATATTCCACTACGGTCGGAATCGACTATGGTGAAATCGTGCTTGAGGATGACACCAAAATTGGACTGTATGGCACCCCTGGCCAAGATCGTTTTGATTTTATGTGGTCTATCGTCTGCAAAGGTGCAATTGGCATCAGTATTTTAATCGATCATTCATGTGCAAATCGTTTGCAAGATTTACAAAGCTACATCAGCGCTTTTGAAAGCCATAGTCAAAATATTGTGATTGGTATTACGCATGTCGATCAACACGATGAACAAATGCTCAAGATTTATCGGGATTGGATGAGTTTACACCACTACAGTTACCCAATTTTTGCGATAGATGCCAGACAAAAAGATGATGTTCTACTTATGGTTGAAGTCTTAATTGCTTCTATTGAAACTCACGCGATTGCAATGGTTTAAAGGATGGGCCCGCAAGTGAATACCAATACTCTTTCACGCCAGATTCCTCAAGCATTGATTGAAACTGGCCGTATGCAAATTCATGAATTCTTAAATAATGTGAGCGGTCTTGAGTTTGTCATGCTGTGTTCTTCGGATGGTTTTGAATTAGCTTTGGCGAGTAAAAAAAAGTTGGAAAATACTGGAAAAATTGCTGCTGTCTCTAGCTCGATTCTGGCTATGGTGTCCGCCTTCATTTCAGAAATCAACTTAACAGGCTGTAAGACTCTTTCACTGAATGCGGAAAATGGGCATGTGGTTTTAACAGGTGTAGAACATGCACACTATCCTATGCTGATTATAGCGGTAGGCTCACCTGATATTCTCATGGGGCAAATGCTGTATGCAATCAAAAAAACTTCCGAATCTTTAGCTCAAATCCCTATATAGATGATTGCATATATGAAAAATACGCCACAGTTAATCTTCATGTAATTCACTGTATTTAAATGAATTTAATGACCTATCGCAATGATACATAGCTTAATACGGTTAGAAAATGAAAAAATTTTTACATATTGCTGTGTTTGGTGTTAGTCCGCATGTACTTGAGCAGTTTAAAACCTCAATATTGTTATCTATTCCGCATGGGGTAGAAGTACGTTGGGTCAATATCTCTGAAAAAAACATCGACCTTTTGATGGTTAACGATGCGTTTTTTGCTTCATCTATCATTCAAAAAATTCTCTCGCAGATTCATATACAGTACCTACGTCTGATTAAAGTTCCAGAACAACAGGGAAAGATTGTTGATGACACTTTATCTTATCCTGTAACGCAGCTAGAAGATTTACGTGCATGGATACAAGAGAAATTCTTTAACTACGCATCAGGTTATGCCTTCACTCTACCCTCTGCAACGGTAGAAAAACCTGTCGCTACCACGACCATATTTAATCAATGCTTATTGCCTAGAAATGGTTTTATCCAGTTAGTCGACTATCGTGGATTCTTAGCTTTAGTCGACACCATGACAGAGCGCGTCTGGGTTAACCCATCTCATCCCACCATTTTTTTTGACAACAGCTTGAATCAGACCTATACCACAAATCACTTTGTGCAAGAGACCATCAAAACTCAACCCGCACAAGATTTACGCAGCTGGTTGTGGCAAGTGGCATATCGTTCTACTGATATACAACTTCCAGAGGTTCAGACCAATCAATATTTTAAATTAGAGATTTGGCCAAAATTCGAACAGGGTGATGAGCGTCGAAATCTATTAAAAATTGCGGCATGTTTTGCCCAAGGTGCTCAGATTCAAATGGTAATCAATAAGTTAAATATTCCCGAACAACAAATCATAAGGTTTGTTGCGACTAGCTATATGCTCAAAATGGGTTCATATGTTGTTTCTGATGAGGCTAAATTCATGAGAAATAATGAATCAACTGATCAAAATCAGTTGGTTAAAGTTCGCAGTTTTTTCAAAAAATTGCGTAAAAAACTGGGTCTTTAAATCAATATTCTTATGGGGAAACCCTTAACTTAAGGTAGAAAGTAAAATGAGTCGTATTGTTTTAGATAGTCTAGCTAGTATAGATGGTTTTATTGCAGCAGCATTGGTAGATAGTGAAAGTGGTTTAGCTTTAGCCACGCAAGGAACCAGCATAGATTTAGAACTTGCTGCGGCAGGCAATACAGAAGTTATACGCTCAAAACGTAAAGTAGTAAAAGCACTTCAATTAAATGATAATATTGAAGATATTTTAATTACTCTAGGTAAGCAATATCATTTGATTCGTCCTCTTGAAAGCAATGATAACTTATTTCTATATCTTGTTTTAGATCGTCAAAAATCAAATTTAGCGATGGCTCGCTTTGAACTAAAAGCGTTTGAAAAGGAATTGGACTTTTCTTAATCTTAATTTTGTATTCAAAACAACGTTATCTAAGCATGTCTGCTTGATCTAGGTATTAGACTTCTTTCATAAGTCCCTTTTATTTCTCCCTATGGGAAAAAGATAAAGAGAGTGTAAGTTATGAAAGAGGTCTATTCCATATGATGACTTTTTTTAATTTAGAAAGACTTGCTCTCAAGCGCTTCAAATAAAAGTATGCATATGCACCAAGACACTACAATATGAGAGAAGCCATACAGAGTAAACCAATACAAGAACCCCGACAGAATGTCGGTTTTTTTATGACTTGGCTTAGACTGCTCCCAATATCCTTAGCTTGTCTCCAGTCATAGGGGAAAATAATTTCCAATACTAAACTGAGTCATACCACCACATTTATTCACAAAACAGCCCATAACCATAAGCAAAAAACCTCGTGTAATAAACTTCTTTCACATTTTTATATCCAGTTTATTTTTTCCTGAGTAAAGTTGATGTATATAGTCATAAAGTGCAAAATCGATAAAATAAAACCATGAAACAATTTAAATAAAATTTAAATTAAAAATAATCTTTCATCCTGCTATATTTATCTCTATAATTTAGTTTAAATAATCAACAATGATATTTAAAGGTGGAGTGGAAATGAAAACTTCAAACCAATTGGTAGATGAGGCAAAATCTAAAATCAAGGAAATATCAATCCAAGATTTAAAATCAAAAGCCAGTAATCCCCATATTATCTTAATTGATATCCGCGAACCTGATGAATATCAATCAGGTTATATTGAACATGCGGTAAATATGCCTCGTGGTGTTTTAGAAATGCGTATTCACCAACACCCTTCTGTTTTACAGCACTGTGACACCTTAGTCGCTCTGGAAGCTTTATCTCAGCATGAGATTTACTTGATTTGTCGCTCAGGCGGTCGCTCGGCACTTGCTGCGCTTTCTCTGCAAAATATGGGCTTTCCACACGTTTTCTCTATCGAAGGCGGCATGCAAGCGTGGCAAGACGCCAATTTCCCAATCGTTCAATAACCAAACGGAAATCATCATGAAATTTACTGAACTTACGCACAATATTTCCAATAACATTAAAACCATTCGCCAAAATTCTCCAGAAACAATGAAGAATTTCAATGCATTAGCACAAAGCAGCATGAAAGAAGGCATCATCGATGCAAAAACCAAAGAATTAATTGCGCTTGCAATTGGGGTTGCCAATCGCTGTGATGGATGTATTGGCTTTCATACTCGCAGCCTTGTGAAAATGGGTATGACCTTAGAAGAGCTAAATGAAGTCCTATCTGTGGCAGTTTATATGGGAGGGGGCCCTTCTCTTATGTATGCGGCAAATGCGATTGAAGCTTTTGATGAATTCACTAAAAATCAATAACTTAAAATAAAAACAAATCACCTCAAGGTGATTTGTTTTTTTGTTTTCAGGTTAAATAAGTCACCAATAAATTAGGCGCACGAATAAACAATCTGAGTAAAGACTGTGCTGCACGCGAGGGTTTTCGATGCCCTCTTTCCCAACTTTCTAATGTTCTAACCGATATACCTAAAATACCCGCTAATTCATTTTGGGATATTTTTGAGCGCTTGCGTGCAAAAACAATATCTTTAGGTTGAATATCTGAAAGATTTGAATAATTAAATCGATGTTGCTGTGCTATTAATAACATACCACCCCACAATTAATCTATTTTATTTATCTATATTAAAATCAAAAATTTTGAATATAAGCAAACGAATTTACTTATATTCAGCGCATTATAAAATTCATTTATTTCGCTTAGATCTCTTTTCCAAATATTTATACCCATTTTATTTTTCCTATAGAAATAAATAAAATGGGGGTTACGAAAGAAATTTTATTAATAAGCCAGAAATAATAATCCTCTAAAAATAGCAGCAATTATACCTAAAGCTAAAAAACCCAATAACCATAGCCCTATAAACCATTGCATTTCAGATTTTTTCATATCACATGCATCCTAATGATAACCTTCATCACCCACACGGACTTTGTCACGAAATACCCAGTACGCCATGATGGTATAAATTAGAATGATCGGAATGAGTAACAAGGCCCCAATCAGAGCAAACAACTGACTATTGGCTGGCGCTGCGGCTTGCCAGATTGTGACTGATGGTGGAATGATGTTTGGCCACAAGCTAATCAAGAAACCCGTATAAGCCAGAAACATCAGCACAAGAGTATAAATAAAGGGCCGAAATTCCTGTTTTTGATGACAAGCTTTCCAAATTAAAAAGCTAAACAGCAGCACCAAAACTGGTACAGGGCTGAAATACATCAGTTGCGCCGGATTTAACCAGCGCGCTGCAATCGCTGGTTGCGAATATGGCGTATACAAACTCACCCCTGCAAAAATCACCAGCAGTGCCAGCACAAACTTGGGCATTAAACGATACATACTGTGCTGTAAATCATGCTCAGTTTTAAAGATCAGCCACGCACAGCCCAATGCTGCATACATCACCACCACACTGATGCCTGTGAAAACAGAAAAAGGCGTTAACCAGTCCCAACTTCCACCAAAAAAAATACCATGTTGTGTATGAATGCCCTGAATATAAGCCCCTAGCAAAATCCCCTGAAAAAAGCTGGCAAGGGTTGAACCCCAGATAAATGCTGCATCCCAAAGGTGTTTCGAACGCTGTGCTTTAAAACGAAATTCGAATGCTACACCACGAAAAATCAGAGCAATCAACATCATGACTATCGGTAAATACAGCGCTGAAAGTACAGTGGCATATACCATAGGAAAGGCTGCAAACAGCCCTGCTCCCCCAAGAACCATCCATGTTTCATTACCATCCCAAACAGGAGCAACCGTGTTCATCATCACATCACGTTTTTGCTGATCTTTGATAAAGGGAAATAAAATACCAATCCCTAAATCAAAGCCATCTAGTACGACATAAATCAACACACCGAGTGCAATAATTACTGCCCAAATGATAGATAAATCAATCATGCTTCTGCTCCTGAGTTGGTTGATCAATGCTTTCATCAACTGCACTTAGTGGACGCATTGGGGTTTTAAAATGCCCAACACCTGCAATTTCTTCAGGTTGGGCATAGATAAACTGAGGGCCTTTGTGCATGAGTTTGAAGATGTAGTACACACCTGTACCGAACACTAGGGTATAGACCAGCACAAATAAAATTAAAGTAAAACCGACCTGACTCGCAGGCACACCCGATAGCGCATCTTTGGTACGTAAAATGCCATAGACGACCCATGGCTGACGCCCCATTTCAGTGGTAAACCACCCAGCAAGCAGTGCGATATAACCCGTTGGCCCCATAATGATGGCAAATTTATGCAACCACGATGTTTCGTACAACTTGTTGCCCTTGCGCAGCAGTAAACCAGACAGCGCAAGCAGTAGCATTAACATGCCTAGGCTCACCATCAAACGGAAACTCCAAAACAATACCGTTGAATTGGGGCGATCCTCAGGAGTGAAATCTTTAAGACCTTTAACTTCACCATTGAGTTCATGGGTCAGAATCAGGCTACCTAAATAGGGAATGCCCACTGCATAATCTGTGTGTTCAGTTTGCATGTTCGGAATACCAAACACATACAGTGGCATAGATTCATGATGATTGGTTTCCCAGTGTCCTTCTATCGCTGCCAGTTTGGCGGGTTGATGATGTAATGTGTTTAAACCATGTTGATCACCGACCAAAACCTGAGCTGGCGCAGCAAATAAAATCATCCATAACGCCATGGAAAATGAGCGTTTAACCAAAACGTCCCGACGCCCTCTGAGTAAATGCCATGCAGAGGTTCCTGCAACAACCAGTGCTGATACTAAAAATGCAGCCACGGCCATATGTGCAAAGCGGTAAGGGAAAGATGGGTTAAAAACGATTGCAAGCCAATCTTTCGGTACAATCACCCCATTTTCAATCGCAAATCCTTGCGGAGTTTGCATCCAGCTATTGGAAGACAAAATCCAGAACATGGAAATACATGTTCCTATAGCGACCATCAACGTGGCAAAAAAATGAGCGCGTTCACCAACTCGTCCCCAACCAAACATCATGATGCCAAGGAAGCCTGCTTCAAGGAAAAATGCAGAAAGCACTTCATAACTCAATAGAGGGCCTGTGATACCACCAGCAATACGTGAGAACTCAGCCCAGTTGGTGCCGAACTGATAGCTCATAACTACACCTGAGACTACCCCCATGCCAAAAGCTACAGCAAAAATTTTGATCCAGTACTTAAATAAATCCCGATACACAGGATCACGCGTTTTTAACCAGCGCCCTTCCAGTACGGCTAGAAAACAGGCTAATCCAATCGAAGTGGCAGGAAAAATAATATGGAAAGAGACCGTAAACGCAAACTGAATACGCGCCAGTTCAAACGCTGTTAATCCGAGGCTCATTGATTGACCTCTTCTTGGTGAACGAATTCTTGCATCACCAGCCAGCCAGACATCGTCATTTATTCACCTTCTTCATACAATTTAAAAGTTTTGTTCAAAATAAATGTTCATCGTCTTAAACATACAGTTGGCTTAGGTCAGAAAATTACACAGAAAAATCTAAAATTGACATCAAAATTTCCTGACAGAAGCAAACGTTGCTTTAGCGTTAAGGCAAATTTGATGCCAAATCAGAAATAATTTTTATTTATATAAATATCAATAACTAATAAATAAGAAATATAAATTTATGAAAAATAATTATTACAAAATTGTTTCAATGAACATAATGAAACATTGCAATCGAAACATATGAAATATAAACAAGATCGATTCACTACTTTATAAAATAGATCCATCAATCAAAAAAGCAGCAACCAAATTGACTATTTTTCATTCAATCTAAAAACACATACTTTGAAAACTTAGTATTTGATTATAGGTTTAGACTTATTTATCTATTTATTCATAGGAACATATATGGAAGCTGTGATGTTCCATGAACAATTCGCATGTTTAAAATAACGCTATACTTCTAATGTGTCTTCATGTTTGAGATAAATTGATATGAATCTGATTCAGTTGAGTTTTTAAACCACATAAAACCTATTTCTATCGCTATTTCCATATACATTTTCGCAATCCCTAGTTAGCTGAATCTAGATCAAGCGGCACATAAGGTTAAATTCTGAATTTTCTATACGACAAAGTTATTTAACTTATGAAAGTTACCTAAGTTAAAATTTTTAAGTTTTGTCAGGAATCTGTCCATATATGCATATCATGGCTGAGCATTGGCTATCAGAAATAACATATTGATTTCATTATGATCTGTATCATGAATAAATTAATGATTGGCTAATAAGTTATAAAGTTACTTAACTTACGCAAGTTACTTAAGTTGTAAATCTTAGATGTTGTCAGGAATCTGTCCATATATGCATATCATGGATGAACATTGATCATCAGCAATAACGTATTGATTTCATTATGATCCGTATCACAGATAAATTAACGATTGATTTATAAGTTATAAAGTTATTTAACTTATGTGAGTTATATAAGTTATGAATCTTAAGTTTTGTCAGGAATCTGTCCATATATGCACATCATGGCTGAACATTGATCATCAGCAATAACGTATTGATTTCATCATGATCTGTATCATA
>NZ_KB851217.1:0-3398 GCF_000368265.1 Acinetobacter brisouisimilis | reverse complement strand
ATCACCAGCAACAACATATTGATTTCATTATGATCCGTATCACAGATAAATTAACCATTGATTCACAAGTTATGAAGTTCTTTTATTTTCTGTTTTATTATAAGCTTGCTTATATACTAGACGACTCTACACAACACACTTTTACAAGGTATTTAGTTACTCATTGAAGGGCTTTGAGTCTCAGCATATGGGCTTATAAGCTCAAAAGCTGGGGATCATGCTTAGATATACTCTCAACTGACTTTACGGCTATTTGCAGTATCAGGGCTAAAATTTGCTTTCTCAGCATGCTCTGTACAAAAGAAATGGGGGCAATTTATATCCGAACGTAATGATCATCTAAAAACGCTAAATCTCTAAAAAATCTTGGAGATGACTCTTATGCAATACTGATCAAACTTTTTATAAAAATAAACAAGGTACTTATCAATTTTGGCTTCGATGGTATTTGAGTTATTTAAATTTTTCTTTGAACCCAACTTCTAATAAATACGGATAGTACTTCTTCACATTTTCTTGCTCTAAAAGCTCAAGTGAGATTCTCTCGCGAAAATCTTCAATTGATTCACCTATATTCGCATATTTAGCTCCGAATTTTGGATATAGCGTAAGATCACACAATTTTTGGGCAAAAAAAGCACATTGCTTTGCTGTCAGTGAATAGGTTGGTTCTAATAGGATCTCATTTTTGATGTGTGCTGTTTTAAGATCGAAAGAGAACTCTATATGTGTAATTGTTCTTCCTTCTTTTTTTTGTGTATAGCTCACATCAATATCGGTAAACTTATTGATCTGGTCAATTGCAACCGTCAGTACACGCTTTTTGAAATCGCCCATGACTTGATATTCATTTTCGAGTAAACCAAGCTTTTCACGAAGTTGAGAGACACTAATATATAATTTACCTTTACCTCGCCATCTAATGAGAAGTTCATACAAACGTATGGCATAAACACTCGATAATTGAGAAATCTGTTTCAATTCATAACGAGTAAATTTTTCTTCGAGTTTGACAAACAGCTGTAAAATATCTGGAGCAAAAACCAATTGCGCGCACGCTGCTTCTTTAACGTAACCGACTTTAGATACCCAGCGGCTCTTATAAACCGCTAATTTTCCCGTCTGAGGATCGATTGCTTTATACGTAAGTTTACGTTCAAAAAGGTTGTCACATGCAGCCTGAAGCGCTTCATAAGCAGATTGGCGCTCTAAATTGAAGTGCTTCATATATTCAGATGCATGAATCGTAAGCATCGTATCTGCTGTAAGATCTTGTTCAATGTCTCGAGCGGCAATAATTGCAATTAAAATTAAGCGTTGCTCAGACAAGCTTAAAGCGTAAGATGCTTCAATGAGGTTGTTATCTTTATAAATTACATTTGCCATATTGTGTTTAATGATAATAAAACCATTTATGGACACTACCACTTAATGTCCATAAATGGAAGATTTTTTGATGACAGGAAAATGTCCATTAATGACAGGAATCCGTCCATATATTGTCAGGAATCCGTCCATACATTGTCAGGAATCCGTCCATATTAATCAAGGAAAATGTCCATATATTGTCAGGAATCCGTCCATATATATCCTCCAGATGCTAGATAGAATAAGGCTTGCAGGCTACCTATAAATATAAATTTAAAAATATATATAAATTTAAAAATATATGATTACTTGTGGATAATTTTTTTTAAATTTGTATTTATTGATAGTTGATTCAGACCATAAAACACTATACATTACTTTTAACAAAATTACGTAACTTGCATAACTTATGATTATTTTAGTTGGTGGCGAAAAAGGTGGTGCTGGTAAAAGCTGCCTTGCTCAGAATTTAAGTGTTTATTTGCAAACCAAAAATAGAGATGTACTTTTACTAGATGCAGATCCACAAGGTACAACTACAGATTGGATTAAAGAACGTGATGATAATGAACAGTTAAAAAATATTCCTTCTGTTCAAGCATCAGGCAACATTCGCCTTGTGTTAAAAGATTTGGCAAAAAGATATCAAGACATTGTTATTGATGCGGGTGGTCAAGATTCTGAAGCATTACGTTCTGCAATGACAATAGCCACACATATGTTATTACCATTTAGACCAAAACGTAGAGATCTAAAGACACTGGATCATATGGAGCAAGTGTTAAAATTAGCAAAAGCAGTTAATCCTGATTTAAACGCTCGTGCAATTATTACGCAATGCCCAACATTACCTTCACAAGTTCAACGTATTTTAGATGCTAAAGATGCATGTTTATCTTTTGGTATTAAAGCATTGAATCAAATTACAACGAATCGGAATGTTTATGATGATGCTGATGAAAATGGTCTTTCTGTATTTGAAGTAACCAGTGATTATAAAGCCAAAGCCGAAATTGAAGGCATCGCACAAGAATTCTTAGGAGTGTAATTTATGGCAGGTTTGGGCGGTTTAAAGAAGAAAACGGAAGAGCTTTTGGAACAGGATCAGCTTGTTGAGAGCTTTATCTCTGGCGCGGAAAAAAGAGTTAAAGATTTAGAAGTTTCTCAAAAAAAATTTGTTCGTTGTACATTCTCGTTAAATGAGGAATTGAACCAATTAATTGATGATTTAATTGTTAAAAGCAACAATGCCCGTGTCAATAGATCGAGTATTGTCAGAATGGCTTTAGAATCATTGGCTGAGCAGACTCCTGAAGAGTTTCAAGCATTAATTCATAAAAAGAGCCAGTAATTTTTGTGTAATTGCCTGAATTTGTTATTTATCACCTTAATAACAGAATCAGGCAATATTTAAATGAATAAACTTTGTTAGCAGACTGAGTTAAGAAATCAAAATAAAAGATAATCTCAATAACGCCTCAATGCCTACATAGATCACACCATGGTTCCAGCTCATCACAATAGACCGATTACAGCAAAGTAGTATTCTAGGCATTAACCTGGATAGGCAGAAAAATATAAACAATTGTAGTTTTGAAATCTGGAGAGTCAATAACAAGAGTGCAAAGCTGATACTCCTGCTTCACATAGCCATTGTTCAGGCCTCTGCGTTAATTTTAATAGCTTCTGTGTGATTCGATTATAGGCTCACAAAGTCATTTACACCCCTCATGTGATCAAGCTATTGGCAGCTCATACTCGCGAAGATCAAAAAGTAAAAAAGGGGGATTCTGAGCTAATGGGTGAAGCTCTAAAACTTGAATATGCTAATCTTGTATAGACATACTTCTTATGACCTAATTTTGTCTTGCCCAAAGCAATCACTGTTAATACTTTAATTTATCATAATAATAATATAAAATTATTTACACACTTATTTAGGATTAAATATCATAACTTCATAACTTCATAACTTCATAACTTCATAACTTCATAACTTCATAACTTCATAACTTCATAACTTCATAACT
>NZ_KB851216.1 GCF_000368265.1 Acinetobacter brisouisimilis | reverse complement strand
TTTTGAGGTTTTTCGGTTTTTTAAAATTGGTTAAGTTATTGATTTATATTTCTTTAGTTTGGTGCATTTCGTATAACGACCATTATGTTAAATAGGCTCGTTCTTCGGGAAGTAAATAAACAAAGAAACCTTCAATAATTTAGTTTGGATATACTCAAGGCTTAAAGCCAAGGTTTTTTAAGTGAGGTATAAATTGTTTTTGCTGTACTGGATCACGAAGCATTTCTTTAATTTTGGATGCTAAAGCTTCATAACTTTGATTGCCAACAGCAAGGTGAGATAGTTCAGGAAGCTGGCAAAGTTGATTACCAAACATATTGATTTGTGAGTCTGTGAGCTTATAAAACTTATCTGTAGAGCTATCTGGATTGAGCTGAGAAATTTTTCTTGCCTTTTCTTTGAATGAAAAACAAATATGAGTCACTTTTCTGCCAGTTTTCTTTTGCTCATATTTTACTTCCAAAGGACTATACTCATTGATCTGCTCTACAGCAGTGTCAATTACTCGTTTTTTAAAGTCCGCAAATAATGGATATTTCGTTCCAAGCTCTAACATTTTTCGCATGCTTTCAACAGAGAGTTCTCGTTTGCCTATGGATTTATATTGCACTAATAATTCATAGATACGAATGCCATATCCACTGTTAATCCCTGCAATGTCGGATAAGGCATATTTAGTAAACTCTCTACTGAGATTAGAAATAAAAGGTAAAATTGGTTTTGAGAATCTAATACCAATAGTTCCTTGACTATCTAAAAACTGGATCTCTTGTACCCATCTCATTTTTATTGATTTATTCTCTATTGTAAGATTTATGGATCTGTCATAAAGACGATTAATACCTTCTTTAAGATCTCTATAAGCAGTTTTTTCATGAACGCCTAATAACTGCAATTCATGCACACTTACAGGATATAACACATCATCTGTAATTTCCTGACTCTTAGGAATACGACAAATAGCGGCTAGGACAATTCTCTGTTCCACAGCACTTAGCTGATATGAAGCTTCAATAACTTGATTTGATTTTACAATCTGATTTTTGTCCAAAATGAAACCATTATTTTTGTAATATATGACAAATATATATCTGTCATAGTTGGTAGTCAATACGTCATA
>NZ_KB851215.1 GCF_000368265.1 Acinetobacter brisouisimilis | reverse complement strand
AAGATGACTTTCCGAGACTATAAAAAAGTCAATGTCCCAATTAGATTTGCAGTATTAGATGGTATTCAAACATTTGATGGATTGAAATATTCCATTAGAAAAGTTATTCAACATAATCATAATTAGCCTTCATAAAGTATGTGAAGCACTCTTTTCACATACTCTCCATTTAACATAAATGAAATTATGCGACTTCAGAATGACTTAAAAATTAGTCATTAGGTATAAAAGAGATTTTTAATTAGGAGTTTTTATGGCTGGATATACTAGTCAAACTAAAAAATATTTACAGAGTGTCGCTCACTCAAAAGAGTGGTGGACTGATTCTTACACTATTGGTGACACGGTTCCAGTGTCTGGAATTTATAAATGCCAAGGATGTAATAAAGAAATTACAAGTAATGAGGGTGATCCATTTCCCCCTCAGAATAAACATCAACACACTGTACTCCAAGGAGAAGTGGTTTGGAAGCTAATAGTAAGAACTGATACCAAAGGAGATAATTTTGGTATTAAATAAGACATTTTAACCTTGTAAGTCCACTATATCTAATAGTGGGCTTTAGTCTCAAATTTAAAACTTTTACCTTGTTTCAAAACAATAATTAACTTCAAGTGCTTCAATTGTCTGATCTAGAATACGATGTACTAACTCACTATCTTTGATTAGTTCTATCCACGATTGATTAGCGCTTTGTTCACCTCAATAGCTTTACGGCTCAGCTTTTCTTTTTCTGAATCACTATAAACCTCTTATGCGAATTCTAGCCCTGCATGGGGCTAGGCACTGCTATCAGACCCAATTCTCTAACTTTAGCCCATCAATTCGTTCAAATTCTTTTGTATTGTTCGTAACCAATACAACATCCAACGCTAAGGCATGAGCAGCAATCAGCATATCTAAGCTGCCAATCGGTTTACCTGTCGATTGAAGATCCTGACGTAATTTGGCGTAATGCCAAATGGCATGTTCATCGTAAGGAAGAATCTCTAAAGGTGACAAAAACTTGTTTAAAGCCTGTTTATTACGTTCAGATCCAGACTTCTCTACACCAAAAGCCAGTTCAGATGCCGTGATACTTGAAATTGCAAGCTGACCGAGTTGGTATTGCTTAAAACGTTCAAAAACGTGTTGAGGCTTATAGTTGATGACATAGATACAAATATTTGTGTCTAAGAGGTAAATCATTTGAACTCCTCACGGAACTGTTCACCTTGATCAGCACGTTCTAACTGGAATCCAGACTCGAACTCGTTAACTGCTTCCAGCATGACATCCCAAGGATTATCAATTGGCATCAATAACACACCACGTCCGAAGCTTTTGATAGCAACCTCAGTACCATTAAAACGAAAGGCTTTAGGCAAGCGAACAGCCTGACTGCGACCAGTTTGAAATACTTTCGCAATTTCCATATTCAGCTCCTAGTATTAAGGTATGTATCATTGATACATATCATATCACTAAAGCATAGAGTGTCAAAGTTGCATTAAAATCATAAGACAATAAAAAAGCCCCGACATCCTATCGGGGCTTTTTCATATACGGTTCTAGGTATAACGTCCTGTTGTACCTCACGATCCTTGCGTTAGAACATAAACATCCATTTTACGTTCCGGAACATCCTGTTCCTGCATGACGTCATCATAAGAAAAATCACAGGAATGATATAGAGGCAATGGTCCCTAATTAATGTCATCCTGAGCGTACAGGATTGTTTAAAATTTATCCCAAGGGTTATCCGCAGAAATTGTGGATTCTTTCGAGCATAAAAGGCTTATAAAATATATGGGATTACCAATTTTGATTAAAATTTAATCAATTTTATTGGCGAAAGCTTCCAGAATTGAGCATAAAAAAGCCGACTTGTTTCAAAGTCGGCTTTTTTGAGGTTTTTCGGTTTTTTAAAATTGGTTAAGTTATTGATTTATATTTCTTTAGTTTGGTGCATTTCGTATAACGACCATTATGTTAAATAG
>NZ_KB851214.1 GCF_000368265.1 Acinetobacter brisouisimilis | reverse complement strand
TTAACTATGAGGGATTGACTACTAACTATGAGAATATTATATTACTCATAATTAGTTAAAAAAGTATAAAAATGGGCTTATCTAAAAAAGAGTTAATCGTTAAATCAAATCAAGTAATTGAAGCTTCATACCAATTAAGCTCAACGGAACAACGTATTGTTCTAGCAGCTATCAGTAAAATTAGTAGAGATGCAGAAATTACAGATGATGAAATTTATCGAGTTACCGTTGATGATTTAAAAAGTCTAGGTATTCATGAAAAAACAGCTTATAGAGATCTAAAAGATGGGGTTAATCGTTTATATGATAGGTCGATAAACCTAGCTATAGATGACGAATCAATAAAAATGAGATGGGTTCAATCTATAAGATTTCTAGAAAGTAAAAGCGTTGTTGGACTTAGATTTTCTAAAGAAATTTTACCGTTCATCTCTAATTTAAGTCGTGAGTTTACGAAGTATTCCTTATCGGATATAGCAGGTATGAGTAGTGCATATGCTATACGTATCTACGAGTTATTAAGCCAATATCGATCTATAGGAAAACGTGAGATCTCTGTTGAGAGTTTACGGACAATGTTAGAACTCGGCAAAAGATATCCTTTGTTCGCTGATTTAAAAAGGTGGGTAATTGATACGGCTGTAGATCAAATTAATGAATACAGTCCGTTAGAAGTCAAATATGAGCAAAAGAAAACTGGTCGAAAAGTTACTCATATTTGTTTTTCATTCAAAGAAAAGACCAAAAAAATTGCTCAACTTGATCAAGGTCTCTCTACAGATAAGTTTTATAAACTCACAGATCCACAAATCAATATGTTTGGTAATCAACTTTCTCAGCTTTCTGAATTTTCTCATCTTGCATTTGGCAATGAAAGCTATGAAGTTTTAGCATCCAAAATCAAAGAAATGCTCCGTGATCCAGTGCAGCAAAAACTATTTATACCTCATTTAAAAAACCTTGGTTTTAAACCTTGAGTGTATCGGAGAATACACCTATTGTATTCTCCGATACGTTTTCAGAATACACAGCAATACACATGAATACAGTCACAAAATACAGTGTTAGTGATGCTGCAACACTTTATAAAAAGTCACGAGCCACATTATATAAAGATATAAAAAACGGTATCTTAAGTAGAGATCATGATGGTCTCATCGATTTTTCCGAATTGCTGCGTGTGTATGGAGAGCCATTTCATACAAAACAAACAAAACGTATCGATACGTCTCCGATACAAACTTTGAATACACCTGAATACACAGATAAAACAGTTGTAGAATTGAGAAATCAGATCGATTTTTTAAAGAAACAATTAGAAAAAGCAGAAGACCGTGAAGCCAAAGCCAATGCACGTATCGATACGCTTCTTACCCTGATTGAAATGAAGCCTGCACCATCCAATATAACTACGTTTACCGATCAAAACCCAGCGCAACCAACTGCCTCTCCAACAAATCCAGAACCCGAGCCAGCGACAAGCAATGGTGAGGTTACTACACCAGAACAACCGAAACGTTACCCAGTGCCGGAACAGGTCGAACCAGAACAAGAGCAAAGGGGCTTCTGGAGCCGATTTTTCAAGCCTTATGGGTAGGATGATTGTTCACAGTGGCTAATCAAAAACGTGGAACAATGGTTAAGGAATGAGCGTGGAACGTGAAAGATCACAAAAAAAGCCCAATCGAGGTAGAATGGGCTATCAAGTCTTCACTATATAATTGAAAATTAACAATTAATATAAGAATTTCGTATAAGCGGTATTATGTTAATTTTAGAAAAACTACTTAAACTTGAAGATGAATTGATGAATTGATGAATTGATGAATTATGCTTCGCATTAAATTGACTTAATAAAATTGGTAATAAATACGAACTAGTATCACCGCCAGAAATTTTCAAAACTTCTAAAATATTTATATCTAATAAGGTATTAAGAAGCATCCAATATTGTGTTTTTTTCACATCAGACAAAAAAACTGGATTAATATTAACTAAAAATAATCCAAGTAACTCCATCAACCGGCGTAAGCTGATAATCAAATGTTGAGGTGTTCTTGGAATAAACTCACGCTTAGGATATTTCGACTCAGGCGTTTTTAAAATACTATCTTGATGACTGATTCTATTACGGATGTTTTTTAGCCTGAATAATGTATCAACCTGCTCATTTAAAAGGTTTATATTGAAGTTTCCCTGAAAATTAGGAAAAATTTCACGCAAAACACTACTCAAACTATTGGCATGATATGGATGTTTCAAACCATTCATTAAACTTACCCAAAAGCCAAAGCTCAAATTAGCCACAATGTCATCAGGTAATGGGAAATGTCTCCGATTCTTTTTTAATAAATCCAAAACAGCATTAATAACCATACTTTGACAGTCTGGTGATAGCTGAAATGGAGATGAGAACCTTACAGAATTTTTTAATGTTTTTAGTTGAGTCTTGCTTGGTTTACGAGGTAAATCCTGATATTGATTATAAATATTAGATAAAACCTCATAATCAATGAACCAATATTCACTATTACTTGTTAGCTGCACATATTTTTTAGATAAACAAACATGTAGATGACTCCGAAGCATGACTTCAAAATCACCAATCATTAAAAATAATTGTGATGATATTAGGCGGCACCAACTATAAGCTCCATTCAATGCAAATGCGTTATTTGGAACATTAAAAAAGCTTTCGTACGATGCAAATCTGATTGAAGGAATTGAATATGACACTTGCAAATTTTCCTAATTCTCTTAGAATGTAGTGAGAAAGATATAGAGAGTCTCAATTTAGAGGCGACTCTATTATCAAAAATGAGCTAAACCCCGCTATATAGTGGGGTTTTTGCTTTCTAGTTTTAGGCGATCATCGCCTCCTCTTCTTTCCACTGCTTTTTTAAGTTCACGAGTTTCTTTGAACTCAGGAGCTAATTCGTTTAATTTTTCGACCAACCCAGATAAATCATATTTATTCGTAGTTCGTCCTTTTCCTGCAACGACTCTTGCTTCTCTTTTTATTAAACCAGCTGCTTCTAAGTCTGCTAAATAGCGCTGTACTTGTCTCGCCCCCAAGCCGACTCGATTTCCTAAATCTTTTTTGCTAGGGAAAGGTTTGTTTCCAGCATCCCACCAATAATCAAGTAGTTGTATTAATAGAATTAACTGAGATGGGTTAACCCCTATACGCTTTTGTGCACGTAAGAGAATTGAAGGGACAATACAGAACCCTTCATCAAGTATTTCTTTGCTCCATTTCTTTTGTGTTCTGTGGATGGTACTTTTTTCAACTGCCATTTTTGATACCAAGTCATATTTTTGATAAAATTTATCACTAAAATCATATATATGAAATAAAAAACTATAGACATATAGTTCTATAGGCTAAAGACAAATATGTCTATAAGTTAGAGTCAGATCTGTCTCCCAAATAAATACCCACTTACCTAGTACCTAGTAAATACCATAACAATAGAACAATTTAGCTATAGTCTATGATGACTATAGCTGTATTAATAAGTTTAAAATTAATTGGAAAAAGGTATTGAAAACATAGTACTTAATACCCATAAAAACTTGATTGATTAAAAAATACACTTTTATATTAGAGATAATTGATGAACGAAAAAACAAACCATCAAGATGAGATTAATGCTTTAAAGAAAGATATTCTATTTAAAATTGATCTTCTAAAACGTCGGGGAGCATTATGTGGTGAACTAAACACTAAGTTTACTAATATAGGTTTTAGCAACTCCAATACTTTTAAAGCTCTGAATGCTAAGATAAAAAATTTAGATTCGGGCGACGTTAAAAAGCAACTTACTCAAGTACAGCAAGTTATAGATAAGCAATTGTCTGATCACATAAAGTTTACAAATAAAAGAGCTTATTTTTATGCTCTTCCAAAAGTAGAGCTGAACAAGATTTTTTCCCTATTACAGCAACCAAATGAATTTTTTCTGTTAGGTGAAAACAATACATCTTTCAATCTTGATGAACTCACTCATGATTTAATTGAAACAAGCTTAATTGTTGAGGATAATGACTTCAAAGTTATCTACTTAAAAAATGCAAGAAATCGTAGAGATAACATTAGAATACAAGGTGAGATTTCAAAAATAAAATCTGTTGAAAATGAAGAAATTATTGATTTGATTAAAGTTATTCAATACTCAATGAATGCTTATGACTTCATAGCTTTTGATTTAAAGAATGAGCATTTAATCATTGGTGGAGATTTGAATGAAATCTTTCCTCGACAAGAAACAGAAAAAGCTATTGAGAAAATACAAATCGCCATACGTAAACTTGGAAAATTATCTGATTTAAAGAAAAAGAACTTACGTAATTGTGTAGAAAATTTAGAGAATGAAGAAGGTGGCGATGTATTGGACCACGCATTTATAACTGCTGATGGAGGTTATAATCATGCTGGAAAAAGCATAACTAGTGGGCAGGATGTTAGAAAAGATAATTTCCACTCTGATGGAATCAAAGGGAAAGAAGCTGATTACTATGGGATAGTTAAAGCATATACGCTTCAAAATGAAGAAAAAGTAATTGTGAAAAT
>NZ_KB851213.1 GCF_000368265.1 Acinetobacter brisouisimilis | reverse complement strand
AACGACCAGCTTTACGGTGGAACAGGTCATGATGAATTAAATGGTGGTACTGGAGATGACCAACTCTTTGGAGAGGATGGAAACGACCAGCTTTATGGCGGAGTCGGAAATGATCAGCTTTATGGTGGAGCAGGTACTGATAAATTAAATGGTGGTGCTGGAGATGACCAACTATTTGGTGGAGCTGGCGATGATCAGCTTTTAGGTAACGATGGAAATGATATTTTAGATGGTGGGTCAGGTAATGATTTGCTACAGGGTGGTGCTGGTTTAGATACTTATGTCTTTGATTTAGCGAGTGGCCTAGACATTATTGATGACTTGGATAAAAGTAATATTCAGCTTAAAGGGATTTCGTCAGATTCAGTGAAGTTAAATATTTCCGGGAGTGATTTATATATCTATTACTCATCAAATCAGTATATTACAGTCACTGATTTTATGAATAGAGATAACCTTCAAAGTATTCAATTTGATAATGCTATTTGGGATTCAAGTCGTATCAAGTCAGAAATTTTAATTAAACAATCAGGAACATCAGGAGATGATACTTTAACAGCCATCTTGAATTTTTCGAATGAACTTACTGGCAAGGAAGGGAATGATATTCTTAGCGCTGGTAATACATATAGCTATTTATATGGTGGTGAAGGAAATGATAATCTTTTTGTAACATCCTTAAAAGGTAGCCTGCTTGATGGAGGGCAAGGCTATGATCAATATGGAATTTTCTCATCCAGAAATGTTTTAATCCAAGACGTTGACTTTAGTGGAAATATTTACATTAGTGGAAAAGATAGTTATTTTAAGTTTAATGGTGATACTATTATAGAAAAAACGAATGTTAAAGATTCTGAGTTAATTAATTCATATAATCAAAGTTTTGTCTATAAATATAGTACTGAAAATAAAAATATACTGTCTATTGATTATGATATTAATAGTGGAAATTTAAAATTTAAACAAGGAAATGATACCTATTTTGAATTTAACAATATATATACTCAGGCGGATTTTCAAAAAATAGTACAGTTTGATCTAACTATAGGGTCATATACATATTCAGTTTTTAATCCAAATAATAATTCGAGTAGCACAGTTGAGTATTTAAATACACAAACAAAACTGAATACATTGATAGAGGCAGTTGCTAATGCAAAAATAACCTATTCAGCTTCAGATGATACCATATATGGAATCAGTCGACTTGGGCTAGATACTATTTATGCTGGAGACGGTAATGATCATATTGATACTGGCCTAGGTGAAAGTCTAGTTTATGCTGGAAATGGAAATGATTATATTATTAGTCAAGATATATTAGCTAAAGATGAAATATATGGTGGTTCTGGAAATGATATTATCTATAATTATAACCCAAATATAATCAATCATAATAACTATTATCCAAATGATTTTATTTATGCTGGAAATGGAAATGATCAGGTTTATATAAAATATCAATTGGCTCAAGTTTATGGTGGAGATGGGGATGATATTTTAACTGGGTCTGGTCAACTCTTTGGTGATGAAGGAAATGATACTTTAATTGCAGGTGATCAAGGAGCATATTTAGATGGTGGAGACGGTATTGATCACTTAGTTGGAGACATGGGTGATGATATATTTATAGTCGATGAATTCGATACTTATGAAGAAAATGACCCTAATGGTGGCTATGATACAATTTATATTGCACAAGATTTTGATCTGGCTTTAAATAATTTTGAAGCAGTTACCCTGTTGGGAGATCAGAATCTCAATGCTTATGGCGATGACTTTAATAATAACCTTATAGGAAATGAGGGTAATAATATCCTTGATGGTCGTATGGGAAGTGACTACATGGAAGGTGGTTTAGGGGATGACTATTATGTTGTTGATACAACGGATACAGTAATGGTTGATGAATTCGGAAATAGTTATATTCAAGAAGGTGATCAGGTTATTGAAAATGAAAATTCAGGTGTTGATACAATTGAGCGTTGGCAAGATTCTCGATATATTGCTTATGATGAAAATGGTAAACTTGTATTAAGTAATAGTCATAAGCAGCTAGAAAATAATATTGAAAATTTAGTATTAAAAGGAAATGCTAAAACAGCATTTGGTAATGATCTTGATAATATTATTATTGGCAATAACCAAGATAATTATATTGATGGTTTAGATGGTAATGATACTTATGTCTTTGCCAAAGGTGGTGGTACAGACACCTATAACTTTGAAGATAATATTGATGCTGTTAACACTATTAAACTCGAAGGTTATGCTAGTAGTGATGTATTTGCTCAGAAACAAGGGAATAGTGTTTATTTAAGCTTTAAGAATAGTAGTGATCATATTTGGCTGTATAATTATAATATTGCAGATACTGCTACGACATCATATAAAGTTGATCAAATTATTTTTGATTCAGGTACAACATGGACGACAGCAGACATTGATGCATTGGTTAATCGGGCTGCAACAAATCATGCACCTACGGTAAATGCAGCGATCCCAACAATTAATGCTAATCAAGGTGCTAACTTTAGCTATAAGTTTGCAAATAATGTGATTGTTGATCAAGATAGCTGGGATTATTTAAATTATAAAATTACTTTAACAACAAAAGACAGCTCTGGTCAGTATCAGGCATTACCATCTTGGTTGACGTTTGATGCTGCGACTCAAACCTTAATAGGTACACCTCCCTCTAGTATTTCAGGGAATTTGAGTTTCTTTTATTGGGGTACAGATATGTATGGTTATGGTACAGGTACTTCATTTACACTTAAGATCAACTTACCAAATCATGCCCCTGTTGTTGCCAACTCAATCGCCGATCAGAATTTTACAGATGCCAAGGCTTTTAGTTATACCGTTGCTTCAAATGCATTTACAGATGCCGATGGCGATACACTCAGCTATTCTGCAACCTTAGAAGATGGTAGTGCTTTACCTACATGGTTAAGTTTTAATGCAACAACACGAACTTTGAGTGGAACATCACCAGAAAATTCACCCGCTTTAAATATTAAAATCACAGCAAAAGATACATCAAATCAAACTGTTTCAGATATATTTAAGCTTAGTTTTACGATTCAAAATTTGACCATAAATGGTACAAGTAGCGCAGATACATTATATGGTGGCTCTGGCAATGATACGATTACAGGTCAGGCTGGTAATGACACTTTATATGGTCAATCTGGAAACGATACTTTAAATGGTGGTACAGGAAGTGACATTATGTATGGTGGTAAAGGTGATGACACTTATATCGTTGACAATACAGGTGATATTGTCAATGAAAACCCGAATGAAGGTATAGATACTGTTCAAAGTAGTGTGACATATACATTGGGGAATAATGTTGAAAACCTAACTTTAACAGGAACATCTGCAATTAATGCCACAGGCAATGCATTAAACAATATCTTAATTGGAAATAGTGCTGTGAATACCTTAACAGGCGGAGCAGGCGATGATTATCTTAATGGTGGAGCGGGGAATGATAAACTACTTGGTGGTACAGGAAATGATACCTACATTGTAGATAGTACAGGTGATGCCATTACTGAAAATGCTAACGAAGGTATCGATACAGTTCTGAGCTCAGTTACCTTTACTCTTGGAAATAATCTAGAAAACCTAACTTTAACAGGATCCGCTGCAATTAATGCCACAGGCAATACACTCAATAATACCTTAATTGGCAATAGCGCTAATAATATTTTAAGTGGTGGTGCTGGAAATGATATTTTAGATGGAATGGCTGGAAATGACCAATTTACTGGTGGAACTGGTTCAGATACCTTAATTTATCAATTATTATTGAATTCTGATGCATTGGGTGGCAATGGCAGTGATACATGGTCTGATTTCACAGTTGGTAATACTACAACTAATCTAAATGCAGATAAAATTGATATTGGTGATTTACTTGTGAACTATACAAGTAGTTCTAGTGCTGTAAGCTTAGAACCATTTATTAAGACAGTTGTGAGTGGCAATAATACACAACTCTATATTGATCGAGATGGTGGAGATACACTTTATAATAGTACCTTGTTATTAACATTAAATAATGTAAATACCAATCTCAATGACTTAATAAATAATCAGCAAATTATCATCTAATCTTATAAGGTCTGTAGCTATTCAAAAATAGCTACAGACCTTTTTATTACAATAATTGTTACTTTAGAGTATACCCTAAAGATACATATTTTTATCCAAGCAAACAATGTCTCTTTTAAATGTTTTTTGATCATACATAACATGTTATTTTTAAATCTATTATCTATAATAGACAAATTGGGTTGTTTTTAGTCCATTTGGAGCGAAATGCATGAAAGGTCAAAAAGTCGGCTATGTCCGAGTCAGCTCAGTCGAGCAAAATACTGGACGCCAACTTGAAGGCATCGAAACTGACCGACTGTTCATAGACAAGGCTTCAGGTAAAAATACCGACCGCCCCAAATTTCAAGAAATGTTGAACTATGTTCGGGAAGGGGACATGGTGGTGGTGCATTCCATGGATCGTTTTGCTCGAAGTCTTAAAGACTTGGTTGAAGAAGTAGACAAATTGGTTAAGCGCGGTATTGCAATTCAATTTATCAAAGAAAAAATTACCTTTACTGCCCAAGCCACGCCGATGGATAACCTGATGTTGCAATTGATGGGAGCTTTTGCTCAGTTTGAACGTGAAATTATTTTAGAACGGCAAAAAGAAGGCATCAAGCTGGCAGCGGCTCAAGGTAAATATAAAGGTCGGGTACATAAACTCAAATCTGATCAGGCGGATGCTTTACGTCAGGCTTGGGCAGAAGGTAAATATAGTTCGAAGGCTGCTTTGGGGAAGGCTTTTGGAATTAGCCGACAGGCTGTTTATCGGTATTTGGCAAAGGAGTAAAAAATGAAGCATCTGAAGAAGCGTCAAAATGAGGCTACTTCATGTCTAGGATACTAGGAGCAGTTCATTTATCTGTGCTCAAGGCCTGGTGGACATTTTCCTTCTCGTTTTAACCGTGACAAAGCACCCACGTATGGAAGTGCTTTATTATTTTGGATAATTAAAGTTGCATTAAATTTTTAGATACCTAGTCTTTGGGTAGAGCAATATATTCATCCTGCATCTCAAAGAAAAAGTCACGGGCTTCATCATGGCTACAATTGAGCCAATCCTTCCGATATTGCTCTGGAATCACAATAATCGAGCGCTTTTCATCTTCAGGCTTATGAAATTGAGACATGAAAGGATGATGATCGGCATTAATGGTTAGCATACTCATGGAACGAACTTGCTGATCATCAATCACAGCATTCTCATAAAGCGCAGCGACAGTGAAGGGCTGTCCATCTTTGCGTTTAATCCCATACCAATGTGATTTTCCCTCAATGTATTTGGGTTCGAAAATGGTTTCCACCGGAATCAGGGCAAACTGATTTTTAAACCAGGCATGTCTAAAGCTAGGTTTTTGATCTACGGTTTCAGTCCGTGCATTATAAGTATGACGACAGATTTTTAAGTCCTTTGCCCATTTGGGCACAAGACCAAATTTCACTTCACGCCATTCTACATGCCCTTGATTGGAAAAAATAAGCGGGCAGTCACCACCAGGATAGATGTCATTCTGATATTGGAAGGTGGGTTCCAGTAGATCCAGCAAATAGACTCGATCACGACTAATGGGTTCGTAGTTGGCACACATAGAACACCTCCTAATTTTTCATTATTATTCTTTAAATGTCTCATTTAAAGCTTGTTGTACAGCATCAACACGTGATTAAGGTTGCAATCAATCATCCTAAACGATCACTACGTTTAGCAACTTCTGAGATAAGTATAACCATTCCAGCAGTGATAGCGTACCTAGTAATAAGTAATAAGCCAAACCATATGTATTTCCTAAACACATAGGTTTATAAAGTCCTATTTTACATACTACGGGTTTTATAAACGTCTTTTGAGTTTGCTATTTCATATGAAAGAATCTTTATTACTTTTACACATACCCTTATTCAATAAAAACCATTTTTAATTACAAGTAATTGTTATATTTTAAACAAAATATGTTAAGTGTATAACATGAAATTATCATTACTTATTTCATCTCTCCCCAGCCAAAGTACAACTGCAAGAATGAGAATTTGGCGCTCTTTAAAGTCAAATGGTGCAGCAACTTTGAGAGATGGAGTCTACCTATTACCAGCAATACATTCTGAAAAATTCGAGTCTATTGTTAATGATCATCTTAATGAACATGGTCAAGCTTATATCTTTCAGACTGAAGCTCCTGCAACTTTAAACCTTGCTCAACTTTTTGACAGGACTGGAGAATATGAAGAACTCAGAACCGAAATTTTACAAATACAAAATACACTTGAGGAAAACAAAAAAAAGGAACATCTCAAACAGATTCGAAAACTAAGAAAAACTCTTAATTCACTGATAGAAATTGATTTTTTACCTAATACTTATCAAAGCAAAACACTCAATGAATTAACCCGATTGGAACATGCGATTGCTCGATTAGATGAATATGATGAACCTAATAATTTTGAACAGCAATTAAATGTCCTATTCAAACAGGACTTTCAAAATAAAATCTGGGCAACCAGAAAACGCCCTTGGGTTGACCGTTTGGCATCTGCATGGATCATTCAAAAATTTGTAGATCATCAGGCAAAATTTATTTGGTTAGAGCATCCCAATGATTGCCCCAATGATGCTTTAGGTTTTGATTTTGATCATGCCCAATTTACGCATATCAATAACCTTGTCACCTTTGAAGTCTTGATAAATAGCTTTGAATTACAAAACCCTGCTTTAAATAAAATCGCTGAAATTGTTCATTTTTTAGATGTTGGAGGAAATGAGCCTGCCGAAGCTTTAGGAATTGAGAAAATTTTACAAGGACTAAGAAGTACGATCACAGATGATGATCAATTACTTCATCTTTCAAACCATATTTTTGATGGTTTATATGCAGACTTTCAAAGGAGTTTAGTATGAATAATAAGCCATCTTTAGTAGAGGAACTAGAAATTGAATCTATCAGCTTTTGGCAAGCATTCAAATTTTGGTTAAAGCTCGGATTTATTAGCTTTGGCGGCCCTGCTGGGCAAATCGCTGTTATGCACCAAGAATTAGTTGAAGAAAAAA
This sequence comes from Acinetobacter brisouisimilis, assembly GCF_000368265.1. Taxonomy (GTDB): domain Bacteria; phylum Pseudomonadota; class Gammaproteobacteria; order Pseudomonadales; family Moraxellaceae; genus Acinetobacter. The sequence continues at coordinate 98,287 of NZ_KB851213.1, read as the reverse complement.
AATGGATTTCAGAACAGCGTTTTATGCATGCATTGAATTATTGCATGCTTTTACCTGGTCCAGAGGCTCAACAACTTGCAACTTATATTGGATGGTTAATGCATAAAACCAAGGGGGGCATAATTGCAGGGGTTTTATTTATTTTACCATCTCTTTTTATCCTGATAGGGCTTTCTTGGATCTATGTGATATATGTGATATATGGAAACGTCCCCATCATTGCTGGTTTATTTTATGGAATTAAACCAGCAGTTGCAGCAATTGTATTCCATGCAACTTATCGTATTGGCAGCCGTTCGTTAAAGAATAAGTTTCTATGGGGGATTGCGATTGTCGCTTTCCTCGCGATATTTATTTTTAATATACCTTTTCCTTTCATCGTTTTATGTGCAGCTATATTGGGTTATCTGGTTGGTAAGAAGCATCCTGATTTATTTATTGTAAGTACGCATCAGTCCACTCAAAAATCTTATGGACGTGCAATTATTGATGACGATACCCCTACACCTGAACATGCTATTTTTAAATGGTCTCATCTTATAAAAATAACTGTAATCGCAGCGCTTTTATGGGTAATTCCACTGGCTTCTTTAACAGCAGTTTTAGGATGGAGTCATTCTTATACTCAACTGGCTTGGTTTTTTACTAAAGCGGCATTGCTAACATTCGGTGGTGCTTATGCAGTTCTCCCTTATGTGTATCAGGGGGCGGTTGGTTTCTATCACTGGCTAACTCCAACTCAAATGATCGATGGCTTAGCTTTAGGTGAAAGTACTCCTGGTCCATTGATCATAGTGGTGGCTTTTGTAGGTTTCTTAGCTGCCTATAACCACTCACTCCTTGGTGCTGAACATCAATTTATTGCAGGTGCATTAGGTGCAATCATTGTCACGTGGTTCACCTTTATTTTCTCATTTTTCTTCATCTTAGCAGGAGCACCTATTATAGAGTCCACACACAATCAAATTAAATTCACAGCCCCTTTAACAGCCATTACCGCTGCCGTGGTAGGTGTAATTTTAAATTTGGCACTCTTTTTATGTTACCACGTGCTTTGGCCAAAGGGTTTTGAAGGAAATTTTAATTATATCTCTGCCATCATTGCTATTTTTGCTGTAGCTGCATTATTTAAGTTCAATCAAAGTGTGCTCAGAGTCATCATCGGCTCTGCCTTAGTGGGCTTAACGATTAAACTTATACTATAAAAAATGAGCATTAAAAGCATGGATAAAAAAACCATGCTTTTTTTAAATTACTCAAATATATTCTTTCAGATAAAAAATTATTAAAGAATATTTCACCAATTTAACATAATGGTCGTTAGGAGAGAAATTCAACACAAGGAACTTTCAAAGTCAGGTCAATGAAATTCACGCACGTGTGGCAGTCCTGAATAGATTTACGGAATTAGGTAGACCTCACACCCAAGTTGTCACTTAAATTCGAATGGTTTGGGGAAAACTCAGCTTTTGAATGTTTATAGAACAAAGCCTGTGTAGGTTTATTCATTTGAGCATTATATTGCTTAATAAATCCTTAACGATAGGTTTGTGCAACAAAGCCTCTTAGAATTAAAACTAATAACTTAATCAATAAATAATCAAATTTTCATTTGCATAATCAGGCTTAAATTTTTCCTGCGACTGTTGATTTTTCACAATTCTGTTTGATTTTCAACACGATGTTTGACTGTATTTGTTGTAATCTCAACATATTGCATTCTTACCTTAATAAGTATTTGATTTTAAACAAAATAATACTTGGCATACTAATTGTTATAAATCCTTCTGATTAAGGCTTATGTTCCCTTGTGCAATAGAGTGCAAAGGAATCACATGAATCAGGAGGAAAAGACTTGGTATGTCAAATTCATCGTTTCAGCATTTTGTAAGTTTGCTGTTGAGTCACGCTCAGCAGAAACCTAAACAGGTTGCAATACGGCAAAAGCAGTTCGGCTTATGGCATACATGGTCATGGCACGATGTACTTGAAATAAGTGAACACTATGCTAATGCATTGCACGGGTATGGCTTTAAAAAAAACCAATCGATTTTGCTACTGAGTCAGCTGAATATTGATGTAATTGCCATAAGTCTTGCTGTACAGGCCTTAGGAGGAAAAATTCAGTTCGTTGACACTGATCTGGATACTTTAACATCTGAACAAATTTTACAGTATTTTCAGCAATTGCGGCCAGATTACGCTGTGGTGGAACATTTAGAACAATTAATCCCATTGCAGCAATTTGAAGATTTACCGCTTTATATTTTTTATCTGCAACAGAATCATCTGACTCCGCCCGAATATGAACATATAGTTTCCAGCCATCAACTATTGGCAAAACATCAAGATCAGAATCAGATTAAATTCGAAAATCTTTTATTTGAAAACCAGCAGATTGCATTTAGTTTTGAACGATTTTCTGAGTCTGAACATTTGCAAGTGTCCTATCGTCATCAGGAATTGATTGCTCAGGCACAGCAAATGGCACAGTTATATCAGCTAGATAGTTTGGAGCAAGCATCTATTGCAAGCGCATTTGGAAATGTACAGCAAATGCGCTATGTCTGGTCAGTTTGGTTGTATGTCGGTTTTACTTTGAATCTTCCAGAGACATTGGAAACGCTTGATCAGGATCAGCAGGTGATCGCACCTACGGTGTTATTTGGAACTCAATTTGATTATGAGCAGCTGTATCACTTGATATTACAGCGACTTCCATCAGAACGATCTATTTATTCTCGAATTTTTCAGCGGATATTCAATACACAAGATCAGGGGCAAGCTCTTTCTTGGTCAGAGAAATGGGTACTAGGTTGTTTTCGCCAAGTCATTTTGGAAGAGTATGGGTTTTCTTATTTGAAAACAGCAGTTGTTATTGGTGATCCTGTTTCTGATGCGGCACAGGCATTTTATGCGGCACTGCGAATCAATTTGTGTTTTTGGGAATCTGATCCAGTTTGGCATAGTCGGTCAAATCTCGCAGAAAGATTAACGTCTATGGGTCTTGAGCCTGTAAAAATTGATGGATTAGGAGCAATTTCATGACATTGGTTGATGCTCAAGCATTATTGGAATTAAAAGAAATTGATCTGGCCTTTGGAAAGTCATCGGTTCTCAAGAACTTAAGTTTTTCCGTAAGCAAGGGAGAAATTTGTAGCTTGATTGGCCCAAATGGAGCGGGCAAAAGCTCTGTAATTAATATCATTAATGGTCTTTATCAACCTCAGCGAGGGAAAATTATTTTTTCTGGTCAAATGCTGTCGGGGTATTCGGCAACACAAGCACCACATTTAGGTATTGCACGTACCTTTCAAAATCTCGCTTTATTTAAAAATATGTCAGTTTTGGACAATGTTCTGACGGGGCGAATACTCAAAAGCCAGTCCTCTTTTTTGGCGGTATTACTTAACTTACCTCAACAGAAAAAATATGAAAATCAACAACGTGATCAGGTTGAAGTGTTGCTTAAGCTTTTAAAGCTTGAAAGATATCGGCATAGCATTGTGAGTACATTGCCTTATGGGTTGCAAAAGCGGGTCGAACTGGCAAGAGCACTTGCATCAGAGCCGAAATTATTGTTGCTAGATGAACCTATGGCTGGAATGAATCATGAGGAAAAACAGAGTATTGCCCGATTTATTCAAAAGATAAATCAACGCTTGGGCATTACGGTGTTGATGATTGAACATGATATCGGGGTGGTAATGCAGATATCTGATCATATTGTGGTGCTGGATTATGGGAAAAAAATTGCTGATGGAACTGCACAAGACATACAGGCACACCCTGAAGTATTAAGTGCATATCTCGGTTCAAATTTGCTGCATGTTGGTTGAAAACAATTAAAAAACTGAAAAGTATTTAGAGGTTGAATATGTCGTTTTTTCTGGATGTGCTTTTGGGTGGAACGCTCGCAGGGGGTGATTATTCCCTTGTCGCCATTGGCTTTGTATTGATTTATCGCGCTTCTGGCGTATTTAACTTTGCGCAAGGCGCTTTGGTGTTGTTCTCTGCATTGACCTTTGTCAACTTGGTTGAGCGTGGAGTGCCATTTGTGGTGGCATTTGCTATCACCTTATTTGTCATTTTTGTTTTGGTGCTACTGATAGATGCCTTGATTCTCAGACATTTGATTAATCGCTCGGTCATTACTTTGTTTATGGCTACGCTGGGTTTGAGTTATATCATTGAGGGTCTGGCACAAATGTTATGGGGGACACAAGTTCATGGTTTGGACTTGGGGATTTCTGACTCGCCAATTCATTTTCATGGTGTTTCACTGAGCAAATTTGATCTATTTGCAACAATAATTGCAGGTAGCTTGGTACTCATCCTGTCCTTGTTATTTAGTAAGACTCGTTTTGGTATTGCACTGCGTGCAGTGGCAGATGATCCGTTGGCTGCACAATCAGTCGGCATCAAACTTAATCATATCTGGATTTTGGTCTGGGCAGTTGCAGGTTTTGTGGCACTGGTGGCGGGGTTGCTTTGGGGCGCGCGTTTGGGGGTACAGTTTTCGTTATCTCTCGTTGTGCTTAAGGCTTTACCTGTATTGATTATTGGTGGGTTCACTTCTATTACAGGTGCGATTATCGGTGGTCTTGTAATTGGAGCAACAGAGAAACTGGCTGAGATTTATTTAGGCGGAATTATTGGTTCTGGAATTGAGAACTGGTTTCCCTATTTGCTTGCAACATTATTCCTAATGATTCGACCAACAGGTTTGTTTGGTCAGCAAAATGTTACGAGGGTCTAGCCATGTTTCTATTTTCACAGGCAAGACAATTTGTTCAAAATTATCAGGATGAAAAACGTCTTTTTATCCTCAAAGAACATCGAATTTTATTTTGGTTTACGCTCTTGGTTGCATTTTTGTTTGTGCCTTTTGTGGGTTCTGAATATTTATTTAATGCCATTTTAGTGCCTTTTCTGGTTTTAGCATTAGCAGGTTTAGGGCTAAATATCCTGACAGGTTATGCAGGACAATTATCTTTAGGTTCGGCTGCATTTATGGCAGTAGGTGCATTTGCAACTTACAACCTTGAATTGCGTATTCCTCAATTTCCATTGTTACTCAACCTTGTCTTAGGCGGTGTGATTGCAAGTATTTTTGGCATATTGGTGGGTTTGCCAAGTTTGAGAATTAAAGGTTTTTATCTCATTGTTTCTACCTTGGCTGCCCAGTTTTTTGTGCCGTGGTTATTTACTCAATACAGTTGGTTTACCCATGAGAATTCATCGGGTGTCATTACTGCACCGCCATTACAGATTGCAGGGGTTTCTTTGAATAGCCCTGTTGGTCATTATTTACTGACGCTGAGTGTCGTGGTTTTACTGACACTATTGGCGCGTAATGTCCTCAACAGTCAATATGGGCGTGCATTTCGAGCTGTGCGTGATATGGAAACTGCTGCAACAACGATTGGCATATCTGTGGGGAAAGCCAAGTTAATTGCATTTGCCTTGAGCTCATTTTATTTAGGGGTTGCAGGTTCACTTTGGGCATTTGCTTATCTTGGAACGATTGAGGCAGATGGTCTTGACCTAAGTCGTTCATTTCAAATTCTTTTTATTATTATTATCGGCGGTTTGGGAAGTCTGGCAGGGAGTTTCCTCGGGGCTGCATTTATTGTTTTATTGCCAATAGCTTTAAGCATTTTGGGGACTTTATTGTTTGGTCATAGTCTGGATCAGGCACTTTTGCAAAATCTGCAAAAAATTATTTTTGGTGGACTCATTATTTATTTCTTGATCAAAGAACCTGAGGGCTTAATTCGCCTGTTCAGTATGGCATATCAGCGAATAAGAAAATGGCCATTACGTTATTAATCCAAAAATCTAACATTTAATCTTGAGGGCAAAATGAAATTTATCAAATCTTTATGGTTTTGGTTGATACTTATAGGGCTAATTTTAGTACTAATCGTATTTTTAACCACTAACAAAAAGCAGTCAACTCAGCAGGCAGTTACAAGTCAAACTCAACCAGCAACAGCTGAATCTGCCAAACTATCCGATAGCCGCGCACAGTATTTTCCATTACAGAGTTACCGTGTCGGGCCATATGCTGCTGGTGGTACGGGATTCTTTGGCGGTTTTATTGACTATATGAAATATATTAATGCGACGGGTGGTGTAAATGGCGTCAAGCTAGTCTGGTCAGAGTGTGAAACAGAATATGTCGTTGAAAAAGGCGTTGAGTGCTATGAACGTTTGAAAAAAGGTTTAAATGGTGCGCCTGCTGCGGCAACTAACCCGCTTTCTGTGGGCATCGCATATGCCACTTTGGAGCGATCAACCAAAGATAAATTACCACTGATTACGATTAATCATGGTCGTACTGATTCTACAGATGGCAGTGTTTTCCCTTATGTATTTCCATTGCAGCTGAATCCATATAGCGAAGTTTCTGCAATTATTAACTATATTGCGCAGCAAAGTGGTGGTCTGGATCACTTGAAATCTAAAAAACTTGTGGTGCTATATCATGGTTCTCCATATGGTAAAGAAACGATTCCAGTCATTGAAATTTTATCTAAAAAATATGGTTTTAGCGTAACCAATATTGAAGTGCCACACCCTGGAAATGAACAGCAGTCACAGTGGCTGAAGATTAAACAGATTAATCCTGACTGGGTAATTTTACGTGGCTGGGGTGTGATGAATCCTGTTGCATTAAAAACAGCACAAAAAGTAGGTTATCCAACCAATAAAGTGATTGGCAATATTTGGTCAAATTCTGAAGAAGATGCAGCTCCAGCAGGAGATGCTGCAAAAGGTTTTATTTCGATTACGACTCATCCATCAGGTGCAAATTTCCCTGTGTTACAGGAAATTAAAAAATATGTCATCGATCAGGGGCAATCTGACCTTGCGGATACAAAGCGTTTTGGAACCGTTTATTATAATCTTGGGGTTGTAAACGGGATTTTAAATGTTGAAGCGGTACGCGTAGCACAGGAAAAATTTGGCCATCGCCCGTTGACGGGTGAAGAAGTTCGCTGGGGCTTTGAGCATTTAAATCTTGATAATACCCGTTTAAAAGCATTGGGTGCGTTAGGTTTGGTGCAACCACTGAAACTGTCATGTGCCGATCATGAAGGTGGTGGAGCTGTGCGCTTCCAGCAATGGGATGGTAAAGAATGGAAGGTTATCAGTGATTGGGTTCAGGCAGATCGTCAATTGTTACGCCCGATTATTGAAGAGTCTTCACATAAATATGCAAAAGAACAAGGTATTACTCCACGTAATTGTGCTGCTGAGCAATAACCTGAGACTCATGCCTGATCATATCTGATGTAGAAGTGTATGTTGTTTATCTCGTCGCCAGTTATATGGCTGTATAAACAGCATACGCTGAGGTCATTGGAATATGGCAGCGTATATCAATCATCACTTAGCTTGTAGGGGAGACTCAATGGCTACATTGCTTGATGTCAAAAATATTGAAGTGGTCTATGACAAAAGCATTCTGGCAGTTAGGCAGGTTAGCCTATCTGTTCCAGAGGGTGCAATCGTTGCATTACTTGGTGCCAATGGGGCTGGCAAAAGTACGACGTTAAAAGCGATATCGCAACTGGTTTATGCCGAAAATGGTCAGATCAATCGCGGAGATATTGTTTATCAAGGACAATCAATTCTTGGGCAAAATCCAAGTGAGGTTGTGAAAAAAGGTTTGGTGCAAGTTCTTGAAGGGCGACATATATTTGCCAATTTAACCGTAGATGAAAACCTGCGCACAGGAGGTTTTTTACATCATGCATCTGCGTCGTTATTAAAACAGCAGCTTGATAAAATTTACAGTTACTTTCCAAGGTTGCTAGAAAAAAAGAATACGCTTGCAGGCTATACCTCTGGAGGTGAACAGCAAATGCTGGCAATAGGTCGGGCGTTGATGACCAAACCACAACTTATTTTGTTAGATGAACCTTCAATGGGGCTTGCGCCAAAAATAAGTTATGAAATTTTTGAACTGATTGCTCGTTTACGTCGAGAAGAGAAATTAAGTTTTTTAGTTGCAGAACAAAATATTGAATTAGCATACAAGTATACGGATGATGCATATTTGCTTGAAAACGGTCAAGTCAACAGCTTTGGTCAAACTCAGGCACTTTATCAAACTGGTGTGATTCAGAATGTTTATCTAGGGCAGTCAACTTCCACTATATAACTTTATCAATATTAGGTTTATTTCATCGGTCTATTTTATTTTTCTTATAATGTTTTCTTGAACAATATTTCAATTTTGCTCAAGAAAAAACAAAGAAGATGCAGAATATTCTAAAAAAAAATTATTGCTCAACCCTGTATATATTACAGGGTTTTTCTATTAAAAAGAGAATGGCTTTATTTTTGAATAAATATACGATGTTTAAAAATAAACATATTGTTTGATTCCTAGCTTTAAGATTGTTTGATTTACATCATTAATTCTTATTTTTAAAAAATAAAATAATAAAAACAATAACTTAAATTTTGGCATTAGCTTTGCAATAGGTTGATTATCCAAAATAGTCACTGACTATTTTAAATAATAAACTTTTGAGTTCAGGATTATTAACAGTGAAATTTAATTTGAAAATAACAACGGCAATATTATTAGTAGCTTTTGCATCACAAGCGAAGGCAGTAGATTTGGATGCGGGTGATTATGATGTTGCTCCAGCGGGGACAAATCTAGCTTTGCTGTATTTACAATCTGCAAGTCGCGATGCGCTCTATGCAGGAAGTGACAAATTGTCAGGTGATCCTAAACTGGATTCAAATGTTGGGATTGCTCGTTTTGTGCATTATACCGATATTGCAGGTTTACGTGTTGCTCCACAAATTTTATTGCCATTTGGTGAATTAAAAGCAAAAGGTGATATTTCTGCATTGGGTTCAGCCAGTGGGCTAGGAGATATTATTTTGGCTGCCCCTGTGTGGTTGCTTAATAACCCAGAGCATAAGACTTATTTTGGGCTTACCCCTTATTTGTATTTACCAACAGGTAATTATGATAAACATGATGCTTTAAATTTTGGTGAGAACCGTTACAAACTTGATCTTCAGGCTGCATATAGTCAACGCTTGACCGATAAATGGGCGTGGGATGCGGCCGCCGATATTATTTTTTATGGTCAAAATAATGATGCCGTTGGTGGAGGAACTTTAAAGCAGAATACGGGTTATCAACTGCAAACCAATACTCGTTATTTTATTAATGATCGCTTGGATCTACGAGCAGGGCTGTCTTATACTGATGCAGGAGATACCAAGAAAAATGGTATTAAGACACAAAGTTATCAGCAAACAAAGTTTTGGGTAGGGACAGCATATTCACCAACCGCAAGCACCAATGTGATTTTAGCGTATGGGCGTGATCTTGCCGTTGAAAACGGTTTTAAAGAAAATAATCGTATTAATGTTCGATTATTAAAAGTATTTTAATCTCTTTAGGCAGGTCAAGTCAGATTGACCTGCCTAAATTAAACTTGTGTTGACCAAAAACATAACAAGATATTGAATAAATGCAGTAGAAATAAGTATAAGCCAAGAATAAAGAGCATATTAATATGCTCACAATAGGCTTTGTTGCACAAACCTATCGTTAAGGATTTATTCAGCAATATAATGCTCAAATGAATAGGCCTACACCTAAAATCTATCGTACTTCCAACTGGCAAGCGTACAACCAAGCTTTAATTCATTGAGGAAATATCTCAATTTGGTTTGATTCTAATACTCAACGGTATGCGCCACTAAAAGGTAAACAAGGCAGAAACCCCACTTATTCCGATACTGCAATTCAATGTTGCTTGATAATCAAATCTTTATTCCAGCTCTCTTTACGTATGGTTACTGGCTTTGTTCAAAGCCTGATTAAACTTTGTGGTTTGAGTTGGACAGCACCAGATTATTCGACCCTCTGTCGCAGACAAAAGACTATTGATATTGCGATTCGTTATCAGAAAAGTCGTCATGGATTACATTTACTCGTCGACTCTACTGGTTTCAAATTTTTAGGCGAAGGCGAATGGAAATGTAAGAAACATCAGGCTGAATACCATCGCCAATGGAGAAAACTACATATTGGGATCGATGCTGAAACGCTACAAATACGGGCTGTTCAACTCACTACAAACAATGTCAGTGATTCACAAGTGCTTGGCGATTTACTCAAGCAGATCCCAGAAGAAGAGCGAATTGACTCGATCTATACGGATGGGGCCTATGACACAAAATACTGCCGACAAGTGATTGCTGATCGGCAGTCACATGCAATCATTCCACCCAGAAAGAATGCTAAGCTCTGGAAAGATTCTAAAAGCAGTTCAGTAGAATGAAATGAGTTACTTCAAACCGTTAAACATTTAGGCAGAACTATATGGAAAAAATGGTCGGGCTATCATCGTCGAAGTTTGGTGGAAACCAAGATGCATTGCATCAAATTATTGGGGGAAAAATTAAGTACACGGAATTTCCAAAGTCAAGTCAATGATATTCATGCTCGAATTGTAGTATTAAATAAATTCACGGAGTTAGGTAGACTGCAGATACGGATGCAGGTGAATTTTATCGTATCGAAATAGAGGCTGCACTGAATGAATTAAAAACGATCAAACCTGAACAACTGCATAAAACAGTTTCTTGGGATGGTTGTACTTATACTGTAATGAGATTTCTATGGATGACACTCACACACCATACTTATCACCTTGGTCAAATTGATTTACTCATGCGCCAGCAAAGGATTTATCCTTATGATGTGTTGTCGACAGATGCCCTAGGTACGGTGGAGTTGATAGGATAAGTCATCGAAAAATGCATACTATAGTGGATTGCTGAATTGGCTAGTGTAATTAAGGCAGCATAAGATCATATTTTGCAGAATCAACCATGTATGCAATTTATCGATGTTTGGACAGGCGATCAATTCTGAGCCTTTGCCGTTCATCAGTGATGGTCCAAGATGCAAAATATACAGACGCTACAGCTGAAATACAACTTCCACCAGTAAGTAAAAACATAAGTAATATTTGATACTTAACAGCTTCTATAGGATCAACACCAGCCAGTATTTGTCCAGTCATAATCCCCGGTAAGGTAATAATTCCTGCTGCTGACATTTGATTGATGATTGGAATGAGCCCCTTACGAATGGAATCTCTGATATGGGGCATCAATGCTTGATGGAACTTAGCACCAAGCGCAAGCTGAGCGTCAATTGCTGCACGTCCATTCGTAACGCCTGAAAAAAATGTATCAAGCCCCAAACTGGCAGAATTTAGAATACTCCCTAATACAATTCCCACCAATGGAATAGCATAGTGAGGATCATACCAAGGCGTTGGACGTATTGCGGTCCATAATGCAAGTAATACAATCGCCATTGTTGAGAAACTCACAACAACAGCAGAAATTTGGTAAATGACCAATCCTTTAGGTCTATAAAGGGGTCTAACCGCGATTTCCCGTGCAGTAGCCGTAATCATTAAAATAATCAGGCAGAGAATAAAGAAGGGAGAATTTAGGTTGAAAGCAATTCGTAGCACAAAACCGACTAATGCTAATTGTACAACCATTCGGATTGCGGACCATAATATCTGGCGGTGAATATGCAAACCTAACACCATTGAAATAGCAGCATTTAACAGTACTAATGAGGCAGCTATTCCCAAATCAAGGGGTTGGAGATGTATCAGAGTCATAACGATCCAAATTTCCCTTTTTCTATGTGTAAAATTCGATGACTTAGATGTTTTGCAAGTTCTGTAGAATGTGTAACAAGTACAATGCCTAGTCCTTTTTGAAGCTCTTCACTGAGTAGCACCTCGACGGCTTGCATAGAAGCATGATCTAAAGCAGATGTAGGTTCATCAAGAAGGAGAACTTTGGGTTGGTTAAGCAATGAACGAACCAATGCCAATCTTTGCCTTTCTCCAGTAGAAAGGCGAGTGATATCTGTTTCGAGTAATTCTCGCGAAAGATTCAGTCGCGATAATAATTCTAAAACAGCATTTTGATCTTTGTTAAAAAAATGCTTGCCAGCTGTAGATTCCCACCATGCTGGCTCTGCTGCTTGATAAACAACCTGATGTCGCCATTCTGGTGCCAACCAACTTGATCGGTTCACGCCATTTAAAAAGACATCACCACAATTTGGCTCAAGATCTGCGATCATGCGTAGCAAAACACTTTTTCCTGAACCAGATGTGCCTAAAATGGCAATACATTCTCCTTGGGCAAGGTCAAATGTAAAAGGCCCAGCATAATCTGATTGAAGATTTTGTACTGAAAGTAATGGGCAAACTGATGTCGTAATTTTTTCTTCTCCAAAATTATGTGCTGGACAGAAATACAAGACAAAAGGGTACACCCCTTTTCTCTTGTATTTCTGTATTTTTGATTATTAGTTCGATTTATTGTTTGATAAAGTTTAGGTCAGTCCTTGACTGATTAGGCTAGAAATACTCGAAAATGGTGCAAACCAATAGCGAAAATAATACATAGCTACTAGAAAAATTAAAGCAATTGTGTCTTTTAAGTTGGAATTCTTTCAGATTACTAAGTCGGATCTTTTCAAATTTTTTGTCCTATGTCTGTACTAAGTTTCACTGTTCATACTAATGGCATCACAACTGATGGAGCCATCTTTGCAAATCTCAACCCAAAACTTTGACTCTAAACCTATCAAAGTCCTCGCAAACAAGGTTCCAGAAGTCACACTGATTTTTTGGCTCATCAAAATTATGTCAACGACAGTCTCTTCATAGATTTGACCTAACGTGATCGAATGTGATCGAATGTGATCATGGCAAGCTAAAGCAGATCATCAGAACCACTAAAAAGCCCAGCGATTAAAGCTAGGCTTCTGGATAAATTAATAAAATAATTGAATATCAATTTCTAATATGTATATTTCACTTCCGCATAGAAAGTTCGTTCAGGAAATGGATGATATAAAAAATATTTAGAATTATTTAAATTATCAATCCCAGCAGCCGCACTCCAATTATGATTTAACTGATAATTGGTGCGAACATCCATGACAAAAAAAGGTTGAAAGCCCTGATAAGTTTTAGGGAACGTATCAGTATTGTCTACCGTTGCATATTGTCGACCAATATATCTTCCAGCAGTCGTAAAACTCCATTCATGGCTAATGTGATAGGTTCCAACTAAAGTGGCACGCCAAGCTGGAATGTATGGTGTATGTTTACCCACCGAAGTTGCACCTGCAATCGTTGGAACATAACTACCGTTTTCCAAAATTGTGGCATCGACATAACTGATACTTCCAGACAAGTCTAAACGATCAATAAGTGCATTCTGTTTTGCCGCAGTAAATTCAATCCCCCGTTGGCGGGTTTTGTCTATATTTTGGGTATATGAAACAGGCGTTGCATAACCTGAAATCATTGCAGTTTGTGAAATCAAAGCATCTTTGACACGTTCCTGAAAAATAGATAAACGCATTGAGCTATCATCTGTTTCGCGAGCAAGAGCTAACTCATGCGAAAGTACATTTTCAGGCTTTAAATTTGGGTTGGCTTGCGTATAAGTTGTCCCAGTTTGTACATTTTGATAAAGCTCACCAACCGTTGGGAAACGTAGTGCTTTGCCAGATGAAGCTGTCAGTGTCCAGTTCGGTACAAATGACCATGCTACAGAGGCTTTAGGCGAAAAGCCTGTTTTGTCTTCATTAGGTTGATTGACAGAAAAGAGTTTACTGTTTGCTGTGGACAAATTATATCCATTGGTTGCCTGCCAGTCTTCATAGCGTCCCCCGATTGTCGCTTTAACTTTCGGTGTAATCATCCAGACGTCTTGTAGCCATGCAGCCGTGGTTTGGGTTTTACCTTGAGAAGCACTGGTTAATGCATCTTTTGAGCCAAGCCAATCACTGGCACTATAGGTCTGACTATTTAGTCGATACCAGTCCCCATGTAGACCACCACTTAGAGTATGAGCGGATAGCAGATCATTTTGAAAATGATACGAGCTTTTTAAATCAAGAGTTGACCAACCTGTACCACTGGCATCGGTGATTTGCCCTAGCCCACCTGATTGTGAAGTTGCATAAGGACCATTAGAAAGGCGAGTTAAATCTTGTAAATAATCAAAATGACTGGCAACAACTTCCCAATTCAATCCATCTGACGGCTTACTTTTCAGGGTGAGGCTTTGCATTAAATGCTGTTGAGAGACATCATTTCGGGAAAATTGTCCTGCAATCGTGCTGGCATTGTATGCATATCCTCCAATATTTACTTTACCAGAGGTCGCTCCATAATATGCCGATTGATCAGCAGCACTGCTGAGATAACTCATTGAATGGGCATCTGCATCATTTCGCCAAAAACCAACAACATAATTGGCACTTAAAGTCGGGCTAAAATCATAAGCCAGTTTTAATTTGACATTATCCTGAATGGTATGGGTAATATTTCCTGCACCTAAAATCTGGATTGGACTTCCAGTCCGATTTTCTCCTGCAATTGCCCCATTAATCACGGGTTGAGTGGTTGCATGAGTTGTTGATTGGCTCGTTGTCGCAAAAGTGAGGGGTTGACTTGAGCTGTCTAAATGATTGGCACTCAACCACCAAGAGAAATTACCATTACGGTCACCCAGTGTGGTACTCAGCTCACCAGAACCAAAGTGATCTTTAGTGTCATACAACTTGAAATCTTGAATCGCACCACGCATGGTTGCCGTTGCTTCGAATTTATCTGGCATACGTGTTGTGATGTCAATGACAGCACCATAGGAATTTCCTGCATAAGCAGCAGAATAAGGTCCATACAAAACATTGATTTGGCTAATTTCTTCAGGCGACACCATAAACCACTGGGGTGAACCATTGCCGTTATTGTTATTAATTAAGGTTGATAACAATACGCCATCTGCAAAAATCAAGCTTCGCGCACTAGCATTAACACCAGTTGTACGGGTTGCTATCGGTGCTTGAGTATCGCCAATGTAACGTTTTCTGACCAGAAGATCAGGTAAATATTTCACCATGTCCTCTGTATTCATGACATTGGTTGTGGTTTCGGACTCTTTTTTGGTCACTGTTGCCACACTTGCAGGAAAACTTTTCACTGTTTCCGAGTCAGAATGCACGCCTTTTTTATGAGCGGATGCACTCACGACAATTGTAGGAAGATCACTCTCAGTCTTTGATGATGTTGAATTTGCTTGTTGATCTGTAGACGCTGCCATGACAGTAGATGCTGTCATACAAGCAAGAGTTAATGCTGTTAAACGAAATAATGGCATTGATGTGCTTAAAGGCAAGTGAAACATATATATTCCAAAAAATACTTATAGAGCTATCCGCACCATGACGAAATGAAAAATTGAGAGGCAAAAAAGCCTTTCATTCATTGTTCATGATATGGAAATTAAATGAATAAACTGAATTTAAATATTTTTATGGGATAGGAGGGGCTTGCGGAGGAGGAATATAGTAATCAGCACGCCAGTAAAACTGGATCTGATATCTAGAAACAATATAAGTACTTAGCTGCTTGAGCAAAACCAGAATGAATAATAGGCAAATCCCAGAAAATAAGACCAAGAGACCTCCACTTAACCCATGCGAACACAATGGGCAGTCTTTCATGATCTTCTCTGCAATTTTTTCTGTGCTATCAGACTGTTCTTGCTTTTGAGCAAGTATATGACCTTTATGATGATATTGACTCATCTCTGCTTGAGGCATGTCCATTGTTTGCCCAGCAAGCATATGACAATGCTCAGACATTCCATAAACTGCAGGTGCCCAACCAAGATTCATGATGGTTGGTAGCAGTAAATGCCAACAAAGACAAAAGAGAGCAATTATCGCAATCCTAGTATGCTTTGTTTGTTGTTGGGAAAAAGATCGGAGCATGAGCGAGATATCGAGTTAGTCATCATCCATGTTACTAATAAGAAATAATCATTTCTGAATAGAAACAACAATATGGCATCATAAAGCCACTGTATTTAACCCAAAGCTCATCACATTTATCTTTGATACACTAGATATAAAAGTTGATCATCGAACTGCTTGAGATACGAGGGTTAAATTCTGCTGTGCAATATACATGTTCATCGGATAATTTGCATAGATTAAGTACATTAAAATAATTAATTTTTTTAGAAAATAAGTTGATGTATGAACTTTGATAGAGAGTAGTGGCAATCCAAATTCGTCAGTTACCTCTCCATTCTTGCATAGACTAATACTTTAGGTAAGATTGATAAGAGAGTCTAACCAAAAATGTGGAACAATGCTCAAATATTAGGCGTGGAACGTGAAGAATCAAGTAAAAGCCGTTGCAGTGTGCTGAGATCTGCAAAGGTCTTGTATAAAATATTGAATTAAAAAGAATAAAACAAGAGATTTCGTATAAGCAGTATTATGGTAATTTTAGAAATTCTTCAAATTAATCCGAAAAATTTAATTTCTTTGATGTCTTTAATACATTACATATGTAATGTAACAGTAGTGAAAATTGAATAAATAATGGGGGAAAGGCAATGGGTGTTTTAACACGTTTTATTATTGAAATTATTATTACATTGTTAGTGAGCGGTGCTACTGCTTTTGTGATTACAACCGTTTTAAAAGACTTATTAGTTGATTTATGTGGAGATATAGTCCGCGCAACCTTTTGGTCACGATTTACCATCATTATGTTGTTCTTAACCCCACTCATGTTTGTGATGTTTTTTGGGGTGTCCTTTGATTCTGGGGCTGCGGACCATACTGTTGTGAAAAGAGCTTTAGGTTGGAGTTTATTTGGAGTCTTTTGCGCAATGTTAACTATAGCATTTCAAATTTCAAAATTTATCCCTAGTAAGAAAGCTTTAACTTTAAGGGAAGAACCCCTTCAAGAAAAAACATTACAAGAAAACTAATATAAAGCACAGTGAAAGAGGAAGGTCTAACTTCCTCTTTTTATGGACCTTATTGTACAAAAATTTAAAAGTTGAAGCTATGTCGTAATTATTCAAATTTAGGTTAAAACTTGGGTATAGGGTCGGCCTAATTCTGTAAATTTATTTAAGACTGCTACACATACATGAATCTCATTCACTTGGCTTGAAAAGTTCCTCGCACTGAGTTTATTTCCTAATAGTTGGACTCTCATTTTTATAAAAAAGTATCATGGCAACCAATATTGTGAACTCATAATTTAACATAAAACCTCTTATGCAAATTATTAAAACGACACTATATATGTTGCTGTGAATTACTTATAGTATTGAAATATAAATTTATTTATACAAAGCTCATAAAATATTCTATTTCAAGATTTTGAGGTTCAATATGGCAGTTTATGCTAACTCTAATGTTTTGAAACACATTCCAAATTGAGATGGATGGGAAAAAGTATATGCCCTAGTGATCAAGTTCCACATTCTGGGATATATAAATGTACTAGCTGTAATAAAGAGATTACATCAAACAAAGGAGATAAGTTTCCTCCACAGAATCATCATCAGCGTGGTTCAAACTTGAGTTCTATTCGATTGAAAATCATTATTTTTACAGATACTGAAGGGAAATATTCATTAAAAAAAGGGAGTTATTGCTCCTATTTCTATGAATGATTTTTTAGATCTTTCAACATTGCTTCACACAGAATTTTATTCATACGTGTTTGATAAGCTTTGCCTTGCGCTTTAAACCATGCAAGTACATCAGCATCTACTCCATCATTCTGCATAAGTCTTTTCCATTTAAACAGCAAACTTGGTGAGATGGCATACTGTCTAAAAAATAGAAGAAATAGATGAACCTAGTTGCATGGTGAGCGCAACAAACTGTGCTTTTTCTTGACCTGAATAACGTCGACGATGTTGGGCAGATGTAATAGTTTTGATGCGTTCCATAAGACATGCCTTAACCCTAGTGCTATGACTAGGTCTTAATTGTGAAGTATCCGTTTTAATTGGGGGCTAATACAATTAGGAGAAAAATCTTATAGCTTTTGAGCTTTGGGGATCTTCGCTTATTGTGGCTACTGAAAATTAACGCTAGAGTGGTAGATGTGGTCTGACCACGAAATACAAAGCTAAAAACTGATTTATAAAAATTGAACACTTTAAAATTTTGATTGGAGTTTTGCACAATGAAAGCATTGGTTTATCACGGTCCAAGTAATGCTAAATGGGAAGAAAAAGAAGCACCAAAATTGCTCAAACCGAGTGATGCAATTGTCCGTATTGTTAAAACAACCATTTGTGGTACAGATTTACACATTCTAAAAGGTGATGTGCCGGCAGTGACTGATGGTCGAACTTTGGGACATGAAGGCATTGGGATTATTGAAGAAGTTGGCACTTCAGTTCAGCAATTTAAAAAAGGTGACAAAGTCATTATTTCTTGTATCACGGCATGTGGCTCATGCAGTTATTGCAAGAAAAGTTTATATGCTCACTGTAAAGATGGTGGCTGGATTTTAGGTCATAAAATTGATGGTACACAGGCGGAATATGTGCGCATTCCACATGCCGATAACAGTCTGTACCATTTGCCAGAAGGTCTGGATGAAGAATCAGCTTTGATGTTGAGCGATATTTTGCCGACAGGCTTTGAAATTGGTGTGTTAAATGGTCAGGTACAACCGGGGCAAACGGTTGCGATTGTCGGTGCTGGTCCAATCGGGATGGCGGCATTGCTCACAGCTCAATTCTATGCACCTGGCCGAATCATTATGGTCGATACTGATGAAAGCCGTCTCGAAACCGCAAAACGTTTTGGCGCGACCGATACCATTAATCCTGCCAAGCAGGATGTGAAGTCGGTGATTGATCAATTGACTGATGGTGTGGGTGTAGATGTGGCGATTGAATGTGTTGGGGTTGAGCCGACCTTCGCGATCTGTCAACAGATCATTGCACCAGGTGGACATATTGCCAACGTAGGTGTGCATGGTAAATCTGTAGAGCTTCATCTTGAAGATCTATGGATTAAAAACATCACGCTCACCACTGGATTGGTCAATACTTCAAGTACACCAATGTTGTTGAAAAGCTGTTGTGCCAAAACCATTGAGCCAAATAAATTGGTGACTCACCATTTCTCTTTAAATGATATTGAAGAGGCATACAAAGTGTTTGGTTATGCCGCGCAAGAAAAAGCTATGAAAGTGGTGCTTTCTAACTCTTAATACCTACCTATTTAAGTTTAAACAAGACATTCCGAAAGGGGTGTCTTTTTATTGGTGATTTTTTTGGCACTGTTGCAAATAGCCATTGATGATAAGCTGAATAGTTTTTAGCTAAAGGTTCAGTATATGAATCCCTTCTATGGTCAGAATTTTCAGGGAGAAATCATTCTTTGGGCTGTGCGTTGGTATTGTAAATATGGCATTACAGGTAGCCATCATCACTTTAAACACCCCACAAAAAATGGATTGGTGATTGTACCTCACCCCAAAAAATACTTACTAGCAGGCACTGTAAAAAGCATTTTGAAACAAGCAGGTCTGGCATGATCTGCTACAAAATCGACTTTTTAAGCCTTAGACAATGAGGTAATTAAAAATGTTATATCCCGTTGCGATTGAGAAAGGGTCAGAGACCGAAGCCTTTGGCGTTCAAGTTCCTGATATAGCTGGCTGCTTTTCTGTAGGCTATACGTTTGAAGAAGCATTAGAAAATGTGAAACAAGCGATTGTAAGCCACTTGGAGATCTTGGCGGAAGATGGCGAGGAGATCCCTTTAGCCTCAAGCATTGACCGTTTTATGAATGCCGAAGATTACAAAGGGGGGATCTGGGCAATTGTAGATGTTGATTTCAGCCACTACTTAGGTAAAGCCAAAAAATCAATGTGACTTTACCAAGCCGTTTAATTCAGCTGATTGATGAACGTCTGAAACATGACCCGCGATTTGCATCTCGTTTTGCGTTCTTGGCAGAAGGTGCAGAGAATCTGTTACGTACACACTAAATTTTATATTGATCAAAACCGCCTCATCACTTGATGGAGCTTTTTTTCACCCAAAACACTCAAAATCCCCAAACAGATCAGCCTGACCCCGCGCCGCGCAGTTGCCCATCTGCCAGTGATAATAAAACGAGGTGTTGAGGTGCTGTGGTTAAGCCTTTCAGCCAGTCTAAAAGAATTTAAAATAATTAAAAATAGAACTTTCCTGTGGATAACTTTTGTTTTTTATGTTGTTTAGCAATTAAACAAGGAATTTATAGTGATATAAAATTGGGAAATAAAAATGGACTATTCATACGGAGAACAGTCCAAATGCGTAACCTGAATAATGATTAACCCAATTAATAGCCTGTTACACGATCAACAAATTTAGGAATAGTGCCTTTCATACGATATTCATTAATATTTTGAGCAACAATTGCAGATGCAGTCTTTCGGTTTGTTGGGGCGGAAATATGGGGGAGTACAGTAACGTTTTGATTAGTCCAATGCCATGAATTTGGAGAGAGAGGTTCTTGATTAAAAACATCCAGTATGGCATGAGCTAAATGTCCACTCTCTAAGACTTGTTGCAAAGCATGATCATCAACAATAGGCCCTCGACCAAAATTAATAAACGAGGCATGCTTTTTTAAAGCTGAAAAAACATTTTTATTGATGAGGTTTTTAGTTTGAGAGGTGAGTGGTAATAGACAAATGAGAAAATCTGTCTTTGCCAGCATGTCCAGCAGACCATCATCACCATGATGACATTGAATATCAGGTATAGACTTTGCAGTCCTACTCCATCCACAGACCTTAAACCCTGCTGTACTTAACTTAGAGGCCGCAGCTCGACCAAGTTCACCTAAACCAAGGATTGAAACAGTTTTTTCTTCGGCTGGAGTGTATTCATGTTCTAACCAGTGCTTTTCGCGTTGTTGTCTTGTATAGCGTGGCATATCTCGATGTAAATATAATGTCCAAGCAAGCACAGCTTCAGCCATGGTCGCTGCGAGTTGTGGATCAACCAATCTGACCACTTTGAGCTGATGATCACTTTGCAGATCTGCCATGAGTCGTTCTACTCCAGCCCAAACGCTATGAACCCATTTTAGATTGGGTAACAGCTTAAGGTCATTAGGGGCTGGATTGGCAACAATTGCAACTTCACAGGCTTCACGTTCAGCCATATCGAGTTCATCGAGTAAAACTACATGTTCTTCAGGCATTACGGCTTGTAATGCTGAGACCCACGATTGAGCTTGTGGCCAAGAATGAGGACAAACAAATGGAAGTACATTTTTCATTAAGCAAACACTTTATTCATATTTAGAAATTTTGTCATTTCGATAGAGTTAGTTTATGTCATGCAAGATTTGATTCTATCGAATGACCAATATTAAGCTATCAAAAGCCTATACTTAAAAAAGAAAATGATCGTTTTTGCTTTTATGCTATCAATAAACTATCATTTAAATCATGAATCATGCGATTTATGAATTTTATTATTTTACTTTCAATTTTAAGTCTAAATGATTGCTTATGACCATTAGAATCTATGTAAGAGCATCTACCAAAGACCAGGATGCAGAAAGAGCCTTGGATGACTTGATCCTGTTTAGTCAAAACTATGCGGATCATTTTATTGCTTACATCGAAAACTTTTCTGGGACAAAGCTCAATCGCCCTGAGTTGAGCAAATTGCTGAATGAATCAGAGCAGGGGGATATTTTACTGGTTGAAAGTGTTGATCGCCTGTCACGGCTCTCTCAAGACGATTTTGATACGCTCAAGCAGCAAATCAAGGCAAAGGGCTTAAAGTTGATTGTGGCGGATCTGCTAACTACACACGGTATGATTCAGGATGGTATGACCAACGAGATTTTACATGTGGTGAATGCGATGCTGATTGATCTACTGGCAACGATGGCACGATTGGACAATGACAAGCGTCGGGAACGCATTAAACAGGGGTTATTGCGTTCAGGCTATAAACCTTCGGGTAAGAAAGCCAACACAGCCAAACATGAGCGAATCAAGCAGTTATTACAGGTAGAAACCATGACCCGTGAGGAAATTGCAAAAGCGGTTGGGGTAGGGGTGGCAAAGTTATCATAAAATAGAGCTATAAATCTTAAAGGGCAGCTAAGAACTATAGATGGATTGTGAGGTTGCTTAAAAAAGGTAGAATGGTTGAAGTTAATTATTTGATATTAAGGAGTGTTTTTATTCTTGAACTTGCTGTGTATTAAGTGCCGAACTTGTTCCAAGTTACTGGCAAAAGTGAAGGGTTTTAGTGAATTAGAAATTAAATGCCCTCGTTGTAAAAACATCAATTCTTATATGAGCACCCAGGAGTACCTTACCTGATTGCCTAGAGCAACTTTCTGTATCGGGTAAAGCCATCGAAATGATGGCTTTATGTTTATTTACTACTACATTCCACGATTCTAATCGCTCTGTATCAATTTCATGCTCATCAGCATTTTGCGATTTCTCCACTTCTGACTGTCAGTTTTGTGTTGTAACTTAACCGATGGCTCTAGTCCTTCTCTTTTTCAAGTCAATTTCTTATCCGTGATGCTGATTAATTAGTAAACATTGTATTATATATGGAGCAAAAATTTGCTTTGGGATTATAAAACCTTACTTCACTCACTGTTTTTATATTCTCAATGTTTACAAGCTCTAATTTCCTCAATAAAGATCAGGATAAACGATTTCGAAACAACCATGCAGCCAAGGGTAAGGTCAGGCTTGCAAGCATAAACATCGGTAAAAAATCCCATTTGACCTGAGAAAAAGTTGCCCCTTCCAGATAAACTCGCTGTACAAGATCAATACCAAAACGTAGCGGATTGGCATAGGTTGCAACTTGTAATGCATGAGGCATATTTTGTACGGGTGTTAACTGACCTGACAAAAGCATTAAAGGCATGTTTAAAAAAAAGGTAAATAACATGGCCTGCTGCATGTTAATGGAAATCGCCGAAATAGATAAACCCACACCAACAATTGCAATATTAAAGCACAACAATCCAAAATACAGTAAAACTAATGAACCATTGAATGGGATTTTAAACCAGAACAAAATAATTAGAAAAATAATGCTCGACTGTATTAACCCAACAAAAATCGGGGGAAGTGCCTTACCAATCATGATGTGTATAGGCGTATATGGTGTGACCAATAGCTGGTCAAATGTGCCTTGTTCCCGTTCTCTTGCCACCGAGAACGAAGATAACAATAAAGTCTGCATCATACTCAAAGACGCAATTAAATAAGGCATTAAGCTCCATCTGGACTGTTGATTGGGGTTATACCAAGTACGTGTTTCGATATTGATATTCGAAGTTACCCCTAAGCGCTCCTGATTGACCTGTGTCACCACACTGCTGATGTATAAGCTTGCCAGACCTGCGGTAGAGGAGTTACGCCCATCTAAAATAACTTGTATGGGAGAAACCTGCCCCTGATTGAGTTTATCTTCAAAATCAGAAGGGATAGTAATGACGGCTAAAGCCTTTCGATCATCTATTACCTGTTTAATCTGGGTGTTATTGAGCAAGGTCGCAGTTCGGTTAAAGATGCCTGAGCCATCTAGATGGTTTAAAAATTGTTGTGAGACCTGTCCTTTACTTTGATCCAAAATTGCATAATCCACATGATTAACATCATAACTGGCAGCGTAGCCAAACAGTAATGCTTGCAGAAGTGCGGGAAGAAATAAAAGCGTACGGTTGGCAGGATCACTAAAAATCGTAAGAAATTCTTTTTTCACCAGCACCATGAGGTAATTAAACCAAGTAACAAAACTTTGAATCATGTGATTACCCCAAGCGCTTTTTCAATGATAGACAAGATGCAGTCATGAACACTGCGGCATACAGCATTAAGATGCTGCACTCTTTAAACCATAAAGCCCAATCATCTCCCCCTAAAAACAGGGTTTTAATCAGTGACATAAAATGCGTTGCAGGCAATATCTGGCTAATGACCTGTACCACCAAGGGCAAATTTCGTGTATCGAAAACAAAGCCAGAGAGCATCATTGCAGGCATAAAACTGGTTAATAATGCCATTTGACTGGCTTGAAACTGGCTTTTTACTGTTCCTGAAATCATTAAACCTAACGACAAGGAAACCATTAAATATAAAAATGACGCACTAATGATCGAGAATAATGAACCACGAATTGGTACATTGAACACCCAGGATGCGGCTATTAAACACATCCCGATATCAATCATGCCAATGACGATATAGGGGATCAGTTTCGCCAGTACGATTTCTAATGGGCGAACTGGCGTTACAAACAAGGCTTCTAAAGTTCCTCGTTCCCGTTCCCTTGCAATTAGCAATCCTGTTAAAAATGCGCCAATCAACGTTAAAACCAAGACAATTAAACCAGGTACTAGAAACCATGCACTGTTCGCTGATTCATTAAACCAGATGCGTTGTTCAATACTGACCAAACCACTCGATGAATTTGGATTACGATCTGCCTGAATGGATTGAGTCGTTGCCAAGGCTGCTGAAATATAACCTTGCAATGCAGAAGCAATACTGGTCGAACGACCATTGGTGATAATTTGAATCGAGGCATTAGACGATGCACTTTGCTGAGCAAAATCAGAAGGGAACACAACCATAGCATCTATTTCTGCACGCCCCATGGCCTGTTCGGCTTGATCAACACTGCGATAAGGCATCACTGTAAGATATTTAGTCCCGTTCAATCCCGAAATTAACTGGTTACTTTGCGGCGTGATATTCTGCACGACAATGCCAACACGCCCATTACTCAAATCAAAAGATAAGCCATAACCAAACAGTAAAATCAGGATAATCGGTAAAATTAGACCGATCGCCAAACTACTTTTATCACGTAATAATTGATGACTTTCTTTACGAGTCAAAGCGATTAACCGTAAAGTGAATGCAGGTAGTTTCATCCCTTATCCTCCTGAGAATGCGCACGTGCCTGTTCTACAATGGCAATAAAGGCGCTATTCATATCATGAGCTACAAGATTACCTGCCTGTTGCCGAACTTGCTGCGGTGAACCGAGTGCCAGAACTTTACCTGCATCCTGAATCGCAATCCGATCACAATATTCAGCTTCTTCCATGAAGTGCGTGGTGATAATAATGGTCATCCCTTGATTCGCCATCTCGCCAATGGTGTACCAGAAAGAGCGCCTTGCTAAAGGATCAATCCCGCTGGTTGGTTCATCAAGAAACACGATTTCAGGTTGATGTAATAACGCGGCTGCCATAGACAAACGCTGTTTAAAACCATGTGGTAAGTCACCACTTTTAGCATGTGGATGTAACTCAAATTGCTGTAAGGCTTTATCAATCTGTTGCTTGAGTTTCTGCCCTGATAAGCCATAGGCTCCTCCAAAAAATTTTAAATTCTCTAGAACAGTTAAGTTACTGTATAAGGCAAACTTTTGTGACACATAGCCAATCTTGGCTCTTGCCTGTGCCCGTGCCGTGCGTAGATTCATATCTGCAACTTGCAAGGAACCCCCACTGGCAGGCAATAACCCACATAACATTCTAAAGGTTGTGGTTTTGCCTGCACCATTGGGGCCGAGTAAACCAAAAATTTCTCCATGTCGGACATCAAATGACGTACTGGATACAGCGGTAAAATCCCCAAAGGTACGTGCTAAATCTTTGACAATAATTGCAGGTTGTTGCTGTACAGGATAATTAATACGCTTATTTACGAAGCTGGTTTCATGATTATTTTTGAATGCATACTGCTGTTGAGCCTGATGTAAAAACCACATAAATGCATCTTCGAATTCAGGCTTCCGACTTGAAACGACAGCATCTGCTGGTAACTGTGTAGCAGGTAATTGTGGATAATCGGGTTGAGTAATAAAACGAACAGTATTGCCTTTGGGAACAGCATCAATAATATATTGAGGCTGTTCCAATAGCCGTGCCTGCAAAATTCGCGCTTTCATGTCTTTGGGTGGGTCAACTTGCCAAGTCAAACCACGAACTTGCTCACTTAAACTTTGAGGTGTCCCTTGCTGTAAGATTTTTCCTTCATGCATGACATACACTTCGGCACAGCGTTCAGCTTCATCCATATATGCTGTACTGATAATCACGCTTAAGTTTTCTTCTTGAACGAGCTGTTGAATAATCAGCCATAAGTCACGCCGAGACAGCGGATCAACGCCAACACTCGGCTCATCTAACAACAATAGTTCAGGCGAACGGACTAAAGTGCAGGCCAAGCCAAGTTTCTGTTTCATTCCGCCAGAGAGTTTGCCTGCTGGGCGCTGAGTAAATTGGCTTAAGTCGGTGATTTCCAGTAACTGTGCAAAGCGTTTTTTCCGCTGATCTTGTGGCACTGCATGTAAATCTGCATATAACTCCAGATTCTCCTGAATACTTAAATCTTCATATAAACCAAATCGCTGTGGCATATAACTGATTCGATCTTGCACCGCTTGCGGATGTTTAGTGACATCAATTCCAAGTACTTCCAGTGAACCCGCAGTAGGATGATATAATCCTGCCATCAGGCGTAAAAACGTGGTTTTTCCTGCGCCATCTGGACCGACCAAAGCCGTAAGCTGCCCTGATGGAATCTGCATATTCAGCTCTTGAAGGGCACAAACATCCGCCATCTTTTTATTTTCAGATTGAAAGACTTGCCGCAAGTTTCGTGCAATGACCACATGAGAATCACGGTTTCGCAAGGCATCCATAACATGTTTACTCAATTGGCTTTGGCAATTCTGACGGTCACGGGTTGCCCCATTTTTAACTGATCATTGGGATCACTGACATAGATCCGCACTTCATAGACCAGTGTGGTACGTATATCCTCGGTTTGTACAGTCTTAGGCGTGAATTCTGCCACAGATGAGATATAACCAATTTTTCCTGTAATCGGCTGATTAGGCTGTGAATCTCGGATGACTTGAGCGGCAGCCCCCATTTTTATTCGACTTAAATCTTGTTCATTGGCATAGACCCGTACCCATTTGGGATCGGTCAATGCCAAGGTATAAACAGTTTTTTGCGCGGTTGTCATATCGCCCACTTCCTGCAATCTGGCTCGAACAACCGCATTTGCAGGTGAACGTAATTCACTTTGAGAAATCTGATATTGGATTAAATTTAAATTTGCCTGAGTTGCTTGATATTGCGCTTTGGTGGCAGCACGCTCTTCAGCTCTAACGCCTTTTTTTAATAATTGTAGATTGGCTTCACGTTCTTTGACGCTTGCCGCAGCAATCGCTTGATTACTCTGAGCTGAATCTAATTCCTGTTTACTAATAGCCTGACCTAATGTACTGTTATTTAAAAATTTTAAGCGTTGATAGTCTTTGTTGGCTTTTTCCAGTTGTGCCTGTGCAGAGACTAGCTGAGCCTTTGCCTGAACAATTTCTTCAGGGCGATTTCCTGCTTCCTGCTCAAGAATGGTTTGTTCTTGCACATTGAGTTGAGCCTGAGCTTGCTGCTTCTGAATGTCTAAAGCATCAATCTTGAGTCGGGCCAAGATTTGACCTTGCTTAACTTTGTCACCTTCCTGCACATACAGTGCCTGGATTCGCCCGCTTTCTTCAAAGGCGAGAGACACTTGACGAATATCGACATTTCCGTAAAGTGTTAAATCCTGTTTTTTATTTTTATCTTTATAAAACAGCCAAGTAGAAATTGCTAAGATGATAATAATGATCACCATAACAGCAGCAATAATGCTCTTTTTCATGGAAATGATCCTTTGATTAAAACAAAGTTTAAATTCAATTTAAATTTAAACTATCTCAGATTTATAACAAAAGATAACATTAAAAAGTAAAGTTTGATTTAGAGTAAAAATGTCTAGAGCTAGACGAAGTGATGGTGATCTAAAAAAATCAAAAATTCTTGATGCTTTGGGTCGCTTGACGGCACTATTGCAAATAGCCATAGATGATAAGCTAAATAGTTTTTTAGCTACAGACTCAGTATATAAATCTCTTCCATAGTCGGTATTTTCAGGGCGAAATCATTCTTTGGGCTGTGCGCTGGCATTGTAAATATGGCATTAGCTATCGTGAGCTTCAGAAAATGCTTGCTGAACGTGGTGTGTATGTTGATCACACGACGATTTATCGTTAGGTTCAACGTTATGCTCCTGAAATAGAAAAACGCTTACGCTGATATTGGCGTAATCCTAAAGAGCTGAGTTCATGTCATATTAATGAAACTTATGTAAAAGTGAATGGACGATGGTCTTATCTGTATCGTGCAGTTGACCAACATGGCTATACGATTGATTTTTATCTTTCTTCTCGACGTAATACCAAATCAGCATATTGTTTTCTTGGAAAAATTTTAAATAATGTGAAGAAGTGGCAAATTCCACAAGTGATCAATACGGATAAAGCACCCACATATGGAAGTGCTTTGTCATGGTTAAAACGGGAAAGAAAATGTCCACTAGGCTTGGAGCACAAGCAGATCAAATACAAAAATAACGTGATCGAATGCGATCATGGCAAGCTAAAGCACATCATTAGGATTCAAATTGATGAAGATGGCCTAGCCATAATTAAAGATATTGAAGTCATGCGTGCACTACGTAAAGGACAAACTTCATCATTTTATTATGGTCAGCCTCAGGGTGAAGTATATCTAGTGAATAGAGTTTTTCGGTCTCTAAGTACTTTTTAAAGGGAACATCATTGACTCAAATCTCTATTTGCAACAGTGCCATAAAAATTACAATGTCTCAGGTTGCATACCCACAATACAGTAATAACTCGAACCTGTTCGTTTTGAAAGATACATAGCTTTGTCAGCTGCCTGCATTAATTCATCTACTGTTGTACCATGATCAGGAAACACTGCAATACCAATACTGATGTTTACTGTTAATAAATGCCCAAATATTTCGGCCGTTTCTTTAGTAATCTGGGTCAATATTTTATGAGCAACAATATTGATATTATCAGCAGCTTTGAACTCAGATAACAAGACAATAAACTCGTCTCCACTCTGACGAGCTACATGATCTGTATCTCGAATTGATTTTGTTAATTTCTTGGCAACCCATTTCAGCAATTCATCACCAGCATCATGGCCATAGGTATCATTCACAACTTTAAATTTATCAAGATCAATAAACATAATCGCAAACTGATGCTCATTGCGTTGTGCTAAACCAAGTGCCAATTCAGCATACTTATTCAGTAGCCTGCGATTTGGCAATCCTGTAAGCGTGTCATAGTATGCCAATTGTTTAATTTTTTCTTGGTATGCTTTAATGCTAGTCATATCTCGAAAAGATAAAACAGCACCTATTGTTTCTTGCTCATCAGAGGTTAGAGGAGTAACAACAACACTCACGGGTAATGGTGATTTATCTTTTCGATAAAAAACCTCATGCTCATTACGATATGTTTGACCAGTAAATGCAACAGAATTAATAGGACAGGGTATTGCTGAGTCTTTATCTTGGTTTGCAGGATTTGAATGAAAAAGACTGTGTGCATCATAGCCAAGGATTTCCTCCTTCTCCAATCCAAGTAATCTTGCAGCTTCCGGATTAGTTTCAGTGACAATCCCTTGTTGATTCAGGACAGCCACACCTTCGCCTAAATTATTGAGAATTTGCTCGTGCCGACGATTATGTAAGGATATTTCTCGGCGTAATTTTTGCCGAGCTGCAGCTATATAAGATAAATATCCTGCCGCTAGCAATAATAACAATAATCCACCTATATATAATAAGAATGTCGTGGCATTGCGGGTAATATTTGCAGAAGGTAGTTCTTGTTGTGGAATAAAAGAAATAATTTTCCAAAAATAATCGCGATTTTTTAAATTATTTTGACTGGTAGGAATTGTCAGAGCATGGTTTTGTGAAGATGTTTCCACCCAGTTTAATGGATAAATTGTTGTATATGTATAAAGACCTTCATCAGTAGTATAGTGTCCTGTCTGCTGATGAGACATCTGATGCCAAAGACTTGGATGTTTTTTAGCAAAACCTGCTGGATGACCAAACATGAACCCCCATTCCAATTTAGGATCAGGCGCAACTAACCAGTTTCCATCCTGATCAAGCAGCATGGTCTGACTATTTGTTTGGGTGTTCATCACTTGTCGAAAACGATCCAGCATCATATTACCGAAAAGATTAACAACAAGAATACCGTTCATTTCTCCAGTTTTTGTAAATAACGGCATGGCAAACCGAATCACAGGATCATAAGGTATTTCAATTTTGTTGTGTTCAACATTTAAATCTATTCGAGATATAAAAATATCATTTTGTTTTAGATGAGCAGCTTTCTTAAAATAATAATACCCGCTTTTATCCTGCAATTGGTCATCCGGAACGATATAGGATTTACCATTGCTAGTATCGACCCGTACAACTTCTTTACCTTTTTTATCTAGAAATCTGATGTCGTCAAATATTTTTTGTTCCTTGGAAAAAGTTAGAAATAGATCGCGCACATTGTGACGTTGTATTTCCTTATTTTCTGCAACCAAAAGTTGAACGGGGGGTGTATTGGCAATGGTTCGAACATCGGATACAACTCTCTCGAAACGGCCATCAAGTACGATACGAGCATTTTCAACTTTCGCTGCATGCGAAATTTTCAATAAATTAAGATCATCTTTTGCATCGATGTAAAGCCCGACTTTCATGGCTAAAGTAAAAAGTAATACCCCAGTAGAAAAACTGATTAAAAAAAACCTTAACGCTTGTTTCTTCATTATTTGAGATGATGATTTATTTATTTTTTTTGTTACCATTCAACAATCCCTTAATCGATTGAAAATATTTAAACTTTCAATAAATAACTGTATATCAATAACTAACAAAACTCTATTAACACATAACCATCTTGAATACCATCGATTTTGTAGATATTTTCAAAACCGTGGAACGTAATGATTCACATAAAAGCCATTGCCGTGCGTTGAGTTCTGCAAAGGTTTTGTATAAGATATTGAATTAAAAAGAATAAAACAAGAGATTTCATATAAGGTGTATTATGGTAATTTTAGAAATTCTTCATTATTCTCGCCATAAACTCTTGGGAATTTGTAGTTTATCTCTCTGATTACATTATTCGTTAAATTAAAAAACATCTGATAAAAAGTTTTAAGTATTCCTTTCTTTTTATTTCCTAATCAATAAGTTATTATTTATTCAATAATATTAAGAAGGTACAAAAAGTGGAAATTGTTATCGTATTTGTAGTTTGTATTATTTGTCTAGTATTAGGTTTTTGTATTTCAAAATTAATTTCTAGTAAAAAGAATACAGGATTAGAAATTCAAATCAAGAATTTAGAAAACCAAATATTAGAAATTCCTTTACTAAAGCAACAGTTAGAGGATTCTATATCAAAATCACATAAAAATGATATTTTACAACAACGTATAGCAACAGAATTGAATGAAAGAGAAAAAGTATTAGCTGATGTAAAATTCGAATTATCAAAAATAATAACTGAAAATAATGAGTTAAAAGAAAGTAAAAGCCAACTAGAGCAGGATTTTAGTGGGCTAAAAGCAACTTTGGAAAATTCTAGACAATCTTATATAGATCAAATAGCTATAATAGATCAACAGAATAAAGAAAAATTTGATACGTTAATAATACAAAATAATGATCTGAAAAAACAAGTTGCTTTAGAAAAAGCAACATTAGATCAAAAATCTAATGCTTATTTGGAATTATCTAAACAATTTTCAATATTAAAAACATCATTAGAAGAAAGAGAGAAAAATTTTTCTGAGCAAATTTATAATTTTAATAAGCAAAAAGAAGAATTTAGTATTCAATTTAAGGCTCTAGCAAATGATATTTTAGATGCAAAATCTATTGCGCTACAAGAAACAAGTAAGATAGGTATTTCTGCAGTTATTAACCCTTTTCAGCAATCAATAGATAATTTTAAAAAAGAAGTTCATGATATTCATCATCGTGAAACACAGCAACAAGGAGAATTAAAACAAGAACTTTTACAACTTAAAGAATTAAATAAACAAATTACGGAAGAAGCTCATCAACTAGCAACGGCATTAAAAGGTCAAAAGAAAATGCAAGGTAGTTGGGGCGAATTAATACTAGAAAATGTTCTAGAACGATCTGGTCTTCAATTAGGAAAAGACTTTAAAAGAGAAGTATCTGTAACTCAAGAAAATGGGAGATTACGACCAGATGTCGTTGTATATCTACCTCAAGGTAAACATTTAATTATTGATTCAAAAGTTTCTTTAAATGCTTATACACAATATGTTAATTCTGAAAATGAACAAGATCGTAAAATAGCTTTAATGGCTCATGTTAAAGCGGTTTCAGATCGCATCAATGAACTAGCATCTAAGGAATATCACAATATAAAAGACTTTAACTCTCCGGAACTTGTCTTTATGTTTATCCCTATAGAATCGGCTTTCGTTGAAGCATTAAAAGGGGATGAAACTATTTTTCAAAAAGCATTAGAAAAAAATATTCTAGTTGCAACTCCAACCACGTTATTAACCAGTTTAAATATAATTCGTCAATTATGGCGATTTGAAGATCAAAATAAACATACTGCTGCATTAGCAAATAAAGCAGATGATGTTTTTCAAAAATTACGTAATTTTTTAAATAGCTTCCAAGATATTAAAAAGCATTTAGATAAAGCAAATGACAGTTATCAAAAATCAGAAAATCAACTTATTAGTGGTCGTGGAAATTTAGTTAAACAAGTTAGTGATTTCAAAGCATTAGCTCCTTCAATTCAAGGAGAATTTCCTACGGAACTTTTAGAAAAAGCAAACTTAGAAATTGAATATCAACATGTCTTAGAATAAATATTCTTAACTCTCCCAAGTTACCATAGCCTTCAGAATACTGGTGAATGTTGAGAGTGAATCGTACTGGGTTTATCGGAGACTTAATATTTTGAGAGAATACTCTCAAAAATTAACCGATTTTAAAAGTAAAAAATCCCCTTATTTAACATAATGGGTGTTATACGAAATGTATTTGTTAGAAACCATTTAAAGTGTCTGTATTCTCACCAATAAAAATGTCTGGTCTATGATGTACATCAACATCATGGGCTGCACGAAACTCAAAGAATTTACATCGATCATTATCCAAAGCAGGAAGCAATGCATCCACCACAGCATCTTCTTTGTTCTGATTGGGAAAACCGGTTTTCCCCTGAAAAAATCCAATCAAGATACAGTAATCTGCTTCCAGACCTTTGGAGCCATGAAAGGTTCAGTAAGCAATATTAGAGTATGTTGACCGTACTCGCCCTTTGACGTTATCCAGCAAATAGCGATATCGTGCCAGGACGGCAATTGATGCCGTGGTATTTTCCTGTCTGATCTCTCTGATCAGTTGAACCACCTGATCTTCTAATGTCTGATTATCGGTTGTATGGCTATCCAGCAAATACACGGCTGATTGTTCAACCTGAGCTGCCGTCACGACATTTTTTTGATACTGCTCCGGGTTTTGCATCACAAAACGCCCTGCAGTTAAGGCAATACTGTTGTTGTAACGATAGGTCTTTTCCAGTTTGGTCAAGGAATGGGAGCCGACTAGATCTGAAAAACGTGTGGTGAGTTCAAGTTTTCCACCTGAGAAGCGATAAATCGACTGCCAGTCATCTCCAACCACAGTCAGAATAGGCGATGGACCTTGTTGGATTAATGCCTGCAACAGTTGCATCCGTGCCATGGAAATGTCTTGAAACTCATCCACCAAAATATGTTTCCATTGTGGGTGAAAAGCATCAGGTTGAATCAGGTCGGTTGCCTGAAGAATCATGTCATCAAAATCAATGCTGCAATCATCTTGCAGTTTCTTGCAGTAGGCTTGATGAATTTGATCCAGCAGATCAGCGTAACGCCCGGCAAAGGCGATATTTTGTTGTTGTAAGCGTTTTAAAATAGCAGCTCGGTCTAGACGTTCAACCCGAATCGCAGCCAGACTCTTGACGTAGCGCTTGGCGGTGCTACTGATCATGCCAGCTTGATTCAGCACATCAAAGATTTCCTGAGCCGATTTCTGAGTCACTGGTATCTGCTGTTGCTGCATCAATTGAGCTAAGCGCTTCTCGAGTCGATTCTCGGTCCAATCATAGTGATAGGTTTCTAATAAAGTGGTGCCGCAGCTTTGATGTAACTCACGTTTCTTTCGAATAATGGCATTGTATTCTTGTGATGGAATATCAACCCGAGTTTTCCCTTGCCGGTCAATACCAAAGTGTTCCAGATAAACCTTTGCATCCGTTAAATAAAAGTCTGGGCGATAGTCGAATCCGAGTTCAATCCGTCGTTTGGTGATATAAGGCGCTTCATACTGATACGTAATCCCATGCAGAAATAACCAGTTGGCAATCAGGAGTTCCTGATAACCTCGTACCCGTTCACCTTGCAAAGTACGATATTCATGATCACGCACATAGCGGTCATACTCCGCTTTCGTTTTAAAATCGAAGGCATTGACGGGCTGGTAACTTAATTCAATAAAGCGGCTGAGCCCATCTGGATCAGATTGGATATAGTTGCTCAGCCATTCAGTCATCCAGATTTCTAATTTGGTCGGATCTTCTGTAAAAACTGATAAATGGGTTGAGCTTTTTTCTTGCTGTAGAATACTGCGTCCTAGAGCATGGAAAGTCATGACTTCAGGACAATCTTCCGGGGCAATACCACAACTTTGACTGCGCTTTTGCAAGCGTTCTCTTAATTCTTTTGCTGCAGCATTGTTATAGGCCAGAATTAAAATCTCATGGCGACGGGCTAGGCCAGAATCAATCAAATCCAGTGCCTTTGCCACCATAACTGATGTCTTGCCTGTTCCTGCAGCGGCCAAAACCAGATTACGATCATCATTGCGAATCACTGCCAGACGTTGCTGTTCAGTGAGTGGATTTGACTCAATATGTTCAAAGAAGCTTTGGCGTTGCTGCAACTGCTGCTGTTCATATTGCTGACGGAGAACAGACTTGCCTTGATCTAAAGGCAGATAGCTCAGCATCTGATCCAGTTGTTGCAGCATTTCTGGGTGAAGCTGTTTCTGCCAAATGGACTGAGACGTCACATAATTTTGCAGTAATGGAACAAGTGTGTCCTGCAAAGTCGCTAGACTGGATTCACGTAAATATTGCTGTACGGCCAGTGTTTGAAAATTTTTCAGGGATTGAACGAGATTCTGATTTAGAGCAACTGTACTCGCCTGAACAATTTGCTCAAAGCAATCGTTTAAATCTTCCTGATTTAATAAGGAATAGTCTAAAAGTTGCCCTGCAACATGCCATGAAAATCGGGATCCCCAGAAACCTTGTTGACGCTGGGCAATCCCCTGACTCTGTTGATAGGAAAATTGACGTGTTTCCTGATTCTTATACTGAACTTCTACATAGTCTGTTGTCACAATCATCTGACGAATTGGACTAAAGAACTTACCTAAAAAACTGGTTCGAATAATTTTACGGATCACATTTTTACCTAACAACAGCAATAAGTGCATTTTTATTTACTTATGATGAAGCCATACAGTAACAGGATGTTCTGGAATATAAAACAAATATAAGACATTCATACATCAGGACTGTGAAGCAAGACAGGAGTCATGCTTAATCACCTCATATAAAAAACCTCGGCAGGATGCCGAGGTTTTTTATTATCTAAACTTTTTAAATTAGAGTCGGATGAGCATCAAGAATACGAATTAAAGTCGCTGCAGGACCAGTCGGATAGCGACGGCCTTGCTCCCAGTTTTGTAGGGTTCTCGCGCTGATATGCAAACGTGCGGCAAATTCAGCCTGAGTTAAGCCTGTTTTTTCACGTACTTCTTTAATATCTGGTAATTCAAGCTCTGTGACTCGACTTGCTTTAACCTCTTTACGTTTGATAGCTCCAGCTTCTTTAATTGAAGCAACTAGGTCATCAAATAAGTTGTTATCCATGAAATTGCTCCTTCACTAATTGACACAGGATCGAAGTTTCTTTGTCTGTCAGATTATCTTTCACAGACTTTGGATAAGCCACCAGAAAAAAGATCTGATCATCTTCGGTAACCCAATAATAGATCACACGAATACCACCACTTTTGCCTTTATTGCCCTGAGCACAACGTACTTTTCGAATTCCACCACCATTCTTAATTAAGTCGCCCTTATCAGGTTGTACCAAGAGATCTTGCTGGAGCTGACGATACTCTTCATCACTCACAAGCTCTTTGATTTGCTTGGTAAAAATACTGGTTTCAATGAATAACATAGGTTTAAGTACGTCAATGGCGTATAAGAATTTTAACAGTTATGGAATAAAAAAACGAGAGCTTTAGGCTCTCTGTTATTCATCAATTAAAATGTCCGCTTTTAGAAGATGCGCTTTTGCAGTTTTCTTAATGGGCGGTTGGACTACCACCAAAATTCTAGACACATATAACCATCTAAGCTTTAGCCTTTCTTTTTTCTATCATTTCCGATAGCCATGTAGCTGTTTGCTCAATGCTTTGATGTTTAGGGACATCAATAACTTCAGAACTTAAACCTTTTTTGATTTTTTTAACGTCAAAGTTTACCCCTTTAACATCTCTAAGTTCAGTGTGATTACGACGATTTACACGGTTTTCTATAGCCATAATACAAGCCTTTATGAAAATTGATAAAAAGAAAAAACATCCACTCAACAGCGTATAACACTCAAAGAATGAGTATTTTATTCTTGTGAATATGACTTAATTTTTTCAAAAATAGGATAAAAATCCACACCATCATCCTTCATTGTCGAGAGTAAATAAACAATGACAGCAATATGTTTTGGTACTTTCCCAACTTTTTTATAGTTTGTTATGGAATTAGGATTCATTTCCAATAATGTAGCAAATTCTTTAATTGAAAGACCTGACTTACCGATAAGTCTTTGAAATTCTTCATAAGGCATAGTAATGAGCACAAAATTTCTTGGTCTTAAATTATAACATATGCCATAATTTTACAAATAACACATAAATAATGTGTCATACACATTATTTATGTGTTATAACTTAAGTTAGTCAAAACATACTGTCTTGATCTTTATTTAAGTAAGAGAAAAATGATATGTACTCATACCCTGATACAGTTACAGCAGATTCAATAGGCCTCATGATCATAAATGACTTTTTCATTCAAAAAGCCCATGAACTTTGGCTTTTTTTGCAACTTGACCAAAGCTTTAATGATTATGAAGCAACCCTTATTTGGACTCGACGTTATTTAGAAGGAAATCCAGAAGGTGAATATAGTGATATTAGAAAAGCCTTCATCTCTTGTTTCCCAGAGAATTTCTTCAGCTTTGACGATTAAATTTATAAACTGTCGTTCCTCTTTTTTAGCATTTGAGATCCGAGAGAGTGCTATCAAAGAGGAATTATTTAGTTCTAAAAAACGAAAAAATGAAAATCAAATCAAATTAGGCTGCATTCGCATTTCAATGGCATGAGTCCAGAAGCATTTGAGGTTGCCTCATGTCTAGGATACTGGGAGCAGTTCAAAATTGAGAGTTGGAACAGAAACCGAATGAAGTACTGGATAGATAAAAGGGTTTAAGACTTCTCATTTAATACAGCGGTTATTATGGTAAATTAATTCTAAATAATAAAATTCAATAACTTAATTAAGTTTCCATAATAATTAAAAGCCTCAATTCATAAAATTATCCACAATTTCTGCGGATAAACCTTGGGATAAATTTTAACAGCATTGCAACTATATTTAGTTGCATAAAGTCAGGGTAATGTTATGGGTAAAACCGAAAAATTACTGGGAAAGTTAGCAAATGCTAAAAGTACATTTCCATATAGGGATTGAGTGGTTTTACTGACTCAACTCGGTTATGAAAAGTTTGAGATGGCAGGATCTCGTGTTCATTTCTTTAATGTTTAAACTTAACATATGATTTTGCTGCACCGCCCTCATCCTGAGAATGAAATTAAAGGTGGGGCTTTAAAAGCAGTCAAACATGCCCTCAAACAGGAGAAACTTTTATGAGCTATCTAAAATACAAAGGTTATTTAGGTACGATTGAACCTGATCTTGAGACTGGTGAGCTGTTTGGAAAATTAGCCTTTATTCGAGATCTTGTGACTTATGCAGCTGAAACCCTGAAAGCCTTAGAAATTGCATTCCAACAATCGGTAGATGGTTACTTAGAAGCTTGTGCTGAAGTAAATAAACAACCTGATCAACCTTTTAAAGGGACATTTAATGTTCGTATCAGCCCTGAACTTCACCGTAAAGCTGTTTTAGCGGCAAGTGGACACTCACTGAATGCCTTTGTGAGCGATGCTATTCAAGAAAAACTCATGCGATTAGGTGTATAAATTAAAAAGAGAATCCATGAATGGATTTAAGAAAAAAGCTCTGACATCATGTCAGGACTTTGATCCTAGATCAGTATTGTGGACATCAGGACCCTCTCATTATTTTATTGAAATAATTGAGAACAAATCTTTAATTTTTTTAAAGGATTTTAAAAGCATGAACTACTTTTCGGAGGATCCCTTCTAGGTAATGTTACCTAGGAGGAAAAATGAAAAGACTGAAATATCAGTATCAACAATCGGTAAAAGTACATTCTGATGATTATTTCTGGAAATGCCATCCAAAAATCAGAAGTGTCTTTTTTAGAAAGTTCAGCACACAACAAGAAAGAAGTTTTTATTTCATGCATCGCATTGAATATAAAGACTATCCCGTCAAAATACGTGTTGCCCGTGGTACCGGCTTACCTTATATCTGGGATGATTTTCCAACTTATGTTTATAAGTATGCTAAAAGCTGGAAGCACAATTCCAAACGGAAAAGCCAATACTATAAAGAACATCTGAAATAAGAAATGGGAGCTATGTAATTGGCTCCCATTTTTTTAAATAAGATTTGGATAAGTAGCATTGCTATCACCCTATCATTCGACAATTTTATCTGAAATATTTGCTGTCATCGAAAAATTACATGATGAGAACTATTGATTCATGATTGCAAAATACTGGATAAAACGACCACCTATTCCTGTTCGTACCATACCAGTCATTATTATTTCTAGTCCATTAGAAATAATTACATCGCTAATTTTGCTGATACCAAACGATTCATACTTACACCACGTTCTGCTGCTTCCAATGCTAATTTTTGATGAACCATTGATGGAACACGTACAGCAAAGCGTCCACTGTACTTTTTCTCTGAAAGTGCAGTTGGTAATTTTTGCTTATTACTGATCATATCTGCTACGACCTCGGCAACTAGGTCAACAATCCCTGAAAATGCTTTAGATTGATCTGCATCAAGCCAAGATAATGATGGAAATTCAGCACATAAGCCAACGTATTGATTATCTTCTACTGACCATGTAACACGGTAAGTATATCGTTTACTATCCATCGAACACCTCTCAATGCTTTAAGTTTATTAATAGCAGCTAATACTTGCTTCACCTGATATGGTTTAGCTTTGCTTTCCCACCATCCCTTGCCACAGTGTTTTTTCAATACCGCGGGTTCACTAGAATAGGGTTACAAACCTTGAGTAAACCAACAAATCAGATGTTCTTGGGATTATTCCGCATTTGTTCCACAAGTTAATCAAGACTAGCCATACACTGCTTAATATTGCCAAAGCTTTAATAGTATTAATATTGATATTACTATTCAAGGAATGACCGGTATGTTTATGCAGAAATAGTAATGAAATTTCACAAAAAGCTAGCTTTCAATAGTCATTAAGGCTTCTTTATTAACAGCGAAGATGGTTTATTTTTGCTGCTTTCTCCATATTTTGAGTTGGTAAAAATTGAGACCGAGCGTAAGCGAGCTCGAGATTTTATGGTCTTGAACAATGTGATATACATTGTTCCATCCTGTACTTTTTGGAAAGCTCGTTAAACGTTCAAAATGGGGTATTTTTGAGCTTTGTTACACGTTCAAATTAGGTGTTTTTGGGCTTTGTTACACGTTCAAATAAGCTTTTTCGAGGTTTGTTACACGTTCAAATGAGTTTT
Organism: Acinetobacter brisouisimilis; assembly: GCF_000368265.1. Taxonomy (GTDB): domain Bacteria; phylum Pseudomonadota; class Gammaproteobacteria; order Pseudomonadales; family Moraxellaceae; genus Acinetobacter. Next base: position 58,332 of record NZ_KB851213.1, on the reverse strand, counting down.
TTCAGGCTTTGTTACACGTTCATTTGTAAGTCATAGCGTACAAACGAAGTAGCTATTTCTCATATTCAAGCTGGATCAAATTTTTTATTCTGAACTTAGTAGAGGAACAGGACGTTCTGGAACATCAAACAAAAATAATAAGTTCTCGCATCAGGATCGTGAGGGATGACAGGAGTTAGCCCTAGACGGAAATATGAAAAAAGCCCCGATAGGATGTCTGGGCTTTTTTCATTTCGTGTTTTCAAGTTCAATCATTGGATCATACACTTAACAACAGAAGAATCTCGTCACATCGTGAATAACGAATCAAAAAATACTTAAGCCAACTTTTTAGACTTAGACAAGATGTCTGCATTCACGATATTATTGCGTTTACAAAGGGCACAGCATCTAATGCTCTAAGCGCTATGAATTTAAAAGCCTTCCTGATCTAACAGCTGTGCGGCTTGTTTTAAACGTTCTGAAATAGTAGGTTGGGCATCACTGATCTGCTGGATAAAATGATCAAATGCGATATCACTTAATTTAATCTGAACCTGTTCGGTCAATGCTGCTGTTTCGTCAGCTACTTGCTGAGCATGCTGAAAGTCTTTGTCATGTTCATTCATCTGCAATGTTCCTTCTCAATGCCCCTTGCTGGATTGTGCTGTATCCAATGTGAATCAACTGTTTGTGCATCATCTATAAATGCTGAGACTGAGATGAGTTTCCGTGGGCTTGCCATACAGCCAGTCAGCATACTGGTCATTTCAGATTCAAGATTATACAGTAAGCGACTACCTCTCTTATCATCTTTCATATACTGCTTTGACGCTTCTGTCGTGGATGTGAAGCATTTAAGTTCTCAAAAACTGTATAAAGTCATTTCGTTTGTATAAATTAGCTATATAGCTAACTTTTGTTTTTTATTATAAAATATTAGCCATATAGCTAATATATCATGGTAAAAACAATGGCAACCAGAGCTGAGATTGGCAGGAATGTACGTCAAGCGCGTAAAACATTAGGCTATACACAACAAAAATTATCCGAATTGACGCGAATCCATAAAACAACCATCTCAGAGATCGAAAATGGTCGGTTTACCGGATCTTTTGACATCTTTGAACGTGTGCTTGATGCTGTTGGTTTGCAGTTTGAAACTGCACATAAAAAGCATAACTTACCAGATTGGGATGAAATCGAAGAGATGTTTTCTGAGGATGAACGATGAATAACCCGATTGATCTACCGAGAAAAATCAATACGATTAATGTTTACACCAGTCAAGTTGAGTTGGGTGTACTGACCTATGGTTCCATACACCACTATCAACCGATCCAGACAATGCAGCATGTCTCACTGACCATGACAAAAAAAGGCATGGATGGCTATTCATCGGGTTCTCTTCATCCGATATTTTCTCAAAATTTGCCTGAAGGTTTTAATCGCAGATTCATTGCTGAAAAATTGGCAAGATATGCAAAAGTCAATGATATGTATTTATTGGCACTGCAAGGCGATCAAGGCATCGGCATGCTCTCTTATCAAAGTGCGCTGAATTTACCTGAAGCCGAATCTCTCAGTTTAGGCGAAATTCTATCCTATAACAGCTATGAGCCACTGTTCCCTCAGTTATTGGAAAAATATTATCTACGAAATTCTTTGGCCGGCATGCAACCTAAAGTCAGTATTCCCAACGCCAATACCATCCAGACTGATCGAACGGTTCAGCAAAAGGATTTAATCGTAAAGTCTTTCGATTCAGAGTTTCCTTTACTGACGGTTAATGAATTTGTATGTATGGAAGCTGCCCGATACTGTGGGTTAAATCCCCCCAAGACCTATTTATCTGAAAATCTCGAAACCTACGTGGTCGAACGCTTCGATAAAACCGAAGACGGTTTAAAATTGGGGTATGAAGACTTTACGACGTTGATGAAAAAGTCGAATGACCCTGATGCCAAATATACAGGCAGCTATGAAGCGCTGTTGAAAGCCACCTATCTTTATACAGGGAGCCTCGCTGAAGTTGAGAAAATGTATACTTACATTGTATTCAACTGTTTAATTGGCAATGGAGATGCCCATCTGAAAAACTTTGCACTGCAATATTCACCGAACATGCAACATGTTTTTGTCTCACCGCCATTTGATCTTACCCATACCCTGATCTATGAAACGATTGATAATAAAATGGCACTTAAACTTGAGGGGAGCAAAGCATTTCCTCACCTGTCCCATCTCATCAAACTGGCACAAAGTGATCAATTTAAGATTCGAAATCCGAAAGAGATTATCGAATCTTTAAGTGAAAAGATAATGGACTACCTGCAACGCTCTAATGAAGTTCAAGGCTTTGCCGGGTTACGTCAGTCGATAGAAAGTTCGATATCCAAGGTCATGACGTCAGGTAGTTTGACTCAACCTTATCGCCATGACAAACAGAAGAAATTTGAGTAATTCAAATTCAATCGTTTCCTTGTTTCTCAGCTGCATCATTGCATCTTCAATTGCACGCATCTGGTGATACTTAAAATAATGAATAACATGCGTGGAGCTTGTTTAAAACTCGCTATTTTTTAGTTTTGATGCTGTCTTTCTGCACTTCGATCTACAGTTTATGTTGTGCAGAGATCCATAAAAAATAGAATGAAATAAACCTAAAAACCTCACTTTTTCGTGATTTTCTGGCTTTTTTCTCATCCACCTCCGTACACTAAAACTGATGCCAAACAAAACTACAGGATGGCGCAATGTATATCCCATTGCCCAGAACTTCCTCATCTCGAGCTCGCTACGTTCGGTCTCAATCGGTATAAACACTTTAAAAAAATAAGGAGCATCGCATGCGCAATAAACAAATTTTGGTTCGGCTCGATCATGCAGAGTATCAGCAGCTGGCTGAACTGTGTCAGCAACTGCAGCTGAATCAGTCCGAGCTGATTCGGCATCAGCTTTTTAACCAGAAGCAATCTGCGCATGTGGATTTGGCACAAATTCAAGAGCTGCGCATCATTGCACTGCAGCTCAAACAAATTTTGCAACGCGATTGTCTCTCCCCAGCTGAACAGGCTGATCATAGGACGGATCTTGAAGCGCTGATCGAGGCACTTAAATTAATCGTGCGTAAGTTAAGTCGTGGAGTTCACATCGCATGATCTTAAAACTGATTGCAAACAGTCGTTCAACATCGCTGAAACAGCGCGTCAATGGGCTGTTGAACTATATTCAAAATCCCGAAAATACCCGCGCCAAGAATTTGAGTAATTATATCCGCCAACCGTTTGCATCTCAGCCTGCCTGGGATGAGACAGCCCTGATTGAAAAATGTGTTTATGCGAATGCACGTAATTTTCTGGATGATGATCCTGAACAACAAAAAATTGAGATGCTGCAGACGGCCAGCTTAAATGGTCGGGTAGAAGATCCGATCGTGCACCTTGTTGCAAGCTTTAAAAAGTTCGAAGTTCCAACTGTGCAGCAAATCGAAGAACAGCTCGATATTCTACTGCGACATTTAAAGGCAGAAGAGCTACAAGTGCAGTATGCGATGCATCTGGATACCGATAATGCGCATTATCATGTCGTGATCAACAGAATTCATCCACTTGAGAAAAATCAGCATCAGCAGCACAAATGCGTCAATCTTGGCGATGGCTGGATTCTTAATGCACTACATCGCAGTGCTGCAGAAATTGAAGCAACTCAGGGCTGGAGCTCAGAGCCGAATCCAATGTTTATCTATAATCGCCGCACTCAAACTGTTGAAAGCAATCCTGCATACATGAAAATCTCGGATGTAGACAAACTCCCCACACAAATTTTGGATCGGGCCTACCGACATCAACAACCGAGCGCGTTACAGCAGGAGATTCACTTCGCAAAAAGCTATCAGCAGTATGTTGAGACTTCTGTGCAGAATATCCTACGTCGCGTCAACGGCTGGACGGACTGGCATCAGGCGCTGGCAGAAAAAGGCCTGACGTTTGAAAAAAAACGTAACGGGGCCATATTTCAGTTAAAGACCTTCTCTGAACAGATCACCTTTAAAGCCTCACTATTTTGTCAGAAGCAAGCCACCCTGCCCCAGCTACAGCACCACTGGGGAGCGTATCAGGCCGCAGCTGAGGGAATTCGTCCCCAAGCCGTCCCGGATCAGGAGGTTCAGTCCCGAGTAGCGTCTCCTTCCAGCAAGCTGCACCCGTTTCATTTATTTCAACCGCAAGATTATCTCGTCACAGAATTGCACAATGTCTATCTCACCCTGAAAACGTATAAAGATCAAATCACCGTCCAGCATCAGCAGGCCGCGGCTGAGATCAAACTGGATCATGAGACTTATCAAGCTGTTGAACGTGGACTTTACATTCAGCAGCGGCAAAAGCAGTCGCCGAATATGACCTTAAATCAGATTGAAGCCACGCTGGATGATCAGCATGTTGCCCAACAGCAAAGAGATCGATCGAATAGACGGACACACTATGCACTGAGTCACCGGCAATTGACGGACAAGTTATTGAAGGACGAGCTGGGGCAAATGTTATTTTCATCGCCGAAGATAAATTCGGCGCAGATCACCTCCTATTCGGACTTTGTTTCACGTCTCGAGCGAGAACATCCCTTAGTCATTGCACAGCAGTTCCTGCTGGATCAGCGCCAATCCGCCAATTTTATTCATGCGCCCAATCCAAAATGCCGTCAGGCCCAGCTAATCTATGATGAGCAGCTTAAATATGAGCCCATTGCGGTGATGAATCAGTATGGCATCCAGATGTTTAGTCAGTATTCCGTACCACGGATTCAGCAATGCCTGAAATTGCTAGATGCACATATACCGATTGAATTTTCTGGAGAGCTGTCATTTCAACAACAGGCGAAAATTGCACTGCAGCATTGGGATCACCGGATTGAAGATCCTAACCCACAGCATGAACTCCCGTGGCTGGACCAGATTTCACCGCCCGATCTGGAGGTGTTTTTTGACCAGCTGTATCAATACTTCAATCAAACGCATAATCTACAGACCGCGATTTTCAAAGCCAATTTGTTGCTGAGTTGCTGCCATGTGAATACTGATCAACTAGACCAGAACCTCAAGCAATACACACAGGAATTTTTTAATTTCAAGTTGCCGACGCCAGACCACAACACTCTGATGCTGCGTTTGAAAAGTGTGCTGTGTACTCAACCGATCGAGCAAAACCGGCAATATTTTAATGCGCAAGACCTTGATTTGGTTTGGCAGATCGCTTTGAAACTTGAATACAACTTATTAAAACGAAATGAAATCAGCATCATCAACAAGCCACAGCCTCAGAGCAGTTCGAAACTGGTGATTGAAGAAATTGCCTTACCTCCGCGAGATCCGGATTTTTTAAGCGACTGTATGCAAGAATTAAAATTTGAGCCTCGCAAATCCCAGCTGCAGCAACAGTTCATCGAAGTTTCTGAGATTGGTTTATCTTCAAATTCACTCGGTGCATGTCAACGTATCGATACTGAAGTGAAACCCCTACCGCACTTTCCCGCAGACCGGTACCAGATCATCTGTCAGTTTGATCATCAGTTTTATATCGATCGAGAGCTAAATCAAACCGCCTTTATTGAAAATAAACATCTAGCTTATATCCACGTCGTCAGCCATCTAGAAATTCATGTCCGTGATGCCCTGTTCTTAGCCCATGCTCAATATGGTGAAGTCTTGATCACGGGCAACGAACAATTCAAGGTACAGGTTGAAGCGATTGCACAACAGTATCAAATTCCCGTGATCCGAGAAGAACATGTCGAACAGCGACAAGCGCAACTGGAGACTCCGGCTCAGCCGTCAGCGGTTCAAGTTGCAGGGCATGAACCTCATTCAAATCGATCTCAAGCAGACCCAACGCCGCAGGTTGAACCACAGCAGCGTCATGAACCCGCAGCTCAAAAAACGACATATGGCCATGACTTTGGCTTCTAGAAGAAGCTTTCTTGAAAAAGCCTAAGTAAAAAATTATCACTTAGGCTAGAACATAGGCAGATTCAGGAAAATGACTTAAAAACTCTATTTTCACGGAATCCATATGACAGATCTCTGGCTGGACGGCCAATAAGTGATCCAGCCAGACCAGGATGGCTTCGTGATTATTATAACAATGATTGACGTCCAGATAAGCAGCGATCCCGAAGCCTATGCTTACATTGAGTTCTCTAATTAATTTATAGCCGAGGAGCTTGGCTTGTGGACTGATCCATAATTCATGTGTTGTCACCATGATAAAACCTTTTTCAATTTATGCTCTGTCTGGTTCTATCCACCCGGATTACAAGTTATAATTTCTGTGTAAAAGGGAAATAATACTTGTATAAGGTGAATATAACCTGCTGTAGGTTATAAATTATCAAAGTATTAGATGTATTGCAATAAAAAATAACTCACAGTAGGTTATTTTTATATTTTAGAAAACAATATGATTCATTGTAAGTTATCTAGCCTGATGGGCGACCGTAGAATCTTAAAGTTGAGTGAAGTGGTCAATGCCACAGGAATCAACCGGAATACATTGACCAGTATGTACTATGATCGTGCTGTCAGAATTGAATTGCCCGTTGCAGATAAACTGTGTAAGTTCTTTAATTGCAGCATGAATGAGCTGTTTGAATATACCGATGAAGAAAGCGATGCCTAATCTTTGATGAGATCGTTCCCTTCATGTACCCAAATTCGCTCTGGTGCAATTTCAACAAGCCTCAATTGAGTGATGGCACTGCTGTGAAAGATCGATACAGCCCCCTGGATTGATCTCTAACGATGTGCTTACCCCATCCCAGCTTGATCAAGCTTAGATCCCTACGCAAATTCCGTAATTACAAAAATCATCAGCACCAACCCACAATCTGTCTTTCGAGCTAGGATCGATGCCCAAAGTTTCATCAAAAAATGCAGAAATTTGCTGTTCTAGAGCTATTTTTAATTTTTTTTGATGAAAACGCGTCGAAATTGCATGAATCAAGCTGCGAATTTTTTATTTTTGCTACTCTCCGCTTTGTCTACATATCAGTCACTTTTTTAGATCTCTCTAACAAAGTGGCATGCAGATGATGGCGTGGGTGGAAGGATCAAGCGACGCTAGCGCGCCATGGCGATTGTTCTAATGCATTTAGAGCAAGAGTTGCTACTAGGGTATATCGACAAAGCAACAACGTGATGAGTAGCTGAAAACTTGGCTTAAATCGTATATTGGGGAGACCCTTGCGGAGATAGTCGGGTTCAGTTGGTTTGGGAACGTGTCGATGCGGTGTGTGAATCGTAATCTCAGCCTATAAGGGAAAGCACAATTACCCTTTGCAGATACGACCGAAGCGTGGCTCCGTCAGCCCGAAATTGGTATTCGGCGATACTTTAAGAGCAAGCAATTTTTGCCGGCTCTTAGGGTGAGTATTGCCGAAACTCTCTCAACGTTCACCATCAGCCCAAAGGGCTTGCCCGACGGCTGTGGGGGATGGGGAGAGATTGAGAGCATTTAGTAATTGATGATTCATATTAGCCGCCTTAGAAATAGCTATGCTCTTATCTAAGCTTATCTTTATGTTTATAAAATCAAACCCCTAATGATTTATAAGCTAGATCTCATCAAGACATCTTTCTCCACCATTTTTTAATTGAAATGTCTATAACTAGACTGTTAAGCAAAACCCCCATTAACACGAACCACTTGTGCATTGATCCAACTCCCTTCTTTTCCTGCAAGAGTAGCAATCACATTCGCAATATCTTCAGGCTGGCCTAGACGTTCGAGCGGTGAAAGCTGGGTGATGGATTCGATCTGAGCTTGGGTTTTGCCTTGATAAAATAATGCTGTACTCGTGGGACCTGGAGCAACGGCATTCACGGTAATATTCCGACCTCGTAATTCATTTGCCAAAACGCGTACTAGCCCTTCAACACCAGCTTTTGATGCGATATATGCACCATAGGCAGGAAAAGATTTTGCAATCACACTACTCGACAATGCAATAATACGCCCGCCATTCTCAACTGATTCCGCTGCATAGGCTAATACCAGAAAAGCGCCACGTAGATTGGTATGAATCACCTGATCAAATGCAGACAAACTGGAAGGAATAATCTTTGCCATTGGCATGATTCCAGCACTATGCACCACTAGATCTAAACGACCATGAATGGCTTTTGCCTGTTCAAATAATTGCTGAACTTCGACTTCATTGGCAACATCTGCCTGTATTGCAGTGGCTTTCCCACCTTGCGCCAGAATGAGCTCAACCGTGTCATCGGCAGCTTGCAGATCATGAGCATAGTTCACAATCACATAAAAGCCATCTTGAGCTAGACGCATTGCTACGGCCTGACCAATACCACGAGATGCACCTGTGACCAGTGCAGTTTTTATAGGATAAATCATTTTAATTTCTCATCTCTAAAACACGATGATTGGATTTTAATATATGTATTTTTGGAATAAAGATGCGTATTTGGATAAGATTATTCGACATTGATTAACAATTAAAATGGCATCGATTACTTTATTATGGATAAATTTGATACTTTAAAATTGTTTACCCGAATTGTTGAATTGGGCAATTTTACTCAGGCTGCAGATCAACTGAACATTCCACGGGCAACTGCCAGTAATGCCATTAAACAACTTGAAGCTGATTTAAACAGCCGTTTACTGGAAAGAACCACACGCCATGTCCGACCATCTGCTGATGGGCAAGCTTTCTATCAGCGTTGTATACAGATTCTATCGGATCTAGAAGATGCCGAGTCTTCTTTAAAAAATGTGATCCAACAGCCTCGTGGAATGTTGCGTATTGATTTATCCAATGCACAAGCCACCCAAATTGTTCTTCCGCATATTGATGAATTTCATCAACGTTACCCTGAGATAGAGTTGATTATAAGCAGTGGAGACCGCTTGGTAGACTTAGTTCGTGAGGGAATTGATTGTGTAATTCGTGCAGGGAATTTACAAGATTCATCATTGATTGCACGACATCTGGCAAATATGCCCCAAGTGATTTGTGCCAGCCCAGACTACTTAGCCCAATATGGTGTCCCACAGCACCCTTCAGAGTTGACAGCTCATTATGCTGTTGGTTTTTTCTCAGTGACAGGAGGGCAACATTCTGCAATTGAACTCATTCTTGGCGGGAAAAAACAAGAATATACCTTAAACAGCTGGGTATCGGTCAATGATGCAGAGAATTATATTCTATGTGCATTACGCCATATGGGACTGATCCAGGCTCCTCGCTACCATGTACAGCAACAACTGCAGGCTGGTCAGCTGGTTGAGGTTTTACCAGCTTGGAAAAGCCTAGATATGTCTGTTTCAGTACTGTATCCACAGCATCGGCAATTATCGCCACGTGTGCGTGTATTTGCAGAGTGGTTAAGCCAAGTTTATAAAACCTTCTTTCGCGAAGATTAAAAAAATGGGATAAAAATCTAAGTCCATTATTCATCTATGCGAATGACTGATCGTAAACATGATATGGAAACGCATATCTTTATATTTCATTCAGGAGTCACAATACAGGTTTTAAAGATGTTGATTAAACCCTGTAATTGCCCATAGTAACCTTCAATATTGGCTTGTATCCATTGCTATTGAAGTTTCGTAAGTAGTTTATTGGTTTCAATTTCAATGCGGCTAAAGGTACAAAAACGTGTATCCCCTTTCGCAATATCCACTTGTCTGAGCTCCTCTGCTCAAACATACAGATCAGAGAACAAGACTGCATGAATTTTTTTAAGGTAATTCAGATCATAGGGTGGTTCTTCATATTCAATCTGCATACTGGCATGTTGAGTAAGTTTTAACTCAGCCTGTTGCAGAATCGCTTCATCCTGAATCTGTAATTGATTACGTAAGATATTGGTTTCAGGATAGTAATTATAAGCTATCCCCTACTTCACCATATTTATCCATAACGCAAGTATCAAGAGTCTACAGTTTGAGTCACAGCCTGATACTTCTGCAAAATCTAGTTTTTGGTTAGATCTTCAGAAGTTGTTGTGCTTTTTAGACCTTCTAATTTAAGGCTAGCTTGATAGTTTTTAAGACGCGTAGCTTGAATGTATCTTTTTTTCTGTTCAGTGGTTACTAACATTAAGCTACCCCTTGTGAAAAGAAACGATATTGTATTAGCCCCCGTAAAAACGGACAGTTAACTCGCTAATTTTAGCGATAGAAATTCCCGATGGGATTTCATTTTTAATCCACTATGCGGATGATTGCAATTGTAATCTTCTATCCATAGCGGCAAAGCGTTAAGCACGGTTGCAGCATCAGGCACATTATTCAAATAGACGTAATCCCGTTTAAATGTCTTCACAAATGCTTCCGCCATCCCGTTGCGCTGTGGACTTCTAATCGGTGTGGTACAGATCCGAAAACCAAGTGCATGCGCAAATTGCAAATTGCCGTGTCGATTTCGCAATATAACAACTGCCATTATCTGTCAGCCATTCAATCAGCTGAGGCAAATAACTGACTGCACCAAAGCGTTTTTCCATGCTCTGTACAAGTACATCACACACCATGTCACTACTGATGCCACTAGTGGTTGCAACATAACTCATGATTTCCCGATACCCAGCAATCCAGGCTAAAGATGGACTGCTCCCAGTATCCTAGGCTTCAAAATGAGGCTGTCTCATGTCTAGGAGAGTGATGGCAGTCCACAATGATGTGCATTAAGTTTACTGGTCACATCTGCATTAATAAAGCAAAGCAATAAATGCCAACTTAATGTAAGCAGGATCCTTTACGGCACCATCATGATGACTGAAGATTCTGATCAAATGACTGACGAAGTTGGCATTAAGACCATACTTCAGTGAGACTAATTCAAAGTATTAAGATATTTGTAGGCATTCATAATGCTAAGTTTGAACTCTTTGCTGTACGTGTGCATTTTTTAGCAACAGGAGGTACTGCAGAATATATATACATGCTCATGGACTAAGTTCCCACTTGTTTTTAAGTGGGAACCTAATTAAGGCTTATAGGATAGTTGCGCAAGGGTGTATTCGCCGAATGCTTACTGATCAAGTTTGAGCTAGTTCATCAGCATTTTTTTTAGTAGGCTTTCCAGCTCTTGTAAATTTTTATCATCAAATTGGCTAATTTTTAATGAAATTTTTAAGGTATTGTGATCAAATTTAATATTACCAGCAACTTTTCCATCATATTCTATTTTATGAACAATTGAAGTTTTGATGGGCTCCTTAGTTTCTTTCGACTTCATAATTTTTTCAGCTAGTAATGCCAGCTTTGTTTGTTCGACTTCTTTTTTCAGCAATTTCGCCCATGCTTCTAACAATGCATCTATAGCATTATTATAATTATCTTCATAATCGGATAAAAACTTTTTTACTGAAGTTGCAGCAGTACGTGCCAACAATCCTGGTTGTTTTTCCAAATCATCAAGCAGTTCTTTAGGAAGTTTCTCGAAAGATAAATATTTATACATGTCCTCACGGTTCATGCCTAAGGACTTTGCCAGTTTTTGCTTGTTCTTTTTTAATTTTTCATCTAGAGAACTCAAGCCCACATAAATTTCATAATCAGCTAAGTCTTCCCGTTTTAAGTTTTCCGCTAAAGTTAATAGTGCAACGTCTTCATCAGATGCATCAATGACAATCACTTCAATTGTATTTTTATTGAGAATTTGATGCGCTTTCAAGCGTCGTTCGCCAGCGATTAATTCATATTTGTCCTGTACCCGTCGGACTGCAATTGGTTGTAGTAAGCCAATTTCTTCAATTGATGCTGCCAAATCTTCTATATCTTGTTGATTAAATACTTTTCTTGGCTGATTTGGGCTAGGTTGAATATCTGTAATTTGTACATTACGACGTAGTTCTTTAACATCGTTTACATGCTCTTGTTGAGCTTGTTGATGCTTTTGAGTATTTTGCTGAAGACGTTGTGCCAACAATTCTTTTGTACTTACCATAATATTCTCAGAAGACTTTTATTCAACACGATTGATGATTTCTTTCGCTAAATCCTGAAAAGCTTTACGAACTTTAGAGTTTTTATCTACATTAAATAAGGGCTGTTGTAAAATTGCTGCCTGATTCACTTTAGTACTCATTGGAATAGTCGTTTCTAACAATTCTCCAACTTGACTTAAAGCCTCATCTCTAATTAATTTACAAACATTTTGACGTTCATCATGTTTAATTAACAAAGCCCCTAAAAGCTTTAACTCAGGATTCACTCGTCTTATTTTACTTAAATGGTTAATCAAGTCAGTTACACCATATAAGCCATATTGCGAACCTGATTCAATCGGTACCATAACATGTGTAGATGCAGCCAATGCATTACTAGTTAGAAGTTTTAGGCTTGGAGGACAATCAATCAGGATGAAGTCATATAATCCTTTTAATAACTCCAATTTATTAGACAACTCTTCAGATGGTCTTGGTGCATCATCTTTGAGTTGATCTTCAGTTTTACCTAAAGTGAGTGATCCATAAATTAAAGAAACATTTTTGAAATTTGTTTCTTCTTCTAAAGCTTCAGATAATAAACTTAAATCACCCACCAGTAATTCAGCAGATGTAGTTTCCACTTCACTAGGATGTCTCGACCCAATATGTAAGCTTGCATTGGCTTGAGGATCTAAATCAATAACCAATACTTTTTTACCCAAGTCAGCTAGCTCTGATGCTAGATGAACGACAGTGGTTGTCTTTCCACAACCACCTTTATGATTTGCCACAGCAATGATTTTAGTTGACTTAATTGTCATAATAGACCTCACTTGAGTTATTGTAATATAAAGAACTTTGTAGCAAGTTGCTACACTTTCTTACCTTAGCTTGAAGTTATAATTTGAAGTTAAGATATAAACAAATTATTTTTTATAAGATATAGCTAGCTAATTATAATTAGTATTAATTAATACTAATTAGCTAATTATAATTAGAACATTTTTTTTTCAAAAAAATCAAATATTTATAGATTTAAAAGTGGAAGGTTTGTCACTAAAAAGTGGAAGGTTTGTCACTGAAAAGTGGAAGGTTTGTCACTAAAAGGTGGAAGGTTTGTCACTAAAAGGTGGAAGGTTTGTCACTGAAAAGTGGAAGACTTGTCACCATGGTGGAAGACTTGTCACTGGTTTTAAAAAAAACTTAAATTAAATTAAAAAAACATTTAAATTCAATTTACTATCCTGTTGATAAGTTAAATTATTTGACTTTAAAGGTGGAAGGCTTGTCATTTTGATATTTTTATCCTGTGGATAAGCTGCTTGTTGCTAATTTCATCAAGAATACTGTACTTTTACTTCTAAGCCGGCTAAAAGTGGAAGCTTTGTCACTCTTAAGGTGTATTTTTTATTTATTTTTCCACTTTATTGGGTTGCTTAGTGTATTTTTTCTCTTTTTATATGACTTGAAAATGTCTGGAAATATTAAAAGTGGAAGCTTTGTCACTTAAAAAGTGTATTTTTAATATTCTTTCCACTTTATTTTTAAAAAGTGTTTTAAATAACAAAACAGAGTGACAAGGTTTCCACCATTAGCTTTGTGTTTGATTGCTTCATAGCCAGAAATAGGTTTTGTCTGAGTTAAAATGGTGGATAATTTGCATGAGATTCCACTTTTGTGTATAACATGTAAAAAAGCACTTTTATTTTCTACTTATGAATAATCTGAATGAAAAAGAGGAAATAGAATATTTACCGTATTGTATTGGGAATATTCGGCATAATGGCGTGGTCAGCACCAGCAACCGCCTGATTCGACCGATTGAACTGTCATCCAATGAGTACAAAGCGCTACTTTATGCGATGGCAGTGGCGAATTACGGTGAGAAAAATAATCAAGATCGTGAGATTACCGAGCAAACCTATATTTATTTGCATAAAGATGATTTAGGCGAATTACTGGGTTTAGATAAAAAGAATTCCATTAATGTTGCGATTGATCGGATCTATAAAGAACTTTCCTCTCGGGTGGCCCATTTTGTCATTGAAGAGCCTTTAGATGACAGCAAAAGAAAAGTAAAAAAAGTTCATTCTGTAGTACCGATTATTCGAGAGCTGCGTTGGGAAGATGATGCAAAAAATGCCTTGCAGATTCGCTTTACCAGCGAAGTTCTGCCTTATTTTACCCGTCTGGCAAACGGAAACTTTACCACTTACCAATTAAAGGATTTATTTGCTTTAGACTCAGTGACCAGTATGAGTTTGTATTCCTACTTTATTAAAAATGAGTTCAAGTATGCCAGTCAAGATTGTTATGAAGTTGAACTATCATTGGAAAATATCAAGGCATTAACTGACATTGGCGAGAAAAAATATGATCGTTGGGTCGATTTCAGACGTTATGTGCTCGATAAAATTGTTGAAGAAATTAATCAACGAACCAGTCTGAAGCTAGAATATGACACCATCAAGAAAGGCCGTCCTGTTGTCGGTGTGCGGTTTAAAATTGTGAATGGACATACTGAAACCAGTATTCCACAAACTAATGAAAAGACCAAGATTTATCTGGATGTCAATTTTGATGATAATGCCATTGTTAAAGAACTGGGCGCAAAATTCGATCTGACAGTCCGATCTTGGTATATTTATGCCAATGATCCGAATTATAAACAGTTCCGCAAGTGGTTTAAGACGGAAGGCTGCTTAACCGATTCTCAAGCGAACGTCATTGTGAACGATATTATGTTTCAAATGGATTTTGCTGTGGCTGGTGCATCCATGAGTGATTTCAAAAAAGAGATGAAATATAAGCTCAAAAATGATCCTAATTTCGTTCAGGAAAATCGTGCTCGTTTGAATGAGGTTTTTGGTAAAGAAATTATTTAAAATGTGTAGCAACTTACTACACTACTTATGAAGTAAAGAATATTGGTACTGCTGCAAATAGCCATAGATGATAACCTAAATTATCTTTTAACGAAAAGTTCAGCATATGAAACCCTTTCATGGTCGGCATTTTCAGGGCGAAATCATTCTTTGGGTCGTGCGCTGGTATTATAAATATGGCATGAGCTATCGTGAACTTTAGGAGCTGAGCTCATGGTATATTGATGAAACTTATGTAAAAGTGAATGGACGATGGTCTTATCTGTATCGTGCAGGCGACCAACGTGGCTATACAATTGATTTTTATCTTTCTTCTAGACGCAATACCAAATCAGCCTATTGTTTTCTTGGAAAAATTTTAAAGAATGTAAAGAAGTGGCAGATTCCACAAGTGATCAATACGGACAAAGCACCTACATACGGAAGTGCTTTGTCACGGTTAAAACGGGAAGGGAAATGCCCACCAAACCTTAAGCACAGGCAGATTAAATACAAAACAACGTGATCGAATGTGATCATGGCAAGTTAAAGCGAATCATCAGGGCCACGTTAGGCTTCAATCCATGAAGACGGCTTATGCCACAATTAAAGGTATTGAAGTCATACGTGCACTAGGCAAAGGACACGCTTCATCATTTTATGATGGTCAGCCTCAGGGTGAAGTGAATCTGGCGAATAGAGTTTTCGGTACTCTAAGTACCTTCGTACAGGGAAATCATAAAACTCAAATCTCTATTTGCAACGGTGCCAAAAGCAACGATCACAGCTCTGGTTGATAATATTAATCGTGCCGATTTATTTGATTTTGAAATTGCCAATGCCTTGCAAAAAATTGTCAATTATTTGACTATCCAATTGAAAACTCAGATTTCATTACGGAAAAATTTAATGTTTCCAGAAATAAATATTATCGTTTGGTCAGTTTATTTGATTTGCCTGATTTTATTCGTGAAGCATTGCAACGTGAACCAAATTTGTTGAGTGGTTCAGGAGAGAGTTTGTTGAAAACAGAATTGAATAAATCTATTGAATATGTAGGATTACATCAGGCACTCGAGTTGTTGCAGCAATAATGGCAACATTATGTAGATGTTGAGTATTCCCAATACTCAAAAAAGAAATACAGCATTTATTAAACAATTTGAGCAAAATGCGCAGGCAGTTTTCCTACAGAATCAGCCAATTGTTTCAGAAGTATCAGCATTTATGACACCTGAAGTGTTCCCTGAACCTTCTATGTTAGAGGAGTCACAACTGCAAAATTCTGCGCAATATAGTGTTTTAAACCAGCAGGGTAAAAAAGTAGGATCTCTTAAGCTATCAGAAAGTTTGAAAGGTAAAAAAGTCATGACTATTAGAATGACGATGAACCAACTAGATGAAGCCAAGTTAGAACTAATTAAAGAATTTTTGAAAACATTAGATTAATTTTTTCTACGTTTCGCTGCGAAATAGTAAAAATTTTAAAAGCGAACCGTACTGAGTTTGTCGGAGTCACTTATGCTGAGAGAATGTTCCGATGAAAAAATCAAAATATAATTCTGAAATCAAAGAAAGAGCTGTGCGCTTACTTCTTGAATCCTAGAAAATTCCTCTACTTGGGCAGCAAAGACCGTACTTTCTCCTAAAAATGGTTGTATATCCGAAATACTTCGAGCCTGATATCTCGATATTTAGATCAATAAGATCCCATCAAAGTGCAATAGTTATCTGATTAGCAACGTATCAAATAACTGGAACGTGAGAATATTGTTATGGAAGATCTACCTTTAGGTTTTCTGTGTAATAAAGCCTCAATTAATCAGAAAAAATTTTAGGATAATTCCATTATTTTATGGTTTAATTTAATAATTAAAGATTAAGACTTAATATAATGGATTTAAACTTCATAAAACCAGAAGAAGTCGTGATACTTATAGGTGAGCGTTTGCGTAAGCAGCGACTCTTTCTTGAGATGTCTCAAGCTGAGGTTGCAGCACGTTCAGGTGTTGGTGTGAATACCGTTTCTAATCTAGAAGCGGGTCGAAATGTATCTGTTGAAAACTTAGTCCGTATTGCAATGGTTTTAGGTCGATTACACGAACTTCAGGAATTGTTCCAACCACAGCTTAACAGTGTCAATGATATTTTACGCTATGAAAGCCAAAGTAAACGCCACCGTATTAAGAGGAAAGGGTAATGCTCAATAGACTTAATGTTTATTACAACGGTTGGGGTGAATCTTGGCTGTGGGGAACTTTAATTAGCTCAACAGCTACGACAGGTAGACCGATCATTTCTTTTGAGTACAGTTCAGAAGCGATACGTAGCGGTATTGAGCTATCTTCTTACCTATTACCGTTAAACGGTCTTCCACTCAGACAAGGCTTTCCTGCGCATCACATGGGGCTACCTGGTTCAGTCTATGATGCTTTACCAGATGGTTGGGGCATGTTGCTGATGGATCGATATTTTAGAAAAATTGGAATGAATCCAGCTCGAATCGGTCCTTTGGAACGTCTGACTTATATTAGTACACATGCAATGGGGGCCTTATCCTTTGAACCTTGTGTAGCAGATATGCAAGCTTTAGAGAATATTCCCCTGTTGCAATTGGCACAGGAAGTTCAAGAAGTGCTAAAAGGGGAAGGTGGAGAATTTTTACAGCATTTGTTGGTCATGGGTGGCTCTCCACAGGGTGCAAGACCCAAAGCACTGGTTTACCGAGATCCTGTCAGTTTGGAGTTTTCAACTCAAGCTTCTGATCAACACGAAGCCTGGCTGATTAAATTTCCTGCCCAGCAAGAGCATCCAGAGGTATGTGCGATTGAAGCAGTCTATGCAGCATGTTTGCGTCTTTGTGAAATTGAGACACCAGATACCCATTTTTTTAATTTGCCCAATGGTTTAACGGCTTTCGCATCTAAACGATTCGACCGTCAAAATGGCATGCGAATTCCAATGCAAAGTTTGGCCGCATATACTGGAGCAGATTATAAAGTTCCAGGTAGCCTAGACTATCGCAATTTCCTCCGTGCGACATTGATGTGTACTCAAGATGTGCGGGAAAGAACTTATGCTTTCAAACGCGCTGTGTTTAATGTGCTATTCAATAATAGGGATGACCATACCAAGAACTTTTCCTTTCTCATGGCAAAAAATGGTCAATGGAAACTGGCTCCAGCCTATGATGTAACCTTCTGTGAAGGTTCTGGTGGTTATCATCAAATGGACATTATGGGAGAAGCACTCAATATTTCCCAAAATGATATACATAAACTCGGTACTTCTGAAGCCAATCTAACCGTACAAGAAATCGACGAAATCATCTTGGAGATGTCTGAAATTGCATGGCAGTTTAGTCAGATTGCAGAACGCCTGTACCCGAATCAAATTCGAGAATCTACCCTACACATGATTCAATCCCGAATACAACAGAACATTGATTTTCTAACTGCAATTTAAGCGAAAATACAAATTAAGTCTTAAATGTCATATTGGTATCTTTACTACGACGCAGCTCTTCTTGTAACTGAGAGCTTGTGTTTCCAATTTTCCATTTCAGAAAAATTGGGCTGGGCTCTTCTAAAGGTATATTAGAATTTCTCTGAAAATTTTATTGATCTGAATAATGTTGAACAGTTGTAATGACTTCGATGCATTTCATAAGACACTCCTTGATCCTAGTGTTATGACTAGGTCTTAATTTTGAAGTGTCTATTTTAATTCGGGGCTAATACAATATGTGTTTATTTTATTCAGTGTTTGGCTCTAAGTTAGAAAAAATGCCTGAAGCTTATTGAGCTGTTTTGGGAGCTTATAAACTGCCTAAATTTTTCCAAGAAAACAATATGCTGATTTGGTATTACGTCGAGAAGAAAGATAAAAATAAATCGTATATCTACGTTGGTCAATTGCACGATACAGATAAGCTCATCGTCCACTCACTTTTACATAAGTTTCATCAATATGCCTTGAACTCAGCTCCTAAAGTTCATGATAGCTAATGCCATATTTACAATACCAGCGCACGACCCAAAGAATAATTTCACCCTGAAAATGTCGACCATGGAAAGGATTCATATACTGAAATTTTAGCTAAAAGGGTATTTAGCTTATTATCTATGGCTATTTGCAACAGTGCCGATGATTTTACGGTCTTACGAGAATAGCCATTCCTGTGATTGGTTAGTTGAGATTTTCTTGCAGATAGTTTTCAAATTTAGCATTTAAAGCTGCTTCGGTCAGCTGCTTGATCAGTGGTGTCAGGATACTATTTTCACCAGTAAGGGGTTATCCTGACTGTAATTGTTTTAATGCTGCTTTGAAATCAAAGTTGTTTGTCATGATGTGTTATTTTCTGTTTGATTCAGTTTATTGAAGTGACACAGATTTTTGAACACTACCTATTTATGCTTATGATGTCTAAAATCTAAAGTAAATTATAAGTTAAAACTTCGCTTTCTAAGAGCACATAGCCAATCATCACTTTAAAGTTCATCTCATTTTTATTTACATGAATAAATATTCTATTTCTAATGATATCTATAATTATAACTTTCATATCTAAAAAAGATAGCATAATTTTATATTTTGAATATATTACTTTAATGGTACTCTCTTTCGCTGAAAAAATAATTAAATAAATATATGGGTCAAATTGATTAAAATTAAATAAATATCTCATCTCAAATGGATTGAGAAAATGATTCAGTATCTCTGGATTTTCATTCAATATGCTGTGGTTGTTCTTTAATTCAATATCAATGCCAACATATTTAGCCTCTCGATTTAAACAAGCAATTGCAGCTCCAGTTTGAGGGCAATGCATTGAATGGCTAATGCTCCCAAAGTGGTTTTTAGGCCAAATCGGTTCCCCATGTTGCCCTTTATGAAGAATGAAATTATGAGGGTAGTCGAGTGATTTTAAGGCATACTGTGCCGCTAATCGACCAATAAAAAACTCCGTTTGTCTTTTAAAACAAGAAGTTTTTATATTTTCAGGAAGATGGATATTGAATTTCTGGTATAACTCTAAAATTCCTTGATGTTTATTCAGTTGAATAGAGACCTTATGGAAATATAAATCATTGATTCTAATATTATCATATTGAATGAAGCCTAGATCTGAAAAATAAGTTGAGGTAATATCGATATTTCTCATGATTTATCGGATATTAATGTTTGTATTGAATATCTTAAAAATATTTGCTGAGATAATAGCTAAAGTTTTTATTAAGGTGGCTTGATCCAGAAAATAAAAATGATCACCTGCTACAGCATGTGCACCTAACCAGATTGTGGAGAAATCTTGCCATTTTTCCATCATCTCATGATGATCAATATAAGGATCATCTTTTCCATAGAGACTCAGTAAAGGTTTTTCAGTAAGACTAATCTGGTCATTTAACATGTTGTCACTGAGCATGAAGTCATTTTTGATAATTCTGATAAAAAATTCTAAAGTATCCTGATTATTTAAAATTTCACTTGGAAAGTTATTATATATTTTTAATTCATTGATCAATTCCTGAACGGTTAGAATACTTTTCTTGTTCATGATTTTTAAATAACTGGGTGCAGGTCGACCACTTACGGCAAGCAGGATTAAATTATTATAAATTTTTTCGGTTTTTAACAGATTTTCAATTCGCCATAACACCGATGCTCCAACACTGTGCCCAAATAGAATAAAAGGGTGGTTGCCAAATGCTTTAATTTCATCACATAGGATCTGTGCTAACTGATTTGGGTCATGGGTTAGGTTTTCTCGTATTTTTTTTCCATGACCAGGATACTCAAGTGGAATAACTTTAATTCCTGACGGGATATGTTTATTCCATGAATGATAAATTGAGGAACTGCTTCCAGCAGGCGGTAAGCAAAACATATTGACTAGAATATTTTCTTGACTCATATAAGCGATTTCTGATCCTGAATTTGACTTTAAATCTTAAAAAATTAGTCATATTAAAAATAACTTTAACTGAGCTATTTCTAATCTCCTTAGTTTTCATTATTTTAAAATATTATCTTTTTCAATATTTTGTCAACACTTAATTAATTGATTGTCATTTGCAATAAAATTGCATAAATAATAGACATAAGAAACAATAACTTTCCTCATTCTATAAATTCATTTCCGATCTTTTCTGTTAGTTGATAATGATTATCAGTAAACTTCTATAAATTTTTATAACCTGTCAGTTACAAGGCTCAAAATGAATAAAGTATTGAGGTTCAAATTATCCATATTGGGAACAAGTTTAGCGTGTGCCATGCTCTCTCAGGCGATACAGGCTGCAGAATTAGAGAATACTGACGAAACAACAGTTGAAAAAGCGTTACCTGTGATTAGTGTAACTGTACATAAAAATGCAAATAAGACACTCTCAGCAGGTCAAGTCAGTCGTAAAAGTCAGATTGGTATTCTGGGCAATAAATATGCATTAGATGCACCGTTTAGTGTTACCAGTTATACTGCTAAATATATTGAAGATAATCAAGCAAAAACCGTTGCAGAGGCCTTACAAAGCGATCCAACCGTACGTATGGTGATGTCATCAAATGGGCTAGGTGAATACTTTAATATTCGTGGTTTATATACACAAAGTCATGAATTGGCATGGGATGGTGCATTTGGTTTAACGCCACATAATCGTGTACCAACCGAGTTTCTAGAACGGGTTGAAGTATTTCGTGGTACCAGTGCATTGTTATTCGGGATGTCTCTGGGAGGGGCAGTCGGCGGGGTAATTAACCTCGTGCCGAAACGTGCAACAGATGAACCGATTACCCGACTGACCACGACGTATTCGTCAAATGCAAATTTTGGTGAACATGTGGATATTGGGCGTCGGTTTGGTGAAAACAAGCAATTCGGTATTCGGGTTAATGCACTGAAATCGCATGGTGATACCTCTTTAGATGGTCAGACTGAAGACCGACGTTTAGGTTCTATTGCTTTGGATTATAAAGGCACAGACTTACGTGCATCTTTAGATGTATATAGCATTAAAGAGAAATTATCTGGCGCAATGCCGCTGATGGTTTCTTTTGCTTCTTTAAATATTCCTAAAGCACCCGATGCCTCAACCAATACCATGCCAGGTTCGTATGGCGTGACGGAAACAACAGCAGCGATTGGTCATGTGGAGTATGACTTTGCAGATGATTGGACTGTGTATTTAACGGGTGGTACCAAGCATCAGAAAGCACATGGTTATATGGCCAATAATGCCCTCGGTCTAAATGCACAGGCCAATGGTGACTATACGGCTTTCTCTCGAAATACTGCCAATATTACCGATGTCACTTCTGCTGAAGCAGGACTTCGCGGTAAGTTTAAAACAGGGGCGGTCGATCATAGCTTAGTGCTGAGTACCAATGTGATTGATCAGGATATGCGAATGGGGTTGTCCTCAGGTGGAACATGGTCATCCAATATCTATACACCATCTGCATCAGGTACTTTGGCGAGTGAGCCTACGTATATTCCAAAAACTTCAGCAATTACATTGAGTAGTATTGCACTGGCTGACACTTTATCGTTTGTTGATGATAAATATCAATTAATTCTTGGCATGCGTCAGCAACAGGTCAGATCCCAGAGTTATAGCATTTATACGGGCTTGGCAAGCAGTCCGTTATATAAGAAAAGTGCACTAACACCTGCGGTTGGTTTTGTCGTTAAACCGTGGAATAACTCAATTTCACTGTATGGGAACTACATTGAAGGCCTATCACAAGGTGACTCTGTAACCGATACAACTGCTGCAAATTATGGTGCAAATATGGCTCCATATAAGTCGAAGCAGTATGAAGTGGGCATGAAATGGGAAAATGGCACGTTTAGAAATAGCCTAAGCGTTTATCAGATTACAAAACCTAGCATGATCAAAGACAGCAGCACAAACACATATAACTCAGATGGCGAACAACGAAACAGAGGAGTTGAATGGACAACTGCTGGACAGTTATTGCAAAACCTGCGTGTGTTAGGTGGTGTGGTGTATATGGATGCTGAGCAGACGAAAACTGCATTGGGAACATACGATGGTAATGATGTGTATGGCATCCCACATTGGCAGTCAAATCTAGGATTTGAATGGGACGTAAATCAGATTCAAGGGTTAACTTTAACGGCAAATACAATTTATACAGGTACTGAATACGTTGATGCAGCAAATACACAAAAATTACCAAGCTGGATTCGTGTTGATGTGGGTGGGCGCTATTTAACTACGATTGCCAATCATAAAGTTACCTTTAGAGGTGGTGTAGATAATCTCTTTGATAAAAACTATTGGGCAGGTGTATGGAATGGTGCTTATGTCTCTGTAGGTTTACCGCGCACATATAAACTTTCAATGCAGATTGATTTCTAAAATTAAATCATCAACTTAACATTGGAAGACACTCATGAAAGAAAATTCGAAACCGTGGTCTTTGCTGATTAGTGTGTACACCACACAATATATTGGTATCGCCTTTATGATCTCTGCTGCATTTGCGATCTTGAGGCAAAGCGGGATTGCACTCGATAAGTTAGCATTAATCAATTTGATTGCGCTGCCTATGTTGGGCAAGGTCTTATACGCACCATTTATTGACAGTTTTCGTCTTTTCTTTCAGGGACAGTATCGTAGCTGGCTGATTGTTGCTCAGCTTTGTATGACCATCTTGTTATTCATTTGCGGTCTACTCGACATCCAGCAGCATTTCTCTGCAATTTTAATTTTGTTTATTGTCTATACCTTATTTATGAGTATGCAGGACGTTGCGATTGATGGTCTTGCCTGCAAAATTTTTAAGGCAACAGAACGACAGTTTGCTAACAGTATTCAGTATTCCAGTAATTTGATGGGCAATATTATTGGTGGCGGCTTATTACTGATTTTATATCCTTGGCTGCATTGGAAAGGGGCATTATGGATCTTGGCAGGGATGACAGCACTGACCAATATTCAACTATTTTTTTATAAAGAACCAGACGATGCTTGGGTTAATCCCCACAAAGGAATCTCAGGGCAATTCAAAAGCCTAGCACAACAAATTAAACTGTTTATTCAGCAACATAAGGTTTGGTTTGCTCTACTGTTTGTGTATCCTATCGGTTTTACAGCTGTTTTTGGCATTTTAAATCCGTTATTGGTCGATGCCAAATGGTCACTGGCAGATATTGGTTTTGCAACCAAAGTCTTTGGTTCTATTGTTGGAATCTTTTCCGCATTTTTAGCGACTTTTCTGATTAATAAGCTACACCGCAAAGCAGCACTCATCAGCCTGACCTTGCTACAGAGCGTGGCTTTATTGTTATTTATTCCGCTGACCTTGGGTTATACGGATAAACCTTTGGTTTATCTTGCGATTTTTGGATATTTTCTTGCAAACCCAGGATTAATGGCAGCACTTTCTACTCTGATTATGGATCGGGCATCGACCATGCCCGCCAAAGCGACATTTTTTAGTTTGCAACTCAGCCTGATTGTTTTTATGGGCTTTTCTTACTCTGCAATCGGCTTGGCTTTCGCCCAACATATTGGATACACCGCTGTGGTCTTGATTACCTTCATGTGTGCACTGTGTGTGGCGGGGCTGACATGGAAATTATTACCTACCACATATCAATAATCACCAATCACACGAGATGTCTTTAGAAAAATGAAGGCAGTTTAAAATGATGAACTATACCACCATTCAAGACCAAGACCGTAAGCTCGATATTATGGATCATGTCAATCAGGAACATACCAAAGAGTTGCTCATGATTGCGCAAAGCTATGGCAAAAATATGCAGATTTATGAAGCGAGTATTAATGATATTTATGAAGAAGGCATTTTGCTGCATACGCGTGAAGGGGAAGCTCAAAAGGCAGCGACACTTTTTGTCGATTTCGAATTAAAAGGTGATTTAGAAGAGCAAATTCTGTATTTGGCATACAATTCATTTGCAAAACAAAAAATTGAATTTAGCAATAATGCCAAGCAGTTTTTTGAAGTGATTGCAAAAGAACAACTCAGTAAAAATATCACCCGACTCACCATTAAAAGCCAAGTGGCTCTACCGCAATATTATGCGGGTTATGCTTATGGTTTCATTCTGAAAGTTCTTGAAAAAGCACCGCAGACCAAAGCCAAGCAGTCCAATAAAAGCGGGCTGGTCAAAAATACCTTTGATCGTGGCTTTTTGTGGCTGATGAAACATATTTCCAGCCCGAAACGCCAGAAACTGCTGGAGTCGATGAATAAAGACGTACGCTTATATACCTTGCGCCAGTCTTTTAGCCGAGATGGAGATGACACTGCACTGAATTATGGTTATGTCGATGTCTTTACCCATGGCAACAGCCCAGGCAGTGAGTGGGTTTCAGAATTACAACTGAGATCATTGATTTCAAGCCGTACCGAAACTGATGACAAACATGAACATCTGCATCAAGGGCAAGCCGTGTTGATTGCTGATGAAACGGCATATCCAGCACTGGCCGGAATTATGGACTTTTGGAAAAATCCAACACCGCCGATCGTTGTCCTGTTGTGTACAGAGCAGCAGGATCTTGATTATTTTAAGGAATTTTCTTTTCCTGAAAATACCATCTTGAAGAAAATCAGCTGTGATGTAGCTGTCCAAGCCGAGCAAACCCTTCAAATATTGGAAGAATTTCCTTCCATAAATAATGTTTGGGGCGCCTTGGAAAATAATGCTGCAAAGCAGATCCGACATTACTTGCGTAATCAACGTGGATTACGGGGTAAGAACAATCATATAAAAGGATATTGGCGCTTGAAATAAAGTGTTGATCATCCATCAGTAGATGATGAGGCAGATTGAAGGCACACTATGAAGATATTTAAAGATATTTCGATTCCGATTTTAAAACTGGCATTGCCATTAATTTTAATTCAGTTGTGTCAAGCCTCTTTAGGATTGATTAATACACTCGTTGCTGGCAAATATAATTATCAGGATCTGGCTGGAATTGGTCTGGGAAGTAGTATCTGGACGCCTATTTTTATTTTGTTTACTGGGATTTTATATGTCCTTGTGCCCAAAGTGTCGATGCTCAAACATCAACAAGATGGCAAGCAAATTGCGATTTTATTTCAACAGGGAAAAAATATCGCACTGACCTTGGCAGTTTTTGGCTTTGTGCTGATCCAGCTCTTGGCATTTATCTGCCCATTGATGATTGCCGATGTGAAAGTTGCAGTCATCACCAAGACCTATCTGCATTTTGTTGCCTTTGCCATGCCCGGTCTGGTGTATATGACCCTCTACCGTTTTATCAGTGAAGGCAATAGTCAGCTTAAACCGATTATGCTGACCTTTATGATTTTACTGATCTGTGATGCATCGCTGTGCTTTACTTTGGTGAATGGTGTCGGATTCTTGCCGCAATTGGGTGGGGCAGGTACAGGTTTAGCCACGGCACTCAGTGCCTATATTGCCTATTTTGTGATGCGTTATTTTGTGCGTCAAGCCGTGCCTGAAATTACGCAGCAGCAGGAAAGTCAGATTACTTATGGCGAGAGTCTACAGTTATTGAAACAAGGTTTGCCAATCGGGGTGACTTTGGTGCTGCAAATCTTGGCGCTCTCAACCTTGGCTTTCTTTGCTTCGGAATTGGGAATTCGAGTGATTGCAGCGCATCAAATCGTGATTAATATTGCCATGGTGATTATCATGATTCCTGTAGCGATCAGCAGTGCAACCACCATACGTGTTGCGTCCTTTTCAGCGACCAATAATCAGCAGGGCAAGGTGTTGACCAGTGTAACGGTTGCCATGATGACTCTGATTTATGGTGGGTTGATGGCGCTGATTTTAACCGTGTTTGCCCGGCAAATTACAGGGCTATTTAGTCAGGATCTGACGGTCTTGGATATTGCCGCAGGGCTGATGCACTATGTGGCAATTTTCCTGATTTTTGATGCCATGCAAACGGTGGCTTCTGGCGTACTCAGAGGCTTACAACAATTTATGCAACCACTGGTGGTGATCTTGTTCTGTTACTGGATCATCATTATTCCGCTCAGCTATGTCATGGGGGTGAAAGGCTGGCTACAGCTTTCTGCCAATGTCGATGTGATCTGGAAAGTTTTAGCAGTAGGGATCAGTATGGCGGCAGCATTTATGATTATTCAAAGCTATCGCAGAATTACCCATAAAGAAGTGGCGTATTGATTTTAATCAATACCCTGCTTTTTGGACAACTGATCATGTGATTGAAGATCAGATCGTCCGTTTCAATTTTAGGCTGCATTAGAACATGATGCAGCCTTTAGTTTTTTGTGTTTGACGAATGAAATTGAAAATGGGGAATCGGCTGATTTAAGGAATATAGCCAAAGTGCTGTTCAAAGATGCGTTTGAAATATTGGGCGCTGCTATAACCAATTTGATTGGCAACATGCTCTGTGGAAACGCCATTTTTGAGTAAGGACTGCGCATATTTCATGCGGGTTTTCAGCAGGAAATGGCCGATGGTTTGTCCAGTATTTTTCTTAAATAAGCGTTTTAAATCACATTCATTAATCCCGACTTGTTTGGACAAATGCCGAATCGTAATTTTTTGGTCAAACTGAGTTTCTAAGATAGAAATGGCTTTTTGAATCGGTGCTGCAATGCATTCTTTTTCGGTATTTTTTTGTAAGAGCAAACTCAACAGTTCAAGTGCTGCACCTTCAAGGTGCAGTAAATCCAGCATATTTTTGGCAAGTGGCAAATTCAGGATGTACTGAGCATGGTGCAAAATGTCTTTATGTGGAATATGAGTGGTTTTGATGGTGGGAGAGTCGCCATCAAGAAAGAATTGAATCAGGTCATTATCTGTAATTGAGGGTTCAAGTCTTTTTAATAAACTTTCATCAAAGTCCAAACTGATTAAAGACATTTTTGTATGTTCTTGAAGATATAGGGTTTGTAATCCCAATATGCCTTTACGCAAAATAATCACGGGGGACTGAAATTCATATTCCTGATTGGTTTGATGGTTCTTGATGCGATGTGTACCTGACAATAAAATGGTTAAACCCAGAGAATATACCTGTGTGTTGGCACTCATTTGCTGGGGATGATTGAGCCAATACTGACCTTTACCCACACATAGGCGATCAAAATCATAGAGTTCACTATAGCCTTGGCCATCGGATGGGTTACATAGATTGAGCTGATGATTGGGGAGATTTGAGTATGTATCTAAATATAAATTCCCGACTTGTTTTAAGACTGCTTTATGAGAGTCAATAAATTTAGACATAGGACATTATCTGATATTATCAAGTAGTTAATGATAACTATTTTCATTTAAAATATAACAACTTGTCAATGCTTTCATTTTAACTTTTATTAATTTGGTCAAATTATATTACTGATATTAAATATAAAATTGAAGAATAAATTTCAATAAATTGCATGTAAATCCAATTTAAAAAAATTATTTAAATCAATAATTTTCCCTAATCTATTAAAAATACTCCTCTTCATTTCTATTAATTGATAATGATTATTACTATACTTTAGTCCTAAAAAAAGGGGTCACCAGCATGACCACATGGGATATCCAATGTAATTCAAATCAGGGTATGTAAATTTAATCAACCGAATACGACGCGTTAAAAAATCACAGATTTTTTTATAAATTAATATAAATCAATTGTTTGTTTCTATTTATTGGCTTTTATAAGAGCCATATCTGGCAAATTTATATTGAGTAAGGAAGTTTTATGCAAAGTATCAATAAACAACAAGATGAATTCTTTGACAATAAAATATCTTGTTTTTTTACAAAAGATTATCACTTATTCGCACATGATTTAGCAGAAACCATTTCACTCCCTGCGATAGATCAAACGACACTCAATCAAAAAATTCAAGAATGTTTTGCCCATCTTGTTGATCAGGAAGAGGCGAATCCGATTTTGGTGGGTGCGATTCCATTTGATACCACCAAGCCGTCATCGTTAAATTTTTATCGTCAACATCGCAAACAAAACAGTACGTCTGCTGCCAGTGCCGATGCTTTATCGCCTCTTCAATTAAAAAATAAAAAACAAGTCATTGAAAGTCAGCATTTTGGCAAGGCTGTCGAATCAGCGATTGAAGCATTTTCAAGCCGTAGCTTGGAAAAAATTGTCCTGTCTCAAGCGGTAGATTTTGAATTACTGGATTCTCAAAAACCTGCTGATCTGGCAAGCACCTTATCGGCACAAAATCCGTATGCCTATACCTTTGTTGTGCCTGTTGACCAAGACAGCTATTTGTTGGGTGCAAGCCCAGAACTGTTGATTTCTAAACGTAATCAAGCCATTCGAAGCAATCCGCTGGCAGGGTCTCGACCTCGCAGTAAAGATGCGGCTATTAATGATCTGCGTACCAGTGAGTTGCAGGCATCGACCAAGGATTTATACGAGCACCAGATTGTGGTCGATAACATTTTGCAGAATTTAGATCCATTATGCCAAGAGTTGGAAGTTTCTAAACAGCCTGAAATTTTAGAAACCACAACCATGTTGCATTTGTCTTCGGTGTTTCAGGGGACATTAAAAGACCAAGACCTGAATGCGCTGAATGTTGCATTGTCTTTGCATCCAACCCCAGCCGTGTGTGGTTCACCGACCAATCTCGCCAAACAGTTTATCTTGCAGCATGAAGGTTATGACCGTGAATATTATGCGGGCTTGGTCGGCTGGATGGATGCACATGGCAATGGGGAATGGGTGGTGACCATTCGCTGTGGTTTGTTAAGCGGTCAAAGCATTCGTTTGTATGCGGGCGCTGGCATTGTCATGGGTTCGGATGCAGAAATGGAATGGAATGAAACCGAAGCCAAAATGCAGACCATGTTGAAAACGCTGAATGCCAGCATTGATGCACGATAAATCCAGTCTCTTAAAAATAATAGGTTAAGCCATGAGTATTCGAAAAATTGAAAGTTATCATTTGCCACTAAAACAGGATTATCCAGAGGCAAAAGTCGACTGGAAAATTGATAAACAGCGTGCAGCGTTATTAATCCATGATATGCAGGATTATTTTATTAATTTTTATGGTGAAGAATCACCGTTGATCCAGATCGTGATGCATAACATCAGCAAATTAAAAGCCTGGTGTGTGCAAAATGATATTCCTGTGTATTACACCGCACAGCCTGCCAAACAAGATTATCAAGATCGTGCCTTATTAAATGATATGTGGGGTGCAGGCTTAACTGCATATCCTGAACAGGCTGATATTGTGAAGCAGCTTGCGCCAACCAAGCACGATTTGGTGTTAACCAAATGGCGCTACAGTGCTTTTTATCGCTCTGACCTAGAACAACTCCTTAAAAAAGAACAACGAGATCAACTGATTATTTGTGGCGTATATGCGCATATTGGCGTGTTACAAACCGCAGCAGAAGCCTTTATGAACGGGATTAAGCCTTTTGTGATCGCCGACTCTGTGGCTGATTTTAGCCTGAAAGACCATCTTTTTGCCTTGCAATATGTCCAGCGCAATTTGGGTGTTGTGCATCATGTGAACCAACTGGTTCGTTCTTGATTTTCAACATTGTAAATGGGTAATGAATAGTTATGGCTTTCGCGAACAAGCAAAAAATTGCATGGGTTACAGGGGTTAATCAGGGGATTGGTGCCGAGATCATGCGCCAACTGATTGCACAGGACATTCAGGTCATTGGTTTTGATGTCTCTACAGACCAAGTCCCTTCAGTATTTAAAGCACAGGTCTATGAATGTGATGTGCGTAATGAGCAGCAGGTTTCTGCGCTGTGTACACGCCTGTTAAAAACAGCAGCTCCAGATTATTTTGTCAATGTTGCTGCGGTACTGCATTTAGATTCACATGAGAATCTGTCGCTAGATGCATGGCGACAAACCTTTGAAGTCAACGTTTTTGGCGCGTTTTATTTCTTGCGCCAATTAAGCCCGCATTTCAAACACAAACGTTCGGGCAGCATTGTCGTGGTTTCCTCCAATGCGGCACATGCGCCGCGCATAAACATGGCAGCTTATGGTGCATCCAAAGCGGCGTTGACCAGTTTCTCAAAAACAGTAGGCTTGGAACTGGCTGAATATGGCGTGCGCGTCAATATCATTTCACCTGGTTCAACAGCGACTCCAATGCAATACCAGTTATGGAACGATGCAACAGGTGAGCAAAATACGATCCAGGGCAACCCTGCGCAATATAAGGTCGGGATTCCATTACAAAAAATAGCCCGAACCCAAGACATTGCCAATGCGGTGATGTTCTTGCTGAGTGATCAGGCAACGCATATCACCATGCACGATTTGGTGATTGATGGTGGCGCGACCTTGGGACAATAAGCCTGACAGGTGAGTATAGAAATGAAGTTACAGCAAGAAATTATCCAACATATTCATACCGTTTTACAGTTGGACAGCGTCAATATATCGCCTCAGGATAATTTGATCGAACATGGGTTACATTCTTTGGCGATCATGCAATTGGTGGATGTTTTTGAGAAACAATATCAAAAACCATTGTCCTATACCGACTTTGCCATGTCGCCTACGGTTGAAGACTGGGTTAGTCTGATCAACAGCATCACCGTATCCCCAGAGGCTCAGGAGCCTGCTGTAGCGCTGTCATATGCACTGCCTTCTGCATCTGTGGCTTTATCCGACATGCAATACGCCTACTGGGCGGGCAGACAGTCGGAACATACTGCTGCGCATTTGTATATGGAGTTTGCTGGGCAAAATCTCGATATTCAAAAATTACAAACCGCATATCAGAAACTGGTGCAGCGTCACCCAATGTTAAATGCCTCGATTGCCAATGGGCGACAAAGCATTCAGGCGCTAGATCATCAGCAGATTCAGATCCATGATTTAAGTCATCTAGATCAGGTGAGCGTGGCTGAGGCATTACAAAACAGACGTCAGCAGATGAGCCATCAACAGCTTGCTATTCAAAATGGACAAGTCATTGATATACAACTGAGTTTATTGCCAGATCATCAGCATATCCTGCATATTGATAGCGATATGATCGCCATTGATCCGCAGAGTTATTTGATCGTGGTGGAAGACCTGACTGCGTTATATCTGGGTAAAATACTCAGCCCGCTGAACAGCTCATCCATTGATTATTTTGACTATCTGCAACAGCGCAATGAAGATCCAAACTACCATGCAAAGTCCTTACAGGATCAGCAGTGGTGGCAGAACCGTTTAGACCAGATTTCCCCTGCACCTGATTTACCTTTGGTTCCAGAAGGGTTGCGGGAAAATCCACAGCAATTTGAGCGTCTGGCATTTCGTTTTAGCGAATCAGACAAGCAGAAATTACAACAGATTGCTGAAAAAAATCATATTTCTGTGCAGACACTCTGCCTGACTGCCTTTGCTGAAACTGTGGCAACTTGGTCATCCTCACCACAGTTCCGATTAAATCTTCCTTTCTTTGTCAGAGAGTCATATCAGCAGACTATCGATGAAATTGTGGGGGATTTTGCCAATTTAAGCCTGTTGAATGTTCAGCTCAATGCGCAAGAATCTTTTTATTCGGCAGCACAACGGATTGAGCAGCAGGTGCAGCAAGCCCATGAGCATTATGCGTATGCGGGTATTCATGTGTTGCGGGATCTTTCCAAACTTCACCAGCAGTTAGAAACCTCACCGATTGTCTTTACTTCTGCACTTGACGTGGGCGAAATTTTTTCTGAAGAGTTGCAGTTGCATCTGGGGCAGCCTGTCTGGTGTATTTCTCAAGGCCCTAAAGTCGATCTTGATGTGCAAATTGCCTATTTTAATCAGGGTCTGGTTGTTAACTGGGACATTCGTCGTCATGCCTTTAAACCTGATGTGATTCAGCACATGTTTGAGCATTATATTGCCCAGATCACGACAATGATTCAGGACGAAACACAGGTTCATGCGCCGATGGCATATCGGTTGCCTGAGGCACAGCACGCTCAAAGACAGCTACAGCCTGCCGCGCTTGCAGCCCATGTGCTGGCACAACTGCAAGTAGACTGTGATCAGTATCGTGTGGTGAATCAAATAGGCATCGATTGCCCCGACTGGGTGATTGGAACCTTATGGGGACGTGTTCAGGCACAGGATGTCAAACAGCATTCGAGGTTGAATTTGAAGCTGGTGCAGGGGCAGTATTGGTATCCGACCCGTTATGCCGCTTATTACAATGATGCGGCTGAGATCATCCTGTTTGAAGATCAGCATCAACTGGTCAAAATCAACGGCTACTGGTTGGATTTAAATGAGGTTTGCCAAAAAATTCTTGAGATTCCAGAAGTCGAACATGCCAAAGTATATTCAGTTCATCAAGATGGTAAAAATCGCTTAATTGCCTGCTTGGTATTGTCACCACAGGCGGAACTGGAGCAGCACCAGTTAAATGCTGCTTATACGGCACGCTTGCCACAATATTTAATTCCTGAACAGTCCTATCTGATGAGTGCCGAGCAGTTTGCACAGGTTCAAGCAGACCATATTCAAGATTTTATTCAGAAAAATCAATCACTCGCCCAATGGTCATCAGCGCAAACACAAACCCCTTTAGAACAGGTGGTGTATTTCATGATGTCTAAAATCATTGGCTTACAACCCGATCACTCAAATGCCAATATTGATTTCTTTGATTATGGCGGTGACTCTTTATTAGCCACCCATTTTGTGGCAGCACTGCACCGTTATTTTAAAGATTGCGGAATTACAGTGGTTGATATTTTTTCACAGCGTACCGTTCAAAATATTGCCAAGGTGATTGAACAAAATATTCCTCAATCTGCACACAAGATCGCAGAAATCTTCCTAAAAGTATTAGAGGGAAAAAAATGAGCACGCTTCATACACCATTGAATGCTATGCAAAAAGCGTATTTGCTAGGGAAGTCGAAACTTTTTCCTTTAAGCCAGTCTTCCATGCACGATTTTAGAGAATTTCATGGGAAGATGACCAAGGTGCAATTTCACAATGTCTTGACTGCATTGGTTGCCAAGTATCCAGCATTACGCACCAAAATTAATGAAACTGAACTGACACAAGTGGTTCTGGATCAGGTTGATCTGGCGCATCAGGTTGAATATGTCGACTTACAGCAGCTGTCGCATCAGGATGCACAGCAGCAGTTACAGCACTGGCGTGAGACCTTTACGCATTATCTGCATGCGCTGGATACTCCACCATGGCGGATGGCGTTCATCCAGTTACCGCAAGATGCGGTGCATCGTACCGTGGTCTTCACCAGTTTTGATGGTCTGATTTTAGATGGTTACTCAATTTCTGTTTTCCTCACCGAATTATTGGGTCAGGGCAGTGACAGTGAGCATGCAGCATCTCAATCCGCTTCTCATTCAGTGATTAAACTGAATGTGATGCAAGCCAGTGCCAAAGACCGTCAGTTTTGGCTGGAGAAACTCGATCAGATTGAGCAGATTACCCAGTTGCCATGGTGTACTGCATTAGAAAAAATTACTGATCCACATTATCAGCGTCGTGGTATCTCGATTCCGAGTGAGGCATGGAAGCAGCTTTCCAGTCTGGCGGCGAAGCAGCGTCTGCTACCCAATGCCTTATTGACCACGATTATTTTAGAAATGTTATCAAAATGGACAGAAGACCAGAGTCTGGTGCTGTCTGTACCGATTTCCAGCTCGGCAATGACGGGCGGGGTTGCCAATCATTCATCTTTTATTGTGCTGCAACATCGCCATACTGCACAGCAAAGCTTTGTGGATACGGCTAAAAACGTTCAGAAAGATATTTTAGAGTCCATGGCACATAGCTCTTTTTCAGGCGTGGAAATTTCTAAATATCTGATTCAAAAAACCAAAGAATCGATTGTTTTGCCCATCGCCCTGACCAATGGTCTGGCGTGGAAAAAACCAGTCAGCAATTCGCAGATCCAGTATGTGGCGGGTCAAACCCAGACTCCGCAGTTAGCGCTGGATATTCGCCTGACGCTGTCGGATCGTGCAGATCTCATCATTGATTTTGACTATGTTGAAGAAGCCCTGTCTGAACAGGTCATTCAGGATATTTTGCAGGCACTCAAACAGCGTCTGGATCAGCTTGCAGCCCTACAAGATTTACAGGATGCACCTGTACAACAATCTAAGGTCGCAGCCCTCGGAGATGACTGGCAGGAAGATGTTGAAGATGCACTTGAATTAAATCATTATTTAGAACGGATTGAAGCGCAACTCTTTCAACAAACGCCAGACAAAGCTGCTTTGATTTACGCTGACCAGAAGATTTCATATCAGCGTTTGGGCGAGAATGTTGCTAAAGTTCGTGTTGCCCTAGCGCAAGCAGGCGTGACAAAAAAGCAGGTGGTTGCCATCTGCCTGAAAAAAAGCCCTGAACATATCTATGCCATGTTGGCATGTGCCTTGTCCAATATTATTTGGTTGCCTGTCGATATGGACTCGCCTCAGGCACGCCGCGACTATATTTTGAAAAATAGTCTGGTTGATCTGGTGATCAGTAATGCGCCTGTCGAAGGCGTGGCTTATGTGGATATCCATGCTGCCTTGCAAGCACCTGTCTGCCCAGCACAGACATGGCAGTATCAACATGACAGTTCACCTGCCTATTATCTGTATACCTCAGGCAGTACAGGCACGCCGAAATGTGTGGTACTGAACAATCGGGCAACCT
Organism: Acinetobacter brisouisimilis; assembly: GCF_000368265.1. Lineage (GTDB taxonomy): Bacteria > Pseudomonadota > Gammaproteobacteria > Pseudomonadales > Moraxellaceae > Acinetobacter. Next base: position 22,882 of record NZ_KB851213.1, on the reverse strand, counting down.
CTAATATCTTGCAGCAGTCCATTCTGAACTGGAATATTCAGCACAACGATATTCATCTGGCTGCTACCCCGTTCCATCATGACATGTCGCTGTTCGATACTCTGGTCCCGCTCTGTGTTGGTGGCACACTGGTGATTCCGACGGTAGAGCAAGCCAAAAGTGCTGTGGTGTGGGCGCAGTTGATTGATCGGTACAAGGTCAGCATCTGGTGCACAGTTCCTGCGATGGCGGATATGTTGCTGACCGCGGCTGAACCTCATCAACTGCAAAGTCTTCGCCTGATCAACCAAGGTGGGGATTATGTGAAGCCCTCTGTGGTTCAAAAATTCCGTCAAATCTTGCCGCATACCCGACTGATTTCAATCGGTGGTCCAACAGAAACCACAATTTTGAGTATCTGGCATGAGATTACGCCGCAAGATCGCGATGTCATTCCTTATGGCAAGGCATTGAAACACAATGAATATCATCTGTTAAATCCACATGGTGAGTTTTGCCCTGTGGGTGTGATCGGGCAAATGTACATGACGGGTGTTAACCTCTCGAATGGTTATCTGCTTGATGGGCAAGTCCTGCAAAAAGATTTTGTACAGTTGACGCTACCCAATGGTGAGCAGAAACGCGCATTTCGCATGAGTGACAAAGGTTATTTCAGAGCCGATGGCAGTATTATTTTTGCGGGACGGGATGAAGGTTATCTGAAGGTACGTGGGGTGCGGATTGCTGCCTCAGAGGTCGAAAATGCCTTGCTCAAACATGCTGAGATTACAGATTGTGTGGTGATGACCTGCATCAATCCTGTATTTGAAGGCAATGAGCTGGTTGCCATTTATACCACTGCCCATCCGCAAACTGGCGGTCTGAACCCAGCAGCACTGCGTCAGTTCCTGCAAAGCTTAGTGCCAAATTCGCATATTCCTTCACGATGGCTGTATCTGAGCGAATTCCTGATTACACGAAACGGCAAGATTGACCGAAAGGCGTTACAGAAATCGGCTCAGGAAACGCTGTATCAGACTTACGTCCCTGCATCACCAGCAGAACCTATGCAGTCCCCACCGCCACAACTGGAGCAGGATATTTTACAGCTTCTGCGTCAGTCTTTACCTGCGCAGCAGAGCAGTGCCGATCTGTTTATGGAAACGGAAATTCTGGCGGTGGGCATGACGCCAAGCTACCTGAATCGCTTGGCGAAGCACTGTGCACAGCAATTTAATACACCGATTGACTTTTATATGTTAGCAAAATGCAAAACCGTCCAAGAGATGGTCGACAACATAAAAAACCAAGTAAATCAGAAAAATAGTTAATTTAAAGGTAGGTTGTATGAGTCATCATCAAGCGATTATGAGTGACGATTTATTTGGTCTCTTTGAAAGTGAATTACAGGATATAGGTTTATCTGAGACATCCTCCAGCGCTGAAGCACACAAAAATGCGGCGCTGAGCGATAGCAATCTGGCATTGTCCTTGTCGGAAGAACGTGCATGGATGTTGCATCAACAAGATCCTCTGGCGGCTTCAGGCCCATTTTTGGTCGGGCTGAAACTGACAGGTGACATCAAGCTGGATCGTTTAATTCAGTCGATTAAAACCCTGTATGCAGGCGATTCAAATCTGAACTTTCGCTATCAACTGGATCAGGCAGGAGAGTTGGTAAAGCGTCATCAGCCCTCGCAACAGCTTGAGGTCAGCACACATCTGGTGGATTCTGATCAGCAGGCGATCCAGCATCTGCTGGCGCTCATGCAGACCCCAATGGATTTAAGCGCTGAGCCTGCCATTCAGTTTGTTGTGATGCCAAAAAATAATCAGGAAGTGATTCTGGGAGTTTTGGGGCATCATATCCTGCTGGATGACAGTGCCTGGAAACCAATTTTTAAGCATCTAAGTCATTTTTATAATACAGCTGAAGTACTGGCTGTTCCATTGACGCAGGCATCTAGCAGTTTTTCTCATGCAGAAGCAGCCGCACTGGCGTACTGGAAGCAACAATATCCAACAGGAATGAACAAGGTACTGTGGCCCTCATTGTTCCAGCGTTCCCCACATGCCGCCCCGATTCAGCAATATGGTAAAACCTCAACACTGGTTACTGAACCGAAAGTGAAACGCGTCTTTACCACGATTGATGCGGGACATTTATATCAGTTAAGTCAAACAGCACAATCATCGATCTTGCATACGATGGTGTCACTGTTTGGTCTTTATGTACAAAGCATTTTGGATTTAGAAGCGGTCGATGTGTTTGTGCCTGTGGTTGAGCATTACGATATTGCCTCGTTGAATCAGATCCAATCCAGTTCAAATATTTTACCGATTCGCATCAATCGACTGGCACAGGGCATCTCTGAACAGATTGCCCAGACCCGTAATCAGATTTTACAGGGAATGAGCCACAACGTGTCGATTGAACAGATCCTGTCAGCGACCAAAACCCAGCGCCATCTGATTCCCAATATTCTGGTCACCCAATTTATGGAATCGACGCAGTATTTAGCCTTAGAGCAGGTCGATGTACAGCCTTTGGTGATTCCACCGCTACATGTGGACTATGATTTAACGCTGGCGTTCCAGCTCAAGGATCAGCAACAGCTTCAGCTTGAACTGACTACAGGTGAGCGTCTGTCTGCTTCGATTGCCGCGTTGTTATTGGAGCAGTTTGTGGTTTTTCTACACCAAGACCACACGCACAATATCACGTTCCCGATTTTTAGCCAGCCTTTGGTGCAGAATGATCAGTCAGCGCTGAATTTAGCTCCAGTGGTTAATCCAAACCATGCTACAAAAGCAGAAAATCTGGCATTGGCAGAGCTGATTCTTGATGAATTTAAAGCGGTGTTATTAAATCCTGATCTCAGTATTTACGATAACTTCTTCGATCAGGGTGGACATTCTATTTTGGCAACCCGCGTGCTTGGCAAATTGCAAAGCCAGCATCAGGTGCAGATCAAGATTGCAGATTTCTTTAATGCGCCAACAGCGATTGAGTTAACCCAGTACGCTGAATATCAGGATCAAAGTCAGTCCAGCCGCAAAATCTTTAGCCCTGATCAGGAAATTGTTGCACCAATTACCTTGTTACAAAAAGCATTTATGGGCTTTTCGGATCAGGGTCGCGATCCGATCTTCAATATTCCATTTGCCTTCCGTTTTACTGAAACAGTCGATGAAACAACATTTTATGCAGCTTTCGTGGATATTTTGGAACGCCATCATGCTTTGCGCAGTATTTTTGTCTTCCATGCCATTGACGATATTTCTCAAACGGTGATTCCGCTGAATCAGGTTGCACAGCATCCTTGGTTCTGGTCTTCGGACACGCAAGGCACAGCATCGGCACAGCAGATTTTAAAACAAGAAGCCAATCATCAGTTCGAGTTAACGCATGAATTTCCAATTAGGGTTCGTTTTCTCAAAGATGAACAAGGGCGTCATATCCTCTCGTTATTGCTGTATCACATTGCCATGGATGAGTGGTCATCGGGCATCTTGATCAAGGAGTTGCTCGAGGCATATATCGCTCGTGTCGGGGGCAATGCACCTGTATGGGAAAAAATTCCGCGTCAATTCCATGAGTATGCTTTGGCACAGGATGACTCAAGTTTACAAGAGCATCTGGATTACTGGATTAATGCGATTGGCAAAGTCAAAAAGCAACCAGCACTGCTCAGTTCACAGGCGCAGACCCCTGCGGAAAACCAGCACGATGTGGCAGGAGCATCGGTTGAATTCAGTCTGAATGCGGCAGAAACCGAGCACTTATATCAACTGGCGAAAAACTATAAATCTTCGATTTTCTATGTGGTGTATGCCGCAATCGTATTGTCTGTGTATTTCCTTGGTGGCGGGAAAAAGATCCTGACAGGAACATCGGTGGCATGTCGAGATAACCCTGATTATCAGGATACGCTCGGTTATTTCACCAACGTGGTGATGCACTATACCCAGTTTCAGGAAGAGCTGCACATCGGTGATCTGGTTCAGCAAGTCCAGAATAATATTTTCAATACCTTACCGTATGCCGATATTCCTTTTGCGATTGTTGAAGAACAGGTTCGGGAAGAAGATGAACAATCTACAGAAAGCCCGTATGAAGTCTATATTCAGTTGCACGCTAAAAATGCACTGACAGGCACTTTCTCGTTGCAAGACGGGCATGAAATTGGATTTGAGCTGCTTGAACTCGAACGCGATAGCGCAAAATTCGGATTGCATTTTGAAGTCTATGAAGAGCCTCTCTCTGAAGAAAACCGACTTCGTGTAGTGATTAATTATCGTGTTAATCGTTATGATGATGCACAAATTCAACTGATTCAACACGTTACTCAGCATGTTTTACATGGCTTTATGGCAGGTGATGATCAACAGCAAGCTGATGTTATGCAGCTTAGAAAGCATTTAGCACAAATCAATCTTCACTAAAAATAGTGTCAAGGAACATATATGTTTATCGAACAAGATATTCAAAATGGCTTTGTTCCATTTCCTGAATCTAGAGCACAATTTTATCGGGACAATGGTTGCTGGCAAGCACGTACCCATTTTCAGTTGTTGCAAGATGCTCACCTTAACTATGGGAAAAATCTTGCGGTTTTACAAGACAATAAGCAGCTAAGCTATTCTGGGTTGTATGCCTATGCGATTCAGTTTGGTACTTATCTCAAGCAAAAAGGCATTCAGGAAACGGATTTTGTTCTGGTACAGTCGGCGAATGTCATTGAAGTTTTTGTGGTGATTTTCGGGCTGTATTATATTGGCGCCAGACCTGTATTTTGTTTAAATGGGCATGGTTCTTACGAGATCGAAAACATTGCCAGACAAAGTCGGGCAAAGGGCTATATTCGCCTGATTGATTCTGCGACACAAAAAGATGCCGCAGAGATTACCGACCAGTTTGCTGAACCTAATTTCAACCTGTGGTTCAGACAGACCATGACGAGCCAAGCCTCACTGGCACAGTCATTTGCCATGTTGGATAGTGTCGTTGCCGATCCAGCCATCCAAACGCATTCAAGCTCAGAAGATATTGCCTTTTTACAACTCTCTGGGGGCACTACAGGGTTACCTAAACTGATTCCCCGTACTCATGCCGATTATATTTACTCTGTTCAACTGAGTGTCGATGTGGCAGAACTCAATCAGCAGGTGAAGCAGTTGGTGGTCTTGCCAGTCATGCATAACTTCACCATGAGTTCTCCTGGATTTTTAGGGACATTCTATGTGGGGGGAACCGTGGTGATCAGCCAGCATTCCAGCCCAAGAATCTGCTTTGAACTGATTCAAAAACATAAGATTCAGCAGGTTTCACTGGTACCTGCGATTGCAACTCTATGGCTCAACTCTGAAAGCCTGAATGACTATGACTTGAGTAGTCTGGAAATCATTCAGGTGGGTGGGGCCAAACTGCTACCAACACTTGCCAAGCAAATTGTTGAAAAGTTGCAGGTCAAATTGCAACAGGTGTATGGCATGGCAGAAGGTCTGGTGAACTTCACCCATCTGAACGACTCGATTGACACCATGGTCAACACCCAAGGGAAAAAACTCTCTATTTTTGATGAGATCCGCATTACCAGTGATGCTGGAGAAGCCTTGGCAGTGACTCAAATCGGGCATATTCATACCCGAGGGCCGTATACAATTAATGGTTATTATAATTTGCCAGAAATTAATCGTCGTTCTTTTACCGAAGATGGTTTTTATAAAACTGGTGATATTGGCTATATCGATGAAGATGGCAATATCGTGGTGACAGGGCGTGAAAAAGAGCAAATCAACCGTTCTGGCGAAAAAATTACACCGAGTGAAATTGAGGAATTTATCCTCAACCACCCTTTGGTCAAAGATGTCTGTGTTTTGGGCGTGAGCGACCCTTATTTAGGTGAACGGATCAAGGCGATTATTATTCCGAAACAACAAGATAGTGACATTAATCTGAAGGGAATACGCAAATTCCTGATCGATAAAAATATTGCGCAATATAAGATTCCCGATGAAATTGAAGTTGTTGCAGATTTTAAATATACCCATGTTGGAAAAGTAAATAGACAGAAGCTGTAAGTTGAGGAGTAAAAAAATGAAGAACGAAAATATTTATGATGTCGTGGGTATTGGTGTTGGTCCATTTAATTTAAGTTTGGCATGTTTGACTGAAGAGATGAGTGAATTAAAAACCATCTTCTTTGATAATAAAAAAGAGTTTGACTGGCATAGTGGCATTATGCCTGAATGGAGCACCTTGCAGATTCCATTCATTGCCGATCTGGTGAGTTTTGCTGACCCAAAAAACAAATTTTCATTCTTAAATTATTTAAAAGAAAATAATAACTTATATCAATTTTTTATTCGTGAAAGCTTTTTTATTTTACGTGCGGAATATAACCATTATTGCAAATGGGCTGCTCAGCAGCTATCCAATGTGCATTTTAGCAGCCATGTGGAAAATGTGCATTATGATCAAGACAAACAGCATTATGTTGTGACAGTCAGAAAGAATAATGTCGAAGAATTTTCAGTTTTGGCTAAAAATATTGTGCTGGGTACAGGTACGACTCCAATTACGCCAGAATTCTGTAAAAATATCAGTAACGAAGTGCATTCAAGCGCCAATTACATCAAACATAAATCAGAATATCAGCATAAAAAATCCATTACCATCGTTGGTGGCGGGCAAAGTGGTGCAGAAATTTATTATGATTTATTGTCTGAAATTGATGTACACCAGTATCAACTTAACTGGGTCACCAAAGCACCGCATTTCTTCTCGATGGATTTGGGCAAATTAACCCTAGAATACACATCGCCTGATTATACCCAGCACTTCTTCTCACTCAATCAAGACAAACGTGATCAGGTGATTCAGTCACAAAGCGCCTTGTATAAAGGGATTGAAATTGGTTTGGTCAACCGAATTTATGATCTTCTTTATCAAAAATCCAAGACCTCTAAAATCCAGACCCGATTATTACCGAACTGTGTGATTGAATCCGTTACTAACCAAGATAATCAATTAGATCTTGTATTTAAAAATCTCGATGTTAATCAAAAATTCAAGATGAAGTCGGATGTTCTGATTTTGGCATTGGGTTATGAATATAAAATTCCGTCATTTTTACAGCCCTTAAATAATATTGTGAATTGGGACAATAAAGGGCGTATCAAGGTCAATCAGAACTATAGTGCAAATGATCATGAAAATATCTTTGTACAGAATGTCGGAATTTATTCGCATGGATTTACGGTTCCTGATTTAGGAATGGGCTGTTATCGCAATGCAATTATTATTAATAAAATCATGGGTAAAGAGATTTATCCAGTCGAGCAAAGAATTGCGTTCCAGGAATTTAAACCGCTACCTGAAGAAATTGTTGCCTAGTGCTTCTCTACATTTCTTTAAGTGAATTACACAGATCAATTTTTTCAGGAATAGATTATGAATCTGCCATCGTATTTTAAACCAGAGATTAAGGGTTTTTTAAAGACCTTAATTAAGGAACAGCCGACACCATTTTTAGTTTTAGATTTAAGTGTGATTGAAAAGCATTATCTGGAACTAAAACAAGGTTTTCCAACCGCTGATATTTTTTATGCTGTTAAAGCCAATCCCGCAGATGAAATTATTGACAGCCTGACCCAGCTAGGTGCCAGTTTTGATTTGGCGTCGGTCAATGAATTAAATAAAGTTATTAAATATAATGTTGAAACTTCACGACTTGCTTTTGGCAATACCATTAAGAAAAGAGCCGACATTCAATATTTCTATGACCAAGGGGTACGTCTGTTTGTAACCGATTCAGAGGCTGACTTGTTGAATATTGCCCAGTATGCACCGAATTCTAAAGTGTATTTCCGTTTGTCGATCGATGGTGCGGAGACCGCAGACTGGCCGTTGTCGAAAAAATTTGGTTGTGATGCACAGTCGGTGATTGAGCTTGCCATCAAGGCACAGGAATTGGGCTTAACGCCTTATGGAATCTCTTTCCATGTCGGCTCTCAGCAGCGCAATATCGGGTCTTGGGATAACGCATTGCAAGAAACCAAGGCGATTTTTGATAAACTGGCTAACCAGCATCAGATTTTCCTGAAAATGCTGAATCTCGGTGGAGGCTTGCCTGCCCAATATGTGCAGAAAACCGCAGAATTTACCATATACTCTGAGCAAATTAATGCTGCACTCGCGCTGTTTAAAGATTATGTTCTAGAACAGATTATTTTAGAACCAGGGCGTTCACTGGTTGGGAATGCGGGTATTTTGGTGTCTGAAATTGTATTAATCTCAGAGCGACCACATTCAGGCAATAAAAGATGGCTCTATACCGATGTCGGTGTGTTTAATGGTTTGATTGAAACATTAGGCGAGTCGATTGAATATCCTATTTTATGTGAAAAAACGGGGCATTCTGATCCAGTGGTTTTAGCAGGGCCAACCTGTGACAGTATGGATATTATGTACCAGAATAAAAAATATGATTTACCATTATCTCTAGAAATTGGTGATCATTTATATTGGTTATCTACAGGTGCTTATACAACCAGTTATAGCTCAATCGAGTTTAATGGTTTCTCACCACTTAAATACTATACCTTGGATTAATCCTATTTAGATTGAGGAATAAGATATTTTATCCCGCATAACTGAAGCAGATTATGCTCAAAATATCTTATTTTAAAATTCTGAAATATCCATATTCCAAAGGATGATCGTGATGATAACAATATCCAAAAAATTGCCTAATTTTTTTGAATATTCTGAAAAAAATATTCAATATGCTTTGCGAGAAGTGGTTTTACCCCAAGATTTTCCATTGTTATTTAAATGGATGCATGAGCCGCATGTGGTTTCACAATGGCAGATGGATAAACCTGAATTAGAACTTGAAGTGTATTTTGAGCGCATGTCAGTCGATGATCACCAGCGGCTTTATATCATTCAGATTCAGGGGCGAGATGTCGGTTATCTGGAAATCTACGAAGCTGCCCGTGATCGTCTGGCATTGTATTATGCGGCAGATCCGCATGATTTGGGCTGGCATGTACTGCTAGGTGAAAAGGATGTAGTTGGAAAAGGGCATTTCCGCGCGGTCATGCGCATGATGAGCTATTTTATTTTTGAGAACTCTCTTGCAGATAAAATTGTGGGTGAGCCAGATGAAAATGTGAAGTCATATGGCTATGTGGCTGATGAAATTGCCTTTGAAGCACAAAAGAAAATCAAAATGCCAGAAAAAACCGCAGTATTATATCACTGCTTCCGACATGAGTTTTATAAAAAGTGTGGCGCGTTGTATGCAGTCACAAACTAAACAACAAGAATAATTTCAGTTTCACCTATGCTTGTTGTTGAGCAGTTTGGGGGCAAGCGAGTCATAAAATTGGGCTATTGATTTTATGACTCACTATAACTTAGTGAGGACACGCCCTAGAATTTCTCTGAAAATTTTATTGATTTGAATAACATTAAGCAGTTGTAATGACTTCGATACATTTCATAAAACACTCCTTGATCCTAGTGTTATGACTAGGTTTTACTTTTAAAGTATCCATTTAAATTCGGGGCTAATGTTAGCAGGCTCCCTAACGGCATTTAAAAACAGACCCTCTTGGTTATATAGCGGTCATTTTGGACTGCTCAACATGTTACTTCGGAGCAAACGGTAACAATCCAATATTTCATCAACAAAGTTTATCCATTAAAGCAATTAGTCGAGAACTTGTGGTATCCAGAAATACCGTGCGTAATATTTACGGCAAAAGAACATGCCACAGTATCGGCGTACATAACCTAGGACAAGTATCCTTGCCCCATATCTCATTTTCTTGAATGCGTATGCAGAGAGGCCACAAGAGCAAAATGCTGCGCAATATAATGTATTAAACCAACAGGATAAAAAGTAGGTTCTTTTAAATGGTCAGAAAGTTTAAAAGGCAAGAAAGTTATGACCATTCACATGACGATGGACCAATTAGATGAGGAAAAGTTAGAACTGATTAAAGAACTTCTAAAGACTTTAGATTAGTTTTTTATACGTTTCGCAGAGAAATGCTTAACTATTGATCTATTAAAGAGCCTGTATGTATCTGCCAGACTGGATTTATTTATAATAATATCTTTATAAACATATATATATCTAAATTATTATATTGGATTTCATATGAATATTAAATAAAACTTAAAAACATATGTTTACTAAAAATATATATACATATTACAATATAGTTTTTACAAAAAATATTTGTAGTTGTACATGTACATAAAAGAAAAAATCTTATTTTTTGCAATTTTATCCATACAATCAAATGCATTATTTGCTTTACCCAATTGGCAGGAATTTACCTTTCAAAAGGATGAAAATAAGCCATTAGTTGTCAGTGTAAATCAACTGAGTCAATTTCAAATTGATCGTATTTTAAATCAAAAAATCAATATGCCCTTAAGTAATTTTTCTTCTCAACAAGAAAGAAAAAATGAATTTTTAAAAACAATTGAATTAGCTTTGATGAAGCATCCTGATATTCAACAGCAGATTCAGAATATTCAGGGGCAAAATGCAAATATTGAGATTGTAAAAGCAGGTTATTACCCACATTTATCCAGTGCAATGACTACGGGTGATTTTTCAAGTCGTGAAAGAGGAAGGCAACTGATTAGTTTAAGTGCCACGCAGCTACTTTACGACTTTGGAAAAACGCAATCGAGTATAAATGCTGAACAGGCTCAACTTGCTGTAAAAAAAGTGAACCTGCTGATTAAAATCGATGAAATCGCATTAAAAGCAAGTTCTTTAATCATTAATATCAAGCGCTCACAAGAAATAGTTAGAATTGCTCAACAAGAAGTGAAAGGAATTCGACATATTGTTGAGATTACACAACTTCGGGCTAAAGCGGGTTTAAGTAGCCAAGCTGATCCTGTACAAGCACAATCTTATTTACAGATTGCCCAGACAAATTTGATTGCTCAGCAATCACTCTTAAAGCAATACCAACTACAACTACAAACTTTGGTTGGACTAGAACAAAGCTTAGGAAATTGGGAAATTCCAACGGCTTTAACCCTCAATTCTGCTTTATATGATGAGCCAAAATTTAATCGTATTCCGCAAATGATGGCATCACAAGCAGAAATCTATGTTGCTCAAGCAAAAAGATCCCAAGCAAAAGCTGAATATTATCCTACAGTTAGTTTAAAAGGCACTTTAAGTCAGGCATTTAATGGGCGAAACCCCAATACCAATGAGCAAAATGGGCATGATAGCAGCATTATGTTAGAAGCTACTGCGAACTTGTTCCAAGGAGGGGCAACTGCTGCACAAGTCCGCGCAGCAAGTTATGCAGAGGATGCTGCCAAATCTAAATTAAGTTCTGACTATCGGAATATTTTGGATCAAGTACAACTCATACGAGAGCAGATTGAAAATAAACAACGGCAACTACAAATTTTATTGGCTAGACAACAAGTGACAATTAAAACAAAAGAATTATACCAAGAACAATATAAGTTGGGTACGCGTTCTGCTTTGGACTTATTAAATGCTGAACAAGCAATTCATAGTGCAAGTTCTGATATTGAAAATGCTCGTTATGATATTTACAACAGCTTAGCTCAATATATTCAGGTGACAGGTAGAACACGAGATGTCTATGAATTAAATCATGTATCCATACAAGGTGTAGAGATTCAACCATGACAACAAAAATAAATGATACAGCTTGGTTGCAGGCAGTTTTATTGATTGCAAAACATTATCGCATTGAATATTCAGAAGAACGGATTAAATTGCAACTGCAATGGAGTTCAGAACAAACGCATGAAGCGATACTGCAATTTATCTCTCGCCAAGTTGGTTTATCTACAAAAAAAGCACAACTCAATGATGAAATATTATTGAATGCATGGCATTTACCCGTATTGATTGAGTTAAAAAATGGGCAAGTTGGTGTTGTTAATCAAATTAATACTCATGGAATTTTAAGTGTGCAATTAAGTGGTGAGCAAGGTTTATCACAGCAATTCGCATTTACAGATTTAAAAGAGAATATTCAGAACATTTATATCTTACGACCAGAGAAATCTGTTGCTGATGTGCGTATTGATGAATATATCAAGCCTTATCAGCCCAATTGGTTTTGGAATATTATTTTTAAAGATTGGAAACGTTATATTGATATTTTATTGGCATCCTTAATTGCCAATATCTTGGCATTAGCAACCATGATCTTTTCCATGCAAGTTTATGATCGTGTTGTTCCATCACAGTCTATTCCGACTTTATGGGTATTGGCAGGTGGTGTATTAATCGCTGCAATTTTTGAGTTTACTCTCCGAGTTGCTCGAATTTACTTATCGGACATGATTGGTAAAAGGGCTGACTTAAAAATTTCTGATCAAGTTTTTGGTCATGCCTTACGGATTAAAAATAGCCAACGACCGAAGTCTACAGGAACTTTCATTTCTCAAATTCGTGACCTAGAAGGCGTACGTGAATTAGTGACATCAACCACGCTCACAGCAATTGCAGATTTACCATTCTTTATTTTATTTTTGATTATTTTTGGTTTGATTGGCGGAAATTTATTTTGGATCATGCTTGTTGTTGTGCCACTCATGATTATTCCTGGTGTTTTGGCACAGAAACCGTTAGCCAAACTTGCACAGCAGGGAACCCGTGAAGCCGCTATTCGTAATGCTGTTTTGGTTGAAGTGGTTCAAGGGATTGAAGACATTAAATTACTCAGAGGAGAATCAAGATTCCAGAATCAATGGAATCACATGAATGATGTCTCTGCCACAATTAGTATGAAACAACGAAAAATTGTGGGTGTAATGACTGCATGGACGCAAAAAATACAAGGCTTGACCTATGCAATCGTAGTTCTTGTAGGCTGCTTTGCAGTCATGAATGGTGAAATGACTACAGGTGCACTGGTTGCTTGTTCAATCCTATCATCAAGAATGCTTGCTCCAATTGCACAACTTGCAGGTGTCTTAGGACGCTTACAACAAGTTAAAGTCGCGAAACACGGCTTGAATGAATTAATGAAAAAAGAAGTTGATCAGCCAGATCAAACACATTTGATTCACCGCCCAGCTTTATATGGGCAATATCACCTAGAAAATCTGCAATTTAAGTACCAGCCAGATGATCTACAACCCAACTTAAACCTTACTACGCTTAATATTCAGCAAGGTGAAAAAATTGCCATTCTCGGGCGCAATGGGGCAGGAAAAACCACATTATTACAATTGCTTGCGGGTATGCAGATTGCTCAGCAAGGTAAAGTCTTCCTTGATGATCTGGATTTAACTTTGATTGACCCTGCCGATGTTCGACGTGACGTTGGGCTATTGAATCAAAATGCGATGTTGTTTTATGGCACGATTCGTGAAAATTTGACACTTGGCGCTCCTCTAGCAACCGATGAAGATATTTTTCAAGCCTTAAAAATGGTCGGAGCTTTAGGTTTTGTACAAGCAAAGAAACAAGGGTTGGATCATTTGATTTTAGAGGGTGGCTCAGGTTTTTCTGGTGGTCAGCGTCAAGCTTTATTGCTTGCACGCTTGTTGATTCGTCAGCCTAATATTCTATTACTTGATGAACCAACAGCAGCAATTGATGATGTTGCAGAAAAAGAGTTGATTGCACAGCTTAAACAATGGTTAGGAAATCGCACCTTAGTGATTGCAACCCATCGGCGGGCAGTTTTGGAGTTGGTTGATCGTATTATTGTCATGAATGATGGAAAGATCGTGATGGATGCACCGCGTAGTCAACTGATGAAAACTGAACCGAGCTTACAACATACTGCAATTGCTGGAGGTGCTTAATGGCGACTCAATTAAATACAACAACCGTCGTCAAATCAGCTTTAGCAGAGCCTAAATTGCCAAAAGCCAGTTTGATGATTTGGATTATTAGTTTAGGTCTGAGTATCTTTGTCGTTTGGGCAAGTGTTTTTAAGTTAGAAGAAGTATCCACAGGTACAGGAAAGGTCATTCCTTCATCGAAAGAACAAGTCATTCAGTCTTTGGATGGAGGTGTATTAACGCATTTATATGTTAAAGAAGGACAAATCGTTGAAAAGGGGCAAATCTTAGCACAGCTTGATCCAACACGATATGCATCTTCAGTTGATCAATCGGAATCTGTTTTAATTGCTGCACAAGCTCAAGTAGCACGGCTTCGAGCAGAGGTGAATCAAACCCCATTAAGTTTTCCTGTTGCCATAAAAAAGTATCCCAAACTTATTCAAGAAGAAACAGCACTATATCGTGCTCGACAACAAAACTTACAAGAATCGGTTACAGGCTTAAACCAAGCTTTGGCTTTAGTTCAAAAGGAACTGGCTATGACAGCACCATTGGTTGAGAAAGGTGCAGCGAGTGAAGTTGAGGTTTTACGTTTAAAAAGACAGGCAACAGAGTTGCAGAATCAAATTCAAAATACACGCGATCAATACATGGTCAGTGCCCGTGAAGAACTTGCCAAAGCCAATACTGAAATAGAGAGCCAACAAGCCATCATGAAAGGCCGGGCAGATAGTGTCCAAAAAACCATGATCAAAGCCCCAATGCGAGGCATTGTAAAGCATATTGATACCATCACTTTAGGAGGGGTGATTGCTCAAAATGGTAAGTTGATGAGTATTGTCCCTGTCAATGAAAAGTTGCTAATCGAAGCACGGGTTTCACCACGAGATATTGCTTTTATTCATACAGGGCTGCCTGCACTGGTCAAGCTTACAGCGTATGATTATGCAATTTATGGTGGATTGGCTGGCAAAGTCACAGTGATTTCACCTGATACTTTACGAGATGAAGTTAAACAAGACCAAGTTTACTATCAAGTTTATATCCAAACCGATAATGATCACTTAATGAATAAAGCAGGTCAGAAATTTAGCATTACTCCTGGGATGATTGCCACAGTAGATATTCGGACAGGGGAAAAGACGATTTTAGACTATTTATTAAAACCATTAAATAAAGCCAAAGAAGCTTTACGTGAACGGTGATTTTCAAATTAGGCTCGAAGTAAAAACCAGCTCTATAATTTAAAAATAACGCTGAATAGCAAACATACTAGCCTCCATCTAGGCTAGTATTGGCCTAATCATACAAATGCTATATAAATAGATTTCTTTAAAAAAAACTGAAAAATCATATAGCTTAGATATAACTTTTGTTACATTAAGATTAAATAATTTTAACAATACTGTAATATGTTTAATTCATTTAATTTAAAATATAAAAACTTAAAACTTTGATAAATAATTAAAAATGCACATTCATTTTACCCTAGAGCATACACCTGAATTTGAAGCGTCTGGGTCAGTAGAAGTCGGTTGGTTTTTGGTCGATGATCAAGCCTCTATTTTGTATACGGCTCCGTATCGGATGCGTTCGCAATCCAGTACCAAACATGCCAAATCAGCCAGCCGTTGTCCTGCAGTCTTGCAACTGGAAAGTCGCTACTTTGTGATTAACTGCCCTTTTGATTTTCATTTGCGCTTTGAGCGCGATGCTCAGGGGTATCCCAAGTTAGTCAATGTACTGGGTGATGCATCCCCTGTTCGCAACAACAAATTGCGTGAGTTATTGACACTGGTCAATGAAAACGAATGGCGTACGCCGCAAGTACCGATTCTTCAGCTTAAATTGCCCTATTGTTTTATTGCCGATGAAGCGGTGTATATCACGCAGTTAGATGCTTTTGGGCATTATCGCAAGCATCCGCTGCCCGGCACAATTTTTGGTGGACGTTTCCCGATTCATATTTGGCCGCGCCCGCTGATGTGGGCATTTGAATGGCATGACACTTCGAAAGATTTAATTTTAAAACGGGGTGAACCTTTATTTTATTGTCAGTTTGATGCATTTGACCCTTCGCGAACAATAAGACTGATTCAGGCAGAAAAAACACCTGAGTTGACCCAATATATGCAGCAGATTTCTGGGGTAGTGAATTATGTTAATCAAACATTTAGTTTGTTTAATGAAGTGGAGAAGGTGAGACCGAAAAAAATATTATCAAGAAAATAAATTAGAGAAATTTTGAATGAAAAAAATAGTGATTACATTCTTATTTTGCATACTTGGAATAACAGGCTGTGAAAAAAAGAAAGAGCCTGAATTTAAAGCACCAATGGGACCGTATGGATTGCCATACCAAGTCGGAAATTTAGGTGGAAAGCCTGTACTTTTAGGGGAAGAGTCAGCTTGGCTAGAATATGAAGATTCGCCAGTGTTAAGACCAGAGAATCGCCATTGGTGGTATAAAGCACCACCGCGTACGTTCGATTCAGTGATAACATCTTTTGGTGTAGAGATGAAATATACCACAGGATTGATCTTTATTGCTTATCACGCTGGACCTAAAGAATCTCGCGAACAATATTATGCGGAAAGAGACTTACTTAATAATGATTGGGTTACTATAGGTGTTAATTCAGGAATTCGCTATCATCCAGATCTAACAGCATTATTTATAAATTCCACTTTAGGAAAAAATGTTAGAAGTAAAGAAAATATAATAAATACTGATTATGTATATATATATATACCAACATATACAAAAGAGTTTGGGTTGGAGAAATATATCCCTCATCCTGAGTGGGAAAAGAATTATGGATATGAAGATACAAACGATATGTATATACAAAAAGATAGTAAAGGAAAGGTTATTACCTATATTCAATGTAAAAATTTACCCATAGATAATCCTGCTAGAAGCTGCTTTATGATTTGGAATTTAGAACCATTTATGAAAGTTAGACTGCAAGTTTATTTTGCAAGGAAACATTTAGAAGACTGGAAAATTATTCGGGAGCGTTCAGAAAAATTAATTAAAAGTTTCGTCGTGAATCCTAGAACTTTGAAAAGATCAATACCTTAAAAGGAGAATAAAATGAGTGTAACTCAAGCTTTAACAACTGAAAAAATTTCAGCACTTAAAAAATTAGTAGATACCGATGGGATAAATAGTGTTCCAGGAATTTATACTGAACTGAATAATATGGGGTTTGGTTATGCTGGTTGGGCTTATGGCGTCTCTACAGGGGATTCAGTCACGGGAATGGGTGCACTGGGCCTTTAAGCAGCAGATTTCGGGTGTGGTGAATTATGTCAATCAGACATTTAGTTTGTTCAATGAAGTTGAGAAGGTGAGACCTTCTAAGCTGTTATCTAAAGTCAAAAATTAATTGTCAGTATGAAAAATGAAATTTAAAAAACCGATTTTTATTATCATAATCTTCTTTATTTCGATAGCGATGATCTTTGGGTACTTTAAATACCAAAAATATCAAAAAAGACAGAAATGGCTAGCATTTGTAAAAAAGTGGAATGAAGAAGAACGCTATTGTGGTTATCAGCCTTGGATCGATGTAGTGGGTCATCAAGATTATTATCTTGATCAAGCCCGATTGGAATTATTTTATACAGCATTAGATAATGTTACTCCAATGAAAAAAGAAAATGGCAAGTTTACCCATAGTTTTTCTCCTTCTTGGCGAGCCCTATATTTATCCAATTTAAAAACCAATGATTATAAACAATTCATTCAAATGATCGAAAATATGGATATTTATAAAACTATAGAACAAAACTTTAAGATTGATGCGGGTGTAATCAATCATGGCGGAAAGATTCGTTACTTTATTTATGATCAAGATGTCAGTCGGGAAGATTTTATCAATTTTTTTATAGAGAATCGGTATAAATATACACTTATACATGATAATGGTGAAACTTATTTAAATTTCATTCCTCTACAAAAAGAGATGCTAACTTTTGAAGAAAAACAAAATCGTGATGCTGATCCATATAAACCTTATAAATATATTGCCCATTACTATAAATTTTCATTTCATCGTTATTGCTGCAATATTCAGTCTACAACACGTTTCGCTGATTATGAAAAAACACCAAGATTATATACATCTAAGGATATTGTTCATATCGAAGACTATCCTAAAATTGATATTAATATGTTGATTAAAACACGAGATATTGAATTAATTGGTCGCATTGGAAAGTTTAATACAAAAAGAGATATTGAAGGTGGAAAAAGTACACCAGTTAAATCTTTAGGAATAATTGGTCATTTTTATAGTTTACCAATTAGTTTATGTACTCAATATTAATAAGAGAATGAAAAAATGACACAACTGACAATTGAAGAAATTACATCATGGTACTTATATGGGCAAGCAGAGAAGCCTATAGATTTAGCTGATAATAATTTAATTCGTGATAAAAATTTGGTCTTTAAGAGTCTACCAGAAATTGATATGGGCGAGTTTATGACCAGTGGAGCAGGGCGCTATGTTACACCTGGTGCTTTTCCATTGGTGCAAAAATTTCTAAGTGGAGAATATAATACTAAGCTAATAGTAGGAGAAGAATATAATTATTCAAAGCTCTTGGGAGATATTATTGAGGTTGATCGAGCTAGTGATAGTTACACTAATTTTATCAAAGGTTTAAAAGGTGAGGATTTTGATTTTAATTCTCTAAATGAAGATCAAAAGAAACAATATGATGGTTTATACCAACAAGCACAAGGAACTCTGGCAGTTAGTAGTTATAATTTAGATATTCTTTCAGATGATTACGCAGAGCGTAGCTATGTATTTGGCTCTATGCAGTTTCGTTTGAGTAATGATACAAAATTTACTATTGATGTAGATGGTAATCCAAAAATTACTAATTTAAGGGTTGTTCCCGTTGATGATAATTTTGATTTCGAAAGTCGAGATGGCATAGCAGGTACCGTCAATACCTTAATCGAGCCAGTTATTGATCCCTTCAAGATTGGTCGTAAAGTCGAATTAAATTTCAATCAAGAAACTAAAGATAAGATACAAGTATATAATTTAACGAAAGAAGATTTACCAAATTTACAGCAACAAGCAAAAATATTTAATCAGCAAAAATCCGAACTTTTTGGTCAAAAAATTCCTAATCCTAAAGCTTTTTATGAAGCTTTTGTTGAAGAAGTTTTAAAAAGTGGTGTGATTGATTATATTCAATATAATAAATTTACTATTTATGGTACAAATAAAGAAGATCCATGGGTAAGATTATTTTATGAAGAGAATAATTATATAGATAATTTGAGAAAAATATCATTAACTCATGGGTTTGGTTCACTTAATGATGTAGATAAATGGATTAAAAATCAAATTTATAATTTAAATAACTTAGGAAAGATCTATGTTCTTGCAGATGGTATAGATATTGTTGAAGGAACAAAATTTTCAGATGAGTTATATGGTGGCAAAGGGAATGATGAGTTATATGGTGGAAAAGGGAATGATCAGTTATATGGTGGAAATGATTTAGATAAATTATATGGTGGTGAGGGTAATGACACGCTAATTGTAAGCGGCTCAAGTTCTAAAGAGATAGCACTCGATACATTGAATAACGAAGCATATGGCGGGGATGGCAATGATTATCTGTTTGGTGGAAATGGAAATGACCAATTAGAAGGAGGAAAAGATGTTGATGTTCTTTATGGTGTTGGAGGAAATGACACACTAAAAGGGGATGAAGGAAATGATCGACTTTATGGTGGAAATGGAGATGATCAGCTTTATGGGGGTGATGGCAATGATTATATCGAAGACATAGAAGGGAATGATACCTATTATTTTGAAGGAAATTTCGGACATGATCAAATTTGGGATCGTGATGGTCAGGGAACTATAAAAATTGATAATATCGATATCTCTATTGGAAAAAATTTATCAGAAAATACTTGGGAAGACTCAACCCAACAATATTTTATTCAAAAAATAGATGTGGAAGGTAATATACAACTTGTTATTCATAAAAAGGGGGACGATAAGAACTCTATTACAATATTAGGATTTAAGGAAGGGGATTTTGGTTTTTCTTTAAATATACCTGAATCACAGATTCCAGATAATACAGATAATACTGGTCTTGGTAAAGATACCAGTGATTATATTGTAGGAAGCCAATGGTATTATAATGCAACTGCTAATAAACTGGAAAAATCACTCTATGGTGAAAACCTATCAGATAAATTATTTTATATTTTTTCTGGTGGGGGAAGTGATGCGATTAAACTGGATAATTTAAATTACAAAATATATTTAGATCGTATCGCAAATTTAAATAATGATACAAATGAAATCATCCAAAAATCAATAAATACAATTACCAGTCAAAATAGCAATAATACGATTAGCACAGGCAATGGTTCAAACCAGATTTATGGTGGTTTAGGATCAGATCAAGTGACTACAGGTAGTGGAAATGATTTTATCTTCCTCGATTCAGAGGTTAAAGCGACTTTTTCTAAGCATGATTTAGATGCGATACCCTCTTCAGGATTAAACGGAGCGGAGGCTTTACCTTATAATTTTGAATATGATGATACTAACCACAAACTCACTGCTAAATGGTGGAACTCTGCATCTACAGGTGCAGGCAAAGATGTCATTGTTGGTGGCTATGCAACTGATACAGTACAGGCTGGAAATGACGAAGATGTATTAATTGGTGGTGGTGGACAAGATTATCTTTTTGGGGGAGGTGCACAAGATATTATTCATGGCGATAGTGTGGTCATTACGCATTATGCGCCAAAGTCAGAACGTTTTTTAACGTCAGATAATTCGCTTGACCTTGAACGAGCGAAAAGCCCATATGCAATTGAGCTCGATACATTCGGGACATCCTATGCCATCGCCACCAATTTTGCCTATCATGCGGATGATCACTTATATGGTGGGCAAGGTAACGATATTATTTTTGCAGAAGGCGGTAATGATATTGTCTATGGTGGAGATAATGATGATGTTATTTCAGGCGATGCAATTCGAGTTATTGGGATTTATCCGACCACAGTACAAGGAAGTGATCCTGTAACCGTGGTGGATCAAGCCAGTATCGATGAGGTTCAGGCAGCAATAAAAAAATCTCAATATGAATATGCTGGTGATGACATACTTTATGGCGAAAGTGGCAATGATAAAATCTTTGGTGGCTATAAAAATGACTATTTATACGGTGGAGATGGTCAGGATATCATCTTTGGTGACAGTGATATAGATAACCAATATGCTATTGAAAAATATAATGGATTCCCAACCAGCCAGTCATCGATCTATACCTATAACTGGAATTTTGATCCTTTAAATAGTTCATATAGAACAGACTTTTATGCAACTTATGTTAATCAGGAAAATAAAGCATTATGGACAGCAGATGACTATATTGAAGGTGGAAAAGGAGATGACATTATTTATGGAGAAGAAGGAAAAGATATTATTGATGGCGGAGAAGGAGATGATTATATCGAGGGAGATGCCAGCAACCTAAGTGGTCAGTATCATGATGACGATACGATTTATGGTGGCTCTGGAAATGATACGATTTGGGGGCAAGGTGGCAAAGACACGATTTATGGCGGAACAGGTGATGATCGTATTAATGGTGATGATAGTGGCTTAGATGCTCAGTATCATAATGATGATACCCTTTATGGTGATGACGGGAACGATACACTGAAAGGCAATGGTGGCAAAGATACGATTTATGGTGGCGAAGGTGATGACAATATTGAAGGTGACGCAAACAACTTAGATGGTCAATATCATGATGATGATGTTCTTTATGGTGATGAAGGGAATGACATCATTAAAGGTAATGGTGGCAAAGATACGATCTATGGTGGTGCAGGTGATGACAATATTGAAGGTGATGAAAGTAGCCTAGAGGGTGAATATCACAATGATGATACCCTTTATGGTGATGAAGGAAATGATGCTATTTGGGGGAATGGTGGATCAGATATCCTTTATGGTGGTACAGGAAATGACTATTTAGCTGGAGATCAGAAAGATAAGAGAGAATTGGATGGCAATGATAAGCTATATGGTGGAGAGGGGGATGATACATTATTAGGCTTTGATGGTGATGACCTCTTAGATGGTGGGGAGGGGGATGATATCCTCTTTGGTGGTGCAGGAAATGACCAAATTTATAGTGATGCAGGAAATGATCAATTAAGTGGTGGTGGTGGTGATGATACTTATTATATTAGTAGCCGAGATGCCGAAGTTAAAGTATTAGACAGTGCAGGAGAAAATCACTTTTATATACAAGGTGATTTTGATTTTTCACAAGTTAAAATCTATCAATATACAAACGCTGTTAGTTTAATCACACCAATAGCATCTAGTGATACAAATGCATCTCCTGAATTTAAGTTAACCTTTTTCGATGATAGCCCAACTCAACCAGCAAATAATGGTGGAATTATAAAAGATGAATACGATAACCCTGTGACAGGTGGTTATGATCAGTATTTACACTTTATGACATCAGCAGATGATGGTTCATCTACAGACTATACGATTCACTTAGAAACATATTTAAAAGAACGTTTAGGTCTAAGTTATCAGCTATGGAATGGTTCGTGGAATGGTATAAAAGCCCCCTATCTGATTTTTTCAAATGGCTATATTCAAAATAATCAATTGATTTATCAAAACTCTGAACTCGGTGATCAGATTGATATTGCTCAGATTCGAGAAAATGTCAGTCTTTATGGTCAATATCAGGCTGATGAATATCATTTACTTGGTGGTAATGATCAGGCAACAGGCTCAAATAGTACTGACTTGATTTATGGTGGAATGGGTAATGATGTCATTTCTGGTAATGATGGAGATGACCAGCTCTTTGGAGATGAAGGAAACGACACGCTAAATGGTGGCTTTGGTACAGATGCATTATACGGTGGATCTGAAGATGACCAACTCTTTGGAGAGGATGGAAACGACCAGCTTTACGGTGGAACAGGTCATGATGAATTAAATGGTGGTACTGGAGATGACCAACTCT
>NZ_KB851212.1:40006-79559 GCF_000368265.1 Acinetobacter brisouisimilis | reverse complement strand
AATTTCTACCAATTCAATCAATGAAATATATATTCGACTGATCAACCAGTAAAAATCCACACAAGTTGTTCTTCCAATTCTCTTAATGATCTTCTTTTTATTTCGTCAATAAAAAGACAACACAACCTCAAAATCTTTCACCCTAAAGCGAAGATCTATTTCGTCAATTGCGTTGGGATGAGTGCATTATAGGACATTTTTTGCAGCACGCAAGTGCATTTTCATGCATGCCGCATCGAGTGTATTTATTTTACACAGCAAATAAAATTAAGTTATTGATATACATATATTTTTATTTTTATTTATTTTGCACGGTTTTGCTCACTATCTGCACACTTTGAATAATAATCGGCTTAACAGGTACATTTTGGTGCATACCATAATTTGTAGTTGGTACTTTAGAAATACGATCAACCACATCCATACCTTTTGTCACCTTTCCAAAAACCGCATAACCTGCATCAAAAGCACTTCGGTCTAATGCTTTATTATTTGCAGTGTTAATAAAAAACTGGCTTGTTGCTGAGTCTGGATCATTGGTACGTGCCATTGCCAAAGTACCACGGAGATTTTTCAGACCATTGTAAGATTCATTTTTGATTGGGGGTTTTCCTGACTTCTCAGCCATGCGTAGGTTAAGACCACCACCTTGAATCATGAATCCTGGAATCACTCGATGAAATAATGTGCCTGAATAAAAGTTCGTTTTAACGTAGTTTTTAAAGTTTTGGGTTGAAATCGGTGCTTGCTGGTCAAAAAGCTCTATTTCAATATTGCCTGCATTGGTTTTCATTTCTACAAATGTATTTGCAAGAGCCATTTGCCCTGTGAGAAGTAATCCTAAACCTAATGTGATTTTTTTCATGTCATCAACCTTTAATTCATTATATAAAGTTGCATGAGTTTAATTGAGTTCTGTTTATTTTGCTTTTATATCTCTTTTATAGGTGTTCCACGTGAAACTTAGATGACAGCTTTTAAAAACTTATAAAATGATTGAGCTATCTCTACAAGGTCTTTTTTAGCCTGAGCAGAAACCGATGTCAAGTTTATAAAGCCGTGTGCTTGATGCTGATAATTTTTATATTTTACTTTTACACCAGCATGCTGCAAAAGCTGTGCATAATGTTCCCCTTCATCATGTAAAACATCATGTCCTGCCGTGACAATAAAAGCAGGTGCCAACTGCTTAAACTCACCATAAATTGGAGAAACCAGCGGGTCATCTAAAGCCAAATGGTTTTGGAGTACATAGTGCTCAGTAACGCTGTCAATATCAGATTCGGTTAGGAGCAAACCTTCTTTATATTTAAAGAAAGAAGGATAACGACTTTTAAAATCAACCGCAGGGTAAATCAGGAGCTGGGCGACAGGCGCTATTTTTTGTCGAGCTAGCCGCTGAGAAATAACAGTGCTGATATTACCCCCAGCGCTATCACCTGCAATGGCAATCACATTTTTCATCACATTAAATTGATGTTGGTTCTGCCAGACCCAACACCATGCAGCTTCACATACTGTGATCAAGTGCTGTGCGGATACGTCCGGTACCAAAGGGTAATCAATACTTAAGATTTGACAATGGCTATGTTTGGCAAGCAGGCGGCAGGCTTCATCATGTGTATCCAGATCTCCCAGCATAAAGCCACCTCCATGATAAAATACAATCATCGGGCAGGGTTTATTTGGCATTGGATGATAATGTCGGGCTGTGAGTGAACCTGAGTGCAATTGTAATTGTAAGTTTTGCACAAAGGGTAATGTCGTCGGCTTATATATAAGTTCTGCCATACTGCGCTGAAAGTTCTGACGCGATTGTATAAGGTCAGGTGTAAGTAATCCCCGATAACCTTGTTGATATTGATATGCCATAAGGCATTGTAAAACGGGATCCAGTTCCGAATAACTGTAAGGATAGCTCAGCCAATCGACCAAGCGGCGTTGTAATTGTTTTGGCGTATAACTCAGGCTGCGGGCGAGCAACACTGTTCTTTTTTTCCAAAGATGATGCAACATAGTCACTCGACCCAATTCTTTTTATTTAGATCATTATCTTTATAACATAAAAGATATGGATCACAGCATACTGCCACAATCCATATCTTCTGTTTTTTCATCAAGTGCCGCTGTTTATGGCACGACTGAATTATTGTATGTTGGTTGCAGGTGTATTGGTCGCTGGAGTTAATGTTTGCTGCATACTGGCATCAGTACTTGCCGAATCTGAAGCAGCCACGCTCTGTGTTTGATTATCGGCTGAAGCATTCATTGGAGATGTTTCTGTCGTTGTTGGTGCATCTGGTTTTACTTCATGCGAAGCACAGCCCACAGCTGAAAATGCAAACCCTGCGGCGGTTAATGAGAATATTGCTAATTTTTTCATCGTCACTCTCGTATTTAAAAATTAAAAAACTTCAAAAGAAAAACTCGTAAACGAGCTGTTGCATGATGGCGAAGTTTAAAAATGGAAAATACGCTTTAAATGCTATGTTTTTTTAATAACCTTTATCGTTATTGGTCGCTTATGTTATTCAGCCGCGACTTCGCTACATTGTAACCGAGTATTGGCGCTTCCAACGTATAAGATCACTGCATTCATATTTAACAGAATTCGGCACGACAGATTTCAGTTTCAATCTTAATTTTTTTCAAATATGCTTTTATCAAAACACAACATAGTTTTAACAGTTTTTGAGAAAAATTTTCACATAATGACCGGTTTCATATTGATCTAAAAGATCGCCATGACATTCTATTTTTATGATGTAACTTGCCTGCTTCTGATGCTGACAAGATCAGCGCCATCGACAACACCATAATGAATAGATAGATAGAATAAAAACCTGTCATTTTCTTCAATCTGTAAAATTAAAAGCTTTAAATCAAGCTGAGTGCTTGAATTTTCCTGTACAGCCCATATTTCTGTAACAACAAAAGAAAACCCAAACCATGGCAGTTCAGAATTTATGCAGTTGCACCACTGATGCCGAAGGACTGTACATGTTTAAACACCTTTTTAAGCGGAGATCATCAATGGCGAATGAGCACAATGACCAAACTCAAGACCTAGAGCAAGAACAACTTGAGCAAGCTGAAGCACAACCAAATGCAGAAGTGACCGTTGAAGATTTAACAGCTCAGATTGCAAAACTTGAAGAAAGTTTAAAACTTGAAAAAGCGCGTGCTGCCAATGCCGTATATGAAGCAGAAAAAGTCAAGGAACGGGTTGAACGTGAAGCAGATGCAGCGAAAAAATTTGCTGTTGAAAAATTTGCAAAAAACTTGCTTGATTCTGTCGATAACCTAGAACGCGCAATTCAGGCGGCAGGTGATGAAGAAAGTCCGATCCTTGAAGGGGTTAAACTGACGTTAAAATCACTCACCCACGCACTTGAGAAATTTGAAGTTGTTGCTGTTGATACCGCTAGCGGATTCAATGCCGATTTGCATCAGGCGGTAGGAATCGACCCTAATGCCAAAGCGGGCGAAATTGGTAACGTGTTGCAAAAAGGCTATACCCTTTCTGGTCGTCTATTGCGCCCTGCAATGGTCACAGTTGGTCAATAAGCCTACAATTTGGAGGGTTTTCCAATTTTTTTCACAAAAATTGCTTGAAAAAAATGGATTCACTCTCATATCGAATAACAAGCATAAACAATTGCAAAAAAATTTTTGAGGAACACATAAATGGCTAAAATCATTGGTATTGACTTGGGTACAACCAACTCATGTGTTGCAGTACTTGAAGGCGACAAAGTAAAAGTTATTGAAAACGCTGAAGGTGCGCGCACTACCCCATCGATTATTGCGTACAAAGATGGCGAAATCTTGGTTGGTCAATCTGCAAAACGTCAAGCAGTGACTAACCCGAAAAACACATTATTCGCGATTAAGCGTTTAATTGGTCGTCGTTATGAAGATCAAGCGGTACAAAAAGACATTGGTCTTGTACCGTATAAAATCATCAAAGCAGACAATGGCGATGCTTGGGTTGATGTCAACGATAAAAAATTAGCACCACAACAGATCTCTGCTGAAATCTTGAAAAAGATGAAGAAAACTGCAGAAGATTACTTGGGTGAAACAGTAACTGAAGCAGTCATCACTGTTCCTGCTTACTTTAACGATGCTCAACGTCAAGCAACTAAAGATGCAGGTAAAATTGCAGGTTTAGACGTTAAACGTATCATCAACGAACCAACGGCTGCTGCACTTGCGTTCGGTATGGACAAAAAAGAAGGCGACCGTAAAGTTGCAGTTTACGACTTAGGTGGTGGTACTTTTGACGTATCGATCATTGAAATTGCAGACCTTGATGGCGACCAACAAATCGAAGTATTGTCAACTAATGGTGATACCTTCCTCGGTGGTGAAGACTTTGATAACACATTAATTGAATTCTTGGTTGAAGAGTTCAAGAAAGAACAAAGTGTGAACTTGAAAAATGATCCACTTGCGTTACAACGTTTGAAAGAAGCAGCTGAAAAAGCAAAAATCGAGCTTTCTTCTTCTAACGCAACTGAAATCAACCTGCCATACATCACAGCAGATGCAACTGGTCCTAAACACTTAGTGATCAACGTTACTCGTGCAAAACTTGAAGGCTTAGTGGCTGACTTGGTTGCTCGTACCATTGAACCTTGCCGTATTGCGCTTAAAGATGCTGGTCTTTCAACTTCTGACATCTCTGACGTGATCTTGGTGGGTGGTCAATCACGTATGCCAATGGTTCAACAGAAAGTTCAGGAATTCTTTGGTAAAGAACCACGTAAAGATGTAAACCCTGATGAAGCAGTTGCTATCGGTGCGGCGATTCAAGGTGCGGTATTGTCTGGTGACAAAACTGACGTATTGCTTCTTGACGTGACTCCGTTGACACTTGGTATCGAAACAATGGGCGGCGTATTAACTCCGATCATTGAGAAAAACACCACGATTCCTGCGAAGAAATCTCAAGTGTTCTCTACAGCTGCGGACAACCAGCCTGCAGTAGATATTTCGGTTTACCAAGGTGAGCGTAAAATTGCACAGCAAAACAAATTGCTAGGTAACTTCCAGTTGGGTGATATCCCTCCTGCGCCACGCGGTGTGCCACAAATTGAAGTATCGTTTGACATTAACGCTGACGGTATCTTGAAAGTTTCTGCAAAAGACAAGAGCACTGGTAAAGAGCAATCAATCCAGATTAAAGCCAACTCTGGTTTGTCTGATGCTGAAATCGAAGCAATGATCAAAGATGCTGAAGCAAATGCTGAAGAAGACCGTAAATTTGAAGAGCTAGCGAAAGCACGTAACGAAGCAGATGCTTTGGTTGCAAGCTCAAACAAAGCTGTGAAAGATTTGGGTGA
Organism: Acinetobacter brisouisimilis; assembly: GCF_000368265.1. Lineage (GTDB taxonomy): Bacteria > Pseudomonadota > Gammaproteobacteria > Pseudomonadales > Moraxellaceae > Acinetobacter. The sequence goes on along the minus strand of NZ_KB851212.1, from coordinate 74,211 downwards.
CAAAGTCACTGAAGATGAAAAAACAGCAGTGACTACAGCGGTTTCTGAGCTTGAAGCAGCAACCAAAGAAAATGACGTTGAAGTGATCAAAGCAAAAACTGAAGCGCTTCAGAACATCTTGATGCCAATCACACAACGTGCTTATGAACAAGCACAAGGTGCTGAAGGTGGTGCGCAAGGTTTTGATCCAAATGCATTCCAAGGTGGTAATGCAGGTGCGCAACAACAAAAAGCTGATGATGGCGTTGTTGATGCTGAATTCACTGAAGTAAAAGATGACAAAAAATAATTTGTCACTTTAACTAAAAAAACCGCGCGCAAGCGCGGTTTTTTTATATCAGCATTATATGTACTCAAACAGGTACAGATTTTATAACATCGTCTGTTTATAATGCTCAGCACCCCAATGTCCGATCTACTTGACATGAAAATAATGCTGCTGCTCCAGTCTGAAAAAGTGATGTATATCAGCAAGATTTTGAGCTGCGCTGTCATTATTACCCTACTCTCCATCATTTTTGACAAAGATAAAACCAGCAATTTTTTTGTTTGGGCATCACTGACTGCCTTTTCGACTTTACAGTTTAGCCGACAAAGTAAAGTGAACTTTAACCAGATTATTGGCAATGTCATCGGCTCAGTGATTGGAATTGTGATCTGGGTATTCATGACTCATGTGTCAGCTCATTTGTATTATATTAATCTCGAGTACTGGTTTCTGATTTTGGGTATTTTTGTGACCACCCTGCTCTGCATTATGCTCAATCACAGTGAATATTGCGGGATTGCCTTGTCGAGTTTTTTAATCGTGACGATTTATGATGTGGCACATCACACGATTGAAGGTGCATTATCACGGATTTTCTTTTGTATTATTGGATGTTTAATTGCTTATCTGGTTGATTTCATTAGCCGCCAGATTGAACAAAAATGGCTATTTTATAAAAGCCAGGACTGAGGGTAAGCGATCGATTGATTGCAACAAAAAATAAAACAGGCAGGGGAAATATATAATGAAAACAAAGAGTTTATTACTGATCGCTTTGTGGGTTGCACTCTTGCTCTATCAACACATGCAATATCCACAAGTCAGGTTAAACCCGATTTCAACCCAGCTTTTTCACCCTTTTGATACACGCCTACATTATCGGATTGGCGACGTCGATCCACGCTTTGAATTATCTCACAGTGAATTACAACAACTTGCCGAGCAAGCAGCCCATATCTGGCAACAAGGTACGGGAAAAGACTGGTTAGTTTACGACCCGCATGCCCGCCTGCAAATTAACTTTATTTATGATCAACGTCAGGTCAATACCACACAGCGCCTCACTGAGCTACAACAGATTGAGCACACCCAAAACCAGCAACAGCAGCAGCAGCAACAAATTGATGGTCATAAAGCTGAAATTTTACGTGCACAGCAAGCCATTCAGCTCAAGCAAGATGTCTTTCAACATGAACTCAGCCAGTACAATTCGATGGTGGAAATGATCAATACTCATGGTGGTGCAAACCTTGAGCTAAAACAACAATTTGACCAGCAGAAACAACATCTTGAACAACTCAAATCTGAACTGAATCAAGCAATGGCACAATATAACCAACTGGCGCAACAGTCGAATGCCCAAGTGCAAAACTACAATCAAACCACTCAACAGATTAATCAGTCCATCCAGACTTATAATCAGCACTATGCAGCACGTGCCTTTGATAAAGGGCTTTTTAACGGGCGCAGTATTAATATTTATGAATTTGAAAATCAGGATGATTTACGTCTGGTGATTGCACACGAGCTGGGGCATGCCTTAGGTTTAGCCCATACCGAAGTCAATTCGCATGCCTTGATGTACCCCATATTAAAAGATCAGAATATGCATAATTTCCAACTGACTATAGATGACCGCCTGTTATTACAACAAAATTCCTCTTGGAAAAAGTTTTTAGATAAATTCAACCCATAACTCCATGATGCGAGCGAATTTCATGCTATGGTTATGCAAGATACCTTAAATTCGATGGAGATCAGCGTGAGTTATTATCATATTATTGTCGAAGTGAATGATCACATCAGCACAATTGAAGAAACACGTGATATTGAAATCTTTAATATTGAAGAGCTTACCCCTCATCTGCATGGGCTACTACTCCCTTATTTCAATAAACAAATGGTCGAATTTGAGGACGAAAATATTCCATTTGACGATATTTTGCATCTTGAAATTAAACAGACCAAAATGCCGATTGAATACCTGATTGAAGAAGAACAAAAAGAATTACCAAGCGACACTGACGTCACGATTACCGCCCACGAAATTTTTAATGATCGTGAACTGAGTCAAGATGTGACTAAAGTGATTTTTGATGTTCTCGATGCAGTCAAAATTGATCGTGAGAGTTTTTAAGGATATTTCTTTAAAAAGGTCTGAGGATTCAGACCTTTTTAAATATGTATTTGCTTGAATTATTGCATCATTTTAACAGCTTGTTGTTGGCGCAGTGCTTGCAGAATTTTTTGCCCTGCCCGCCCTGTGGTTGGTAAGCCCAAACGCTGCTGTTCCTGTTGAATTGCCTGACGGGTTTTATCCCCAATCAAGCCATCTGGGCTACCAATGTCATAGCCCTTGTTTAAAAGCATCTGCTGAATTTCACGACGCTCTGCGCGTGATGTGCCTGCATCATCGGTTGGCCAAGCAGTTTTAAATTCGCCCTGCCCTTGTAAGCGATCCGATAAATGCGCAATTGCCAAGGCATAACTTTCCGAAGCGTTATAACCATAAATCGCATCAAAATTTTTAAACACTAAAAATACTGGACCATTTGCGCCTGTAGGTGCCATTAAACCAGCAGACGTTGTATCACTCAAATTTCCCTGAATTAAAGCAGAACCATCAGCACGTACTATCCCCCGCGAAAGCCAGTAACTGAGTGGTTTTTTATTGCGTCGACTTTCACCTGCAATCGACATGCCTGCTGGTAATTTGACTTCAAAACCCCACGGCAAACCTGTTTGCCAGCCGGCTTTTTTCAAGAAATTGGCTGTAGATGCCAAAGCATCAGGCACACTCGACACTAAATCACGGCGACCATCTCCATCAAAATCAACGGCTAAGCGCTCATAAGTTACAGGCATAAACTGAGTATGTCCAAACGCCCCTGCCCACGAGCCTTTTAGCTGGTCTAGCGTTAAATCACCATGTTGCAAGATACGCATGGCAGCAAAAAACTCACCCCGAAAATAACTTTGACGGCGCCCTTCGCAGCTTAAAGTTCCTAATGCCTGTAAGAGCGGATATTTCCCTGAAATATCTCCATAATTACTTTCCACACCCCATACCGCCACAATCGTTTCGACAGGCACACCATAAACTTGTGAAGCGCGGTTTAAAACTTCGCGATACTGGGCAATTTTTTGCTGTCCTTTTTGTACACGCTCATCATCAACCAATCCAGACAAATAATCCCAAATCGGAGTTGAAAATTCTGGTTGGTAGTTGAGTTTTTCTAACACGGAGCGATCAGGTGTTAAGTGCTGAGTGTACTGACTATAAGTTTCAGCATTCACGCCAGATGCTTGAGCTTGAGAACGCAAGTTTGCTAAGCATTGCTGAAATTGATCTTGCCCAAAAGCATCGGGTGGAGAAAATTGCGGAGAACTACTGATGATTGTTGTGTTATGGCTCTTGTCTGTATCACTCACACCATTAATGATTAATTCTGCCTGAGTATGAGTTGTTGCTAGAAAAAGACTACCGACAAGAAAAGGAAAACGTCGCATATGATCTTGCTCGCCATTTTGAATTCAAATGATCACCCTAACATATCATTATCCCAAAAAAATGACGATTCAATTTAAATTCAAATGTACAAATACTCGCAATTTCACAGCATTTCTTTATTTTGAATTTAAATTCAAATTTTTAAATTCAAAACAAATAAATTCATTTTCCAGTGGCGAAATGGGGATAAAATCTATAAAACAAGAATGTGGATATCTTTTAACTTATCCACAACAACAATTTAAGCAACTGTTTTTAAAAAATAAAATTAATTGTATTTTAAAATTTGATTGTTTTGCATATTGGACTATAGCAATTATGATTTTTTGAATTTATTTTTTTAAATTTGAATTTAAATTCAAAACTTTAAATTCAAATTTAATTTCTCAGTGTGTAATTTTATCCACAATCGCAATAGTTTTGAATTTAAAACGGCGGCTATCTTGCCTGAGAAATTGCCAAAAAAAAAGCGCTTGCCGAGGCAAACGCTTTTTTTAACAACAATCTAGCTTTAGATGTTCATATCTTGAGTCAATGCCAGTGGCTCAGGCAAAATTTTCGCCAATTGACGACATAAAGTCGTTAATTGTGCAGCATCGACTGGCATTAACGTAATGTGCCCAAGCTTACGACCTTGGCGTTCAGTTTTGTTATACAAATGCAGATGCGCACCATCTAACGCCAGCACATCTTCAGTTTTTGGATGCTGACCGATGATATTAATCATCACAGTTGGACGTACAACATCAGTTGAACCGAGTGGTAAGCCTGCAACTGCACGAATGTGGTTTTCAAACTGTGAACAGACTGAACCTTCAATTGACCAGTGCCCTGAATTATGCACACGTGGCGCCATTTCATTGGCATATAGACCTTGTTCTGTCACGAACAGTTCAAGCGTCAACACACCGACATAATTCAAATGATTGAGCAAACGGGTAATGTAGTCCTGTGCCACAGGTTGCAAATCTGCACTATTTGGCGCAGGTACAATCGAGTGTGACAAGATGCCGTTGTGATGATGGTTTTCTGCCAATGCCCAGGTTTTGACTTCGCCGTTTTGTCCACGTACCGCAATAATCGAAACTTCACGTGAGAATTTCACAAAGCTTTCAGCGATCAAGCTTTTTGCGGGGCCGAGTTCTACCCATGCGGTATCGATCTGATCTTCAGAGCGCAGGACAAACTGACCTTTGCCATCATAACCGCCTGTCGCAGTTTTCAGGACAATTGGCAAACCTAAATCAGTCACTGCCTGTTTTAGGCTCTCAAGACTATCCACAGCACGATAGGGTGCAACTGGAATATCCAACTGATCAAACAAGGCTTTTTCAAGCAAGCGGTTTTGTGCAATTGCCAACGCCTGACGCGGTGGGTGCAATTGCTTGCTTTGCGTCAACACATCAACATCAGCTAACGGTGTATTTTCAAATTCCAGGCTAAAAACATCTGCACTGTCAATAAATTGCTGCAAACCGTTTTCTGCCTGACTTGAAATCACCTGACCCAACATCGCAGATGGGCAATCGGTACTGGCTTCAAAGAAAGTACATTGGATATTTAGTGGTAACGCAGCTTGGGCCATCATACGACCCAGTTGACCACCACCAAAAATTCCGATGGTTTTGTTCATGATCAAATCTCGTTTATACCTGACCTGGAATGTTGTTGTTGGCAACTTTAGCAGTTTGTGCTTCACGGAAATCTGCGACATTTTTAGCGATGTCGGCACGTGTCAAACCTAAAATTTGTGCTGCCATAATCGCAGCATTGGTTGCACCCGCAGGACCAATCGCCAAAGTACCTACTGCAATACCTGCAGGCATTTGTACAATCGAAAGGAGAGAGTCGACACCATTTAAAATCGATGATTTGACCGGAACACCTAAAACAGGTAAATCAGTTTTAGCCGCACACATACCAGGTAAATGCGCTGCGCCGCCAGCACCTGCAATAATCACTTGAATACCACGTTCACGCGCAGTTTCGGCATATTCAAACAAACGGTCTGGAGTACGGTGTGCAGAAACCACTTCAGCTTCAAAAGGGACGCCAAGCTGTTTGAGCATATTGGCAGTGTGTTCTAAGGTTGCCCAATCAGATTGAGAACCCATAATAATTCCGACTAAAGGTTGAGCGTCTGGAGCTGCGACCGTATTCATTGATATTTCCAAAGCGTAAGTAGATCAATGCGCTTAGCAAAGCCAAGAAGTGCATTGCATAAATATTAGGGCACTCTAGTATAGCGGTTTTTTTCATCCTCTCCAAAAATACTCATCGCTTCATGATGAATTTCCAGATTATTGGCTACGAAACACAAAATACACACAGCCGAGCAGGCAACATCCAGCCCATAGATAATCCAGTTTGAAAGGTTGTTTAAATAAAAATAGCATGAAGGGCACAAACACCAGTAAAGTCACGACCTCTTGGGTAATTTTCATTTCACCCATGCTAAAGCCTTGCTGGGCAAATAAGCGCGTGGCAGGAATCATGAAACTATATTCGAGGAAGGCAATACACCAACCAAATAAGATGGCTTTCCAAAGCGGAGCAGCATGTAAAAATTTCAAATGCCCATACCACGCCAACGTCATAAAACAGTTGGAAATAATCAGCAAAATAAACGGTAAGGGCGTGATCAAAATGTCAATTCCAAATAAACGATTCTGATTTATATTATAGTTTTACGAAAATCATGTCATGATTTCTCAGCGCATTAAGATACCTGCAATACATTTAAAAATATTAAAATCAGCATGTTATCTGAGAAAGATCTTTATAGGATTTTTGTTTAAAGCATCATCCTGATAAATCCCTTAAAATGCACACAGAAAATTTATTGGGTCATTGCCGAAAAATGTTGAATCTGACACAGCTTAATTATGATTTATTTAAAATGATTTATATGACAGGACGTCATTCTGAATTTGCTTTAAGCGCTGCCTTATTTTTCTCGCATTATCTCACCACAATTTTGGCGGTCATTTTGCTGTTTAGTATGGCACTCAGAAAAAGTTATCCTGTACTCTTTATTAAAGCATTGGTACTGACACTTTGTGCCTCTATTTTAAATTATATCTTTGATCATACTTTTGATTTTCCACGTCCATTTACTCTCGGCTTAAGCGAAAATTATATTCGACATTCCAATAACAACTCATTTCCAAGTAGCCATATGCTGGTGATGAGTACGATTGCGTTTGCTTACTGTTTTTCATCCAAATTCTGGATTGGCTGTGGCTTGTTGCTGGCAGCATTCGCGGTGGGCTGGTCACGAATTTATCTGGGTGTGCATTTTCCCTTTGATATTTTGGGTGCATTGCTGATCGCACTGGGCTTAAATTTTGTAGCCTATCAAGCTCTCAAAAAATATCCACGCTGGATTGGCTAAAGTCCAATCCTCTTGGCAAACCCGTACAAGTTCTCACGTTTTTTGACTATCTTTTCAAATACAGCCTTGCTATGGTTGCCAATAATTTCAAATAAACACACGATTCAGCATATCGGAAACAGTGGAGTAGGCGAGTTATGCATCTGCATATTTTGGGTATTTGCGGCACTTTTATGGGGTCATTGGCACTGTTAGCTCGTGATCTTGGGCATACCGTTACAGGGTCAGACCAAAATGTTTACCCGCCCATGTCAACTCAACTGGAAAATGCAGGCATTACCTTAATGCAAGGCTATGATCGTAGCCATTTACAGCCACATCCTGACTTGGTGATCGTGGGTAATGCCATGAAACGCGGCATTGATGCCGTTGAATACATGCTCAATGCGGGTTTACCGTATATTTCAGGTCCACAGTTCTTGGCAGATCATGTGTTGCAAGGCAAACATGTCCTCGGTGTTGCAGGAACACACGGTAAAACCACCACCACGACCATGCTGGCATGGGTACTGGATCAGGCAGGTTTAAATCCAGGATTTCTGATTGGTGGTGTACCACTCGGTTTTAGTCAAAGTGCGCGTTTGGGCGGTGGCAAATACTTCTGTGTCGAAGCCGATGAATACGATTCGGCATTTTTCGACAAACGTTCCAAGTTCGTACATTACCACCCAAAAACAGCGATTTTAAATAACCTTGAATTTGACCATGCCGATATTTTTGATGATTTGGCCGCGATTCAAAAGCAGTTCCATCACTTGGTTCGTACCATTCCAAGTGAAGGGCGCATTATTGCACCCATTACCGAAACCAATATTGATACTGTACTGGAAATGGGATGTTGGACACCTGTAGTACGTACCAGCCTTGCAGCCAATGAGCAAGTGGAACTTTCTGCCGAACTGGTTTCAGCCGATGGTAGTCATTTTAAAGTGCTGCAACACGGCGAACTGAAAGCTGAAGTGCAGTGGAACATGACAGGGCAGCATAGTGTTGCCAATGCACTGGCGACCATTGCTGCAGCGGAACATGTTGGTGTTTCGATTGAACAAGCCTGTGCAGCATTGTCATGTTTTGGTGGAGTTAAGCGGCGTATGGAATTACTCGACACGGTGCATGGTATCGAAGTTTATGATGACTTTGCCCATCATCCAACAGCGATTGAAACCACACTAGACGGCGCACGCAAACGCTTGGGCAAACGTAAACTCTGGGCAATTATTGAGCCACGTTCTAACACCATGCGTATGGGCAGTCATAAAGATCAACTGGCTCAGTCGGCACGCTTAGCCGATGCAGTGATTTGGTATCAGCCCGAAGGTTTGGACTGGGATTTGCAGCCTGTAGTGGATGCTGCATCAAACCATGCTGTCGTTGCGCGTTCTCTAGAGCAAATCATTACCACGATTTGTCAGCAAGCAGGTGAGGGCGATGCGGTGGTGATTATGTCAAATGGCGGTTTTGGTGGTTTACACCAAAAACTGATTGCTGCGTTAAAAGCCAAGTAACCCACAATATTTTTAATCAAAAGCAGTATCTTAAGATGCTGCTTTTGACTCATTATTAGCCATCAAATCTATATACAACCCATAATAATTAAAAATTACAAAACTGTAACTTTTCTATTTCTTTCTCTTAAGGTCACATCTTTATCATAGCGCAATTTAATTCGAGGCCTGATATATGAGCATGTCTCTAGAAGCGCTCAATTTAGCGTGGTTCGCGAAAATCAATGCACCACAACATGCCAGCAATAGCATGATTGATCTGGCGATTTTTATTGCCAACGATACGTTTTATTTACTGATTTTATTTTTACTGCTTTTATGGTTTTTAGGTGATAAAGCACTCAAAGAGCGCGCTTTTAAAGCGGTATTTTTTACGGCAATTGCACTCGGCACTGGTTTTATTATTTCCCAGATTTACTTCCATCCAAGACCATTCATGATACATGTTGGTCACACCTTTATTCAGCATGCGCCAGATGCGTCTTTTCCAAGTGATCACATGCTGATTTTTAGCACCATTGCATTATCCTACTGGTTTTCTGGGCGAAAGTTTGCGGGCAGTTTGTTGTTAGTACTGGCCGCTTTAGTAGCGTGGTCACGGGTGTATTTAGGTGTACACTTTCCAATGGACATGCTCGGTGCCTTTTGTATCGCACTTATAGTCAATATTTTCGGAATTTGGCTATGGAAAATTTTTGGAGAACGCATCCTACAGTTCATTACCCAACTCTACCAAATTGTCTGCAAACCATTGCTCACTCGAGGCTGGGTAAAATAATCTGATACTTCATTAAGCATTCTAAAAATAAAAAAGCAAGGCACTGACTCTCCCAATCAGCGCCTTGCTTTTTTCTGGATTTTTTCTTTTTAATCTAAAATATCAAAATGACAAAATCGTTTCAGTCATATGACAATTTATTGAAAGATTTCAATCTAAAACAATATAGGTATTTTCAAAATGATTCTCTTTGAAATTACCCTGTACCAGATGGACGGCATAGCCATCGATTAAATCTAAAGCCAGACACTCATCAATATCAATCACGGCATCGGTATGGGCTTTATGCCAGTGCTGTTCAATATGTAATTTACCTTGCTGTCGGGCATCGGCAGGGCTCATCCCCGCGACCACAACATAGCGATGAAATTCACCAAATTCACCAGTCAGATACGCGCCGAGATTGATCAGATAAAGTTTTAACTGGCTACGCATCGGCTTAGAGTAAGGGACGATTTCAACCCGATAATTCACCCCTTGATACTGCACTCCATGAACACACATCCATGCATCAATATGCAAACCCTGAGGTACACCAAACCAGCGCTGCTTCAACTGTGGATAACTTTTTTCAAGTTGGGGATAAATCACAGGGATAATATCATGGACCTCGACACGTGCCTGCGCATGCTTCCCACCCAGCAACACGATAAATAATTGTGGTTCCGTCATGATTTCACCCCTTACATTTCAATGCTGCGTACAAATTGCACATCGAGAAGAACTATGGCATGCTACTCAAACATTGGGATGAATAATACTCTATCCCTAATGCAAAATTAAGTTTGACAAGGGGAGTAGCCTCCTCCAAACGTAGCACTTGCATCATAGCAAAATGTTACGTGTCAGGTATCGTCAATACACTTTGCAAAAAGTCGGTATCTGAGCACTATACCCTGTATGGTGTAGGCAAGACCTTGATCATGTTGACACAGATGTTTTTTCATCTGGCAGCAGGTCAAGGTTTTTTTATGTAAGAAAACGAGACGATTGCCAGATGATGAGGAGAATAACTCATGCAATCTATTGGTAGTCTCGGACTCTATCTGGCATTTTTTGGCATTGTAGCCATCATGCTGATGATCGATTTTATCGGCTTTAAAAACAACAAATCTGACCATGTTCCTCTCAGGCAGGCAGCCTACTGGAGTATCGCATGGGTGTCGGTGGCCATGCTATTTGCAGGCGGATTATGGCTGTACTTAGAACAGACCACTTCTGTAGCGATTGCCAATCAAAAAACCCTTGAATACCTTTCAGGTTACTTACTGGAAAAATCGCTCGCAATTGACAATGTCTTTGTCTGGCTGATGATTTTTTCAGCATTTTCCATTCCACCTGCACTGCAACGTAAAGTCCTGCTCTACGGCGTACTGGGTGCGATTGTATTGCGTACTGTATTTATTTTTATTGGTGCATGGCTAGTGCAAGAGTTTGCATGGGTTCTGTATATCTTCGGTGCATTCTTGGTTTATACAGGCTTTAAATTCCTCAAAGGGCAAGATGACGACGCTAACATTGAAGACATGCGCTTACTCAAGTGGCTACGCAAGCATGTCCCAATTACCTCAACCCTACGTGACAACCACTTTGTCGTTTATGAGCAAGGGAAATGCTGGATCACGCCATTATTTGTAGTGCTGATTTTGGTTGAATTTTCCGATGTGATTTTTGCAGTCGATTCCATTCCTGCAATTTTCGCTGTCACAAGCGATCCGTTTATTGTACTGAGTGCTAACCTGATGGCAATTCTGGGTTTACGCGCCATGTTTTTCCTGCTGGCAGGTGCGGCAGAGAAAATGCATTATTTGCCCTACGGCTTGGGGATTATCCTGTTATTTATTGGGGGCAAAATGCTAATGCTAGATGTCATACACTTACCGATCTGGATTTCACTGGATTTTATCATTTTAGTGCTCGCAATAACCGCATTACTGTCACTCCACCATGAGAAAAAATTAAAATAAAGTGTTCATTTCAATCGAGTAATTAGGTGGATTTCATTCTATTCACCCATAAGTCTGTTTGAAATGGAACAATTTTTGCTTCAATCAAAAATTTTAAAGCCAAATTTTATGGGTAGCAAAACTACCCATTTTTTATGGCACATAATCAGGTTTTCAAGTTATTGTACAAATGCGTTACAATCACTCGAAAAAAGTAAAAAGCAGGTTTTCCATGTCAAATTGTTCTCCTATCAGTGTCATTCGTGGTCGTTTCTTAGATATCCAACAACTGGTTCAACATCCTTCTGAAATTGCTGAACAAGTTCGTTATCTAGAAGATGGCGTGCTGATCAGCGAGCATGGAAAAATCAAATGGTTTGGCACGTGGCAAGATGCCCAAGCACACTTACCGAAACAGGTCGAAATTCAACATTACCCTGAACAATTAATTGTGCCAGGTTTTATTGACACTCACATTCACTATCCACAAACCGAAATGGTAGGTGCATACGGCGAACAGCTTTTGAGCTGGCTCAATACCTATACATTCCCAAGCGAACTACAGTTTAAAGATCGTAATTATGCCGAGCATATTGCGCATTTCTTTATTCAGGAATTACTTAAAAACGGTACTACCACGGCACTGGTTTTCTGTACTGTGCATCCTGAATCCGTCGATGCCTTGTTTGAGGCAGCTGCCAATTTTAATATGCGCCTGATTGCAGGCAAGGTCATGATGGATCGCCATGCCCCTGAGGGTTTGTGTGATACAGCAGACAGCAGTTATCACCAGTCCAAAGCCTTAATCGAGAAATGGCACGGGCAGGGGCGTGTGCTATATGCGATTACCCCACGCTTTGCACCGACTTCAACACCTGAACAACTGGAAAAAGCAGGGCAGTTAAAACAGGAATTCCCTGATGTCTATGTCCATACGCATTTGAGTGAAAACAAGGATGAAATCGCATGGGTCAAATCGCTATTCCCTGAGCGTCAGGGATATCTGGATGTTTATCATCATTATGGGTTGACAGGTCAGCGTTCGGTGTTTGCGCATTGTGTGCATCTGGAAGATGAAGAATGGAACTGCATGCATGATACAGACTCTACGATTGCATTTTGCCCAACCTCAAACCTGTTCTTAGGCAGCGGTTTATTCCCACTAAATAAAACATGGGAAAAACAGGTCAAAGTCGGACTAGGTACAGACATCGGTGCAGGCACATCCTTCAGTCAGCTACAAACACTGAATGAAGCCTACAAAGTTCAGCAGCTACAAGGTAACAAACTCTCAGCGTTTGAATCGCTATATCACGCCACACTGGGTGGAGCAAAAGCGCTGGATTTACAGGATAAACTCGGAAATTTTAACGTCAGTAAAGAGGCTGACTTTGTGGTGCTGGACTTAAATGCCACAGCATTACAAAGTCTGCGCCAGTCTCGTGCCAAATCGATTGAAGACAGTTTATTTGCACTCTTTACCATGGGAGATGACCGCAGTATCCATGCAACTTACGTGTACGGACAGCGTAAATTTAGCAAATAAAACTGGTTTTTTAGGTCGATTTTTTAAATAAAATCAAATACAAAAATCAGATCCTTACATTTTATTGGGCAAGAACAGATGCAGGAAACATGAAATTGTTTTAAAATTTTAGTATTAACTCATGAATTCGAGGTGTTGCAGGTCAACACCTTTTTTCTTTTTACATACTGATGTTTTTAGGTAGCTGCCCATGACTGTGCAATTGAGCGTAATGATTTCTGAAGAGGCTATTCAAGCCAAAGTCAAAGAGCTAGGTGAACAGATCAATGCTCACTATGCCCATAGTGATAAAGAACTGGTATTGATTGGACTACTACGTGGTTCAGTCATTTTTATGGCAGATTTGTGCCGTCAAATTTCCAAAGCACATGAGCTCGACTTTATGACGGTTTCTAGCTACGGTGGCGGAACAGTCTCATCACGCGATGTGAAAATTCTCAAAGATCTTGATGGTGAAATTCGCGGTAAAGATGTACTTGTAGTTGAAGATATTATTGACTCAGGCAACACCTTAAGCAAAATAATGGAAATGTTACAAACTCGCAACCCGAACTCGATTCAACTCTGTACCTTGGTCAGCAAACCTTCACGCCGTGAAATTGAGCTCGATGTGAAGTTTTTGGGTTTTGAAGTAGAAGATAAATTTATTGTTGGTTATGGCTTGGACTATGATCAAAAATATCGCCACTTGCCATTTATTGGTGAAATTGGTCTGTAAGCTTGAAAATCAAAAAGTGGTGCAGGACACCACTTTTTTTATAACAAAATATAACGAGAATTCGCAATAATCTGCTATTTCCTGTCATATTGATCTTGCACACTATTTTTAATGTATTCACATAACAAAATGAAGGAGCAACAGCATGTGGCATCTGATTGTTGTGATTATTATTGGTTTTATTGCAGGTTTGATTGCACGTGCTTTATATCCTGGCAATGACCAAGCAGGCTTTATTGTCACCACCTTGTTAGGCATCGCAGGTTCAGTCATCGCCACCTATGGTGGACGCATGCTTGGGTTTTATGGCGCACACTCATCGGCAGGGTTTATTGCTTCGGTGATTGGTGCGATTGTCATTTTAATTATTTATAACTTTATCCGTAAAAATACCTAAAGCAAAAACTGAAATAACATAGCGCCCGTGAGCGCTATGCTATTTTATTATGTATGAGTTATAAGCCATTTTGCTGCCAAAATGCCTGAATCTGCTCGGCGGACGTATAGCCTAGCGCGCGATAACCGTTGGCAAAAATAAGCCCTGGCGTACCTTCAATTTTGAGCTTTTGACCCAGCTGTAAATTACGCTGAATCGGGTTGGCACAAGTCGAACTTGCTGTTGGCATTAACCCACGCCCCATCAAATTATCCCAGGCGTAGTTACGGTTTGGACTACACCAGACTTGTTTTGATGAAACAATCGATTGTGGGCGAATCGGATACAAGAAACGATAGATCGTCACATTATTGAGTTTATCGAGTTCTTTTTCCAGTTTTTTGCAATAAGGGCAATTCGGATCAACAAAAATCGCCAGTTGATGCTGCCCGTTGCCTTTAACCTGTTTTAACGCATCTTGTAAGGGAAGGCTACGCCAGTCCACACGGTTGTTTTGTATGACTAAATTCTGAGTCAGATTTTTCTGGTCTTTGAGACGAATCATGCTACCAAGCATGACATGCTGTCCGGCTTCATCTAAATATACAATTTGTTTATCCAGGGTAGCGCTATAAATACCATGCACTTCAGTCGCTGCGATATTCTGAAAATTCAGATTGGGATATTGGCGTTTGAGTTGGCTATTTAAACTGGCAACATCAGCCACAGCAAGACTCGAACAACACCAAGCCAACAGTAAAAGACTCAATTTTTTCATTCTAAATACACACCCTCAAGAAAAGCTGATTTTAACGGATCAGCTTTTCTTGCGTATGCTTGCTTCCACAACAAAGCGTTGTAAATTTGTCAGCAGGTTTCACGTGGAACATAATTACAGCTTGGGATTAATTTCCACTGAAATATGTACGATTTCTTCATGGACCGATAAAGCCTCACGAATTTCATCTGCACTGACATTCTGCACGGTTTCCAAAGCTAAAATACAAGAAAATTTACCTTTACCCACTTTCCATACATGTAAATCGGTAATCTCTAGATGCTCGCCTAACTGCTCGATCACTTCTACAATTTCTGTCACGACAGGGTGATCCATTTCAGCATCAAGTAAAGTTCTGCCTGTTTCTTTGAGCAATCCCCAAGACCATTTTGCAACTAAAACCGAACCGACGATCCCCAATAAAGCATCTAAAAAATTCCAGCCAAAATACTTGCCTGCAAGTAGTGCAAGAATCGCAAATATAGAAGTGATCGCATCTGCTACCACATGTATAAATGCTGCTTTCTGATTTAGATCATGATGATGTTCATGCCCATGATCATCTTCATGATGATGACCATGATGGTGGTGATGATTCGGATCGTCATGCAGTAACCAGGCACAAAGCAAATTGACCAGCAGCCCAATCACCGCGATTAAAATCGCTTCGTTATAATGAATCTGTACAGGCGAGAGTAGACGCTCAACTGACTGGAATGCCATCAGTAAAGCAACTACCATCAATAAAATCGCGCTGCTATACCCCGAAAGAATTTCAATTTTCCATGTCCCAAAACTAAAGCGATGATCGCGAGAGTAATGTCGGGCAGCACGATAGGCAACATACGCTAGTCCCAAAGCCAGCATGTGTGAACTCATATGCCAGCCATCAGCCAAAAGCGCCATCGAATTAAAAATCCATCCGCCAGCGACTTCAAAAACCATCATGATTCCAGTTAGAATCGTTGCCCATAGAATACGTTTCTGAGCCAATGGATTTCCTTCATCAAACTGGTGATGGTGGGATCGATTTGAATCTATACGTTGCATTTCAGGATTACTCAGATATACTCCCCAATAGTATATTTCTTTTTTTCGAGTTCGGATATGAGCCATCTTCACCACGATAAGAAAATATTAAATCGCGTCAAACGTCTGAAAGGACAGATCCACAGTGTGGAACAGCATCTTGAAGCAGGGGACAGTAACTGCATTGAAGTGTTACAACAGGTTGCAGCCATTAAAGGCGCAATCAATGGTTTGATGAATGAACTGATTGAAGAGCATCTACGTCACCATGTTTTGGCTGAAGCGACTGCAGTGAATGAAACTGAACTAGAAGAATTTTTAAAACTATTAAAACGCTACGGCTAGAGATTGCGATCTCAATATCCTAAAAATGCATGTTTTTTTTATAGCGAATATTAAATACACTTCAATTGTTCTATTTTTAAAACAATATGTACTTTTTTTAACATTTATTAATTTTTTTACACCGCATATGATCGCACAATATTTAAACAAAATACTGGAGTTGCATCATGGCCTCACTACGCTATCTGGACTTTGGCTCAGCCAAATCGCTTGTTCTGCTGCTTGCTCGTGTTTTCTTAATCACGCTATTCCTGATTTTTGGTTTCAGCAAATTAACAGGCTTTGAAGGTACGGTTCAATACATGAACATGCTTCATGCACCACTGCCAACTCTATCTGCAATGATTGCGGTTGTGGCTGAAGCCTTTTTGGGGTTATTGATTCTTATTGGTTTCTATACACGCCCAATTGCTGTGCTTTTAGCGCTGTATACACTGGGAACTGCCATGATTGGACATGCTTACTGGCACACCACTGGCGATATGATGCAAGACTTGAACACCAAAATTCATTTCTTTAAAAACATGAGTATTGTGGGTGGGTTCTTATTATTGGCGGTTGCGGGTCCTGGTGCAATTTCAGTCGATAAAAAATAAAAATTAATGCAAAAAAAAACTGCCAAATCGGCAGCTTTTTTGATTATTTTCCGATACAAAACGACCCAAAGATTTTTCCGAGCAAATCATCCGCACTAAACTCACCCGTGATTTCACTCAGGGCATTTTGTGCAAGGCGTAGGGACTCGGCAACCAGTTCACCTGCATGAAAATCGACAAGCTGTACACGTGCCTCTGCCAGATACTGCTGTGTGCGCTTCATTGCGTCCAAATGGCGTGTTCGTGCAATAAAGGTATCTTCTTCAGGATGAAAGCCAGCATGCGCTGTAATCGCATCTATGAGCGCCTGAACCCCCATTTCCTGCTTCGCTGACACCGTAATATGACGAAAGCCCCGATATTCACCAATTTCAGGCGCCGTTTCTGTCAGATCGCATTTATTGGCAATCAGCATCAGGCGACGCGGCTCTAAATGTTCTGCAAAATAGTGCTGCGCAAGCTGCAACGGTTCTTCACCTTGACTCAAGTCATAAACCAGCAATAGCAAATCTGCTTGTTCAATCTCTTTAATGGCACGGCGAATCCCTTCTTTTTCCACAATATCACCCGTTTCTCGTAAACCAGCGGTATCTGTCAGGGTAATCGGCAGACCATTGAGGCTGAGTTTTTCATGTAAGACATCACGGGTTGTGCCTGCAATGTCCGTTACAATCGCGCGTTCAACCCCAGCCAAGGCATTCAGCAAACTGGACTTGCCAGCGTTGGGTTTACCCGCAATCACCACCTGCAAGCCTTCACGTAACAGTTGTCCCTGGCGTGCCGATTGCTGTACAGATTGTACCGAGCGTTGTACATCTTCTAGCAATCCCAAAATCTTGCCATCAGCCAGAAAATCAATTTCTTCTTCTGGAAAATCAATCGCAGCTTCAACATGCAAACGCAAGTGAATCAGTTTTTCCAAAACCGTGTTGACCTTATTGGAAAATGCACCTTGCAATGAGCGTACCGCAGAACGTGCAGCCGCCTGGGAAGTCGCATCAATCAAGTCGGCAATCGCTTCCGCCTGTACCAAATCCAACTTGCCATTTTCAAAGGCACGCATGGAAAATTCACCTGCTTTGGCTGCGGTTGCTCCAAGCTCCAGTAAGCGTGCGAGCAGGGCATTTTGAATGACTGGACCGCCATGCCCTTGCAATTCCACCACATCTTCACCAGTAAAGGAGTTTGGATTTGGGAAGCACAGCACCAGCCCCTCATCCATCACTTCGCCCTGAGCATCGTAAAACTGGCGAAAACCTGCCATACGGGCTTGGGGTAGGGCTTTTTGACTAATCGCTTGTGCAATGGCATAAGCTTTAGGACCTGACAGCCGAATGACACCGACACCACCACGACCTGGCGGCGTTGCGATTGCAGCAATGGTGGTTGGGTTTTGCATAGCACACACCTAAATTTATCAATATTCAGTCAAAGAAAAATCCGCCTAAGCGTATCATCTTAGGCGGATTTATTCAGCAGTTGTCTGCTTGACTCAGGCGAGATTAAGTACCCGTTTGAGTTTCACGCTGTTTTTTCACACTTTGTGCAATAAACCACTGCTGTAAAATGGTAATACTGTTGTTCACAATCCAGTACAACACCAGACCTGCAGGGAAGAACAGCATAAATACCGTAAAGATAATCGGCATCAAGCGGAACACTTTAGCTTGCATTGGGTCAGCAGGTTGAGGGTTCAACATTTGCTGTGCAAACATGGTTCCACCCATGATTAACGGCAAGATAAACCATGGATCCATTGCAGATAAGTCAGTGATCCAGCCTAACCACGGCGCATGACGCAACTCAACGCTTTCCATCAATACCCAGTACAATGCCAAGAAAATCGGCATTTGCATGAACAATGGCAAGCAACCTGAAAGCGGGTTAACCCCTTCGCGTTTGTAAAGCGCCATCATTTCTTGAGAGAAACGCATACGGTCTTCGCCAAACTCTTCTTTCATGCGTTGCATTTCAGGCGCAATCACACGCATTTTTGCCATTGAGCGATAGCTTTTTGCAGACAATGGCCACAAAATCATCTTCACTACAACAGTCAAAAGAATAATTGACCAGCCCCAGTTGCCCAAGAACTTATGGAAAGTTTCCAAGCCTAGGAACAACAATTTTGCAATTGGCCACAACCAACCATAATCTACAGTTTGGTTTAAACCGACTGCCAAATCTTTCAGCTCAGACTGAACTTTAGGTCCTGAATAGAAGGTCGCATTCACTTCCATTTTAGTCCCAGCAGGCACAGTAATGGCAGGTGAAGTGAATCCAATAATATTCATGGATTCGCTCGCTCTACGAGATTGTAGAGTTGCGGTATATGGTTGTCCGTTGGCTTGCGTCAGTTTTAATGACCCAGGCATCCACGCACTGACAAAGTAGTGCTGAACCACAGCCACCCAACCACCTTTGGCTTGAACATTAAGCTTGTCATCATTGAAATTGGCAAATTTCAACTTGTTGTAATGCTGATCTGGCGTACCCCAAGCACCACCAAGATAAGTTCCTAACTGGAAAATACCCTGACTTGACTTACCTGGATCGACAGAGTCATCACGTTTAATTTGACCAAAGAATTGACCTTGCCAGTTTTGCTGGCTGCGGTTCATGACTTGATAGCCCACTTCAATTGGGTAATCACCCTGTTTGAAGGTAAAAGTCTTAACAATCTCGACACCATTGGCAGTTTTATACACCATTGGTACAGTTAAAACTTTTACAGTTTTGCCGTTTTCAGTCACAGTTTTCGCATCATTTAAGGTATAGCTGTTTTTCTCTACCTCAAAATCAGGACGACCATTTGCACTGCTGTCTGGTCCATTGGCACCAATTAAACCAGATTGTGCGACATATGTGCGTTTGTTGTCGCTCTCGAGCATGACAAAAGGCTGGTTACTACCTTTACTTTCATCATGTGCAAGCAATTCGAGGCGCACAATATCACCACCTTTTGGTGTAATCCAAAGGCGATATAAATCTGTTTGTACAGTAATCAAATGCTGGCTGACTGGAGCAGCAGTCGTGTTTGCTGGTGCAGCAGCATTGGTCTGCGGCATATCTGTAGATGCTGTATTTTGACTATTTGGCAAATCAGCAGACACATCACGCGATACGACAGCAGTATTTTGCTGCTGCGGTGCGCTCGTGGTGTGTCCATAGTCTTTTTGCCAAGCCAAAATGAGCAAATAAGCGGTAACCAACATGGCACCGATAATCGCAAACCTGGCCCATTGTTGCATAGCTATGACCCCAAGTAGTTAGAGTGATTTTGGTTCAAGAAACGTTCACGAAAGGGTACAGTAACATGAAGCGTTTGAGAATCGATTTGCTGAAAGGAAATAAAACGGATCGCCTTTGCAGGTACAGGATCATATCCTGAACCTCCCCAAGGATGACAACGGCAGACACGACAAGTTGCTAGCCATACTCCATGTACAGCGCCATGCGTTTGCAAAGCTTCTAACGCATATTGAGAACAGGTAGGAATATAGCGACAACGTGGTCCAAGCAAAGGACTAATCGCAATCTGATAAAGACGTACCAACCAATGCAGGATACGAACCATTGGCCATCTCTACTTTTGTGGGGAAATAGACGTATTATTCTGGCGCTTATGTACCAAGCGATTGAGTTTTTGCCAAGCAAATTTTAATTGCTGGTGCAATTCAGCATTTGAAATATCTTCTATGCCTATTTTAGGCATAACAACAATATCCAACGAAGCAATAGCCTGTTGGTTCAAGCGAAAACTTTCGCGAGCGATCCGTTTTATTCGATTTCTTTCGTGTGCACGACGTACTTTCTTTTTAGCCACAACAATTCCAAGGCGACTCATCTGTTCGCTTGGCTTTGCCAAAAAAAGAAAGTGGGGTTGGTGCACTTTAAAAAGCGCACCATCGAACACATTTTTGTAATCTACAGCACAGCGTATACGAACGTCTGTGCTGAAACTATAACGTGTCATACACCCAAGTCGATGAAGCGTTAACTTTGAATTATACAGTTAAGCTATGACGACCTTTTGCACGGCGGCGAGCTAAAACTTGACGACCAGCTTTAGTTGCCATACGAGCACGGAAACCATGAACGCGTTTACGCTTTAATTCAGATGGTTGGAATGTACGTTTCATACAGAAACTCCAAAATTGATCTATCTATAAAGGTTCGCGATTTTATTGTGCATTTAGCGTACTGTCAATCAAAAAGCTGTTTTTTACGCGATTTCTTACATATTTCCCTATATGACACGCTTAATTTGACTGGGTTTAAAAAAAATACTGTTTTTGTTTTCTATAGTTTGAATTTAAATTGGGATTTATCCACTCAATGATTCTCAAAGTTATCAACAGCCCTTCCATCAGTTCTTTTTGAATTTAAATTTAAAGAATCATACTTATCCACAAAAACCACCCCCGTTATTAATTAAATTTAATACTTAAAATTTAAATTTATTATTATTAGTGTTGATATTTTCTGTGGATAATCGATTATTTTAAATAAAAAACATAGTTTTATGCTGTGGATATTATTGTTGTTATCTTTTTTATAGAATGTGGATAACTTTTTGTGTTATTTTATCCACAGCTTGTGTATAAACTTATCCACAAGACTTGTGAGAAACTTTTTCCACATTGAAATGCTATTTTTTATTCGGATCTGTGGATTTTTCTATGACAGATGTGGATAACTTAGTTAGAATAACCACCCCCTGCAAATGAAGTGCAGGGTATCTTTTTCTTTGAGTCGGTACATAGGGGAATCACATGCTTTGGACGGACTGCTTAACTCGCTTGCGACAAGAGCTCTCTGATAATGTCTTTGCGATGTGGATTCGACCATTAGTTGCTGAAGAGCATGAGCATACATTACGTTTATATGCGCCTAATCCATACTGGACACGTTATATTCAGGAACACCACCTGGAGTTGATTTCAATTTTGGCAGAGCAGCTTTCCGAAGGTCGTATTCGCCATGTTGAGATTATGGTGGATTCTCGCCCTGGCGCAATCTTAAAAGCCAGTGAGCAACCTGCAACGACAGTGTCAGCACTAGAAACGCCTGCACCTAGTATGGCAAAAAAGGAAAAAGAACCTGAAATTAGCTCTCTTGCACAACCTTTTGCTGCAAAACTCAGTAAAAAGCGTCAGTTAAACCCGTTATTTACATTTTCTTTGTTTGTGGAAGGCCGTTCCAACCAAATGGCGGCTGAAACTTGCCGTAAGGTTCTGACACAATTAGGTGCTTCTCAGCACAATCCTTTATTTTTGTATGGCCCGACTGGTTTGGGTAAAACACATTTGATGCAAGCAGTCGGCAATGCTTTGCTACAAGCCAAGCCAAATGCCCGTGTCATGTATATGACCGCAGAAAGTTTTGTTCAGGACTTTGTCAGTTCTTTACAAAAAGGCAAAGTTGAAGAGTTTAAGAAAAACTGTCGTTCTTTGGACTTGTTATTGGTCGACGATATTCACTTGTTGGCAGGGAAAGAAGCCAGCTTAGTTGAGTTTTTTTATACGTTTAATGCACTTTTGGACGAATCAAAACAGATTATTTTAACCTCTGATCGTTATCCAAAAGAATTGACCGAGCTTGATCCACGTCTGGTTTCACGCTTTTCTTGGGGATTATCAGTGGGTGTTGAGCCGCCTGATATTGAAACTCGTATCGAAATCTTACTCAAAAAAGCAGAAAGCACAGGTGTTGATTTACCTCGGAACTGTGCGTTA
Source organism: Acinetobacter brisouisimilis (assembly GCF_000368265.1). GTDB lineage: Bacteria > Pseudomonadota > Gammaproteobacteria > Pseudomonadales > Moraxellaceae > Acinetobacter. Next base: position 51,686 of record NZ_KB851212.1, on the reverse strand, counting down.
TTTATTGCCCAGCAAGTGGTTGCTAATGTGCGTGAATTGGAAGGCGCATTAAATAAAGTGGTTGCTATTTCGCGTTTTAAAGGTTCTGCAATTGATTTGGATGTTGTGAGAGAGTCTTTGAAAGATGTTTTGGCAATTCGTGCACGTACCATTAGCACCGAAAATATTCAGCGTGTGGTGAGTGAGTATTTTCGTATTCCACTCAAGGAATTAGTTGGACCAAAGCGTACTCGTATTTATGCACGTCCTCGCCAGTTAGCGATGGGTTTGGCGCGTGAAATGACGGGAGATAGTTTTCCTGAAATCGGCATGGCGTTTGGTGGACGTGATCATAGTACTGTGATGCATGCTTGTGAAAAAGTACAAAGCTTACGCGAAGAAGATCCAATTTTTGATGAAGATTATAAAAATTTAACCCGCTTGTTACAGAGTTAAAATCCCAAGTTTATTGAAGAGAAAAAGTCGAGTTGCAATGTGTCAACTTCTGCCGCATAGTACTCGACTCAAGCCCTATTTGTCTAAAAAGATACCTGTTAGAGGAATGCATTGTGCGTTTAAAAATCGCGAAAGAGAGTCTGTTAAATGTGCTATCTCATGTTGTTGGGGTGGTAGAGCGTCGACATACTTTAAACATTTTATCTAATGTCAAAATTCAAGCTTCTGCACAAGCATTGACCATTACAGGGTCGGATTTAGAAGTTGAATTGGTGGCAAGTATGTCGTTTGCAGAAGGGGCATGTTTACAAGCAGGTGAAACGACAGTTCCTGCACGTAAACTGATGGATATCTGCAAATCTTTACCAAGCGCAGCATTGATTGATTTACAAATTACCGAAGACCAGCGTTGTATTTTAAAGTCAGGTAATAGTCGTTTTGTTTTGGGTACATTACCTGCAGAAGATTATCCGTTATTGAACACTGAAAACACACAGGGTACCCAAGTTCAGGTCACTCAACGTGAACTGAAACGTCTGTTTGAAAAAACGTCTTTTGCAATGGCTGTACAGGATGTTCGTTTTTATTTGACAGGAACATTGCTGGAAATTGATCAAAACCAACTTCGTGCAGTCACAACCGATGGTCACCGTTTGGCATTTTGTGAAACCTCTGCAGCATCAACTGCTGCTCAGCCTTTACAGGCGATTGTTCCACGTAAAGCAGTCGGTGAGTTGCAACGCTTATTAACGATTGAAGATCAACCTTTAACTCTGGTGATTGGTCGTGAGTTATTGAACGTGACGATTCAGGTGCCAAACCGTGACAAAGAGCAGGGCAATGTCACTGTACGTTTCACGACAAAATTAATCGATGGAAAATTCCCTGACTATCGTCGTGTGATTCCACGTGGTGGTGATAAACATGTTGTGATTGCGCATGATGTGTTTAAACAGTCTTTGCAGCGTGTAGCAATTTTAAGTAATGAAAAATTACGTGGTGTATTCTTAAACTTTTATACTGACACCTTGCAACTACGTGCCAATAACCCTGAACAAGATGAAGCCAGTGAAGACTTGGTGATTCAGTATGCGGATGAGGTGTTGGAAATGTCATTTAATGCGCAGTATTTACTGGATGTGTTAGGTGTCTTGGATGGTGATGATGTGACCATGACCATGACTGAAGCGAACCAATCTGTTTTGGTTCAAGATCCTACTCATGCTGACCAAACTTATGTGGTCATGCCAATGCGTGTCTAATCCTAAGCTTATGCATATTACGCGTTTAAGTATCGAACGTGTGCGTAACATTAAAATGGCTGCATTGCCTTGCTTGCAGCCATTTAATGTTTTTTATGGCAAGAATGGCTCAGGTAAGACCTCGGTTTTAGAAGCGATTCATTTGCTTGCGACAGGGCGTTCCTTTCGAACTCATCTTCCTAGAAACTATATTCAGCATGAACAAAGCCATGCCTTGATTTTTGCCCAAGCAGGTCAAGATAAAATTGGCATTCAAAAAATGACTTCAGGTGAGCAAGTAATTAAGGTCAATGGTGATAGCATTGCCACTCAGGGGCAACTCGCTAAATTATTGCCACTTCAACTGATCGAACCACAAAGTACCGATATTATTGACCATGGGGCAAAGCCCAGACGGCAGTTGTTGGACTGGCTGATGTTCCACGTGGAACCTGATTTTTATACAACATGGCAGGCGTATACCCGAGCTTTAAAACAGCGCAATAGTTTGTTAAAAGCCCAGCGACAACTGACCTTGCTGGATCTTGAGCCGTGGAACAGGCTGCTCAGTGAATATGGTGAAATTCTGCATCATCAACGTGCCAGTATTGTACAACGCTGGAATACTTTTTTTCAGCAGAATATCCAGTACCTCTTACCTGATGTCGAGATCCGTCTGGAATACAGTGCTGGTTTTCATGAGAAAGAAGGTTTGCTGCAACAACTGGTTTTGGCGCATGAAAAAGACAAAGAACGACGCTATACCGAATATGGGCCACATCGGGCAGATTTACGTTTAAAAACAGCGCTGGGGGATGCCGATTCTGTATTGTCTCGGGGACAGAAAAAACTGCTGATCATGGCACTAAAGCTGTCACAGATTGCAATGCTGCATGCGAGCAATAAGGAAACTGTGGTATTATTAGATGATTTGACGGCAGAGCTCGATTATGTTGCCCAACGACGTTTACTTGAACGTTTAAGCCAACTGGGTAGTCAAGTTTTTTTGACAACTTTGGATCATGAGTTGGTACAAAAACATTTACATGATCTATCTATTTTTTATCAATTATTCAATGTAGACAACGGTGAGATTCATCGGATTCACGCTGATCAACAGCATGCTGAATCAACCGTTCACAATGACTAGGGAGAAAACATGAGTTCAGAGACTCAATCTGCTTCTCAAACAGAACAAACCAATGAAAAGGCTTATGATTCCTCTAGCATTAAGGTTTTACGAGGTTTAGACGCTGTACGCAAACGCCCTGGGATGTACATTGGCGATACTGACGATGGTACAGGTTTGCACCACATGGTATTTGAGGTGGTCGACAACGCGATTGATGAAGCTTTGGCTGGTCATTGTGACGAAATTATCGTCACCATTCATGAAGACGAATCGGTGAGTGTGTCTGACAATGGTCGTGGTATTCCAACGGATATTCACCCAGAAGAAGGTGTTTCTGCTGCAGAGGTGATTTTAACGATTCTGCATGCTGGCGGTAAATTTGACGACAATAGCTATAAAGTTTCAGGTGGTTTGCATGGTGTAGGTGTTTCGGTTGTTAATGCTTTATCGCGCAAATTGCAATTGCAAATTTACCGTGCAGGTCAGGTTCACGAACAAGAATATCAACATGGTGATCCACAGTATCCACTGCGTGTGATTGGCACAACAGACAAAACAGGTACGGTTGTGCGTTTCTGGCCGAGTGCAGAAACCTTTAGCCAAACCATTTTTAATGTCGATATTTTAGCACGTCGTTTACGCGAGCTTTCTTTCTTGAATGCAGGCGTACGGATTGTTTTACGTGACGAACGAATTAACTTTGAGCATGTTTATGACTATGAAGGTGGTTTGTCTGAGTTTGTGAAATACATCAACCAAGGCAAAAACCATCTGAACGAAATTTTCCATTTCACGACAGAAACAGATAGCGGTATTGCGGTTGAAGTAGCATTGCAGTGGAATGATTCGTATCAGGAAAATGTCCGCTGTTTTACCAACAACATTCCACAAAAGGATGGTGGTACGCATTTAGCTGGTTTCCGTGCAGCACTGACACGTGGTTTAAATAACTATCTTGAAAATGAAAATATCCTTAAAAAAGAAAAAGTTGCTGTAACTGGTGATGATGCGCGCGAAGGTTTGACTGCCATTGTTTCGGTGAAAGTGCCTGATCCAAAATTCTCTTCACAGACCAAAGAAAAACTGGTATCAAGTGAAGTCAAACCTGCGGTTGAGCAGGCAATGAATAAAGAGTTTTCAGCGTATTTGCTGGAAAATCCGCAAGCAGCAAAATCGATTGCAGGAAAAATCATTGATGCGGCGCGTGCGCGTGATGCAGCGCGTAAAGCCCGTGAAATGACCCGTCGTAAAAGTGCGCTTGATATTGCAGGCTTACCAGGGAAACTTGCAGACTGTCAGGAAAAAGATCCAGCAATGTCTGAACTTTATCTGGTCGAGGGTGACTCGGCAGGTGGTTCGGCAAAACAGGGTCGTAACCGTAAAATGCAGGCGATTTTGCCACTGAAAGGTAAAATCCTGAATGTGGAACGTGCGCGTTTTGACAAAATGATTTCTTCGGCAGAAGTCGGCACACTGATTACCGCATTAGGCTGTGGGATTGGGCGTGAAGAATATAATCCAGACAAACTGCGTTATCATAAAATTATCATCATGACCGATGCGGACGTTGATGGTTCACATATTCGCACCTTGTTGTTGACTTTCTTCTTCCGTCAAATGCCTGAACTGGTTGAACGTGGTTATATTTATATTGCTCAGCCGCCTTTATATAAGCTGAAAAAAGGTAAGCAAGAACAATATATTAAAGATAATGATGCATTGGAAACTTATTTAATTTCCAATGCAATTGATGAGTTGTCTTTACATATTAGTGCCCAAGCGCCTGCAATTGCAGGTGAAGCTTTGGCAAAAGTGATCCAAGATTATCAGGTATCACAAAAGAGTCTGCATCGTTTAACTCAACGTTATCCAGCAAGTTTACTGGATGGTTTATTGGCAGTTGAAGCCTTTAAATCTGAACGAAATGTTGAGCAAGATTATGTACAGACATGGGCCGAACATTTGCAGGCAGAAATCATCAAGCTCCAACCAAGCCTTCGTCCAGAAGTTTCATTGGAAAGCTTTGAGGTAGAAAGTGCTGATGGGACCAAAGTCACGCATTATTGGCCACGTATTACGGTGTATGTGCATAATTTGCCGCATGCCTATTTGCTTGATTCAGGTTTATTGAACTCAGCCGAATATGCACGTTTGTTAAAGAACTCAAAAAGCTGGTTTAGCTTGCTTGAAGAGGGTGCTTATTTACAAAAAGGTGAGCGTTGTATTTTAGTCAACACGTTCCATCAAGTGTGGCAACATATCTTGCAGGACTCGCGCCGTGGCATGATGATTCAGCGCTATAAAGGTCTTGGTGAGATGAATGCTGAGCAGCTTTGGGAAACCACGATGGATCCTGAAAACCGTCATATGCTGCAAGTGACCATTGATGATGCAATTGAAGCGGATCGGATGTTCTCTTGCTTAATGGGTGATGATGTTGAACCGCGTCGTGCTTTTATTGAAGAAAATGCGCTCAATGCAGATATTGATGCTTAATTGAATTGGTATTGAAACAAAGAGCATCCTTCGGGATGCTTTTTTATTCGGGTAATATCCATAAAAAGGTCGCTCCGCCTAAATAGCCTGCAGATAACAGCAAACTGACCCAGAGAAAAGCACCTAAAAGATTGTAGATCATAAATGCAGTATAGGGCATGCCACTTGAGCCAGCTGCAAAGGGTGCAAATGAACGTACAAATGGAACGAACCGAGCCATCACAATAGTTTTGCCGCCATGGCGTCGAAAAAATAGATCGGTTTTGGTGAGATACTCTTGTTTTACATAACAAAAGCGGCAATTTAAAATACGTGAACTAAAATATAGCCCAGTATAGTAATTAATGATGTAGCCCAATGTCGTAGAAAAAAACAGCACCAGAATCATATAAACGAGGTGTTCACTGCCCACCGTAGCACAAAGCGCACCAATACTGATCAGTAGACTATCTCCTGGCAAAAATGCCATGAAGATACAGCCTGTTTCAAACAAAATAATAAGAAAAATAATTACATAAAGCCATAGGCCATATTCTTGCAATAGTGCTGGTAGAGCTTGCTCAAGGCTGAATAGGAAATCAAAAAAGTGCATTATAAGCTGAGTCCAAGGTATTATGTTTATGGTTTATAAGCATAAATAAACTTATGATTTGGATATTGCACACAGTAAAACTAGAAATGTTCTAAATTTGACTGAGTAACCTGCTCTATGAATTATGGATAACTCAAAACTTATCCACAGTTATTGACGATTTCCCCTCAGTTATCAACAGTGATAATTCACAATATCATATATTATACTGACTAGAATTTAGACTGTATTTGATTGAAGATCAACGTATTAGAAGGTATTTTTTAATTTCCTTCTTATATTTCACTGCATATTGGTTTGTGAATACAATCAATAAATGTCGCTAAATTACATTTTTATTGACCTGCAGCTATTCAAATCAACCAACAACTGATGGTAATCATCGCTGGCTTAATTAAACGATTGTGATCACAAAAAAGCAAGTTCACATCATGCTGCTGTTCATGTGAAGTATGCGACAGAAAAATCAAAGCTCAGTCCTAAGACCGGGCTTTGTATTTGATTAACCTTCATTCAAATGAACTTTCTATTTCTTCGAGTTCCATCATCAACTCAAGTATTTGTTCTTCCGCTTGTTCAAGTTGCTGTTTGAGGTCAGTTTGCTCATTCATCAGTTTGAGTAAATCATCTTTACGATGGGTATCATAAAGACTCGAATCAGCCAATTTTTCTTCAATAATCGCCAAACGAGGCTGCAATTTTTCAACTTTAGCTTCAGCATTTTCGATATTTTTACGAATCGGGCGGGTCAGATCGCGGCGGCGAGCAGTTTCTTTGCGCTGTGCTTCTTTATCTGTTTTTGAAATTGCAGGCTTGTCTTCCACTAAAGACTGAACAGGTGCGCTTAGGTGTTGCCCATTTTTCATGATGTCCAGTCGGGCTTGACGTAACCAGTCAGCATAAGCAGCCAAATCACCTTCAAACTCTGTGCTGCGTCCCGCATGAACCAGAATCAGCTCATCACAGACACTCGCAATCAGTTGGCGTTCATGCGATACCAGTACCACAGCACCTTCAAAGTCTTGCAAAGCCATAGTTAAGGCATGACGCATATCCAAATCTAAATGGTTGGTTGGCTCATCCAGAATCAACACATTTGGGCGTTTCCAGACGATCAGCGCCAAGGCTAGGCGTGCACGCTCACCACCCGAAAAACTTTCGGAAGGCGTATCCATACGTTCACCACTAAAGCCGAAACTGCCTAAAAATGAACGCAAAGTCGCTTCGCTGATTTTAGGATCGGCGATACGCGCGAGTTGCAGCATCGGGCTGGCATTACCATCTAAAGCATCCATCTGGTGCTGGGCAAAGTAGCCAATATTGAGTAATTCCGAAGCTTTACGATGACCACGCAATAATGGCAAATCACCAACTAGAGACTTAATCAGTGTTGATTTACCTGCACCATTCATCCCCAATAAACCAATGCGACTGGTTGGGGTAATCTGTAAATTGACATTGGTTACAATCAGTTTGTCGCCATAGCCAATATCTGCATGCTCCAGTTCCAGTAACGGTGAACTCATCTTGGTCGGTTCACGGAAACTGAAGGTAAATGGGGTATCCACATGCGCGGCAGAAAGTTCCTGCATGCGTTCCAGTTGTTTGATACGGCTTTGTGCTTGTTTGGCTTTCGTAGCTTGTGCTTTAAAACGGTCAATATATTTTTGCAAATGTGCACGAGTTTCGAGTTGTTTTTCGTAAGCCTGTTGTTGTTGGGCAAGGCGTTCGCTACGGGTACGCTCAAAGGTCGAGTAGTTACCTGTATATAGAGTCAGTTCCTGATTTTCGATATGCAAAATATGATCGGTAATGGCATCGAGGAAATCGCGGTCATGCGAAATCAGCACCAAAGTACCTGCATAGGCTTTGAGCCATTCTTCCAGCCATAAAATTGCATCTAGATCCAAGTGGTTGGTTGGTTCGTCTAGGAGTAGCAAATCAGAACGGCTCATCAGGGTACGTGCCAGATTTAAGCGCATCCGCCATCCACCTGAGAAACTTGCCACACTCAGCTCGGACTGATGTTCAAAAAAGCCCAAACCCGCCATCAGTTGAGAGGCTTTGGCGGGTGCAGAATAACCGTTAATTTCATCAAAACGGCCATATAGATGAGCCAGATCATCGTTACTGAGCTGATCAGGATGGTCGAGTTTGTTTTGAATGTCCCAGTATTCTTCATCGCCTGAAAGCACGAAATCAATCGCTTTCATGTCCAGTGCTTCAATTTCCTGTGCCATATGTGCCACAGTCCAGACATTTGGACGAGTTAAAGAACCACCATCTGATTCCATACCACCGAGTAACGCTGAAAAGAGAGTTGATTTCCCTGCGCCATTGACCCCAGTTAAACCTATTTTCCAACCGGGATGCAGTTGCATCGAGGCTTTTTGAAATAATACGCGTCCACCGCGACGTAAGCTGAGTTGGTCAAGTTGAATCATAAAAGTTTTAACTGGGTAGCAATTTGTGCTTATTCTAATCAGTAATCCTGATAAAACCAAATTGCCATGTTAAAATTGAGTAAATTGCTAGGAATTGAATTTTTCCGACAGCAGCCCCATTTTGAATATGCTATGATTGCGCAAATTGTCTTCAGACAAAACGAAATTGATGTGAGGAATGCCCACGATGAGTACTCAAGCTTTAGTGCTTACAGATAATGCCGCGAACAAAGTCCGCCAACTTCGTGACAGTGAAGGCAACCAAGAGTTGATGTTGCGTGTGTATGTGACTGGTGGTGGCTGTTCTGGTTTTTCTTACGGCTTTAACTTTGCTGAAAATGCCAATGAAGATGATGCTGCTTTTGAAAATGGCGATGTCAAAATGTTGGTCGATTCTTTGAGTTATCAATATTTAGTCGGCTCAGTGGTTGACTATGTGGAAGGTCTGGAAGGTTCGCGTTTTATTGTGCAGAACCCAAATGCAACAACAACCTGTGGTTGTGGTTCATCATTCTCGATTTGATTCGCACATAAAAAAAGCCCTGCCATAATTGATGAGCAGGGCTTTTTTATGTCTTCAATAGTAGACTTGTTTCATAAATCCTTTTTATTTCTCCCTATGGGAGAAAAATAAAGAGGGTGTAAGCAATTATGAAAGAAGTCTGGTATTTAAACTGCGGTAATGCTACCTAAAATACGCAGACCGCGCGCGCCTGTGACCGCAGGCAAGTTGCCACTGAGCTGTTTCACAAAACGCATGGCTAACCAAGCAAATGCCGTGGCTTCAACCCACGTCGGTGATAAACCGAGTACATCGGTGGTTTGTACTGCCCAATGATGTTTGCGTAAACGCCAGCGCAATTGCTCTAAAATATGTGAATTATAAGCACCGCCACCACAGACATAGACTTCGCCATTTTCGAGCCCTGAACGGTAAATGGCTTTTTGAATGGCACGCACAGTCAGTTTAGCTAAAGTCGCCTGAATATTTTCAGGGGTATCTTCAAGTTCATTATACAAAATGTCGTTACGCCAATCGCTGAGCTGTTGATCCAGCCACTCGAGGTTGAAGTCTTCACGTCCTGTGCTTTTTGGTGGCTCTTTAGAGAAAAACTCATGTGCATAGAGCCGATCCATCAAAGAACGGATAGGTGTGCCGTAGGCTGCCCAGTCACCATTATCATCATAAGGATGTCCTGTATAACGCTCGCACCATGCATCCATTAAAATGTTGGCAGGGCCCGTATCGAAACCATAGACCTTTTCAGGTTGATTGGCAGGTAAAATACTGACATTGGCAATACCGCCTAAATTTAAAATCACCCGATCAATCGCGGCATGTTGAAACAGTGCCTGATGAAATGCGGGAACCAAAGGCGCACCTTGTCCACCTGCTGCCATATCGCGGCGGCGAAAATCTGAAACCACAGGAATCTGGGTGAGTTCGGTAATAATATTGGGATCGCCAATCTGTAAGGTAAAACCATGTTCGGGACGATGACGAATGGTTTGTCCATGTGAGCCAATCGCTTTGATTTTACTGCGATCGATCTGATTTTTTTCAATCAGTTGGTTAATGCCATGTCCAATCATGCTGGCAAGTGCAACATCAGCCTTACCCATCCGATCAATTTCATTGTCGTCAGGTAACGTCAGTGCCATGAGCTGATCCTGTAAGTCAGGATCAAAGGGCACAGTAAGTGTTGCATGAAGTTGTAATGGGTCAAATGAGGCGGCTACGATGTCGACACCGTCCATACTTGTTCCCGTCATCACTCCAATATAGATGTCTGACATGAGCAACAAAGCCTGCAATATGCTGAAAAAGTGTTAGTATATCGCACAAATTGAATAACTGATGTGTTTGGATTTTGTGATGTCAAATTTCTTACCTGCTGAAGAACAGCTTGCCCTGATCCAACGTGGCACGCATGAAATTATCTCTGAAGAAGACTTGTTAAAGAAGCTTAAACAGAACCGCCCACTTAAAATCAAAGCAGGCTTTGACCCAACTGCACCAGATTTGCACCTTGGGCATACTGTTTTAATCAACAAATTAAAAACATTCCAAGATTTAGGGCATGAAGTTTATTTCTTGATTGGTGACTATACCGCGATGATCGGTGACCCGACAGGAAAAAGCGCAACGCGTCCACCATTGTCACGTGAACAAGTACTAGAAAACGCCAAAACTTATCAGGAACAGGTTTTTAAAATCCTTAATCCAAACAAAACCAAAGTGGTGTTTAACTCAGAATGGTTTGCAACCAAGACTGCGGCTGACCTGATTCAATTGGCTTCACAGCAAACAGTAGCACGTATGCTTGAGCGTGATGATTTCACCAAGCGTTACAACAACCAGCAACCGATCGCGATTCATGAATTCTTGTATCCACTAGTACAAGGCTATGACTCGGTTGCTCTACATGCAGACGTTGAATTGGGTGGTACGGATCAAACCTTTAACTTGCTCATGGGACGCACTTTACAAGGTCGTTATGATCAAGAACCACAAGTCTGTATTACTGTGCCAATCCTGGAAGGTCTGGATGGCGTCAATAAAATGTCGAAATCTCTCGGTAACTATATTGGCGTATTTGATGCACCAGGCGCGATGTACCAAAAAGTACTTTCAATGCCAGACTCCCTGATTGAACGTTATTTTGACTTGCTCAGCTTCAAATCTTTAGAAGAAATCAAAACCCTACTTAAAGAAATTGAAGAAGGGCGTAACCCGCAAGAAGTCAAGAAAATCCTTGCACTTGAACTGGTTGAGCGTTTCCATGGCGCTGAGGCTGCTGCCAATGCCCATAAAGGTGCAGGTAACATCATCACGGAAGGTGAATTGCCTGAAGGTACGCCTGAAGTGACGATTTCACGTGGTGAATTTGGTGGTGAACTATTTATTGCTTCTATTGTTCGTGCTGCTGGCCTAACTAAAAATGCCGCTGCCGCAAAAGATGCTGTCGCACGCGGCGCGGTAAAAGTGGACTGGAATGTCGTTGATGCAGGTTATTCTGTAAAAGAAAATACCACGATCATCGTTCAAGCAGGCAAAAAAGCCATTGCTCAGGTCACTTTTACGGATTAAACCTCGAAATAAATAAAAATTTTAAAAGGCAATCTGCAAAAGATTGCCTTTTTTTATGCAAAAATGCGTATAAAACCAGCAAAAAACACAAAAAAGATGAAAAAACACACACCTAAATCAAAAAATGCTAAAAAAAGCTTGCAAGCGGTTATGAATGGTCTATAATGCGTATCCATCGGCGGTGATGCAGATAAAAACTTGTTGATTAACAAGGATTTAGCTTGATAAGTTAGATTTTAGGTTGATTGA
>NZ_KB851212.1:0-34726 GCF_000368265.1 Acinetobacter brisouisimilis | reverse complement strand
CAGGCACCCTCAACTTAACCGTTGGGGGTGCTTTTTTATGCGTGGATTATGGGTTATTTTAAAATCCATAAGTCAGTTTAATAATGATAAATAAATAGAAAAGTATCATCAAATCGCTCAGTCAGAAGAATGAAACCATCATTCCTGTAAAAGAATTGATGCTTGAATGTACAGATCACGAATCAATATGGGCAAACTGATTAAATTGTGTTATTTAATTTTTTGAGTAGATCGGTTTAAACAATGGAATTGTCAATGAAAACCAGCCGTCAAGAACAATTTTCAGTACGCTATCAAAAAATTTTAGCTGTGTCAGAAGAGTTGCTATTAGATCATTATCAGGATATGACACTAGATGATTTAGCCAAAGAACTCGATATTGCCAAAGGAACACTATATAAACATTTTAAGTCAAAGAATGAATTATTATTAGAACTGGTAATTCAGAATGAAAAGCGGGTACTGGCCATTTCACATCAGTATCAGGATGATTTTATTGGTTATGCTAAAGCATATATGCTTTACCATTTGAGAGCACCTGAAAAAATCATTGTATTGCACCAGATAGAAGAACAGCTGACAACGACTGAGTCGGGCTTAAAAGAGTTATTTCAGCAGCTTTATGATATTCGCCAACAGCGTATTTTATGTATTAAGGATATGACTAAAGATTACTTGGATCAGTTTCAGTCCAATATTTCAATTCGAGATTATTTATCCTATGTTTGGTCACTGATTTATGGAGCATGTCTACTTTTGAATTCGAGTTATTATCAACGTTCAATCGGGTCTCGTGAAAAGCTGATTGAATTGTATATTCATCAGGCATTAACTATTCCCAGTCAGCAAGAGCTGAGTTTTTCCTAAATAAAAAAGTGGCTTAAGCCACTTTTTCAATTCGACAATAATAAAAACCGTCACCCTGAGCAGTTATGGGTAGTAATTGTCGTCCATGCACTTGAGCAATACCCCAATCCGCTTCAATTTTGATTTCACGAGCATCGGCATGTTCAGCAAAAAAGTTTTGCATTTGCTGTTCATTTTCCGCTTTGAGAATTGAGCAAGTGATATAAAGCAATGTGCCACCGACTTTAAGCTGTGACCACATTTGCTGCAAAATCTGCTTTTGTAGCGCAACCGTTTCTACAATATCGGTTGACTGGCGGAGTAGGCGAATATCAGGATGGCGACGTAACACACCAATCGCTGAGCAGGGTGCATCTAGCACAATACAGTCTACGGGTTCAGATGCTGTCCACGTGGTGGCATCAGCAGCCAAAATCTGTACTTTATCGCTATTAAGTTGTAAACGCTGTAAGTTTTCTTGAACACGAAGCAGACGTTTGGCATCTTGATCGAGTGCAATCAGGTGTGCAGGCTGAAATTTTTCCAGTAAATGGGCAGTTTTTCCACCTGGTGCAGCACAGGCATCTACCACGATTTTGTCATTTAAATTAGGGAGCAAGCTGGCACAAAGCTGTGCATGTTGATCCTGTACGGAGAACCAACCTTGTTCAAAACCAATCAGTTCAGGAATTTGTACTGACTGCTGTAACACAATTCCCGCTTCGGCAATCGAACACGCTTCAGCTTGAATGCCTGCCGCTTGTAGCTTGGCAAGGTAGGCATCACGTCCGATCTTGCGTTGATTGACGCGTAAGGTAATGGCACTAGTTTGTTTCAAGGCTGAACAGAGTTCGCTTACTTGTTCTGGCCAGTCTTTTTTCAGGCGCTTGTAAAGCCAGCTTGGTAAGCCATGTGCCTGATTCAAAGTTTGTTGGAACTCAGCTGTTTCGCGTGTAGCACGGCGTAAAATGGCATTCACTACACCACTCATAGCAGGAAAGCCCAGTTGTTTGCATGCTGTTACTGTTTCAGAAAGAGCAGCATGTGCTGCAATGCGGGTACATAAAATTTGATATAACCCGACATATAGGCAGCTTTCTATGGCTGGATTATCCAAGGGCTTCGTGAGTAATGGTAAAGTGAGTGCTTTTAACCCGTACCACTGACGCAGCGTTCCCAAAACCAGTTCATGAAATAGCGCACGGTCTTTTGTTGCCACTTGTTCTAATTGCTGATGCAAAATTGCAGAAAGGGATTGACCTTGTTGCACAGCCAGTAAAGTTTTGACCACTTGAGCACGTAAATTCAACATTTGACTCATGATAGGATTTGTCCAACCTGTAATTTTTGTGCTTGTAAAATTTGTGCTGCATTTAGTGGCTTACCACCTGGCCATTGCAATTGGGTCAGACAAATGATCTGTTGATCGCCACACATGACATGTACACCCTGTTTATCAATCGCCACAACTTCACCAACTTGAGCGGTTACATTGCTGAGAGTTGAAAGCTGTGAATTCCAGACGCGTAAGTTGTTATTTTCACTGATCGGGAAAAAGGCAACTGGCCAAGGATTAAAAGCGCGAATGTTGAGGTCGAGTTGCTGGGCACTAACAGCCCAGTCAATTTGTGCTTCAGCTTTGCTGAGTTTATGCGCATAAACGGTCAGAGTCTCATCCTGCACTTCGCGCTGTGCCAGACAAGCTTGTAGTTGCTGTTCTGATGCAAGAACCGCACAAATCGCTTCTGCGCCTTGTAGTGCAAGTTTGTCATGCAGACTTGCCGAGGTGTCTTGTGCCGTGATTGGACAATAGGTTTTATATAGCATATCGCCTGTATCTAAACCTGCTGCCATTGCCATAATGGTCACACCAGTTTCATGGTCACCTGTGGCAATCGCACGTTGAATTGGTGCTGCACCGCGCCAGCGTGGCAACAACGAACCGTGAATATTCAGGCAGCCATATTTAGGCATGTCTAATACCGCTTGGGGCAAGATCAGGCCATAAGCGGCAACCACCATGACATCCGCATTGAGCGCGGCAAGCTCTTGCTGTGCTGCTAAGCCTTCTTCGGTTGAGGCTTTAAAATGTAAAGGCTGATAGACAGGCAGATTATGTTCCAAAGCAACCTGTTTGACGGCAGAAGCGGTGAGTTTTTGTCCGCGTCCTGCCTTACGGTCAGGCTGGGTATAAACGGCAATGATGTCATGTTCAGTTTGAATTAAGGCTTTGAGGGCTTCAGCCGCAAACTCAGGCGTACCTGCAAAAATAATCTTCAAGAGTATCACTCAATCGTTTCGCAAGGCACAATTATAACAGGTGTCGCGATTTAGCATTCTTGCAAATTACGCTGTTGAGGCAATTGTGCAAAGAAAATGCTTGAAACCAATATCAAAAATATACAAGCGGAACTTTGGCAAAATTTGTTAAACTTGCACCAGGTCAACATCTGCAAAGCTATTTTTATTGTTGATCGTACTTTTTGTCAGTAAATTGTTTGTTCAATCTGTAGGTTGATTTTTTAGAGGCTATGCTCATGTCTGTGTTTCGCCGTTGGTTTGATCCGATTCGATCGAGATGGTTTTACCAAAAACCGTCACGGCAAGAGGTTTTACCCACGGACAAAGGGTTGAGTATTTATTTGCGCCTTGATGATGTTTACAGTTATTTGGCAGTACAGCAATTGCCGCAGTTACATGAAATTTTAAGCGAGGAACTCAAACCGTTAAAGGTGATGATTTCCAGTCAGGCAGCAGAACCACCGAATAATATGACCGCACAGGAATGGCAGCAATACTGTCTTAACGATGCCAAGATTCTCGCACGCCAACATCGCTTTGGTTATGATGAACAGCCCGAGCTTCCAACTGCAGAAGCGATTCAACAAGCTGAAGTCATTTTAAGAAATACTCCATTACGTGAAGAACAATTTTTATATTTACTTGAAGATGTATTTCACATGTTGTGGCAACAGCAATATGGCAAACTTAGAACCCTGTATGCCATGGCAAGTCAGCAACACCAACCCCAAAATTTTCCTGAACGTTGTTTTATCGATACACCTGTCGCTGCGAGTTATTTTGAATTTGCTGACCGAAAATATCATGCAGTAGATGATTTACTGCGCTTAACGCGACGTCTGAAACAACAAAAATTATTGACTGACAACCCGATTTTTTTGATCAATCATATTGAGTGGCGTGAACACATTATGAGTGATGCAGAAGAGTTGGCAGAAATTCATGCGATGCATCCTGAGCTGGATTTATATATTGCACTTGAGGATCCGATTAGTTGGTTGCTCTTGGCTTACATTAAAGAAGAACTGGCAAATTATTATAATATTCAGTTGCGGGTTTATCCGCTGAGTTACCATGGGCGCGACTTTTTTGACTGGTCGCTTGCCACGCGGTTATCAAAACGTGCCGATGTGGCATTTACGCCGTTTTGCCGCCCAACCCAAGATGCTGTTTTAAATATTGCACGTTTGTTTTATAGCATCGAAGATGACGAACAGCGTGTTGATGTGATTTATGACATTTTAAAAGCGGTATGGAGTAAAGGGCAGGACTTGTCATTTGCCCCGCATGTTAATGCTTTACAGCAGAGTTTGCAGATTGAAAAATTGACCGAGGTCGATGTATCTGAGCTTTTGCAGCAAAATGACCAACAATGTTATGCGAAACATCAGCCTGACTTTCCAGTGTTAGAGTTGCGCATCGCAGGGCAGAGTTATGTCTTTAATAGCTTGTATCGGGTCTGGATGATCGAGAGCATTTTTAGTCATGTACTCGAACAACAATACAAGCAACAGACCACAAATGACTCGTCAAAAATGTAACTCTTTAGCCGAAGTTCGCCAACAGATTGATCAAATAGATCGGGCTTTAATTGAGCTTATCGCTGCTCGCCAAGCCTATGTGGATCAGGCGGTGGCATTTAAAAATTCACGTGCTGAAGCACCTGCACCGCAGCGGGTTGAACAGGTGATTGCCCAAGTGCGTCAGCATGCCGAGGCTTTTTCCGCAGATGCTGATCTGATTGAAAAACTCTATCGGCAAATGATTCAGCATTTTATTGAACGAGAATTACAGCATTTACCTGACTAAACCGCACACTGGTTCAAATCTAAAATCAGCATAAAAAAGTAGAATAATCATGTATATCGTCGAACTGAACTATTTACAGCCTTTGACTGCTGTCGATGCGTTATTAGCGCAACATGTGGAATGGCTACAGCAACATTTTGCTGCGGGACATTTTATTTCCGCAGGCGCAAAGCAGCCACGAACTGGAGGCATGATCTTGGTTAAGGATATGCCTGAAGCGCAATTAACGTCGATTTTGCAGCAAGATCCTTTTCAAAAGGTTGCTGAATATCGGATTAATCAGGTGCAGTTTTCACGCACAGCAACAGGCTTCGAGCAGTTACAACATTATTAAAATTGGCTTGGGATATTTTGCATCTGTTTGGCAGTCGCTTATGCGGCGCAGTGCAACTCCAAGTCGCATGTGTGATCGACACGATTTATCATTGTCATTGAGTCTGTGCCTTAAACAGAAAGGCAGCAGTTTTGATGCTGCCAGTTTGCCTGAGTAAAAAAATTGGGCTGCCAAGCGATAATTAAATTTTACAGTATCAAAAGCCAGTGGTTTTCGCTCAGCATTTTGTAGCATCGGTAGTGCATGTATTCTCAGCTCGATTGGGCAAAACTCATAACTTATAAATGTCGATTTCATTAGGATGACTTGTTTCTGAAATCACTTCCAAAATAAGCTGAACCAGGCCTCAGGCAATGCTTGAAGCAACTCCAGAAAATACGCATATTCGAACGCATCGCTTTGACCTAGCATGGATGTATGTTTTGAGGGAGAAGTAACATGTTGGGATTTGTGATGTTGGTATTTGCGTTTGCAGGTTTGGTTAAAGGGGTGATCGGTTTGGGGTTGCCTGCGGTTGCAATGGGGCTGCTCAGTATAGTGCTGTCTCCGTTTCAGGCTGCGAGCTTGCTAATAGTTCCCTCCTTGGTGACCAATCTCTGGCAACTGTTTAGTGAAGGTGGATGGTGGGTTTTGTTAAAGCGTTTCTGGACGCTGCTGCTAGGAGTAGTGTTAGGTTCCACGTGGAGCATCTTTCCAACCTTGGCAGATTCACATGTGCATAGTGGTTTTCTACTCGGCATGATGCTGTTGTTGTATGGCATCTATGGCTTATGCAGTAAGAGGTTGCCGAATCTTCAAACGCATGAAAAATACTTGTCGCCTGTTGTTGGGTATTTGGGCGGCGCGCTGACTGTTGCGACAGGGGTAATTATTATACCTGTTGTACCATATTTACAAAGTTTGCAGTTGCAACGCAATGATCTGGTACAAACTCTCGGCTTGACTTTTACCTGTGCCAATCTATGTCTGGCAGTTTTTTTACAGCAGCAATTAACGGCGACACAGAACATCAATTATTCATTATCTTGCTTGGTATTATTGCCTGCATTAGTGGGAATGTGGGGTGGTAAGCTGATTCGGCAGCGTTTAAATGAACAGAAATTTCGCCGTATTTTCTTTGTTGGGCTGATTTTTTTGGGAAGCTATATGAGCCTAAACACTTAAACAGGTGCAAGCAAAGCCCGTTTTTCCATTAAAAATTCACTCAGATGTTGATAGGCAATGGGCAGCTCATCAAAGTGGCGGCATGCCAATAACAGCTTACGGTTTGCCCAAGCGCCTTGCAGATGAATGTAGTGAAACGAATAGAGTGATTGTAATTGCTGTGCGGCACGCTGTGGCAAAATAGCAACACCGACACCATCGGCAACCACTTGTGCAATTGCGGAAAAACTGGGTAGGCGTAGGCGATATTCGATACTGTACCCGAGTTGCTGTGCCTGACGTTCAATTGATTGTTGCAGAGAGTGATACTGTTTTAAGCCAATAAAGGCAAAGTGCAGAGCATCAGCAAGGTTGATCTGCGTGTTGTGTGCTAAGGGATGCTGCATTGGGTAGATCAGGACCAGCGGATCTTCAGCGAACTCTAAAGTCTGTAAATGTTTGGTATTAAAAAAGCTCGAAACCAACCCCAGTTGCGCCGTACCTTGGGTTAATGCGGTGATGATATCAGCGCTTTCTGCTTCTTGTAACTCGATCTGTAGTTGAGGGTTTTGCAACAAATATTCAGGCAAAATTTTCGGCAAATATTCACTTTGTGCCGATGAGTTACACCATAAACACAATTGCTGTTTTTGTTGCGAAGAGAATTGCAGCATATGCTGTTGTAGGGAATGACCACGCTGTACAATCTCTTGAGCATATTCCAGAAAACTTTCTCCCGCGAAGGTCAGTTGCATTCCTGTGCTATGTCGGCTAAACAATTTGACCTCGAACTGTTGTTCGATTTTTTTCAGGCGCTCACTCGCTGCTTGTAGTGAAATAGCTGTCTGTTGTGCAGCTTGAGTCAGACTACCTGTTTTGGCAATCTGTAGCACCAGTTCTAAATCGAAAATCTCAAGGCGCATGTCCGTTGCCTGTTTTTTTACTGTGATTAGATTCAGTATGGCATAAAAAAAGCAGCCTTGCGGCTGCTATCAATATCGGGTTCTTTAATCTTTTTTCAGGTTAAAGAACCAGTTGAGAATAATGGCAGTAAAAGTCGCTGTGCCAATACCACCCAAGTTAAAGTGACCGAACATCAACTCAAAGTTGCCTGCACCCAAAATAATGGTGACAGCAGCCACAATCAGGTTTTTATTGTTGGAGAAATCGACTTTGTTTTCCAGCCAGATTTTTGCCCCAGCAATGGTAATTAAACCAAACACTACAATTGATGCACCTGTGAGTACCGCACCTGGGATAGTGCTAATCACTGCGCCAAATTTGGGTGATAGCCCCAAACAAATCGCAAACAAACCTGCAATCACGAACACGATGGTGGAGTAAACGCGGGTCACTGCCATGACGCCAATGTTTTCACCATAAGTGGTCATACCCGGTGCGCCAACACTTCCTGAAAGTGTGGTTGCCAAGCCATCGGCAAGGAAGGCTTTGCCCAGTTGTGGCGTCAGGTTTTCGCCTGTCATCGCGCCAACCGCTTTAATATGCCCAAGGTTTTCAGCCACCAAAATCAGCGCAACAGGGGCAATGATCAGCATGGCATTGCTGTCAAAAGTCGGGTGAGAAAAGCTTGGAATGCCAAACCATGCTGCTGCCGAGATCTGTGAAAAATCAATCGGTTTACCTAAGCCGAGACCATTGGTGGCAATTGCATAAATCAGATATGCCATGAGTAAGCCAACCAGTAGCAACAAGCGTTGTAGCAAACCACGGGTAAATACTGCGATTGTTCCCATACACAGGACTGTGATGAGTGCCATCCACATTTCAAACGGTTGACCTGCCACACCTTTAATGGTCACGGGTGCGAGGTTTAAGCCGATGATCATCACCACTGCACCTGTCACCACAGGTGGCATGAGTTTTTCAATCCAGCGTGTGCCTGTCAGCATCACAATCAGACCGATAATTGCATATAGCACACCACAGGCCACAATCCCGCCGAGTGCAACTGACAGGTTCGGGTTTGCACCTGAGCCTGTAATGTGTCCTGTTGCTGCAGCCACTACGCCAATAAAGGCAAAGCTCGAACCCAAGTAACTTGGAACGCGTCCACCTGTAAATAAAAAGAACAGGATGGTACAAATCCCTGACATTAAAATCGCAAGGTTCGGGTTAAAACCCATGAGTAGCGGCGCAAGAACGGTTGCACCAAACATGGCAAAGGCATGTTGAATGCCTAAAACCACACTTTGTCCAACAGGTAGATATTCATCGGTTGATACAGGGCGAGAATCAATTTGTCCCGCGTAGGGTCGCCATTTTGGAAACCAAGACATAACAAAAGCGCTCAAATCTTTACAAAATTGCGCACATGATACTCTCAGTTGAAAATGCTTAACATAGGCTGAAATTGTTGTTGGTCGTTTTTCTCAGAAGAATTATGAAGATGTTGATAAATTTATTTTGTTTATAAATGGCTTAGTTTAAATAAAAAAGACTTACTCGCCACATGGACGAGTAAGTCAGGTTGTATAAGGGTTGAGCAATTAGCCTGTATTACGCAGACCTGCGGCAATCCCTGTAATACTCACCATTAAGGCATGATCGACAGGCGTGTGTTCTGCCTGATGCTGTGCCAGATACTCACGGCGGCGTTTCATCAGTTCCGCTTGTAGCAAGTGCAGTGGCAGCAAATAGGTTTTACGCACTCGCATTGATTGATCCAGTACTTCATTTTGGCTGAGCAGCTCCGATTCTCCTTTGAGAATCAGTAAGGTATCAATCGCATCTTGCAGGCGTTGACGCAGTTCATTGCCCAACGCATGCAGATGCTCATTTTGAGTCAGATGGCTTTCATAGTACCAGGCAATATCTGCATCTGCTTTAGACAGCACCATTTCCAGCATGTCGATCAGAGTCTGGAAATACGGCCACTGTTGCAGCATTTCATCCAGTTTAGCTTTTTGCTCTTGGGCAATAATTTCATCCAGCGCTGCACCTGTGCCGAGCCATGCAGGCAACATCAAACGAATCTGTGTCCATGCAAACACCCAAGGAATGGCACGCAAGGATTCAATCCCACCACTGACACGACGTTTGGCAGGGCGTGAACCAAGAGGCAACATTTGTAGCTCAAGTTCTGGCGTCACGGTGCGTAAGTATTCAACAAAATGTGGATTTTCCCGCACAGTCTGGCGATAGACCTTGACTGAAGTTTCAGTCATTTGATGCATCAGTTCACGCCATTCAGTTTTTGGTACAGGCGGCGGTAACAAAGTCGCCTCTAAAGTCGCTGCTGTATAGACTTCCATATTTTGCAGCGCAACACCTTCAATACCAAACTTGAAGCGGATCATTTCGCCCTGTTCGGTGACGCGAATCGAACCTGAGATAGAACCTGGTGGTTGTGAAAACAAGGCTTGCTGAGTCGGTGCACCACCACGGCTGATCGAACCGCCGCGACCATGAAACAGGGTCAGACGGACATCATGCGCTTGGGCAACCGCAGTCAACTCTTCCTGAGCACGGTACTGCGCCCAGTTTGCCGACATAAAGCCAGCATCTTTGGCCGAGTCCGAATAACCAATCATGACCTCATGTTTACCCTGAATATGCTGTTTGTACCATTGCATATTGAACAGCGTATTCATGGTGTGGGCAGCGCCGTCTAAATCTTTGAGGGTCTCAAATAAAGGCACAATGCGTAATGGTTTTTGTATTCCTGCTTCTTTCTGTAATAGCAGTACTGCTAAGACATCACTCGGATGTTCTGCCATTGAAATAATATACGCACCTAAAGACTCAGCAGGTTGTTCTGCCAGTGTGCGCATGGTCGCAAAAACTTCCTGAACATCGGGATGATTAATCAGGCTATCTTCTGGTTCATTCAGTAATTTGGGTAGTAGTGGGCGTTTACTTTGCAGTTCATTGAGCAAGAAGTTCTGGCGTGCCTGTTCAGTCCAAGTTTCAAAATTGCCTAGACCTAAATATTCAGTAATCGCAGACAGCGCCTGACGGTGGCGTCCCGATTCCTGACGAATATCGAGTTTCAGCAGTTCAATCCCGAAACAGTGCACACGATGAATAAAGTCGAGCAAGTTGCCATTGGCAATTTCAGGCAAGTTACTGTCGATTAAAGAACGATGGCAAAGGAGTAGTGGTTCAAGTAATTCTGCTTTATGGCGAATCACCCGATGATCTTCGATGGTTTCCAGACCTTGCAGTTTGTCAGACAGCCACTGACGGGTAATGCGTAGACGTTCGCGCAGATCGCGTAAATATTCACGGTAAGGCTCGGCATGTTCACGACCAAGTGCCTGACGTAGTTCATCCGAACATTGCTGAATTGACAGTTCCCAACGCAGACTTTCGAGGTCACGTAAATATAGCTCGGTGGCTTGCCAGCGCGAGAACCACAACACTTGCTGGGTGACGTCATGGGTGACATTCGGGTTACCGTCGCGGTCACCACCCATCCATGAGGCAAAACGGATCGGGGTTATGTGGGTTGGCAACGCCTGTCCACAATGTACCTGAACTAGTTCGTTCAGCTCACGGATGAACTTCGGTACCGCTTGCCATAAAGTTTGCTCAATGACGGTAAAGCCCCATTTTGCTTCATCAATTGGGGTTGGTTTTTGGCGGCGGATTTCATCGGTCTGCCAGGCTGAGCAAATCAGTTGTTTGAGTTTTTCTAAGGCTTGCTGACGCTGTTTCGGGGTCAGTTTTTGCTGATCAAGTTGTTCGAGGCAACGGTTAATATCATCATATTTTTGAATCAGGGTACGGCGGCTAACTTCGGTTGGATGCGCGGTCAGTACCAGTTCAATATTTAAATCGCAAATTTGTTGATAGAGCGTTTCTGCCGAAATTTGTCGTTGTTTAAATTTTTCAAATAACGGTTCGAGCGGATTTGGAGAGGGCTGATTTTCATCGAATTCGCTGGCACGGCGGCTACGTACTACGTGGTACTGTTCAGCAATATTGGCAAAATTCAGGAAATGGGTGAAGGCACGCGTGAGCGGTAAAATTTCTTTATCTTCAAGATTGAGAAAAAGTTGTTCTAACTGTTTTTCCGCTTCGATTTGTCCATCGCGAGCACCCTTGGCGAGAGCACGAATTTGTTCGACTTGATTAAACAAGTCCTGACCTGCGTGAGCTTTTAGGGTTTCTCCCAGTAAATTGCCCAGTAGTCTGACGTCTTCGCGTAATGGAGCATCGATATGTTGTGCCATATTTAAATTCCTTATGGGATGAACTATGGTCTATTGAAATATAAAAAGAGAATTGTCTTTTATATCAGAGTGTCGCTTTTATCTAAACATAACAAATTTATCTAGAAAAGCCTTTAGCCATTGGTCGTGTAAGCTCGGAAAAAATGTTGGTTTTGAGTAGACGGCCGACTGGAAAATTCAGATCACTCGGGCAAATTGCCAGTAGATGACTGACAGGTTAGGAAAAAACTTGTTTTTTTGTGAAATAGTCTAGTTTTTGGCGGAAAAAAATTATGGAAAAGGATGCGAAAATTACAAAACTCACCTATAGTAACAGGTCAATTTTCCCAAATCGTATAATCATTTTTTCAGGGCATGTCCTATGTCGTGAAGGGGTCAAATTTCCATGGCGCAAGACAAGGTTGAGCAGCATCGTCATTATATAACAATGGCGTATATGTTTATGTTTTTGGCACTATTTACGATTGTGACAGGATTAATTGCATATTTGCTCGCAGCTAAAGTTGCTCATAGTTCTCAAGCTGAAGTCTGGATTCAGGCACATGGCATCTGGGTGATGCGTAGTGTGATTTTATTTATGGTGATGGGCGTGTTTGCAGGGCTATGGTTTATTCCATTGGCATTTTA
The DNA here is from genome assembly GCF_000368265.1 of Acinetobacter brisouisimilis. Lineage (GTDB taxonomy): Bacteria > Pseudomonadota > Gammaproteobacteria > Pseudomonadales > Moraxellaceae > Acinetobacter. The sequence continues at coordinate 22,471 of NZ_KB851212.1, read as the reverse complement.
TGCTTGGAACGACATGCTTTGGGTCACTGGCTGTACAGTCGCAGGTGTGATTTTTGCCTTTATTGCGTGGATGTATTTCTTAAACTGCTTTATTCAAGGCTTGTCTAAGTATTTCAAAAAGAAAGCAGTATTTTAATTTCACGATTTTTTTCACTCTGTTGCCTTGTAAAACAGGTAAAGATCCCAACTTTACTTGGAAGTTGTTCTATTTGAAATTCCGTGAGGAGCATCGCCTGTCATGGCTAAACGTGATTATTATGAGGTTTTAGGCGTTTCTAAAACTGCTAGTGATGATGAAATTAAAAAAGCCTACCGCAAGTTGGCGATGAAATACCACCCAGACCGCAACCCTGACAACCCTGAAGCTGAAGAAAAATTCAAAGAAGCAGCAGAAGCCTATGAAGTGCTTTCCGATGGTGAAAAGCGCAGCATGTATGACCGTATGGGGCACAATGCCTTTGAAGGTGGCTTTGGTGGTGGTGCTGGCGGCGGCTTTGGTGGCTTTAGTGCGGAAGATATTTTTAGTCAATTTGGCGATATTTTCGGTGGAGCATTTGGTGGTGGTGGACGTCAACAGCAACGTCAGCGCCGTGGTTCCGACTTACGCTATGTGATGGAACTAACCCTTGAAGAAGCCGTAAAAGGCGTGAAAAAAACCATTACCTTTACTGCACCTGCGCCGTGCGAGGCGTGTGATGGTAAAGGCTCGCAACAACCGAATGACGTCGAAACCTGTAAAACCTGTCATGGTGCAGGTCAGGTGCGTATGCAGCAGGGTTTCTTCTCTGTACAGCAAACCTGTGGTACCTGTCGTGGACAAGGTAAAATCATTAAAAACCCATGTCAGAAATGTCATGGCTCAGGTGTGACAGATCGTCAGCAAACGCTGGAAGTGACAATTCCTGCAGGCGTGGACAATGGCGATCGTGTACGTTTAACAGGGAAAGGCGAAGCGATTCGTGATGGTCAGGCAGGCGACTTGTATGTTGAAGTTGTGGTGCGTGAACATGAAATCTTCCAGCGCGATGGTGCTGACCTGTATATGGATGTGCCGATTAGCGTGGCCGATGCCGCTTTAGGTAAAGAAATCCAGATTCCAACCCTTGATAGTCGTGTGAGTCTGAAAATTCCTGAAGGTACGCAAAACGGCAAAGTATTCCGTTTACGCGGCAAAGGCGTTCGTCCTGTACGTAACAATATGGTCGGTGATTTGCTCTGTCGTATTGTTGTTGAAACACCAGTGAATTTGACTGCACGTCAACGTGAATTGCTCAAAGAGTTGCAAGCAACGATGGATGGCAATGATCAGCATTCGAGTGCCAAGAAAAAATCATTCTTTGATCGTTTATTTGACTGATCTGTCTGATTGATTTTTAGAAAAAACCTGCTGCCCAAAAGCAGGTTTTTTTATATCAGATTGCACATGCATAGAAATAAGTTTTGTTATAGTAAGCACATTGATTAAAAAATTTAGGAAATGACAACATGTCTACATCACCACGTATCGGCATTTTAGGTGCTGGCGGTCGTATGGGTCGCATCTTGATTCAGGCTGTGCAACAAGCTGGTTATCAACTTGCAGCAGCGGTAGAACGCCCAGAAAGTTCTTTGGTCGGCACAGATGCTGGCGAACTGGCAGGTATTGGTGCGGTAGGTGTGAAAGTTTCAGGTTCACTCGAAGCGGTTTTGGCAGATGTGGATGTGGTGATTGATTTCACAGCACCTGTGGCGACTGAACAACATTTGAAAATCTGCCGTGATGCAGGTGTGGCGATGGTCATTGGCACCACAGGTTTGTCAGATGAGCAAAAACAATTGCTCAATGACACGGCAAAACAGATTCCAGTGGTGTATGCAGCCAACTATTCTGTAGGGGTTAATGTTTCGATTAAACTGTTAGAGCTTGCAGCACAAGTCTTTGGCGATACGGTTGATATTGAAATCATTGAAGCACATCACCGTCATAAAGTCGATGCACCGTCGGGTACTGCACTCATGATGGGCGAAGCGGTTGCGGATACCTTGGGTCGTAACTTAAAAGAAGTGGCGGTGTATGGTCGTGAAGGACATACAGGTCCACGTGATCGTCAAACCATTGGCTTTGAAACCATCCGTGGTGGCGACATTGTCGGTGAACATACCGTGATGTTTATTGGTGAAGGCGAGCGTGTAGAAGTGACACATAAAGCCACCAACCGTATGAACTTTGCCTCAGGTGCGGTACGTGCAGCAGCATGGGTTGTAGGGCGTGATGCAGCCAAATACGACATGAAAGATGTTCTAGGCTTGTAAGATCTTGCCAGATATAAAAAAGCCAGTCTTGTGACTGGCTTTTTGCATTTTAGGCTGAGGCTTGGCAAGCAGCAGGATTGTCATGTTGATACAGGAGTTTTTGTACCAACACCAGAATTAGGGTCAGTGCCGCGAGGACTGCACCACTGACTGGAACGGCGGCATAACCCAGATTCATGCTTAGTACAGCACCACCGAGTGCGGCACCTAGCGCATTGCCCAAGTTAAATGCCCCGATATTGACGGAAGATGCCAGTCCAGAGGCTTCATGGGCAACTGACATGACCCGCATTTGTAATGGTGGAACCAGACCGAAGGTTGCTGCACCAAAAACAATCAGCGAGATGGCTGCGCCAATTGGCGTTTTGGCTAAAATCGGGAACAGCGCCATCAACACCATTAAAACGACTAAAAAGCCAATCAAGGTACGGTTAATCGACTGGTCGGAAAACTTGCCGCCATAGTGGTTACCAATCGAAAATCCGAGTCCGACCAACACCAGCATGAAGGTGACAAAATTCGGTGATGCATGAGTAATTGTGCTGAGTGTCGGTGCGATATAGGTATATAGGGTAAATAAAATGCCTGAACCCATCACTGTGGTTAACAGCGCCAACATCACTGCGGGGCGGGTCAAAACTTTCAGCTCCTGCATGACATCGGGTTTTTGTCCCACTGAACCTTGTGGTAAAGCTTTATACAGGGACAGCATGGTGATAATGCCCAGCACAGCAATTCCCACAAAAGAACTGCGCCAGCCAATATGCTGACCGAACCATGTCGCCAGTGGCACACCACCAATATTGGCAATAGTCAGCCCCATAAACATCATGGCGATGGCACTGGCTTGCTTGTCTTTGGGTACCACACTGGTTGCTACAATCGAACCAATCCCGAAGAATGCGCCGTGGTTTAAACTGGTAATCACCCGAGCGCCCATCAGGCTTAAATAATTGGGGGCAATTGCTGCGATCAGGTTACCAAGAGTAAAAATTGCCATCAGGATAATCAGCGCCTTACGCCGTGGAAAATGTCCAAACCACAAGGTCATGATCGGTGCACCAATCATCACCCCGAGCGCATAACCTGTAATCAACATGCCCGCAGTGGGAATGCTAATGCCGAGGTCATGCGCAATATTGGGCAATAAGCCCATCGGAGAAAATTCAGTCGTGCCAATCGCAAATGCACCAATCGCTAAAGCCAGTAAGGGTAAATTGATTTTCATAGGTGATCCTTTAATCCCACGCTGGCGCGAGCTGTTCAGGGTTGATCTCACGTCCGTTACGTTCTAGCTGTGCAATTTGCTGCATCTCTTCAGCACTGAGCTGTAACGCTTGTGCCTGTAAGTTATGCAACAAGTGTTCACGCCGGGTTGAAGAGGGAATCACGGCAAAACCTTTTTGCAATGCCCATGCCAGTGCCACTTGAGCACTCGATGCCTGATGCTCAGCGGCAATCGCATTTAACACAGGATCATGCAGCACTTTGCCATAGGCCAAAGTCATGTAAGAGGTGACATCAACATCTTGAGCCTGCAAGAAATTGACCAATTTGCGGTTTTGCAAATATGGACTCAGTTCAACCTGATTGGTGGCGATGTGCTGTTTGCCAATTACATCAATCGCCTGTTGGCTCAGGGCAATATTGAAGTTGGAAACCCCGATCTGTTCAGTTAAACCTTGCTGTTTGGCTTCGAGTAAAAGCTGCAAAACTTCGCTGATATTCACCCCCATTTTCGGTGCTGGCCAGTGAATCAAGGTCAGGTTGACCGCATCGGTACGCAGTTTGTGCAAGCTGTCTTTCAGACTTGGAATAAATTTTTCAGGGCTAAAATTATCCACCCAGATTTTTGTGGTCAGAAACAGTTCATTACGCGCTACGCCACTTTCAGTAATGGCTTGCCCAACCTGTGCTTCATTGTCATAAATCTGGGCAGTATCGATAGCACGATAGCCCACCTCTAGCGCAGTTTTGACCGAATCAATCACCACCTGATCTTTCAGGCGGAATGCCCCTAAACCAAAACGAGGAATATGCATAGGATATGCTCAGTTATTTTCAGATGTTGACTATTTTGCTTGGTTTTCTGTTGCTGAAAAATACACAAATATGCAAAATATTTTTGATGATTTATCAAGAATAGGTGGAAGGTGAAATCCAGCATCGAAGAGTTACAGGTGTTCATCGCCGTTGTGGATACAGGCAGCTTGGGAGCCGCCGCCGATTTACTGAAACAAACCGTGTCAGGCGTTAGCCGTGCCCTGAGCCGTCTGGAGCAAAAACTGGGTGTGACCCTGTTGGAACGCACGACACGCCGTTTAAAACTGACGCAGGAAGGACAGTTGTTTTTGCAAAGCGCACGGCAAATTTTAAATGATCTGTCTGCTGTGGAAGATGCACTGTTGAAATCTGACAGTGATATTGCAGGTTTGATTCGGGTCGATGCAGCAACCTCATTTGTGCTGCATGTCATGGCGCCCCTGATTCAGCAATTTCGCCGTTGCTATCCACATATTAAGATTGAGCTAAACAGCAATGATCAGATTGTGGATTTACTGGAGAAAAAAACCGATGTGGCGATTCGGATTGGCAATTTGCATGATTCTTCATTACATGCCAAATTTTTGATTCGTAGCCGTTTATATCTGGTTGCTAGCCCCAGTTATTTGGCTGAACATGGTTGCCCGCAGTCGGTAGATGATTTATTGCAACATCAACTGATTGGTTTTAGTCAGCATCCACACCTGAATGTCTGGCCGATTTTAAAACAGGGGCAAGCCCTGAAAATCTGTCCTGATTTGACAGCAAATACAGGGGAAACCATTCGTAAACTGGCATTGTATGGCAATGGCATTGCCTGTTTGTCAGAATTTATGATTCATCAGGATTTAAAAAAACAGGATCTGATTCCGATCTTGACCGAGCAGACTGTGTTTAAAGAGCAGGTGATTCAGGCAGTATATTATCAGCAAGAGCATTTGCCGAAACGGGTGCGACTGTTGATTGAATTTTTGGCAGAACAACTGGCACAAGGTTTTCCCAATCAGTGACAAACGGTTTTGATGGGTTTGCCACTGTCAGGAAATACGGCTGTGAATTAGTCAAAATCGGCTTTGAGTACCACGCGGTAACGCACCTGACCTGAGTGCAAGCGGGCAATTGCGTCATTAATCTGGGACATTGGGAAGAGTTCAATTTGTGGGGCAATATTTTTGCGGGCAGCGAAGTTGAGCAGTGTACGTAATGCCGCAGGTGAACCTGTCGGTGAGCCTGTAATCGATTTGGCACCGCTAATCAATAAATTGGCCGGTGTGGCAATCGGCTCCAGTGGAATGCCCAACAGATGCACGCTGCCATTCGGCGCCAGTGTATGCAAATAGCTTGTCCAGTCAAGGGTGACATTGACGGTACTGAGCAATAAATCAAATTTGCCTTTTTGGGCTTTCAGTGCTGCGCTGTCGCGACTGTTGACCACATGGTCTGCGCCCATGGCTTTGAGTTCATCGGCTTTATCGAGATTTGAGGTAAATGCGGTAATTTCACAGCCCCATGCTTTAAGGAGTTTGATGGCCATATGCCCCAAACCACCAATCCCGATCACACCGACATGGTGAATGGCTTGAATCTGATGCTTTAACAACGGGTCAAAAACAGTGATGCCACCGCACAATAAGGGACCTGCGCTTTCAGGAGCTAGGTCATCGGGAAGGGGAATCACCCACTGCCAGCCTGCACGAACCTTATCGGCGAAACCGCCTGCATGTCCAACAATTGTGGCTTTATGTTCACCTGTACACAGTACCTGTTGCCCTGAAAGGCATTGGTCACAGGCTTGGCAGGTTTCTGCTGTCCAGCCAATCCCGACACGTTGTCCCAGTTTCAAGCCTTTGGCTTCACTGCCCAAACGTATAATTTTGCCAATGACTTCATGTCCAGCCACCACTGGATATTGGGAAACTCCCCAATCATTATCAATGATCGACAGGTCGGAGTGACACAAGCCGCAGTATTCTACTTTGACTTCGACCTGATGGGGTTGCAGTTCGCCCGCATCAAACTCGTATGCAACTAAAGCTGATTTGGCGGTTAATGCTGCATAGCTACGAATTCGGTTTTCACTCATGACGCACTCCTTGTTATGGATGTATTGTTATTTACAAAAGCAGTCATCTTCATGATCGTTGACCATGCCACAGGCTTGCATGAAAGCATAGCAGGTGGTGGCACCAACGAATTTAAAGCCGTGCTTTTTTAAAGTTTTGGAGAGTTTCTGGCTAATTTCGGTTTGTGCGGGTGCTTCACGATAATTCGGCACCACATTATGGATTGGTTTGGCAGCGACAAACTGCCATAACCATGTCACCACATCACCTGTGTCCTGTTTTAAGGCAAGCCATGCCTGTGCATTGGCACGAATGGCATTGAGCTTGCCGATGTGGCGAATTAAACCTGCATCTTGCAGTTTTTTTTCTAAGTCAGTATCGGAGAGTTCAGCAATCTCTTGGATTGAATACTGAAAAAAATGCTGGCGGTAACAGTCGCGTTTTTTCAGTACTGTAATCCAGGACAACCCTGCCTGCTGACCTTCAAGACAAAGCAATGCAAACAGTTGTGCTTCGTCATATAAAGGTTTGCCCCATTCCTGATCGTGGTAGTCGATATACAGCGGATTATCGGAACACCAGCGGCAGCGTTGTAGTGACATGACAAAATTCCTGATTGTTATTCTTTAAATTTAAAGGGAGAAGCTTGTCCACTGATCATTTTTTGTGTCCCAGTAAAATAGTTCGGCCTGTTGTAAATCTTCCAGAGACAGCCATACATCTTTACCGACCTTATCATTATAACCCGTGCTAATCAGTAGACCATTTTCTGCAATTTCCATGATCCAGCCCTGATAGCACTGACCGTGCAGCTGGATTTTTTGTTGATTGCCCGATTCGGCAAATTCAACCAGACGTTGTATGAGGGCTTCAGACATGAAACAAGACTTCCTAACGTAAATAGGGGAATGGATTGACGGCACCGCGACCTTTTCCATCCAGATAAATCCCATAGTGTAAATGGGTGACGGTATGCTGTGCATTGCCACTGTTGCCGACATAGCCAATCAGGTCACCAGTATGCACATAATCTCCGACTTTCAAGCCGCGTTTAGATTTTTCCAGATGGGCGTAATAATGCCAAGACCCCGCAGGCCCTAAAATCCAGATCACATTGCCGCCGAGCGTATTGCTTTGCAGACTGGCGACCAGACCTTCGGTGGCACTGGTTACTTTGCTATCGCGAGGTGCCAGTATATCAATTCCTTCATGCCGACGTCCTGCACTGCGTGAAGCCCCCCATGTATCGGTGAGCTGATCTGCTTTGATGCCCTTGACAGGAATCGGAAGATGAAAACCTAATCGCATTGCTTTGAGGCGGCTGACTTGCTGGCTGGGCAGTGGAGTAGTTTTTTTGGGAGTTGAACTACATGCAGCCAAAACGATGACCATTAAAATTAAAACAGCATGTGAAAGAAAACGCAAAATACAGTGTCCTTTGAATCAGTATTTTCCAACAGCATGCCGTATATTTGTTTAAACGTTTTGAATCAGTTTTTTCATGGCTGTTGGAATGCCTCGGTCAATTGCCTGTTGTGGGGTGAGCCATTCACCGCCAAGTTCTATTTGTAGATGTTCCATCTCATCGCTGTCAACTGTAATTTGTTGTACATTCAGCTCCCAAGTGAAATGGGTAAAGCTGTGACGAATCTGGGTCAGGTATTGGGTGCTGGCTAAGCCCAGTATGTTGCGTTGTTGTTCCAGTTCATTTGGCTCTGCAAAAATCGGTAGGCAATGCAAGCCTCCCCATAATCCTAGGGTAGGGCGCTGTTGCCATAACCACAGATCTTGATGGCGCAGCAACAGCACTTCGGCTTGTTTTACAGGCACAGGTTTTTTGGCTTTCTTGAAAGGCAGTTCTGTTTCAATTCCTTGCTGATGTGCTTGGCAATGCTGCTGCATTGGACAGTACAGACACAGCGGTTTTTTCGGGGTGCAAATGGTTGCCCCTAAATCCATAATCGCTTGGGTATAGTCATGGTTACGTTCTGTGGGACAAAGCTGCTCGACACGTGCCCACATCTCACGTTCATGTACAGGTTTACTTAAGTCCTCTTCTATGGCAAAAAAACGTGCCAACACGCGTTTGACATTGCCATCCATAATCACGCCGTACTGGCGTAGACCCAAAGACATCAGTGCACCTGCGGTGGAACGCCCAATGCCAGGCAGAGCCATCCAGCCTTCTAACGTCTGGGGGAAATCTGCTTGCGCTGCGACGATTTGGGCAGCTTTATGCAAGTTACGTGCGCGAGCGTAATAACCCAAGCCTGCCCAGTAAGGTGCAACGTCATCCCAGCTGACCTGAGCAAGCGCTTTAACCGTTGGGAAACGCTGAATAAAACGATCAAAATATTGCAACACGGTTTTCACTTGGGTTTGTTGCAACATGATTTCTGAGACCCAGACTTTATAGGGATCATCGGCAATTTGCCACGGCAAATCATGCCGACCATGTTGGTCGAACCAAGTGAGTAAAGCATCGGAAAACGAAAAATCAGACATGAACATAGCACCTCAGAACCGCGAGGTAGTATACGTCAAGCACACATAAAAAAGGCAGTGAAGATATGCTGAGAGATCTTCACTGCCTAGAGAAAGTCAGTTATTTTACATCAGACGGTTGCAGAATTCCCCAACGCTTATCAAGCTTGAGCTGCTGCCCTTTGTAACGTGGAATCACGTGAATGTGCAAATGCTGTGAAACTTCGTCAAAGACATTGCCGTCATTAAACCCGATGTGATAACCCTCGGGATGATAGCGAAGTTCCAGCTCATTGCGTGCCTGTTCAAGCAAAGAGAGCATGCTTTTGCGCTCTTTATCCGTGACATCAAAAAATGAACTGACATGCCGTAATGGAATAATCACCATGTGCCCTTCAGATAGAGGGCGAGGCTCGGGAAAAATCGCGCCAAAGTCATTTTTGGCAATCACATCATAGTCATCAAAATCGCAATAAGCACAGTGCTCAGTCATGGTGGCCTCCTACTTAATCAACAGCAATCAAAGAAAATCGGGTTTAGGCTGCAAGTCACGTGCGAGCAGTTGATACATCGCATCTAATCCTGCACGTTCGGCTTGCGCATTGTAGCCAAGGTCAACGCCATTGGCTTTGGCGCGTACATCCGCAAGTGGGTTACTAAAACCATGTTTGGCATTGGCTAAAATAATCACCTCATGCTTAACCTCGGCAGCCTGCATTTCCTGCTTGAAGCTCTCGACATTGTCGAGTGTGACCATGCTGTCGAGTTCACCGTGTAACACTAAGATTTCTGCTTTAATTTTGCCTTTTTCAGCAGGAGCAGCGGTCGACAAGTTACCGTGGAACGTGGCAACAGCTTTGATGTCTGCACCAGAGCGCGCTAAGTCCAAAACCACTTTTCCACCAAAGCAGAAACCGATTGCACCTAGGCGAGCCGCATCCACTTCAGGTTGTGCTGCCAATGTACTCAGCGCCGCAGTCACACGCTCAACAATCGTGTTCGGTTGCTGGAAAGTTTCCATCATCCAGGTGTTGGCTTGACTGGCTTGTTCTGTGGTTTGCTTATCACCATACATGTCGATAGCAAATGCCGCATAGCCATGTTCAGCCAGTTGTTTCGCCCGTTGAATCACATATTCATTACGCCCCCACCATTCAGGCGCGACCAGAATCGCTGCAACTGGGGTATCACTTTGCGGTGCTGCAAAAAAACCAACTAAATTTTTACCATCTGGCGCGGTATATTGAATTTCGCGAGTAATTATGGTGCTCATGGTGGGCACAATCCTTATGATGAAGAAGTCTGATTTAATATACTGAATCAATTTTGATTAAAGCATAGAATTTTTGTTATTGTGTGAAAAATCTACATATTTGTTGAAAATTACCATATTTATAACATAGATAAATTTAAATTATTTATTTTGAATCAGTTTGTTAAATGATGATTGTGACCGTGCCTGCACCAGATTTGGCAAGTGCAGGCAGGTATCAGATTTACTTAGCTGACTTGGGCAAGAATTTCGCAGGCTTGGGCAAGGGTTTGCTCTGTTTTTGCAAAGCAAAAGCGTAGTAAACGCAAGTTTTGTGGTGGCTGTGCATAAAAGACTGAAATTGGGATAGCGACCACTTTATGCTGTTCGGCGAGCCACTGACACATCTCAACATCGTTCAGGTCAGGTCGAATCTGACTATAGGCAACATTTTGAAAATAGGTGCCTTGAGTCGGTGTAAACATAAACTTGGACTGAGCCAGCCCTGCATTAAACAGATCACGTTTTTGCTGATAAAAACTGGCGAGCTGCTGAATATGTTCTGGGTGCTGTTGCATAAACTGGCTGAGTGCCACTTGGCACGGGGTATTGCCGCAGAAGCTAGCAAATGGTATACCTGCCGAAACAGATGCATCAGCTCAGGTGCAGCCACACAGTAACCGGTTTTCCAGCCTGTGACATGAAAAGTCTTGCCAAACGAGCCGACCACAAGACTACGCTGGCGTAATTCAGGAAATGACAATGCCGAGTAATGGCGCTGCCCATCATAAATCAGGTGTTCATAGACTTCATCGGAGAGCACGACAATATTGTGTGCTTCGATCAATTCAATCAGGGTTAGCCAGTCCTGTTTTGACCAAATCGCTCCGCTTGGGTTATGCGGTGTGTTGATAATGATCATACGGGTACGTGAGTTAATGCTGTCTTTGACGCGTTGCCAGTCCACCTGAAAATCAGGTGTAAGCAGGGGAATCCGTACACTCACGCCTTCTGCTAGTTCCACTGCAGGCGCGTATCTATCATAGCTCGGATCAAAAATAATCACTTCATCGCCTGCATGAATCAGGGCCTGAATGGCACAGTACAATGCAATGGTTGCGCCAGAAGTAATGGTAATTTCTTGTGTGATATCGAGTTGCAACTGATCGCGTTGTGCAAACTGCTGCGCCACCTGTTCACGTAGCGGCAACCAGCCATCACCTGCGGCATATTGGTTAAAGCCCTGTCGTGTTGCCTCAACCAGACAATCGAGCAGTGCTTCAGGGGCTGCAAAGTCAGGGAAACCCTGTGACAGATTGAGCGCATTCAGGCGCTGTGCGAGTGCTGACATTTGACTAAAGATGGTGACGCCCTGAGCAGGGAGTTTGGACGGGAATGACAACATGAAGGTTTTTCTCTAATTTTTGATTTAAATCAGGTATTCAATCGCTGCGCGAATCATTCCCAAGCATAACCCAATAAATGCGCCAACGATCACGCCGTTGACCCGAATCATATGCAAATCACCGCCAACCTCATTTTCGATTTTGCCAATCATTTCCGAAGAATCCCATTCATGAATACGCTGGCTAATAAAACGGATGACTTTGTTACTGTATTGATCACTGATTTGAATTGCCAACTGACTCAGGCGCTGATTCAGAATCTCGCGAACCTTGTCATTTTCCATCAGGTTTTGCCCGACCAGTTCAATTGCCGCCCGCAGATTTTGTGCAATGCCCGATGGTTCTTTTTGTAAGTCCTGTTTGATCGCATTACATAAAATCACCACCGCACCGCTGATAAAATTCAGCATTTGCGGGCTGTCGAGCAGGGCATTTTTGGTGGTATTCAGGCGCAGGCTGGCTTCACTGTCGGGATCACGCAGTTCTAACATCAAGGTTTGTGCATAATTTTCAATATACTGTCGCCACGGGTGCTCAGGGTCTGCCAACATGGCTTCAACTTTTCCAATCAGGCTGTCAATCATGCGTTGCTGCATATCAATCCCGATCCAGTGAAAGCCTTTGGCAATCTTCCATACGCCTAGTTCCTGAAAAATCCGCTGGGTCAGTTCACGGGTTTGTTCAGGGTGGAAGGTGACCCAGTCGTGTGCCAAATCCAGACCTCGTTGAAGTAAATCCTGATGAAAGTCATTGTCCAAAACAGCACGTAGCATTTCGCTGGCTAAACTGTTGATTTGGGTATTACGTACCCATTGCACACTGTTACTTTGAATAAACCCAGCAATTTGCTCCTGTCCAACAAAGTCCAGTATCTGTGGCAGGCTTTGCTGCATAAGCTGAGTAACCTGAGCATTATTTTGAGGGCTGGCAAGCCAGCGCCCAACACTCAAACTCAAATCGGTTTGTTTCAGGCTACGCTCAACCACTTCAGGCGATAAAAAGTTTTCCTGCACAAAACGCCCCATCGACTCGGCAATGCGGGCTTTGTTACGTGGGATAATTTCGGTGTGATCGAGCAGGAAACGCGGAATCGGCATTTTGCCGAAAGGATTACGGAACAATACCGTAATTGCATACCAGTCTGCCAAACCACCCACTACACCTGCTTCTGCTGATAGCATCAGAATATGAATGAGCCATACATCATTGGGTAAAAACTTCGCCAAGAGCATGAGTGCCAACCATGCCAGTACAGCCATGATTAAGGCGATACTGGCAAAGCGTTTACTGCGTTGTAAATTGGTTGAGGTGGTTTGAGTGGTCGGACTCATGTAGATTCCTAACAGGTCACATTAATGAGGAGGTGTCGCAGGCAAGAGAACATCGCCATTGCTGCTGACCCCATATTTTTGCCCGATTGATTTCAAAATCAGAAAGGCATCAAAGGCATCGCTCGGGGTATTTTTCTGATCTTTATAGCATTCAATTGTATAGGACACTTCAACAGGGTCAATGGTGACGACTTGTGGCATGTTGTACCACGGGTCATAAAATCCAGGATGGCGGAAACTATACGGGTAGAACATCGGGTCAGGATACACGACTGCTTTACGCGGTGGTTGTTGCGTGCGGTTACTTGGGTCATTCAGCACTTTAAAGTAGTGAAAACCATTTTTGACGGTAGTTTGTGCGGCTTTGACCAAGGTAATTTCTTCAGCCGTACCATAACTTAAATCGGACCTAGCTTTGAAGCCAATGCGATAAGTCTGGTTGTTGAGTGGATAACTGGAAAATTGTCCCAACTGGTCAAATGTGCGGGGCTTGCTGGGCAGAGTACTACAGGCGGACAGACCGAGTGCGAGACTCAAGCTCAGACATGGAATCAATTTGTTCATATGGCTGCTCCAAAATCGAGAGATTTTATTAAAAATCGTTGATCATCAATGCATTATAAAAATGCGACTTGTCGTTCTGCTGTAGCGACCCTATATCCATTACCATGAAGGTCATGCTTGGAAGAATCAATTGAGATTTTGTTGTTATCAAACAACATGATTTTTAATCATGATTGTGGATTGACGATGAATAAGCAAGGGATAAATAAAAGGATATAAAATTTAAGATATTGTTTTATCTATTTATTTCTGAGGTGATTACCGTTGGTCTGAAATAAAAGATTTGCAGTATGAACCTGCAATGCGCGGGCAAGTTATTGGCTATTTTCACTTTTGCCCTGTATTGAGCATCGTTTTGCAATTATTTTTCAATGCAATTCACATTTTTCATGCATGCTCATGGCGGTTTATGGTTACAATTTTGCGTGGCAACAGCCCATCATCATTATTTGATACCTACTGTCATGATAATCAGTATAATTTGTCCATTTGATCTAGATGATAATTTCAATTCGAGTGAGTGAAGAACATGAGTCAACCCAACGCCGTTTCTCAAACTATTGTGCCAACTTGGGTAGACGCATCTGTAGTCACAGGAATGTTGCGCGGTATTGAACGTGAAACTTTACGCATGCAGCCCGATGGTTATTTGTCACAACAGCCACATCCCGTTGCTTTAGGCTCTGCCTTAACCCATCCGCACATCACCACGGATTATTCTGAAGCCTTATTAGAATTCATTACACCACCCCAGCCAAATATTGCCGACACCCTGAACTATTTAAGCAATATTCATCATGTCGCTAATCAGCATTTGCCAGAAGGGGAAAAACTTTGGCCCATGTCGATGCCATGTATGCTGGATCAGGATGAAGAGCAAATCCCACTGGCAGAATATGGTTCATCCAATATCGGGCGTTTTAAGACCTTATATCGTAAAGGTTTGGGAGTGCGCTATGGGCGCCGTATGCAGACCATTGCCGGGGTGCATTACAATATTTCGTTTCCAGACCAACTGTTTGAACGTTTGCAACAGCATGAACCAGATCCAGAGCTCAAAGCCTTAAGCCTGCAAGATTATCGTAGCCATCGTTACTTTGGCTTGATTCGTAATTTTATTCGCCTGACACCGATGGTGATGTATCTGCTTGGGGCAAGCCCCACAGTCTGTAAGACCTTTTTGATTGGGCGTGAACATAAACTACAACCATTGGTGGGCGGTACCTTGCATTTGCCATATGCAACAGCGTTGCGTATGGGACGACATGGTTATCAGAATTCGGCACAAAAACAATTGGGTATTCACTACAACAATTTACAAGGCTACTTGCAAGGGTTACAGGCTGCGGTGAAAACGCCTTATCCTGCCTTTAGCCAGCTCGGGCTAGATGATGAACAGGGTGAGCCGATTCAGATCAATGATCATATCTTGCAAATTGAAAATGAATACTACAGTCTGGTGCGCCCGAAACAAGTTCCACAGGGCAATGAAACACCATCCGAAGCTTTGGCAAAACGCGGCGTGGCTTATATTGAGCTGCGTGCGGTCGATGTTAACCCCTATAGCCCGATTGGTATCGAGACCAATAGCGCAGGGTTTTTAGAAAGTCTGGCACTGTACTGTTTGTTACAAGATAGCCCTGAAATCTCTGTTGCAGAGCAGGAGTTAATTGAGAAAAATCAAGCAGAAGTTGTGGAACGTGGGCGTGCTGAAAATGCCACTATTCAAACTTTAACTGCAAGCTATGCTATTGCAGACTGGTTACAGTTGCATCTAGATGCGATGCACCCTGTTGCAACAGTGCTGGATCAAATTGAATCGACCACGATTTATGTTGATGCTTTGACCGTGATGCAACAGCGAATTGATGATCCCAAAACCACGCTTTCAGCACAGGTTATTGATGACATGCTGCAAGCAGGTGGAACATGGCGTTTGGGAAGCCAGTTGGCTGAAATGCATACTCAAGCTTATCAACAGCATCGCTTGTCTGATGATACACAGGATTATTTTCAGGATTTGGTTGGTGCTTCATTGCAGCAGCAACAACAGCTTGAACAGACATCACAACCTACATTTAAAGAATATCTGGCGAACTTTCGCTAAAATAGAATAAGGGGAAAGCATTTGCGCTTGAGTTATCGTCTTGTCAATGCCTTATTGGTATTGATCAGTATTATTGGCATGTCATTTGCGCTGTATCTCGAACATGTCAAAGGTCTACAGCCATGTCCGCTGTGTATTTTTCAGCGTCTTGGGCTGATTGCGATGGGGCTTATCGCATTGCTTGCCCTGATTCACAATCCAGTCTCGGATAAATTAAAGCGCGCGTATGCCTTCCTTGCTGGATTGGGTATGGTCTGGTCAGCAGGGGTTGCCGCGCGCCAAATTTGGCTACAGCATTTACCACCTGACCAAGTGCCGAGTTGTGGGCCAGGTTTAAATTATCTGATTGATGTTTTACCCTTGAAGGAAGTATTTGCTGAAGTGCTGACGGGTTCGGGTGAGTGTGCCAAAATTGACTGGACATTCTTGGGTCAGCCTTTATCTGTATGGTCTTGTCTATTTTTTACAATTTTGCTTCTGGTCTGTATCTGGCAAATGCTGCGCCGTTATCACTAATTTAGCTAAACCCCGCCATAAAAAATACAAATCCTTATAAAAAACGATCAATTTATTTTGGTCGTTTTTTTATACCAAATGCACAATAATTTCATTAAAAATGAAAGTGGAATCAGTGATCTATTTTCATAAAACGCATGGCTAATCTTTGGAAGATTCTATTAGGAAACCTATTTTGACTAAATTAGTCAACTTAGACATAAAAACTATTGTTCAAATAACTGTGTTTTCGTCATAATTAGTAATGTTATCAGACAAAGATCATATGATTTTTAGTTGAAACCCTATAGATGTGCAAACGTCACAGCTTTATACGCTCAGCCTCTTACTTTCTGGCTGAGCTTTTTTTTGCCTAACTATTTTAATTTAAAAAAACACTTAATCACGAATGACTTGCCCAGTGACTGCATCAATGATTCGGCTAGGTAAAGGGCTTTGCCCAAGTTCACCATCCAGATAATCGAGCTGATCTGCAAAATAGGCTTGAGCCTGCTCTAGATTGCATGCAGGATCCAGACCTGCGGGGTTGGCACTAGTCGATACAATAAAACTGCCAAAAGCGCGACATAGTTGCTGACAGAGGGGATGGTTGGTGACCCGAACCGCAACCCGTGGATGCTGACCTGTAATCCATTCAGGAATCGCTGTTTGATTCGGAAGAAGCCAAGTCAAGCCACGCTCATGAGCTTGGCGATTATGCCAGCTCGCGATAATTTCTTGTTGACGAGTTTGATCAAGTGGTGCGAGTAAGGCTTCAACCTGTTCAACATCACTGGCAAGCAAAATGACACCTTTTTCAATTGGGCGCTGTTTCAGGGCTAAAATTTTCTGAAATGCTTGCTGATTCATCGGATCACAACCTAAACCCCAAACGGCTTCAGTTGGATAAGCTAACACTTGACCATGCTGCAAAAGCTCGGCGGCATGTTCCACTGAATAGGTGATCATGTTTTTACGCTCTATGGAGAATTAAGAAAAGCAGGGTGCAGTTGCTGCACGGCAACGACTATAACGCCCTGCCTGTTGTAAGCACAAGCCTAAAAGTTCCAATTCCATCAGTTGTGCTGTGAGTTCATCAATCGTCATGGTGAACTTGCTTGCAAGCGTATCTAGATCCTGCCCAACCCAGTCGAGTTGCTGATATAAGGTCTGTAAATGTTCGGGAATATCCGATGCTGTTGCAGTGGGAATATCTTGCTGTTGAATTTGCCATTGGGTTGGTAATGCCAAATCTTCAATGATCTGTTCAGGGTGATCTACCAAGGTTGCGCCTTCGCGAATCAGTTGGTGGCACCCCCGATGATATTCACTATAAATATGCCCAGGAATAGCAAAAATCTGTTTGCCTTGTTCTGCTGCCAGTTTGGCCGTAATCAAAGAACCACTTTCTAGCGCTGCTTCAGCCACCAGCACCCCTAAACTCAAACCACTGACAATACGGTTGCGTCGAGGAAAATTGTGCTGTAACGGTTTGGTAAAGGGTAAAAATTCAGTAATCACACAACCACCTTCAGCCACAATTTGCTGACGGAGCTGCACGTGGGCAGCAGGATAGGTCTGTTCAATGCCTGTTGCCATGATTGCAATGGTTTTTTGATGCTTAATACCTGCAATATGTGCTGCCTGATCAATTCCTTGAGCCAAGCCACTGGTAATAAAAAAGCCTTTTTCTGCCAAATAATACGCAAAATCATAACTGATCTGTAAGCCATGTGGGCTGGCTTTACGGCTACCCACAATTGCAATTTGCGGCTGGCTTAAATTAAAAAGATTACCTTGCCCAAACAAAATGGGAGGTTTATCTGCATAAGGTCGTAGCTGTGTTGGATAATTGCTGTCTTCAGCGAGACAAATAAAATCGCAATGCTGTATTAAACAATCGAGCATGCTCTGGAAATTCTTTTGCTCACTCGCCTGTTGAAACTGCTCGGCGCGTTGAACATGATTTTTATGTAGTCTGAGTTTTGACCATTGCTGCAAATTTGTAGGCGTAGTTGCCTGTTCCGCACTTCCAAAGAAGTGAATCAGTTGCTGGTAACTCGATAAAGAATGCTGAACCAAATACCACAAGCGAAGACTGTCGAGTTGAGACTTGCTGATCTGGTTCAGCATAAAACACCCTTAGTCTGACATTGAAGGTGCTTGGATTGATGCACCCACTTTAATCGGTAGGCTGCTCTCTAACACATAAGCATAACTTAAATGGTCAAATGTTTTGAAAATCATGATTGTACCAATTTCTTCTTGTGGCAAAGTCACGAGTTGTCCTGTTTTGACGTCTTTAATTACTTCACCTTGTTGGTAAACACTAAATACCTGTCCGGTTTTCGCGCCATCTAGCAAGCCACGGTCAATGGTCACAACGCTACGTTTTGCTGCTTGACCAATTGAACCAAGCACCCGAACAATTTGACCATTTCCAGTCACTTCATTTTTGCTAGTTGGGTAGAAAATTGAAGGCAAGTCATTTTGGTATTCAGGCAAGACGAAATCACCACGACGGATTTCCTGATTGAAGCTCTTAGTCACTTCTAAAGTCGTCAGGTCGCCATTATTGTTTTCTGCAGTTGATACTGCACTTGCAACCTGAATAAGCTCAACCCCCGCGTTATATTCTTTACCCTGAGCATCCTTAAATAGATAAGGTTGAGTTTGGCGGTAGATGCCATAATTCTGACCGACTGCTAAACCATTGCCACGAGCATAAATCTTTTGCCCACTACCACCCAGCAAGCGGTTATCGGCAGCACCGACAATATACGGTGTATTGGTGAGTGATTCAGGTGCAACAATATTGGCACGATATAACCAGACGTCAATGTCGCTGAGACGAACCACAGGAATGGCATCATTTAAAGATTCAACACGAACCTGTGGTTTTAGGTTGATGCTGCCCATATGGCGACGAATAATCCCTGCACAACCATCACCTTCATCTTTACCTACCAAAGGTTTGCCATGAAAAGAACACAATAACAAACGGTCACCCGGATAGATCCAGTGCGGGTTTTTCACATGACGGTTATGTGCCCAAATTTCAGGCCAGCGCCAAGGTTTTTTGAGAAATTTACCTGCAATATCCCAAAGCGTATCGCCTTTACGTACAACGTAAACGTGTGGTGCGCTGGTTTTTAAAGTTAGAGGTGCAACATTAGGTGATGCGGCATGGACCATCGAAATACTGCCGAGACCCAAACCTAGACCCAAAGCAACTGCAAGAACATGTTTTTTAAACCCCAAGGCAGTCCCCTGTAAAACCTTTTTCATTATCATAATTCCTAAATGGATATTTGTAATTGCGTTATAATAACCAACTTACTTAACATTTTTCTATGAAGCATGCTTTTCATAGGGCCGTTAAATAAATGGTATTTGTGAGGAGGGCATATGGCCTTATTACCCATTTTAAATTTCCCAGACCCACGTCTGCGTACCATTGCACAACCTGTTGAAGAAGTTACTGATGAAATTCGTCAGCTTGCCGCAGATATGTTTGAAACGATGTATCATGCTCCTGGCATAGGTTTAGCAGCAACTCAAGTTGACCGTCATATTCAGTTGATCGTCATGGATTTATCTGAAGATAAAGATCAGCCTTTAGTCTTTATTAATCCTAAAGTCACACCATTAACTGAAGAAATACAACCTTATGAAGAGGGCTGCCTGTCAGTTCCTCAAATATACGATAAAGTTGAACGTCCGTCACGCGTCAAAATAGAAGCGTTAAACCTTGATGGTGAAAAAATTGAAATAGAAGCTGATGGCTTACTTGCGGTTTGTATCCAGCATGAAATGGATCATCTCGATGGCAAATTATTTGTAGACTATCTTTCACCTTTAAAACGTCAGCGTGCTCGTGAAAAAGTTGAAAAGCTTGTGCGTAGCCGTGAGCGTGAAAAAGTAGCTGTAAAACGCTAATTTAATCTGTGCGCTAAAATAGATAATTTTTAGTGCGCAAATAAAAATTATAGATAACAATAACTTAAATTTAATTGAGTATAAAAAAGAGACAGGTGGAGATAAATATTGAGAAAGGGGGTTGCGTTAGAATGGTTATGGTCTATAATGCGTATCCATCGGCGGTGATGCAGATAAAAACTTGTTGATTAACAAGGATTTAGCTTGATAAGTTAGATTTTAGGTTGATTGAATGAGTTTTAAAAATATCGAAATTACCTGTTGACTTTATCATAAAATAGAGTAACATAGCCGACCTAGCTTGATGATGACGAATCATCGAGAAGATCATTAAGAGAATTGGAAGAACAACTTGTGTGGATTTTTACTGGTTGATCAGTCGAATATATATTTCATTGATTGAATTGGTAGAAATTTCTCGAAGTTTATTTGAGCGAATTTTTAGTCAGTAAGATTAATGAGCCAGATTTAGCACTTTTAGTAAAGTGCAATGATTTTAAACTGAAGAGTTTGATCATGGCTCAGATTGAACGCTGGCGGCAGGCTTAACACATGCAAGTCGAGCGGATGAAGGGAGCTTGCTCCTGGATTTAGCGGCGGACGGGTGAGTAATGCTTAGGAATCTGCCTATTAGTGGGGGACAACGTTTCGAAAGGAACGCTAATACCGCATACGTCCTACGGGAGAAAGCAGGGGATCATTAGACCTTGCGCTAATAGATGAGCCTAAGTCGGATTAGCTAGTTGGTGGGGTAAAGGCCTACCAAGGCGACGATCTGTAGCGGGTCTGAGAGGATGATCCGCCACACTGGGACTGAGACACGGCCCAGACTCCTACGGGAGGCAGCAGTGGGGAATATTGGACAATGGGGGGAACCCTGATCCAGCCATGCCGCGTGTGTGAAGAAGGCCTTTTGGTTGTAAAGCACTTTAAGCGAGGAGGAGGCTTCTTTGGTTAATACCCAAAGTAAGTGGACGTTACTCGCAGAATAAGCACCGGCTAACTCTGTGCCAGCAGCCGCGGTAATACAGAGGGTGCAAGCGTTAATCGGATTTACTGGGCGTAAAGCGTGCGTAGGCGGCTAATTAAGTCAAATGTGAAATCCCCGAGCTTAACTTGGGAATTGCATTCGATACTGGTTAGCTAGAGTATGGGAGAGGATGGTAGAATTCCAGGTGTAGCGGTGAAATGCGTAGAGATCTGGAGGAATACCGATGGCGAAGGCAGCCATCTGGCCTAATACTGACGCTGAGGTACGAAAGCATGGGGAGCAAACAGGATTAGATACCCTGGTAGTCCATGCCGTAAACGATGTCTACTAGCCGTTGGGGTCTTTGAGACCTTAGTGGCGCAGCTAACGCGATAAGTAGACCGCCTGGGGAGTACGGTCGCAAGACTAAAACTCAAATGAATTGACGGGGGCCCGCACAAGCGGTGGAGCATGTGGTTTAATTCGATGCAACGCGAAGAACCTTACCTGGCCTTGACATACTAAGAACTTTCCAGAGATGGATTGGTGCCTTCGGGAACTTAGATACAGGTGCTGCATGGCTGTCGTCAGCTCGTGTCGTGAGATGTTGGGTTAAGTCCCGCAACGAGCGCAACCCTTTTCCTTATTTGCCAGCGAGTAATGTCGGGAACTTTAAGGATACTGCCAGTGACAAACTGGAGGAAGGCGGGGACGACGTCAAGTCATCATGGCCCTTACGGCCAGGGCTACACACGTGCTACAATGGTCGGTACAAAGGGTTGCTACCTAGCGATAGGATGCTAATCTCAAAAAGCCGATCGTAGTCCGGATTGGAGTCTGCAACTCGACTCCATGAAGTCGGAATCGCTAGTAATCGCGGATCAGAATGCCGCGGTGAATACGTTCCCGGGCCTTGTACACACCGCCCGTCACACCATGGGAGTTTGTTGCACCAGAAGTAGCTAGCCTAACAGCAATGAGGGCGGTTACCACGGTGTGGCCGATGACTGGGGTGAAGTCGTAACAAGGTAGCCGTAGGGGAACCTGCGGCTGGATCACCTCCTTAACGAAAAGACGGATTGATTGGTAAGAATCCACAACAAGTTGTTCTTCTGGTATATCGAATGGGTCTGTAGCTCAGTTGGTTAGAGCACACGCTTGATAAGCGTGGGGTCACAAGTTCAAGTCTTGTCAGACCCACCAAGTCTACAACTGAGATTGAGAGATCAAGGTTACAGAAACTTAGATATACAAATCGAAATGATAAGCTGGGGACTTAGCTTAGTTGGTAGAGCGCCTGCTTTGCACGCAGGAGGTCAACGGTTCGACTCCGTTAGTCTCCACCACGAATTCTGAAGATTAGAATTCGAGCTAAAGATTACAGAATTTAGTAAGAGAAAAACCTAAGGGTTTTAATTTTATTAACTTCTGTGATTTAAGTATCACGGTATTAGTGTGATCCGACGAGGACACATTAACTCATTAACAGATTGGTAAAATTGAGTCTGAAATAAATTGTTCAACT
>NZ_KB851211.1 GCF_000368265.1 Acinetobacter brisouisimilis | reverse complement strand
CGCCAAAAAAGTTTGTATCATTTCATAGATACTAAGGTTGCTACACCTCACCTTTAAAACCATTTTCTGCGGTTTTAAATATTTCTCACATTGTCTTTCGCTTCATCAGTGCTTACGTTTTTATACATATTCATCAGTAAAAATGAACGTTTTCTGAGTTATTAAAAAGATCTATTAATGTATAAATATACTGATAAATAATATGAATTATAAAATATATTTTAAATATAAAATTATGGTTTTCATATTTTAAACACCTATAAAACAGATATTTATGATTTTAATAAAATAAAATTTTTTAGTAAAAATATTATTTTAATTTAAGTGTTAATTTATTTATTTTGATTAATAATTAAATTTCTTAAAAATAAGTCAATTTCAAGAAAACAATTTATTACATTTAAATTATTTTTAATAATCAATGATTTATTTTTATTTAAAATAAGAAGGATTTATTTATTTAATTTAGTTGTTTATTTATTTTTTGTGTGTGAAATAATATTTTTAATAAAATCTAAATATAGCGGTGAATAAAAATTGGATTAAAAAAATACTCTTAGATTAAAAGGACGGTAATGATTATGAAAATATCGGTAATCAATGTCAGTTTGTTTTGTTTATGTTTTCTGACTAACTCTTATGCCGCATCAGATGAATGGAGTTCACGCTGGGCAGCATCAAGTAATACTTCTAGTCAGAATTTATACCAAGCAAACTTAATTGAGCTTAGGAATTCAGATTATTATTCTGGGTTAGGACAGACCACACTAAACAGCACAACGACTATAGGGACATTAAATAGTACAACTACAAATACAACCTCTATTGGAACACTAGATTCTTCTACCAATACGTTAAATGTAAACGGTTCAAATAACCGCGGTATAAATATTTCAAATACATCACTTAATAAAGGATCTATAGATTCGAATACAGTTCAACCTATAAATTCGAATACATTTCAAAATAATCAGAAATGCATTAACTTAAGCGCACAGCCGGGAGTACCAGTATGCTAAATTTCCCGTTAAATAAATCTGTGAGTATCACGATCTGTTTAAGCTATGTTCTAACAGGATGTACTGGCATGGCTGTTTCAAACAAGAAGCCTGTTACCCTTGTGCAAGGGCCAGCTATCACCGATATTTTTACGCCTTTTGATATGGCCTTATCCTGCATGAAAGGGCGAGTACGCAATGATGTCAACTTTTCTGTTGGAGCAATTTTAGATCAAACAGGCAAGGATGTAATTACCGATGGTGGCACTGGAAAAATGGTGACACAAGGTGCTGGAGATATGGTGCAATCTGCACTGTTTCAGGCTGGCGTCAATTTATTGAATCGGCGTGATCCTCGCATTATTGAAAGCGAAGCTAAATGGGGGATTCGTGACCCACGGCAAATTCAGGCTTCTAATTATTATGTGACAGGTAGCATTAACAGTTTGGATTTTATTCCTGGCGGTGGTTTTGACATGCAGATTGGTGGTGTTGGTCCCAATTACAGTCAAACTCGAATTATAGTTGGTTTAGATTTATCTCTCACAGATGCACGTACCAGTAAAGTCGTTGCGAATGTTTCGCTACAAAAACAAATTGTTGCACAGGATTACGGCATAAATGCAGGCAGATTTGCTGGTCGAACTTTATTAAATATTCAGATCGGAAAAGGAGAACGTGAGGCGACAAATTTCGCTTTGCGTCAAATGTTGAATCTGGCTACTTTTGAATTACTCAGTCAAGTCGTTCCACCATCAACATTTGAAAGCTGCCGCGCTACGATACCACCTGAATTTGGTCAATTAAATTTAACGCCAAGTTCTGTTGCTCTTTATAAATATAAAGAGACCCAACAGCAAAAATCTGTGGTTTCAAGCAATCCAGTTACATTATCACCTTCAGAGAAAATAAATTCGTCCAATGAGAAAAATAAATCTATTAACTCACCAAGCAAAGATACACAGCCGATTAAGAACAAAGAATCCAATCTGATTAAAGATCCTGAAGAGTCTCCAGAAATGAGCAAAAAGGATCTTATTCCAGTTATTAGCATGAAACCGGTCTTACCTTCTTCGAGCAAAATGAATGAAGAAAAAGAAAAGGAGAAGGCTCCTCCTCTATTGGGAAGTGCTAATCCAGCAGTTGTCGAAAATTATTGGTCAGCAACTCAGCGTGATTAAAAGATATGTAAAAAATGGGCTCGCTCCCATTATAAAAAGAGGTGCTTAGCGAGGAGTGCTTCGAAAGTAGAAAAAGGGAATAAAACTATGAAAAATACTATCAAAACAATCGCTTTATCTGTCAGCATTCTAGGCGCAGCCATGACAACTGCTCAAGCTGCTGACGTAAGGTTACATACTATTGGTGGTTTCTTTGGACCAGCAACCCTTAGTTCATTATCACAGCATGCTAGTAATGGTACTGCGCTTAATCTTGCAGTCAATACAAACATGGTTAATGCTAGTGTTAACACCGCTGGTGGCTTTAATTACCTTGATAATGTTGGCAACACTATTGCGGTAACAACTTCAGCAGTTGGTGCTGCAAATACAGGTAACATCAGCCTAGAACAAGGTAGTATGAATGCCATTCATTCTGGTACATTCGCTGGAAGTCTGGCTGCTACAGAAGATATATCACATACATCGGCTTCTTTCTGGGGAGGATACCATGCATCAGATTTCGACAGTTCTCTCAGTGCAGCAGTTAATAGTAGCTATTATAATCAATTCTCTGAAACTTTAAGTAATTACAGTGCAGCGAATATAGCTTACAATTCTGGTGCAGTTAATGCTTCTGTAAATACAGTAGGATTGAGTAATCATATTGATGGTATCAACACTTCAGCACTTGGTGCTGTGAATACTGGTAGTATCACAGTTACTGTACATTAAATTAATTCGTCAGTAAGATCATCTATTGAAAGTAAAATGGGAGCTATAAGCTCCCATTTTTATTGATGATTCTTTAATTCTTTCAGCATTGTATCGAAGGGTTTCATTCTCTGTGTTTGATAACATTTACCTTGTGCTTTAATCGGCATCTAAATGAATAGACGTTTGCTGCTTCACTGGATGATAAAATTGATTTTGGTGTACAACGTTACTCCAGTCGGTAATTTCAGGAATATCTGCGAGATCTAGCTGATCATCAGGAACAGTTTCTTCAGTAAGCAAGCGGTTAAGTTTATCTGCATAGGCATCAACATACCAAACCGTCCGCTAAACAAATCGCAAAAGCACGTATTCTAAAAGCAGACATTTTTATTGGTGAGAATACAGACACTTTAAATGGTTTCTAACGAATGCATTTCGTATAACGACCATTATGTTAAATAGATGCTATTCTACTTCAACATCTTTTTCTATAAGGAGTTCTTTCTCTCTAGCTTTTTTCTTTC